>NZ_FOXY01000045.1 GCF_900115865.1 Donghicola eburneus | reverse complement strand
GTAAGCGGCGGCCACGCCCCATTGTTTTTTTTGCTTTCGCGGTGTCGCGGAGGGTTGAAGCGGATGGCTGTCGGGAGCTCGTCAGGGACTACGAGACGAGATCCTTATGATCCTTCAATCTGGTTGGCGTAGGCCCACGGCATCAGGTGGTCGATGTTTTGGGCGAGGTGGCCGTTAGCCAGCTTCGTGAACAGATCGCGCAGATAGGCATAGGGCTCGACACTATTCATCTTGCACGTGCCAATCAGGCTGGCGAAGCGGGCCCAATTTCGTCCGCCTTCGTCGTGGCCGGCAAAAAGTGAATTGCGGCGGTTCATGGCCGGGCTGCGGATCGCGTTTTCGACCAGGTTCGAATCCATGTCGACCCGACCGTCGTCGAGGAACAGCCGGAAGCCGTCCTGGCGTTTCAGCATGTAGGCTATTGCCACACCGAGATCTGATTTGCGCGAGATGCGTTCGGCCTGTGCCTTCAGCCAATTGAAGAATTTGTCCACCAGCGGGAGCGATTTCTCCTGTCGGACCGTGCGGCGGTGATCCGGGGCGGCACCACGGATCTCATTTTCGATCTTGTAGAGCGCCGCGATGCGCAGGAGCGCCTCATCCACGATGGGCGATCCCTTCTTGGGCTTGGCCTTGATCAGCTTCCTGCGCCCGTGCGCCCAACAGAAGGCCAGCCGCAACGGGTCGCCGCCTGTGCGCTTGGGTGTCGCCAGATGGGAATAGCCGCCATAGGCATCGACCTGGATCGTGCCGTTGAAGCCCTTGAGGATCTCGGCAGCATAATCGCCTTTTCGCCCGGGCCGGTAATGGAACACCACTCCTGGCGGGGCGCTCCCGCCCCAGCCGCGATCATCGCGCAACACGGCCCAGAGATATCCGGTCTTCGTCTTGCCTTTCCCCGGGTCCAATACCGGGGCGGTGGTTTCGTCGACGTAAAGCCGAGTGCTTTCTTCCATCAGCCGTTTGGCCATGTGATCCACCACGGGGGCGATCAGCGCACCGGTCCGGCCCATCCAGTCGGCCAGAACCGACCGATCAATCGGCACCCCATGCCGCGCCATGACCAAGGCTTGCCGGTTCAACGGCATATGTTCGGAATGTTTGGACACAGCGATTTGCGCAAGCAACGCTTCGGTCGGCCAGCTGCCTTCCAGCAGATGCGCGGGGGCCTTGGCTTGCACCACGCCCGTGCGCCCTTTGGGGCAGGCATACCGGGGACGGATCGTGACGATCACCTGATAGCGCGCGGGGATGTAATCCAACCGCTCGGTCCGGTCTTCGCCAATCCGCACCATGTCGCCGCAGCCACAGGGGCAGGCAATGCTGTCAGGTTCGACCACGCGTTCCACGCGCGGCAGGCTTTTCGGCAGTGCTCGTGCCTTGCGGGGTTTGCGCGGCGCTTTCTGTTCCGGATCTGTCGCGCTGGTGGCGATCTTCTCCTCGACGGCGGCAATCTGTGCCTGCGTCTCGGCGATGGCGGTTTCCAGGTCCTCCAGCGCCAGCTCCAACTGTGCCGGGTCCAGCTTCTCCGACTTCGGCCCGAACTTCGTGCGCCGGTAGTCTCGAACCTGACCTTCCAGCTTCTCTATCAACGCCTTCAGGTCTGTGATGAAGGCCTCCTTCTCGGCCGCCACCGCCTGCTCGTGCTGGCGAGCCGCGCGCTCGACAGAAAGCTCGGACTGCATCGCCTTAAAGGCTCTCACCACCGCGGGTGGGAGGTCCGGGAACAGGCTGAGATCGAAGGGTTGCGACATGCGCTTTTCTATCCGATCCGCGGCAGAAAGCCCAATAAAACAACGCCACATCCTATGGGCTGAGTCATCCTGCCGCAGCCGGTGGGCGCACCCTGTGCGCCATCACACGACGCCAGTCCAGACCCTCAAAAAGGGCCTCGAATTGGGCGCGGGATACCCGCATCACCCCATCCTGAACCAGTGGCCAAGCGAAGCTGCCCTGTTCGAGCACCTTGTAGGTAAGCACCATTCCGGTGCCGTCCCACACAAGGATCTTCATCCTGTCGCCGCGCTTCGATCGGAACACCACCGTCACCCCAGAATGCGGATCCAGCTTCAGCTCCGTCTGCACGATCAGCGCCAAGGCCTGGTGCCCGCAGCGAAAGTCCACCGGCTTTGTCGCGATCAGAATCGGCAACCGTTGTCCCGCGACAATCATCCCACACTCCGCAGCGCCTGCACCAAGGCCGATGCCCGCTCCACCGCAACATCACCAGGAATGCGCAGCAGAACGTCGGCCCCGACCTCGATCGTCATCACCCCGATGCCACCATGTCCGGCCTCAGCTATGGAAGATGCCGGCTGACCCATCGGCTCAGGCAGAATGGACAATGGCACGAAGGCGGGCGCCGTCGCCTCCGACCTTGGCGATCCGTTCAACGCGTCCATCAATTCACTCGGCAGAGCCAACCGGCCCTGACGCGCATGGCGACGCCAATCTGACAAATGATGGGGTAGAATGTCATAGCGCGCTGCCACATCGACAACCCGGACACCGGGTTGAAGGCTCTCTGCCACAATCCGAGCCTTCAATTCATCAGGCCAACGCCGCTTGCCCCGCCGCCGAGGTTCAACAACCTCGCACCGCCCCACAAATCCGTCTCCACCATCCGCCATGCGAAACCTCCATCTGCTGACGCAGACCTTCTCGCAGGACGGCCAACTCTCAGGAACACATCAAATCAATGGGGTATGGCCGTCGCATAC
>NZ_FOXY01000017.1 GCF_900115865.1 Donghicola eburneus | reverse complement strand
CGAACCTTCCAGCCTTCCGACCGTCCCGTCCGCCCCAACCGCGCCTCAGCGCCGCCGGTGAGGGGCCTTCTACGGATACCAACAAAGAGTCGCAACCCCCAAATCAACACAAAATCCAAAAAACTCAAAAAAATCCAAAATACTCAAAATCAAACAGCAACAAGATGTAGGGAGGGGTCTGTCGTCCCCCTTTGTTTTGGGGTTAACTCCGCCCCACACAACCACGGGAAGACACCAGCGCAATGGACAGCACGGTTCGCCAAAAAAGCTCTGACGTTATCAGTGCCGCATTAACCAAGCGTATCGTGCAGGGAGAGCTGAAACCCGGTGACAAGCTGCGACAGGACCATATCGCCAAAGAGTTCGGCGCGAGCCATGTGCCAGTTCGTGAGGCGCTCTTGCATCTTGTTGGCCGCGGGCTCGCGGTCGCCCTGCCCCGCCAAGGTGTACGCGTCGCACCGCTGGACCCTGACGCGGTCAAAGAGCTCAAGGTCATGCGACTCGCTCTGGAACCTGTGGCCCTGCGTCACTCGATTCCCCGCCTTTCCGAAGCCCAAATTCGCCGCGCCGAAGAGTTGCAAAGAATTTGCGATCAAGCCGAAGACGTCAGAACATGGGAAGCTGCCAATCGTGGTTTCCATCTGGCGACTATTGCGGCCTGCGACATGCCCCGACTGATCGGAGAGATTGACGACCTGCAGCTTCTGTCAGCGCGTCATTTCCTGCGACATGGCGCGGACCGGTGGCGCCGTCGCGAAGATTTGGAGCATCGTGCCATCATGACGGCAGTGCGCAAACGCGACATCGAGGGCGCGGTCATGGTGCTGCAACGCCACATCAGCCGGTTCGGGTAATCAAGGTTTGGTCGCGATAACCCAAACAGGGTGGTAAGTCAGCGGCACTCGCCCCGCGACAGCAAATCTGTCGACATAGGCCTGTGAGAACTGCTCTAGGTCCCGCCGGGTCCATCGTCCCGATGCACGGCCGTTCACCCCAGTACGCCGCAGGTGGCGGAGCACTTCGGTTGGGCTGTCGAACCACAGCTTGAAGGTTGCAGCCCCCAGATCAACAACTCTCAGGTCAGCGCTCAGCGCCGCCCCAATCCTGTCCGGTGTGATATAGCCTGGCGCACCAGCATCAGACCCTAGCTTTTGCAGCTCGACAAACTGCTGCGGTCCAAAGGTAGAAAGCGCGAGCCAACCGTGCGGTGCAAGATGCTCGGCAAGCCTACGCAACAGCGCATCGGGGTCCTCCAGCCATTGCAGAGCAGAGGCCGAGGCGATCAAGTCCACATCTGCGGGCCATGCAACCGTTTCGACCGCACCGCCGATAAACGCCTCGAACGGGACCACGATATCCTGCGCCACATCTGCCACCAGATCATTCAGGGTCGTGCGCTCAATCTGCAAAGCTTGGTGAAGTGGTTCGGTCAGGTGGCCCGTCCCGCAGCCAAACTCAAACAGGCTTCGGAAGTTCGTGGTCGGGCACACACGCAGCAAGCGCTGCACGAGCAAGCGGGCGATCCGCCGCTGAGGGCTCGCTTCAGCGCTGTAGCTCGGCAAGCTCCGGCGGAAGCTATCATGGACTTTGCGATCACGGATAGGAGTCATGCCAACCACTCCGCCCACGTCTGTCCAACCTCAAAAGGAGCATGGGGTGCGGCATCCAGCCAGCGCACAGCCGCCGATTGGTCCGCCCAAGCAGACTGAAGGGCAGCGGCTGGGAAAATACGATCCTTACGTGACAGCCAAATCCGGTCGAATCGCGTCGCTGGTGCCATTCCGCGCTGCGCGACGGCGCGCAACTCCGCGCGGCGGGCTTCGACATCGATGGCCGGAGCAGGCTTTACGCCAGCGCGGCGACAAAAACCACTAAAGCTCGATTCACTTAGCGCAGACGCGGTCGCTTCAACCATATCGGGCGGAATGCCATACGCGGCACTCACGGGATCCAGTGTGCCATTCACAGCGACCTTCCGATCAAAGGGATCCCCATATAACGCCAACCAGTGCCCCGCAGCAGCCACTCCGAAAGAGAACGCGATCAGCGCTCGGGATTGGTAGACCCCAAGATCAGGCAAATCCCCATCAAGGTCACGCCAATCTTCAACAAACAGAACGTCTGCGTCCCCCTGCAGCGCAGCAAAAGGTGCGGACCCAAGGGCCCACCCCCCGAAAACCACAATCGCCTTCTGCGATCCTGTGCGCTGCAACCACTCCGAACGCATTACGGCCCCTTAGCCAAATCCAGCATAGCGGTTGTAATGCGGCTTAGATCCTCTGGCTCAGTGATGAACGGGGGCATGGTGTAGATATTATGAGCAAAGGGGCGCAAGTACACGCCGGACTGGCGCGCTTTGCGATGAGCAATCGAGGTATCTTGCCACTCTGCCATCTGGATCACGCCAATCGCCCCCACGACGCGCACATCCACTACCCCGTCGTAGTCCGTCGCAGGCTCCAAATCCTCTCGCATCTGCGTTTCAATTTGAGCAACGCGGGTTTGCCAGGCTCCGTCCGCCATCAGGTCGAGGCTCGCACAAGCAGCCGCGCAGGCCAGCGGATTGCCCATAAAAGTCGGGCCATGCATGAAAACGCCCGCCTCAGACTCGCCGATGCCATAGGCCACATCCTTGGTCGCGACGGTGGCGGCGAAACTAATGTGCCCGCCAGTCAAAGCTTTGCCCAGACAGATGATGTCGGGCACAACGCCCGCGTGCTCTAGCGCAAAGGCTTTGCCTGTACGCCCAAACCCCGTCGCAATTTCATCAAAGATAAGAAGAATGCCCTGCTGATCGCAGCGTTTGCGCAGTTCGACCAAATACTGCGGATGGTAAAAGTACATCCCGCCAGCGCCCTGCACGACGGGCTCTAGAATAACAGCAGCCAAATTGTCGGCTTGCTCGGTCAGCAGCGCCTCCATCTCGGCAACACCATTCAGCACGGGATCATCAGGCCACTCCTGCCCCATCTGCACCGACGGGCGCGGCAGAAAGTGTTCGATCCCGAGCGCGCCACGGAAGAGCCCGTGCATCCCGTTCACGGGATCACAAACGCTCATCGCTTTCCAAGTGTCGCCGTGATAGCCCCCGCGAATAGTGGCAAAGCCTGTCCGACCCGTGCGCCCCATCGCCATTTGGTACTGAACCGCCATCTTCATGGCGACCTCGACCGACACAGATCCACTGTCGCAATAGAACACGCGATCCAAGGCATCGGGCAGCATGCCTATCAAACGCTTTCCCAGTTCCACCGCCGGATCATGGGTCAGGCCGCCGAACATCACGTGGGGCAAACTGTCCAACTGATCATGCATCGCCTGCACGATCTGTGGGTGACGATGACCGTGGATCGTGCACCACCAAGACGACATCGCATCGATCACGCGGGTGCCATCATCCAGAGTCAGCCAGATGCCCTCGGCCTCTTTGACCAGATGCACAGGGCCAGGCTTGGCGACGTTGGTATAAGGGTGCCACAGATGGTCGCGGTCGAACTCAAGCGGGGTCATAGGTGATCCTTGATCCGGTCCATGTCGATACCCTCGAAAGCTTTAGCGAGAGCTGCGGTCGTCACTTCGGGCATAACATCCAGTCGCCCGAGTGAGGCAACGAGACCCATCTGGCAAATAGTCTCTTCGACCTCTGGCTCGGGCTCGCCAATGAATGCGACTCCGACGACAAGACAGCCCTCGGCCCGCAGCGCGCGCAGGGACAAGAGAGTGTGGTTGATCGTCCCAAGCTGCGTGCGGGCACAAAGGATCACCGGCTTTTGCCAACGAGCAAACACATCCAGATAGGTCACCTGCCGATTCAGAGGAACCATTAGGCCCCCTGCCCCCTCGACAACCAAGGGCCCCTCAACTTCGGGGATCTCTAGATCGGTGTCGATTTCAACGCTCTCTGCTTCGGCCGAGAGGTGCGGCGAGGCGGGCATGTCCAACCGGTACGCCTCGGGCAACGCGGGTCGGCCAGACAGGCGGGTGACGATTTCGGTGTCGGTCTCTTCTTCGAGGCCTGACTGCACGGGCTTCCAGTAGGTCGCGCCAAGGGCTGCGGTCAGTCCCGCGCTAAAGATCGTTTTGCCGATGCCGGTGTCGGTTCCGGTGACGATGATCGCGCTCATGCGGCCTCCTGTTGGCGGGAAATGTGTTCAAAGAGGGATGTGATATCCGCATGGGTCACGTTGCCGGTGATCGAAACGCGCAAGCGCGAGGTATTGCGCGGTACGGTCGGCGGGCGGATACCGCGGACGTCAAAACCAGCGTGCTGCAACGCCTCGGCACGGGCCATGGTCGGTTTATCCGCGCCGATGATCACGGGAATGATCTGGCTTTGCAGGTCGTTCAGGCCACAGAGGCGCGCGGCCTCTTGGTGCGCATGGGCGATACGCGCTTCCGCCGCGTCCTTGTACTGCGGCTGGGACTGCAAAGCACCGATCGCGGCACGCACCAAAGCCGCATCGAAAGGCGACGGCGCTGTCGCAAAGATGAAGGGCCGCGCACGATTGATCAGCGTATCAATCAGCACCCGCGCCCCGCAGATCAACGCACCCGAAACACCAAGGCCCTTGCCGCAGGTATGCAGGGTGAGCACCTCTACACCGTCGTAGCCATGGGCCATGCCCTGCCCCACCGATCCAAACACGCCGGTTGCATGGGCTTCGTCCACCACGAGGATCGCGCCGACATCGCGGGCCAGCGCGGCGAAATCGGCCAATGGCGCAATGTCGCCCTCCATGGAATAGACGCTCTCGACCGCGATCCAGATTTGGCCATCGCCGCCCTTTGCCTGCCAGTCCGACAGTTTCAGACGCGCATCTGCGGCATTGTTATGGTCAAAGCTCACCAGATCGGCGCGGCCCAACCGCATCCCGTCGTGGGCGCTGGCGTGGACCAGCTCATCATACAGAACCAGATCGCCCGCTGCTGGTAGCGTCGAGAACAGCGCCACATTTCCTTGAAAGCCTCCACCCATATAGAGTGTCGCTTCGGACCCAAAGAACGCGGCTGCCTTGGCCTCCAGCGCTTCGTGCTCCGGATGGTTGCCGCGCAAAAGGCGCGACCCACCAGACCCAAGCGGGACGCCACGCTCTAGCGCATCTAACGCCGCGCGCTTCAATATGTCAGAGCCAGCCAGCCCCAAGTAGTCGTTGGACGCAAAGTCCAGACCCGCGCGGGGCGCAAGGCGGCGCAGCCGTCCGCGCGATGCGAGCGACTGCAAGCCGGTATCGTGTCGGGTCAGAGCCTTCATCGGTCTGGCTTATTCGGCCGCCGTAGCTGCCGCAGCATCCGCCGCTTCGTTTTTACAAATGCGACCTTCGGTAAAGGCTTCCATGGTTTCCAGCCCCAGCTTGGCAAACAGGATTGCGTCCTTGTCCTCTTCGGGGTTGTCGGCGGTCAGCAGGGTGTCGCCCACAAAGATCGAGTTCGCGCCAGCAAAGAAGCACATTGCCTGCAGCTCGTCGCTCATGTCGGTGCGGCCGGCGGACAGGCGCACATGACTGGTTGGCATCAGGATGCGTGCCAGCGCGACGGTGCGGACGAATTCGATCGGGTCCAGCTTCTCGACATTCGCCAGCGGCGTGTCGGGCTGGGGCATCAGCATGTTGACGGGTACCGAGTCGGGCGCTTCGGGTAGGTTCGCCAAAGTGACCAGCATTTCCACGCGGTCCATCATCTGCTCGCCCATGCCCACGATCCCGCCAGAGCACACCTTGATCCCTGCTTCGCGCACGCGGGTCAGGGTCGCCAAACGCTCGTCAAAGCTTCGGGTGGTGATGATCTCTTTGTAATAGCGCTCAGAGGTATCGATATTGTGGTTGTAGTAATCGAGACCGGCATCCTTCAGACGGGAAACCTGATTATCCTCAAGCATGCCAAGGGTCATGCAGGTTTCCATACCCAGCTCTTTGACGCCTTCGACCATGGCGGTCAGCACATCCATATCGCGGTCCTTGGGGCTGCTCCATGCAGCCCCCATGCAGTAGCGGGTCGCGCCGCCCTCTTTGGCTTTCTTGGCCTGCGCGATCACGCGCTCGACCTCGATCAGCTTGGACGCGGGCAGTTTCGAGCCATTTCGGGCCGACTGCGAACAATAGGCGCAATCTTCGGCACAGCCACCGGTCTTGATCGACAAAAGCTTGGAGCGCTGGACCTGATTGGGATCGAAATGGGCACGATGCACAGTCTGCGCCTCGTAAAGCAGGTGCATGAGCGGCTTGTTATAAATCTCGCGCGCCTCTTCGACAGTCCAATTTTGCTGGCCAGCCATGCCGCCCTCCATTTTATAGATAATTTTCGCGGGTCTCCCCTGTCCCCGTTGGTTTTATCTATCACGACACACATTGCAAGCATGTCAGCGCCAACAATCCTGCCCCCAAAGATGAAAATCACGAGTCTTTTCAGCAAAGACCCTGTACAGAACACATCAATTGCTATAGGCGGGCGCGATTGCCGCCGGGACTAGTGCTGTATGGATGCGCCGCCCCTTCCGCGAAAACTGCGGATTTGCGGCCAAATCCTCTGACTTGAAAGCAGACAAGCACGTGAAAAACACCCTCGCACAGGCGCTGGAGCGCCGTGGATATTCCAGCCTTACTCCCGTTCAAGAAGCTGTGAGCAATCCTGAACTCGGCACCCAAGACATGCTGGTGTCAGCCCAAACCGGCTCTGGTAAAACTGTTGGCTTCGGCCTGGCTATCGCAAATGCGATTCTCGGCGATGCCGACACATTCGGCGCCGCCGAAGCGCCCTTGGCCCTAATCATCGCCCCCACCCGCGAACTGGCCCTGCAGGTCAAACGCGAGCTGGTATGGCTGTACGAAGATGCCGGCGCCTTTCTTGCGTCCTGCGTTGGCGGCATGGACTTCCGCGATGAAAAGCGTGCGCTCGCTCGCGGAGCGCACATTGTCGTTGCCACACCCGGGCGTCTGCGTGATCACATCCAGCGCGACACCATCGACCTGAGCAACGTCCGCGCCGTGGTGCTGGACGAAGCAGACGAGATGCTGGACCTTGGCTTCTCCGAAGATCTTGAGTTCATTCTGGGGTCCTGCCCCGAAGAGCGTCAGACCCTGCTGTTCTCGGCCACCGTGCCCAAAGAAATCGAGCGCATGGCCAAGAAGTACCAGCGCGATGCCCTACGCATCAGCACGGTCTCCGAGCAAAAACAGCACTCTGACATCGAATACCGCGCCATGGTCGTCAATGACCGCGACTCGGAAAACGCGATCATTAACGTTCTGCGGTATTACGAGGCACCCAACGCGATCATCTTTGCGAACACCCGTGCAATGGTGGCCCGCATGACATCGCGCCTGTCGAACCGTGGTTTCTCGGTCGTGGCTCTGTCGGGCGAGTTGACCCAAACCGAACGCACCCACGCGCTGCAAGCGATGCGCGATGGCCGTGCCCGTGTTTGTGTGGCGACCGACGTGGCGGCGCGCGGCATCGACTTACCCAATCTGGAACTGGTGATCCACGCGGAGCTGCCCAGCAACCACGAAACCCTGCTGCACCGTTCGGGCCGGACCGGCCGCGCGGGCCGCAAGGGCGTTAGCTCGTTGATGGTGACCCCGAAGAACCGCAAGAAAGCAGAACGCCTGCTGAAATGGGCCAAGCTGAATGCGACTTGGGGCTCTGCCCCGTCCGCCGAAGAAGTGGCTGCCAAGGATTCTGAGCGCATGCTGGCAGACGAGTCGTGGCAGGATACGCCTACCTCGACAGAACAGCCCACTGTGGACCTGCTGACCCAGACCTTCAGCGTCGAGCAACTGGCTCTGGCTTACTTGCGCGCCCTGAACACGGGCCGTTCGGCCCCCGAAGAGATTGACCAGATGTCCGTGGACGCGCCCGCGCCGAGAAAACAGCGCGAAGAGTTCACCGAGTCGGTCTGGTTCCAGATGGACGCCGGTCACAACCAGAACGTCACCCCGCGCTGGATGCTGCCGATGATCTGCCGTGCCGGCGACATCACCAAGGACGAAATCGGCGCGATGCGCATCCTGGACACCGTCAGCTACATCGAGCTTCGCGCCGATGCCGTTGCCGGATTCTTGGACGAGATCGGTGCGTCGATGACCACCGACCGCGGCTACGTTCTGAAACAACTGGACGAAGCCCCCAAGCTTTCCAAGCCCCAGCCGCGCAGCAAGTCAAACCGGAAATTCGCGGAAAAGAACGACCGTCCCTTCAAGCGCAAGCGCGAGGATGACGACCGTCCGCGTCCCGCCTCTGCGGAACGTGCGCCTCGCCCTGCAGGTGATCGTCCTGAACGCACTGAACGTCCGACGCCCTGCCCAGTTGAGGCGCATGGCCCCGTTGCCCGCAAGACCAAACCAGTCTGGGGTGACAAACCCGCTGGCGACAAGCCCAAGTCGGACAAGCCGCGCTGGGACAAAACCAAACGTGAAGATCGTGATGACCGTCCCCGCGCACCGCGCTCTGACGACCGCCCCGGCAAGCCCGGCGGGAAACCAGCAGGCCGCAAGTTTGGCGATGACCGCGGCGGGAAGCCTTCGGGCAAGCGCCCGTTCAACAAGGACGGCAAAGGCGGCTTTGGCAAGGACGACCGCAAGGGCGGCAAACCTGACGGTGCGAAACGCGGCTTTGGCGCGAAACCTGGCCGCCCCGCTGGCAAAGGCGGCGACGCGACGCCCTTCCGAAAACCGGCCAAAGGCGGCAAACCGGGCAAGCCCGGCGGCGCCCACGGCAAGCGCCCATAATTGACCAGAACACACCGCCCCGGCTGACCTTCAGTCCGGGGCGGCTTCGTACTGGAACCTTGTTTCTCGGGTCGCTATAGACCCGGCGAAAGCCAAAGGAATTGTTATGAAAAAGCTTCTTCTCGCGCTGCTCTGCACCGCCTCGCCGGCCCTGTCGGACACTCTCTATTTTTCGGCAATCCCTGACGACGACGAAACCCGCCTGATCGAACGCTTTGGCGCGGTCGCCGACTACCTTGAGGCCGAGCTTGGCGTCGCTGTCGAATACGTTCCTGTCAAAGATTATGGCGCGGCGGTCATGGCGTTCCGCAACGACCAGATTCAGCTGGGTTGGTTCGGCGGCTTGTCCGGCGTTCAGGCGCGTCTGGCGGTTCCCGGCTCGCAAGCCATCGCCCAAGGCGCCGAGGACGAAAGCTTTGTCACCTACTTCATCGCGAACACTGATACCGGCCTGACCGAAGCAGATGCTCTGCCCGACCTGTCGGGGCGCAGCTTTACCTTTGGCGCGCAGACCTCGACCTCGGGCCGTTTGATGCCCGAATTCTACATCCGCGAGCTGACCGGCAAAGCGCCCGAAGACCTGTTCAGCACTGTGGGCTTCAGCGGCGACCACGGCCAGACCCTGCGTTTGGTGGCCTCTGGCGCTTATGACGTCGGCGCGCTCAACTACACCGTTTACGACACTGCCGCAGCAGAAGCCGCGCCAGAAGCGGATCAGGCCACCGTCATCTGGAAAACCCCGCCCTATCCCGACTACAACTGGACCATCCGCGGCGACGTGGATGCACGCTTTGGCGAGGGCTTCACGCAGAAAGTCCAAGATGCCCTGCTCGGCATGGATGACGCGGACCTGCTCGCCAGCTTCCCGCGCTCTGAATTCATCGCGGCGGACAACGTTATGTACCAGCCAATCGAGGACACGGCCCGCGCCCTCGACATCATCGACTGATGACGACTCTGCTCACGCTGCAAAACGAGACGCTGGGATGGGGCGAGACGCCCGTGCTCACTGGCGTCTCGCTCTCGGTTCAGCAAGGCGAGCGGATCGCCTTGCTTGGCCCCAGCGGCGTCGGCAAAAGCACTTTGCTTCATACAATGTTTTCGCGACTTGCGGACCAGCGGGTCGCCTTGGCGCCCCAAGAGGCTGGGCTTGTTGTGCAACTCAGCGTCTTTCACAACGTGTGGATGGGCTGTCTGGACGACTTCAGCGCACCCCGCAATTTGCGCACGCTTCTCTGGCCCTCAGCGACTGAACGCGCCAAAGTCGAAGAGGTGCTTTCACAGACGGGCCTTGGCGGCCTTGGTCGGCGCAAGGTCAGCGCGCTCTCTGGTGGACAAAAGCAGCGGGTTGCCTTGTCGCGCGCCCTCCTGCGTCGCGGGGCGGTGGTGATCGCTGATGAACCTGTTTCTTCTGTTGATCCGGCCCAAGCACGCGATTTGCTGCGCACCGTCACCCAAACGTTTCAAACAAGTGTGCTAGCCCTACACGATGTGGCGCTCGCGCAAGGCTATGCGACACGAATTATCGGCCTGAGGGCCGGCAAAGTCGCCATTGATTGCGCAGCCGACGCGCTGTCACAAGCTGATATCATGAGCCTTTATTCATGAGCCTGAGCGGCCGTCATCTGCTGCTGGGGCTGGTTGGGTCGAGTTTGCTGGCCCTTTTCTTTGTCGACCTGAATGCAGGCGGGCCCGATCCGTGGCTGACCCTAAGCCGCATCGCCGAAGGCCTGCTCACCCCAAGTTTTCATAATCCCGGTGAGTTGCTGCGCGCGGCAGGCCTCACGCTTGCCTTTGCCTTTTGTGGCGTTGCCTTTGGCGCGACCATCGGACTTGTTCTGGCCCCGTTCTACCGCCTCCGCCGTGTCAGGTGGCCCTGTATTGCGATGCGGGCGCTTCACGAAATCTTCTGGGCCTTGCTGCTGCTGAATATCACGGGGCTGTCGCCGCTGACAGGCGTTCTGGCCATCGGCCTGCCCTACACTGGTATCTTCGCCAAAGTCTTTTCCGAATATCTGGACGAAGCCGACGCTCGCGCCGAGGCTGCACTTCCTCAGGTCGCATCTCCCTTGCTCCGCCTGCTCTGGGTGCGCCTGCCCGCGAGCTTGCCACAGATCAGGACCTATAGCCTCTATCGACTGGAATGTGGGCTTCGGTCCAGCGCTGTGCTCGGTTTCATCGGTTTGCCGACCCTTGGCTTCCACCTCGAAAGCTACTTCAAGCAAGCCTACTATGCCGAAGCCGCAGCGGTGTTCCTGATATTCCTCGCACTGATCCTGCCGCTACGCCACTGGGTGCGCTGGCGGCTGGTCCCGTTATTTATCGGAATGTCGATTTGGGCTCTGGCACAAGTGCCATTTCCCCCCATGGGACAGGGCGCTGTGTGGCGTTTTCTGACCGATCTCGTGCCCGCCCCCGCGCGGATCGAAGCGGATTGGCTGCCATGGCTTGAAAAGGTTCTTGTTGACCAAGCGCTACCCGGCGCCATCGCGACCCTCAGCCTGTCGCAAATCGCCTTTGGCGGTGCGACAGTGATGGCAGCGCTCAGCTTCCCAATCATTGTGCCGCGCGTGGCCGGCCACATCGGGGCAACGCTGGGACATGGTATCTTGGTCATTCTCCGCTCTACGCCGGAGTACATGCTCGCCTTTGTCCTCCTGCAAATTCTGGGGCCCTCCATGCTGCCCGCGATCATCGCTCTGGCGCTGCACAATGGCGCAATCATTGCTCATCTGCTGGGGCGCCAATCCGGTGACCTAACAATCCGACCCGACGCGCCGCGAGGTTTGAATTTCTGGGCTTGGGAGCTTTTCCCCCGCCTAACCGGAAACTTCTGGGCCCTGTGTCTCTACCGCTGGGAAATCATCCTTCGCGAAAGCGCAATCATGGGCCTGCTCGGCATTACAACGCTTGGCTTTTATGTGCAGGCCAACTTACAGCAGTTACGGATAGATCGGGCGCTACTCTTGCTCGCTGTTACAATTCTGCTTACAGCGTTGATCGATACCGCATCAAGAGCGCTACGCCGCCGTATGCAGGCCCAGCAGGTACTGCGTATCGAAGGCACCCGTGGAAGCGCCACAAAGGCGTAAAGCGACGGCATGTCCGACAACCGCCGATAGAATGTAAAACCTACCATATCGGATAGTATGAGCTTCCCTACTGTCAATTTTGACTAAAGGCTTGTAGTCTTGACGGGCTATACGTTTTGTTGGCAGATACAACTTATTAGGTGGATAAGTCATATCCCAAGGAAAGTTACTTCATGTCTCATGCCTCTCAACTGCCGAGAGGTTTTGAACGAGTCCGAGGCAAAGTAGGTCTGCGCACCTTAGCATTCTATGCTCTGCCACTAATTGTACTGATTACATCAATCTCGGCTCTCTCAGGTTGGTATTTCGGAATCGCCCGCCTCCTGGATATTTGGCCAGGCTTTTCCTTGATGTCTTTCAACACGGCGCTCAGCTTTGTCTTTGCGTCCTTGATGGTCTTTGCTCTGAACGCCGAGAACGAGAAATTCAGCTTCGGCTTCGGCGTACTGACAGGTGTACTCCCGACGCTCAGCCTCTTGAAATATGCTGGCTTGCTGACCTTGCCCGTCGACGACCTGCTGTTCGACACGACATCATCCGGCGGCTTTATGGCGGCAAACACAGCGGTTGGTTTGTTCGTCGCTGCGGTGACGGGAGTCCTTAGGTCGCTCATGGGTGACAAGCCTTGGGTCAGTGCGACGATCGCGGCATTGGGGCTGGCCATTCTGGGGTTAGGGCTGACCGGCCTTGCGACGTATGGGGTCAACATTATGGCCTCTTATATGTGGGTCGCGTTGACGGGAATGGCCCTGCATACAGCCCTGAATTTCGTAGTCCTTGGCCTTGCGATCGGACTGGCCAGTCGCGGCTTGCAAACGACCGTCCCCAATCAGCGCAAGGAAATTCTTGTCACCTCTGCGGTGGTCCTGGTCGCCGTCTTCATCACCTGCGGAATCTGGCGTCATTTGCTGGAGAGCGACCGGCAAAACACGGTCGATGGCGTCCATCACGAATTGAGTTTTATCCAAGAGTTGATCACCGTCGAATTCGAAAATCTGCAAGAGGCGCTTGAACGCATGGCGGATCGGCAAGCAGCGCGAGATGTGATCACCGCCGAGGGCTGGCAAGCGGACGCGGAAAAATATGCCGCAGATTTCCAGCAAATCCCGGGGATCGGCCTCGTGGACACCGACTACAAGATCATCGGGGTTGCTCCCTACAAAGAACTTCAGCCGGCCATGGGAGTTGGGCCGAATTTCAATCCAGATCGCACCAAGGCCATGTACGAGGCTGTTCTGCGCGGCTCCAGCGTACTCACAAAGCCCTTTGTCCTGTCGACGGGTCGCCAGAGCATCGTTCTATTCTCGCCAATCATCCGCGACACCGAATTCCGCGGATTGATCGCCGCATCCATCGAACTCAAACCGATGATCACCGCTTGGCTACGGGAAGACTTCGTAAACTTCTCGGTCGAGATTTGGGACGAAGATGCCACGATACTGTCCGTCCCATCGCAATTCGAAACCGCACCATCCTTTGCGGATCAGCGAGAAATCAGCGTTCTGAACAGAACATGGTCACTGCGCATGGTCCCCGACAAAGACTTTGTGCGTGCAGAAGTTCAGACGCTATCGCAAGCCGTACTGCCAATGGGGATGATCGTGACCTTGCTCTTGGCGATTGCAATCAACCGGAGCATGGCCGTCTCTCATCAGAATGGTCTGCTCAAGATCACAACCCATGATCTGCAGAACCGAGAAGCGCGCTTGGAGTACATGGCGCGTGAACGAGAGCTGGTAATCTCGAACACGTCAGAGGCGCTGATTTACCTAGATCGGCACAAAAATGTGCGCCTCGCCAACGACGCCGCAGCTAGGCTTCTAAAGACCGAACGCTGTCTGCTCGTCGGACGCCGCTTTTCAGCTCTGCCTTTCTTTTATGCCCAGTCCAAGAGCAAGCCGACGATTGACCAATTGATTGAATTTGGCCGGATCGAAGATATCGAGCTGCATCCAGCGAATTATGGCGATCACCCACTCAGCCTGTCTTTGTCGGCAACGCCAATTGCCTCGGGCTCAGGACAAGAAGAGGGTTATGTCATAGTGTTTTACGACATAACAGACCGTCGCCACCTAGAGCAGTCGCAAATTGCGCTACTGGAGTCGTTGGAAAGGTCGAACGAAGAACTGACGCAGTTCGCCCACATCTGTTCGCACGACTTGCAAGAGCCCTTCCGTATGATCGGTGCGTTCTCTGAAATGCTGGAGACCCATTTAAACAGCCAAGGTCAGATCGACGAGCAAACCACGCTCTATCTGAAATTCCTGACTGATGCGTCTGACCGCGGGATGTGCCTGATCCGAGATATCTTGGACTACAGCCGTGTCGAACACGGCAGCGATCAGCTCACTCTGGTCGAAAGCCGCGTCGTCGTGCACGAGATTTTTGCCAACTTCCGCGGAACCTCGGAGCGCAAGCTGGAGTTAACTCAGGAGGACTTGCCCTCTGTTCCATTTAGCAGAGTGCAGTTGATGCAGTTGTTCCAGAACCTGATCGGGAACGCGATCAAATATGCCAAAGCCGAAGGCCCAATCCGCGTGCACGTGCGCTGCCGCGACCAAGGCGATGTTTGGCGCTTTGAGGTTCAGGACTACGGCATCGGTATTGCCGAAAAGAACCTGAGTAAGATTTTCGAGATTTTCAAACGCCTCCATCGTCGTGACCAAATCCCCGGAACGGGGATCGGACTCGCGATTTGCCGCAAGATCGTCGAACGCCACGGCGGCACGATCTCGGTCGAGTCCACATTTGGGGAGGGGTCTACATTCTATTTCACCCTACCAAAACAAGGGGACCACACAGCATGAGCCACGCAAACAAAGTCGTCATCCTGCTGGTCGAGGACAATGAGGGAGACATCGTCCTAACCCAAGTTGCCATGCGCGAAGCCAAGCTAGCAAACCACTTGCTGATCGCCCGCGACGGGGACGAAGCGCTGGATATTTTGCACAAAAGAAACGGCTACGAAGACGCACCGACGCCTGACCTGATCCTCTTGGATTTGAACCTACCCAAAACAGATGGGCACGAGGTTCTGGCGTCGATGAAGACCCAAGAGGATTTGCGACGCATTCCAGTCGTCGTATTAACCACCTCAGAGTCCGATGCGGACCGGATCAAGAGTTACAACCTTCATGCAAATTGCTTTGTCTCAAAACCGCTCAAGGCTTCGTCCTTTGTAAAGGTGGTCCAAGACATCGAAACCTTTTGGCTGAGCATCGTCCGGTTGCCCCCAAAACCGGCTACAGAATAAAGAGGCATCTATGGTAAAAGATCGGCAGAACGACCGGCTCTCTTACGATGCAGTATTCGAGAGCTTTAACCTTTACGTCAGTGCCCTGCATCATGACGTGTCCGCCTCTTTGCGTCACAGCAACGGCTTTGCAACGCTCTTAAAAGAGGACGTGAAGACAGATCCAGACGCTCTGGAAAACTGGACCGAGCAGATCATCAATGCCTCTCAGAAGGGGCAAACAATCCTTCAACTGCTCACCCAATGCATGCGCCGCGCCTTGGCTACGAACAACCCAGAGCGTATCACCAAGCTCGAGGAAATCGTCGGCAGGCTAGAGCTTTCGTCTGCGTTGTCATTCGACGTGTCACAAGATCCCTTCACTGATCCGGTCAAACTCGAAGAAATTTATCTGGCGCTGGACAAATCGCTCCACATGGTCAGTTCGGCACCGGAAGCCTGTACGATCAGAACGGTTCGCGAAGAAGGTCGCCGGTATCTGCGTATCGTAGGCACGACGCCATCAACCGCAGTGCGCGAAACCAATGTCGACCGCTTTTTTATGCCGATGAAGTTTGATCAGGGTGACTTTTCCGATGTCCGTGATCCAGTCGTCTTTCAAGTTAAAATCACAGCCGCCGCACTTCATGGAAACGCGACAGCTGCGATGACCTCGGATGGCCTGTTGCAGATCGAAGTGGTGCTTCCCGACTTTCCCGACGTCTACCCCGAGACGCCGGTTTCAGCAGAAGGAGCGGAAACGGCAGGCGCCTAAGTCGGGCGCAGTACGCCCGCGAAGAAATCCGTCAACTCGGCACGCGCATCGAGCGGCAGAACCTGAGCCACGTACTGGTCGGGGCGAACGATAACAACGCACCCCTGCGCCCGATCAATCCCGCGCATCTCGTAGATGTCACCTTGATCTTTGTGGTCGAGACAGAACACCTTTTCGTAGTCCTGCAGCCCGTAACGCCCTTTCTTTGGCTTCAACAGCGACGGCATCTCCTCATAGGCCAATGTGTCAAAGGTCGCTGGAAGGATTGCGCGCACATCAATGATGCTATCGATATCTTCTCCATCGCGCGTATGGCGCACAATCGGCGACTGCGGGTCCTGCTCAAGCCAGTCGGCAAGGCCATATAGCTTCGCCGCATCCTCTCCGGCAAACGCATAGACCCGCCAGCGGGTGTCCGCGTCAGCCACATGCCCCAACTGCATTTGCATCGCATCTGCCAGACGAACCACAGGTGCTGAGTGAAAGCGTTTGCCCACGATCAGGCCCTTTGCCAAGTCCTGATGATCCGGCGCCCCGACCAGAGACGACTGATCATATTTCACGGCCAAACCACCGGTGAACTCAAGGTTTTCGATGAACTGCTTTTGAAAGCGCGGCATTCCGGCGCCATCCAGTTCCGACTGCCCCGGAGGCGCGGACATGATGCGCGCCCATTGGTGGTCTGTATCGATCAGGCGCTTTGCCTCGACCCAGCGTTCGGCAGAATAGGTCCGCAATAGACTGGGATCGGCGCGCCCCTGCAGCACATGAACCAGCTTCCAGCCCAGATTGAACGTATCTTGCATCGATACATTCATCCCCTGACCCGCCTTGGGGCTGTGGGTGTGACATGCATCACCAGCGGTAAACACGCGTGGATCGCGGTCTTCTCCTGCGGGAACATCATCGAAACGATCTGTCAGGCGATGGCCGATTTCGTAGATTGACCACCACGCGATCTCCTTTACGTCGATGGTGTAGGGCGCCATGATCCGGTTTGCGGCAGCAATCATATCATCTGCCGTGAAATTGCGGCTCGACACACGCTCGTCGGGGTTCAGCTTGTCCAACTCCACATACATGCGGAACAGATAGCCCCCTTCGCGCGGCAAAATCAGAATATTGCCCTCGGATTGCGAGGCAATCAGGCACTTCTGGCGGACATCCGGAAAATCGGTATTCGCAAGGATATCCATAACGCCCCAAGCCTGATGGGCCGCTTCTCCGTGCAGGGTGCCGCCGATGGCTTCGCGCACCTTGGAGCGCGCGCCATCGCAGCCAACAACGTAACGCGCTCGTACTTTTCGCGTGTCGCCAGCATTCACACCGGTATTCTCGAGCGTGACAGTGACCGGATAATCCTCGGCATCGGGATCAACGGTGACGTCCAAAACCTGCCAGCTATAGTCTGGCTCCAACCGAGACGCCGAATTTCGCATCACATCCAAAAAGAGCTCGTGAATGCGGGCCTGATTGATCAGCGTATGCGGCATCTCAGAGGAGTCGTCAGGCACGTCCTGCACGCGTCCCACCCTCTTGATGTGTGCGGGCTTTGCAGGGTCCGGCGTCCAGAACGTGGTCTGGTTGACCCAGTAGCTCTCGCGCTTGACCTTTTCGCCGAAACCAAAGGCCTGAAACATCTCCATCGTGCGGGTATTCACGCCATCGGCTTGTCCCTTTTCCAAGGGCCCCGGCTTGCGCTCGACAATCATCGTTTCAATGTCCGGAAACCGCGCCAGTTGTGCCGCCAAACACAGCCCAGCCGGTCCACACCCAGAGATCAGCACATCAACCTTCTCGGGCAACGGCGCAAAGGGCCCCCGATCACGGCGTGATGACGCTGCATTGCGGATGTCCGGATCCCCACCCCGAAAACCGTTCTCATAGAATTGCACTTGCCTCTCCCCTTAGCGTCCGCGATCTCTTCCCCTATTTAGTATCTATACTTATTAAATTCCAAGAAAAAAGTAAGTATACATCTCTTTTCTCTTAATATATTGTTTTTCGTTATAATTCTTGCGCGAAAAGGATCTGCCATGCACGCTTCTAAGATGGCCGGACATTTGATTCGGCGCATGAACCAGATTTCGACTCATGTATTCTCGCAGCGAATGCAGGCAGAGGGCCGCGACCTGACGCCAGTGCAGTTCGCCGCGCTGGATGCGATCATTGCCAATCCGGGGATCGACCAAGCCAGCGTCGCAGCGAGAATCGCCTATGATCGCGCGACGATCGGGGGAGTCATCGATCGGCTGGAGCAAAAGGGCTATGTGGAGCGCACAGTAAGCCGCCGTGACCGCCGCGCCAGAGAGGTCCGCGCCACCAAGCTCGGCCAAAAAGAATTCGACGCAATTTTACCGATCGTCGAAGCATTGCAGAACGATGTGCTGGCCGGCCTGAACGACCCCGAAAAAGAGCTCTTTCGCACCCTCGCCCAAAAGGTGATCGATTACGACGCTGGTTAGCGTCACTTCAATCAGTATAGCACATAAAAAATACGCCCACAATACTGAGGGCATATTTTCATTTTAAAATCAATTACTTAGATCATCCGCACTTGCTGTGACCACAAGACGAACAGGTCATGCATCCTTCGACCATCATCATCGAATACTGGCCACAGCTGGGGCAGGATTTGCCTTTGGGCTGGTCGAGATTAACCACCTGCGCTTGGGGGTCAGTTTTCAGCCCCATGCCTTCGCCTTCCATGAAGCCAATGGACACAAGATGCTGCTCGATCACGCTACCAATCGCCGCGAGGATCGAGGGGATGTACTTGCCTTGGATCCAAGCACCGCCACGAGGGTCGAACACGGCTTTCAGCTCTTCGGCGACAAAGGTGATGTCCCCGCCACGGCGGAACACGGCCGAGATCATGCGGGTCAGCGCGACGGTCCAGGCAAAGTGCTCCATGTTCTTGGAGTTGATGAAGACTTCGAACGGACGGCGGCGGCCGCCGACGATCACATCGTTGATGGTCAGGTAGATCGCGTGCTCGCTATCAGGCCACTTTAGCTTGTAGGTGTTGCCTTCCAGCGCCTGCGGACGGTCCAGAGGCTCGGACAGGTAGACGACATCTGCGCCTTCGTCCTGCTCGGGGGCCTTCTCGCTCTCTTCGCTGACGGACAGGACCGACCCGGTCACGTCATTCGGACGGTAGGTTGTGCAGCCCTTACATCCCTGATCCCATGCCGCCATGTAAACGTCCTTGAAATCATCAAAGCTGATGTCTTCGGGGCAGTTGATGGTCTTGGAGATCGAGCTGTCGATCCACTTCTGCGCGGCCGCCTGCATTTTCACGTGGGCCGAAGGCTCCAGCGTCTGCGCGTTCACGAAGTAGTCGGGCAGTTCTGCGTCGCCCTTCTTTTCGCGCCACATCTGAACAGCGTAATCGACCACTTCCTCTTCGGTGCGGCTGCCGTCTTTTTGCAGAACCTTGCGCTTGTAGGCGTATGCAAAGACCGGCTCGATGCCCGAGCTGACATTGCCCGCATACAGCGAGATAGTGCCTGTGGGCGCGATCGAGGTCAGCAGCGCGTTGCGGATACCGTGCTCTGCGATCTCGGCGCGGACGTCGTCGTCCATCTGCTTCATGTTGCCCGAGGACAGGTAGCCTTCGGCGTCGAACAGCGGGAAAGCGCCCTTTTCTTTGGCCAGCTCGACCGACGCAAGATAGGACGCACGAGCGATCAGCTTCATCCACTTTTCAGTCTGCGCTGCAGCTTCGTCAGAGCCATATTTCAGGCCAACCATCAAAAGCGCGTCCGCCAAACCGGTCACACCCAGACCGATGCGGCGCTTCTGTTCTGCTTCGCGGGCCTGCGCTTCCAGCGGGAAGCGGCTGGCATCGACTACGTTGTCCATCATGCGCACAGCCAGAGCGACCAGCTCTTCGAGCTTGTCCTCGTTCAGAACAGCGCCGTCCTCGAACGCATTGTCCACCAGACGGGCCATGTTGATCGAGCCCAGCAAGCACGCGCCATAGGGCGGCAAGGGCTGCTCGCCGCAAGGGTTGGTCGCAGCAATGCTCTCGCAGTAGCCGAGGTTGTTCATCGTGTTGATGCGGTCGATAAAGATTACGCCGGGCTCGGCGTAGTCGTAGGTCGACTTCATGATCTTGTTCCACAGATCACGGGCCTCGACGGTTTTGTATACCTTGTCGCCGAATTTCAGTTCCCAGCTGCCATCGTTCTTGACCGCTTCCATGAACGCGTCGGTGACCAGAACGGACACGTTGAACATGCGCAGACGGGCTGCGTCGGATTTCGCGGTGATGAAATCCTCAATGTCGGGGTGATCGCAGCGCATGGTGGCCATCATCGCGCCGCGGCGGCTGCCTGCGGACATGATGGTGCGGCACATCGCATCCCAAACGTCCATGAAAGACAGCGGGCCGGACGCATCTGCCGCCACGCCTTTGACATCCGCGCCACGGGGGCGAATGGTGCTGAAGTCATAACCGATGCCGCCGCCCTGCTGCATGGTCAGCGCGGCCTCTTTCAGCATGTCAAAGATTCCCGCCATGCTGTCGGGGATCGTGCCCATCACAAAGCAGTTAAACAGGGTCACTGTGCGGCCGGTGCCAGCACCTGCGGTAATGCGGCCAGCGGGCAGAAATTTGAAATCCTCGAGCGCGCCGTAGAATTTCTTTTCCCAAGTCTCGGGGTCTTTCTCGACCGACGCGAGGCTCGTCGCGATTCGGCGCCAAGTGTCCTCGACCGTGCCATCAATCGGCTGCCCGTCTGCCTGTTTCAAACGGTACTTCATATCCCAGATTTGTTCGGCAATGGGGGCAGCAAAGCGGGTCATTTCAGCCTCGAATTTTTGTGATGGTCCGGAGGCGCTAGCTAGTGCAGACGCCATGTTTGGTCAACGCGTTTATCGCCGAAAACAGCCTTTTTGTCACCATATATAGGATAAATAATTATCCACATCCCTACATTTAGGGGGATGCCTTTTTCGACTGCGTGTTGCGAGATCTAGCAGACATTGAAAAAACGCCTTCCCTTCTGAGGGTTAAGGCATCCTCTTCTTGCACCTTTAATTCGGGCCATTAGGGATTTCCCCCTAAGGTTGCGCGGTATTCACAAGTGCCTGTGGAAAACTCTCTGCTGGAAAGTCACAGCAAGCGTCTTGTCCCCCCCTGACAATCGGCTAAGTACCGATCCAAGGTGGTTAACAATGTCTGAATACATCAATCTGCTGAAGCTCTGCGTCGGCGCGGAACAGGTCGAAGATCTGCTAAATTGGCAAAAGAACCCGCGGGCCAAAGGGCCGGACGGGCGGATTCGCCACGTCACTCGCATGTGGCCCAAACGCGAAGCCGAAATTCTGAACGGCGGATCGCTCTACTGGGTGTTCAAGGGCGTGATTCTGGCGCGCCAGCGGATCATCGGTCTGGACGAGGTCGATACAGGCGACGGCATCCGCCGCTGCGGGATCGTACTGGACGACGAAGTGCAGCGCACCGAACCTGCCCCGCGCCGCCCGTTCCAAGGCTGGCGCTACCTCAAGCCCGAAGACAGCCCACGTGATCTGCGCAAAGGGCGCGAGAGCGAAGACAATCTTCCGCCAGAACTATCCGCCGCACTTGCCGACATCGGTGTGATCTAAAAGCAAAGGGGCGCCGCAGCGCCCCATATCAGATCAGTTCCAGACACCGAGCTTTTTCAGCAGCTCGGTGCGTGTGGCGCGATCCTCGTCGCTCAGCTTCAAACCGCGCGCCTTGAACAGTGTCGCCTGAGACCGCAGCACCAATGCATCCGACAGAATCTTAAGGTGGTTCGCGCGCAAGGTTTCACCAGAGCTGGTGATGTCTGCCACGGCCTCGGCGGTCAGGTTTTTGATCGTGCCCTCGGTCGCGCCTTGGCTGTCGACCAACTGGTAGTCGGCAACGCCATGCTCTTTCAGGTACTCGCGCACCAGACGGTGGTATTTCGTGGCAATTCGCAGGCGGAAGCCATGCTCAGCGCGGAAGGCCGCAGACACCGCATCCAGATCTTCCAGCGTATCCACATCAACCCAGACCTGCGGCACCGCAATAATCAGGTCCGCCTGACCAAACCCAAGTTCTGCCAGTTCCTCGACCCGCTGCTCCCACTGGCTCAGCTTTTCGCGGATCAGGTCCTGCCCCGTCACACCCAGATGGATGCGGCCCGCCGCCAGTTCACGGGGAATTTCGCCCGCGGACAACAGCACCAGTTCGACGCCTTCGATCCCTTCGACCTTGCCCGCGTATTCACGCTCGGACCCCGCCCGCGACAGGGACACGCCCCGCTCTGCGAACCAGTCAAAGGTCTTTTCCATCAAACGGCCCTTCGAGGGCACACCGATTTTGATCGTCATGACAGACCTCCGAGGTCCAGAACCAGCCCAGGACGGATGACGCCGCCAACAGCCGGAATTTCACGCCCCTGCCCCAGTTTCGAGGTCAGCGCGTCATAGCGCCCACCCGTCGCCACGGGGGGCAGATCGGGGCGATCCTCGGCAATTAGGCCAAAGACGAAACCGTCGTAATATTCCATCGAGGTCCGGCCGTAGGTCGCCTCGAACACCAGTGACTCGAGCGAAACGCCAAGTTTCTCAAGCGCCGCGCTACGGGCCGCCATCCGCTCCACAGCGTCATTGATCGCGGGCAGATCAACTGCCAGATCGCGGAGCTGCTCTAGCGCAAAAGGCACGGTTTCGCGCACATCTAATAGAGCCTCGATCAGCTCGATCTCCCGCTCGGAAATCGGTGCGGTTGCGGCGTCTTCTTTCAGCGCGGTGATGCGCTCCTCAATCTCAGCAGCAGAGCGCAGGCCGATCATTGGGCCCGCGTTCGCCATCGGATCAGGAGCGTTCAGCAGAGCGGTACGGGCGGCGGGCACAGGTGCACGGCCCGAAAAACGATCGAGCAAAGCGCGGAACCGGCGGGGATGCCAGATGTGGCGCAGCAAGGCAGCCTTGCGACGCTCGGTGGTCTCAAGGCCCTCAATAGCGGCACGCAGCAAACCGATGTCGCCGGTCACCGCCTTCAGCCCCATCGGCTTCAAAACTTCGGCGATACGGGCGAACACCTCGGCCTCGGCCCCGACAGGATCGGCGCGGTCAAACACTTCGTAACCGACCTGCAGGTATTCGATGGCACGGTCAGGGTTCTCTTCCTGACGGCGGAAAACCTCGCCTGCATAGGTATAGCGCGCAGGCTCTGCGCCTTGGGCCATGTGCATTTCGACCACAGGCACGGTGAAGTCGGGACGCATGAACATCTCGCCCCGAGCGGGGTCCGAGGTCACATAGGCACGGCCGCGAATATCCTCGCCATAAAGGTCGAGCAATTTCTCCGCCGGCAACAGGAACGGTGGCTCTACAGGCACCGCGCCTTGGGCTTCGAACTGCGCACGCAGTTCGGCTGCCAGTTTGCGGGGGGCACTACGGTCGATCATTTGTACAGATCCAGAATTTCGCGCACCTTGGCGACCAGATCACCGCGTGCCACTTCGTACTGCGACGGACGGTCCTTCCACTCCTCAAGGGTCGCCTCTTCGGCGATCTTGGCGCCAAGGATCAGGTCCTTGATCTGGATGACCCCGCGCTCGGCCTCGTCTCCACCTTCGATGACGGCCACGGGGCTGTTACGCTTGTCCGCATACTTCAACTGGTTGCCAAAATTCTTGGGGTTACCCAGATAGACCTCGGCGCGGATGCCAGCCTCGCGCAACTCGCGCACCATCAGCTGGTAGTCGGCCATACGGGCCTTATCCATCACGGTGACAACCACAGGGCCACGGGCGCTGTCCTGACCGATGCGGCCCTTGGCGCGCAGAGCGGCCAGCAGACGGTCCACACCAATCGAGACACCAGTCGCAGGGACTGCCTGACCAGTGAAGCGCTTGACCAGATCATCATAGCGGCCACCACCGGCCACCGAACCGAACTGGCGCTTGCGTCCCTTTTCGTCGAAGATTTCAAAGGTCAGTTCGGCCTCGTAGACGGGGCCGGTGTAATACCCCAAACCGCGCACGACCGAGGGGTCGACAATGATACGGTCGGGGCCGTAGCCTTGGGCATCCAGAAGGGTCGCGATCTCTTCGAGCTCGTCCACCCCTTCGGAGCCGATCTTGCTCTCGCCAACCAGTTCGCGCAAACGGGCCAGTGTTTCGGCGCCGATGTCTCGGCGGGCATCCATGAAACCCATGACCACGTCGGCCTGCGCGTCAGCCAGTCCAGCACCCTTGGTAAAGTCGCCGCTTTCGTCCTTGCGGCCCTCACCCAGCAGGGCGCGCACGCCGTCCTCGCCCAAGCGGTCCAGCTTGTCGATGGCGCGCAGAACGATGCCGCGCTCTGCCTCGAACTTAGTCTCGTCACTGGGGTCCAGAACGCCCGCCACTTCCATGACGCCATTCAGAACCTTGCGGTTGTTGATGCGCACGATGTAGTCGCCGCGCGGGATGCCCACACGCTCCAGAGTATCCGACAGCATCGCGCAAATCTCGGCATCCGCCGCGACTGATGGTGCGCCCACGGTATCTGCATCGCACTGGTAGAACTGGCGGAAGCGGCCGGGGCCGGGCTTTTCGTTGCGCCAGACAGGGCCCATCGCATAGCGGCGATAGGGGGTCGGCAGGTCGTTGCGGAACTGCGCATAGACCCGGGCCAAAGGCGCGGTCATGTCATAGCGCAGAGCAACCCAGCCGCTGTCATCCTCTTCCCAGCCAAACACGCCTTCGTTCGGGCGATCCACGTCAGGCAGGAATTTCCCCAGCGCCTCGACGGTTTCGACAGCGCTGGTTTCCAGAGCATCAAAGCCATAGTGGCTGTAGACCTCGGCAATCTGGCGCAGCATTTCCTGACGCTCGGTGACTTCATGGCCGAAATAGTCACGAAAGCCTTTGGGGGTTTCGGCCTTGGGCCGGGGCTGTTTCTTGACTTTGGCCATGGGAACACTCCAGATAGGGTTCTTTTCGCGGCGGGGTGTAGCGTTTGAACGCCGCGGGGGCAAGCGGCGGCACGTGACAAAGCCAAAACGACGCGCAAGGAAAACAGCATGGAAAACCGGATCAACCAACTTGAAGAGCGCGTGGCGCATCTGCTGAAATCCGTGGACGACATGTCAGACATCGTCGCACGGCAAGACACGGAAATCGCAATTCTGACACGGCGGGTGCAATTGCTCATGGAACGCGAGGCTGCGCGGGAATACGCAGACGGCGCCGCCGAGATCGTCGGCGATGAACGGCCACCGCACTACTAACGGCTGCCGTTGCGCCGTGAGTATTTAGACAAAGCAGAAAGCGCAGCCTCTTTTTGCCCTAAATACTCACTGTTGGCTGGCCGCAAAGAGCGGACCGCGCGATTAGATCTCTTCGACTTCCAGAATACCGTTCATGCTCTTGAGCGCGCCCTTTATCTGGGGGCTGACGGGGAACTGCGCGCCCAGATCGATTTCGACCTCGCCGGGCAGATCGTCCGAAAGCAGGCAGCAATAGATTGGGCCTTTGGCGGCGCGGGGGGCGGCTTTGACCGCGTCCTCTAGCAGGGCCGCCATCATGGGCAGCGCCTCTGGCGTGTCCAAATAGATCCGCAGGCCAGACGATCCGGCGTCCGCCACCATGGTATCCAAGGGCGCGATACTTCGGCCCAGCAGTTTGACCTGCTCTGATTCGTAGGTGGCCTCGACCGTGCAGACCACATTTGAGCCGCTGTCCAAAAACTCGCGTGACTTCTCCAAAGCTTCGGAAAAGAGCGTGACTTCGAATTGGCCAGTCGGGTCGCTCATCTGGACAAAGGCAAAACGGTTGCCCTTGGCCGATTTACGCTCCTGACGCGAGGCGACAACGCCCGCCAGTTTGGCGATCTGCGGGCCTTCTTGGACCTTGCGACTGAGTTCGTCAAAGGTCATCACCTTTTTGCGCTTCAGCACGCCGCGGTAGTCGTCCAGCGGATGGCCAGACAGGTAGAAGCCGATGGCGCGGAATTCCTCGGCTAGGCGTTCAGCGGGAAGCCAATCGTTGCGTTTCGACAGGCGCGGTTCGGGCAGGTCATCGCCCGCATCGCCGAACAGTGACACCTGATTGGACGCACGCTGTTCGTGGATCGCCGCCGAATACTGTACCAAACCATCAAGGCTGTCGAACACCCGCGCGCGATTTGAATCCAGCTGATCAAAGGCCCCTGCACGCGCCAGCATCTCCAGCGGGCGCTTGCCCACGCGCTTCAGATCCACTCGGCGGGCGAAATCGAACAGCGTCTTGAAGGGCTGCCCGTCCCGCGCCCGTTCGATCATCCGCATCGCGTCTTCGCCCACGTTCTTGAGTGCGCCCAAAGCGTAGACCAGCTTGCCATCCGTCACATCGAATGTCGCGAGCGAGCGGTTGACGCAAGGCGGCACGATCTCGATCCCCAGACCGCCCTTTTCCTTGGCTTTGCGGACCTCGTCAGCATAGACGGCCAGCTTTTCAGTCAGGTGGGAATCGCAGTTCATGACACCGGCCATGAACTCGACCGGATGGTTCGCCTTGAGCCAAGCGGTCTGGTAGGACACCACCGCATAAGCCGCCGCGTGGGATTTGTTGAAGCCGTAGTTCGCGAACTTCTCCAGCAGGTCGAAAACCTCGCCTGCTTTCTTGTCGTCGACGCCGTTCTTTTTGGCCCCTTCGGTGAACTTTGGGCGTTCGGCGTCCATCGCCTCTTTGATCTTTTTACCCATCGCGCGGCGGAGCAAGTCCGCGCCGCCAAGGCTGTAGCCCGCCATGACCTGCGCGATCTGCATCACCTGTTCCTGATAAACGATGATGCCCTGCGTTTCGGCAAGGATGTGGTCGATCGTGGGGTGGATGGATTCCAGAGGCCGCAGCCCGTGCTTCACCTCGCAATAGACGGGAATGTTTTCCATCGGGCCGGGGCGATACAGGGCCACAAGCGCAACGATGTCTTCGATACAGGTGGGCTTCATGCGCTTGAGCGCATCCATCATGCCCGAGCTTTCCACCTGGAACACGGCGACCGTCTTCGCATCGGCATAAAGCTTGTAGGTCCGCTCGTCATCCAAGGGGATCGCGTTGATCTGGTTCTCGGCCCCTTCTGCGGGGACATACAGCTGCTTGCCGTCCGGCCCCACATGCAGATCGCGTCCGCCTTTGTGGATCAGGTTGATGGCGTTCTGAATCACGGTCAGCGTTTTCAGACCCAAGAAGTCGAATTTGACCAGACCCGCCTGTTCCACCCACTTCATGTTGAATTGGGTCGCAGGCATGTCTGACCGTGGGT
Source organism: Donghicola eburneus (assembly GCF_900115865.1). Classification (GTDB taxonomy): domain Bacteria; phylum Pseudomonadota; class Alphaproteobacteria; order Rhodobacterales; family Rhodobacteraceae; genus Donghicola; species Donghicola eburneus. The sequence goes on along the minus strand of NZ_FOXY01000017.1, from coordinate 27,164 downwards.
CCTGATAGAGCGGCACCAATTCGTCCAGCGGACGGTCGCCAATCACAACACCCGCCGCGTGGGTCGAAGCATTCCGCAGGAGGCCCTCGATCTGCTGGCCATAGGTCAGCAGGCGGTCCACCACTGGCTCGCTCCGCGCCTCTTCGCGCAGGCGAGGTTCGTCCATCAGGGCCTGCTTGATCGACACAGGCTTGACCCCCTCGACGGGGATCATCTTGGACAGGCGGTCCACCTGACCATAAGGCATTTGCAAAACACGGCCCACGTCGCGCACCGCCGCTTTGGACAGCAGCGCACCGAACGTAATGATCTGCGCGACCTTGTCCCGCCCGTACTTCTCTTGCACGTACTGGATGACTTCTTCGCGGCGATCCATGCAGAAGTCGATGTCGAAGTCCGGCATCGATACACGTTCCGGGTTCAGAAAACGTTCGAACAGCAAGCTATAGCGCAGGGGATCAAGGTCGGTGATCGTCAGAACATAGGCCACCAGCGAACCCGCACCCGAACCACGCCCAGGACCAACGGGAATATCGTGTTCCTTGGCCCATTTGATGAAGTCCGCAACGATCAGGAAGTATCCGGGGAAACCCATCCCCTCGATGATATCCAGCTCGAATTTCAGACGCGCTTCGTATTCGGACCGGTCCGCGACAGCCTCAATCACCGCCAGACGCTTGTCCAAACCTTCCCACGCCTGACGACGCAGTTCCTCGACCTCGTCATCGGCGAACTTGGGCAGAATGGGCGCGCGCTTCTCCGCCTTATAGGCGCACCGCTTGGCGATTTCGATGGTGTTTTCCAAGGCCTCGGGCAGATCGGCAAACAGGGTCGCCATTTCCTGTGGCGACTTGAAGTAATGTTCGCGCGTCAACCGCCGCCGCGCCTCGGCTTGGTCCACATAGGACCCCTCGGCGATACAAATCAACGCGTCATGGGCCTCGTAAATCTCGGGCTTGGGGAAATAGACATCGTTGGTCGCCACCAGAGGCAGGTCCATCGCATAGGCCATCTCGACCAATCCGCGCTCGCTCTGCCGTTCGTTATGGGGCAATCCATCCTCAGCCGGATGGCGCTGCAACTCCACATATAGCCGATCGCCAAACATGCACGAAAGCCGCTGCATCAACGCCTCGGCCGCTGGCCGCTGCCCCTGTTGCAAGAGCATTCCCACAGGCCCGTCGGGCCCGCCGGTCAAGCAAATCAGATCGCCCGAATACGTTTCCAACTCTTCCAAAGTAACCTGCGGCGGCTCTCCGTCCCGCTTGAAATAAAGCGCAGAATTGAGCTTCATCATATTCATGTAGCCCCCTTCATTCTGCGCCAGCAGAACCACCGGCGCAGGCATACGCGGACGCTCGCCCACCGCAGGCTCCACATACCGCACGGACACCTGACAGCCCAAGATCGGCTGAATGCCGGCCCCCTTGGCGTATTCGGAAAACTCCAATGCACAGAAGTTGTTATTGGTATCCGTAACCGCCACAGCGGGCATCCCCGCATCGGCACAGAGGCCAGGCAGTTTCTTGACTGTCACCGCCCCCTCAAGGAGCGAATATTCGGTGTGGACGCGCAGGTGAATGAATCGGGGATCAGTGCTCATGCTGCGACACTACCCTCGCCCCCGCACCGCGAAAACCCCTCTTCATCTTGGTTCAAAAACCCCGGGGGGCCTGCCAGCGGCAGGCGGGGCAGAGCCCCTCTGACCTCTCCGCCCATTTCCACGGCAAATGCAGGAAAAAAGCGCAGTTTCGCACCAACGCCCTTGTCAAACCGTAGCTCTTTAGGGTTTCCTGACTGAAAGCCCGCGTGACTTCTACGCCGCATCGAAGTCTCGCCAGCACGGCCAGCCATGGTAAAGCGGCATTTAGTATCACTATGAAAACCACGTTTCTTCTGAACGGAGAGACCGTGACCGCAGAGATCCCGCCCACGGAGACTCTGCTCGACTGGCTACGACTGACACAACACCTGACTGGCACCAAAGAAGGCTGCAACGAGGGCGACTGCGGCGCATGCACCGTTATGGTGCAAGACGATCAAGGCATTCGCGCTTTGAATGCCTGCATTCTGTTTCTGCCCCAGATTGCGGGCAAAGCCATTCGCACGGTCGAAGGCATCCGCGCCGACGATGGCACCCTGCATCCTGTGCAACAGGAAATGGTCGAAAAACACGGCAGCCAGTGCGGTTTCTGCACCCCCGGTTTTATTGCGTCGATGGCCACAGCCCACGCGACAGGCGTAACCGATTTTAATGACCAGCTGGCAGGCAACCTCTGCCGCTGCACAGGCTACGCTCCGATCATCCGCGCCGCCGAAGCGGCCGCCTCCGCTCCCGTTCCCGAATGGGTCGCTGCGGACAAAGCGGCTCTAACTACCCTCCCCAATGCGGCGCTGCCCACATCCGGTGATGAGCTCGCCGCCATCCTCACCGCGCAGCCGAACACCCGCATCATTGCGGGCGGAACCGATGTAGGGCTTTGGGTGACCAAACAGATGAGAGACCTTGGACCCGTCGTTTTCTTGCACGCCTGCGATGACCTCAAGCAGATAAGCATCGACGACGACCAGATGTATGTCGGTGCAGGTGTCACGATCGAGACACTGCGCGAGGCCATTGCCCCGCATTATCCATCCTTTGCAGAGATGCTGCGGCGCTACGGGTCGACCCAAGTCCGCTCTGCCGCGACGCTTGGCGGAAACATTGCCAATGGATCGCCGATCGGGGACAGCCCGCCTGCCTTGATCGCCCTTGGCGCGACCTTGCATCTGAGGCATGGCGATACACGGCGCACCCTACCGCTCGAAGATTTCTTTATCGAATATGGGCAACAAGATTGCGCCCAGGGCGAATTTGTCGAAGGCGTCGCCATTCCGCTGGCTGCCAAAGGGCTGAAGGTCTACAAAATCTCCAAGCGGTTTGATCAGGACATCTCTGCGCTGTGTGGCGCGTTCAACATCAGCGTTTCGGACGGCGCGGTCACCACCGCGCGTATCGCCTTTGGTGGCATGGCTGGCACGCCAAAGCGGGCAAGCCACCTGGAAACCGCCCTGATTGGGCAGCCATGGACGACAGAGACGATCACCGCCGCCCATGACGCGTTAGCGCAGGACTTCTCTCCGCTCAGCGATATGCGGGCCAGTGCGGACTACCGCCTGACCGTGGCGCGCAACTTGCTGACCCGTTATTTCGCCGAGAGCCAAGGCACCCTGACCAGCGTGCTGGAGGTCCAGCCATGAGCGTCAACCGTCCCTCTCCGCACGACAGCGCGCGGCTGCACGTCACGGGCGCGGCGCGCTACGTAGACGACATTCCGACACCTGCTGGCTGTTTGCATCTGGCTTTCGGTCAATCGACCGAGGCGCACGGCACAATCACCGCGATGGACCTGAGCGCTGTACGTGCGGCAGACGGCGTCATCGCTGTTCTCGCCGCCGCAGACCTCCCGTTCGAGAATGACGTCTCGCCTTCGACCCATGACGAGCCGCTTCTGGCCACCGATACGGTGCACTACGTCGGGCAGCCCATCTTTCTGGTCGTCGCCACGAGCCACACAGCAGCGCGCAAGGCCGCAACGCTGGCGAAGGTTGACTACAGCCCCCTGCCCCCGATCTTTACGATCGAAGAGGCGATGGCCGCCGACAGCCGTTTCGAAGAAGGTCCGCGCATCTACAGCCGCGGCGATGCCCAGAGCGCGATTGGCAACAGCCCCCATCGAGCCGAAGGCGTCATCGACATGGGTGGACAAGAACACTTTTACCTAGAGGGTCAGGCCGCGCTTGCCCTGCCCCAAGATGATGGCGATGTGGTCGTTCATTCCTCGACCCAGCACCCCAGTGAAATCCAGCACAAGGTCGCGGACGCCTTGGGCCTGCCAATGCATGGGGTCAAAGTCGAAGTGCGCCGCATGGGCGGCGGCTTTGGGGGCAAAGAGAGCCAAGGCAACGCGCTGGCCGTCTCTTGCGCGATCGCCGCGTCGATGACCGGTAAGCCCTGCAAAATGCGCTATGACCGTGACGATGACATGGTGATCACGGGCAAGCGTCACGACTTCCGCATCTCTTATGAGGTCGGGTTTGACGATGATGGCCGCGTGCGTGGGATCGATTTCATTCACTACACGCGGTGCGGATGGGCGCAGGATTTGAGCCTGCCGGTGGCAGACCGCGCGATGCTGCATGCGGACAATGCTTACCTGCTCGAAAACGTCCGCATCGAGAGCCACCGCCTGCGCACCAACACCCAAAGCGCGACCGCGTTCCGAGGCTTTGGTGGCCCGCAAGGTCTGGTGGGTGTCGAGCGGGTAATGGATCAGATCGCACACCAGTTGGGATTGGACCCGCTAGAGGTGCGCAAGGTCAACTACTACGCCGAGATGGAGAGCCCAGACGGGGGGCTATCTGCCAAGACGAAACAGGTGACACCTTATGGCCAAGAGGTCAGCGACTTCATCCTGCATGGGCTGACTTCTGATCTGGCGACGGGATGTGACTACGCTGCGCGGCGCGCGGCGGTTGCGGCGTGGAACGCAGAGAACCCTGTTTTGAAGCGCGGGCTCGCGATGACGCCGGTGAAATTCGGAATCTCGTTCACGCTGACCCATCTGAACCAAGCAGGTGCCTTGGTGCATGTCTACCAAGATGGCTCCGTCGCCTTGAACCACGGCGGGACCGAGATGGGGCAAGGACTCTACCAGAAGGTCGCGCAAGTGGCCGCCAGCACGTTTGGCATTTCGCTCGACCAAGTCCGATTGACCGCGACGGACACGTCCAAGGTGCCGAACACTTCGGCCACGGCGGCATCTTCGGGGTCGGATCTGAATGGTATGGCTGTCCTTACTGCCTGCGAGGCGGTACGGGACCGGATGGCTGAACACTTGGCTTCTGTTCGTCAGACCACGGCCAGTGCAGTACTATTTGAAGGCGGCGTGGTACGTGTGGGTGGCGACACACTAACGTTCCCGGCCGCGGCCAAGGAATGTTACGAGGGGCGCGTCAGCCTGTCGGCGACAGGCTTTTACAAGACACCCGACATTCAATGGGACCGGATCAAGGGCGAAGGGCGCCCCTTCTATTACTTTGCCTATGGGGCGGCTTGCTCCGAAGTGGTGGTAGACACGCTGACCGGCGAGTATCGCATTTTGCGGACCGACATCCTGCACGATGCAGGGCGCAGCCTGAACCCTGCGCTGGACATCGGCCAGATCGAAGGCGGGTTTGTCCAAGGGGCGGGCTGGCTGACGACCGAAGAACTGGTGTGGGATGATCAAGGGCGTCTGCGCACCCATGCCCCATCGACCTACAAAATTCCAGCTGCCTCGGATCGGCCGCAGGTGTTCAATGTCGCCTTGTACGAGAGCGACAACCCCGAGGCTACCATTCATCGATCCAAGGCCGTGGGCGAACCGCCCTTCTGCCTTGGAGTCTCTGTCTTGATGGCCCTGTCTGATGCCGTGGCGTTCTGCGGCACGGCCTACCCTGCGCTGGCTGCACCTGCGACGCCAGAACGAGTCTTGGCCGCAGTGCAAAGGGTGCGCGGTCTTGCTTGATCGGGCCGCACTCGAAGCCGCTGTCGCAGCACATGGCACCGTGGCGCGCGTCGTCATCCTAGAGGCGCGCGGCTCTGTCCCGCGCGGGGCGGGCACGGAAATGCTGGTCTGGCCAGAGGGACAAAGTGGCACGATCGGGGGCGGTCGGCTTGAGTTCGATGCCGCTGCCGCCGCCCGCCAAAGCTTGACCGACGGTCGGGATATTGCACGCCTGTACCCGTTAGGACCGGCCTTGGGCCAATGCTGTGGTGGATCGGTGCGGGTCCTGACGGAAATCTTTGACGCAACGCGATTGGCGACATTGCCCAGCGACGGACTGTGGGCACGCCCTTTACCTGGTGTTTCAGACGGTACACCGCCCAGCTGCGAAGGTCTGCACTCGGGTTGGTTTGCCGAGACGCTCGCTCCTACGCGCACACCTTTGTGGATCTGGGGCGCGGGCCATGTGGGGCGCGCGATCGTGCACACGATGTCCCCACTGCCGGACTTTGCGATCACGTGGATCGACACAGCCGCGGACCGTTTCCCCGAGACCTGCCCCGCTGGTATTGAGACTGCCATCGCAGCCCAGCCTGACCGGTTAGCCATGCATGCGCCCACAGAAGCCATGCACCTGATCCTGACCTACAGCCACGAGATCGACTTCGCGCTGTGTCACGCGCTGCTCACGCGGGGATTCGGGTTCTGCGGGCTGATCGGGTCGGACACCAAATGGGCTCGGTTCCAGAAGCGGCTGATGACCTTGGGGCACCCGCAGGACCAGATTTCGCGCATCACCTGCCCAATTGGAAATCCTGCGTTGGGCAAACACCCGCAAGCCATTGCCGTTGGGGTGGCTGCTGCGCTACTGAATTCACCAAATGATGAAATAACAAGCGGGGATGGGACGCAGTGGGCACGCCACTCTTAACACTCTCTGGGCTGACCAAGGCCTATCCTGGAGTCGTCGCGAATGACGACGTGAGCTTCGACATCCAGCAGGGCGAAGTTCACGCCCTGCTTGGCGAAAATGGGGCGGGCAAGTCCACTCTGGTCAAAATGATTTACGGGTTGGTCTCTCCGGACAGCGGTAAGATGACCTTGAATGGTGCTCCTTTTGTGCCTGCCAGTCCGAATGCAGCCCGTGCAGCAGGCGTTGCGATGGTGTTCCAGCATTTCTCGCTGTTCGACGCGCTGTCTGTGGCCGAAAATGTGGCGTTGGGCATGGATAACCCGCCGCCCCAAGGCGAACTGGCAACGAAGATCCGAACCGTTTCGGACGCCTACGGGTTGCCCTTGGACCCGCACAGAACCGTGGGCGATCTGTCCGCAGGCGAAAGGCAGCGCGTCGAGATTATTCGCTGCCTGCTGCAGGACCCCAAACTCTTGATCATGGACGAACCGACCAGCGTTCTAACACCCCAAGAGGTCGAGATCCTGTTCAAGACCCTGCGCAAGCTTTCAGCCGAAGGGACAGCGATCCTCTATATCTCGCACAAGCTCGAAGAAATCCGCTCGCTCTGTGACAACGCGACCATTCTGCGCTTGGGCAAGAAGGTCGCGACCTGCATTCCCGCCCAGAAAACCGCCGCCGAATTGGCTGAGATGATGGTCGGCACTAGCCTGAAGCCGCCCAAGCGGGCGGCTGATGTGTCCTCTAGCGAAGTGGCTCTTCATGTCAGCGGGCTGAACCTGCCGCCGGCCCAAGCCTTTGGCACCAGCCTTCGAGACATCACTCTGACCCTGCACAAGGGCGAGGTTCTTGGAATTGGCGGCGTCGCGGGCAATGGTCAGGACGAACTCCTAGCAGCCCTGTCTGGCGAACGGCTTTGCGCTGCGGAGCAGGTTCGTTTGAATGGCAAGCCGGTCGGCAATCTTGGACCGACAGCGCGTCGGCGTCTCGGCCTGCTGGCCGCCCCCGAAGAGCGTTTGGGGCATGCTGCCGTGCCGGATATGAGCCTGACCGAGAATGCCCTGCTGACGGGTGTGACCCGTCAAGCGTTCGCCAAAGGAGGCTGGATCAACTGGGCCGCCGCCAAAGGGTATGCCGAGCGGATTATTCATCAATTCGACGTACGCACCCCAGGCCCGCATGTGGCTGCGCGGGCGCTATCGGGCGGGAACCTGCAGAAATTCGTCATTGGCCGAGAGGTCCTGCAAGCGCCCCACGTTCTGGTCGTGAACCAGCCGACTTGGGGTGTTGATGCGAGTGCAGCCGCTGCGATCCGTCAGGCCCTGCTGGACTTGGCTGCCGAAGGTGCCGCAATCGTATGCATCAGCCAAGACCTTGACGAACTTATGGAAATCAGCGACCGCTTTGCCGCCCTGAACGAAGGGCGCCTGACCCAAGCCCGCCCCGCCGCGGGCCTGACGATCGAAGAAATCGGTCTGATGATGGGTGGCGCACATGGCATGGAGGCCGCCCATGTTTAAGATTGAAAAACGCCCGATCCCCTCGGGCAAATGGAACTGGGGGGCGCCCGTCGTGGCGGTCCTGCTGACCATGGTGTTTGGCGGCGCACTCTTTGCGGTGCTGGGCGTGAACCCATTCTTGGCACTGGAAAAGATCTTCTACGAACCGCTGTTTGGCGAATATGCGTTTTACTACCGCCCGCAGCTAATGGTCAAAGCCGCGCCCCTGATCCTGATTGCCATCGGCCTAAGCCTTGGCTTTCGCGCAGGAATTTGGAACATCGGAGCCGAAGGGCAATATATCATTGGCGCTCTTTGCGGCGCAGGCTTGGCATTGGCGCTTTACCCGATGGAACTGTTCATTCTGCTGCCCTTGATGGTGATCGCAGGGGCGATTGGCGGCGCGCTCTGGGGCCTGATCCCAGCGGTCCTGAAGGTCCGATTTGGCACCAACGAAATTCTCGTTTCGCTGATGCTGGTCTACGTGGCCGAGCAGTTGCTGGCCTCGATGGCCTTGGGCCTGATGAAAAACCCCGAGGGCATGGGTTTCCCCGGATCGCGCAACCTGCAGCAATATCCTAGCGCCCACAACGCCGAGATCATCTCTGGAACGGGCATGCACTGGGGTGTGGTTGCCGCGCTGATCGCAGTGATTTTCGCCTATATCGTCCTGAGCCGTCACATGTTCGGCTTCAGCCTGCGCATGTCGGGTATGGCACCGCGTGCAGCCAGATTCGCGGGCGTGAACCCAACGCGCATGGTTCTGATCTGCATGGGTATCTCGGGCGGTCTAGCCGGTATGGCGGGCCTATTTGAAATCGCAGGCCCAGCAGGTCAGGTCAGCATCGACTTCAACGTCGGCTACGGCTTTACCGCGATCATCGTGGCCTTTCTTGGCCGATTGAATCCGATTGGCATCTTGCTGGCGGGCGTTCTGATGGCACTGACCTATATCGGCGGCGAGATCACTCAGAGCCAGATGGGCCTGCCGCTGGCAGCTATTCAGGTTTTCCAAGGGATGCTGCTGTTCTTCCTGCTCGCTATGGATTTGTTGACCAACTACCGCTTCCGCCCCACAGCCAAGGAGGCCGCGTGATGGACCTGTCTTCGATCAATCCTGTCCTGCTGTTGGCCAGCCTGATGGTCGCCGCGACGCCGCTGCTCTTCGCCGCTCTGGGTGAACTGATCGTGGAACGCGCGGGTGTCCTGAACCTCGGGGTCGAGGGGATGATGATCACTGGCGCAGTGGCTGGTTTCATCATCGCGGTTGAGTCTGGCTCCCCTGCCCTCGGATTCCTGTGTGCTGCCATTGCGGGCGCGCTGCTTTCGCTGCTCTTTGCCCTGCTCACGCAGGTCTTTTTGGCCAACCAAGTTGCATCGGGCCTCGCGTTAACGCTCTTTGGGCTCGGGCTCTCGGCGCTGTTGGGCCGCGACTACGTGGGCATCAAGCCGCCCTCGACACCCAAGCTGGATCTTGGGATGCTGGCCGATATCCCCTTTGTCGGGCGCGTGCTCTTTACCCATGACCTGATGGTCTACCTCGCGCTGGTTTTGGCCATCGCGATCTGGTTCTTCCTACACCGTACACGGGCGGGTCTGATCCTGCGTGCTGTTGGCGAAAACCACGATGCCGCCCATGCCTTGGGGTACAAGGTCGTCCTGATCCGCTTTGCCGCTATCGCTTTTGGCGGGGCCTGTGCAGGAGTCGGCGGTGCCTACCTGAGCCTCGTCCGTGTCCCCCAGTGGACCGAGGGCATGACCGCTGGCATCGGCTGGATCGCCCTCGCGCTTGTCGTTTTTGCCAGCTGGAAGCCGGGTCGCGTGATCCTTGGCGCCTATCTGTTCGGTGGGGTGAACGTGCTCCAGCTGAACCTGCAGGCCGCCGGTGCCGCGATCCCCGTCGAGTATTTGGCAATGTCCCCCTATCTGGTAACCATTCTTGTGTTGGTTATCATGTCCGCGGATCGTTCCCGCGCTCCGGCCTCTTTGGGCCGCCCATTCCACGCCTCGAACTGAGGCCATAAAAAGACCACCAACAGGAGTTGAAGAGAATGAAACTCATCAAGCATCTGGCCACCGCCACTATGGCGCTCGGCGTTGCAACCGGCGCAATGGCAGCAGGCCATGGCGAGAAAACCAAAGTCGGCTTTGTCTACGTCGGTCCTGTGGGCGACGGCGGCTGGACCTATGAACACAACGAAGGCCGTCTGGCCGTCGAAGAGCACTTTGGCGATCAGGTCGAAACCGTGTTCGTGGAATCGGTCCCCGAAGGTCCCGACTCCGAGCGTGTGATGACCCAGATGGCGCTCGAGGGTGCAGACCTGATCTTTACCACCTCGTTCGGCTACATGGACCCGACCATCAATGTCGCGTCAAAGTTCCCCGATGTGAAATTCGAACACGCCACCGGCTACAAGACCGCTGACAACGTGTCGGTCTACTCGGCCCGTTTTTACGAAGGTCGCGCGGTACAGGGTCTGATCGCTGGCAACCTGACTGAGTCGAATATCATCGGCTACATCGGATCGTATCCGATCCCCGAAGTAATCCGTGGCATCAACAGCGCCTACATTCAGGCCAAGAAGGTGAACCCCGACGTCGAATTCAAAATCGTCTGGGCCTACACTTGGTTTGACCCCGCCAAGGAAGCTGACGCCGCCAAGGTTTTGATCGAACAAGGCGCAGACGTGATCCTGCAGCACACCGACTCGACTGCCCCTCAGGCAGCCGCTCAGGAAGCTGGAAACGTCTACACCTTTGGCCAAGCGTCCGACATGATCGAGTACGCACCCATGCCGCGCGTCTCGTCGATCATCGACAACTGGGCGCCCTACTACATCGAACGCACTCAGGCTGTCATTGATGGCACTTGGGAAACCGCGAACACTTGGGACGGCATCGGCGCTGGCATGGTCGGCATCGGCGAGATCACCGATGCGGTACCCGCAGACGTCAAAGAAGCGGCTTTGGCTCTGAAAGACGCGATTGCATCTGGCGAAGTTCACCCCTTTACCGGCCCGCTGAACAAGCAGGACGGCAGCGCTTGGCTGGCCGAAGGTGAGACCGCAGACGATGGCACTCTGGCGGGCATGAACTTCTACGTCGAAGGCATCACCGGCGAAATCCCGCAATAAGCCGATAAAAATTGCAAAATGAGACCGCGTCCGAGCGTTCGGGCGCGGTTTTTTATTGCAATTTGCGTCTTGCCGCGTGAATCGGAGTACAAATATAAAATCGAGCACTCGCGGTGCACCATGGCAGGCATTCTCTCTAACCTCTTCCGGCGGAACAGCCGGAAACCGGCAATTTATGACTTTGCGATCGTCGGTGGCGGGATTGCAGGGCTGTCGGCTGCGGCTGCGTTGGCGCCGCTGGGGTCTGTCGTGATCCTAGAGGCAGAGCGCCAGTTGGCCTATCACGCCTCTGGCCGTTCGTCAGAAATGTTCCTGCCCCATCATGGTAGCAAGGCCGTGCGCGTTTTGACCGAAGCCAGCACGACCCATTTGCACTTCGCCAACGGGGGCGTTCTGCGCAAACGGGGGATGCTGCTCCTTGGCCGCGCAGGCGAAGAGCAATATTTCGACTACGAGATGCGCGCAGGCAATCTGTCCCCTATCCCGATCGAGGATGCAGGTGTCTATTTTCCGCTGATGAACCAAGGCACGGTATCGCGGGCCGCGTGGTCCAACGATGCATTGGATATGGACGTACACAGCCTGATCAAAGGGTACGCTGATCAAGCCCGCGCAGATGGCGCAGAGTTACGACCAAACACGCAGGTTCTGGGGATGACCCAAACCTCTGAGGGGTGGGAGATTGCCAGCGCGGACAGCGTGGTCCGCTCTCGGTTCGTGATTAATGCGGCGGGGGCGTGGGCTGATGTGATCGCGGGATTGGCGGGGCTTCCGCCGCTTGGGCTGGCCTGTCTACGGCAGTCGATGATCGACTTGCCCAGCCCCGCGGGACACGATGTCCGCCGCTGGCCCTATGTCCGCGCGGCGGGCGGGCGCTGGTACGCAAAGCCGACCGGGAACGGAATGCTGCTGTCCTGCGGCGAAGAGGAGCCGGTCATGCCGACCGACTCAGCCCCGGACGAGAGCGTTCTGGCCCATGGCCTTGCCCGGTTCGAGGATATGACGACCCTGTCCGTGACCCGCGTGAACAACACATGGTCCGGATTACGCACTTTTGCCGCCGACCGCTCGCCAGTGGTCGGGGCCGATCCGCTAAACCCATCGTTCATTTGGCTTGCTGGCCAAGGGGGCACCGGTTTCCAAACCGCGCCAGCCCTAAGCGATCTGCTTGCGGATTTGATCAGCGGTCGGGCCTCTAGCCTGCCGACCGAGACAGTGTTTGCCGTATCGCCGGATCGTTTGCGCGGTTGATATCGATCAAGGCACTTAGCTTTGCCAAATGATTTTGCTGTCGCTGAAATATGCGAAAGGCAGAATACATGAGCTGGCAAGACAAGATCGACTCAACCAAGGACCAACTACGCAACCTGAACAAAGCCATCCCAGACGTAACCAAAGGCTTTGGCACCTTGAGCAAAGCCGTCAAACAGGATGGTGCGCTGGATTTCAAAACCAAAGAATTCGTGGCTTTGGGGATTGCCGTCGCAACTCGCTGCGAGGCCTGCATTACCTTGCACGTAGACGCGCTGATCAAATGCGGCGCAACCCGAGAGGAGGTCGCGGACTGTCTGGGTATGACCATCCAGATGGGGGGTGGTCCGTCGATGATGTACGCCGCCAAGGCACTGGAGTGTTTTGACGCATTTACCGAAAAAAATTAATATTCCATAGCCGGAATATATTTTTTCCTGCGTTTAAGATGCAGCAAAGCAAGAAAGGACATTCCATGAAACCCATCCAGCTGGCCCTGCCCCTGATCTTCGCCGCCTCTGTCACTCTGGCAGAAAATGGCGTCCCCGGCTCGCATTTCATCGAGAACTGGGATCTCGACGGCGACGGTCAAGTCACGCTGGCCGAAGCCCAAGAGCGTCGGGGCGATGTCTTCTATAGCTTTGATGCGGACGAAGACGGCTTCATCGACGGCGAAGAGTACAAGAATTTCGATGAAGCCCGCAAAAACGACATGGAAGGCCAAGGCGGTCATGGCAACGGCGCGATGAAGAATGCCGAGGGAGGCATGCACTTGGCATATAACGATGCCGATAGCGATGGCCGCGTCAGCCGAGCAGAGTTTTTGGGCCGCACCGAAGCATGGATCGGCCAAATGGATCGAAATGGCGATGGCGTGGTAACCACCGCAGACTTTGGCCGCAAATAATTAAGTCGCTCGGAACTGCGAAGCGCCGCGCAAGGGGGACCCTGCACAGCGCTTCTTTTTCTCTGGGGGAGTAGAGAAATTAACCGTCCTTGCGGATGGTTTCGTTTTTGCTGTCGTAGGGGCTGTCGACCACAATCTCACCGTCGAACAGCTGGTTGAACATCTTCACCTGCACCTTGGTGCCGGGCACAGCATGCTCTGGCTTCACGTAGCCCATGCCGATCGACTTGCCGAACGCCACCGAGTAACCACCCGAAGTCAGACGACCGATCTTGGTACCGTCGATGTACAGTGCCTCGCGGCCCCACGGATCGGCATCTTCGGGTCCGTCGATCAGAACAGTCACGCACTTGCTGCGGATGCCGGTCGCTTCCATCGGGGCTTTACCGTGGAATTCTTTGGACATGTCCACAAAGCGCGGCAGGTCTGCTTCGAGCGGGGTCGCGTCGCGGCCCAGTTCGTTGCCGAACGCGCGGTAGGATTTCTCCTGACGCAGCCAGTTCTGTGCACGGGCACCGACCCACTTCATGTCGAACTCTGCGCCCGCTTTTTCCAGCAGGTCAAACAGGTAGTTCTGCATTTCGATCGGGTGGTGTAGCTCCCAGCCCAGCTCACCGGTGTAAGCCACGCGGATCGCATTCACGGGGCACATACCCAGTTCGATCTGGCGCGCCGACAGCCACGGGAAGCGCTTGTTCGACAGGGCAGTCTCGGGATCTGCGTCCTTGATGATCTTTTTCAGAAGATCACGCGACTTGGGGCCGGCGATGGCGAAAACGCCCCACTGGGTGGTCACATCCTGAATGTCGATGCGGCCGAACTCAGCTTCCATGTCCTCGGCAGCCTTCATCAGGAAGTCCTGATCGTACTCGTGCCAAGCGCCTGCGGACACCAGATAGTACTCGTCATCCTTGAGACGGACGATGGTGTATTCGGTGCGCACAGTGCCCAGCTTGGTCAGCGCATAGGTCAGGTTGATGCGGCCGGTCTTGGGCAGCTTGTTACAGGTGAACCAGTCAAGGAACGCGGTCGCGCCGGGGCCTTTGACAAGGTGCTTGGTGAAGGCGGTCGCGTCGACAACACCAACGCCCTCACGGATCGCTTTTGCTTCTTCGACGGCGTACTGCCACCAGCCGCCACGGCGGAAGCTGCGGGCCTCGTGATCGAAGTTATCAGGCGCATCTAGCGGGCCGTAGTAGTTGGGACGCTCGAAGCCGTTCACGCAGCCGAACTGTGCGCCGCGCGCCTTCTGGCGTTCATAGGCGGGACCGGTCCGCAGGGGACGGCAGGCTTCACGCTCTTCATCGGGCTGGTGCAGAATGTAGACGTGCTCGTAAGCTTCTTCGTTCTTGCGCGCGCCGTATTCGGTGGTCATCCACTTCTGGCCGAAACGCTTGGGGTCGAGCGACGCCATGTCGATCTCGGCTTCGCCAGCAACCATCATCTGAGCCAGATAGTAGCCGGTGCCGCCTGCCGCGGTGATGCCAAAGCTGAAACCTTCGGCCAGCCACATGTTGCGCAGACCAGGTGCGGGGCCAACCAGCGGGTTGCCATCGGGGGTGTAGCAGATCGGGCCGTTGAAGTCGTCTTTCAGACCCACTTCTTCTGTCGAAGGAATACGCTCGATCATCGCCATGTATTCTTCTTCGATGCGCTCCAGATCCAGCGGGAACAGGTCCGCACGGAAGCTGTCGGGCACACCGTATTCGAAGCATGCGGGCGCGCCAAGCTCGTACGGGCCAAGGATCCAGCCGCCGCGCTCTTCGCGGACGTACCACTTCGCATCGGCGTCACGCAGAACGGGGTGCTCGGGGTGATCCTTGCGGTATTCGACCAGCGCGGGATCGGGCTCGGTCACGATGAACTGGTGCTCAACGGGGATGGCGGGCATCTTGATGCCCAGCATCTTGGCGGTGCGCTGTGCGTGGTTACCGGTACAGGTGACAACGTGCTCGGCGCGGATTTCGAACTTTTCTTCGCCGGGGACAAGGTTGCCGCCCTTTTCGACCATGATGGTACCGCGCACGATCCACTCAGTGCCGGTCCATTCGTAGTCGTCCACCTGACACTTGCGATAGACCTCGACGCCGCGCTGACGGGCGCCCTTGGCCATCGCCTGAGTGACGTCTGCAGGGTTAATGTAACCGTCGGTGGGGTGGTAGATCGCGCCAACCAGACCTTCGACATTAACCAGCGGCCAACGCTCTTTGATCTGCTCGGGAGTCATGAATTCGTAGGGAACGCCCACAGTCTCGGCAGTCGAGGCGTAGAGCATATATTCGTCCATACGCTCTTGAGTGCGGGCCATACGCAGGTTGCCCACGATCGAGAAGCCCGCGTTCAGGCCGGTTTCTTCCTCGAGCGATTTGTAGAACTCCACCGAGTACTGGTGGATGTGGCTGACCGCGTAGCTCATGTTGAACAGGGGCAGCAGACCGGCGGCATGCCAGGTCGAGCCGGCGGTCAACTCGTCGCGTTCCATCAGGACGACATCGTCCCAACCGGCTTTGGCCAGGTGATAGGCTACGGATGCACCGATGGCACCACCACCGACAACCAGCGCTTTGACTTGGGTTTTCATCAAGGGACTCCCTGCGGGCAGAATTCTTTCGCTCTATCTAGTCAGATCGTATGTTCTGCCGCAGGGTCCAGCCGACATTTTGCGGCATAAAACCGACCGCAACGTCGCATGATACAGTCGTTGTTCTTGCCCCCGCAGAAAGATAGAAGCCCTATGACGCCAAAGGGAGGGGCCCAAATTGGAAATCTGCACCACAATTGCCCAGATTCGCGGGACTGTTGCCGGCTACAAGCAGGCAGGAGACCGAGTCGCTCTGGTGCCGACCATGGGCTACCTGCACGAGGGTCATATGACTCTGGTGCGTCGCGCACGTGCCGAGGGCGACCGCGTGGTGGTCTGGATCTTCGTGAACCCGACCCAGTTCGAAAATCCCGACGATTTGGCCAAATACCCGCGCGACACCGACCGCGATCTGGCCATGCTACGGGCCGAAGGCGTTGATGCCGTTTTCTTACCCGATGCATCAGAGATTTATCCCGAGGGCGCGGAAACCATTGTCGAGACGACCAAACTGGCGAACATGCTGCACGGAGCGGTACGCCCCGGTCATTTCCGCGGCGTGACCACTGTGGTCACCAAGTTCTTTAACATCATCCAGCCGGATGTCGCGATTTTCGGCGAAAAGGATTACCAGCAGTTGCAAGTGATCCACCGGATGGTCCGCGACCTGCACATGCCGATCGAAATCGTAGGTCAAGCCACCGTCCGCGAATCCGACGGTCTAGCCATGTCCAGCCGCAATGTGCGCCTCTCGCCCGAAGATCGCGCCGCTGCTGTGGTTCTAAGCCAATCTCTGGCCGCCGCAGACGCCGCCGCTAAAACCGGTGCCACTGTCGCAGAGCTACACCAAATCATAGGGGACACCATAGGCGCGGAGCCCCGTGCAAAACTCGTGGGCTGTGATATCGTCGCGGCCGAGACACTCGCAGACATTTCCGGTCCCCTGACCGGACTGACCGCCATCATGATCTCGGTCGAGGTTGGTGGCGTCATGCTGATCGATCAGAAGGAAGTTACGCCATGAGCGCACAGAAACAGGTCCGCCGCACCACTGTCCCCCAGATTGCACAGCGCAAAGGAGGCGAACCTATCGTCTCGCTGACCAGCTACCACGCGCACACGGCCGCAATTGTCGACAAACACGCGGATTTCATTCTGGTGGGCGACAGCCTTGGCATGGTGATGCACGGCATGGAATCGACCGTGGGCGTGCCTCTGGACCTGATGATCATGCACGGCAAAGCTGTGGTGCGGGGCACCCAAAAGGCACTGATCGTCGTCGACATGCCCTTCGGAACTTATGAAGAAAGCCCCAACATCGCCTTCCGCAACGCAGCGCGCATCATGAAGGAAACCGGCTGCGGCGCGGTGAAACTCGAGGGCGGCAAGCGCATGGCAGAAACCATCAAATTCCTGACAGAACGCGGCATCCCCGTCATGGCGCATATCGGGCTGACGCCGCAATCGAGCCACGTTCTTGGGGGCTTTAAAACCCAAGGCCGCGATGAGGACAGCTGGCCCTTGCATGAAGAAGACGCCAAAGCCGTCTCCGAAGCCGGCGCCTTTGCCATCGTGCTCGAGGGCATGGTCGAACCGCTGGCGGCAAGGATCACAAAACAGATCGACATCCCCACGATCGGAATTGGAGCCAGCGCCGAATGCGACGGTCAGATCTTGGTGCTCGAAGATATGCTCGGCCTGAACCCGTGGACTCCGAAATTCGTCAAAGTCTATGGCCAACTCGGCCCGATGATCGAACAGGCTGTCAGCGACTACGCGGCGGACGTCAAATCCCGCGCCTTCCCCACCGAAGACGAAGTCTACCGCTAAGAACGAACAAGGGGGCCAGCACGGCCCCCTCTTTCTTGGTCTAAATACCCAACTGCGCCAGCGCCCGCCACACGCAGGCGCGCAGATCAAAGCATCGCCGGCACCACCAGATCCGGTGGACGATGCCCATCGGCAAAGGTTTTGACGTTCAGCAAGACCTTCTCGCCCATTTCCAAACGCCCCTCGATCGTCGCCGAGCCCATGTGCGGCAGAAGAACCACGTTGTTCAGCTGACGCAAACGCGGGTTGATCTGATGCCCGTGTTCAAACACATCGAGGCCAGCCCCCGAAATCTCGCCCGCGCGCAGCATCCGCGTCAGAGCATTCTCGTCGATCACTTCGCCCCGCGAAGTATTCACGATAACCGCATTCGGTTTCATCAACTTCAAGCGCCGCGCATTCATCAAGTGGAACGTGGCAGGTGTGTGCGGACAGTTGATGGAAATGATATCCATACGCGCCACCATCTGATCAAGGCTCTCCCAGTAGGTCGCCTCCAGCTCGTCCTCGATCTCGGGACGCAAGCGGCGACGATTGTGGTAGTGCACCTGCATGCCAAATGCCTTGGCCCGCCGCGCCACCGCCTGACCGATCCGGCCCATCCCCAGAATACCCAAGCGGCGGCCACCTACGCGCCCCCCGAGCAGGGCCGTCGGCGCCCAACCGGCCCAATCCCCGGACTGCATGGTCGCCAGTCCTTCGGGAATGCGGCGCGTGACCGCAAGGATTAGCGCGATCGTCATGTCCGCCGTATCTTCAGTGACCACGCCGGGGGTGTTCGACACCAGAATGCCTCGCTGACGCGCGGTATGAACGTCGATATGGTCAATCCCCGCCCCGTAGTTTGCAATCAGCTTCAGCCGATCGCCCGCTGACGACAACACCGACGAATCCAAAGTATCGGTCAGTGTCGGCACCAGAACATCCGCATCCTTCATGGCCGCGACCAATTCCTCGCGACTCATCTGCTGATCGTTCTCACGCAAAGTTACATTGAAAAGTTCTTTCATCCGCGTTTCGACTGCTTCTGGCAGGCGTCGCGTCACAACAACTTTCAAACGCTCTGATGGCATTCGGAACCTCCGCATCTTTCCATATCGCGCTGTTGCTGGCAGAGTGTCCCATGACACGGGCCAGCACAAGAACCCCACTGAAAAAAGACAAAGAGCAGATGACCTTTCGCGGATTTCCCATCCTTGGTGCGGCTCTGATCGCCGCTCTCCTGACCAGCACCCCTCTTTTCGCCCAAGACGTACAACCCGCGCCTGAGGAAGAGGCGCGCGGCCCCGTCACCAACCTGCCCCTCCCCCGCTTTGTGTCGATCAAGTCGTCCAAAGCGAACGTGCGTCGCGGCCCCAGTCAGACACACCGCGTTGATTGGGAGTTCAAACGCAAGGATCTGCCCGTCGAAGTCACAGCAGAATACGGACACTGGCGCCGCATTCGCGACCATGACGGCGCTGGCGGCTGGATTCACTATGCCCTGCTCTCTGGTCGGCGTACGGCGCTCGTGGACGAAGAGATGGTCAGCCTCTACGCCAGCCCCGACCTGCGCGCGACAGAAATTGCGCGACTGGAAAAGGGAGTGATTGCCCAAATCGTCGAGTGCATTCCCACCTGGTGCGAGCTACGCGTCGCCGACTACCGCGGCTGGACTCCCAAGGCCGGAATTTGGGGCGTCAAAGCAGACGAAGTCTTCGACTGAGAAAAATCGAAATTGGGGTGTTTTTTTTACTTCACCCCCCTTGCGGCCCCCAAACGCTTTGAGTAAACACCGCCTCACACTGCTGCTGGGGTGTAGCCAAGTGGTAAGGCACCGGTTTTTGGTACCGCGCACCGTAGGTTCGAATCCTACCACCCCAGCCACATTTACCCCAAAAAACAAGTAATTCTGGTGTACCTGCTTAGGTCAGCCAGCGCGCCGTTAGTGCCGTCCTGGCGCTCCAACACCTCATACCCAAGCGAAAAGTTTAGCCGTCTTCAGTGGATATCGCAGCGTACCACTAACCTGAACGCATACACCTTTGTTTCCAAATCTGTTCTGTGCCAAGCAAGCGACAGAGTCCCTTCTGGCCATCACGACACAGCCGAAGAGACCGGTTAGCAGACGGCTCAGGATGTAAAGTCGATGAAACTTACGCGCTATTCGGATTATGCCCTAAGGGTCAGCCTCTACCTTGCGATCAATCAAGCGCGCTTGGTGCAGATTTCGGAGATCGTCAAAGTGTATGGCCTGCCGCAAGGAAATATCATGAAGCTCACCACTGATCTGGTTGGCGCAGGCTTCTTTGAGTCTGTGCGAGGACGCACTGGCGGCATTAGGCTTGCCATTTCGCCATCGGAGCTGACCGTGGGACAAATTGTACGTCATACGGAGGGCGGCCAAGCTTTGGTCGATTGCTCGTCCTGTATTCTTGCGCCTGAATGCGGGCTGATCTGCATCATGTCAGAGGCGAAGCAAGCCTTCTTTCGAGTGCTGGACAACTACACGGTTGAGCAAGTGATCGCGCGGAACCCCAAAGCGATCGATATATTGTCGCTGACAGGCGGCGAGTGATCCGCGGAGCCATCTGGATTCGGGCCGTACTCGCACTTCAGCAGCCGGCCACCATTCACACACCGCACCAGATTTAATCATTCACCCAAAATGAATGTATAGAAATTCACCAAGGCGGCCCGGAGGCCCCCGTGCGATGCCTCTTATTCAGCTGCAGTACAGAAAAAGGTTCTCGTTTGTTCAACCTGATGTAGCATCAAGAATGTGCTGACAACGAGGTTGGCCGCTTCCGAGACAACGTTCGTCCCGAATTTATGTTGATTTCCCTGCGCCTTATGGGCGCACGAAGCGGCGTGGAACTTCCACGACCAAACCCTTGCGAGTGAAATGCCAGCACAGCCAGCCCTCACCGAAGAACACCCTCTAATTGAGTCCGCTCGCTCCCGTATTGTGGTGATCGGAGGCGGCCCAGTGGGTGCGCGCGCCGCGACGCTTTTGGCGAAACGCGGGCTCGCAGTGACAGTTCTATCGACAGAACGGTTCGAGCCTTACAATCGCGTCAAGCTTACGCCTCTTCTTGCGGGCGCGGTGCAGTTCGGTGAGATTGTCACTCCCGGATTTGATGACCCCGAACAGGATTTGCGTCTCCTCACCGGAATGCGTGCGAAATCCATCGACCGTGCGCAACGTTTTGTGACGACCGCCGACGGGCAAATCTGGCCATATGAAAAACTGATTATCGCGACGGGCTCGCGGGCCTTTATCCCCGGGGTCCCGGGACGCGATCTGCCCGGTGTATTCACATTCCGCTCGGCCGAGGACGCGTCGGCCCTGATGGCGCGGAGTATCAGCGCCCGGCGCGTCGTTGTGATCGGTGGTGGTCTCTTGGGCCTTGAGGCCGCACGCGGCATGCAGCAGCGGCAGGCCCAAGTCACCGTAGTCGAGCACGAAAACCGGCTCATGCCCCGTCAGCTTGATGAAGAGGGCGGCGCGCTGTTGGCCGAGAAAATTCTAGAGCTTGGCGTCACGCTGTGAGCCAGCGTTGCTGTCAAAGCGATCGAAGGCGAGCATCGGGTCGAGTCGGTGCGCCTTGCGGATGGAACAGTCCTGCCATGTGATACCGTCATCATCTGCACTGGCGTCCGCGCCCGAACTGATCTGGCGCGCACCGCCGAGCTGAGCTTTAGCCGTGGCATCACCGTTGATGATGCAATGCGGACCTCGGATCCGGACATCTACGCGATTGGTGAATGTGCCGAACACAACGGCGTCGTGCATGGTCTGGTCGGACCGGGCTATGAACAAGCTGATGCGGCAGTTGCTGACATTCTGGGGGAGCATGGTCGCTACCAAGGCTCAACACCCACCACCAAGCTAAAAGTCATCGGCGCAGACGTATTTTCTGTCGGTCAGGTCGAGCAACTAGAAGTCGCGCCGGACGTCCGCAGCCATACTTGGCGCGACGACACTGGATATCGCCGAATTTTCCTACGCGGGGGACGTTTGGTCGGGGCCATTGCCGTGGGCAGTTGGCCTCAGGCCAGTCGCGTACAAAGTGCCATTCAGAACGAAGCGTTGATTTTTCCGTGGATGGTGGGCCGTTTCCTGCGCGGCGGGTCGCTCTGGGTTGAAGAGGACGGCGACATCTCGCAAATGCCGAATGCCGCCACTGTGTGCAACTGCACCGGTGTGACCTGCGGGCGGCTAAGAGACGCGATGGCGGGCGGGGCCAAGACCCCCGAAGCGCTGAGCGCGGCGACCGGTGCTGGCACGGTCTGCGGAACCTGCGTTCCCCTTCTGGACGAGATGGTGAACAGCGGCGCAGCCCCCAAGCCCGTTCGCTGGTATCGCCCCATTCTGGTTTTGTCCGCACTGGCCGCATTAGCTGCTTTGACCGTCGCGCTTGTACCGCGCATTCCTTACCCCAGCAATTTCGACGCTGAGAGCCTGCGCGTTTGGTTGTGGCGCGACAATATCGTGCGGCAGTGGACGGGCTTCATCCTGCTGGGGCTCACGTTGGCCGCGATTGCGATCGGCCTTCGCAAGCGTCTGCGTTTTATAGATAAGCTTGGATCCTATGACGGCTGGCGTTTGATCCATCTGGGGATTGGTGCCTTGGCCGCGATTGGACTAATCGTGCACACCGGCCTACGACCGGGGGACAACCTGAACCTCATGCTCTTTGTCAGCTTTGCCGCGACGCTGGTGTTTGGCGCGGCAGCCGGTCTGGCAACAGGCGGCGACCACGAGTTGCGCGCGCGCCGCATCGGCACCGCTCGCAAACCCGCCCGCCGCTGGCCCAATTGGGCCCATATCGTGATGATCTGGCCGCTGCCGCTGCTGATCCTCGCCCATGTTTTAACAAGTTACGCGTTCTAAGGAGGGCAA
This sequence comes from Donghicola eburneus, assembly GCF_900115865.1. GTDB lineage: Bacteria > Pseudomonadota > Alphaproteobacteria > Rhodobacterales > Rhodobacteraceae > Donghicola > Donghicola eburneus. Next base: position 4,636 of record NZ_FOXY01000017.1, on the reverse strand, counting down.
CAGATGTCACGCAACGCCCTTCTTTGGATGCTCTGGAGCCTGCTGACCTTTGTCGGCGCAGGCGCGGTTTTCGCGGCGCTCTATATCGGCGGCGACCGGACGGTCTTGCTGCCCGGTCAGACGGCTGGAGCTCACCACCAACTCGAGATCGCCTGCGAAACCTGCCACACTTCGGACCCGTTCGACAGTCAGGCCGCGATCAAAAAGGACATCAACAAGACCTGCACGACTTGCCACAAAGACGAGTTGAAAGAGGCCGACGACAGCCACCCGAAAAAGAAATTCACCAATCCGCGGATGGCCAGCTACTGGGAAAAGATCGACGGGCGGTTCTGTACGTCCTGCCATTCCGAGCACCAGCCGGAAATCACCCTGCCGATGATGGTGACCCTGCAAGGCGACTACTGCGTGGCCTGTCATTCCGAAGGCGATCAGGACATTCGCAAGGACCGCGAGAGCCACGCGAACCTGACCTTTGACACCTGTGCCTCTTCGGGCTGCCACAACTACCATGACAACCGCGCGCTTTATGAGGATTTCCTTGTGAAACATGCAGGCGCACCGTGGCTGATGGACGAACCCGTGGTCGCCGCTGCCGCCCTGCCCCAATTGCCCCGCGCCAGCAGCACGGAAGAGATTGAGACCTATTTGGCCTCGCTCGATGCGCCGGTTCAGGACGACGAAATCGCTCACGATTGGGCGGGCACCGCCCACGCTGCGGCGGATGTGACCTGCACCAGCTGTCACGCCCCCGAAGAGCAAGCGTGGAACGACCACCCCGAAGAGGGCATTTGTTCGGACTGTCACAAGCCCGCCGCCAAGAGCTTCTCCTTGGGCCGTCACGGGATGCGCCAGCACTCGAAAATCTCGAAGCCTCGGGACGCGGGCAAACAGCTGAAATCTCTCGGCTGGAAAGATGCCCCCGAAGGCTTGGTGACCGCGCTCAACGCCTATCTGAACGACCCCGCCCCGCCGCCGATGATGAGCACGGACGAAGCCTTGGTCGATTTGTCGGATGACGCTCATGGTCAAGGAATGACCTGCACCTCGTGCCATTCGCCGCACAAGGAAGAGCCGCAGCAAACCGCTGTCACAGCCTGCCTTAGCTGCCACAATGACGATCACAGCCAGAGCTATGAGGAAAGCCCGCACTTTGCCCTCTGGCAGGCGGAAACCACTGGCAATGCCCTAGCAGGCACCGGCGTGACCTGCGCGACCTGCCACATGCCGCAGTCCGAGAAAAAAGGCTTTGCCGTCACCAACCACAACCAGAACGACAACCTTCGCCCGAACGAGAAGATGATCCGCTCTGTCTGTCTAGACTGTCATGGATTGGGCTTTGCGATTGATGCGCTCGCTGATCCAGCGCTGATCGCAAACAACTTCAAGGGCCAACCATCCCGCCACATCGAAAGCATCGATTGGGCGACAAGCCGCGTAGAACCGTCCGACCAAGGCGCCAACCAATGAACGCACGGTCCCACGCAAACCCCTGCCAAATCATAATCCAACAGGAGAGATAGTTATGACCAGCTACGGAACAAAAATCAAAGCAGTCCTTCTCTGCGGCGCAATGGCGTTCAGCGGAGCCACTGCCGTCCACGCTGAAATGGAAGAGCAAGAAGTCGCGGATCTGCTGCATCTTGTTATGTCCTCGGACCGCACGGTCTACACCCGCATGATCGTCAACCGACTGGCGGTCAAAGAAAAAGTCATCACCGCCTCCGAGCACTTCGAAGATGAAAAAGCGCTGGTTCTGCCCGCACAGATGTTCCGCTTTGGCGCGGAGATGGTGGCCGAAGAAACCGATGCTTTCTCGTACTCGCTGTTGTCGCTCTGGCCGATCAACAAGCAGAACGCTCCAGCAACCGACCTCGAAAAAGAGGGGCTTCAGTACCTCGTCGATAACCCCGGCGAGAATTTCTATGGAGAGGAAGAGCTTGGCGGTCAGAACTACTTTACCGCGTTTTACGCCGACGTTGCGGTGGCCGAGGCGTGCACCTCTTGCCACAACGATCACAAGGACTCGCCCAAAACCGACTTCGAAGGCGGTGACGTGATGGGCGGTGTGGTTATCCGCATCCCTGTGGAGTGATCTGATGCGGCGTGCGGTAATCTGCGCGGCGCTCCTTGCGGGTGCCCCTGCAGCGGCTGAAGTGACACTTTCTGACGTTTTGTCCACCCGTGGGCTGGACGGCTTCGTCACTGCCGACCGGCTGCCCGAACCAGACGCCCCAACACTGGTTCAGGGCAAAGGAGTCTGGGAGGGCACCTGCATGGCCTGCCACGGCGGCAACAAAGCCACCGGAGCGCCCAAGATCACCGCAACCAAGAAATGGCAGCCCCGCATCGCTCAGGGGCTGCCCACTCTGATTGACCACGCCACCCAAGGCTTTGTGGGCAAAACCTACACCGAAATGCCGGCCCGTGGCGGCAACCGCGACCTAAGCGACGCAGAGATCGCTGCAGCCGTGACCTTTATGGTTTGGGCGAGCGGCGGCGAGGCCGAGGCACTGGCCTTCATCGAACACAACAAGGAATGAGAGACATGACCCCCGAGAAAATCACCCTCGTGCAAGACAGCTTTAAAAAAGTGGCGCCAATCGCTGGTCCCGCAGCCGACATCTTCTATGACAAACTCTTCGAACTTGCCCCCCAAGTACGTCCGCTCTTTCCCGATGACATGTCGGAGCAGAAGAAAAAACTGATGCAGATGCTGGCCATCGCCGTGAACGGCCTGACCAAGCTGGACGAAATCCTGCCCGCAGTCCAAGACCTAGGCCGTCGTCATAACGGCTACGAAGTCACGCCCGAACACTACGGTTACGTTGGCGAGGCCCTGCTCTTCACCCTTGGCAAAGGCCTCGGTGACGATTTCACACCCGAAGTAAAGGAGGCATGGGCCGAAACCTATGGCGTCCTCGCTGGCGTCATGATTGATGCACAAAAAGCAGCTGCAGCCTAGGCTGCCTCGGGGGTCGAGCGACTTTCTCGGCCCTCGCTTGCGTGGGCTGTTTTGGTTCTTCATGCTGACGCAGCCTCACCGAACAATCTCGCGATCAACTTGGCTGGTGACCTTTGGCGCGCTTCTAAACCTCGCAATAGATGCAAAGGCACACGCTTCAGAGGAGAAAAGCTTACGGCTTTACTAAGCAGACCTCTCAGAGCGAATGCGGGGGTCAATAAAAAACCGCACGTCTTCTAGAGAAGATCTTGCTCTCGCAATGCGCGGTTCCTACCGCTTACATGTAATCGAAGCTGATGTTGTCGCAGAGTTCTTCGGTAGTGAATGCTCCCTCTACAAGCAGTGAACCGCCCGAACTTTACGGGAGGGCTAAATTCTCGGAGCATTGCCTGTTATGGAGAACAGAAAACAAAGAAGCTCGAAGCCATACTTACCCGAATTTCGCAAACGCGCGGTTCGGTTGGCGATGGAGCACCGCGATGAGTATAGCCCGGAGTTTGCGGCGCTCGCTTCGATCGCAGAGAAACTGGGCTGTTCGCCGAACAGTCTTCGCGTTTGGGTGCGGCAAGCCGAACGCGATGGCCGCGACGGGCCACGCGCGACAGCTGCGAAGAAAGCTCGGTTTAGCGAATTGGAACGAGAGGTCCGCGAGCTGCATCAAGCCGACGATATCCCTAAGCTAGGTGAGCCAGTTGAAGCACCATCGGTTCAAGCCCCCTCTCGGCCGCTTGCGCTGCAATCGCCTGCCGACTAACGATCAAGAGTAGCGACATACGGACAATGGCTCTCGCACTCCGCTTGGAACAGCTCCCAAGTCATTCGATCCTTGCGGTCTAGCTGGGGATTGGCCTTGGCCACGCCACGCAGCGGTTTTGGAGCAAAGCATTAAGCTCGGCGTAATTCTTGAATCTGGGCTGCGGCACAAAGAATCTCTGCCGCACGAAGACGACCTGGTTCTAGACCTAACTCATCCCGGGCCTTGGCCTGGGCAAAGTCCGAGGCTTGTTTGTGTCTCAAGATAGAAGCGATCTGGTAGGAGAACCGCAAGCTCTATGGCGCGCGGAAGATTTGGAATGTTTTGCGTCGTGATCGTGAAGACGTCGCTCGTTGTACTGTCGAGAGCTTGTATGATGGTTTTCGGGGTCAGGAGTGTGGTCTGAGGGGAGAAGGTTGTCACGACCAATCGGTTCGCGATTGTGCTTGTAGCACTGGGATGCTCAATAATGAGCCCACCATCGCAAGCGTGCCCGGACGACAAGGTAAACAGTCTCTTCTTCTTGAACTGTCCGAACCAGCTATGGGTGTCAGACTTTGCCTATATGCACACTTGGCCAGGCACTGTATGCGTGGCTTTTGTGATCGACGTCTTTGCGCGGCGAATTGTCGGCTGGCGGGCAATGACTTCAATGAAGACCCAGTTCGTTCTCAACGCATTCGAGCAAGCGATCTGGCAAGGACAAACACCAGCTCACAAAAGCTTGGTTTTCCATCCTGACCGCGGCTAGCCATATCTGTCTATCAAGTATACGGACTGATCGGCGGATGCAGACATAGATCTGTCTGTCGGAAGCGTTGGTGCTGCCTACGACAATGCACTCGCCGAATGTTTGATCGGCCTCTTCAATACCGAGGTGATAAATCCGATCGGACCGTAGAAGCTGTCCATGAAGC
>NZ_FOXY01000043.1 GCF_900115865.1 Donghicola eburneus | reverse complement strand
GGTCAGCTTGCCTGCCGCGCAGCGCGACTGACCAGCTCGGCCCGCCAGTCAGCACGAGGCCCGCACTGAGCTACACCATCTCCTGGGACATCATCGGAAGACCGTCGATCCTTTCGATGGAGGCCAGTCCTTCGTCCCAGTTCGCGCGACTGGAACAACAGATATGCGCGTTGGGTAGAATGTCGATTGGGGTGTCAAGCGAGCCCGCGGGTACCGCAAGTAAACCGACCTCTGGCTGGGAAATAGGCAGTGCGGACCCGCAGTCAGAGCAAAAGCTCTTCATGTGGCGTGTACCAGGGAGATGAAACGTCTTGATGTTTGCTTCGCCTGAGACCCAAGTGATTTTGGCAGTGGACGAAAACAAGTTTGCCGAATGGGCCGAGCCGCTGTCCTTGCGGCAGCGGGAACAGTGGCACAGGAAAAAGCTCTCGAACTCTCCTGATATGCGGAATTGAACGACGCCACAAAGGCATTGTCCCGTGGTCGGATTGCTGTCCATTTACACTCCTCGCGACCGGCAAGCCCTGCCGCCAGTCGAACGCATCCATTGTTCCCTTGTATTCGCATGTTGGATCCGGGTCAAAAGGGGCTAAAAGAAAGACAGTCTCGGCGTCGCAGAGCATCAGCGGATCGAAAATCATGCCTTTCGTCGTTCACCGGCCCGTTGCTGCCGTTAGCCAAGGCCTGCATCGCTGCAGTGCAGCTTCACCAGGCCGGACTTTCGAGGCATCTCGCAGCATTTTGACCGTCCAAGATCGGCAATGCGCAGGGAGTGGTCGCCTAAGTAGCAAAGTCAGGTGATCGCATGCTAGGCGTCGGTGACATGTATTTCAGAACAAGGGAAAACACGATGCCGGAAGGTACTGCTAAATTTGGTTTTCTAACGAAACCAATGTCTATTTCGACGGGAGAAATACATGTCGAGATTTTGGATGGCGCGTCGGAGATAATACAATCAATCCGCAACTCGGAACGGGTTCACGAAGGCTGGTATTATGCGCCGCCTTCAGGCAGCCGCAACATGTTCAATGGTGAAATTTTGGAGCACCCCTATCCAAGCCGCGTGTTCTCATTGCCGTTCACCCACCGACTTCGGCATGCATCCGGTGACGACCGTGCCCATCTCGATTTTCTGATCTGGTGCCTTGGCTTCTTTGAGGGAACGCGCCTGACGACATTAGAGGCAGGCTATCTCGATGCGACGCCGATCGTGGCGGGAAAGCTCACCGACTTCATTCTGGCGGGCGGGACGCAGCCAGAGGATGCGCTTGAGCTAGCGGAACGCTATTGGACGGATCATGTCGCAAGTCCGAGGCAGATCAAACGGATGATCGGCATCATCCACTGTCTGTTCCTGGCTCAAAATCCTAAACATATGCCATTTGAGAAATTCTCCTATCTCTATACGGCGCTTGATGCTTGTTATAAAGCGACAAGCGAGATGTGCGCCGCCCCGAACAGGTTGAGCCATGCCAGGCGGATCGAGTGGACATGCCAGCAATTCCGTATGCCGGTACCGGAGTGGGCAAACCCGTCGGATAGCACCACAGAAATATCAGCAGTGCGGAATGATGCCATCCATGAGGCGCTTTTCTTCGACGAACCGCTCGGTTTCGTCACCTATGGTGGAAGTTCTGGGTCAGGGGTTGAACCCAATGTTCCATTGCAGATGGAGGCGCTGACCTGCCGGTTGATCGTCGCGCTACTGGGAATGCCCGACGCGGGCTATGTGCGCTCTCCAGTGAATAGCAGACAGCGTCACGGCCTTTGCCTCAGGTAATGCGTTAAAAAACGCGGGGCTATTGATATCGCTTCGTTGTCGCCTCTTCAAAGGTCTAAAGTGGGCCGGGCGGCGGTCGCATGTCTCATACGACGCGAAAGTCGAGTTGTGCTGAGAACGGACTTGCGGCAGCGCAGCACCAAAAGCGTGTACTGACATTCGGCAAACGTCATTCCCGGCCGATGCTGTTGAAAAAGTCTCTGTTGCGCTGCGGCAAGTCTTTCGATTCACTCAACTATGAGGTGATGGGAGGATTTCGGCATGATGGGCAGGCAAGAGGCACCGGCGCAGCTATTTTACGACTTTGATCTAGAACAGCACGTCCCAGCCAACCACATGCTGCGAGAGATCGACCTGTTCCTGAATGGTGACGCCCTGCGTGAGGCGCTGCGCCCCTTCTACAGCCACCTTGGGCGGCCCTCGATCGACCCCGAACTGGTCATCCGGATGCTGGTAATCGGGTATGTCATGGGGATCCGTTCAGAGCGTCGGCTCTGTGACGAAGTTCATCTAAATTTAGCCTACCGCTGGTTCTGCCGGTTGGGTCTGGAAGGCAGCGTCCCAGATCACTCGACCTTCTCGCGCTATCGCCACGGCAAGTTCAGGGAAAGCGGTCTTCTGCGGCAGGTCTTCGAAGCCACGGTTGAGCGTTGCCTGAAAGAAGATCTTGTTTCGGGCGAAGGCTTCGCAGTCGATGCGAGCCTGATCTCGGCTGATGCCAACAAAGTCCGGTCCATCGCGGCGGAAGACTGGAGCCCTGAGGCCGCGCGACAAGCCGACAACAGGGCAGCGCGTGAATATCTGGAGACACTGGATGATGCCGCCTTCGGAGCCGCGTCACCGAGCCAGCCGAAGTTCGTGGCCAAGTCCGATCCGGCAGCGCAATGGACGCGCGCTGAGGAAAGCCGCCCTTATTTTGCCTATGCCACCAACTACCTGATCGACACCAAAAGCTCTGTAATCATGGATGTTGAGGCGACAAGAGCGATCCGCCAGGCCGAGGCCGGGGCATCGCGTACCATGCTGGACAGAACGGAAAAGCGCTTTGGCATCAAGCCGGACTGGCTGGCCGCCGATACGGCCTACGGCAATGCCGAGAACCTGGGATGGCTGGTCGAGAAGCGCAGCATCATTCCGTTCATCCCGGTGATCGACAAGTCGGAGCGGACCGATGGTACATTTTCCCGCTCGGATTTCGAATGGGATGAGAAGAATGATCAGTACATCTGCCCCGAAGGCCATGGCCTCAAACAGTTCAGACGCAACTATTCCGATCCGACCCGCGGGCAGGATACTGGTGGGCGGAAGAAATACCGTGCTTTGAAGGCAACCTGCCAGGTCTGCCCCTCCAAGGAGATTTGCTGTCCGAGGGCCGATGCCCGATATGTCACGCGCGAGCCCCATGAAGAGGCACGTGAGTTCGCCCGGCAGTGCCGCAAGACCAAGGCCTACAAGGTGTCGCGCGACAAAAGGAAGAAGGTCGAGATGCTCTTCGCCCATCTCAAGCGCATTCTTGGTCTGACAAGGTTGCGGCTACGCGGACCAAACGGCGCGAAGGACGAATTCTTGCTCGCCGCCATCGCCCAAAACCTACGAAAACTTGCGAAGCTACGCCCGCGAAGGCATTGCCAACTTATTATCGCCTGATCGAGCGGAGCGAAAGCTCTGCCTGTCAGGCGGTCATTTCGGCAGCGTAGCCTTTCCAGAGGTCGAATG
>NZ_FOXY01000042.1 GCF_900115865.1 Donghicola eburneus | reverse complement strand
GGGTGTCGTCCTTGGATTAGATTGAGTCTTGCAACCCGACCTTACCAAGAAACCCAATGGCCACCTGAAGCTACACCACCTCCGTGGACGTCACCAAGCCTAGTGCTTGGAGGAAGGGAAGTATGACCGAAGTTTTGGTCGCTTCTTCCGTTTGTGCTTGTCGCTCTGCTACCTTAGAACGCGCAGATAGGGCGTTAATCTGTTCGATGAATTCCATCTTAAATCCTGCATCTATGATGAGTGTTCAAAAATCGGCACTCGCTAAAAATATCCTTTTAGTAGTGACCTGTAACTTTTGATTCAACAAGTGGGCGAATTCAGACCTGTGTGCTTGTGTGGAGGAAAACGGAAGCAGAGCCCCCACGAGGCTGCGGCGCTTAAGTGGTACCCTATGGCTAATACAATGTGCTCGGATTCCGTGCAGGGCAGGGCCGGTTCCTTGGCTCAGTATTTGGGCAGGTCAGCCCCTTTTTATGGGGCAGCGAAAAACCCCTTGTCCCGAAAGCTGGGCAGGGGTCGCACGCTTTTGGGGACGGGGATTTATTTTGATCTTGTCTCGGCAAGCAGTTTAGAACTCATGTGAAGTTCAACACACTCCGCTCAGAGAAGCCTTCATCTAGCGCGATTGACTTTACAGCGTTCGGCATCACTGTGACTTCACGTTCTCCGTGGCTGGGCCGATAGGCGAGGATTTGGTCTTTGGTGACAAATGCTGAAGCGAGGAATGCTCTGCCTTCGGCGCGATAGGGCGGGTTTGCAAAATGTTCTGCCTGAGCCCGCTCTAAACTCCAACAGTACCCGCCTCTAATTGCTTGTAAGGCGGTTTCTTCCGAATTTGCTACTACGCCTCGCCAGACTTTTAGCCTTCCTGAAAGCAATAAAAACGCCGGATAAGCATCGCCGCACAAAACTTCGGTTTTGTGAGAGCGTGATACTGCTACGGCGGCAGTCAGAAAGGGCTCTTGCCTGTATTGACTAGCGCGTTCGTGTAGGCATTCACGAACCATTTCCCAATAAAGTCTGTCTGAAGCCTCGGTTTTCGGAAGATGAGGTTCTATCGTTTTCACTAAATATTCGGCTGAATATTTGGTGCTGACTATATCAGAAAAGTAGCCTCTAGGCCGCTCCAGAGTTGGTGGTGCATTAAAGTCTGGGAGAGCGCCCACATACTCTTCAAGTGTTCCATCGTCCTCATGAACTGTGAAAGGAAGAATTTCCCTAAAGAAGGGATGTTCGAACCAATTCCTATCTCCAATAACACAGCAGTATTTTTGCAGACCAGGTGGTATGTCATCTTTTGTTCTGTAAATCGGCATCATTTTTTCTCGCAAATTTGATCATAGAATAGACTCACTTTTGCCTGTAATCGCAAGTAGGGGGGGTGCCATCTGGCGCATGCAAGTGGGTCAGCCGCCATTCTGTTGCGCGGCCTTTTCCCTCAAGCCCCAATGATGCCCTTCGCGTCGCCACGATGAAGCCTTTCGTTTCTAGTTCTTGGTAGTACTTGCAGACCGTGTTTCGGCTGATGCCGAGTGCGTCGCCAGCTTCCCGGCTTGGCAGATAGATCCGGCCATTGTTCTTGCCGTTAAAACGCATGCAGAGGCGCAAAAGAAGCGCCTGTGCGGTAGGTGAGAGCGCTAGGCGCTCCCACTCGTGGAGAAGGCTGTAATCCAGTCTGACGAACCGTGTTTTGCCTCTCTTGTCCTGTTTGTACTCTTTGGCGCACATCAGAATTTGTCCCAGTAGTACCAGAGAAGGAAGAGCAGCAGTGTGAACATCAGGCGCTTCCGTCCTTGATCGGTGAGACCGCACATCGAAGTACGTAGCGCCCATGGGTGCCGGAGAATGGTCCACCGTGGGTTTCATGGATTGTTTCTATTGGCAGACCCAGCTTGCGCAGATTGTGGATGTAGGCGCTCCAGCGCGGGGCTGGATTCTCGATTGGCGTGCAGCCCTCTTTGCCAGCGCTACGGAGACATTCAAGCGCCCAGCGGTCGCGGCCTTTTACGACAAAACATATCTTCATGCCGTTCGAGTTTTGGTAGGAGTAGGCGCGGTTGCCCCAAGAGTAGATTGGAGTCATAGCGGGTTCGTTCCCTTCTATTGATTGAGAAGGGGCATGCGAATAGAATCTTGCTTTGAGTGTATCGATTACTTCGCCGCCCCTAAGTGGGTGGCGATTTTATTTCGAGCGTTGGGCTTTGGCTTCTTCCCATGCTTCGATTTCGGATAGCGCCCAGCGGGTGCAGCCTTCGCTGAACTGTATAGGCTTGGGGAAATTTTTGTCATTTTGAACCCAGCGCCAAGGGGTTGTACGATGCACGCTATAGCGCTGGGCGACTTGTTGAGCGGAAAGGTATGTCTTCACCAGATCGTCTCCATTGATTGCGATTGGTTGCAATCTTATGGAACGAGTCGCGGGAAAAAACTGGGATGAATGGGGAAAAACTATAGAGCAATAAATACCAGTTTATTCCCGCTTAACCCCCACTTCTTCAAGGGCAGTTCTAAGAGTTTTCCGGTCACATCCTAGTTCTCTAGCCGCGTGAGAAAGTGTGACTTCTTCGAACCCTAGCGGCCAACGTTCATTAAAACGTTCTACTAAGTTCGGGATTCGCGGGCGCCCCTTGGGGCGCTTCATGTTTTCCGGAAGTTCATCAAAAGACCTTGCCCGCTTCTCAATGAGAGGAAAACGACGAAAGAGTAGCTTTCGCTGTTCCTCAGTACTCATGCTCCACAGTCTGTTTATGTCGAAGGAGAAAGTCCATTCGACATGCTCTCGCAGCGAAGCCAAAAGATTTTCTTCATCAAAACCCACATACCATCCGGCAAACTCGTAGCAGAAGGCCCGAAATTCGTGGGAAAATTGCCCACCGATTTTGTCCATCTCTCGGATGAGTCTGCGTCGTCTTGATGGGAGTGTCAGAAATGAAAACTTATACTCGTGGGGCGTGCTCACGCGTCCTGTTTTCAAAGAAATATTTGCGAATGGACCATCGAAGTAAACCGAAGCATAATCTTGGGCGATGCTTTTATCGTTCAGCGCAAGCGCCGCTAACCCGTCTGCGCCTAGTAAAGGAAACTTCGTTTGTAACTTGCGTTCAAATATTGCCGACGAAGTTTTTAAACTCTGGTATTTGGGATGGCATAGAAAAACGTCACGGGAGTAGTACCTGAAAAAAACTAAGGTGAAGCTTGCCATTGCCGCACACTGCAATAGTGCCGGAGAGACGTCATCGTCATTTGAGAATGCATCAAGACTATATGGGTCAGCGCCCAACGCCGCGATTTCTTGGTGCACAGCGTTGCTCAATAGCTCTGTTGCCTTAGCGAGAGAGACCAAGTCTCTACCGACTATGTCGACCATTTTTCGTCCACTCCGGAATTAAGAAAAACTTGCCACGCAGAGCTCATCTGTACGCCTTCGGCGAGGGCCGTCTTAGCGCATTGAGGAATTAGGCTTAAGGCATGGCTTATGTCATGTTTAAGCAACTTCCCCACCGTCGAGGTT
>NZ_FOXY01000038.1 GCF_900115865.1 Donghicola eburneus | reverse complement strand
TCAAAACGTCGCCTGCCACGTGTTCTTGGTCCTGCCTTGAAAGCCCACCCTCTTCACAGGGACAAAAAGTTGAAGACGCAGGACGCATGATAGAGTTCAACCATTCGGTTGTCGTTGTTCAACTTCGAAAACAAGCAACGATAGTAATGTTATAAAAACAGATGCGAGCATAAGTAGCGCTTGTCCAGAACACATCGCGATAAAGAAGTAAGTGAGCAAGATGAAAAATACGAACATCCTCATTGTCTGATTCCTTCTCCACACGGCTTTAAAATACAGCCGCTATGTGACGGTTTTTTAAATTCACGGAAGCTATTCTGGTGTTCTCACAGGAACCAAGGGAGCGCTCCAATATCCTCGTTGATGGTACTTCCAGAAAAATGCAACTATTTGATCATTTCGGGTTGGCGTTTTGAACGCGATGATTTTACGATTATCTCGCACGACAGGGCTGCAAAGGAAAAGAAATGATGAAGAAGATTCTCTTTGTAACTTCTATCGCTTTGACACCCCCCAAACCTTCCAATCGCGCAAGGGGGTGCAACTTTCGTCTCACCTGAGAGCTGAGCACCTGGAAAAGCAGGTAGTGCGACTGGCAGAGCCTCAGTTGCCGCTGGCGGCGGTACTGCTGCTAGGACCGGTATGGCTGCAGCCGGCGCGGGAACGGCTGTTGCGGGAGCAAGCGGCCTCGCCGGGCCTGGGGGTCTCGGTGTGGCTGGAGCCGCAGCTGTAGGCTTGTGCGATGCCAATGCAAACGCCGGCGGTGGCAGCACTAATGCTACATCTTCGACACGCGGCACTGATTAAACAAATTCGCATGCAAGAATTTATCTATAACGAAAAGTTTTAGAAGGGTGCAAACGGTTGCTAACGCATAGGATTGTAAGACTTAGTCTATTTTTACACTTCATTTAATCCCACAACAAAAAAACTTGCGGGTACAACGCAAAAAGAATTTGTATTTACAGGATGAATTATGTCCACCGCACTGATTGTTCTGGCAGCCGGCCAAGGCAGCCGCATGAACTCTGACCTTCCGAAAGTCCTTCATCAGGTCGCGGGCGCTCCTCTTTTAGTCCATGCGATGAAGTCCGGCGCAGCCTTGTCGCCCGAGCGGCAGGTGGTTGTTGTGGGCCACGGCGGCGCACAGGTGGCCGAGGCGGCCCGCCACTGGGATGACGAGATCCAGATTGCCGAACAGACCGAACAGCTCGGCACCGCCCACGCGGTCGCCCAAGCACGCCCCGCGCTAGAGGGCTTCACCGGCGACGCGATCGTTCTGTACGGCGACACCCCTTTTATCAGCCCCGACACCATCGAACAGATGGTGCAGGCCCGCGCTACCCACGACGTGGTGATCCTGGGGTTCGAGGCTGCCGATCCCGGCCGCTACGGACGCCTTGTGATGAACGGCGACAAGCTAGAGCGCATCGTTGAATTCAAGGACGCGACCGAGGCCGAGCGCGCCATCACCCTGTGCAACAGCGGCGTGGTCTGCGCCAAGGCCGAGGTACTGTTCGACCTGATCGACAAGGTCGGCAATGACAACGCCTCGGGCGAATACTACCTGACCGACATCGTGGGTCTGGCGTGGGACACAGGCCGCAGCGCCACAGCAGTCACTTGCGCGGAATCCGAGACCATGGGCGTCAACACCCGCGCCCAACTGGCCGAGGCCGAGGCTGAATTCCAGTCGAAAATGCGGGCTGAAATGCTGGCGGGCGGCATCACCATGACCGCGCCCGACACCGTGTTCTTTGCCCATGACACAATCGTGGGCCGCGACACCATCATCGAACCCAACGTGGTCTTTGGCCCCGAAGTGACCGTGGAATCCGGCGCAACCATTCGCGCGTTCAGCCACCTCGAGGGCTGCCATGTCAGCCGCGGCGCGATCATCGGCCCCTACGCCCGCCTGCGCCCCGGCGCGGAAATCAGCGAACACGCCCATATCGGCAACTTCGTTGAGGTGAAAAACGCCATGATCGGCGAAGGCGCCAAGGCCAACCACCTGACCTATATCGGCGACGCCACCATCGGCAAAGGCACCAACATCGGCGCAGGCACCATCACCTGCAACTATGACGGCTTCTTCAAGCACCACACCGAGATCGGCGAAAACGCCTTTATCGGGTCCAGCACCATGCTGGTGGCCCCCGTGCGCGTGGGCCACGGCGCGATGACCGGCTCCGGCTCTGTCGTCACCACGGATGTGGAGGACGGAGCCCTGGCCCTTGGCCGCGCCAAACAGGTGAACAAACCCAAAATGGCGTTCAAGCTGATGGATATGCTGCGCGCCAAAAAGGCAGCCGCCAAGAAGGAGACCAACTGATGTGCGGAATCGTCGGAGTTCTTGGCAATCACGAAGTTGCCCCCATTCTGGTCGAGGCGCTGCGCCGTCTCGAATATCGCGGCTATGACAGCTCGGGCATCGCGACCGTCGACGATGGCGAATTGCGCCGCCGCCGCGCGGTCGGCAAGCTGGTCAACCTGTCGGATCTGTTGGTCCACGAACCCCTGACCGGCAAGGCGGGCATCGGCCACACCCGTTGGGCCACCCATGGCGCGCCCTCGGTCGTGAACGCCCACCCCCACCGCTCGGGCCCCGTGGCGGTTGTCCACAACGGCATCATCGAGAATTTCCGCGAATTGCGTTTGGAACTCTCGGCGCACGGCATCGTCTGCGAGACGGAAACCGACACCGAAACCATCGCGCACCTAGTGCGCATGTACATGGATCAGGGCCAGTCCCCGCGCGAGGCTGCGGCCAGCACCATCGCCCGCCTCGAGGGCGCGTTCGCCCTCTGCCTGCTCTTCGAGGGCGAAGAGGACCTGTTGATCTGCGCCCGCCTCGGCTCGCCCCTGGCCATCGGCCACGGGGATGGCGAGATGTTCGTCGGCTCGGACGCGATCGCGCTGGGTCCGATGACCAACCGCATCACCTATCTCGAAGAGGGCGACTGGGCCGTCATCACCCGCGCTGGCGCCGAAATCCGCGATGCGAGCGGCCAGCAGGTCCACCGCGAAACCCGCACCATTTCCATGGACAGCGCCCGCGTGGACAAGGGCGGCCACAAGCACTTCATGGCCAAGGAAATCGCCGAACAGCCCATCGTCATCGGCGACGCCCTGACCCACTACCTGACCACCGACGGCACCGACATCGTCCTGCCCGAGATCGACTTTACCGCCATGTCGCGCATGACCATGGTGGCCTGCGGCACCGCCTATTACGCCTGTGTCACGGCCAAATACTGGTTCGAACAGCTGGCCCAACTGCCCTGCGAAATCGACATCGCATCCGAGTTCCGCTACCGCGAACCCCCGATGCCCGCAGGCAGCGCAGCCCTGTTTGTCAGCCAGTCGGGCGAAACCGCCGACACCCTCGCGGCGCTGCGCTATTGCAAGGGCAAGGCAGACACCATCCTGTCGGTCGTCAACGTCCCCGAAAGCTCGATCGCGCGGGAATCCGACGTGGCTCTGCCCATCCTCGCGGGCACCGAAATCGGCGTCGCCTCGACCAAGGCGTTTACCTGCCAGCTGACCGTTCTGCTCCTGCTCGCCCTGCGGGCCGGCCACCAGCGCGGCCACATCAGCGACGCAGAGCTTGGCACCCACCTGAACAACCTGCGCGCATTGCCCGGCGTCCTGAATCACGCCCTGAACCAGACCAATGGCTTCGAAGAGGTCTCTGCCGAACTGGCCGAGGCGACCGATATCCTCTTCCTTGGCCGCGGCCTGATGTTCCCGCTGGCGATGGAAGGCGCGCTAAAGCTCAAGGAAATCAGCTACATCCACGCCGAAGCCTATGCCTCGGGCGAACTGAAGCACGGCCCAATCGCGCTGATCGACCAGACGGTGCCCGTGGTGGTGCTGGCCCCGCGCGACAGCCTCTTCGACAAGACCGTCTCGAACATGCAAGAGGTCATGGCCCGCAACGGCCGCGTCCTGCTGATCACCGACAAAAAGGGCATCGAAGAAGCACAGGACGGCACTTGGCGCACCATCGCCATGCCCGACGTGGACCCTGTGCTGACCCCGATCCTGTATGCCCTGCCCGCGCAGCTCTTGGCCTACCACACCGCCATCGCAATGGGCACCGACGTCGACCAACCCCGCAACCTCGCGAAATCGGTCACCGTCGAATAGCGTAAACGCAGGCTGATCACCCTTCGAGTGTAAACGGTGTCTGCACCCCACATTGCGCTGATGGGTTGGCGATGCGAGATCATTCCTGTTTGCTAACGGGGAGTGCGTTTCGCAATGTGCGCGATAAAATCGTTTCTCATTTCATTGGGCGTTGAATTTCATCCTTCGGGGCATCGGACTTGGTCTGAAGAAGCAAAGGCGCATCTGGTTGCGGAAACATTGGAGCCTGGCGCTACGGTCAAGGGTAAGCGCCGGCTGACCACCCTCCAAGTTGTGTCTTGACGACACTTGGGTTGGTCGCATGCGCTCAGCCGATGAGCTTCGCGTCTTTCATGCGTTTGATTGAGTCAGCAACGCTTGTCAGGGTGCCGAGCGCGCCAAAGGTCTCGCTCTTGGTCATGTTCTTGTTGTTCTCGAAGACATCCATGCCTTGGGTCAGCAGCGCCATGATTTGCGCTTCGTCGATGGCGTTCTTGCGGAGGGCTTCGACGATGACGCCCTCCATGATCATTTGCTGAGCCGTGATCTGCCCTGCGATCACCTCGATGCTGCGCTCGAGATCTTTCATCTTGCTCATGAGTACTTTGACCCGTTCGGCTTGAAGTTCCAGGGCATCAGGCTTTTGATGTCATCCTGCATATGTCCGTTCAATATCTTGTCCAGCACGTGTTCCAGATAGGCCTGCGGGTTAATCCCGTTCAGTTTGCAGGTACCGATCAGCGATGCCATGCGTGCCCATGTAACCGCCCCGTCGTCGTTTCCCGCAAAGAGTGCGTTCTTCCTTGTAAGAGGGATCGGGCGAATTGCGTTCTCTACTGCATTCGTATCCATCTCGATGCAGCCATCGTCAAGGAACCGGGTCAGGCCCACCCATCGTTTGAGGCCATACCTGATATGGCGGGCCAGATCCGAGCTTGAAGAGAGCAGGTCAAGTTGCCCTTCCAGCCAAAGGCGCAGTGCAGCCACGATGGGCTT
The DNA here is from genome assembly GCF_900115865.1 of Donghicola eburneus. Classification (GTDB taxonomy): domain Bacteria; phylum Pseudomonadota; class Alphaproteobacteria; order Rhodobacterales; family Rhodobacteraceae; genus Donghicola; species Donghicola eburneus. The sequence continues at coordinate 1,652 of NZ_FOXY01000038.1, read as the reverse complement.
GGAAAGCTGTTGCCTGACGGCGCGCCGAACGTCCGGCGCTTTGCCCCGGATGTCAGCCTCGATCCGATAAAGCTGCGCGATGCGATTGGTCATTTCCAGACAAATCGGGGAGTGTGTCGTGCGGCTATAATCGACGAAGCGGCGTCGCCAATGCGTCCAGCAATAGGCCATCGTCCAAGGGGCATTGGTTTTCTTCGGATCACTTAATGCATCGTATCCGGCGTAGCCATCAACGGTCAGCTGGCGCCCCTGGAAGTCACGGAAGATCTCTTGAGCGGTTTTGGCGCTCCGGCTTCTGGCATGCTGGAACACCACGATTGGCGGATCGCCTCCTCCCCAGCCGCGTTGATCGCGGACCACGGCCCAGAGATAATCCTTGCGTGTCTTGCCTGTGCGTGGGGCCAAGACCGGAACCGTGGTCTCGTCTGCGAAGAGATGGTCACTCGCTTTCAGGTCGTCGATCAAAGCGTCGATGAGAGGCGCGAGGTGGAATGCGACGCGGCCCGCCCAATTGGCCAGCATGGTGCGATCAATCTCGATCCCCTCCCGGCGCCAGATCTCGGCTTGTCGGTAAAAGGGAAGGTGGTCGCAGAATTTGGACACGACAGTATGGATAGCGAACCGGTTTGTCCCAAGACCGCGCGGCACAAGGAATTCCGGCGCCGGGGCTTGCGCGTGGGATGCGCCCTTGCACGCCCGGCACATGTATTTAGGACGCACGGTGACCAGCACCCTGAACCGGGCTGGCACGACATCGAGCCGTTCGGTGCGATCTTCCCCGACCCGAACCATCTCACCGCACCCACAGGGGCAGGACGTGTTTGCAGGTTCGATAACCTCTTCGACACGTTCCAGATGCTCCGGCAGCCGCCCTTTGTTCCGGTTTACGGCAGACGCGTGCCGAGGCGCCTTGCAGAGAGCTTTATCGGCGGCCTCTCCCGCGGCCGCCAACTGCCCTTCCGCGACCTCGATATCTTCAGCAAAGAGATTGCGCTGATCGGGATCACCCTTTTCCGAGCTTGGGCCAAACCGCGCGTGCCGGGACTGGAGCAACAGCCGTTCCAGCCGTGCGTTGGCCTCGGCCAGAGCCGTATTGGCCGCCTCTGCGCGGGCCAATCGTTGCTCGAGATCGGCAACATATTCAGGGCTGATTTGGTTTGAGGCAGGCATGACCTGTTATACACCACCATGCCTGCTTGCGCTGCGGAATTCGCCCCCATGAGTCACCCCGCCGCACGTTATCCAGCGCGCTTGGGCTGGTGGCGCCGCTCGGCCCGAACCGCCTTCCAATCCAACCCTTCAAACAGGGCCGTGAACTGTGCAGGCGTCAGCCTGATCACACCGTCCACGGGCCGGGGCCACTGGAATTGGCCCCCTTCCAAATGCTTGTAGACCAACACCAGACCCGTCTGATCCCAGACCAGAATCTTGATCCTGTCCCCGCGCTTCGATCTAAACACAAAAATCGCCCCACTGTACGGATCACGTCCCAGCACCGTTTGGACCACCAGCGCCAAACCCGCATGCCCCTTGCGCTTATGAGGAGCTCCTCATAACCGCAATTATGCAGGGCGCATGATTATGCGGAGTCCGCAGCGGCAACGGCTTGCCGACTGCGGTGTTTTTAGCAGAAATCACTCGACATAATCTGC
>NZ_FOXY01000041.1 GCF_900115865.1 Donghicola eburneus | reverse complement strand
GGGTGTCGTCCTTGGATTAGATTGAGTCTTGCAACCCGACCTTACCAAGAAACCCAATGGCCACCTGAAGCTACACCACCTCCGTGGACGTCACCGGTCTTCCCGGCTGAACGGTCGCGCCGATGATGCATTTCAGACAACAGTCAGACGATTAGGACGCGACCATCGGCGTCGTCTGGCTCTGCTGTGATTCGAGGGACAGCGACGCTGCGTTACGCACGAATGGCCGCAATGGCGGACCACATTGCATCGTTTGGAAGTGGTAGCCGAGGGCAGCTACGGGCCGAAAATGATGCTACTGGGAATCAATTGACGGCACCACTTAGCGAACTATCGAGTCGTTTTGACCGAGAAGTTTGACACCCGTAATTACAGGTCAAGGTCCAGCAATGTCTGTCGCATCACGAGAGGATCGACGTCTAAGCCGGTCCAGTATTTGACCCCGATCACACCTTGCTGCACGAGCATCGCGAGACCATCGACGGTTTTGCAACCGCGCCCCTGAGCGGCTCGTAACAAACGTGTCTGGGGTGGGTTATGGATGCCGTCAGCGACGACCATATTTGATTTCAGGCTGTCGATATCGATTTCGGGAATCGCTTCGACATCAGGATACAGACCGATCGAGGTCGCGTGGATTACAATATCAGTGTCCGCTGGCACGGCAAATTTCCCCTCCCAAGGTGCATAGTGCGCTTGTGTCCCAGTCCGTTCATTCAAGAGGTCGACGAGTGCCTGACCACGCCCTGCACTACGGTTAACCACGGCAATCCGCGCAGCGCCGGCCAGTGCAATTTCCACCGCGACGGCTCTTGCCGCGCCACCCGCACCAAACAGAACAACGGATTTTCCTGCGGGGTCTACGACTTCGCGCAGAGCCGCAACAAAGCCGCGCCCGTCGGTGTTTTCGCCAATCAAGCGGTCGCCATCGCGCACGATGGTGTTTACGGCTCCGATGATTTCGGCCGATTTACCCAAGCCGTCTAGGTGTTCGATCACCGCAACTTTGTGCGGGATAGAACAATTGAAGCCTCGCCACCCCATTGCCCGTGCGCCACGCACAGCATCGGCCAGATCGTCTGGCGCGACCTCAACGTTGATGTAGCGCCAATCGAGGCCATGGTGCTGATAAGCCGCCTCGATCATGGCGACGGTGGGGTTTTCAGCGGCGGGTTGCGCGAAGGACCCAGTGAGCGGCAATAGAAAGTTCATGAAGAGGCCCTTTCAGAATGTGAGCGTTTGGCGAAGGTGGGCTCCGACGCGCAGCGCTTGGGCCGCGATGGTCAGAGCGGGGTTCAGAGCGGCGGAGGACGGAAAGAAACTGCCATCCACCACGTAAAGGTTCGGATGATCGTGCGTCCGACAGAGCCCATCCAAAGCGGAAGTGGTTGGATCATCGCCCATCCGCACGGTGCCACATTGGTGCGACGGAGCTTGAATTCCAAAACTATGGCGCAGCACCACAGGAAAACCAGCTCGACGTAGAACGCGCCTGACATGGCGCACAAAACGGTCATGCGCATCTGCTCCTCCGGGCCGATAGTCGACCTGAACCCCACCATCATCTGACAGCCTAACACGGCTGTCCCAGCGTGGCAGATCCTCCCCCATGGCCAGAAAATCCACTGAATGTCGACCCAGCCAATCGGCTGCTGCCCGCGGCGTTCTTGGGTAAGTCGAACGGATCATCGCGCCTTTGATATTACCCAGCATCTGGATATTGCCCCGAGCATCGGGATCATCTGGCAAGCCATGATAAAAATCGTTCAGAGATAGTGTTTTGGGGAATTTCGTTTCGTTCACGACGAAGGGTTTAACCCCCATCAACCCGGTTAGATGGTGGTTCATAAGATGCCGCCCGACCACACCAGAACGATTGGCAAGCCCATTCGGGGCAACCTCGCAAGCTGAGCGCAATAAGATCAGCGCGGAATTGATAGCCCCTGCACTGAGCACAAACACTGGTGCTTCGACGTGCAACACCTCTCCTCCACGTCGCGCCACAACTTTGACAATCCGCCGCCCTGCCGCATCCGTGACGAGGTGCGTGACTTCGGTATTGCGTTCTAATCTAACATTCTCATGCTTCAAAAGCGGGCGCATTACGCGTGTATCTGCATCACCCTTTGCATCAAAACGGCACGCGAAGGCATCGCAGGTTCCGCAACGCTGACACTTACCACCAGGGCCGTAATCCACCGCAGATGGCATGGGAAAGGGGGTCAATCCCTGCTGGCAAAACTGATCCGCGACCGCCGCTATGACGGGTTCATGAGGAATTGCCGCATGTGGAAAGGGCTCGCGAGGCGGTTCAGTCGGGTCGATCCCAGCTGTCCCGCGCACACCATAAAGCACTTCGGCCATAGCGTAATAGTGGGCGAGGTCTTCATAGCCAATCGGCCAAGCCGGAGAAACTGCCCCATCGATTTGTGTTTCGCGAAAATCGGTGTCGCGGAAGCGGAACATCGCGGTTCCATAGAACTTCGTATGGCCACCAACGTAGTAATATTGACCAGGTCTATACGTTTCGCCGTTCAGATCGGCCCATTCATCCTGCGTCTTGTATCGAGACTGGATAAAGACCGCTTCCGCATCATTGTTTTGCGGCTCGTTCCGAAGGTCATCACCACGCTCGAGTATTAGAATTTTAGCGCCACTGCCGACCATCTGATGTGCGATAGCAGAGCCGCCTACCCCAGACCCAATGATTACGAGCTCCGCCTTGATGGTCTGCATCTTTCATCCCTCCGTGACTTGCCCTCAAATGCCCGACCACTGTGGATCGCACCATTCCAAAGTACCGTGCATGTTTGTATGATCACCGCATTCTGGTGGAGATTTGTTACGCAATGCCCATACCTCAACCCTATTTCGAGACAGTCTCCATCCCGCCCGGTCGGTCTTTGCATGTCTTTGATCGTCGCCTAGCGGAGTTTCCGTTCAACTGGCATTACCATCCCGAATTCGAGCTTACCCTGACGGTGAACAGCAAGGGGATGTCCTTTGTCGGTGATCATATTGGCCCATATGATGACGGCGATCTTGTTCTGATTGCTCCCAATCTGCCTCATGCTTTCCAGTCCGTTGAGCGTGTCTCTGATCCCGCGCCCCACCGCGCAATTGTCTGCTGGTTTACCAATGACTGGATCATGTCCCTGATCGCTTTGGTGCCTGAATTGTCCTCAGTCATGCCATTGCTGCTACAAGCACGGCGAGGACTGCGGTTCGGCCCCGAAACATCGACGTTGCTTCGTCAGCGGCTTCTTGGCCTGAGTGCTTTGAGCGGTGTCGAACAGGTCATCGCGTTTCAATCCATTCTGGTCACTCTTGCAGCGTCTTCTGACCGTACGCCGCTAGCGACCGGAGAGGTCACTGTCAGCGAGATGCCCCGCGATCGAGTGCGACTGCAGAAAATTCTGGATTACCTACACAGCCATTACGATGAGCCTCTTCGCCTAGCCCCGCTTTGCGAGCTTGTGCATCTTAGCGAAAGCCAAATGCAGCGCATATTCAAACGAAGCGCTCGAATGTCGATAAGCGATTATGTCTTGCAATTACGTTTGGGGCGCGCATGCCAGATGCTCATGCAGACGGATCGTCCCATAGGCTGGATTGCGAACGAATGCGGTTTTTCAGACGCAGCTGATCTCGCTCGCCGATTTCGAAAGGCACGCAACATGACACCAACCGCATTTCGCGCTGCTATTAGAAGGTGAATTTTTCGGTGATACATTGATGGAACGCCGGTCCGTCTTCCAGCGACATCAGATCTCGCAAACGCAATGAACCGAGCCTCATATTTCGAGATTTTACTTAGTTCATTTTTAAGAGCCTCGATTTCTTAAAAGTGCCGTTTGATGGCACTATTTGAAATAGTTGGTATTCACCACGAGAAGCCGCACCGTATCATCTCCATCAGCAATCGAATGACCGCTCTGGGCCGCTCGCGCCATGTCGAACTTCGAGGCTGGATACGGGCCATGCCGAAGCGCTGAATGTCGGCTTCGAGCCCGTTTTGCAGTTCACTGCACCTAGCGCGAAAGGCCGCAGTGCATCTTGGTTCACTTCACGGCGGTTCTGAATCAGACAACTCAGCCTCAGACCGTTTCGCCCGCATGTCCGCAAGAATTTGAACGCGCGGTTCATGCCGCTTGCGATACAGAAACCGTGCCCAGAGCGCGAAGGCCCATGACATCCAGCCCGCGTCGATTTCAATGACGTCGCGCAGCCTGGACCCTGACTGCTGCGGTTCCACGGTCAGAGTGTGACGCCACGATTTGACGCCTGCGCCCTTTTCAGAAGACCGCAAAATCATTGCTTCGTCGTCGCACTCCAGGACTTCCATGAAATACGGTTGAGGCGGTAACTTCCCGAACAGCGACACCTGCACGGTAATTCTCTGGCCTTGGTATACGCGACCGCTCGGCAACCCTTCGAAGCTGACAACCCGGCATTGCCAACTTGCTGAAGCACCTGAGGGCGTCTAGCGTTTTGGCATGATGATACCAGCTGAGATGCCGCGCCTGAAAGGCTATCGTTTCCCA
>NZ_FOXY01000036.1 GCF_900115865.1 Donghicola eburneus | reverse complement strand
CGAACCTTCCAGCCTTCCGACCGTCCCGTCCGCCCCAACCGCGCCTCAGCGCCGCCGGTGAGGGGCCTTCTACGGATACCAACAAAGAGTCGCAACCCCCAAATCAACACAAAATCCAAAAAACTCAAAAAAATCCAAAATACTCAAAATCAAACAGCAACAAGCAAAACCAACCAACCAGCGCAAAGATATAGGGAGGGGTCTGTCGTCACTGCCCTCTGTGCAGAGGTAGTTTCGCAATTCTGCTTTCTCATGAGAAGTCAGAAAAACCAAAAGAGTGCGCAAGATCGGACACCTCGCACCGAATCGGCATTAAATCATATATTTATCAATATCTTACGACCCCCTCACCGTCCGAGAAACCAAAAGCGTGCGCAGAAAGTAGAAGCTTACGCAGCCATTTCGGCAGTCTTCGCAGCCCCTCCCCCTACCCTGACCCACGAAAAAACCCGCGCAATTGCGCGGGTTCAGACAGGACGATGATGTTGGAAGAGATTACGCGGTGAGCGAAGCGCGGAACGGACGGTCTCGTCGGAAAACGCGCTCGTAGGCATCATGAGTGAATGGTGTCACCAACTGGTTTGACCCGGTCTTCTCGCACCATGCCGTCACAAAGTCTTCCACTTCGAGCGCATCTGCACCCCGAGACACGGCACATCCGATCGCGTCTATGACGATCTCGATCAACAGCCCCCATCGGAACGACGCGCCGGTCGCCAACCGATGGAGAAACGCTCCAGTTTGAAGGTCTGGTGCAACAGGAAGGTCCACCTTGAGGGCATAGCTGCCGACAATGTCGTTCATGATCTCATAGTCCCGCGCGATTTCGGCCTCGGTTTCCCCTGTAGCGATCTCGGAGAACGCGACACGCGTCATCAATCGATCCAACTGGGGCTCGCGCTGCACGTAATCACCCAGCTCGGGAACACCTGACAAAATCAGCATGAGTGGCCAATCACTGGATTTCATAAGGGTCTTGAAGGCATCAAGCACGGTCATGACGTCCGCATCAGATTTCCCACGCATGATGTGCTGTGCTTCATCATAGTGAATACCGACCACCCCCTGCAGCGAAGCTTGGGTCATCACCATCTCCCAGATTTCAAACTGGGTCCGTCGGGTCTTGTTTGAAATTGGATAACCCAGAGCATGAAGGGTCTTGCGACCGAGATCTTTCCAGCTGCCCTTGGCATCGAGAACGCAGCGCACGAAACGGGCAGGTTTACCACAGGGGAGTTCGACCGCTTCCTTCCAGAAAAGATCGAGAAGATGGAGGATTTCTTTCGACTTTCCTGATCCCGACAGTCCCGTGACCAACAGGCTCCGCGCCTCGAAGGCCTGCTCTGACCGTAGTCGACCAAGATGGCGGCTGAAGCACTGCGCGAAGGCCCGATGAAGCTCCTGCCCACGGTCCAGCGGATAATGCCGTTGCGCAAGATCGGCATTCAAGTTGGCAAGGGATGGGATCACAAAAGAAGAGGTCAAAGCTTGCTATCCTTTACTGGGCCGAAGGTCATGTTTTTGATGTCAGATGGAGCTTTTTCAGATCCGCTGGACGCACCTTCTGTCGGAGCATTCTGCGGAGGGTTCCCCGCAGTGGCTTTCACAGAAACCACCCCCACTGCAGAGTTCCGATCCATGATGGCACCAGGAGCCACCGTTGGTCCAAGATAGGAGGACGGACGCTCTTCTACGCGGAGCGTCCTGTCGGCGCGCCTTTGCAGTTGCTCAATCGTTCGATAATTCGAAGGATCACGGGCGTCTTCAAAGGCGTGAACGTCTCGCGCCCTTTGTTCGATCGAAAGCTCCAGTTCGCGCTTATGCAAGGCGCCTCTCGTCGGATTATCCCTGGTTGCGGCCTCCATAACCTCAACCGCTTCTTCCAAAGTCAGATCTTTGAAGACAGTCATGCTCAGACGTGCCTCCAGCACCTCATCCAGCCCTTCCGCAGTAATCAGAACCTGACGCAGATCGTCTGGATCCAAATGCACAGTGACGCGTTTCGAGCCACCATCGGCGTAGCGCTGAAGCTGCGTGGAGTTGAACGGGATGTTGAAAACCCTGACCCCTTCCGAGGTCGTGCTCACCTCGCGTTTCACCCCCAAATACAGGATGCGGTCGCGTTGAGGGTGCGGCGGTAATAGTCCGTAACGTGATATTGCCTCTTCCAGCTTTGCTTTGGGCGTCATCCCGAACATACCGGTGCCGTGGTGCTCATCATACGGATACTCGTCCACAAGGTACCGCGTAATCATGCCATACAGTTGGTCGTGAGTGACCTTTGCCGCGCCTTTGGGGTGATACCCTGGCAAATGTTTTGGATGGCTGCCGGTGTAGCCCGGCAGAATGCTGAGCACTTTGCCCTGTATCGTTCCGAACAGTCTCTCGATGTGCGGCTTGTCATTCGCGTGATAGGTCCGGTTCGCCTTCACAACTACTCCCATGCCAAGCTGAGCGGCATACACTTGGGAATTTCGGGTCGCGCTGCCATTATCCGCGGACACCATGCCAAGCCGTACTGGTGGTGCTGGATCATTCCTACAATTGTATCGAACCTTCTCCTTGGTTTTGTCACGTGTGGCCATACGCAGAAGCGCCATGGTGTGGTCGGCATCAGCTGATTGAGCGATGATCCAACCGAGTGGCATACGCGTCGCCATGTCTATAATGACGTGCAGCCAACAACGAAAAACCTCGTTTTCTTGAAGCTCTTCTGGAGCAGTATCGGGATCAATATGCTTTGCCACTAATCTACCGTCGTTTCTGGTAAAAATGGAAACAAGGTATTGGTCCGTTTCTAGATAACCGCCAGGTATGAGTGCGCGGATATCCGTCGAGCCGGCGCCATAAAGGTTGTCGCTATGTTCTTGACCATCACGCCCAAGCGCTTTGGCTACTACGGACTTTGCATTGTAGTGATTTCGGACTGTCGTAATCGAAGGCCAGGTCGCGCAAAGCGCTTTGTCCTTTTCTGTTCGAACAAACAAAGCTTTTTCAAGAATGTAGATGTTCGAAATTGACGGCTTCGTCTCTCGAAGACATCTGTCGATGACTTTTTTAACGAACCTCTGCTGCCAAGCCACCAAGCGGGGTGCTCGAGACCCTTTCAGATGGTCTCGATCCGCCAAAACAACAAGGTTTCCATCGAACTGGTCGAAGACTTTGCAATAACGAGCCAAAGTGCGACCTTGCGGAACCACGAAACCCTCGGCCAACTTTCCGCCGCGCTGAGATCTTAAAAACCCGAATTGTGGCGCGAGCTTATGCGCTCTTTGAAGAACGAGTTGCCGGTGTTCTCCACCTTTGTCCATGCTCCGCTGGGTGACCTTTATCCCTTCAGATTTTATTTCGCATATCGCCAACACCAACACGGCAATCGCTTGGACACTCGGTAGCTTTTCCTTTGGGAGTTGTTCAATTTCTTCAAATCCCCCTGTGTAGTTTAGTAATTCTTTGCGCTTTGCCGCATCTCGTGGCGAAATGACATCACAGTCGCGCGCTCGAATGGCCGCCTCAACCTTTTCCAGAGATAAGGAAAAGCACTCTCCTGTATCTTCACATTCAACCGCAAAGCTGCCCTCCTCGCAGACTGCTACACGCAGTGTGCGCCCATCCCACTTGAGAACAGAACCTTTCGGAATCGCATACAACGGCGCGCGGCTCATGGGTGAAGCGCAACCCGCGATGTGTAATCAAGCACTCCATAGAGGTCGGCCCGGAGCACTTTGCGCGCCACGAGACGCATCGCAGCTTGGAAAGCCCGCCAATTTTCAATCGGACATTTCGAGATGAGATCCCTGAGTAGCCAATAGCTCTCTTCTCGCGCGGCTTTCTCGACAATCCCGTCCGCCTCTGCGTCTTGAACTTTCGAACACTCCCAAAGCCGACGCAAATTATCCTTGTAGGCTTTGGTGTACTGATCTGCATTCACGACGCAGGCGGTGTCGGCAAAATCGAGGGTCAAAGCGGCGAAGATGTCTTCGATCTCGTCTTGTGTCTCTTGCTTTGCCAGCGATGTCCCATTGCGCACAAATACCGCGCGCCGATGGCCATCAGCATATGTCAGGCGAAGATCAAAATAGTGCTTTCGCCATTTTCGAGAGCGGCGATCGTAGTAATCGATCGGTGCCAACTGCACCTCGAGCCCATACAGGTCCGGGCTAAGAAGCGCTTCCACAGCGACGTAGAACTCCGCCTCCCCGTCGAAGTGATAGACCTGACGGACGCCGCCTGTTCGCGGCGTCGCTATTGCAGCCGATATCCGCTTGGCTGTGTTGCTTCGCGTCAGCGGGTTGCGCGCGCCCTCAAAGGCAAGGACCCCGTGAATTGGCCCCACATCCAGGGCGGGTAGTTTCTTTTTTGGAGGCGTATCTTCGCCAACCCAGTCTCTGTAATTCGACATGCCGTCTCCGTTCCCGGAAACGCGGGTTTCCGAGTGATTAATTTCTATTTCCGGAGCACAGACCGCGCTTGCCTGGGCCGTTTTTGGCCTCTAGCTTGGCAAGTGACACACGGGCGATCTTTGCCCCAACTTCCGGACCCGCGCCTCTCGGTGCGGGTTTTCTTTTTCGCGGAGATCCCCGCACAAGAACGGTCAAACCTTCGCAAAAAGCAAAGGTCATCATTTTCTCAAAAAAACCAAAAGAAAAATTTCCAGAAATCTTCGCAACAGATGAATTTGAGTCAACACATTGTTTTTGCGAGTTTTCTTTAACGCATTCCTCCAACTCAAAGAGAGCGCAGAAACTACGCCTCCGAAGAAAAACGAAGTTTCTTAGAAAGGCCGACGATCCTCGCAGGTCTTTCGCCTCCTGTTCCTCGAAGGAAAAAACAGCTGAAACTGCAGCGCGTCCTGCTCAACCCACACAAGACATCAATCGACCTCTCTTTTCGAGAGACGGGCGGGCCCTGATTCGACGCGGACTACTCCCTCCTTTGTTTGCTCTCGCCCTGCTCAAAGCGTCCGCGATTAGCTTTTGATTTTTTCCTAGCGACGCAGACAATGGGGGTCACAAGCAAAACGCGAGCAGGCAACGTCGGAGACTTTCAGCATGGGCACCCCTCTAGCCCTTCGGGTAGACCCTCAGGATCGAGAAACCCTCCCCTCTTTTCTTTCGAGAATGGCGGCAGTGAATGGCACCTCTGTTCTCAAGTTCTGCTCGGACATGGGTGTGTCCTACCGCGGACTTATCAATCTGAATGCGGACGATCTCAAAACCTTCGCCGAACTCTCTGCGCTGACAGAGGCGCAAATCGACGAGCTTGTTTCATGGACAGGTCAGGCGGTCGGTGACGTTCGGATGCGGTTTCGGGATGAAATCTTTGTATCCCGGGCACTTCGCAATCCAACCATGCGAGGCTGCCCTGCTTGTCTGAAAGAAGATTTCGACAACGGACCTGGAGCGCCCTCCCGTTCGATGGTCATGCGCGGCGACTGGCAACTGCGTGATGCCACGATCTGCGTGAGGCATGGACGTCCCCTCGTCGACCTTTGGCATGATACAAGTTTGCCGTCACGCATGAACATTGGGGCGCATCTCGATATCCTTAAAGACCAGATTGGCAATGGGGCCATGGCTGGCGTACCAGTTGTCCCTTCCCCCTATGATCGATGGCTGGATGCAAGATTGGCCAGCGGCACCGATGATACTTGGCTGTTTGACCAACCTCTTTATGCCGCCACAACATTCATTCGACTTCTCGGGAAAGAACTCGTTCGGCAGAGCCTGTGGAAGTGCCAAGACCTCTATGAACCGGAACGCGCTGCGCAAGCCGCTGGCTTTGACGTCGTCAGACGAGGCCCTGCCGCGATACGTGACGCGTTGGAACGGCTGGCCGCACGCGCGCCTGCGGGCACCAGTACGCCCAACAAGGCCTTCGGTCAGCTCTATCGTGACATGGCCCGCGCCCATCTCGAAGACGAGCTCTTCAAAGACTTTCGAGCGATAATGCGCAAGGTCATCCTTGACACTTGGCCCATCGCATCGGGCGAGGATGTATTGGGAGAAAGCCTCAGTGAACGGCGGCTCTACGCGATCAACGCAGCTGCACAAGACGCGGGCATCGGCCCGAAGCTCATGGGCCAGTTACTTGTTGAAGCGGGTGCCCTCAATGACATCGACATGGGGCAGACGTTTCCCGCCGGACCTTTTCGGGATCTGATCGCAGAAATTCCCCAGCGCGTGGGCAATGCCGAGATGTGCAAGGCGATGGGCGCGACACGACATGAATTCGAAGCATTGGCAACAGATGGTGCGATTGCTCCGCGCACGAAGATTTCTACGATCAAGGCGCCCTGGCTGGTGTCTGACGGGATGACACTCATCGAAGAATTGGATGGCTTGGCCATCAGGGTTGAGGGACTCGGATCAGATTGGGAACGCCTCATCAAGGCACGGGCCCGCGCGGGTTTGAGTTTTGACCAGCTCCTACGACAAATCCGTAAGTCGAGGATGAAGCTAGCGAAACCCAAGGGCGAGGCAGGCTTTAGCGGGTTTCATGTTTTGAAGTCAAACGTCGATGCTCTGAAGACAAGACATGCGCGTGCGAACCTATCTGTTGAAGGCTTGGTGCCTGCAGCAGTCTTTGCACGGCAGATCGGCCTTCGTGACGGTGGGAAATTCCTTCAATTCTTAGAAGCAGGCCATTCGCCGTCACGCTTGGTGCAGGTTCCCAATCGCCGAGCACCGCGGAGATTTTTGGATGCAGAAGACATCGCCGCGTTTCGACAGAAGTTCGTTACGCCAACGATGCTGATGGAAGAAACTGGGCTATCGAGGAATACGATACTAGCAAACTTGAGGGCTGAAGGTGCCAAACCATTCAGGCCAGATGGCCAAGACTTCGGCAACCTATTCCCACGCTCGAAAGCAGTGCTTTGTGTCTTCCAGCTTTCAGAGGCAAGGCAGAGAGAGTTTAGCTTCTGAGCTTTGCTGAAATGAAAATCTGCTCCGCAGCCTCGGTTTGACCGGACACACAGCGCTGCAGTGGAGCCTCACCAAACCGGACTCTCGATGCATCCGCAGCATTTTCCGCAGGCCAAAGTCGGCAATGCCCAGATTGCGCCCTTTGCAAAGTCGGGTTGATCGGACTTAACTTCTAGCCTGAGCGGCCCGAAGCGGTGATTTACTAGATGATGTTCGCCAAGGTACATAGTGCCTCAAAGGAGCCCTTCATGGGTTCACTAGAAAATATCCAGTAAGAGGATGTGCGGCGTCCACTGCCAACCAAGTCATTCGATTTCTAACTGAACTCTCCGCGGATGAGACAAATCAGAAAGACTCGTGGGCGCATCAAACCAA
>NZ_FOXY01000046.1 GCF_900115865.1 Donghicola eburneus | reverse complement strand
ATTCGACCTCTGGAAAGGCTACGCTGCCGAAATGACCGCCTGACAGGCAGAGCTTTCGCTCCGCTCGATCAGGCGATAATAAGTTGGCAATGCCCCTTCCTCATGTCTGTGACACCACAGGCCAGATACACTCTGACGCCCGTTCCCGGGCCAATCATACCGACTCCAGCAGACGCACGAGCCTCAGCAGATTGTCCGAGCACAGATCACTGGGGCAACGAAGGGTTCGGCCATTGGCCACCCGGATCTCAATGTCTCCGGCCAAGCGTTCATCAGCACCGTCTGGCTCAGGCCGAACCAAAGGCAAGAAAGTAACCCCAGAGCCTGCTGTAGCCTCTAGCAGGCCCTTCTTCTTCAGTTCTTGTCGCCATTGGTAAATGTGCTGACGAGTAATATCATGCGCCCGTGCAACATCCGAAACACTGGCGCCGTTCACGCCGACCTCGTCCAGGATGGCCAGCTTCTCTTCATCCCGCCAGCGGCGCCGACGTTCGACCCCGATAATAACTTCCTGTCGCATCTTGAGCCCTGCCTCATACGACGTCGGTAACGACGCCAATTATGACATAGCTTAAGACATCAGACCCAATTCAGGCAGGTGGTCCCAATGGAGCCGTTACGATCCACGATCCACGATCCACGATCCACGATCCACGATCCACGATCCACGAAACATGCTGTTTGAGATTTTATTTACAAGCGTCTATACGCGGAGCATCCCATGTAAAGTAACAGGCATTTCCGATGCCCCTCATCCTTGGCCTCGTCACGATCGCGTCTAGAGTATGAGAGCTGAATGCCAGAGCCAGCATTCAAAGTCGTCGAAGCTTTTTTGTGGTAAACCGACAAGACTCCAAGCTCAAAACACATTCCGAATTTGGCATGTTTTGAGCCTATTACAGAGGGTTTTACGCTGAAATCTGGCTTCCTCCCGGCATTTTGCCATTTTTTGATGATTATTATTCAACAAAAACAACAGTGTAACACTTTTTTCAGTTTGTTACAGCGCTGTTGCGGGCGCTGCAACATGCCTAAAGCACTGAAATCTAAAGATCTTTCTATCTATCTATACCATGTAACAGAGAAATAGATATATCCTTATACACACGCACACACGCACACACGCACGCACCTACACACGCGCAGGGAGCTATTCATCCTCGCGCAACATGCAACATATCTTAAGCACCTGTATTTATTAGATATTATTGTTGCGGGGTCTAAAGCGCAGCGTTTTTTGATGAAGATTTCCAATATTTAACAATTACTTAAGCGTTCCAAGGTGCCATTTCGGCCTGTGCAACATTTTTGAAGGCGCGCTGGGGGGCGCTCGACCTCCAACAAAACAAGGGAGTTTCGAGGCATCGCACAGACCGGCACTTGCATAATTCATAGATATTGATGGGGCAAACGTGCCGATTTCCTGGGTCACCTACGGCAAAAATCGGGCGGGTCGAACCATGAGGTCGCCTCTCTACGAACGCGCCCCAGCCCCCGCGAAAAAAAGCGCGCCTTTCGCAAAAAAACTTGGCTTCGCGCTCTAGCGGGAAATTTTTGAGGCTCTTACGTCGCCTAGAGCAACAGAAGCGGAGCAGGCAAATGTCGAATAAAAACACGAAATCCCTCAACATGGAGGACGTCAACTTGGCGCGTCAGCAGGCGCTGCGGGACGGAATGAAACCCACCGTGAGCCTGCTCCACAACACCATTGGCGGCAATACCGGCGCCATCGGGGCGCTGCTTTCTGAGCTTGCTGCACGCGATGATCGCGCCAGGGCCGCGTTCGACCTTCCTGACGAATTTTTGCTCTCTAGCCTGTCGAACATCAGCCAGATGTGGTCTGCAGCCGTGGCAAAAAATGGCGCCGAGCTCTCGGGTGCGCGGGCCCAACTTGAGGCTCTCAGTGCTGACCACGCCGCTCTGCAAACCCAGCTCGAAATGCACATTGCGGAGAATGCCCGGCTGTCGGACGAACGCCATGCTCTGGCCGAGCGTCTCGCCACAGCGGATCAAAAACTGGCGGCGCTTGAGGCCTTGGAGGCGAAGATGGGCGAGATGCAGGCCCGCCATGACGAGGGGCTGTCCGAGGCGGCTGCAAAAATTCAAGCTGCAGAGACTGGTTTCGAGGCCGCCAAGGCAACGTGGACAGAACGCGAGAGGTCGCTCATCGCGCGCCTTGAGGAGGCGCAGAAAACGGCAGAGCGCTATCGGGTGCAGTTCGAGAGCTATGCACATCGCGTGCTTGACCGCGTAGGCCCGCTCGCCGAAGCGGGGTAGGCGCAACCGTGATTGATGTCCTTTGCATCCCGACGGCGCGGTGCATAGCGCAGTATCGAACATGCCGCGATAGCACCGCCGAGACGGACCCGGAGGATGAGGTTTCAGATCGGCGGCACTGCCCGGGCCAACGGAGCCGCCGCTGCCACAGCGGGCCTGAGACAGATGCCGGAGCACCAGCGGCTTGCGCTGAGAGTATTCAGCAAGCCCGGCGGCATTGCCAACTTATTATCGCCTGATCGAGCGGAGCGAAAGCTCTGCCTGTCAGGCGGTCATTTCGGCAGCGTAGCCTTTCCAGAGGTCGAATG
>NZ_FOXY01000037.1 GCF_900115865.1 Donghicola eburneus | reverse complement strand
GCCATGCGAAACCTCCATCTGCTGACGCAGACCTTCTCGCAGGACGGCCAACTCTCAGGAACACATCAAATCAATGGGGTATGGCCGTCGCATACCATACGCTTTTGCGGCTCCCGTTTCTAAAGTCGGTCAAATTGGCCAGTTGATTTAGTCCCAAGGTTAGATTGAAACTTTGGGATGTTAGTTAACGTAGCTCGTTTGACCAAACTGTAGCTGGCACAAGCCCCTTCCAAGCCACTGCATTGGTGGGGGTGCCCATGGGGCTGCCAGCCTAGTCCGGTCTTGCTTGAGATCGGACATATTCTTTGATCGTTTCCAACGGCGCCCCGCCGCAACTTGTTACAAAATAGCTCGGAGACCAAAGAGCTGGCCCAATTTTCTTGAGTTGGGGAAAATCACGACGCAGGCGGCGTGATGTCCCCGTTTTGGCCGCGTTCGCAAAGATGGACACCGGCACAGCTGGAGGCAGGGACACCAAAAGGTGGATGTGATCCTCCTCACCGCCGAACTCTTCGATTCTGCCGCCTTGCGTGGACGCGCGCGCGTCCAGTACGTCACGGGCTGCGTCAAGCATATGCCCTGTCAGCACCCTCCGGCGATATTTGGTCACTAGAACCATATGGTATCGAAGGGCATAAATGCAGTTATGTGTAGAGGTATACGCTTGAAGGCTCATGCCTGAACCATTAACATGACAGGCATTATGAGCGCAACCAGATCCCTCTCTTTCAAGCTTTACCCGAGCAAGTCACAGGCCGAAGCCCTGTGGCGCAAGCATGTGATGCTGAAGGACTTGTGGAACGCTGCGCTCGAGGAACGTATCGGGGCCTGGAGAAAGGGTGTTCGCATCCGCCGATCCGATCAGGAGAAAGCCCTGAAGCACATCCGGCAGGATGTTGAAGGGTGGCGCGGCTTGATCCACACCCATGAAGCACAGATTGTGCTGAAGCGGCTGGATCTGGCGTTCGATGGCTTCTTCCGGCGCGTCAAAGCAGGGCAGACACCGGGATTCCCACGCTTCCGGTCCGCAGATCGCTTTCGCGGATGGGGATATAAAGAGCACGGCAACGGCTTCAAGGTCGAGATGCGCGATGGCGGCCGCCACGGCTTCGTTAAGCTGTTCGGCATTGGCCGGATGCGGATGCGTGGCATCGCAAGAACGCCCGGGAGCGTTCTGAAGGCTGATGTGACCTATTCAACCCGAGGCTGGTACCTCAATGTTGTGGTCGAGACCGGCTGCGCCGAACGCGCCCGCCCCACGGGCGGGGCGATCGGGCTTGATTGGGGCCTGTCTGAGTTTGCGACAATTGCCCATGAAGATGGGTCATTCGAAGCCCTTGCGAACCCGCGTCATCTGGATGCTGAGGCCGACGATTTGCGCGCAGAGCAGCGCCGCCTCTCGGCGGCAGCCCGCGCCCGAAAAATCACTGGCCGTGCCCTTGTGCGACATCGCAAGGCGCT
This sequence comes from Donghicola eburneus, assembly GCF_900115865.1. GTDB lineage: Bacteria > Pseudomonadota > Alphaproteobacteria > Rhodobacterales > Rhodobacteraceae > Donghicola > Donghicola eburneus. Next base: position 5,325 of record NZ_FOXY01000037.1, on the reverse strand, counting down.
GGCGCGTCGACATGCGAAAGTCGCAGCTCGCCGAAAGGATTTCCTGCACAAAGCTTCCGCTACTCTGGTTGCGCGCCACCGGATGATCGCGACGGAAGAGCTGAATATCCGAAACATGACGCGCTCAGCGCGTGGGTCGGTCGAGATGCCCGGCAGAAACGTGGCGCAAAAGGCAGGCCTTAACAGAGCCATTCTGGACACAGGCCCTAGCGCCTTTCTGAACATGCTCAGATACAAAGCGGAAGAAGCTGGTATCGAGTTCCTCGAAGCCCCGACGCGGTCTCTCAAGCCGTCACAGCGCTGCCCGGACTGCGGCGTCCTACGCAAAAAGACCTTGTCCGAACGGCAACACTCTTGCTCTTGCGGGTGCAGCTTGGGGCGCGACGAAGCCGCGGCCCGTGTCATGCTCCAATGGGGGCTTGACGAGTTGCACCGCTTGGAAACGATCAACACGGCCGGGACGGTCGTGGGTTGGGCGCACGCCTAACCCGAAACCCCCTCCAAACTACTGTATTGGTGGGGGAGGTTCATATCACAGAGCGCGGACGCGGCAAGCTCATTACGGCAAGGGACCTTACAATATGGCGGGCACCATCTACTTGAATGGCGACGAAGGCGGGAGCCTGACGAAGTTCTATATTGAGGTGACCTACGAATACAGTGAAGCCCCGTTCGCAGAAACGCTAAAGACGGATCTGCTCGGCCCGTCTTTTGCGACCGCTGATCTGTACAACGCCGAGTGGTTGACGATCGAGAATGGGATTTCAATCGGCCAGGCCCAATACGGGTCGCTCAACGATCCGAACGAAAGTGGAAATTGGTCTATTGGCGATCCCAGCGGTGGGGGGGACTGGCTGGGGTCCGATTACTACAAAGGCAGCATTGGCGAGATCACGACATCCTCGGACGGCTATGACGCTTGGCGCGACGCGGGCCGGCCGCGACCCTACAATTACGATGAGAAGCCTGCCTCGATCTGGGTTATCAAGTACCTAGATGGCGACGAGCTGGAACAAGTGAAAAGCGCGGCGGACGAGGTTGTTTACCTCAACGCGGACGACGGTAGCGATGATACCGGAGTGATCGGCGGGTCAGGCGGGACCAGTGACCCCGTCGACACCGGTGGCCCTGGGGACTCCAGCACAGACGTCCTTGGGCAAATCACTGCGTTTTTCCAGTCCAAAACTTTGGCCCCGTCACAATTCGTAGATGAATATGCCGACGATATACCAGCCGGCTTTGTCCGCCCGCACACAAGTTTTGACGACGACGGTCTCTATGGCATTGAAGCCGCGCCTGTGTCGAATGATCTGGACCTTCGCAGCATGCTGCAATCCCCTATGGAAGCCGCAACAACATACCTAATCTCTGATGCCCTTTCACAGGTAGGCACCGGTTAGCTGGCGGGATTGTTCCCCACGCTGAACGCGGCAGAGACATTCCAGACCAGCCTACTGGAAATTTTTATCAATCCCAGCTTGCAGTTGCTGGATCTCTTGGTGGATGAGAACGGGAACTTCGTCGATGCCGACACGCTCAATACATGGCTGAAGGCAAACGAAGTTCATCAGGACGCGGTCGCTAAGTTCTTGTTTGAGAATACAGGCACCGTCGGCTCGATCATCGAAGGGATCGCATTCGCCGGGCGTGATACTGGCGACGCGCTGATGGGCGCCGCGATCAATACCCAAGAGAATGACGGTTACTTGGCGTCGTCAGCCTCGGCTTATTTCGATGCAGTGGGCGTTCGGTATGTCGGCAGCCAAGGGGCGGACAACGCGTACGGGACGGACGGACGCGACTATATTTTCGGCGGACATGGAAACGATAGCGTGTTTGGTGCCGAAGGGGATGACTGGATCGGCGGAGGCGATGGTGACGATCAACTGCTCGGCTCTGGTGGCAATGACATGATTGCCGGGGGCGCCGGAGACGACGATATCGACGGACACGACGGCCGCGATAAACTGTGGGGCGGCAAAGGCGACGATTTCATGACGGGCGGCGCTGGTAACGACAAACTCTAAGGCCAAGGCGGCGGCGATTCAATCTTTGGGTTTGGCGGCAAGGATAAGCTCTTTGGCAACGGCGGAGCAGATGCGTTGTACGGTGGGGATGGCAAAGACGTCGTAAAAGGCGGCGGAGGCTCTGACATGGTGACCGGCGGTGCTGGCAGCGACAAGCTGTTCGGGAACAAAGGCGCGGATACCTTCGTCTTTTACGCAGGGGCTGACACCGACCGCATCAAGGACATGCGCGTGGGTCAGAACGACACCCTCCGGATTTATACCGAAGACCTCGGCGTTACGACCCTGAGCGATCTGGATGCTCTGGCCACCGAAAGCAACGGCAACGTCTATTTTGACTTTGGCGGAAGTGATCTATTGATCATCGAAAACGTGTTCTGGAATGACATTCGAGAATCCGTGGACCTGATGTGATGGATCAGCCTGCCCTTGGCAAATCGCTGACCAATGGGCGGACCGCCGCGAGACGCTCGACTTAACAGGATCTTAGCCGCACTGGGTAACCTGCTGATTTTTATGTGTGATCACCTTCTGCGGCCAAGAGGTATCCGTGTCTAGGTTTTCCTTCATAACCATAAAGGCCAGGCTACAGATGACGATGCAGTGTTCTATCCGTTAGATTTTCGGCGCCGACTTGTGCGATCGAAGGGGTCCCGAGTTGGCCAAGCGCACGAACGAGTTCAAGTTTAAGGATTTCTACAGCCCGTTCGGCGCCCGTGCGACCTCCTGCGCCGACCCCGTAGGCCATTGCCCGGCCAACGGAGCGATTACATCGGCGCCCGGGCACTGCTGGACGGCCTCCCTCCCGCCGACCACATGCTGGCGGACCGTGGATACGACGCAGACTGGTATCGCGAAGCACTTGAAGACAAGGGGATCACGCCGTGCATCCCTTCCCGAAAGAACCGTAAGGTTCCAATCCCCTATGACGAAGCCCGATACCGCAAGCGCCACAAGATCGAGAACAGCTTCGCTCGCCTCAAGGACTGGCGACGGGTCGCGACCCGTTACGACAGGTGCCCGAAGGTCTTCCTGTCGGCATGCGCATTGGCTGCCGTGGTCATGTTCTGGCTATGAAACCTGACCCTAGGCGGGACTACCAAGCCAAGTGACATTAATCTCAACCGTGCCCTATGCCAGGAGGCAACCGTGATTATGCATCGCGGACAGGCGGCATGGCTGTGCACATAGGCCGCTAAGATTGCGCGCCGACGTGGTGTCAAGCGAGTGATTGCTGCATTGGCTTGGCGGATCGCTGTAATCCTGCACCGCGTTTGAAAAGATGACACCGACACCCGCTTCGACATTCCGGTGCTTGATACTGGCTGAAGATACAAGCTCCAGACTGCCGCCCGCCTATTCGCGGGCCTTAGAGGTCCCCACGAGACGCGGTTCCGGTAATGCCGTGCTCAGTACTGATGCTGATCGTGTCGCTCGCGCCAATGAGATGGGCACATCGGAATTGCATTGGACCAGCATCAATTAGGCAGTCATCTCGCTGACTACCGACCGAAGCATGCACTCAGGTCAATCTCTAACGAAGGCTGGTGAAAAGATAATCAGATCAAGTGCACAAGACACAAAACCGCAGTTGGCGGCGCGTCCCACTTGCGCAAAAACCGGGTGACTGGAACGACCCCGTTACCAATTCCCTGACCTTAGGATACCCAATATTGTCCTTCTGCAGGTATATCCCATATGGCTCAAATCTGCAAAACTCTAAAAATGTGTAGCTGCAGCGTAATAATCGAAAGTTTTTAGTTGTGCGTGGATTGCGTTTGCAACCATCGAAAATGCTCTTAACAAAAAAACTTTGGTCTGTTTTTGGGCCATCACTAAAATCGCAGTTGTCGGCTACAAATTTGAGAAACCAAGAAATCTTTAAGTTTCACAAGTATCCAATTTTATTGATAATTACGCCACAACCAACCCCAATATTAGAATTCATTTCAACCACTTATCGTTCAACCGAGCACCTTGAGCATTCCTTTAACTTCATCACATGAAAGGTCAAATGAATGCCTGCTACTTTAGAAATCACTGGTAATCTGTACACATACGACGGCACGCTTGCGCAGTTGCTGTCCCTTACGGTTCTGCCGTCCTTTACCTCGGTATCCGGCACGGTTTCGATCACCGAGAACGATGGTGTCCTGACCTCGGGCGAAGTCGGTACCCTGAGCATCGACGGCGTGCCCCAATTCGTGGATTACGAGGGCGTCGCGAATTTCAACGCGGACAGCTTGATTGGCGTGACGCTTGGGATCTTGCTTGGATCAACTGATGCGGCAGTCTTTACCTCGGCCACGGGCGAAGTGTACCTTTACGCCCCTGATGGATTTCCCGCGCTTGCGGGCGTCGCGACCACGATCACCTTGGATGACACGGCTTCCTATAACTTGGCCCCCAGCACGGCGGGCGTGGATGGGACCAGCGGTGATGACACCATGGTGGTCGGGTATACCGACAGCGATGGCGATCGTATCACTGATGAAAATCTTCTTCTTCTTCGCACCGGCGACGACACGATCTATGGCTATGCGGGGAACGACTCCATCAACGCCGGCTCGGGTTACGATACTGTCTATGGTGGGTCCGGCAATGACACGCTCCTTGGTGCCGCTGGAAACGACGTCCTTTACGGGGATGAGGGCAACGACAGCATCGATGGTGGCTCTGGTAACGACTTGATCTATGGCGGCGCGGATGACGACACGGTCCTCGGTGGCGATGGTGATGACGTTCTGCATGGCGATGAGGGCAACGACAGCATAGACGCCGGATCTGGCAACGATCTGATCTACGGCGGCGCGGACGATGACACGATCACCGGCGGCTTGGGGCGCGACACCGTTTATGGCGGCGACGGCAATGATACGTGGCTCGCGGGCGGGACGGACAGTGGCACGGATGTCGTTTACCTTGAGGGCGGCGATGATGTCGCCGAGGTCGGCTACTTCAATACCGCAGACGGTCCTGACATTCTGGACGGTGGCGACGGCAACGACACTATCGCGTTGGATGGCACCGCGGTTGATGCCTTTGACCTTGGGATCACGCTGAATGATGATGGGACGGCAACAAATATCGGGTTCGGAACCGAGGTTCTGAATTTCGAAAACGTGCGCGGCAACTCTGGCGCGAACGCGATCACCGGTAACCTTCTGGACAACGAACTGATCGGGGCAGGGGGCCAAGACACGCTGTCCGGTGGCGGTGGCAACGATACGCTGGATGGGGGCGCGGATAACGACACTCTGGACGGCGGAGATGGCGACGACATCCTGACCGGCGGCGC
>NZ_FOXY01000039.1 GCF_900115865.1 Donghicola eburneus | reverse complement strand
GCGTGGCACGTGAACTGACGACCCTCATCGATCGGCGGGGAAAGCCCGGGATGATTGTCAGCGATAATGGGACCGAACTAACTTCTAATGCTATCTTGCGGTGGTGCTCCGAGAACCACATCGAATGGCATTATATCGCGCCGGGAAAGCCGATGCAGAATGGCTTTGTCGAAAGCTTTAATGGGCGAATGCGAGACGAGCTATTGAATGAGACGATGTTCCGCAATCTGGCACACACCCGCGCGGTGATCGCTGCATGGGCCGCCGATTACAATACAGAGCGCCCGCATTCCGCGTTGGATTACCGCACGCCTGCCGAATATGCCCGAACTTTAAACCACGCAATCGCCAATCGGCGTAAATACCCTTCAGGCTCAAATCGCCGCTGGATGAATGTTCAGTGGCAGGTCAGCAGGTCAGGGAAAATATGGCTACTGTGCTATCAGCGAAATCAAAGAGTGCTCTGCCGACCGTCCGGATGACGTTCAATCTGCCGCCGATGCGGTTTTCAAAATCCAAGCCACGAAATCTTTTGTCGGCGCGGAAGGCTGTCCCCCCGTCGTCACGTAGTAGGCCGTCCCAAGGTCTATCGAACCATCTGGCCACTCTTGGAGCGCGCCATCACGCACCGCCCTGCGCGAGATGGAATGCCAGCCCAACATCAACCCGCGACCGTCCAGAACGGCCTGCGCGGCCTGTACATAGTTGTTGAACGTGGGCCCTGAGGGGCGGGCACGCTTGATCCCTTTTTCCCGCAGGTAATCTTCCCAGCCTGCCCAATGCTGGTTGTGCGGACTGCGCACGTGGATCAAGGGCGCACTGTCCAATCCGACCCCTTGGTCTTGCAAACGGGCGATCAAGTCTGGCGCACCAACAGGGCACACCCGTTCGTCGAAAAGCTTGTGGGTCACACCCTCGTGCCAATCCCCGATCCCATAGCGCACCGCGACGTCAATTCCTGGCGATAGGTTGGGCAAGTCCGAAGAAGGGGCCTGAACATTCACCGTGATATCTGGATGCTGGCCGTAGAAGTCAGGAAGACGCGGCATCAGCCAATAGGTTGCCATACCCACCGTGCAGGACACCGTGACTTGAGAGCTGTCCTGTCCGCTCAGGATACGCACATCCTCTAGCGCAGACGAAATCTGGCCTAGGCCGTCCCGAACGGCCCGCGCCAGAACTTGCCCCGCTTCGGTCAGTTGCGCCGGTTTGCGAGAGCGATCGATCAGGGTGACACCCACGTGGGCCTCCAGCGCCTTGAGCGATTGACTGATGGCGGGTTGGGTCACGTTCATCCGCGTGGCCGCCATGCGCATGGAGCCATATCTCGAAAACGCTTCGAATGTTGTCAGCAGGCGCAGGGGTGGCAGGCGGTCCATAAGTTAATTCCCGAGTTAACTTATGATCACTCTAATCCGACTATTCCGAAATGGAAAGTCGTGAGAGATTTTCTCCAATTCACTGCGCAACCCCCTTCAAGCGACGGATAAACATCATGAATATTATGGCCACCCCCACCGCCTCAGTGGTTCTGAAGGACAAAGGTCTGGAAATCGCGCTCTCTGATGGGGCAACCCATTACTTCAATTATTACTGGCTGCGCGACAACTGTCCCAGTTCGTTCAGCAGCGCTACGAGAGAGCGAAGCTTTGACATTTTCCACCTGGAGGCAGCACCCAAAGCCTTGGCCGCAGACATTCAGGACGACACTCTGGAGATCACTTGGGCCGGAGAGGATCACGTCACGCGCTTCCCTCTGGCGTGGCTCGAAAATTACAAAGCCGCGGCACCCCGTCACGATCCCGCTGATCTGGCCCGTCAGCCTTGGTTCGGGGACCATTATTCAGACGTGCCACGCTTCAGCCAGCCTGACTTGATGAATGACACAGCGATCCGCGCAAAATGGATCGAAGCGCTGCTTGTCGAAGGGTTCGCCATTGTCACGGACATGCCCGACAGCAACGAGGGGCTGACGGAAACGGCAACTCTTCTGGGGCACATCCGGCCGACCTTCTTTGGCGAGTATTTCGACGTCCGCACCCACATCAACCCGACCAACACCGCTTACACCGCCGCGGCGTTAGAGCTGCACACGGACACCCCAGCCGAGGAACACGCCCCAGGCGTCCAGTTCCTGCATTGCCGCGAAAATACGGTCGAGGGGGGATATAGCCTTTATGCCGATGGCGTTGCGGTCGCCAACGACTTCAAAAAGATCGATCCCGAGGGCTTCAAACTGCTGTCCGAAATCTCGATCCCGTTTTATTGCGAGCATGACGACTATGACATGCGGTCGCGCCAAACCGTGATCGAACTGGACCAACACGGAGAGGTGTCGGGCCTGACGATCAGCCAGCACATGCTGGACTTCCTCGACATAGATCAGACACTGCTGGACCTGTACTACCCTGCCTTCTGCCGGTTCGGTAAAATGCTGCAGGACAAGAAGTACATGATGACCTTCTTGATGAAAGCGGGCGAATGCATGGTCTTTGACAATCACCGGATCGTCCATGGCCGCGCCGCCTACCGTGCCGAAAGCGGCGACCGCTACCTGCGCGGAACCTATGTTGACCGCGCCGAGATGCGCTCCACCTATCGCGCGCTCGTCAGCGAAGGGCGGTTCAAGCCATGAACCAGCCCGTTGCCGCAGATCGCATGATTGAAAACGCGCTGCGAGAGGACCTCGCAGCGGCCTTTCGGATTTGCCATCAACTGGGTTGGAGCGAGTCCGTCGGAAACCATTTCAGCGCGACCACCTCTGCGGACGGGGCGCAGTTTTTGCTGAACCCGAAATGGCAGCATTTTGCGACCATCGGCCCCGACGATCTGCTACATTTGGACAGCAACGACACCTCGGTTCTGGACAGGCCGAATGCGCCGGATGCCTCTGCATGGTGCGTGCATGGAACGTTGCACCGGAAGAAGCCGGAGGCCAAAGTCATCCTGCACTGCCATTCGCCCTACGCCACGGCGCTTTCCTGCCTCAAAGATCCCACGGTCGTGCCAATCGACAACAATACGGCGCGGTTCTACGGCCGCACGGCCTATGATCTGGAATTCGGAGGCATCGCGGATGCCACCGAAGAAGGGGAGCGGCTGGCCCAATCGCTGGGGGACAAGTCTGTTCTTGTTATGGGCAACCATGGCGTCACGATTGTGGGCGAGACCGTCGCTGCAGCCTTCGAGGATCTGTATTTCTTTGAAAAGGCGGCCCAGACCTTGATCCTCGCTTATTCGACAGGACAACCTATGGCGGTGCTGTCTGACGCTGTGGCGCAAAATACAGCAGATGGCTGGCGCCCCTATGCCGGAATGGCCGACAAACATTTCGCCTTCCTCAAAAGTCAGTTGCCGACGCTCTAGAATGGCGTAACAAATTGGAAACATTGCCCTTACTGCATCAGGCAGTAGGGGCCTTTCGCATTTCGACTGAGGCTCACCATCAAACGTTATCCCTCTATTCAGGCACTGCGCGCAATCGAAAGCGTTGCCCGAAACGGCGCGCTTTGGCGTGCGGCCAGTGAACTGAACGTCACCCGTAGCGCGGTCAGTCATCAGCTTCGGCTGCTGGAGCGCGACCTTGGCTTCAAGATCCTTGAACGCAACGGCAACGAGACCGTAATCACGCCTCGTGCCAGAGCATATGCCGAGGATGTGCGCCGTGCATTGAACATGATTTCAACATCGACCGAGCGACTGTCTCTGAATGGGCTAAGTGGGCGACTAACGATCAGCGCCCCACCGGGCTTTGTGTCTGCTTGGCTTTCTTTGAACCTCGGAGATTTTCTGGCCCAGAACCCCGAAGTGGTCCTGAATGCCATCAGCAGTCATAACCTGACCGACACGAGCAATCCCGAGGCCGATACCTTTATTACATTCGGAATGGAAGCGCGGGCCCATGTGTTTGCTGAGACACTGCTCAAAGTCGAGTTTTCGCCACTTTGTAGTCCAGCCTATCTGAGCCGTTTCAAGAATTTCAATGATCCTAGCATCCTGAAAAGCGCCACTTTGCTGCATATGGGAAACTTCGCGGATTGGGAGGATTGGATGCGTCAGACAGGACTACCCGTGGAACACGCGCGCCGAGGTATTTGTTATTCCGACATGAACATCGTCTACAACGCCGTCATGGCGGGTGAGGGAATCGCGATCGGGGACACCGTCCTTTGGACCAAGGATGTGCAGTCAGGCAAGTTGATGCGTCCGTTTGCTCAATCTTTACACTCAGACTCAGGGTATTTTCTGTGCACGCCCGAAGAAAACCTGAACAATCCGATCGTGATAGAATTTCATAAGTGGTTGAAAAAACGACTTGAAGTGAGCGGATTGCGTCACGAAGTGGGTGCGTGACAAATTTCGTTTGTCGCGTTCGTAAAGAAGTTTCAATTGCTCACCTTTCCGACCTCTCACTACGCTGAACACATGTGAACAGCGATATAGAGTGAGGCGATTGTGGTAGACGCAGCGCAGATCGAAGCCCGTTCGATCGGTAAAAAATATGGAAATTTCAGCGCCCTGCGCGATGTTTCCCTTACCATTTCACAGGGCGAGTTCCTGTCGCTCTTGGGTCCATCTGGCTCTGGCAAGACCACCTTTCTGACCTTGCTCGGCGGGTACGATGCATCGACCTCGGGACAGTTCCTGTTCGAAGGTCAGGACATGACCAAATGGCCCGCCAAGCAACGGGGCTTTGGCATGGTCTTCCAAGGCTTTGCGCTCTTCCCGCACCTGACCGTGGCAGAGAATATCGCTTTTCCACTGAAGGTGCAAAACCGCTCCAAGGCGGCTATTGCGGATCGCGTCGCGCAGATGGTCGAGATGGTCGGCCTCTCGGGTCATGAAGGCAAGAAACCTCGGGCGCTGTCTGGCGGCCAGCAACAGCGCGTCGCCTTGGCCCGGGCGCTGGCCTATGAACCGAAGGTGCTTCTGCTGGACGAACCCTTTTCCGCTTTGGACAAGAATCTGCGCGGCCAAATGCAAGAAGAGCTGCGCCGCTTGCACCGTGATCTGGGAACGACCTTTGTCTTCGTCACGCACGATCAAGAAGAGGCGCTGGCCCTGTCCACGCACATCGCAATCTTCAATCATGGAGAGCTTCAGCAGATCGACACACCTGATGCGGTCTACGAGCGTCCCTCCAACCGTTTCACTGCTGAATTCTTGGGAGACATCAACATCTTGTCGGTGGATGCGAGTGACCATGGGATCGCTGGTACGCCGCTGGATTTGCCTATGAACGCGGCCAGCTTCCGCCATGTCGCGATCCGGCCAGAGCATATGCGGTTGGCTGGGGTAGGGGATGCGATCCAACTGCCTGCAACGGTCAGGGATCGTGTCTATCTGGGGGCCACGTCGCGGCTGTTACTCGAAACGCAAGCGGGCGAAGAGTTAATGATCTATCACGCCAACGGAACGTCGCTACCAGTTCCCGATCCCGGGACCCAGCTTCACGTGACGTGGGCCAAGCAGGACAGCTTCGCCCTCTGACAGAACCCAAAAATCCGAAAAGACCTCGCCCCGAGCCGCACTGCGGTTCGGGGGCGGGAAAAAACTGCCCAAAACCAACCGAACATCAGGTGAGAGTATGAATAGACATTTCCAGAAAGACCTTCTCGACATTCTTCAGGAGCGCGCCGCCAAAGGTCAGATTTCCCGCCGTCAGATGCTGCAAGGTGCTGCCGCTCTACTGGGAACCAGCGCATTGGGCCTAAGCGCGGGCAAAGCGCAAGCGGCCGAAGACCGCCTAGTTTTCGTGAACTGGGGCGGGGATGCTATCGACGCTATGAACGAAGCATTTGGCAAGCCCTTCACCGCCGATACCGGCATCAGCGTGCTCTATGACGGCTCTGGCCCGACCGAAGGCGCGATTACCGCGCAAGTCCAAGGCGGCAGTCCCACTTGGGATCTGGTTGATGCAGACCCGTTCTCTTCGCAAGCCTTGGGCCGCAAGGACCTGATGGAGCCAATCGATTACGACATTGTCGACCCTGCCAAACAACGCGAAGGGTTCGGTTGGGAGTATTCTTCCTCCTGCTACTTCTACTCTTATGTGATCGCCTACGATGCGACCCAATTCGACACGCCCCCGACCTCAATCGCGGACTTCTTTGACGCCGAGAAATTCCCCGGCAAGCGTGCCATGTACAAATGGGGCGCAGGGTAAGCGGCGGCCACGCCCCATTGTTTTTTTTGCTTTCGCGGTGTCGCGGAGGGTTGAAGCGGATGGCTGTCGGGAGCTCGTCAGGGACTACGAG
>NZ_FOXY01000005.1 GCF_900115865.1 Donghicola eburneus | reverse complement strand
GAACGGAACCCCCAGGAAGTGTCTAGGCTGGCGCACGCCCACCGAAGCCTTCAGAGAAGAAATGATGAAGCTAAGATAGGAGAAGTTGTCGCAACGACCCTTGAGCCAACATGCTGATACAGCCCTACAGTATATACGAACGTACATTGTGGCCGATCCCTAGGAATCTCTCTGATTGGAAAAGACTCAGAAACAAACCAGGCGACCAATGGCCGCCTGCTGTTACGCGTTTATGTAATTTTTTCAGCCTAAGGCGTAGCCCGCGCCGCGCACCGTCCGCACCGGATCTTCGCCGCCGTGCTGACACAGCGCCTTGCGCAGTCGCCCGATGTGCACGTCGACTGTCCGCGTGTCCACGTAGATGTCGCGCCCCCAGACACGGTCCAAGAGCTGCTCGCGGCTCCAGACACGTCCAGGCTTTTCCATGAACGTGGTCAACAGTCGGAACTCGGTTGGCCCCAACTTCAGGGATTTCTCGTTGCGAAAGACTTTGTGCGTTTCGGCGTCCAGAACGATGTCTTCATACTCCAGCTTCACGCCGACGGTCGCAGGACGCGTCCGGCGCAGCTGTGCGCGCACACGGGCCATCAACTCGACCACAGAGTACGGCTTGATCACGTAGTCATCAGCGCCGGTCTCTAGTCCGCGGACACGGTCCACTTCTTCGGAACGTGCGGACAGCATGATCACCGGAATGCTACGCGTGTCGCCACGGGATTTCAGGCGGCGGCACACTTCGATGCCAGAAACGTTTGGCATCATCCAATCCAAGACGATCAGGTCCGGACGATCCTCGTCCACCATCATCAAGCCTTCTTCGCCGTTTTCGGCTCGGATCACGCGAAAGCCTTCGGCCTCTAGGTTATAGGTCAGGACTTCGCGCTGCGCCGGTTCGTCTTCAACGACCAGCACAGTGGGTTGTTCAGCACTCATTTCTCTGACCCTCAGTCGTTGTTCGCCATAGGATCGCCGTGCACTTCGTATGGCGTGCTATCGGCTTTGGGACGTTCTTCTTCGGGGTATTTGCCGGTGCTCACGTAGATCACCTGTTCCGCCAATGCGGTCACGTGGTCGCCCATGCGCTCTATGTTCTTGGCGATGAAATGCAGGTGCATGCACGCGGTGATGTTACGCGGATCTTCCATCATAAAGGTCAGGAATTCGCGGAACAGAGCGTTGTACATCTGGTCGACTTCTTTGTCGCGATTGATAACGACCTGAGCGAGTTCTGGGTCACGCTGGATATAGGAATCCAGGGCATCCTTGAGCATCAATTCGACCTCACGTGCCATGCGGCGGACTGCGCCGGACGAGCCCTCAATCGGGGTCATCTGAAGCAAGACCCCTGCCCGCTTGGCGATGTTTTTTGCATAATCGCCAATACGTTCGAGGTTGTTGCTCATCTTCATCACGGACAGAACAACGCGCAGGTCGCTGGCTGCGGGCGCGCGACGCGCGATCACAAAAGCGGTCTCTTCGTTGATCTGTTCCATCATGGCGTCGATGGCTTTGTCGCCCTTGCGGACCTTGTCTGCGAGTTCTTCGTCGCGCATCTCGAGCGCTTTGGCGCAGTCAAGGATCGCCGTTTCAACAAGGCCGCCCATCTTGATGATCAGAGCCTGAACGCCTTCGAGGTCGCGGTCGTAGGACGAGACAATGTGTTGTGAATCATTCATGTTTTCAGACCCTTATCCGATACGGCCGGTGATGTAGGACTCGGTGCGGCTGTCCTGCGGGTTGGTAAAGATTTGGCCGGTGTCACCAAACTCGACCAGATTACCAAGGTGGAAGAACGCGGTCTTCTGGCTGACACGCGCCGCCTGTTGCATCGAGTGCGTGACGATCACAACCGAGTACTGGTCGCGCAGTTCGTCAATCAGCTCTTCAACTTGGCTGGTGGCGATGGGGTCCAGTGCCGAGCACGGCTCGTCCATCAGCAGCACTTCAGGTTCAGTCGCAACGGCGCGCGCGATGCACAGACGCTGCTGCTGACCACCCGACAGACCGGTGCCCGGTGCGTGCAGACGGTCTTTGACTTCATTCCAGATCGCACCACGACGCAACGCCTTTTCAACGATCTCGTCCAGATCGGCCTTGTTCTTGGCCAGTCCGTGGATACGAGGGCCATAGGCGATATTGTCGTAAATCGATTTGGGGAACGGGTTCGGCTTTTGGAACACCATGCCGACCTTGGCGCGCAGCTGCACGGGATCGACACGCTTGTCGTAGATGTTTTCACCGTCCAGATTGATGTCACCTTCGACGCGACAAATATCGATCGTGTCATTCATGCGGTTCAGACAGCGCAGAAATGTTGACTTACCGCAGCCCGATGGGCCGATGAATGCGGTGACCGTGCGCGCCGGAATTTCGATGTTCACGTCCTTGATGGCGTGGGTGTCGCCGTAAAAGACTTGGACGTTGCGGGCCGAAATTTTGGTGTCTTGCTGAGCCACATTACGCTCCAGATTCGGGTTGTCGTACATAATCGTATCCTATCTTTACCAGCGGCGCTCGAAACGTCGGCGAAGGATGATGGCAATGATGTTCATCGTGATCAGGAACACCAGCAGAATGATGATGCCGCCCCAAGCACGTTCGTAATATGCGGGGTCAGCACGCTTGGCCCATTCATAGATCTGCGCGGGCATCGCGGAGTTCGGGTCCATGAAGCCTGCAATCGGGCCTGTGGGATAGTTGGACGCGATGTAGCCCACCATACCGATCAGCAAGAGCGGTGCGGTTTCCCCCAACGCCTGTGCCAGACCGATGATGGTGCCGGTCAGAATGCCGGGCATCGCCAAGGGCAGCACATGGTGGAACACTGACTGCATCTTGGACGCCCCCAGACCCAAGGCCGCATCACGGATCGACGGCGGCACCGACTTCAGCGAAGCACGCGTCGAAATAATGATGGTCGGCAGCGTCATCAGCGTCAGAACCAGACCACCGACCAAGGGTGCAGACTGCGGCAGGCCGGCGAACTGGATAAACACGGCCAGACCCAGAATACCGAAGACGATCGACGGCACGGCGGCAAGGTTCGAGATATTCACCTCGATCAGGTCGGTCCATTTGTTCTGAGGCGCGAATTCCTCGAGGTAGATCGACGCCGCGACGCCGATGGGCAGCGACAGGACCAGAACCACCAGCATCATGAACAGAGAGCCCAGCATCGACACGCCCATGCCTGCCTGCTCGGGGCGGCTTTCGGAGGCATCTGCACCGGTGATGAAGGACCAGTTAAACTCGCGCTTCACGATCCCCTTGGCGCGCAGTGCGTCGATGATATCAAGGTGAACAGCGTCGATATTCTTGTCGCGTGCGATGCTCTCGCGGGTCACGCGGTCCTTCAGGTAGCCATCCACGCGGCTCGCCGCCAGAATGCGGAAGTCCACGGTCTGACCAATCAGGTCGGGGTTCGCAATGACTACATCTCGGATTTGCGCCGCCGCACTGGCCGAAATCAGCGCCTTGGCTTCTTTGGCTTTCGCGAGAGGGTTTTTGTCCATCTTTGCAGAGATCGTGTCGTAGATCGCCTGCTCGATCAGCGGGTTATACCCAAAGGTCGAAACTTTCTTGATGTCCTCTGGATCGCGGTTCCCGTTTTTGTCCAGCTTGGCTTCATCCAGATAGACGGGCACTTCGATAAAGGTCTGCTGGAACGCGCCGACACCATTAAACAGGATGGTCGACAGCAGAATAATCAGGAACACCAGACCGGTCATAACGGCGGCAATGCCATACATCTTGAAGCGGGCTTCGGCGGCATTGCGCTGTTTCACGCGCGGACTGACAGTGAGAAGCGAAGACTTCGGGGTGTTGTTGGTCGCGTCGGTCATTACTCGTACTGCTCCCGATATTTGCGCACGATCACGAGCGCGAGGACGTTTAGGCCGAGCGTCATGACGAACAGGGTCATGCCGAGGGCAAAGGCAACAAGCGCTTCGGGGCTTGCAAAGTCCGCATCGCCGGTCAGCTGGCTGACGATCTTGGCGGTGACGGTGGTCATCGCCTCGAGCGGGTTCATGGACAGGCGGGCCGCGGCCCCTGCCCCAAGAACCACGATCATGGTTTCCCCTATCGCGCGGCTTGCGGCCAAGAGGACGGCACCTACGATGCCAGGCAGCGCGGCGGGCAGAACCACTTGCTTGACGGTTTCAGATTTCGTCGCGCCAAGGCCCAGCGAGCCATCGCGCATGGATTGGGGCACGGCGTTGATGATGTCGTCGGACAGCGAGCTGACAAAGGGGATCAGCATGATGCCCATCACGAGGCCTGCGGTAGTGACCGAAGATGCACCGGACATCCAGTCGACCCCCAACGCGCCGCCCGACCCGAACACGTTCACCAAAAGCGGGCCAACGGTCAGCAGGGCAAACAGACCGTAAACAATGGTCGGGATACCCGCGAGCACTTCGATCAGCGGTTTGGCGATGCCGCGCGCCTTGGGGCCCGCGTATTCAGAGAGGTAGATCGCAGCAAAGAGTCCGATCGGCACAGCAACCGCCAGCGCGATCACTGAAATATAGAGCGTACCCCAGAGCAGCGGCAGAACACCCAGCTCCGAACCGCCGCCAAAGCTTGGGCTCCACGTGGTGCCAAAGAAGAAGTCGGCCGCAGGGTACAGCTTGAAGAATTCGATCGTGTTGAACACCAACGACAACACGATACCCACGGTGGTCAGGATCGCAATCGACGCGGCCACAATCAGAATGGCGCGGATTGCCTTCTCGACCACATTACGGGCGCGGAAATCTTTGTTCGTGCGGCCATAGGCATAGACAAAGCCCGCGATCGCCAGCCCCAAAACCAGAGCGGTCATCGCCAGATTGGCGGTCGATGCCATGGCGCGATACTCTTGCGCCGCGCTCAAGGTCGTCGCGCTCACGTCAGAGCCCAGAGCCACGCCGACATCGGCCAGAATGGCGCGCACGTCGCTGACACCTGCTTGCAGACCAGAGGCCTCTGCGCTCGTCAGCGCGCCTTGTGTCACGGCCAGATCCAGACCATCCGCCACGCGGCGCACGTCACTCATGACCAGACCAAGCGTACTGCTTTCGGGGATCGCGCTTGCGGGAATATCAGCGGCGACCGAGTTGTTGATCACAATCGGCTGCACGATCAGCCAAGCGACCATCACCAGCAGCGCCGGTACAACCACAAATAGGCTGACATTCGTTCCGTAATAGACGGGAAGCGAATGCAGGTGGCGTACATCGCCATCAGCACTCGTCATCGCCTTGTGCCGGCCAAGACCATAGCCGACGACACCAAGCGCCAGTACGATCAACACTAACCAAAGAAGGGGCATATTAGCTCCGTGCGGTCCAAAAATCGGAAAGGAGCGCCGACCCGTCGGCGGCGCTCCCTGTTCGTATCAGACGTCCCGTTGGGCGTCTTTCATCCACTTACATGGTTTCTTCGTTCGCAACAGCTTCCTGAGTTGCGGTCAGCTCGGGATCCGAAACCAGACCGTACTCGGCCATCGGGCCATCGGGGCCAGCAATCTCGTCTGCGACGAAGAATTCTGCGTACTCTTTCAGGCCGGGGATGACGCCGATGTGCGCCTTCTTCACGTAGAAGTACAGCGGACGCGACACAGGGTATTCGCCGGTTGCGATCGAGTCAGTCGAGGGAACGACGCCCGACATGGTCGCCACTTTCAGCTTGTCGGTGTTGTTCTCGTAGAAGGCCAGACCAAAGACGCCAACACCGTTAGTGTTGCTGTCGATGCGGGCCAGAGTTTCGGTGTAGTCGCCGTCGATGTCGACCGATGCGCCATCGGTGCGGACTGCCATACACGCGGCTTCAACTGCGTCTTCGTCCATGCCCATTTCGGTCATAGCAGCTGCGGCGCCGGTGTCTTCACAGCCCTGCAGCAGAACTTTTTCTTCGAAAACTTCACGGGTGCCGTGCTTGGTGCCAGGGATGAAGGCAGCGATTTCTACTGCGGGCAGCTCTGCGTTTGCGTCGGCCCAAGTTGCTGCGGTGTTGGCAACCATTGCGCCATCAACGGGCTTCTCTGCGGCCAGAGCGTTGTACCAGTCTGCAGGCTCGAACGCGTTGAACGCGGGGCCGTCGATCTGCGAAGCGAACACGATGCCATCATAGCCGATGCGGACTTCGATGATGTCGGTCACGCCGGCTTCGGCACAAGCTGCGATCTCTTTGTCTTTGATTTTGCGCGATGCGTTTGCAACGTCGATGGTGTTCTCGCCAACGCCTTCACAGAAGCGCTTCAAGCCTGCCGACGAACCGCCCGATTCAACAACAGGGGTCGGGAAGTCGAAGTTTTCGCCAAAGGCTTCGGCAACGATCGAGGCGTAGGGCAGAACGGTCGACGAACCAGCAACCTGCACGTTGTCACGTGCAGCAGCGGCGGTGGCGGAAACAGCGGCGATCGCCAGGGTCGAGGCGGTCAGTTTCACGAAGGACATAGGGTAGCTCCTGTTATACTCGAACGGTCCGGATCGTTGTGGACCTTGAGGTGGGTGCTAAAGGTTGCTGACAACGCTTTTGCGACAGTTCTGTAACAGGTTTATGACACATACAGATTTTGTGCGTTTTTTGTGCGTGGACAGTTTTAAGTTACTGTTCAGCAATGGTTTTTTATCACCGCTCCACTCCAAATTTTTACCGGTGCATAGCATTAGCCAGACACCGCGCCGCTCAAAGTCTCGGTAATGTAACAGTAAATGTAGAGCCTTCACCCAGCGCACTAGAAATCTGAATCCGCCCGCGATGACGGTTAATGATATGCTTAACAATCGCCAGCCCCAATCCAGTGCCGCCCATCTCGCGAGAACGGTGTGAATCGACGCGGTAGAACCGTTCAGTCAGGCGCGGGATGTGAATCGGATCGATCCCCTGCCCTTGATCCGTGACCTCGACCCGCACAGCCGGGCCACGGACCGTAGGATCGCGGTCCAAGACCGTGACGGTGACGCTCACATCACCGCCGTTGCCCCCATACTTGATCGCGTTTTCGATGAGGTTGGTAAAAACTTGGTTCAACTGGTCGCAATCACCGTTCACCATCACCTCGCCGTTTGGCGCGGTCAGGTTCACGCTGATCCCCTTATCCTCGGCGATGGGCTCCAATGCCTTCACCGTGCTCTGGACCGTCCCAAGCAGATCAAGCTGCTGGCCTGGTCGAATGCGCTCTTCGCTTTCAACACGGCTCAGGGACAGTAGATCGCGGACCAAGCGATTCATGCGGCTGGCTTCGGTCTGCATGATCCCTAGAAAGCGATCCCGTGCACGTGCGTCATCTTTGGCAGGGCCGCGCAATGTCTCGATGAAGCCAAGCAGCGCAGTCAACGGTGTGCGCAATTCATGACTGACATTTGCCACGAAATCGCGGCGCATCTGACCGACATCTTCCAGCGGGCTCACGTCTTCGAAGGTGACAAGGACCCCTTGGAAGGCCTCGCCCTCAATCGCTGCTACTTTCAACGAGAACGTGCTCTCGCGGCTGCCAATGATCGTGCTGATCCGCGTCTGAAAGGTTTTGCGATCGCGAAAGCACTCGGCGATCGCACCGGTCAAGACGGGATTGCGTAGGGCCACTTCGTAATGGCGGTTGGCAAGTCCGGTGCCCCAAATCTCTTCGGCCAGAGTGTTCAAACAGACCAGTCGGCGACTTTGGTCAACCACCATTGCAGCCAGAGGCAGACCATCGACAATGGTCTTGATGGGCATAAGGTCCATGCGAACGCTCCTCATTTTTCGAAAATTATCGCCGCTGCTTGTCACGAGAATGTAACAGTTTTGCTACAGAGCGGCCTCGGACAGCGGCACTGGGGTGTGCGGCCGTAGCGGCACACCCCGTCCAGATCAGTCGATCTTGGTCAGTCCGGCACGGAACCGGCGCATGTTTTCTTGGTAGCCGATGGCCGATTTGCGCAGACCTTCGATGGCCTCTTCGCTCAGTTCGCGCACGACTTTCCCCGGCGCGCCCATCACGAGCGACCCATCGGGGATCTCTTTGCCCTCGGTGACCAAAGCCCCTGCCCCGATCAAGCAGTTGTTCCCGATTTTGGCGCCGTTCAGGATGGTTGCGCCCATGCCAATCAGGGTGTTGTCTCCAACGGTGCAGCCATGCAGCATCGCCTTGTGGCCGATGGTACAGCCCTCGCCAATCATCAGCGGGTACCCCATGTCGGTGTGCAGCACGCAGTTCTCTTGCACGTTGCTGCCCGCGCCCACGCGGATTTCCTCGTTATCGCCGCGAAGGGTGCAACCGAACCAAACCGACCCTGCCGGTTCAACCACGATCTTGCCAATCAGGTTGGCGTCAGGGGCGATCCACGTGTCTTCGGCAATATCGGGTGAAATTCCGTCCAATGCGTATAGTGTCAAATGTCGAGCTCCTCGAATTGGTCCTGAAGGGCGCGGACGTGTTTCACCAGACCGGGCTGTTGCAAGCGGCGCAGGCGGGTGGCGGTCAGGATCGACTTCAGCATTTCTTCGGTCTTATCCAGATCGTCGTTCACCAGCACATAGTCATAGCTGCCCCAGTGGCTGATCTCGTCCCAGCTTTTCTTCATGCGCTTGGTAATGGTGTCTTCGTCATCCTGATTCCGGCTGATCAGGCGGCGGTGCAATTCGGGGATCGACGGCGGCAGGATGAAAATCGACAGCGTGTGCTGCCCAAGCGCCGAATTTCGAATTTGCTGTGCGCCCTGCCAATCGATGTCGAACAGCACATCATTGCCATCGTCGATCGCAGCCTGCACCGGGCCCTTGGGCGAGCCGTAGAAATTCCCAAAAACGTGGGCGTGCTCCAGCATCTCGTCATCGCTGACCATGTGTTTGAAGTCGGACTCGCTGACGAACTGGTAGTCCTTCCCGTCCACTTCACCGGGACGGGGTTTACGCGTGGTCGCAGAAACCGAAAAGGACAGCGTCGGATCCCACGCCATCAGGCGCTTGGCCAAGGTCGATTTGCCCGCTCCCGAAGGCGAGGACAGGATAACAAGAAGGCCGCGGCGGGTATCGTGGGGCATTATTCTACGTTCTGAATTTGTTCGCGCATCTGGTCGATGGTGACTTTCATCTCAAGCCCCAATTCGGTCAGACCGCTGTGTTGCGATTTCGAGCAAAGCGTGTTGGCTTCGCGGTTGAACTCCTGACACAGGAAGTCGAACTTCCGGCCAATCGGTACATCAGTGGAAACCAACTGGCGCGCGGCGGCGACGTGCGCGTCCAGACGGTCCAGTTCCTCGGTCACATCGGATTTGACGGCCAGCACGGCGGCCTCTTGGTGCAGACGGCCCGCATCCAGTTGCTCTGTCTCCAGCAGACGCGCCATCCCTGCGCGCAAGACTTCGGCCTGCGCTTCGGCGCGCGCCGGCAGGATGGCACGGATGGAGGTCAGCTGCCCTGCAATGGCATCCAGATGGCGGGTAATCACCGCAGACAGAGCGGCCCCTTCGGCGGCACGGCTGTCGACAAACGCCTTTAGCGCAAAGTCAAAATCACTGAGCAAGAGCGCACTCAGGGCATCTGTCATCCCGTCATTGCGCGCATCTTCGGACAGGACACCACGCATCCCAAGCACATCCGCAGCCGAGGTCGCCCCAAGGGCCAGACCACGATGCGCGGCTCGCTCTTGGACCAACGCCAACAGATCAAGCGTACGGTCCAGATGATCTGTATCAATTGACGTACCTGCTGTGCTGCCATCTGCATAAATGCGCAGGCCGATGGTGACATTGCCCCGCGCGATGGCCGCGCCTATGCGTTTGCGCATCTCAGCTTCTAGTGTGGAACACCAGTCAGGCATCCGGATGCGCAGGTCCAGCCCCTTGCCGTTGACACTACGCAACTCCCATTGCCAGCGCAGCCCTTCGCCTTGGTTTTCGAGACTGGCATATCCGGTCAGTGATTTCATGCTCGTTCCTTTATTCTGGCGCCCACTATGCCTGCCATGGCCCCACGTGCAAGAGGCAGCCCCGTCCACGCGTTAACCGGTTCTTCAGGTTTGGCGGGATTTTAAAGAGAAACTCTGTCAAATTCCCCTCGTAAGCGATGGAAATACCCCGAAACTTCCAAACGAGTTTTCGGCTCCTTTGCATCAACGAATTGAAAAACAGGAGGCTGCACTATGGGAGTGGTGCTGAGCTTGGCCGATTTCATCAAAGGGGCCCCACCGAGTGCCCTGCAGGACGTCGGCGCATACTGGCAAAGCTTGCGCGTGGACGGCGCTCTGCCGAAACGTAGTGATCTGCGGCCCAAGGATATGGCTGATCATCTGGACAAGGTCTTCTTGCTAGAGCGGATCGGTACAGGCCACGTCCGATTTCGGTTGTGTGGCAGTGTCTTGTGCGACGTTCTTGGCATGGACCTGCGGGGAATGCCCCTGTCTGCCCTGTTCGAGATGCCCTATCGTGACCAGCTGAGCGGATTGATCGAAGAATGTTTTCAGCGTCCTGCGATCCTGCAGATGCGGCTGTCTGCCGGATGGTCCGCCACGGGTAATTACCGCATGAACCTATGGCCGATGCTGTCGGATTTGGGCGATGCGAGCCGTATTTTGGGCTGTCTTGTCGCCGATGATGGCAGCGGCCCGACCAAACGGTTCCGGCTGGATTATGCCTCGACCGATGCGTTGTGCGGCGCGGTGCACCCCCCGAAAATGGAAAAACCGGCCCCGCTCGGGACCGGCTTCGAATTGATCGACGGTGGGGCGGACTAACCGCCCCATTGCCTTTAGCTGGCCAGCGCGGCGGCTGCCTGCTCTGCGTTGCGCTTCGACAGTTCTTCGGCCACGAGGAAAGCGAGCTCCAGCGATTGCGATGCGTTCAGGCGCGGGTCGCAAGCGGTGTGGTAGCGATCCGACAGATCCTCGTCGGTGACAGCGCGAACACCGCCGGTGCACTCTGTCACGTCTGCGCCGGTCATCTCGAAATGCATGCCGCCGGGGATGGTGCCCTCGGCTTTGTGGATCGCGAAGAACTCTTTGACCTCATTCAACACGCTGTTGAAGGCGCGGGTCTTGTAGCCGGTCGACGATTTGGTGGTGTTTCCGTGCATCGGGTCACAGGACCAAACGACGTTTGCCCCCTCTTCCTGAACGGCCTTGATCAGGCGCGGCAGGTGATCGCCAACGGCGCCAGCGCCAAAACGCGCGATCAGGGTCAGACGGCCCGCTTCGTTCTGGGGGTTCAGCTTGTTCAGCAGGATCTTCAGATCTTCAGCGGTCGTGGTCGGGCCGCACTTCAGGCCGATTGGGTTCTGAACGCCGCGCAGGAATTCCACATGCGCCCCATCAGGCTGACGGGTACGGTCGCCGATCCACAGCATGTGGCCGGAACCAGCCAGCCATTTGCCGCTGGTCGAATCTACGCG
The DNA here is from genome assembly GCF_900115865.1 of Donghicola eburneus. Lineage (GTDB taxonomy): Bacteria > Pseudomonadota > Alphaproteobacteria > Rhodobacterales > Rhodobacteraceae > Donghicola > Donghicola eburneus. The sequence goes on along the minus strand of NZ_FOXY01000005.1, from coordinate 385,856 downwards.
GGTCAGCGCTTCTTCGTACTCAAGCAGCAGGCTCTCGTGGCTGGTGTAGAAATCCACACTCTGCAGGGTGTGCTGCTGGCTGCTGTCCACGCCTGCGGCCTTCATGAAGTCCAGCGCGTCGCTGATGCGGGTCGCCATGGCGCGATATTTCTCGGCCTTCTCGCCTTCGGTAAACCCAAGGGTCCAGCTGTGCACTTCGTTTACGTCGGCGTAACCGCCGCTCGAGAACGCGCGCAGCAGGTTCAGAGTCGCCGCCGCCTGAGTGTAGGCCTCCAGCATCTTGTTCGGGTTCGGGATGCGCGATTCCGGCGTGAAATCCAGATCGTTGATGATGTCGCCACGGTAGCTGGGCAGTTCCACGCCATCCTTGACCTCAGTCGGGGCCGAGCGCGGTTTCGCAAACTGGCCCGCCATGCGGCCAACTTTGACCACGGGCACCTTGGCACCGTAAGTCAAAACCATCGCCATCTGCAGCATCACCTTGAAGGTGTCACGGATCAGGTCCGCGCTGAACTGCTGGAAACTCTCTGCGCAATCGCCACCCTGCAGCAGGAACGCTTCGCCGCGGCCCGCTTTGGCCAGCTCGGCCTTCAGCTTGCGGGCCTCTCCGGCAAAAACCAAGGGTGGATACGAAGAGAGTTTGGCCTCTGCAGCCGCCAGGGCGGCAGAATCGGTATACTCAGGCATCTGCACTCGGGGCAGGTTGCGCCAGGTCGATTTGCTCCACTCGGTCATCTCTCTCTCCGCTTATGAGATGTGAAAAGTGCAACCGCTATACATAACCAGAAAAGCGATGGCCATAACCGTTTTGCCAAAGACCCTTGACGTCGGGTTTCAGACTGGTCGAAATGGCTCCTTAAAATTTGGCGGAAGTCACTCCCGCCCCACGCCTATGACGGAGCGCTGGCATGGCCCAGACGGAAAGACTCGTTATCCCGATCGAAAATGCGGGCAACAAACCCAGACATTTTGTCTTTGCCCTGTTGGATCGTTTTACGCTGATGGCCTTCACCTCGGTGGTCGAAGGTCTGCGCATTGCCAACCGTATGGCCGATAAGCAAATCTATACGTGGACTCTGGTTGGCGAAGGCGGTGGTACCGTTACCAGCTCTTCTGGAGTTGAGTTCAAGCTGGATTCCGACCTTGAGGACCTGCCCCGCGATTCCACCATTCTGGTGTGTGGCGGCGTCGAAGTTCAGAAGTCGACGACCAAGCGCTTGCTGAGCTGGTTGCGGAAGGAATCCCGCCGCGGAGCGCCCATCGGCGGGCTTTGTACGGCCTCTTACGTTCTGGCCAAGGCGGGCCTGCTGGATGGCAAGCGCGCGACCATCCACTGGGAGAATCAGGACAGCTTCACCGAAGAGTTTGACGAGATTGATCTGACCAAATCCGTGTTTGTGGTGGACGGAAACCGGATCACAGCGGCTGGCGGCACTGCCTCGATCGACTTGATGCTGAAAATTATTGCAGATGATCACGGCGAAGATTTGTCGAACGCGGTGGCTGACCAGCTGATCTACAGCTCGATCCGAACGGACCGCGACACCCAACGCTTGTCGATCCCGACCCGCATCGGCGTGCGCCATCCCAAGCTGTCGCAAGTCATCCAGATGATGGAAAAGAACATTGAGGAGCCGATCAGCCCAGCCATTTTGGCCAAAGACGTGGGCATGTCCACGCGCCAGCTGGAACGCCTGTTCCGCCGCTATCTGAACCGCAGCCCCAAACGCTATTACATGGAACTGCGACTGTCCAAGGCCCGCAACCTGTTGATGCAGACCGACATGAGCGTGATTAACGTGGCGCTGGCCTGCGGCTTTGCCAGCCCCTCGCATTTCTCCAAGTGCTATCGCGCGCACTATGAAACCACTCCCTATCGTGAGCGCGGCAGCCAAGGCACACGCCGCAACGAAGAGCCCGAAGATCTGGAATAGTCCTTAGGGCTCAAGCCGGTAGAGCGCGCCGTTAATTTCTGACAGGAAATAGATCGCACCATCCGGCCCCTCGACCACGTCGCGCACGCGCATGGTTTCGGGGGTCTGGATGCGCTCGACCTCTTGCATCGTGTCTGCATCAACGCGGGCGATCATGTCGAACTTCAGCGACCCGACGAGGAAGTCCCCCTTCCATTCGTCATTCAGTGCACCGCTGTAAATCGCCATCCCGCTGGGGGCGATAGAGGGGTCCCAGTAGAACTCGGGCTGCTCCATGCCGTCTTTGGCCGTGCCCTCGCCGATTCTGGCCCCGCTATAGTGGCGGCCATAGGAAATGACCGGCCAACCGTAGTTTGCACCGCGCTTGATCCGGTTAATCTCGTCGCCACCCCGTGCGCCGTGTTCGTCCACCCACAGATTGCCTTGGGCATCCAGCGCCGCGCCCTGCGGATTACGATGTCCGTAACTGTAGATTTCCGGCTGCACACCCGATTGCCCGACAAAGGGGTTGTCCTCTGGAACCGAGCCATCCCGATTGATCCGAATGACGCTTCCGTTGTGCCGGTTCAGATCCTGCGCCAAGTCGGCATCGCCACGTTCGCCAATCGTCAGGAACAGCGTCCCATCGGTGGCTTCGACGATCCGGCTGCCAAAGTGGTTCCCGCCGCTGCTGCCTGCGGTCATCACGAACAGGTCGCGCACATCCGTGAGTTCGGACGCGCCGTCTGCCAGAATACCCCGAGTAAGCGCCGTTCCTTGACCGCTTGATAAATTCTTGGCGTAGCTCAGAAAAACCTCTCGGCTGTCAGCAAAGTCCCTCGGAACCATGACATCTAGAAGTCCGCCCTGCCCGATCTCGCGGATTTGAGGCAACCCGCCGATGCGCGTGGCGGTGCCATCCGACAACAGGATCAACTCTCCTGCCTTTTCGGTTACTAGAATGCCACCATCGGGCAGAAAACCCACAGCCCACGGCGCATCAAAACCGCGCGCCACTGGTGTAATCTCGGGCTCCGCATGGGCGGCCCCCGCTAGGCAAATCGTCAAAGCTAAAATGGATCGGCGCATAGTGTCCTCCTTTACGTAAGACCTAGCATGGCTGAACGGTCTCTGGGCTGACGATTGCGTGTATCAAAGGGTCAGGAGGTGCCGTCGCTTCACCTCTTTCTTTTTCCACAAAGCCGTCCTAGGCTTCGCACCGGACAACGCGTTCCAACTGGGAGAAAAATCAATGAAAAAGCTTCTGCTGGCCACTGCGGCCACCGCTCTGACCGCAGGTGCGGCGATGGCCGAAGGCCACGGCGAAACTGTCAAAATGGGCGTTATTCTGGGCTTTACCGGGCCTATCGAATCCCTGACCCCCGCGATGGCAGACTCGGCCGAACTCGCGATGAAAGAAATCAACGACGCTGGCGGTCTGCTGGGTGGCAAGATGCTCGAAGCTGTGCGCGCGGATTCGACCTGCGTTGATGCAGCGGGCGCAACCGCAGCCGCTGAACGCCTGATCACCTCGGATGGTGTGGCCGCGATCATGGGCGCGGACTGCTCGGGCGTGACCGGCGCGATCCTGACCAACGTGGCTGTGCCCAATGGCATCGTCATGGTCTCGCCCTCGGCGACCAGCCCCGGCCTGTCGACCGTCGAAGATAACGGCCTGTTCTTCCGCACTGCTCCGTCGGACGCGCGTCAGGGTGTCGTTCTGTCGGACATCCTGATGGACAAGGACATCAAGGAAGTCGCCGTCACCTACACCAACAACGACTACGGCAAGGGCCTGAGCGATAGCTTTATCGCAGCCTACGAAGAAGCCGGCGGCACCGTCACCATCAACGCACCCCACGAAGACGGCAAAGCCGACTACTCGGCCGAAGTTGGCGCTCTGGCTTCGGCGGGTGGCGACGTGCTGGTCGTGCTGGGCTACACCGACCAAGGCGGCCGCGGCGTGATCCAAGGCGCGCTCGACACCGGTGCATTCGACACCTTCATGCTGGGTGACGGCATGTATGGCGACCAGCTGGTTGCTGATCTGGGTGACGACATGGAAGGCTCGTTCGGTGCGGTTCCGTGGTCCGAAGGCGAAGGCACAACGGCCTTTGCCGCTATGGCAGTTGACGCGGACATCAACCCCGAAGGTGCCTACACCCGTGAAAGCTATGATGCAGCGGCGCTGATCGCTCTGGCGATGGCAGCAGGCGGCGAAGCGACCTCGGCTGCGGCAGCATCCAAGCTGCTTGAAGTGGCGAACGCCCCTGGCGAGCCCATCCTACCCGGTGAACTTGGTAAAGCGCTCGAGATTCTGGCGAATGGCGGCGACATCGACTACGTCGGCGCAACCAACGTCGAACTCATCGGCCCCGGCGAAGCGGCTGGCACCTACCGCGAGTACGTGATCACCGGCAGCGCGTACGAGACCGAGAACATCCGCTAAACGTGACCTAACGTTACACAGTGCAGCCCGGCTTGTCCGGGCTGTGCTTTTATGACAAAGCGCCAACGCTTGAATAAAAAGCACGGAGAGAACACACCGTGATACGGGTTGAAAACCTGCACAGACATTTTGGCGGCTTTCGCGCGGTGGATGGGGCCACGCTAGAGATTGCCAAAGGGTCGATTACCGGATTGGTCGGGCCAAACGGCGCGGGCAAGTCCACCTTGTTTAACGTCATCGCTGGCGCACTGCCCCCGACGTCGGGAAAAGTCTACTTGGATGGCGAGGACATCACCGGTCTGCCGCCCCACGAATTGTTCGCCAAGGGGCTGCTTCGGACGTTCCAGATTGCCCACGAGTTCAGTTCAATGACCGTGCGCGAGAACCTGATGATGGTTCCCCCTGCGCAAACGGGCGAGAATCTGTGGAACAGTTGGTTTCAGCGCGGCAAGATTGCCCGCGAGGAAGAAGCCCTGCGCCGCAAGGCCGACGAGGTTCTGGAGTTCCTGACGATCACCCACGTTGCCGATGAAAAGGCCGGCAACCTGTCGGGCGGTCAGAAAAAGCTGCTCGAACTCGGCCGCACCATGATGGTCGACGCCAAGATCGTATTTCTGGACGAGGTCGGCGCGGGCGTAAACCGCACGCTGCTGAACACCATCGGCGACGCGATCATCCGCCTGAATCAGGAAAAGGGCTATACCTTCTGCGTGATCGAACATGACATGGATTTCATCGGGCGCTTGTGCGACCCCGTGATCGTCATGGCCGAGGGCAAGAAGCTGGCCGAAGGTACGATCGAGGAGATCAAGTCCAACGAACAGGTGATCGAGGCCTATCTGGGCACGGGCCTGAAGAACAAAGATCAGGTGGGCGTATGAGCGGCTGGCGTAGCTGGGGGGCCGTCTGCCCCCCGTCGATGCGCGGCATCGACTCCCCCCGAGAGTATTTTGGCAAAGATGAAAGGGGCGCGTTGTGACTTCGTCCTTTTTGAGTGCGACCGACATGGTTGGTGGCTACGGGCGCGGGCCGGACATTTTGCATGGTGTGACGATCGAGGTGGATCGCGGCGAGATTGCTGTGATCGTGGGCCCGAACGGCGCAGGCAAATCGACCGCGATGAAGGCTGTGTTCGGGATGCTGAATGTGCATTCCGGATCGGTGATGTTCGATGGCGAAGATATTCGCACCCTGACCCCGCAGGCCCGCGTGGCCAAGGGCATGGGTTTTGTCCCGCAGACGCACAACATCTTTACGTCTATGAGTGTGGAAGATAACCTCGAGATGGGGGCTTTTCTGCGCAAGGATGATTTCGCGGACACCATGGAACAGGTCTATGATCTGTTCCCGATCCTGAAAGAGAAGCGCAACCAGCATGCGGGCGAGCTGTCCGGCGGTCAGCGTCAGCAGGTGGCCGTGGGCCGCGCGCTGATGACCCAGCCCAAGCTCTTGATGCTGGACGAGCCGACGGCAGGTGTGAGCCCGATCGTGATGGACGAGCTTTTTGACCGGATCATCGAAGTCGCGCGCACGGGCATTTCCATTTTGATGGTGGAGCAGAACGCCCGACAAGCACTTGAAATCGCGGACAAAGGCTATGTTCTGGTGCAGGGCGCGAATGCTCATACCGGAACGGGCAAGGAATTGCTGGCCGATCCGCAAGTCCGCAAATCTTTCTTGGGGGGCTGAGGATGGACATCCTGAATACACTCGTCCTGCTTGCGAATTTCGTGTTCGTGCCCGCCATTGCCTATGGCAGCCAATTGGCGCTCGGGGCGCTGGGAGTCACGCTGATCTATGGCATTCTGCGGTTCTCGAACTTTGCCCACGGGGACACCATGGCCTTTGGCACGATGGTGACGGTGCTGGTGACGTGGCTGCTGCAAAGTTGGGGTGTCTCGCTGGGGCCGCTGCCTACGGCGCTACTTGCCCTGCCCTTTGGTATTGCGGTGACGGCGGCGCTGGTGCTGTGGACGGACCGCGTGGTTTACAAATTCTATCGCAAACAAAAGGCCAAGCCGGTCATTCTGGTGATCGTCTCCATGGGCGTGATGTTCGTGATGAACGGTCTGGTGCGTTTTATCATCGGGCCCGATGACCAGCGGTTCGCGGATGGTGAACGCTTCATCATCGGCGCGCGGGATTTCAAGAAGATGACCGGCCTGGACGAGGGCTTGGCGATCAAGACCTCTCAGGGTTTGACCGTTGTGACCGCTGTTCTGGTGGTCGCCGCGCTGTTCTGGTTCCTGAACCACACACGTACCGGAAAATCCATGCGTGCCTATTCGGACAACGAAGATCTGGCACTGCTGTCAGGGATCAACCCCGAACGGGTGGTTGCCGTAACGTGGATCCTCGTGGCAGCTTTGGCCACGGTCGCAGGTGTGCTCTATGGCCTAGACAAGAGCTTCAAACCCTTCACGTATTTCCAGCTCCTGCTGCCGATCTTTGCTTCTGCCATTGTGGGCGGATTGGGCAGTCCTTTGGGCGCGATCGCGGGTGGTTTTGTCATCGCGTTTTCCGAGGTGACCATCACCTATGCATGGAAAAAGGCCGCTGGCTACATCCTGCCTGAATCGCTGGCGCCCGATGGGCTGCTGCAGCTCTTGGCGGTGGATTACAAATTCGCTGTCAGCTTTGTCATTCTGGTGGTGGTGTTGCTGTTCAAGCCCACCGGCCTGTTCAAGGGGAAATCGGTATGAACGACACCGTGAAAACAACCGCGCTGTTCGGTCTGGTGGCGGTTCTGATCCTTGGCACCGGCTTTTTCCAAAGCTGGAACTCGGCGCTTGGCATTCTGAACATGGGTCTGATCAGCGCGATCATGGCTATGGGCGTGAACCTGCAATGGGGCTTTGCGGGCCTGTTTAACGTCGGGATCATGGGATTTGTCGGGCTTGGCGGTCTGGCGACTGTGCTCGTGTCGATGCCGCCCGTACCCGCCGCTTGGGCGGCTGGGGGCGTCAACATCTGGGTCGCACTTCTGGTTGGGGCGCTGTCTTTGGCGGCTGTGATCTTGGTGCGCTCGCGCCTGCCCCAAGGCAACCTGCGCGCCGTCGTGACTTGGGTTCTGCTGATCGCAGGGTTTGCCATCTACCGCAGTCTGTTTGATCCTGCGCGCGACGCCATTGAAAAGGTGAACCCCGCCCTAGAGGGATACCTCGGCGGCCTTGGCCTGCCCGTTCTGTTGGCGTGGCCTGTGGGCGGTTTGCTGGCTGCGGGCGCCGCGTGGATCATCGGCAAAACCGCTTTGGGTCTGCGCAGCGACTATCTGGCCATCGCGACGCTTGGCATTGCCGAGATCATCATCGCGATCATGAAGAACGAAGACTGGCTGGCGCGCGGCGTGAAAAACGTAAACGGCCTGCCCCGCCCGCTGCCCTACGAGATTGATTTGCAAGCCGATCCGTCCTTTGTGGAAAAGGCAGCGTCGTTCGGGCTGGACCCAGTGACCGCGTCAACGCTCTACGTGAAGCTGGGGTATAGCGTTCTGTTCACCATCGTTCTGCTGATCATCCTGTTCCTGATGCAGCGCTCGCTGCACAGCCCTTGGGGCCGGATGATGCGCGCGATCCGCGATAACGAAGACGCCGCCCGCGCGATGGGCAAGAACGTGACCCGTCGCCACCTGCAAATCTTCATCCTCGGCTCTGCGATCTGCGGTTTGGCGGGTGCGATGATGACCACGCTGGACGGACAGTTGACACCGGGCACCTATCAGCCTCTGCGCTACACCTTCCTGATTTGGGTGATGGTGATCGTGGGCGGGTCGGGCAACAACCTGGGCGCTGTGCTCGGGGGGTTCCTGATCTGGTTCCTGTGGGTGCAGGTCGAACCCTTTGGCCGCTGGCTGATGGAGCTCGTGACCGCTGGCATGGAGCCTGGCAATGCTCTGCGCGAACACCTGCTGGCATCCGCTGCGCATATGCGTTTGCTGACCATGGGGCTTGTGATGCTCGTGATGCTCAGGTTTAGCCCGCGCGGCTTGCTGCCTGAGAAATAAGGTACAAGGGCGCTCTGATCGGAGCGCCCTTTCTCTTTTCTGTACTTGCGGTCTAGCGGGCTTTGAACAGCCCGCCAAGGATACCGCGGACAATCCGCCGCCCCGTGGTGCCCCTCAGTTCTTTGACCAGAGCCTCTGTCAGCGCGCCGCTAAAGCTGTCATCGCGGCTCATGCGCTTGGAAGTCGACCGGCTGACCCGCGATCCCGTATAGCGCCGCGCAGTGCGGTATTCCCGCTCTTGAGCTTCGACCTGCTCTTCTTGAGCCTCGGCCTGTGCTGCGGCAGCTGCCGCGGCGTCCGCCCGCTTGGTCAGAATTTCGTGGGCGCTCTCGCGATCCACGGCTTGATCGTATTTGGCCGACATGGGTGACGCAGCAATCAGCGCGCCGCGTTCCGCCACGGTCAAGGGTCCGATGCGCGAAGACGGCGGACGGATCAATGTGCGCTCCGACATCCCCGGCACGCCCTTCTTTTCCAAAAACGAAGTCACCGCCTCGCCGACTCCGACCTCGCGGATCGCTTCTTCGACGCTAAAGGCTGGGTTCTCGCGATAGGTCTCGGCGGCCAGCTTCAAGTTCTTTTTGTCCCGCGCGGTAAAGGCCCTCAGGGCGTGCTGGATCCGGTTGCCAAGCTGGCCCAGAATATCCTCGGGGATGTCGGCCGGATGCTGCGTGATAAAGTAAACGCCAACACCTTTGGACCGGATCAGCCGCGCCACCTGCTCGACCTTGTCCACCAGCGCCTTGGGCGTGCCGTCGAACAGAAGATGCGCCTCGTCGAAAAAGAACACCAGCTTTGGCTTGTCCGGATCGCCGACCTCTGGCAGCTCTTCGAAGAGTTCCGACAACAGCCAGAACAGGAACGTCGCATAGAGCCGCGGTGCCTGCATCAAGCGGTCAGAGGCCAGAATGTTGACCGCGCCGCGCCCCGTGTCATCCACGCGCATCAGATCAGCCAGTTCCAGCGCAGGCTCGCCAAAGAAGCCAGACGCGCCCTCATTCTCGAGCATTAGAATAGACCGCTGGATCGCGCCGACACTCGCCGGAGAGATGTTGCCATACCGCATGGAAATCTCTGACCGGTTGTCCCCAAGCCAAACCAGCATCGTCCGCAGATCATCCAAGTCTAGCAGCGGCAACCCTTGCTCGTCTGCAATGCGAAACGCGATGTTCAGCACGCCCTCTTGCACCTCGGTCAAGTCAAGCATCCGCGACAGCAGCAATGGGCCCATCTCGGCCACGGTGGCGCGCACGGGGTGACCTTGCTGCCCCCACAGATCCCAGAATGTGACGGGTGCCGCGCTGTAGGTCAGGTCGAGCCCAATTTTCTGGGCGCGTTCCATAAACGGTGCGTGCAATTTGTGCGTTTCCGCCCCTGCCGCGCCAAGGCCGGACAGATCGCCTTTGACGTCCGAAACAAAGACCGGAACACCGGCATCAGAAAAGGCCTGCGCCAGAATCTGCACGGTCACAGTCTTGCCCGTGCCTGTCGCGCCGGCGATCAGCCCGTGCCTGTTTGCATATTTCAGCACAAGTTGTTGCGCCTCACCGTATTCTAAACCACCACCACCAACAAAAATGCCATCCGACATGCCGAAACTCCCTTGGGTACGGTCCGACAATACAGCGTTAACCATCTGGTGCCAGCATTGGGTTGTGTCGTGATGAAGGGCACATTTCCTCCCTGTTGAACTGGCCGCGCCCTTGAAAAGGCGCGGCTTTTTTCGCGTTTTGATATCAAGAAAAAGATTGTTGAAGATAACTGATGTTTATCTGTTGACGATCCCGAGAGGACTTCGTAGCGTTCGGTCAATTACTAAGTCGGCCAGTCCGACAGGGAGCAAAAAATGAAAGGAGGCCTACGGTCTCCTTTCTTCTTTTCTGCATTACAGGGTCATCTTTTATCGCCCGCAACATCCTGCCTTCACGATTATTTTCATAGAATCCGGACTGCCATCAGGCGCCAACCCGTGTTAGGCATTTGCCAAAGAAATTTGAGACACTGGGGAAACAAATGCCCAAGCACTATCTGAGCCTAACTCTTGCCACCATTCTCGCTCTGGGAACGCCTGCACTGGCGCAGGACGACGCAGCCCCTGCGGCTGATGTCGATCTGGGCACCGAGGTCGCAGAGCAGGGCAACGCTCTGGGAACAACCTACGACGCGGAAACCAGCGGTGACTGGATTGTGCGCTGCCTGCGCACCGAGCAAGAGCAAGATCCCTGTGAAATGAACCAGATGCTCGACGATGGCGAGGGCAACACTGTGGCCGAAGTCAGCCTGTTCAAGCTGCCCGAAGGTCAGGCCGCGGCCGCTGGCGCGACCATCGCGACGCCGCTAGAAACTTTGCTGACCGAGCAATTGATGATCTCGGTCGATGGCGGCGCAGCCAAGAAATACCCCTTCCGCTTCTGCACTCAGCAAGGCTGCTTTGCGCAGATTGGCTTTACTGCAGCGGAACTGGACGCTTTCAAAAAGGGTAAAGAAGCCAGCCTCGTCATCGTGCCCCGTGTTGCACCGGACCAGCAGGTCACCTTGACCATGTCGCTGTCAGGTTTCACCAGCGCCTTCGACGCGATCCCCGCGCGCTGATCTGACAGTCTCTCGAAAACACAAAGGCCGCCTCATCTGGGCGGCCTTTTTTGTTGAGCGCTGTCTATGGCTCAGTGCTTGCGCAGGGCCAACACAGCATTCAATCCCCCAAAGGCGAAGGCGTTTGACAGGACCACGTCAACGTTGGCCTCGCGGGACTCGTTCGGAACGACGTCGAGCGCACATTCCGGATCGGGCTCCTCGTAGCCAATGGTTGGCGCAATGATGCCATCCCGCAGCGCCATGATGCACGCCAAGAGCTCCACCGCGCCGGTGCCGCCAATCAGGTGCCCGTGCATGGATTTGGTCGATGAGATCATCAATTCGTCCGCGTGATGGCCAAAAACATCCGCCACTGCCGCGCATTCGGTTTTGTCATTCGCTGCTGTGCCAGTGCCGTGGGCGTTGATGTACCCGACATGCGATTTGTCGATTTTGCCGTCTGCCAGAGCCCCAGAAATCGCTCGTGCCGCACCCTGCTTGGACGGCATCACGATATCGCCCGCGTCAGAGGTCATCGCAAAGCCACTGACTTCACAAAGAATTTCCGCGCCTCGTTTCTTCGCATGGTCGTATTCTTCGAACACAAAGATCGCTGCACCTTCGCCCTGAACCATGCCATTGCGGTTGGCAGAGAACGGACGGCAGGCGTCTTTGGACATGACACGCAGACCTTCCCACGCCTTCAGGCCACCAAAGCACAACATCGATTCTGAGCCGCCTGTGATCATCACATCCGACATCCCTGCACGCACCATGTGAAAGGCTTGGCCCATGGCGTGGTTCGAACTCGCACAGGCAGTCGCCACGGTGTAGGACGGACCCTTCAGGTTATGGGCCATCGATATGTGGCTGGCAGCGGCGTTGTTCATCAGCTTGGGCACGACAAAAGGGTGAACGCGGTTCTTGCCCTCTTCGTACACCGTCCGGTAGTTCTCGTCAGAGGTTTGCAGACCGCCGCCCGCCGTTCCCAGCACGACGCCGGACCGCGCGGCCAGATCACCGGTAAAGGCCAAACCTGACTGCTGCAGCGCCTCTTCTGCGGCAATCATCGCAAATTGCGTGTAGCGATCGTACAGAGCGATTTGCTGGCGGTTCCAACGGTCCTCGGGGTGGTAGTCCAGAATTTGGCCGCCGATGCGGATGGCCAGACGATCCAGATCACGGATGTCCAGCTCGGCGATCCCGCAACGCCCCTCGCGCAAGGATTCCAAAGTCTTGGGGACATTAGACCCCAGCGGGTTAATCGTGCCCGCGCCGGTGATGACGACGCGTCTCACGACTGCTCCGCAACCAGTTTTTCAACCGCGTCCACGATTGCCTGGACAGAACTGATGTCAAAGTCGCTTTCCGAGGGATCGTTGGCGTTGAACGGAACCGAGATATCAAAGGCTTCTTCGATGGCAAAAATGCTCTCGACCAGACCCATGCTGTCGATTCCAAGGTCCTCTAGGGTGCTATCCATGGTCACATCCGACGGCTCCAGAACGGCCTGTTCGGCGATGATTGCGATAACTTTATCCTTCACGGTCATGGGTTTACCCTTCTCGTTGGCTTCTTGGCGATTTAGCCACTTAACCCGTCTTTTGAAACAGTTTTCTTAAGCTCCGCGAATTCCCGCAAGAGACGTGGCAATCTGCGCAGGGCTTTGTAGGTCTCGACATGGGTGTCCATCTTGACCGCCGGATAGCCGAGCATAGCACGACCCGCAGGAACGTTCGACAAAACTGCCGATGCCGCGCCGATCACCACGTTGTCGCCAATCTTGATGTTGTCCGCGACGCCGGATTTGCCGCCAAGCACACAGTTGTTCCCGATCACGGTCGACCCCGCCACCGCTGCCTGCGCACAGAGCAAGCAGTCGGTGCCGATAACGACGTTGTGGCCCACCTGAACAAGGTTATCGATCTTGGTGCCACTGCCGACGCGGGTTGCGCGCACGGACCCTTGGTCGATGGTCGAGTTCGCGCCAACCTCGACATCATCGCCGATCTCGACCCCGCCAAGGGAATGGATCCGCGCCCACGCCTGCGCTCGGGTCCCGCTGCTGTCACCAAGGGTATCGCGAACCTGTTCAACCGCTGACTTTTCGGGCGTGACAAAGGAGAAGCCGTCGCCCCCGATCACCACGTTCCCGTGCAAGATCACACGATCGCCGATCCGCGTATCGGCCATGATGCGAACACCGGGGTGGATCAGGGCGTCCGCTCCGATCGACACACGCGGCGCGATGGTGACGTGGCTGGCGATGACGGCGTTGTCGCCAATCACCGAACCCGCGCCAATAATAGAGAACGGCCCCACGCTGGCATCCGCGCCGATCTGCGCAGTCGGGTCAATGATCGCTGTGGGGTGAATGCCGGGTGCATAGCCCTGCCCCGCGTCCATCATGGCGGACAGCTTGGACATGCCATAGCGCGGTCGGTCCATCAGGATCGCTCCCTTCAGACCATAGCTTTGCCAATCCGCGCCCTGCCAAAGCAACGCCGCCTGAGCAGCGCCCGCTGAAATCTGATCCGCAAATTCGGGTTTCATGGCCAGCGCCAGATCAGCGCCCGTGGCCGTCGCAGGTTCTGCAACCCGCGTGATGGTCAAAGAGCCGTCGCCCTGAGCGTCCACGCCCAAGGCGGCGGCGATTTCGGCAAGTGTAAAGGTCGTCATTCAGTGCCTCCCGGCCTAGTCCGGGATTTGATCTAGCCCTGAATGCCGCGCAGTACCACCCCCCGCTGTTCCAACGCGCGCCAGATCGCGGCGTCACGCCCATAGACATCGCGGCGGTATTGCACGTGTCCTTTGGCCGACGTGAATGCGGTCCTATATATAATGTGTACCGGCACAGGCTCCTTCAACGGGACCGTGGTCTCGCGGCCCGTGCTCAGAACGCTCTGGAAGTAGCCCTGCGGGTCGGCTTCTTGTTTGGCCAGCAAGGCGTAGGCGAAGTCAAAGGGTTTGTGCAGACGCACGCAGCCATGGGAATAGGCCCGCACTTCGCGCCCGAACAGGCTCTTTGCCGGAGTATCATGAAGATAGATATTATAGGGGTTCGGGAACATGAATTTCACCAAACCCAGCGCGTTGCCTTGGCTCGGCGGCTCTTTCAAGCGGAAGGGAAAGGTCTTGCCCGAGTACTGGGCAAAGTTCACCGCCGAGCGCGGAACAACGCGGCCGCGGCTGTCGATCAGATTCAGGTGACCGACGGCGTTGGGGTTCTTCTGCAGCATCGGCAGGTATTCTTTGACTGTAATCGAGCGCGGCACGTTCCAGGTCGGGTTGATGACCATATGCTCCATCACATCGCTGAACTCGGGCGTCCGGCGGTCTAGGGATTTCGCACCGATCACCGAGCGGGTCTCGAACGTGATTTTGTCGTTGTCGATGATTTTGGCCGTGAAGTCGGTCAGGTTCACCAGAACGTGGCGTTTGCCGCGTTCTTTGTTCAGCCAACGCTCTCGCTCCATCGCAACGATGACCGAGGCCAAACGCTCTGCGGCTGACTTGTTAATCTCTTCGATGGTGGCGGGTCCTGCCACACCGTCAGCGGTCAAGCCGTGGTCCATTTGGAACACCTGAACCGCCTGCTGAATCGAAGGATCATAGGTGCTGGTCGCGCTGCGCCCCAAATAGCCCATGGCTTGCAAACGGTTGCGCAGGATGGCCACGCTGTTGCCAGTCGCGCCGGGTTTCAGCGCCCCAGGGACCTTCTGGCCCCAATCGCCCAAGCCCACCTGACGCTCCAGATCGGCTTTGACACCGAACAAGCGGTTATACTCTTGGGTTTGCGGCGCCAAAGCGCGGAAGAACGGACGCGGCGACGATTTCACCAGCGAGGTCAGGTATGACACGCGCGCGCGGTACGGGATTTCCCGCACAATCAGGGAATCGATCCGCTGCGGGACCAGAACACCGGTCTGCAGATCGCGCGCATACTTCAAAAACGTCTCGCTGATTGCGACTTCGACCGCACCTGCCTGCCGCGCAGTCGTCGCATTGGCGATGTCGTTGCGCAGCGCATCAACTTTGTAGCTGGCAGTCGGGAGCCCGTGGTTCCCACTGGTTTCCAGCGCTTCGAACAGAGCCTGAAGACGGCGCTTGTTTTTCCCGCGGCCAAGCCAGATCGGCTCAAAATCCGTTTCACGATAAAAGGATGCGATGTCCTCGTCCCCGACAGAGGCCTCGGCAATAGCTTGTTTTATTGCTGCACTCTGCGCCTGCGCAGGTGCCCCGACACTCGCAAAGACAAAAGCGATCACAACAACGATAAGCTGTATCCGCATTAGTTTTTTAGCCATTAAGGAAAGCATGGCACGTCCTTTGCAGTTCTGAAAATGTTCACATCAATCATCGTGTCCTGACAGGCTTTGTCCATTCACAAAAGAACCAATCAATACTGGGGAATGGAATTAACCAAGCTTTGTATACTTTGGGTCACAATCGGGGGGTGTTGAGCGGAAAAATGCCAATTGGTGATATCAGTATGGAACCAATTGGATTCGAGCCTTGGTGTGTTTCGGCAGATATGTCATAAAGTGCGCACATCTGGGGATGGATCAAAAATCCGCGAAACTGCGGAACAAGACGAATGGGACAGGCATAATGACGATCACGAATGTGACTCGACGTGGGTTGCTACAGGCTTTCGCTGCGACTGCTGTGGCCGCCGCCCCTACCTACTCTAACGCTTTCGGCTTCCTTCGTGGGTCGGGCGACGTACGTCGTGTTCAAATGTATTCTGGCCGCACTGGCGAGAAGATCAATACGATCTACTGGGTCGATGGGGAGTATATTCCCGAAGCCCTCGACGAGATTAACTATTTCATGCGCGATTGGCGGACCAATCAGGTCAAGAACATCGATGCACGTACAGTAGACATCATGTCTGCAGCGCACCGTCTTATGGACGTGAGCGAGCCCTACATGATGCTGTCGGGCTACCGCAGCCCGAAGACCAACAACATGCTGCGGTCGCGCTCCTCCGGCGTGGCAAAAAATTCGCTGCACATGCGCGGTCAGGCTGCTGACCTGCGTCTTGCCTCGCGCTCGGTCAGCCAGATGGCCAAAGCAGCGGCAGCCTGTAACGCAGGCGGTGTCGGCAAATACAGCCGCTCCAACTTCGTTCACATGGATTGCGGTCAAGTTCGCAGCTGGGGCAGCTAATCGCGCCTCTCAAATCAAGACTCTGCCAAGAGATGAAGCCGCCCTTTGAGGCGGCTTTTTTCATTTTTCTGTGACCCTCTCTTTTGCACTGTCACAATAGCTTTGTCTTTGCTTCACAAATGCTAGGCTTACCTCAGATAATGATTTGAAATCTGATAATTACGTCCGAAATGAGGTTGATATGAAGATCGCGGTTCTAGGCGGAGACGGTTTCGTAGGATGGCCCACAGTGCTGCATCTGTCCGATTTGGGGCACGAAGTGCACATCATCGACAACCTGTCGCGCCGCTGGATCGACACAGAGCTCGGAGTTCAGTCGCTGACCCCCATGGACTCGATCCAAGAGCGCTGCCGGATTTGGAAAGAAGTCACAGGCAAGACACTGCGCTTCCACCTTCTGGATCTGGCCAAAGAATACGAACGCCTGAAATCCTGGCTGGTCGAAAACAAGCCTGACGCGATCATCCACTTTGCCGAACAGCGCGCCGCACCCTACTCGATGAAAACCGATCGTCACAAGGTCTACACGGTTAACAACAACGTAAGCGCAACCCATAACCTATTGGCAGCAGTTGTAGAATCCGGAATAGACCCACATATCGTGCACCTTGGCACTATGGGGGTGTACGGCTATTCGAGTGTCGGCGCCGCAATCCCCGAGGGGTATCTGGACGTCGAGATCGAGAACCTAGAGGGCGAGAAAAAGGAACTGGAAATCCTGTATCCGACGAAGCCCGGCTCAGTCTATCACATGACGAAGTCGCTCGATCAGATCCTGTTTCAGTTCTACGCGCAGAATGACGGGCTACGGATTACCGACCTGCATCAGGGCATCGTCTGGGGCACACATACAGAACAGACGCGCCGCGATGAGCAATTGATCAATCGCTTTGACTACGACGGCGATTACGGTACGGTTCTCAACCGGTTCCTAATCCAAGCGGCCATAGGATATCCGCTGACCGTCCATGGCACGGGCGGGCAAACCCGCGCCTTTATCCACATTCAAGACTCCGTGCGTTGCATCGAGCTGGCATTGTCAGACGCCCCCGAACGCGGCGACAGGGTCAAGATTTTCAATCAAATGACAGAGACACACCGCGTCCGCGATCTGGCCGCGCTGATCTCGAAGCTGACCGGCGCCGAGGTCATGAACCTGCCGAACCCACGTAAAGAGGCTGCCGAGAATGATCTAATCGTGAAGAACGAGCAGTTCCTCGCGCTAGGCCTGAACCCGACCACCCTCGAAAACGGTCTGTTGGCCGAAGTCGTTGAGGTGGCCAAGAAGTACGCCCATAGGATTGACCGCAGCCGTGTGCCCGCGGTTTCCGCATGGACCAAGGACATTGCCCCAACGGTAAACCACGATCCCGAAGGCAAAGCGTTGAAGTCGGTCGGCTGAGAATGGAAGGACTGACGGCCTCGCGCCCTGCCCGCGCGCAAACGGCGTATGTAACCTTGGTGACGAACGCTGACTACGCCATGGGCGCGACGGCTTTGATGAAGTCTCTGGTTTGGGCCGGAACGCAGGCCGATCTGGTGGTCATGTACACCGGCGGGGTCGCACCCGAGGACCTAAACCCGCTCGAAGCGCTTGGAGCGCGGCTGATCCAAGTCGCGCTGCTACCGACGTCCGACGCTTTCAACGAACGGCACGCGCGGCGAAACCTGCATGGCGCGGCCCCATTCACCAAGGGCGAGAAACCCAGCTTTCACACGCCTTTGGACAACTTTGCGAAACTTCGCCTCTGGCAGATGACTGACTACAGTTCGGTCGTCTTTCTGGACGCGGATACGCTGGTTTTGCGCAACATCGACACTCTGTTCGCCTATCCACAATTCTGCGCGGCCCCGAATGTCTACGAAAGCCTCGGCGATTTTCACCGCATGAACAGCGGCGTCTTTACCGCGCGGCCGTCGCTGCAAACCTACGACTCGATGCTGGCCCAACTCGACCAACCCGATGTCTTTTGGCGCCGCACAGACCAAACATTTCTGGAACATTACTTTCCCGATTGGCATGGTTTACCAGTGACTTACAACATGCTCCAATATGTGTGGTTTAATATGCCGCAACTCTGGCGCTGGTCTTCGGTCAAGGTGTTGCATTACCAGTATGAAAAGCCATGGCAGGACCCGCACCCCAAAGCCGCGGAACTGGCGCCGCTCATCACTCTGTGGCACCGGTATCTGGACGGCAAGGCGGCGCCTGATCTGGATATTTTGGAGAACCCCGCATGAAAATAGCTGTCACCGGCGCTTCTGGATACCTTGGTCACTTTGTGATGAACGGCCTAAAGCGCGCGGGACACGATGTATTAGCACTGAGCCGCCAGCCGTGTGCGTCTCATGATCATGTAGAATACCAATTGGGCGATGCGCCCGACATGGCTGGCGTTGATGCCGTGGTGCACTGTGCCTTCAGTCACGTCCCCGGGAAATACCGTGGCGGAGAAGGCGACGATCCCGAAGGTTTCCGCATGTTGAACGTGGACGGGTCGATCACCCTGTTCAAAGCGGCCAAGGCCCAAGGCATCAGCCGTCTGATTTTCCTGTCGTCTCGGGCCGTCTATGGGACGCACCCCAATGGTGTGACGCTTGCGGAACACACCCCCTGTGCGCCCGACACGCTCTATGGGCAGGTCAAATGGGAGGCGGAGGTCGCTCTTCTTGCGCTGGCTGACGCTGGATTTCATCCAACCACCCTGCGTGCGACGGGGATTTACGGTGCAGCGTATCCCCAAGGCTGGCACAAATGGCGCGGACTCTTCGAGGAATTCGAGCAAGGCGCAGAGTTGCCCCCGCGCCAAGGCACCGAGGTCCATGGAGAGGATTTCGTCGATGCGGTGAACCTGATCCTAGGCGCTGCGAAGCCTCCACAGATTGCAAACGTCTCGGACATCCTACTAGATCGGCGCGATTTGCTGGCAGAGTATGCGGCCTTGCGCGGTGCCAATCGGCCCCTGCCCAATGCTGCCGCGTCCACGCCAAACGTCATGACGTGTGACGTCCTCAAGAAGCTTGGTTGGCGTCCCGGCGGGCGCGATCGGCTGACGGCCTTTTTACAGAGCCTTTAACGAAAAAGCGCCCCAAAGGGCGCTTTCCTAGATTTCTCGGAACCGTTTGGCGTCTTTAGCGCTCCACCGGACATCAATGTCGTATCCGGTGTCTGTTTGCGTTTCCTCCAGAACAACCCCGCGCTGGAACAGCCAAGCCCGCTCTTTGCCTTCGGCAAAGGTCAGGGAAAGTGTTTCTTCCCAGCGTCCGCCTTC
This sequence comes from Donghicola eburneus, assembly GCF_900115865.1. GTDB lineage: Bacteria > Pseudomonadota > Alphaproteobacteria > Rhodobacterales > Rhodobacteraceae > Donghicola > Donghicola eburneus. The sequence goes on along the minus strand of NZ_FOXY01000005.1, from coordinate 366,473 downwards.
GAGCCGATCGGAGACCAGTTCCAACAGCTGATCCATCCCCGTGCCTTCGAGCGCGGACAGGACCATTACGTCGTCAGACCGGTCTGCCATATTTTCCAGCGCGATCCGGTTTTCCTCGTCCACGCGGTCGATTTTGTTCCAAACCTCGATCATTGGCGTCGAATCGTTCACGCCCAAGGTTTCCAAAATCTCGCGCACGTCGGCGGCTTGCTCTTTGGTTTCAGCGTGGCTGATGTCCCGCACGTGCAGGATCAAATTGGCGCTCAGCACCTCTTCCAAGGTGGCGCGGAAGGCCGCAACAAGTTCCGTAGGCAGATCGCTGATGAAACCCACGGTATCAGATAGAATGACCTCTGGGCCGTCCGGCAGCTTCACCCCGCGCATGGTCGGATCGAGCGTCGCAAAGAGCATGTCTTTGGCCAAAACGTCCGCTCCGGTCAGGCGATTAAATAGGGTTGATTTGCCAGCGTTTGTGTAGCCAACCAACGCCACGATCGGAAATGGGACCTTGGCCCGTGCAGCGCGGTGCAGGTTGCGGGTCTTTACGACCTTTTCCAACTGGCGACGTAGGCGCACCAGTTGTTCATCAATGGCGCGGCGGTCAGCCTCGATCTGGGTTTCGCCGGGACCGCCGACAAAGCCCAATCCGCCCCGCTGACGTTCAAGGTGGGTCCAAGCCCGCACCAGTCGCGTCCGCTGATAAGACAGGGCCGCCATCTCGACCTGCAGCACACCTTCGCGGGTGGCAGCCCGGTCAGAGAAGATTTCAAGGATCAGACCTGTCCGGTCCAAGACCTTGCATTTCCACTCTTTTTCAAGGTTGCGCTGTTGGATCGGGCTCACTGGGCCGTCGATCAGCACCAGCTCTGCTTCCATGTCATGGATCTGCTCTTTCAGCTCTTGGATTTTACCAGAGCCGAACAACATCCCGGGATGCGGGCGTGGCAAGCGCACGACAGATGACCCCACCACCTCGAGGTGCGGCAGGGCTGCGGCCAGTGAGACGGCCTCTTCTAGGGCGGGACCAGCGTCACGCCGTTGACTATCGCTACGGATGTCCGGATGCAGAACTAACGCGCGAGTCAGTTCGGATTTTGTTTCGGTCAATTGTCGCCGTCACCGTCATAGAGATTCAGCGGTTGCGCCGGCATGATCGTCGAAATCGCATGCTTGTACACAAGCTGAGATTGGCCATCGCGGCGCAGAAGCACACAGAAATTGTCGAACCAAGTAATTACGCCCTGCAATTTAACCCCGTTGATCAGGAAAATCGTGACCGGGATCTTGGTCTTCCGGACGTGGTTTAAAAATGCGTCCTGCAGGTTTTGCTTATCGGAAGCCATTGTATTTTTGCCTTTATTCTTGCCAATGCTGCTCGGGATACCCCGCGCTGCTCATGCAGTATGGAGACGGAAATTATGAGTTTCCAGTCCGAATTTTGATTGAGTGGGCGAAAATCGGCAAAGATGTGTCAGTTTCGCCAGAAATTTGGGTTGAAGACCGCGATAAGCGCAAGCGCCTCTAACCGGCCAAGAACCATCGCGAAACACAAGATCAGCTTGGCCCCAGATCCCAAAGCGGCATAGCTAAAAGACGTCTCGGCCGCTGCATGGGCCAGCGGACCAGTGGTCGAGAGCGCCGCAACCGCAACCACCATCGCCTCTTCGAAGGTGACGCCGACAGCCGTTAGCATCGCCATGATCGCCGCAATCGACAGGGCGAAGATCATAAAAAACAGCCATGCCAGATAGGCACCCTGCTGGTGGATCCGCCGACCCGGACCACCGATCGCGCGGACCGAGGACGGGTGGACCAGCTTTTCCATCTCGCGCAGGCCATGCATATAGAGCGCGTAGACCCGCAGCAATTTCACACCGCCTGTCGTTGTCGCCACGCCGCCCCCGATAATCGCGAGCCCGATCAGCACCACACCCGGCGCGGGCAGCCCCGACCATCCGCGCGCGGCCTCCCAGTGCATCGACTCGTACCCAGTTGTCGTCAGGAACGACATCACAGTAAACATCGAGCCCCAAAAGGCATTGATGCCCGCGACCCAGTTGGCCTGTTCGTTCACCTCGATTGCACCAATCCAATGGCGCAGGAAAAGCAGCGACGGCACGCACACGACGATCAGCATCCCGACCTTGAACTCGGGGTCGATCAAGACGCGCTCTGGGTTCAGCAACACCTCGCGCGAGAAGGTCATGCGCGACAAAGCGGGAATCAGGAACAGGAACAGCACAACTTCGCCGCCGACACCGCTCGACGCGTACTCGGTCCCTCCGACCGGCGAAATACCAGAGGTCGACAGCACACCCATCGCGTGGCACAGCGCGACCAAGGGGCGGTCCCCGGCGATCAGCAACAGCACCCAAAGCCCGAGCGTGAGCGCGGCATAGAGCGGGGCCAACACACCGGCGGTTTGCCATACCCGGCCAGCTTGGGTCTTTTTCCCCATGCCGCGATGGACCACGGATTGATCGCCGCTCACCGTGCCCGCGCCGGTGATTTCAAACCCGCCCAAGTTCATCGGCGCGAGGGTCGCCGCCGCGACAATCCAGATCAGCAGACCGCCCATCCACCCAACAATCGAGCGCCACAAATGCAGGCTTGGCGACAGGCTTCCTGCCTTGTCAAACAGGGTCGCGCCGGTCGTCGTAAAGCTTGAGACCATCTCGAAATACGCGCTCAGAAATCCGATGGTGCGCGTGGCCTCTTGGAATGGCACCGCCATGATCACAGGCAAGAAGACAAAGGACACCACAAGGGTCAGCAGTTGGTCGCGCTGGCTGTAATGCTTGGTCCGTCCAGAGATGGCGATCCCGATAAAGGTGGTGATCACGAACACCAGAATGCCCGCGTAAAAGAAGGTGCGCGCCACGTGGAATTCTTCGATCACCAAGGCATGGGCCGCAGGCACCAGCATGGCCGCCCCTGCGATCAAGCACAGGTGCAACAGAAGCGGCAGTTTGGCGAGCGCGCTGAGCATCGGCCTAGAAGTAATCGATCGAGACCTGAAGCAGGCGCTCGACTTCGGGGACGTCTTTGGTCAGTGCAAAGAGGGCAACGATATCGCCTTCTTCGACGATTGTTTTGCCACGGGGTCGAATGAATTTGTCATCGCGCATGATCCCGCCAAGCAGCACACCTTCGGGGAAGTCGATGTCCCCGACTGCGGTGCCGGACATCGGGCTGGTGGACAGGACCTGCGCTTCGATCACCTCAGCCTCGGCATCGCCAATGGAGTAGACGTTGCGCACACGGCCATGGCGGATATGGCGCAGGATCGAACTCACGGTCGTGGCGCGTGGGTTGATGAAGGCATCGATCCCCAGCGGTTCAATCATTGGCAGCAGCGTCGGGTCGTTGATCAAGGCGATCGACATCGGGCACCCCAACGACTTCGCGCGGGTCGCGGCCAGCATGTTCGTTTTATCGTCGTCCGTCACGCAAAGGACAGCGTCGGCGCGTTGGATGTTCGCCTCTTGCAGGATTTCGGCGTCCAGGCCATCGCCGTGCAGAACAATTGTCCGCTCCAGCGCATCGGCAGCCTTCTCGGCGACCTTGCGGTTCTTTTCGATCACCTTCAGGCGCACGCGGTTTTTCTGGCTTTCCAATTCTTTGGCCACCGCCAAACCGACGTTTCCGCCACCGACCAGCACCACCCGCTCTTGTTTGCGGGGGTTCTTGCCGAAAATCTCCATGCAGCGATTCACGTCCTCTTCGTAGGCAAAGAGGTAAATCTGGTCACCCGCAAAGATCTGGTCACCTGCCTCTGGGGCATACAAGGTCCCCTCGCGGCGGATGCCCACCACAGTCGCCCGCAGAGTCGAGAACAGGTCGGTCAGCTGACGCAGCGGCGTGTTCAGAACGGGGCAGTCTTCTTCGGCCACGATCCCAAGCAAACGCCCACGCCCGTCAAAGAATACATCCGTGTCAAAGGCATCAGGGGCTGACAGGCGCTGCAAAGCGGCCGCAGCCACCTCGCGTTCGGGGCTGATCACCACGTCAATCGGCAAGTGTTCGCGGCGATACAGGTCTGAATAGATAGCGGTCAGATAACTCTGGGCCCGTAGGCGCGCGATCTTGCGCGGAATGTCGAAAACCGAGTGCGCGACTTGACAGGTGACCATGTTCACCTCGTCGGAATAGGTTGCCGCGATGATCATATCGGCGTCCCGCGCCCCTGCCCGTTCCAGCACGTCTGGATAGCTGGCAAAGCCCGCGATCCCCTGAACATCCAACGAGTCCGTCGCGCGGCGCACCAGTTCGGGGTTGCTGTCCACGACAGTCACATCGTTCAACTCGCCGGACAGGTGCCGGGCAATCTGCCAGCCGACCTGACCTGCACCGCAGATGATCACTTTCATCGCCGGAAGCCTCCTGCTCTTGGGCCTTTTCCTTGGCAGTTTGTCAGTGCCCCGTCAATCGGGGGCACGATCACTCTTCTTCGCTGCCGTCGGACTTGCTGCCGGTTTTGGCACCAATTCCCAGCGATTTCAGTTTTCTATGCAGCGCGCTGCGCTCCATGCCAACAAACTGTGCCGTCCGGCTAATGTTCCCGCCAAAGCGATTGATCTGCGTCATCAGGTATTCCCGCTCAAACGCCTCGCGGGCTTCACGCAGGGGCAGCGCAGCCAAAGCGCCGGACAGAACCACGCGATCGCCGCCCGCGTCCGACGGCGTATCTGTTCCAGACACTTCAGCAGCGGTGATCGGACCGTCTCCGTCCCCAAGGATCAAGACGCGCTCAATCAGATTGCGCAACTGACGCACGTTGCCCGGCCAAACATGAGACTGCAGCACAGCAGCCGCCTCTTCGCTCAGGGTTCGCTTGGGCAGGCCCTGCTGCGTGTGCAACTCGTCAATGAAATGGTCCACCAGCAGCGGCAGATCCTCGCGGCGGTCCGACAGCGCGGGCACTGCCACGGGTACCACGTTCAGGCGGTGATACAGCTCTTCGCGGAAATTGCCTTGTGCGATCTCGTCCTTCAGATCGCGCCCCGTTGACGAAATCACGCGCAGATCAACGCGCACCTTGTCCGTGCCGCCAACCCTCTGAAACGTCTGATCCACTAGCACGCGCAGCATCTTGGACTGGGTGCCGAGCGGCATGTCGGCAACTTCGTCCAGATAAAGGATGCCGCCGTTCGCTTGTTCCAGCATGCCCTTCTCGACACCGCGCTCTGCGTTTTCGCGGCCAAACAGAACCGTCTCCATCTGGTCGGGCTGGATCGAGGCGCAACTCACGGTCACAAACGGCGCCGTTGCGCGGTTCGAATGCTGGTGGATATAACGGGCGGCCACTTCCTTGCCGCTTCCTGCGGGGCCCGTCAGCATGACCCGTCCATTCGAGCGCGTGACTTTGTCGAGTTGCCCGATCAGCGCGCGGAACACGGCGCTCTCTCCCAGCATGACCAGCGGCTTCTGGTCCACCCGCTTCAGGCTCTGGTTTTCACGGCGCAAGAGGCTTGTCTCCATCGCGCGGCGGATCACCACCAAAAGCTGGTCGATGTTAAACGGCTTTTCGATGAAGTCATACGCGCCCTGCTTGATCGCAGCGACCGCAATCTCGATGTTCCCATGCCCTGAGATGATAACCACTGGAATGCCAGGATTGTCGCGTTTCACGACTTTCAGGATGTCGATCCCATCCATCTGGCTGTCCTTGAGCCAGATATCGAGGATCATCAGCGCTGGCGGCGTGGCATTCAGCTGCTGCATACATTCGTCCGAAGACCCCGCAAGACGGACGGCATATCCTTCGTCTTCCAGAATGTCTCCGATCAGCTCTCGGATGTCGCGCTCGTCGTCAACGATAAGAATGTCGCTCATCTTACTCAGAAGCCTCGTTTTTTGGCGTTTTACCTTCGTCCAGCGGCAGAACAATCTCGGCGCGGGCGCCGCGATGTGCCCCGGGGGCAAAAGGTTCGGCGTCCTCTAGGGTCAGAAGACCGCCATGTTCTTCGATAATCTTTTTAACAATCGGCAGACCAAGGCCGGTGCCTTTGTCGCGGGTGGTCACATACGGTTCAAACAAGCGCGCGCGATCCTCGGGCAGTCCGATCCCGTTGTCCGAGATTGTGATCCGTGCGCGGGTATCATCATGGGTCATGGCAATCCTGATTTCGGGCTTAAACCCATCTGGAACACCATTTTCCTGCAAACTTTCAATAGCTTCCCCTGCGTTCTTGATCAAGTTGATCAGCGCTTGGGAAATCATGGTTTCGTCCAGAAGCGAAGTGACTTCCTCTTCCGGAATATGCGCGTCGAAACGTACACCGGTCTGGCCGATGTCCTGCAAAACAACTGCATCACGCAGGATTTTGGACAGATCCACGGGGCGGCGTTGGGGCTGCGGCATCCGCGCGAACTTGGAGAATTCATCCACAATCCGGCGCAGGTCTTCGGTCTGGCGGACAATCACATCGGTGAGCTGCTCCAGCTTCTCTGCGTCGTCCCCCGCCACCTTGACAAACTTCCGGCGAATGCGTTCTGCGGACAGCCGGATCGGCGTCAGCGGGTTTTTGATCTCGTGGGCGATCCGGCGCGCCACGTCGCCCCATGCGGCCATACGCTGCGCAGAGACCAGATCGCTAACGTCATCAAAGGCCAGCACGTATCCTTCGAGCATGCCTTCGTGGTTCATCCGCGCCGACATACGCACCAGCAGGGTTTCTGTCCGCCCATCACGGGTCAGACGCACCTGCTCTTGGGCCGCATCATTGGGATCATGGCTCAGGCGTTCGAACACTGGGATGAATTCGGGGACGATCAGGCTCAGCGCTTGGCCTTCTTCGTCGCCCTCCAGCCCCAGCAGAGACATGGCAGAGCGGTTCGCCAGCGTGATCTGACCCTCGCGGTCGAGCGCGACCACCGCAGAGGTCACGGAACTCAGGATCGAGTCAAACAGTCGGCGCCGACGCTCGATCTGATCCGTATTGTCCAGCAAGGTGTCGCGCTGCACCTTTAGCTGCCGCGTCATCTGGTTAAAGTAGCGCCCCAGCATGGCGATCTCGTCATCGCCCTTTTCCTCGCGCACCTGAATGTTCAGATCGCCAGACCCCACACGCTGCGCCGCGCCGGCCAACCGCCCAATCGGCCGCGCCAAACGCTCGGCGAAATATAACCCAAGCCAGATCGCAGCCAAAATCAGGATCAGCGCAAACCCCAAGTAGAGCAGCCCGAACTCGAACAAAAGCTTGCCGCGATCATTTTCCAATTGCTGGTAGAGCTTTACGGTCTGCTGCGTGTCATCCAAGAGCCGCAAAATATCGCCATCCACGCGGCGACTGACATACAAGAACCTGTCCACAAATCCGGGCAGGTTCACGAGGGCGCGGAATTCGTCCAGATCCCAGTCTTCGATCACCTCGAGCCCATTCAAACGGGCCGCATCCAGCTGTTCGGTCGAAGGCGCCTCGTAGTTGAACAGATAAGAGCTTTCGCCCCGCGCCTTGATTTCACCGGCGGAGTTCACAACGAACGCCTCGCTCAGGCCGCGCTGGATTTGGCTTTGCCCTTCGGCCAACAGTTTGCGCACATCCCCGTCAGTCAGATAGCCTGCGGCACGGCGATTGAGCTCCAAGAAGCTGGCCAGAGCGCGGGCATCCTCGGACAAGTCTTGACGATGCTCTTGCTCATACGCCTGCGCTGCCGCGAGAGAGCTGCCCAATACGCGCTGGACACGATCAGAGAACCAGCCTTCGAGACCGAAATTCACGGTCAGCGTCGCGAACACCGCCACGCACACGGTCGGCACCAGCGCCAGCATCACGAACACGCCGGTCAGACGCAGGTGCAATCGCGACCCAGCGGACCGCGCACGCCGCGCTGCAATCATCTGCGCAACGCGGCCCAAGACCAATGCAGCCACCAGCAGGACATAGACAAAGTCTGCCAAGAGCACGCCGCGCAAATGGGTCGAGGACATGCCCTGATCCAACGGACCCAGCACAAGGAAGGTCGCAAGCGCCAACATCGGCCCCAGGATCACCAACCCAAGGGCGGCGACATTCTGGACCTTTCGCTGGAAACGCAGTTGATTGACGCGTTCCCAAGTCAGAGCGCGGCCAAGCCGCTGTGCCCCTGTTACCACGGACCTACCTCAAGTGATGGGGGCCATGATGGCCACCGACGCAATATAGGCCGCAATACACCAGAAGTGATCCCGAAATGCCAGCCTACTGTTGCGTAATTACATCAACTTGCGGCGCCGTGTCACCTGAATATCGAGATCGGTGATTTTTTTCCGCAGAGTATTCCGGTTGATCCCCAACAAATCCGCGCATTTGGCCTGATTTCCGCCCGTCGCATCCAGCGCAATCTCTATCAAAGGCAGCTCAATCTCGTGCAGGATCCGCTGATACAGGCCAGGGGGCGGCAAGACGCCTCCGTGTAGGTCAAAGTAACGGCGCAGGTGGCGGGCCACGGCGGCCGAGAGCTTTTCTTGGGGCGCGCCGCTGACCATGGGTTCGATACTGGGCTGGTTGCCAAGCACGGATTCAACCTCGGTCTGGGTGATGCTGGGCTCGCGAGAAGTCACCACCAGACGCTTCATCGCGTTTTCCAGCTGGCGCACGTTGCCAGGCCAGCTGTAGGCGCGCACCATCTTTTCGGCCTCTTCCGAGAGCTGACGCGAGGGCGCACCGTCCTGTTCTGATTTGGCCAGGAAATGCGCGGCAAGCAGCGGAATGTCATCCACCCGTTCGCGCAGTGCAGGCACCTGAATGGTAACGCCGCCAAGACGATAGAACAGATCCTGACGGAATTCGCCGCTTTCCATGCGGTTGGTCAGATCGGTCTGGCTGGTCGCCATAATTCGCGGGGCGTTGTCGGTCAGACTATCCAGCATCCGCACCACACGGGCCTGCGCCTCGGCACTCAGGTCGCCGACTTCGTCGAACAAAAGAGAGCCGCCACGGGCCTTGGCCAGCGCCTGCGCGGGGCCTTCGAGGGTTTCCAGATCGTTGGAGTTCACGGTCACAAAAGGCAGGGTCCGGCGATCACTGAAGTCATGAATTGCCTTGGCAATCAGGGATTTACCAGAACCACTTTCACCGGAGATCAACACCGGCAATTCGGTATTCATCACCCGCGCGACCAGCCGGTACAGCGCCTGCATTGCGGGCGTGCGGCCCACCAAGGGCAACTCGCCGGGGCGATCGGGTTCTTCGACGGCGCGGGGGGCGCTGCGGGCACTGCTCTCCAAGGCGCGGGCGGTGCGCTTCATCAGGTCGGGCAGGTCAAAGGGTTTGGGCAGATAATCGTAGGCCTTGGCCTCGGCGGCCTGAATGGCGGTCATGATCGTGTTCTGTGCCGAAATCACGATAACCGGCAGGTTCGGACGCTCTTCCCCGATCTTGGGCAGCATCTCGAGACCGTTCCCGTCGGGCATCATCACATCGCTGATCACAACGTCGCCTTTGCCCTCGCTGACCCACCGCATCAACGTGGTCAGAGAGCTCGTGGCGTGCACTTTACAGCCTGCGCGAGTCAGGGCTTGGGTCAACACCGTGCGAATGGTGCGATCGTCATCTGCGACCAATACAGTTCCGTCCATAACCCGTTCTCCTTACTTCGAATTTGCTTCTTGGGCTGCCTTCATCTCCTGGCGCACCGCACGGGGCACCTGAGGCAGCGAAATGCGAAAAGTCGTTTTGCCGGGGACCGAGTCCACCGAGATCCAGCCGTCATGTTCCGAGATAATCTTGCTGACCAAAGCAAGCCCCAGTCCAGTCCCGTTCTCCCGACCCGAAACGAATGGATCGAACACATCGTCGGCGATTTCCGGCGGCAGACCGGGGCCGTCATCCTGAATCTCGATCTGTAGGGGCAGAGCTTTGCCGCCTCCGTCCTTTCGGCGCAAACGCAAGGAATACTCGTAATAGGTCCGCATCTTGATGGTCCCGCCGCCGTTCCCCGCCGCTTGGGACGCGTTCTTGAGCAGGTTCAGGACCACCTGAAGCAATTGGTCCGCATCCACCCATGCTTCGGGCAGCGATGGGTCAAAATCCTCGACAAAGGTCATGTTCGCGCCAAAGCCAAGGATGGCCGACCGGCGGGCGCGGTCCAGAATATCGTGCAGGTTCACCGCCGCCAGCTTGGGCGGACGCTGGTTACCGAACTGTTCCACCTGATCCAAGAGTCCCGCGATCCGGCGGGTTTCCCCGACGATCAGGTCAGTCAGTTCCAGATCCTGCTTGGGCAGGCTCATGGACAACAGCTGCGCCGCGCCAGCAATGCCCGCCAGAGGGTTCTTGATCTCGTGGGCCAGCATCTGCGCCATGCCGATGGCGGATTTTGCGGCGGATTTTACAGTCTGTCCTTGAGTAATCCGGCCCGCGAATTCACGGGTCGACAGTAAGAACAGAAATTTGCCCGGCGCGCCGATCAGCGGCGCGATCTGCAAGGTACACTGCAAGGGCGCGCGGTCCCCCGTCCCCACATCTACATCGTTCACGATCAGAACCGAGTTGTCTTTGCGGGCGCGGCCAAAGGCCTCTTCGATGGGCGCGTCCACGGCCAGCACGTCGAACACCGGATAGCCGATCATCGAGCGGGTCGAATGGTTCAGGAACCCCTCGGCGGCAGGGTTCATATCCGCGATCTTGTTCTCTTCGTCGATCAAAAGGCCGGGAATGGGCAGCGAATTCCATAGGGTATCAAGGGTCATGCCGCCTCTCCCATGGGGTTCAGCAGCGCCTCTTCCAGATGCTCGAAAACAGCGGACGGCTCTTTTGCCGTCAGGATGTGACGCCGTGCTGCGGCGTTCGTTTGTGCGTTGTCCATATACCAGCCTAGATGTTTGCGCGCGACCTTGAGGCCAAGCTCGCCGCCATAAAAAGAGAGCATTTCGTCGTAATGTCCGGCGACCATATCCACGAGCGCCTGCCCCTCGGGGATGTCCGGTGCGGGGGTCCCAAAAAGCTCATGCGCGATCTCGGCCAGCACCCAAGGGCGCCCCTGTGCGCCGCGTCCGATCATGACCCCATCCGCTCCGGACTGATCCAGCGCCATACGGGCCGTGTCCGCATCCACGATATCGCCATTTGCAATGACTGGAATGCTGACCGCCTGTTTGACGTTGGCAATCGCAGCCCAATCGGCAGACCCTTTGTAAAACTGACAGCGGGTGCGGCCATGAATGGTCATCATCTGCACGCCCGCTACTTCGGCGCGCTTCGCCAATTCCGGTGCGTTCAGGCAGTCATCATCCCAACCAAGGCGACACTTCAGGGTCACGGGCACATCCACCGCGGCCACCACAGCCTCGATCAAGGTCAGGGCATGATCCAGATCGCGCATCAAAGCCGAGCCAGAATAACCGTTGGTCACCTTTTTGGCGGGGCACCCCATATTGATGTCGATGACACGCGCACCGTCACCGGCCACGCGCTTCGCAGCTTCGGCCATCCAGTAGGCGTCCTTGCCCGCGATCTGCACACTGGTCCTGTCTACACCAAGCCCTAACTCAGCCTTGGCCCGCACACCGGGTTTGGACTGAATCATCTCTTGGCTGGCGACCATTTCACTGACCACCAGTCCGGCACCAAAGCGCGACACCAGATTGCGGAAGGGCAAATCGGTGATCCCCGCCAAGGGGGCCAAGAGAACTGGAGGCTCGATCGAGAGGTTTGCCACGCGAATGGACAAATGATTAATCCTTGTGCAATTGGTAATGTGTTACCCAGCATGCGCCTTTCTTTCAACGGCACGGTGCTGATTTAGCGCCCGCAATTGAGCGAACGCACATTTTTTAATCACAACCGAGGGGTGGATTGCCAGCGCTGTTTGGACAGCCTAAGCAGGGCGGGAATTACAGGACGAGGGCTATGACCACAGCAGCAGTCATTGTCGCCGCAGGCCGCGGCACCCGCGCAGGCGGCGATATTCCCAAGCAATGGCGGTCTTTGGGCGCGCGTCTGGTGGGCGAATACAGTGTCGCGACGCTGACAGCGCACCCCGATGTGGCGCATGTGGTCGTGGTCGTGCACCCGGACGATCTGGCGCGGGCCGAAGCCTTGGGCTGGAGCTGCGTCACGGGTGGCGCCAGCCGTCGGGATTCGGTGATGAACGGGCTAGAGGCTCTGGCGGGCAAGGGCGTGACCAAGGTGCTGATCCACGACATCGCGCGCCCCGGACTGACCGATCAAGTGATCGACGATGTGATCGCGGCGCTGGATACTCATCAGGGGGCTGCACCCGCCCTGCCCGTTGTCGATGCGCTCTGGATCGGGGCGGACGGGAATGTGAACGGGACCCAAGCACGCGACGGGCTCTATCGCGCTCAGACGCCCCAAGGGTTTCACTATGATGCGATCCTGCACGCCCATCGCACGCACGGACAGGACGCCGCCGATGACGTTGAGGTCGCCCGCGCCGCAGGCATGACCGTCGCGATCACCGCAGGGTCCGCAGATAATTTCAAGATTACGCACCCGCAGGACTTTGCCCGCGCGGCGCGACTGTTGGAGACAGGTATGGATATCAGACTAGGCAATGGCTACGACGTGCACGCGTTCGAAGAGGGCGATCACGTCATCCTCTGCGGCGTGAATGTGCCGCACACCAAGGCATTGAAGGGCCATTCGGACGCGGATGTGGGCATGCACGCCATCACCGACGCGATCTATGGCGCTTTGGCCGAGGGCGACATCGGCCGCCACTTCCCCCCGTCGGACCCGGAGTGGAAGGGGGCCGCGTCAGAGATTTTCCTGAAACATGCGGTGGATCTGGCGACCGCTAAAGGGTTCACCATCAGCAACGTCGATTGCACCCTGATCTGCGAGCGCCCCAAGGTCGGCCCCCACGCGGATGCTATGATGGAGGCCCTGTCGGCGATCATGGGCATCGCCAAGGACCGCATCTCGGTCAAGGCGACCACCAGCGAGCGTCTGGGGTTCACGGGCCGTGAAGAGGGCATCGCCTCGATCGCAACAGCAACATTGGTGAAGCTATGAGCAAGTTTATCGCAACCTTCTTTGGCGTCGGAAACCTGCCCAAGGCACCGGGCACTTGGGGGTCACTGGCCGCCCTGCCCGTCGGGTATGTGCTGCACGAAACCGTGGGCTTCTACGGGTTCGCCATTGCCACTGTGGCGGTATTCATCATCGGCTGGTGGGCGACGGCCGCCGCGACCAAGGGCAGAGACAACCATGACCCCAGCGAAATCGTGATCGACGAAGTCGCGGGCCAGTGGATTGCCCTGCTGCCGGTGTCATTGGGCGCGACACATGCGGGCGCAGATATGCTGGCCCTGTGGCCGGGCTGGGTTGTGGCTTTCGTCGGCTTCCGCCTGTTTGACATCTGGAAGCCCGGGCCTGTGGGTTGGGCAGACCGCCGCGGCGACGCGCTTGGCGTGATGCTGGACGACGTTTTCGCAGGAATCATCGCGGCCATCTGTGTTATGATCGGCGCGGGTATCAGCCACGGGTTGCTTGGCGTATGAGCTTGGCCGTCGAAATTCTGAATCGCTACAAGGCGGAGGGGCGCATGATCGCCACCGCCGAAAGCTGCACGGGCGGCATGGTCAGCGCCGCCCTGACCGACATCGCAGGGTCCAGCGCTGTGGTCGAGCGTGGCTTTGTCACCTACACCAATCTGGCAAAACAGCAGATGCTGGGTGTGAAAGCCGCAACGCTAGAGGCTGTGGGCGCTGTGTCCGAGGGGGTCGCGCGAGAAATGGCGAGCGGCGCCTTGGCTAATTCCGCGGCGCAGGTCGCTGTCAGCATCACAGGAATTGCTGGTCCTGGCGGGTCAGATCACAAGCCCGAAGGTCGCGTCTGCTTTGGCATCGTGACCGAGGCTGGATACCTTCATACCGAGACGATTGAGTTTGGTGCCTTGGGCCGCGACATGGTTCGTGCCGCGGCGCGGGATCACGCGCTCGCGCTCTTGCTGTCTGCGCCGTAAAGGGTGTTTGCGCGTTCTAGAAACGCGCGGACAATCCGCTGCATCGCTTCGTTGAACACGAGGCCGATGATCCGCTGCAGCATGGCGTTCTTGAATTCGAAATCCACAAAGAACGCCACTTCGCAGCCCCCTTCGACATCTGTGAACGACCAGTTGGACTTCATGTACTTGAAGGGACCATCCAGATATTCGGTGTCGATCTTCTTGTCGTTCGGCCACAGGGTCACGCGGCTGCCGAACCGTTCGCGGAACACCTTGAAGCTGATCACCAGATCGGCGTCCATGACGGTCGCCTCGCCCTGTTCGGTGGTCTTGCGCACACGGGCAGCGGCACACCACGGCAGGAACTTGGGATAGCTGTTCACATCCGCCACCAGATCATACATCTGTTGGGCGGTGTACGGCATAAAGCGGTTTTCAGAATGGGTCGGCATAGCACCAAGGATTATTCGTGACAGTGGTGCAGCATTTCGTAGTATACGCCCGAAACTTCAAGGGGGATCTCCTGTGTCGCGTCCATATGTCATCGATGAAATGATCTCGGCCAAGGCGATTGCCGCCCGGATCGAAGAGCTGGCCAAGGAAATTTCACAGGAATACGCAGACACCGAACAGGTCGTCGTTATCGGTCTGTTGCGGGGCAGCTTCGTGTTCATCGCGGACCTTGCCCGAGAGCTGGACCTGCCGGTCGAGGTCGATTTCATGGAGGTCAGTTCCTATGGCAACGAGATGGTCAGCTCGCGGGAAGTCCGCATCCTCAAGGATCTGCGCGGCCAGATCGAAGGGCGCGATGTGCTGGTGGTCGAGGATATCGTGGACACCGGATACACCCTGTCGCACGTGATTTCCCTGCTGAAATCGCGCAAGCCCAAGCGTTTGAAAACAATCGCTCTTTTGGATAAACCCTCGCGGCGCGAGGTGGATTTCAAGGCGGACTATATTGGTTTTGAAATTCCAGACGAATTTGTTGTGGGCTACGGGATCGACTATGCGCAGCGCAACCGGAACCTTGGCTATATCGGCAAAGTCAGGTTCCCCGAATGAACCTGATCTGGCTGGTCCGCATGTCGAAATGGGCGCGGAACCCTCCGTCGCCCCAACGGGTCAAACTGGTTCTTGGCATCATCGCCCTGTGCTTGATCATCGTCGGGATCGAATTCTTTTTCGGTTGGCCCGACTGGCTCACCACCAACGGAAACCTGCGCGGCGGCGCGCCAAAATTCTAACGCGACTGTGAAAAACATCACAGAGTTCGCGGGCCGGATTGCCGCTCCTCTGTGCTAGCCTTCTGGTCAGAAGAGGAGATTTTCATGAAAACTTTACTGACCACTATTGCACTCAGCGCGACCCTCGCCTTGCCTGCCGCCGCGCAGGACATGTCGGCCCAGCTCAAGGCACGCCAAGGCCAATTCCGGATCATGGCCCTGAACCTTGGGGTTCTGGGGGACATGGTCAAAGGCGCCACTGAATATGACGCGACCGCCGCGCAAGCAGCAGCGGAAAGTCTGGTAGGGATTTCCATGGTGCACCAGCCCACGCTCTTTGCCGAAGGGTCCGATGAAATGAGCGTCGATGGCACCCGCGCCCTGCCCGCCATTTGGGAAAACCCCGATGATTTTGCCGCCAAGTGGGCCGCCTTTGGCGAGGTTGCGGCGCAAATGCAAACCGCTGCCGCCACTGGCACCGACGCGATGGGGCCTGCGATGGGCGCATTGGGCGGGGCCTGCAAATCCTGCCACGAGACCTACCGCGCACCGCAGTAAAGACCGATGTCCAAACTACTCAAAACGGCCGCAATTCTGGCCATCCTCGGGGGAGGCACCGCTTGGTGGCTCTCTCGTCCAATTCATGCCGACCCCTCTGATTTTGAGGGCTTGACCGGCGACGCCACCCATGGCGAGCAAGTTTTTTTGGCCGCGGGTTGCGCCTCGTGCCACATGAACGAAGAGACCAAGGAAAAGACTGTCTTGACTGGCGGCATGGAATTGCCGTCGCCCTTTGGGTCCTTTGTGGTGCCGAACATCTCGACCGATCCGGAGCATGGCATTGGTGGATGGACGGTAACCGAATTCGCGACCGCGCTGCAAAAGGGCGTGTCGCCAAAGGGCCAGCATTACTATCCGGCCTTCCCCTACACGTCCTACACCCACATGGCCGCGCAAGACATCGTCGATCTCAAGGCGTATATGGACACCCTGCCCGCCTCGTCGCAGGAAAACGCAGACCACGATATGCCGTTCCCCTTCAACATCCGGCGCAGCCTTGGATTGTGGAAGCAGCTGTATCTCAAGGACAGTTACGTGGTGACAAACACCCCGGGCAGTGAAATCGAGCGCGGACGCTATCTGGTCGAGGCGATGGGCCATTGCGGCGAGTGTCACACTCCGCGTGACCAGTTCGGCGGGCTGGACCGGTCAGCGTGGCTACAGGGCGCACCCAACCCGTCGGGCAAAGGCGAAATTCCCGGCATCACCCGCGGCATACTGAACTGGAGCAAAGAGGATATCGCCTACTATCTGTCCTCTGGCTTCACCCCTGATTATGACAGCGCTGGCGGCCACATGGCCTTGGTGATCGAGAACACATCAAAGCTGCCCGACGAAGACCGCGACGCGATCGCCGCCTACTTGCTGGCCTTGCCCTGAGGGGAAATGCAAAACGGGGCCAAAGCGGGCCCCGTTCGAACGTCGATCTTTCTGAAAATCAGGCCTCGGCCAATTTCTTCAGGCGGTTTTCGCGCAGGCGCGCAAAGTCGTCACCCGCATGGTAGCTTGAACGGGTCAGCGGTGTCGCCGACACCATCAAGAAGTTCTTGGCCCACGCAGCTTTCTCGTAGGCTGCGAACTCCTCTGGGGTCACAAAACGGTCGACAGCGTGGTGCTTGGGCGTCGGCTGCAAGTACTGGCCGATGGTCAGGAAATCCACGTCAGCGGCGCGCATGTCATCCATGACCTGGCGGACCTGTTCGTTGGTTTCGCCAAGGCCGACCATAATGCCCGACTTAGTAAAGATGGTCGGGTCGATCTCTTTGACGCGTTGAAGCAGGCGCAGCGAGTGGAAGTAGCGCGCACCGGGACGCACGGTGGGGTACTGGCCGGGAACAGTTTCAAGGTTGTGGTTGAACACGTCGGGCTTTGCAGCAACGACCGCCTCGAGCACCGACGGATCACATTTCAGGAAGTCCGGCGTTAGAATTTCAATTGTGGTGGTCGGGCTGCGATGGCGCACGGCGCGGATGGTCTGGGCAAAATGCTCTGCCCCGCCGTCCTCCAGATCGTCGCGGTCCACCGAGGTGATGACCACGTGATTGAGCCCCAGCTTTTGAACGGCATCTGCGACGCGGCCTGGTTCGAACACGTCCAGCGCATCGGGACGACCTGTCGCGATGTTGCAGAACGAACAACCGCGGGTACAGATGTCGCCCATGATCATCATGGTGGCGTGACCCTGCGACCAGCATTCCCCGACGTTGGGGCAACCCGCCTCCTCGCAGACGGTGACCAGTCCATGGTCGCGCATGATTTTGTGGGTCTCGCGGTATCCCTCGCTCGTGGGTGCCTTGACGCGGATCCACTCTGGCTTCTTGGGCTGAGCGTTGTCAGGGCGGTGCGCCTTTTCGGGGTGGCGCTGGCTGGGGATCTTGAGGTCTCGCACGGGGTGACTCCAGACGGGGTTTTGTTGCGTTGTCCTACTTTAGTGCGCGTTTGATGAAAGTTCCAGTTCTGTCCACGTGGTTTGCATGTGACGCATCGCGCGTTTGCGTTACGCGAATAGCTGCCCGAAGCTGCATGTTTTTATGGCAAAATCCCAAAGTCTCGCGGGCATAACCCTTCGCTTTTGCGTGAGAATTGGGGTGTGGCTCGAAATTGCCACAGACGGGATTGCACCCGACTTGGAACGATTCTATTTCTTGCTGCAGGCGCAGCACTGCGTCGCAGCATACCTCCCTTCCCCAACTCTACGGAGAGACCGACATGAAGCCTGGCATCCGTCTGCCCGAAGTCACCTTCCACACCCGCGTACGCGACGAAGCTGTTGGTGGCCCCAACCCCTTCCGCTGGGAAGACAAGACCACTGCCGACTACTTCGCTGGCAAGCGCGTGATCCTGTTCTCGCTGCCCGGCGCGTTCACCCCCACCTGCTCGACCTACCAGCTGCCCGGTTTCGAAGAGAACTTTGCCAAATTCCAGGACCTGGGTGTCGACGAGATCTACTGCATGTCCGTGAATGACAGCTTTGTCATGAACAAGTGGGCCCAGATGCAGGACATCAAAAACGTCAAAGTCATCCCCGATGGCTCGGGCGAATTCACCCGCAAGATCGGCATGCTTGTCGCCAAAGAGAACCTTGGCTTTGGCATGCGTTCGTGGCGCTATGCCGCTGTCGTAAACGACGGCATCATCGAAGCATGGTTCGAAGAGCCCGGCCGTTGCGACAACTTTGGCGAGGATCCCTATGGCGAGAGCTCGCCCGAGACCCTGCTGGCCTATCTGGAAAACGCGTCGAAGCCCGTCGCAGCTGAGTAATCGGCGTTCCTGATTGTTTGCGCCCTGCGCTCCTGAGCGGAGCGCAGGGCGTTTGCGTATTTAGAGCAAAAAGAAGCCTAGAAGGCAGCGCGGGCGTCGTGAACCAGCTCTTCGCCCACGCGTGTCAGGATATCGCCGAGTTCCGTGAACCAGCCATCGTCCCCGGCCACGTCACGACGCACAAGGCCGATGGTCCGATTTGGCTCGGGCCCATGAAAGCGCGAGAGCGCCATGTCTGGCGCAGCGCGGCATTCGGTGACGGCTGCAATCTCAGGCAAGAGCGTCAGGCCAAACCCGGCTGCCACCATTCTGGACAGAGTCGCGAGAGATGACGCACCCATATTGATTTGATGGTTCGAGCGGCCGCAAACTTCGAGCGCTTGGTCCGTGAGGCAGTGGCCGTCTTCGAGCAGAAGGAGTTGGTCTGGGTCTAGTGAAACCGGTCGCAACTCTTCGAGGCTTTGGCCAAGGTTCGCGATCCGTGCGTGAGAGCCTGCGAGAAGAAAGCGATCCTCGAACAGGGGGCGTTCGACCAAACCAGTCGCCTCGGCTGGGAGGGCGATGACAGCAGCATCGAG
Source organism: Donghicola eburneus (assembly GCF_900115865.1). Lineage (GTDB taxonomy): Bacteria > Pseudomonadota > Alphaproteobacteria > Rhodobacterales > Rhodobacteraceae > Donghicola > Donghicola eburneus. The sequence goes on along the minus strand of NZ_FOXY01000005.1, from coordinate 347,455 downwards.
CTCCCCTTGTTGAAGCGCCGTCAGAAGGCGCGCCGTCTTGGCCTCTTGGACTTGAACATCAAGGCTCAGGTCGCGCGCGCGCAACTCTGCCAGCGCCGAGGGCAAGAGATAGGGCGCGACGGTAGGAATCATTCCGATCACCAGTTTGCCGGCTAAGCCGTCGCGCCACCGGGCAGAATGCTCCAGAGCGCGCACCTGCGCCACAATCTCTTTGGCTTGTTCCAGCGCAAGGCGCCCGAAGGGCGTCAGGGTCAGGTCGCGCGCGTGCCGCTCTACCAAGGGGCCACCAAGGGTCGCCTCCAGTTCCTTGATCTGCACGGACAAGGCAGGCTGGCTGATGTGGACCTTGGCCGCTGCATGACCAAAGTGGCGCATCTCGGCCAGAGCGATGAAGTATTCTAGCTGTCGAAGGGTAAGTTTCATAAGAACAGATTATCGCTCTTTGACGGGGTGTGCCAGAGCGCGCGCTTGTGGTCGCGGGGGATGAGTTTACTGTGGGCACGCCATCCAAAGGGACAGCCCAAATGCAGACAGCGCCACAGAAACCAGAAAGCAGAAGCATCGCGCGGACGCGGGACTTTCTGAAGCAAATCGTGTTTGGCGGGAACGATGGAATTGTCACAACCTTTGCCATTGTCGCAGGATTTGCGGGGGCGCAAGCGGACGGGACGGCACAGATCGGCGGAATCGCCGTGCTGGTGTTTGGTTTGGCGAACCTGTTTGCGGATGCGGTCAGCATGGGCTTGGGCGAATTTCTGTCCCTGCGGTCGCGCCACGCCATGTATCGTACGCGCCGCAGCCAGTTCGAAGGGACGCGGTCTGCCGCGACAGTGCGCCGGTTCTTACTGGCGCGCGGTGTGGCGGATCAGAACGCCGCGCAGGTGACCGAAGTTCTGGAAAGTCACCCAGATGTACTGGCGGATCTGGCCATGACCTTTGAGCACGGCATGACCGATCCCGATCAGGAAAGCCCTTGGGTCAGTGGGCTGGTGACCTTTCTGGCCTTTGTCGCATTCGGCTCCCTGCCCTTGCTGCCCTATTTTGTGGGAGGTGTGGGCGACGCGGCACTGGGGGGGTCGGTGGCCACCACCGCGAGCGCCCTGATCGCTTTGGGGCTACTGCGTTGGCGGGTGACAGAGGACCCTGCCCTGCGCGCGGTGGGCGAGACTGTGCTCGTTGGGGCCATTTGCGCAGGGGTGGCTTATGGGGTGGGCTGGGTCGTCGGCGGCTAGCCGATCAACTGACCCGAGCTCTCGAAGAGTTGGTAATAGCGCTTGAGCCGTTGCAGCGCGATCCGAAGAACAATTTTGCCAGATCGAGCTGACCAACCGAGCTGCTTTTCGGCATTTTCCAACCCTTCGAGCAAGCAGCAGCAGCGCAGCACCACATCGCCAAGGCCGGGCCCCAGATCGCGCAGGGCTGCTGCGACACGGGCGCGGGCCGCTTCGGGGCTGTAGCCGACCATATCGTCCCCTTGGTACGAGGTCTGTGCTGCACCGCTCAGAACCTTTTCCCAGTCTTGATCGCCGGACCTACCCATCTGAGCCAGCTCGAAATCCTCTCGCAGGCGCTCACCGGCGCGAACCAGATCCTCTTCGAGGAAGAGCGAGCCGTCTTTGTCGCGGCGCCGCGCCAGCACGGCCAACGGGGTCTCGTAACTGGTAAAGCGCATGCGCCGCTCGGACCCTTCGGAGGGGCCTGCAACACCGGCGGCCTGCGCCATAAAGGGGGTCTGCGCTTCGGCAAAACCGCTGGCACGGTTCTCGTCCTCGGCCAACATGCGTTTGAGCGCGGCGCGCCCCTCGGGCGTGATGCAATATTTGGAGATGCGGCCCGGATCCGTGCATTCCAACCAGTCCTTGAGCGCCAGAGCGCGGGCAATCGCCCGATCAGTGACGGCGGTGTTCTGGGCTTCGCCATTCGTGCTGCGCACAACGACGGCTTTCTCCATTCCCTCTGCCACGGCAAGCACAGCGCCCCGCTCGGCCAGATGGCGCAGGATGCGTTTGCCTTCGCGGCGCAGGGTGTCGGGGTCTGGTTGAACAGCGGGCTGATAAGCGGTTTGGGACATGGCAGTGTCCTCCTCTGGGTGTGGGTCTTTGGCGCCGGACAGCGCATGGCCCAACTGCAAGAGCACTTCGTCAACCAGAGGATCGTCGCGCCGCGTTTCGACCTTTTGGACTTGGCGCAGAATGGTCGAGGCATGACACCCTGCCGCTCGCGCCAGTTCACGGATCGAGAGCCCTTCTTCGGTGTGGGCCAAATAGCGACGTGCGCCACTGGGCACCCATTGGGGCAACGTGTTGGCCAGAGAGCCGGACGGGCGCGACGAATGCATGTGAACCTCCTTGTGTGTCTCGTCGAGAGCGCAGGGCAACCTGGCTGCGGGATCATGGTTAACGTATTGGAACAGCTGTTACCGATGCGTTAAAAATCCTTTGCAAAGCCATTTTTTGTTTCCATTTGGAAAACAGTCTTAAAGGCACCGTGCGCCCCTCCGTACGGTGACGCAACACCTCGGAAGTCGTGCTGTGATGATCTGACCCCAGACATCAAAGAGAGCGCGAAATGACTGATATTACGCAAGAACTACAGAACCTGCGCCGCCCCAAGCTGCTGGCTCGTGCCGCCCGTGCAGGGGCCGCAATGTATGATCGGAGTCGTCATCTGTCCCGAATTTTGGGCACAGATATCCCCCAAAAACATGAGGTCATCCTGGAATTGTTGCTGAACCGAGAACAAGAACTGGAGTCGCAACGCAAAACGGGCAACGCGGAATATCGCGCTGCCCGTCATGTAGAGGTGCTGATTGCCCTAAGGTGCGAGGCCGCTCAACGAGAGGCTGCGCAGGACGAAGATCAGGTAAAGGCGTCCGGCATGGAGGCTTTCTTCTCGGCCACATATGCGGCCAGTGCCTCGTTGATGGCGGGATCAAGCGCGGGCTGCTGATAGTCGGACAGCAACTTCTTGACCTTGATGCTGGCGAGCGTCTGGGTGTCACGCGCACCTTCTTCGTACCATGTCTCGAAGGGCTTGTAGTCCAGCACATTGGTGCGCCAGAACGCGTCTTTGAAGTTCGCCTGTGTGTGGGCACACCCAAGATAGTGACCACCCGGGCCGACTTCCCGAATAGCGTCCATCGCTTGGGCGTTCTCGTCGAACTTCACGCCCTCGGCGATGCGGTGCAGCACGCCAAGCTGGTCGGCATCCATTACGAACTTCTCGTAGGATGACACCAGACCACCTTCGAGCCAACCGCACGAGTGCAGCATAAAGTTCACGCCACCCATCAGGGCCGCGTTCAGGGTGTTCGCGGTTTCATATGCAGCCTGCGCATCAGGCAGCTTAGAACCACAAAGGCTACCACCCGAACGGAACGGCAGACCCAGACGGCGCGCCAACTGGCCTGCACCATACAGGATCAGGCTCGCTTCGGGGGTGCCGAAGGTCGGTGCACCAGAGTTCATGTCGATCGACGACACAAAAGTACCAAAGATCACAGGGGCGCCCTGACGGATCAACTGGCTGTAGGCGATGCCGGCCAGAACCTCTGCCAGAACCTGTGTCAGCGTGCCAGCCACAGAGACAGGCGCCATCGCACCGCCCACGATGAACGGCGAAATAATGCAGCCCTGACCCGCTTCGACGTAGACCTCCAGCGCACCCATCATCACGTCGTCGAAGGTCATCGGCGAGTTGATGTTGATGAGCGAGGTCATAACAGCGTTGTTCTGCACGAACTCCTTGCCGAACAGGATTTCCGACATCTCGACCGAGTCGCGCGCACGGCTGGGTTCGGTCACAGAGCCCATGTACGGCTTGTCCGACAGGGTCATGTGCGCCATCAGCATATCAAGGTGACGCTTGTTCACGGGCACGTCGGTGGGTTCGCACACGGTGCCGCCCGAGTGGTGCAGCCACTTGGACATGTAGCCAAGTTTCACGAAGTTGCGGAAGTCTTCCATGGTCGCGTAGCGGCGGCCGCCTTCGAGATCGCGCACGAAGGGAGGTCCGTAGACAGGCGCCAGAACAAGGCTTTTGCCACCGATTTCTACGTTCCGCTCAGGATTACGAGCGTGCTGGGTGTAGCTCGACGGTGCGGTTTCGCAGAGCTTGCGGGCCAGACCACGGGGAATGCGCACGCGATCACCCTGCACATCAGCACCAGCATCACGCCAGCGCTGCAGCGCTTTGGGGTTCTCGGGGAAGTTAACGCCGACCTCTTCGAGCAGGGTGTCGGCGTTATACTCGATGATTTCCAGTGCTTCCTCGTTCAGCACCTCGAACAGCGGGATATTGCGTTCGATAAATTTGGCGCTTTCGATACGGACTGCGGTGCGTTCTGCCCGGCGGGCTGCGCCGCCACCCCCACGTGCGCGTTTGCGGGTCGCTGTCTCGGTCATTCGTGAAACCTCCAATTCGTGCGCAACTGCGCATGTTTGGACCAGTATATACCCTGCGTCACCGCCGCAGGGATTCAAGGTTTGCGTCCTCTCCGTCGCGAAAGCGACATTTGGGGATCGTGAACATGCCAAAACACTATCACAACCCGCTCTGCTTCCCCTTGCCTAAAATGTGATCTCGCCCTAAGGGGTGGCCATGACACAGCACGAAGCCCTCCTCATCATCGACTTTGGCTCTCAGGTCACGCAGCTGATTGCGCGCCGCCTGCGCGAGCTGAACGTCTACTGCGAAATTCGCCCCTACCAGAACGTGACCGCGGACAGCATCCGCGAGCTCGCGCCCAAGGCCGTCATCCTGTCCGGCGGCCCTGACAGCGTCACCCGTGACGGCAGCCCCCGCGCCCCTCAGGAACTGTTCGAGATGGGCCTGCCCATCTTTGGTATCTGCTATGGCCAGCAGGTCATGATGGAGCAGCTGGGTGGCAAGGTCGAAGGCGGCCACCACGCCGAATATGGCCGTGCCTTTGTGACCCCGGCCGAAGGCCACAAGCTGGACGGCATCTTTGCCGGTCTCTTTACCCAAGAGAACAAAGAACAAGTCTGGATGAGCCACGGAGACCGCGTCACCAAGATCGCCCCCGGTTTTGAAATTGTCGCGACCTCGCCCAACGCGCCGTATGCCATGATCGCCGACGAGGATCGCCAGTTCTACGCTGTGCAATTCCATCCCGAGGTGCACCACACCCCGAACGGCAAAATCATGCTCGAGAACTTTGTTCGCAAAGCGGGTTTCACCGGTGACTGGACCATGGCCGCCTACCGCGAAGAAGCCATCAAGGCGATCCGCGCGCAGGTTGGCGACAAGCAGGTGATCTGCGGCCTGTCGGGTGGCGTTGACAGCTCGGTCACCGCGATCCTGCTGCACGAAGCGATCGGCGACCAGCTGACCTGTGTGTTTGTGGACCACGGCCTTCTGCGTCTGAACGAAGCCGAAGAAGTCGTCGCAATGTTCCGCGACAACTACAACATCAAGCTGATTCACGCGGACGAAGCTGACCTGTTCATCGGCGCGCTCGAAGGCGTGTCTGACCCCGAGGTCAAGCGCAAGACCATCGGCAAGCTCTTCATCGACGTGTTCCAGAAGCACGCCGACACCATCGAAGGGGCCGAATTCCTTGCCCAAGGTACCCTGTATCCCGACGTGATCGAGTCGGTCTCGTTCTCGGGCGGTCCTTCGGTTACCATCAAGTCGCACCACAACGTGGGCGGTCTGCCGGAAAAAATGGGCCTGAAACTGGTCGAGCCCCTGCGCGAGCTGTTCAAAGACGAAGTCCGCGCTTTGGGCCGCGAACTGGGTCTGCCCGCCAGCTTCATCGGTCGTCACCCCTTCCCTGGGCCGGGTCTTGCGATCCGCTGCCCCGGCGAGATCACCCGAGAGAAGCTGGAGATCCTGCGCAAGGCAGACGCGGTCTATATCGACCAAATCCGCAAGCACGGTCTGTACGATGACATCTGGCAGGCCTTCGTGGCGATCCTTCCTGTTCGCACCGTTGGTGTTATGGGCGATGGCCGGACCTACGACTACGCCTGCGCTCTGCGCGCCGTAACCTCGGTCGACGGCATGACAGCGGATTACTACCCCTTCACCCACGAATTCCTTGGCGAAACCGCCACGCGGATCATCAACGAGGTTAAGGGCATCAACCGCTGCACCTACGACATCACCTCGAAGCCTCCGGGCACCATCGAGTGGGAATAATCCAAGTCAAAGCCGCCCCGAAACGGGCGGCTTTTTCATTGGCGTCTGCTCGTAATCAACCGACAAAAAAGTCCGCCCGAAGATCTTATGCGTCGGCGCACACCAGCGTGCTCACAACGGCAGTGCGGGGTGCAGGCTCAAACTGATCCCCCAAGTCGGCAGACCTCTGCTTGCGTGTCTCGCATCGTAGGAATCACTCCGCCGATCTGAGGGCGGGTTCGCCAGCGCATGATCCTGCATTTCTGAGCATCGCCCCGATAAAGTTTTCAGGACGTGTTGCTCTGCGGCACTCTGACAATCGGAGTCTTTGGCGATACCTGCTGCTACAGCTCATGCAGGTCTGCTTACGCGACCCCGTGGCAGCCTATCCCATCTATTCAAGCAAAATCAGCAGTCTGATCACGCGTCCGTGAGAATTCAATCAAGCCGGAAAGGTAGCCGTTTTGAAAGATGATCGCGCAGCCAAACTTTATTTTACAGGGGTTCCAGACCCCCAGAAAATGAGCCGCGGCATTAAATCTGATTGAATCCGCGATTCAAAAGATCAATAATCTGGATGCACGAATTTGAAACATGATCCATTGGATCGAATTATATCAAAGTGAAATAATTAACTGGCAGCTGCGCAAACTTAAATTTTGCAAAGCACTATCTCAGGGAAGCCAATGAAACTGCCTGACACTGATTTACCGTCAAACAAAAAGTTTGGCCTGTTTTTCGCGTTTGTATTTATCGTAGTCGCATGGCGGTTTTTCGCCCATGATGCGACAACCTTTGCAATTATCTCCGTCGTTGCGGCGATTGCATTTTTCATCATCTCTTTTGTCAAAGCAGACATTCTGCTGCCTTTAAACAAGGCATGGATGGGGCTCGGGCTGCTGCTTGGGATGATCGTCAGCCCAATTGTCCTCGGCGTTATTTACTTCGGTCTTTTCACCCCGATCAGCATGATCATGCGGGCGATGGGCCGAGACGAACTGGGTCTGAAAATGCAGACCAGCGGATCCCACTGGAAAGTGCGCGCGGACGATGCGGCACAGGGATCTTTCAAAAATCAATTCTAATGAACAAGTGTTACTTTTGGAGTGAGGGAAATTTTATGGAATTTATCGGCGAGCTCTATTCCTTTTTAGGGGCCAAAAAGAAACTTTGGCTTCTTCCCATTATTACTGTGATGTTCATTCTCGGCGGCCTGCTTATTCTGGCGCAGGGCTCGGTTGTGGCACCGTTTATTTACACCCTATTTTAAGTTCGGTCTGATCTTACAATGTATATTTTGGGTATTTCCGCGTTTTACCATGATAGCGCGGCCTGCCTGCTGAAGGATGGCGTGATCATCGCAGCAGCACAGGAAGAACGTTTCACACGCAAGAAACACGATCCGGGATTCCCCCATAAGGCGGTGCAGTATTGCATCGCCGAAGCTGGGATTTCGGCCGCAGACGTGGACAAAGTCGTCTTCTACGAGAAGCCTTTTGTGAAATTTGAACGCCTACTGGAGACCTATTTGGCCTTCGCGCCCAAGGGCTTCAAAAGCTTCCGGACCTCGATGCCCCTGTGGATCAAGGAAAAACTGTTCCAGAAGTCGATGCTGACCAAAGAGCTCGAGGCCACGTTGGGCAAGGACGTCAAATGGCGTGACAGGATCCTGTTCTCCGAACACCACCTGTCCCACGCGGCGAGTGCGTTCTACCCCTCGCCCTTTGACAGCGCAGCAGTGCTGACGCTGGATGGTGTGGGCGAGTGGACCACGACGTCGCTGGCAATCGGCAAGGGCAAAGACCTGAAAGTGCTCAAGGAACTGCACTTCCCGCATTCTTTGGGTCTGCTCTATTCGGCGTTCACCTACTACACGGGTTTCAAGGTAAACTCCGGTGAGTACAAGGTGATGGGCCTCGCTCCCTATGGCGAGCCGGTCTATGCCGACAAGATCCGCGAACATCTGATCCACGTGGCCGAAGATGGCAGCTTCCAGCTGGACATGAGCTACTTCGACTACGCGACCGGTCTGACCATGACCAACAAGAAGTTCGACGATCTGTTCGGGGGCCCTGCGCGGACCTCGGAAACTGAACTGACCCAGCGGGAAATGGATCTGGCAGCTTCGGTGCAAAAAGTCACCGAAGACATCGTTCTCGAGATTGCGCGCGGCATTGCCGAAGAAACCGGCGAAAAGAACCTCTGCCTTGCAGGCGGTGTGGCTTTGAACTGTGTGGCGAATGGCATTCTGCTGCGCGAAAACATCTTCGAGAACATCTGGATCCAGCCTGCCGCCGGTGACGCGGGCGGTGCGCTCGGTGCGGCGCTGGCGGTCTGGTATCAGGACTATGCCAAAGAGCGCACGCTGTCGAACGACCGCGATGCGATGCAAGGTGCCTATTTGGGTCCGGTCTACGAAGATGCCGAGATCGAGAACGAGCTTCTGGCGTGTGGTGCCAAGTTCCACAAGATGGACGACGACGGTCTGATCGACAGCGTTGCCAGCGCGCTTGCGGACGAAAAGGCGATTGGCTGGATGCAAGGCCGCATGGAATTCGGTCCGCGCGCCTTGGGCGGTCGGAGCATCATCGCGGACCCGCGCTCGCCGGTTATGCAAAAGCAGCTGAACCTGAAAGTGAAGTATCGCGAAAGCTTCCGCCCCTTTGCCCCCAGTGTCCTACGAGAGCATGTGAACGAGTGGTTCGAACACGACAGCGACAGCCCTTACATGCTGCTCGTCGCCGATGTTCAGGAGAGCAAGCGCCGCAAGATGACCGAAGAAGAGGACGCACTTTTCGGGATCGAAAAGCTGAACGTGCCCCGTTCGTCGGTTCCGGCGATCACCCACGTCGACTATTCGGCCCGCATCCAGACTGTCCACGAGGACACGAACCCGCGCTACCACGCGGTGATTTCGAAGTTCTATGACAAGACCGGCTGCCCACTGGTGGTGAACACATCGTTCAACGTTCGCGGAGAGCCGATCATCTGTACCCCCACCGATGCGTTCAAATGCTTCATGGGAACAGAGCTCGATGTTCTGGCGGTCGGCAACTACTTCCTGGTGAAGGATGAACAGGACCCCGCGCTCAAAGAGAACTACGAGGAGCGTTATGAGCTGGATTGAGAAGACTTGGGGGAGCGAGAAAGAGAACCAATACAAAGGGTTCATCGGCTCCTTCATCGCTTTGATGCTCGCTTTTGTTGTTCTGGTGATGATGCTGTTCCGACTTGTCGGAATCGGAGAACAGGTTCTGTTCTACGCGCAGGTTTACCTGATGGTGCTGGCAGGGCTCGCTCTGCTGGCTTCGTTCAAAAGCTGGCACATGGTGTCCGCCGTTCTGTCGATGTTCCTGTTTGTCGAACTGGCAGTGGGATACATTCCTCTTGCCTTGGCGATGGCGGGCGTCCCCACACGGATGGAGACCACCTTCCCTGTCGAAGAAGGCGACCGGTATCAGTTCCACCCGCTTCTGGCCTCTTTGCCCGTGGCGAATTACAGCGCGCCGACCGTGTCGCATAATGCGAACCATCTGCGGAATAACGCGCTGCCCTTTGATCCGGCAAAACCACACGTCGCTGTGTTCGGCGGGTCTTCGACCTATGACCTTGGCGTCAGCAGCGATGCCGCGACATGGGTCAGCCAACTGGACACCCTGATCCCCGAATATTCGGTTTCGAATAACGGCGTCCCGGGCTATTCCAGCAGCGAGCATGTGGTTCAAACGACCTTCTACGAAGATCGCGCGGGGACCGAGCCGTTCTGTGCTGTCTACTACATGGGTTGGAACGACATCCGCGACTACGGCTTTGACAAGCTGGACAACGGCTATGCGGACTTTCACCTGTTGTCCCAATACGGGGCGCAGAAAATCCGCTTCAGTCTGGGCTCGCCCTCTCCGACGCTAAACTTGTTGGCCGCGTACTTCATGCGCAATGAACTGCCGTTCCCGCAGGCTCAGGGCACCGTGGGCAAGGACGTGACCGCCGATGACGATCTGTTCCGCGTGGCAGAACGCAACGTGCGCAGCATTGCCGCCATCAACGAGTCGCGGGGCATCAAGACGGTGTTCGTGGCGCAGATGCTGAACCGAGCCCGCCTGACAGATCCCACACGGATCTACGGCTGGCTGCCCTTTGTCTATGACGGGGACACGTGGCAGCTGCAGGATCGCTTTAATAAGTTCGTGGGCAATTTGGCGCCTGACGTCGGAGCGGGATTCATTTATCCCGATATCGACGCCTTCTCGGACGAAGATTTTGCAGACAACGGCCACTTCAACGACCAGGGCTCGGTGAAATTCAGCAGAATGATCCGCGACGATGTGGTCCAGATGTGTGGCGGAACCCAGACCACGGCGGCCGCAAACCAGTAAGGCGCCGACCATTTATCGCTTTACGCTGGGGCGCTCCCGCTCTTAGATATCCGGAACCCGTCCCGAGCCATTCGGGGCGGGCTTTTTCATGCCGTGATTGGCAAGAATTTGGTCACAATACTGATCCATTCTCCGGTTAGAGATATCCGGATACTGGTCACCTTGATTTTGAACACCCTATGCTGCGACGCCTTTTTAGCCTGTTCACCTATTGCGCTCTGATCGGGCTAGGCGTTGCGCTTGGGTCTGCCCTGCTCAGCCGAGATTGCTTTGCGCTGGATGGTAGCACACGCTACGACACCATCGTTGTGCTCAGCGGCAGCCTTGGCGATCATGGTGTACTGGGACCCGATACGGCAATGCGCACGGACGCGGCCATCGATCTGTTCGAACGGGGACTTGCGCCCCATCTCCACATGACGGGCGGGGTCAGCGACAACCGCGTGCACACAGCTGCCGCGATCCAGATGGCCGCACGGGCAGAGGCTGCAGGCGTCCCCGCCAGCGCCATCACAATCGAGGATAATTCCCGCTCGACCCTTCAGAACGCCCGCAACTCTGCACGATTCATTCAGGACAGCAAAGACGTCCTCCTCGTCAGCGATGGCTATCACCTGTGGCGTGCGGCGCTAAGCTTTGCTTGGGCTGGCGTGCCGGTTGAGGGCGTCTGCAAAAGCAGCACCCTTCGCCCCGACGGTGTCGAGATGAGCGCCCGCCTCGTGGTTCGAGAGGCGTTGGCCTTTTGGTTCAATCTGGGCCGCGCCACAGTCTGGAGTGCGGCCGATCTGATTGGCGCGACACCACAATTGGGCGGAGCGTTCTTGCACTAACCCCAACACACAACACTTTACTTTCGCGCTCCGCGCGCAAAGATGCCGGACACCCTGCCCCAACTTATAGGAGCACTTGCACGTGTCACCGGTTCTGCGCGGTTGCCTCTGGATGAGCGGCGCCATCCTGTCCTTTAGCGCCATGGCGATCGCCGGCCGCGAAGTCAGCACAAATCTTGATACGTTCGAGATCATGCTCTACCGCAGCCTGATCGGCTTCCTAATTGTCTTGGCAGTGGCGAGCCTTGCGGGCACCCGCGGCGACATTAAAACCGACCGCCTGCCCCTGCATCTGGTCCGGAATCTCTGCCATTTCACCGCGCAAAACCTGTGGTTCTTTGCGATCACGGTGGTGCCCTTGGCGCAGGTCTTCGCGATTGAATTCAGTGCGCCGCTTTGGGCCTTGCTGATGTCGGCGATCATCCTGAACGAACGGCTCACCAAGAACCGCGTCATTGCGGGCATCGCGGGCTTTGTCGGTATTCTGGTCATCACCCGCCCCGGAGTGAACGCGATTGGCTGGGCCCAGCTGACCCCTGCGCTGGCCGCCATCGGCTTTGCAGCGTCAGCGGTCACCACCCGCTTGCTGACCCGGACCGAGAGAATCACGTCCATCATGTTCTGGCTCACTGGCATGCAGTTCGTTTTCGGTCTGATTTGTGCGGGGATCGATTTGGATATCGCTGTCCCGACGGCCGCGAACTTGCCGCTGGTCACGGTCATCGCGATTTGCGGCGTGACCGCGCATTTCTGCCTGACCACCGCGCTTTCCCTCGCGCCAGCATCCATTGTGATGCCCATAGATTTCCTTCGGCTACCCCTTATTGCTGCAATAGGAGCATTGATGTATTCCGAAGTCCTTGATGTTTACGTTTCGTTAGGTGCGCTAATCATTATTACCGCAAACTATGCAAACATCCGAATAGAGACGCGGAAGAGCTGACGAAGTTACGTTACGGCCACAGTGGTCACGTTAACGTAAGGGCAAAGATTGACCGCTCGCCAAGGGGACCCGTAGGCTCGGATTACCTTGGGGAGAAGGAAACAGGGATGAGGATCCATGAATAAGACACTAGTAAGTAGTGCAATACTTGCTGTTCTGGGCACCACGGTGGCTGCAGGCGGCATTGAACGCACCAACCAAACCAATTCCGTCCTGTTCAAAAAGGGCAACTATGTCGAGCTGGGTCTTGGCACTGTGCGCCCGAGCGTCAGTGGCGAAGGTGAAACGACCGGTTACGATTACGATGATGTCGCGAATGATTTCTCGCAGAAAGAATTCCGCGCCAAGATAGACATAAACGACCGTTTGTCGTTCGGCATCATTCTGGACCAACCGTTCGGTGCTGATATTGAATACGGCGGCAATTCTGCAACGACCGAACTTGGTGGCACCAAAGCCTTTGCCGAAGTCGAAGCGCAGACCTTTTTGCTGAAGTATCAGGTCAACGAGAATGCAAGCGTCTTTGGCGGGCTGCGCCGTCAGAAAGCCTCCGGCGATATCACGCTGGACGGGACCACTTATGGCGGCACGCTGCAGGTCCTGCCCACTGGCACCCCTGTCGCGGCAGGCGCCTCTGGCTATAACATTGAACTTCAGGACACCGTAGGCACCGGCTACACAGTTGGCGCGGCCTATGAAATTCCTGACATCGCGCTGCGTGTTGCTCTGAGCTTCAACTCGGAAATCACCCACAAGATGGACACCAAGGAAACGCTGCCTGCGAACGTTGTGCTCGCACCGGGCGGCGGGACCGTGGCGACAACGGAAGTCACCCAAAACGGCAGCCAAGACGTAAAGACACCCAAGTCTTGGAACCTCGAGTTCCAGTCTGGCGTAGCAGAAGACACGCTGGTTTTTGGCTCTGTCCGCTGGGTCGAGCACTCGGTGTTTGGCGTTTATGCGGATCTGCTCTCGTCTGAGCTGGTCAGCCTAGAAGATACGTACACCTATACTCTGGGTGTTGGCCGTCGCTTCTCGCCGAACTTCTCGGCACTGGCCGCGATTTCGTACGAGGCAGGCGGAGATGACGAGGTGTCGCCCTTGGCCCCAACCAACGGCTACACGTCGGTGACCCTTGGCGGCGCATACACCTTTGACAATGGCTTCGAGCTGTCGGGCGGCGCAAGCTGGCGTCAGGTCGGCGATGCCAAAGGCTACGCCCGCAACGCGACCCGTGCGACCTTTGACGGGAACACCGTCTTCGGCGCAGGCATCAAGCTGTCCTACACCTTCTGATCTGCCCACCAGATCAGACAGAGCGCCCTGCACACCCCGTGCGGGGCGTTTCTTTTTGCTGGATCGCCACGGTGCATTTGACCGCACCCTAAGGGGGCGATAACACAGCATAAACGCCCTTAGACCGAGCCTTTTTCATGTTATATCCCACCGCCGACAGTTGGCTGACCGCCGCCTCCAAACGCATCACCCTGTTCGGAATGTCCGGTTTGGGAAAAACCTTTCTGGCCAATATGCTGCGTCACGATGCGGGCTGGTTTCACTACTCGATCGATTACCGAATCGGCACGCGGTACATGGGCGAATACATCACCGACGAATACAAACGTCTGGCGATGCAGCATCCGACCCTGCGCGAACTCTTGATGTCGGACTCGATCTTTATCGGCTCGAACATCACCTTTGAAAATCTGGCGCCGCTGTCCACCTACCTGGGCAAACCAGGCAACCCCGATCAAGGCGGCCTGCCCTTTGCCGAATATCGCCGCCGTCAGGACCAGCACCGCACCGCCGAAATCGCGGCCCTGCTGGACACGCCTTATTTCTGCGAGCGGGCCAAGGGGCTCTACGGCTACGACAACTTCATTTGTGACAGCGGTGGCTCTATTTGCGAGGTGGTCGATCCCAACGACCCCGACGATCCGGTGATGAAGGCCCTGTCCGAAGACACCCTGCTGATTTGGATCGAAGGTAGTGACGCCCACACCGCAGAACTCTGCCGCCGCTTCGACCGCGCACCAAAGCCGATGTACTACATGCCCGAGTTCCTGACCGCCAAATGGGGCGAGTACCTCGAAACGAACGGCCAGACGCAGGAGCAGGTGAACCCCGACGCCTTTGTTCGTTGGACCTACGCGCAGGCGCTGGCGCACCGACAGCCGCGCTATGCGGCGATGGCCAAATGGGGTGTCACCATCAAAGCCGAGGAAGTCATGCAGGTCAAAACCCCCGCAGATTTCGACGCTTTGATCGCAAAAGCGATTAAACGGCAGGCTTGAGTCTGCCGTTACTTAAGACTATCTAGGATGCCTATCCAATAAAGCGGAAATCCTCCAATGCCTATCAAGCTGCCCTCCGACCTGCCCGCCTATGATGTCCTATCCAAAGAGGGTGTTATGGTCATGGCAGACGATCAGGCAGCCCGTCAGGACATCCGCCCGATCAAGATCGCGCTGCTGAACCTGATGCCGAAAAAGATCCAGACAGAGAACCAGTTCGCCCGCCTGATCGGTGCGACCCCTCTGCAGATCGAATTTACGCTCATCCGCATGAGCGAGCATCAGACCAAGAACACAGCTGCCGAACATATGGAAAGCTTTTACCGCCCATTCGAGGAGGTGAAGGCCAGCGGCGAGAAGTTTGACGGCCTGATCATCACTGGCGCGCCCATCGAGCATCTGGATTTCAATGACGTGACCTACTGGGAAGAGCTGTGTCAGGTCTTTGACTGGACCCAAGACCACGTGCATTCGACCTTTGGCGTGTGCTGGGGTGGCATGGCGATGATCAACTACTTCCACGGCGTGCCCAAGCACCTCTTGGACGCGAAATGCTTTGGCTGTTTCCGCCACCGCAATCTGGCTCCCGCCTCACCTTATCTGCGCGGGTTCTCGGATGACGTGCTCGTGCCGGTTAGCCGCTGGACCGAAATCCGCCAGACCGATCTGGACCAGCACCCGGACCTGACGACCCTGATCGCCAGCGACGCGTCAGGCCCCTGTCTGGTCGAGGACCCCAAACATCGCGCGCTCTACGTGTTCAATCACTTTGAATACGACGACAACACGCTGAAAGAGGAATACGACCGCGACGTCGAAGCCGGCAAGCCGATCAACGTGCCGGAAAACTACTATCCCGATGACGATCCGTCGAAAAAGCCGCTCAATCGCTGGAGAAGTCACGCGCACCTTCTATATGGGAATTGGATAAACCAGATTTATCAGACGACGCCCTATGAGTTGGAGAAAATTGGCCTTTAAGGTTATTGCCCTTGCTGGATTGACAGCGGCGACTGGCTGCGCGGTGATCGACCGCCGCGCGTCCGAGCGCGAAGCCATGGCCGAGGCGAACACTCCGCCCCTAGGAGAGTTCGTTGAATTGGATGATGGACGCCGCGTCCACGCCTTTGTCGAAGGCTCGGGCCCTGATCTGGTCTTGATCCACGGTGCCAGCGGCAACCTGCGGGACTTTACCTATAGTCTTGTGGATCGCCTGACCGACCGCTACCGCGTGATCGCGTTTGACAGACCCGGCATGGGCTACACCGACCGCGCCGATCCCGCGTATGACACTGCTGCGAACAACGGCGCAGAGCCCGTGCGCGAACAAGCCCGCATGCTGCAACTGGCCGCTGACAAGATTGGCGTGGCGGACCCTGTTGTGCTTGGCCACAGCTTTGGCGGTGCGGTGGCGTTGGCGTGGGGGCTTGAACGGCCACAAGACACGGCAGCGCTGGTCGTTCTGTCCGGTGCATCCAATCCGTGGCCCGGGGGGCTCGGTGCCAGCTATTCCGTCCCGAACAGCAGCCTTGGCGGGCGCCTCGCAGTCCCCTTGGTCTCGGCCCTTCTCAGCGACAAGACGCTGGAAACTATGGTGGATGGCGTCTTTACCCCGCAATCTGCGCCCGCTGGCTATGCGGATTACATCGGCGCCAGCCTTGCCCTACGCCGCGACAGTCTGCGGGCCAATGCCCGTCAGGTCACCAGCCTCAAGCCGCAACTGGCGCAGATGGTCCCGCTCTATTCCGATCTCCCCATGCCGGTCGAGATCCTGCACGGCGAGGCTGACGGCACCGTGCCAGCCACCATCCACGCGATCCCGCTGTCACGCCAAATCCCGAACGCCAACCTCGTGCTTTTGCCCGGTATCGGCCACATGCCCCACCATGTTGCCCAAGATGATGTCGAAGCTGCGATTGACCGCGCCGCCGCCCGCGCCGGATTGCACCCAACGCCCTAACCGCCCATAAAGGTGGAAAAAGAGGTGCCCCTATGAACTTGCCCTTCGACGGTGCGATCACCGAATTCTACGAGTCCGAGGCCGCAGCCGATCTGCGTGCCGCGATCGAGAATGCGGGCAAGAAAGACATCCTAGGCGCCTACCCCTATGACAGCCGGCTCGACAAGAGCACCTACGAGGACACGCTCCACGCCCTGCAGGTCGAACTGGTCAAGCTGCAGCACTGGGTCAAGGACACAGGCGCCCGGATCGCCATCGTCTTCGAAGGGCGCGATGCGGCTGGCAAGGGCGGCACCATCAAGCGTATCCGCGAAAACCTGAACCCGCGCGGCTGCCGCGTGGTCGCTCTGTCAAAACCGTCCGAGACCGAGGCGACCCAGTGGTACTTTCAGCGCTATATTGAACAACTGCCCTCGGGCGGAGAAATCGTTCTGTTCGACCGCAGTTGGTACAACCGCGGCGTGGTGGAAAAGGTCTTTGGCTTTTGCGACGAGGTGCAGCGCGAGCATTTCTTCCGTCAGGTGCTGCCGTTTGAGGAAATGTTGGTCGACGAAGGTGTCCACGTCATCAAGGTCTGGCTGAACGTCGGGCGCGCCGAGCAGCTTCGCCGCTTCCTTGACCGCGAACAGGACCCCCTGAAGCAGTGGAAGCTTAGCTGGATCGACGTCGAAGGTTTGAAACGCTGGGATGCTTATTCCGAGGCGATCCAAGAGACACTGCTGCGCAGCCATGCCAAACTGAGCCCTTGGAATGTGGTGCGCAGCGATGACAAGCGCCGCGCCCGTATCGAAGTGATCCGCCTGCTTCTGTCAGGATTGGAATACGACCGCAAAGACCATGACGTGGTCGCATCCCCTGATCCGAACATTGTCGGTGGACCGGACCTGCTCCATGTCTAAACGCGGATACCATCACGGCAACCTGCGGCAGGCTTTGGTCGATGCCGCGCTCGAATTGGTGCGCGACAAAGGCCCCACGGGGTTTACGCTTTCCGAGGCAGCAAAGCTCGCTGGTGTAACCCCTGCGGCTGTCTACCGCCATTTCCAAGGGCGCGAAGACCTGATCGCAGAGGCCGCACGCCAAGGCTACATCATCTTCTCGGATGTCATGGCCTTTGCTTATAACGACGGCCAACCCAGCGCGCTCGCCGCGTTCGAGGCCACAGGCCGCGCCTATCTTGCCTTTGCCCAAAAATACCCCGGTCACTATGTGGCCATGTTTGAATCTGGCATCTCGGTTAATCGCTCGCCAGAGCTTGCAGACGCAGCATCCAAAGCCAAGCGTATCCTCGAGCAGGCCGCCACCGCCCTGAGCGAACGCATCCCTGCGGATCGCCGTCCGCCAGCCAGCATGTTCTCGGCACATATCTGGGCCATGAGCCACGGCGTCGTCGAATTGTTCGCCCGTGGCACCCCCGGCACACGCTCGCCCTATTCTCCCGAAGATCTGCTCGAGGCGGGAATCGGTATCTATTTGCGTGGCCTTGGACTCATCGGAAACGACTGAGTCCGGCTTTTCCTTGCAAAGAAGGCCAAAAAGATAGCATTTCAGAAAATTTTTTTCGCGAAATCGATCTGATAACGGGACTAACCGGAATTCCGTTTACGATATTTTAACCATTCTTGGCTGTTCTAGAAAAGCTCGGGAACAACCTTAGGATGATTGTGTCATATGCTAGGACAACCCGCGAAAAATGACCTTTTCAGCAGGGTTAAGCAGATTCAAACCGCAACAATTACTCGCCACAGCCGTTTTTGCTGCAGATCCATCAATTAACCTAAGCTTACATATTGTGTCAAAAATGGGCCCAATCTGGGCAAGTGTGGTCGCAATGTGGCGAGAATGTGGCTGGACAGAAGGCAAAAGCTTCTCCTAGATTGAAAACACGCCATTTCTTTCGTGTTTTAAGTCTAAGGGTATTCTGATGCATAGTGGATACAAGCAGCTCGCAGCGATGCGCGAACTTCTTTACCAACTCGAGCAAGACATGGGTTTGGATGATATGTCCCAAAACGAGAAGGACATTCTCTACGCCTTTCACATGCTCGCCGAGTCCAAGGCCGAGTGCGATGTGCATTCGGAATCCATCCGGTCGCACAATACCGTACGCGCCATGAAGCATGCGACTTACCACCGTACGCTCAAGCGCCTTCTGGATCAGGGCTTTATCGAACACGCCCCCCAGCGCAAGACCGGTCTTTACCGTCTGGCCACCGCCCACTAACGGCGCACGGCCAGCCCTGCAGGGCGCATTTGGCCCAGAATGCAGATGCTATCAAGGTGCTCTCGTCTGCCAGAGAGCACCTTTTTTATTGCGATATGAGAGTTGGCGTGGGGACACCCGATTGCCATATTTGCAATGCAATTTGCGCTTACATGTCAGTGCGCGCCGATAATTGCAAAGCCCTCAAGCGCTGCAGAATGTGGTCTCGCTTCCCCATCTTCATAGAAATCTCGGATTGATCTTAGTGGGTCCAACCGCCCCGTGCGCAGGCTGATCCAACGCCGCCTCACAGCCTCGATGTGGCCGAGCAGAGGGCAGCAGGCGCCTGCTGCCTCAACGGACTTGTGAGCGTAGAATAGACGGCTCTCAGCCCGCACAAACACCCCGGAGGCCAGCCAGAAATGCATACAAGAAACGCTTCCTGCGCCTCCTCGCGCTTCTCAGTGGCATTTGCCGCCACCGCGCTCGTCGAGGCCACCAACGATCCGGTATCGAAGCCACCTCAAAACGAAAACAAGCGCATGTTTCCACATGCGCTTGCCAAAATCTTGTGTCGTCCGAAGAGCGAAAATTAGCGCTTCGAGAACTGGAAGCTACGACGCGCCTTACGACGGCCGAACTTCTTACGCTCAACAACGCGGCTGTCGCGGGTCAGGAAGCCAGCGGCTTTCAGAGCGCCACGCAGCGAGGGATCGTACAGCTGCAGAGCTTTGGAGATGCCGTGCTTGACCGCACCAGCTTGGCCCGACAGACCGCCGCCTTTGACGGTGGCGTAAACGTCGAACTGATCTTCAACGCCGGCAACCTCGAAAGGCTGGCGCAGGATCATCTGCAGAACGGGACGAGCGAAGTATACGTTCAGCTCACGACCGTTGACGGTAACCTTACCGGAACCGGGCTTGATCCAAACACGGGCAACAGCGTCTTTACGCTTGCCGGTGGCGTAGGAACGACCCAGCTCGTCACGGACGGGCTCACGGGGTGCGTCGATCTCGATTGCTGCGACGTCACCTGCAACGGCGCCGAGTTCTTCGAGCGAGTTGACTTGATCGGCCATTATTTCGCAGTCCTCGTGTTCTTGGAGTTCAGCACTTTGACGTCAACGACTTCAGGTGCCTGAGCTTCGTGGGGGTGTTCAGTACCCGCGTAAACGCGCAGGTTGGTCATCAGCTGGCGCGACAGACGGTTGCCGGGCAGCATACGCTGAACAGCTTTCTGAACCACACGCTCGGGGTGCGCGCCGTCCAGGATTTCCTGCTTGGTGCGCGACTTGATGCCGCCGGGGTGGCCAGTGTGCCAGTAGAAACGCTCTTCGCGCTTCTTGCCGGTCATCTGGATTTTCTCAGCATTGATGATGATGACGTTGTCACCGCAATCCATGTGAGGCGTGAAGGACGGCTTGTGCTTGCCGCGCAGACGCATTGCGACGATCGACGCAAGACGGCCCAGAACGACGCCTTCAGCGTCGATCAGGATCCATTTCTTCTCGATGTCTGCAGGCTTTGCAGAGAAGGTTTTCATGGTCAGGATATCCTGGGTTTCATTCAATTAAGTTCGAGCCGAGTGCGGCCGCAGCCTCACCCGAATTCGGATTGGCGTCTTATACAGCCCTTCGAACCCCAGTCAAGCGCACTTAAGCGATCAAAACCATGCCAGAACAATGACTTATAAAATAGGTATTAAAATACCCCACATTTTCACGCCATCCTCGGGCTTCTTTTGCGCCAAATACTCAAAATCCAATGTTCAGCCACTTGGCGGGATGGAATAGGTCATGCTCGCCCGCGCCACGGGCCGCGCATCTCCTTCGGAATAGATCAGAACGTCACCCACCGCCAAGACGCGCCCCAGCTTCAAAATGCGGCATTCCGCCACCAGATCGACACCCGCCACCGGTTTGCGCATGAAATCAATCGAACAGTTGGTCGTCACAGCAAGGCCGACCGGCCCGATCACCGCTAGAACCGCCAGATAGATACCCACATCCGCCAGCGCGAACATGGTGGGTCCAGACACCGTGCCACCGGGCCGTAGATGCTCTTCTTTGACGTTCAAGCGCACCTTCAGCGTGCCTGCGCCGACCTCCAGAATGGTGAACATGTCGCCCACCTGCGGAAAGTCTCGCGCCAGAAAGGCCTCCAACTCGGCCACATCCATCTTCAGTTCCATATGCCCCTCCCGTCTTGCGCATCCCACAATGGCGCGCGAAACCCAAACAGCAAGCCCTGCTAGAAGTGACGTTCGGGCATTTTCCGATCCGCCTTTCCCCTTTCCAAACGCGCGCGAAAGCCCTAGATCGCGCGTCATGGACAAGACATTGCATATCATCGGCGGCGGAATGGCCGGCTCCGAGGCCGCCTGGCAGGCCGCGAACATGGGCGTTGACGTGGTCATCCACGAGATGCGCCCCAAGGTCGAAACCTTTGCCCATCAGACCGGCAATCTGGCCGAGATGGTGTGCTCGAACTCCTTCCGTTCAGACGATGACGAACAGAACGCCGTGGGCCTGCTGCATTGGGAAATGCGCGCGGCGAACGGGATCATCATGACCACCGCCGACAAGCACCGCATCCCAGCGGGGGGCGCACTGGCCGTGGACCGCGATCCCTTTGCCGAGACGGTCACGCAAACCCTGCGCGCCCTGCCCAATGTCAGCGTCTCCGAAGAAGAGATCACGGAGCTCCCGACCGAGGGAAATTGGATTATCGCCACCGGGCCCCTGACCAGCACCGCGCTTGGTAAATCTATTCAGGACGCGACTGCGCAGGACCATCTGGCCTTCTTCGATGCTATCGCGCCCATCGTCTATGCGGACAGCATCGATATGTCCCAAGCGTGGATGCAGTCCCGCTATGACAAGGGCGAGACCGAAGAAGAGCGCACCGCCTACCTCAACTGCCCCATGAACAAAGAGCAGTACGAGGCCTTTATCGACGCGCTTCTGGCCGCCGACAAAACCGAATTTCACGATGGCGAAACCGCTGGTTACTTCGACGGCTGCCTGCCGATCGAGGTGATGGCAGAACGTGGCCGCGAAACCTTGCGCCACGGCCCCATGAAGCCCGTCGGCCTGACCAACCCGCACAAGCCCGAAGAAAAAGCCTACGCCGTTGTCCAGCTGCGCCGCGACAATGCCTTGGGCACGCTGTTCAACATCGTCGGCTTTCAGACCAAGATGAAATACGGCGCGCAGACCGAGGTCTTCCGCATGATCCCCGGTTTGGAGAACGCCAGCTTTGCCCGCCTTGGCGGCATCCACCGGAACACCTTTATCAACTCGCCCACGCTGCTGGACAGTCGCCTGCGGATGAAGTCGCGCCCGAATGTGCGCTTCGCAGGACAGATCACCGGCGTCGAAGGCTATGTTGAATCCGCAGCGATGGGTCTGCTGGCCGGCCGTTTCGCCGCCGCCGAGATCCTCGGTCAGGACATCCCCGAAGTCCCGCTGGAAACCGCGATGGGTAGCTTGGTGAACCACATCACCGGCGGCGCGGATGCGAAAACCTTCCAGCCGATGAACGTGAACTTCGGCCTTTTCCAGCCGCTCGAAGACGTGCGCGGTGGCCGCAAGGGCCGTAAAGTCCGGTATAAAGGTTACACCGACCGCGCCAAAGAGATTTGGCAACAATGGCTTACCAGCCAAAGCTAATGCGAACACGATTTGCGCCGTCGCCCACAGGGCCCCTCCATCTGGGGCACGCCTTTTCTGCCCTGACGGCGGCGCATTTCGCCCAATCGCTTGGCGGCGAGTTCCTACTGCGGATCGAAGACATTGACCAAACCCGCGCCCGCCCCGAGTGGGAGGCGCAAATCTACGACGACCTGACATGGCTCGGCCTCACATGGCCCACGCCCGTCATGCGCCAGTCAGATCGCATGCCCGCCTACCGCGCCGCGTTGCAAACCCTGTGGGACATGGACCTGCTCTATCCCTGCACCTGCAAACGCCGAGACATTGAGGCCGCGATGTCAGCCCCCCAAGAGGGCGCTCCCACTCACGGTCCCGACGGCCTGATCTATCCGGGCACCTGCCGCACCAAACCAAAACCGGATCAGATGCCCGATGGCGAAACCCTGCGCCTCGACATGGCCAAGGCCTTCGCGATCATCGGCACCGAAACTCTGACCTTCACCGAAATCGGCCCCGTCCACACGGGCACCCACATCGTTGATCTGAGCAAAGCCCATCAAACCCTCGGCGACATTGTCCTCGCCCGCCGTGACATGGGCACGTCCTATCATCTGTCAGTCGTCATCGACGACTCGGACCAAGGCATCACCCACGTCACTCGGGGCTCCGACCTGTTCGAGGCCACCCAGATCCACGTGATCCTACAGGCCCTCTTGAACAAACCGGTTCCGACCTACCACCACCACGACCTGATCCGCGACGACCAAGGCAAACGCCTTGCCAAACGTGATGACGCCCGCGCCATCGCCCTCTACCGCGCCGAAGGCAAAACACCGAAAGACGTCGCCGACCTCATCGGCACGCCTCTGCTTTCACCTTTGTAAAAATACTCCCGGGGTGAAGGTGCGGCGCCGCCGCACCGGAGGGGGCAGCGCCCCCTTAAACCATCGGCTCCATCAGCTCGACAGTCTCGCCCTCACGCACCGCTGTGTAGAAACAGCTGCGACGATTGGTGTGACACGCCGGCCCTTCCTGATGCACCATTACCAGAATGCAGTCCTGATCGCAGTCATACCGGAGATCGATCAACGTCTGCAGATGCCCGCTGGTCTCGCCCTTGACCCAGAACGCCTGACGGGACCGCGACCAGTAGGTCACTTTGCCGGTATCCAGTGTCTTGGCGACACACTCCGCATTCATCCATGCCATCATTAAAACTTCATGGGTCTCGGCATCCTGCGCGATGGCGGGGATCAACCCCTTGTCGTCGTATTTCAAACTTGCCGGATCAAATGCCGCGGAGGTCATGTGGAAAATCCTTTTGCTTCGGTCGTGCAAGGCCTATCTATGCGGAACTGACCCCAAGAGAAAGCCTCGGAGGACGCATGTCGAACGAGAACGACCTGATGAAGCTCTATTCCCAGCGTATTCTCGCGCTGGCTGCCGAGATTCCCCATACAGGCCGGCTCGACGCGCCTCAGGCCAGCGTCAAGAAGCGCTCGCCCCTTTGCGGATCCACCGTCACCGTGGATGTGGATGTCGAGGACGGGAAAGTCAGCCGCTACGCCGCAGACGTCAAAGCCTGCGCCTTGGGGCAAGCGTCGGCCAGTGTGGTCGGGTCCGCCGCGATTGGACGCACGAGTGCAGAGATCAACAAAGCCCGTGACGAGTTGAAGGCGATGCTGCGCGATGGCGCAGAGGCACCGTCCGCTCCGTTCGAAGGGCTAGAAGCTTTGCTGCCCGCGCGAGAGTACAAGAATCGTCATGCGTCGATCATGCTGACCTTGGACGCGTTGAGCGAAGCGGTGGCCGAGGCCGAAGCGGCGCAGACCGTATAAGTTTTTGATTATTGGTGAACGCGCAAAGGGGGCTGTCTGCCCCCTCTTGGTGCTTTGGCACCAATTCACCCCCGAGAGTATTTTCACAAAGGTGAAAGCATGAGCGCCTTGGGCCTTGTGCGCATAAAAAACCGCCGCACATCCCGGCAAGGATGGCGGCGTAGAAGACGGTTCGTACCGGACTAAGGTTCAACCAGTAGGCGCTGGCAGAACAAGACGGGCAGTCAGGCCGCAAAGTGGGACATGGCGGCAAGTCCGGTCGGCAGAGAACCGCGGGATGGGCAGTCAGAAGAACATCGGCAAGTGAAGCGCGCCGACCAGCATGACCATCAACGAGGCCGCACCGATCATATCGGGAATGAAAGTGTCTGCGTTACGCGCGAGGGTCAGTTTGATCTGGCGGGCCATTTTGCACGCTCCGTTCGCTCAATGTTCCTGTTGCCTCTTTGTTCTCATAGCTTAACGATTCGGTAAAGAACTTTTTGAGAACAAACGTGAACATTTTAGAACACCGCGCGAGAGAAGCGCTTAACCCACTGAAATCAAACGGATCGCCTGATCTTGCTCCATCAGCCAAAGCAGCGTTCTGGCGGCCTTGCCACGCTCAGATGTCAGGTGCGGGTCCGTCGTCAGCAGCGCGCGCGCATCGGTTTGGGCCGTCGCCATCAAGTCCGCTTGTCGCTCCATATCGGCGATCCGAAATCGTGGCAGGCCCGATTGCGCGGTCCCGATCAGGTCACCTGCCCCGCGCATTTGCAGATCCACCTCACTGATGCGAAAACCGTCCTCGGTATCGCGCAACGTGGTCAGGCGGCGCTGGCCGGTCTCGGACAGCGGGGGTTGGTACATGAGCAGGCACGTCGAAGCCGCCGCGCCGCGCCCCACCCGTCCACGCAACTGGTGAAGCTGCGCAAGGCCGAAAATCTCGGCCCGTTCGATAACCATGATCGAGGCATTGGGCACGTTCACCCCAACCTCGATCACCGTGGTCGCGACCAGCACCTTGGTCTCGCCCGACTGGAACCGCGCCATGGCCGTGTCTTTGTGATCGGGGGGCATCTGGCCGTGGACCAGATCGACCACGCCTTCTCCGAGTGCTGCACGTAGGCGTTCGAACCGCTCTTGGGCAGAGGTCAGGTCAGAGACCTCGCTCTCTTCGACAAGCGGGCAAACCCAGTAGGCCTGACGCCCCTGCGAGATCGCGTGGCGCAGATGCTCGGTCACTTCGTCCATGCGCTCGTTCGAGATGAGCGCGGTTTTCACCGGTGTGCGTCCAGGCGGCTTTTCGTCGAGGATCGAGACATCCATATCCCCGAATTGGGTCAGCGCAAGGCTGCGCGGGATCGGTGTCGCGGTCATTACCAGTACATCGACCGCGCGCCCCTTGCGCCCCAGCTCCAGCCGCTGCGCGACGCCAAATCGATGCTGTTCGTCGATCACCGCAAGGCGCAGGTCGTGGAATTCGACATCCTTTTGAAAGACTGCATGAGTGCCGACCAAAATGTGGATATTCCCCTTGGCCAGCGCCTCCAGCTTGGCCTTGCGCTCTTTGCCCTTGTCGCGCCCCGTGAGGAGCTCGATCACCACGCCTGCGCTTTCGGCCAAGGGCTGCAGTCCCTCCATGTGCTGACGCGCGAGGATCTCGGTCGGGGCCATCATCACGCCCTGCCCGCCTGCCTCGACCGCGACCAGCAGTGACATCAGCGCGACCAGAGTTTTGCCTGCGCCCACGTCGCCCTGCAAGAGCCGGTTCATGCGCACGGGCCGTGCCAGATCATCGCTGATTTCGCGAATGGCACGCTCTTGGGCGCCCGTCGGGCGATACGGCAGCTCCGCCAGCACCCGCCGTTGCAGCCGGCCGGTGGCAACCGATGGCAAGCCGGGCTTTTCGCGGCGCGACGCGCGGGCAAGCCCCAAAGTCAGTTGATGCGCAAAGAATTCGTCATAGGCCAGACGCGTCCGCGCTGGCGCCTCGGCTGCCAAATCCCCCCCGTTTTCGGGGGTATGGGCGGCGGTCAAAGCCTCGCGCCATGTGGGCCAGCCTTTTTGCTTCATCAAGGACGAGTCAATCCACTCGGGCAGATCCGGCGCCATGTCCAGCGCGCTGGCCACGCCCTTAATCACCTGCTTGGCCGTCACGCCAGAGGTCAGCGCATAGGTCGGTTCAAAGGGCGGGATTGACGCCTCTTCGTCCATCGGAACCACATGATCGGGGTGCGCGATCTGGGGGATGCCGTCGAAAAATTCAACCTTGCCCGAGATGATCCGCTCTTCGCCCTCTGGCAGAATTTGCTGCAAGTAGCGGTCCCGCGCGTGGAAAAACACCAAGGGAAAACTGACCTGCGCATCCTCGACCATCACACGGTACGGGCGGCCACGGCCCGTTGGCGGGGTATGGCGCAAGACGCGCGCCGCAACGGTGACAACTTCGCCCGTTGTCGCCCCTTGGACCGTCTCGCGCCGCGCACGGCTGATCCCGCTATAGGGCAAGTGAAACAGCAGATCCCGCGGACGGGTGATCCGCAGGTTTTCCATCGCTTCGGCGGTCTTGGGGCCGATCCCGTTCAGGGTTTCCAGCCCCCCAAACAGCGGGAACAGAATTTCGGGACGGCTCATGGATCAAGCCTGCCCGATCATTTCGAGCCAGCCGTCCTCGTCCAAGGTCTCGATCCCTAGCTCAGCGGCCTTTTTCGCCTTGGAGCCCGCACCGGGACCGGCGACCAAAATGTCCGTTTTGGCACTGACCGAGCCAGACACCTTGGCCCCGAGCGCCTCGGCGCGGGCTTTGGCCTCGGCCCGTGTCATCTTTTCGAGGGTCCCTGTAAAGACCACGGTTTTACCTGCGACAGGACTGCCATCGGTGGACGGCGCGGCCACATCTTGGACCTCGAGCTCTGCGATCAAACGATCAATGCTCGCGCGCTCGGCCTCTTGAGCAAAGGCGGTCACGATCGACCGCGCCAAGACGGTGCCCACGCCATCCACGGACAACAGGTCGGCCCATGCCTCGCTGCTTTCATCATGGGCGGCGTCGAGCGCTGTGGTCAGGGCATTCCAACTGCCATAGTGGCGGGCGAGCAACCGGCTGACCTGTTCGCCGACATGGCGGATGCCAAGCCCGAAGAGAACACGATCCAGACCGATTTTCCGTCTTTCATCAATGGCATCAAAGAGTTTCTTCGCGCTCTTGTCGCCCCAACCTTCGCGGTTCTTCAGCTGCTGCATGCCGCTGCCGTACCGCTCGCGCAGCTTGAAAATGTCCGCTGGCTCTTTGATCCACTCATCTTTGTAGAACTGCTCGACCTGCTTGGCGCCCATCCCGTCGATGTCAAAGGCTGCTCGGCTGACCAGATGCTTCAGCTTCTCGACCGCTTGCGCGGGGCAAATCATTCCGCCAGAGCACCGGCGCACACTATCGCCCTCTTCGCGGATCGACTCTGATCCGCACTCAGGGCACACCGTCGGAAAGTCATACTTTTCAGAGCCTTCGGGGCGCTTATTCAGGTCAACATCGGCAATTTTTGGGATCACATCGCCCGCACGATAAACCTGCACCCAATCGCCCACGCGAATGTCACGCCCTTCGCGGATCAGGTTGCCAGCGTTGTCGCGGCCTTCGATGTAGTCCTCGTTATGCAGCGTCGCATTGGACACAACCACACCGCCAACCGTCACAGGGGTCAAACGCGCAACGGGGCTCAGCGCGCCTGTGCGGCCGACCTGAATATCTATCGCCTCGAGCCGTGTCCACGCCAGTTCAGCGGGAAATTTATGGGCGATGGCCCAACGCGGCGTGGTACTGCGGAAGCCCAGACGCTCTTGCAGGGCAAGGGCATTCACCTTGTAGACCACGCCGTCAATGTCGTAGCCCAAGGTTGCCCGCTTCTGTTCGATCATGCGGTAGTGGGCGATCATATCGTCCGGCCCGTTACAGATCGCGGTCAGCGGATTGGTCTGAAACCCAAGATATGCCAGCCGCTCAATCGCTCCCATCTGGGTGTCGGCCAAGGGCGCCGACAGTTCACCCCACGCATAGGCAAAGAACCGCAGCGGGCGCGCCTCGGTAATTTTAGCATCAAGCTGGCGCAGGGAGCCTGCAGCCGCATTGCGCGGATTGGCGAAGACTTTGCCACCGCGTTCTTGGTGGCGGGCGTTGAGAGCCTCGAAGTCCTCGTGCGACATGTAGACTTCGCCGCGAACCTCCAAAACATCGGGCACGTCCGTCAGCGATTGCGGGATGTCTTTGATGGTGCGGGCATTGGCGGTCACATCCTCGCCCTCAGCCCCATCGCCGCGCGTTGCGGCGTAGATCAATTTGCCCTTCTCATAGCGCAAGCTCAGGGACAGGCCGTCAATCTTTGGCTCTGCTGTAAAGGCCAGATCACCCGCAGACATGCCAAGGTAGCGCGCGATGCCATCCACAAAATCCGTGACATCTTCGTCATCGAACGCATTCGACAGTGACATCATCCGCACGCGGTGCTGAATTTTGCCAAAGCCTTCGGCGGGCGCAGCACCGACTTGCTCTGACGGGCTATCTTCGCGCCTCAGTTCGGGGAATCGCGCCTCGATTGCCGCATTACGCGCCTTCAGCGCATCATATTCAGCGTCCGAAATCTCGGGCGCATCTTTTTGGTGATAGGCCGCATTAGCCGCGCCCAACAGACCAGCTAGGCGCTCCAGCTCTGCACGCGCTCCGGTTTCGTCCAATGCCTCGACCGGCGTGTCGTGAAAATCCTGGCTCATGAGGCACCCCAAACGCTATTCCGTGTGCCTGATGGTTTAGGACGGTGCGTGCCGGTCGTCCAGTCGCCTCAGCCGCCGACAGCGATCTGTTTGTTGGTCGCGCCTGCCGCATCCGAAGGATCGCGCATCACGTAGCCGCGCCCCCAAACGGTTTCGATATGAGTTTCACCGCCAGTTGCTTTTGCCAGCTTTTTCCGAAGCTTGCAGATGAAAACGTCGATGATCTTGAGTTCCGGTTCATCCATCCCACCGTAAAGATGGTTCAGAAACATCTCTTTGGTCAGCGTGGTCCCTTTGCGCAGGCTCAGGAGTTCCAGCATCTGATATTCCTTGCCGGTCAGGTGTACAGGATCACCCTCGATATCCACTGTCTTGGCATCAAGGTTCACACAAATGCGGCCTGTGCGGATCATAGACTGAGAATGCCCCTTGGACCGGCGAATGATCGCGTGGATGCGGGCGACCAATTCGTCTCGGTGGAACGGCTTGGTCAGGTAATCGTCAGCGCCAAACCCGAACCCCTTGAGCTTGCTCTCGGTGTCATCTGCTCCCGACAGGATCAGCGCGGGCGTTTCAACCCGCGCCAAACGGACCTGGCGCAACACTTCGTGACCGCTCATGTCCGGTAACGACAGATCCAAGAGGATCAAATCGTAGTCATAAAGCTTAGCCAGCTCGATCCCTTCTTCACCAAAGGCAGTCGAATACACATTCAGGTTAGCATGACCCAGCATCAACTCGATGCTCTTGGTTGTCGCCGGATCATCCTCAATCAGCAAAATACGCATTTATAAGATTCCCAAAACTCTTGAACCATCTTGCGTACAGACTGCCTAAAAAGGGTTAACTGCACGTTACCAATTAACCCAATCTTTCATTATCCTCTCTAGGTTGTCTATAATTTTGTACCTGTGTCGCCTTCAAAGCCCTTGATCCATAAGAGTTAAGTGCGGAATCCCAGCTATCGAGCTCTTCGTCCGAGAGGCCATACCTCTCTAAGGCAGATTTACGACTCAGCAATCCATGACGCACGGCCAGCACCACCGATTCCTTGCGCGAGGCGACCCAGCGCAGGGTATTGGTCGGCGGCAGGTCCGCATGGCTGAGTACTCGACCATCGGGCAGCGCCACAGTGCGCACCCCGTCTACACGTTTTAGAAACATATCAGTCCCCTTTTTGCTTCCCACACAGGGAAAATCGGCCAAGGGACTTAACAGGACCTGAAACCGGCTCTTGAGAGTACTGAGGATTTTCATATATTCCGCAGGTTCCAAACCCGCAGGAGTATGCCCCATGGCGCTGGACAACGGCACCCCGCTCAATTCCCTTGGTTTCGCCAAGCCCCCGTCGGAGACCCGCGTGGTCGTCGCGATGTCCGGAGGCGTGGACAGTTCGGTTGTGGCCGCACAGCTTGCCGAGGAAGGCTATGACGTGGTCGGCGTCACCTTGCAGCTGTACGATCACGGGGCGGCTCTGGCGAAAAAGGGCGCGTGCTGCGCGGGCATCGACATCCACGATGCGCGCCGCGTGGCCGAAAAGATGGGATTCCCCCATTACGTTCTGGATTATGAGAACATTTTTAAGGACGCGGTGATCGACGAGTTCGCCGACAGCTATCTGGCTGGCGCGACCCCCGTGCCCTGCATCCGCTGCAACGAGCGAGTGAAGTTCAAAGACCTGCTGGAAACCGCGCGGGATCTGGACGCCGACTGCATGGCGACCGGCCACTATATCCAGCGCAAGGACGGCGAGAATGGCCCCGAGCTGCATTGCGCCGCCGATGCGAACCGCGATCAGAGCTACTTCCTGTTCTCGACCACGCCCGAACAGCTGTCCTATCTGCGTTTCCCCTTGGGACATTTGCCATCCAAGGACGCGACCCGCGAGCTGGCCGCGAAATATGGCTTAAGCGTGGCGGACAAGCCCGACAGTCAGGACATCTGCTTTGTCCCGAACGGCAACTACGCCAGCGTGATTGAAAAGCTGCGCCCCGGTGCGGCAGAGCCTGGTCAGATCGTCCATGCAGACGGCCGCGTTTTGGGCGAGCACAACGGCGTGATCCACTACACCATCGGTCAGCGCCGCGGCCTTGGGATCGGCGGGCTGTCTGAACCGCTGTATGTGGTCAAACTGGACGTAGACCAGAAGCAAGTCATCGTTGGCCCCAAAGAGCTGCTGGCCACGCGCAAAGTCCCCGTGCGAGAGATCAACTGGCTTGGCGACGGTCCGTTCACCGACATGGCAGAGCGCGAAATCGCGGTCAAAGTCCGCAGCACCCGTCCGCCAGCGCCCGCAATCCTGCGTCCGATCAGCGACACCGAGGCAGAGGTTGAACTCCTGACCGCCGAAGAGGGCATCAGCCCCGGTCAGGCCTGTGTGTTCTACGATCCCGACAGCACCCGCATTCTGGGTGGCGGCTGGATCTGGCGCGGATACTGATCCCTTGCTCCCATCGCGCGGCGCGGTACAGTCAGGCATGACACCCGCGCCCGCTATCCTCATTCTCGCTGCCGGAGCATCCTCGCGCATGCGCGGGGCCGATAAACTGCTAATGGATGTGGCCGGACAGCCATGTCTGCGTGTTCTCACCGAGCGGGCTTTGGCGACGGGATTGCCGGTCTACGTGGCCCTGCCGCCCGACCGCCCCGCACGCACCGAGGCATTGCACGGCCTCAAAGTCACGCAGGTGGTGATCCCCGACGCAGCGGACGGCATGGGACATTCGATAAGGGGCGGCATCAGCGCCCTGCCCGATCACGTGACCGGAGCCTTGATCCTGCCCGCCGATATGCCCGACATACAGACTGCTGATCTGGTCCATTTTACTGAATTGCACCGGACTGCACCGGACCTGATATGGCGCGCAACTGACGCCGAAGACACCATGGGGCACCCCGTCATTTTCCCGAAGGACTTGTTCTCTCAGCTATCAGAACTGGCTGGAGACGACGGCGCCAAATCGGTGGTCAAACGTAACCTGGACCGACTTAAAGCCGTGCCACTTGCAGGACGACGCGCGACATTGGATCTGGACACGCCTGAAGCGTGGGAGGCGTATTATTCCGGCTCTTTGCGCGGATCAAAAACCTCGGCCCCGCAGGACTGACGAGCCGCCTCGAACACCGGACCCCGCACGGGATCACGGCCTGCCAGAGCCGCAAGCAAGTCTTCGCGGACCACATCCGGCAGTGCTCGGACAACGGTCGAGTCAGGACGATAGCTTTCGGTCCAAGCGCCATCCGCGAGCAGGATTTCGTGCCGCTCCATCAGGACATGCACAAACTCGACTTCGCGCTGAGGCGCCACAACGACCCCATCCCGACCAAGGAAACACCGCGCAGGCACCAATAGCTCGACAGACGGCAAATTCCCCCGCACCAACTGCCGCGTGAGCAACAATTGATGGTCGGGAGAGACAAGAAGGTCACTTTGTGGGACGCCATCGCCAAACGTTCCGGCCTTGATCAGTACAGGCTGCAGACGGGCGCCGCCATTGGCATTGCTGAGCTTGTAGCGGCTCCGACCAACCCAGAGCACGGGGCAAAACCCATTGTCTCTTGTCAGCAACTGGTCGCCAGTACGCAATTCCTCGACCGCTCTTGGGCCTTGGCGCGTCGCAATATGTGTTCCCGGCGTAAAGCAAGGCACGCTAAATGGCGTCGCAAAGGAAGGATCGTTCGAGGAATCAGGAGCAACGACGGGACCGCTGGCCCTTTGCCAGCCAGATCGCATCTGCACCACTTTTCCACCCGATTGATCCATTGCCCTCACACACCCTCAACGAACACACACGCGTCCATATTCAAGATTTCTGACATCAAAATAGGGCACAAATGCGCCCTGTTGCAGGCGGTTATGTGAGTATTTCTTACTTAAAAAGTTAAAGGGCGGCACCCCAAGGATACCGCCCCTCTTCAAAAGTATTGTTTTTGATAGCGCTTTAGTGAACCAGCAGCTTCGCTTCGTGCTTCTTCAGCGAACGACGCGCCGCTTCGAAGTTCTCCAGACCCTTCTGGTTCTTCAGCTCGGGGAACAGATCGTAGATTTCGTTCCGCTGCTCCTCGCCGATTCCCTTCAACGAGTAGTCACCGGGCTGGAAGCTTTCAGACCAGCATCCGTTCGATAGGACAACCTCGTGGCGGTCGAACATGAAGTGGATGTAGGTGGTCGAGGGCACGTTCACTTCGTAGATGCCGCCAGTTCCCAGCAGGTGCTTGGCCGCCGCCAGAACTTCGGGCTCTTCGAAGTAAAGCGAGGTCTTCTCGTTCGCGATCAGCATCCGGTGGTTTGGGCTGACCATGATGTCGGTTTCCGGCAGGCCGCTACCCAGCGCGCCAGCCTTGATCATGATCGGGCGCAGATGTGTCGAACGCTGCAGATCCAGAGAGGTCACATTCTTTGCGCCAACCCAGCGGATGCGCTGGATGCCGTTGTCGCGAGTGATCACACGATCGCCAACCTGCAGCTCTTCGACCAGACGCTCGCCCATGGGGGTCGCAATGACGGTGCCGGGGGTGAAGCACGGGATGATCTTTTCGATCTCTTCGAACTTCAGAGTGCCCGTCACATTGCCAAGGCTGTCGAGGAAGTTGACCTCACCGCTGGTGGAGTCGCCGTCCGCGTCAGTGGTGACATTGTTGAACTGCCATTTACCCAGACCGGTCAGGTCCAAGGTATCGAAGTCGTCGCCACCAGTGCCACCGTCAACGGTGTCGCCTGCGCCCACGCCGGTAAAGGTGTCACGGTCATCGCCGCCTTCGGCATAGTCTGCGTGCGCGTCGCCCGGCAGACCAAGGATGATGGTGTCATCGCCCTTGCCACCGATCAGCGAGTCCGCGTCAATCCCACCGTCGATGGTGTCATCACCGTCGCCACCCAGAATGGTGTCCGCATCATCGGAACCAAACACAAGGTCATTGCCCGCGCCCGCATCGACATAGTCGGTGCCGTTATTGGTGACGAGGTCTTCGCCATCGGGGATGTTCAGGTCGTCGGGCAAATCAGGCGCAAAGCCAGCGTACACGGTGTCGTTGCCATCACCCGCCAGAATGGTGTCGGCCCCTTCGCCGCCAACGATCAGGTCGTCGCCAGCGCCAGAGTCTACGTAGTCGTCGTCGATACCCGCCAGAATGGTGTCATTGCCGCTGCCCGAGTAGATCGTGTCGCGGTCGTCACCGGTCCAGACGTAGTTGTTGCCTTCGCCCGCATCGACAAAGTCACGGTCATTCTCGGGGTCGCTGTCCGCGTCGAACAGGCCAGGGTAGCCCAGATCGGGCAGAGCTTCGGTGTCCTGCCAGCCGACCATGATCGAGTCGTTGCCAGCGCCACCCAGAACACTGTCCGAACCGTTGTACGCATCGACGGTGTCGTCGCCGTCACCTGCGTCGATGGTGTCATCGCCCGAGCCACTGTCGATGTAGTCGTTGCCCGAACCACCTTCCATTAGGTCGTTGCCCGAACCACCGCGAACAAGGTCGTCGCCAGCACCACCCAAAACGGTGTCGTCTCCTGCTCCGCCAGACACGCTGTCGTTGCCGTCACCACCATCGACGAAGTCATTGCCGTCTTCGCCGCGCAGGGTGTCATTGCCACCTTCGCCACGGATCGAGTCGTCGCCCGTTCCAGCGCGCACACTGTCGGCACCGTCGCCTGCGTAGATCGAGTCGTTCTCGGACCCGCCGGTGATGCTGTCATCGCCGCCTTCGCCAAAGATCAGGTCAGCACCCGTACCGCCTTCGATGGTGTCGTCGCCGAGACCCGAATAAACCGTGTCATTGCCGTCGCCCGCGTCGATCACGTCTGCGCCGTCAAGGATCACCTTGTCCGCGTCGTCAATCAGATCGTCGCCTGCGCCGCCTTCGATGGTGTCGTTGCCTGCACCGTAGAAGATGGTGTCGTTGCCGTCGCCGCCGATCACAGAGTCGTTGCCGTCGCCTGCGTAGATCAGGTCGTCATCCGCGCCGCCGTCGATGGTGTCGTTACCACCTTCGCCGTACAGGGTGTCGTCGCCCGCTTCGCCGTGGATTTGGTCGTCGCCTGCGCCTTCGGTGACAATCGCCGACCCCACATCCGACGAAGTTTCGTAATGTGCGTTGTCGAAAGATGCACCCGAAGTGCCCAGATCAACGGTGATCTTGACGTCGTTGAAGTCCTTGTCACCCAGATTATACCAGTCTTCGAAACCAATTTTGACAGTGGTTTCATCAACTTGCTGGATGCCCTTGGTGTGGACTTTGCAGTCGCTGTTCAGGTTGATGTTGTCGCCATAACCCGAGGACAGGAACTGGCCGTGCTCGTTGACGATACCCACACCGACAACTGCGCCTTGAGCCGCGTTGTACTCATATGTGCTGCCAACACCGTCACGCGCATCTGCCTCAAGCAGCTTCACGTTCGAGATTTCGCCCGTCTCGGGGTCGATGGTGTAGGCGTAGATCTTGTTCGCGAACTCGGCCGACGCGCTGTCGATCTTGATCGTGACAGGCGACGCTTCTGCAGAGCCCTGCTTGCTATCGCCATAAACGATGTCATTGCCTTCGCCAGCTTTGACAGTGTCATCGCCTGCGCCTGCCAGAACCACGTCGTCGTTCAGGTCGCTGTTCGCGAGGATCGCATCCTCGTTGTCGATCATGTCGCCTTCGGGGTCGCCATCGTAATTGATGTCGATCAGGTCGTCGCCAGCGGTGCCTTCGACATAGCCGTCGCCCTGAGGCGCTGCGTTGTCAAAGATCGCGACATAGTCGATCGCGCCTTTGAAATAGTGCGAGTAGTCGCCGTCGTAGTCGCTGTCTTCACGTGCGCCGACGGTCCAGCTTTCGCCATCGTTGTCACCGATCTCCATATCGAGACCTTTGACATCGTGTGTCAGAGTGGTTTCCGAGCTATCGGTCAGGTTCTGAACAACAAAAGTGCCGCCGGTGTTTTCGTCCCAGGAATACGAGACGTTCAGCGTGTCGCCTTCTTTGAAGAAGCAATCATCGGTTTTCAGAAGCGCTTTTTTGCCATCGTCGATGTGCATGACATACACCCGACCGTCCTTCGTGACGCCAATCTCGAAGTAACCTTCAGGTGTGTTCACCTCACCGCCGTACGCATCCTCGGCTTCGCCGCGCGAGATGATGACGTCCTCAGAGGTGCCAACGTGCTCTTTCTGGGTGAACTGGACCTCAATGGTGCCCTGACCCAGATCGAAGGGGTTATCGTTGCCTTCGATGGTCATGTAATCTTCGTGACCGTCAAGATGCAGCTGTCCGTCCTTGACGTTGGCATGTCCGAACAGTTTGCCGTTCTGGGCAACGCCGTCCTCGAGACCGGTATCTGCGGTGCCGTTCAGGAAATCCCACAGGCCAATCAGGCCCTGCGAGTCATCGGTGTAATTCATGGCGGTAGAGCCGTCATAGTCGGACGAGTGGCTTTTGTACCAGTCCATCCATGAGCTGTACTTATAAAACGTCATCTCTCTTACTCCTGTCCGGCGCAAAGGCCGTGGCGTCAACAAGAGCCCACAGAGGTTCGACAGAACCACAATGCCACTTCTGACTCAAAGGTGTATGAGATCGTTCACAAACCAGACGGTTTATGGTGCCCATAGGTGGACGTCGCAGAACTCTTTACGCCTTCCGCACTTGCCACGCAGGTTGCCCTGCGAGCCCGTGTTACTCAGTCAAAAGCGCCATCCCCCCAGATGGGCACTCCTTTGGGATACATCCCACCTACCCTTAAGACAAAGAGAAAATTCGAAATGGTTAGCGGGTTGACCCCTTTTTTCGGCCTTAAAGCTGCCTTTTTTTCGCCTTATTCACGAAATCGAGCCCCGTTTGTTTCGCAAAATGATCCAATGATGCACCTGCAGAAACCTCGATCAGCAGATTTTAGCTTTTATTTATTGGGTTTTGCATCAATTCACGGAGTATCATCGAAACGTGAACGTTTCCCGTACAGAATGAATTTAGTTTTTTTGTGAAAACTTTATGCACAGGGGGTCACGCCCACTTTCGACCACATTCGTTAGTATGGATATTTTGGCGTTTTGACGGAATTTCGTCCGCTATATCGACATTCGTCGCGCCGCCCGCTCCGAATCACGCGCGGTTTCAAGCAGTTAAATCTCGAAAGTATGGGGTTTCAAAATGCAAGCCGCACTGCGGCACTGCAAATGCAGAACACAGCTGCAAGAGCGCGGGTGATCCCTGCAAACTCTGCGTCATCGATGTCATTGAGAAACTGTGGTGCCTAAGGTGGGACTCGAACCCACACGATGTTGCCATCGGGGGATTTTGAATCCCCTGCGTCTACCATTCCGCCACTCAGGCAGGCACTGTGTGGGACTGACTAGCCCAACCAATCGGCAGGGACAAGACCCAACCCGCATATCAGGTGATGAAAAACGCAGGACACGTCAGCATTATTGACCGCCGCCCCGCAGCATGGAATGTCTGACGCAATTTCAGCAGGAGTAAGACCGATTATACGTCGACTTTATGATTGGACGATGGGGCTCGCCGACCATCCTCGCGCACTTTGGGCGCTGGCGATTGTCTCATTCGTCGAAAGTTCGTTTTTCCCTATTCCCCCAGACGTCATCATGATCCCCATGATCCTTGCCCGCCCCAGCCGCGCTTGGCTGATCGCGGGCGTTGCACTGATCAGCTCGATCCTGGGCGGTCTGTTTGGCTATGCGATTGGGGCCTTCGCATTCGAAACCGTTGGCCAGCCCATTCTTGCGGCCCTCGGCAAAGCCGACGCGATGGAGGCGTTTAACGTCCGCTTCAATGATATGGGCTTCTGGGCCGTGCTGATCGCGGGCATGACCCCCTTCCCTTACAAGGTCATTACGATCATGTCCGGCTGGACCGGCATGCCGCTCGCGACCTTTATGGTCAGCTCTCTCTTGGCGCGCGGCATCCGCTTCTTCCTTGTCGCCGCGCTGCTCAAGCAATTCGGCGCACCAATCCGTGATTTCATCGAGAAGCGGCTCGGCATTATGTTCGCGCTGTTTCTTGCCGTGCTGATCGGCGGCTTCTACGTGGTAAAGCTCCTATGACCCAACGCTCTCTCATCGCTCTGGCTGCTTTCGGTTCGCTGGCCATTTTGCTTGGCGCTTTTGCCTTCCAGTATATCGGAGGCTACCCGCCCTGCGCCATGTGCCTGTGGCAACGCTGGCCCCATGCGGCCGCGATCGCGCTTGGTGTGGTGGGAGTGCTGTTTCCCGCATCGTTCATCGCTTGGCTAGGCGCATTGGCGGCGGCCATCACCAGCGGCCTCGGCGTCTACCATACAGGGGTCGAGCAGAAATGGTGGCAAGGGCCCACAAGCTGCACCGGCTCTGGCGATGCACTGTCTGGTCTGACGGGCAATGACCTGCTCAGCCTGGATGGTCCTACAGGTGTCGTGATGTGCGACGAGATCGTATGGGACCTGTTCGGCATCTCCATGGCTGGCTACAACGCCATCTTCTCAGGGCTGTTCGTGCTGATCTGGATCGCCGCGGCGCGCAGCAAATACTGATGCTCTTTTTATAGAGACAACAGAGGCGGCCCAACCAAGGCCGCCTTTGGCATGTTTAATGGATGCGGAATTCGCCCACGATCTGTTGCCAATCGGTCGGGCTCAGCAACTTACGGTGAGCAAAGCGGACGGTGTGCAGCTTGCCCTCGATCTCCCGTTCCCAGAATTCGATGAACTCGAACATCTTTGGGTAATCGGGGGCCAAGTCATACTCCTGCCAGACAAACGTGTTCAGCACGGACGTGTAATCAGGCATGCGGTAAATCATCTCGGCGGTGGTCAATCCGTAGCCCTTTAACAGCAGTTCAGTTTCACTCTTTTCCATCTGCGGTTCTCCTGTTCTCTCTGCTCTGATTCAAATTACAGGCCAACCAGATTTTTCTGGCAAGAAAAACAGTGTGTTAGCAGCCACCCTCTTGGGCTGCCAGCGCAGGCGTCCACTGGCATTGCGCACCATATGCTGGCTCTGCTATAACCCTTCCAACAACATATAGAATTAATGGCTGGGACAGGCGACACAGTGACCGACACTCCGGAAACCCCTGAAAACGCAGAAGAAAATCCGAAGCCCCGCGCGATCCATCACGGACCCACGATTTCGATCGCGGACGAGATGAAGACATCCTATCTGGATTACGCGATGTCGGTGATCGTCAGCCGCGCCATTCCCGATCTTCGCGATGGCTTAAAACCTGTGCACCGACGCATTCTCTATGCAATGCACGAAACTGGGAACTCGCACGACAAGCCCTATCGCAAGTCCGCGCGTCCCGTCGGCGACGTCATGGGTAAATACCACCCCCACGGCGACAGCGCGATCTATGACGCGCTGGTCCGTATGGCGCAGGACTTCTCGATGTCGCTGCCGCTGCTGGACGGTCAGGGTAACTTTGGCTCGATGGACGGCGATAACGCGGCGGCCATGCGCTATACCGAAGTTCGCATGGACAAGCCCGCGGCTGCGCTGCTGTCCGACATCGACAAAGACACGGTCGATTTCCAAGACAACTATGATGGCAAGGACCGCGAACCCACGGTTCTGCCCGCCCGCTTCCCCAACATGCTGGTCAACGGCGCTGGCGGTATTGCGGTCGGTATGGCGACCAACATTCCGCCCCACAACTTGGGCGAAGTGGTTGATGCGACCCTCGCACTGATCGAGGATCCGGACCTGAGCAGCGAACAGCTGATTCAATATGTGCCCGGCCCCGACTTCCCGACAGGCGGCATCCTGTTGGGCCGCTCGGGTGCGCGCAAAGCCTATCTTGAGGGACGCGGCAGCGTTATCATCCGCTCGAAAACCCACGTCGAGGAAATCCGCAAGGACCGCTACGCCATCGTCTGCACCGAGATTCCATATCAGGTGAACAAAGCCTCGATGATCGAAAAGATCGCCGAAGCCGCCCGCGAGAAGCGGATCGAAGGTATCGCCCACGTTCAGGATGAATCGGACCGCAACGGTGTGCGCGTCGTGGTGGAACTGAAACGTGACGCGACCCCCGAGGTCGTGCTGAACCAGCTGTTCCGCTTTACCCCGATGCAGACTTCGTTCGGGTGCAACATGCTTGCCCTGAACGGCGGCCGACCCGAGCAGCTGACCCTGCGCCGGTTCCTGACCTGCTTTATCGACTTCCGCGAAGATGTCGTGGTGCGCCGCACCGCCTATCTGCTGCGCAAGGCTCGCGACCGCGCCCATATCCTATGTGGCTTGGCCGTGGCTGTCACCAACGTGGACGAGGTGGTCGCGACCATTCGCTCGTCCACTGACGCTGCCGAAGCCCGCGAAAAGCTGATGACTCGCCGCTGGCCCGCGCAATCCATCGCGGAATACATCAAGCTGGTGGACGACCCGACCCACACCATCAACGAAGACGGCACATATAACCTGTCCGAAGCACAGGCCCGCGCCATCCTCGAACTGCGTCTGCAGCGCCTGACCCAACTGGGTGTTCAGGAAGTCACCGACGAGCTGCAAGAGCTGGCCAAGTCGATCCGCGAATACCTGGAAATTCTGGGTTCGCGCGAACGCATCATGGGCATCATCGCCGACGAACTGCACGAAGTGCGTGACCAGTTCGCCGTTCCACGCCGCACCGAGATCGTAGATTGGTCCGGCGACATGGAAGACGAAGACCTGATCGAGCGCGAAGACATGGTCGTGACCGTGACCCAGTCCGGCTACATCAAGCGGACCGCGCTGGCCGACTTCCGTGCGCAAAAGCGCGGTGGCAAAGGTCTGTCGGGCATGGCGACCAAGGATGATGACGTTGTCACCACCCTGTTCGTGGCCAACACCCACACGCAGCTTCTGTTCTTCACGACCGATGGCATGGCCTACAAGCTGAAGTGCTGGCGCCTGCCCCTTGGTGGTCGGACCGCCAAGGGCAAAGCGATCGTCAACATTCTGCCGATCCCGGTCGGTGTCTCGATCGCGGCGATCATGCCGGTGGACCGCCCCGAGGACGATTGGGACGACCTGCAGATCGTGTTCGCAACGTCCAAAGGCTCCGTCCGCCGCAACCGTTTGTCCGACTTCACCAACGTGAAGGCGAACGGCAAGATCGCGATGAAGTTCGAAGGCGAAGATGAAAACACCCGCCTGATCAACGCCCGCATCTGTTCCGAAGAGGACGATGTGATGCTGGTGACGAACTCGGGCCGTGCGATCCGCTTCCCCGTGCCCGAAGTGCGCGTGTTCAACTCGCGCGCCTCGACCGGTGTGCGCGGCGTGAAGCTGTCGGGCGATGATGAGGTCGTGTCGATGTCTGTCATCCGTCACTTCGAAGCCGGCTCTGACGAACGCGCCAGCTATCTGAAGATGCGCCGCCTGATGGCTGGCGTAACCGAAGATGATGCCGCGAGCGAAGAAGAAGGCAACGCAGACAGCCAACTGCCCCAAGAGCGCTACGCGGAAATGTCGGCAGCTGAAAACCTGATCCTGACCATCACGGCCAAGGGTCTGGGCAAGCTGTCCTCGAGCCATGACTACCCGATCCGGGGTCGCGGCGGCCTTGGCGTCACTGCGTGGGAGAAGTCCATGCGCGGCGGTGAAATCGTGGCCTCGTTCCCTGTCGAGGGTGACGATCAAATCATGCTGGCAACGTCCAAAGGCCAGTCGATCCGCGTCCCTGTCGATGGCATCTCTTTCCGCTCGCGCAGCGCTGGCGGGGTCCGTGTGTTCAACACGTCAAACGGGGAACACGTGGTGTCGGTGGCACGGATTGCCGACCAAACCGATGAGGTCGAAGATGACGGCGGCGCAGAGGCCCCGGCGTCGGAGGAATAACGCCGACCTATACGAATAGAACGGAAAAAAAATTTACCGGGCGTGAACCTTTGTTTGCGCCCGACACGTTTAATAAATAGCGTACATGTAAATTTCTACCGTAGAGGGTTTATGCCGAGCTTTAAGAATTGGGACGATCTTCGCTATCTGATCGCCTTTTACCGCACAGGGAACATGGCAGCTGCCGCGCAGCGTCTGGACTCCAACCCCGCCACGGTGTCCCGCCGTATGGCGCGTTTGGGCGAAGCTTTGGGCTATCCGCCCTTTGAGAAGCGTCCTGAAGGTTGGGTTCTGAACCCGCGCCTCGAGAACATCGTCAATCAAGCGATGGAGTTTGACGGCGCGCTCATCTCTGCGATCCGCCGCGAAACCGAAGAAGCCTCTGGCGATCTGGCCGGTGACCTACGGATTTGCGTGCCCTTCATGGTCGGCACGTATATGATCTATCCGCGCTTGTCGGAATTTATGACCACCTACCCCAAGATCCGCATTTCGTTCAATCTGGACTCGATGCAAGAGAACTTGAACGACAACGACATCCTAATCACACCGGCGCGCCCCGAACATGGCCGTCTCATCTCGTCTCAATGTGGTGTTCTGCGGTTCAAGCTGTACAAGCATCGCGACAACACCTCTGACACCAAGGACTGGGCCGGTCTTCCGCTGGAAACGGACAAGTACTCTGCCATGAGTGTGGCCAAAGAGTACTTCGGCTGCGACCCCATGATCCGTGTCGATAACTTCGAGTCGATCCAAAGTGTCTGCGCAGAAACCGGCTTGTCTACCGTGCTGCCCACATTTGTCGGCGACCAAGATCCGACGTTTGTGGCGATCGAAGACGCGCCAGCGATCGACGAAGTGCCCCTGTACCTATGCTACCACGAGACCCGTCGCAGCGACCCCGTCCTCAAGGC
Source organism: Donghicola eburneus (assembly GCF_900115865.1). Classification (GTDB taxonomy): domain Bacteria; phylum Pseudomonadota; class Alphaproteobacteria; order Rhodobacterales; family Rhodobacteraceae; genus Donghicola; species Donghicola eburneus. Next base: position 304,764 of record NZ_FOXY01000005.1, on the reverse strand, counting down.
AGCGCGCGAATGGCTCAAGGAACGGACAACAGAGTTTCTGCGCAGCTAACGCTGCGTCACAGACCGAAAATCACAAGAATCAAAAACCCGCCGGCTCCGGCGGGTTTTTTTGTTGCGCAGATGGCATCTCTTGCGACGCAAAAGAAATCTACGGCACAGGATGACCGTCGCAATCTGAATGTTGATTCGCAGATTTGGACGTAGTCGCAACCAATACCTTGGTGCTGTACCTACCCTCCCACCATGATCGACCGACCTCCTCGACGGGGTACGCGACCAATCCTTTTGGTCACCATGCGCCCTGTTGGACGTAAAAATTACCACAACCCAAGCGGGAACTATCCGTTAGTACTATACACACTTTAGTACTTGTTTCACCCCCTTGGGATAGGCTCGGTATCTCTCCTGTTGGGATATACTATCATATCTTTCAAGTATTTAAGTGTCTCCACGCAAAGAGCGGTTTGCGAACATTGCAGTAAGCAACGCTCTACCTTCGCGCTAACGTCAAAGCATCGAACAAGATGTCACTATCAACTAACTAAGCGGATGCCCCACCAGTCAGGACCGCATCCGTGGAGACCCCGAGATGACGCTAGGTTTAACAACCAAAGGCTCAATCAGCGAAGACGCTCTCGAGATCACGAGTGATAGTTTTGGTGCCCGCTACGTTAGCTTCCGCAGTTTTGGTCAATTCGACGACGCGCTGTCCCAGACCGACCTAGGTATGGTCGTTTGGCCCGGCGGCACCATGGCAGAGAAGAACCCCGAGCGGTTCGGCTTTGAGCATGACGGCCTCTACAACTCGGCCGCTCTGGGCAACAAGCCTGGCATCGACGAAATGATGGAATACTGCGTGGACAAGGGTCTGGGCCTGACCGTTGTTCTGCCGACCGCGCGCTACAGCGATGATCACGATCTGCTGCGTACGCATCTTGGCGATTTTCTGGACGATCTATACTCAGGTGCCCACGGCGCCCTGCCCGACACTCTGATCTTTGAAGTTGGCAACGAATATTACGCTGTGTTCGACGGCGCGGATGAACTGGAAAAGTCCGCCAACTACGCAGAAATCGTAAACGTCTACAGCGAAGTCGTTCTGGAAAAAGAGGCCGAGTACCCCGAGGTCGCTGGCAAGGTTGACTGGAACGTCCAGCTGGGCCGCTCGGTTGAGTACACCGAAGAGATCCTTGAGAACCTGAACGAGGACTCGATCATCATGGCAGACGCCGTGGTGCACCACCGCTTTGCGATCACCCTGTCCGCCTCGGAAAGCTCTGTTGACGATGTCGCCGCCAGCCTCGACGCATGGGAAGAAGAAGCAAACGCATTGGGCCTTGATCGTCCGTCGCTGTCCCTGTCGGCCTACAACACCGCCTCCCTGTCGCGTGTCGAAGCAGCGCACAGCTTCCTTTCGACTGCCGAAGGCAGCAAGTACGACTTCGACGATCTGGATCTGGACGGCCGCTCTCATCTGGCGTTCGAACAGCACTATCAGGACATGCTGGACTACCGTCCCTACGGTCTGGAACAGGGCGAGCATCTGCTGCAGATGTTCTCGGAGTACCAAGCGCTTGGCACCTCGTCCGCAGGCGTCTACGGCTGGGACCTGACCCATGCGGGCCGCTCCAGCTACGTTGGCACCGATGGCGACACCTATGTCTTTACCGCTGGCTCCATGCAGGACATGATGGCCGAAGCTCTGGAAGACACCAAGGTTCTGGATTGGTATCAGGACAACGACCTGAAGTCTGACAGCGCCGTCACCACCTTTGGTTTTGACAGCGAGGACAAGCTGGTCATGTTCATTGTTGCGCCCTCGAAATTCGAAGGCGACGTGTTCACCGCAGACATCGCACTGGATGGTCTGGGAGAGATCAAGGAAGTCTGGGGCCAGAGCCTGCGCAGCGAAACACCGGACAACTGGAAAGACCTGTTCGACGTGCCCAACCTGCCCGGCGTCAACCAGACCCCCGAAGCAGAGACCTATGCCTTGGGCATCCGCGAGAACTTTGCCCCCGAGGTCAAGAACGGCGCAATCGAGCTGGACTTCACCCAGCCCGCACAGATCATCCGCCTGACCTTTGCCCGCACCGAAGAAGGCGCGGACGCGATCGACGCATGGCACAAGGGCGGCAGCACCGAACTGGATGGCACCGACAGCGACGGCACCGAAGCGACCTTTATCTTCCGCGAGGATCCCCTGCCCAAGATCGAGATCGACGAAGACGACGCGAACGATGACGATCAGAACGATGGTGGCGACGAAGGCAGTGATAGCGACGACGGCCTTGGCTTTGCAGGTCTTCTGACGACTGTCCTGCTGAGTCTGGTGGGCGCAGGCATCTAATTCACCCAAACAGAATTAACGAATGCCCCGAATTCTGCGCCGCGGCGGAGCGATTTCGCTCATTCATTTCTGCAATACGACGGGAAGAAATCGTAAGGTTTTCCATACCCACTTACGCAAATAGCCTGTTTTCATTCGATTTTTGCAACAAAGCAAAACCTGCCGTTGCAATAAATCTTAACAGCATAGCGTATTTGTGGTTTACTTTATTCCAAGACAGCCGCTCATGCATGGGAGGGGGCCGTGATAGGCCCCCTTTCGTGTCAGAGCGCCAGAAACTTATCTTCCAGATAGGAAAGTAAGGGCTCGGGGCTGATGTCACCGCCAATGGCGCGTTCGATCACTTCGCGCGGGGCGTAGAGCGCGCCATGCTGCTGTACCTTCTCCTTCAGCCAAGCCTTCGCGGGCGCGGTATCCCCCTGCCCCAGCGCCGCATCCAGATCCGGCACATCGCGGCGCATCGCTGCATTCAGACAGCCCGCATATACGTTCCCCAGACTGTAGGTCGGGAAATATCCGAACAGCCCCACGGACCAGTGCACATCCTGCAGCACCCCATTCGAGGGCTTGTCCACCGCATAACCAAAGTCCGCTTTGAACCGGTCATTCCAAGCCGCCTCTAGGTCGCTGACCTGTAGATCACCGCTAAACAGCGCCCGCTCCAGATCAAAGCGCAGCATGACATGCAGGTTGTACTGCACCTCGTCCGCTTCCGTCCGGATGTATCCGTTATGCACACGGTTTACGGCACGATAGAATGCCGGCGCATCTGCCACGCCAATCTCCCCGAACCGATCCACCATCCGGCCATAAAGCCAACCGGTAAAGGCCGCCCCACGTCCGATCTGGTTCTCGTAAATCCGGCTCTGACTTTCATGGACACCCATCGACACCCCACGCCCCAAGGGGCTGAGCAGATAGGTCCGGTCAATGTTCTGCTCATAGCAGGCGTGGCCGACCTCGTGGATCGTCGAATACAGGCAGTTGAAAGGGTCGTCTTCGGATGTCCGCGTGGTGATCCGCACATCCAGACCACTGCCCGAACTAAAGGGATGCACCGCCTTGTCGATGCGCCCGTGGTTCAGATCATAGCCAAAGGCGACGGCAACCTCTTGGGCCAACGCCATCTGGATCGCAGGGTCAAACCTGCCGCTCACCTGATCGCTCTGCGGCTTTGCCAGCACCTGATCACGCAGGGCGACCAGCCTCGGACGCATGGCGTCGAACAGTTCGGCGATCTCGGCGCTGGATGTGCCTGGCTCGTAATCCTCGAGCAGCGCGTCATAAGCGATCTCACCGCCCAAGGCCGCAGCTTCTTGTCGGCGCAGATCAACCACCTCGGCAAGGGTGGGAAGAAACGCCGCAACATCCTCACTTGCCCGCGCCTTGGCCCAAATGCCTTGGGCCCGGCTGGTGGTCCGCGCCAGCGCCTCGGCCAGATCACCGGGCACTTTGGTGGTGCGATCATAGCTGCGCTTGACCTCACGAAGCATCGCCTTTTGCACATCATCCGCAGGCTCGGCAGCAGCCAGCCACTCGCCCACGCGGGGATCGCAGCGACGGGCATGGAGCACGGATTCCAGCGCGGCCATTTCCTCGGCCCGCTGATCAGCAGCGCCTTCGGGCATCAGAACCTCTTGGTCCCATCCGGTGCGCCCCGCGACCTCGGCCAATGCCGAGGTCTGACGCTGAAACGCCATCAACGCGTCATATGCAGACATCACAGACCCTCGCGCACACTGGTGGAGACAGGGTAGCGCGACATGAACCGCGCCCGCAGGATCAGCACCCACAGCGCCACAGCGCCCACTTGGTGCAGGATCGCCAAATACCACGGCGAGCTGTGCATCACAGTCACAATCCCCAGCAGCATCTGCAGCACCAGCATCGCGAACACGACGGTAAAGGCCCCGCGGGTCTTGGGATACGCGCTCTTGCGACCCTTCAGGAAGACAACGACGCCAAAGATGAACAGCAGATACCCCGACATGCGGTGAATGAACTGCACCGTGCCATCGTTCTCAAAGAAGTTCCGCCACACAGGCTCTAGGCTCAGCATATCCGGCGGGGTCCACGATCCGGCCATCATCGGCCAATCAGGGTAGTTCCGGCCCGCGTCGATGCCAGCCACCAAAGCCCCCAGCAAAATCTGCAGGAAAGCAAAGTGCAGCAGACCGGTCGACATCCCGAACAGCTTCTTCTCGCCGCCGCGGCGCGCCTGCAGCAGATCGCGCGGCTCGCGCCCCAGCTCGAACACATACCACGCGATGAAGCCAAGGATCACGAAGGCCAAACCGAGGTGCGTCGCCAGACGATAGCTCGCCACATCCAGCATCTCGCCGGTCAGACCGCTGGCCACCATCCACCAGCCGATGGCGCCCTGCACACCGCCCAAAGCGCCGACGAACAGCAAGCGCCCCGTCCAACCGGGCGGAATGCTGCGGGTTACAGCAAAGCCGAGGAAGCCCAAAGCCCAGACCAGACCGATGGTCCGCCCCAGCTGCCGGTGCCCCCATTCCCACCAGTAGATCGCTTTGAATTCGGACAGGGTCATGCCCTTGTTCTGCAACTGGTATTCAGGGATTTCCTTGTACTTGGCGAATTCGGACTCCCATGTGGCCGCATCCAAGGGCGGCAAGGCACCGGTGACGGGCTTCCATTCGGTGATCGACAGCCCGCTATCGGTCAGACGGGTCAAGCCGCCCACCGCGATCATCGCCATCACCATGACAAACAAAAGCATCAGCCAGATCCGGACGGCGCCCCGCGCCCCGCGGCGGGTCCGGTCAATGGACCCGACGGCGCTGGTCTGCACCACCTCTTTGCTGTCTACCTCTTCGAAAATACTGCGCTTTCCGCTCATGGACCTACTTCTCCAAGTTTCGAGCGGACATTAGGGCGCAAGCCCCCCATCTTCAAGCAAACCGCCCGCTCGCAATCACGAGACGCGCCAGAAAACCGCACCTGAAAGGTACATTTTCCAAAACGACAAAGGGGGCGGCACAGGCCACCCCCTCTTTCTTGGTCAAAATACCCACGGCTGGACCGCACCAAGGGCGCGCAAGCCGCAGAATGGATCACACCAGACGCGCACCGCTGGCAGGATCAAAGTACGTTGCCTTGCCCAGATCGAACGCGAATTGCGCACGGGCGCCGGGGCGCACTTCGGTTTCGGCCTGCAGACGCGCAGTGACTTCCTTGCCGCCCAAACGCGAGACCACATAGGTGTCGGCACCGGCGGGCTCGACCACGTCCACATGCACGTCGGCCAGTTCCAGATTGTCACCCTGACGGCTGCCCGGATCGGTGATGTCCTCGGGGCGCAGACCGATGATAACATCTTTGGGCAGGTCCACGCCGCGGCGATCGGTCAGCACCAAAGGCGCTTCGCCATCACGGGCGATCTCGATGCGGCGCGCGTTGCCGTCGGTCGAAACCTTAGCGGGGATCAGGTTCATCGCAGGGCTACCCATGAAGTCTGCCACGAACAGGTTCGCAGGCTGGCGATAGATTTCCGCCGGCGTTCCGATCTGCTGGATGATGCCGTCTTTCATGACCACGATCTTGGTCGCAAGGGTCATCGCCTCGATCTGGTCGTGGGTCACATAGACCATCGACGCATGAAGATCCTGATGCAGACGCTTGATTTCAGTACGCATTTCCACACGCAGCTTTGCGTCCAGGTTCGACAGGGGTTCGTCAAACAGGAACAGCGCGGGGTCACGCACCAGCGCACGACCCATCGCCACACGCTGACGCTGGCCGCCCGAAAGCTGGCTGGGCTTGCGGTTCAGCAGCTTTTCGATTTGCAGCTGTTTTGCCACTTCGGCCAGCTTCTGGTCCTGCACCGATTTGTCGACGCCGCGGACTTTCATGCCAAAGGTGATGTTCTTGGCGACCGACATGGTCGGGTACAGAGCGTAGCTCTGGAACACCATCGCGATGTTGCGGTCCTTGGGGCTGACATTGGTCATGTCCTGTCCGGCAATGTTCAGCTGACCGCCAGTGATCGGTTCCAGACCGGCGATACAGTTCAACAGCGTGGACTTACCGCAGCCCGAGGGGCCGACCAGCACCAGAAAGTCACCCTTTTCGATGGACACGTTGATGTCCTTGAGGATCTCGGTCTGGCCGTAGGATTTATACAGGTTGTTGATGTCGAGAATAGGAGCCATGGGGTTATCCTTTCACCGAACCGGCGGTGAGGCCGCGGATGAAGTACTTGCCGGCGACGACATAGACGAGCAGCGTGGGCAGAGCGGCGATGATCGCAGCAGCCATATCCACGTTGTATTCCTTAACGCCGGTGGTGGAGTTGACGATGTTGTTGAGAGCCACGGTGATGGGCTGGGTGCCCGCCTGGCTGAACGACACACCAAAGAGGAAGTCGTTCCAGATCTGGGTGAACTGCCAGATGACCGAAACCACGATGATGGGCAGCGACAACGGCAGGAAGATCGACCAGAAAATCCGGAAGAAACCCGCGCCGTCGATCTTGGCCGCTTTGACCAGTTCGGCGGGGATGGTCACATAGTAGTTGCGGAAGAACAGCGTGGTGAAGCCAAGGCCGTAGACCACGTGCACCAGGATCAGACCGGGGATCGAGCCTGCAAGGCCGAGGATACCCAGCATTTTCGCCATGGGCAGCAGGACCACCTGAAACGGAATGAAGCATCCGAACAGCAGCAGAGCAAAGATGATGTTCGCGCCGCGGAAGCGCCACTGCGCCACCACATAGCCGTTCATCGCACCGATCACGGTCGAAATCAGAACCGCCGGAATGGCCAGCAGGATCGAGTTCCACATATAGGGCTTCAGGCCCTCGCACTGGATGCCGGTACAGGCGCCGGACCATGCTTTGGCCCATGCGTCAAAGGTCACTTCGCGCGGCAGGGCAATCAGGCTGCCCGAGCGGATTTCATCTAGGCTTTTCAGCGATGTGGTGACCATCACGAAAAGCGGGACAAGGTAGTACAGGGCAAAGAGTCCCAGCAGGACATACAGGCCCCAGCGCAGGGCGATCTTGCCCCACGGGCGGGATGCGCCTTGGGTTGCAGACAGATCAGTCATTGCGGGTTCTCAGTTCGGAATAGAGGTAGGGAACAACGATGGTGAACACGACGAGCATCATGATCATGGCAGAGCTTGCCGCCTGCCCCAGATCCCCGCGCGAGAACGCCATGGCGTACATATAAGTCGCCGGCAGGTCGGTCGCGTAACCGGGGCCGCCGTTGGTCATGGCAATCACGAGGTCAAAGCTCTTGATCGCGAGGTGCGACAGAACAATGAACGCGGACAGGAAGATCGGCGCCATCGAAGGAATGATGATCGCGGTATAGATACGGGTGGTCGGGATGCCGTCCACTTGGGCCGCTTTGATGATCTCGGTATCGACCGAGCGCAGGCCCGCAAGGAACAGCGCCATCACGAAACCGGACGCCTGCCAGACAGCGGCGATCACAATGGTGTAGATGGCATAATCAGGGTTCACCAGCCAGTCGAAGGTAAAGTTCTCAAAGCCCCAGCCCTGAACAACTTTTTCCAGACCCAAACCGGGGTTCAGGATCCATTTCCACGCGGTGCCGGTCACGATCATCGACAGCGCCATGGGGTACAGATAGATGGTGCGCAACACGCCTTCGGTGCGGATTTTCTGGTCCAGCAAAATCGCCAGAAGCAGACCCAGCACCATCGAGATCACGATAAACAGCGCGCCGAAGATATACAGGTTGTTCATCGCGACATCCCAACGGGGCGCGGCAAACAGACGGTCATATTGCTGGAAGCCTTCGATGTCGTACTTCGGCATCAGGCGGGATTTGGTCAGCGAGATCCATCCTGTCCAGGCAATGAAGCCATAAACAAAGAGCAGAATGGCAATAAAAGTCGGGGCCAGTACCAGCTTGGGTACATGGCGTTCAAGCCAGAGGGTCATTTTGGATTGCTCCTGACGAAAAGGCCCTCCGCGCTTTGGCGCGCGCGAAGGGCCGCAGTTCAGGGGTTACTGGACAGCCGCGACTGCGTTGACCAGCATTTCGACTGCGTCATCGGACGACATGTCAGAGTTGAAGTGGGCGGTCACAACGTCGGTGATCGCACCCGATTGCGCGCCGCGCAGAGCCATGCCGTGCGCGTAGCTGGGAAGCAGCGAGCCGCTTTCGCTCGATGCAGCCATTTCTTCGCTCGAGGTGTGGGCGCACATGTCGAACTCGTCCAGCGAGACGTCGGTACGCACAGGGATCGAGCCCTTGTTCAGGTTAAAGACTTTCTGGAACGACGGACCAACGATCAGTTTCGCCAACAGCGCCTGACCTTCTTCTTTGTCGGCACCATCCACGTCGAACATCGCAAAGCTGTCTACGTTGTAGAGGTAGCCTTCACCGGGGGTCGATGCGCAGAGGAAGTCCTTGCCGGGGGTTTTGCCCGCTGCCAGGAATTCGCCCTTGGCCCAGTCACCCATGATCTGGAACGCTGCTTCGCCGTTCATGACCATCGCGGTTGCCAGGTTCCAATCGCGACCCGAGAAGTTCTGGTCCACATAGCCGCGCATTTTGCGCATCTGGTCAAACGACGCCTTCATGGTGTCCGAACCCAGTGCTTCGGGGTCCAGCTCGACCAGCGCCTTGTGGAAGAACTCGGGGCCACCCAGACCCAGAACAACGGTTTCAAAGACAGTGGCGTCCTGCCATGCCTGACCGCCGTGTGCCAGCGGGGTGATGCCAGCGGCCTGAAGCTTGTCTGCGGCGGCGTTGAACTCTTCCCAAGTGGTGGGCATTTCGATGCCGTTGTCGGCCAGCACCTGAGCGTTTGCCCAGATCCAGTCAACGCGGTGGACGTTTACGGGCGCGGCGCACCAAGTGCCTTCGCACTTCATGTGTTCTGCGATCGCTGCGGGCAGCACGTCAGCCCAACCGTTTTCCTCTGCAACGGCCGAGATGTCCGACAGAACGCCCTCTTCGTACCATTCCTGAATCGCGGGGCCCTTGAGCTGAACCGCTGCGGGCGCGTTGCCCGACAGAACACGAGCACGCAGAGCGGTCATCGCCGCGTCGCCGCCACCGCCTGCAACGGGCATGTCGGTCCAGGTGCCGCCGTTATCCTTGAATTCCTGCTGCAGAACGGCAACCGACTTGGCTTCGCCGCCCGAGGTCCACCAGTGCAGAACTTCTGCCTGAGGCTCCGCGACAGATGTGGTTGCGAGTGCGCAAAGAGCCGCGGTCGCGGCTGCAAAAACTGTAAACTTCATGATTTCCTCCCATCGGCGCCCCAGATCATTGTGGGGCGTGAAGTGCACAAATTGTTGCGCCCCTATGCATCAGACGCAAGGCCGCCACACGGTAGCTGCATGACATTTCGAGAGCCTTTGTTACCGTTTGTTACCCAACAGACCGCCATTTTGTTACAAAGCGTTACGCTCGACCGTCAGGTTCCACTAGACAGGGCCCTATTCGCCCGCCATCTTCGCGAGCCAAGCAGGGAGAGGCCCTTAAATGACGATACCCCGTTTGCTCGTTGTCGATGATGACACCGAACTCCGAGAGATGTTGACCAAGTATTTTCAGGGACAGGGCTTTGCCGTGTGCCCCGCCGCGACGGGTGCCGAAATCAGCGCAGCGATGGAGCGCTACCGGATCGACCTGATCCTCTTGGACGTCATGTTGGGGGATGAAAGCGGACTGGAGCTGTGCGCCCAACTGCGGACAGAACAAGATGTCCCCATCATCATGGTGTCTGCGCTGTCCTCGGACAATCAGCGGATGCAGGGCTATGCAGCAGGCGCCGATGATTACGTGGCCAAGCCGTTCAACCCGGATCTCCTGGCTGCCCGCGTCAAAGCGGTCCTGCGGCGCGGAAACCGTGCGGCATCGCTGACCTATCGCCGGTCCGCAGGCACTTATCGGTTCGAGGGCTGGTCCCTCGACGCCCGCACCGGCGAGGTCCGCGCGCCCGGTGGCTATCTGGTATCCCTGTCCCGCCGCGAGGGCGCGCTGCTCAAGGCCCTGCTCGCCAACCCGATGATCCCATTGAAACGCGAGGAAATCGCCGAAGCCTTGGACCCCGACCGCGATCCCCAACGCGTGATGGACGCCGCCGAGGGCCGCGCAATCGATGTTCTGGTGGGCCGTCTACGCGGCAAACTGGAAGCCAACCCCAAAGACCCCAAGCTGATCCGCACGGAACGCGGCGTCGGCTACGTGCTGGCCTGCGAGGTCACGCAGGAATGAAGCTGCTGCCGTCCCTGCAGGCCAAGACCGTCAGCTGGATTTTGACGGGTACTCTGGCAGGGCTGATCACGGGCGCTCTGTGGAACGGCAGCCAGCAGGCGTGGGAACGCTATCTCGACCGCGCAGACTACACCGGTCAGCAACTCTATGGCGCGCTGAACGATGGCGCGCCCCTGCCCGCTGGCGTTTACCTGACCGAAGTCACAGCCCCGCCGCGCGGTGTGGGCCGTGTGACCGAAGCCTCAATCCTGCAAAGTCTGTGGGACGAGGATTTCGGCGGCGCGCGCTTGTTGATCCAAGTCCATGATCCTGACCTGAGCTATACGCTCACCGATCTGCCGCCATTTTCCCTGCCGCCCCAACAGCTTGGTGCCATGACCCGTAAAATGGCGCGCCTGTGCGGGGACCCGACCCTCTATGCCCGCGCCGAAGGCGGCAGTTGGGTACGGGTGAACGCCCCAGACATCTGGTCCTGCGCGGCGGCGCCCAATGACCTGCGCCTGCCCCTTGGCCTTGGGTTTTTGCTTTTGATCGTGACATTGCTAAGCCGCAGCACCGAAGTCACAGGCCGTCTGGGCCGGTTGGCGCGCATCTTTGCCAACAATGGCGCAGGCGGGACCGCCATGCTGCCCACCGAAGGCCCGTCAGAGCTGAACGAAATCGCAGGCGCGCTGAACGCTTCTATCGCCCAAGAGCGCGAGGCGCTGGAAAAACGGGCCGAGGTTCTCTCTGCCATCAGCCACGATCTGGGCACGCCTGCCGCGCGTCTGAAATTGCGCACTGCCTTGATCGGGGACGCGACCTTGCGTCAGAAGATGGAGGGCGACATCGACCAGATGATCGCTATGGTCGAAGGCGTTTTGTCGTTCACTCGCACAGAGTTAGACGCCGAAGCGGCACAACAGATTTCCTTGACCGCACTGGTGGAGTCCATCGTGGACGACTACGAAGATTTGGGCCGCCGTGTGACTTTGGCCCCGGTGGACTCAGAGGTGCCAGAGGTGCGCCATTCCGTCTTCGGGGTCGCGCCCCGCGACACCGGCCTGCCCGAACCCCGCACCAGCCTGCGCGAGGCACAGCGCGTGCTGGTCGTCGCCCGTCCGCTGGCATTGCAACGGGCCATCACCAATCTGGTCGAAAACGCCCTGAACTACGGGCGCCGCGCTACGGTTCGGATCGAAAGCCACGCGGACGAGGTTTCGGTCTTGGTCGAGGATGCGGGTGGATCAGGGCTTTCCGCGCTGGAGATAGGCGAATTGATCGCCCCTTTCCGCCGCGGCGCGAATGCGGGGCGCGCTGCGGGCAATGGCCTTGGGCTGAGCATCGTGCAGACCGTGGCGCGCCAGCACAACGGATCGCTGACCTTTGAAGAAGGTGCCGAGGGGCTGGTCGCGCGACTGACCTTGCGCCGCGAATAGAGCGCCAGCGCCTTTGGACGGGCGAAGGGACGCTCCGCGGGGGGTATTTTCACCAAGATGAAAGCGGAAGCGCGCTGCAGCTTCCAGCGGGGCTTGCAAGCAGCGGTCGCTCCTGCCACTGAATTCCCTGTAAGAACAAAGGAAGTGTTATGTCTGTGCGCAAAATCATCATTGATACCGATCCCGGACAGGATGATGCCGTGGCGATCCTGCTGGCGCTGGCCAGCCCCGAAGAGATCGAGGTTTTGGGGATCACGGCTGTGGCGGGCAATGTGCCGCTGCACTTGACCGAAAAGAATGCGCGCATTGTGTGTGAGTTGGCGGGCCGGACAGATGTGCCGGTCTATGCAGGCTGCGATGCCCCGCTGGAGCGCCCACTGGTCACCGCTGAACATGTGCACGGAAAAACCGGTTTGGACGGCCCCGACCTGCCCGATCCGACCATAACGCTGGCGGAGGGGCATGGGGTGGATTTCATCATCGACACCCTGCGCGCAGAGCCTGCGGGCACCGTGACCTTGTGCCCCTTGGGACCGCTGACGAACATAGCGCAGGCATTCAACAAGGCGCCAGACATCATTGAAAAGGTGCAGGAAATCGTCCTGATGGGCGGCGCCTATTTCGAGGTGGGGAACATCACTCCGGCCGCCGAGTTCAACATCTACGTGGACCCAGAAGCGGCCAAGATTGTTTTTGGTGCGGGCTGCCCGATCACCGTCATGCCGCTGGATGTGACCCACAAAGCGCTGGTCACCAAAGACCGCAACGACGCCTTCCGCGCGCTCGGCACCAAGGTGGGCGTGGCCGTCGCGCAGATGACCGATTTCTTTGAACGGTTCGACAAAGAGAAATACGGATCCTCCGGCGCACCGCTCCATGATCCTTGCGTCACGGCCTATTTGATCCGGCCCGACCTGTTTACGGGACGCCATATCAATGTCGAGATCGAAACCGGCAGCGAACTGACCCTCGGGATGACCGTTGCCGATTGGTGGCGCGTGACAGACCGCGCGCCGAATGCCATATTCATGGGCGACATCGATGCGCAGGGCTTTTTCGACCTGCTCACAGAAAGGTTGGCCCGTCTATGAGTGCGCAGCTCACGCTTGCTGTTTCCGAGGATTATCCCCGTCTCGCCCCCTTGATGGAGGCGCTCGACATCGAAATCGGGGTTGCCCACGATGCCGTGGCCCGCGAGGCGGCCATCATGCCCTTGCTCGAAGGGTCGCCGCTCGGGGCGGTCTATATCATCGGGCCGACCCGCGCGCCCATCGGGTTTCTGGTGATGACCCTGACGTGGTCGCTGGATTACGGGGGCATCATGGCCTCGGTCCGTGAAATCTATGTGCGCCCTGGCGTACGTGGCCGCGGGATCGCGCCAGAGGCGCTGACGGCGCTGGTTGCCCCCCTCCGTGCGGGCGGTGTGCGTGCCTTGGGGATCGAGATTGATCCCAGCAATAGCACCGGCCAGAGCGTTTATGCCCGCGCGCTGTTCCAGCCGCGCCCCAGCGTGTCGATGATGGTACGAAAGCTGTAGAGCCCTTTTGCAGGGCTGCTCTGGCAAAATCGGTGTCCGGTGCATAGGTTCTGTCCTAGCGAAAGGACACCGTCATGAGCTTGCACATTCCATTCGATAACAGCTACGCCCGTCTGCCGGACCGCTTCTTTGCCCGCCAAGGGGCCGCGCCCGCGACCGCGCCAGAGCTTTTGGCGTTCAACGCGGGGCTCGCGCGGGAGTTGGGGATCGGCTTTGACGAAGACCCCGATGCGCTGGCCGCTGCGTTTTCAGGTGTCGCGCTGCCGGACGGGGCCGAGCCGCTGGCGCAGGCCTATGCAGGACACCAGTTCGGCGGATTTTCCCCGCAGCTCGGGGATGGTCGCGCGCTGCTCCTCGGCGAGGTTTTGGCCCCGAATGGCACCCGCTATGACATCCAACTCAAAGGGTCGGGCCGCACGCCTTTTAGTCGCAACGGCGATGGCAAGGCATGGCTGGGTCCGGTTCTGCGCGAATACGTGGTGTCCGAGGCAATGCACGCTTTGGGCGTGCCCACAACGCGGGCCTTGGCGGCTGTGGCGACCGGCGACAGCGTGATGCGGCAGGCCATGCTGCCCGGCGCGGTGCTAACGCGCGTGGCACGCAGCCATTTGCGGATCGGGACGTTCCAGTATTTCGCCGTGCGCAATGACATCGACGCCCTGCGCACCCTGACCGATTACGCGATCCAGCGCCATTATCCGCAGGCCAAAGGACCGACAGGTCTGCTTCAATCGGTGATCGACGCGCAGGTCAAGTTGATCCCCCAATGGATGGCCTTGGGCTTTATTCATGGGGTCATGAACACGGACAACAGCACCATCTCGGGCGAGACGATCGATTACGGTCCCTGCGCGTTCATGGACGACTACCACCCGCACAAGGTCTTTTCCTCGATCGACCAACAGGGGCGCTACGCCTTCTCGAACCAGATGCACATCGTGATCTGGAACCTTGCGCAATTGGCCAGTGCACTGGTCGCGCTTGCACCAGAGGCCGAGCAGGACGCGGTGGTCGAGGATTACACCCAGCGCATTCACGCCATGCCAGAAGCGCTAGATGCTGAATGGCTGCGCCTGCTGGGCCGCAAAGTCGGCATCGCGGACGCCCGTCCCGAGGACAAAGCCATGATCGACAAGCTTCTCGATCTGATGGCCCATGATGGCGCGGACTTTACCAACACCTTCCGCGCTTTGGCCGAGGGGACCGCACGAGACCAATTCACCAACCGAGAGGCGTTCGACGAGTGGCATGCGGAGTGGCAGAAGCGGACCGCCTCCGAAGAGGACCCGCAGTCGCTGATGGCCTCGGTCAATCCGGTCTACATCCCGCGCAACCACCGGATCGAACAGATGATCGAGGCTGCGGTCGAGGGCGATTTGGCGCCCTTCAAGCGGTTGATGAAAGTGCTGGCGACGCCCTTTACCCCGCAAGACGGGGCCGAGGATCTGACCCATCCGCCGACGGACGACGAAGTGGTGCATCGCACATTCTGCGGGACCTAAGGCGGCCGCATCCCGAAATACTTCCCCCCAGACGCGGGTTTTCCATTGCGTTCTGGGGGGCGGGTCATACATCCATGAGGACAGGGCCAATCACGGCGCGCGCGTTCTGCAAGAGAGTATGATATGGGACAGGCCGACCGGCCCTTTGTGACATTGGTCTATAGTGTGGCTCTGGCTTTGATGGCGGGGTACCTTTTGGTCATCGGCAAACAGATTTTGGTTCCCATCCTGTTTGCGATCATCCTCTGCTATATCCTGCTCGAAAGCGCGCGCGGCATCGGACGTGTGCCCGGTCTGACCCGCAGTCCCACATGGCTGCGGCATATCTTTACCCTCCTCGCCTTTGCGATGGTCCTGACCCTGCTGACGTCGATCACGACAGAAAACGCGCAGGCGCTGGCCCAACGGGTGCCGGAATACGAGATGCGCCTGAATGTCTTTATCAACGACGTGTCAGAGCGCCTGAACTTGCAAGAGCAGCCCTCTTGGACGGCGCTGCGGAACATGATGGGCACGGACATCAATCTAGGCCAGATCACCAGCCGGATGCTTGGCGTGCTGGCCAGCTTTGGTACCAACATGTTCCTTGTTCTGCTGCTGGCGGCCTTTCTGATGCTGGAAAGCGCGGGCCTGAGTGCCAAGGTCACACGCGCCTTTGAAACCCGCGAACAGTCCGACGCGATCATCAACATCTTTCACCAGATCAACGCGCAGATCGGCCAGTACTTGGCGGCCAAGACGGCGATCAACCTATGTTTGGGCTTCATCTCTTGGGTGATCATGGCGCTGATCGGCGTGGACTTTGCGATGTTCTGGGCCGTTGTGATCGGGCTGCTGAACTATATTCCTTACGTGGGCAGTCTGATGGGCGTGCTGTTCCCGACGCTGCTGAGCGTCGTGCAATTTGGCGATATGGCGACCACCGTGACCACCGCGATCACCCTAACGCTGGCACAAATGCTGATGGGCAATATCGTCGAGCCGCGCCTCTTGGGACGTCTTGTGAACCTGAGCCCGTTTGTCGTTCTGGTCTCGCTGGTTGTCTGGGGGAGCCTATGGGGCATTCCGGGCGCGTTTCTGGCTGTGCCCATGACCTCGATCGTGACGCTGATCCTCGCGGGCTTTCCAGCCACGCGCTGGATTTCGGTGCTTCTATCCTCCGAAGGCAAGATCTGACCTTTTCCTTGGCGACTTTCCTATGGCACTCTGCGGCCTACGGCGCTATTCGGCCCGCCCGAAAGAGCAGTAACCAACTGGGATCTCTATGACGACTGACAGCATCATCGCGCGCTGCGAAGCCAAGGGCCTTCGGATGACTGGCCAGCGCCGCCTGATCGCAGAGGTTCTACAGAGCGCCATCGACCACCCCGACGTCGAAGAGCTGTACGCCATGGCGAACGAGCGCGATCCCAAGATTTCTCTCGCGACCGTCTACCGCACGGTCAAACTGTTCGAAGAGTCCGGCATTCTGGAGCGCGTGGATTTTGGCGACGGCCGCGCCCGCTACGAAGACGCCGAGCGCGAGCACCATGATCATCTGATCGACATGACCACAGGACAGGTAATAGAGTTCGTCGATCCCGAAATCGAAGAGCTGCAGGAACGCATCGCCAAGCGCTTGGGCTATCGGCTCAAGGGGCACAAGCTCGAGCTCTATGGTGTTCCAATTAAGAAATCCTGATATATCGAACACGTCTCGTGTTATTTCTTGCGTTTGCGCTAACATTTTCGTAGATCTTCCCCCGAATGAGGGGGAGAGCCGCTTTGGATAATCTGCGCGGTATTGTGTTGCTTGTGTTCGCGATGGCCTGCTTCGCGATCGAGGATCTGTTTATCAAAACGGCCTCTGACACACAGTCGACCGGTCAAATCCTGTTTCTGATCGGGATCGGTGGCGCGCTGTTCTTTGGCATCTATGCCCGCGTGGTCGGGCAAAAGCTTATCCAACCCGCAGCCCTGCACCGCACCGTCATCTACCGCAACATTGGCGAAATCATCGGCACGCTGTGCTTTGTGACTGCGATCTCGGTCAGCGCGCTTAGCACGTCGACTGCGATTTTTCAGGCGACCCCGCTGGCGACGACCCTTGGGGCTGCACTGTTTCTCAAGGAACCTGTCGGCTGGCGCCGCTGGTCGGCGATCATCGTCGGCTTTATGGGCGTGATGCTGATCATCCGTCCGGGCTCTGCCGCTTTCGAGCCTGCCTCCCTGCTAGCGCTCGGCGCTGTTCTAGGACTGGCTGCCCGCGATCTGTCGACCCGCGTTTTGCCCAAAGAGGTCTCGACCCTTGCCATCTCGTGCTACGCGTTTTTGGCGATCGGTATTGCAGGCCCGATACTGATGCTGGTTCTTGGGACGCCCATCGCCCCCATGGACGCCACCCAATGGAAACTGATCGGCGCGGCGCTCGTTTTCAGCCTGATGGGCTACTACGCCCTGACCGCCGCCATGCGACTCGGCGAGATGGGGGTGATCATGCCCTTCCGCTATACACGCCTGATTTTCGCAATGATCATCGGCCTGACCTTCTTTGACGAACGACCTGATGCGCTAACATACCTAGGCGCTGCCATTATTATCGCATCCGGCATTTATACCCTTTTCCGTGAGCGCAAACAGAGGCTTACACGTCTTTCCACAGCGTCCAGCACCCGCTAGAACGCAACCAACCAAATCCACCGAGGGACTTTTTATGAGCACCATCATCGATATCCACGCGCGCGAGATCCTCGACAGCCGTGGCAACCCCACCGTCGAAGTCGACGTCATCCTCGAAGACGGCACCATGGGCCGCGCGGCTGTTCCCTCGGGCGCATCGACCGGCGCCTACGAGGCTGTCGAAAAGCGTGACGGCGACAAGTCGCGTTACATGGGCAAGGGCGTTCTGGAAGCTGTTGCTGCTGTAAACGGCGAGATCGCAGAAAACATCGTTGGTTTCGACGCGACCGAGCAAGAAGCCATCGACGCTGCGATGATCGAACTCGACGGCACCGACAACAAGGGCCGTCTGGGCGCAAACGCCATCCTCGGCGTGTCGCTCGCTGTTGCCAAGGCCGCTGCCGAATACACCGGCCAGCCCCTGTTCCGCTATGTCGGCGGCACCTCGGCGCGCACCCTGCCCGTTCCCATGATGAACATCATCAACGGCGGCGAGCACGCGGACAACCCGATCGACATTCAGGAATTCATGATCATGCCCGTGTCGGCCGCGAACATCCGCGAAGCCGTCCGCATGGGCTCCGAGGTCTTCCACACCCTGAAAAAAGAGCTGTCGGCTGCTGGCATGTCCACCGGTCTGGGTGACGAAGGCGGCTTTGCCCCCGAACTGGGCTCGACCCGCGATGCATTGGATTTCGTTCTGAAGTCGATCGAAAAAGCAGGCTACAAACCCGGCGAGGACATCTATCTGGCCCTCGACTGTGCCGCGACCGAATACTTCGAAAACGGCAAATACGAGATGAAGGGTGAAGGCAAATCGCTGACCCCCGCCGAGAACGTCGAGTATCTGGCACAGCTCTGCGCAGACTACCCGATCATCTCGATCGAAGACGGCTGTGACGAAGATGACTGGGAAGGTTGGGCCATGCTGACCGAGAAGCTCGGTGACAAAGTCCAGCTGGTTGGCGACGACCTTTTCGTGACCAACCCCTCGCGTCTGGCAGACGGCATCGCCAAGGGCGTTGCGAACTCCATGCTCGTCAAAGTGAACCAGATCGGCTCGCTGTCCGAAACCCTGAAGGCTGTCGATATGGCCCACCGCGCGCGCTACACCAACGTGATGTCGCACCGCTCGGGCGAGACTGAAGACGCGACCATCGCGGACCTCGCGGTTGCCACCAACTGCGGCCAGATCAAAACCGGCTCGCTGGCGCGTTCGGACCGGCTCGCGAAATACAACCAGCTGATCCGCATCGAGGAAATGCTGGGTGAGACTGCCGTTTACGCGGGCACCTCGATCCTGAAAAAGTAATCACCCGATCCGGTGATCAAATGGCCCCGCTTGCACACCGCAGGCGGGGCTTTTCTTTTGGCCCCGCACCCCTAAACTTGCCCCCATGACCACAGCTGACCAACTCATTGAGCGCCTCGCCCTCCAGCCCCATCCCGAGGGCGGCTACTACCGCCAGACATGGATCGCAGACAGCGCAGACGGCACCCGCCCCGCAGGCACCTGCATCTATTTCCTGCTCAAAGCGGGCGAATCCAGCCACTGGCACCGCGTCGATGCCGCCGAAATCTGGCACTACTACGCAGGCGCGCGCCTGATCCTGAGCCTCTCGGAATCGGACGAAGGCCCCGCCAAGGATCACATCCTCGGCCCCGACGTTCTCAATGGCGAACAGCCTCAACTGATCGTCCCGCCCCACCACTGGCAGGCCGCCAAAACCACAGGCGACTACACATTGGTTGGCTGCACGGTCAGCCCCGCCTTCCAATTCGGAGGCTTCACCCTCGCCGCCCCAGGCTTCGACATTCCACGCGGCTAACTTTCATCTTTGCTAAAATACTCCGGGGGTGACGGCGCCCCGCGCCGGAGGGGGCAGCGCCCCCTATTCCCCGATCGCCAATGCCCCTGCCGCCGGACGGCTCACAACGCCGCCGCCCACTGCCGCAGGCACACCAGTTGTCCACCGACACGACGTCGGCAAGCCCTTCAATACCCGCACGGCCAAATGCCCAAAAGCCTGCGCCTCGAGCATATCCCCGTCCAAACCAACGTCCTCGACTGGCAAAACCTTCGCATCAATCGCGCCGCGCAAGCCATTCATGATAAACGCATTCTTTCGACCGCCGCCAGTCACGAGCAGCTTGGACGGCACCATTGGACAATGCTCCAGCCCCGCCGCCACACAGCGCACCGCCAGCATCGACAGGGTCGCCACGGCATCAGCATCGGACAGACCATCCACCCGCCCGATCACATCGGCAAAGTCATCGCGATCCAAAGATTTCGGTGGAATGCGGTGGAAGAACGCGCGCTCCAACACGTCAGCAATCAGCGCCTCATCCACGACGCCCGTGGCCGCCAGAGCACCATCTGCGTCATAGGCTTGTCCCAGCCGCGCAAACATCACGTCATTCACCGGCGCATTCGCAGGCCCCGTGTCAAACGCCAACAACGCGCCCTCTTCCTCGGGCCGGTCAAACCGCGGGTCGACATAGGTGATATTCCCCACACCGCCCAAATTCAGAAAAGCAACTGGCTCCTCAGCCCCGATATACTTGGCGCAGGCAAAATGGAAAAACGGCGCCAAGGGCGCCCCTTCGCCCCCCAAACGCACATCGGCCGACCGGAAATCCCACACGACCGGATATCCCAGCAGTTCGGCCAGAACCGCGCCGTCTCCGCATTGGTGCGTGCCGCGCCCTGATGGATCATGGGCCAAGGTCTGCCCGTGAAATCCCCCCAGATCAACCGGACCAAAAGGGGCCATCACCTGCGCATGTACTGTCTCGACAATCTCGGCAGCCTCTTCGAAGTCCCCGTCCTGCCACTGGCCCAAAGCCTTGCGCAACGTGTCCCTCTGCCAGTCCGTATAGGGCCGGTAGGCCGACGGCCCGAACCCGTGAATCCGCTCGCCATCACTCAGTACAATTGCCGCATCCACCCCATCCAGCGATGTTCCAGACATCGTTCCTAGGGCTCGCAGCACACCAGATTGCTTCATGCGCTTTTCCTCTGCTCGCAACCGCTCTATAGAGTGCCTCGCAACCGTAAAAGGGACAAGTGCAATGACCTACCATCCAAAGTCTGAATTCCTGCGCATCATGATCGAGCGCGGCTATCTGGCGGATTGCACCGACTATCAGAGCCTCGATGACGCGCTGATGGCGGGCACTGTCCCTGCGTATATCGGATACGACGCCACCGCCGCGTCGCTGCACGTCGGGCATCTGCTCAATATCATGATGCTGCGCTGGCTGCAGAAAACCGGCCACAAACCCATCACCTTGATGGGCGGCGGCACCACCAAAGTGGGCGATCCGTCCTTCCGCAGCGATGAACGTCCCCTGCTTGGCCCCGATCAAATCCAGTCGAACATCGACGGGATGCAGCAGGTCTTTGCCCGCTACCTTAGCTACAGCGACGCGCCCAACGGCGCGATCATGCTGAACAACGCCGAGTGGCTGGACAACCTGAACTACCTCGAGTTCCTGCGCGACATCGGCCGCCATTTCAGCGTGAACCGCATGCTGTCGTTCGAATCGGTGAAATCCCGTCTGGACCGCGAACAGTCGCTCAGCTTCCTCGAATTCAACTACATGATCCTGCAGGCCTATGACTTCCTCGAGCTGAACCGCCGCTATGGCTGTCTCTTGCAAATGGGCGGCTCGGACCAGTGGGGCAACATCGTCAACGGCATCGACCTGACCCGTCGCGTGCTGGATCACGAAATCTACGGCCTGACCTCGCCCCTGCTGACCACCAGCGACGGCAAGAAGATGGGCAAAAGCCAAGGCGGCGCCATGTGGCTGAACGCCGACATGCTGTCGCCCTATGACTTCTGGCAGTTCTGGCGCAACACCACGGACGCGGACACTGGCCGCTTCCTGAAGCTCTATACCGAGCTGCCCGTGGACGAGTGCGAGCGTCTGGGGGCCCTGCAAGGGTCGGAAATCAACGAAGCCAAGATCATTCTGGCGAACGAAGTCACCAGCCTGCTCCACGGGGTCGAAGCGGCCAAAGCCGCCGAAGCCACCGCCAAAGAGGTCTTTGAAAAGGGTATCGCTGGCGGTGACCTGCCCCGTCTGACCCTGTCGGCCGATGAGCTTGGCGATGGCATCTCTGTCGTGCAAATCTTTGTCCGTTCCGGCCTTGCGGCCACTGGCAAAGAGGCCAAGCGCCTGATCGCCGACAACGGCGCCAAGATCGACGACGAGGCCGTCACCGACGCGGGCAAGCTGATCACTGCCGCCGATCTGTCGAGCCCGCTAAAACTCAGCGCAGGCAAGAAGCGTCACGCCATCGTCGAACTGGGCTAAACCAACCAATCGATCAGGCTAAGCCCCAAGTAGACGGGCACAGCCAGCACACAAAACAGCCAGAGCGCCCCGATCAGTGTTGGTCGGGGCGCTCTTGCGTGAACGCCCTTTACGGTTTTTTCAGGTGTCTTAAAATTTTTCATACGGCCATTAACCAATCGTTAAGTTTAGATATGGTTAATGATGTCCATGAACCCTGCATGGACCGAACAGTCAGCCATCCCCCCGGCCTTTCACACGGTTCCCCTGCAGCAAAGCGCGGCATACCACAGAACTTGCGCGGCACTGGGTCATAAAACACTTTGCCTGACCCTCGGGGATGTCTCCGCACCTCTGGGTCAGGCACATGTTCTCTTCCGGCAGGTTCCGGTGATCGGCACGGTCGCATCCATCATCGGCGGTCCGATCTGGTCGGAACACCTATCGAGCATACAAAAGCAAACCGCCCTGACAGGATTAACAGAGCGCATCAAGGCACGCGCCATCCTGATAACGCCAAACAGCGCCGACGACCCCATCGCACGGCGCGCCATCCCGATTATGACGCCGGCAACCTCGGCCATCTGGGATTTGCGAACGGACCTCCGCGCAGGGCTCTGCCAGAAGTGGCGCAACCGTCTGGTCAAAGCAGAAGCATCAGGTCTGTCGATCCGCAAAGAGCCTCTTCCAACCGCGCCCGATCACTGGCTGCTGAAAACCAACGCGGAACAAGCCAAGCTGAAACGCTTCCGCCCCTATCCCCCCACCTTTATCGCCACGTGGGCGTGCATGCAGGGCAAGGGCTTCACCCTGACTGCCCTCCACAAAGGCGACCCGATGGCCGCTCTCTTGATCCTGATCCACGGCGACAGCGCCACCTACCAGATTGCGTGGACCACAGCTGAGGGACGCAAGGTGCACGCGCAAAACCTTCTGCTGTTCTTTGCCGCGCTGACCCTGCGCGACCAAGGGATCACGCGTCTCGACCTTGGCATTCTGGACACCGATCTCGCCGCAGGTCTGGCCCGCTTCAAACTCGGCACAGGGGCACAGGCCCACACCCAAGGCCCCACAACTCTCATTGGCCCTTTCACGCGCCTGTTTGCCAAATAGAAAAGGGGCAGACGCTCAACAGCGCCTGCCCCTCTTTCTTGGTAAAAATACCCAATCCGCCGCGATAGCGGCGCACAGCGTCAGCTCTTATTCGGTGACTTCAACCTTGGTCATCACGTCAGGTTCGCCGACAACAGCGCCATTGCGACCCGCGCCGCGCTTGATCGCATCAACCACGTCCATGCCCTCGGTCACTTCGCCCACGATGGTGTAACCACCATTCAGATGGGGCGCAGGCGCGAACATGATAAAGAACTGCGAGTTCGCCGAATTCGGGTCCTGAGACCGCGCCATGCCGACAACACCGCGCTCGAACGACTTGTCCGAAAACTCGGCCTGCAAGTCCTCGCGATCCGACCCGCCCATACCGGCGCGGCGGATGTCAAAGCCTTCGCCCATTTTGCCGAACTGCACGTCACCCGTCTGCGCCATAAAGCCGTCGATCACGCGGTGGAACACCACGCCATCATAAGCCCCTTCGGCTGCCAGAGCGGTGATCTGCTCGACGTGCTGCGGGGCGACATCTTCGAACAGGTCCACGTGGACGGTGCCAGTGGCCTCGCCCGAGATGGTGATATCCAGACCGGTTGCCAGTGCGGGGCCTGCAACCAGTGCAAAACCCAGAGCCAACAGATTACGCATCCGCGGCCACCTTGACGCTGATCATGCGGTCAGGGTTCGCAGGGGGCTCGCCGCGCGCAATCTTGTCCACGAACTCCATGCCGGAAATCACACGGCCATAAACGGTGTACTGACCGTTCAGGAAGTGGTTGTCCTTGAAGTTAATAAAGAACTGCGAGTTGGCCGAGTTCGGGTTCATCGAACGCGCCGCACCCAGGGTGCCGCGGTCGTGGGGCAGCTTGCTGAATTCTGCGGGCAGATCGGGCTTGTCCGACCCACCGGTGCCTGCGCGGCCAGGGTTGTAGTCCTTTTCCATGTTCGCGTGCTGCACGTCGCCGGTCTGCGCCATGAAGCCGTCGATCACACGGTGGAACGCGACGTTGTCGTACGCGCCTTCGCGGGCCAGTTCTTTCATGCGTTCTGCATGCTTGGGCGCGACGTCGGCCAGCAGTTCGATGGTCACGGTACCGTCCTTCAGTTCGATCAGGATGGTGTTTTCAGGATCTTTGATCTCGGCCATAACTGGTCCTCTCATTGGTATTTGCGCACAGACTTAAGCCTTGGACGCAGGATTGCCAAGCTAAGCCGTTGACCTGAGCGTCCCGACACGCGAAGAAACGCGCAGGTTATATTTAGGAGGAGCCACGATTATGGCCTGGAAAACCCTCGACCAGATGGACCTGAACGGCAAACGCGTTCTGACCCGTGTAGACATCAACGTTCCGATGAAAGACGGGGTCGTCACAGACGCAACCCGCATCGAACGCATCAAGCCGACGATCGACTCGATCTTTGCCGCTGGTGGTACTCCGGTTCTTCTGGCCCACTTCGACCGCCCCAAGGGCAAAGTTGTGCCCGAAATGTCCCTCAGCCACGTCGCCCCCAAGGTCGAAGAGGTTTTGGGCCGCAAGGTGACCTTTGTCGATGCGCTGGACGCAGATGCCGTTGCAGCCGCCGAATCCGGCAGCATCGTGCTGATCGAAAACACCCGCTTCCACCCCGGCGAAGAGAAAAACGACCCCGCGCTCGCGAAAGAATTCGCAGCTTTGGGTGACATTTTCTGCAACGACGCTTTCTCGGCAGCGCACCGCGCGCATGCCTCGACCGAGGGGCTCGCGCATCTGCTGCCCGCGTGCGCCGGACGCAACATGGAAGCCGAACTGACCGCACTGGAGTCCGCTCTGGGACAACCCGAACGCCCCGTTGTTGCGGTTGTCGGCGGTGCCAAAGTCTCGACCAAGCTGGACCTGCTGTCCAACCTGATCGAGAAGGTCGACTATCTGGTGATCGGTGGCGGCATGGCCAACACCTTCCTCGCGGCCCAAGGCATCAGCGTCGGCAAGTCCCTGTGCGAGCATGACCTGACCGGCACCGCCAAAGAGATCATGGACAAAGCCAGCGGCGCAGGCTGCGAGATTGTTCTGCCCGAAGATGTTGTCGTGGCGTGGGAATTTGCCGCGAACACCAAGCATGAAACCGTCGCGAACACCGCCTGCCCCGAGGATGCGATGATCCTGGATGCGGGCACAGCTGCGGTCGAAAAGATCGTTTCGGTGTTTGAGCAGTCGAAAACCCTGATCTGGAACGGCCCCCTTGGTGCCTTCGAGATCGAGCCCTTCAATGCTGCGACCAATGCCGCCGCCAAGGCAGCTGCCGTGTTGACCCAGCAGGGCAAACTGATTTCGATTGCAGGTGGCGGCGATACCGTTTCGGCACTGAATCAGGCCGGTGCGGCTGACGACTTCACTTACATCTCCACCGCTGGCGGTGCGTTTTTGGAGTGGATGGAAGGCAAAACCCTGCCTGGCGTCGCCGCTCTGGGCTAGGTCACACCACAAAATGGGGGGAATGTTTGCGAATGTCCCCCCAAATTTGGGGTATTCCCTGATTTGTATCGTTGTGGCAGTATGTTATCCACAGGCTAATGCAACGAATAGAGCGGAAAACCGCCAGAGGCAGCATGTCGAACCAACGTCCCGGTCTCGGGTTCTTGATATACTTCACTGCGGCCTTTACGTTAGGTCTATACTTTACTTTCGCTGCGGTTCAGGGTGATTACGGCGTATTCCGCCGCGCTGAAATCGAGGCAGAAACACTGGCGCTTCGCGCCGAGCTTGCATCGCTGCAAGCAGATGTCGACAGGATGGAGAATTTAACTCGTCGCCTGTCTGACGGATTTTTGGACCTAGAGCTGCTCGACGAGCAAGCCCGCGAGGTCCTTGGGATGGTTCGCTCCGACGAGATCGTCATCCGCTAAGAATACTTGTCACCACTCACACGACAAGGCCGCTCCCTTCGGGGGGCGGTTTTTTTGTATACGAATTACACCTTTTGTAAAAAATTGCACACCAGACAACCCACTCCTCCTAACAGATACGCAGAAAGACTCTCGTTTTTCGGGTGTGCAAGATTTTCTCTCGCATCATGGAAATAGATGCGATATAGATAGTTCAACGTTAAACTATTTGCTTGAAAATGGGAGGGGACGGATTATGGCCACTCGGAAAAGTCCAGCAAAACCGAATGTATCGGCGGATGAGCTGCTCGAATACTATCGTGAAATGCTGTTGATCCGCCGGTTCGAAGAAAAGGCCGGCCAGCTTTATGGCATGGGCCTGATCGGCGGGTTCTGCCACCTGTATATTGGTCAGGAAGCTGTTGTTGTCGGCCTTGAGGCGGCAGCAAGCGAAGGTGACAAGCGCGTCACATCCTACCGCGACCACGGCCACATGCTGGCCTGCGGCATGGACCCCAAGGGCGTCATGGCCGAACTGACCGGCCGCGAAGGCGGCTATTCGCGCGGCAAAGGCGGCTCGATGCACATGTTCTCGAAAGAGAAGCATTTCTACGGTGGCCACGGCATCGTGGGTGCGCAGGTGCCGATCGGTGCAGGTCTGGCATTCGCCGACAAATACCTTGGCAATGACCGCGTGACGTTTGCCTACTTTGGCGACGGTGCTGCGAACCAAGGTCAGGTCTACGAGACCTATAACATGGCGCAACTCTGGGAACTGCCGGTCATCTTCGTGATCGAGAACAACCAGTACGCCATGGGCACCTCGGTCGCACGTTCGACCAAATCCCCTGCCCTGTGGAAGCGTGGCGAAGCCTACGGTATCGCAGGTCAAGAAGTGGACGGCATGGACGTTCTGGCGGTCAAAGAAGCCGGAGAGAAAGCTGTCGCACACTGCCGCGCAGGCAAAGGCCCCTACATTCTGGAAGTGAAAACATACCGTTACCGCGGTCACTCCATGTCGGACCCTGCGAAATACCGCACCCGCGAAGAAGTGCAGAAGATGCGAGAAGAGCGTGACGCAATCGAACACGTGCGCGAACTGCTGCTGTCTGGCGGCCACGCGTCCGAAGATGACCTGAAGGCCATCGACAAAGAGATCAAGTCTGTTGTCAACGAAAGCGCCGAGTTCGCCAAGGAAAGCCCAGAGCCCGCGCTCGACGAACTCTACACCGACATCTACGCCGCGGAATTGCCCGCAGGCCAAGAAGCAGACGCCTAAGGGAGAGGACATAGGATTATGGCAACCGAAGTTTTGATGCCCGCCCTTTCGCCCACGATGGAAGAGGGCACACTGGCCAAATGGCTGGTCAAAGAAGGCGATACCGTAAACTCTGGCGATATCCTCGCCGAGATTGAAACCGACAAAGCGACCATGGAATTCGAAGCTGTTGATGAAGGCATCATCGGCAAGATCCTGATCGCCGAAGGCACCGAAGGCGTAAAGGTGAACACCCCCATCGCCGTGCTGGTCGAAGAAGGCGAAAGCGCTGACGATGTGGCGACCTCTTCTGCCCCTGCAGAAGACGCCGCGCCTGCTGCCGAAGCCGCCCCCAGCGCGCCCGCCGCGCCCAAGGGTCCGGTCGAGGTTGTTGTCCCCGAAGAACAGGACATCCCCGAAGGCACCGAATTCAAATCCATGACCGTCCGCGAAGCGCTGAACAGCGCCATCGCCGAAGAACTGCGCCGCGACGAAGGCGTGTTCATCATGGGTGAAGAAGTCGCCGAATATCAGGGTGCCTACAAAATCACCCAAGGCCTGCTGGACGAATTCGGCGCCAAGCGCGTGATCGACACCCCCATCACCGAGCACGGCTTTGCCGGTGTGGCCGTGGGTGCCGCGTTCGGTGGTCTGAAGCCCATCGTCGAGTTCATGACCTTTAACTTCTCGATGCAGGCGATCGACCAGATCATCAACTCTGCTGCGAAAACCCTGTACATGTCGGGCGGCCAGATGGGCGCACCGATGGTGTTCCGTGGTCCGAACGGCGCCGCCGCCCGCGTTGGCGCGCAGCACAGCCAGGACTATGCAGCTTGGTACGCGCAGATCCCCGGCCTGAAGGTAGTGATGCCTTACTCGGCAGCGGACTACAAAGGTCTGTTCAAGACCGCTGTGCGCGATCCGAACCCGGTCATCTTCCTCGAGAACGAGATCCTGTATGGCAAATCGTTCGACGTTCCGGTTCTAGACGACTACACCGTGCCCTTTGGCAAAGCCAAAATCTGGCGCGAAGGTACCGATGTGACCATCGTCTCGTTCGGCATCGGCATGACCTACGCCCTAGAAGCGGCTGACAAGCTGGCCGAAGAAGGCATCAGCGCCGAAGTCATCGACCTGCGCACCCTGCGTCCGCTGGACAAAGACACCGTGATCAAGTCGGTCATGAAGACCAACCGCTGCGTCACCGTCGAAGAAGGCTTCCCTGTCTGCTCGATCGGCAACCACATCAGCTCGATCCTGATGCAGGAAGCGTTCGACTATCTGGACGCTCCGGTGATCAACTGCACCGGCAAGGACGTTCCGATGCCCTACGCCGCGAACCTTGAAAAGCTGGCGCTGGTCACCACCGACGAGGTGATCGACGCTGTCAAACAAGTCACCTACCGCTAAGGAGATCGCAGAATGCCTACCGAAATCCTGATGCCCGCCCTGTCTCCGACCATGGAAGAGGGTACACTGGCCAAATGGCTGGTCAAAGAGGGTGACACCGTGAACTCGGGCGACCTGCTGGCCGAGATCGAAACCGACAAAGCCACCATGGAATTCGAAGCTGTGGACGAAGGCGTGATCGGCAAGATCCTGATCGCCGAAGGCACCGAAGGCGTGAAGGTCAACAGCCCCATCGCGGTTCTGTTGGCCGAAGGCGAAAGCGCGGACGATATCGGAGCGGCCCCTGCGGCGGCTCCGGCAGAAGCGCCCAAAGCCGAAGAGACCAAAGCCGCGGCGGCAACGCCTTCGGCTGCGGCCCCTGCCCCTGCGGCGGCAACCACTGACAGCGGTGACCGCATCTTCTCGTCTCCCTTGGCGCGTCGCATCGCTGCGGACAAAGGTCTGGACCTGAAGTCGATCAAAGGCTCGGGCCCCCGTGGCCGTATCGTCAAAGCCGACGTGGAAAACGCAACTGCCGCGCCCAAGGCCGAAGCCGCCGCGCCTGCAGCTGCTGCCCCTGCCGCTGCGCCCGCAGCTGCCGCCGCGCCTGCGGGTCCGTCGACCGACGCCGTGCTCAAAATGTACGAGGGCCGCGAGTTCGAAGAGAAGAAGCTCGACGGTATGCGCAAGACCATTGCGGGCCGCCTGACCGAAGCCAAGCAGACCATCCCGCACTTCTACCTGCGCCGCGACATCAAACTGGACGCGCTGCTGAAGTTCCGCAGCCAGCTGAACAAGCAGCTCGAAGGGCGCGGTGTGAAGCTGTCGGTCAACGACTTCATCATCAAAGCCTCGGCGCTGGCGCTGCAGGCCGTTCCCACCGCGAACGCGGTTTGGGCCGGTGATCGCGTGCTGGAACTGAAGCCTTCGGACGTAGCCGTTGCGGTTGCGATCGACGGTGGTCTCTTCACGCCCGTTCTGAAAGACGCCGAGATGAAGTCCCTGTCCGCGCTGTCGGCAGAGATGAAGGATCTGGCGAAACGCGCCCGTGACCGCAAACTTGCGCCCCACGAGTACCAAGGCGGCAGCTTTGCCATCTCGAACCTCGGCATGTTCGGCATCGACAACTTCGACGCTGTGATTAACCCGCCTCACGGTGCGATCCTTGCGGTTGGTGCTGGCGTGAAAAAACCAGTGGTGAACGCAGAGGGCGAAATCGAAGTGGCGACCGTCATGTCCGTCACCCTGAGCGTTGATCACCGTGTGATTGATGGCGCACTGGGAGCCGAGCTGCTGAAGGCGATCGCAGAGAACCTCGAGAACCCGATGATGATGCTCGCTTAAGAGTGTAAAGATGCACATCGAAAGATAGCGGATTACCCGAATGGGCAGTTTGAAACTTCATACACAAAAGTAGTAGTTTCAATCTCAAGAAAGCCGCTCACTTTCAAAATCACAGGGACGAAACGGACACTGCCGTTTCGTCCCTTTCTCTTTTAAGCTCTTATTTCCTTGGATTATTTTCAATTCTTATTTTCGCGCCATGGTGCGAATCTAAAGTGCAACAATGGAATCAGAGAAACGCGACAAACCAAAAAGGCGGAGCTGCAAATATGCAACTCCGCCTTACCATTAAGGGTATTGGTGATGTCAGCCGTGCGAGGGGAAATTGTGGTCCATGCTCAGCGACGGTTGGCTGCACCCTGCCTCTCCGACGATGCGCGCGGGCACACCGGCCACGGTCTTGCAGGGCGGCACGTCCTGTAGAACCACAGAGCCCGCCGCAACGCGCGAGCAGTCGCCGACCTTGATGTTTCCAAGCACCTTGGCACCGGCCCCGATCAGAACGCCATTGCCGATCTTAGGGTGACGATCCTCTTCTTCCTTGCCTGTCCCGCCAAGGGTTACCGAGTGCAGCATAGATACGTTGTCACCGACCACGGCAGTCTCGCCGATGACGATGGAGTGTGCGTGGTCGATCATGATGCCACGCCCGATGCGCGCTGCAGGGTGAACGTCCAGACCAAACTGTTCGGAAATCCGCATCTGAAGGAAGTATGCCAGATCGTGCCGTCCGGTACGCCAAAGCCAGTGCGCCACGCGATAGCTTTGGATCGCTTGGAACCCTTTGAAGAACAGCAGTGGCTGGATGTAGCGCAAGCATGCGGGGTCGCGGTCGTACACAGCGACGATGTCAGCGCGTGCCGCCTCGCCCAAGGTTTCGTCGCTGGCATACGCCTCTTCGGCGATCTCGCGCAGCAGTTGGCCCGACATCTCGGGCGAGGACAGCTTCATCGCCATCCGATAGGTCAGCGCACGCTCAAGCGATCCGTGGTGCAGGATCGTTGAGTGGACCAGCCCCCCAAGAAGAGGCTCTTCGATGATGGCCGCTTCGGCCTCTTCTACGATGCGGGACCACACAGGGTCGATCGCGGCAATTTTCGGTTGTGTCTCAGGCATCGGACCCTCCGCTCTTTCGAACAGTGTAACAGATAGGATCGGATGGCGAAATGCAAGGACGTGATTGTGAACAGGCGGCACTTTCAAAGCGCCGCCTGCTGATTCTATCAGCCGATACTGAGTGCGGCGCTTGGGCCCGCTCCGAACAGATCAGAAATCTGCGCAACTTCAATGCGATAGCCCCCGACGGCACCATCCGAAGACCGTTGTGCAGACGTGTAGGTGAACTGCGGTTCTGTAAGTCTCTCTTCGCGGACGAGAGAGCCCTGTGCAAAAACACGCAGGACATAGGCCTCAATTGTTTCAGCCAGTGGCACGTCCTCGCGGCTCCAGTCATCGCCGCCGATACGCGTTCTACGTACCCAAGACAGTTGGTCATCCCCGCCCGAACGGACCTGCGCCAGATGACAAGGGCGATAAGGTGCCAACCCGCGGCCGACAAACGTAACGTCCTCGGTGGTGTAGGCGCGGTCGTCATACGGACGGCCCACTGGGCCCGAGCGCAGGTACATCGGCAGGTTCAAGGACTCGGCGGGCAGATCAAGCTGATCCAACGCCCCGTCCACCAACACAAAATAGCTGCCCTCGGGCCACGCGCCAGCTTGGGTCCAGTCCGTCCCTGCCTGCCCGCGCAAGAAGCCGGACAGTCGGTAGCGCCTGCCCCCCAACGGTTCGGCCTTGCGGAATTGGATCAGCTCCCATCCATCCGCAGCACCCGACCCAATGGCGGCAAGATTTGCGCCCGACAGAAACGCAGCCTCATCCACCGAATAAAGGTCACCCGACACCAGTGTCACCTCAATCGACACGCCCCTTTGCTCGGCTCCGATCGGCGCAAAGGGCAGCGCCGTGTCCAACTGGCCCAGCGTCGCAGGCGCATCAAGCGTTGTTGCCAGCGTATATCCGGCATCGGTCCGGCTTGAATAGACGTTGACGCCACCTGGCCACGGATCACCTGACGCCGCGAGATAGGGTGCGTGGGCAACCTCGTCCCCGCGCAGCAAGGGCAACTCCATCGGCAGACAGATAGCAGGCAGAGGCGGCACGTAGGGCGCGGTAATGGGGATCTCTGCGATCTCTGGCGCGGGTGTGTAGACGGACGGGTCCACGCGCACTGCCTCGACCTCTCGGCCATCAGCGACGGTCACACGTTCAACACGGTAGATATCCTGCGGCGCATCCTCAAAGGCGACCAAATCTCCGGCACACACATCGCTGCGAGAGGGCGGAAGCGCAAATGCGCAGGTCTCTCGGCTTGTTTGCGCCTCTGAGAGCCAGCGGTCTGCGGCCTGTTTCGCTTCCCCTCTGGTCAGGACAACGGGCACCTCGTTCTGTGAGGGGCGCTGAACACTATCCCACGGTCCACGCGTGTCGACAGAGACGGGCTCGAAGCCCGCGTCCGCCTCGAAGAAAGACAGGCCAACGGTATTCGGCACCTCTAGGTCAGACGCCCGTGCCTGCCGGATGTCTCCTTCGTCGTCCGCCAGCACGCGCTCGCGGTCCAGCATCTTGACCAGTGCATCGGAGCGGGACCGAAACACCAGCGTGCCGCCCTCTTCCACCGCATCAAAGCCGTGAGTCACCATGAGCCCTTGCAGCGCGGCACGGGCGGTCTGAGGGCCCGTTTCCGAATATCCCCGAAGCACTCCGTATAACTGCGTGGTATCAACATCCAAAACGCCAGCAGAGGCGCATATCTCGGCCACGACCGAGGCCAGCGTTCGATGCCCACTCCGGCCCGTGATCCAATGTCCGCGCTGATAGTTTGGCGCATCCTTCCATAGGCCGCCATGATTGGGAAATGCCGGATACGGACGCGCATCCCAAGCCCACACAAACATCCGGTCAGCATCCAGCATCGGACCACCATAAACCGGTGAGACGGGGTTCTTGGACGCATCCTGCCAATATTCGCGCATCACACGCAGGTATTGCATCTGGATGAACTCGTCCCGCTCTCCTGTGGAGTAATGGGGCAAAGCAGACTCAGAGGACTTTGGGTCGACGAATTTGTTCGGCTGGTTGGTGCCTTTGTTGACCGCTGCGCATCCTATTTCCGTGAACCAGATTGGCTTGGCAAAGGGCTCCCACGCAGTTGGAGTGTCCGCACGCAGACCGGCGATACGCTCGTGGTGATGGCTCGTCCACCAGCTGCGAATGTCCTTGTAGCGGTACACCCAAGGCTCCCCGTAGGCGCCATCGGTAATGGGTGCGCGCTGCTGCATATCGCGCGCCTCATCGCTTGGGTAATACCAGTCGTAGCCTTCACCGCCTTCGATGTTCTGCTTCAGGTAGGCCGGGTTGTAGGCTGTGTGCCAATCCGCGTCGGCGTGATCTTTGCCGTCGCGCCAGTCCGAAAGCGGCATATAGTTGTCAATTCCGATAAAATCGATCTGCGGATCAGCCCACAGTGGATCCAAGTGGAAGTAGCGATCGCCGGTGCCATCTTGGGGCTGATACCCCCAATACTCAGTCCAGTCGGCCGCGTAGCCCAGTTTGATGTCAGGCCCAAGGATGGCGCGCACGTCCGCGGCCAACGCCTTCAAGGCATCAACGACCGGAAAACCGGAGACACCGCGAATTTGTGTCAAAGCGCGCAGTTCAGACCCGATACAGAAGGCATGTACGCCGCCTGCGAGCTGACACAGTTTGGCATAGTGAAGGACGAAACGGCGCAAAGACCATTCGTCTGGTCCATCGTACAAGACTTGCCCGTCTTCGATCCGAAAGTCGCTGGGCTGTGCCGTTCCGACAAAGGAAGCGACCTCTGCATCCGCCACTTCTGTCCCATCGGGCGTATTGCTCAGTGTTGGTGCGGTAGACAAGGTGATCCGGCCGCGCCACGGCAAAGCCGGCTGCTCTTCACGCTGTCCCCAAGGATCGGGCAAGCCGTTGCCGCCGAGCTGATCCATCAAGATGAAGGGATAGAACATCACCTCTTGACCCACAGCGTTCAAATGCTGGATCGCTTCCACCACGGACTGATCTGCAGGCGTCCCACCGTAAACAGGGTCGCCCTCAAGCTGCACGACTTGCTCTGCCTCAGCGCGGAGTACCCCGCTCACCTGCCAAGGCATGCCAACTCCATCATGCGCGGTCTGCTCGACCTTTGGTTTGATCGAGCACGCACCACATCGCAGATCGTTTCCGAACCAAGACACAACGAGCGATGTTGCACGGCAATTCGGCGCCTCCTCAGTCAACGCATGCACCGAGGATTCAAAGTCGCTCATGCCCGAGTAACTGTTCACATTGGCCGAGGAATTACGTCCCAACCCTTTCCCGTAGTGAACGGGTGTGGTCGCCAAAGTGTATTCTCCAGAGCCCGGGATCATCGCAACGGCGGTAACATCTTTAGACACATCGCCGTGCTCTGAAACATGATCAGGTGCGTGGCGCACGACCTCAAAGCTGAACTGAGGGACACGGTTTCCGAAGTCTCCGAGTTGTACGTCCTCTAGCACCACATAGGCCGTCCCACGATAGGCAGGAACGGCATCGGTTCCTTCTATCACTTCGATCAAGGGGTCCGGCTGCTGGTCTACTTCGCCGCGATAAACACGCATATTCAGGGTAGACAGATCCACCTCAGAGCCGTCCGCCCAGACTCGGCCAACACGCGCGATCTCGCCCTCGCACAAAGCGATCGCGAGGTTGATAGAGTAGGTGTAGCGCTGGGTTGTCGAAGAGTGCGAACCAGAGGAGCCTTTGCCCCCGCCACTTCGTGACGTCTTGGTGTGAACGGTTTCTTTGAATCGCGTCGCCCAAATGATCTGGCCAGAGACGCGCGTACGGCCGTAAACTTTGGCAATCCCTTCACCTTCGGACGAAGAGCCGATGCGCAATCGATTTGTGCGCCCAACTTCGACTGTAGATCCAGCGCTCGTTTGATTCGAGAAGAGACGAGCGTCCAGCGCTTGTCCCAAGACTGCACCGGTAGCACGTCCCAGAGTCGCCATTCCCAAGCCGCCGAGGCTGCCGCCCAGAGAACCACCCAATGCCCCGCCCGCCGCGGATAATACGATTGTCGCCATTACTTTACCTCATTGGGAAATTCAAAACGCGCCACGATCCTGCGGCGCCAAGGAGCACTGAGCGGGCTGTCGATAACCGCATGATTGCCGAATGCATGAATGAAGCGCGGGGCATTACCGCAGGCGCTCTGTAGCCCCAAATGTTTTGCCACGCCGCCGTGCCGCATCCGGAACAAAAGAACATCGCCCTCTGCTTCTTTCGACAGTGACTTTGCGACGAGGTGCCGGCACGCCGCGCGCCACAGCGCCTCGTCTCCTTGGGGCTCTGACCAATCTGCCGTGTAGCTCGGAATTACCTCCGGTTCCCGCCCATACAAATGACGCCAAACTCCGCGCAGGAGCCCGAGGCAATCTGTGCCGAAACCCTTCGCGCTAGCTTGATGAAGATAGGGCGTTCCGATCCATTCTCTCGCCTCCGCGAGTGCTGCTTGTGATCGTGCCCTCATCGGCGGCTCCCTCCGTCCTTCGGTTCGGACATATTCGGGTAGCGCATCATCCAATCATCGCCCGGCAAGTCGGGAAAACCTTGAAAGTTCGGCGTGTTGCGGAACTTAAATCGACAAGTCGAGAACAGCTTATCACAGCCTGCATTCACGGTAACTTGGGTGCCAAGAGCGGGCTCCAGGGCCAGAGGATGCCAAAGTTCGATTCGGCGAAGCCCGTCGGTCACGCCATCGGACTTGACAGCGCCCTCTAGAACCTGACCCAAGCCGGTTTCGAACTGGACTGTCCCACGCGCAAACCACCCAGCATCATGTGCGGCTTCAGTCTCAACCAAAAGCACTCTCTTATCGATGACTTTCCGCACCGTACCATTCAGTTGATAGAGCGGTTGGTTCAGATGCACCCCACAAGCCCGATCCCCAAGGACGGCCCCGCACCCCTTTTGAAAAGTTCGACCACGCGGCTGCGCCAAGAGATCAGACAAGCCGCGCAGCTCTGCCTGAAACATTCCACCCGACTGGCGGATATCTCCCAGCTGACCTCGGAAAAGCAATTCCCGTTCAGACAGATCTTGCCAGTTCACCTGCCACAAGGAGAATGCAGCGGCATCGTAGAGCCCAGCCGCGATGTCCTCGGACGAAATCTTGTCCGAACTTAAGACGCCAAACGCCTCTGCGTTATCAACCGACAAGTCGGTGGATTGCTCCAAAGCTGAAGAGCTCATTCCCCCATCTGGGCGAAAGATTGTTCCGTCGAATTCAAGGACACCATCATGATCTGTGAACCCAAGCGCATGACCATCAGAGCGCACCAAGCGCCAAGCACGGCACATCGTCGTCGCTGATTTATCCTGATTCTGAGCCCCGACGTTCATAGCCGCACCTCCACAACAGGGACGTCCGGAACCTCGCCCGCGTTGAACCGTGACATTGCGATCTGAATCGTATCCGTGTCAAATCGTACTGGAACATCGAATTCGAAACCGGCCGTGATTGGCGCATCACTTTCAGGCGGGGCAACAAAAGTGATCTCGCCCGTTGTGTCATCCAGCGACCAATCAATGCCTTCGTGCATTTCGTTTCCCGCAACGGCCACCCGCACCGTCGCGCGGACCGGCTTCGCGATGGGCCGCGCGTAGCTTTGTGCGCCAGAGCGGTACTCTTTGCGCAGCTGAAACGTCACCGTCTCGCCATCACCGATCGCAATTTCTTGGTCTTCGGGTGTGATCGGTGCCTGACCTTTTGCCGACCGAAAATCGCTCCAGTCCTTCCACCGGAAGCTATGGAGCTGCCCTGCCCTCGCTTCAAAGAAGGCAATCACATCCTCCAAATCTGCCGAAGAGCGCACCCCCATTCCAGCGTCATAACGGCGACGAGAATGGTGCCACGGGGTATTTCGCTCTTCGTAGCCGTTCGACAGTGTCACAATTTGGGTGCGGCGCTCTGGTCCGCCCAAGGCGCCAAAGCTGATGTCGGTGGGAAACCGAACTTCGTGAAAAGCCATTCTTGCCTCGCTTAATGATTACGATTGCCATGAGAGAGAGCGCGCGCCATGCGCGCCGCGATCTGGGACTGACTGCGCCGAAAACTCGCCGCATCGGATGTTGTGATGTTCATAACCACAGAAACAGGACCCGCCCCCCCAGCACTGCGAACGCCGAGTGATCCGTCTGGTCCACGTGTCAAAGGCATAATCGCCTCAGGGCCAGCCTCGCCCATCAGGCCCGTCGCGCCCTTCATCGGGAACGCCGTGGGACTGTTCACGATCCCCCCTTTGGCAAAGGGCATGACCCGCCCCTGAGCAAACGCTCCGCCCTTTGCAAATGGCAACACACGCGACATGAACGCGCCAAGAGTACCTGACAGGGCCCCCGCAGCCTGATCCGTTACGGGCTTGGTCGCGGCACCGTAAGCTGTCTTGACCATCGATTGCCCCAACCCTGACAACGCTGTACTCAGCCGCGTCCCATCCAGCACCACCGCGTCAAAGGCACGCCGAAGCCCGTTCGACATACCGCGCTCCATCCGCCGCATATCCAACGTGGTCTCACTCATGCTTTCACGCATCCGAGATAGCTCGGCTTCGAACCCGCGTGTCAGGCTTGCGGCACCCTCCATGCTCTCCTCAAGCCGGTCGAGGTCGGCCTCTAGATCACTCAGACCCTCGGTCATGATCATTCTCCTTGGTATCGGGAAACGCACGGCTCAAGACATCGAACCGTGCACGGACCATGGGCATGTCCGCTGGCGTGCGGCCGGTCATGGTCATGAATTCATAAGGGGTCATGGCCCAGAATACGGATGGCGATAGCTTTAACTCAGCCAAAGCCACCCGCAGCATTCCATTGAAATCGAACGCAGTCATTCAACGCTTTCTGGTGGAGCGAATGCCAAAGCCAGGCACCTAGCTGCCGCAGACGCCGCTCCGTTCAGGCCCCCATCGAACGATGCGTTCGCAACCTCTGTCTCTGTGATCGGTAACCCACCACCACGCAAAGCCGCGGTGATTAGGGCCATCAAATCCAGCGACCGATAGGTGCCAGTTTCGAACCGCGATATCAGATCCACAAGGCTGCCTGCTTCGATCCGGTCCTCAAGTTCAGCCAAGGCCCCGAGCGTTAGCTTCATAACCCGTTCAGTGCCATTGACCGAAATCGCGACTTCTCCGCTCCACGGGTTCGCCATCACAGCGCCGTAAAGTCCAGCGCGCCCGCCGACGACAGCGACAACTCATAGGTCGCCTCGCCGTCATAGGTGCCCGCATACTCAATCGCTGCGATCTGGAACGCGCCTTGAACGACGCCAAAGTCAGGAATGATCACCTGAAAATCGGGCATCTGACCGTCAAAGAAAATTTGCCGCGCACGGGCATCGCCCGCAGTGTCTTTGAACACGCCAGACCCTGAGATTGAGGCCGATTTCACACCTGCGCCCGCCAGCAACTCGCGCCAGCCACCTTCGCTGCCAAGGTTGGTCACATCCACAGTTTCAGCGTTGAAAGACAAACGCGTTGCGCGCAGCCCAGCCAGAGTTTCAAATACACCGTCACCGGTTTGGTCGATCTTGATCAGTAGGTCCTTGCCCGCCTGAGTAGCCATAGTTCACCTCTTTGTTTAAAAGTCAGTTTGCCGCGAGATACGCGCGGTACTTGAGATCGATTTGTCGAGTTTCTGAATTGCGCTGCGCTTTAGCCTTGCGAAACCGAAGCCAGACCACGCGTCCCTCGGTCAAAGAAACAGGCGCAATTTCCAGCGCTTGGCCAATCGCCGCAGCGACCGTTTTGGCCATCAGAAATCCTTGCGCTGTGGAAACGATTGACAGCGTAAAGTCGTGACGAGCGTCTTGGCCTAACGGGTCTGCCGCATCCTTGGCCTCTTCTTCACCCATCATCACGTAAGTCTCTGGCAGGGTGCCCGATGGTACGGCATCGTACAGAGCGTCACCGATCAGCGCAGACAAAGCGCTATCCGCCGCCAGGTGAGAAAACAGGGCTGTTTGTAGGGCTCCTGCGCGTTGATAACTCATGCAGCAACCTCCTCTTTGGCAAAGCAGATCAAGAAGCGTGCAGCGTGGTCATATTCTCGCACGGCCTCGATCTGCCAAACACGGACATCAGAGCGGAGTCTTTGCCCCGCCACGGGTCGCGCGGGGCTCCCCGCTGGGGCGGCGCGCACAACGATGCGATAAGCGGTTTCTGACACCACCTGCGCCGCCCCACCTGCGATCCGGCCACTGCCGCCTCGCACCTCTGCCCACAGCGTGCCAAGCCTGACCCAGCCCGATTGCATCCCACCGGCACCGTCCGAGACGCTTTGGCGCGCCTCCAGCACCAATTCTTGGTTCAGGTGGACCGCCTTCATGCGCCGATCCTCCCAAAGGCGCGGACTGTGCGAAACCGCTCGATCAAACCACTCACCCCAAACGGAAAGGCATCTGTACCGCCCGCGCTCTGATCGCGATATTCGTAGTAGTGGCTCGCCAGAATCATTACGGCCTGCGCCAGATCGGCTGGCAAATCACCCCAAGTCTCGCCGTAGCCCGCGAGAATGAAAACTTCAGCGTAGCCACCGTTTGGGATCGTCGGCAGCTGCGTGCCACGCGGCGCAATCCGCGGCCGCTGCGCATCGCCTGCCAACCGGTACCGATCTGCAGGCACGATGGTCAGGTTGTCATCCACATCGATCAGACTCATTTCCAAAACCTGACGCACGGGCGCCAAGGGTAGTGTCTGCCCGCACACATCTCGCCATGCCTCGATACGGCAGGAAAATTCGCGCGTGATCAGAGCTTTGCCAGTCCGGCGCTCAATCGCCGCCAAGGCCGCCCGCAGGTACCCCTCGAGCACAGCTTCCTGCACTGCATCTTCGCCAAATCCGGTGCCAAGCCGCAAATGGGACTTGAACGCCTGCACCGGCAAAGCGGTCAAAGGCACTTTAGTCTCTTCGTTCAGGATCATTTTTGTCTCCGAAATCAGCCCGCTCAAACTCGGACCCCGCGCTGCCGCCCTCGTGCGGAGGATTGGCCAGACAGCGACAGCACGAGGCCTTGTCCGGCCCATGCCTGGGCCAGATCACTGCACCTTTGGTCAGGAGGTGGCGAATTTCAGCAGCTTGATCGCGGCAAAGTCGCTCACGTCTCCGCCGACGCGCTTGGTCGCGTAAAACAGGACGTGGGGCTTGGCACTGAAGGGATCACGCAGAACGCGCAGGTCCGGACGCTCGGCAACGGTATATCCCGACTGGAAATCACCGAACGCGATCGCACAGGAACCGGTGGTGATATCAGGCATGTCTTCGGCGATCAGTACGGGGTAACCCAGCAGACGCGCAGGCTCACCCGCCGCCAGACCATCAGTCCACAAGAAACGACCATCGTTGTCTTTTAGCTTGCGCACTTGGCCTGCAGTCTTCGAGTTCATCACGAATTGGGCACGGGCGCGATACTGAGCACCCAGAGCATAGACCAGATCGATCAGGCTCTCGGCGCCAGAAAAGGCCGCATCCGCACCAGTCGTCACATACCCCAGATTGCCCCATGTCCAGATTTCATCAGCGACACGGCTGTGGGTCAAAAAGCCTTTGGGCTTGTCCACACCGTCACCGCTAACAAAGGCCGCTGCCTCGGCGCGGGCAAACTTGTCCGCGATACGGCCCGCCAGCCAGCCCTCAATGTCGAACGCACTGTCATCTAGCAACCGCTGCGAGGCTTTGGGCAGAGCCGACAGCTCATGCAGCGGGATGGTGATGCGATCAATCTGGGGCGACGCCGTTTCGGCCATCGTGTCGGTTTCATTCGCCCAACCGTGGCCCATTTCGGCGCGGTCGATTAGCACGTCATAGCTGGTCGCCTCAACGCTGACGACATTGGCAATCGCGCGGATCGAAGCAGTGCTCGACAGCACGCCAGAGATGCGCTGACTGGTCTGAGGGTCCACCAGATAGCCACCATCGGCTGCCACTGCGGTGGACATGCCCTTGGCCTCGATGTCCAGACCACGCAGGCCCTCGTCATCGCCACTACGCAGATAGGCATCGAACGCCTTTTTGTGGGGCGCTTCGACGTCATAGGCCATCGAAAGAGCGGGACGTTTAGCGGTCAGGGATTTACGGTCAAGCATGGTCAGTCTCTCTTCCTGCTTTTGAAATTTCGAATTAACGTCGGCCTTGAACGCTTCAATCGCGCCCAAGAAGTCATTGATTGCGCCATGCATTTCATCTGAATCAGGCACAGCTTCGCCGGTCCGTGGCATCGCCTCGGTCAGATCCATCCGGTTCTCTCCTTGATTGGGGTTAGGCTTGGGTCAAAAGCTGACCGGCCCGCCGCAGGGCCTGAACAAAGGCATCTGCGGGATCGTGGGATTTGGCCTGAACTGTCGCGTCAGGCAGCATGGGAAAGGTCACCAGCGACACCTCCCACAGATCGACTTCATGCAGGATGCGGCGCCCCTTGCCGTCCTTGGCGGCACGCACGGTGCGATAGCCAATCGAC
The DNA here is from genome assembly GCF_900115865.1 of Donghicola eburneus. Classification (GTDB taxonomy): domain Bacteria; phylum Pseudomonadota; class Alphaproteobacteria; order Rhodobacterales; family Rhodobacteraceae; genus Donghicola; species Donghicola eburneus. Next base: position 263,227 of record NZ_FOXY01000005.1, on the reverse strand, counting down.
AGACCGTCCAGCGCACCGGCCTGGACCAAAGCCGCAGCCTCGCGCCCCTTGTCGACGCTTTCTAGCAGCCGGCCCTTGACCCACAGGCCATGGTCGTCTTCGCGCAGCTCGTCCCACACGCCGATGGGCTGGTTCGGATCGTGCTGCCACAGCATCCGCACGCTGCCACCCTTGGCCATCAGACGCTCCAGACAGGCTGTATAGGCGCCCTTGGCCACCACATCACCGCCGCGATCCACCAGACCAAAGACCGAGGCATACCCGCTGATCTCGGCCCCATCGGTGCGCAAACCCGCATCCGGTCGATGAAATTTACGTTCAAGCATCTGCATTCTCCTCGGGCATGGCGGGGAACCCCAGTGCCACGCGCTTTTCCGCATCGGTCAGGAAATCAGCATTCGCCACGCGGCGCCAACGGGCCTCGCGCTCCTCGGCCAAGGCAGGGATCTGGTCCAGATCCGGCCCCAGAACCAATGCCTCGCCCGACAGTTCAGACAACCAGTTCGATAACGCCCCCAGCACCTTGCCCGCCAAAGGCAGCACCGTCAGACGATAGAACGCCCGATGCGCCTCTTGATAGTTGGCGTAAGTCGCATCTCCGGGGATCCCGAGCAGCATCGGCGGCACGCCAAAGGCAATGGCGATGTCCCGCGCGGCGGCCTCTTTGGTCTTCTGGAACTCCATATCACTGGGGCTAAAGCCCATCGGTTTCCAGTCCAGACCGCCTTCCAGCAGCATCGGACGCCCTGCATTACGGGCACCGGTGTGATGGGCCTCCATCTCGGACACCAGCCGATCGTACTGATCCGCGCTCATGGTCCCTTGCCCCTCAGCCCCCGAATACACGATCGCTCCCGAAGGCCGCGCAGCGTTATCCAACAAAGCCTTGGACCAGCGCGCCGCCGAATTATGCACGTCAATCGCCGTTCCCGACGCCTCTAGGGGCGATAGACCGTAATGGTCATCCTGCGGGTGAAAGCTGCGGATATGGCAAACAGGCTGCCCGCCGACCATGTCGAACCGATGCTTTTTCGCACCGACCACATAGTCATAGGCCACCGGCCAACCATCCGGCCCCGGCACCACATGCATCCGGTCCGAGCGCAGTACATGCAGTTCCACCGGCACGCCCTCGGCTTCGACAGCCTCAATGTACCCGTTCCCCGACAGCAGCATCTGGCCATACAGGGTCTCCAGAAACTCGGACCGGACCTGCGCCCCGTTCGGCCGGTTCAAAAGCGCCAGCCAAGGATGCTCCGAGTACCGCGCCGCGCTGTCCTGCAGGATCAGCGGCAAAGAGGCCGCCGCCTCGGCGATCACCTTGACCACGCGGAAGCCCACCGGATTGCCGACAAACCCCGCACGGGTCAGCGAAACCGTATCCCGCGGGGTCCAGGCAATCCGTCCGCCCCCCGACCAATGCACCACCGGACCGGTCGCGCTAGCCTTGGTCTCTGGCACGGGCTGGGGCTCTGCCCGACCCCGGAAGAGATCGAAAACCGCCATTGTCCCTCCGTTCCGTTCTGGCGAGGGATCATCCCGCGCCGTCTGTGTGACACTTATCCGCCGCAAAGATTAACACCCGCTGGGAGCACCGTGCGCTGCCTGTCAGAGGCTCCGAACCTGCGGGCGCTGATAGCCTTGCGCAGGCTTGATCAGCAGTTCCGTCACTGCCCATACCAGCGCATCCACACGATCCGGGCTGCCTTTGCCTTCGAACCCCCGTGGCCCCATCCGGCACATCTGGTCTTCCAGCTCTGCCAGACCACAAAGGTGGCGCACGCGCCCCTGTTCGTACAAAGCGGCTACTGGTTCAGCCCGCGCGACCTTCCCGCGTGAGGCATGAACCTTGGCATAGGGCACCAAAGGATCGACCTGCCGCAGAACCGCCTCTACTAAATCACCACCCTGATTAACCTCCGCCACGATCCGGTCCGCGCTGTGCCGACGCATTGCCGCCACAGCCGCCTGCGCCCAAGCCAAAGGGGAACTCGACGCCACAGAGGCATCCTCCAGCACATAAGCCCGCCAGTTTTGCGGAGGTCCCTGCACCACAGCGCCCACCACGACGATCCCGCAGGTGTCCGACCCCGCATGGCCCGTCACCGGCGGGTCCACAGCGACCACGATGCGATCCAAGTCGGGCACAGCACCGACCTGCGCTCGCTCCAGCTCTGCCATTTTCCACAGCGCGCCCTCAGCCTCTTCCAGCAGCACGCCATCCAATTCCTGCCGTCCCAGCCGAGATCCCGCATACCGCGCCTGCACCTCAGCCAGAAACGACTCCGCCAGATAGGCGCTGTTATCCTGCGTCCGCGCATGGGTCACCACCGTGGACGGTGCCTTCAACAAATCCTTCAGCGCGCCAACATTCCGCGGCGTTGTCGTCACACAAACCCGCGGATCATCCCCCAGCCGCAACGCAAATTGCAGCATATCCCAGGCATCCTGCCCGTTCTTCCACTTGGCCAATTCATCGACCCAAGCGCCATCAAACTGCGGCCCCCTGAGCCCCTCAAAATCATGCGCAGAAAAAGCCGCCGCCTCTGCCCCATTGGGCCATGTCAGCCGCCGCCGCGTCGCGCTCCATTCGGGCCGACGGTCCGGCGGAGAGCAGGCCAAAATCCCGCTCTCCCCGAAAATCATCACTTCGCGCACCTGATCGAATGTCTCGCCGACCAACGCGATGCGCGAGCACGCGCCCGGATCGCGGGGCCTGTTACCCTCGACCCGAGAACGCACCCATTCGGCACCGGCGCGGGTTTTCCCCGCGCCGCGCCCCCCCATAATCACCCAGCTGCGCCAATCCCCCGAAGGCGGCAACTGATGCGGCAAAGCCCAGAAATCAAAGAGCCACGGCAACGCCGCGACCTCTGCCTCACTCAGACTGTCCAGAAACTGCTCCTGCACCTCCAGCGGCGCGGAGGCGAGCCAAGCGGCCCCCGATCGAAGCGCGTGCGGCGCCGAGGTCAAGCTCGGCCCCACCCCGTGACTGTCCAGTTCGTTCATGATGCAGATCCTCCAATTCATAGGCCCGTTTCATCCACCCCCGCAGCGCGGCCAGCGCCTTTTCGCTGTTCTTCATAGCCTCCAAGTCACCGACGCGGATCTTGTTCTGCAGGGCTTCGACTTCCCCCATCAGATCGTGGATTTGCCCCGCCACATTGCGAAAGCGGTCAAAAATACGGTCCTCATGGGGCTGCTCGATAGATGTGTTCATTGTGTTTTGCCTCTCATGCGAAACCCGCACGAGAAAACGCGACCCACCACCCGTTTGCCTGCAAAGTGGCGGGCCCGTCTCGTCTAGCTTGCCACCAGATATACCGCGCTCGGTCCGTCCCGCCTATGACGCAGCATTTCACACGCCCGCGCCCTTAACCCTTTGGAAAGGCGCATCTCTTTCTTGGCACAAATACCCGCGCCGCAGGCGGACTGCGCAGCAGGCCCAAAACGAAAAAAGCGCCCCCAAAGGGACGCTTTTCAAACCGCATTCATCAAGCGATATCAGTTATTTGCGCGCTCAGCTTCAATCGCCCGCCATTTGGCCACATTCGCGTTATGCTCGGCCAGAGTTTCTGCAAAGGCGTGGCCGCCCGTGCCATCCGCCACAAAGAACAGATAGGGCGTATCTGCCGGATCGACCGCCGCACGCAGCGACGCCAGCCCGGGGTTCGCAATCGGAGTCGGCGGCAAACCACGGATCACATAGGTGTTCCAAGGCGTCTCGCGGCGCAATTCGCTTTGACGCAGACCGCGACCCAGCACGCCTTCGCCCCGCGTGATTCCGTAGATCACGGTCGGGTCCGTTTGCAGTGGCATCCCCTGCGCCAAACGGTTGGTAAACACGCTCGACACCTGAGGCCGCTCTTCCGCGATTCCGGTCTCTTTCTCGATAATCGAGGCAAGGATCAGCATCTCTTCGGGGGTCTCGACTTCGATGTTGTCCGAACGGTTCGCCCAAACTTCGGCCACACGATCTGCCTGCAGCGCTTCCATCCGTGCAATCACCGCCGCGCGGTCATCGCCTTTGGACACTTCGTAACTGTCAGGCGCGAGGCTACCCTCAGCCGGGATACCCGAAATCTCACCGCTTAGAACGTCGACGCTGTTCAGCGCGTTCACGATCTGCCAGCTGGTCACACCTTCGGCCAGTGCGATCCGATAGCGGGTGTCGCCCAACTCCTTCACGCGGGTCACTTCGGCGGGCACCTCAGCGTCCGAGCCAGGCGCATACTCAGCCACTTCCTCGAAACGGCCGGTGGCGGGGTCCAACTCGCGGACCTCCCCAACCAAAGAGTTCACGCCAACGCGGTAAACCACCTCGGTCCCACAAGAGCTCGCGCCGCCACGGGTGACGATATCCACGATCTCTTCCATCGAGGTATTGGCGGGCACCAAGTAGGACCCCGCTTTTAGCTCGGTGGATTTGTCTGTGTAGTCGACGCCAACGCGAAAGATCTGCGCATTCGTGATTGCCCCTTGCTCAGCGAGGTTCTCGGACACACGGCTGAAATTGCTGCCGCGCTCCACACGCAAACAAATTGCCTCGTTCAGCGGGCCAGCTTCTGTGTACTGGCGCTGTCCCCAGAGGACGACGCCAGACAGCAGAAAGATCGCGACGATCAGAAACGTCAGCGCGTTAGAGGCAACACTGCGCCACATTACTTCACTTTCCCGAAGATCACGCTGGCATTGGTACCGCCGAAGCCAAAGCTGTTGGACAGAGCCACATCAATCTTGCGCTCGACCTTCTTGTTCGGGGCCAAATCAACCTTGGTCTCCACCGCGGGGGTGTCGAGGTTGATGGTCGGCGGAGCCACCTGATCGCGGATCGCAAGGATCGAGAAGATCGCTTCGATTGCACCAGCAGCACCCAACAGGTGACCAGTCGCCGACTTAGTCGAGGACATCGTGACGTTGCCCGCGTGATCACCCATGAGACGCTCTACCGCGCCCAATTCGATCACGTCCGCCATGGTCGAGGTGCCGTGCGCGTTGATGTAATCGATCGCGTTGGGCTCCAGACCTGCTTTCTTCAGCGCGGCCTTCATGGAACGCTCGCCGCCTTCGCCATCTTCGCTGGGGGCAGTGATGTGGTAGGCGTCACCCGACAGACCATAGCCCAGAACTTCGGCATAAATTTTCGCGCCGCGCGCCTTGGCGTGCTCGTATTCTTCCAGAACCACAATACCTGCGCCCTCGCCCATGACAAAGCCGTCACGGTCCGCGTCATAGGGGCGGCTCGCCGCTTTGGGGTCGTCCGCGCGTTTGGTCGACAGCGCCTTACACGCGTTAAAGCCTGCTATCCCGATTTCCGAGATCGCGCCTTCTGCGCCACCGGCAACCATGACGTCCGCGTCGCCATCCTTGATCAGACGGGCCGCGTCGCCAATGGCGTGCGCGCCGGTCGAGCAAGCGGTCACAACAGCGTGGTTCGGGCCTTTGAAGCCGAACTTGATTGAGACTTGACCAGAGATCAGGTTGATCAACGCACCAGGGATAAAGAACGGCGACACACGGCGCGGGCCCTTTTCCTTGATCAAAACAGCGGTTTCCGCGATCGAGTTGAGACCACCGATGCCAGAGCCGATCATCACGCCCGTGCGTTCACGCGCTTCGGTGTCCTCGGGCTCCCAGCCGGAATCCTTGACCGCCTGCATGGCCGCCGCGATTCCGTACAGGATAAAGTCATCGACCTTGCGACGCTCTTTCGGCGCCATCCAGTCATCAGGGTTAAAGGTGCCATCGGACCCATCACCCAGCGGAATTTCGCAAGCATAGGTGGTGGCCAGATTGCTGGCATCAAACTTGGTGATCGGACCAGCGCCCGACTCTCCGGCCAGAATACGCGACCAGGTTTCCTCGACCCCGCAAGCCAGCGGAGTTACCAATCCCAAACCGGTGACGACGACACGACGCATGCGGCTGCCCTTCCTCATTAGTGCTTTGCCGCTGTCTACCCCGCATTTCACGTGGGGGGCAAGGGCTTGGCGCATTCTGCGGGCCATTTGCGCCCCGTTCCGCCGGTGGATTTCCGCGTTCAGAGCGCTTGAAAGCGCCACCCCGTCGAATCGCGAAATTCCCCACCGCGCAAAACAAAAGCGGCGCTCCCATCAGGAACGCCGCTTTCGCTATACGTAAGTCAGTCGGAAATTACTGGTTTTCCGAGATGAACTTGACCGCGTCGCCGAAGGTCTGGATGTTTTCGGCTGCGTCATCGGGGATCTCGATGCCGAACTCTTCTTCGAACGCCATGACCAGCTCAACGGTGTCAAGGCTGTCTGCGCCCAGATCGTCGATGAACGAAGCACCTTCGCTGACTTTGTCTTCGTCAACACCGAGGTGCTCTACAACGATCTTCTTTACGCGTTCTGCGACATCGCTCATGTCAATTCCTCATCACTTCTACTGGGCTTTTGCCCGTTTGTTGCCCGCGCCCCGAGGGGTGGACGTCTCTGCCCAACCGGGCGGCTCTTGACCCTACGGCATCTACCGCAGAGCGAACAGCCGACGCGCCAATGGCACCCTCGGCTAAAATCTGCGCCGCCTATAGCACATCACTCAGGCAACGCAAACGCTTTCCACAAGTCCCTCTAGGGAACCTTACAGCATGGCCATCCCGCCGTTGACGTGCAGGGTGGTGCCGGTGACATAACCAGCCTCGTTGCTCGCCAGATACAGCGTTGCAGCTGCGATCTCTTCGGGGTTGCCCATACGGCCCGCAGGAATCTGGGTCAGGATGCCCTCTTTCTGCTTGTCGTTCAGCTTGTCGGTCATCGCAGTCGCAATGAAGCCGGGTGCAATCGCATTCACCGTAATGCCGCGCGCCGCAACCTCATAGGCCAGCGACTTGGACATCCCGACCATACCCGCTTTGGCGGCCGCATAGTTGCCCTGTCCGGGGTTGCCAGTCGCGCCAACAATCGAGCTGATGTTGATGATGCGACCCCAACGGGCCTTCATCATCCCGCGCAGCACGCCGCGGCACAGACGGAAGGTCGAGGTCAGGTTCACTTCCAGAACCTGCGCCCACTCGTCGTCCGACATCCGCATGAACAGGTTATCACGGGTGATGCCCGCGTTGTTCACCAGAATATCGACAGAGCCCATAGCCTCGGCCGCCTGCTTGGGTAGCGCGTCAACCGCTTCGGCATCGCTCAGGTTACAGGGCAGCACATGGGCGCGCTCGCCCAGTTCCGCCGCCAGCGCTTCCAAGGGCTCCACACGGGTGCCGCTCAGGCCAACGGTCGCGCCCGCCGCGTGCAGCGATTTTGCGATCTCGCCACCGATCCCACCCGAAGCGCCGGTCACCAGAACATTCTTGCCGGTCAAATCAAACATGTCGTTCATCCTTCTCTCGGAACCAATCTCTTTCTTGGTCCAAATACCCTGCGGGGGTTCGGGGGCGCACAGCCCCCGGCGCCGCCCTCAATCACTCGGCCGCTACAGCCGCTTTTACGTCGTCGGGGGTGCCAACGGCTTTGGTCGCCACAGACCGGTCGATCCGCTTGATCATCCCGCTCAGCGCCTTGCCCGCACCGATTTCCCAAATCTCGGTCACGCCATTCGCTGCCATCCACGCGACGCTCTCGCGCCAGCGCACGCTGCCGGTGACCTGCTCGACCAGCAGGTTGCGGATCAAGGTGCCCTCGGTCACAGCCTCGGCACGCACGTTGGCGACCAGTGGAACAGCTGGGTTCTTGATCTCGACCTCGGCCAGAGCTGCCGCCATTTTGTCCGCCGCAGGCTGCATCAGCGCACAATGGAAAGGTGCGCTGACGGGCAGCAGCAGCGCGCGCTTGGCGCCCTTTTCCTTGGCGATGTCGCAGGCACGCTCGACGGCGGCCTTGTCACCTGAAATCACAACCTGACTGGGATCGTTGTCGTTTGCCGCCTGACAGACCTGACCCTCGGCAGCCGCCGCCGCCACAGCAGCAGCCGTCTCGAAGTCCAGACCCAGCAGAGCCGCCATCGCGCCCTCGCCGACAGGAACAGCTTGCTGCATTGCATCGCCGCGCAGACGCAGCAGGCGCGCACAATCTGCAACAGACAGCGAACCCGCGGCCGCCAACGCCGAGTATTCCCCCAGCGAGTGGCCCGCCACGAACGCCGCGTCGGTCATTGCCACACCTTCGGCTTCCAGCGCGCGCATTGCCGCCAGCGACGTCGCCATCAGCGCAGGCTGAGCGTTGGCAGTCATGGTCAGGGTTTCGATGTCCCCCTCCCAGATCAAACCGGACAGATTCTCGCCCAGAGCCTCGTCGACTTCGTCAAAAACAGCCTTAGAAGCAGGATATGCCTCGGCCAGTGCCTTGCCCATTCCAATGGTCTGAGCGCCCTGCCCCGGAAACACGAAAGCGCGTGTCATGGAGTTCTCCGTTTTAAAAAAGTTGCGACAGGTCTAGACGGTCCAGCCCAAACCCACAAGCGCAGGGCACAAACTCTGTGCAAGCGCACAGATTGTGGCAAACTGCCCATACGCTATTCTGCCAAGCGGACCCCTCCTCATTTGACGTTCAGGACTTTTCAATGCCCCTCAGCAACAACGCCACCCACTACGGCGCCGTAGCCAAAACCTTCCACTGGCTCGTCGCGCTTCTCATCCTCACGCTGATTCCCCTCGGGATCATTGCAACCGATGCCCCATTCGAGACCTCGGAACAGCTGGCCCAGAAGGCGTGGCTTTTCTCTTTGCACAAAACGCTGGGGGTCACAGTGTTCTTTGTGGCTCTCCTACGCATCCTGTGGGCGCTGACCCAACCCAAGCCCGCCCTGATGAACGGGGACAAGCCAGTCGAATCTCTTTTGGCCGAAACCGCGCACTGGCTGCTCTATGGCTCGCTGATCTTGGTGCCGCTGACCGGTTGGATTCACCACGCCAGTGCCGAAGGCTACGCGCCGATCTGGTGGCCCTTTGGCCAGTCCCTGCCCTTCATCCCCAAATCGCCGGACCTTTCGCATACCTTCTCTGTGCTGCACGGGATTTTTGAAAAAGTGCTGATGTTCACGATCATCGCCCACGTCCTTGGCGCACTAAAGCACCACTTCATCGACCGTGACGCAACCCTTCTGCGCATGCTGCCGGGCTATCCCGCGACGGGTCCACTCGAAGACAAGCACAGTGTCTTTGCGCCTCTGTTCGTTGCGCTCGTGATTTGGGCCGCCGCGCTGGGCACGGGTGCCGGGCTTGGCCTGTTCGCGCAGCCTGAACGCACCGAAGGCGCAGCATTGGCCGAAGTTGAGACCGATTGGACCGTAACCGAAGGTGACATCGCGATCACCGTGCAGCAGATGGGATCCTCCGTCACAGGATCGTTCGCTGATTGGACCGCGTCGATCAGCTACGACGAAACCGCAGAGACTGATGTCAAAGGCCAAGCCGAGGTCACCATCTCGATCCCCTCTTTGACCTTGGGCACCGTCACGGACCAAGCCATGGGCCCCGACTACTTCAATGTCGAAGAGCATCCGACCGCGACCTTCACCGCTGACCTGATCTCGACCGCCGAGGGCAACACAGCCGAGGGCACCCTGACGATCAAAGGCTACGAGCAACCGATCACCATGCCCTTTGACCTGACCATCGACGGCGACACCGCAACCGTGAATGGCACCGTCACTTTGGACCGCCGAAACTACCATGTGGGCGACAGCATGACCGACGAAGGCTCGCTGGGGTATTCGGTCGATGTGGCAATCAACCTGACGGCCACCCGCGCCGCCGAGGGGGAATAACCCCTCGGCCCACACGGCCAAACACAAAGAAAGGCGGTCAGAACTCTGACCGCCTTTTTCATTTCTTGAACCGGTTCGCTGTTCAGCGATTACTCGGCTTTCATCGCCTCGATCGAGATGAAGACTTCGACTTCGTCGCTGACGTAGGGTGCGAACTGACCCATGTCGAACTCGCTGCGCACAACGGTGGTGGTCGCGTTAAAGCCAACCCAAGGCTTGTTCGCCATCGGGTGATCGCCCATCTGGGTCATCTCTGCGTCCAGAACGATCGACTTGGTCACGCCATTGATGGTCAGGTCGCCAGTGATCTCACCAGTTTTCTCGCCAGTGACTTCGATGCCGGTCGAGGTAAACGAGATCTCGGGGCTCTCTTCTGCACCAAAGAAGTCGCCGGTCAGGAAGTGCTGGGTGCGCTCGTCCCAGCCAGTGATCAGGGTGTCGGTCGGGAACGACACGGTGACCGAGCTGTCTGCGGGCGCTTCGGCGTCAAACATGATTTCGCCTTCGAAACCCGAGTACATGCCATAGGTGGTCGAGAACCCGAGGTGGTTGTAGTTGAACACGATCTGGCTGTGGCTGGGGTCCAGAGTGTACTTTTCGGGGGCTGCGTATGCTGCGGAAGCTGCTGTAGTGGCGACCAGGGCTGCAATCAGGGTATTCTTCATTTCGCTCTCCAGAGGGGTGTTGCGTTACACCACAACAAATTGTCCGAAGCGGCGCTCCGGACAATCCGTGTTGGTTCAACATGTTCTGTGTGAATTCGAACAATCGGCCTATGCCTGTGTGCGCAGGTGGCGTTTCAGCCCCGCTGACCAAACACCTCGCGGCGCAAGCGACGCTCGATCTGGGCACGGTCCATTTCAGCATTCAGGCGGACCCGCAGCACCTCTTCGTCCGCGCGATCAAAGGCCAAAAGTACGCCGTTTTCCACGCGAATATCAGACAGCGTCGAAAAGCTGTGACAGGCCATCAGCCGCGTTGCCCCATGGGACGACCGCTCGATAATGCGCACTTCGCGGCGCTGCATATCCAGTTGCACTTCGGGATGGGTGACCGCTTGCGCCGCTTGGACCAGCATCAAGCCACCATAAAACCCCATGCCAGAGGTCACGAGTTTGACCAGTAGCGTTTCCTCGCCCAAGTAGCGCGTCGGGACGAACCACAATCCAATCGCCATGGTGATAACAATGATCCCAAGCATTGCAGTCGCAACCCGCAAAACTGGCATCAATCTCTCACCCGCCGACACGCAGTGGACAACATAGCCCCATATTGTGGGCTCTACATGGACATTTCCGCTCTGCCACGGATGCCCGCTTGCCTGTGCACCAGGCTTTTCGTTCAGTGCAACCATTTACCTGTTCCCTCGGTAATATATGCATTTACAATGCCTTAAGGGTCAGGGCGAGAATTGGGCACTCATGGGGTAATTTCCGGCGCATTTCGCCCCATTGTTGCCATTTCCGGCGCAATCACCCCACCCAGCACAAATGGCCCTGCGCGGCTTGTGTTTTTCCCGAACTCGTGTATATGAGCGCTTCCTTCGCAAATTTCGTGAACCGCGTGACCTCTCGTGGGTGGGGCGAAGGAATAACCCGCCCTATGAAGCTCGCTGAAAATGACTGGAGATAACACATGGCTCTCTATGAGCATGTCTTTATCGCGCGTCAGGACTTGTCCGGCGCACAGGCCGAAGGCCTGATCGAACACTTCTCGACCGTTCTGTCCGACAATGGTGGTGCCATCGTAGCCAGTGAATACTGGGGCGTCAAAACCATGGCGTACAAGATCAACAAGAACCGCAAAGGCCACTACGCTTTCCTGCGCACCAACGCCCCCTCGGCAGCGGTTCAGGAAATGGAACGCCTGATGCGCCTGCATGACGACGTCATGCGCGTCATGACCATCAAGGTTGACGAGCACGCCGAAGGTCCGTCGATCCAGATGCAAAAGCGCGAAGAGCGCGGTGATCGCGGTGACCGCCGCGAGCGTCGCTAAGCGGATTAGGAAAGGGATCTAAACCATGGCTACCAAACCGTTTTTCCGCCGTCGCAAAGTGTGCCCCTTCTCGGGCGACAACGCACCCAAGATCGATTACAAAGACACCCGTCTTCTGCAGCGCTACATCTCTGAGCGCGGCAAAATCGTTCCCTCGCGCATCACTGCCGTTTCGGCAAAGAAGCAGCGTGAACTGGCTCGTGCTATCAAGCGCGCCCGCTTCCTCGCTCTGCTGCCCTACGCTGTGAAATAAGGAGACACTGATATGCAAGTTATCCTTCTCGAGCGCGTGGCCAAGCTTGGCCAGATGGGCGAAGTCGTCGACGTAAAGCCCGGCTATGCCCGCAACTACCTGCTGCCCCAGCAGAAGGCCATGACCGCATCGAAAGCAAACATCGCTGCTTTCGAAGAGCGTAAAGCCCAGCTGGAAGCAAACAACCTCGAAACCAAAAAAGAAGCAGAATCGCTGTCTGAAAAGCTGGATGGCCAGCAGTTCATCGTGATTCGCGCCGCGTCGGACGCGGGTGCTCTCTACGGTTCGGTCACCACCCGTGACGCCGCAGACGCAGCCACCGAAGCTGGTTTCACCGTTGACCGCAAGCAGGTCGTTCTGTCGGCACCGATCAAGTACCTTGGTCTGCACGACGTACACGTTGTCCTGCACCCCGAAGTCGAAGCAACCATTCAGCTGAACGTCGCTCGTTCGAACGAAGAAGCTGAACTGCAGGCATCGGGCAAGTCGATCCAAGAACTGGCAGCCGAAGAGGAAGCAGCAGCAGACTTCGAAGTCTCGCAGCTGTTCGACGACCTCGGCTCGGCAGCTTCGGACGACGAAGAAGAGACAGCTTCGGAATAAGGCCTCGCGCCTATTCCAAATCCCGAAGCGACGCCGCGCAGCCCACCTGCGCGGCGTTTTTTATTGGATGGCCAGCACGGATACATCCGCCCAACCATAGGCAACCGACGTCAAAACGGCCCCATCGCGGGTTTCTTCGGCCTCGCCGCAAATCTCCCCACCCAAACGCTCGTAGAATCCTCGTGCCGGCGCGTTTTCTCGTAGTGCCCACAACGCAGCGCCCTGAACTCCCGCAGCTACCAACGACTCTGCACACCAACGCATCAAGAGCCGCCCTGCGCCCTGCCCTTGGTTCGCGCGGCGCACGTACACAGCTGTGATCTCTCCGCCAAAGCCTTGCGCTTTCAAAGCCTCGTCCCGCTGCGCGCAGTATCCCGCAAATCCAACGGCCTCTCCATCCAACTCCAACACAGCACACTGACCAAAAGCTCTCGCATCAAAGGCCGCAAAAACACCGCGCCACATGTCCGCGCGGTCCGCGACAGTCATCTGATCCAGAAAATGATCCGGCAGCAAACTCCGATAGGTCTCGTACCAGCAGGCCACATGAATTTCAGCAATCCGCTCGGCGTCCTCAATGGACGCCACACGCACATCAAACTGCGCCATCCCCGCCTCTTTCTGCTTTGTAAAAATACTCAAATCAATCCACCCGCCAACCACGCAGCGGTAGCACAAAAGAAAAGGCCGCCCCAACTGGGACGGCCCGAAATCCTGTCAAAGGAACCGCAGCTTATGCGATTTCTTCTTCCAGCGCGTCGACAGCTTCTTTCAGCTCGTCTTTGCTGATCTCTTTCTCGGTGACTTCGGCCTGATCGACGATGTGGTCGACAACCTTGTCTTCAAAGATCGGCGCGCGCAGCTGCTGCTGCATCTGCGGGTTCTGCTGGATGAATTCGAAGAACTGGCGCTCTTGACCGGGGTACTGACGCGCCTGCGCCATAACCGCTTGGGTCATTTCCTGATCAGTTACTTCGACTTCTGCTTTGTTGCCGATTTCGGCCAGCAGCAGACCCAGACGCACGCGGCGCTCGGCCAGCTTGGTGTGCTCTTCGGTGGTCTCGATCTCGCCGTGATCGTGGCCCTGAACCTCGGGGTTATCTTCGTGCCACAGCTGGTGCGCGATCTGCTTGGCTTCGGCTTCAACGAGGCTCGGGGGCAGGTCGAACGAGACCAGACCGTCCAGAGCGTCCAGCAGCTTGCGCTTGGTGACCTGACGCGCGGTGTTCGCGTAGTCGGCTTCCAGACGCTCACGGATCTGGGTCTTCAGACCTTCCAGATCTTCGGCACCGTACTTCTTGGCCAGCTCATCGTCGATCTCAGCGGCCTTGGGCGCTTTGACTTCTTTGATCTTGCACTCGAAGACAGCTTCTTTGCCAGCCAGGTGCTCTGCGCCGTACTCTTCGGGGAAGGAGACGGTGACGTCTTTTTCTTCGCCGGCTTTCACGCCAACCAGCTGCTCTTCGAAGCCGGGGATGAAGCTGTTCGAGCCCAGAACCAGCGGGTAGTCTTCTGCTGCGCCGCCCTCAAAGGCTTCGCCGTCAACTTTACCCAAGAAGTCGAATACGATCTGGTCGCCGTCCTCTGCCGCTGCGCCTTCTTCGCGCGCGTCAAAGTCCTGTGCGTTCTTCGCCAGGCTTTCCAGAGTCTCGTTGACCTGCTCGTCGTCTGCTTTGACAACCAGCTTCTCGAGCTTAACGCCCGACAGGTCGACTTCGGGAATCTCGGGCAGCTTTTCGTAGGTCATTTCGACCGCAACGTCGTCGCCTTCTTTCCAGTCGTCATTGGTCATTTTGACCTCAGGCTGGGCCGCGGGACGGTCGCCCGACTTTTCGAAGTGCTCGTTCATCGCGCCGTCGATGGCTTCCTGCATCGCTTCGCCCAGAACGCGCTGGCCGAACTGCTTTTTCAGCAGAGCCATCGGGACTTTACCTTTGCGGAAGCCCTTCATTTCGATCTCAGGCTGCGCCTCGGTCAGCTTTTCGTTGACCTTGGCTTCCAGCTCGGCTGCGGTGACGGTGATCGCATAACCGCGCTTCAGACCTTCGTTCAGCGTCTCGGTGACCTGCATACGTTTCCCCATAGAAATTAGGGCGGGCCACGCCCGCCGGATCGGTTTGGCGCGTTCTAAGGCGGACAAACGATGCGCGCAAGGCGTATTTGTCAGCGGAACCATCCGACTCGGCGCGATTGTGGGCTTATTCCGGCGTTTGCGGCGCCTCTACCTCTGGCGCGGGTGGGTTCTTGATCGTGATCTCGCGCTGCGGGAACGGGATTTCGATGCCATGCTCGCGAAAGCGCTTCCAGATCTGCAAGAGCACTTCGCTGGTGATATTCGCCACCCCGCCCTCTGGGTCTGAAATCCAAAACCGCAGTTCCAGATCAACACTGGAATCGCCGAACCCTCTGATCAGGCAAATCGGCGCGGGCAGCTTCAGCACACGCGGACAGGCTTGCGCCCCTTCGATCGCGAGGGCCATCGCCTTTTCTAAATCGGTGGAATACGCGACGCCAATCGGGACGGCCCTGCGCACGCGCTTGTCCGAAAAAGACCAGTTCGTCACAGGATTAGAGATCAGGATTTCATTGGGGATCAGCGTTTCCGTCCCCGACCGCGTCCGAACAGACACGTAGCGCCCCGCCAGCGCTTTGACCACGCCATAGGTGGGCCCCTCGCCGGTTTGAATCTCGATCACATCCCCCGGTTTGATCGAGCGGTCTGCAAGCATGGTAAATCCGGCGACAAAGTTTGCCACCGTCCGCTGCATGCCCAGACCAACCCCCAGACCCAGCGCACCGGAAAATACAGCAAAGGCCATCAGGTCGATCCCGACCACCTGCATCCCGACGAGCACCGCCACGACCATCAGAACGATGCCCAGAACCTTGGACAGAAGCACCTGAGCTGTGGGGGAAAGTGTCGTCGCCGCCTCGAGCCGCCGCGCAATGAAGCCGGACGAATGATAGGCCACCCACAAGAGCATGGAGCTGACAATCAGGCCCTGAATGGCCGTCCACAGCGAAATGTTCAGCTGTTTGGACGAAAACTTGATCGAATCGAGCCATAGGATCGTCGGGTCCAGCAGCCCAACCGCATTCAACGCCGCCACAGCCCAGATGGTCCAACTGACCAGATTGGCAAAGGAGTTAGAGGGCAGCAGCGTTGTCAGAATCCGGATAATGATCCACGCGTTGATCAGGCTTGCGAACAGCCGGACCATCGTTATCGGCTGGCCAAAAGCACTCAGCGCCCCCATCGCAATCCACAGCCCGATCACCCAACCGATCGGCAGGCTAATCGCCCCGGCCGTTGCCAAAGCGCGGCGGGTCAGACGGCCTTCGGTCGTTTCTGCGACAGTTTTGATCACGCGCCGCACCAAACGATGCAGCACCAGCGCCACGAACAAGGCTACGAAGATTGCGATGAACTGGATGGGCGTGAACAACTGAATCCCGAAGGTCCACAAATAGTCCAAGAGCCCTGTCACGGCCTCGGTCAGGGGCGTGACATATTTGGTCTCCAGCTCTTCCATCCTGCGCGCTCCTCTGTCGTGCTTGCCGCAGGACCAGTGTAACGGGTTCGAGACACGATTGGTCAAATGAAACCGATGTGTAGAGAAGCCCACACTTTAATCAGTTGATTTTTAGGAAGTATTCTCAGTGGTGCGGGTGGAGGGACTTGAACCCCCACGCCTCGCGGCGCCAGAACCTAAATCTGGTGCGTCTACCAATTTCGCCACACCCGCATCCGAGGACTGCTCTCTAGCAAAGCGTTTCAGCGGTGGCGAGAGGCAAAATGAATTTTTTTTACCGCGCCTTAATTTCGCCCCGTTTGGACGTTTTCTTAAGACATGTCGCGGAAGGTATCTCCGTGGTGAGATACGAGGTGGATATGTTTCCGACGACGCAAAGCGCACTGATCGCAGATGATATGGCCAATGTGAGCTTGGGCATTACCTCGGGCACTCAGGTTCTGACCGCGATGGGTGCCATCGCCGTCGAAGCCCTGAGCGAAGGAGCAAGGATCATCACCCGTGACGCGGGCATGTCTGTGCTGCGCCGAATCGAGAAATTTGAAAGCGATTGTGATGTCGTCCGCATTCGCGCCGGAAGTCTGGGTCACGACCGCCCCGAACACGACACCGACCTGCCCGCCAACCAGAAAATCCTGATTCGA
Source organism: Donghicola eburneus (assembly GCF_900115865.1). Lineage (GTDB taxonomy): Bacteria > Pseudomonadota > Alphaproteobacteria > Rhodobacterales > Rhodobacteraceae > Donghicola > Donghicola eburneus. Next base: position 246,461 of record NZ_FOXY01000005.1, on the reverse strand, counting down.
GACTGGCGCGCTCAGGCGTTGACTGGTCAGAAGCAGGCGTTGATGCGCGTAGGCCGTCTGGAAGATGGTGAATTCCTGAAGTCCCTACCTGTCGCCAAGCGTGTGTTCTATCGCCTGCGCTTCGACACTGATCACATCATCTATGCAGACGGGCTGGAACTGTACTGCCCCGTCCTTTGATCGCTAGCGGCGAGCGCCCTTAGAACCCGCACTCTCTAAAGACTTTTGGCAACTGCTCCGGCAAATCCTCTGCGATGAGGCCCGGCCCAAAGCTTCGCGCAGCCTGCGCATGAAGCCAAACTGCGGCGGCGGCCAGATCGATCATGGCACTGGTTGCTGCCACCTGATGCGCGGTGAGCCCCGCAATTATCCCCGCCAGCACATCGCCTGCCCCCGCTGTTCCCAGCCACGGGACCGCCCGATCATGCAGCGCGGAGTGGATGGCACTGGCCCCGCGCTGATCCGCCAGAACGGTCGCTTCGCCTTTCAGCAAGACCGTCGCCCCGAGTCGCTCTGCCGCGAGTTTCGTCGCTTCGACTTTCCCGAGCCCCTGTTTGGACGGATCCGAGATCCGCACCTTTTCCGCGAGATCGGGAAAGAGCCGCGCAAACTCGCCTTCGTGCGGGGTGATCACCACGTTTTCATGACACGCCTCGAACATGACCTCTGGTGCATCGGCAAAACTGCTGAGCGCATCGGCGTCCAGAACAGCGCGCCGCCCGTCCGAGGCCGTCGCCCGTAGCACCGCGAGCACTCTGTCGCGCGTTTCCATCCCGACACCAAGGCCCGGCCCCAGACAGACCGAAGACAAGCGCGTGTCTTCCAATGCCTGAGACACGTCTTTGGCGCTGGAAATCTCGGTCAACATAATGGCGTTCAGGTGCGCTGCATTCTCCGCCAGTGCCTCTGACGGCACCCCTAACGTGACCAAGCCAGCGCCCGTGCGCAGCGCCGCCCGCGCGGCCATTCGGCCCGCGCCACCTTTACCAACACCGCCTGCCAAAATCAGGGCGTGACCGCGCGTATACTTATGCCCCCCACGGCCCAAACCCGTGACCTCTTTGAGCCAAGTTTCCGGCGCAACAGGCGGGATCGAACGCGTCACGCCATCCGGAGGAATGACCGCATCCGCAGGCACGGCGTCCAAACCGATATCCACAACGGCGACGGGATGCCGCCCCAACTCTGCCAAGCAATGCCCCAATTTCGGCGCGTGAAAGGTGACGCATAGATCTGTCCGCTCGGCGATCTTCCGCGGGTCAGTGTCGCCGTTGGCGCGACTCGGATCGTCACGCAAAAGCGTCGCGCCCGTGTCCACGTCCACGCCGGACGGGCAATCTACAGCGATGCAGATCACCTTTTTGTCACCAGATGCCCGATCACACACCGCATGGAAGGACAAAGCGCACTCTATCGGAATGGGACGGCTGATCCCGATCCCGAACATGGCATCGAACAATAATGTCGGGCGCTCACCCTGCCCTGCGCTCTGAGGCGTCATCGAATGTATCGGACCCAAAGCAGCCCATGCATCATGCATCTGCCGCGCATCGTCAGATAGCTTCTCGGCCTTGCCCCAAAAGAAAACCTCGACCTTCCAGCCGCGCTCAAACAGCCCACGGGCGATCACGAATCCATCGCCGCCATTGTTGCCCGGCCCGCACAGCACAACTGCGTGAGCTTTGCATTTATCCAAGTCCGGAAATTTGCGGAAAGTCTCGTCCAGAACGCCTTGGCCAGCGCGCTCCATCAACCCAAGGCCAGTGACCTCGCCAGCCTGCATCACCCTTTTTTCTTTGGCGCGCATTTGTGCAGAGGTCAGAATTTCGCCCATCAATTCACCCAAAAGTTTTCAAACTGCACAAAATACAGCCAGCTTGCACATTTTTTACACCCGCCTATAAATTCGGCTGCAACGCGCTTGGCTAGAGTAATCTATCCGATTGTGGAGCGGAAACAGAAATGATCTGAAGTGACGCAACCCGACACGAGGAGGCCGGCTATGAAAAAAATCGAAGCGATCATCAAACCCTTCAAGCTCGACGAAGTGAAAGAAGCTCTGCAAGAGGTTGGTGTCCAGGGCCTCTCGGTGATCGAGGTCAAAGGGTTTGGCCGTCAGAAAGGCCACACCGAACTCTACCGCGGCGCAGAGTATGTCGTGGACTTCCTGCCCAAAGTGAAGATCGAAGTTGTCCTGCCCGCCGATCAGGTGGACGCAGCCATCGAAGCGATCATCAATGCTGCCAAGACCGACAAAATCGGTGACGGCAAAATCTTCGTCAGCCCCGTTGAGCACGCAATCCGTATCCGGACCGGCGAAACGAACCAGGACGCGCTGTAATTTCAGCCGCCTTGTAAAACTATCCACTACTTTAGAGAGGAACAGGGAACATGAGCAAAGATGCAGTTCTCAAGCTGATCGCAGATGAAGACATCCAGTATGTCGACATCCGCTTCACCGACCCGCGCGGCAAACTGCAGCACGTGACTGTTGTTTCGGACCTGGTCGATGAGGATTTTCTAGAAGAAGGCTTCATGTTCGACGGCTCGTCGATCGCAGGCTGGAAGTCGATCGAAGCATCGGACATGAAACTGATGCCCGACACCGATTCGGTCTACATCGACCCCTTCTACGCAGAGAAGACCATCGCGATCCATTGCTCGATCGTTGAGCCCGACACTGGCGAAGCCTACGACCGTGACCCCCGTGGTACCGCTCAGAAGGCAGAAGCCTACCTGAAGTCTTCGGGCATCGGTGACGTGTCGTACTTCGGCCCCGAAGCTGAATTCTTCCTGTTCGACGACGTGCGCTACTCGGTTGCTCCGAACAAAGTGTCCTACCAGATCGATGCGGAAACCGCAGCCTGGAACACCGACGCAGAGTTCGAGACCGGCAACCTGTCGCACCGCGCCGACTACAAAGGCGGCTACTTCCCCGTTAACCCCGTGGACGACGCACAGGACATCCGTTCTGAAATGCTGTCGACCATGAAGGCGATCGGCATGAAAGTGGACAAGCACCACCACGAAGTTGCGACCAGCCAGCACGAACTGGGTCTGATCTTCGGAACGCTGACCGAGCAGGCCGATAACCTGCAGAAGTACAAGTACATCATCCACAACGTCGCGCACGCCTACGGCAAGACCGCAACCTTCATGCCCAAGCCCATGGCTGGTGACAACGGTTCCGGTATGCACGTGAACATGTCGATCTGGAAAGACGGCAAGCCCCTGTTCGCTGGCGACAAATACGCTGACCTGTCGGACGAAGCGCTGTACTTCATCGGTGGTATCCTGAAGCACGCGAAAGCTCTGAACGCCTTCACCAACCCTGCAACCAACTCGTACAAGCGTCTGGTTCCCGGTTTCGAAGCTCCCGTTCTGCGCGCGTACTCGGCACGCAACCGCTCGGGTTGTGTTCGTATTCCTTGGACCGAGTCGCCCAAGGCGAAGCGCGTCGAAGCACGTTTCCCCGATCCCGCGGCGAACCCCTACCTGTGCTTTGCAGCTCTGCTGATGGCTGGCCTCGACGGTATCAAGAACAAGATCCATCCTGGCGAAGCGTCTGACAAGAACCTGTACGACCTGCCCGCAGAAGAACTGGCCGGCATCCCCACCGTTTGTGGCTCGCTGCGCGAAGCTCTGGACGAACTGGCAGCCGACATGGACTTCCTGCTGGCCGGTGACGTGTTCACCAAAGGTCAGATCGAAGGCTACATCGACCTGAAGATGGAAGAAGTGTACGCCTACGAGCACACTCCCCACCCGATGGAATACAAGCTGTACTACAGCTGCTAATTCCCGTCTTGGGTTTAGCATCGAGGGCGCCCCGCAACGGGCGCCCTTTTTCTATGCCTGCGAGCTGGGGCTTTACTTGGTGGTTGGGGCGAATGGGTCTACCCTGAGCGGGATTTTAGACACACAGGTTTTACGATGCGACTTTCACTCTCTGCGGCCTTGGCCGCGATCGGGATTCTGGCTGGCTCTGCCGTCAGTGCTGCGTGCGGCAACACGTCGGCAGGCTTTGAACAGTGGAAGGCATCCTTTGCCCAAACAGCGCAGCGGGCCGGTGTCGGCCAACGCGGGTTGCAGGCTCTGGCGTCGGCGCGATACTCGAACGGAACCATCGCCGCAGACCGAAATCAAAAGAGCTTCAAATACAGCCTAGAGAAGTTCATGCAGGTGCGCGGCAGCGCCACGATCATCGCACAAGGACGCAAACGACTGGCCCGTGACGCGAAATTCTACAGCGCTCTGGAAGAGATCTATGGCGTCCCCGCAGGCGTGATAATCGCGATCCACGGGATGGAGACCGCGTTCGGGGGCTTTATGGGCGACACGCCGGTCGTCTCGGCGATCACAACGTTGGCCTATGACTGCCGCCGTAGCGATTTCTTCATCCCTCACGCCATTGGCGCTCTGCAACTAGTGGACATGGGCTCCATCACCGCCGCGACCCAAGGCGCGAAACATGGCGAGCTTGGCCATACCCAGTTCCTGCCCGGAAACGCCTTACGCTATGGTGTGGATATTGATCGGAACGGGCGCGTGGACTTCTACAACCAGTCAGACGCTCTGGCCTCTACCGCGAATTTCCTTGCGTCCAAGGGCTGGCGGCGCGGTGCGGGCTTTCAGCAGGGTCAGCCCAACTTTGCAGTGATCAAGGAATGGAACGCGGCCACGGTCTACCAACAGGCCATCGCGATCATGGGCGCAGAGATTATGCGCTAGCGGCGTTTGGATTGCGGGTCACAAAGGTGTGGATCGAAAACACCACGGCCCGCGTTTCCGGCAGTCGCATGATCACCTGACGCTCAGAGCGAAAGAACGGCGCGTCGGGCCCGTAGGACCGGCGCGGGTCCTTCTCTGACTTGGGTTGGTGCAAATTGGCGTAGCCGTGCCAGAGTTCATTGGCGCGCCAGATTGGACGCCCCGGTTGCACGCCATCAAACAGACGCTGCACCCGCTTACCAATATTCTCGTCATACTCAGGGATCGGCACATGGATCGCCATCAGGGGCCGACCCGCCTTTTCCGAGAGGGTCCAGCTGGACGGAAAGCACAGGATTGCGCCAGTCAGACAATGTTCTGACGCGCCATCTGGCTTTTGCAGGATGCAGTAGTCGGCCTGACCGAGTCGGCCTGCGGTCACCAAGGGTTGGTCCCAATCAATCGGAACCTGCACACCGTCGGGGCGGATAACATGCGCATCCGAAACCACAAAATCCTGAAAAGACTTAAGCTTACTCAGCAAAGTTAACAGAAACTCTCGGCCTGCTTCCAGCACACCATCTTCTAGATAATGCACATCGCCAAGGCGCTCAGCGATCAACTGGTCACGATAGGCCATTTGCGCCCCATAGCATTCATCGACCCAGAGCCAGTCATTCTCTGGCACGGGCTGGATGCCGGGCAGACCCTTGCGAATGTCATAGGGAATCGCGCTGTGTAGAATCTCTGTGCTCATGCCTCGGACGCTAGCTTAGCTTGCCACTCCATTCATCCGTTTTGATGCCGTTCGATCACCCTTGCGATAGTCTTGTGTCATTCCCCTTGCCCATTGCCCTAAATTGACACAGCTACAGGGAAACATCTGGGGAAAATGAATGCCTACCGAACGCGTCACCTTCGCCGGACCCGGGGGACACACCTTGGCCGCGCGACTGGAGCAACCGGGCGGACCCGTGCTGGCCACAGCCGTGTTTGCCCACTGCTTTACCTGTACCAAGGACAGCCTTGCCGCTACGCGCATCTCGCGCCGTTTGGCCGCTGCCGGGATTGCCGTTCTTCGGTTTGACTTCTCTGGCGTGGGCCAGTCCGAGGGCGCATTCGAAGAAACCACCTTTTCCAGCAACGTCGATGATCTGGTCGCAGCCAACGAATATATGGCAGAGCGGGGCATGACCCCCAGCCTCTTGGTCGGTCATTCTCTGGGGGGCACCGCCGTTCTGGCCGCCGCCCACCGCCTGCCCCACATTCGCGCGATTGCCACAATCGGCGCGCCTGCCAGCCCTCTGTCCGTGACGCGCCAGTTCGAAGACGCGCTGCCCGAAATCCGCGAAAACGGCGAGGCCGAGGTTCTCATCGGTGACCACGCGATTCGTATCGGCGCAGATTTCGTGCGCGACGTGGAATCCACCACGCTGAAGGACAAGATCAGCGATCTAGACAAAGCCCTGCTCGTCTTGCACGCGCCCCTCGACGAAGTGGTCCCCCTGTCCAACGCCACCGAGATTTTCAAATACGCGCGCCATCCCAAGAGCTACGTGACGCTCGACACCGCAGACCACCTGCTGACCGACCCGCGTGACGCAGAGTATGCGGCGGGCATGATCACCGCTTGGGCCGAACGCTATCTGGACCTGCGACCACCAGCGCCGCCCATTGGCGCCCCCGAAGGGATCATCCGCGTCTCCGAAGCCGATCCCAGCGGTTTTTTGAACGACGTGCAGGCCGGCCCCCGTCACCACGTTCTGGCCGACGAGCCAGAGGCTTATGGCGGCACGGACCAAGGGATGTCGCCCTATGGTTTCCTATCTGCCGGTCTGGGGGCATGTACCTCAATGACCATCCGCATGTACGCGCGGCGCAAGAACTGGCCCCTGCGGCACATCCGCGTCGACGTGCGCCACGACAAAGTACACGCACAGGATGCATCGATGCCGACCATGCCGCACAAGGGCGTGGACCGATTTATCCGCGAGATCACGCTATTGGGCGATCTGACAGACGAACAGCGCGAGCGCCTGCTGCAAATCGCGGACAAATGCCCCGTGCATGACACCTTGAAACAGACCTCGGTGGTGGAAACGCATCTGTTGGAAAAATAGCGGGAAACGCAGGCTATCTTGTTCATTTGCGCGCATCCGTCTATGACGCGCGCAACTGTCAACGACAAAGCAAAGGGCCTTCCGATGATCCCCCGCTATTCCCGCCCCGAGATGACCCAGATCTGGGAACCCGCCACCAAGTTCAAAATCTGGTACGAGATCGAGGCGCACGCCTGTGACGCACAGGCCGAGCTGGGTGTAATCCCGCAGGAAAACGCCGACGCCGTCTGGAAAGCCAAGGATGTCGAGTTCGACGTGGCCCGCATCGACGAGATCGAAGCCGTCACCAAGCACGACGTCATCGCGTTCCTGACCCACCTTGCTGAACACGTTGGCTCCGAAGAAGCCCGCTTTGTCCACCAGGGCATGACCTCGTCCGACGTTCTGGACACCTGCCTGAACGTGCAGCTGGTCCGCGCAAGCGACATCCTGATCAAAGACATGGAAGGCCTGCTGGCCGCCCTGAAAAAGCGTGCGCTGGAGCACAAGAACACCGTGCGCGTTGGCCGCAGCCACGGCATCCACGCAGAGCCGACCACCATGGGTCTGACCTTTGCCCGCTTCTACGCGGAAATGGACCGCAACCTTGACCGCCTGAAGGCCGCCCGCGAAGAGATCGCAACCGGCGCGATCAGCGGCGCGGTTGGTACCTTTGCCAACATCGACCCCCGCGTCGAAGAGCACGTCTGTGAAAAGCTGGGCCTCAAGCCCGAGCCCATCAGCACGCAGGTGATCCCCCGCGACCGTCACGCCATGTTCTTTGCCGTGCTGGGTGTGATTGCGTCCTCGATCGAAAACGTCGCCATCGAAATCCGCCACATGCAGCGTACCGAAGTGCTCGAAGGCGCGGAATTCTTCTCGATGGGCCAAAAGGGCTCGTCGGCGATGCCCCACAAAAAGAACCCAGTTCTGACCGAGAACCTGACCGGTCTGGCCCGTCTGGTCCGTATGTCGGTCATCCCCGCGATGGAAAACGTTGCCCTGTGGCACGAGCGTGACATCTCGCACAGCTCGGTCGAGCGCGCGATTGGCCCCGATGCGACCATCACTCTGGACTTCGCGATTGCCCGTCTGACCGGCGTGATCGACAAGATGCTCGTGTTCCCCCAGAACATGCTGGACAACATGAACAAGTTCCCCGGTCTGGTGATGTCGCAGCGCGTTCTGCTGGCTCTGACCCAAGCGGGCGTGTCGCGCGAAGACGCGTATTCCATGGTCCAGCGCAACGCGCTGAAGGTGTGGGAAGACCGCGTTGACTTCCGCGAGCTGCTGCTGGCCGACGCCGAGGTTGTCGCCGCCCTGGGTGAAGATGGCATCAACGCCAAGTTCGACATGGACTACCACACCAAGCACGTGGACACGATCTTCAAGCGCGTATTCGGCGAAAGCTAAGCCTTTTACATCGCTGAAAATTCTGATCCGTCGCAGCCTGTCTGCGGCGGATTTTTTAATGACTGGTAAATTAAAACTTTCTGCATGTGCAAAAACGGCCTTGCTGAGACGCGAGCGACAGCGTTATCCTTTTGTATAGAAACTTATAACCTTTCGTGACGATTTCAGCCGATTGTTTCTGGCGGGGTCGCAGCTGGAGTTACCGGCATGGGCTATAGAATTCATATTACGGGGGCCGCTGGCTCTGGCGTTTCAACTCTAGGGCGCCGCCTGTCCAAGGTCCTGAATCTTCCGCTTCTGGACACTGACGACTATTATTGGAAGCCGACACAGGTCCCCTACACCGAAAAGCGCACCGTCCCCGAACGATTGGATCTGATGCACAAGGCACAGCCGCGCAACGGCTGGATTGTTGCCGGATCGCTCATGGGCTGGGGCGAAGAACTGGTCGAAGACGCGGACCTGATCATTTTCATCTACACGCCCCATGACCTGCGGATGCAGCGCCTGCGCGCCCGCGAAGCACGGCGGTACGGGCACAGGATCACCGAAACCGGCGATATGTATCTCGTGCACGAATGCTTTATGGGATGGGCCAGTCGGTATGACGACCCCCAATTCAAAGGACGCAGCCTGGCCTGCCACAACAAGTGGCTCGACAGGATGGGCTTGCCCGTGCTGCGTTTGGACGGCCAACGGGGCGTCTCGCACATGACACGACGCACCATGGCCGCTTTGGTTCCCCCGATCCGCATTCCCCAGTATCCTCACCTAAGCCAAAATCTGCACTAACCTGCGGAAGGTAAAGCTTTCTTCATTCCTGCGAGTCTAGGGTGCCTCTGCCGTATAGAGGACCCCATGACCAGTCAGCCCCTTGCCCGGATCACCCCTGTTCAACGCCCCGTTGCTGCTCCGTTGCAGCGGCGGCACAAGGCCGCGATCATCGTACGCTTTCTGCTGTCAGAAGGCGCGGACATTCCCCTGACCGACCTGCCCGAAGATTTGCAGCAATCCTTGACCCAAGCCATGGGCCAACTGCGCTACATTGATCGCGACACACTCTCTGATGTTCTGGGCGAGTTCGCGTCAGAGCTAGAGCAGATCGGGTTGGCCTTTCCCGATGGGCTGGCGGGTGCGCTAGAAACGCTGGATGGCAAGCTGAGTCCCGAAACTGCCGCGCGCCTGCGCCGCGAGGCCGGGGTGCGGCAAAAGGGCGATGCGTGGGCGCGGCTATCTGCTTTGGACGCCGATGTGCTGATGGGTTTCTTTGAACGCGAAAGCCTAGAGGTGTCTGCCGTCCTGCTGTCGAAACTGCCGACCGACAAAGCTGCAGGCATTCTGGCCCGCATGCCGGGCGATCAGGCCCGGCGCGTGGCCTTTGCCGTGTCGCGCACCGAACAGGTGACCCCAGAGGCGGTCTACCGGATCGGCGTTTCGCTTGCGACTCAGATCGATCAGGCCCCGCCCAAAGAGTTCGCCAAGCCCCCTGCCAAACGGCTGGGCGAGATTTTGGATGTCTCGACTGCAAACACACGCGATTCGGTTCTGACAGGGATAGAAGAGGACGACGCAGAGTTCGCACGCGCCCTGCGCGGCGTGATTCTTACCTTTGCCGACCTGCAATACCGCCTGAAACCCATCGACGCGCCCGCCGTCGTGCGCACCATCGGGGACGATGATATGGCGCTGATTATCTCTGGTGCGACCGAAGAGAACGACATCAGTTCTTGGAAGTTCATGCTGTCGAACATGTCAAAACGCCTATCTGATCAGCTGCGAAGTCAAGCGCGTGAACGCACGACCCCCGACACCGAAGAGGTCGAGACCGCAATGGCCCGCGTGGTCAAGGTCATCCGGCGGATGCAGGCGGAAAACGGGCTGGAACTGCTCCCGATCCCTGACGTCAAAGAGTAAGGAATCCGCCCCAAGCTTGTGATCAGCGCCCGTGCGGCTTATGTCTGCACTCGCAGACACAAAGCAGCATCCAGACGACATGAGCACACAGCAGACAGACGCCGCACCTTCCGGTTCTTGGGGCGACTGGGCCGAGGACCGCGCCCTGCGCGGGATCATCCGCACCGCTTTGGCGCTGCCTTATCAACGGCGCGTGGCACTGCTGGGTTGGCTCATGCGCAAGGTCATTGCCCCGCGCGTGGGCTACCGCAAGCGGGCGCTGGACCATCTTGCATACATTTGGCCCGACATGCCGGAAGCAGAGCGCAACCGGATCGCGGACGGGGTATGCGATAATTTTGGCCGCGTTTTCATCGAGAATTATTCGGTCAGCGATCTGCTGAAACGCGCCGAGACAACCACGCTCTCTGGCCCCGGACTAGAGGCGATCGCAGCGGCCCGCGCAGAGAACCGTCCTCTTCTGTTCGTGACTGGCCATTTCGGAAATTTCGAAGCCCCTCGCGCCGCGCTCGTGCGCCAAGGCTACCAAATCGGCGGTCTATATCGCCCCATCGCGAACCCCTATTTCAACGAACACTATGCGCAGAATATGCACGACCTGAGCGGTCCGGTGTTCGAACAAGGGCGCCGTGGGACCATGGGGCTGGTCAAACATCTAAAACAAGGCGGCATGGCCGTTTTGCTGTTCGATATCTACGATAGTGGCGGCGTTCCTATTGATTTCATGGGAAAACCTGCTCCGACGCTCACATCTGCGGCAGAGATAGCACACAAAACAGGGGCGCTTTTGGTGCCATTTTTTGGGGTACGTCAGCCAGATGGCCTTACGTTCAGCGCAGAGTTTGATGCGCCCTTAACCCATGACGATCCCGTTGAACAAACGCGCGCGATGACATCCGCCCTAGAGCAGCGCATTCATCGTCATCCAGAGCAGTGGTTCTGGGTTCACCGCCGGTGGAAGCCGCGGCGTCAACGCAAGCGGGCCGCAGCGACAACTTCGCCCTGATTGGCTTTTTGCAGGATGACGGCATGCTCATCCTCTTCGGGTGTGGTGTTAACGGCGGCGGTGAATTCACCCGTCCCGTCCCAATCACCCACATGTTGCCATCCGCTGACAACATTCACGTAAGTTACCTCTTTGCCCGCATTCTCGCCGCGTTTGATCTTGACGGTTTCCTCGGGCAGATAGGTCACGAATTGCACCGCATAAGGCGCTCCGGCGGGATCGATCGCCATTGCCTGAATGCGCAGAGTTGAGCCATCCAGCTTGACCGACAGAGATGTTGCCCCGCGCGTGTCTTTGGCCAAATTCAAAGCGTCCGCCACGTCCATGGGCCGATTGCCGACCACATGCGCACCGCCGTTGATCACCATCTGCGGGGTATAGATCATCCGTTCGCCCATATTCCGAGCGTAAACCTTTTGGCGCTCGGTGAACGCAGGATTGGCAAAGGTATCAGCCCAGCCGATGTAATCCCAGTAATCCACGTGCAGCGACAGGGGCAGGATATCGTCCCGCGAGGACAGTTTTTCCAGCACCCGATCCGCAGAGGGACAAGACGAACAGCCTTGGGAGGTGTAAAGTTCCACCACCACAGGAGAGGTTGAAGACTGCGCCGCAGCCATCGACCCGACCCCGGCAAACACCAAAGCTGTTAGAATTCGTCTCATCCTTACTCCGCACCGTTTTATTTGTTGCTTCGGATGTAAGCAAAAACTTCTGCGAAGACCAATCAACGAAATGCGATGTGTCTGGGAACTGACAGCATCGTGAAAGGGTTACATCTTGGACGGCAGGCTGTGTCGCGCGGGATGATCTCTTGATCCTGAGCGCAGCATGACCACATAATTTTTTGCGATACCCCTCATGATTGAAAGGGAGGCCCATTTCATGCCCATTACAGTCGGAACAGACAGCGTCAAAGCACGCCGTACTCTGTCGGTCGGCGACCAGACCGTTTCCTATTACTCCATTCAAGCCGCGACCGATGCCGGTCTTGGTGATTTCTCCAAGCTCCCCGCCTCGCTGAAAGTGGTTCTTGAGAACCTGCTGCGCTACGAGGATGACGGCTTTTCCGTCTCGACCGACGACATCAAGGCATTTGGCGAATGGGCCACCGCGGGCGGCAAGAACCCCCGAGAGATTGCTTACCGCCCTGCCCGCGTTCTGATGCAGGACTTTACCGGCGTTCCGGCGGTCGTCGATCTGGCCGCGATGCGCGACGGGATCAAGGCGCTTGGCGGTGATGCGCAGAAGATTAACCCCCTAAACCCCGTGGATCTGGTCATCGACCACTCCGTCATGATCGACGAATTCGGCAACCCGCGTGCGTTCCAGATGAATGTGGACCGCGAATACGAACGGAACCTCGAACGCTATCAGTTCCTGAAATGGGGTCAGACCGCGTTTGAAAACTTCCGCGTGGTGCCGCCGGGAACGGGTATTTGTCACCAGGTGAACCTCGAATATCTGGCACAGACTGTCTGGACCGATGTGGACCAGAACGGCGAGACTGTGGCCTATCCTGACACGCTGGTCGGCACGGACAGCCACACCACCATGGTCAACGGCGCGGCGGTTCTGGGTTGGGGCGTCGGCGGGATCGAGGCTGAGGCCGCCATGCTGGGCCAGCCGATCTCGATGCTGATCCCCGAGGTTGTTGGCTTTAAACTGACTGGCGAGATGGTCGAAGGCACCACCGGCACCGACCTTGTTCTCAAGGTCGTCGAAATGCTGCGCGAACACGGAGTGGTCAGCAAATTCGTCGAATTCTACGGCGAGGGTCTGGACAACCTGCCGCTGGCGCAGCGCGCAACCATCGCAAACATGGCGCCTGAATACGGCGCGACCTGCGGCTTCTTCCCCATCGACGCGGAAACCCTGCGCTACATGGAGCAGACGGGCCGCGACAAGGACCGGATCGCACTGGTCGAAGCCTACGCCAAGGAAAACGGCTTCTGGCGTGATGCGGATTACGCGCCTGTCTATACCTCGACCCTTGAACTGGACATGGGCACCATCGTGCCTGCGATCTCGGGCCCGAAGCGCCCGCAGGACTACATCGCCCTGACCGAAGCCGGCACCGAGTTCGGCAAGTTCGTCCAAGGCATCCGCGAAGGCAAAGACGCCAGCGGCAAGGAAGAAGTGCGCTGGGAAGGTGAAGGCGGCGCGCCTGAACCCCACGACATCCCCGGTGACGAAGGGCACCACAAAAAGGGTTGGTACAAGACCGACGACGGCGCCTATCAGCTGCACGACGGCTCGATCGTGATTGCGTCGATCACGTCCTGTACCAACACTTCGAACCCCTATGTGATGATCGGCGCTGGTCTGGTGGCGCGCAAAGCCCGCGAACTGGGGCTGAACCGCAAACCTTGGGTCAAAACGTCTCTGGCACCGGGCTCGCAGGTTGTGTCCGAGTATCTAGAGGCCGCCGGTCTGCAAGAGGATTTAGATGCCATCGGGTTCAACCTTGTGGGCTATGGCTGCACCACCTGTATCGGCAACTCGGGCCCATTGGACGCACCGATCTCCAAGGCGATCAACGATTACGACCTGATCGCGACCTCGGTCCTGTCGGGCAACCGCAACTTCGAAGGGCGCATTTCGCCGGACGTGCGCGCGAACTATCTGGCCTCGCCGCCGCTAGTGGTGGCCTATGCGCTGGTCGGCGACATGAACGTCAACATCGCGACTGACGTGATCGGCACCGACAAAGACGGCAACGATGTCTACCTCAAGGATATCTGGCCCTCGAACGCAGAAATCGCGGAACTGGTCGAAAAGACCGTGACCCGCGAAAGCTTCCAGTCGAAATATGCGGACGTCTTCAAGGGCGACGAAAAATGGCAAGGTGTCGAGGTGTCGGGTGGCGAAACCTATGACTGGCCCGCAAGCTCGACCTACATCCAGAACCCGCCCTACTTCCAGGGCATGTCGCCTGAGAAGGGCTCGATCACCAATATCGAGGGCGCGCGCGTCTTGGCGATCCTTGGCGATATGGTGACCACCGACCACATCTCTCCGGCTGGCTCGTTCAAGGACACCACGCCTGCGGGCAAATACCTTCTGGATCATCAGGTGCCCGTCCGCGAGTTCAACAGCTATGGCTCGCGCCGCGGCAACCACGAGGTCATGATGCGCGGCACATTTGCCAACATCCGCATCAAGAACGAGATGCTGGACGGCGTCGAGGGTGGCTATACCAAGGGACCCGATGGCGCACAGACCACCATCTATGAGGCGTCGATGGCCTATCAGGACCAAGGCACCCCGCTGGTGATCTTTGGCGGCGAACAGTACGGCGCGGGCTCCTCGCGTGACTGGGCAGCCAAAGGGACTGCGCTGCTTGGGGTCAAAGCCGTAATCGCCGAGAATTTCGAGCGCATTCACCGTTCGAACTTGGTTGGTATGGGCGTGATCCCGTTCGAGTTCACAGGCGGTGACACCCGCAAGACGCTGGAGCTGAAGGGCGACGAAACCGTCAGCATCGAAGGTCTGGACGACGTGAAGCCCTTGGCCGAGGTGCCCTGCCATATTACCTATGGCGACGGCTCGACCAAAACGATCACCCTGAAGTGCCGCATCGATACGGCCCCCGAGAAGGAATACGTCGAGAACGGCGGCGTGCTGCATTACGTGCTGCGCAACCTTGCCAAACAAGCCTAATCGGCCGCACATACCATGATGAAAAGGGCGTCTTCGGGCGCCCTTTTTGCGTGTAAAATAGGCATTCGGCGCAAACCTATTTGGAAATGAGATTAATTTCGCACCCCACACTAAAGGACGTCAAAACCGGCCGTTGGAGCGGGTAACACCATTCACGCAGGACACCCACCATGAACATGATGACGTCGCTTGACTTGGCCCCCCACCTCGCTGCCGCGCCACAAAAGGTTTCGATGGACGAAGTCTCGCAAAAGACGCTGGACCTTGCCCGCAACGCCGAAAAGAACGCCTACACCATCCAGAAAATCACCAGCCAAATGACGATGCTGGCCCTAAACGCCAAAATCGAAAGCGCCAAGGCCGGTCCCTATGGCCGCGGATTCGCCGTTGTCGCGGACGAAGTGCGCGCGGTCGGAGAAGAGATTAACGGCATCGCCAAGGGCCTGGAGGACAACCTCAGCAATGAGCTGTCCGTGCTGCGCAATCTGGTCGCCGAGATGGAGCGATCTGCCACCGGCGAGCGTGTGGTCGATCTGGCCTACAACGCCATCGACGTCTTTGACCGCAACCTCTACGAACGGACTTGTGACGTGCGTTGGTGGGCCACTGACAGCAGCTTTGTCGACTGTCTGACCAATCCGACGCAAGAGCGCGCCGCCCATGCCAGCAAGCGGCTCGGGGTCATTCTGGACGCCTATAACATCTACCTCGATATCTGGGTCTGTGATCTAGATGGGCGCATCGTCGCGAATGGACGGCCCGACAATTATAGCGTCACTGGCGCCTCGGTCCGTGATATGCCGTGGTTCGCCAACAGCCTGCGCCTTGCCACAGGGGATGACTATGTGGCGGACGAAGTTGTCGTCTCTCGGCTGCTCAAAGGGCAGCAGACCCTGACATACGCCACATTGATCCGAGAGAACGGAGACGCCCACGGCAAGCCCATCGGGATCATGGCGACGTGTTTTGACTGGGCCAGCCAAGCGCGCTCGGTTGTGCAAGGGGTCCGTCTCGACCAGCGCATGATTGATGCGGGTGTGCGCGTCCTGATCCTTGACCGGAACAACCGCGTGATCGCGTCATCGGACGAAGAGGGCATCTTGCTGGAAACCTTCCCCCTACGCCGGAACCCAGCGCAAACCGCAGGCTACTACGTGGAAAATCACCAAATTATAGGCTTCCACGACACGCCGGGTTTTGAAACGTACCCCGGCCTTGGGTGGAAAGGTGTGGTCATTCAGAACAGCATGACCCGCTAGCACCGGATTGCACCGCAATCCCAGACAGATAGAGCGCGCGCCTCACCCTGAGGCGCGCTCCTTTTGACAATGTTATTGGGCCGCTTCGATGGCAGGACGAAGGGTGTCTGCCACGTTCCGTTCCAAGAGCGGGCCCGCGATCCGCGTGACAATCTGGCCATCGCCGTTGATCAAGTAAGTTTCGGGCACACCATAAACGCCCCACTCCAACGCCATCCGGCCCGACTCATCCGCCCCGATCGCGGAATAAGGATTGCCAAGCTCGGCCAAAAACTTCATCGCCGCTTCTGGCTTGTCCTTGTAGTTCACGCCGTAGATCGGAATGCCTTCCTCAGCCAAGTCCGTCAGCATCGGATGCTCGACCCGACACGGCGCGCACCAGCTGGCCCAAAAGTTCACCAGCTTGACCTCGCCATCCTTCAGATCCTCGATGGTAAAGGGCAGATCCCCGCCAAGCGGCGTCACCGAAACCACCGGTACCTCGCGCCCGATCTGCGCACTCGGCAGGCTCTCGGGGTCTTCGCGCATCATGCCCACATAGAACATGGCGGCCAGCCCCCCGAAAATCACGGGCGGCAAAATCATTAAAGGAGACAACTTAGCCACGGCCTTTCATCCTCTCTTCCACCTCTGCCAGCGCCGCGCGGGTCTTGCGCGACCGCATCACGGCCCATCCGACCAAAGCGAACACGAGCAGCAAAGACAGCGCATAGGACGACAGAACCGCGTCCGCATATTTCCCAAGATCAGGCATCAAACCATTCTCTCCCGTGCCAGCAGCGCACGCATACGGCGCGCCCGGATTTCAGTGTGGGTGCCTAGGAACACAAGGAAGATGAACAGCAGGACAAAGCCCGCAATCGACACCAGCAGCGGATAGTAGAACACGTCCGCCACGTTCTCCTCTTTATCCAGGCTCAGGGACGCGCCCTGATGCAGCCCTTGGTTCCAGAAGTTCACCGCATAGCGCGACAGCACCGCAAAGACCGACCCCACAAGGCACAGAATGCTGGTCAGGTCGGCGGCGGTGTCGTCGTTCTCGATCGCTGCCCACAGTGCCATGTAGCCCAGATAGAACAGGAACAGCACAAGGAACGACGTCAGACGCGGATCCCAAGCCCACCAAGTCCCCCACATGGGCTGGCCCCAAATCGCGCCGGTCAACAAGGCAATCACGGTCATGGTCGCGCCCACAGGCGCCGCCGCCTTGGCCGCCAGCGCGCTCACGTGGTGGCGACGGATCAGCCAGATCAGGCTGGCCACCAACATCATGAACCACGCATTAATCGCCATCAGCGCCGACGGCACATGCAGGTAAATGATCTTGACGGTCGAGCCCTGACGGTAATCGTCCGGGGTAAAGAAGAAGCCCCAGACCAGCCCCGTCACAATGCACAAGAGCGACGCGCCGCCGATCCACGGCAGCAGCGGCCCCGTGGTATCCATGAATTTCTTCGGGTTGGCGTATTGCCAGATCGACATGAAAGCTCCCTTTCCAGATCGGTGGCCCGGACGGGCTTATCTCAGGTTAATGCGCAAAACGGCAGCGCTGGCAAATGGCAAAAGCGCGAGGGTGCCAAAGGTGATCCCCCCAAGCATCAGGAGCGGGGTCATGACCTCGAACCCTTCGGCCCCGCGGCGCGCCACCTCTGCGCCGAAAATCAGCGTCGGCACATAAAGCGGCAGCACCAAAAGCGAAAGCAGCAGCCCGCCCCGCTTGATCCCCACGGTCAGCGCCGCGCCAAACGTCCCGATCACGCTCAGCGCAGGGGTCCCCATAGCCAGCGACGCAACCAGCCACACATAGCCCTGTTGGGGCAAACTCAAGAGCACCCCGAGCGCAGGCGCGGCCA
This sequence comes from Donghicola eburneus, assembly GCF_900115865.1. GTDB lineage: Bacteria > Pseudomonadota > Alphaproteobacteria > Rhodobacterales > Rhodobacteraceae > Donghicola > Donghicola eburneus. Next base: position 228,544 of record NZ_FOXY01000005.1, on the reverse strand, counting down.
GCACCAGCGGCAAGCCCGTAGTCAACCAATGGGCAAGCGCCTTCATCGACACGATCCCTTCCAGCGGCACAGGCGCAGTCGCCAGCAAATCCAGCGATCCGTCCTCCCAGTCCAGCGCGAAAATCCGGTCCAAAGACAGCAGACAGGCCAGCAAGGCCCCGATCCACAGCACGCCCGGCGCGATCTTGGACAGCAGCCCACTTTCCGGCCCGACGCCAAAGGGCACCAGCACGACCACGATCAAAAAGAACGCAAGTCCCAGCCCAAAGCCGCCCCCTGCCCGCACCGCAAGGCGAAGATCACGTACCAGCAGTGCAATCACAGAAAGGCCTCGTCAAAATCTTCGATCGCAGTGCTCAAGACGGCCTTGTGCGGCGTCACGTCCAGCACCTCGGCCTCAAGCCCCAGATCAATATGGGTCGCCATCAGCGCACTGCCACCAGCCGCCAGATGCGCCCGAACGGCATCTGCAAAGAGCGCAACCGATGCCACATCGAGCGATACTGTCGGCTCGTCCAGAACCCAGACCGGCCGGCCCGTCACCATCAGCCGCGCCAGCCCCAACCGACGCTTCTGCCCTGCCGACAAACTACCCGCAGCGCGATCCCGCAAGTCCCCCAGATTGAACGCCGCAAGCGCGGGCTCGACATCCGACTGTCCGAACACATCCGCCCATAGCGATAGGTTCTCGGCCACGGTCAGAACCTGCTTGATCCCATCCGCATGGGCCGCATAGGCAATCCTATCTTCGGCGCCAGAAACCGTCCCCACCATGGGTGGCTGCAATCCCGCAACCGTTCTCAGCAGCGTGGTTTTCCCCGCCCCATTCGGCCCGCGCAGCACCAATGCCGCACCAGAGGTCAGCACAAAGCTTACCCCCTCCAGCACCGGCACTCCGCCGCGCGCAACTGTCAGATCAGATACAATCAGGTCCATCGCCACAGACCTACCCCAGCGCCGCATTCAGGAAAAGCGCAACCTTATGCGCATTCCGCCGCAGCCTAGGCAATACCCGCTGCCCTGCATCTTTCTGCTTTGAGAAAATACTCACGGCACCAGCGCCCGCCAAAGGCCCTGCCCTCAAACAGGCAGCAGCGCCGCCGCAATCCGGCGCCCTTCGCTCAGCAGAACGTTATAGGTCCGGCACGCCGCAGGGGACGTCATCGACTCGACCCCAAGCCCTGCCTCTTCCAACCGGGACCGCAAATCCGCTGGAATATGTGCGACATCCGCGCCCGTGCCGATGAACAGCACATCCACGTCGCCCACCAGCGCCATCAGGCTTTCGGCATCCGCATACCCGCCCCAAGGCGCAATGCCTGTATCGGACAGCAGCACAGCGCCTTCGACCACCTGACCGCCGACACGGAAAAACCCGGGGCCGTACCCGTCAACGGGCATCGCGTCGGTAAAGGACACTTCGTTCATGCGCATTGGAAACTCTCCGCTCGTCCAAAGAAAAAGGCGCGGGAGTGACCCGCGCCTCGCATTGTGCACTTAGGCGTCGATATTGGCAAACTGGTTGCCTTCTTGACTGCCCTTGTCCTTGGTCCAGTCCCGCTTGACCCCCAAGACCAGCAGGATGGTCGAGGCGACAAAGATCGAACTGTAGGTACCGACCACGATCCCCCAGGTCATCGCAAAGACAAACCCGCGGATCACGTCGCCCCCTAGAACCAGCAGCGCAATCAGCGCCACAAGTGTGGTGAACGAGGTCATAAATGTCCGGCTCAAGGTCTCGTTGATCGACAGGTTGAGCAGGTCCTTCAGGCTCATCTTCTTGTACTTGCGCAGGTTCTCGCGAACGCGGTCAAAGACAACCACGGTATCGTTCAGCGAATAGCCAACGATGGTCAGCAGCGCCGCGATGATCGCAAGGTCAAAGCGGATCTGCAGCTCCGAGAAGATGCCGATTGTCAGAACCACGTCGTGCACCAGCGCAACCACGGCACCCAAGGCAAACTGCCATTCGAACCGCAGCCAGATGTACACAAGCACAGTACCAATCGCGGCGATCACAGCCAGTACGGCCGTCTGGATCAGCTCGCCAGAGACTTTGGGGCCAACGCTCTCGACGGACAGGAACTTCACATCAGGCGTCACGGTCGTCAGAGCCGCTTCGACATTCGCGATCATCTCGGCGCTGACAGATTCGGTGTCGTCCTGCGCCTGAATACGAATCATCGCGACATGCTGGTCTGCCTCGAAGCTGGGATCAAACACCTCTGTGATGGTGATGTCCCCCAGTTCCAGCGGCGACAGGGCGTCTCGATAGGCCCCCACATCAACCGGCTGCGTGCTCTCGGTCCGGATGGTAGTACCACCACGGAAGTCGATGCCGTAGTTCAGGCCCTGCAGCAAGAAGCTGGCCAGCGCGACAAAGATCATCAGGATCGAAATCCCAAGCCACAGCTTGCCGCGACCAAAGAAGTCCCACTTTGTTTCCTGTGGTACGAGTTTCAGACGCATATCAGACCTCGATGGTTCTCGGACGTTTCCGCTCGAACCACATGACGACCAGCAGGCGCGTCACGTATATAGCGGTAAAGACCGATGTGATGATGCCCAGACCCAGCGTGACGGCAAAGCCGCGCACAGGACCAGAGCCAGCTGCAAACAGGATCACCGCTGTGATCAAGGTGGTAATGTTGGCGTCGACAATCGCGCTCAGAGCCTTTTCATAGCCCAAGGAGATTGCCCGCGCCGGACCCTTGGCGGTTTTCAACTCTTCGCGGATACGTTCGAAAATCAGCACGTTGGCGTCCACCGCCATACCGATTGTCAAAACGATGCCCGCGATGCCCGGCAATGTCAGGGTCGCCCCCAGCATCGACAGAACGCCGAAAACCATGGCCACGTTGATGATCAATGCGATGTTGGCGAAAATCCCGAACAGGCCATAGCTGGCGAACATGAACACCAGAACGGCGATACCCGCGACCATACAGGCCAGTTTACCTGCATCGATGCTGTCCTGCCCCAGTTCCGGCCCGATGGTCCGTTCCTCGAGGAAGTCCATACCCGCAGGCAAAGCCCCTGCCCGCAACAGAACCGCGAGATTGGTGCTTTCTTCGATGGTGAAGTTACCGGTGATAATGCCGCTACCGCCCGGAATGTGGCTCTGGATGGTGGGGGCGCTGATCACCTCGCCATCAAGAACGATGGCAAAGGGGCTGCCGATGTTGGCCGCCGTGTAGTCGCCGAACTTGCGCGCCCCTTGGGGATTAAAGCGGAAGTTCACCGCAGGACGGCCATTCTGATCAAAGCTTGGCTGCGCGTCGGTCAGCTGCTCGCCGGTCACGACAGGCGCTTGCTCCAGCACGTAGAATAGGCCGGGCTCGTCCACCGCAGGCAAGAGTTCGTTGCCCACGCCGGGGCTGGTCTCTGCATTGGTGGTGCGGCTGATCACAGGCTGGAAGGTCAACTGCGCGGTGGTGCCAATGATCTCTTTGACTTCGTCGGCGCTGCCGATACCGGGCACCTGAATTAGGATGCGGTCGGTACCTTGGCGCAGGATCGTCGGCTCGCGTGTGCCAACCTCGTCGATCCGGCGGCGAATGATTTCCAGCGCTTGGCTCAGCGTGCGCTGGTCTGTCGCCTGCTTTTCAGCGTCGGACAGTTGAACCACCACATCGGCGCCGTCAGAGCTGACGGCCAGATCGGTCGCGCCAGCGCCGGTCAGGCTAGTGACCGGACGCGCCAGACCTTCGACGGTCTGGATCGCGGTGGCCATGCCGTCAGGCTGGCTAATGCGTACCCGCAGAATGCCCGGCGCGCTCTCTTGAAGGCGAATGGTGCCAACAGTGGCCCGCTCGTCGCGCAAAGCGTCGCGGACTTCGGGCCACAAGGCCTCCATCCGCTGCGCATAGACGTCCTCGACCTTGACCTCGGCCAGCAAGTGCGCCCCGCCGCGCAGGTCGAGACCCAGATTGATCAAGCCCGACGGCAAAAAGGACGGCCACTGGGCCGCGATCTCTTGGTTTTCCGGTGTGTCAATGCCCGCCTCGATCGCGGCAATGGCATCGTTAGACTGTTCCACGCGAGAGTAGAACAGGTTTGGCAGCGCAAGCACCAATCCGGCGGCCACGAGCCCCCAGATCAGGATGCGCTTCCACAACTCGAGTTGCAGCATTGACTGCCCCTTATTGAAAACGAGTGACGGATTACTCGGCCTTGGCAGGCTCGGTCTTGCTGAGAACCTGCGTGATGGTCGCTTTGACAACGCGGACCTTCACATTCTCTGCAATCTCAACTTCGACTTCGTTGTCGTCTTTGACTTTCGAAACCTTGCCGATAACACCGCCCTGCGTAACAACCTGATCGCCGCGGCGCAGGTTAGAGACCATGTTCTGGTGCTCTTTCATCTTTTTCTGCTGGGGACGGATCAGCAGGAAGTACATGATCGCGAAGATGAGGATCAGAGGCACGAACTGCGCAAATGCTTCCATTGGGATGGTTCCTTTGTAATCGGCGGGCAGCGCCCGAAATGTGTCGGGCGGAACCTATGCGCGCCTCTGGCCCATTGCAAGGCGAAGGGGGCGCAATTGCCACTGCGCCCCCTGTTTCACACCAAATCTTGTCAGAGCGGGGTGATCGTCCCCCATGTCGGATCCGCGTAGGATCGGAATTCGATATGAGGCTGGAGCTCCGCAATCGTCGTATGTTTGACAAAGACCTGCCATGGTGAGTAGGTGCCCTCTTCCAGATCCGGGGCAGAAACGTAAATGCTCACACCCTCTTCCTCTTGGTACATTCGGAACTCCAATTCGGGGTTATCCGCTTCCAAAGCCTCCAGCTCTTCGTCGCTCAGGCCGTCGGCCATGTAGTGCATGGGGTCATACTCAATGATGATGGTCTCTCCGACTTCCCAATCGTCAATAGTGGTCAGGTCGTCCATCATCAAATGCTGGCCGTTATCCTTGATCACGGAGTCGATGTAGACTTCAAAGGTGTCCTGACCCGCGCCGCCCTGCAGCGTGTCGCCATCATCGCCGATCAGAGTGTCATTTCCGTCGCCGCCCCGGAGAACATCGGCAAACTTCTCGATGACCGTCGGGTCATCATCTTTGGCTGCAGATGCCTCGAAACCTTCGACCGCCACCAGCACGTCATCCCCAGCACCGCCGTTCAGTTCGGACTTACCATCGAAGTCAAAGATCCGGTCATTGCCATCGCCACCCTCGAGTCGGTCAAAGTCGATATCATCGTCAACCTCGGCGAACGAGTAGCCGTCATACAAGATATCGTCGCCCGCACCGCCGATATAGGTGTCGTTTCCGTCGTTATCCCCATCCGGCGAAGAGGACAGGAATTCCCGCAGAGCGTCGCTGTTGGACAATGTCAGGTTCGCGTGTGCCCCCAACGCATCCAAGTCATCAATCTGATCCAAGGTCCGCTGGTCACCAAAGAGCACGTCATTGTCATCGCCGCCTTCGACACTGTCGTCCCCATTGCCTGCGGTCACGACATCTTCGCCGGTGCCCGCTATGATGGTGTCATTGCCTTCGCCGCCTTCGATGGTGTCCGCGCCGCTGTCGCCGATAATCTGGTCATCGTCCGCACCGCCATCGATTACATCCGCGCCGTCACCACCTTGGATGTAGTCCAGCCCAAAACCGCCAGAGATTAAGTCTGCGTCGTCTCCGCCATTGATCGAGTCGTTACCGTCTCCGCCATCAATAGTGTCCGCGCCGCTGTCACCTGTGATCCGGTCGTCATTCTCGCCGCCGTTAATGTTGTCGGCCCCTGCGCCACCGGAGAGCAGGTCGAGACCCGCGCCGCCATCCAGTGTGTCGTCACCTTCGCCCGCGATCAGGGTGTCGTCATCTGCGCCCCCGTCCATGGAGTCATTACCAGTGCCACCAACCAGAGAGTCGAGACCCGCGCCGCCATTCAGAGTATCGTTCCCCGCCTGACCGTTCAGGTGATCATCACCGTCATCCCCGTTCAGCAGATCGTCACCATCGCCGCCCATCAGGGTGTCACTCTCGGTCCCGCCATCCAGCGTGTCGTCACCCGCGCCGCCAAGAAGCAGGTCACTCTCGGCGTAACCCGAAATCCAGTCGTTGCCGTCTCCACCATTCAGGCTGTTAGCCGTCGAGTCGCCCACCATGGTGTTATCAGCCCCGTTCCCGAGGGTTTCGAAGTCTTCGTTCTCGTAGTCGGGCACATATTGGTTCAGCGTGATATGAGGCACCGCCGACAGGTCTGCGTGTTTTATGAACATCACGGTTTGGCCCATGAATTCCACCCGCAACCCCTCTTCCTCTTGGAAGACAGAGGCAAAGGCACCGGTCTCGTCGGTATTTTCTTCAACGCGCAACTCGATCTGGCTCTGGGTGCCATTTAGAACGTGCATGGGATCGTAGTCAAAGATGATGTCTTCACCCTGTTCCCAATCGTCGATCACAACCATGTCGTCGATTTCGCCGTCTTGCGCGGTATCCTCGATCAGCGAGTCCGCATAGACGTTGAACTGGTCGTTGCCTGCGCCGCCAGCCATGGTGTCACCGTCGTCACCCCACAGAATGTCGTCTCCGCCGTCACCGCGCAGGACGTCAGCACCCTTAGCAGCAGGCGCATATCCATCCACAGCGACGATGGTGTCATTTCCCAGACCGCCGTAGAAGCGCGACGCGCCGTCGAAGTCCATCATAATGTCATTGCCCGACCCGCCGTACAGACGGTCAGCGTCAGCCTGATCCGAGTGACCGTCAAAGATCACATCGTCGCCATCGCCGCCGTAGTAAGAGTCGTCGCCGTCATTCTCGTCATCAGGCGCCGCCGACAGAATGTGGTTCAGCTCTTCGTAGTTTTCCGCAGTCAGGTTCGGGGCCGCCATCAAGGCATCGATCGCCTCAAGGCGCTCTTCGGTCGCGCTATTGCCAAGCAAGGTGTCGTTGCCCTGCCCGCCGTCCAGCAAATCGTTCCCCTCTTCGCCAAGCAGCAGATCGTTCCCGTCTGCGCCTTCTAGAGTGTCGTCTTCCGCGTCACCGACGATCCGATCATCATCGCTTTCGCCCGAGTCTTCAGAGCCCATGCCGCCCGACAATCCACCCAGAATGCCAAGGCTTGCCAGACCCATCAGGAACATCACTGCACCACTCATAACCCTAATCCTCATGACTGCTTTTATAGTCGTTTGGAGTAGTGCTGGCACACGAAGGGCCCCCCGCAAAACGCTTTCTGCAGGGTCACATTCCGGCCATTTTTCCTTGCGTCACAATGGTTAACAACGAAACAACCAAGTTTTTCAGGCCCCCGAAGCCACGCGTCACAGTGCCAGCCCGAAAGCGCCATATCGCGGCCCAGAACATTCCCCATTCCGACCCCACCCGCGCCGCCCGATGGCCCCATCAGTGCCCGCCCGCTGCCACATTTGCCGCCCCGTTTTACCTTCAGGAAACAATCGCGCCGCGAATCACCTCATTTCTTCATCTTTGCGGGAAATACTCCCGGGGGTCCGGGGGCAGGCAGCCCCCGGCCTCTGCCACCTGCCCCAATCTGCGGCATTTTTTTCCCGAGCGATCAAACCGCTCAGACTACCCCTCGCGCAAAAGATGTTGCATAACGCCCGCGAAGATTCACTGGAGAGACCCATGCACGACATTCGCTATATCCGCGAGAACGCAGCAGCCTTTGACGCCGCCTTGGCCCGCCGTGGCCTTGATCCGGTCTCACCCTCAATTCTCGCCCTTGATGCAGACCGCCGCGCGAAAATCGCAGCCGCCGAGACCGCCAAAGCCGAGCAGAACAAAGCGTCCAAAGAAGTCGGTGCCGCCAAAGCCCGCGGCGACGAGGCCGAATTCGAACGCCTACGCGCCCTTGTCGGCGACAAGAAGGCCGAAATCGCCCGTCTGAACGACGAAGCCAAGGCCGACGACGAAGCCTTGAACGCCATGCTCATGGAAATCCCGAACCTGCCCTTCGACGATGTCCCTGATGGCGCCGACGAAGACGACAATGTCGAGATCAAGAAATGGGGCACCCCCGCGACCCTCGATTTCGACGCCAAAGAGCATTTCGAGATCGCCGGCGTCATCCCTGGCATGGACTTCGCCACTGCTGGCAAGCTTTCCGGCTCGCGCTTTGTTGTGCTGACCGGCGCGGTTGCTCGCATCCACCGCGCTCTGGCACAGTTCATGCTGAACACCCACGTAGATGAAAACGGCCTGACCGAGGCATGGACCCCCGTGCTCGTCAAAGAAGAGATGATGTACGGCACCGGCCAGCTGCCCAAGTTCGGCGAGGACAGCTACAAAACCACCAACGGCTGGTGGATGGTCCCAACCGCCGAGGTCACCTTGACCAACTTCGTGAATGGCGAAGTCATCGAAGAGGCAACCTTGCCCCGCCGCTACGCTGCGCACACCCAGTGCTTCCGCTCCGAAGCGGGCAGCGCGGGCCGCGACACCTCGGGGATGCTGCGTCAGCACCAGTTCGAAAAAGTCGAAATGGTCTCGATCACCCACCCCGACACCAGCCGCGACGAGTTGGACCGCATGACCGGCTGCGCCGAAGGCATCCTCGAGCGCCTCGGCCTGCCCTACCGCACCGTTGCACTTTGCACCGGCGACATGGGCTTTGGCGCGCGCCGCACCCACGACATCGAAGTCTGGCTGCCCGGCCAAAACAAATACCGCGAGATCAGCTCGGTTTCGGTCTGCGGTGACTTCCAAGCCCGCCGCATGAACGCCCGGTTCAAGCCCACCGCGGGCGGCAAGCCTGAATTCGTGCACACCCTGAACGGCTCGGGCCTTGCTGTAGGCCGCTGCTTGATCGCGGTCCTCGAAAACGGACAACAAGCCGACGGGTCGGTCACACTACCCGAGGTGCTCCATGCCTATCTTGGGGGACGCACCACCCTCACCGCCGAAGGCCAACTGGTCTAAGCGGCACGCATATCCCAACCAAACGCCCGCGGAACAGCCCGCGGGCGTTCTTGTTTCCACACACGAAATATTTGGCCAACATGCATATTTCATCCCTTCCCCTCCCCAGCCACGTCCTGTCCCCCGCTGCCTCCGGCCTCCTCGCGCCGCTGGCCCTCACCCTTGTCGCCAGTCTCGCGGGCCCGACCGAGGCCGTCTGGCTCACCGGCGCTTTTCTAGCAGCACAGACCATCTTTCTGCTGATCATCGCCAACAGTCCTTTCTGCCCACGCCTATTCGCTCCTCTGATTGCCATCAGCGCACTGGTCACCCTGACCCTTAGCCCGCTTCTGCTCCCGCTTGGTCTCCTTATCCACGCGCTCTGGGCCCTACTGCACCAATCGGCCCGCATCACGGGTCACCTGCCGCGCCCATATCTCTACTTCACGCTGACAGCAGACCTGACAGCAGCGACCGTCCTCACCTTCGCCCTACACTTCACCCAATAAAAAAGGACGCCCGCAAAGGGGCGCCCTCTTTCATCTTTGCCAAAATACTCTCGGGGGTCTGGGGGCAGACAGCCCCCGGCCGCGCAACACAAGCCCAACAAGGCTTATGTCCGCTGGCCCTTGCCCAAGTGCTTTTTCAGCTTCGAAGGCTGTGCCTTCTTCTTGTTCTGATAGGGGTTACGATCCCCTTGTCCGCGCATATGCAGACGGATCGGCGTCCCGGGCATATCAAAGTCCTCGCGCAAACCATTGATAAGATAGCGCGAATAGCTATCTGGCATCTTATCGGGATGTGAACACATGACCACAAATCCCGGCGGACGGGTCTTGGCTTGGGTCATGTAGCGCAGCTTGATCCGGCGTCCGTTCGGCGCGGGCGGCGGGTGGGCCGAGATCATGCCCTCGAGCCAACGGTTCAGCCTGGCAGTCGACACGCGGCGGTTCCAAACGTCATGGGCGCGCTCAATGGCGTTGCGCAGACGGTCCAAACCACGGCCTGTTTTCGCAGAGACCGTCACCAGCGGCGCGCCGCGGAGCTGAGGCAGCAGACGCTCGAACGACTCTTTCAAATCGCGCAGCTTCTCTTGTTTCTCGTCTTCGATGTCCCACTTGTTGACAGCTACGACCACAGCCCGCCCCTCGCGCTCGGCAAGGTCGGCAATCCGCAAATCCTGCTGCTCGAACGGGATCGCCGCATCCAGCAGAACAACCACAACCTCGGCAAATTTGACCGCGCGCAAACCGTCAGAGACTGACAGCTTCTCGACCTTGTCCTGCACCTTGGCGCGCTTGCGCATGCCAGCAGTGTCAAAGATCCGCATCGGCAGCCCGTCCCACTCGATCCGCAATGCGATCGCGTCGCGGGTGATGCCCGCTTCGGGTCCGGTCAGCAGGCGATCCTCGCCCAAAATCTTGTTGATCAGCGTCGACTTGCCCGCATTCGGGCGGCCAACGACAGCAACCTGCAACGGCTTCGCCGCAGTAGGACGATGCACCTTCAGGTTCTCGTCACCGTCGAAGTCGTCTTCGTCATCGCCCACTTCGACCTCGGTCTCAGGCGCTTCGGCTTCGGCGCGTTCGGCGTACTCATCGGCCAAGGGCAGCAGAGTCGTGTACAGGTCGTTCAGACCTTCGCCATGCTCGGCTGACAAACGGATCGGCTCGCCAATCCCCAGACCATACGCCTCAATCACACCGGCATCCGCGGCAGCGCCTTCGGCCTTGTTCGCGGCAAGGATCACATGCTTGGCCCGCTTACGCAGGATTTCGGCAAAAATCTCGTCTACGGGGGTCACGCCCACGCGCGCATCGATCATGAACAGACAGATGTCCGCCATATCGACGGCCCGCTCGGTCAGGCGCCGCATCCGCCCCTGAAGGCTGTCATCCGTCGCATCCTCGAGGCCCGCGGTGTCGATCACGGTAAAGCGCAGGTCCGCAAGGCGTGCATCGCCTTCGCGCAGGTCGCGCGTGACGCCAGGCTGGTCATCGACCAGCGCCAGACGTTTACCAACGAGGCGGTTGAACAGCGTGGACTTGCCCACATTGGGGCGGCCCACGATGGCCAGCGAAAATGTCATAGTAGCGACTCCGTCAGGATCAAGCCGCAGCCCTTAACGCATATTTGCGTCAACGGAAAGCGATCAGTTTGCCCTTGCGCGACACAACATACACCAAACCGTTCACAACGATGGGTGCGGTTGCCGCGCCGCCATCCACGACCACACCGCCGGTAAACGCGCCGCTTGCCGCGTCAAAGCTGCGGAGCGAGCCGTCACCCGAAGCAATCAGCAACTGATCATTCACCAGAAGCGGGCCATAGTGGGCATAAACGTCCGCCCGCTTGCGCGGCGTGCGGGCCATATAGTTCGGCAATTTGGTGCCCCAAATGCGGCTACCATCAGCAGCGTCCAAGCGCAGCAATTCGTTCCGGTCCGAAATAAGGAAGACCGAGCCGCCGCCGACAGCCACGGGGCTGAGCGCGCCTTCTTGGGCCGTCCACATACGATCACCGGTATCCAGATCCAGCGCCGCCAAGCGGCCAGAGTGGTTCGACACGTAAACTGTGCCGCCATCAATCACCGGATCGCCCGTCACCGCGCTGATCTGGGCCAAGGCACTGCCTGTCCGCGTCCCCGACACCGACGCACGCCAACGCTGCACACCGCCAAGACGGAACGCAGACACCAGCTCACCGTTCGAGAAAGGGAACAGGACCAACTGGTCCGTCACGGCGGGCGCAGGACCGCCTACGATGGACGCGCCACCTTCGACGCCATTCAGTTGCCAGCGCACGCGGCCAGTGTCTTTCTCCAGCGCCCAACCACGGTTGTCGCTCGAGACAAAGTATACCAGATCACCCGCAACGGTGGGTGTGCCGGTCCCGCCCGCGTTCAATTGCTGTTCCCATAGGATGCGGCCAGTCGCGATATCCATCGCGGTCAGGCTGCCAAAACCCGAGGACGCGTAAACCAAATTACCATCCACAGCGAGCCCGCCGCCCGAGGCTTGGCTCGAGTCGTCACGCATCGGGGTTAGGTCGCGGCGCCACAAGACACGGCCATCCGGCGCGGTCGCCTGAACGGTCGCTTGGGCATCCAAGGTAAAGATGCGGTTGTCCGCCACTACGGGCTGCGCCGTGATACGGTGTTTGCGGTCTTCGGCCGCGCCGATGGACACTTCGAACACCTGCTCCAGCGGATAGTTCACGCGCAGATGGCCTGGGTTGTTCTGGATGTTCGCTTGCGACTGGGGCCACGAGGTCAGGTTCTGGGCCGCAGCAAAGGAAATCGGCGCCGTAAGGTTTTCGGGCGCGGCCTCGGGGGTCTCGCCCCGCAGGGTCAGGCGCTCGCCGGGTAGGATCACCTCTTGCTGTGCGCAGCCCGCCAGCAGGGTTGTCGCGGCAAGAACCGCAGTCAAGGCAGTGCGGCGGCAAAGCGTCATGGCAATCTTCCTCGTCAAACTATTTATTGGGCCGCAGCCTCGGGGTCGGCCCCCAAAGCGGTCAATGCATCACGGACACGCTGACGCTGGTCAGGGGCGACCTCTGCGTCGTTCAGAATACGGGTCAAAGTCTCGATCGCCAAATCTCGATTGCCGGCGCCCGCTTCTAAGTAGGCCAGCTCTTCCAAAGCCAGCAGGCGCAGGGGCGCGCCAGGTGCAGCCAAAGCCTCTAGCGAAACGCGGCGCGCATCGGTGTCTTGGGTTTCGGGCGCGATCAGCAGCGCCTTGAACGCTGCGATATCACGGTAGATGCGGGGCAATTCGCCGTCGGCAGCGACCTCGTTCAGGGCAGTGATCGCCCCTTCGGTGTCGCCAGCCTCGACCAGTTGCTGTGCGCGCATCTGTGCCACGATCGCAGAGGCGGTCGCATCCGGCGCTTCGATCATACCCAAAGCGTCGGCGCGCTGTTCGGGGGTTTCTGCGGTGGATGCGTCAAGCAGGCTATCACCAAATGCCTCTGCCTCGGCCTGCTCCTGCGCCTTGGTCCATTCGTTCCAAGCTGCCCCGCCAACGACCACAACGACGGCCAGACCCACGATCCATCCATACCGCTTGATATAGGCGAAAGTCCGATCGCGACGCACCTCTTCGGTGACTTCGTCGATAAAGCTGTCGGTATTGCTCATAGTCTGCCCCGTAACTCTTTGCCCCTCTGTAACCCTAGACGCGTTCCCTTGCCAAGGGCGATGGTGCTTTTGCATTCATCCTAAAGGGTCTACGGGCTATCGGAATTCCTCCAATTGCCGTTTATATGTCGCACAGCTGATCTAAACTATGTGGTTTAGCGTAAACGTTTTCGGTGTAGGAATAGCCCGCAACGATTCCCGCCTTTGTGTGTTAGACTGTGCTGCGGGCCAAGACCGAGGATATCCATGCGCATCGTCCAACTTCTGACTGCCCTGATTGTAACCGGAGTTCTGTATCTGGTTGTGTTCGAGCGCGAGCAATTGCTGGCCTTTGCAGGTGCTGCCCCAACCGAGGAGACCGCATCCGAGGATGAGGCGCGCACCACTCGTAAGGTGGGTGTGGTCGTGCAGACCATGGAAGCCCAAGAAATCGACAGCGCCGTGATTTTGCGCGGCCAAACCGAAGCCGCCCGTCAGGTCGAGCTGCGGTCGGAAAGCTCTGGTCAGGTGATCTCGGCGCCTCTGCGCAAGGGTAAGTACGTGACCAAAGACACAGTCATGTGTGAGCTTGATCCCGGCACGCTCGAAGCCACGCTGGCCGAAGCCGAAGCCGCCCTGGCCGAGGCAGAGGCCGCCCGCCCCGAAGCGCAGGCCCGCTTGGTCGAGGCCAAAGCCAGATTGCGCGAGGCAGAGATCAATGCCCGTGCCGCGAGCGAGCTGTCCAAGAATGGCTTTGCCTCTGAGACGCAGGTTGCCAACGCCGAGGCCGCAATCGAAAGCGCCCGCGCCTCGGTCGAGGCTGCAACAGGCGGACTGTCCAGCGCCGAAGCGCGCATTTTGTCCGCCAAAGCCTCGATCGCGTCGGTGAAGAAGGAAATCGATCGCCTGACAATCGAAGCCCCCTTTGATGGCATTATCGAAAACGACACCGCCGAGCTTGGCAGTTTGATGCAGCCCGGCTCGCTCTGTGGCACCGTCATCCAGCTGGACCCGATCAAGGTCGTGGGCTTTGTCCCCGAAACCGAGGTGAACCGCATTGATCTGGGGGCGAAGGCAGGCGCGCGTCTGACCACCGGCCAAGAGGTTGTGGGCCAAGTGACGTTCCTGTCGCGCTCCGCGGACGAGATCACCCGCACCTTCCGCGTGGAGATTGACGTTCCGAACGCGGACCTGAACATCCGCGAGGGACAAACGGCCGAGGTCGCAATCTCTGCCCCGGGCGAGAATGCGCATCTGCTGCCCCAATCCGCGCTGACCCTGAACGACGAGGGCGCTTTGGGCGTGCGTGTGGTCGATACGGGTGATGTGGCGCGCTTTATGCCTGTATCTGTTCTGCGTGACACCATCGACGGTATCTGGGTCAGCGGCCTGCCCCAAACCGTGTCCGTGATCGTGGTCGGTCAGGAATACGTGGTGGATGGCGTCGCCGTAGATCCCACTTATCGAGAGGCCAGTAAATGATCGGCATCGTCGACTGGGCTGCTGAACGCGCCCGCATGGTTCTGTTCTTCATCGTGATCTCGATCGCGGTGGGGGCCTTTGCCTATGTGGGCCTGCCCAAAGAGGGCGAGCCGGACATCGAAATTCCCGCGCTGTTTGTCTCGGTTCCATTCCAAGGCATCAGCGCCGAAGACAGCGAAACCCTGTTGGTCAAACCCATGGAGACAGAGCTGTCCGATCTGGACGGGCTAAAGTCCATGTCCTCGACCGCGTCCGAAGGGTACGCAGGTGTCGCGCTGGAATTCGAGTTTGGCTGGGACAAGACCAAAACGCTGGCCGATGTGCGCGACGCGATGAACACTGCCGAAGGAAACTTCCCCGCAGGCGCCGAGAAATACTCGATCAACGAGATCAACTTTTCAGAATTTCCGATCATCATTGTGAACCTGACCGGTGCCGTGCCGGAACGCACAATGAACCGCATTGCCAAGGACTTACAAGAAGACATTGAAGGACTGGATGCGGTTCTAGAGGCCGGCATCGCGGGCAACCGCGACGAGATGCTCGAGGTCGTGATCGACCCACTGAAGCTGGAGAGCTACAACGTCACAGCCGATGAGCTGATTAACGTGGTTCAGAACAACAACCAGCTGATCGCAGCGGGCGAAGTGAAGACCGAACAAGGCTCTTTTGCCGTCAAAATCCCTTCGTCCTTTGACGAGCCGCGCGATGTTTATGACCTACCCGTGAAAACAAACGGCGACCGTGTTGTGACCTTGGGCGATATCGCGGACATCCGCCCGACCTTCGAAGACCGACAGGGCACCGCGCGCTTTAACGGCGAGAAAACCGTTGCCCTGCAGGTGGTCAAGCGCAAGGGCTACAACCTGATCGACACCGCGAACGAGGTCAAAGAGGTCATCGCCACCGCCAGCGCAGCATGGCCTGACGAGATGCGCGCCGCCGTGCAAGTGGGCAGCTCGAACGACCAGTCCCACACCGTGGACAGCATGGTCAAACAGCTCGAAGGATCGGTGCTGACAGCGATCGCGCTGGTCATGATCGTGGTGCTCGCGTCCTTGGGCATCCGCCCTGCGCTGTTGGTTGGCTTCTCGATCCCGACGTCGTTCCTGCTATGCTTTGCAATCCTTGGAGCCTCGGGCATCGCCATTTCGAACATTGTCATGTTTGGTCTGATCCTTGCCGTGGGCATGCTGGTGGATGGCGCGATCGTGGTGGTGGAATACGCTGACAAGCGCATCTCCGAAGGTTCGGGCCCCATGCACGCCTATGTCGAGGCTGCCAAGCGTATGTTCTGGCCCATCGTCAGTTCGACCGCGACGACGCTCTGTGCCTTCTTGCCCATGCTGTTCTGGCCCGGTGTGCCCGGCGAATTCATGGGAATGCTGCCCGTGACCCTGATCTATGTTCTGTCTGCCTCGTTGGTGGTGGCACTGATCTACCTGCCTGTCCTTGGCGGCGTGACCGGCCGCTTGAGCCGCACGTTCCACAATTCCGGCGAAGGTCTGCGCCGCATCGCGCCGTGGTGGGTGCGCATCCTTCTGGTTCCCCCCAGCCTCTACCTGATTTTTATCGGCGTCATGCAGACCCTGAACCCGGGCTACCTGACCAACGGTCAGGGTGGTGGCAGCTTTGGTGCCTATCTGCCCGGCATCATGATCTTCCTCGTCGGGGCTGTGCTATCCAGCATCACCATCGACGCTGCCCGCGTGGATTGGCGCAAGAAGCGCAGCGTGGATGCAGGCTACAAGCGGTCGCCGTTCGGTTGGCTCATGCACGGGATCGTGGGCAATCCCATCATGCCGCTTGCGGTCATTGGCGGGGTCATCTTCTTTGTCATCTCGACCTTTGGCTATTACGGCGCAAACAACAATGGCGTCGAATTCTTCGTCGCGTCCGAGCCCGAGCAAGCACAGGTCTATGTCCGCGCACGCGGCAACCTGAGCCTGCAGGAAAAGGATGCGCTGGTGCGCGAGGTCGAGGAAGTCGTTATCGCCCACCCCGGTGTACGCTCGGTCTTCTCCTTTGCGGGATCGGGTGGGCTCGACAGCAACAACGGCGGCGCGCAGGCCCCATCGGACACCATCGGTCAGGTGCAATTCGAAACCATTCGCTGGGAAGAGCGGATGGGCCGCGCCGATCTGGACGGCAACGTGGTGCTCGAGGAATTGACCACACAGCTCAACCAGATTCCGGGCATACAGGCCGAAGTGCTGGAGCTGGCCATGGGCCCCGCCTCTGGGAAACCTGTGCACCTGCGGCTCAAGGGCGACGACTGGGACGAACTGGTGGGCGCGACGCAAACGGCCCGCACACAGTTTGAAAGCCTGCCCGGCCTGACGCTGATCGAAGACACCCTGCCCCTGCCCGGCATCGACTGGCAAATCGACGTGGACGTGGCCAAGGCGGGTCGCTACGGCGCGAACGTGGCAGCCGTGGGCGCGATGGTTCAGTTGGTCACAAACGGTCTGCTATTGGACACCATGCGCGTGGACACCAGCGACGAAGAGATCGACATCCGCGTCCGCCTGCCCGAACAGGACCGCGTGCTGTCGACATTAGATACGCTCAAGGTCCGTACCGCCGAAGGGCTCGTGCCCTTGGCCAACTTCATCACGCGCCAGCCCGTCGCGCAGTTGGCGGAGATCAACCGCGTCGATCAAAAGCGGCACTTTGACATCAAGGCAGACGTGGCCCCCGGCCTGTGGAAACTGGTGCAGGACGGCGAAATCACCGCCATGCTGCAAGACCTGACTGTGCTGCCCGTGGGCGAACGCGGCCAAGCCTTTGCGACCAAGGGAGAAACCCCCTACGGTCTGTACTGGCTAGCCGAGGGTACGGACCGTGAGGCCGTGCGCGACGCAGTCAACGGCGACGCTGTGCTCAGTGCTGTGAATGGCAACGAACGGATCGAGGCACTGGACGCTTGGCTCGACACAGAGCCGTTCCCCGCCAGCATAGAGGCCGAGTGGACTGGCGACCAAGAGGATCAAGCCGAGTCCGCAGCCTTCCTTCAGAGTGCGTTTGCAGGTGCGCTTGGGCTGATGTTTGTGATCCTTCTGGCGCAGTTCAACAGCTTCTATAACTCTGTACTCGTGCTCTTGGCGGTCATTCTATCAACGGCAGGTGTGCTGATCGGGATGCTGGTGATGAACCAGCCGTTCTCGATCATCATGACAGGCACAGGGATTGTCGCGCTTGCGGGGATCGTCGTGAACAACAACATCGTTCTGATTGACACCTATCAGGAATTCTCGCGGTACATGCCGCGGATCGATGCGATCACGCGCACAGCCGAAGCCCGCATCCGTCCCGTTCTGCTGACCACCATCACCACGATGGCAGGTCTGGCCCCGATGATGTTTGGCCTCAGCCTCGATTTCATCAACGGCGGCTACTCGATCGACAGCCCCACTGCCCTGTGGTGGAAGCAGCTTGCCACCGCTGTGGTCTTTGGTCTGGGGATCGCCACGGTTCTGACGCTGGTCTTTACGCCATCACTGCTGGCGCTGCGGGTTTGGGCGGGCACATATCTGCACTGGATCGCGACCCTGCTGGCCAAGATGTCCCTTGGCAAAGGCAGCCGTGCCGCGCGCGATCTGGCACTGGCCCGCGCTGCGAGACGTGTCAAACGGCCCGAAATCATTTGGGAGGTCGAGGATATCTCGGCCCCGGTGCCACACCACACCAGCACAATGCGCGCCGCCGAATAACGTCTCAGCCCCTTCTGCACCAGAAGGGGCTGTTTTCGTTCAGGCCGCCGCCGCAGGTTTCTGGCTGGCTTTGTCCTTTAGGTGATCAGCCAGACGCACGGCGATCCCCATCATCATCAAGGTCGGGTTCGCGTGCCCGCTGGTCGGAAAGACCGAGCCGCCCGCCACATAGAGCCCTTCGGTCCCGTAGACCTGACAGTTCTGATCCACAACACCGGTCGCCGGATCAAGGCTCATGCGTGTCGTCCCCAAGGTGTGCGCCATATCAATGATGACTGCATCTTCGGGGCGGTCGTTCTGAACCCAATCGGCCAATTGCGGTCGCGGCAGACCAGACGCCTCTAATTCGTCTGCAACCAGTCTTGCGATGCCCGCGAGCGCGCGGCGGGGGGCTGCTCCGATCTCCCACTCCACGCGGGGCAGCGGATTTCCAAAACGGTCGGTCTGCTCAGACAAGGTCACGCGGTTTTCAGCGCGCGGGGGCTGTTCGGTGATCGCATGAATCGCAACTCCGGTGAGCTTGTGCGGGATGCCGCGGGTCTCGAATTCTTCGACCACGAAATTAGGACTGATCAGGATCGCGGCGTTGGACACCATCTGCTTGACCTTGCGCGGAACGATCCCGCTTTGCAGCGCCTTTTGCGCGACACCTGCGCCGACGATACCCGCGTTGGCGATGATGTTCTTGATATCTGCCAGCGGCCGGTCGCTCTGGCGTTTCAGCAAACGCTTGAGCGCATCAAACGGGTTGTCCTCGGCGCGCTCCATCATGAAGTAGACCGCGCAATTCAACTGCTCTTCCTCGCGCTGCAGCTCCGGTGCCATAGAAAGGCCCGGCATGTACATCAGTGTACGGCCATTATGGGACAGACCATAGAAGCTGAACCTTTTCTTGATCGGCTTCAGATCCTTCTCGGGGAAGCTCGCCACATGCGCGCCCGGATGATCCATCAGGTAGCGGCCCACCTGATCAGTGTCGTTGCCAAGCCCCGCCGGTTTGGCGTCATTGGACAGCAGCAGAAGTCGCGCATTTTCCACCGCACTCGCCGCGATCACGCAGGTGTCGCCGTGCAGTTCGAACACCTCTCCGGCGATGTTCGCTACGGACACCCCGCGCACAAAACGCCCCGTAGGATCGGTCAGGATTTTTTGCGCCGTCGCATCGGTCACGATGGTTACATCACTGCGCTGCTCTTCCAGAAATTCCGGGCCCGAGCGATAGATATCCATCGGGTCCACGCGCGACCGCGCAAATTGCCAGAAGAAAGGCTTCAGTCGGCTTTCGTTGAGTTTGGGTTCAGGCGACTTGCGGCCCGCCACATCCCAGAACTTTTCATCGTACACATTCGGGCCAAGGTTCAGGATATCGGCCGCACGGTCGAGGTAGGGCATCAACTCGGGTCGGCTGATAGGCCAACCCGACAGCGGGACCCAAGGGCGCTCTGCAAAATCGGTCTCGTCGAACGTCGCGGATTTCCCCGCCCAAGCAATGGTTGATCCACCAATCACGCGGCAGCGCACGCCATAGCGCTGAACGTCTGGGTCCCAATGCACCGTCGACTCCGCGTGAAACTCCTGCCGCTTGGCCAAGGGCGCGGGGCTGCGCAAATCTCCGTCATGGTCCACGCGGCACAGTTCGGCTGTTTCCGGCGTTTCGATCAGACCCGCGCTTTCCAGCACGACGATATTCAAACCTTGGCCTGACATCTCTTGGGCCACGGCCAGACCGGACGGGCCAGCGCCGACAATCAACAAATCGATTTTTCCGGGATTTCGGGCGAATTGCGACAGGGGAACGAGCGTCGTCATACAACAAATCTTTCAAAATTTCGGGACCGCGAACCGGCAAAAAACCAAGCGGTGCCCCACAAAGAATCTAAAAATACGCGGACAGTTTACTGCGTTCTGCGCAAACACCCTATGGTAGAATTTCCCTCGAGTTGCGCTGATTGCCGCAACCTGTGGGCGAAAGCCAACAAAAAGGGCGATCCGAAAAGGACCGCCCTAATTTCACCGGAGATGTGCCCGCGTCAGGCCGCGTCTTGTGCCTCGGCGGCTTGGCGGCGCCAGAGGCTGGCGTAACGCCCATCTTGGGCCAAGAGGTCATTTTGGGTCCCGCGCTCGACGATCTCGCCATCTTGCAGAACCACGATCAAATCCGCATCTGCAATCGTGGACAGACGGTGCGCGATTGTCAGCACGGTCCGCCCTTGGGCCGCGTGCACCAGAGCCTCTTGGATACCGCGCTCGGTCTCGGTGTCGAGCGCACTTGTCGCCTCGTCCAGCATCAGGATCGGCGGGTTCTTGAGCAGGGTCCGCGCAATGCCGACGCGCTGCTTTTCACCGCCAGATAGTTTTAGGCCCCGCTCACCCACCTGCGTGTCATACCCGTCAGGCAAGCGCAGGATGAATTCGTGGATCTGCGCGGCTTTGGCGGCTTCGACAATCTCAGCCTCCGAGGCGCCATCGCGACCGTAGGCGATGTTGTAACGGATGGTGTCGTTGAACAGCACCGTGTCCTGCGGCACCACGCCGATCGCGGCGTGAAGGCTGGCTTGAGTCACATCGCGCAGGTCTTGCCCGTCAATCCTGATGGCGCCACCGCTCACGTCGTAGAACCGAAACAACAAACGGCTGATCGTCGACTTGCCAGAGCCCGACGGGCCCACAATCGCGACGGTCTGCCCCGCGCTGATGGTCAAAGACACGCCCTTCAGCACCTCACGCTCTGGATCATAAGAAAACCGCACGTCGTCCAGCGTGATCTCGCCGCGGGTGACTTTCAGCTCTTTGGCGTCGGGCTTGTCGGTGACCTCGGACGGCTGATCCAGCAGGTTGAACATCTCTGCCATGTCCACAAGGCTCTGACGGATTTCGCGGTACACGGTCCCAAGGAATCCGAGCGGGCTGGTGATCTGGACCATATAGGCGTTCACCATGACGAAATCCCCCACGGTCAGATCGCCCCGCTGTACGCCCAAAGCGGCCAAGATCATCACCGCTGCCAAACCGACAGAGATGAAGAAGGACTGCCCAGAGTTCAGAAAGGCCAGCGAATAGCTCGTCTTGAGCGCGGCCTTCTGGTAGCCCGCCATGCTTTCATCGTATCGTGTCGCTTCGCGCTCTTCGGCGTTGAAATATTTGACAGTTTCGAAGTTCAGCAGACTGTCGATCGCCTTCTGGTTGGCGGTCGTGTCCTCTTTGTTCATTTGGCGGCGCAGCTTCACGCGCCACTCGGTCACGACAAAGGTAAAGGTGGTATAGGCCACCACGGTCCCCAGCACGATCAGCAGATACCACACATCAAACAGAACCATCAGCCAGATCGAAATCAGCAGCAGTTCGATGGTCAGCGGGCCGATCGACAAAAGGGTAAAGCGCAGCAGGAACTCGACGCCCTTGATGCCCCGCTCGATGATCCGCGACAGCCCGCCGGTCTTGCGCGTCAGGTGATAGCGCAGGGACAGGTTGTGGATGTGGCGAAAGGTTTCGTGGGCCAGTTTGCGCACCGCCCTCTGCCCGACAGGGGCAAAGAACACATCACGCAACTGCTGCAACGAGACGGTCAGGAACCGCGCCGTCGCGTAGATCACTGTCAGCGCCACCGCGCCCAAGGCAAAGCCCGCGATATCCGGAATTTCGCCATCCGGCGACAGGGTGTCCACGGCCAGCTTGTACATATAGGGCGACGCGGTCGCGACCAGCTTGGCAACCAAGAGCGACAGCAACGCCAGAACCACGCGGACGCGGATCCATTTGGGCTCCTTGGGCCAAAGATATGGGGCAACGCGGCGCAACACGCGCCAGCCGCCGCTACGTTCTTCGGCGGCGGTCGGATCGGTCTGGGTTTCGGGGGGCATTCGGGCTCCGCTCTAAGTCTGGGGCAGAGAATAGGTCAGCCCCCTGCCCTTGGCCAGTGCTTGCCCGTTAGTCCCGTGGCAAATCAAAGATTTGACCGGGGTAGATCAGGTCGGGGTTACGGATTTTGTCGCGGTTCGCTTCAAAGACACGCACATACAGCACGCCCTCGCCATAGGTATCCGCCGCAATGGCCCACAAAGTCGATCCGGGCACGACAGTCGCGGTCACAGCGCCGCTCGCATCGCGAGGCGCATCGGCCAGCACATCCTCGCTCTCGCGTCGGAAAGGCGTTTCCAGACGAGAGGCGACAGAGCCATCCTCGGCAATCTCATCCACGCGCAGAGTATAGTTCCCACTGTCGATCTCGGGCAGTTGGACGCGCCAGCTGCCGTTATCGTCAATAGCGCTGGTGATCACAGGCTCGTTGTCCACATAGACCCGCACATGACCGGCTCCGGTGCTGCGACCGGCAAGGTTCACGTCGCCTTCGGCGTCGTAGCTGATCACGTCCAGAGCCACCTGCTCCATCACCTCGGGGGCCGAGCCGCCCGGTTGCAGCACGCGCATCCCTTTGTCATCGGCCAGCAGAACAGTCGGCGCGCCGGGCGCGTCAGACGCGATCGGCAGGGGCGCTGGTGCTGCGGGCGCGTCGGGCGCGGTCATCGCTGTTTCGAGTTCGGGCTGTTCGGGCGCGCTACTCTCCGCCTCGGGCACGGGCAAGGCCGCGACGCCTTGCGCAGCATCCTCTTCGGCCGGCGCGGGCAAGGACACAGGCGCGAGGATAACGCGCTGGTTCCCTTGGGTGCCGTTGGTGTCACCGTCCCGATGGGCCAGTGTCAGCACGCGGGGGCGCGGTGCGGGCGGCAGATCAAGGAAGCTGACAAACTTGCCGTCTGCCCCCGCATCCGCTGTCGCAACGCGCGCGCCGTCCACCAGAATGGCCAGTTGCAGACCGGCAGGTGCGCGTCCAGCAACCAACGTGCTGCCGTTGGGCTCGACCCGCACCAGATCAAACTGGAGCGCGGGGTCAGAGGGTTCTGTTGCAGGGGTCGTGACATCGGCGCTTTCCGCCGTTGCGGTCGCCTCTTCCATGGCTTCGGGTGCGGCGCTGACCTCTGGCTCGGGCAAGGCTGCGACCACCGGAGCCTCTGCACTTTCAGCTGTTGAAGCGGTCTGTGCGGCGAGCTCTGTAAGCTCAACTTGAGACTCATCCGCGGCCATTTCAGCCGATTGCGCATCACCTGCTTCCCCATCAAGGAACGCAGGCACGTCCATCTCATCTGCAAAGAAGAAAATCGCCAGCGTCGCAAAGACCACACCGGTGCCAAAACCCATCAGAATTGTGCGTGTATTGGTCATTTTTCTGTGGTTTCCCCGCTTGTCGAAGCCATCACGACGTATTGATCGAGGATACCAACCCGCTTAAACGGGGTCTAGGCGAATTCCCGCCGAAGGAGAGCCACCCATGTCCTTGTTTTCCGTTTGTGTCTTTTGCGGCGCACGTTCAGGCAAAAACCCCGCATTTGAAAGCGCTGCCGACGCGATGGGCCGCGCCATCGCCGCTGAAAATTGGCGGTTGGTGTACGGTGCTGGCGACGTTGGCCTGATGGGCGTGGTCGCCCGCAGCGCCCAAACCGCAGGGGCGCAGACCTTTGGCGTGATCCCCGAGCACCTGATGAAATGGGAAGTCGGCAAGCGTGATCTGTCCCAGTTCATCGTCACGGAAAACATGCACGAGCGTAAGAAAGTGATGTTCATGAACTCGGACGCCGTGGTCGTTCTGCCGGGCGGCGCGGGGTCTCTGGACGAGTTTTTTGAAGTGCTCACATGGCGGCAACTGGAGCTGCACGCACGGCCCATTATTCTGGTGAACACCGACGGCTACTGGGGCCCCTTGGTGGACCTGCTGCAGCACGTGGTGGATCAGGGTTTCGCCGGCGCGTCGATGCTGGAATTCGTGACGGTGGTGGACACGGTCGAGGACGCGGTCTTGCGTCTGCGCGAGGCCGCCCGCGCCCCTGCGGTCGAGTAAATCGCCAGCGCCGTCCAGATCATCCCAAAGGCTATGGCGTACCAGATGCCAAAGGGCTCTTTGAACAACAGGACCGCGACCAGAAATTGCAGGGTCGGGTTCAGGTACTGCAGAATGCCAACCGTCGCCATCGGAATGCGGCGGCTGGCATAGCTGAACAGGATCAGCGGGAAACCCGTCAGCGGGCCCGAGAACAGCAGAAGCGCGGTCTGGTACGGGCTGTCCATATGCGTGCCGCCGATCCAAAGAACCGTCAGCGAGATCGGGATCAGCAGCACAACCTCTGCCGTCACACTGACGACAGGTCCGATGCTGAGAAGCTTCTTGAGCACCCCATAAAAGCCAAAACTAAAGGCAAGGATCAACGAAATCCACGGAGCCACGCCAAGCCCCCATGTCAGCAAGGACACCGCCCCCGCAGCCAGCGCCACAGCGACCATCTGCCATCCGTTCAGGCTCTCGGCAAAAAAGATGCGCCCAAGCAGAACCGCGACCAGCGGAAAGATGTAGTAGCCCAAGCTGGCTTGGGTCGCGTGGCCCGTGTTGACCGAATAAATAAAGAAAAACCAGTTGAGCGAGATCGTCAGCGACGCCCCCGCGATGACCAGCAGCGTTCGGCGATTACCAAGCGCGGCAGGCAACTGCGCAAAGCGGCCCTGTACGGACAGAACCAGCGCAAAGAACACCGCCGACCACAGGGTCCGGTGCGCGAGGATGGTCAGCGGCGGAACATCCGACAAAAGCTTGTAGAAGATCGAAGACAGCCCCCACACCACACAGGCCGAAATCATCGCTAGGATGCCGCGAACGGTCTGGGTCATGGCAGGCTCCTTGGGGTCGTCTGCCAGATGTCTGCGCCTCTGCCGCGCAGATTGCAATGGTGTCAAGCGGATGCACCTGTGCAAAGGTGCAGATGCGTTTGCGCCCCCTGTAGGTGGGGGCGCGACGCGGGATCAGGCCGCCAATTCCTGTTTGATCAACTCTTCGATCTTGTCGATCGGGTGGTTGGTCAGGGTTTTGGGGATTTCGGCAATCACTTTGTCACTGACCTCTTGGTGCATTTCCTTGCGCAGTTCGCCCAAGGTCTGCGGGGGCGCGACAACGACAATCTCGTCGAATTTGCCCTTGTGCGCCTGTTTGTACAAAATGTCGGCCATATCACTGGCAAAGCGCTCTTTGGCCAGTTCGTGCCAATCGGTGTCATCGACCGCCGACTTTTGGCCGGGACCACCGTCGTGCATGCGGCCAGGACGGTTTGCGGATTGCTCGCGATCCGATGGGTTTTCCTGTTCTTCGATCCGCACCACATTCAGATCGAGGTCCTGCGCATCAAGATCGTTGCGGAGGAACAAGGCCTTTTCGCCGTCTGCGATCAAAACCCATGCGCCGTTTTTCAACTTAGTCATTAGCTGTCCTCCTTTTCGTCTGCTTTGGTCACGCGGGTGTCGCCTGCGGGACGCTCGGTCGCGCGCTTCAGCTCGTCGCGGGTGCCAATGTCGCGCTGCAAGTTGCCGCCCTGTCGTCCCTGCTGATCCATCTCTCCCTCAGCGCCCATCACCTTATCGGTGTCTCGGCTGCCGTCTTTCGATCTGACGCGTTCGGCCATAACATCCTCCTGTGCATTGATTTCATTAAGAAAACGCAAGAGGCGCCTAAAAGTTCCCCCAAAAGAAAACGCCCCGCGGAAAACCGCAGGGCGTCCAGAAATTCGCGTTGCGCGGGAAAGCCTTAGGCTTTCGACAGGCGCTCTGCCACGTTTTCCCAGTTGACCAGTTTCTCGAGGAAGTTGGTCAGGTACGCGGGACGCTTGTTGCGGAAGTCGATGTAGTAGCTGTGCTCCCACACGTCGCAACCCAGCAGTGCAGTCTGGCCGAAGCAGACGGGGTTCACGCCGTTCTCGGTTTTGGTGACCTTCAGGGTGCCATCGGTGTCGACGACCAGCCATGCCCAACCCGAACCGAACTGGCCCGCGCCAGCTGCCGAGAAGTCTTCTTTGAATTTGTCGACCGAGCCGAACGCGTCAACGATGCGGGCTTCCAGCTCCGACGGCATTGCGTCGCCTTTGGGGCCCATCATTTCCCAGAACTGCATGTGGTTCCAGTGCTGCGACGCGTTGTTGAAGATGCCGTTCTGGGCAACTGCGTCCGCGTTGTAGGTGCCTTTGATGATCTCTTCCAGCGACTTGTCCGCCCACTCGGTGCCGTCGATCAGCTTGTTGCCGTTGTCGACGTAGGCCTTGTGGTGGATGTCGTGGTGAAACTCCAGCGTTTCCTTCGACATGCCCAGATCTGCCAGAGCGTCGTGGGCGTAGGGAAGTGCGGGAAGTTCGAAAGCCATAGTAGCCCCCTTGAATTCGTGTGAAATTAATATGCCTCTTAGGTGATCCGACACAGGCCTCACGTCAAGCCTGAGTTTGAATTTCCCACCAGAGAGTCGTCAAACAAACGGTCTGATGGCTCTGTTGTTCCGCATATCCTGCGGAAAATCATCAGATATTCTGTGCACCCCGTCACATTGGACCTACGCATAAGAAAACCCTGCCCAATCTCTCGGGCAGGGTTTGTCTGTCTCGTCCAAAATAGATCTTAGAAGTAGCCGACTTCGCCGCCCTTGGCTGCCGAAACGCTCAGCAGTTTAAAGGCGTAATCCCCAACCGAGCGGAAGCAGATCAGGCGGAAGCTGTCGTCACCGGCCATCCAGAACGCGGCCGCGACCTGAGCGATACGGGTACGGCGCAGATCACCAGTGGTGAAGGCCTCGGGGGACATGTCCACGGGGGCGACCTTGGCGATCACTTCGCGTGCCCCTGCCCCGTCGATGCCAAACACTGCGCGGGCGTCCGACACGTTCACGGCCAAGAAGTGCGAGCCAGCAAGAGTGCTGTTCAACTCGTCCACTTTGTCGACAACTTGGGCATAGGGCACGAACACCATCAGTTCGTCCGGCGACATCCATGCGATGCCCCCTTCCAGACCGCCAACCATCTTGCGGACCTCTGGCAGCGCGTCGACGCCCGCCACCGCGCAGAGCGCTTTGGCCAGATCGGCGTTCGACAGATCACCGCGGACGGTGATCATGCCATGCAGGCCCAGTTCAGAGACGCGGCAGAACCCTTCGGTGTTCGCGCCGGCCAATACGCTGATTGCTTCAGACATTCTGCTTTTCCCCTTCTTTGTCGTACCAGACAGGGTCAACGATTTTCGCCATAACGGTCGAGCCGTCAGTTTTCGCGAATTCTACCAGTTCGCCCATACGCTCGGGTCCGTGCTTGACCAGACCCATCGCGATGCCGCGGCCCAAGGTGGGCGAGTAGTAGGTCGAGGTCACGCGTCCGATCATGGTGCGCTGGCCGTTCTCGTTGTGGCCGTGGACCACAGCGTAGGCGCCATCGGGCAGCACGCTGCCATCGACGGTTTCCAGACCCACCAGACGCCACCGATCTTCGGAGGCAAGGAAGGTGCGCTGCTGACCGCGTTTGCCGATGAAGTCCTCTTTCTTTTTCGAGATCGCCCAATTCAGCCCCAGATCCTGCGGGATCACGGTGCCATCGGTTTCGTCCCCGATCATGATAAAGCCCTTCTCGGCGCGCATGACGTGCAGACATTCGGTACCGTAGGGCATGACGCCATGCTCTTCGCCAGCTTCCATCAGCGCATCCCAGAAGGCGCGACCTTGGCTTGCAGGCACCGCGATCTCGTAGGACAGTTCACCCGAGAACGAGATGCGGAAGATGCGGGCATCAAAGCCACCCAGCTTGCCTTGGGTCCACTCCATGAACTTGAGCGCGTCTTTGGACACGTCCATGCCACCCAGCTTTTCCAGAACTTTGCGGGCTTTGGGGCCTACAACAGCAATCTGTGCGTACTGTTCGGTGACATCGGCGGTGTAGACTTTCATGTCCCACCACTCGGTCTGCAACCACTCTTCCATGTGGGCATGGGTGTGCGCCGCGCCGCCAGAGGTGGTGTGCACAAGGAAGGTTTCCTCGTCCAAACGAGCCACAACGCCGTCGTCCATCAGGAAGCCGTTCTCGTTGCACATCAGGCCGTAGCGGCATTTGCCCGGCTTCAGAGTGCTCATCATGTTGGTATACATGAGGTCGAGGAACTTGGCCGCATCGGGCCCCTTGACGATGATCTTACCCAGTGTCGAGGCATCCAGCAGACCCACATTGGTGCGGGTGTTGGTGATCTCGCGGTTCACTGCCTGCTCGTGAGTCTCGGACCCACGGGGGAAGGTATAGGGACGACGCCAATGGCCGACGGGCTCCATGTAGGCGCCGTTGTCGATGTGCCACTGCTGGATCGGGGTGTGACGGATCGGCTGGAAGATTTCGCCGCGTGCCTCGCCACCGATCGAACCCATCGAGATGGGGGTGTACGGCGGACGGAAGGTGGTGGTGCCCACCTGCGGAATCTCTGCATCCAATGTATCAGCAAGGATCGCCAATCCGTTGATGTTGCTGAGTTTTCCCTGATCTGTCGCCATACCCAGCGTAGTGTAACGCTTGGTGTGCTCCACGCTCTCGTAGCCTTCGCGGGCAGCCAGCTGGACGTCCGACACTTTGACGTCGTTCTGGTAGTCCAGCCACATCTTCATGCGCAGGTTATAGACTGCGTCCGAGGGCATCATCCACACAGGCTGCATCGGCTTTTCGTCGCGCGCGTCACCTACCGGAGCGGGAGTCGAGGCGGCGCTGAAGCCAGCAGCTTCGGCAGCCTTCTTGCCTGCGGCATCCGCGTCGGACAGAACTTCGCCAAGGCCGAGTGGGCCAGAGGCACTGCCTGCGGTGATCACGAACGGTTTGCCCTCTTGGTTGGTGGGCGCGCGGTCGGGATCGGGTTTGAAGTGGCTTTCGACCTCGTCCCAAACCAGCTTGCCACCGCAGTGCGACCACAGGTGCACAACAGGCGACCAACCGCCGGACATGGCAACCGCGTCACACTTGATCGTTTCAATCACAGCGCCGCCGTTGCCCTGCATCCGGCAGAGTTCAACGCCTTCGACGCGCTTGCCACCTTTGACTTTGGCGATCGCCTTGCCGGGCTCGACGCGAATGCCAGCCTTGCGGGCTGCATCGGCCAGAGCGCCTGCGCCGTCTTCACGGGCATCAATGACCGCGGGCACGTCGACACCCAGCTCTTTGAGCTTGAGCGCGGTGCGGTAGCCATCGTCATTGTTAGTGACGACCACGGTTTTCTGACCCACGGCGACACCGTAGTTGACCGCGTAGTCACGGACAGCGCTTGCCAGCATGACACCGGGGATGTCGTTGCCCGCAAAGCTGATGGGGCGTTCAATCGCACCAGTCGCAGTCACGATCTGCTTGGCGCGGATGCGCCACAAACGGTGACGGGGGGCGTCCAGCTCGGGCGCGTGGTCTTTGACCCGCTCGTAGCCCAACAGGTAGCCGTGGTCATAGACCCCTACCCCCATCATGCGGCGACGAACAGTGACGTTGGGCATCTCGTCCAGACGGGCCAGAGCGCCAGCGATCCATGTCTCGGCTTCGATGCCATCGATCGTGCCGCCGTCTACAGGAGCGCGGCCACCAAAATGCGCGGTCTGTTCCATCAGCAGAACCTTGGCACCAGCTTCGCCAGCGGCCAAAGCCGCCTGAAGGCCTGCCACACCGCCGCCGATCACAGCAACATCGACATAAGCATAGAAGTGCTCGTAGCGGTCGCCGTCGGTGTCCTTGGGCGCCTTACCCAGACCCGCGGACTGGCGGATGAAGGGCTCGTAGACGTATTTCCACAGCGGACGCGGGTGGATGAACATCTTGTAGTAGAAGCCAGCAGTCAGGTAGTTCGCGAACAAACCATTCACCGCGCCGATGTCGAAATCGAGCGATGGCCAGTGGTTCTGGCTGGTCGCGGACAGACCGTCAAAGAGTTCGGTCGTGGTGGTGCGCTGGTTCGGCTCGAACGTGTTGCCAGAGCCGAGGTTCACCAGAGCGTTCGGCTCTTCGGCGCCCGAGGCCACGATCCCGCGGGGACGGTGGTACTTGAACGACCGGCCGACCATCATCTGGTCGTTGGCCAGCAGCGCAGATGCCAGCGTATCGCCCGCGTGGCCCTGCATCTTCTTGCCGTTAAACGTGAACGCGACAGATTTCGAGGTGTCGACCAAACGGCCTGCCTTGGAAAGTCGGGTGCTCATTCTCTCAGACCTCGCTTTTGCCGGAGAACGGGGGGATTTGAGTATTTACGCAAAGCAGAAAGGTCATTCGAACTCTCTCCACTTAAAGCCGGGGCGCGCTGCGCGGATGGTCTCGAGCAATTCTGCGGGCGGCACCGAGGTTTGGGCGGTGTAGGTGCCAAAGACCTCGAGCGTGACGGTGCAGCGGGCGGCGTGGAACCACTTGCCGCAGCCGTTCGCGTGGCGCCAGCGTTCGAAATGCACGCCTTTGGGGTTTTCGCGCATGAACATGTAGGTTTCGAAATCCGCGTCAGACGAGCCCGGTCCGAAACGTTTCAGATGGGCCTCGCCGCCAGCGGAGAGTTCGGTTTCCTCGGCCATGACGCCGCAATAGGGGCACTGGAGTGTCAGCATGAGGCCAATCCTTTTGCACGGAAAGAGGTGGGAATTGCGCACGAGAAAGACCGCAGGGCACGAGAAACGTGCTGCGGAGCGGCTGTGCGAATTGTTCGGGAATAAATGTCGCCGCCCCCCTGAGGTAAGTCGGAAAGCGGGGTGCGGCGACGGTATGCTTCGGCCATTCGATCTTTGAACGACCGGCCGAAAGGCAAGTCGGTGTTATTGGCCGGTAACGTCTTCGGCTGCGTCATCAACGGCGTTGGCCGCGCCTTCGAGCGCTTCGCCAGCCTGTTCAGCTGCGGGGCCTGCGCCTTCGATACTGATGCTGATGTCGTCGTCTTGGCCGAAATCCATACCGCTATACAGCGCGAAACCAAGGACAACGACTGCGACGACGAGCGCGCCGACGATGAACGCGAGAACGCTGTTCGAGCTGTTGCCTGTTCCGGTGTTGCTGTCGTGGGCAGCCATGATTTCGCTCCTGTGTAATGGTCAGTTACACAGCAAACGCCGGATATGCGAAAAAGGTTCCGCATCTTAGTGCGCCACACCAGCAGCCACGGATTCGTCGATGAAGCGGCCTTCTTTGAAGCGGTCCACGGAGAATTCGTTTGCCAGCGGCGAGTAGCCCTTGGCCATCAGCTCTGCCATCGCCCAACCGGAGCCGGGGATCGCCTTGAAGCCACCTGTGCCCCAACCGCAGTTGATAAAGCAGTTTTCCAGTGGCGTTTTCGAAATGATGGGCGAGCGGTCGCCGGTCATGTCCACGATCCCGCCCCACTGACGCAGCATCTTCAGGCGGCTGATCATCGGGAATGTTTCGACCAGAGCGCGCACGGTTTCCTCGATGTGGTGGAAGCTGCCGCGCTGGGTGTAGTTGTTGAAGCTGTCGGTGCCCCCGCCGATCACCATCTCGCCCTTGTCGGACTGAGACATGTAACCGTGAACGGTGTTCGCCATAACGACCACGTCCATGCAGGGTTTGATGGGTTCGGAAACCAGAGCCTGCAGCGCCGCCGATTCAATCGGCAGACGGAAGCCCGCCATATCGGCCAGAACGCCCGAGTGACCCGCGACCACAATGCCAAGCTTGTTACAGTCGATAGAGCCCTTGGTCGTCTCGACCCCGACCACACGGCCGGCCACGCGGCGCACGCCGGTCACTTCGCATTTCTGGATAATATCCATGCCCATGTCAGAGCACGCACGCGCATAGCCCCACGCCACAGCATCGTGACGCGCGGTACCGCCGCGTTTCTGCAAGAGACCACCCAGAACAGGGTAGCGCGGGCCGTCAATGTTGATGATCGGCACGATTTCTTTGACCTTTTCGGGGCCAATGAATTCGGTCTTCACGCCCTGCAGCGCGTTGGCATGAGCGGTGCGCTGATAGCCGCGGACCTCGTGATGGGTCTGGGCCAGCATGATGACACCACGCGGGCTAAACATGACGTTGTAGTTCAAGTCCTGCGACAAAGTCTCGTACAGGTCGCGCGCCTTTTCATAGATCGCGGCGGACGGATCCTGCAGGTAGTTCGAGCGGATGATGGTGGTGTTCCGGCCGGTGTTGCCGCCGCCAAGCCATCCCTTCTCGATGATGGCAACGTTTGTGATGCCAAAATTCTTGCCCAGGTAATAGGCCGTCGCCAAACCGTGGCCGCCCGCGCCTACGATGATGACATCGTAGGATTTTTTGGGCTCGGGCGAACGCCATGCGCGCTCCCAGCCACTATGATAACGTTGTGCCTCTCGGGCAACCGCGAAGACGGAATAGCGTTTCATCAGACTCGAATCCGTAGGTGTGTCAGTTCATGATCCGTCATGGACCTGTCGCAATTCTGGACCGCCTCTCTCAGCGTCACAATACCGACTGGATGCGACATGAGGCCGTGGCGGCCTGCGACATACCATGGTTATGGCGCGATTTTGACTTTTTCCAAGAGCCATTCCTGCCTAAATAGCGGTCAGACTTGGGAGACGACATGACATTCTGGATCATCACACTCGGCCTGGCTGCAATGGTTGCGGCGCTGCTCGTTCTGGCACTCATCCGAGGCAAGGCGGGCGCTGAACCCCCTGCGGCCTATGACCTGAAGGTCTATCGCGACCAGATGGCCGAGGTGGAGCGCGATTCTGCGCGCGGCGTGATCGCCCCCGAAGAGGTCGAGCGCCTGAAAGCCGAAATTGGACGCCGGATTCTTGCAGCCGATGCCAAATTGCAGGAACAACAGTCCGGAGCGGGCCAGCCAAAATCCGCGACTTTGGCCATGGCGGCGATCGTCGGCGTCTTTCTGCTGGGGGGCGCTTGGTGGATGTACAACCACTATGGCGCGTTTGGATATGGTGATCTGGCGCTGAAAGACCGGATCGAGATGGCCGAAGAGCGCCGCGCAGATCGTCCTACTCAGGCGCAGGCCGAGGCGGAACTGCCGCCAATGCCGAACCCCGACCGCGACCCCAAATATCTGGAACTGGTCGAAAAATTGCGCGCCGCAGTCGAGCAGCGCCCCGACGATCTGCAAGGCCAAGCCCTGCTCGTGCGCAACGAAGCTGTCTTGGGCAACTTTGCCCGCGCCCACGCTGCACAAGCCCGCGTTCTAGAGATCAAGGGCGACGAGGCAACCGCGACCGACTACGCGGATTATGCGGACGTCCTGATCCTTGCCGCCGGCGGCTACGTCAGTCCCGAGGCTGAAACCGCTCTGAAGCAAGCCCTGTCTCGCGATCCCAAGAACGGCACCGCTCTGTATTACTGGGGCCTGATGCTGACCCAGAACGATCGCCCTGATCAGGCCTTTGGCATTTGGCGCAGCCTGCTGCGTCAGGGGCCCGACGATGCGGCGTGGATTCCGCCAATTCGCGCGCAGATCGAAGAAATCGCTATGCGTGCTGGTGTCGAATACACCCTGCCCCCCGTTGCTGACGGGCCAATGCTGCCCGGCCCCAGCGCAGAGGATATGCAGAACGCCGCCGAACTCTCTGACGAAGATCGTCAAAACATGATCCGCGGCATGGTCGCCAACCTGTCAGAGCGCCTTGCTACCGAGGGCGGGACCGCCCCCGAATGGGCGCGCCTGATCAATGCTTATGGTGTTCTTGGTGAACAGGACCGCGCCGCCGCCATCTGGGCCGAAGCCCAAGGCCGTTTCGCCGAACGCCCCGATGAACTGGCCGCCATCCGCGCCGCCGCAGAGCAAGCAGGGGTCGCACAGTGATCTACGAAAACATCGCGGAATTTGCCGGCGCCTGCCCGCCCATGACTGCCTTGGCGGGACTGGATTTCGGGGACAAAACCATCGGTGTTGCCGTTTCGGACACTTTCCGTGGCGTGGCGACCCCGCTGGAAACCATCCGCCGCAAGAAGTTCGGTGTCGATGCAGAAGCATTGCTGGCCATTCTGAACAAGCGCAATATCTCTGGCATCGTGCTGGGGCTGCCGCGCAACATGGATGGCACCGAAGGCCCACGCTGCCAAAAAACCCGCGCCTTTGCGCGCAACCTAACAAAACTGACCAACTTGCCGATCACATTCTGGGACGAACGCTTGTCCACAGTGGCCGCCGAGCGCGCGCTACTCGAGGCTGACACGTCCCGCCGCCGCCGCGCCGAGGTGATCGACCACGTGGCGGCCAGTTACATCCTTCAGGGCGCGCTGGATCGCCTTGGCCATCTTGGGAGAGCGGATTGACCGACGACATCTGGAAACGGGACGAAATCGAAAGTCCCTGCGTCAAAATCTGTGTGATTCACCCAGAAACCAAACTGTGCACCGGCTGCTTGCGTTCGCTGGATGAAATCGGCGCTTGGTCACGGATGACACCCGAAGTGCGCCGCCAGATTATGGGCGAACTTCCGGCGCGCGCAGACCTACACAAACAGCGCCGTGGCGGGCGCGCCGCGCGGCTCAAACGCGCCTGATTTTCGAAAATTCTTCGAAATTCCATATGCCATGGGGCGACTTGCCTAATATTCAGTCGCCCTTACGGCGGTTGGGCGGCATTTCCGTTCTTTACAAGCTGTTGTCACGCATCTTACTTACCCAACATGACGCAGCGCAAACCCATGACCCGCATCCAACGCAAGAACACCGAAGCGATTCTCGAGGCCGCTTTGGTCATGTTCTCGCAATACGGGTTCCGTGGCAGCACTCTGGATCAAATCGCCAAGGCTGCAGGCCTGTCGAAACCCAACCTGCTCTATTACTTCAAAAGCAAAGAAGCGATCTTTACCGAGGTGCTCGAAGGGCTGCTGGACAACTGGCTCGATCCCCTGCGTGAGATGAAGGAAGACGGCGACGCGATCGAAGAAATCTTGGCCTATATGAAGCGCAAACTTCAGATGAGCCGCGACTTCCCGCGCGAAAGCCGCCTCTTTGCGAACGAGATCATTCAAGGCGCCCCGCGCATGATGCACGCCATCGAAGGCGAGCTCAAAGAGCTGGTCGACGAAAAGGTCAAGATCATCCGCAAGTGGAGTGCCGATGGCCGCATCGCCGAGATCGATCCATACCACCTGATCTTCTCGATCTGGTCGCTGACCCAGCACTACGCGGACTTTGACGTGCAGGTCCGCGCCATCCTGCGCGAAGACACCGACGAGATTTTCGACGAGGCCGAGAGCTATTTGACCACCCTCTTTACACGGATGCTGACGCCCTGAACACGCGCCCTTCGGGCAGGAAAGTTGCCCCGCCTCGATAGGTTTTGAATTTATCTATCATCCAGGGTCATTTTATAGATAATCTATTCGCGTTATAGGCGAAACCCGTCTTTTCCGGCCCTGAAACAGTGATCCGAAGCTTTTCACGCATTCTTAGACCGCGTATAAGCCGTTCAAATTCGTGACCCGCTTCCGGCCACTCCGGTGCGGGATATCCACCTATCGAGGACGGTATGAGCAAAACAAACCACGACGCAGATGTCGCCTTCATTCAGGCTCTTGCAGAGCTGCTGCGCGAAAACGATCTGACCGAACTGCAGGTCAAGCGTGAATACGCCGAGGATGATAGTCTTGATGTGCGCGTGTCGCGCGCAGCCCCTGTCGCGGCCCCTGCCCCTGTCCAATACGCTGCTGCCCCCGCCGCTCCGGCACCTGCTGCTGCCCCTGCACCCGCCGCTGCCGAAGCACCCGCAAGCGACAATCCCGCCGACCACCCCGGCGCTGTGACCTCGCCCATGGTTGGCACCATCTACCTGCAGGCAGAGCCCGGCGCACCGGCGTTCATCTCTGTCGGCGCACAGGTCAAAGAGGGTGACACCATCGTCATCATCGAAGCGATGAAGACCATGAACCACATCCCCGCGCCCAAGTCGGGCACCGTCAAGCGTATCCTCGTCGAAGACGGCTCGGCAGTAGAGTACGGCGCACCGCTCGTTATCATCGAGTGAGGCTGACCCATGTTCGATAAAATTCTGATCGCGAACCGGGGCGAAATCGCGCTGCGCGTCATCCGCGCCTGCCGCGAGATGGGCATCGCCTCTGTCGCGGTCCACTCGACCGCAGACGCCAACGCCATGCATGTGCGCATGGCGGACGAGGCTGTCTGCATCGGCCCCAATTCTAGCACTGACAGCTACCTGTCCTTCCCCGCGATCATCGCGGCCTGTGAAGTGACCGGCGCGCAGGCGATCCATCCGGGCTATGGCTTCCTGTCGGAAAACCAGAACTTCGTGCAGATCGTCGAGGATCACGGCATCACCTTTATCGGCCCCTCGGCCGAGCACATCAGCCAGATGGGCGACAAGATCACCGCCAAGGAAACGGCTGAAAAGCTGGGGATCCCCGTGGTGCCCGGCTCTGCTGGCGGCGTTCCCACCGTGGAAGACGCCAAGAAGGTCGCCGCTGACATGGGCTACCCTGTCATCATCAAGGCGACCGCCGGTGGCGGTGGCCGCGGTATGAAGGTGGCTCTGAACGAGCAAGAGATCGAGAATTCGTTCCGCACCGCGCGGTCCGAGGCGAAAGCGGCGTTCGGCAACGACGAAGTCTACATCGAGAAGTACCTGCAAAAGCCCCGCCACATCGAAATTCAGGTGTTCGGCGATGGTCAGGGCAACGGTGTGCACTTGGGCGAGCGCGACTGCTCGCTGCAGCGTCGTCACCAGAAAGTACTCGAAGAGGCCCCCGGCCCCTGCATCACCGAAGAAGAGCGCGCGCGCATCGGTAAAATCTGTGCCGACGCCATCGGCGCAATGAACTACCGCGGCGCAGGCACCATCGAGTTCCTGTACGAGAACGGTGAGTTCTACTTCATCGAGATGAACACACGTCTGCAGGTGGAACACCCTGTGACCGAAGCCATCTTTGGCGTCGATCTGGTGCGCGAACAGATTCGCGTCGCGGCGGGTCAGAAGCTGTCGTTCACTCAGGACGAGTTGCAGATCAACGGTCACGCCATCGAGGTTCGCATTAACGCAGAGCGTCTGCCGAACTTTGCGCCTTGCCCCGGCAAGATCACCCAGTACCATGCCCCCGGAGGTCTGGGTGTGCGGATGGACAGCGCGCTCTATCAGGGCTACTCGATTCCGCCCTACTACGACAGCTTGATCGGCAAACTGATCGTGCATGGCCGCGACCGGACCGAGGCTTTGGCCCGTCTGAACCGCGCCTTGGGCGAGTTGATTGTGGATGGCGTCGACACCACCGTGCCCCTGTTCCACGCGCTGCTCGCGGAAAAGGATATTCACACCGGTGACTACGACATCCACTGGTTGGAAAAGTGGCTGGCCGCGAATTTCGGCTGATCTTTCAGGCCGCTAGACACAATTTCCAAGGGCAGGCCATCGCGCCTGCCCTTGCGCATTCCGGCGGGCGGATTAGGATTATTCTCTATGACGATCACGCCGGAACTCCTCTTGAATGCCTATGCCGCAGGTGTCTTTCCCATGTCGGAGGGCCGCGATGATCCCGACCTATTTTGGGTCGATCCCAAGCTGCGTGGCATCATTCCCCTAGACGGTTTTCACATCTCGCGCAGCCTTGCACGGCGGATCAAACGTGGCGGATATTCGGTATCCATCAACGGAAATTATCGCGGCGTGATGGAGGCCTGTGCAGAACGTTCAGAGACGTGGATCAACGCGGAGATCCTGGCTCTGTACACCAAGCTTCACGAGATCGGATATGGCCATTCTCTCGAAATCTGGTCCGAAGACGGAGAGCTGATTGGCGGGGTCTATGGCCTTGCCCTTGGCACTGCCTATTTCGGAGAGAGCATGTTCTCGCGCCGGACCGACGCGTCAAAACTGGCGCTCGCGTGGCTGGTGGACCACCTGCGCCGTGCGGGCTTTACCCTGTTTGACACGCAGTTCCTGACGCCGCATTTGGCCAGCCTTGGGGCGATAGAGATTCCTCGCGCCGAGTATCACGCAAGGCTGTCGAACGCGCTGGAAAATGTTGCTGATATTTACTCTGTCCCGCTCGAAGACGATCCGTCTGCTGTGGTGCAACGCAATACCCAGACGTCATAGCGGGCGTGGTCCACTGGGTTCAGCGCTGGCGATGACGCGACCATCCAGCCCTGAAAAACAGAGGCACCGTCCTGTTCGGCAATCGACAAAAATGCATAGCCTTCGCCAGCCGGATCATCCGGCGGGTAGCGACATTCACCGAGCGCGATAGTCACGCGCCCTAGACGCGCGTATCCGCCGGTTTCAATTTCCAGATCAGTGACGGCGCCGGTGATTTTATCCAAGCCACGCAACAACGCGCCGGTGCCGCGCGTTGTCGCTTCTTGAGCTGCCGCAGGCAGCGAAACGGCCATCAACAAAGCTGCGGCGTACCGGATCACTCGGAGCCCCCGGACACGAACTTCATCATCAGCGATACAAGGCTGATCGCGCTCTGCGTATCCTCGATCTCGTCCCCAGCAGCAAGGTTATCGAGCGAGCCGCCAGGCACAATCTCGATGTAGTTGCCCCCGAGCAAACCCTCGGACGCGACGGTAATCGCACTGTCATAGGGCAGTTCGATCCCGTTCTGGATCTGGATTTCGGTCTCGGCGCGGAACGTGGTCGGATTCAGCTCCATGTCGCTGACGGTGCCGATTTTCACACCGGCCAAACGCACGTCGGTCCCGAGGGTGATGCCCTCGGCCGAGCGGAAGCTCGCAGTCAGCGGATAGGTCGCAGACTGTCCTAGCGACAGGCCAGCCACCTGCCCTGCATACACCACAAACCCGATGGCGAGCGCCATAACAGCGCCGCCGACCAGTACTTCGGTACGGTTCTCAGCCATGATGATGCCTTACTCGGGCTGCCAGGCTTCGTAGTCCTGACGAGGCGCGGGCTCAGGGCGACGGATCGACCCTGCGGGCGCGTAGGCCAGCGGCGTACCGGTCAGGTTTTCCTGGTGCGGCTTTTCCCACTCTTTGTGGGCCAGCGGACGATCGGTCGGCGGCTCATCATAGGTGTAGTGCAGCCAACCATGCCAGTCGGGGCTGACGCGGCTTGCTTCGGCTTCGCCGTTAAAGATCACCCAGCGGCGCTTGCCGCCTTCGGTTTGGTAAAAGACGTTGCCCTGCTCGTCCTCGCCCACTTTTTGCCCGTGACGGTTGGTCCAGAGCATGGTGTTCAAGGTCGCGCCGTTCCACCAGGTCACAGCTTTCAGCAGCGTGTTCAGAATACCCATAGGTGCCTCCGATCTAATTACCTTCCGTATGGCCGATTGGCCTCGAAAGGTCCAGTCCCTTAGCCGTGAGCGAGGGCGGTAACTTCGATTTCGATGCGGTATTTGTCGTCGATCAGGCGGCATTCCACCATGGTCGCAGCAGGCGGGTTTTCCCCAAAGGTTTCCGCGAGGATCGGCCAGCAAGCTTCGAATTCCGCGCGGTCCGGCAGGTAGTAGTTCACGCGCACCACATCCGCAAAAGAACTGCCCGCTTTTTCAAGGGCGCCGCCAATGACCTCGAGTGCGGATTTGCACTGTTCTTCGACCGTATCGCCCTGCCCCACGGTGCCTGCCACATGGACGAAACCGCCCGCAACGACTGCACGGCAGTAGCCGATCTTTTCCTCGAACACACCGCCGGATTTGATGCGCTTCATCTGTCTTCAACCTTTTCGGGAAATGCGGCCACACTGGGCCGGACAAGAAAAATGCCCGCCCCGTCGGGGCAGGCATTGGAATGTCAATTAGCCTCGGGCCTCAGCCCGCGCTGGCGCCGCCCTTCTTGGCGGTTTCGGCGTAGATCATCAGCGGCTTCGCATCCGAAGAGTTCACAGCCTCTTCGTTGACGACAACCTCTTCGACTTCGCTCATGCCGGGCAGGTCGAACATGGTATCCAGCAGGATGTCTTCCATGATCGAGCGCAGACCACGTGCGCCGGTCTTGCGGGCAATCGCCTTGCGCGCAATCGCGAGCAGCGCGTCGTCGGTGAAGGTCAGCTTGGTGTCCTCCAGTTCGAACAGACGCTGGTACTGCTTGACCAGAGCGTTCTTGGGCATGGTCAGAATGGTGACCAGAGCGTCCTCGTCCAGATCCTCAAGCGTAGCGATTACCGGAAGACGGCCAACGAATTCGGGGATCAGGCCAAACTTCAGCAGGTCCTCAGGCTCGAGCTCAGCCAGCAATTCGCCGACCCCTTTGGAGGTTTCGTCCCGCACATCCGCACCAAAGCCCATTGCGCTGCCTTTGCCGCGCTGCGCAATGATCTTGTCGATACCCGCAAAGGCGCCGCCGCAGATGAACAGGATGTTCGTGGTGTCCACCTGCAGGAACTCCTGCTGGGGATGCTTGCGGCCACCCTGAGGCGGAACCGAAGCCACGGTGCCTTCCATCAGTTTCAGCAGAGCCTGCTGAACGCCCTCGCCCGACACGTCACGAGTGATCGAGGGGTTTTCCGACTTGCGGGTGATCTTGTCGACCTCGTCGATATACACGATGCCGCGCTGCGCGCGCTCGACGTTGTATTCCGATGCCTGCAAGAGCTTCAGGATGATGTTTTCCACATCCTCGCCCACATAACCGGCTTCGGTCAGTGTGGTCGCATCGGCCATGGTAAACGGCACATCCAGAATACGCGCCAAGGTCTGGGCCAGCAGCGTTTTACCGCAACCGGTCGGACCCAAAAGCAGGATGTTGGATTTGGACAGTTCAATCTCGGAACTACCCTGTGCGTGGTTCAGACGCTTGTAGTGGTTATGGACAGCCACCGACAAAACACGCTTGGCGCGGGCTTGACCGATCACATAGTCATCCAGAACTTCGCAAATCTCTTTGGGGGTCGGGACGCCGTCGTGCGACTTGAGCCCGCCGCCCTTCGTTTCTTCGCGGATGATGTCCATGCACAGCTCGACGCATTCATCGCAGATGAACACGGTCGGGCCGGCGATCAGCTTGCGCACCTCGTGCTGGCTCTTTCCGCAGAAAGAACAGTAGAGGGTATTTTTGCTGTCGCCGTTGCTATTGTTCGACATATCTCACCTTCTCGGCATTGTAGGTCTGTGCGGCCGATGCCGACAAAACCCCTTGGTCTTGAGCAATGCTAGGGCAGCACGCCCACCGCCACAATGTCAAATGTGCCACAGCGCGGTAATCTGTGGCACAAAACTGTTATGTTACGCCTCGTCTTCAGGCTTTGTGCGGTTTTCCACGATTTCGTCGATCAGACCCCATTCTTTGGCGTCCTCGGCCGACATGAAGTTGTCACGCTCCAGCGCGGCTTCGACTGTTTCGTAGTCGTTACCGGTGTGTTTTACGTAAATTTCGTTGAGGCGACGCTTCAGTTTCTCGGTCTCGCGAGCGTGGATCATAATGTCCGTCGCCTGACCCTGATAGCCACCAGAGGGCTGGTGCACCATGACGCGGCTGTTCGGCAGCGAGAAACGCATGCCCTTTTCGCCAGCAGTCAGCAGGAGCGAGCCCATCGACGCGGCCTGACCGATCACGAGGGTCGAGACCTTGGGTTTGATGTACTGCATGGTGTCGTAGATCGACAGACCCGAGGTCACAACGCCGCCGGGGCTGTTGATGTACATGCTGATCTCTTTCGAGGGGTTTTCCGCCTCGAGATGCAGCAGCTGCGCGACGATCAGGCTCGACATACCGTCATGGACGGGGCCCGACAGGAAGATGATGCGTTCCTTCAGAAGGCGCGAATAGATGTCGTATGCACGTTCCCCGCGGCTGGTCTGCTCGACCACCATAGGGACCAGGGTGTTCATGTAAGTATCAATAGGATCGTGCATTCTCTGCCTCTGCCTGCTGTCTTTCGGACACTAAAATTCAAATTAGCTCCCTGAGTCTTAGTCTCGCACCAGACCCCCTGCAAGGGGCGTGCCCTTTTTTAAACGTCTCATTTGCTCAGATATTGATCAAAACCTGTTGCGCCCTAGCCTTCGGGATAACTTTCTAAGCAATGCCCATCCCCAAGAGGCTAGGCCCATGACCGACTTTTCCCCAACACGCACAGCAGCGCTAGAACGCCTGAGCGCGTTTTTACCCAAAGCTGGCAGCACTTATGCCAAGCGCCGGAACTACGACCTTGGTCCCGACCGCCACACAGAGGGCGTGTCAACACTGTCGCCCTATCTGAGGCATCGGCTGATCACCGAAGCCGAAGTTCTAGAGGCCGTGCTGGCCCGCCACAGCTTGAAGTCAGCGGAAAAATTTGTCCAAGAAGTTTACTGGCGCACCTATTGGAAGGGC
Organism: Donghicola eburneus; assembly: GCF_900115865.1. Classification (GTDB taxonomy): domain Bacteria; phylum Pseudomonadota; class Alphaproteobacteria; order Rhodobacterales; family Rhodobacteraceae; genus Donghicola; species Donghicola eburneus. Next base: position 186,282 of record NZ_FOXY01000005.1, on the reverse strand, counting down.
TGGCTCGAGATGCGGCCTGGCGTCTGGACCGCCTATCGCGCTGACCTGCAGCGTCAGTTGGACCGACTGAAATCCGAGGGTGGACTGCGCCGGATGTGGCAGGACGCCTGCGAAGGGGAAACAGGCATTGAACCGTTCGATTTCTGGGCCAAAGAGTTGGCGCAGACCGGCTATTTGCACAACCACGCACGGATGTGGTTCGCCTCGATCTGGGTATTCACCTTGGGGCTGCCGTGGTCGCTGGGGGCCGATTTCTTTATGCGGCATTTGCTGGATGGGGACCCTGCGTCGAACACTCTGTCGTGGCGCTGGGTGTCGGGACTGCAAACCAAGGGCAAGACCTACATGGCCGCGTCATCGAACATTTCCAAATACACAGAGGGACGGTTCGGCGGCATACACGGATTGGCGCAAGCACCGCGCATCCCAGAGGCACCTGCAGACCCCGAACGCATGCCAATCCCGCTGACCCAGCCAGTGTCCAAAGATCTGCCGACCGCCCTTCTGGTGCATTCCGATGACCTTGCCCTTGGGGATGTACTGAAGTCAGCGCCGCAGGTACTAGGAACGGGCGTGCTGACCGATGTCAGCAACCGAAGCCCGCTGGCCATCGCGCCCCATGTCCAAGAGTTCGCAACTGCCGCAATCAACGACGCCCTGAACCGCTGGTCTGATCGTCTGGCAGAGCAAACCTTCCTGTCGCCTGATGCCGTGGCCGATTGGGCCAAAGGTTTAGGCGCACAGCAGATTGTCACGCCATATGCCCCTGTCGGACCTGTCGCGGATGATCTAGCACGGATCGAAACGGCATTGCGCAGCAAGGGCATCACGCTGGCACGGGTGCGCAAGGACTACGACAGTGCTGCTTGGCCCCACGCCACTCACGGCTTTTTCCGGTTCAAAGAAAAAATCCCCGCACTGCTCGGGGCAATGCGGGGCATTGAGACGGTCTAGGACAGCGCGTTACTGCGCTGCCATCGGCTGACGGGCCAGTTCGCACTGGTGCCATAGATCTTCGAGAGCGGTGACCAGACGCTCCATATCCTCGGCGCTGTGCACGGGGCTTGGGGTGATACGCAGCCGCTCGGTCCCTTTGGGAACCGTGGGGTAGTTGATCGGCTGGATGTAGACGCCATGCTCGTTTAGCAGCTTGTCCGAGATAAACTTGCACTTCACCGGATCGCCAACCATCACCGGAATGATGTGGCTGGGGTTCGGGATGTGCGGGATGCCGATCTGGTCCAGTTGGGCCCGCAGTTCCGCCACACGGGCCCGCTGCAACATCCGCTCCGCACTACTGTCCTTTAGGTGCCGGATCGAGGCCGCCGCCCCCGCCGCGACCGCTGGCGGCAAAGCGGTGGTAAAAATAAAGCCGCTCGCAAAGCTGCGGACGAAATCGACCATCTGGGCCGAGCCGGTGATGTAGCCGCCCACAACGCCAAAGGCTTTGCCCAAGGTGCCCTGAATAATATCAACGCGGTCCATCACGCCATCGCGCTCGGCCACGCCGCCACCGCGCGGACCGTACATGCCAACAGCGTGTACTTCGTCCAAGTAGGTCAGCGCGCCAAACTCTTCGGCCAGATCGCAAATCTCTGCGATCGGGGCGATGTCGCCGTCCATTGAGTAGACGGACTCGAAGGCGATGATCTTGGGCTGATCTTTGGGCAGTGTCTCAAGGTGCGCACGCAAGTCATTCAGATCATTGTGCTTCCAGATCACGCGCTGCGCGCGGGAATGGCGCATGCCTTCAATCATGGAGGCGTGGTTCAACGCGTCCGACAGGATCACACAGTTCGGAATTTTTGCAGCCAGAGTACCCAAGGCAGCCCAGTTCGAGACATAGCCGCTGGTGAACAGAAGCGCCGCCTCTTTGCCGTGCAGATCAGCGAGTTCACCTTCCAGAAGCACGTGATCATGGGTTGTCCCAGAGATGTTGCGCGTGCCGCCCGCGCCCGCGCCGGAGCGGTCCAGCGCGTCATGCATGGCAGTCAGGACTTTGGGGTGCTGCCCCATGCCCAGATAATCGTTCGAGCACCAGATCGTGACGGGGCGCTCTTTGCCCGCAGCATCACGATGGGTCGCATGGGGGAAATCACCTGTCCGGCGTTCCAGATCGGCAAAGTGGCGATAGTTGCCCTGCTCTCGCAGATCGGACAGTGCGCCGTCGAAAAACTGGTTGTAGTCCATAAGTCTTTTGGTCCTTTGGGGGCGGTGCACGCATGCGCCGCCCTTTGTCTTTCCGGCGTTAGCCAAACATATCTGCTGTGATGCCCGCATACCAACCAACGGACTCTTCGTAGGTGGTTTTACGAAGATCGGCATCTTCACCCGTTTGGGATATGAACCCATCCACTTTAGCAATTTTCTCGTCCGTCGCCTCGTAAGTCGCACCCACTTTGACGCCATCGTCGGTGTCGATGAGCGACCAGCAGGTGTTCGAGAATTTGGCGGGGAAGACCTTGGAGCCGGTCAGCGCACCGCGCACAGCCATCGCCGCCACCTTGGCCTGAGAGTTCGCCGAGAAGCCCGACTTGGGCATATCGCCCTGCGAGCACGCATCACCAAGGACGTGGATATTCTCGTCGATCTTGCTCTGCATGGTGTGGCCGCTCACGGGGGCCCAGTTGCCGTCGGTCACGCCTGCCATCTCGCAGATCTTGCCGGCTTTCATGGCGGGGATCACGTTGCAAACGTCCGCTTTGATCACTTCGCCATCCACGTTCACGGTCATCTCGTCGGGGTTCACCTCGACATTCGCGCCGCCGAAATCGGGACCGATGCGTTCAACCATGCCAGTGTAGTGCTTGCCCCAACCCTCTTCGAACAGCGCCTGTTTCGAGAATTTCTCTTTGGGATCGACGATGATGATCTTGGCCTTGGGATTATTGGCCTTGAGCGTGTGTGCGACCATGCTGACCCGTTCATAGGGACCAGGGGGGCAGCGGTAGGGGTTCGGCGGGGCAACCATGACGAATGTCCCGCCTTCAGGCATCGCGTTGATCTGCGCGCGTAGCAGTTCGGTCTGGCTGCCACCTTTGTAGGCGTGAGGCATCGCATTCTGGGCCATGGTCGACCAACCCGGCACCGCGCCATCTACGAAATCAATGCCGGGGCTCAGGACCAGACGGTCATAGGGGACAGAGCCACCACCGGCCAGCGCAACACTCTTGGCGTCACGGTCGATACCGATAGCCCAATCATGGACGACGTTCACACCGCCTGCGGCCAGATTGCCGTAGGAATGCCCAAGGCTGTCCATCTCGCGGAAGCCGCCCAAATAGAGGTTCGAGAAGAAACAGGTGTAATACTGGCGTGTGGGTTCGATCAGCGTCACGTCGATCTCGCCCTTGCTGTCTTTAGCGACATATCGCGCGACTGTGGCCCCGCCTGCGCCGCCCCCGATCACGACAACCCGCGGCTTGGTATTGGCGCGCAGTGCTGGCGCCCCAAGCGTCGCGGTTGCCGCGCCTGCAGCAATGAACGAACGTCTGTTCAGTTTCATAGTTCTTCCTCCCTAGATGTGCGGCCCGAGTGGTGTTGTGTTCTTAGTCTCCGAGGTCCGCGAAATACGCAGCCAAGGCCGCGATCTCTTCGTCCGACAGCCGCCCTGCCATCATCTGCATGACGGGATGGGGCCGGATCTTTTTCTTGTAGGCATGCATGGCGACAACGAAATCTTCGGTCGGCCAGCCCGTGATCGACGGGATGCCTTGGTCACTGCCATTTCTCTGGTGGCATGTGCTGCATTCACTTGAGAGATATTCTCCGTAAGCGGGGTCCCCGACGATAGCCAGCACTTCGGGCGGGAGCTCTACCTCTTTGGACAGGGCCGTTGGTTGGGCTTCGGGAATATCCTGCGGGCTATCCGAGAACTGGCGGAGATAGGCTAGAACATCGTGGCGGTCCTGCTCCTCTTTCAGGCCGCGGAAGTTCATGCGCGTATCGCTGACCAGCGCTTTGGGATTGTCGAGATAAGCATCAAGGCGCTCGTAATCCCAGACCAGCCCGTTCTTGCCCTCGCGCACGAGACCGTCGGAATAGCGGAAATCTGCGATCGTGCCTGCCGTGCGGCCAAAGATGCCGTTCAGCTGGGGGCCGACCTTGTTCTTGGCCCCTGCCCCAACAACATGGCAGCTGGCGCATTTGCGGAACACTTTCTCGCCATTGGCCGCGTTCCCGAGGGGCGCTGCGATCTCTTCGGCTTGGGCTTGATGCACAAAGGCAGCGGCGATGACCGCCGCTGCCTTTAGATATGTCGCAATCCGCGTCATGGATCACTGACCAAAGGTCTTGAGGTACTCAATGACAGCCGCCACGTCGTCCTCTTTCTTGAGACCCGCAAAGGACATCTTGGTGCCTTTGATCTCTGCCTTGGGCTTCGCGATAAAGGCTGCCAGACGCTCTGGCGTCCATTCTCCGCCGTAGTCAACCATCGCGCCCGAGTACTTGAACCCGTCCGCCGAAGCGACCGAACGGCCAACGATGCCGTTCAACTGCGGGCCAGAGCCATTCTTGGCGCCATCACCAACCTTGTGGCAGGCTTTGCACTTTTTGAAGACCTTCTCGCCCTTGTCGGCCAGCGCCTGATCAATCGCCATCGCAGGCGTGGCTGCCGGAGCCTCTTCCGCGGGGGCCGGATCAGCGGCAGCGACCTGAACAGGCTCTTCTTCGGTGGCGGCGAGTGCCTCTTCGGTCACCTCTTCGTCGGGGGTAACGTCCAGCACAGTGGCGCGCTTGGTGATCTCGACGGTGTCCTTGCAGTTTTCCATGCAGGGCTCGGCGCGCCAGATCGCGTATTCACTCTCTTCGCGGTCATCGATGATGAAGCCGTCCGCATTGGGCAGCACGATCTCGGTGAAGTTCTCGTTCGACAGTACGAAGTCATCCTCGACCAGATAGTTGGAATAGAGGATGTACGCGACGATGCCGTAAACCTCGTCCGGGGTCAGGCTCTGTGCGTTACCAAAGGGCATGGAGCGGTTCACATAGTCCCATGCGGTCGACAGGTGAGGCCAGTAGCTGCCAACGGTTTTGAGCGGGTCTTCGTCCGCTAGGGAACCATCCCCGCCAGCCAGTTTGGGCCAATTGCCCCGACCTTCGGCAAAGTCACCGTGGCAGACCGCGCAGTTCTCGATGAACACCTCTTCCCCAGTGAAGACATCGCCAGAGCCGACCGGGAGGCCAGTGCCATCCGGGCTGACATCCAGATCCCACGCGGCGATTTCTTCTTCCAGCGCGGGGCGGCCCAAGCCAAAGGGCGCGTCCGCATAAGCTGCAGCAGCCTGAGCGCGGGCAATCAACGCGAAATCGGGATCACTATCGGCCGCCATGCGATCATAGCTTTCGGCGTGTTCGGGGATCAGGCGATCCGCGAAATTCAGCGCCACAGTCAGCATCAGAACGGTGCCGACCGCCGAGCCTGCATAAAGTTTAAGAGACTTCGACATTTTCTGCCTCCCCGTTCGATTTCACATGCCATGTCTGGATGCAGTTGTTGTGGTAGACCGAGTTCAGGCCACGCACTTCGCGCAGCTGCGCTTTGGTGGGCTGCACGTAACCGGTTTCGTCCATCGCTCGGGATTGCAACAGCATTTCGCTGCCGTCCCAGTTGATGTCCAGATAGAAGCGGGAGAGCGCCTTGTCGCCAGCCTCGGACGCCAGACGCGCCTGCTGCCATGTCTTGCCACCATCGGTGGATACGTCCACGCGCTTGATCTTGCCGTGGCCGGACCATGCCAGACCGGTGATGACCAGAGGGCCGGGACCGTGGGTGATTGGCGACTGGGGGCTGGGGCTCGTGACGACCGACTTGGCGTCCATGACCCAAGTCCACTTGCGGCTGGTGCCGTCCGCCAGCGTGTCGGTGTATTTGCTGGTTTCCTCACGGCTTTCAACGGCTTGGGTGGTGACCTCAATGCGGCGCAGCCACTTGACCCACATGTTGCCTTCCCAACCGGGAACGACCAAACGCACGGGATAGCCATGCTCTTTGCGCAGTGCCTCGCCGTTGGCTTTGAAAGCGACCAGAACGTCGTCCAGCGCCTTGTCCATTGGGATCGAGCGGCCGTTCGACGAGGCATCCGCGCCCTCGACATAGACCCACTTGCCCTCGGTCTGGATGCCAGCCTCGTTCAGCAGGGTCCGCAGGGGTACGCCGGTGTATTCCATGTTGTGGATCATACCGTGGGTGAACTGCGCGCCATTCAACTGCGCGCCCGCCCATTCCATGCCGGTGTTCGCCGCGCATTCGCAGAAGTACACGTGCTGCTCGCGGGGGAAGCGTTCCAGATCCGCGTAGGTAAAGACCAGCGGACGGTCGACCAGACCGTTGATCATCAGGCGGTAGTCATCCTTGGACAGCTCGATCGCGCCCGAGTGGTGGCGTTCAAACGCGCAGCCCTGCGGGGTGATCGTGCCGTCCAGCGCGTGGATGGGCGTGAAGTTGATCGAGCTGATCGGGTCCGCGGTCAGCCACGGCACGTTACGGCGCACCACATCGGTTTCGAACCGAATGGGCATGCCATAGGGGGTGGCGTCCACGCCCTCGCCCAAGCCTTGGGCCCATTCCTGTACTTCGGTGATCAGCGGATCGGGGGTCTGAGCACGGGCGCCAGTGGCGGCCCCTGCCCCGATGGCAGCCGCACCGGCCAGAAACTGGCGACGCGAAGCCTTGGGTCCCTTGAAGCTGGATGTCATGTCCTTTGCTCCTTTTCTCAGATCGAAAAATTCATCTTCGTGAATTCTTCGGGGTAAAAAAATTTGGTTCCGATGGGCGCCTTACGCGCCCACCACCTGCACGCTGGTGTTGGGCTCGACCACGACGGTGCCCTTGTTGCGGATGTGGGTTTCCACCACGTCCCAGATATCGGGGCCTTCGGTGCCCTCGTTCACGCTTGCCCAACCGGCAACGACGTAGTTCTTTGACGGATCCAGCTTCTCGCCGGTCTTCAGCAAGGTCAGTTCGCTGATGCGGCTGCCTTGGGGTTTGCTGATGTCGATCCGGTAGCCCAGACCACCCATGCGCACCATGTCCCCGCCCTGCTGGTAGTAGGGGTTCGGGTTAAAGATGTTGTCGGCAACATCTTCCATGATGGTATGGATGAACTCGCCGGTCATTTCGGTGCGGTAGGCCTTGGGATACGTCATCGAGGTGACGTTCCACAGATCCTCGCGGGTGATCGCCTGCCCCGGCAGAACCGAAGGACCCCAGCGCACGCCGGGCGACATGGCGATATCCGCATCGCGCTCGGTCAGCAGCGCATCACAGATCAGATCATCCCAAGTGCCGTTGAAGTTACCACGGCGGTACAGCAGGGAGTCTGTGTGGCCAAGGACTTCGGACAGGGTGGACTCATAGGGCGCGCGCTGCTCGTCGATCAGGGCGGCAACCTCGGCGTCCGGTGTGATGACGTCCGAGAAGATCGGGATCAGCTTGTGGCGGAAGCCCATCATGCGGCCGTCGCGGATGTCCAGATCGACGCGGCTGACAAACTTGCCGTTCGAGCCAGAGGCCACGATGATCGTCTCGCCCACCAACACAGGCTCTGGCAGTGCATCGTGGGTGTGACCCGACAGGATCACGTCGATGCCGGTGACAAGACTGGCCATGTGGCGGTCTACGTCAAAGCCGTTGTGCGACAGGACGACAACCACGTCCGCGCCCATGCCGCGCACTTCGTCGACCATCGCCTGCATGTTTTCGTCACGGATGCCGAAGGCATATTCGGGGAACATCCAGCCGGGGTTCGCGATGGGCATATAGGGGAAGGCCTGTCCGATCACGGCCACTTTCGCGCCACCGCGCTCGAAGAATTTGTAGGGTTTGAACAGTTCAGCAGGTTCGTCCCACTCGGCGTCGAAAATGTTCTGCGCCAGCGAGTCAAACGGCAGACCCGAGACCAGTTCGTTCACGCGGTCAGAGCCCAGAGTGAACTCCCAGTGGAATGTCATTGCGTCCGGCTTCAGCGCGTTCATCACGTTGACCATGTCCTGCCCCTGCGTGTGGTAGCAGGTATACGAGCCGTGCCATGTGTCGCCGCCGTCCAGCAGGATCGCATCGGGACGGTCTGCACGGATCGAGTTGATCACAGTCGCGACGCGGTCCAGACCCCCCATTTTGCCATAGGTTTTGCCCAAAGCGGAGAAGTCGTTGTAGGTCAGCGCATAGTGGTTCGGCGAGCCGTCATTGATGCCGTACAGCTTGCGGAAATCCGCACCGGTCACGTGGGGCACTTTGCCGTTCACTTCGCCCACGCCGATGTTCACTTCGGGTTCGCGGAAATAGATGGGCTTGAGCTGTGCGTGAATGTCGGTAACGTGGATCAGCGACACATTCCCGAAGGTATCAAACTGTAGCAGCTGGTCCTGCGTCAGAGCTTGCTGCGCGGCCAAGCGGCTCCAGTTGCCAAAGCCCGACGCTCCGACCAGTGCGGAGGCGGCCATGCTGGCCTGAAGAAAATCGCGGCGGGAAATCATGTGTGACAGGCTCCGGTTTTGAGATCAATTTTGACAAAGGCTCCCTGTCCCGTGCATTGGATGCACGGGCCAAGGAGGATTTTGTGTTGTGTTAGTAGTAGGTTAGTTACGCACCGACGGTCCTTCGACCGACAGACCGTTGCCGCGCGATGCGACATACAGCTCCAGAGCCACGAATTCGGGGCTACCGGGCGAGAAGGTTTCCGCACGGGTGTCACGGACACAGCCTTTGAAGCGCGCGTGAACCGAGTTCAGCTTGGCGTTCTTCAGGCGGTAGGTCGGGAAGCCGTTGATCTGGCCCTGCGACAGGTGGTCTGCGCGGATCAGATTATCGTAGTTGTCTTCGTGACAGGTCGCGCAAGACAGCTCCAACTGGCCGGTGCGGGTGTAATAGAGCTCTTTGCCCTGCTCCCACATCGCCTGAGCGGGACCGTCAATCGCGACGTTCACGGGCAGACCGCGCGACACAGCCGACATAAGAGCAACCATGTTGGTCATATCACCCGACGTGTATCCCAGCGCCTCGGCCCCCATGTTTTCAGTACGGCAGGCGTTGATCTGCATTTCCATGGTGCGGACTTCGCCAGCGTCCTCGTTCCACTTGGGATAGACGGCTTTGACACCGGCCATATCCTCGGGCGCGCCGTGGCAGGATGCGCAGCTCTTACCTTCGGATCCCTCGGCGGTGTCCCACGCCTCGCGGGCGTCGTCGACAAAGATCATACCGGGGTTATCGAAGTCATCGCGCTGCAGATCTTGGGTCTCGTGCGAGCGGAATTCCCAGCCGGACTGGATCGTGTCGATCATGTCCATGTGGGCGGGCGCAGCGGTGCTCGTGACGATTTCAAGATCGCCGTTCACCACCAGCGGTTCGGTCGGATCGGTTGCCTGCGCAGCCGTCGCCAGAGCGAAGGTGCTTGCGGCAAAACCCAACGCGATCATCGCCTTGCTTTTGATTTGCTTGGTCATGGTTTCCTCCCTGAAGCCAGAAAGCGGGGCGACAAAGTTATGCTCTTTGCGCGCCCCGCCCTGTCGCATTAGCCGATCGCTACCGGCTTGGTCTCTTCGTAGACGTCGCCGTCATCGTCGTACCAAGTGAATTTGAAGTCGCCTGCCTCGGGGACGGTCGCTTCGAATTCAAAGTAGGGGTTGGTCGAAATCGCAGGCTCCATCGCCACGTCCACAACCATCTGACCGTTAAACTCGCAGGTAAAACGGTTGATGATCGAGCGCGGGATGACGTTGCCGCTGCTGTCCTTGCGCTGACCGGACTCCATGGGGTGGCTGATCAGAGTCTTGAGGGTGATGGTTTCACCAGCCGAAGCCGACTTGGGAACCTTAACGCGGGGGCGTACACCAGATGCCATTTTAGGTCTCTCCTCAGAAAATCTATGTGTCTCGACAGGTCGCGGGCGTTAGCCGCCACAGCCGCCGATGGTCACTTTGACGGTGGATGCCGCACGGGCGAACGAGCCGTCTTCGAATTTGGCGATCGCGACGACGTCCTGCGTACCGGCAAGGCGGATACGGGTGGTTGCAGACTGCGAACCAGCCAGCGGGCCAAAGTTGAACTGGGCCACGCCGGGAGTCGGGTTGCCGGTCGCCAGAACCATGATGCTGGCTGCGCCGGGCGCATCGACGGTGATCGGAACAGTGTTGCCGTTTTCCGCGATTTCGGGGGCGGTCAGGGTGATGCCCTCGGCCTTCATGTCTGCGCCGCCGGTGAACTCGGCGATTTTGTCATCGGCCGAAGCCGCAACGCGGAAGGGAAGCACGGTCAGAGCTGCCGCACCTAGGCCCAGTGCGATTGTGTCGCGTCGGGTGAATTCCATTTCTCTCTCCTTAAATCCGGGTCGCTTACTGCTCTTTGAGCGTCATCAGGTAAGCGACGACATCCTCGACTTCCTGCGCGGTCAGCAGGGGTGTCAGTGCTTCGGTCGGTGCTTTGCCGGTGTAGGCATTACCGGGGCGGATGTAGCCCTCGTTCTTGTAGAACGCGGGCATGATCGTGCCCTCAAAAGTCTTTTTGGCATTCGCGACAAGGCCGCGCAGCTCTGCTTCGTTCCAGCGGTCGGCAACACCATCAAGGGTCGGGCCAACTTCGCCGTGGAACGGAACGTCCGACATGGCCGAGACAGCGTGACATGCAACGCAGTTGCCCTTGCCGCGGTTCGCCATGATCTTGACGCCGTTTGCCGGGTCGCCGGGCTGACCGGTCAAAGAAGTCGCGACATCGCCATATTCCGAGAACTCGACATCTGCCGGGGCAACGGGTGCCGCCATTGCGATGCCAGCAGTGCAAGCGGCGACTGCCGCGAGTGCAAATGAAAGCTTCATGTTTCCTCCCTGGCTACCATTCTTCCGCTGGTAGGCTCCGTATACTGTAGAACACCGCGCATCTTTTACGCAACAACAAATTCAACTAAGTGAATTTACTGATATGTTGCAGCGCAGCATTTCTGGTCTTGCTGGTTTGTTTACTCAGCCAACTTCCGCTGCAGGTACTTCTGGAACGGCTCTCCAGAGCTATATCCTTCTTCAAGAACCCAGTGCAACATGTTGAAAGTCGTTCCTTTTCCAAAGGCGCCGGGCATCTGTGCGACGGCGGCTTTGGGGGCGGTCGCACCCTCCTCTACCTCCTCAGGAAAGAACATCATTGTAGGGGTAAAGAGAACACCCCACCGTTGGATCATGTCCTTCTCCGAAAGGCTGGTCCCATCGAAATCCGTGACTTCAACGTCCCCGAACATGTTGAGCTGCACAACAAAGAAGTCGTCCTGCAACAGGGATTCGATGTCTGGGTCAACAAAGACTTCCTCGTGCATTTTCTTACAATAAATGCAGCCGCGCTGCTCGATGATTACCATCAGGCGTTTGCCCTCGGTGCTGGCTTCATCCAGATCTTCGCGCAGGTCCTTGAAGGTGTCGTGCATCCAGTCCGCCTTGTGCAGACCATCGTCCCCCATCTCGGCCGCCATAACGGACGTGGACAGGCAAAGCGCCGCCCCTAGGGCGGTTAATCGTTTCAGCATAGTCTTCCTCCCAGATAACAAGCCGCCCCTTCTCGGGCCGCAGCACAGAGTGTTCGCCTCACCCCAAGGATGTGAAAGACGGGAACCATTCGATCATCGCCGCCGCGATCAAGTTCACCGCATTTGTCGCAATCAAAATGGCAAAGATGATCAGCATCACGCCCATCACCTTTTCCACGTAGCCCAGATATTTCCGGTTGCGCTGTGCCCAAGCCAGAAACGGTCCGGCAAACAGAGCGGCGACAATAAAGGGCGCGGTCATCCCGATCCCGTAGACAAACAGCAGCGCGCCGCCCTGCCACACATCGCCCATGCCGCTCGCCACCATCAGGATCGACGCCAGCGCAGGGCCGACACAGGGCGTCCACCCAAAGCCAAAGGCCAATCCCATGACATAAGCCCCGCCTATGGACGCCGGATTGGCGGAGCTTTCGACCCGCGCTTCGCGGTACAGAAGGCCGATGCGCAGAACACCAAGGAAGTGCAAACCAAAGACAAACAGGATCGCTGCGGCCACGTAACTCAGAGGCTGCTTCCACTGGGCAAAGGCCTGCCCCACCGCCGTCGCGCCCATCCCGAGCAGGACGAAAATCGTCGTGACCCCTAACGCAAAGGCGATCGCAGACCGGATCAGACGGGCGCGGGCCCCCGCTGCAATCACGCCATCGCCGCGCAGTTCCGCAACCGACAGACCAGCCATATAACTGAGGTAAAACGGGACCATAGGCAGGATGCACGGCGTGAAAAACGACAGCAGACCCGCCAGCAATGCCCCCATGTAGGTGACATCCAACATGCAATATTCCTTGATTTATTCAAATATTTGATTACATGCTTGCCTGAAGCTGTCAATTGGATTGATCGCATGCCGCATCTATTTGCAAAAACCCTCTTTGCTGGCGCTCTCGCGCTTGCTCCCTTGACCGCCAGCGCGGCCGAGCTGGTGATGGTCGAGCAAGTGGGCTGCGCCTACTGCGAGATGTGGCACAAGCAGATCGGCCCAATCTACCCGAAAACATCTGTCTCTGCCGTGGCCCCCTTGCGATCTGTGCAATTGACCGAGATTGACGATGCAGGGTTCGATATTGCCCGACCCGTCGTCTTTACTCCGACTTTTCTGCTAGTTGACGACGGTCAGGAACTGGCAAGACTAGAAGGATACGCAGGCGAAGATTTCTTTTGGCCCTTGGTCGAGAAAATGGTCGCCGAACACGCCGGTTCTCCCCTCTCAGACACCGCTTCCGGCAGCGGTTCGTGATGTAAGTTAGTGATAGGCCCTTCCTATGTCTCTTCCTGCCATAAAAGACGATCTCACCGATTTTGAAATGGACCGCATGCTCGAGCGTGCGACCAGCGCCGCGAACTTCCTCAAGGCGATCAGCCACGAGGGTCGCCTAATGATCCTGTGCCATCTCGTGGATGGCGAAAAGTCTGTTACCGAACTCGAAGAACTGCTGTCTGCCCGTCAGGCTGCTGTGTCCCAGCAGCTGTCGCGTCTGCGTCTCGAAGGGCTGGTCGTGCCCCGCCGTGACGGCAAGACGATCTATTACAGTTTGGCAGATGACCGCCCCCGTCGTATCCTAGAGCGTGTTTACGAAGTATTCTGCGATAGCGAGTGAACCTGACGACACGCTAAACTGCCGGCGCGTCCGGCCGTCATTGGACTTGGGAGGGTTCCGATGATCGATGGGATTTCCGACGCGGTTTTGGTCGCGTTGATTGGTGCATTCGGAGGCCTGCTTCTGGGCCTCGCGGCGCGGTTGGGCCGCTTTTGCACACTTGGGGCAATCGAAGATTACTTTTACGGTGGCAGCGACATCCGCTTGCGCATGTGGGGCGTGGCCATCGGAGTCGCCTGCATGGGCGTGTTTGGCGCCAATGCGGCAGGGCTGTTTAACCCCACCACCTCCTACTATCTCGACACACGCTGGCTGCCATGGGCGTCGATCATTGGGGGCGGCGTCTTTGGCTACGGAATGGCGCTGGCAGGCAACTGCGGCTATGGCGCGCTGGCCCGGTTGGGCGGTGGCGACTTGCGGTCGTTTGTCATCGTTGTGGTGGTCGGCATGGCCGCCTATGCGACACTCTATGGCCCCCTCGCTTTTGTCTTTGCCAAGCTTTTCCCCCGTATTCCCACCGACACACCACAGGGCATCGCGCATGGTCTGTCATACCTGCTACCTGTCGCCCCTGCCGTCATCGGCATGGTGATCGGCGTAGCCATTCTGATCTTTGCCATCTGGCCTGCACGCATGCGCGCGGATCCAAAGGCGATCATTTGGGGCGCTGTCGTCGGTCTTGCTATTCTGTCGGGTTGGCTTGGCACGGGCTATATCGCGCAGTACGGATTCGAGGTCGTCCCCGTCGTCTCGCATAACTTCTCTGCCCCCGTAGGCGAAGCGATGCTTTACGCGATGATCGGCGCCAATCACGCGCCGTCGTTCGCCGTGGGCTCGGTCATCGGGGTATGGAGCGGCGCACTCATTGGCAGCTTTATGCTGGGGCACTTCCGGTGGGAAGCCTGCGAAGACCCACGCGAATTGCGCCGTCAAATCATCGGCGCGATTATGATGGGTGTGGGTGCGGTGCTGGCCATGGGCTGCACGGTGGGCCAAGGACTCTCGTCGATGGCGCTCCTCAGCTATTCAGCTCCGGTAACTATTGTGTCGATCTTTGGCGGCGCTGCTCTGGGCCTGCGCCACCTGATCGAAGGCTTCGCTCCTGCCGAGTAACCTCAGGCAGGCTGCACCTTCTTGGCCGAGTCGCCAGAGCAGAGGGGGGTCATCGCCAGCATTGTCTCAAGCGCGTGGTTGTCACAAATCAGGGTATCAAGCGTGATCGTTTCCATGTGCGAGTAGAACGCATCCAGCGCCGCAGCGATCGCCTCTTTCAACCGGCAAGCGTCCGTCAGCGGGCATGTGTTGTCCACATCGGCAAAGCATTCGGCAACAGGCACATCCGCTTCGAGCAGGCGAAAGACTTCGCCAATCGAAATCTGACCGGGCGCACGGGCCAGCGTCAGACCGCCCCCACGACCGCGTGTGGTTTCCAGAAAACCAAGCTGCGCCAGCTGGTTTACGATCTGACCCAAGTGGTTCTCGGACGAATTGCACGCCTCTGCGATATCATGCTTGGTGACACGGCGATCCATGTTCACGGCACAAAACATGAGCGCCCGAATGGCGATATTGGTGCGCTTGGTTATTCTCACAGAAAGTCCCTCCGTCCGAAATCTGCAATGACGCTATCACGTCAAAAGACGGAGGGACTTGATGTAGATCAGATGTGTGTTTTCGCGAGGTCTTCCAAAATTGGGCAGTCCGGCCGGTTGTCCCCTGCACAGCAATGGACGAGCCGCGCAAGAGTATCGCGCATTTCGGCCAGCTCGCGCAGCTTGGCTTCGATCTGCTCCAAATGGCTCTGGGCAATAGCCCGCACATCTGCACTGCTGCGCCCATTATCCCCCCAAAGGGCGAGCAGGTTGCGGCAATCCTCGATCGAAAAGCCCAAGTGACGTGCCCGCCCGACGAAGGCGAGCTTATGCAAATCGTTCTCCGAGAATTTGCGATATCCGTTCTCCCCGCGTGCTGGGGTGATCAGGCCGATGTCTTCGTAATAGCGGATCGTTTTGGCGGGCAGCTTCGTGCGTTCGGAAACATCCTTGATATTCATACGCTTGCCCCCTGCCCCAAGGTCACGCGGTTCAGCCGCAACGCATTCCCCAGAACAAAGACGCTGGACAGCGCCATGGCCCCGCCCGCCAGCATAGGCGACAGCGTCAGCCCCAGCGCGGGGTATAAAACACCCGCCGCCACAGGGATCAGCGCAATGTTATAGCCAAAGGCCCAGACCAAGTTCTGGCGGATGTTTTGCAGGGTCGCACGGCTCAGGCCAATTGCCTTGGGCACCGCCAAGGGATCGCCAGACATCAACACCACATCTGCAGCTTCGACCGCCACATCTGTGCCTGTGCCAATAGCAATACCGACATCAGCGCTGGCCAGAGCGGGCGCATCGTTGATCCCGTCACCAACAAAGGCAATTTTCCCGAACTCCTGCTTCAACTGCTCCACGGTGTCGCGTTTACCTTCGGGGCGCACGCCCGCAATCACACGGGTGATTCCCAACCGCTGCGCCACATATTCCGCCGTCGCCTGAGCGTCACCGGTGACCATCACGGGTTCCAGCCCTTCGGCGCGAAGGTTCTGCACCGCCTCGGCAGCACTGTCCTTGATCCGATCCGCCACGGCGATGGCCGCGATGACCACACTATCTCGTGAAACCCAAACGACCGTTTCTCCCCGCGCAGTGCGGGCCTTGGCCTGAGATTGCAGCGCACCAGCGACCGAGCCGCCCACCCAAGCCAACGTGCCCACACGGATCGTCTGACCAGAAACCCGCGCCTCGACGCCAGATCCTGTTTCAGACAGGAAGCCCTCGGCCTCTGGGACCGTCTCTGCGCCGCGCAGAATTGCGTGGGCAATCGGATGCTCTGACTTGGCCTCCAAGGCTGCGGCAAGCGACAAAGCCTCTGCCTCTGTCACCCCATCAGATGGCAGAACGGCGGCAAGTTCCGGGCGGCCTTCGGTCAGAGTGCCGGTTTTGTCAAAGACCACAGCTTTGACCGATTGTAGCTCTTGCAGCGCGTCGCCCTTGCGAAAGAGCACACCCAACTTGGCCGCGCGGCCCATGCCGACCATAATCGAGGTCGGCGTTGCCAGTCCCATCGCACAGGGGCATGCCACGATCAGAACGGCCACTGCTGCAATCAGTGCACGGGCCAGATCCGGCCCAACCACCAGCCAAACAAGGAAGGTCAGCGCAGCAATTCCCAAAACAGCAGGAACGAACCACATGGTCACGCGGTCAATCAACGCCTGAACAGGCAGCCGCGCGCCCTGAGCAGTTTCAACCATGCGGATGATCTGGGCCAAGGCGGTTTTGCTGCCGACCGCATCCGCACGGACGCGCAACGCGCCAGTGGTGTTCAACGTGCCAGCCGACACCGCGTCCCCCTGGGCTTTGGCAACAGGGACAGGCTCACCAGTCAGCATCGACTCGTCCACATGGCTCTGACCGGACAACACAGTGCCATCGACCGCCATACGCTCGCCCGGGCGCAGTTGCAGGATATCTCCACTCTCGATTTCCGCGAGCGGGCGCTCTGCGGTCGTTCCGTCAGCCTGCTCGACCCGCGCAGTTTTCGGGCTCAGGTCCATAAGCGCGCGGATGGCCGCACCTGTGCGCCCCTTGGCACGCGCTTCCATCCAGCGCCCCAAAAGGATCAGAGTACAGATCACCGCTGCGGCCTCGAAGTAAACCCCATGGCCCGCCACGCTCATGGCAGAGGGCACCAGCGTCACAACGGTCGAGTACCCCCACGCCGCCAGAGTGCCGAGCGCGACAAGCGCATTCATGTCAGGCGCACCTCGGAACAGCGCCGGAAGACCCAACTGAAAGAACCCTCTTCCAGGCCACGCCAGAACCAACGTTGTGAGGACCAGCTGGAGCAGCATATCCCCCCGTGCCCCAATCGTGCCGTCGATCAACGCGCCAAATCCGGGCACCCAATGGCGCCCCATTGCCAGCACAAAGACAGGCACTGTCAGGGCAGCCGATAGAATGAACTTCTGCCGATACTGCACTGATTTATCGACACCTTCTGCCGTCTCATCTGTCCGTAACCGCGCACCATAGCCCGCTTGCTTCACGGCGGCGATCAGGTCCGCAGCAGACACGCCCGAATAGACTTTGGCACGAAGACGGTCCTCGGCCAGATTGACCTTGGGCTCGACCACGCCCTCTACATTCGCCAGCGCTTTTTCCACGCGCAAGACGCAAGAAGCACAGCTGAGCCCCTCTAGGTCCAGCACGATCTCTTCGGTCGCCATGGGGTAGCCCGCCTTGGCCAAGCGCGCTTGGAGCGCCGATGGGTCAAAGGCTGGCCCCGTATCAATCTCGAGCGTGTGGGTCGCGAAATTGGTGTTGGCCTCCAGAACGCCAGCAACCTCGGACGCGGCGGCAGCAGAGCGCCGCGCACAGCCTGCGCAATTCAATCCTGACAATTTGTACTGACGATGCATGACAAGGATTCCTTTCTCTTGCCCTGCATATAGGGCTTCCAGTTACTGGAAGCTCAACCCTTCAGATCAGAAATTATTCAGGTGCGGCGATCTGCACCCCCGCTTGCTCCAAGCGCGCACGCACCGCACGCGCCATTTGGATCGCCCCTTGGGTGTCGCCGTGCAGGCAAATCGTATCAACGGGCACATCCACCCGCGCGCCAGATTGCGCAATGACAGAGCGCTCTTGGACCATTTCCAGCACCCGCTCTGCAGCCTGATCGGGGTGATGCAGCACAGCGCCCGGTTGGCCCCGCGGCACAAGCGTCGCATCGTCTTGATACGCGCGGTCGGCAAAAATCTCGGCGCTGAAGGTCGCGCCCAACTGCTCTGCCGCGCGCTGCTGCTGGGTTCCGGCGATCACGAAAAGCCGCAAGTCGGGCGACACAGCTAATGCTGCGCGATAGCACACCAGCGCCATCTCCAGATCCCACGCGCACATGTTTGCCAGCGCCCCGTGCAGCTTCAGATGGGCCACCGGCACGCCTGCCGCTGCCGCTATCCCCATGAACGCGCCAAGCTGGTACTGCACCAGTGCAGTTAACTCGGCCTCGGTGAGTTTCAGATCGCGGCGCCCAAACCCCTGCAAATCCTGAAATCCGGGATGCGCCCCGACAGCGACGCCCGCCGCCTTGGCCTGCGCGATGGTCTGGGCCATCACCACAGGATCGCCCGCGTGAAAACCACATGCCACGTTGGCGCTGCTGATCACCTGCAGTAGCGCAGCGTCATCCCCCATGGTCCAAGGTCCAAAGCTTTCGCCCATATCCGCATTCAGATCGATGGTGGTCATTCCCAGCCCTCCGGATCAGTGGCCGACACGACGCCGGACACCAAGGTATAAGACAGTAGATCATGGATCATCTCTGGCGCACGCACGACGGGGGCAACCCGCCCGCGCAATGCCTTGGCAAAGTCCGCCTGCGCCACACGCGCCGCCAGAGCCTGCTCCAACGTCACAAACTTGAACGGGATCTGCGCGCCAACCGCCAACTGCGCGAACGCAGGCAGATCAGCGCTGATGACGGTCGCAATGCGGGAGTAGCCGCCGGTTGTCTGCGCCTCACGCATCAGGACATAGGGCGTGCCGTCCCCCGTGATCTGAATATCACCAAGGCTGACAATCTCGGACGTCACGCTCAGCCCGTGATCTGACTGGACGCCCTGCCCGTCAAACGACAAGGCGGCCCCCATCCGGCTCGCCCGAGCGGTTTTCACAAACACGGTTCGCTCCAGCCAAGCGCGCCCTTCCTCCCCGAACCAGCCGCTCTGGACAGACGGGATCACACGCACCTCGGTCGCAGTCGTCCGCCAGTTCGGCAAACCAAGTCCAGCCTCGGCAGGTGTAGGGTCCAATTCCAGCACATCCCCGCCAGTCATCGGTGCGCCAATTCCCGCTTGGATATGCGTGCTTTTGGCCCCGAACCGCTCTGGAACCTGCCATGTCCCTGCGACCGCCAGATAGCCATAGGCCCCTTCGGTCGCGGCCCCAATCTCCAGCTCAGCACCAGCCGGCCAAGCATGGGTTTGCCCCCACGCCAAAGACTCACCGTCCAATTGAGCTTTCATCCGCGCGCCGGTCAGGGCGATGATCAGATCTCCGTCAGCCGTGTAGCGTCCGCCCATCTGTCCCATCTCAATCGCACAGCCATCAAAACCAGCCCCGAGCAAGGCACGGGCCTCGGCCAAAGCCATGGGGTCCATCGCCCCACCCGCCGACAAACCAAACGCCGACAGCCCGTTGCGCCCTCTGTCCTGCAAAGTGACTGAGGGTCCGGCGGACAGAACCTTGATCCGGGTCATAGCCGGTCCTCCAGCACCCCCCCGCCAGCGGCGAGATGATCGGCAAAAGCTTCTGGCCCCACAGGATCAAAGCGCAGGACGTCCCCTGCGCTCAGATACGGCCCCGCCCCATCAGGATCAAATCCACGCCATGCGGCCTGCCCGATCTGCCGCCAGCCAGTTCCCGAAGGTACGGCAAAAAGCACGATTTGCCGGATTGCTGCCGTAATCGCCCCAACCGGCACTTTCGGCGTCAAACCACTCTGCCGTGGCACATTCCAATGGGCAGGCAACTCTCCAAGATACGGCATTCCAGGCGCAAACCCCAAAGCCAGCACCCGAAGCGGTGTAGCGGCCAATTCATCGACCAAGTCCCCAGAAGACCGACCCGCCAGCCCCGCAAACTCCTCCAACTGCGGCGCAAAATCCGCATCAAAGCAACTCGGCAACCGCCAAGCCCGCGCGACCGGAGCCTCCACCTTAGACCAATCCTCTTGCCCCAACACATCGCGCAATGCCGCCTCGGCCCGCCCATGGGACAACACCACCGGATCAAAGCGCATAAACGTCGATTTCAGCGTCGATCCGACCTCGGTCACCCCATCCAGCCCCAACGCAGAAACAGCATCACGGCACGCAATCGCCGCCGCATTCGCCTGCATCGACAGGGCCGGCGCAAATTCCACCAGCAAGCCATCTTCGCCAAGGGGATAAAGAACAGGGTCAATCTTCGTCATGGCGCGCAGCCTAGCCAAATCCTCAGGCGCCGCAAGCCATGGTCGCGCCCCTCAGTCTCCTGAAACACTAAGCTCTTTCTGCTTTGCAAAAATACTCACGGCCCGCCGCAAGCCACAAAAAGCGCCAAAAGAAAAAGGCCCCGACCGTCACCAGCCAGAGCCCCTCTGATCTTATTCCGCCGCGTCCAGATACTCTTCCATCGGCGGACAAGTGCAAATCAGGTTGCGATCCCCGTGCACGTTGTCCACGCGCCCGACTGGCGGCCAGTACTTGTCCACGCGGAAGCTGCCCGCAGGGAAGCACCCCGCCTCGCGGCTGTAGGGGCGATCCCATTCGCCCACCAGCGATGCCACCGTATGGGGCGCATGCTTCAGCGGGTTATTCTCGGCGTCCATCTCGCCGCGCTCGATCGCGGCGACCTCTTCGGCGATGTCCTTCATAGCGACAATAAAGCGGTCCAGCTCGGCCTTCGTTTCCGATTCCGTCGGCTCGACCATTAAGGTCCCTGCCACGGGGAAGCTCATGGTCGGCGCGTGGAAACCGTGATCCATCAGACGCTTGGCAACGTCATCGACGGTCACATGGGCGCGGTCACTGAACGGGCGCGTATCAAGAATACATTCATGCGCCACACGGCCCGAACGGCCTTTGAACAGGACGTTGTAATGGTCCTTCAGTTTGCTCGCGATATAGTTCGCCGACAGGATCGCGACCTTGGTGGCTTGGGTCAAACCAGCGCCGCCCATGGCCAGACAGTAGGCCCAAGAGATCACCAGGATCGAGGCTGACCCCCATGGCGCACCGGACACCGGACCTGTTGCACCGCCCGTTTCGGGGTGGCCAGGCAAATAGGGCACAAGGTGCGCTTTAACACCGATCGGACCCATGCCGGGGCCGCCGCCACCGTGCGGGATAGCAAAGGTTTTGTGCAGGTTCAGGTGGCTGACATCCGCGCCAATCTCTCCGGGTTTCACCAGACCGACCAAAGCATTCAGGTTCGCGCCATCCAAGTAAACCTGCCCGCCATAGCGATGGGTGATCGCGCAAACCTCGCGCACGGTTTCCTCGTAAACCCCGTGGGTCGAGGGGTACGTGATCATACAGGCCGCCAGATCATCGCCGGCCTTTTCAGCCTTGGCGCGGAAATCCTCGAGGTCGATATCACCGTTCTCCAGCGCCTTGACCGCGACGACCTTCATCCCGCACATCTGGGCCGAGGCAGGGTTGGTCCCGTGGGCAGAGGTCGGGATGAGGCAAATCTTGCGGTGCCCTTCGCCGTTGCCCTCGTGGTAGGCCTTGATCGTCAAGAGGCCCGCGTATTCGCCCTGCGCGCCCGAATTCGGCTGCATGGACATCGCGTCATACCCTGTGGCCATGCACAGAATGCGGCTCAGATCGTCCACCATTTCGGCAAAACCAGCGCGCTGGTCCGCTGGCGCAAACGGGTGGATCGCGCTGAATTCGGGCCAAGTGATCGGAGCCATCTCGACCGCCGCGTTCAGCTTCATGGTACAAGACCCCAGCGGGATCATCGCACGGTCCAGCGCCAGATCACGGTCAGACAGACGACGCATATAGCGCATCATCTCGGTCTCGGCGCGGTTCATCTGGAAGATCGGGTGCGTCAGGTAATCGCTGGTCCGAACCAGATCAGCGGGCAGACGGTACGCCTGATGAGCCTCATCGAACGTGCGGGTGATGCCAAAGGCCTCCCACAGACGTTCGATGGTTTCGCCGCGAGTGGTCTCGTCCACCGAGATCCCCAGCTTCGTCGCCCCAACCTTGCGCAGGTTGATCTTGCGGTCCAGCGCCGCCTGATAGATCACGCCCTGCATTGGGCCGACCTCGACCGTGATGGTGTCAAAGAAGTTGGTTGGTTCGGCGCTAAATCCAGCCTCTTCCAGACCTTCGACGAATTGCACGGCGACCGAATGGATGCGCTGCGCGATGGCTCTCAGGCCTTTGGGACCATGGAACACCGCGTACATGCCCGCGATCACCGCCAGCAGCGCCTGCGCGGTACAGACGTTCGAGGTCGCCTTCTCGCGCCGGATGTGCTGCTCGCGGGTTTGCAGGGACAGGCGGTAGGCGGGCGTGCCGTGGCTGTCTACAGACACCCCGACAATCCGGCCGGGCATGGAGCGTTTGTACGCGTCGCGGCAAGACATATAGGCCGCGTGGGGGCCGCCTCCGCCAAGAGGCACGCCGAACCGCTGGGTGCTACCCACTGCGATATCCGCGCCCATCGCACCCGGCTCTTTCAGCAGGGTCAGCGCCATGATGTCTGCAACCACGATGCCCAAGGCTTTGGCCTCGTGCAGGGCATCCATCTGCGCGGTGAAATCGGTCAGCCCGCCATAGGTGCCGGGGTACTGGAAGATCGCTCCAAAGACCTGATCGGCCTGTAGATCGGCGGGGTCGCCGACGATGACCTCGATCCCCAAGGGCGCCGCGCGAGTTTGCATGACGGCGATGTTCTGCGGGTGGCAGTTCTCATCGACGAAGAAAGCCTTGGCTTTGGACTTGGCCAAACGCTCGGCCATGGCCATCGCTTCGGCGCAGGCGGTCGCCTCGTCCAGGAGCGAGGCATTGGCGATTTCCAGACCGGTCAGATCGCAGACCATGGTCTGGAAGTTCAAGAGCGCCTCAAGGCGGCCCTGCGAAATCTCGGGCTGGTAAGGCGTGTAGGCCGTGTACCACGCGGGATTTTCCAGAATGTTGCGCTGGATCGCGGGCGGGATCACCGTGTTGTAATAGCCCTGCCCGATCATCGAGGAATGCACGGTATTCTTCTTGGCGATCTGGCGCAGGAACCATGTCAGCTCGCGTTCGGACTTGGGCGCGCCGTATTCCAGCGGCTCGGCCTGACGGATGCTGGCGGGTACGGTTTCGTCGATCAGGGCATCCAGACTGTCTGCCCCCACCGCCTTCAGCATCTCGGCCATTTCCTCTGGCGAGGGGCCGATATGACGACGGTTGGCGAAATCATAGGGATCGTAGTCGGTGGGGGTAAAGGTCATGTCAGCCTCAGCCTGCGTAGTCTTTGTATGCGCCTTCGTCCATGAAGCCGTCGATTACACTGGTGTCTTCTACTTTGATCTTGAAGAACCAAGCCGCGCCCAAGGGGTCCTCGTTCACGAGGCTGGGGTTGTCCACGATCGCGTCGTTCACTTCGACGATTTCGCCATCCACGGGCGCGCTGATGTCCGATGCGGCCTTGACCGACTCGATCACAACGATCTCTTCGCCCTTTTCCACTTCGCGGCCCACGTCGGGCAGTTCGACAAACACCACGTCCCCGAGCTGGGTGCTGGCGTGTTCAGTGATGCCGACCACCAGCAGGTCGCCTTCGATTTTGAGCCATTCGTGTTCTTCGGTGAATTTCATCTCGGGGGTCTCCTACTGGCTTAGCGCTTGAAGTTATTGGGGACGAAGGGCAGGTCCACGACCTGCACTGGCATGCGTTTGCCGCGCACATCGCCAAACAGGCGCGTGCCGCTGGCCGCAAATTCTGTGGTGACATAGGCCATCGACATGGGCGCGTTCAGCGTGGGGCCAAAGGCACCGCTGGTCACTTCGCCGATCGGATCGGCGGCTTCTTCGCTGGCGTATATCATGGTGAGGGCGCGCATCGGGGCGCGGCCTTCGGGCTGCAGACCGACGCGTTTCTTGGGGGCGCCGTTGTCCAGCTGGTCCAGAATGACCTCCGCACCGGGGAAGCCGCCTGCCCGTTCGCCGCCCGTCCGGCGGGATTTCTGGATGGCCCAGATTAGGTTGCCCTCGACCGGCGTGGTCGTTGGATCAATGTCGTTGCCGTGCAGGCACAGACCTGCCTCAAGCCGCAGACTGTCGCGGGCCCCTAGACCGATGGGCTCGACAGCCTCCAGCGCGATCAGGGCTTTGGCAAAATCGGTGGCGGTCGCTTCGGGGACCGAAATTTCGTAGCCATCCTCGCCCGTGTAGCCAGAGCGCGAGACCCAGAGTTCGCCATAGGCGCTATCGACCACGGCGACGTCCATAAACTTCATGTCCGGCAGCGCGGGCACGACGGATTTCAGGGCGTCTTCCGACGCGGGGCCCTGCAAGGCCAACAGCGCGCGGTCAGTGATTTCTTCGACCCCATCCATGTGGGCCTTCAGGTGCGCAATGTCGGCGGCCTTGTTCGCGGCGTTCACGACCAGCAGCAGATGATCGCCGCGGTTAGCAAACATCAGGTCGTCCAGAATGCCGCCCTCTTCGTTGGTAAAGAAACCATAGCGCTGGCGCCCCTCGGCCAGACCCAACACATTCTGGGGAATGAGTGCTTCCAACTGAACAGCAGCATCAGCGCCACGCAGGATCACCTGCCCCATGTGGCTGACATCGAACAAGCCGGCAGCGGCACGGCAATGCAGGTGCTCTTTCATCACCCCAAGGGGATATTGGACGGGCATGTCATAGCCCGCGAATGGCACCATTTTGGCACCTAGTTCCACGTGCACATCGTACAGCGGTGTGCGAAGCAGATCGCTCATCTGTCCTCCGGTTCTTCCGGAGCGAACCTCCGGCATCGTGTTCCTGCGGGTTTCCCCACGCTCGATGCCCCCTCTGTCCTTGTCGCCTGAGATCGCTATCCCTTCGGCGGACGCTTTCGCGCCTCTCTCCAGAGTGTTCCAGTAGGCCGGTTCTTTTGCCTGAGAGTTTACCGGGGCGGTTGCTCCTTCGGCCCTGACATACGCCAGTGTCTCCCGTACCTGTCGTTTTTGATAGGCGAAGAGTCGAAAACGCGCAACGGGATTCGTTAATCTGTCGCTCAGATTTCTGTGCACGCGCAGAAAGCATGAAAAAGGGCAGCCGAAGCTGCCCTGTTCCGATCTGTCACTGCAGGCCCTGTTACGGGGTCTGGTTATCCTCGTCGGCCAGTTTTGCGTCCTCGCGCAGTTCCAGCCACATGGCGTTCAACACCGCGAACAACGCGGCCAGAGGCAGGCCCAAGATCCAGGCAAAGTACCACATGTGTCAGTCCTTTCTCAGTACAGGGTTTCGCCGTTGGCGGTGACGTCATCCTCGGTCACCTTGCCCCAAAGGACAGAGTAAACCCACGAGGTGTACATCAGGATCAGCGGCATAAAGATTACCGTCGCGACCAGCATCACGAACAGGGTCAGATGCGAGCTAGAGGCATCCCACACGGTCAGAGAGCTGTCGGGATCAGTGCTGGACGGCAGGATGAACGGGAACATGGTCAGGCCCACGGACGAGATCACCCCGAGGATGCCCATCTTGGACCACAGCATGGTCGTTGCCTCCCCGCCCGAGGTCAGCCCCCGCAGCGCCATCAGCATCCCGACAAAGCCCATGATCGGCGCAATCATGATCCAAGGACGCGCGCCATAGGCCGCCAGCCAAGAGCCACCCTTGACCACGTCCGACATTAGCGGGTTTGACGGGCCATCGGTGACCGCCGCATCGACAAAGCTGTAGCCGTCGGTGATCAGCAAAAGCCAAGCCCCCGCAACCGCGTAGCCAATGATCGCGACCACTCCGGCAGTAAAGCCGTAGCGGCGGGCACGGGACTGGATGCGGCCTTCGGTTTTCAGGTTCAGCCAAGCCGCGCCGTGCATGATCAGCATCGACAAAGACACCACGCCTGTCAGCAGCGCGAAGGGGTTCAAGAGGCCAAAGAAGCTGCCCTCGTAGATCGGCATCAGCGATGGGGTCAGGTGGAACGGCACACCGCGCAAGACGTTGCCGACGGCCACGCCAAAGATCAGCGCAGGCACCGCGCCCCCCGCGAACAGGGCCCAGTCCCACGTGCTGCGCCATGTGGGCGACGGACGCTTGGACCGGTATTTGAACGCCACCGGACGCACGATAAAGGCGCACAGGACGATGAACATCGCCATGTAGAACCCGCTGAAAGACACCGCGTAAAGCGGCGGCCATGCGGCGAAAATCGCACCACCGCCAAGGATGAACCACACTTGGTTGCCTTCCCACACGGGGCCGACCGTGTTGATCACCACGCGGCGTTCGGTGTCCGTCTTGGCAACGAAAGGCAGCAGCGCCCCCGTCCCCATGTCGAACCCGTCCGTCAGGGCAAATCCGATCAGCAGGACCCCGAGCAGGCCCCACCAGATCACGCGAAGCAGTTCGAAAGAAATCAGCTCATGAAGGATCATATCGATTACTCCGCCGGTGTGAATTCGGGCACATTGCCGTCATGGGTGCGCAAGCGGTGCTCGTGCTTGGCCATCCATTCGTCGGTCACTGCGACGTCCTGCGTCGGGCCCTTTTTGATGTATTTGATCATCAAGCCCATCTCGACGACGAACAGAACGGTGTAGAACAGCGCAAAGCCTGCGATGGTCAGCAGCAGCTGCGTGACGCTCAGGTGGCTGACAGACAGCGCGGTGGGCAGAATGCCGTCCACGGTCCAAGGCTGGCGGCCATACTCGGCCACGATCCAGCCCATCTCAGCCGCAATCCATGGCAGCGGGATCGCCGCCACGGACAGGCGCAGGGCCCAGCGGGGATAGTCCATCCCTTTGAACGAACTACGGACAAAGAAGTAACCGTTGATCAGGATCAGCGCCATGCCGATACCGACCATGATGCGGAAGGCCCAGAACATCGGCCACACATGCGGAACGGTATCGTTCGCGGCCATAACGATCTGCTCTTCGGTCGCGTTGCGCGGGTCATCCACGTAGCGCAGCAGCAGGAAGGCGTAGCCCAGATCGTCGCTATGCTGCTCAAATGTCTCCATGACATCTGCGGGCGTGTCTTGCATCTGCTCTTGGATGGTCATCAGCGCGTCATAGGCGATGATGCCGGAACGCACTTGTCCTTCGGCCTCTTCGACCAGTTCCGCGATGCCGGGGATTTCCTCGGTCAGCGAACGGGTGCCGATCAGCCCCATAACATAGGGCACATGGACCGCATAATGGGTCTCGCGGTCTTCTTGGTCGGGGATGCCCACCAGCGTAAAGGGCGCGGGGGCCTCTTCGGTTTCCCACATGCCTTCGATCGCGGCCAGCTTCATCTTCTGGTTCAGACCAGCGTCATAGCCGCTCTCGTCCCCCAGAACGACGACCGAGATCGCCGACGCCAAACCAAACGACGCTGCAACGGTGATCGACCGGCGGGCCAGTTCAATGTGACGTCCCTTGAGCAGGTACCACGCCGACACGCCCATCACGAACATTGCAGCAGTCACATACCCCGCAGAAACGGTGTGCACGAATTTGGCCTGTGCCACCTCGTTGAACACCACGTCGAAAAAGCTGGTCATCTCCATCCGCATGGTCATCGGATTGAATTCCGCGCCCACAGGGTTTTGCATCCAGCCGTTCGCGATCAGGATCCACAAGGCCGAGAAGTTCGAGCCAATCGCCACCAACCACGCGACCATCAAGTGCTTCACGCGGCTCAGCTTGTCCCAGCCAAAGAAGAACAGGCCCACGAACGTCGCCTCGAGGAAGAAGGCCATCAAACCCTCGATCGCCAAGGGCGCGCCAAACACGTCCCCGACATAGTGGCTGTAGTAGGCCCAGTTCATGCCGAACTGGAACTCCATGGTGATGCCCGTGGCCACGCCAAGGACAAAGTTGATCCCGAAGAGAGTCCCCCAGAATTTGGTCATCTGTCGCCAGATCGGACGACCTGTCATGACATAGACCGTCTCCATGATCGCAACGAGGATCGAAAGACCCAGCGTCAGTGGCACGAACAGAAAGTGATAGAGCGCCGTCATTGCAAACTGCAATCTGGACAGCTCTACGACATCGAGTTCCATTGTCTGCTCCTGTGTGCGCGGGAAAACCTATCCCGCAGATTAAGATTTTACGAGGAGACATATCCCATAGTCGGAATGCATCGGTCCTTGATCTGGGTCAAAACCTAAATCCGCGATACAGCAAACGTAAGGTGATAAATTACCGCAAGGTAATCGTGCGATCCGCGAGCGCACGGTCACAGTCTCGGTGGCTGGCGATCAGGATAGCAGAAGTGGGCAAATAAGTTCGAATGCCATGTAAAACAGCGGTTGCGGTGGCTTCGTCCAGCCCTTCGGTCGGTTCGTCCATCAGCAACACAGCGGGGCGCCCTGCGATCAGACGACCCAATGCGACACGCCGCCGCTCCCCCCCCGACAGCGCACTTCCTCGTGATCCGACGCGGGTTTTCAGCCCGTCGCGCGATGTCGCGAATCCCGAGAGCTGCACCGCTTCCAAGATTTGCCAAGCCTCATCTTCGGACAAATCAGGGTTCCCCAGACGTAAACTGTCCAGAACAGTGCCATCAATCAGCGCCGCTCGCTGAGGAAGATAACCTAGGTTCCCGCGCAGGTCCTCGTCGCTGTATTGGTCAACCGGTGTCCCGCCGATACACACGCTGCCACGATCCGCAGGCAAGAGCCCAGCGATCACATTCAGCACCGTGGATTTCCCAACGCCCGAGGGACCGGAGAGCAGCGCCATCTCGCCCCGTTCGACGGTCAGGGACAGGGTGTCGATCAGCGGCGTGATTGCCACCCCGCGCAGGTCCAAAGGCGGCACCACAACGGGTCCGGTTTTGCCGCGCTCTGCGAGTGGGGCGGTCTCTTCGGGAATGTCGTCCATCACGCGCCGCGCAGAGTCTGCGATCCGCCCGAATTCAGAGATCCCGCGGGCCAAGGGCATCAAAACCTCGGACAGAGCCAATGCCGCTAGAACACCGGTTGTCGCCAGCGGCGTGCTCAGAGTGCCTTGGCTGACCTGCCAGAACCCGATGAATAACGCCCCTGCCACAGCGCTTTGCACGGCGATGGTGACCCAGAATTGCGCGACCCGTTCCACGCTGTCACGGCGATCCCGAGCACGCCCAAGGGCAAAGCCCGCGCGGTGGATTTGTGCAGCCTGCGCATCCAGTGCGTTATAAACCGTCAGGTCCTCTCGCGCGGCAAAGGCGTCGTTGGCCCGCGCGCGCACGGCTTGGATCGCGCGTTCTGCGCGCCGGGCGGCCGGCAGCGCTTTGGGCCCGAACCGTCGGCCGATCGCCAGTGCACCGCCGCCATAGACCAAGGCGATCCACCCAGCGACCGGCGCACCGATCAGCCAGAGCAGCCCCAAAGAGGCCAAAATTAACGTAATCGCACCGGCAATCGCGGGCAGGAACAGGCGCAAGGTCACCCCGTCCAGAGCATCCACATCAGAAATCATCCGGTTCAGCGCAGCGCCCGCGCGGGCCCGTTCGAGCCGCCGCAAGGGCTGCGCCATCAACCCGCGCAGTAGCCGCAAACGCACCGCGACGAGCGCCTTGAGCGTCGCATCATGGGTGAGCAGCCGCTCCCCGTAGCGCGCTGCCGTCCGGCCCAAGGCCAGCGCACGGACCCCTGCACTGGGTTTAAAAACGTCAAATGTCAGGCCCGCGCCTGCCAGACCTGCCGCCGCAGCGGCCGCGATAAACCAGCCCGACAGCGATAACAGCCCCACGCCAGCCAACAGGACCAAGACGGTCAACGCCCCACCGCGCCACATCGCCCCCTTGGCAGAGCGCAAGCACAGGATCAAAACACGCTTCATCGCTGTCATGCGCTTGTCCCCCTCGGCTTGGGCGCGATCGATAGATCACACGCGGCAACCAACGCCGGATCATGGGTCGCAATGACCAGCAGCACGCCCTCGTCCCGAAGGCCAAGCAATGTGCTCCGCACCGCCGCAGCTGTCTCGGCGTCCAGATCCGCTGTGGGTTCGTCCACCAACAGCACATCTGCGCCCGCAAGGAGCGCACGGGCCAGTGTCACTCGGCGCGCTTCGCCGCCAGACAGACCCGCTCCGTTTTCACCCAAGGTTTCGTTAATGCCATGGGGCAAGCGGTGAATTTGCAACAAAATTCCAGCGGCTTGCAGCGCATTATTCACAGCCGCCACATCCGCGTCAGGCCGCGCGAGCTTCAGGTTTGCCAGTACCGATGCCTTCATGAAATGGGGGGATTGGGGCATCCACCCGATCCGCTGCCGCCAACCCGTTGCTGTGGCCGCGGTCAACGAGCGGCCTGCGACCTCGATCACGCCCGCCTCTGCGGGCATCAACCCCGCCAGCGCAGCCAAGAGTGTGGACTTGCCCGACCCGCTGGGGCCGGAAATCGCTAGGGCCTGTCCTGCGGCCACCTCGGCATCCGGATAAGAAATCGATTGGTCGCCCAAGCGCAGGGTGACATCCATCAGACGCACAGCCGCTGGACCGTCGATCTCCGCCGCCTCTGCCCCGCGGCCCAACACGGCAGGCACCTCGGCATCGCGCCATGCGATCACCTCGTCTGCGACAGCCAAGGCCGCCGCGCGGTCGTGCCATGCGGCAGACATATCGCGCAGGGGCGCAAAGTATTCCGGTGCAATCAGCAGCAAAAACACACCGGACCACACGTTGAGCGGCGCGCCATACGTGCCAAACTCGATCTGTCCCAGCAGCGAAAAGCCGACATAGACCGCCATCATCGCGACGCCGAGCGCAGCGAACAATTCCAGCGCAGTCGAGGTCAGAAAGGCGATCCGCAGAACCGCCATCGTCCGCGCGCGCAGATCATTGGTCGCCCCTTCGAAATCGCGTAGCACCGCACGCTCTGCCCCCAAAAGCCGAATATCGACCAGCGCGCCCACGCGCTCGGACAACAGCGTGCCTAGCGTCGACATCTGGTCCAATTGGCGTGCGCTGGCCTGTTGCGCGGCCATGCCAACCAACGCGGAAAAGACAGGGATCAGTGGCCCCGCCACCAGCAGGATCGCCCCCGCTGCCCATGACTGGGTAAAAGCGACAATCAGCAGCGCCAAGGGCACCACCATCGCTCGCAGCCGCGCCGGACCGAACCGCAGGATCGCAGGACGTAGCATTTCCAGCTTTTCCGAAACTAGACTGGACAGCGCGGCGGGCGCAGCCAAGGGACGGCGTGTCAACTCGCCATCAATGATCGCACGGCGCAGCGATGAAACGTGCCGCTCTGCCAGATCGGTCAATCGGCCACTGGCCCACCTCTCGAGCCCTGCGCGGCACAGCCCAAGGCCAAGAACCAAGGCCGCCGAAATTGCCACGAACGCCGCGTCAAGTGTGCCAGCAGTCCCCCGCGCCACAACAGACGCAATAGCCGCCGCCTGTCCCAGCCAAGCGAAAGAGCCAACCAGTAGCGCCAATTCGGCGCGGCGGTCTCGGGGCGCTGCGATCTGTTTTGGTGTATCGGGAATGCTCATTCTGATCAGCTATCCCGCTGGCCTTGCGGGGACAAGCACAAGTCCTGCGACAAACCGCACTAGGCGCGACGCCATGCGCTGGACGCACGCTCCCACCGCTGCACGATCAAATATTCGATCGCCAGCATGAGTGCGGTAAAGCTTAGGGCATAGGCCAAAACCGACGCTGTATCAAAAAGTTGGAAATAGAGGTGGATCTGAAAACCCACCCCGTTGGACCGACCCAAAAATTCGACAACCAGCACGATTTTCCAGATGACGGCCAATCCGTTGCGGGTCGATGCTGCCACAAATGGTCCAAGCTGTGGCCAGACCACATGGCGCAATCGCGCGCCCAAAGGCATGCGGTAGACCTGCGCCATCTCGGTCACGCCGCGGTCCAGTGCACGCACCCCTTCGCGGATCGTCACAGTGACCATCGCGAATTTATTCAGGGCCACGGCAAAGATCGCTGCGACCTCGTTCAAACCGATCCAGAGATAGCACAGCACAATGATGACGAGCGCAGGCACGTTCAAGAGCACCGTCACCCAAGGGTCGAGCCACAGGTTCAGCCGATCGGACTGCCCCAAAACAACCCCGAGCGCCCCACCTCCGATCATCGCCAGAGCGAACGCCATCAGTACACGCTGCAATGTCGCCCCCATATGGGTCCAAAGCTTGCCGCTTTGGGCATGATCGACGATGACAGACAGAACCTCGCCTGGGAAAGGCAGGACCATCGGATCCGCGGTTGACCATGCGGCCACCACCCACAGACATAGCAACGCTGCCAGCGAAACCGCCGTGACGCCAGATTTCCCCATCCGGTCTCTCCTCCCGTTCGGCACTTAGCCTAGCCGAAGCCTAACACATCCTGTTCCGCGACCAAGGTCGCATAGGGCATCAAAAAGATCAGTGCTTAACCTGCACTCATGGGAGTTCTACGGAGAGTCATGGCCGCGCTTGCGTGGCTGTTCATTGCGCATTGCGCCAGCGCCGAGGGCTTGCCCCGCGAGCGCATCGAAGACTTTATCGTCCCGCCCATGTCCTTGGGCGAGGCGCTGAATGACAAGGGCGTCTGGCAACTGCTGAACTCTGGCGGGGCCGAGACGGGCTATGTCTTTGAAACCTCGGTCATGGCCCCGTTGCCCGGCTTCTCCGGCGCGCCGATCAACATGTTGGTGGTGCTGGACCTCAACGGGCGCTTCATGGACGTCAAACTGATCGAGCATAACGAGCCGATCTTTGTCTCTGGTCTGGGAGAGGCACCTTTCCGTCAATTCCTAGAGCAATATCGAGGGCTCTCGATTTCTGACAACATGGTTGTGGGCACCCCATATGGTGCGGGTGGCGATGGCGGGCAGCTCGTCTATCTGGATGGCGTGACCAAAGCCACCGCGTCGGTCCGGATTGCCCACGAAAGCATTTTGGCCGCCGCCCTGCAGGTCGCCCGCGAAAAGATGCAAGGCATCTCGGCGGGTCCGCCTGCCCTGCCCGATCTGTCGATTGACGAGCCTCTGACTTGGCAGGATCTCGTAGACCAAGACCTGATCCACCGCGTCACCTATACCAACGCCGAAGTTCAACAGTTGTTCGAGGGGACGATCTGGCAGGATGACGACCCAGAGGCTCTGGACGATCCCGAAGCCCTGTATCTGGACCTGTGGGTCGCCGATCTGGGGCCGCCCTCGATTGCCCGCGCTGTCTTGGACGAGGATACCTACGAGGAACTCCAGTATTTCCTGTCGATCTCGACATCTGACGCACCGATCCTGATGGTTGAGACCGCCCGCCACGGGCTGGTGACCGAAGACTTCGTGCGCAACACCTCGCCCGATCTGATCGCTGCGCACCAAGATGGCCTACCCGTGGCCATGCGCGACGCCGACATCTTTGTGACTTTGGCCGATGATGCGCCGGACGCCCTGCACGACGGCACCGCCATGATCTTGCGCACCGACCGCCGTCTCGGCTTTGATCCAACCCGCGACTGGCTGCTCTCTATTCAGGCGCAACGACAGCACGGCATGTTCCAACCGGAAACAGGCTCGGTCTCTTTGGACGCAACCCTGTCGAGCCCCGAGCGGTTCTACACGCGCCCCGCCGAAGTCCGCCGTCTGTCCCCGTTCGAGGAAGCTATTCGCAGCCGCCAGACCGACCTGATTGTCCTGGGCATCGCGATGGCCGTACTGATCCCAGTGCTCTTGTTCGGTCAATCGTGGCTGGCCGCCCGCAAGCTGTTTACCCCAATCCGACTAGCCACTCTGGCTGGCGTTCTGGGTTTTGTCGGATGGTGGGGCCAAGGGCAACTGAGCATCGTCACGCCCCTCGCCACGCTGCAAACGGCGCTGACAGGCGGATCCTATGCGTTCCTGCTGTATGACCCCTTTGGCCTTGCTGTGTGGGTTGCCGCGATTGCCGGTTTCGTCCTGTGGGGACGCGGGCTGTTCTGTGGCTGGCTCTGCCCGTTCGGAGCGCTTCAGGAGTTTGCCCACCACATCGGTCGGTTGCTGCGCCTGCCCCAGATCACCATCAGCGCCACATGGGACCAGCGCCTGAAGTCGGTGAAATACATCGCCCTCGCCGGACTCGTCGCGGTCACCATCTTTGCCCCCGCCCATATGGACAAAGCCGCCGAGATCGAGCCATTCAAAACCGCGATCACCACGTTTTTCATCCGCGAATGGTACTACGTGGCCTATGCCGCGCTCTGGCTGGTGCTTGGCCTGTTCGTGTTCAAAGGGTTCTGCCGCTATCTTTGTCCACTCGGGGCGCTGATGGCGATCGGCGGCGCTTTGCGACTGCGCCGCTGGATTCCCCGCCGCGTAGAATGCGGATCGCCCTGCCAGCTGTGCCGTGTGAAATGCAACTACGGCGCCATCAAGAAGACCGGAGAGATCCAGTACTCGGAATGCTTCCAGTGCCTAGATTGCGTGACCATCCATGACGACCCAAAGCAGTGCGTGCCCCTGATCCTTGCCGCAAAGTCGCAAAAACGCCGCCCACAACCGGAGGCCGCCGAATGAACCGTCGCCGTTTCCTGACGCTCTCTGCTGCGTTTGCCTGCGCGCCCGCTCTGGCCCGTGCGGATACGTGGTCCGGTATCGCACTTGGGGCGGAGGTCAGCGTGACGCTTTATGGCTCGCCAGACCAAACAGGCCCGATGTTGTCCGCCATCCCGCGCAGATTGCGCCAGATCGAGCAGACCTTTTCGCTCTATGAACCTTCTGAGCTGACGCGCCTGAATGAACGGGGCTTGGCCGCGATGTCCCCCGAGTTCGCGCATCTGATTGACCTGTGTGATCAGGCGCACGGCCTGACAGGCGGGCTTTTTGACTCGACGATCCAGTCCCGTTGGTCCAACCCACAGGCGAGAACAGGCTGGCAGCACACC
Organism: Donghicola eburneus; assembly: GCF_900115865.1. Classification (GTDB taxonomy): domain Bacteria; phylum Pseudomonadota; class Alphaproteobacteria; order Rhodobacterales; family Rhodobacteraceae; genus Donghicola; species Donghicola eburneus. The sequence goes on along the minus strand of NZ_FOXY01000005.1, from coordinate 151,551 downwards.
TCGCGGAACGGACGCCATCTGACCCTTGGCGCGGGCCAAAGCCTAACCTTGAATGGCATTGCCCAAGGCCATGCCACCGATCTGATCCGCGCGGACCTGCAGGCGGCGGGCGCGGATAAAGCCCTGATCAACATCGGCGAATATGCGGCACTCTCTGGCCCATTCCATATGGGGATCTCTGACCCAGTCCAAGGCATTGTCGGGCAGACCAGCCTAACCGGAACAGCCGTTGCGACCTCGAGCCCCTCGGCCACTCTGATCAACGGCGCGCCCCACATCACGGGCCCGATGGGCGAGCACCCGCTGTGGTCCACCGTCAGCATCACCGCAGACAGCGCAGCCATGGCCGATGCCCTATCGACAGCCGCCTGCATGATGCCCCTGACCGCCCTGCGTGCCCTGAAACGGCAAGCGAACCTGCACAAGATCACCGTTTTAGACGCTGACGGAAACCTACGGACGCTCTAACGCAAAAGGCGCGCCGGTTTTCCGACGCGCCCTCTTTTTCAAACCAATCGAAGATCAGCTAGCAGCGGCAACCGCGCGCTTGGTCATCACGCCCACAAGGTGCGCGCGATATTCCGGCGTGCCGTGCAGATCGCCGATCATGTCGCCTGCGTCCACGGTCAGACCGTTGATCGCATCGGGGCTGAAGTTCGCACTCAGCGCTTCTTCGGCCTCGGTCCAGCGGAAGACACCATCATTCGACGCGCCCGTCACAGCCACACGGACGCCATCGGCGAACTTGGCCACGAACACACCCACCAGCGCAAAGCGCGATGCAGGCTGCACGAACTTCTGGTAATTCGCCGCCTGCGGGACAGGGAAACGAACCTCGGTGATGATTTCGCCTTCTTCGAGCGCTGTCATGAACAGGCCGTCAAAGTAGTCATCCGCCGCGATTTCACGGTTGTTGGTCACCACAGTTGCGCCAGACGCCAGCACGGCCGACGGGTAGCACGCCGCCGGATCGTTGTTGGCCACGCTGCCGCCAATGGTGCCACGGTTGCGCACCGCCGGATCGCCGATGTTGCTGGCCAGAGCCGCAAGCGCCGGATAGTGCGCCGCAGCCTCGGCTGCGACAACAGCATGGGGGGTTGCGCCACCGATGCAGACCTCGCCTGCGTCGTTTTTGCAGACGCCCTGCATCTCTGGGATACCCGTCAGGCTCACCAGTTTGGACGGCATCGCCAGACGCTGCTTGAGCGTCGGGATCAGGGTCTGACCACCCGACAGAGGCTGCGCCTCGTCGTCGGCCAGCGCCGCAACTGCATCTGCGACGGTCGTGGGTTTTTCAAAGTCGAATGCGTACATATCGCTCCTCCTGAGATCGCAGTCTCCTGCTTTCTCTTTCTCGAAATACTCCGGGGGTCCGGGGGCAGCGCCCCCGGTCCACCCTCTCCGTCATTAGCCTTGCATCGCAGCCCAGACGCGCTGGGGCGACAGGGGCATGTCGATATGGGTCACGTCTTTTTTGCCGCTCGACTGGATCGCGTCGATCACCGCGTTCACCACCGAAGGCGGCGAGCCGATCGCGCCTGCTTCGCCGCAGCCCTTCACACCCAACGGGTTGTGAGTGCAGGGTGTCGCGCAGGAATGATCCACCACATAGAACGGCACATCTTCGGCGCGGGGCATCGCATAGTCCATGTAGGACGCGCTCAGCAGCTGGCCTTCGCTGTCGTAGACGCAGTTTTCCAGCAGCGCCTGACCGATACCCTGACCGATGCCGCCGTGGACCTGACCTTCGACGATCATCGGGTTCACCACGTTGCCAAAGTCATCGGCAGCCGCGAAACGCTCGATCGTGACCCTGCCGGTTTCGGGGTCAAGCTCGACCTCGCAGCAATAGGCCCCCGACGGGTAAGTGAAGTTCGACGGATCATAGAACGCGGTCTCTTCGAGGCCGGGCTCAATGTCTTCGAGCGGGTAGTTGTGGGGCACATAGGCCGCCAAGGTCACATCGCCCCAAGCCACCGACTTGTCGGTGCCTGCCACGGTGAATTGGCCATCCTTAAGCTCGATATCGCCCTCTGACGCTTCGAGCAGGTGGCTGGCGATCTTCTTGGCTTTCTTGATGATCTTCTCGGTCGCTTTGACCATCGCAGATCCGCAAACCGCCAAAGAGCGCGAGCCATAGGTGCCCATGCCGAACGGGATTTTCGAGCTGTCGCCGTGGACAATCTCGATCATCGACTCGTCGATACCCAGCATGTCTGCAACGACCTGCGGGAACGCCGTTTCATGGCCCTGACCGTGGCTGTGCGCGCCGACCATGACACTGATCGAGCCGGTCGCGTTCACACGCACGGTCGCCGCATCATACAGACCCGCGCGTGCACCCAGCTGACCCACCAGGTTCGACGGCGCGATGCCGCAAGCCTCGATGTAGCAGTTCACACCCAGACCGCGCAGCATGCCTTTGGCTTCGGACTCTTTGCGGCGCGCTTCGAAACCGGCCAGATCGGCGATCTCTTCGAGTTTGTCCATGGTCGCGAAGTAATCGCCGGTGTCGTACTCGACCGCCACGGGCGTCGCATAGGGGAACTCCGAGATGAAGTTCTGGCGGCGCAAGGCGATGGGGTCCACACCCAGTTCGCGGGCAGCTTTATCCACCACGCGCTCCAGCTGATAGGTCGCCTCAGGGCGGCCAGCGCCGCGATAGGCGTCAACAGGAACCGTGTTGGTGAACACGGCCTTGACGTTCACGTAGATCAGCGGGGTCTTGTAGTTGCCCGCCATCAGGGTGCCATGCAACCATGTGGGTACCGACGGCGCGAAGGTCGACAGGTAAGCCCCCATGTTTGCATAGGTTTCTGTGCGCAGCGCGGTGAAATTGTTGTCCGCATCCAGCGCCAGTTCGATCTTGGTCACGTGGTCGCGGCCATGAGCGTCCGACATGAACGCTTCGGAGCGCGAAGCAGTCCATTTCACCGGACGGTTCAGCTTGCGCGCAGCAAAGGTCACAAAGGCTTCTTCCGCGTAGTGGAAGATCTTGGTGCCAAAGCCGCCACCCACATCAGGGGCCACAACGCGCAGCTTGTGCTCGGGGATGCCCAGAACGAACGCGCCCATCAGCAGACGGATCACGTGGGGGTTCTGGCTGGTGGTGTAGAGCGTGGATTCGTCGTTCGAGCGGTTGTACTCGCCCACGGCAACACGCGGCTCCATCGGGTTTGCCACCAGACGGTTGTTCACCAGCTCCAGCGTGGTGACGTGCGCTGCGTTCTTGATCGCCTCGTCCACAGCGGCCTTGTTGTCCTCGACGAAACCCCAATCATAGCAGAGGTTCGAGGTCAGGTCGTCGTGCACCTTGGCGCTGCCCTCTTCCAGAGCGGCCTTCATGTCCACAACGGCGGGCAGTTCTTCGATATCTACCTCAATCGCCTCGGCGGCATCGCGGGCCTGCTGCAGGCTCTCGGCCACAACCGCGGCGATGGGATCGCCCACGTGGCGGACTTTGCCCTGCGCCAGAACGGGGTGCGCCGGTTCCTGCATCGCCTCGCCAAAGCGGTCAGTGACCTGCCAACCGCAGGGCAAACCGCCAATGCCTTCGAAATCGGCGCCGGTAAAGATGCCGACAACGCCTTCCATGGCGGCGGCAGCGCTGGTGTCGATGTTGTTAATCCGACCGTGCGCTACATCTGAGCGCAGAAAATACACATAGGTCTGACCGTAGACGTTGATGTCATCGGTATAATTGCCGGTTCCCGTCAGAAACCGGACGTCCTCGCGCCGCTTCGATGCAGCGCCGATGCCTGAATCCTTTGGCATGGTCCATCCTCCCTAAAACTGCGGCGGAGCGATCCGCCATGCGACCGGCGCCTCCTCGCGCCAGTAGCCGTTTTACTCTGCGGCGATCTTCGACACGTCCTGACCGGATGCCGCCATGATCGCCTTGACGATGTTGTGGTAGCCGGTGCAGCGGCAGATGTTGCCCTCGAGGTGATGCCGGATTTCGGCCTCGGTCGGGCTCGGGTTCTGCTCGAGCAGTTTGGTGGCTGTCATCACCATGCCAGGGGTGCAGAAACCGCACTGCAGGCCGTGATAATCCTGAAAGGCCTGCTGAACGCGGCTCAGGGTGCCGTCGGGCTCCGCGATGCCTTCGATTGTGGTGATTTCAGCGCCGTCTGCTTCGGCGGCCATCATGGTGCAGGACTTCACAGCCTTGCCGTTAACGTGGACAACACACGCGCCGCACTGGCTGGTGTCGCATCCCACGTGGGTGCCGGTCATCCGCAGATCCTCGCGCAGGAACTCTACCAAAAGGCGGTTCCCTGTCGCTTCTCCGCTCACGGCACGACCGTTTACGGTCATTGATAGTTTTGCCATCTAACTCCTCCCTAGCTGGCGAATTGCTTGGTCGTTTAGACCCAACCTGTCACGAGAACAGGCGTTTGATAAATCCTTTCTTCTCCGCAGGCGCTTCTTCGGCGGCTGCTGGCTCTTCTGCTGCTGGTTCGGGCGCTGCTTCCTCGGCAGGTCCCTCCACAACATTCTGGAAATTGGTGAAAAACTGGTCTGCCATCTTCTTGGCAAAGCCGTCGATGACGCGGCTGCCAAGCTGCGCGAGCTTGCCGCCGACCTTGGCATCGACATCATAGGTCAGGGTTGTGCCAGTGTCAGATGGCGCCAAGGTCACAGTCGCCTCGCCCTTGGCGAAACCGGCGGCCCCGCCCTTCCCTTCGCCCACCAGTTTGACTGAATTTGGCGGGTTCATATCTTCGAGATTTACTTTGCCCGAGAACTTGGCCTTCACGGGGCCGACCTTCTGGACAACGGTGGCATCAAAGCCCTCTTCGGGGCTGCCTTCCATGGATTCGCATCCGGGAATGCACTGTTTAAGCACCTCTGGATCGAGGATCGCCGCCCATACGGCTTCGGGCGTTGCGGCAATCTCTCGTGAGTCGTTCATTTTCACGGTAACGGTCCTCCCTCGCTTCCATCATCAAGCCTATGGGCGAACCGTCAAATGGCATATTAGACTAAGGGATGAGTTTCCCACATATTTTACCGCACAGGCGGTTGATGGGTCATTCCATAATCAGCGTAAATCTGCGCAATGCGGCCATCGGCAAGTGCCGCTGCGATGGCATCGTCCACCATGTAGCTCAGCGCCTTGTAGCTGAAGTGCACAGCCGTGCCCAAAGTCCACTTTGACACCGCAAAACCGGCCAGAGACGGCTGGTGAATACCGATGGTTTCAGTTGCGCCATACTCCAGTTGGCCCATCGGCCCCATCGCGGCTTTGACCTCTTGGTTCGCCAGCGCTTCCATGGCGCCTTCCATGGTCGGGAATCGGACGATGTTGGTCATCATCTGACCGCCCGCCATGCCACCCAAGTAGAAATCGGAAATCGAGTCATTCTCGACCGAGACTTTGTCGAACCGGAAATAGGCCGGCACAGGCAGATCTTCGGGATAACTCGCTTTGTCATAGGCGATGGCGATGCTCTCGGCTGCATATTGGCCCGTGAACGTCACCTGCTCGACCCGACATTTGAATTTGGAATCATAGGGAATGCGCATCATCACGTTGGCGATGCGTCCGCCCAGATTGGACCCTTTCCAGATATTGACCCGCAGGTCCGCTTCCAGATTTTCGCCGGACATCACGAAATTGAACTTGGGTTCGACGCCGATGTACTCGGCAATCAGCTTGGCAATTTCGACATCCACGCCCTTGGGCTGGCCATTTTCCATCCAGCTGTAGGGCGGATAATCCTCGTAGACCGCAAAGAGCATGGAGCCTTGGTCCATGATCTGATCCAAATCCAGCCCCACGATATCGCGGCTGGCATTCTGAGGTTTTTCCTGAGGGACGTAATCCGCGCAAGGGTCCTCGGCGTGGGCAGCGGTGACGCCGCCCACGACCAAAGAGAGAACAAGAGCGGGGAGAGAGAGGGCTCTTGTCCGCTGCATCTTAGTGCGCCGACGAGAGGCCGATGGTCAGGGTCTCGGCTGCCTTGTGATAGGCATCATCGCCGCCCTTCTCTAGGATGTGCGCCGCGCGGCTTGCCACGCTGTCCGCAACCGGAGCACCGGACAGGGTCTCGATACCGCCAGCGATTTCGGCCAGTTCGTCGTGGATCGCGTCCGCGTCGCCTTCGCCGCCGTCAGCCATGGCTGCCAGCTTGTCACGCAGAGCCAGCAGTTCGGGTGTCAGCTCGTCGATCTGGTCCTGGTCGGGACGGGTTTCGATGTAGGTGCGGATCGCCCAAGCGGCTTCTTGGCCCAGCAGTTCACCGAACGCGGGCATCTTGGTGATGCCGTTCTGGGTGTAACCGAACTGGAAACGCTCCACGTACCATTCGTCACCGTATTCTTCGGCCTCAAGGAACCGCAGGTCGGGAGCCAGACCGCCCGAGACCACACCCAGACCGTGGCAGCGCGCGCAGTTCTGGTTGTAGCCAGAGTCGCCAATCGCGATCGCCTTTTCCCAGATATCCTTGCCCGCTGCTTCCTCGCGGTAGGGATTTTCGCTCAGCCACTCTTCACCCACAGCCGGCAGGCCTTCGGTGTTGACGGCTTGGGGGGTCACATCGCCATGAGCCAGCGCGAGTGTCGCGGTCAGGGCCAGCGCCGCGCCACCAAGGGCGAGGGTCGAAATTGTCTTGGGCATTGGGGGTCTCCTCCGTGGTGCCGTGTTCGCGTCTTTTTATTTTGTTATAAATGCAGGGTCGCAGAGCGGTATTAGACCTTGGTTGGGGGACGGGCCTATCGAACGGGTGGGCATGTGGGACATTGGTCGTAGAGAGTTGCGAAGCCTACGGTTCCGACCTTTGTGGCAGTCGTCTGCGTGCACGATCCCCTTGCCCGCGCCGCGCCTTTGCGTGCAGTCTGATCCAGCGCGGGGCGCAAGGCACAGAAACCATTCGGGTCTTTGGCTTTGCTGGTCTGCTGCACATCGAGGGGGAGGACAGCACCGCATGACCGTAGGCTTGCAGGTCGATAATCTGCGCTATCGCTATGGCGCCAAAGAGGCGCTGAAGGGCGTGTCTTTTACCCTGGAGGCTGGCGCGTTTGGCGCACTGCTGGGACCGAACGGCGCAGGAAAATCGACATTGTACGGCTTGCTGACGCGGCTCTTCACCACTTCAGAGGGGCGGATCGAGATCGCGGGTCATGACCTAAAGGCACAGCCGCGCGCGGCCCTTGCCCGCATGGGGGTGGTGTTCCAGAACCAGACGCTGGATCTGGACCTGAGCGTCCGCCAAAACCTGTCCTATTTCGCCAGCCTGCATGGATTGTCCGGCCGCGACGCTGCAACGCGGATTGATGCCGCGCTTGACCGCCTGAACATGCGTGAACGTGCAGGGGAAAAGGCCCGCGCTCTAAATGGGGGCCATCGCCGCCGCACCGAGATCGCCCGCGCACTGATCCACCAGCCGGACGTACTGCTGCTGGATGAGCCGACCGTCGGCCTTGATGCCGCCGCCCGCCGCAGCATCACCGACCACGTACACCAACTCTGTGCAGAGGACGGCCTAACGGTGCTCTGGGCCACGCATCTGACGGACGAGGTCCACGACCCCGACCGCCTGATCGTCATTCATCAAGGGGAAAAGCTGGCGGACGGACACGCAGGCGATCTGCGAGGGGGTGCCGACCTGTCCGACTATTTCCTGTCCCTGACCGGAGCGCAGGCATGAACATCTACCTCACCGCCCTGAGCGCCATCGTCAAACGCGAGGCCCTGCGCTTCGTCCACCAACGTGAACGCTTCATCGCTGCCATGGTGCGCCCGCTGATGTGGCTACTGGTGTTCGCGGCTGGCTTCCGCGCCGCGCTGGGGCTGTCGATCATCCCGCCCTACCAAACCTACATCACCTACGAGACCTACATCGTCCCCGGCCTCTGCGGGATGATCCTGCTGTTCAACGGAATGCAGAGCAGCCTGTCACTGGTATATGACCGCGAGATGGGGTCGATGCGGCTGCTGCTGACCGCACCCTTACCGCGCTGGTGGCTGCTGTTTTCGAAACTCTGCGGGTCCACGGCGATCTCTATCCTGCAAGTCTACACCTTCCTTGGCGTCGCGGCGCTGTTCGACATCACGGTGGAGCCGTGGGGCTATGTCGCCGCCCTGCCCGCGTTGCTGATCGCGGGGCTGATGCTGGGGGCCTTGGGCCTCGCACTCTCCAGCTTCATCAAACAGCTCGAAAACTTTGCAGGCGTGATGAACTTCGTGATCTTCCCGATGTTCTTCCTGTCGTCGGCGCTCTATCCGCTGTGGAAAATGGCCGAGAGTTCCCCGCTCCTGCGGGACATCTGCGCGGTGAACCCATTCACCCACGCGGTCGAACTGATCCGCTTTGCGCTCTACCTGCGGCTAGAGCCTTTGGCGCTGCTCTGGACCGTCCTCGCGCTGGTCGCATTCATGCTTCTGGCGATCTGGGGTTACGATCCCGAACGGGGTATGACACGCCGCAAGGGCTGATCTACGACCATAGCAACCGTGAAAAATATGGCCTCCTGTGCTAGGTACAGCGCGGGAGGAATTTTTATGCGTTTGACTTTGGCCCTGATCGCCGCCGTTTTTGCGGCTCCTGTAACCGCCGCCGAATACGGCCCCGAGGATGGCACGCTCAACCCAGAAGAGCTGACTTGGCAGAACAACCTGAGGAAAGCCGAAGAGGGCAAAGTGGACATGATGGTCTGCGCCTCTGGCTATCTGATGACCAAGTCCGGCGACCACGACACCGCCCGCAAAATCTTCGAAGCCTGCGCCGAGGCGGGATACACCGCCGCCATGACGTGGATGAGCTATATGGAGAACAACGGCTTTGGCGGGGAGTATAATCCTGACGCCGCCGCACAGTGGGATCAGCGCGCCGCAGAGCTTGGGGATCCGGTGGGCAAGTTCAACCACGGCATCAACCTGATGCGCGGGCATGGGATCACCCAAAACGCAGAGCTTGGCCGTCAGTACGTGGACGAGGCTGCCAAAGACGGCCTGCTCGTTGCGCGCCGTCTGCAAGGGGCCGATTACGATCTCGACGAAGTCACGCCAGACGCGGACAATTGGCGGTACGCCCCGCTGTTCTGAACAGGCCTAGCCCCGGACGATCTGTGCGGGGCTGCCATCTAAACGCAAGATACGATCCGCCAGACGTGTTGCCTCTTCGGCGGAGTGCGTGACGATCAGGGTCGCCACATCACGCCGATCGCGCAGGGCTTCGAACAGGCTCATCATTTCATTGGCCATGTCAGGGTCGAGCGACACGAAAGGCTCGTCCAATAGAAGAAGCTTCGGCGAACCGGCAAACGCGCGCGCCAAGGCCAAGCGCCGCTGTTGTCCAAGTGAAAGCTGACGTGGAAAATCCGCGCCCCGACCCGCCAAGCCAACCTCTTCCAGCGCCTTTTCAGCGCCTTCGGCAGTGACCCCAGCCGTCAGTGTCAGATTGTCGAGTACCGACCGCCAAGGCATGAGGGTCGGTTCCTGAAAAACCATGCCAATCTGGTCTGGGCGGATGACTTGTCCCTGATACTTCGTTTCCAATCCTGCGATGATCCGCACCAAAGTGGATTTGCCGATCCCTGACGGACCGGTCAGCGCCAACGTCTGCCCAGCCGCAAGTGTCAGAGAAATCGCGCCGAGCACCTGCCGCGTGCCATAGGACATGCCATCCAAGGCAACGGTCAGTACAGGAGGCGTGTCCGCCCCCTGTGAGATGGAGTCATTCGATGCCACGAGTCGAAGCGCCATCCGCCCTGCCCTAGCTACCCGGCTGGACAAAGACGCCTTCGGGCAAGGTGGTTGCGTTCCCGATCAGGTCCGAGCCGCCAAGCTCGGCCATCAGTGCCAGCATCTTGGCTGCAGCCTCCTCATTTACGGCACCCTTGGCGGGGATGCCTGCGCGGAAGCCCGCAATCAGCGCGTCATATTGCGCGTCATTCTTGACGTTCATGCGGTCACGCAAACGGGCCCACGCGTCGTCATCCTCGGCCAGCAGATCCTTGGCCGCGCGGGATGATGCGGCAAACCCCTCTAGGATTTCGGGATGGTCGCGCAGCATCTCACCTTTGAACACGTAGCCCAACAAAGGGGTCTCGGGGTCGAGCCCCAAGGCCAAGGCCGCGTCCGACACAGACACGAGTTGGCGCATCCCAGCCGCCTGCATCTTGGCCATGAAGTGCCAGAAGTTGATAGCACCTTGGGTCTCGCCCTGAAGCGCGGTCTTGAACACCAGGGGCGGTGCGCCAAAGACTTGCTCGGTCTCTGCAGCCAAATCCATGCCGTATTCTTGCTGGGCATATGCCTGAAGGATCAGCCAGCTCTTGTCCAAGGGACCGCCGGCGATGCCGATCTTCTGACCCTTCAGATCCTCTAGCGATTGCGCAGGGCTGTCGCCTGCGACCATGACACCACCCACGGCCTTGGAGTACGGCACAAACACATAGTCATGTCCGTCCGCCCGCTGGCGCGCCACCCAGAGCCAGTCCGACACAATCACATCGGCCTCGCCGCCCTGAAACGCCACCTGCGCCGCGGACCCGCCCGCGACACCCTGCACCTGCAGGTCGTATCCGTTCTGTGCGTCCAACTCATAATGTTGAATGGTGTCGAGTTCCCAGTTCACGGTTCCGAACTCCAGAACCGCGGCGCGAATGACGGGGGTCTCGGCCAATGCTGCACCTGCACCTAGAATCAGTGCGGTGCAAGCGGTGCTCAGCGCCCTTGCAAACGTCATGTTAGTGTCCTCCCTGACAGTTGCGCCCATGGTACATGTCCCCCCAATCAGCGCAAATTACGACCAAAGGACGATATCGGAGCCCCCTCTCCGTTGACCTGTATCAAAGGAGCGCGAAATGCGGACTTCTAGCCTTGGGACGCACAACCCAAGGAGGGAAAAATGCATCGTTTCTGTTCCATTTTATGCGCGGCCGTGACCGCCGTTTCGGCCGTCCCTGCCATCGCCGCCGACAGCACATTCGAGGCCGTCAAAGTCACCGCGGGCGAAACCCTGTTCCAAGCGGAATGCCGCCGGTGCCACTCCCCCGACGCGGATCACGACTCTTATGGCCCGCCGCTAGAGAACATCGTTGGCCGCGCCGCTGGCAGCTATCAGGATTATGATTATTCGACTGCTTTGGAGGCATCGGGCATCGTTTGGACCCCAGCCGCCCTGCGCGCATGGATGGAGGACAACGACGGCTTTATGCCCGGCACCAAGATGCGCCACGTGGGGATCGAAGACAGGACAGTGCAGGATTTCATCCTTGCCTACCTGACCTCGATCACAACACAGGACAACAGCGCCATCTCTGAATGACGCGCGTTCGGGGCCGGATGAAACACGTTCGACCCCGCAACAAATTATGCACCTGCAGCGACTCAAATGTGCGGAATATCGGAGGGAGTATGTCAAGTCTCTAGGGGTCGTAAGACTAAGGCCGGATACCTATCAAACCTCGCGTCCGTATACTGATGCTCAGGACGGCTCCATTTTCCATTGTTCGGAGCTGAACTGACCGTCTAGGGAGGACATAATGAAGAAACTTCTAGCCGCAATGTCGGTGAGCGCGCTGGCAATCACTGCCGCGCACGCGCAAGTCACCGAGGAGATGCTGGCCAACGACCGCATGGACACATCGAACGTTGTGACCAACGGCATGGGCCGCGACCTTCAGCGTTACTCGCCGCTGGAAACCCTGAACAAAGATAACGTCAAGAACCTCGTTCCGGCATGGGCTTTCTCCATGGGCGGCGAAAAGCAGCGCGGTCAAGAGACCCAGCCGCTGATCTATGACGGCATCATGTATGTGACCGGTTCGTATTCGCGTCTCTACGCGATCGACGTGATGACCGGCGAAGAGCTGTGGCAGTACGACGCACGCCTGCCCGAAGGCATCCTGCCCTGCTGCGACGTGATCAACCGCGGTGCGGCGATCTACGGCGACAAGATCTTCTTTGGTACTCTGGACGCACGCATCGTTGCGCTGGACCTGAAGACCGGCGACGTTGTCTGGCGTGACAAGATCGCTGACTACAAGGCCGGCTACAGCTACACCGCAGCTCCGCTGATCGTTGACGGTCTGGTTGTGACCGGTAACTCGGGCGGTGAATTCGGCATCGTTGGCGAAGTTCAGGCCCGCAACGCGGACACCGGTGACATCGTCTGGACCCGTCCGATGATCGAAGGTCACATGGGCACCCTGAATGGCGAAGAATCGACCATGACCGGCACCCTGAACGCGACCTGGCCCGGCGATCTGTGGAAGACCGGTGGCGGCGCGACCTGGCTGGGTGGCTCGTATGACATCGAGACCGACACTCTGGTCTTCGGCGCAGGTAACCCTGCCCCTTGGAACAGCTGGCTGCGCGGCGCAGGTGAGCCCACCGAAGGCAACACCGGCGACAACCTGTACGCAGCAAGCCGCGTCGGCATCGACCCCAAGACCGGCGACATCAAGTGGCACTTCCAGACCACTCCTCGCGAAGGCTGGGACTATGACGGCGTGAACGAAGTCGTCGCGTATACCGACCGCGAGGGCAACAAGCGCTTCGCAACTGCGGACCGTAACGGCTACTTCTACGTTCTGAACCGCGAAGACGGTACGTTCGTATCGGCCAAGCCCTTCGTCAAGGACATCACTTGGGCGAATGGCATCGACGAAACCGGTCGTCCAATCTTTAACGAGCCCAACCGTCCCGGCAATCCTGCGAACGCGGCTGACGGTGGCAAAGGCGAAGTCGTCTTCTCGTCGCCCTCGTTCCTTGGCGGTAAGAACTGGATGCCCATGGCGTTCAGCCAGAACACCGGCAACTTCTACGTTCCCTCGAACGAGTGGGGCATGGACATCTGGAACGAGCCTGTGACCTACAAGAAGGGCGCGGCATACTTGGGTTCGGGCTTTACCATCAAGCCGAACTACGAAGACCACATCGGTTCGCTCAAGGCGATCGACCCCGACACCGGCGAATGGGTCTGGGAATACAAGAACGACGCACCCCTCTGGGGCGGCGTGATGACCACCGCAGGCGGTCTGGTGTTCTTTGGCACCCCCGAAGGCAAGTTCATCGCTCTGGATGACGCGACCGGCGAAGAGCTGTGGTCGTTCCAAACCGGCTCCGGCATCGTTGGCCAGCCTGTCACCTGGGAAATGGACGGCGAGCAGTATGTTTCGGTCGTTTCCGGCTGGGGCGGCGCGGTTCCGCTCTGGGGTGGTGAAGTGGCCAAGAAGGTCAACTACCTGAACCAAGGTGGCATGGTCTGGACATTCAAGCTGCCCAAGCAGCTGGCGTCCGCCAACTAATCCCCAACCTCTCCCAGAGGTACCAGAGGCGTCCGGTTTCGACCGGGCGCCTTTTGTGTTGCCAGCCGTTTTTGCACGTGGCGCATAATACCCTGCGGTATTAGACTTTTTGGTAACAGAAGACATTCGCGAAAAACGGCTATCCTCAATCGAGGAACACGAGGACAGATTCATGCAACATCGCGCCACTTCACAGATCGCAGCCGGAAACGCGCTGGTCGTTGACGACCACCCGCTCTTTTGTGACGCCTTGACGCTAACACTGCGGTCCATCGCCAACTTTGGCGAGATCCACACCGCTGGCACCTTGGAAAATGCGCTAGAAGCCGTGAGCGCCGACCCCAAGATCGAGATGATCATCCTTGATCTGAACCTGCCCGATGTGAATGGCCTTGACGGGCTGATCCGCCTGCGCAACGCGACCCCCAAAGCCGCGATCGTCATCGCCTCGTCCATGTCCGACAACCGTATGATCAGCCGCGCCCTGCAAGCTGGCGCGAATGGCTTTGTTCCAAAACAGGCGCAGCGGGCGGTGTTCCAGATGGCCTATGACGCGGTCAAGGCCGGACAGCCCTTTGTCCCCGAAGGCTACATTGATCCCAACGGCCAGAATGGTGAGGGCGGCAACCAAGAAGACGCGCTTCAGCGCCTGTCGTCCCTGACCAACCAGCAGGCGCGCATCCTGAACCTGATCTGCGAAGGTAAGCTGAACAAACAGATCGCCTATGACCTGTCGATCGCTGAAACGACAGTCAAAGCACACGTTACCGCAATCATGCGAAAGCTCGGTGTTCACAGCCGGACTCAGGCAGTTTTGATCGCGCAAGAGGCCAACTTTAACAGGGTCTTGCCAACCACAGAGTAATCGCCCATCCTCGGGCAAATATGTAAGAGGACACCGGTCGAGTGAACGGAGCGCTACCACGTTCCGGCAGGGAGGAGACCGCTGACAAGAAAGCGATGCGTGTTGCGCAGGTGGCGTGCGACCAGCCCAATCTGATGGAGGAGATCAGGTTACAGCTGGGAGACGATCCATTTGCGCTGGTGTGCTTGTTTGCTGCTCCCTGTGCGGATTTTAAACAGTTGATCGAGGATGCCTCTGGCGCCTTCGAGGGTGCCGATGTGTTGGGCTGCACCACCGCCGGAGAGCTCGGAGCCGCGGGCTACGAAGAAGGTCAGATCCTCTGCGTTGGATTTCCCGCGCGCTATTTCACCTCCATCACCTATGCGCTGGACCTGCTGAACATGGCGGATGATCAGCAGATCATCGATACGCTCATCCAGCAACGCATGGCCTTGGCTCAGACTGCACCTGACCGGCCCCACGAATTCGCGTTTCTACTGGTGGACGGCCTGTCCATGAGCGAAGAGAGCCTGACAACGATCTTGGCCTCTGGTCTGGGACCGATGCCGCTGTTTGGGGGGTCCGCTGGCGACGGCGTGAACTTCAAACAGACATGGCTCAGCCACAACGGCGAGATCATGGAAAACGCGGCTGTGCTTGCGCTGGTCCGCAGCGCCTGCCCTGTCAAAGTGTTCAGCCACGACAATCTGGCCCCAACCGAGATGCGGATGGTCGTGACCGCCGCCAATCCCGAAGCCCGCACGGTTCAGGAAATCAACGCCGAGCCCGCCGCCGCCGAATACGCGCGGCTCTTGGGCAAGGACCCGAACCAGCTGGATCCTTTTACCTTTGCCGAACACCCTGTGGTCGTGCGTCTGGGGGACAGCCACCACGTGCGTGCCATCCAACGGGTCAACGAACACGGCGAGCTGGTTTTTTTCTCTGCGATCAACGAAGGCATGGTCCTGACGCTGGCGGAACACCGCGATATCGTGGAAAACCTGCGCGAGGGTTTAGGCAAACTCAGTGCGGAACACGAACCCGACCTTATCCTTGGGTGTGATTGCATTTTACGCCGGATCGCGGCGGACCAGCGGCAAAAGACCCGAGAGGTCTCTGCCCTGCTTTCGGAAAACCGCGTGATCGGGTTCTCGACCTATGGTGAACAGTTCGGTGCTTTGCATGTTAACCAGACTCTGACCGGGGTGGCCATCTACCCCCCGACCGACAACGAGGTAGCCTGATGTCGCTGATCAACCCTGCTGACAGTCTGGAACGCCAGAACGAAAAGCTGATGAAGATCACGCAGGCGCTGATGAGCCGCGTCGAATACGGCACCGCCCAATCGAACGCGGCCTATGCCCAATTCGAACGCGCCGCCCTGCTGGAAAAGCGTGTGCGCGAGCGGACGCTGGAACTGGAAAGCACGCTGGAGCTGCTGCACGACTCAAACGCTGCTCTGGCCAAGGCGCACACCGAAACCGAAGCCGCGCGCCGGAACCTTGCCGATGCGATCGAGACCGTGTCCGAAGGCTTCGCCCTGTTCGATCCCGAAGACAATCTGGTCATGTCGAACTCGCGTTTTTGTCGTGATTTCAGGAACATGCAGGCCTATCTGAAACCTGGCCTGTCGTTCGAGGAATACGTGCGCCACATCGCGGAATCCGCGCAACTGGCCTTGCCGACAGAGGAAACAGCCGACAGCTGGTGCGCCCGCCGCATCCGCCGCCACAAAGACCACCACGTCATGTTCAACGTCGAACTGACCGGCGACCGGTGGCTGCAGGTGTCCGAACACCGCACCAGCAATGGCGGCACCGTGGTCCTACAGACCGACGTCACCGACATCATGCGGATGGAACGTCAAGAGCGCGCCCGTCTGAAAGACAAACAGACCCGTATGATCCGCGCGACCTTGGATCACCTGAACCAAGGCGTCTGCGTCTTTGACGAGAACGCCCAACTGGTCGGCTGGAACCAGAAGATCAGCCATCTTTTGTCCGTGCCTGTCCGCCGCCTGACCATCGGCGCGTCGTTCGATGGACTCCTGGAACGGCTTGGCGATGACGTCCGTTTCAGCCGTGGCATGGACCGCGTCAGCTTCTTGCGGTGGGCGATGGCCAAGGGGCCGAAGTTCCCGATCTCGTTCGAGGTCAAGCGCGAGAACATGACGCTGCAGATCTTTGGCCGTGGAATGCCGGACCAAGGCTTCGTGATCTCTTGCACCGACGTGACGGCCGAACGCGAAGCTGCGCAGAAGCTGTACGAGCTTAACGAGATCCTCGAACAGCGCGTCATGGAGCGCACGCTCGAGCTAGAGGACGCTCTGTCCGCCGCCGAACGGGCGAATGCGTCCAAATCCCGCTTTGTTGCGGCGGCCAGCCACGATCTGCTGCAGCCCCTATCGGCGGCAAAATTGTTCATCTCTTCGCTCGCGGACAACGCGACCTGCCAAAATGACATGGCGGTTTTGGCCAAGGCTGAGACCGCGCTGACCGGCGCAGAACAGATCATTGACGCTCTGCTGGATATTTCGAAACTGGAATCTGATGGGCTCAGTTTCGACATCCGCCGCTTTGCTCTGCGTGAAATCCTGTCTCCTTTGCGGGATGAAATGACGATCCACGCCAATAGCAAGGGGCTTGAACTGTGCATCGTCGACAGCAACCTGATGGTCGAGAGCGACCCGTCTTACCTGCGCCGGATCGTGCGCAACCTGATCTCGAACGCGATCCGCTACACCCCAAAAGGCCGCGTGCTGGTGGGGGTTCGCCGCAATGGCGGCTCTGCTCGCATCGAGGTGTGGGATACAGGCGTCGGCATCCCCGAAGAGGATCAGAGCGCCATCTTCGAAGAGTTCAAGCGGCTGGACACCAAGGCCAGCGCGAATGAGGGGCTTGGCCTAGGACTGGCCATCGTAGAGCGCGCCTGCGCCCGTCTGGGCCACCCCTTGGGCGTCTGGTCCGAGGTTGGGCGCGGCAGTTGCTTTATGGTAAACGTCCCCGTCGCCGGAGAGGCAGAGCCCGCCCTCACCCCCTCGAACCGCCCCACCCGTCCGGTCGGTCTGGCACAATCAGGTCTGATCGTTCTGCTGGTCGAAAACGATCCGCAGCTGCGCCGCGCGATCTCGATCCTTGTCGAGAGTTGGGGCGTCAACGTGATCGAGGCCGAGGACGCGCCATCTGCGCTAGACCTGCTGTCGGTGCTGCAAATTTCGCCAGACGTGTTGCTGCTAGACTACCAGCTTGGGCCAGGCATGTCGGGAACAGAGCTTTACTGCGCCGTCACAGACAGTCTGGGCCGTATTCCCTGCGCGATTATTTCGGCGGATCGGTCACCTGAGCTTAGACAAACTTGCAAAACTCTGGACATCGAGTTGCTGCTCAAGCCATTGGACCGCCAGAAGCTGGCACAGTTCCTAGATAGCACCGCACGCGCGATCGCCCTGTAAGCTGACACACTGATTCACCTTAACACCTGCTGGGTTTCACGCCTCGCGGGTGTTTCTATGTGCGCTGCCAACCCAAAGGCGCCACAGTGCATGCTGCGCTGCCAAAATCAGATGCAAACCCACTCACTTTCGCTTCAAGACTTAACTTTTTGCTACCCCAAAAGGGTAGGTTAATGTATCATTAAGCTTACAAATTGGTTTCATCGGTGCGTTCTGCCGATGTCTGTGTACCCCCCCGGCCCCTTGTTCCAGCCGGCTTGGATTGGAGACTTTTGATGCAGCAACCTATCGCAGCCAGTGCCACAACAGCCCTCGCCCATTCGAACAAGTTGGGCAAAGATAACAAAGAATTCTGCATGAGCATGTGGGCCGCGTGGCGCCTGCGCTCTGTTGTGGAATCCTACGCAGAACAGACCGCCAAGCGCGAGGCCTAAGGCCCTAACCTTGGCGCCGCGCCATCCACGGAATCAGGGCCATCAGGAACCCGATCCGGCACAGGTGGTGCACAGCGACATAAGCCCCGTCAAAATCCAGAGCGAGACCGATGGCTGCCATCGCCTCGACACCGCCGGGGGAATAGGCAACCCAGACTTGGCCGAACGGTAACCCCGTGAGTGCCGAGGCCACCCCGGCAAACCCCATCGAAATCAGCGCCGCAGCCCCAACGCTCGCGGCGCTGGCCGTAAAGAGGCGCAGGATGTCCGCTGGACGGATGCCTGTGAACCGCACCCCCATGACAGATCCGGTCACACAGAACCCCGCAAAGATCAGTTCTGCGGGCGGCAGGCCGTGCACGATCCCCGTGACATGGGCCACCGCGCTGACGATCATTCCACCCAGCAGATAAGCTGCCGGAAAGCCGCGGCGGGCAATACCCCACGAAAATGCACCGCCAACGGCCAACATTCCAAGCAAGGCAACCAACCCCAGAGTCTCGGTTGGACCCGTGGCCGTGCCCGCCTCGACCCCGAGCAGCAGCATACCCAACGGCAGCACAGCCGACAGGATCAGCAGGCGCATGCATTGCAGGATCAATACGGTCGTCGCATCGCCTCGCCCGCTGACGGCCATGGACAGGGCCAAAGACAATGTCCCCGGAGAACTGGCCAAGAGAGCAGTTTCACGATCCTTGGCAAATCCGCGCATGAGAATGGCGCGGCTGGCGACAACGGTGGCAAAGATCGACAGGCACAGCAGGATCAGGCTTAGGGCCCAGCCCCCGATCTGTCCCAGCAGCTCACTTCGAAAGCCCGAGCCCAAGGACGATCCGATGATCAGAAACCCGACATCGCGCAGCCGGTTGGGCAAGTAAAGCTTTACCCCGCTCCATGCGAGCGCCGAGGTCGCAAGCGCCGCCCCCACGAGTGGGGCCGCAGGAAAGCCGACAAAGGTCAGGGCAAATGCGCCCGTTGTGCCAACGGCAAGCGTCAGAGCGGTGCGCTGAAGGGACCCGTCAAACATGAAACCCACTTTTCAGTATACAACAGTATGCAATTCTGGTTCTAGCATAGTTTCCGCTAACACATCCAGAGTGCATTCCCGCATTTCTGCAAATGCCCCAGTCATTTACGCGCCTAAGCGGCCCAATGCATATTTTCTGGCAGGAGTGATCGCATCCAAGACATCGGAGCGCCCGCCTTCGAATGCTTGCACCAGAAGGTCGGCCGAGGCTGGCCCTTTGGTAAAGCCCAGATGTCCGTGGCCAAAGTGGCACCACAGCCCTTTGTGTTTCGGGGCAGCCCCGACGACGGGCAGCATGTCAGGCATAAAAGGACGCGTGCCGTACCATTGCGGCTCTGCGATGCGGGGGCCCAATTCGATAATATCGGACACGCCCTTGGCACCTCGGGTGATCTGCCGTGTGTCTGCAGGCGCGGACATATCCACCAGCGCAGCGCCCGTCGCCAGACGCAGGCCCTTGTTCATGCTGGTTAGCACGACTGCGTTATCACCGTCCATGATGGACGCCCCCAGCCCGCGCGGCGCGTCAAAGTGCGCGTGGTAGCCACGCTTGTAGACCATAGGGATTTTGTAGCCGAACCTTGCCAGCAATTTTGGCGACCACGCCCCCATGGCGACAACCACATGTTCTGCGCTGATTGGGCCGCCGTCGGACTGAACCCGCCAACCGCCAGACACCTGTTCAAGGGTCGTCGCGTCCCCCTGCGCCCACGTACCACCACGGTTGCGAAACAGCTCTGCATACCCTTCGACCAACGCACCAGGATCAGCGCAGAGCCACGTCTGTGGCCACCAAATCGCCCCACCAACTTCGGAGATGATCGCAGGCTCTCGGCGGCACAGTTCTGCCCCGCTCAGGATTTCAGGCGACACATTATAATCGCGGCCAAGGGCCTGCGCATCCCGAGCCTCGGCCTCGGCTGTGCGCGGATCGCGCCGGATTTCATAATAGCCAGAGCGGCGGACCAGATTGCCCAAACCCGCAGCATCGATCAGGCGCTGGTGGGCGGCCGTCGAGCGGCGGGCCATTTCCGCATAGGTGCGCGCTTGCTCTGCGACCCTGTCGGGGCGCGAATGCCGCAAGTACTGCCAGAGGGCGGGCGCCATACGTAGTACGGCCCGCAGGTCGTAGGTCACATCATTGCGCAGCCCCAGCCCGAAGGCCGCCAAAGTTTTGAGATTACGGGGCAAAGGATATGGTTCTGTGCTGTCTGCACTGATGAATCCTGCGTTGCCATAGCTGGCCTCCTGCCCTGCGGCGCGGCGATCCAACAAGGTGACCGCATGTCCGCGCTCTTGAAACGCCAGCGCAGTCGAGACGCCGATCATCCCTGCCCCAAGCACCAGAATCTCTGCCATTGCCTGCCCCCTATGCACTCGCGCAACGCTGTCTGGACTGAACCGCTGCAATTAACGGATTGCAAGCCCTTGTGCGAAGCGCCCCTTGCAGCTTGGACGCGGATCGCCCATCAGTAAGACTCACCCCTCATTCCAAAGCTGTAGTGCCGATGTTCAGTATCCTTGCGATTACGACCCCAATTTACATGCTGATCGCAACAGGCTTTGTCAGCCTCAAATCCGGCTACATCAGCCGCGACGTTCCAAAAGCCTTGGGGACCTTTGTTCTGCGCATCTGTATGCCGGTCATGATCGCGGGCGCTGTGAACCGCGAAGGGGCCGCCGCGCTGAACTGGCACTTCATGCTCGTCTATGGTGGGGCGTCCTTGCTGCTGATGATGGCGGGCATCTTTGTCATGCATAACTTGCGCAAGAATGGCTTTGCCGCCAGCGCGATGTATGCCTTGGGCATGTCGAACTCGAATAGCGGCTTTATGGGGTACCCGATTGCGGCGCTCGTGGTGGGCGAGGCCGCTTTTGACATTCTGGCGTGGGCACTGATCGTCGAGAATATGGTGATGATCCCACTCGCTTTGGCTGTGGCCGACGCTGGCGCCTACCCCGAAGAAAAGTTCCATCGCGCCTTCTTCAAAGCGTTCACGGGGCTCTATAAAAACCCGATCTTTATTGGGCTCGCAATCGGACTTGTTGTGCGGTTCACGGGCATGCCGATCCCGGAAGTCATCCAGACCGTCATTGGGTATCTGACCGCCACCGCTCCTGTGGTCGCGCTGTTTGTGGTGGGTGGCACCGTTGCGAACTTTCCGATCAAGACGATTTCGGTCGAGACCGGAATGATCGCTGTGGGCAAGCTGGTGTTCCACCCGCTGCTGGTAACGGTCGGCATGCTCGCCTTCCCCATGAACGATCCGGCGTACATGCTGGGGGCTGCGTTGTTCGCGTCCGTGCCGATGCTGTCGATCTATCCGATCTTTGGCCAGCGCTACGGGATTGAGAGTATCACCGCGACCACGCTGGTGTTCACCACAACGCTGTCGTTCTTTACTGTCAGCGCGCTGATCTACCTGATGGGTTAACGAGCTAACGACAGCAGGCCATCCACATCCAGATGCGACTCCATGTGGTCGGCCAGCGCGTCGAGCGTTGTCTCGACCACTTGTCCATAGTTCAGCTGACCGGACTGCACACCAAAGCCATCCAGAAACGCCGCGCGGAAGGCGTTATCCGTGAACATGCCGTGCAGATAGCTGCCGATGATACGCCCATCGGCAGAGATCGCGCCTTCGGGCGCACCATCCACGATGGCAAAGGGCCGCGCGCGGTCCGCCCCATCTGTGCGGCCGATGTGGATCTCGTACCCGTCGAGTTCTATTCCGCTGGCCGCATGGGTCGCACGGACTTGGGTCAAACGCTTGTCGCCGGTCATCTCGGTGGTCACGTCGAGCAGACCTAGGCCTGCATCCTCGCCCGCCGCGCCTTCGACACCCATTGGGTCGCGCACCACCTGCCCCAACATTTGGTAGCCGCCGCAAATTCCCAACACGTATCCGCCGCGCCGCACGTGGGCTTGCAAATCAACGTCCCAGCCCTGCGCCCGCAGATAGGCCAAGTCCCCGCGGGTCGATTTGCTGCCCGGAATGATCACCAGATCGGTGTCTCCGGGGATCGGCTGACCTGCGCGCAGCACAGAGAGGTCCACACCCTCTTCCTGCGCGAGCGGATCAAGGTCATCGAAATTGGCGATCCGAGACAGGCCAAGGCACACCACCTTGAACCCCCGCCCACTGGAGCGGGTCGGGAGGTCAAGCGCATCTTCGGCAGGCAGCTTTGACGCATCGGGGAAATAGGGCAGAACGCCAAATCCCTGCCATCCCGTGCGGTCCGCGATCATTTTGTAGCCGTCATCAAAGAGGCTCACATCCCCGCGGAATTTGTTGATCAAGAAACCTGCGATCTGCGCATTATCCTGATCGGGCAGCACGGCCTGCGTGCCCACCATCTGCGCAATCACGCCGCCACGGTCGATGTCCCCGGCAAGGATCACCGGAACATCCGCCGCGCAGGCAAAGCCCATATTGGCAATATCGCCGGCCCGCAGGTTGACCTCGGCGGGGCTTCCTGCCCCTTCGACGATCACCAGATCATAGCCGGATTTCAGACGGTTGAAGCTGTCCAAGACGCTGGTCATCAACTGCGGCTTCAGGTTGGCATAATCCCGCGCTTTGACTGTGGCGATCCGCTTGCCCTGCACCACGACCTGCGCACCCACATCGGTTTCCGGCTTCAGCAGCACCGGGTTCATATCGGTGTGTAGCGGCACCCCACAGGCAACCGCCTGAAGCGCCTGAGCGCGGCCAATCTCGCCCCCGTCAGAGGTGACGGCCGCGTTGTTCGACATGTTCTGGGGTTTAAACGGCGCAACCGACAGGCCGCGGCGGCGCGCGGCGCGACAGAGACCAGCCACCAACAGGGATTTGCCGACATTGGAGCCAGCGCCCTGAATCATAATCGCGGTCATCGGGTGTCTCCTGTTGCGGGCCGCGCCTACCAGCGCGGTGCCTTCGGCGAGGGTATTTCTGCCAAGAAAGAGGCTGCAGGGTTGGTTTTACAGGCCCAGAGATTTACGCAGCATATTGCCCGCGACCAAAAGCAGGAACAATGCGAACACTCGCTTGAGCGGTTTGGGGTTCAGCGAATGGGCAATCTTGGCTCCGATGGGCGCTGTGATCATGGTCATGCATACAACAATCGCAAAGGCCCCGAAGTTGACCGCACCGATGGTCAGCGGCGGACGGACGTCCGGCGAAACGGGCACGAACAAGAAGGCAACGACCGACGGGATTGCGATCAGGGCACCGAACCCGGCAGCGGTCGCGACCGCGCGGTGGATCGGTGTTCCATAAAGGGTCATTAGCGGAACGCCAAAGCTACCGCCCCCGATCCCCATCAGGACCGACAGAAAGCCAACGATGGGCGAAAGAATGGAACGCGCCTTGGTGCCCGGCATTTCGTCGCCCAAACGCCATTCGGATTTGCTGAACGCCATCCAGAGTCCGATGCAAATCCCGAGGCCGCCGAAGATCCCCTGCAGAGCCGCAGACCGCAGTTGGGACACGGCCAGAACGCCGATCACAGCGCCGATCCCGATGCCCGGCGCCCATGTTTTCAGGATATCCCAGTCCACTGCGCCCTTCTTGTTGTGGCTGTGCACAGAACGGGCCGACGTCACGATGATGGTCGCGAGCGAGGTCGCGAGGCAGATGCGCATGACCTCGTCGCTGGCGTACCCCAGATGCGTGAAAGTATAAAAGAAGGCGGGCACCAGAACGATACCGCCCCCGACCCCAAGAAGGCCTGCGAGGATACCAGCGAACGCGCCGATCCCCATCAAGAGCGCCAGAAGTGGAAGGATTATGTCGAACTGCATCTGTATCTCCCCTGAGGTCTTGGGTCTGCCCTAACGGTGGAAACGCGCAGTGACAAGAACTTAGGCAGGCTCAGGGATCTGCGCGAGCGCCGCAAGCACCGTTTCGGGGCCCGCGCCGGTCCCATGAGCATGTTCAGACAAATACCGCCGCCAGAGCCGTGCACCGGGTTGGCCCGTAAAGAGCCCAAGCATGTGCCGCGTGATCTGGTTCAGCTTGCCGCCAGCACTTAGATGGCCCTCGATATAAGGCAGCATCTGGTGAACAATCGCCGCGCGGCTCGGTGCGGGCCCACCGCCATAAATGCGCTGATCGGCCAGCCCCAGAATATCGTAGGGCTGATGGTACGCCGCGCGCCCAATCATCACACCGTCAAGGCCGTGGTCCAGATGGGGAACGGCGTCATCCAGCGTCGCGATACCCCCGTTGATGGAAATATGAAGATCCGGATAGGCGGCCTTCATCTTGTGCACCAGCGGGTAGTCGAGCGGTGGGATGTCGCGGTTTTCCTTGGGACTCAGCCCTTCGAGCCACGCTTTGCGCGCGTGGATGGTGAAACGGGTCACACCCGCCTGTGCAACCGTTTCGATAAAGGCGGGCAGCACATCCTCGGGGACTTGGTCATCCACGCCGATGCGGCACTTCACAGTGACTTCTGCAGTGCACTCGGCTTGCATCTCGCTCACGCACTCGGCCACCAGTTCGGGACGGGTCATCAGGATCGCGCCAAAACACCCTGACTGCACGCGGTCCGACGGGCATCCGACATTCAGGTTCACCTCATCATATCCGGCCTCTGCCCCCAGGCGCGCGGCCTGCCGCAGTTCAACAGGCTCCGAGCCACCAAGTTGAAGGGCGACGGGATGCTCTTCGGGAGAGTAATCCAGCAAATGGAGCGCCCCGCCGCGGACGAGCGCAGGAGCGGTCACCATTTCGGTGTATAGCAGAGTCTCGCCACTGATAAGGCGGTGGAAGTACCGGCAGTGTCGGTCGGTCCAATCCATCATCGGGGCCACGCTCAACTTTGCATTTATGCAAATATCTGATTTTAAAGCATTATTTCTAACTTCTTGCACCGCTTCCATTGCCCGTGTTGTTCTCTTTTTGGCTTATTTTTGCCCGTTTCGTGTTATTGGAACAACAAAAGTTGTTCCGAATCAGCATGAAGTTGTTCCGCCGTGGCTCACATTATCGAACGCAAGCGCAAAGACGGCACTGTCGCCTATCTCGCACAAATCGCCATCAAAAGAAAAGGAAAATGGGCACACCGGGAAGCCCGAAGCTTCGACCGGAAGAGCGCAGCCAGCGCATGGCTGAAGAAAAGGATGAAGGAAATCGACGCCGCTGGCGATGATCTGTCATCGATCCGCAATCGTGGGCGCACCCTTGCCGACGCCATCGAACGCTACACCCGCGAAAGCGTCAAAGAGATTGGTCGCACCAAAGCACAGGTGCTGCGCTCGATTCTCGAATACGACATCGCGGACATGGACTGCTGCGACATTCAAAGTCATGACATCGTCGCTTTCGCCAAGGAAATCGGAACCAGCCGGACACCATCGACCGTCAGCAACTACCTTTCACACCTTGGGGCAGTCTTTGCATTGGCCCGGCCCGCATGGGGCATGGAATTGGACCAGCAGGCGATGAAGGATGCATTTGTTGTCTGCAGCCGTCTGGGCATCACTGGGAAAGGCCGCAGCCGCGACCGCAGGCCCACGCTGAAGGAACTGGATGCGCTGCTGACGCTCTTCGAACAAAAGCACCGCCATCGGCCCAGCTCTCTGCCGATGCACCGGGTGATGGGCTTCGCCCTGTTCTCGACGCGACGGCAGGAAGAAATCACCCGCATAACATGGAAGGGGCTGGATGCCGATCACAGCCGGGTGTTCATCACCGACATGAAGCATCCGGGCGACAAGATCGGCAACGATGTCTGGTGTGATCTGCCGGACCCGGCCTTAAAGATTGCGCTGGCGATGCCAAAGAAAAAGGACAGGGTTTTCCCCTATCACAGCGACACCATCAGCGCCGCCTTCACACGGGCTTGTAAGTTCTTGGGGATAGAAGACCTGCGCTTTCATGATCTGCGCCATGAAGGCGTGACGCGACTATTCGAAACGGGACTTTCGATTCCGCAGGTTGCCGCCGTGTCCGGGCATCGCTCATGGTCTTCCTTGCAGCGATACACCCACATCAAGCAGACGGGCGACAAATATGAAGATTGGGAATGGTTGGACCGGCTGACCCAACCACTACCAGAACGCAAAACGCGCCGACGCACTTTATGATAAAATTCCCCGCAGAATAATAGGATCAGCGTCGAACGGCACATCTGGACGCAGCGGCAGGATAGTTTGCCGCCCGACCAAATAAAGCGCAAAACGGTATTCTTTTTGATGACAATAGTCAGGGCGCTTTGAAAACTCAGGTCGCGTCAACCGCCTAACAAGTGGCTCTTCTAGCGGCTTCCAGATTTGACCAAAGTCCACCACATTCGATTCGTACTTAACTTCCCCGTGGCGGAGTACAAACACCGCATTCCTGTACATCTCTTCAGAGAATATAGAAGTTTCAGGGCGAAAAGCGGCCTTCTTAGAAGGGAGCAGAGAATTGGCAAAATCAAGAATTCTCTCTGCCAGCGCATCTGCCGAAGTAGCCTCGATATCCCAAAAGCCCTCATATTCACCGAATATCTCTGCACTTTCTTCAGAAAGCATACTCATGCAGAACACAAATGCGTCGGACCCTGTATAGTGGAAGCGCCAAGCCCCATCTAACATGAAACTTGCACCTTCCACTTGGATTGAGCCTTGCTCAGTCAGGCCGTATCGCTTCAGCGCATTAAAATCGTCAATACCCGTAATTCCGGGAACTAGGGTATTCGCAAATTCAGAACCAACGCTATACCTCTGAAAAACCGCACGAACTTCTTGCTTTGTCTCTTGAGGGTCTCCAATCTCAGGATCCTTGTGGGTTCGGAAGTATTCAAGAGTATTAAGGCGAACAGAATGACCATCAGAAGGAAGATGATTGGTCGATTTGCGAAGAATAATGCCCATACTTTTCTCAGTTATCACACCTACGTTCTGCTCAGGCTAGTTGCTGACTATTGATTGGTCCAGAAGCACGTCAACGGAGCACAGGCAATTCGTGCGCTAACGAAGCATGCGCAGGGCACCGACCCCCGATCCGACATAGAACAGCCAGCGGATCATATCGCCTGCCCATTCCTGCATCTGTGGAGTCGGCAGATCGGCCACTGACCAGCTGAACATAAACACGCTATCGAGAATGACCGCCGCCCACCACAGCGCCAGCGGCGCGATGAACATGCCCGCAAACACCCAGAACCAAGGAAACGACAGCTTGGCGCGGTTGTAGTCCGCCATGATCTTCGCTTCGCTGACGGCCTCGCGCGCAAGCGCCACGGTGGTTTCCGATTTCAGACGCTCACGGTCATTTTGCAGTTCCGCGCGCCGCTCCATGTGATCAAGGGCCTTGTCGACAACGCCGCCAAAGCCCAGCTTGATCAGGAATGCGATAATACCGCTCATCGCAGCGTCACCGGCTCAGTGGTGATCGCGCGCAGGATCATGTTGCCAATGACGGTCACAAAGGCAATGCCTGCCCGCAGGGGCGCAACCCACTCTGCGTCATATCCAGCGGCGACTAGGTGGTCGATGATCGGGGTCAGTTCGGCAATGACGGCCATCAGCGCCATTAGCGCGTTGAACCAGTATGTTTTTGACCTCCACCATGGTTTACCCATTGGCCAATTCCCTCTGCTTTGCACGATAAGCCGCAGCCCGGCGCGCGTGTTGTGCCGCGCTCAAAGCCATGAACAGCGCGATGACCACCGCCACCGCAATGACGCCGCCAAAGGCCCATTCCGGCAGATCCAGCAGGCCCGTTCCCGCGCCACCTGCCGCCGTTCCGGTCGCACCCGTGGCCTGGGTCGCTTTTGCCTTGTCCGCGCGTTCAGCTTCACCCGCCACGACATCAGCAGACCTCGAGTACATCGCCACCGCAGTCGCTTCGGTATCGGCAACCCGGCGCGCCCAACCCCGCCCAAAGGTGGACCACGTGCCCAACTTCTGCAGGAAACCCATGCGCGCAGCGCATGCCCGCTGGATGATGGAAACACCCGTTCGCGCTGTCTGCGCCGCTTCCAACGTGACGGGACCAATGGCACCATCTGCGGCAACGCCAAGACCCTTCTGCAGCCAGCGAACGCCACGCGACGGGCCGGAATTCACACCGCCATCGAAAGCGACCAAATCCATGCCATCGGGCAGCTGATCACCTTTGACCTTGTTCCAGTATTTCGGGCGGTAGATTTCTCCAGCCTCAGCGATAGTCAGATTGCGCACGTCTTGCTTTGATACAGCACGTCCGCGATGCGCCGCCAGCGTGGCCCGCGTGATGCCGTGATTGGTCGCGCCACCCGGATCGCGCGGGTGGTCGACATAGCCACCTTCCCACCTCAAAACGTGGTCAAGGCAGGCCCGATAGTTTCCTGCAGTCATGAGGTTCCCCCATAAAAAAGGCCCGCACAGGTGGCGGGCCGGGTTGCGTTCGATCGACAGATTTCAATTCGGTGGTGGGTGAATGATCGACAGGCGCACCGCTACCGCCGAAAGCGTGAACACCAGCACGGCCTTGCTGAAGAGCAAGGACACAGGCAGCACGAAATTCAGCAGATCCAGATTGCGAAACAGCATGTTCGCCAGAACGGCCAAAGCCAGCATCGAATAGCCTGACGCGATTGTCCGCCCGAACGGTTCCCGGCCGGCGGAATTCTGATGCGCCAGCCACCAGCACACTAAAACCAAAAGAACCGACAAGACGTTGTCGGCCAACAGCATGACGTTCATTTCTTCACCATCATTTTGTCCTGCATGGCCTTCACAGCCAGTTCGCCGCCCGACCCCATCAGGAAGCCCGCAGCGAGATAGGATAGGACACCCGCGCCGGTCATCGAGTCGATAACATGCGCCAACACCCCGCCCAGAAAGATTGCCGACAGCGCCCCGCTGATGCCCTGCACCACGCGGCGCTTCCATTGCTCTTCCGGGGCCAGAACCGCCCGAAAGAACGCGCCCCCAATCCCCGAAAACGCCAGTAGCGCAATCTGTTCCCTCAGGTTCGCAAAAATCTGAACCAGTCCTGTCTGATCTGCCATATCCAATCCACTTTTCATTCAGTCGGTATTTTCACCGCCGGGGTTCAATTGTTATGCGACCGCCCGGCCCGGTTGTGGTTCAGGCCCCAAAGGGCCATTTCACCATTTATTCACAGTGTCTGGAGTCTCAGCGCCACCAGACACGACAGCCGCTACAGCTGACACTTGAGAAAGGCCCAAACAGCATCGGCAATCTGTTGATATCCGGATGTATTCGGATGCACCGCATTTGTAGGACGCGAAATCTCAACAGTCGTGCGCGCATTTGCAGGCGCGGGCGACCCCGGCGAATAGCCGTGCACCGTGTCAATATTCAGATTGCTTGGGACCAGATATATCCGGCTGGCCTCGCTGTCGCCATACATCGCAATCAACTGCCGCGCCCAGATCGCAGCAGCACGTTTGTTGCGCGCCTTCGAAACACCCGTCCCATAGTTGTTCCCGAACGCATCCTGCGAAGCAGCAGGCGGCGGCGGGACCATGAGGCCAATATTGATGCCGACATCTGCCGACAGAATGTCGGTCAGAAGGGCATTCAAGTCGGTAAGAAGCGAGTCCGCCGCTGCGCTATCCGTTGCGTCTGGGCCAGTGAAACCAAACACATCATTTGTCCCAATCTGGATGAACACCCAATCAGGCGTAGCCAGCGAATGATCGACAAGATATTGCGCAAAATCCAACCCCCCGCCGATCCAGAACGGATTCCCCGGCTGTGATGCCGCCGCGCTGAACGCGATTGTATCGTCGCCAGCAACCGCATTGCTCTTGGTCAAGGTTCCGCTTGCGGCAGGGGCCGAACCACTGATCAATTGGCATGTGATTGTGCCAGCACCGCCGGTCAGGTCCACCTCTTGCACACGGAATGTCGCGCCATTGTTGGTATATTCAGTCCCGGTGATGATCGGTTCGACCACGACACCGCTCACTGTGAACTCATAGTAGGTCGGCCCCGCGGTTGTCCATGACGCCGACGACCAGCCGCCGCGACCTTCATGCAGGTTCGGCGCAGTTCCGCGCGTTCCGATCAGGGAAACGGAAATCCCGGCATCCGCACCGGCCAAGTCAAGGATCGTCTGGGAAATGGTGCCTGCATTCGTGATACTGTCACCGATGAACAGTGCGGTGACGGAACCGCTCCCCGCAGAGGCGGACGCAGAAAGAACCGACGATGACGCAGATGCGAGTGTTTCACCCGTGGCCTTATCAAGCGCAGCGACCGTAAGATCACCCGAGGAAATCGCCCCGCCCGGTGTCAGCGTCCACCGTTCCGACTGATGCACTCCGGCTTCAGACGCCGTGCAGGTCACCTCCCAATCATAATCCCGGTAATCACTCGCCAAAAGCAGGTTGTCGAAATAGACATTCGCCTCCTGCCCTTCCAGCGCATAAACTTTGGGTGGCAATACCAGTTCAATTGGCGTGCCTTGCAGGCCATCAATTTCTGCGGCCAACACACGATGACTGGGATCTTCAAAAAGCAACCTTCCCGCCACCTGACCATAGGTCGGATTGGGATTAGACATCGAAACAGCGATGTTCCAAGTGCTGGTTGCCGCAAAAGGGAAGCCGTGCCGGGCTGGCGATGCCCCGGCATCATAGAGCCAGTGCGCAAGGTAGATACGGGAACCATCCGCCGCGCGGAACATCCAGAACACATGCTCCCCAGCCTCTGCTACCAAAGTGTCCGGCAGTTTCAGCGCATAGATTCCCCCGCTGGCTGTCGGGAAATCACCCGCCGCAATCGTTCCGCTCTGGTCCGGTGTTTCACTGTACATATTGAAGCTGGCGGCGCTCGGCCTGATCCAGACCCGCCATTCAATATCCGTTGTGTCGAACTCAGCGCGAACAGCATATTCAATGACATTGAACCGCGTTTGGACGTCAACAGCCTCATAACCACCCACGACGCTGGTGGACCATTCACTGTCACCGGCCATTTCGTCATCACCAGAAGGGTGCTCCCACGCGACATAGGGCGCGGCGTTAGCCTCATTGGCTGAAATGCGGGCCTCAAAGTCGTCTTCGACCAGTTGCCGTCCACTCTCTGGCATGATCGGCCACGCCGGACCATCGGTCGAAGGCCCCTTAAACGCCCAACATGCCACCAAATCAAAGCTGCTCGTTCCTGCCGAAGCATACGGGCCGACCGCAATGGCGGTTGCCCCTGACGGCACAACTGCCTCAACGCGCAGCCACTTTGGAACACCTGTAGCCGTTATCCCACCAGTGCCACCCTCTTCATTGTAGGATGTCAAATTGGAGCCAACAAGCGCATCAGCGTCATCCACGAAACGAGACAGCGCGGTAACGGTTCCACCCAGACTGACCACCAGAACATAGGCCGTTACAGTGTCACCTTCAGCCGCGCCGATCTCATCCAGCCAAATCTTTGGGCCGGAATAACTTGCTACACCATAGCCAGCCGCACGCTGAAGCGCCTTGCCGTTGAATACCGGGTTATCGACCAGCGTCCAGCCGCCGAATGCCTGACCGGCGCTGTTGTTGCCCCACCAGCGATCCCGCCCCAGAATTGCACTTGATGGCGGCGTGATGCGTCGAAAGAACGGGTCTGGCCAGCCGTTCACCCGCCCGACCCAAGACGGCTGCTGCACGGCTTCCGCGCTCGGATAGGCTTTCACCAGTGTCGCAGACCCGGTGTCATTGCGATAAAGCAGGATTGTTTCATCATCATCGGCAGACGGCACATTGAAGTAATCGCCATCGCTGGTCGCAGCCAGACCTGCCGCTGTGTCGGCATACATCGGCGCGCCACTTGCATTCAGTGCCTGCAGCTGCGCAAACGCGGCAGTGTTCGCATCGACTTTCGTTTCGACCGAACGCCCCCAGTCCCTAATCTGCTGCTTTTTAGGCTTATATGCCCCGCCAACGCCATCACGCCAAATCTGGCCAGCCCCACCATGTGGATAGGTCATTCTCTTACCTCTCGATTTTCAGATGATCACGCGATGGTGGCGTTCACCGGCCCGGCATCGCTGGTTGAATTAATGTTCGACACGTTCACCGACCGGGCAGTCCAATCGAAGGTGCCCGCGCCGCTGTTGTCGATGAACGCGATTTCGGACCCCGGCCCGGCGTAGACCACGCCAACCAGAACCGCATCGCGGTAGATTTCCGTCTTCCACAGGCTGGCGCTGACCGACGCGGTCATCTCGACCAGCGCCGTGCTGCCGCCCGCATCAGACACCGCCAGATTGGTAGGTGCAGCAGGTGGATCGGTGACAGCCGCCGCAACCACATTCGTGATAGTGACAGCATCGCCGACCACACCGCCCGGCGTGACAAAGGCCAGCGACACATCATATCCCTGACCGTCGATCAGGCCGGGAATGGTCACCGAAGTTGCCCCGGTGCCGACAGACACATCCTGCCAGTTCCCTTCGCCCGTTTTGGTGACCTTCAGCAGCGGTGATAGCGCATCACTGGGTGGCGCTTGCCAACCCACTGCAATACCCGCGACAAAGGTGTTTGCGGCCGTCTGAATGCCTGCCGCCGCCGCCGTGACGTTCTGCGGCAGCGGCACCCCTGCGGGCGTGTCCGGTTCGGGCAGCTGCTGCACAGATCCCTGTTCTGCCAGCGCCAAGGTAAAGGCTGCGGAATCGATCTTGCGAAGCGTCAAGCCGACTGCCTTCAGCAGCCCCTTTTCGAAACTCAGGGCATGTCGCGCGACCTCATAGTTCCCAACCAAGCCCAGCTGCGGCGCGTTCAGCGCGATAGTGTCTTCATATATCGCGGGCAGCGCTTTGGGTTTGCACAGCATCGTGACTTCCTGTTTCGGGTTGTCGCGCTCCATGTGGATTTTCATGACCTGCCGAGCCTGACGGTGCGACGGGCACATCAGCAGGCTTTTGTCCGGCCCGGTCAGAACCTCGCCATCTTCGGCAACACGGGTCGCGTCCTGCCATGGTTCGGCATCGACTTCGATATGACCCAGATCATGGCTGTTGAAGCGCGCGGGCAGTTCATTGTAGCGATCCAGCAGGTCCGGCCCGCTGTTGACTTCCTGCACTTCCAGAATGTCGCCATAGGTCAGCGTGAATTCCGGGTCAGCCCAAGCCCCGACCTTCAGTCCCACCTTGCCAGATGGCTTCAACCGAATGCGACCGGCACAAGCCTGCAGCATCCGCCCCAGCACGTTCTGCGGCTTTTCGTTCAGCAGGTATGAACCGCTGATTCGATACAGCTTTTCGGTTCCGCCCGCAGCCAAGGCCACATCACGGTCACAGATGTCCGCCTGATCGGCAATGTCCTGACTGTCGAAGGCATTAGGCCGATTAAAGCCGTCAGCGGACGCCACATAATCCCGGATCGCAAGCGCCATGTTTTCGGTGAACACCGTCAGCCCCGTGCGCGGATCAAGGCATTTCGTGGTTTCCGCCAGAACGGCCAGATCCGGTTCATTCTTTGGATACATGGCGCGATACTTTTCCGGCGGAACGCTTTCGCTGATGATCAAACTGGACCAAAACCCATCCAGACGGTGCGCCGATGTCCATTCATCCCACACTGATGTGATCTGCGAATAATGGGTTTCAGGGACCAACCCCATCCGCTCGAACAGCTGCACCCGCGACCGACCGCCATACTGATACTGGTCATCGATGACAAATCCGCTGTCATCAATGAAAACGAATTCATTGTTTAAGTATCGGCTCAGAATTTTGGAAATTTCGCCATGACCATGCACGATGACCCGATACGACTTTCCCCCACTGGCACGGTGAAACACGACATTACCACCGGCTTTTACTAGGCCATAATGACGGACGCGCCCTGCAGCACTATTTTTAGAAATCGTCTGAATGTTATCAGGACGTGTAGGTTCTGGAATATCTGGACGGTCTATGTGCCCTTTTAAAGCTTTATTAAGGATAAATGCACCAGCAACATTTACCGCAACTCCAGCAATGGTCAATCCGCCCGTTGTTGTGATCAACGCGATAGTACCCGCCGCGCCAAATAGCGCAGGAACAATTGCCGCAACCGCTACCGCCATGACCACCCCCGGAGAACCTTGAAGTCATCCGCGACCCGAAGGCCGTTTTGCATTTTGACCACCGCGCGACCATCCAAGATCAGGCCGCACAGCTGGCGCTTGTCCAGCGTCAGGATTGCAACCCCGTCGCCGTCCAGATCAGACATGCTGTGCCACGCCATGCGGGGTGCTATCAGCGGCACAAGTCCACCTGCAGCCATGATGATCTGGCGGCACTCGAACCGGCTGGCATAGGTGCCGCGCAGGTCTTCCGCTGGATCAAACCCGGTTTCATGCGCCACAGCCGATGCGCACCACAGGGCGCAATCATTCCGGCCCCACTCGAAGGGATCAGAGCGGGTCTTTTCGATGAAGTCGGCCAGCATGTTACCAATCCGTCCAAGTGATCAGCTTGCCCGCTTCGGTGACAAACTGCAGACCTTCATCGGTCGGATGACGGCGCTTTTGGTCGAAATAGGTCTGCATGCCATAGACCGGCACACCCTTGCGGGCCATGAAGCTTTCCGTGGTCAGGCTGACGATGGCACCGCCGCGCGGAAAGGACACCGTCATGCGGTCCATGATGCCGATGTCGAAGGCGAAAGGATGCCCCACGGGCTGATTGCTGTCAGGGTCGAACAGTTGCCCATACAGGCCGGAATCGCGCCCCCGGTATTCCGCGACATTGCCAACCATTTCGACCAGATCAGCGGCCCAGTTTTCCGCATCGATCCATTCGTTTGGCATGCCCAGACGATATTCATGGAACGGGGCCAGCTGGTTGTCGCCGCCATTCACTTCCGGCAGGCCGACCAGCAGACCACCACCTGCCCCCCAAGTGTAACCCCATTTCAGATCGGTGAACGGAATGTTACGATTACTCAACCAAACCGGGTCAGTCGCAAAATCCAGATGCAGCATGACGGCCATCTGCACAGCGCCACGCCCCAACAAATCCATCACCTGATCGCGGTATTCTTCCGGCTGTGCCTGCAGAAATTCGATCATCGGTCAAACGCCTCAATCACATTGACGGTCATCGGCTGGCCGTTGCGGAAATACTCGCAGAACGGACGCCAGTCGGCCTTGTCCTGCAGCCGCACCTGAACCTTGGGATAGGTGACATCCACCTGCGCCCCTGCCGTCACGGCCTGCCGCAGTGGCGGGTTGAAGGTGACTGCGCCATCGGTGTTTACCTCGACCCGATACAGGAAGTCATTGATCGAAAAGAAGGCGCCAACAGCGATGTTCCTACCAAGATAGCCATCCATCTGAATGGTGGAAGAACCTGCAGCGACATCAGCCACGACAGTCGGTTCATCGTGGTCTGGCAAGGCAAAGCCCGCGCCATCATCGAAGGACGCACCATCATCAAACAGGATATGCCCCCGCGCGATGTCATCGGCAGGCACACCAACCGATTCATAAAAGGCCGCTTCATCACCCAGATAGCGCGCGGTGCGGTGGTTGCAGAGCGTGATGCGCAGGATGTTCGCGCGACCGCGAAGACGGTCACCAATCACCACGGCTTGACTTAGCGCCGCCGGGCGCATGCGCACGAAATCCAGCCGACCAATCCAGCGGCGATTTTCGGTGAACAGCACCTGTTCCCGACCATCAAGACCGGGCCCGGGCGACACGTCATCCAAATCCAGCCAGAAATTTTCATGGGCGCGGCGCAGCAAGTTTGCGTCGATGTCAATCACTGTTGCCATGGGTCACCTGCGCTGCATTTGTGAAACTTGGCGGTTGTTTTCCGAAATCATCTGGCTGGACACATTCACCGCCACGTCACCACTGATCTGCTGAACCCGCGTGTCGAATTCGCCGCTTGGATGGACAAAGACATCAACCTGCGACCGGCCACCACCCTGACCAAGCTTGTGGTTCGGAATAACCTTGGACCCGCGCGGCAGATGCACCAGTTCCGGCCCCTCTTCCCCGACAATAGCCGCACCGCCCGGCGCGTAGTCGGTGCCACGGGCAAAGAACCCAAGACCACCACCACCGAAAAGCCCCCCCAGAAGACCGCCGCCGCCGAACAATCCGGCCAACGGCCCGTCACCGAATAGCGCAGCCTGCAATGCCGCTTTGGCCAGCTGCTTGGTGACGTTTTCCAGAACTTCACCGAAGTTCTTACCTTCGATGATGGCGTCGATCAGGCCGTCTTTCAGATCCTGACTCAGATCGGCCATGAAGTCGGCCTGCGCCGCGTATTGTTCCGCCTCAATTGTCAGATTGGCGATGGCTTCTGCCTGCGCGTCGATTTCTTCGCGCAGCGTCCGGCCTGTTTCGGTCGACCGCTGGTTCAGATCGATCCCGCGTTCACGGGCTTCATCCAGCAGTTCATACTTGGCCGTCAGAGCGACTATTTCCCGCCGCGACTTGCCAACCATTTCAATCTGCCGTTCAAGCGCGATGATTTCCTGTTCCGAATTTGCAAACAGGTCGAATTCTTCGCGCGACCGGGACCCACCACCGCTGCGCCCACCCGATGTGCGCTGCGGGCGGCTGGCCTCCTGAAGTCGGGCGATTTCACGGGCGTTTGCCACATACGCTTCGCGCTCCGCTGCAAGCTGGGTGCCCGCTGTAGGGCCAAGCGTCTGCGCCAGCGGATCAACGCGCCGATCGAATTCGGCACCCGCCAGCGCCCCGGCGCGCCCAACCGGGTCATCCCGGTATTCGTAACGAATTTGCGCTGTTTCCAGATCAGTGAGACCTTGGGCGCGCAGTTCATACATCGCATCTGCAGCGCGCGAAATTTCATCGGCCATCCGCGATGCGCTCGATGCTGCCCCGTCGAAGCTGATGCCTGATGCCGCGTTTTTGAGGCGCTCAGAATTCGCCACTGATTGACGCAACAAGTCTTCGGCCAGCGCCAATTCATCACCCATATCCGCCAACGGTCCGTCAGGGATGGCCGCAAGCACCGCCCGCATGTTGGCGATGGCATCGACCATGGCTTCCATGTCGCCGATCTCACTGGCCTGCTGCAGTGCGTCACGCGCATCGCGAATGCTGTTTAGCGCAGATGGATCGACAGAAAAGTCTTCCGAAATCCCTTCCATGCGCTCCATGGCTTCCAGATCGGCGCGCATCTCTTCCAAAATTCGGGCATTTTCCGGCGGGACATATGTCGCCCATTGCTGCTGGTCTTCCATTGCCGCGATTTCACGGCTCAAATCGGCCATAGATGCCTGCCGATCCTCAAGGGCCTGAAACAGTTGTTCGACCTGCGTGTTCTCAGTGAAGAACTGGTCTATGGCAGCACGGGATGCTCTAAGATCGGATTCCGCCTCCAAACGAGCAAGCGCATCAATGAGGCTTTTAATTTCAATCGTGACCTCACCATACATTTCACGCAACGCATCCAAATCACCAGCCGCGGCACGGCTAACTGCTGCGTTTGTTCTATTAATTGCAGCCTCAGCACGATCATAGGCATCCGCGAAATCTTCGATCTTGTCCGCGCTTTCCTCTGCCGCTTCACCCTGCGACATGAGAATTGCAGCCACCGGGAAACCAATCGCAGCGATAGTGCCCAAGAGAACTGCATATCTGCCGACTGGGCCGGGAAGCATACCAAAACCCATAGCAAGTTGCGGCAGTTGCTGCCCCATAACTCGCATCGGGTTCGTGCCCATTTCAAGCTGAACCATCATGTCCGAAATCTGGTATGAAGCGTTCTGCGCTGCCGCGCCCATCCCGCGAGTGCCCCGACCGAAGGTGCCCGCCTGACCGGCTGATGCTGTCGCAGCAGATGCCAACCCAAGATGCGCTGCACGGGCCTGTTGAAGAACAGCATTGGCTTCTTTCTGACTGACCGCACCCATGCGCACCGCGGCTTCTACCTGCCGCACAGCGGCTTCATAGCGCCGCTGCGCCGCATAGGCCGGATCGACCGACGCCTTCAGTTGCTGGAATGCGCGGGTTTCCTTCTGGATGGCCCGTTCGAATACTTGCGCCGATGCAGCCGCCGATTTCGTCAGCGCCTGACCGGAACGCCCGTTCGCCTCATTGAACTTGCGTTCGATGTTCTGGGCGCGCTTGACCGCTGCGGCTTCGGCCTTGGCCAGCTGCTTTTCGAACTTCGAAAGCGGTATCTGAAGCGGTACGGAAAGGCCCGGCGTGTCAGTCATGGTCAAAAGCCCTCAATGCCAATTTCGCGTAGGTCTTCATCGCTGAAGTCATCCCCGCCTGTGCGATCCTTTTTCGACCCATGCGCCGCATT
This sequence comes from Donghicola eburneus, assembly GCF_900115865.1. GTDB lineage: Bacteria > Pseudomonadota > Alphaproteobacteria > Rhodobacterales > Rhodobacteraceae > Donghicola > Donghicola eburneus. The sequence continues at coordinate 113,342 of NZ_FOXY01000005.1, read as the reverse complement.
CCATCCGTCGCGGCATGCCATGAATTCCCAAAGGCTCATTTTGTTGATGTCTGACGGGGTGAAACCCATCACTGCCCCGGCTCCGTAGAGCTTGGAGAACTGCCAGAGTCCGCTTCCGGCTTCACCCCCGCTTCCTCCCCCACCGGGTCATCAGCCTCACCGATCAGCGCAGCCGCCAGAACCTGATAGGCAGGCAGCTTCAGCGCGAACGCAGGGTGTTGATCGAACGCCCGGCGCACCATCGGCCCGGCCTCTTTGGCATCCATGCCCGCGCCGATCAGGCCAAGGCGAAGCGTTTCAAAGATGTCATCGATCTTCCACGACCCGACCTTCAGCCGCGTCAGGATCAGTTCAGGCCCGGCATCGCAGTTCTTCTGCAGTGCCCGCAGTTCACCGATGTTCAGGGCGAAATCATGTTCGCCCTGAACCCAGTTGATCGTCACCTTGTTGTGCATCAGGCTTTCGCCGTCCGCGTCGGGGTGCCATCGAATTCAAGTTCGATGGATGCGGTCACGCGACCACGGCCATCAGACCGTTCATTCGAAATGTCCGAAACCAGCATGCGACCGACTTCATATTCGGTGTCGCCGGTTGCAGCCTTCAGGTTGCCCAAACGGGCCGGGATGGACGCGCCGGAATAGAACCAGTCCAACAACTTGCCATTCGACTGCTGCGCCCAGACTCCCGTGGCCGAAACGGTCACTTCCAGCGACCGGACATCGCGTTCGACCTCATTGGGCAGGCTTTCGTCATCGCAGTCGGGCACTTCCGTGGTGTCGACGTTCGCGGTGCGCTTGATGGTGACTCCCTTCATCCCACAGATCCGCGCATAGACGGGCGTGGGCTGAGTGTCATCGAAGTCCACTTCAAGGACCATTTCTTCATATTTTTCAGTGACAGCTTTCGCCATGTCATCACCTCATAAAAAAGCCGCCTCAAAGGGCGGCAATGGTTGCAGGTTTTGGGCCGATCAGCTGATCAATTCACGCCCGCTTCTTGGCCCTTCTTGGCCGTTTTCGCCTTGCGCGGCGAAACCCGTGTGGCGACACCCGCCGCCACGCCCGCAGCAATGACTTCTTCGGGCAGGGTCTGCGGCTCTTCCGATGCCTTGATCCCCCAGCCCACATTCCGCTTGCGGCTCGAATAGTTGAAGTCCTGATGAAAGACAGCTTTGGCCATGTCATTCCCTTTCCTCAATGTGGGCGGTGAACTGCATGACGCCATGGGTGACGGCTTCATCCGGGTCCGGCAAAATGCGCTGCAGCACCAGATCAGTGGTCAAATGCCCATGCGTGGGCAGATTCAGTTCCACATCCTTCAAAGCATCGCGCACCGCCCGGCAAATCTGCTTGCAATGCAGCCGCCCCACCTTGCGCGACCAGATGTCCAACTGGACGGTGATTTCATCCAAGGCGATGCAGTCATAATCATCTGGCACGGTCGATTCCGGGCCGAATGACACATAGCCGCCAGCCGCCCCATACGGCGCGCCAGCAGCCTTCTGCGCATCGCTCAAACGGGTGTCATCATACACATCATGCACCAACGCCATGACGCCAGCCGAAGCCTTCAGCGCATCATAGATCGCTTTCTGCAGTTCGATTTCCGGTTCAGCCATGTCAGAGCGACCTTATTGCCTTGTTGATCGCGCGGGTGATCCGCGACTTGATACGCGACCGCATTGCCCGATAGGCGGGCCAGAAGAACGGATGCGCCGGGGCTTTGGATGTGCCGAATTCGACCCACCGCGCATAGAAGGCCAGTTCGCTGCCCGCATAGACCACAATACGCATGGATGGGTCTTCAGCAGGCGCGATGTCATCCAGCGCAATCGATCCTTTTGGCGGCTCACCCCATGTCCAGCCAATGCTGGCCAGCAGGAAGCCATCTTCGACCGGCGCAAGCGAACGAATCATGTCGACCAGTTCCTGCGCCCCTTTTTCCAGCGCATCGCGCGCAGCAGTTCGCACAGCGTCAGGCACGGTCTGATACATGAAGCGACGGAATTCCGCCACACCATCAACCATTCACCCGCCCACGCTCGACAAGCATTTCCAAAAACTGCCGATCATCGGTCAGACGCGGCGCTTCCTTGATGCTCCAGACAACGCCACCAGTGACCGCAATCCAATCAGCATTCACGGCTTCAGCCGCTGTTGTCGCGCGAACCGTCAAGATGGCCGGTTGCCGGGCTGACAGGCGCGCTTCAACGACACCTTCACCGCCCTTCATGGGCTTCACCCGTGCCCATTCCCGGAACACTTCGGCAAATTCGCCATCAACCTTGTTGCCGTGCCCGTCATCGACCTCGCGACGGCGCTGAAAGCTGACGACCCGGTCCAGATCGGTGACGCGGATTCCACGCTTCATGCCGCGAACCTCCGATAGCGCATCGTCAGACGGTCAACACAGCGGGCAACCTCTTCGCTAACACCATCGGTCGCATCTGCGCCCCGGTTGTGAAAGTAAAAGCTGATCATCTGCTTTGCCGCCTCGACAATGTCATCCGGCACCGATGCGACATCGGCAAACCCCGCCGTGAAGCGCAGGTCGACCGCATCCGGCCTGTCGATCAGGTTTGGCCACGACTTGCCCGGCAACAGCGTCACGACCGCGTCACGCCCGCGCCAGGTCAAGAGATAGTCGGTGGCAGGCACAACACCGAGCGTTCCATCCGGCGCGGTGTAGCGGATTTCCGTCACGGCAGTGACCCGCGCAAACGGCAAGCGCAAAACCGATGGCACAAAGCCAGCGGCCTTCGATGACCATTGCTGCGCGACGAGCGGAAAACCCAAGCCGCCAAAGCCATCGGCATCGACATCCAGATGAATGGACGCCGCCGAAATCGCCGCCTGAACTTCCGCGTCGGTTTCATCACTTAGAATGCGCAGATGCGCCTTGGCGGCAGCAAGGTCGACCAGATCGACACCGCCGCCGGAAATCCGCTCCAACCACATGGGCCAGCCCTCAGTTCAGGTTCAGTTCAGGTTCGGACCCGTCGCCCGTGCCTTCGATCTGATCCGGCAGCATGTCGATCAGCTTTTGCAGTTCGGCCTTGATCGGCTCCATGGTTTCATCCTCGCCATCCAGAATGCCGGACGCGACTTCGATCACGGTTTCGGCCTGCGCCTTCGCTGCGGCCATTTCCAGCAACAGTGCATGGCACTGCATCTGCGATTCTGCCAACGACAGGCGCGCGGCATCACGTTCGGTCACAGCTTCGCGCAAGGCTTCTTCACGGGCCTTCAGCACCGCACCGACCTGCGGGTCATCTTCAGTCGGCTCACAATAGCCAGCCGCCTTCCACGCTTCATAGACGTGCGGCGCAAGCCATGTGGTGTCATGGGGCTTCAGGCTATAGCGTCCGCCCTCGACAGCCGTCTTCATCTTGACGAACACGCCTTCCACGCAGATCCCGGCTTTGGCCAGCCCGTCGAATTCCTCTCGCGCCAGTTCCAGACGCTGGCCTGCGGTGAATGTCACCGCGTCATCGCCTTCGCCCTCGACATGATCGCGCAGCGCAAAAGCCACGATGATCTTGCCCGCATCCGCTGCGGATGCCGCTTTTTTCTTTGCCGCCATGATCAGCGCCCTTTCTATCAATAGATGACCGCCGCCCGATCACGCGGGCGGCGGTGTTTCAGGTTTGCGCCGATCAGGCTGCGGCGTGGCGCATCTTTTTGATCGCCGCATTGTTGGCAGCGATGGTCTTGCCATCGGTGCGCAGCATCGCAAGGAAGCCGACCTGACCCTTCTTGGTGTAGGCCGAGTCCGTGAACCGGAACAGCGTGATGTCCATCACGTCGCGGACCAGATACTTGGACATGTCACCGAACAGCATCGAGTCTGCGCCCGCTGCGGGTTCAGCCATGTCCTGATTGACGGTGTAGCCATAGCCATTGATTTCAGCAGGGGCTTCGCTGGTGACGCCCGGCACCCAGATCGGACGGCCATCCAGATCCTTCAGCTTCTTGGCCGACTTCAGGACCGTGTCATGGAACATCCAGCTGGCATCACGGCGATAGACCGGATCGACGGAATGTTCCAAATCGGTGATGTCATCCCATGTGAAGCTGTCGACCAGACCTGCCGCAGTGGTGTGGCCCAAACCAGCGCCCGGAACGATGCCGGTCGGTTTGCCGTTGCCATCGCCAACCGTATAGCCCTTGTTGGTGGTCCGCCCAAGACGCGCCGAAAGAAGCCGCGCCATCATCTGATCCCAGCCCCCGACCGCGGCGTCCTGAAGCAACGCGAACGGAATGGTCACAACGCGCGACGACGCCAGATGCGCACCAATCAGAACCGTGCCGAACGATACATCACCATCGGTTGCAGATGCGTTTTCTGCCAGCCATTCGCCTTCCTCGGCGGTTTCATCGGTGGTCGGCCACTGAATGGATTCACCAGTCGAAGTCGACTGAACATCCGCGACCGAACGAACGCCGCCATAGTCGGCCATCGCTTCCAACAGCACACCGCTGAAGGTGGTCGGCACCAGATAGCCGCCTTCGCTGTCAACGCCGGTCGACTGCGCGTTCCGCACCTGACGGCTGTATTCGGTCAGCACGTTTTCGGGCAGACGATTGACCGCAGCTTCGCCGCCGCGAACATAGGCATCGAACACCAGCGACCGTGCTTCATCGCCAGGGCGTTCCTGACGCTGGCGACCGCCGTTCTGCGGCGCGGGGGTGTCCGGGTCATCGGCTTCTGACTGCAGCCGGGCTTCCAGATCCAGCTGCTGCTGTTCGCGCTTGATCTTGCCGTCGATCTTGTCGATTTCGGCATAGATTTCATCGACGCGATCCGCATCATATTCGCCCGTGTTCTTGTCCAGAATGTTGCGCGCCTCTTTCGCCAGCGCGTCACGCTGCTCACGCAGCTGCTTGATGGTCTTGGGCATCCCCAATCCTCCATAAAAAAACCCGGCAAGGCCGGGTCGGTTTCAGTCTATGCGGACGCACCGCAACTAGGGCGCAACCCGTTCGAAGTATTCCAGCTTGCGCATCTGGGCAGCACGATGCGCCGCCGCAGTCTTTCCCCCCCCCGACTGTTTCAGCGCGTCCGGGGTGTTCTCGAAAATGGCCAGATCGAAGCGGTTTTCCGCGCCGCCGTCTTTTTCATAGATACGGTCGACCAGCCCCATGGCCAGCGCCTCTTCCGCTTCCAGCCACGTTTCATCATCCATCAACTGACGGAATTCTTCGGCATCCTTGCCGGACTTCGACGCATAGTCGGCCCGGATCGATCCGTCGATTTTTTCAAGCATGCCCGCCGATTGGGTGTGATCGCGGGTGTCGCCAAGCGTGATCATCCACGCATTGTGGATCATCACGAATGCACCCTTGGCAATCTCGATTTCATCACCGGCCAGCATGAGATAGGACGCGGCCGACGCCGCCAGCCCGTCCACATGGACAATCACCCGCGCCGAATGCTGCTCCAGTGCGGTTTTCATGGCACGGGCCATGAACACGTCACCGCCGGGGCTGTCGATACGCAGATGAATGGTTTCCGCGTCGATCTGCTTGACCTCTCGGACAAACTCTTCGGCAGTGATGCCCCAATAGCCGATCTGGTCATAGACCAGCACTTCGACTTCACCTTCGCCTTCCATGGCGCGCACCTGAAGGGCAGCAGGCTTGCCATCCTTCGGGCGCAACGCACGGGCCAGAATCTCTTTGAACTTCATTGCGCTTCCTCTCGCGTTGTCTGGAAATATGGCGCGCCGCCGTCTTCCGCCGGATCGGTGGCGTCCTTTGCGCCCTTCGAAGTCGGGCGGAAAAGCTTGTCGGCATCTGGATCATCGGACTTAGCAAGCCCTTCCAGTTCCTTGACATCGTTCACGGTCATGAAACCCGGATGCTGTGTGCCGCCCAACGCGATTTTATACATCTCATATCGTGCCGCGATGTCGGCCCGCAAAAGTGTGTCCATGTTGAACTTGATCGAAACACCCTGCAGGCGCTCTTCGCGTGTCAGCAGCTTCCGGCCCAATTCAGCCTCGAACCGCTTCACATGCTTGCGCAAACCCAGAATGTAGAACTGTGTGGTTTGGGCATTAATCCCCGTTCCCCAGCTGGTCGACTTTTCAGTTTCACCGATCAAATGTGGCGGCACCCCATAGGCCCGCGCCACATCCAGCACCTGAAACGACCGCGACTGAAACAGCTGCGCGGTTTCCGGGTCGGTCATCAGCGATGTGAACTTGCCGCCTTCCGCCAAGACTGCCGGAATGTGCGCATTCTGAATCCCACCGAACTTGCGCTGCCAGTAGTTCCTGACTTCATCAGCCACCTGTTCACTGACCTTGCCATCATAGCTGATGTAGCCCGGCGGATTGATGCCCTGCTTGTAAAACTTGCTGGCATATTCGTCAGCTTCCAAACCGATGCCAATGGAACGCCCGAAACACTTCAGCGGTGACAGCGCTTCCAGCCCCTTCATCGTGGCCGATGCCCGGAAGTGCAGAATGTCATCCTGATCGCGGCCATAGGTCTGACCGTCTTCAGTGATCCGATATGCCGCCCGGCCATTGCGCATGAACGGTTTGACAGTGGCGTCAAACAGCGGGCGAAGCCCCGTCGCCTCGCCACGGCCATTGCGCTGGATTTCGGCATAGGCATTGCCTTCGAGAAACGCCAAGGCGAAGAGACCTTCGAAGAACACTTCAGCCGAAAACAGCGGATGCGGATCGACATGCACCAGATAGTGGGCAGGATGATCGGCCAGCACTTCGCTGCCCTTTTCTGCATCCTTCCGCGTCACCCGAACCGGCAATGTGCCAATGGTTCCGGCCAGCAAAGACACACAGCCAAAAACTGCGGTCAGCTTCATAGCCGATTCCCGCGTCACCACGTCATGACCCAGAAAGCCGAAGAACTCTTGCCATTCCTCGACACTGGCCGATGACTGCAAATTGACCGGCCTGCTGTCCTGCACCACGGGCGCAGAAACGACCGGCTCGACGCGCGGCGCTTCCGCGACCTTAGCCCGTGATCCGAATATCCGTTCAAACATCAACAAATCCTTGCGTCACGACGCCCTTGCTTTCGTCTTCCTCGACAACCTGACACAGCGGCCACAAGCCGTTGATCAGCGCATCGATCCCGTCAATCTTGTCTTCCGGTGCCAGTTTTGTCGGGAAAATGTAGTCCCCGCCCGGCACCTGTTTCATCAGCGTATTGCCTGCCATCCACGTCAGAACCGCGTTGCCGTCATGCAGCATCCGATGATCATCGACAGCGGCAATCAGCTTGTTGAACGGCTCATTCGTGTTTGCAGCCCGCTTGCGCAGTTCCACAGCCTGAATGCCTGCCGCATCCCAAGTCGCGGCCATCTGCTGCGCGAACTGCGCATCATAGATGACCATTTCCACATCCAAGGCTGGCAGATCGCCCCAGCCCCATTCGTTTCGCGGATCATGGTCAGCGCCATGGCCACACAGCTGCATGACAAGCGCTTCAACCAATCGCAGATCCAGCTCTGCGCCCGGTGTTGTCGTGATCAGGCCCTTATTGGCCCAACCCCAAAGATGTTCATTGCCCGGCGCATCCACGACCTTCTGCGGCAGGCAGTGCCAACTGAATGCCGTCATCGGACCTTTGGCCGGATCGCGTTCATCCGGGAACACAACCACGACGCTTGACGGGTCATGACGTGTAGCAAGGTCGACCCCGATAAAGCACCGACGCCCGGCAAAGTCTTCGATCTTCAGCGACGTATCTTCGCCCGCGCGCCAGCCTTCCATGTCGATGGCCGATGCCCCGACACTGGTCCAGATGTCCAAGTGCTTGCGCAGGAACTCACCCATCGCCGCCGGGCTGGCCGCTGCTTTCTTCCATTCGTCCTGCATGTATTGCAGCGACTTGGCTGCATGCAGCGACGGATTGGCCTTTTCCCATGCGACCGGATCGCCCGGATCGTCACCTTCATCCGCTTCAAAGATCAGCCCGAAATAGCTGTCATCCTCGAATGTGCCATCCAAAATGCGTTGCAGATATTTCCGCTGTTCGTAGCAGATCCCTGCAGTGTTGTAGCCCGCGGTGGTGATCGCAATCAGCAAAGGCTGTTCGCGGGCCCCCAAGGCACTGGCCATCGAATCCCAAACGTCGCGCTTTTCGTGTTCATGCAATTCATCGACAATCGCACAGTGCGGGTTTTTGCCGTCCTTCGACTTTGTCTGGCTGGCAATCGGCTGGAACACCGCCGCCGGGTCCGCCGTTTTGATTTTGTGTTCTTCGACATGCAGGCCAAGCAGTTCATCCAACCCCATGCCTTCTGCCCGACCAGTCATCGCCATCACGCGCGCTGCATCGAATACGATGCGGGCCTGATGGGTCGACGCCGCAGCCGAATAGACCTTCGCGCCCGGCTCACCGTCTGGCCCCAAAAAGTAAAGACCGACGCCAGCCAAAAGCGTAGATTTTCCGTTCTTGCGCGGCACCTCGACATAGGCCGTGCGGAACCGACGAATGCCAGTGACCATGTGACGCCAACCGCCGATCTGGCTGATCAGGAACGCCTGCCACCCCAGAAGGGTTATTGTCTCATTTCGCGCCGCCCAAGCCCCTTCGATATGGGGTAAGGCTTCCATAAAAGCGCACATATGTTCCGACGCTTCCATGTCGAAGACATATGGGAACTGGTCAGTGCCTGCCCGCTGCAGATCGACCCTGAACCGTTTGCAGGCTTGCTTGATCCGCTTACAGCTGGGCAGCTTGTTCGACAGAATGTCATCGACCCAATCCAGCGCCCGCAGCGTGATCGGTGTTTCGACAGATGCGTCCAGCATGAATCAGGCGCGACCCTTCTTTGCCATCGGCTTGAACGGCATCACTTTGCCACTGCCACCACCTTCCGGCGGCTGGTCATCCAGCAGATCCATGAAGGATGTTTGGGCGGACATGCCGTTCTTAGCCCGCGCATAGGGTGTAGCCAGCAGTTCGCGTTCCAGCGTCAGCAGCTTGTTTTCATGGAAGGCCCGACTTTGCTCTTTCCCCGAAAGGTAGTTGCTGGCCGTGGCTTCAAATTCTTCAGCCGAGATTTCAGCCGATAACCGATCATAGGCCGCGCGGTGCGCCGCGTAGCGAACCACGATGCCGAAGACCGCTTCATCCAGAACCCGATCACGACGCATAACAGCCAGCAGGCTTTCGCCATGCTTTCGCTCTTCCGCTTCGAAGTGTTCAGGCCATCCACCCAGAAGGGTGACCAGCCGTTCCATGCCTGATGCCGGTGCGGTCATGAGACCCCCCCCTTAAACTTTCGCGCGCAAAAATCTGATTGCCCCCGCCGGTCCCCTGCGCTCAGGCTGTGGACTTTTCACCCCCCCTACCTGCGCGCCGTTCGACCCGCTGTTTCTTGATGTCGTGGCAGGACTTGCACAGCGACTGAAGTTCCCCAAACCAGAAAAGGGCATAGTCTTCCCGATGTGGAATCACATGGTCTGCAACTGTCGCCCGCTGCCTTGAATGATCAGGGCAGAGCCTGCACAGCGGTTCATTTGCCAGCTGCTGTTCACGCCGCCCACCTTTGCCGCTCCAAGCTTTGCGCTTATACCATTTGCGGCTTGGCTTATCAGCCCGCTTTGCATCCGCAGTCCGATCCCGGTCCCGCTTGTCCGCCACCGCATGGGCTTCGCAATATGCCGACCCAAGATCGACCAGCCGGGAACAGCCCGGATGTGCGCAGGGTTTCTTCGGCACCGCGTCCCTTTCGATGTTCGGAAGTCACCAATGCAAAAGCGCCCGCCGGTTTCCCGTGGGCGCTCTTGTAGATGATGCATATTTCATAAGGGGCTGTCGGGGTAAGCGTCAACAACTTTCTTTGTGAAGGCATTTTGGCATGCCACCAAGAAAGACAATAACCTGCTTCAACCTCTCTGATCCATCAATGTCATCCCAACGAACAATCATCGCATCCCAACCGTTTTCGCTGGTGTTATCACACAAGCGGGCTTGCCTTGGTGTCACCGCAAGACAACACGCGCGCAGTTCGGCTTGATGACCACGTAAACAAGACGCAATTGGAATCCAAAGCCCCTTTGAACTTAGCCCCAGTGACATGCACTGCCGCCATGCCCAATACGTCTGCGCGTCGCATTTCTCTATCAGGGTCTTTTTGCCAGATGTTCCCGACTTCGGAAGGTCAATGCCCACTCTGTAAATGTCGTTCAGAATTGTGCGGTGACTTACACCGGCTAACTTTGCCAATTCTCTCAAAGAAAACACATCAGCCATTACCCGCCTCACTTCCCCAAATCGGCAAACACCCCTTTCCGAAATGAGCGACCGACGCGCCACCACGACGCACCGGCCCCATCATCCGGTCCAACACCATGGCCAATGCCTGCTGGAGCGCCGCCCGCAACTTAGCATCATCACCCCAACCATGCTTGCGCAGAACATCGGTGATGGTGCCATCTTCCAGACAGACGATGTCGACCAGCCGCCGATCCATGATGGTGACACGCGACCCCCGATCCGATGGACGGATGCGCCTCACCACCATTGCCGACCCGCTGCCGATGCGCTTGCGCAGCACGGTGATGCGCTCCCTATCACGCAACACCGCACCCATGAAGTCACCGCCACTACCAGCACTGCGCTGCGACAGGCTTTCCAGCGATGAACACTTCACGCCCGCGCTTTCATGCTTTTCGACCAGATCCCGATAGAACCGGCCCATCGCCACCTGCGCCGGACTGAAGGGCGACTGCTTCTTATGCCGCGCCGCCTTTGCCGCCATCACATCGAAGCTATCCGCCCGCTGCAGTGTCTTGCGCCCCAAAAAGCCAGCCGCCTTGATTTCAAAGCCATCATCGCCCTTGGGGTAGGACGCCATCATGTCCAGCATCCGCACTGGCCCGCGCGCCGGGGCCATCGGGATTTCCGGCCCGACTTCTGCAGGGACAAAGCCCATGGCCCGGACTTCCGCCATCCGCGCCTGTTCATCAATGCTGGTTGCCCGTTCGATGCGGGTGACCGCCATCGCTATTCTGTCCCGGTTCATGCCGCTGCCCTTTCTTGTTTTGCTTTGATGATGTCCAGACAGCGCCGCCGCGTGTCCATGTAACCCTGAAGCCAAGCCAGATCGCGCGGGCTGGCCCGACCCTCTTCCCGGTCACGCTCGATTCCTTCGCGCTTGCGCCGGTTGTCTTCAGCCTCTTCGCGGATGCCCTTCAGCACATAGTCATTGGGCGGTGCGCCGATGCGCTTCAAATAGACAAACAGTTCGACCAGATAACCGCCGGACTTTGCCGCATCACCCGCGCCAGACTGCAGATAGGACCGCACCAACCGGCTTTCACTGGCAGGCACTTCCTGCAGCCGACGCGCCCAATTCATAATTGACACTTCAGCGGGCCAGACGTTCTTTTGCGGCCCGCCCGCATATCGCTCGACCACTTCGGCCAATGCCTGCAACCGATCTTCGGCCATATAGGCCAGACGCGCTTCCAGACTGGCCAAGAACTTGTCATGCTCTTCGACGGATCGACCGCGCTTGCGCACCATCCCACCTTTGACGAGTGGTTCAATCAGGTTGATCCTGACCCGTTCCTTGCCGTCCCTTAGTTCCTGACCTTCCACTGCCTATCCCCCTTCTTTTTGTTGCCATACCGCTTCGCTGCTTGATGGCCATTCTCAGCAAATCCGACTTATCCACAGGCACAGCCGTTCAAAATTGACGCGCCCCGGAAGTTTCTTTTTCTTTTGATTTCTTCTTGTTTCCTTTCAGCCGCTCGGTTTTCGGAAAAAATGAAAACTTCCAAAAACCGTTTCAGGAAATTCCTGTTTCTTCCGGCGGAAGGTTTGGGGAAGAAATCAATGACGCGATGACAGGTCATTCAACGCCTCTTTCACGCGCTTCAGCGTGGCACTGCCACCCGGATACTGGGCTTCGATCCAGTCGCTGATGTCATTCACCCGCTCTTCCATGTCCGCAATGCGCGCCGCACCCGGAATGGCCTTCAGGTGATTGATGATGGTGCCAAGCCGCTTGCGCATCCGTTCATCGGCATTCTTGGCGTCATTGCGCTTCTTGGACCCCAAGGCGTCCATGGCCACTTCGGTGACCACTGGATGGGCCAAGCGCACCTGACCGCTGTCGCAGTGAACGCGGTGCCAACCATGCAGGGGCGACACATCCCGGCTGTTCAACTCTCGCCACCGGGCGGGCGGGATGCGCAAGAGAAAGGCCAGCGCATCATCATCGCAGGGCAACGTGCCGATGGGTGTTTCATCCTGCGCCAGAAAGAACAGTTCCATGCCGAACCAACCGACTTCAGGGTCGGCATAGCCAAAACGGCGAAACTCACTGCCGCGCCAACGTTTCAGGTTCCACGGCACAAAGAAATGCGAGTCCAAGCGTTCGCTGGATGAAATCGGATAGATGTCGATGTCATCTGCATCGACCAAGTGAAGGGCATTCGCCTGTGTCATGACACACCGCCTTCCCGGCAGGTCACGCACTCAGGATCGAAAGACTTGCCATAGCGCTTCCGCATCAGCATGCCCAGATCACGGCGCTTGACCTCGACCGCACCCGCAGCGACGGCCAGCCGCCGCTTGGACATGGCAATGTCGAAGTGTTCCATATGAGAACCGGGCTTCTGAAGCCACTTCCGCGCCACGCCGATCCGGTCAGCCATCGCCAGCAATTCTTCGGAACTGTCAGCCATCATGTGGCACATCTTCATCCGGCCAAAGGATGCCATCATGTCATCTACATAAACCGCCATCACCGCCCCCTTTGCTTGAAGCAACGGTCACACCGATCACCGTCTGAATATCGGTTCGGAACCCACTCATGGCCCCGCAGCCAGCACCCAATCTTTGCCCGGAACAGAAAATTCCGCCATGCCGTCCAAAGCCAAGCGTCATCGTTCCAGCGCCAGTAGCGCCCCGGTCCCGCTCCGACACAGATTTCATAGCGAAGAGGATTCAAGACCTCCCCCCAAGTGATGTATCTGCGGGGAACATCAGCATGCTGGATGTGCCAGACCTGCAGCCACTTACGGTCCAAGACCAAGTGTTCTGGACAATTCATGATTTACCCCTTTCTGCAGCGCGGGCTTGCCGATCTGCCAACCATGCGGATTGCACTTGGCTAACATGCCGCCGTGCTGCGCGGGTCAGATCGCGGATGCCCGCGTCATGTTGTTCATATTTGCCCATGCGCCAGATCAGCGCTGACAGGGCCATGCGATGGCCCCACTTGCGCAACTCTGCCGTGCCTGCGCGCTCACAGGCGGTGCAGCAGTAAATCTGCCAGCTGCGGCGCGGCTCAAACGCTGCCCCACAGGATGGGTTGAAGCAGATACCGCCCCGCCACGGGCTGGATGCTGCCAATTCCTGATGCGCGAAAGACCGGAAGTCTTCCGGCTCACTATGCCGTGTCACGGCATTTGCGGTTGCGGGTAGCAGCGGGGTCATAGCGCAAAAGCCCCTTCCTGCGCCTCTACATGCGTTTCTGCAAGATGATGGCGAACGCCCCACAGAACCCATGCGCCATCGACGCCAGCCAAGGCGCAGGCCATGAAGAAATCACGGGTGCCAAACCAGCGGCGCGCTGCGGATATTTCAGCGGGCCGATCAGTCATCTTGGGCGACACAGCCAGCTGAAATTGCTCTTCGACCACCGCACACCAAAGCGCCCGGCAGGCGCGCGGGTCGATGTGGTGCTCTTCGATCTGGTTGCGGTCCATGTTAGCGAAGGTCATGTGGCACCCCCAACTGCATGGTTCCCTTGCCCTCGCGCCGAATGACCATGCCTTCGCGGAAGACGGTGATCGGCAGGCCGATCTGGCAATCGAACAGAACAAAAAGAAACCGGCCATCGGCCAAACGGCAAACAAAGATGCGCCGCCCCTTGCGGTTCACGCGGGCGACGGGGCGCAGCAACTTCCAGTCCTGTGCATGCAGCGCATAGGCCAGCGCGCGCCATAGTGTCAGGGCATCCAGCCCCCTCCCAAACCGCTCTTCCAGCCGTTCGGCAAAATGATTGAAGATCCGGCGCTGGCTTTCGGCATTGGCGGTGATCGCATTCATAGCGCACCCCCTTCATAGGCCCGGCATTCGGAATCCCAGAACAGAACCGCGACCGCTTCACCGCAGCCCAACTCATCAGCTTCACCCAGACACCAGTCCTGAACTTCGGGCCAGCCGTTGCGCCGCGCCTCTTGCGGTGCGCGCAGCTGAACAAACAGAACCGCGTCAATGCGGTCGATCAGCTTCAGGCAACGCTGTTCGAATTCACTCAGATCGCAGGCCAAGCCCATTCGGGTCAGCACGTCGCCTTCCAAAGACGCATGATCAGCAACCAAATCGCCACCAACAGCCTTAAAGGGCTGCGACAGATCACCCACCACGAATTCAGCAGCGTCATGGGTCACAGCCGCCCGCAACAACGCCAGCGAATGGTCAGGAAACAGAGTGATGACCAGCATGGCGCAACGGCCTTGATGCGCACAGTTGAAATCATCCGCACCGGACAAAGCCGCATTCATATGCCAACGACGGGCAAAGCCCGATGCCCACAGATGAAGCGGGCGCGCCAGCCCTGTCGAATACCCAGTCATGCCACCACCTGACTGCGCAAATGTTGACCATCTGTATCTGATGGCATCAATATGGTGTGGTCGGGCAAGCCGTCCCAAACTCGCCCGACCAGTTGCGCCACCCACTGACTTCCCAAAGCGGCGGCACAAAAGCCCACTACGCAGTACGCGCGGCAGGCAAACAAAAAGCAGTGTCCCCAATGACGAGAAAAAAAGAAGCGATAAGCATGGACGTTAATGAGGCTATTCAAACCCTCTTCGACCAAGTTGCGCGGCTTAACGATTTTCGGCGCGTTCAAAACCAGATGATCTACGAACTTTGTCGCGCCTTCATCACCGTAAACAACGCAGACCCCGAAAGCCTGATCCAAGTGATTAAAGGCTGCTGCGACACCAATGACCTGCATCCCCACTGCGCCGTGTTTGTCGAAAGCCTGACCAAAACAATAGAAAACGAATTCATCGCCAAAAGTGACGCTGAAGATCGCCCCAAACTGCGCCTTGTCACTGACGCCGATGCAGCTGAAGACCGCGATCCACAAGCAGACTGATTGTCTTGGACTGAACGCCCGACAAGCACCAAATGACGAAGACGATTGCTGCGGTCTGCAAGCATTCCCAAAGCACGTAGGCCATAGTGATTTCCCTTTTTCCAGTTGTGCAGCGCCATCCATCATCCCTGCACCTCCGCCGCATCAATGATGTCGGTCAGCACCTGACGCGCGGCACGCATATGGGCGATGACTTCTGCGCGCTCTTCTGCGGTCAAAGCCTCACCACCGGGGCTTAGGTGCGAAAACGCTCGGATCAGCGCCGAATGCGCCTGACCGCTGGCCAGCGTGCTTTGCGCCGCCAGTTCCTTCAGACATCCGGCCCGCACACCTTCACGGCCCGTGCGCTCGAACATGCGATTGGTCAACGGGAAAGCCCCGACAAAGTCTTCGACCGCGATTGCCGCATCGACCGTCACACCGATCTGGCCGGAACACATCTTGCTGACCGTGCCCTTGCAGCCCACGCCATAGCGGGCTTCCAGCACCGCCGCGACCGCCTCGACACCGCCAGCACGGCGAACAAGACCATCGAAAATGCCGCGTGTTACCGGGTCAGCCATGGAAAACCTCTTTGGCAGATGCGGGCGGCAAAGCGTTGCCAAACGCGATGCCGCCCATCACCATCGCGGCACCACACCGAGCGATGGAGATATGAATGTCAGACCAATCCACGCACACGATCCTCTGCGGTCATTGCAAAACGCCGGTAAGCCTCAAGGTCGAAGACGATATTGAGACCGAGACCTACGGTTGCGCCGCCTGTGACAACTGGGCGGAACGCGATGAAGTCCTGAAAATCGCGGGCGAACATGCTGCCGAAGTCATGCAACGCGCACTGAACGACCGGATGCGAAAGGCCGCGCAGGGCAGCAAGGCGCTCAAATTCACGGCGAAGCCAGTGCCAAGACGCCAGTATCGTTTCATCACTGACCTTTGAACGCGACAGCGCGTCAAAAAAGGCGTCCAGATCGGGCGCGGCGGTGATGTCTTGTGCCTCACACATGGGAAACCTCGTTTCCTTTGCCGATCACGCACCGGGCGCGACAATCGGGATATGAGACAGCAAGCCAAACCATCATTCCGCCGCCACCTGATCTGCTCCCGCAGGCGCAGGGTTTTCGGCCATGTATTGGCGGATTTTGTTGGCGTCCCGGTTCAGCGCATCCAAGCGGCGCTGGTGTCGCGCCACATAGCGGCTGTCATTCAGCGCCCGAACACAGACCGTGGACGGTTTCAGGCCCGTCGCGCGGCAGTAGTCTTCAAGTTCTTCAAGGATCGTTTCATGGGTCATGCCCCCATTTATTGGACAATTGGCCAATGGTGTCAATGGACAACCATCCAATTCCAGTTGGATCATGGGCCAATTATACTGCCGACATGATCAGCAACGACTTTCCCAGCTTTCTGGAAGCCCTTAACAGACACCTTGACGAGTGGTCTGAAGACATCACCACGCTTGCGCTTCGCGCTGGCGTAAAAAGAGACGCCCTTTACAAAGTGAAATATGGCAAGACCCGAACTCCAAGCGTCGAAATAGCTGTCAAGGTCGCCCACGCCTACGGCAAGTCCGTCGAGGAGTTTATGGGGCTTTCCCCTGCGCAGGTCCGCGACCAACTGGCGGAACAGATCGCCCGGATGACACCGCAAGAGCAAGCGATACTGGAAGCGTCTTTAACTGCAATTCTCTCTCAGCGCGCCGATGACGGTCAGGCAGCGCCGCAAGGTGCAGAGACAACAAAACCGCCTGCCGATCCGAAAGGCGACTGATCAATGCGCTGTTGCTGAAACCTTTGCGAGAATCGATCATAACGAGAACATTAACAGAACATCGCAATTATTAAAGGAAAAATTGATGACGAACAGCATACCAGATATAGGGCATGAACCGGACTTATACGTCCAGATTGAGGGCGATGGGGAGTTTGAATTTGAGATTGTTGGCGAATCCCACTACCAATCAGCGCTTGCAGTGATTTGCGGTGGCAAAACCGAGAATGGGCACCAGCGTTATTGCGTAGCCTACCTGATACCAGAGCCTGACAACCCCTATGACCCAAACGCAATTCTTGTAGAGATAAACGGTTTGCAAGTTGGCTACATCGACAAGCATTCGGCACCGCGGATGTCGAAGGCTATGAATGGGAAGACGGTCACGATTGATGCGGTGATCGTAGGGGGATGGGTAAGAAATGACGGCAGCGAAGGGCACTTTGGGGTAAAGCTGGACCTTTAAGCCCCCACCGCTACCACCAGCTTTGGACAACTATCCAATATTGTATTGACATTGGATAGTTGTCCAATCTAGTTTCGGCCTCACCTAGTCGGAGGCCAACATGCGTTTTCATACCCCCAGCACACCACAGCGACAGGCAGACGCCCTGTCAGTGGTCAGCAACCCCAAGCCACACCACCGCCCCAGCCTGCTCTTGCTGGCATGGGCCACGCTGAAGGCCGAACGCGGCCAAACCGTCTGCCAGCGCCGCCTTCAGGCCAAGCCACTCCAAGCAGATCAGCAGGTCGCGTGATGGCTGGTTCTACTGCCCCATGCCGTCTGGGCGTGCAGCAGCAGCCTGCACAACCTTCATTAGATCCTGCGCCAGCAATTCCGCTTGTTGGGGCGTCAAAACGATTTGCACTGCATCAGGTTTGCGCTCGTTTTTCAGTGCCGCCTGCAGATGTTCTTCACTTTGAACAAACTCAATTCGCAGGCCACATGCCATTCCAAATGGCACAAACGGGGTCCAGCCAATGACTGGGCGCAGCACAATATTTCCGTCTGGCGATTTCTCAAAATCAACGCTCATTTCTATCTCCAATGATGATCGCCCGATCAGCCTAGTGGCGTGGACCCGAATTGAGGAGTCGCGCAATGTCTGATCTGCCCCAATTCGCCCGCTTCTGGATGGTGTGCCGGAAACCGACCGGCCCGCAATCCAAGACCGAACCGCGCGCCCGCTATTCATCCTTCGATGAAGCGCTGGCCGCAGCCCAGAAACTCGCCAAGGAAAACGACGCCCAGTTCCACGTTCTTGAAACCGTGGCCACGGCGCGCCCTGGCGATGCCATGCAGGAGTCGCTGCTATGACCACCCATCTGCTGAATGACCGCCTGACCGCCTTCCTGTTGAACCTCGAATGCCTCGACAGCGCAGGCCAGAAAGATGCGTTCATGAATGAAGTGATGGAAAACGGCGGCAGCTATGTGCCGCCTGCCGACGCAGCGCAGTCCAGCCATCTGTTCGAAATCGCCCTGCATGGCGTGAACGCCTATGGCGCGTCAGAGGAAGAGGCGATCCGCAACTGGACCAAAGCCGCCAAAGCTGTTGCGCCGCTGATCGAAGATGACGGTTTCATCACCGTGCATCCGCCTTTCCCGAATCCGCGCAACCATGGCGAAGAAATTGCCAACGCCCGCGCGGCGGCTGGCCAAGGCGCGCGCTGATGCTTGCGCGCCACGACATCACTACAACCGGCAATCGCCTGTTTGCCGGTCACTGGGCCGGGCGCGGTCTGCTCGACGTGCCCGGCCTTCTTTCCCTGCTTCGTCGCGGGCGTCAGGGGATCGCCCCCGCCGGGGCGCGCGCTGCATCTGCCATCACTCACGATAACCAGCAGCGCGCGCCCAAACTGGTGCCCGATCCTATGGCCGACAACACCCCGACATTTCATTGCCCGCTGTGGCCGGACTGCGGATGCCCAGGCGGAACCATGCGCCCGGAATGCCCCGGCCTGAAATCGCGCAAGCTGAAAGACCGGCTTTGGTTCTGGGCGCAGATGCCCGTGGCAGCAGCGAAAGCGTTCATCTGGTTCTTGGGCTTTGGTCGATTGCTATGACCGCCAGCACCCGCCAACGCTTTGATGACATGGACCCGGCCCAACAGGCAGGTATCCTGTGCAATGACCCACGCTTTCAGCAGTTCGCCGCGATCCGCTGCGGATTTCCCGGCGGGCAATTCAGCAGTGAAGCGGCCGCCGAATACGTCCGCGACATCTGCAAGATCAACAGCCGACGCCAGCTGACGCAAAACCCCGACGCTGAAACCCGTTTTCAAGCCATGCGCACCGACTTCGACGCATGGACCGGCAAAATCGCAACCCCACGATAGAAAGGACCACGCCCGTGATGGCCAAGAAAAAGCAACCCGCAGAAGAAAATCAAATCGAAGAACACGATCCTTTCGCCATTCGTAACGTCGAACAGCTGCTGACCCTCTTTGATGGCGGCGAATTCCTCTCCCAGTTCATAGCGGATCACCGCGACTTGCTGCAGCAGATGCAGAACCACAATGAAGAATATGGTCACAAGGGCGCGAAAGGCTCTTTCACCCTGAATGTGTCTTATGAACTGAGCGGCGCAGGTGATCTGGGCATGCGCGCGCAGGCCGATTTTAAAGCGCCGAAGAAACCCGCCAGCCAAGCTGCCGCCTATGTGGACGGTCAGGGGCAAATGACCCTCTACAGCCCGATGATGAAGCGCATGCACAGCGGTGTGCGCGATGTCACCCCGCATGACCCGAAAACCGGCGAAGTGCGCGACGTTTAACCCCGAAAACCAACCCTAAACCCAAAAGGAGCTGACCATGTCAGACAAGACAGACACCGCCGCCCTGCGGCACGAAAACCCGGCAGAAACCATGCGCGATGTCATGGCCACCTTGGGCAGCGCCGAATGCATCGCAGATCCGGTCGTTCAGGAAGGCGGCACCCCATTCAATTCGCCCCATCTGGTCAGCCTGCCGGAAAAGCGCCGCATTGAAGATGTCACCAGCAAGCACCGTGATGCGGCTGAATACTTCAAGCCCGCCCGCCGCAAAGGCACCGCCCGCTTTGCCGATCTGCAAAGCATCATCGCATGGGCCAACCGGTTCAAGGGCGACACGTCAGCCCTGTTTGCCAACCCCGATATGTCGGCCCCGACGCTGACCTGCATTGCAGACTATCACGCTGCTGGCGCGGTCGACGTGACCACAGCCACAGGCGATGCCAGCGCGCGCCACTGCCACCACCGGGCCATCTATGACTTCCCCCTGTCGGAAGAATGGAAGGCATGGATGGGCGTGTCAGGTGAACCGCTCAAGAAAGACAATCTAGGCGAATTCATCGAAGCACAGGCCAAAGACATCATGGACCCTTCGCCCGCCATCCTGAAAGGCGGTGTCAGCGACAAGAACCAGCCATGGGAAAACCGCCTGATCGAAACCGCCCAGAAGATCGAAGGGCGCTATGGCCAGCTGACCCAGCTGCTGGCGATGTCCAAGCAGTTTCAGGTGCATGAAACCAGCAACCTGACGGTGAAGACCAACCGGGACAGCGGCGAACAGGAAATCCAGTTTGTCAATGAACACAAAGCCCCGGACGGCAAGCCACTGCAGATCCCGAACCTGATCATCATCGCCATCCCCGTCTTCATGGGAGGCGCCCTTTACCGGATGCCCGTGCGCTTCCGCTATCGCAAGCAGGGCGGCGAAGTGCGGTTCATCCTGTCGATCTACAACCCCGAAAAGGCGTTCGAAGCCGCCTTTAAGGAAGCGGTCGAAGCGGCAACCACCGAAACCGATCTGCCCACATTCATGGGCACCCCCGAAAGCTGATTTCTCTTTCTGGTCCCCGCCAACGGGGGCCAGCGACGGAAAACAGGAAGACATGATGCCGATCTACCCTGACAAATCTGAACCATTCAACTGCGCAATTTGCCATCGCGCACAGCCACCATGCTGGGAAAGCCCTCAGCTTACGGCGCGCGCGCCGCTGTGCTGGCACTGCGAACAGGAATTTGGAGTTGGAACCTATGGCGACGCCAACCCAGATCGGCGGGTCATCAAGCAATTAAGCGCGCTGATTTCAGCAATCGAGATTGATGCTTACCGCATCAAAATTGGGGAAAGACCGATCTATGGCTGAACGCGACTATGTTTCAACGCCCGTATCTGACGAACTCAGCCTTAAAGACACCATCGCCGGTTTGTCACAGGACTTAAAGGATCTGCGCGCGGGCAAAATCAGCCCTGCCGAAGCCCATGCGCGCGCGGCTCTCGCCAAACAAATCTGGAACGGCGCGCGCATTTATTTGCAGGCCATCAAAACAATTCAGCAGGCCGCAAAACCCGTCGATGGAATCGAAAACAAATCAGAGGCTGGAAGATGAACACCGCATTCCTTCTGATGGCCAAATACAACGGCACACCGATCATCCCGGCGCAGCAGGTGTGCGATGACTTCTTTCCGCATCTGACGCTGGTGAAGTTCCTGCGCAAGATCAGCGACGGACAGATCCCGCTGCCTGTGGTGCGCATCGAAGACAGCCAAAAGAGCGCCAAGGGCGTTCACCTGCAGGACTTGGCCGACTACCTCGACGCGCGCCGCAGCGAAGCACAGCGCGAATTTCAGAAGATGTATGGGTGAAGCCATGCTGTGCAAAGCATGTGGCAGCTATCGAACGGGACCATGTGAAGACTGCGTCGACGGCGAATGCACAATGAACTGCGGTCCGGCGGCAGTGGATGTCAGGGGCATCTTTGACGCTGCAGACGCCGAATTCGAAGCTGCGGACAAACACGCCCTAACCACCCCAGATGAAGCCAGAGCGATGCGCGCCGCCGTGCGCGGCATGATGGTCAGAATGGGGCTTTACAGCCTTTGGCTGCATTGCAGAAGCGACACTGAATAGCTGCTTTGCCGATTTCAGAACAACTTTTAGAACAACATCAGCCGGAACAACAAGGCAAGTTATTGATTTTTATAGGATGATTTCCGAACGCTTTCCCATCCATCATCGGGGCCACGCTCAGGCGGGCGGCGCGGCGAAGGGTCTCGGTCTGCTGCGTCATGGCGTAAAGCCCCTGAATACGGCCCACAAACGGGGCTGGTGAAGCAAAACGGTGAAATAGCGCGGTTTTGCTATTTTGAAAAGCCTAGCGCTCTTGCGAAGTTTTTGGATGTCTACGTATGTGAGGGGCCCTATGCGAGATTGCATGGAGCGAAGGCTAGACGGCAGAGAACCCGATGCGTATTGGGTTAACTTCGAGGCACAACTTACTGATATAAAATAAATAAGCGGACCAGAGGCCCGCTTATTCAAAATCGTATGGACAGCTGAATTAGCCGATGATGGCGTTCAGGGTCGCGCTCGGGCGCATGATAGCTGCAACCTTGTCTGCATCCAGCAGGTAGTAGCCGCCCAAGTCGCCGGGCTTGCCGTCGACTTCGCCAATCTCGGCCAGGATGGCCTCTTCTTTATCGGCGAGTTCCTTGGCGATCGGAGCGAACGCTGCTGCCAGCTCTGCATCGTCTGTCTGAGCGGCCAGAGCCTCTGCCCAGTACTTGGCGAAGTAGTAGTGGCTGCCACGGTTGTCGAGCTGACCAACACGGCCCTTGGGCGATTTGTCGTTTTCCAGAACCTTCTGGGTTGCGACTTCAACCGCATCCCCCAGAACACCCGCTTTCGCATCGCCCTTGCCCGCGAGGAACTTGAACGATTCACCCAGAGCGCAGAACTCGCCAAGGCTGTCCCAACGCAAATGACTCTCTTCGATGACCTGCTGAACGTGCTTGGGCGCAGTACCGCCCGCGCCGGTTTCGAACAGACCACCGCCCTGCATCAGCGAGACGATCGACAGCATCTTGGCCGAGGTGCCCAGTTCCAGAATGGGGAACAGGTCGGTCAGGTAGTCGCGCAGAACGTTACCGGTGATGGTGACCACGTCTTTGCCCTGAACCATGTTCTCCAGAGTGAAGCGGGTTGCTTCGCGGGGTGCCATGATCGGGATTTCGATGCCGGCTTCTTTCAGCGCGGGCTCGACGTATTTGATCAGCTCTGCATCGTGGGCCCGGTTTGCGTCCAGCCAGAAGGCTGCCAGACCGGTCGCTTTGGTGCGGTTGATGCCCAGTTTGATCCAGTCGAGGATCGGCAGCTTCTTTGCGGTGCACGAACGCCAGATGTCGCCGGTTTCCACCTTGTGCTCGAGGATGACCTCGCCGCTGTCCAGAACGATCTGAACGGTGCCGGGGGCGTCCATTTCAAAGGTAGTGGGGTGCGAGCCGTACTCTTCGGCTTTCTGAGCCATCAGACCGCAGTTCGACACAGCGCCACAGGTGGTGACGTCCAGCTTGCCGTTCTGTTTAAAGAACTCGATGGTCTCGTCATATACACCGGCGTAGCAGTTGTCGGGGATGCAGCACTTGGTCGGTGCAGGCTCGCCGTCGGGGCCCCAGCCGATGCCGCCAGCGCGGATCACTGCAGGCATCGAAGCGTCGATGATCACGTCCGAGGACACGTGCAGGTTGGTGATGCCCTTGTCCGAGTTCACCATGTACATGTCGGGCTTGGCGGCCATGGCAGCTTTGTAGTCCGCTTCCAGCTCTGCGTTGCCTGCGATCTTGGCTTCCAGATCACCCAGACCCTGGTTCGGGTTGAAGCCCAGTTCTTTCAGTTTGTCGCCATGCTTGGCGATGAAGTCTTCCAGATAGCCTTTGACGAAGTGACCAAAGATGATGGGGTCCGAGACCTTCATCATGGTCGCTTTCAGGTGCACCGAGAACAGAACGCCCGGCTCCATCGACGCGATTTCCTGTTTGACGAAGGCGCTCAGAGCGGACGCCGACAGGAAGGTCGCGTCAACGATGGTGCCCTCTTCGTAGGACAGACCGTCCTTCAGAACTTTGGTGCTGCCGTCTTCGCCGGTAAAGACGATCTTTGCGCCACCCGCCTGATCAGCGGTGATGGTGGTCGCCTTTTCATTGGCGTAGAAGTCGTTGCCGTCCATGGACGCAACGTGGGTTTTGCTGTCTGCCGACCAGTCGCCCATGCGGTGGGGGTTGGCTTTGGCGTATTCTTTGACCGCTTTGGCCGAACGACGGTCAGAGTTACCCTCGCGCAGAACGGGGTTCACGGCAGAGCCTTTGATCCCGTCGTAGCGCTTCTGGATATCTTTCTCTTCGTCGGTTTGGGGATCGTAGGGGTAGCTGGGAACAGCGTAGCCCTTGTCCTGCAATTCTTTGATCGCGGCGTTCAGCTGCGGCATCGAGGCCGAGATGTTCGGCAGCTTGATGACGTTGGCATCGGGAGTCTTCACCAGTTCACCCAGACCGGCCAGATCGTCGGCGATCTTCTGCTCTTCGGTCAGGTATTCGGGGAACACGGCCAGAATACGGCCCGCCACCGAGATGTTCCGGGTTTCGACGCTAATGTCGGCCTTGCCCGCAAACGAGCGGATGATCGGCAGCAGCGATGCACTGGCCAGCTCGGGCGCTTCGTCAACGATGGTATAAATGATGTCGGGGGTATCGCTTTTTGTCATGGCTTCGTTTCTCCGAAATCTGACGCCGTGGGCGACGTGCAGTATGCGCGCCGCTTAGTCGCCTCTGCCTTAGATCGGACGCGGCACCAAGTCAATGTGTGCCATTGTATACCGAAACGAAAAACGCCAAAAATTCACCGTTTGCCCCCAATTTAACAGGCAACAGCGGCAGGAAGTCGCGGATGATTTCAGAATAGATGCAATTGCACGGGGATCGGCGCGTAGCCCTTGCGGCAGGTTTCGCGCTTCATTTGTTCGATCGCCTCATAGGCCTCTTGCCAGCTGCTGACATATTCAACGCTTTGCTGCGCGCCTTGCGACCCGATGCGTCCCGTCTCGCGTTGCACAAACCATTCTCCAAAGAGCGTCTGCCCCGAGGAAATCACGCAATACCGGCGCTGGCGGCGGATATGATTGACCTTTTCAAGACGAATGTGCACGGCACTGTACCAAATGGATGGAACGGGTGACGTTCTATATGACCCTGTCCGATTGATTTGCCTAGATATTCTTTGTTCACTTTTGCGAATTCCACAGCGTCATCGGCGGATTTGCATCACACTTGAGCATGGGGAATGACGCACCTAGAACAATCATAGGTGGTATTTCGCGTCATAATTCCTACATATTTTAGGGTGATGGGCGGTGAAACTGGCGCCGCCGACATTGACCCCGCAGGAAACACCTGTAGAAGAAGGCCTCGTTTTATCTCGCCTGCCGGTAAAGGAATGGCGCCGGCCCGCATCCGCCAGACAGAACGACTGGCCCCGGGTCACGCGCACTAGGAGGATCCTAAAGTGCTCGATATGAACACCGTCCGCTCGGAGTTGTCCGAGATCTACGACCTGCGTCCCTCGGCCGAGCTGGCAGAGAGTCTATCGGACATCTACAAGAAGATGGACCGCGTGGTCACACCGCCGGACTTCCTTCAGGCCGCGCCCTACATCAAGGCGATCAACGACCTGAAGCGCGAGCGCAACGCGGTCATTCTGGCACACAACTACATGACGCCGGACATTTTCCACGGAATCTCGGACGTTGTCGGCGACAGCCTGCAGCTGGCGATCGAGGCCGCGAAGGTCGAAGCCGACGTGATCGTTCAGGGCGGCGTGCACTTCATGGCCGAGACCTCGAAAATTCTGTCGCCCCAGAAAACCGTGCTGATGCCCGACATGGAGGCTGGCTGCTCGCTGGCCGAAAGCATCACCCCCGCTGGCATCGAAGAGATGCGGAAACAGTTCCCCGGTGCGCCCGTGGTCACCTATGTGAACACCACCGCCGAGGTGAAGGCCGCATCGGACATCTGCTGCACCAGCTCGAACGCGATCCAGATCGTCGAGGCATTGGAGGCGGACACCGTCATCATGACCCCCGACCAGTATCTGGCGCAGAACGTGGCCCAGAAGGTCAAGAACAAGCGCATCGTCTGGTGGGAAGGCTCGTGCATCGTCCACGAGCAGTACACCGCGCAGGACATCAACGAATTCCGCGAATGGAATCCCGGCACTGTGGTCATCGCGCACCCCGAATGCCCGCCCTCGGTGGTCGAGGCATCGGACTTTAGTGGTTCGACCAGTGGGATCATCAAATACGTCACTGACAACAAGCCTGAAAAGGCGATGCTGGTGACAGAATGCTCGATGGCCTCGAACATCGCGGATTCGTTGCCCGAGGTCGATTTCGTCGGCCCCTGCAACATGTGCCCCTACATGAAGATGATCACTCTGGAAAAAGTGCTCTGGAGCCTGCACACCATGACCACACAGATCGAAGTTGATCCTGCGGTGGCCGAAGGGGCGCGCGTTGCTGTCCAGCGCATGATCGACATGTCCAAGAAACTGGGGCTCTGATCCTATCATGACCAGTGCAACCACCGATCGGGTGGTGATCGTAGGGGCCGGCCTCGGCGCGCTTTATGCGGCGCTGACCATTGCGCCCTACCCCGTGCTGATGATCTCGCCCGAGATTTTGGGCGAAGGGGCGAGTTCCGCGTGGGCTCAAGGCGGCGTGGCGGCGGCGATGGACGACCGTGACACCCCCGAAGACCACGCCCGTGATACCGTGTTGGCGGGCGCAGGCACCGTTGATGCCCATGTCGCGACCGCTGTCTGCGACGAGGCGCGCGAGCATATCCTGAACCTGACAACCCTTGGCACGCCGTTCGACCGGACGGACGATGGCGGGTATGTCATGAGCCGCGAGGCTGCCCACAGCTTTGCGCGCGTCGTGCGCGTACGCGGCGACCAAGCGGGTGCCGAAATCATGAAGGCATTGATTGCCACGGTTCGGGAGACCCCATCGGTGCAGGTGCTCGAAGGGCACCTAGCGACAGGGCTGGAAGTCGTGGATGGCCGCGTGACTGGCGTCTGGGTCTCTCAATCCGGTGACGAGCGTGCAGCGCCGGTGCTGGTGCAGGGCGCGGCGCATCTGTTGGCGGGTGGCGGCTCTGGCGGGCTGTACAAACTGACCACGAACCCGCCCCGCATTCGCGGACAGGTGATCGGTATGGCCGCCCGCGCGGGTGCCGAGATTGCCGATGCGGAGTTTGTCCAATTCCACCCCACCGCGATTGCGTGCGGCGAGGACCCTGCCCCCTTGGCCACCGAAGCCCTGCGCGGCGAAGGGGCGATCCTGATCAACAAACTGGGTAAGCGCTTTATGGAGCGCCTGCACCCCGACGCCGAACTCGCGCCCCGTGATATCGTAGCTCGCGGCATCTATGCGCAGACCCAAGCGGGCTACGAACCCGCGCTGGACACCCGCGAGGCCATCGGCCCCGAGATCATGACCCAGTACCCCGCCGTGGCCGAAGCCTGCTTGCGGTCTGGCATTGATCCTGTCACCCAGCCGATCCCCGTTGCTGCTGCGGCCCACTACCATATGGGCGGGATCAAGGTAGATGACGAAGGGCGCGCGTCCTTGGACGGGCTCTGGTGCTGCGGTGAATGTGCCTCGACCGGATTGCACGGCGCGAACCGTTTGGCGTCCAATGGCCTGCTCGAGGCTTTGGTTTACGCCCGCCGTGCGGCCACATCGATCATGGCAGGCCTTGGCGACGCGGCTCCGGCACCCGAAGTGCTGGTGGAAACCCAAGGTTCTATCGCCGCCCCACGCGAGGATCTTGTGGCGGACCTGCGCCAAATCATGACCGACAAGGTTGGGGTCGTCCGCAATGGCGCAGACCTGAAGGACGCGCTGGCGCGCATCTATCTGATCGAGTTCAGCCAGCCGAACTGCGACGCCTTAAAAAACATGACTGCGACCGCAACGCTGATTGCCGCCGCCGCATTGAAGCGCGAGGAAAGCCGTGGAGCGCATTTCCGCTCTGACTTCCCGCAGACCAACCCGACCGGCGAGAGGTCCGTGATGACACTGGCCGAGGCCATGGATATCCGCGCCCGCTATGCCAAGGAGTAAGCGATGAATTCCCCCCTGCCCGATCTGGTTCTGGAACCCGTGATCCGCAACGCGCTGGCCGAGGACCTTGGCACCTATGGCGACATCACCACGCGCACGGTGATCCCAGCGGATGTGACCTATACCGCACGGCTGAACGCGCGCGAGGCTGGCGTCGTCTCTGGCATGCAGATCGCGCGGATAGCGTTCCATCTGGTGGACCCCGCGCTGAAAATCGAAACGCTGATTGCGGACGGCCAGCCCTGCGCCAAAGACGACGTGCTGATGACCATCGAAGGCAGCGCCGCGAGCATTCTGTCGGGCGAACGGGTCGCTTTGAACTTTGCGGGCCGTCTGACTGGCATCGCAACGATGACCGCGAGTTATGTGGCCGAGACCGAGGGCACTGATTGCCGCATCACCTGCACGCGCAAGACCACACCCGGTCTACGTCTGGTGGAAAAGCAAGCGGTCCTGCACGGCGGCGGTTTCAACCACCGCTTCAGCCTGTCCGACGCCATCCTGATCAAGGACAATCACATCGCCGCAGCGGGCGGCATTTCCCCTGTGCTTGAAGCTGTCAAAGCCCAAGCCAGCCACATGATGCGGGTCGAGATCGAAGTCGACACGCTGGAGCAGCTGGAACAGGTGCTGGAGATCGGCGGCGCGGATGTCGTGCTGCTGGACAACATGGACACTCCGACTCTGGAGAAAGCCGTGGCCATGAACGCGGGCAAGCTGGTGCTGGAAGCGTCGGGCAACATGACGTTGCCCCGCGTGGCAGAGGTCGCGGCAACGGGAGTGCATTACATCAGCTCGGGCGCCCTGACCCATTCGGCGAAAACCCTGGACCTAGGGTTGGACTTCTAAGACCGGCCCTTCGGTCGCTAGTTCGAATGTTGTCACGGCCCATTTCTGTTGGCGCAACCCGTTGCGGGCCAACCATCCTACTGTGCCGTCCACATCGACTTTGCACCAGATGCCATCGCTCGCTGTCAGGCATTCGAACGCAGACACCTGTGTCAGTCTATCCAAAACAAGTGCGACTGGAGCGTCCCGTCTAGGCTGATTGCGCAGGTTCAGCCGTGCTGCTGTTGTCAGTGGCACGGTGGCGTCGGCCTTTGCTGCCAAGAGTTGGGCGACATCGGTCTTGTCAGAACAATCGGCTGTATAGCCGACATAGAGGCAGCTTTGATTTCGGATGGCCTGCTGCAGTGTGATGACGAAACCACTGGGCTGACGCCGTTCAAGGATCAGACTTCGTCCCGAAGCAAGGTCGTCGCCAGTCATGCGGGTTTGATTGCCACCCAGAACACCAAGAGTGCGCTGATCTTCGGTTAAGAGAACGATCTGCCCATCGGCAATCCCCCAAGCCCCAAGCAAATCCAAACCAGCGCCGCAACTCTTAGAGCGGGCAACAAACACATTTCCAAGCGTCTCAGTCGTCACGTCAATTTCGCAGACACCACCGCTTTGGGCGCGCACTCGGTCAAAAGAATACCACTCGCCGGAGAAAGCCGAAATCAGATCACTCAGTGTCTGCCCCTGCGCGAAACTGCTGCAAACTGTCAGAACCGCGGCCAGTGCCGCAGTGCGAAACCCCTTCATGAGCCGTTTCCGTTTCCGTTCCCGTTGCCATTATTGCCGCCAGTGTTGCCGTTGTTCCCGTTGCCGTTTCCGTTGTTTCCGTTCCCGTTGCCATTGCCAATATTTCCGTTGCCGTTCCCGTTGCCCCAAAGATTGCGCTGGGTGACCGAAATATCGCGATTTAAAGTGAAGATGCGCACGGGAGCGCCTGGGTTATACAGGCCATTCCCCTCCATCGTATAGCTGACGTAGCTATTGTAGGCTTCGACTTCGAGCCGCCCGTTCAGATCCGTACCGGTTTGTGTGAGGGACGCGGTTGCGTTGTCTCCTACCGCAATGAGGGTTCCAGTGAGCTGGCTTCCTTCTTGGATCAGAGTACCTTCGAGGTTCACCCCGCTCAGACTGATTGTTCCGCTGTTTTGGGTACCTGTCTGCTCTAACCGAGCATTCGCACCGTCGTAGGCTAGAATAACACCTTGGTTTCCGACAATATTCTGCGTCGCCTGCGATAGTGCGACTTGCGACCCTGCCCCTTCCACCACGATTTGGGCGGCATTTGCAAAGCCATCTTGCACCAAAGGCGCGTCTTCTCTGCCCAACTCGGAATACAGCGAGTTAGACTGGTCCACCTCGATCCGGTTTCCCTCGGCATCGCCTTGGGTCGGAGTGTTCTGAAGCAGATAGAGCTTGTTCCCGTCAGCAACAGCAGACAGGGGCGCGCACAAAAGACCGGTTAACAGAAGTGTCGTGTGTTTCATGCACCTCATGACGATCTCCGAGGTGAAAAGGTTTCAATGCCCCTGAAACAAAACCAGTGAATTGCCGGATCCGGCTTGGTGTATACTGGCGACATCGCCGACCGAAGTCTGCTCAATCAGAATATGACAGTCCGAACCAGAGACCGTCAGATTGGCCTCGTGCCCAGAACCCGTTTGGCGCAATTCAATGTCGTTGTGCGTCCCAGTCACCGACAGTTCGGCAATGAGCGGACGGACAAAGAGTGACGGGTCTTCAAGCGGGGTCCCGATCTGCAACTGACTGACTTGGATCCTGTTCGCACCTGCCTCGGCAGCCCCCAGAGGGACACCAAAAACAAGAGCGATCAGACAGATATGTTTCAGGAAGTGATGCATGGCTCAGACAAGGAAATGTTCTTTTCTTTCCTTCAAGTGCCATGATGTGACGTAGGGTAACAGGCCTCCTTTCCGTGAATTCTATATGTCTTTCGCCCCCCTCGAAACTGAAGGGTGGCACCGTTTGATATCCTAGCCCAAAACCTCGTCCGACGATGGATCAACGGGAGGGGCGACCCCTTCGTTTGGACGTGTGGTGATCGGAGCGGAAACCTCATCGGGTTCAGGTTTTGCGGGGACGGTTCGCGGGATGAACAGGCTCCGCTTGGTCTGAGCAGACACCGGTTCGACTGGCGTTGCGCCCTGCCCGTACTTCTCACGACGATAAGCCTCTAGGAACGCTTTCCCGCCATCTGGGTCGGCAAACGCCCACAGCCCGACATCCACCCCTTCTGCGATCAGGGTCAGCACAGCCTTTTGTACCGCCGCCTCAATCGCGACCTGCTTGGGTTCGTTCATGGCGACACCCAGTTCGCTTTCCAGAATTTCGTCCAACGCCACATAGCGGAACACATTCCCCTGCGTTGAAATCGACGCGATCGGCTTACGGATCATGACTGCGGCCAGAACCTCGCCAGAGCCAGTGGACACCGCACGCAAGCTCACCGTGACCACGTCCAGTTTGTATCTGCGGTTTGCACCAATCCCAAGGTACTGCGCCCCGATGCCCCCAGACACGATATTCGAGTCATAGCCCACAATCGCGCCTTGGATCATGATTCCGGCGTGGTCCATTGGCCCCAGTGCAGCGGGATCAACCTCTGTCTCGCCACGGTAGATACGGCGCATTTCCGTAACGATCTGGCGTTCTTTGAGAAGACTATCCAATGCGGCGCGATCCAAAACACTGAACCAACGACGCCCTCCGGCTTCGACCAGAGATTTAATCAAGATGTCGGCGGCACCCTGCGTGACCGCGCGGGACAGGTTCTGACCTGTCGATGTCTCTTTGCACTGACCACTTAGGTCGGGCATTTCAAACACCGACACCGTCATCTTTCGCGCTGGCGCGGGCACATTCAAAAGCGCCTTCGACTGGTCCGTTGTTTGACTCTGCTCAGCTTCAAATTTCGCATTATCCAGATCACGGTAGAGCCCCGGAAGGTTCGCATCGCACGCCGATAGGCTTAGCGCGGCTACTCCAGCCACTGCGGTTCTGACCAACCACCCCATCAGTTTACGACCAGCTGGGGCACCGAGATCTCGGTCACAGTACCCTCGACCGTATCCGTGAGCGTCAAGTCGATCGAGTCGACCCCGCGATCAAAAGTGATTTCTGTAGTGCCGAACACCACCTTGCCGCTTTCCTGCGGGTCATCCCCAAAAATGGCCTCGACCACTTCGCTGGACAGGGACGATAAGAGTCGGCTCTGAAGCTGTCGGGCAAAAAGCTCTGCCTGCGAGAGCCCGGTCGAAGCACTGCTGAACGAACTAGAGGACCGAGGCGCCTCGTAGTCCGATGCCGTCGCATTCCGCTGCGCATTCGCGATAGACAGAAGATGCCCAGAATTCAGGGGGCTGCCCCCAAAGCTCGGGTTCACTGGCTGATAGACTAAGTCCTGCGACGCCGCGTGTCCTGCCGCAAACGACAGCGCTGTGACGAGTACCAGAGTGATTCGATCTGCCATGTGCCTGCCTGCTTTTCGGGGACGATTGTTTTGGAAATACTATTTACAGACATTTTAACAAGTTGCACCCATAAATTAATTACAGTCTCTAGTAGAATTTACCCACTCGTTAAGACGTAATTACACACCAAGGTATCAATATTATATCCGTTCGGGTGTCACCAAATCTCCATAGTGGGTGCATGTGTAAACTATTAATTACACTTTTGGGGTTCCACGACTCACATTCGAGATTATGAAGGTGGCACAATACTTGCGACACTCTCCAGTCGTTGGTGTGTGTGAAAAGATAAATAAAATCTATGGTATGGCTGCGAAGCTTTACGGGCGCAGTGGCGGTAACGGGTGCATCTGCACACAACAAAAAGCAAGTCGAACCACTCACTGATCGGAATACAAAATGAAAGTTAAAGCCCTTCTCATCAATTCTGCATCGATTGCGGTTATCTCGTCGTCAGTCGCTGCGCAGGATGTGAACAATGCCGCGCTACTTGATCAATTTGGCGATGACAACACAGCCACTATCACGCAAGAAGGCGGCCTGAATACGGTAGGCCTGATCGCGAATGAAGAAGAAAACGATATCTACGCAATTCAGAATGGCACCCTGAACACTTTGACCGTGACACAGGGCGGCAACAGCAATAGCGTCGGCACCGTCGGGACTGGCTTTCAGCAAATTGGCGACCGCAACTCGACCACCATCACACAGAACCAGAACAGCAACGTTGTTCAGTCGATCACGCAGACCGGCGTGAGCGGGTCCACTGCGAGCCAGAACGCGATTTCAATCACTCAGGGCTCGGCCAACAACACCACACCCGCTGAGTCTGCGAACATTGTGACCTCGATCCAACAGAGTAACACTCTGAGTGGTGATGCTAACTCGATCACAATCAACCAGAGCCGGCAAGACGGCGGAGCAGTGTCTGGCATCGCAAGCGCCAACCGCATCGGCCAAGACGGTGAAGTGATCACCCAAGAAGGGTCTGCAAATACCATATCGCTGTCTCAGACCGGCATGGCAAACCTGATCACAACCGTGACCCAAGGCGGCGGGACTGGAAACTCTGCCACGATCTCGCAAAACAACTCTGGTTCGGCTGGTGCGGTAAACGGAAACACCGCAGGCCTGGTACAGAACGGCAACAGTAACGCCCTTTCGATTACCATAACTGGTGATGGCAACGGCAACGGTGGTCTGACCGCACGCTTCGCATCCGGAATTTCCGCAACAAGCAGCATCATCTCGCAGACAGGAGATCAGAACGAAGCTTGGTGGAATGCGAACGGCAACGACAACCAGTTCGGCATCCTGCAAAACGGCGCGGGCAACGTTACTGGCATGACAATGATCACCGGCGACAACAACCAGACGGCCTTTGTCCAGGACGGTGACGCGAACACGATCACGGCTGTCACGATCATGAACGACAACGTCGATCTCGGTGCAAGCCAGACAGGCAACAACAACGATATCAGTATCGGCACCCTGAGCGGCGACTCGAATGCGCTTCAGTTGATCCAGATTGGTAACGCGAACGCCATGGTTTTCGATGTTGAAGGCGCCTCGAACACACTGCGTGCACAGCAAGGTGTTGCAGGAGCGGACCCAGCGCAAACTGGCAACAGTATCATCGTGGGCATTGCCGGCCAGAGCAACAGCACCGATTACGACGGTGACATGACCAATGATGACAACGGCCTGTTCCAAGCTGGGCTGGACAACAAGTTGACCCTTGAGGTCACTGGCAACAGCAACTTGTTCAAAACCTCGCAGTCCGGCAACGAAAACGAAGCAACCATCACCCTGACTGGCGGCTCGAACACACTGGCCCTGTCGCAAATGGCAGCCGAAGGCGAGGTAATGGGCAAAAACCAGTACGAGATCACCATTACAGGTGCATCAAACGACGTGGTCAGCATCCAGACCGGCAATGCCAACACTCTGGACGCGGCAATCACTGGTTCCAGCAACATTTTTAACACCACTCAGCTTGGCGCGAGCAACCTGATGGACCTGAAGATCAACGACAACAACGGCGCCTACAACCTGACCCAAAACGGTACCAGCAACATCTTGATTGGCAAAGTCAAAGGAACCGGCAACGATTCACAGAATGTGACCGTTGATCAGATTGGCAATTACAACGTCGCCAAACTGAGCCAGCAGGGCAAAAGAAACACAGTCAAAATCAAGCAGTAAGGAACCTCCCCCGAGTGCTTGAAAAGAGGCGCCGCCCTGAATTTCAGGGCGGCGTTTGTATTCATTGATAGACAAAGGGCACCTCACTGATCCGCACCGCATCCACGATAAAATCGGCCACACGCCGTATGCGCTGTAGGTCGCGAAACTCTTCGGGATAGAGCAGCCAATAGCGGCGGTTGAACTGCACCTCGTCGGTCAAGAGGGGCACCAGCTCTGTTTGATGCGCCATGAAGCATGGCAGCACCCCCAGCCCCGCCCCTGCGCGCACCGCGTCAAGCTGCGCTTTGACTGTTGCGGCCTTGTAGACCGTCTGCAGTTGCGGATGGATCAGGCGGTTGAAGTCCAGCTCGCCAGTATAGAGCAGGTCGTCGATGTATCCGACAAAGGGGTAATTGGTCAGCCCCTCGACCGATTTGGGCGGATTGGCCAAGAGCGCAGGCGCACCGTAAAGCCTTAGGTCATAATCTACCAACTTGCGCATGATCAGACGGCCGGTTTGCGGGCGATCCAGACTGATCGCAATGTCGACATCCCGCTTCCACAGCTTGTGGGTGCGCGGGACAGGGACCAGTTCCACCCGCAGCCCTGGATTATCACGCAGGATCTTCGGCAGAATGTGCGACAGAACGGCGTTCCCGAAACCATCCGGGGCGCCAACACGGACAACACCCGACAATTCCTCGGACGCTCCACGCCCCAAACGATCCCCCAGCGCCAGTGCGTTCCGCTCCATCTCGCGCGCGTGGGCGAGCATGTGCTCACCAGTTTCGGTCAGCAGCATGCCTTCGTCGCTACGCTCGAAGACAGGGGTGCCGATGGCGCGCTCAAGCCGCTCGATGTGGCGGGCCACAGTGGTGTGGCTGACGCCAAGCCGTCGGGCCGCCAAGGTCATGCGCCCTGCCCGCTCAGTCTCCAAGAAATAGCGGATGTCTTCCCAATCGAACTGCATCATTACCTCTGCACGTTTTTCGACATGCATTGTGCAAAACCGTTCATTTCCCGTCCAGCCAATAACGGCAATAGTTGCACCAAGGACAGATGGTACCGGGGAGGATGCGCCATGTTTGAATTGGGGACTTATGATTATGTGATCGTCGGGGCTGGCTCGGCGGGCTGCGTTCTGGCCAACAGGCTCAGCGAAGACCCCACCAAGTCGGTGCTGCTGCTCGAGGCGGGCGGCCACGACAAATACCATTGGATCCACATCCCTGTTGGCTATCTCTATTGCATCGGCAACCCGCGCACGGATTGGGGGTATAAGACCGCCGCCTGTGAGGGCCTAAATGGCCGCGAGCTGCTCTACCCTCGGGGCAAAGTGCTGGGGGGCTGCTCGTCCATCAACGGCATGCTCTACCTGCGCGGCCAAGCGGCCGACTATGACGGCTGGCGCCAGATGGGTCTGACTGGTTGGGGCTGGGACGATGTCCTGCCCTATTTCATCAAGTCCGAAGATTACTATGGCGGCGCAAACGAACACCACGGCGCGGGCGGTGAGTGGCGCGTCGAAGAGCAACGCCTGAAGTGGGACATCCTAGAGGCGTGGAAGGACGCCGCCGTCGAAGCTGGCATCCCCGAGACCCCTGATTTCAACACTGGCGACAACTTTGGCGTCGGGTATTTCAAGGTCAACCAGAAGGCAGGCTGGCGTTGGAGCACGTCAAAAGGGTTCCTGCGGCCCGCCAGTAACCGTCCGAACCTGCGGGTCGTCACCCATGCACAGGCCGAAACACTTACCTTTGATGGCATGCGCGCCAGCGGCGTGAAACTGCGGGTCCAAGGCGCCCCTGCCCGTGCCACCGCACGCGGCGAAGTCATCCTGAGCGCTGGCGCAATCAACTCTCCTCAACTGCTGCAACTGTCCGGCATTGGTCCCGGCGCGCTTCTGCAAGAACACGGGATCGACGTCCGGCTCGACGCTCCTGATGTGGGGGGCAACCTGCAAGACCATCTGCAAATCCGCTGCGCCTACAAGGTGCACGGGGCCAAGACCTTGAATACCATGGCGAACACCCTCTTTGGCAAAGGCATGATCGGCCTCGAATACCTGCTGAAACGCTCCGGCCCGATGTCCATGGCGCCGAGCCAGCTGGCAGCCTTTGCGTATTCCAGCCCCGATGTGGCGACGCCCGATCTGGAGTACCACGTTCAGCCAGTGACTCTCGAAGCGTTCGGCCAAGCGCCCCACGACTTCCCCGCCATCACTGCGAGCGTCTGTCATCTGCGTCCCGAAAGCCGTGGTCATGTGCATATAACCGCGCCCGACGCGCTGACCCCGCCGGAAATTCAACCCAACTATCTGTCAACCGAAGGCGATCGCATCGTCGCGGCCAATGCCATCAAGTTGACCCGCCAGATTATGAGCCAACCCACCATGGCGCAGTTCTCGCCCGAAGAGTTCAAGCCAGGTCCGCAATACCAGACCGACGCGGAACTCGCCGAAGGCGCGGGCAACATCGCTTCGACCATCTTCCATCCCGTGGGCACCGCGCGCATGGGAACGGATGACCGCGCTGTAGTCGACAATGCCTGCCGGGTCAGAGGTATTCAGGGGCTGCGCGTGGTTGACGCCTCGGTCATGCCGACGATCACCTCGGGCAACACAAACTCGCCAACCATCATGATCGCAGAAAAGGCGGCCGACATGATCAAGGCCGACGCGAAATCTCTCCAGCCCGCCTGACGCATACCCGAAGGATAGCTGTATATCCCGAGGTATTAATAATTATACCTTTGGAGCTAAAACACGTCCCGTATGGGCCGTTCTACATACCAGTAAGTGTGTAGTCGGAGTGTTTCATCGTGGAAAACGAAGTTCTGGAGTGTGCGACCGAAGAAGTCCTAAAAAGGATCGCTGGTCGCGACAAAAACGCATTACGCGAATTGCATCAGATGCATGGCAACAAGCTCTACACAGAGCTTGCCCGCCTACTGAGCGACCGCGAACTCGCTCGGATCACCTATCTGGAGCTGATGCCCCGCGTCTGGCGCGAGGCTGCGACTTATGACCCCTCTGTGGAGGACGGGCTGGACTGGCTGCTGCGCCGCACGCGCTGCTTGGCCATTGAAAGGCTGAAGGAAAAAGCCGGTGACCAGCCCTTCTACGGACGCAACATCGCGTGGGAAGAGGACGCGGACCTCGACCAGACCGAGCGGCAATTGCGGCACCATCAAGTTGGTCGGATCAATACAGCCTTACGGACACTTTCCGTCCAAGCGGCCGAGATGTTGGTAGCCCGATTGGTCTACGGGCTGTCCTTAGATGACCTCGGGTCACTCTACAATCTGCCGTCTCAGGTCGTTGGTAGAAGGGTAAGAAGCGCGGGTGTCGCGCTACGCACCCAACTACTCGGAGCTGCCTGTTAAATGACGATTGACGAACGTGCCTTTGCTTTTGTGCTGGGAAGTCTGGACGATTTGGCGGCGGCTGACGTCGCCGAAGAGATCGGGCAAAGCAACCGTATGAGAGAGCGCGTGAGTTATTGGCGACGACAGCTAGCCCCCTTGATGCCCCCGCCCGTCGAAGAGGTCTTCGAAAACCCCGTCAGTTGGGACGAGGTCGAAGCCGTGGTCTTTGGTCAACTCTGATCAGGGCGCGAGCCACTGGCCAGCGAACCCATTCACGCGCCGATAAAGCGCGCGTTTGTGCTTGTCAGCCTCAATGAGCAACAGCTCGATTTCTGCCACTTCGAATTTGAGCACCGCAAAGCGATCAAGCTGGGGATCATCTGTATGATCATAGGGGCTTTGGATCGCGTATCCAGGATAGGGATGCCCCCCGTAAACTTTGCGCGCCTGATCCGGCACAGCCTCCCAAATCGGGGGCAATTCCTTGCGCGGGCGCTCTTTCATCTTGCCTCGCAGTCGGATTTGCAGCGATGCGGACGGGTCCCACACGTGCAGACCGGCATTGGGGGCTTCGCGCAACTCTGACACCTTTTCCGACGCGACATCGGTGTGCACTTCTAGCGTCCCCGCATCGGGGTTCACCCCGCGCAGCACGACGCTGCGCATTTCAGGCCAACCGCTTAGCCCAAAGGTCGCCAAA
The DNA here is from genome assembly GCF_900115865.1 of Donghicola eburneus. Taxonomy (GTDB): domain Bacteria; phylum Pseudomonadota; class Alphaproteobacteria; order Rhodobacterales; family Rhodobacteraceae; genus Donghicola; species Donghicola eburneus. Next base: position 74,938 of record NZ_FOXY01000005.1, on the reverse strand, counting down.
GTCGGATGCCGTGCCGCAGCGTCCCGCGACTGCGCCCCCGCCAAAAGCCTGCCCCACCCAAGATCGAGCAAGGCACTCAATGAGACGTGGGTCGCCTCAGACATCGTCATCCTCGTCTTCGGACGCCTCTTCGCCGCGGAAGCCTGTGGCGACCACGAATTTTTCAGAGCTGTCGGCGCGGCTCGACGGGGGTTTGACGTTGACCACTTTCTTGAAGCGCTGCTTCAAAAGTTGCTGCAGGCTGCCCTCGGCCCCACCTGCCAAAACCTTGGCAACAAACGTTCCCTCGGGCTCCAGCACGTCGAATGCGAAATAGGCCGCAGCCTCGCACAGGGCGATGATGCGCAGGTGGTCCGTCTGCTTGTGACCGCTGGACGCAGCCGCCATGTCCGACATGACCACAGTCGCACTGCCGCCAAGCCATTCCTTGACCTGCAGGTCGGCGTCATCGGCCAAGAAGTCCAGCTGATGAATTTCAGCGCCTGCGATGGCTTCGACCTCTTGCAGGTCCACGCCAAGCACGGTGCCGATCGCCTTGCCCTTTTTCTCGCCCAAGGCATTCACGCGTTTGACCGCCACCTGACACCACCCGCCAGGGGCGCACCCCAGATCCACGACGCGCGCGCCAGGTACGAGGAAGCGATACTTCTCGTCGAGCTCCAAAATCTTGAAGGCCGCGCGACCGCGATACCCTTCTTCCTTGGCACGTTTGACATAAGGGTCGTTGAGCTGTCGCTGCAACCAGCGCTGCTGACTGGTCGTGCGCCCGCGGGCGGTTTTAACTTTGACGGTCAGATCGCGCTGGCCGCGACCCGACGTGTTTTTGGTTGGTTTTTTCGCCATTATTCGATGTCCTTCAGAACGCCATCGACGCTCATCTGTGCGTACAAAAGCCCCTCGCGCAGACCACGATCCGCCACCGAAAGGCGGTCCGTAGGCCAACAGCGCAAGAGCGCTTGCAGGATCGCAGAGCCTGACATGATCAGGGTCTGGCGATCATTTCCAATGCGGGGGTCGCGGCGGCGGCCTTCGGGGCCTAGTTTGAGGTAGCCGTCGATCACTTTGTTGATCTGGTCCGAGTTCATGCGCAACCCGTCAACCTTGGTCCGGTCGTAGCGCTTGAGCCCGAGGTGCGAGGCCGCAACGGTTGTCACCGTGCCGCTGGTGCCGACAATCTGGAATCCCTGACGCTGTTGCTCGCGGGCATAGGGCGCGAACTCGGCCAAGTTCTCTTCAAAGAACCAACTCATCAGGGCAAACCGCGCTGCGTCATCCTCAACGTCCGAGAATTGCTCGCGCAGGGTTGCCACGCCATAGGGCACGCTGATCCAGTCCACCACCTTGGCCGGCGGGTGGTTCAGGCGCGGACCACGGGTCTTGAACCCCTGATGCAGGCGCATGATGGATTTCGCACGCTCGCGGCGCGGCACTTGGGCCAGATCAATCCAGACCAATTCCGTCGACCCGCCGCCGATATCAACCACCAACAACTGCTGCGTGCGCGGGCTGACCAGCGGTGCGCAGGACACCACGGCCAAGCGGGCCTCTTCCTCTGGCGGAATAATCTCTAGCGAAAGACCTGTCTCGCGACGCACCTGTTGCAGAAACTTACGAGAGTTCTTAGCCCTCCGACACGCTTCGGTTGCCACGAGACGCATGTGCGTCACGCGATGCCGCTGAAGCTTCTGCTGGCACACCTTTAGTGCCTGCACAGTCCGGTTCATGGCTGCGCGGCTTAGATTGCCAGTGCTTTCCAAGCCCTCGCCCAACTGGACGGACTTGGAAAAGCTATCGACCACCGTGAACTGAGCGCCATTAGGTCTGGCAATCAGCATACGGCAGCTGTTCGTGCCCAAATCCAAGGCGGCATACAGCTCGTTTGGATCGGGCGATGCGCGATGAGCGCTCTCGACCGTTTTCGGGAGTGCGCCCGCGCAATCGGGACGCCTGGGCGTCATGTCCACGCCCTCCATTCATTGTTACCCAATAGGGTAGTCACTCCGTCCCGAATGCGCAAGGACCGGTTATGCACATATGCAGATGTCGTTGCGCCCCGCCCGCCCGCTTCACATATCAGGCACATGATCATCATGCGGAACTTTCACGGCCAGCAGCATGGCCACGAACGGTGCCCAAGATTATGCTCAGGTCGCACACACGTTTTACAGTGTCGAAATTTGCACAAGGCGACGCAAACGCGCGCTCTACAACAGACTGCATAGGGAACAGGGAATCGCATCATGCCCGAGATCACCATCGTTTACTGGCGCGATATTCCGGCTCAGGTCATCGTCGGCAAAGGACGCAAAGCAGCGAAAATCCAGCTGCCAGAGCGTTTTGAACAAGCCATCGACCGCGCCGCCATGAAATCCGGCGCCGATCAGACTGACGATTATCTGGCCGAATGGCGCAAAGACGTGATCGACACGCGGGATGGTGACCCCCAGACCCTTGCCGAGGCGGAAGCCGCACGGCTGACTGAGGAGTATGATCAGGCCAAAGTGAAGGCGCTGATTGAAAACGGTGGGCGTGCATGAGCACACCCCGGCAGATCTGGGAGGCCGCGATGGCTTTGTTGAATTTCCGCAAGCGCGAAGACGTGGCTGCACCCACAGTGAACCCCCAAGTCGAGGCTTTCCTTCAGGATTACTCGATCGAAGTCATGCCGCGCACCGCGTCAAAGGTCGAAAACTTCCGCGACCTGCTGCCCGAAGGCACACGCGTCTACATCGCCCACATCGAGGGCACCCCGATCGAGGACATGGTCGAAACCGCAGCCCGTCTGGCAGATGACGGCTTTCAGGTCATGCCCCACTTCCCCGCGCGCATCATCAAAGACGCCGCGACCCTCGAGGACTGGATCAACCGCTATCAAGGTGAAGCAGGCGTCAAACAGGCGCTTCTTCTGGCTGGCGGCGTTGCGCAGCCCCACGGCGAATTCCACAGCTCCATGCAGCTGATGGAAACCGGCCTCTTTGACCGCGCTGGCTTCACTCGCCTCCACGTCGCGGGCCACCCCGAAGGCAACAAGGACATCGACCCCAAGGGCGGCGACCAGAACGTCATGGACGCTCTGCGCTGGAAGGCGTCGTTCAACGAGCGCACCGATGCCGAAATGGCTCTGGCGACCCAGTTCTGCTTCGAAGCAAAGCCGATCATCGAATGGGCTGACAGCATCAAGGCCGCTGGCGTTGACCTGCCGATCCACATCGGTATCGCGGGCCCTGCCAAGCTGCAGACCATGATCAAGTTCGCGGTTGCTTGCGGCGTCGGCCCCTCTCTCAAGGTTCTGCAGAAGCGCGCCAAAGACGTGACCAAGCTGATGCTGCCCTTCGAGCCCAACGAGGTCGTCGCAGAACTGGCCGCACACAAGGCCGCCAACCCCGATTTCAACATCACCAATGTCCATTTCTTCCCGCTCGGCGGCATCAAGACTAACGCGCAGTGGGCCATCGACAACGGCGGACGCTCTGCTGTCCCCGCAAACCAAGACTAAGGAACGCCAATGACCCGCACTGTCATCGAGTCGCAAACCAAGACTGTCACCATCGGCTTTGACGAGCCCTTCTGCGTCATCGGCGAACGTATCAACCCCACCGGCCGCAAGAAACTGGCAGCCGAGCTGGAAGCAGGCGATTTCAGCACCGTTGAAAAAGACGCGCTGGAACAGGTCGCTTGCGGGGCCATGGTCCTCGATATCAACGCAGGGGTTGTCTACAACTCGAACCCCAACCCGAACGAGACCGAACCGCCGCTGATGACCAAGATGATCCAGCTGGTGCAGGGTCTGACCGACACGCCGCTGTGCATCGACAGCTCGGTCCCTGCCGCACTCGAGGCAGGTCTGGCAGCAGCAAACGGCCGCCCCCTGCTGAACTCGGTCACCGGCGAAGAAGACCGTCTGGAACTGGTTCTGCCGCTGGTCAAAAAGTACAACGTTCCCGTTGTGGCGATCTCGAACGACGACACCGGCATCTCCGAAGACCCCGATGTCCGCTTTGCCGTCGCCAAGAAAATCGTCGAGCGCGCCGCTGACTTTGGCATTCCCGCCCATGACATCGTAGTTGACCCGCTGGTCATGCCCGTCGGCGCGATGGCGACCGCTGGCCAGCAGGTTTTTGCTCTGGTCCGCCGCCTGCGCGACGAACTCGGCGTGAACACCACCTGCGGCGCGTCGAACATCAGCTTCGGCCTGCCCAACCGTCACGGCATCAACGCGGCCTTCCTGCCCATGGCCATCGGCGCGGGCATGACCTCGGCGATCATGAACCCTGTCCGTCAGGTGGAAATGGAAGCCATCAAAGCGGCCAACATGCTGATGAACCACGACCCGAATGGCGGTGCATGGATCGAGTTCTCCAAAGTCCTCGAAGCCACCAAAGAAGGTGCCACCTTTGCTGACGCCGCCAAAGCATCGATGGCAGCAGGCGGTGGACGCGGCGGTCGCCGTGGTGGTCGCCGTCGCGGCTAAGCCAGACCAAATAAACAAGCAAAAGGCTGGTCCCTCGACCAGCCTTTTTCATTTTTACATCTCTCTAGCGCGTCAGCGGTAGAGCAAGGATTGACCGTTGTTAAACAGGTGCACTTTTTCGGCTTCCGCTGTCATCCGCATCCGCTTGCCCCTGACGTCCGTATGGATGCCGGGCAGCTTGGCGATCACCGGCTCATGCTCTGGCTTCTGCTTTTTGAAATACAACAGCGTGACCTCGCCCAAAGCTTCCTTGATCTCGACTTCGCCCTCATAGGCATAGTCAGGCCCATCAGTCGCGATCATATCCTCGGGACGGATACCGACCTCGACCTCCAGCCCCATGTCGCTTTCTTTGGTCGGGTAGTTCGACAGGATCGTGCCCTGCCCCTCTGGCAGTTCCACGCGGGTCTGCTGTCCTGTCCCGACAATGCGCCCCCCCAGCAAGTTCATCTGCGGCGAGCCGATGAACTGCGCCACAAAGGTATTCTCGGGTCGCTCGTACAGCTCCAAGGGCGTACCGACCTGCGCGATCCCGCCACCAGCCAGAACAACAATCCGGCTGGCAAGGGTCATCGCCTCGACCTGATCGTGGGTCACATAGATCATCGTGCTGTCGGGCATTTGCTCTTTGAGTTGCGCAATCTCGATCCGCGTCGCCACGCGCAGCGCAGCGTCAAGGTTCGAGAGTGGCTCGTCGAACAGATAGACCTTTGGGTCGCGCACGATCGACCTCCCGATCGCCACTCGCTGACGCTGACCGCCGGACAACGCTTTGGGCAGACGGTCCAGATACGGCTCCAACTGCAAAATCTTGGCGGCGCGGTTTACGGCCGCTTCAATCTCGGACTTGGATTTCCCCGCGATCTTCAGCGCGAAAGACATATTCTCGCGCACGGTCATATGCGGATACAGAGCATAGGACTGGAACACCATGGCGATCCCGCGCTGCGCGGGGGGCACGTTATTGACCACCTGCCCGTCGATCTGCAACTCACCGCCGGTTATCTTTTCCAAACCGGCGATCATCCGCAGCAAGGTCGACTTCCCGCAGCCCGACGGCCCAACAAAGACGATCAGCTCGCCCTTCTCGATCTCCAGATCAATGTGCTTCAGAACGTCGACCGGACCGTAGCTTTTCGCCACATCGGTCAGTTTCAGATCGGCCATAGTGTCCCCCTCCCGATCGCGCTTACATCTTTACCAAGAAGCTGGGCTGCCACGGACCCAGATGGATTTTCCCATCCTCGGCCACGCCGCAGCTGCCCATCTCGGTGTTGACGGTGTGCCAATTGCCCACTGGCCCTTCGATGGTTGCTGGCTGGTCCGACATGTTGAACGCGCAGAACAGCTCTTCATCTTCGCACACACGGCGGAAGGACAGCACGGTGCCCTCGGCCCTGAGGTCCGCGTGATCGCCTGTCACCAGGGACTGGTGCGCGTGGCGCATACCGATGACACGGCGGTAGTGATGCAGAAGCGCAGAGGGGTCTTTCTCTTGTTCGGCCACAGCTTTGTTGGCGTGATCCCCCGACACGGGCAGCCAAGGCCGCGCTGCATTCGAGAAGCCCGCATTATGTTCGTTGATGTCCCAAACCATGGGAGTCCGGCAGCCATCTCGGCCTTTGAACTCTGGCCAAAACTGGATGCCATACGGGTCCTGCAGATCTTCAAAGGCGACATCCGCTTCGTGGAGCCCCAGTTCCTCGCCCTGATAGAGGCAGACGGACCCCCGCAGGCTGATCATCAGCGAGATATACAGGCGCTGCGCCGCAGGCGGCAGGTTCCAGCGGCTGGCATGACGCATGACGTCGTGGTTGGAAAATGCCCAACACGCCCAACCCTCGGCAGCCACGTCGTCCACTTGGTTCATAACGCGCACGACTTTTTCAGGCGTCAGCAATTCGTTCTCAAGGAACTCAAAGGCATAGCACATGTGCACGCCCTCGCCCTTGCGGGTGTACTCGCCCATGATCTCGAGCCCACGCTGCGCGTCGCCGACCTCGCCCACGGTCGCGGCACCGGGGAATTCATCCAAAAGCTCGCGGAACTTCTTTAGGAACGCGAGGTTTTCGGGGCGGTTCTTGGAATAGATGTGGCGCTGGTGGTTATATGGGTTCACCGACGGCGCGATGGTGTCCTTGCGCTCTTCCTTGGGCAGCGCCGGGTTCGACCGCAGCTCGGCGTCGTGGAAGTAGAAGTTGATCGTGTCCAGACGGAAACCATCCACCCCCCGCTCTAGCCAGAACCGCGCGGCGCTCAGGACTGCATCCTGCACATCGGGATTGTGGAAGTTCAGGTCCGGCTGGGACACAAGGAAATTGTGCAGATAATACTGCTCGCGGCCAGCATCCCATTGCCACGCGGGCCCACCAAAGATCGACAGCCAGTTGTTGGGCGGCGTGCCGTCCTCCTTGGGGTCCGACCAGACGTACCAATCGGCCTTGGGGTTTTCACGGCTGTCGCGGCTCTCGATGAACCACGGATGCTGATCCGAGGTGTGCGACATCACCAGATCGATCATCACCTTGATGCCGTAGAAATGCGCCGTCTCGATCACCGCGTCGAAATCCGCGAGCGAGCCGAACATCGGGTCCACGTCGCAATAGTCGCTGACGTCGTAGCCGAAATCCTTCATCGGGCTGGTGAAAAACGGCGAAATCCAGATCGCATCCACCCCGAGCGAGGCGATGTAGGGCAAACGCTGCACAATGCCCAAGAGGTCGCCGATCCCGTCGCCGTTGCTGTCCTGATAGCTGCGCGGATAGATCTGATAGATGACAGCGCCGCGCCACCAGTCGGGGTTTTCGGCTTTGCTCAGTTTAGGAACCATAGGGAGTACTTTCTATTGTCTTGAATGCGGCCGGAGGGGGCCGCGTTATTTCACAGAACCGGCCAAAAGGCCGCGGACCAGATAGCGTTGCATCAGGAAAAACACGGCGATCGGGACGGCAATCGACACAAAGGCTGCCGTCGCCAGAATACCCCAGTCGCCCCCGCGCGAGCCCAGAAGGTCGTCGGCGATCTTGCGTGTCATCACCCAGCTGCCGCTGTCGGACGGTAGGAAAACCTTGGCAACCAGCAGATCGTTCCATGTCCACAGGAACTGGAAGATCGCAAAGGACGCCAGCGCCGGAAAGCTGAGGGGCAGCACGATGCGGGTGAAAATCTGGAAGTCGGTGGCGCCATCGACCTTGGCTCCTTCGATGATGTCCTTGGGCAGGCCGACCATGTAATTACGCAGCAGGTAAATCGCGAGCGGCAGGCCAAAGCCCGTATGCGCCAACCAGATGCCGACAAAACTCTGTCCGATGCCGATGTCGTTGTGTAGCCGCAGAAGCGGGACCAGAGCCAACTGCAGGGGCACCACCAGCAGGCCCACGACCCCTGCGATCAAGAGGCCACGGCCAGGGAACTGCATCCACGCCAGCGCATAGGCTGCAAACGCCGCGATCAGGATCGGGATCACGGTCGCCGGGATGGTCACCGTGAAGGTGTTGATAAAGGCCTGTGCCATCCCGTTCGAATAGAGCACCCGCTCGTAGTTATCGGTGGTGAATTCGGGGGGCACTTCGGCGGCGAAATAAACGCGCTGACCTTTGTCACTGGGCTCTTCGGGCGTGCGCATTTCATAGCTGCCATCGGCGTTCACCACGAGTGTCCCACCGCCGCGCAACTCGGTCTCTTCGCCCGCCACAATGCCTGTCGGGTCAGATCGACTGACGCCGAAAGCTGTTATCTTACCAATGCCTTCCTCGCCGTCCTTCAGGTTTCCCGTCAGGACATAGACGTCGTCGACCAGCGCCGGTTCGCCACTGATCCGCGCGGCCGAGGTTTGCTCGGTCGGGAATGGTGCCTGCCACCACGGGCTGGCGGAAATGTCGTCGCGGTCGCGGAAAGACGAGACGAACAGCCCCACCGTCGGAACCAGCCACAGGATGACCAGAACCAGAACGCAGATGCGGGTGACCCACGTGAGGGCCGGTTTGTGTCCAGCGATATTTTCCATGGTCCCCTCCTCAGCGCATTTCTTTACGGGCTTGGCGGATGTTCCAGATCATCACGGGCAAGACGAGCACCATGATCACCAGCGCCACCGCCGTCGCGCGGCCATCATCGCGGAACATGTATTCCATCATGTAACTCGGCAGGATTTGCGTGCCGAAATTGCCCCCTGTCATGGTGTAGACAATGTCAAACACCTTGAGCACGAGGATGGTGATCGTGGTCCACACCACCAATATGGTGCCCATGATCTGTGGCACTTGGATTTTGAAGAAAATCTGAAAGGGGTTCGCACCGTCCAGAATGGCAGCCTCGATGGTTTCTTCGGGAATGCCGCGCAGGGCCGCCGACAGAATGACCATGGCAAAGCCGGTCTGGATCCACACCAGAATGACCATCAAGAAGAAGTTGTTCCAGAACGGCACCTGCAGCGGGTCAATGGGCCCGTCTGCGCCAAAGAACAGGCGCACCGCGTTCAGCATCCCGATGCTGGCGTCGTTGGCGTAGACGAACTTCCAGATCAGCGAGGCGCCGACGAAGCTGATCGCCATGGGCATAAAGATCAGCGACTTCGCGATCCCGCCCCACTTCAGTCGGTCGGTCAACTGCGCGATCACCAGCCCCAGGAATGTCGCCGCCGCAGGCACAACAAGCACCCACAGCAAGTTATTAAACACGGCGCTGCGGAATTCGGGGTCACCCGCCAAGTTCTGGTAGTTCTGGAACCCAATGAACGTGTCGCCCGTCCGATCATACATCGACCTGATGAAACTGCCGACCACGGGGTAGACCAGATATAGCGTCAGCGCGAAAAGCGCGGGAAACAGGAACAGCCAAGGTCGAACCGCATTGGCACGATTGATATTGCGGCCTGCATCGTCATGGCGCGGGGGAAAGATCACGCGATCAAGCACGATGTTCGAGGCGTAGAAATATCCAATGCAGCCGAAGACCCCAATCAGGATCGTCAACACGCCTTGCATGAGCGGGCCCATGGCTTCGTTCCTTCTGGATCAGAATTTGGGGCGCAAATAACGCCGGAGTGGCCCTCCCACAGCGGTGCGCGGGAAGGCCATGGTCATACGACCTTACTTAATTTCGTTCCAGCGGGACTGGATCGCAGCGGTCACATCCTCGGCGCTGGCGCCGGTGGTGTAGTCGACCATGCCGGTCCAGAACGCGCCTGCGCCGATCTCGCCGGGCATCAGGTCCGATCCGTCAAAGCGGAAGGTGGTCGCACCCTGCAGGATCTCACCCATCGCGCGCTCGCTGTCGGTGTTATATAGACCGGTGTTCACGCCCGCATGAGCCGTCAGGAACCCGCCCTGCGCCATCCACGCTTCGTGCGCGATCGGCAGCTTCATAAACTCAAGGAAGGTGTTGGTCGCATCCGACGGGCTGGTGATGCCGAACAAGGTGCCCGCGCCCAGAACAGGGTTACCCAGATCCTTTTCCGCGTAGCTCGGGAAGTAGAAGAAGTCCGCATCGGTGCCCACTTCGACATCTTCGGGGAAGAATGCGGGGATGAACGACGCCTGACGGTGCATGTAGCACTTGGGCGGCAGTTCAAACAGACCGGTGGGGCTATCACGGAAGTCGGTCGAGGCTACGGCCTCTGCCCCGCCGTCGGCGTAACCGTCGGTGCGGGCGAACCAACCGAATTCATTGATCGCGCCGATGACTGCTGGATCGTTGAAAGGCAATTCATTCGTGACCCACTGGTCATAGACCGACGCGGGCTGGGTGCGCAGCATCAGGTCCTCGACCCAGTCTGTGGCGGGCCAACCGGTCGCCGCGCCAGAGCCCAGACCGATGCACCACGGGGTGCCGCCATCGTCAACGATCTGCTGGGTTAACGCCTTCAGATCTTCCATGCTTTCAGGGATCTCGTAGCCCATCTCTTCAAAGGCTTCGGGCACGTACCAGACCAGCGACTTCAAATCGGCGCGGTAGAACAGGCCATAGAGCTGGTCGTTGCCATCCTGATCCGCATAGGTGCCCAGATCGACCCAAGACTGACCGGCTGCAAAGTTCTCTGCCACCCACTCTGCGGTGCCCTCGGGCAGCGGAGTCAGCAGGCCGCGCTTGGCCATGTCCGCCGCCAGACCGGGCTGCGGGAACACGGCGAGGTTCGGTGCAGAACCTGCTTCGGCCGAGATTACGATGTCCTGCTCAAAGCTGTCAGAGCCCGAGTATTCCACGGTCGCGCCGGTCGCAGCTTCGAAGTAATCGAACACCTTTTCCACGCGCTCTTTTTCGTTGCCAGTCCACGGCCCGGTGATCGTAACGGTCTGTCCCGCCAGATCATTGGCATCGGCAAAGGCCTGATAGCTGTCCCAGTGAAAATCGCCATCGCCGGGTGCGAACATCAGGTCCTGCGCATGGGCATTTCCTGCAATCATCGCAGAGGCAGCAACGCCCGCGAAAAGTACCTTCTTCATGTTTTCCTCCCAAGGTCCACGGCGCAAATTCGAATCTTCTCCAAACAGATCCAAAGCGCTTTGAATGGCGCGACGGTGCTTGAACTTGTACTTTCTGTCAACACCCACAATTCGCATGGTGGCGCAGTTCTGTAATAATTCAATGATGTTTTCATCTGCGCCGCAGCAATGCAGGTGCAGCGCGGAATGGACTTTGACCAAACCTACAAAGGACCGTATTGTCCGCTTACTCAAATCGCTTTGGCTGGGTCTAACGCCATGAACCTAAAACAACTCTCGGAGATTCTGGGCCTATCCCAAACAACCGTCAGCCGTGCGCTGAACGGCTACCCCGAGGTTGCAGAGCGCACCCGCCTACGGGTTCAGCACGCCGCGCAAAAGCACAATTACCAGCCCAACATCGGCGCGCAGCGTCTGGCGCGCGGTCGGTCAATGACCATCGGCCATGTCATCCCTCTGTCAACGCAGCATGAAATGGTGAACCCGGTCTTCGCGGACTTCATCGCCGGTGCGGGCGAACGCTATTCAGCCTGCGGGTATGACATGAAGCTGACCATTGTGGACGACCAGAACGAGGAGGACATCTACCGTGATCTGAAAAGTCGCGGCAGCGTGGATGGCATCATCGTGCACGGCCCTTTGATGAATGACCCGCGCATTCCGCTGCTTCAGGAATTGGACCTGCCCTTCGTGGTCCATGGCCGCGCCAGCGATATCGAGACGCCCTATTGCTGGGTCGACGTCAACAACGCCAGCGCGTTCCAAAGGGCCGGTGAATTTCTGCTATCCTTGGGACACCGCCGGATCGGGTTGATCAACGGGCTAGAGCATATGGACTTTGCCCACCGTCGCCGTGCAGGTCTGGTTGCGGCCCTAGAGGCGGCAGGGATCACCCCGAACCCCGACTACTTGCATGCGGGCGAAATGACCGAGATCAACGGCCATAACGCGATGAAGGCCATGCTGGCCCTCGACACGCCGCCCACTGCGGTTGTGGTCGCCAGTTTCATTGCCGCCCTCGGGGTTCGCCGCGCCTTGGACGAGGCGGGTCTGCGGATGGCGCGTGACGTCTCTGTGATTACTTTTGACGATGACCTGTCCTACCTGCGCAACGGGGACAGCATTCCGATCTTTACAGCCACACGCTCGTCCGTGCGTCAGGCGGGTCGGCTCTCGGCAGATCTGCTGATCTCCCACATTGAAAACCCGACGGCCGCGCCAGAGCACAAACTGCTCGAAGCCGATCTGATTATTGGAAGTTCCACAGGGCCCGTCCCTCAGGAGTAGGTGTTTATGAAATTCAAACGCAGCGATTTTCCCCGCGACTTCATGTTTGGCGCGGCGACCTCGAGCTACCAGATCGAAGGCCACAGCTTTGGCGGCGCAGGTCCGACCCATTGGGACAGCTTTGCCGCGACGCCGGGCAACGTGGTGCGTGCCGAACATGGCGCGATTGCTTGCGACCACTATCACCGCTTCGAAGAGGATCTGGACCTGATGAAAGCGGCGGGCTTTGACGCCTACCGGTTCTCGACCTCATGGGCGCGGATCATGCCCGAAGGGCGCGGCACCCCGAATCCCGAGGGCCTGGATTTCTACGACCGCTTGACCGATGCCATGCTAGAGCGCGGCCTGAAGCCTTGCGCGACCCTGTATCACTGGGAACTGCCCTCGGCGCTGGCGGATATGGGCGGCTGGAGGAATGAGGACATCGCCAAGTGGTTCGGTGACTTCACCGAAGTAATCATGGGCCGTATCGGGGACCGTATGCACTCTGTCGCGCCGATCAACGAGCCGTGGTGTGTGGGCTGGCTGAGCCATTTCATCGGCGCGCATGCCCCCGGCTTGCGGGACATCCGCGCCACCGCCCGCGCCATGCATCACGTTCTGACCGCGCATGGTACAGCCATTCAGGTCATGCGCGGGCTGGGGATGGAAAACCTGGGCGGGGTCTTCAACATGGAATGGCCGATCCCGCAGTCCGGCTCTGAAGAGGATTACCGCGCCGCGCAAACCTATGACGGCATCTACAACCGGTTTTTCGTCGAAGGCATCTTTAACCGCCGTTACCCCGACACCGTGCTCGAAGGGCTGGAGCCCTACCTGCCCCTAGGCTGGCAGGATGACTTTGACCTGATCGCGCAGCCGATCGATTGGGTCGGTCTGAACTACTACACCTGCAAACGCATTGCTGCCGCGCCGGACACCCCTTGGCCGCACCTGTCGGAACATGTGGGCGGCCTGCCCCGCACACAGATGGGCTGGGAGATTTATCCGCAGGGTCTGGGGGATTTCGTACGCCGCATGCACCGCGAATACACAGGCGATCTGCCGATCTATATCACCGAGAACGGCATGGCGAACAACGACCACGTGGTTGGCGGAGAGGTCAACGATACCAACCGCATCGCTTATCTGGATGACCATCTGGCCTCGGTCCGAGAGGCGATCGACGAGGGCGCCCCCGTACGCGGGTACTTCTGCTGGTCGCTCCTTGATAACTACGAGTGGTCCTTGGGCTATGAAAAAAGGTTCGGGTTGGTACATGTGGACTTTGAAAGCTTGAAGCGGACACCCAAAGCGTCTTATGACGCCCTCAGGTTAGCGCTATCACAGTAAGCATCCCGAGGACGTCAGAATGGACCAGACCGCCCCCCTGAGCATCGTTGCCGATATCGGCGGAACGAACACCCGCATTGCGCTGGCGCGGGGGACAGAGATCCTGCACGACACCATCACCCGTTACAAAAACGCGGGTGAGCCGAACTTCCCGCCCTTGCTAGAGCGTTTCTTGGCCGAGCACCCGGATGCGAATCCAGAGGCCTGCTGCGTTGCGGCAGCGGGTCCTGTGCGCGATGGCCGTGTCGAGATGACCAATCTGTCTTGGACCTTTGACAAGGATGATCTGGCGGCAGCCACCGGCGCGTCGGTGATTGCAACCCTGAACGACATGCAGGCCCAAGGGCACGCCCTGCCCTATCTGAAGCCCGAAGCCCTGACCAACCTGCGCGAAGGCGCAGAGGCCAGCCCACAGGCCGCGATGCTGATCGTGGGCATCGGAACAGGTATGAACATCGCGCCCGTTTACCACAGCGCGTCGGGCACTCTGGTGCCACCGGCTGAGGCAGGCCACCCCCTGCTGGCCGTGCGCAACGACGACAACCTACGCCTCTGCCAGTACATCGAGAAACATCACGGATTTCCTTCGGTCGAGGAAGTCATGTCCGGTCGCGGCGTCGCGCGTATCTACGAATGGCTGTCTTCGGAAGCGGGTGACACGCAGGTTCTGGAGCCCGCCGAAATCATGAAGCGAGTCGAGGATGGCAGCGATCCCATCGCCACCGAAACCGCCCGCCACTTTGTTCAGATCATGGGCAGCGTGTGTGGCAATCTGGCGCTGACCCTTCTGCCATTTGGTGGGATCTATTTAATCGGCGGCGTGTCGCGGGCCTTTGCCCCCCTGTTGGACAAGATGGGGTTTGAGGAAAGCTTCCGTGATTTGGGGCGGTTTGGCGATTTCGTAGACCAGTTCGGGATTTGGCTGGTCGAGGACGATTTCGCGGCTCTGACGGGGTGCGCATCGCACCTGCAGGACTTATTGCAACGGCCGCACTGATGCGGTTGGGCCTTGGCCCTCGGGCGATGGTCGAGACGTGAGTATTTAGACAAAGCAGAAAGACAGTGCGCGGCGATGGCTGCTCCCGTTTGTGTTTGTGATCAACGGGGGATCGGGAATGGGCTTGGCAGCGGTTCGGGGCTGGCGTATGCCAAAGAGCCAAGCAGTCAAGACGGATCAAGATGGACCTCAAAGCCAAGATTCCCGCCCGCATCGCCAAGGAAATCAACGCCAGCCCTGCACAGGTCGCCGCCGCGATCGAGCTGCTGGATGGAGGCGCCACGGTCCCATTCGTCGCCCGATACCGCAAGGAGGCCACAGGCGGGCTTGATGACACCCAGCTGCGCGATCTGTCCGAGCGCATGGTGTATTTGCGCGAGTTGGAAGCGCGGCGCGAGACAGTGCTGAAGAGCATTCAGGATCAAGGCAAGCTGACCGACGATCTGACCCGCAGTATCCTTCAGGCGGACACGAAGGCGACGCTCGAAGACATCTATCTGCCCTATAAACCCAAACGCCGGACCCGTGCGATGATCGCGCGGGAAAATGGATTGGAGCCTTTGGCTCGTGCCATTCAGGAAAACCGCGCGGCAGAGCCGTCGGCATTGGCCGAGGGGTATGTGACTGCCGAAGTTGCCGATATGAAGGCCGCGCTGAACGGTGCGCGCGATATCCTGACCGAAGAATTGGCAGAGCGCGCCGAAATCCTTGGCCGTCTGCGCGAAATGATGGCGGGTAACGCTCATTTGGCGTCGCGCGTGGTGGACGGAAAAGAGAAGGACGGCGCCAAGTTTTCGGACTACTTCGCCCACTCAGAGCCCTATCGCGGGGTACCTTCGCACCGTGCGCTCGCAATGATGCGCGGCGTGAACGAAGGTATCTTGACCACCGATCTAGAGCTGCCCGAGGACGCGGATGCCGATGCGCCCCTGCGTGTTCTGCGCGCGGCGCTCGAGATTGGCGGGCAGCAGCCCGGAGACAAATTCCTGTCTGATGTGGCGGGATGGTGCTGGCGCGTGAAGCTGAAGCTGTCGATCACCATCGACCTGATGACCGATCTGCGCAAACGGGCCGAAGAAGAGGCGATCAATGTCTTTGCGCGGAACCTCAAAGACCTGCTTTTGGCGGCGCCTGCAGGGCACAAAACAACCATCGGTTTGGACCCGGGCATCCGTACAGGCGTGAAGCTGGCGGTCGTAGATGCGACGGGCAAGGTGCTGGACACCGCGACGCTCTACCCTTTCCAGCCCAAAAATGATCTGCGCGGGGCACAGGCGACCTTGGGCGCCTTGATCCGCAAACATGGCGCGACCTTGATCGCCATCGGCAACGGGACCGCCAGCCGCGAGACCGAGAAGATGGTCGGGGACCTGCTCAAGGACATGCCAGCGCCCAAACCGACCAAGGTGATCGTCTCTGAGGCTGGGGCTTCGGTCTATTCGGCCAGCGCTTTGGCCGCGCGGGAATTTCCTGATCTGGATGTGTCTCTCCGCGGAGCGGTGTCGATTGCGCGGCGCTTGCAGGACCCATTGGCCGAACTGGTGAAGATTGAGCCGAAATCTATCGGCGTAGGCCAGTACCAGCATGACGTCGACCAGCACCGTCTGGCACGCGCGCTTGATGGTGTGGTCGAGGATGCCGTGAACGCCGTTGGCGTGGACCTGAACACCGCCTCTGCGCCGCTCTTGGCGCGTGTGTCCGGCCTTGGGCCCGGATTGGCCGAGGCAATCGTTCTGCACCGTGATGCGAATGGGGCTTTTGCGAGCCGCAAGGCGCTGAAAGATGTGCCGCGTCTTGGGGCCAGAACGTTCGAACAATGCGCAGGCTTCCTGCGGATTTCGGGGGGTGATGAGCCGCTGGATGCGTCTTCGGTCCACCCCGAGGCCTATGCGGTCGCGCGCAAGATCGTCAAAGCTTGCGGGCGCGACCTGCGTGACCTGATGAAAGACCCTGCCCCGCTGCGCAGCCTACAGCCCCAGCAGTTTGTTACTGACAGCTTTGGCCTGCCGACAGTTCGGGACATCTTTGCCGAGCTTGAAAAGCCGGGCCGTGACCCGCGTCCGGACTTCAAGACCGCAACTTTTGCCGAAGGCATCGACTCGATCAAGGACCTGAAGGCGGGCATGCAGCTGGAGGGTACCGTGACCAACGTGGCGGCCTTTGGCGCGTTTGTGGATATTGGTGTGCATCAGGACGGACTCGTTCATGTGAGCCAACTTTCGGACAAGTTTGTCAAAGGCCCGCACGAGGTTGTCAAAGCCGGTGATGTCGTGCGCGTTCGAGTGACCGAGGTGGATGTCCCACGCAACCGGATCGGCCTGTCCATGAAGAGCCCGGACGCGCAAAACCGGCCAGAACGTGGTGGCCGCGCCGATCGCAATGATGGTCCGACGCGCGGGGGTAAAGGGCCCAAGGGCGGCCCACGTGGCGGCGGCGGCAAACCCCGCAATGCGCCGCAAGAGTCGGGCGGCGCGATGGCCTCAGCCTTGGCGGCAGCGTTTAAGCGCACGTAAAACCGTCACAATTCCGGAATAGAGACAGGGCGCTGGCGACGGCGCCCTTTTCATTTGGTTTACCGACACTTCATGCAGTGTCGGTCGGGATGTGACCACTTGGAGCGGACGCGCTGGTCGTGCATGCTGAAGTGAGTAGCCCACCACTCTTGGGCCACGATTGAATTTAAAGACAGGACGACCCCAAGTGACTTTGACCACCACCCAGATTGAACAGTTGATCTCTGCGACACGCCAAACCGCAAAGACGGAAATCCTCCCGTGGTATCGGCGTCTGGACGACAGCGAGATTGACACCAAAGCCCACGCACAGGATCTGGTGACCAAAGCAGACAAGGCAAGCGAACGCGCGCTGACGGATCTGGCCGCAGAGATCCTGCCCGGCGCTGTGGTGGTTGGCGAAGAGGCTGTCTCGGACGGGTCCGTGTCGCTAGATGCGCTCAAAGGTGCGGAGCAGGCGCTGATCATTGATCCCATTGATGGGACTTGGAATTATGCCAATGGCCTCAATACTTTTGGCGTAATTCTCGCTGTGGTCGAGAACGGGGAGACGGTCTTTGGATTGCTCTATGATCCGATGGGCGACGATTGGGTGATGGCAGAACGCGGCGGCGGCACGGTCTTTGCCCGAGCCGATGGCACACAGCGCGCAGCCAAGGCCCGCGCCCCGCGACAGGTCAACGAGATGACGGGCTACTGGCCGCCCTCGTTGTTCAACACCGAGGCGCGCGGACGGCTATATGACTTTGCCAAGGGCATTGATCGGATGGGCAGCCTGCGGTGTGCCTGCCATGAGTACCGCTTGTTCTCGCAGGGCGGTGCGGACTTCTTGCTGACTGGGAATCTGAACCCATGGGACCATGCGGCGGGCGCGTTGATCGCGCGCGAGGCCGGTGGTTATGTGAAGATGCTGGACGGCGAAGCCTATGCCCCGACCCTGACCGAAGGCAGCCTGCTGGTGGCACCGGATCGGGACAGTTGGATGGCGCTGGCTGATCCCTTGCGGATGGCGGTTTTTGGAGACTGAAACGCCGCGCTTCTGCGCCGGTGTTCGAATTGAGTATTTTTGCAAAGCAGAAAGCAGGGGCGTGGTCCCCTGCTTTTAACGTTTTGACACTGGTTACCCGCGCTCTTTCCAGCGGACCATCTGGCGCAGGACGCCGTGTAGGATTTGCGCGTCCGCACGGGTCAGAGGCATCCGGCTCCAGAAATTGCGCAGGTTGGTTTTCATGTTCTCTGCCTTGGTCTCGGGGAAGAAGAAACCCGCCTCTTCAAGGCGCTCTTCGTAGTGGTTTGCCAGCTTCTCGACTTCGATCGCGCTGGCCCATTCCGTGCCGGCGAGCTCGTAGTTCATAGGCTCTGCCGACATGGTTTGGCGGCTCCATTCATAGGCGCAGAGCAAGACACACTGGCCAAGGTTGAGCGAGGCAAACTCTGGGTTCACAGGCACCGAGATGATGGCGTTGGCACGCGCGATATCCTCGTTCTCGAGACCAGCGCGCTCGGGGCCAAACATGACGGCGACCTTTTCACCTGCCTTGACGCGGGCATTCGCCTCTTTCATCGCTTGCTCTGGAGTGTAGACCGGCTTGGTGAGGCCACGGGGCCGCGCGGTGGTCGCGAAAACAAAGCTGCAATCATCGAGCGCGGTGGGCAGATCGGGCGTCAGCATGGCTTCGTCCAAGAGCCGCCCTGCCCCGCTCGCCATCGCGACAGCGCGCTGGTTTGGCCAGCCGTCACGCGGGTCTACGACACGCATCCGGTCGAGGCCAAAGTTCCACATGGCCCGTGCCGCGGCGCCGATATTCTCGCCCATCTGGGGGCGGACCAGCACGAATGAAGGCTGAGGCGTGTCAGTGGGCATGGGGTGTTCCTTTCGGCGTCGGGTTTGCGGGGTCTGATAGTCCGACATGCGAAAACCCGCAAGCAGACCGATGGTCAAAGGCGAAAAACCACGCTAAAGGAGCCGAACCACCGAATGAGGAGTCTCTTCATGTCCGAGCTAGAACTGCCGCAGATCTATTTGATCACGCCCCCCGACTTCGACTTCCGCGAGTTCCCAGAGGACATGGCGCGGGTTCTGGATGCGACCGAGGTCGCGTGCGTGCGTCTGGCGCTGGCAACCACGGACGAAGACCGCATTCTACGCAGCGCGGACGCCCTGCGCGAGATCACCCATGACCGCGACATCGCTCTGGTGATAGAGCGTCACGTGCTCTTGGCAGAGCGTCTGGGGCTGGATGGGGTGCACCTGACAGATGGCGCGCGGTCTGTGCGGGCAACCCGCAAGCAGCTTGGCGATGATGCGATCGTGGGCAGCTTCTGCGCGGCGTCGCGCCACGACGGTATGAACGCGGGTGAGTCCGGCGCGGACTATGTGTCTTTTGGCCCCGTAGGCGGGACTGTGTTAGGCGATGGCACGCACGCAGATGCCGAACTGTTCGGCTGGTGGACCCAGATGATCGAACTGCCCGTCGTCGCCGAAGGCGCATTGACCGAAGAGTTGATCCGCACCCTGACGCCTGTAACTGACTTCTTTGGCATCGGCTCCGAAATCTGGGGTACCGACGATCCTGCCGCGCAGCTGAAAACGCTCGTCGCGGCTATGAGCTAAGTTAAAGGGCGCTGCGGACCGTGTCCTCAAGCGCCTTGGTCAGATCCTTGCGGTGGGCGAAATCGGCCACTGCGACAGAGGGGTGATAGGTCAGTTCGACCTGCCCCTGACGCGGTGCGGACAGCACCTTGAGCAAATGCTCGCCAAACTCCATATCTCCCCACCAGCCATAGAACCGAGGGTCCTGCCCTGTGGGCGCGGTGTAGCGCACCGTGACCGGCTGGATGCGCAGATCCTCTCGGAAGCCGGGTTGGAAGAACGCCGCGAATAGGGTCGACTTGAAAGGCAACACGCGAAGGCTGTCGGTCGAGGTCCCCTCGGGAAAAAACAGCAATTGGTGACCGTGGCTCAGCCGCTGCTCAAACAGTTCGGTCTGCGCGCGCGCTTCTTTGCGATCCCGCTTGATGAACACCGTTCCCGTTGCGCGGGCCAGCCAGCCAATGCCTGCCCATCCGGCCACCTCGGCCTTGGACACAAAGTATATCGTCTGGCGCGCATTCAGGGCAAAGATATCGAGCCAGCTGGCATGGTTCGCTACGACCGCAAGCTTGCCGTGTTCTGGTGTGCCAATCCGGCGAAACCGGATGCCCATGGACGGGAACGCCAGAGTGCACACGGCACGGGTGATATAGGGCGTTACGGGGCGCCTCTGACCAAAGAGCGGTGCTTCGATCAGGCGCAGCAAAAGTGTCAGGATCAGGCCCACTGCACAGAGCAGCCCGAGCGGAATGCCCCGCAATAGAACACGGCACCATCCCATAGCGTCAATGCGCGGAAAGTCTGGACGCTCACCGCTATCCCAAGTTGAACTCATGCCTTCAAGCCCTTGGAGTAGATGGATTTTTGGGTCGCACTTAGACGATGTGCATCCATCACCAAACAGATATCCGTGGTGTTGAACGCGTGATCGACGTAGGCTCCTTCGCCGACATATCCACCGAGGCGCAGGTAGGCCTTGATCAAGGCAGGCACCCCTAGCATCGCCGGTTTGCGGTCAATCTGATCATATGGGATCAGATCCATCGGTTGAAACCGTTCAGCCACGGCCCGAACGCGCAACTCCGGCGGAGCCAGATGACGTTCATGCAAAAGAGAGAGTGACGGCGCAAGCGCAGCGACGTCCGTCCCATGGAAACTGGCTGTGCCAAACATCACCTCGATTCCGTGGTCTGCAACGTACTCTGCCAACCCGTTCCACATCACGAGCATCGCCGCCCCGCCGCGGTACTCTGGATGCAGACAAGAGCGGCCCAGTTCCATCAGCTTGCGGCCACTATGCTTCAACACCGTTAGGTCGTACTCGGTTTCCGAATAGTAGCGCCCTACTGATGGCATCTGGTCATCCCGCAGCAGCCTGTAGACGGCAACCACTTGGTCGCCCGACGCGCGGGACAGGTCTTCGAGCAGCAGATGATCGAAAAAAGGATCAAACTCGTCTTTTTCCAATCGCGCGTTGTGATCCACGTGGGGCCCGTCCGCCCCCAGTTCAGCGACGAACACCTCGTATCTCAGGCGCTGCGCGGCGCGCAAATCCTCTGGCCCGTCTGCCAGACGCACCGAAAACTCGGGGGAAGAAACCACCATCGCTCTGCCTCGACACCGTGGACTGCACTTCGCCGCAGGTTTAGGCGCTCTGACATCCTGATGCAAACGCCACCTGCTAAGTGGTTCAAACGTATAGGTTCTTAAAACTAGTAATGATCAATTAAGATTCGTCATATACGGGTAAAAGGGCAACACGGGAGGAGTCTATGACGACTTTGCCTTGCTCGCGGAAATTCACGGTCACACGGCCCTGAATATTCGACTGCACTTGCCCTAGCCCCCAATCGGGCTGCTGCGGGTGCCGGACAATCGCTCCGGGTTCGAGAAAGGCGTTCAAGTCGGTCATGGTGTCCTCGCAATTGGAGAAGTACTATGCGGCACAGCCCGAAGCGACTAGCAGACCTTCTGGGATCGCGCCTTTGTCATGACCTCATTTCACCGATCGGCGCGGTGTGCAACGGCGTTGAGCTTTTGGGAATGGGCCCGATGGGCACGCAGCCGGAGTTGGCTCTGATTTCCGAAAGCATCGAGGCCGCGAATTTCCGCGTTCAATTCTATCGTGTGGCTTACGGATTGGCCTCTGACGACCAAGCGCTGAGTGACGGCGAAGTGCGCCGCATACTGGCTGGCGTCTACAAAGGCGCCCGACTGAAGGTCGATTGGTCAGTCAAAGACGCGCTGCCCCGCCCCGAGATCAAACTCGCCTTCTTGCTCATCCAGTGTATCGAGGATGCCCTGCCCTACGGCGGGACGCTGCGCATCACCCACAACGGCATGTTCTGGCGGCTTGAGGCCGATGGCCGGATTAAGATTAACGATCCTGAACTTTGGGAATGCCTATGCTCGGGCGAGGAGCCCGAAGAACTGGCCCCGAGCAGAGTTCATTATGCGCTGATCCCCCACGCCGTCGAAGAGGCGGGCCGCAGGATCATCTGCAACAACAGCGAAGATCACATCGAGCTGACCTTCTGAATGAAAAAACCGGCCCTGATCCAGCGCCGGTTTTATTTTTGTTTGAGCCGAGGGCTTTAGCTGCGGACGGTGCCGTCGCCCACGACCAGATACTTAAAACTTGTCAGCTGCTCGGCGCCTACCGGCCCACGTGCGTGCATTTTGCCAGTGGCAATGCCGATCTCTGCACCCATCCCAAATTCACCGCCATCGGCAAACTGGGTCGAGGCATTGCGCATCAGGATCGCGCTGTCGAGGCGGGCAAAGAACTCTGCCGCCGCGCCGTCATCTTCGGTGATGATGCAGTCCGTGTGCTGCGAGTGGTGATCCGAAATGTACTCGATCGCGTCGTCCAGATCATCGACAACCCGTGCCGCGATGATGCTGTCGAGGAACTCTGTGCCCCAATCAGCGTCGGTCGCCGCCACGACGCCCTCGATGCCTTGAATGGCTGCGTCGCCACGCACTTCAACCCCAGCCGCAATCAGGGCTTTGACGATCTCGGTTCCAATGCCTGCAAGTTGATCGCGGTGGATCAGCAGACACTCTACCGCGCCGCAAATGCCGGTCCGGCGCGTTTTGGCGTTCATCACGACCTTCATCGCTTTGTCAGCATCGGCAGCGGCGTCCACGTAAACGTGCACGATCCCTTCGAGGTGAGCGAAGACGGGCACACGGGCCTCGCGCTGCACAAGGCCAACCAGACCCTTGCCGCCACGAGGCACAATCACGTCGATGTAGTCGGTCATGGTCAGCATTTCGCTGACCGCAGCGCGATCACGGGTTGGGACCAGCTGAACCGCGTCCTCGGGCAGTCCCGCTTCGCGCAGGCCAGCGGTCAGCGCTGCGTGAATTGCGCGCGACGAATGAAAGCTCTCGGACCCGCCACGCAGGATCACCGCATTCCCGGCCTTCAGACACAAAGCACCTGCGTCAGCGGTCACATTCGGGCGGCTTTCATAGATCACGCCGATCACCCCCAGCGGGGTACGCACGCGCTGGATGTGAATGCCGGACGGCCGGTCCCACTCGGCCAATACCGCGCCAACGGGATCATCCTGCCCCGCGACAGAGCGCAGGCCATCGCAGATCCCTTGGATTCGGGTATCGTCCAGCATCAGACGGTCCATCATGGCGTCCGTCAGACCTTTGTTCCGGCCGAATTCCAGATCCTTGGCGTTTTCGGCAATCACCTCGGCGCGGGAGGCCCACAGCGCGTCGGCTGCGGCGTTCAGCGCGCGGGTTTTGGCCTCGGCTGGGGCGGTCGACAGAGCCTTTGCGGCTGCGCGCGCGCGCTGGCCCAGTTCCGCCATCATCGAGGAAATGTCTTCCACGTCCTTCATCGCCTTAGCTCCTTAAATTGCCATGTCATCTCTATGGATCAATGCAGCGCGACCAGGATACCCCAAAAGCGCCTCAATATCATCACTGCGGTGCCCGCGGATCACCCGCGCCTCGTCCGCTGTGTAACGGGACAGCCCCATACCAAGCGCGTGTCCCTCTGGGCTGCGCAACTCGACCGGATCACCACGCCCGAAGCTGCCGATCACGCTGGTGACCCCTGCGGGCAGCAAGCTCTTGCCGCGTTTAAGAGCGTCCGCAGCGCCGGCGTCCAGCATCAGAACGCCTTGCGGCTTCATCGCCGAAATCCAGCCCTTACGCGCGGCCTTGGGGTCTGTCTGCGCCAAGAACCACGTGCAATTCGCGCCGCTTTCCAAGGCCGACAACGGGCGGGTCACAGACCCTTCGGTGATTGCCATGGCGCAGCCCGCTGCGGTTGCGGTTTTCGCCGCCATCACCTTGGTCTTCATGCCGCCCTTGGACAGACCAGACCCTGCGTCCCCTGCCATCGCCTCAATCTCTGGTGTGATCTCGGAAATGGTGTCGTAGCGTTTGGCGCTAGGATCGACCTGCGGATTGGCGGAATAGAACCCGTCCACATCGGACAGCAGGATCAACTGGTCCGCACCGACCGTCACAGCGATCTGTGCGGCCATACGGTCGTTATCACCATAGCGGATTTCATCGGTGGCGACGGTGTCGTTTTCATTCACGATCGGGACCACGCCAAAGCCGATCAGAGTCGCCAAAGTCGCGCGGCTGTTCAGATAACGGCGGCGGTCGGCGCTATCCTCGAGCGTGACCAGCACCTGACCGGTTTTGATGCCATGCGGGGCCAGCACCTCTTCGTAGGCGCGCGCGAGGCGGATTTGACCCACAGCGGCGGCGGCCTGCGATTGCTCGAGCGGCAGTTCGGTGTAGGGCAGCCCCAACACACCGCGCCCCAGCGCAATAGACCCAGAAGACACAAGGATCACATCTGCCCCACGATCGCGGAGCATCTTTACATCTTCGGCGAGGCCGACCAGCCAGTCAGCGCGCAATTCACCGGTTTTCTTATCGACCAGAAGGGCCGAGCCGATCTTGATGACAACGCGCTTTGCAGCGCTTAGGGTTGCCATGTTCCGTTCTCCTGCTCGTCCTCTTCGGCTTCTTCTTTCTTGATGCGCAGACGGTCGTCCTCGATCTGGGCACGGACTGCGCGCAGCACTTCGGGCAGACCTTCGCGGCTGACGCTGGACAGCATCATAACGGGGCCACCCACAGCCTCTTCCAGCGCGGCACGCTTTTCTTCGCGCTCTTCGTCATCCAGCGCATCAATCTTGTTCAAGGCCGTCACACGCGGCTTATTGGCCAATTCGCCGCCATAGGCCTCAAGCTCGCCAATGATGACGTTGTAGTCGTGCGCCACATCATCCGAGGTCCCGTCCACGAGGTGCAGCAGAACCGCGCAGCGTTCGACGTGACCAAGGAAACGGTCGCCGATCCCCCGCCCTTCGGACGCCCCTTCGATCAGACCGGGAATGTCCGCCATGACGAATTCGGCGTTGTCGATACCAACGACGCCAAGGTTCGGGTGCAGCGTGGTGAACGGGTAGTCCGCGATCTTGGGACGCGCGTTCGAACAGGCCGACAGGAACGTCGACTTGCCCGCATTGGGCAGGCCCAGCAGGCCCGCGTCCGCGATCAGCTTCAGTCGCAGCCAAACGGTGCGGGTGATACCCTCTTGTCCGGGGTTGGCGTGACGCGGCGCTTGGTTGGTTGCGGATTTGAAGCGCAGGTTGCCCCAGCCGCCGTTGCCACCCTTGGCCAGCACGATACGGTCGCCAACTTCGGTCAGGTCGAATAGAACTGTCTCTTCATCCTCGTCGAGGATTTCAGTGCCCGAGGGCACGCGCAGAACGATGTCCTTGCCGTCCGCACCGGTGCGCTGCTGGCCCTTGCCCGGCTGTCCGTTGCCCGCAAAGAAGTGCTGTTGGTAGCGGAAGTCGATCAGCGTGTTCAGGCCATCGACGACCTCAACAATCACGTCGCCACCACAGCCGCCGTCCCCACCGTTGGGGCCGCCGTATTCGATGAACTTCTCTCGCCGGAAGCTGACGCATCCCGACCCGCCGTTCCCCGAACGGATTTCGATTCTGGCAAGGTCTAGGAATTTCATGCGTCACCCATTCTGGCAGTTTGCACGCCTGTTACAGCGAGCGACCGACGGGATCAATCCAGCCGGCGTGTATATGTCCAAGTCGGCACCCGCGAATTGCGTGCGACCGAAAACGTTTCCGCGTCTCCGAGGTATTCGAAGCCGCAATTGGTCAGCACCCGCGCGGATGCCAGATTTTCTTGGAACACCTCGGCAAAGAACGTCGCGTTCTTCATCGGGTTCGCTTCGACCAGCGCCCGAACGGCTGCGGATGCGACACCTGTGTTCCAGTGGCTCGGTCCGACCCAGTAGCCGACCTGTGCCTGATTGCGATCCATCGGCAGAAGGCTGATGACCCCCATGACCTCGGGACCGCCGTTTTGTGTGGCGTCCATGGCCCAGATGACTTCGCCGGTCTCTGGCTCCATCGCGCGCTTCACGTATTGCTCGACCGCACCAGGCGGCAGCGGATGCGGAACCGAGCGCGTCATCCGCGCAACCCGTTCATCCCCCGCATAAAACGAGATCATGCCCTCGTCCGACTTGCGCAGTGGCCGCAAAACAAAACTACCCGCATCAATCACTTGCGGCGCTTCTAATACCTCTTCAACCATGTGCCCTCCTCCGGCAATTCGGATGATTAGTAGATGGGGCTGCACCCTCCCCGCACAACTGTCCAACTACTTGTAAACGGTAAAAAATCGCAAAAAATTAGGGGACCGGTAGTACCGATCCCCTGAAATCTTGTACCCTTCGGGTTCGGTTTATTCTGCAGCCTCGGCTACAGGAACAACCGAAACAAAGGTGCGGCCCTTGAGGCCTTTGGTGAAGGTCACTTTGCCTTCTGCGGTCGCAAACAGGGTGTGATCTTTGCCCTGACCGACGTTGTCGCCCGGCCACCATTTGTTGCCGCGCTGACGCACGATGATGTTGCCAGGGATTGCGGCCTGACCGCCAAACAGTTTGACGCCAAGACGGCGACCAGCACTGTCGCGACCGTTACGGGATGAACCGCCAGCTTTTTTGTGTGCCATGGGTTGGTCTCCTTACTTCGGCTTAGTTTGCCAGTTCTTTGGCCTGCTCAACCCAGCCTTCACGCTGGATACGGCCTTTGAACGACAGTTTCTCGTCCATCTCAGCAATGTCCGCTTCGGTCCATGCTGCGATTTGTGCGAAAGTGGTGATACCAGCTTCGAGAAGCTTCTTCTCGAGAGCGGGGCCAACGCCCGACAGTTTCTTCAGGTCGTCTGCGCCAGCGGTTGCTGCTGCAGCAGGAGCTGCCGAAGCGGTTGCAGGAGCTGCGACGCTGCGTGCACCCAGAGCAGCCTTTACGCCGGTCGCGTCTGCGCCTGCGGTCAGGATGTCGGTGATGCGGACAACGGTCAGTTGCTGACGGTGGCCACGGGTACGCTGCGAGCTGTGCTTACGGCGACGCTTGACGAAAGTGATTTTCTTTTCGTCTTTGATCAGGTCCAGAACTTCGGCCTGAACAGCAGCACCATCAACGAAGGGTGCGCCGATGACAGTGTTGTCACCGCCAACCATCAGAACGTCGTTGAACTGAACAGTTTCACCTGCGTCAGCTGCAAGCTTTTCGATGCGGAGTACATCGCCCGACTGGACTTTGTACTGCTTGCCACCGGTTTTGAGGACAGCAAACATTGCCGTTTCCTTTTCCGTTTGTCGCGTCTTTCGGACCCATGCGGGGTTTCCGGCCGAAGCCACCTAAAACTGCGAGCCCGTAAGGGCTATATTGAATCAACTCTGGCCGCAAAGATGCGGCCCGAGCCGCGCTTATGTTCGGGATAGGTATATGAGTCAAGCGTTATAGCTCTTCTCCCGAGCCGATTTCCGCGATCTCTGCCCCCAGAGCCGCTGAAATTCCTGTGAACATCGGATCAAAGCCCTCGAACAGCCCTCTGTTCATCGCCCTGCCCGCGTCCGACTCGGACATCTCTATATAAGCCTCCAGTTCGTCATTCTCCAAGGGCGCGTACGCCATCAGGAGATAAGAGTAGAGCCACATCCGAGTTTCAGAGCGAACGTCTTGTTCCTGAGCCCACACAGAGGCCAGCATTTCGCTTTCGGTCATGGCGGCCCCATTCTGGCCTGCCTCGGCCAGACCGCGCAGGAAGGCAAAGTTCGAGTTCAGCGCGCCAACCACGTTCGCATCGACCAAGTCATTCGCCTCTATATAGGCCGTTACCAAATCAAGCCGCGGATCGGCGTCTTGCAAATGCTGTTCAAAGTTGTCGTGGCTGGCTTCTTCAACCGCGGGATCAAGCAGCGCCTCGCGCGCCGAAATCTCCAGATCAACGATCCGGCGTCCCAGCTCGGATTCGAAGAACGCGATGACGCTGTCCAGATCCTCATCTTTTACCGCCTCAGAAAACTCGGCCGTCAGCCCCGCTTCCATAGCTTCGGTGTTGTAGATTCGGCTCACGCTGTCCTGCCAGGTTTGCGTCGCGCCATTGGGAAGCATTTCTTCGGCCAGAGTTTCAGAGTAGCCAAGCCCCTCTTCGCGCATAATCTCGATCACGTCCGAAACGCGCATGGCATCGAACAACCGTGCCACATCATCTTCGCTTGCGGCCTGCACAGGAACGGCAAAAGCCAGCCCAAAAAGGGCCGTGGTAACAAATTGGCGCATGAAGCCTCCGATCTTTCCCTAAGGGATAGGGCGCTCTGTCCTCTCTGCCAAGAGAACTCGAAATCAGGGGGCCTGAAACAAAGTCAAAAAATCGTGCAAAAAGGGGTTGCAGCCCCCAGAGGATAACATTAGACACCGCCTCCACAGACCCCCGCGGAGAGGTGCCGGAGTGGTCGAACGGGGCGGTCTCGAAAACCGTTGTGGGTGCAAGCCCACCCAGGGTTCGAATCCCTGTCTCTCCGCCATTATGGCTTTTGTTAAGCATAATCAAAGACTTACTCGAGATGGCTCCATCGTCAAATAGGTCCAACATGGACCCCCAAGCGGGCGATGAAGATATGAACTACCTGCGCCAGAAGCAGGGCGGTGGCTGGATGTTCCGCATGGCGACTCCCCTTGCCTTAATCGGCAAGCCCAACCCATGGGACGGCAAGCCGTTCGGGAAAGAAATCGTACGTGGCCTTGGCACAAAGCGCATCGGTGAAGCCAAGCTGAAACGCGATGTCCTGCTTGCCGACGTGCGCAAGCTACAGCTTCACGGCCATGACAAGCTTGAGTTCTCCATCGACCAAGCAAAAGCCATGCGAGACGAGCTGACCCGCATCCGCGCTAAGGACAAGGCAGAAGCTGCACTAGTCCGCTCCATCGTCACGGAACAACTCGCAATGGCCGACGACTCAGGGCGCGTAGACCGGAAAACCCTTAAGCGATACGCCAAGGTGGCGTTCGGCGAGGGCCTCCCCCTCAGCGAGGGCCTGCGGATGTACTGTGAAGCCCGCAGCCCTGACAGCAAAAGCGCCTTCGAGCCGCTGTCAAAGCAGACCTTCAACGACCTCAACACCGCCATCAAGCACCTCTGCGCCTTCCTACAGGTCGAGGAGACCGGTGCGGTAATGATGGATGAGTTGACCAACGCCC
Organism: Donghicola eburneus; assembly: GCF_900115865.1. GTDB lineage: Bacteria > Pseudomonadota > Alphaproteobacteria > Rhodobacterales > Rhodobacteraceae > Donghicola > Donghicola eburneus. Next base: position 45,736 of record NZ_FOXY01000005.1, on the reverse strand, counting down.
AGACGACTCGGTTCAGGTACGACTACCTGCCCACAGTGAGCACTCACCGCGCCCCCAATGGCCTAAGCCACAAGACCATCAAGAAGAACGTGACCCTGCTGAAGGCGGTATGGGACTGGGCGGTACAGGTCGGCCACCTGCCCAAGAGCCTTGGCAACGTATGGGCCAGTGAGACCCGCATCAGGACACGTTCGGACGCGGCCAAGGCCACCCGCCAAGACTTCACCGCAGAGCAGATGTCCAAGCTGCTGGGGGCCACAGAGCGCGGCACCCGTGAAGGCGACATCATACGCCTTGCTCTGGCTGGTGGCTGTCGGGTCAGCGAGGTTGCCCTTCTCCCCCTCTCGGCTGTTGAAAAGGACGGAAGCGGCTTCTTCATCGCCGAAGGCAAGACCCGCAACGCAACCCGCTTCGTGCCCCTCGTAGGAGCCGCGCAGAGCGTCCTACAGGCCCGCTTGGCCGCGTCAGCTGGGTCAGGTCGCCTTTTCCCTGAATGGCCCGTGCGCGACTCCTCAGGCAAGTCTGGGGCGGTATCGCAATGGTTCACCCGCTTCCGCCGTGAACAGCTTGGCGAGGAGACCGACGGAACCCTCTCCCTTCATTCTACCCGCCATACATGGCGTACGGTTGCCCGCCGCGCCCGCGTCCCAGAATCCGACATCCTTCAGCTTGGAGGCTGGGCGGATGAGACGAAGCGAACAGACCGCACCTATGACCACGGCCTTACCCGTGAAGGCTTGCGGCAGACGCAGGAGCTGATCTGGAAGGCGATGCAGGACGGTGGGTATCTCGGGGGTTACTAAACGCTTCGAGCGGCTTCCTCACGAAGAAAACCGCCGCCCGTAGCTCAGTAAACCGCTCACATGCTACGGGCGACGTGTGCAAGGGACAGGGTCGAGGGGCACTGCACCTGCACCTGCACCTAAAGTTGCACTGAGAAAACGCAGCTCGCTCACACCCGAGCCACCCGCATAAACCTAAGCATGTAGTCGCCTGTGGCAACAAAAACGTCCTCAAAGGTGGGTACGGAAATCCCTACCCTTCTAGAACTCGATACACGCTAGTCCGCCCGATCCCCAACTTCTTGGCAATCTCGGTCGGCCCCAGCCCCTCGACATCCCGCAGCCTCTTCACCTCGGCGGTATCGACGCTGGGCTTGCGGCCCTTGTAGACGCCATTGGCCTTGGCCTTGGCTATCCCCTCAAGCTGGCGCTCACGGCGCAGGTTGGTCTCGAACTCGGCGAAGACCCCAAGCATCTGGAAGAAGGCCTTTCCCGCCGCTGTACTGGTGTCTACGGGCTGTTCCGTGGCCTTCAGGGGGCTCTGTCCCGAGCACGGCGAATGCCGCTTTGGCAATCTGGCTCTGGGTCATCACGGCAGGACCGCCGACCTCCAGCCAACTCTGCCCATCATCGGTCGCATCCGCGATCGCCTCTGCCAGATCTGCGCCGTGAATCGGATTGAGCCGGTGGGACCCGTCACCAAACAGCCAGACCCGCCCTGCCCGTGCCATCGAGAAAAAATCCTTTATATCAGAGAAATAGCCAGTCGGCGCGATAACGGTTTCTGGCACCTCCGACGCTTGCAGGTGCGTTACGAACGCAGCCTTGGCATCGACCAGTGGCACGCCCATCATCGCTTCGGCGTTCAGGACATGGACGTAACAAAACCGACCCACGCCCGCCTTTTCCGCTTCACGCAGTAGGTTTAGGTTGGCTTCGTAGTCGACCTGCCAATATCCGAGCCCGTCGGCTTGCCGCGTGATCCCGAGCGCGGACACGACAAGGTCCACTCCGTCCATAACACCAACGAGAGTTTCCGGCTGCGTGACCTCTGCTCGGACGAGCAGGTCCGCAACACCCTCGGCCCGCGACGGATCACGGACCAGAGCCGTAACGTGGTGTCCGCGCCTTGAATATTCTGCGCACAGAAAGCGGCCCAAATACCCCGTGGCACCGGCGACAAGAACGCGCATCCAGAAGTCCTTTCTTAAAATTTGTAGTCGCAACACCTGCCATTGCAGAGCGCCTATGGTCTGGAAAGTACACCTAAGCGAACGCTCCCGACATGACCCCACCGATCATCCGCATGATCGCGCGTACCAGAATACGGGCACTTGAACCGCGCGGTAGGTTCCAAAGACAAAGAGAAAGCCCGGCCGTCGAAACACGGCCGGGCTTTTCGATCATGTGAAATGCGCCTGTCAGATCAGGCCGCGTTGATCTTAGGCAGAGGGCAGCCGGTCAATGAACCGATCGAGCGTCACGGGGTAGTCCCGTACGCGCACACCCGTCGCGTTGTAGACCGCGTTCGCGACGGCAGCTGCCACGCCGCACAGACCCAGTTCGCCGACGCCCTTGGCCTTGAGCGGAGTGGATGCCGGGTCCAGCGTATCAAGGAAGATCACCTCTTGCGCGGGGATGTCAGCATGCACCGGCACTTCGTACCCCGCCAAATCATGGGCGGGAAAGAAGCCGCGCGCGGTGTCGATTGCGGCGTCTTCCATCAGCGCCGCGCCAACCCCCATCACCATGCCGCCAATGACCTGACTGCGGGCGGTGATCGGATTCAGGATGCGGCCTGCATCACAGACAGCCAGCATCCGGCGCAGCCGTGTTTCGCCGGTGTACGCGTTCACGCCCACCTCGACGAAATGCGCACCAAAGGTCGAGACGACCTGCTCGCTTCGGAAATCGCCGAACTCGATCGAGTCCTCGGCCACGATCTCGGTATCGCTGAGCCCTGCCAAGGGGATTTGCTTGTCAGTGGTGCGGACAGATGCATCTTCAAAGCTCAGATCCTCCACGTCCTTGCCCAGATGATCGGCAATGGCCTGACGCATGGCAACCGCGGCAGCATAAACACCCGCTGTGGACGAGGCCGCGCCCCATTGCCCGCCGGAACCCGCGCTGTCGGGGTAACTGCTATCTCCCAAGCGCACCTCAACATCTTCGGCTGTCACGCCGAGCACCTCTGCCGCCGTCTGCGCGAGGATGGTGTAGGACCCCGTTCCGATATCGGTCATTGCCGTCTCGACGATCACCTGTCCTTGGGGCGTCAGACGAATGCGTGCCCCCGAAGCCATCGCAGGTCCGCCGCGATAGGCCCCTGCCAGACCATGGCCAATCAGCCAGTCGCCATCTCGGGTTGCACCCGGTGCCGTGTTCCGATCAGCCCAGCCAAAGGCGTCGGCCCCGCGCTCCAGACATTCGACAAAGTTCCGCTCGGAAAACGGCTTGTCCGGATCTTCGGGATCGACTTGGGTGTCATTCATCACCCGAAAGGCCACTGGGTCCATGCCCAACTCTTCGGCCATTTCGTCCATTGCAATTTCCAGCGCCATCAGTCCCGCAGCTTCGCCCGGAGCGCGCATCGCATTCTCTTCGGGCAGCGCCATGGTCGCGAGATGCATTTTGATCAGACGATTATCGCCCGCGTAGAACTGGCGGGTTTGGCCAATCGCGTTCTCGCCGCTGCCACCTTCCATTGCGTGGCTGATAGCCTCGTGGGCAATGGCAGTGATCTGACCATCACGGGTCGCCCCGATGCGGATGCGCTGGATGGTCGAGGCTCGGTGCGCGGTGTTGTTCATCACCATCGGACGGGGCATCGCGACCTTGACCGCCTGCCCCACGCGGCGCGCAGCTTGCGCGGCTAGGATGGCATCTGAACGCACGAACAGCTTCACACCGAAACCGCCGCCGATGTAGGGGCTGTCAACGCGAACGTCCTCTGCATCCAGTTCAAACGTCTTGGCGAGCGCCGCTTGTGCCCATTCAATCATCTGGTTCGAGGTCCAGACCGTCAGCTTGCCGTCGTCCCACTGCGCGATCGACGCCGGAGGCTCCATCATTGCGTGAGAGTGGGAAGGCGTGGTGTAGGTCTTGTCGATGGTCACAGGGGCGGACTCGAAGGCAGCTTCGAAATCCCCCACGCGGGTCGCGTCAGAACGGTCGTCCATCACATCTTCCCAAGCGGCCTGAAGATCGAGCGACCCGATCTCGTCCACCTCGTATTCGGTCTGTACCTTCGCAGCAGCCGCACGCGCCTGCTCAAAGGTTTCGGCGACCACTACGGCAATAGCTTGGTGGTATTGTGCGATCTCTTTTCCGCCAAACAGAGGCGCGACATTCATGTCGCTGGGGCTCGGCATTTCGCCTACCTCGGGTGCGGTGATGACATCTAAAACGCCGGGCATCGCCTTGGCCGTGTCGGTGTCCATCGACGTGATGCGTCCTTTGGCGATCGTGGCCAAAACTGGGTAGCCCACCAACTGCCCTTCGGCGACGTCGTGACGCTCGTAGGCATATGGCGCAGTGCCCGTGACCTTGAGCGGACCGTCAATCCGCGTGGTGGGTTTGCCGACGACCTTGGCGTCGTCGAACAGGTTCTGTCCTGCCGGAGTGTTGAATTGCATGTCTCAGCCCTCCTTGAGCATAGCGGCAAGCGTGCGCTCGGCCAGTGTGAGTTTGAAGGCGTTCTCTTCGGTCGGGCTCGCGCCTTCCAAAAGACGCGCCATGACCGCGCGGGATCCGTTGGGCAGCTCTGCATCCGCTTCAGCGCGGCGCCACGGTTTGGGGGCTACACCGCCCAAGGCCACAGCTCCGGTGCCATCCGCCTGCTGAATCAGCGCAACCGATACGAGGGCAAAGGCATAGGATGAACGGTCCCGCACCTTGTGGTAGGCCTGTTGCCCACCCACCGGCGCAGGCAACACGACGTGCGTAATCAGCTCGCCGGGCATAAGAGCTGTCTCTTGCTCGGGTGTTTGTCCGGGCAAAACATGCAGATCCTCGATCGCGATGCGGCGGGTCATGCCGTTTGGGGTCACTGTTTCGACCACGGCGTCCAAAGCGCGCATGGCCACAGCCATGTCGGACGGGTGCGTGGCGATACAGGTTTCAGACGTCCCGATTACGCCAAGCTGCCGGCTGAACGCCCCTTCTGTCAGCGCGCCGCAGCCAGAACCCGGTGCGCGTTTGTTGCAGGGCTGTGCAGGGTCATAGAAATAGGGGCAGCGCGTCCGTTGCAGCAGGTTACCCGCTGTCGTCGCCTTGTTCCGGATTTGGCCAGAGGCACCGGCCGCAATAGCGCGAGTCAGCACCGGATAGTCACGGCGCACACGGCTATCGGCAGAAAGATCTGTGTTGGTGACCTGCGCGCCAATGCGCAAGCCGCCTTCTTCGGTTTCGGTGATCTCTGTCAGGCCGATGTCGCGGACGTCAATCAAATGGATCGGCGTCTCGATTTCCAGCTTCATCAGGTCCAGCAGGTTGGTGCCGCCGCCGATGAACTTGGCGTCAGGAATTTCGGCGGCCCGTGCGGCGGCCTGGGCCGGATCAACGGCGCGTTCGTAGCTAAAGGATCTCATATGTCTTCTCCCGCTGTGCCTTGCTCTGCCACTTCGGTGATGGCGGCCAGAATGTTGGCGTAGGCGCCACAGCGGCAGATATTGCCGGACATGCGCTCGCGGATCTCTTCGTCTGTGATCTGGATTTCAGAGTTCAGATCGCCGGTGACGTGGCTCGGAATACCTGCGCGGATTTCTTCGATGACGGCGCGGGCAGACTGGATTTGACCGGGCGTACAGTAACCGCACTGGAAGCCGTCAAACTTAACAAAAGCGGTTTGCATGGGGTCCATCGCCTGGGGCGTGCCGATACCTTCGATGGTCTCGACCTCGTCGCCTTCGTGCATCACGGCAAGCGACAAGCAGGAGTTCACGCGCGATCCGTTGACGGTGCAGGTGCAGGCGCCGCATTGACCGTGATCGCAGCCCTTCTTGGTGCCAGTCAGCTTCAAGTCCTCGCGCAGGACATCCAGCAAGGTGGTGCGATTGTCTACGGTCACCTCTTGGGCGGTTCCGTTGACGGTTAAACGGACAGTTGTGGTATCGGGGCCAGCGGGGCTTTTGGCAGTCTGTGATTGAGCTTGGGCCTGAGTGGTCAGCCCCGCAGCAAGTGCGCCAGCGGCAGTTCCGGCCAAAAATGTTCGGCGTCGAATTACAAAATCAATGGGTGGGGACATAATGTCTTCCTTCCTCTCGGGGCGGCATGTGGCCGCTCGTTCGGCGATGGCAAAAGACCTAAGAGGGGCGGAGGGCTGAACTATGCCGCAATGCGGCACGCAGTTATTGGTCTCTCTCATTAATCCCGATCTCGCCTTGGTTGGATGGACGCCGCTCAAAGCCAGCGCCTATGCCCCCCTCAACCAGCGCGCGCGCAGATCGTTCCCCTACTTCATTTTAGTGTGATGGCGTCGGGCGGGTTTATGGTCGTCACAGCTGCCCACCTAGAGCCCCCATACGCGCAACATCGTTGTTGCCAAGCCGCCCTTGACAGCCACCAGTGCTAACGCGTTGATTGTGCAGCCCGAGTTTCCTGTCTCGGCCCGAGAGGAGCCTTATGAACAATCCGCATTCGAACAGCGCTTGGCTGCTCTTGATGCCAGCGCTGGCTCTGATGGGCTTTGTTGCGGTCATCCCGCTGGTGGCTGTCTTCAATTTCTCTTTTCACGACATCTTCACCATTGATCAAGCCTACTGGATCGGCCTTGAGTGGTACCAAGAGATTACCGCAGACCCTAAGTTCTGGGGCAGTCTGGGACGCAGCGCGCTGTTCTCGGCGATTGTCTTGTCCATTCAGGTGCCACTTGGTGTCTGGCTGGCGCTGTTGATGCTGCGGATGGGGCGGTTTGCCGTGCCGGTGCTCATGCTGGTCGCGCTGCCTTTGGTGGTGCCGTGGAACATGATCGCCGGCATGTGGCTGTCTCTGATCGACCCCGCAACTGGTTTGGCAGGCCGCGCGATGACCGCGATGGGGATCGTGTTCGACTATAAATTCACGGCGCTTCATACGTGGATTCTGATTGTGCTGGCCGACACGTGGCACTGGCTGGGGCTCGTCGTCATTCTGGCCTATGCGGGCGTCTCTGCAATCCCTGATCCATACCGCCAAGCCGCAGCAATCGACGGCGCCTCTCGGCTGGCAGTCTTCCGTTGTATCGAACTGCCACGCATCACGGGGGCCTTGTCGATTGTCTTGCTTTTGCGGTTTGTCGACAGCTTCATGATCTACACCGAGGCCTTCGCGATCAACGCGGGCGGGCCACACAACGCGACGACCTTCTTGTCGCTGGAGCTTGCAGCGGACATCAACAGCTACACCTACGGCCGCGCTGCGGCGCGTGCGATGCTGGACTTTCTGATCGTGCTGACGGTGGCGTGGGCCTTCATCCGCATTCGATCGAACGGACAAGCGCGATGAGCATTGGGAGCCTTAGCCTGCGGGTGATCGTGTTTGGCGCGCTTGCGCTCTTTGTCTTACTGCCGTTCGTGCAGACGGTGCTGCTGAGTTTCACCCTCACCCTCCCCCGCGAGGGTCATGTGACCGGGGAAGCCACTCTGCTGAACTACGCAGAAGTCTTTGCGCGGCCCGATTTGCGGACTTCGATCCTGAATTCGCTGACCTATGTGACCCTGAATATCGGGCTGTGTCTGGCCGCCGGATTGCCTGCTGCCTATGCCTTTGCCAGATACCGGTTCACGGGGGACCGGCACGTGCTGTTCGCGCTTCTGGCCTTTCGCCTGACGCCGCCCGTGGTCCTGTCCCTGCCCGTCTTTTTCCTGTTCGCGAATGTCGGACTGGTGAACACGCCGGTCGGTATCGCACTGGTGCACTGTGCGTTTAACCTGCCCATCGCGATCTGGATCTTGGAAAGTTTTATCGCCGCTGTGCCCCGCGAATATGACGAAACCTGCTTTATCGATGGGCACTCTATACCCAGCTTTTTCTTCAAGCGTCTGATCCCCGTGATCGCGCCTGGGATCGGCGTGACCGTCTTTTTCTGCTTTGTGTTTTCGTGGGTCGAGGTCGTTCTGGCCCGCATTCTGACCGTGACAGCGGGCAAGCCAATTACCATGGCCATCAACGCGCTGTATGGATTTCAGACCGATATGGGGCTGGTGATGGCAATGACCGTTATGTCCCTGATCCCCGGCATGGCAATGATCTGGTTTGTCCGAAACCATATCGCCCGTGGCTTCGTGATCCGGACCTGACCCGCCAAATGAAACACCGCTCCAATGATTTGGAGCGGTGCCAGAGCGGCTCAGACCTTGTACTCGCGGCAACTGCCGCCGGACGGGTCAAGCATCTTCGGTTGCGCGCAACTGATTGCGAAGCGCAAATTTCTGGATCTTGCCGGTCGAGGTGCGCGGGATCACCCCAAACACGAAGCGGCCCGGCACCTTGTAATGCGCCAAATGCTCGCGGCACCACGCCCGCAGGGCCTCTGCGCTGGCCTCTTGCCCTTCGGCCAGTTCGACATAAGCGCAGGGCGTTTCCCCCCATTTGTCGTGGGGCATGGCGACAACGGCCGTCACAGCAACGGCCGGATGGCGGTACAACACCTCCTCAATCTCGATGGACGAGATATTCTCGCCACCCGAGATGATGACATCCTTGGAGCGATCCTTGAGCTGAATATACCCATCAGGATAAATCACACCCAGATCGCCAGAATGAAACCACCCGCCAGCAAAGGCCTCTGCCGTGGCAGCAGGATTGCGGAAGTAGCCCTTCATCACAACATTGCCGCGGAACATCACCTCACCGATGGTCTTGCCGTCGCGGGGAACAGGCTGCATCGTCTCTGGGTCGAGCACGTCCAGACCTTCGAGCGGCAGGTAACGCACCCCTTGGCGCGCCTTCAGCCTTGCTTGCTCTTCGGGGGGCAAATCGGACCAGTCTACGTGCCAATCGTTGACCACAGCAGGACCATAGGTTTCGGTTAGGCCGTACAAGTGCGTGACATCGAAACCGGCTTCTTTCATCTCCGCCAGCAGCTTTTCGGGCGGCGGCGCGGCGGCGGTAAAGAACTGCACTGGCGTATCCAGCGGGCACTTCACCGTTTCGGGTGCTTGGATCATCAGGGACATCACGATGGGCGCGCCGCACAGATGGGTGACACCTTCGTTCCCCAAGGCCTGCCAGATCGGCTCTGCCCGGACTTGCCGCAGACAGACGTGGGTGCCGACGATCGCAGACAGGGTCCACGGAAAGCACCAGCCGTTGCAGTGGAACATCGGCAACGTCCACAGGTACACCGCATGCTTGGCCATGGACGCCGTCAGCGCGTTGCCTTGTGCCAGCAGATAGGCCCCGCGATGATGGGTCACGACGCCCTTTGGATCGCCTGTGGTGCCAGAGGTGTAGCTGATCGCGATCGCGTCCCATTCGTCTTGCGGCTGAAGCCATGCGAACTCAGGATTCCCAGCAGTCAGAAACGCCTCGTAATCAGGGGCATCGGTGGTCACGCGCGGGCCATCGAACTCCGGATCGTCATAAACGATCACCGCAGGGGGCGTTTTGCACAGGGCAAGCACGTCTTGCAGCAGCGGTAGAAATTCAGCGTCCACGATGACCAGCCGCGACAGCGCGTGATCCAGTTGGAAGGCAATGATGGCTGCGTCAAGCCGCGTATTGATCGCATGTAAAACCGCACCACACATGGGCACACCGTAATGGCATTCGAGCATAGCGGGCGTGTTCGCCAACAAGACCGAGACCGTCTGGCCCCGTGCGATCCCCCACTGCGCCAGAGCCGACGCAAGCTGCCGCGACCGGTCATAAAACGCCCCATAGCTGCGCCGCAGCCCGCCATGAACGATGGCTGTATGGCCGGGAAATGCCTGCGCGGAACGTTCCAGAAACCCGATCGGGGTCAAGGGTTGGTAGTTCGCCGGATTACGGTCGAGACCGATGTTATATAAATTGCTCATCAGGCGTCCTGCCAAATCGGGTCACGTTTCTGAATAAAGGCGTCGATGCCCTCTTCCGCATCGCGGGCGAGCATGTTGTCGACCATCACTTGGCTGGCATAGGCGTACGCCGCTTCCAGCGACATCTCGCGCTGTGCGTAGAAGGCGCTTTTGCCCGTGGCCAAGGTCATTACGGATTTGGAGGCGATCTTGCGCGCTAGCGCCATGACCTCGGACGTGACATTTTCGGCGGCGACGCTCCGATTCACAAGGCCGATCTCTGCGGCTCTGTCAGCGGAAGTCATGTCGCCCGTCAGCAGCATTTCCATAGCGTGCTTGTTCGCCACATTGCGGGACAAGGCCACCATCGGGGTCGAACAAAACAGTCCGATGTGCACGCCCGGCGTGCTGAAACGCGCTGTGTCCGCAGCAATCGCCAGATCGCAACTGGCGACCAACTGGCATCCAGCGGCGGTCGCGATTCCTGTGACCTCAGCGATGACGGGCTTGGGACACGCGACAATCCCCTGCATCACGGTCGAGCACAAGGTCAGGATGCGGGTGAAATAGGCGCGCCCCTTGTCCGCTTCAGCGCGTCCGGTGGTCATCTCTTTCAGATCATGGCCAGCGCAAAAGGCAGGGCCGTTTGCAGCCAGCACGACGACGCGCACTAGCGGGTCCGCGCCCGCCTCGGCGAAGGCCTGACCCAGCGCGGTCAGCATCGCTTCGGACAGCGCATTACGGCTGCTTGGGGCATTCAAGGTCAGGCGCAAAACACCGTCCGTGTCCAGATCGCGCAACAGAATATCGGTCATAGGCCCTCAGTGAATGTTAATGGTAGAAGTGTCGGCCAAGGCATTGGCGACAGAGCAATATTGGTGCACGCGGCCCTGCATCTGCGTCAGCTCCGCCTCGGACACAGAAAAGCTTGCCACGGGACAACCTGCGTAGGCTGCAAGCGCGAGAATGGGTATCTCGTGGCAACTCGAAGGAGCCGCCGCCAGTGCCTGTTCCGGGTTGGCGCAATCGGGATCACCGCCCCAATCGGGGACGGCGTCCAAGTCCAGTTCAAGGCGCGGGCGAAAGCTGCCCTGATGCGCGGCTGAATACTGGCCCAGCAGCAAGGCACTCTCGCCCCGCTGCCAGTACAAATCGATCGCAAGGTTCGACATGTGCCGTCCCTTAGGCCGCAGCCAGGGATTTCTTTGGGTCAAAGAACGGACGCTCTACCACAGTCGCAACCGCAGGCCCCGAGGGCAGAACCACGTCCAGCTGCATCCCAAGATGCGCATGCTCTACCGAGACCATGGCCAGCGCGATGTTCCGTTCAAGACGCGGCGAGTAGACCGCCGAGGTCACTTTACCCACATCTTCACCGCCGTTCTGAACCGCCCAGAAAGTGGTGTTCGGGCCCTTCAGAGGATCAGCCTCGATGATCAGCCCCACCTGCTTTCGCGTGACGCCTTCGTCGCGGATGCGGCGCAGAGCGGCCTTGCCGATAAAGTCTGCCTCCATGTCCAGATTGACCAGGCGGTCCAGCCCCAATTCGTAGGGGTTTGTGTGGATGTCGGCGTCCGCATGGTAGGACAGCATACCCCCTTCGATCCGGCGAATGGACGAGGTGTGGCCGGGCTTTAGCCCGAACTCCATCCCGGTCGCCATGATCCGCTCCCACAGGGAGTCGCCATGGGCACTGTCGCGCAGATACAGTTCGTAGCCCAACTCACTGGACCAACCGGTGCGCGACACGATCAGCGGAATGCCGTCCAACTCGACTTCACGCAGCCAGTAGTATTTCAGGTCCATAATCTCGTCACCGAACAGAGCGCGCATGATCTCGCCCGATTTTGGGCCCTGCAGCTGCAGCGGTGAGACGTCGGGCTCGCCGATCTGAACATCCAGACCAGAGTTGATGGCCACGCCCTGCGCCCACAGCAGGATGTCGCTGTCCGCCAGCGAAATCCAGAAGTGGTTTTCGGCCAGGCGCAGCAGGATCGGGTCGTTCAGAATGCCGCCCGCCGCGTTCGTGATCAGGATATATTTGCACTGACCAACCGCCATCTTGGACAGGTCGCGCGGGGTCAGCATTTGGACGAATTTGGCCGCGTCGGGGCCGGTGATCTCGACCTGACGTTCAACACCGACATCACACAGGATCGCCTCGTTCACGAGGTTCCAGAAGTTATGTTCGGGATCGCCAAAGTCGCGCGGGATATACATATGATTGTACACAGAAAATCCCTGAGCGCCCCAGCGCACCGTCGCGTCGAAATAGGGGGATTTGCGGATCTGTGTGCCAAAGCCGAAGTCGTCTGCAGCCATGATATGCGCCCTTGAAAGTCACCGGATTTCTGCCCGGGAATTGGTTTCTGGTGGCGGATATTTACGCAGCGAAAAGGTTTCGGTGTGGACTAAAAATCTGGCACAGCATGGACTGTTCGGACTGAAAATTTGGCCTCGGTCAGACTGTTCAGGCGCGCTGTCCAGCGCCCGCCAGTTTGGCTATATTCGGACGGCTGGATTTGACCACGCGAGTCGCGATGTAGGTCATGTAGCGATCCACCCCGAGCTCGGCATCCAGCATGTCCTGCATCAGCGCTTGGAAGCCTGCCAGCGTCGGGCAGATCGTCTTCATCACGTAGTCCATGCCGCCCCCTGTCGCGACGCATTCGACGATATCGTCTTGCAGCGCGACCCATGCCTCGAAACGGTCAAAGTCCGTGCGGCGGTGGTGTGTCAGGGACACGGTCACCATCACCTGAGTAAAATCGCACAGCCGGTCCAACGCAATGTTGGCATGATACCCCGTGATGAATCCCGCCGCCTTGAGCCGGTCCAGACGCGACCAGCACGGCGTGGCCGAGATGTTGACGATCTCGGACAGGCGCGTCTTGCTCAGTTGGCCATAGTTCTGAATGGCGCTGAGGATGCGGATATCCGTCGCATCAAGGGTAGATTTCTTCACAGGCGCTGGGCTTTCATTCTGGCGGTCTAATTGGTGCGGTGCATGAACTATACGCCCGCACGCCTGCCTGATTTAGCTTTTTGTCCGCAAAGGCGAAGGGAGTTTTACGACACAATGGCGCACGCGATGTCGCAAACTGGTGCGGCGCGCATGCGGTCACAAGGCTGTGCGGTGGCGCGCCGTTGGCTCCACCACCGCCAATTTTGCGCTAGGCTCTCTCAAAGCATCCACTCTGAAGAGGAAGGCTCACACATGTCACACTCCCGTCTTGGCCGCCGTACCCTGATGCTTGCAGGCGCGGCGTCTCTTCTCACCGCGAAGAGCGGGCTGACCGTCCCTGCCCGCGCGCAAGGCTTGCAACCCACAACGTCGATGCGCGGTGGTGCAAACAACTACCGCCCCGGTGCGCCCATTGTTGACCGGATCGGTGGTGGCGGCTTTCTGATGCATGGGACCGTGCGCCGTGCGGGTGACGGCGCCCCTCTCGAAGGGGTCCGCATCCAGATTTGGGCGCACACCACCGAGGGCCGCGAGCGCGACGCACGAAGCCATGGTGCGACCCTGACAAATGCCGATGGCGTGTTCGAGTTGGAGATGCCCCAGATCGTTCCAGCCTTTGGTCAGCCCCATGGACACCTTGCCTACGACAGCGGCGCCTTTGAAACCGTCTTCTTGCGTCCTGTCATGGATAGTGCGCGGGACGCGAGCCTTGCTGCGCATTTTGTCCTGCAACCGGCGTGACTTTGAAGCACTTGCGCGCAGTCATCGCTTGGGGCGGGCTTGCCACTCTGATCATGATCCCAATCGCTGTGGCCGCAAACAGTGAGTATCTACAATATCGCGGCCCTATCTACATTGCGGCGGGCTTTGCAGGGATCGTCGCGCTGGCCGTGCTCTTGGTCCAGCCTTTGCTTGCGGCGGGGTTACTTCCGCGTCTTCCGATCCAGTTGGGCCGCGTGGTTCACCGGTGGTCCGGCCTCGTCCTCCTGCTGGCAATCGCGGCGCATGTGGTTGGGCTTTGGATCACGAGCCCGCCGGATATGATCGACGCTCTGACCTTTCGCGCGCCTACGCTTTTCTCTGTTTTCGGCGTTGTGGGGATGTGGGCACTGCTCGCCGCCGCGCTTCTTGCCGCGATCCGGAAAAAGCGCTGGCTCCGTCCGCAAGTTTGGCGCTTCTCCCACGTGTTCGCAGCCTCGGCCATTGTCGCTGCGAGCGTGTCCCACGCAATGCTGATCGAGGGTACCATGGGCGCCCTTTCCAAGGCGGCGCTGTGTGCGGCAGTGCTCTGCGCTTTGATTTGGACCGTCTGGCAGGTGAAACCGTGGCGTGGTGTGCGGCGCCGGCAAAATTCGCGCAGGTAGGCACTTCCACGACTGAGCCGCGATGGATCACCCGCGTTACGTTTCGACCTTACCTTCCATTCGCTCTACCACATCCTGCGCCCAACGGTGCGATGCCGCGCCGAAACAGTCATGCAAAGAGTCTGCGGCAACGACACTGCCCAAGGCCAAACGTCCAAGTAGGCAAAGGCCAGGCGACCGCGTACCGTCCTGCGCGATAATCTGCGCATCTGCAGCAGTTTCAGCCGCAAGGCTCTCACTGATCGGGCAAAGCTTGCCTTCGTCAACCAGGCCATTCAGCAACGAGGAGCGTAAAATCGACAGGTCAGGCGAGGCGATGACGGCGTCGATCATAACATCTGCTTCGACCGAACCTTGGTCCGAAGTCAGCGTCCATCCGCCTTCTGTCAGCGCGATATCGGGATCGGCGGCATGGTCCAATGTCACGATGCCCGCTTCGATCAGCGCTGCAAGCTCGCGGCTAGAAGATACCGGCGGGCCGTAGGAATACCGCTTTAGGCCCTCGTCAAACGCGACAATCAGGTCAGCTGTGTCTGGCTGGGTCTTTGCGGGATTATAGCCGCTGCGTAACTGATCCTGCCATTTGCGCCAGACTTGCCCAACTGTGTACCCGACCGAGGGCGTGGCCGCCCCTTCGGCCATCGCAATTCCAGTTTTCAGGGTCTCGACCGGCCCTTCTGTTTCCTGTGTTCCAGGGTCGGAAAATTCGGTTTCAAGCCACGCGAAAACTGCAGAGAAATCGGTTTCTGCACCGAACTCGGTCAGGATACGGATCACAGGCGATACGAGCGCTTCGGTCAAGAGTGTCCGCGCCTGCTCGGGGTTGGCAATCGCAGCCGCTTGGATGTTCGTGGAGAAGAGCTCTGTCTCTGCCGCGCTTAGGTTAAACCTTGCGTCCAAAGCCTCTGTCTCAGGCTTGGGAAACGGAGGCAGACCGTCCAAAGAAAACGGCACAATCTGCGCAGGCTCTTGGCCCGAGGCAATGTACTGTCCTTCTTCGAAACGACCGCCTTGGGCCGTCGTCAGAACACGCAGCACATCGAACGCCGAAAGTGCAAGCCCGCGGATCGCCACTGTGCGGCCCGTCCATCCAGCAGCTTCCTCGGCGAGCCGTCTTGCAGGGTAGGCTTGGGCCACTGTGCGGCCCTCCGCACTGGCATGCTGCTGCCATTCTGCAAGCTGCTCATCCGGTTGCACTTGCGGCTGCCCAACGGACAAAAGCACTTCGGTGTAGGGCCCATGCCATGCGTCGTCGGCGCGCAGCATCCAAAGGTCCCCCTCTTGCTTCAGCTCGGTCGCAATCGTGGGCAAATGGGTGATCGCGAGTCGCCCTGATCTGCGCAGCGCGTTATAGCGGGCCTCAAGGTAACGCCCCAAATCTGCTCGGGCTGGAAAGACATCCGGGTGCGGCGTGTCTGCCAACCACTCCGCAAAAGTGCTGCACCCTGTGAACTCTGGCGGACGAATATCGATATCCCGCATCGGGATATTCAAGCGGCACAGATCCAATTCCTCGGGGTCAAAATTAGGTCCGGCACCGCAGGCTGGAAAGGGATCATAGCAATCCACCGACAGGGGCGCCGCGTCGTTGCCCAGCCGCGCCGCGAGCGCCTCCAAAGCACCAAGGCTGCGCGGTCCCATCCCGACAACTGCGATCCGCGTCTCCACCATATCTCTACCCATACCCGACTAACTTTGACCTTTTGACTCGCCCAATGCCGACCTCTGTCGAAACAATGGCACAGGCACCTACAGTGCACTGATCTCTCTGTCATTTGCGGCGGAGCGCGCACAAAGCAAGCCGCAGCAGGACCAAACAAAGCCCTAGGGCGAGAAAAGCCGGATATCTATGTAGTTTGAGGCCAAGCACTGAATTTTTGGGATGCCGGCGGCTTCGGCAGGGCGCGGTTCTTGACTTACCCCGCGCAAAGGCTTTCTTACTCGGCATGACTGATCTTTCGAACCAATCTCTGGATGACCTCTCGCTGAACGAGGCCGCGCGTCCCAAAGCCCCCAAGGTTTCCGGCGCGACCGATATGCACCGCCGCCAAGGACGCCAACTGGCGGCAATTCATCGGCACTATCTGATGGAGATGGCCCAGATCGGCGCAGTACTAGAGCGTATCGAAGCGGGAGACTCCCCGCCAAAGCACCTCAAGAAAATCGTGCTAAACCTTGAAATGGCTGACAATTTCCGCGCATTCGGCTCCTTGTGCGGCCGCGAATGCCAAGTTTTAAAATTCCATCACGACATCGAAGGCGCGGACATGTTTCCGCGCATCCAAGCTGCGGGCGGTGGTATGTTCAAACAGGTCGTGGCCAAGCTCATGGCAGAGCACGAGGTGGTGCACGAGCTTATCGTTCGACTTGATAACGCGGCGGACGCTCTGATCGAAGATCCAAGCGACGACAATTTCCACCAAGCCGCCGCGACCTATCGCAAGCTCGAAGAGATTGTGCGCTCTCATTTCGGATACGAGGAAACCGAACTGGCCGAAGCTATCGGATTTTACCTCGGCGGGATTTGATCGCGACGGCAAGGCAGATTGTCGATGCGCATCGGGCGCATGTCAACTGACGTGACACAACCGGATTTTCAGCGATTTCCCAGTCTGCTGAAAGTCCATCAACACCCCACATATCCCAGATCGTAAACCACCAAACTGGGACTTTCCCTGCCAAAATCGCCACTTAAATGGACCGCAATTCTGTTGTTGCGCGTTCGCAAGGGCGGCGAAGCTTCGATCCTTTTGCGTGTGCTGCTACTCTGCCCTTCAATCAAAGGGCCGCTTGGCACTTGTTTTCACAGCGCGGGAGTTTCCGATGAACCAGACAGCTACAGGGGATAAGGGGATGTCCCTGACCACAAAAGTCCTGATTGGCATGGGGGCCGGATTCCTTCTCGGGGTCATCCTGAACGCGCTACAGATTCAGGCGATTAACACGCATTTCGTCAGTGGCTTCTTGGGAATGATCGGGCGCATGTTCGTGAACGCCCTGTCGATGCTGGTGGTGCCGCTGGTGTTTTTCTCTTTGATCTGCGGAGTCGCGGGCATCGGGGATATTCGCATTCTTGGGCGCGTGGGCGGCAAGTCCTTTGGTCTGTACTTGCTGACCACTGCCACGGCCATCGCCGTCGCGATCGTCATGGCGCTGGTTGTCGGCCCCGGAAACGGCTTTGTGATGGAGGGCGTCGATACCGCTGGCGTAACCGCGCGAGAGGCGCCTTCGGTCTGGGAGACGTTTGCTGCAATCGTGCCCCGCAATCCGGTGGCCGCGTTTGCAGGCGGAGAGATGCTGCAAATCATCTTTTACACCATCATCCTCGGCGTGGCGGCGCTGATGCTGGGAGAGCGGTCAAAACCCTTTGTCGAAGCCTGCGAATATATGAACGAGCTGATGATGAAAGTCGTTCAGATCGTGATGGCCTTTGCGCCGATCGGGGTCTTCTGCCTGATCTGCAAGACATTCACAGAGCAAGGCATCGGGCTGTTCATCCCCGTGCTGACCTATGTGCTGGTACTGGTCGCCGCGCTGCTGCTGCACCTGTTCGGCACGCTGATGTTGTATCTCAAGGTCTTTTCGGGCCTGAGCCCGATCATCTTTCTGAAGAAGATCCGCCCTGCGCAGATTTTCGCCTTCTCAACCGCATCGTCCAACGCGACCATCCCCGTCACCCTGCGCTGCGTGACCGAGCGGATGGGCGTGAACAACTCGGTGGCTTCGTTCACTGTTCCCTTTGGCGCGACGATCAATATGGATGGCACCGCGATCATGCAGGGTGTCGCGACCGTTTTCCTCGCCAATGTCTATGGCATTGATCTTGGGCTCGGCGGCTATCTGACCGTGATCGCAATGGCGGTGCTCGCGTCCATTGGTACTGCAGGTGTTCCAGGTGTTGGTTTGGTGATGCTGACCATGGTTCTGAGCCAAGTCGGCCTGCCGCTAGAGGGCATTGCCCTGATCCTAGGCGTCGACCGTCTGATGGATATGATCCGTACAGCTGTGAACATCTCGGGCGATGCTGTCGTCACGACAATCGTCGCCAAGACTGAGGGGCAGATCGACATGGCGGCCTATTTGGACCCCGACACAGGCGAGCGGGTGGACGATAATCTGGAGATCGACCCAGCCGTTGAAGCGGAGCTCGCGAGGTACGCTAAGCCGCACTAAACGCGCCGAGTTTAGCTTTGATCACACAGGGAACCGCCGACCAATCGGCGGTTCCTTTGCTATTTTTGAGGGCTCTATCCGTCCCCGCGCATCGCCCGCGCCAAACGACGAATGCGGAGCGCGCGGTTGATCTCTCCGCCAAAGATGAGCACGAGTGCCGCCAAATACAAAAAATATAACGCCGCAACGATCCCAGCCAAACCGCCGTAGTAGCTCGAATACGTCGCGAAATTCGCCAGATAGAACGAAAAGGCCGCTGTTAGCGTGAGCCAAGCTCCGACCGTAAACAGCACTCCTGGGTAGATCGACGAAAACCGCGTGCGCCGCGCAGGCAGCACCACATGCGCCAAGAAAAGCGAAGACACCAGAATAAGTGCCGCCGCAGGATACCGGATGAAGCCAATCGTGACAGAGGCCGGATCAAAGCCCGGAAACAGGATATGCAACCAAGATCCGGCTCTTGGTGCGATCACGAGCAGGTACCCGACCATGACGAGCACCAGACTGGCAATCACGACCATCAATGCCATCACAGGATACAGGACATACCACGCGCGCGTTTCCCGGACGCCATAGGCACGATTCAGGCCCACCCGCACGCCGTCGACACCGCCAATCGCAAACCAGACGGTCAGCAAGATACCAGCAGACAAGACACCGCCGCGCTGGACCGTCATGACCTGCCGCACTTCCGAGACAATGGGTTCAATCAACGTCGAGGGCACAATCGCGATGAGAAAGGCAATCAGGTCGTCGGCCATGCTTTGGGTCCCGACAAAGGCCGTCAGCGACGACGTAAAGATCAGGAAAGGAAAGACCGCCAGAAGGACGCGAAAGGCCACGTTTCCCGCCAGCCCGAACGCATCGTCGCTCAGCAATCGCAGACCGGCCTCGCGGAGGACGCCCCAAACAGCACGTGTTCCGCTACCGCGCAGCAGGGCCTCGGGGTTGTCGGTGACAATACCACGGGTGATCACGGCATCTCGGCCCATCTCGCTCGGCTCTCGTTCGGCCATGTGGCGTCCTTTGTTTCAATCTTGGGGCGGGCCTTGTTTGACGCGGGCCGCGCCTTTGTTCTGAAAACAACGCAATTTAAGGGGTTTGGTTCAACGGGCGCATGCAAATGGTCGGAGAACAAAGAGATAAGTCGCTAGAACGAGGCAGCTAGAGCCCAACCTGCATAGAAACGCGCCACTCCTGAAGCTCAACGCCTGCCCGCCCCGTGCGACCTAACGCTCCCCCTATTCTAGCTCGCCCAGACGCTCGCGTAGGTCTTCGACATCTTCCATGTGGCGATGCCCTGCAGCGCCCAGAGCGCGCTCGGCCTCGACCACGATCATGCGCAAAAGTGCCAAGGCCCCCACGTAACTGTCCGCAAACTGAGGGGTCTCTACCACGCAATCCAGCGTCCATGTTGCATGGGCCGGTGCGCCGCGAATGGACTCGTCAGCCAGCAGCAGAACTTTGCATCCACGGGTGGCAATCGCCTCGACCATGCGGTTAAAGCCTGCGGGTCGCCGCCGCATCGCCACAACGATCGCCAAATCCTGCGGCCCCAAGGATGAGATGCCTTCGCTCTCGGTCTGGCCAGGCATGAGTAGCGGCGCCACGCCGGGGCGCATCATCGCGATCTGCGCGGTCAGGTATTGTGACAGGAAATGGCTATTCCGATAGCCCAAGGTGCGAATTCGCGGGGCTGTTCGTATGGCGCTCCCGATAGCGCGCAGCACCAGTGGATTGACGCGCGACAACGTCGCCTCGATCACGACGGTCTCTTCGTGCACCAGTTCAGAGATTGGGTCCCCCAACGGTTTGCTTGCCTTGCCGGAAAACAGGGGCGATCCCGTGGCCCGCATTGCACGTGCGGCCTGCCGCGCCTCGTCAAAGCTGGCGTAGCCCAGCCGCCGAAACAGCCGCGTTACTGTGGCGTTAGAGACCTCGGCTTGTGTTGCCAATTCGATTGCATTGCGCACGGCCAGATCCGCAGGCGCTGCCAGCAGCACATCGGCCACCTTACGCTCGCCCTCTGGCAGCTTTGGATAGAACTCGTGAATTCTCTGAACGATAGGCTTTCCCGCCAGAACTGCTGCATTTTCGGGCATACGTCATCGCTCCTGTCGTGAAATCACGTTTTCTACTTCTCACATCATATGAAAATACGTTTTCACTAAAAGAACAAGTGTTTTCACAGCAGGAGATTCGCCAAATGGCCAATCTGTCCGCCAAGGCTAAGAGTATGAGCCTCAAGGTTAATTGGCTCGTTGAACGTGTGTGTGTGGCCCTGCTGGTGGTGCTGGTGCTGGACGTCTGGCTTGGCGTATTGGTCCGCTATGTCATCCCCCTGCCCCTGACCTTTACCGAGGAATTGGCCCGCTACTTGATGATCTGGATGGCGCTCTTGGCGGTGTCCTCTGGGATTGCCTACCGCGAACATATCGGGGTCGAGTTCGTCTTTGGCCGTCTGCCAGCCCCCGTGCGGCGCTGGCTGGCGGTGGCCTTTGACGTGATCGCCTTTGCCTTCTTCTTTGCGCTGTTCTGGTACGGCCTCGGCTTCGCAGCCAAGGGCTTCAGCCGGTTCACCATGATCTACGGCATTCCCAAGGGCTACCCGTTCATGGGTGTCCCCCTGGCCGCAGCGATGGCCTGCGCACAACTGGCCCTAACAGGCATCCACGACTTTTTCGCCAAAGAGGCGCCGGCATCCACCGGTGTGTCCGAGGCCACCATGGCCCTGCGGGAGAACAACTGATGGGTGCTCTATTCGTCGCAATCGCGTTTTTCGGACTCATGGCTTTGGGCATGCCGGTCGGCTTTGCCATCGGGGTGTCCGGCATGATCGGCATCCTCGACATGGGCCCGCGCTTTATGCAGATGGCACCAGATCGGGTCTTTGCGGGACTCGACCTGTTCCCATTCCTCGCCATGCCGTTCTTCATTTTGGCAGGCGAGATTATGAACCGCTCGGGCATCACTCTGGGACTGGTTCGGCTTGCGGATGCTTTGGTCGGCTGGATGCGCGGCGGGATGGCGCATTCAAACATGGTCGCGTCGGTCATGTTTGCCGGCATCACCGGATCGGCAACTGCAGACGCTGCGGCCTTTGGCAACACGCTGGTCCCCGCGATGGAAAAAGCTGGTTACAAACGCCCCTATGCTGCGGCCGTGACTGCGGCCGGGTCGATCATTGGCCCGACCATCCCGCCCTCGACCCTCGCCATCATCTACGGCTCGATCATGGGCGTCTCAATCGCAGGGCTGTTCGCGGCGGGCATTCTGCCGGGACTGTTAATCTGCGGCACCTGCATGCTGGTCATTGCGCTGCACGCGAAAAAGAAGAACCTGCCCAAGGGCGAAGGCCGCCCCAGCTTTGGCATCGTGATCAAAGCCCTGCGAGAAGGGTTCCTCGCCGCTCTCCTGCCCCTCTTCATCCTTGGTTCGATCCTTGGCGGGTTCGCGACCCCGACCGAGGCGGCTGCGATCGCTGTTGCTTATGCTCTGTTCGTCGGTGGCGTGATCTACCGCGCCCTGACATGGCAGGACCTGTACGAGATCGCAGTGCGGACCACCCGGATCACTGGCGTCATCTTCCTGATCATCGCGTCGGCGACCATCTTGGGCTGGTGGATGACGTTCAACCGCATCCCCCAAGCCATCGCGACCGGTCTGCTGTCGGTCTCGGAGAACCCGCAAATTGTCATTGCGCTGATCCTGCTGCTCTTGCTGGTGATCGGCCTTGTGATGGACATCAACGCAACGCTCATCATTCTGGCCCCTGTCTTGGCCCCGTTGACCGCCCAAATCGGGATGGAACCGGTGCACGCAGGGATCATGATCATCCTCGCGCTCAATATCTCTCTCATGACGCCACCAGTGGGGGCCTGCCTCTTCGTGCTGGCCTCTGTCACCGGCGAAAAGGTCGAGAGCATTACCAAAGAGCTCTGGCCCTTCATTCTGGCCGAAGTCGGCATCCTACTGGTGATCGCCTTCTGGTCTGACCTGACGCTTTTCATCCCCCGACTGCTAGGCCTGTGAATCTGGCAGCACCCCAACAGGAAAGGAAACTACCATGCGCTTCTTGAAAGCTACCGCCACGGCTGTTGCAGCCCTTTGCATCGCGGCCCAAGCCTATGCGGCGGACACCACCATCCGCCTTGCGCACCTGAACCCCGAAGACCCCTTTGCCAGCCACTCGGGCGCGATGGCCGCAGTCTTCAAGAGCCTTGTGGAGTCAAACTCCAACGGCCGTATCGAAGTACAGCTGTTCGCAAACGGCCAGCTTGGCAAAGACAACGAAGTCATCGAACAGGTGCGTTCGGGCCTTGTAGAAACCGTGATCTCGTCGTCGGGCGGCATGGCGCAGCACTACCCGCTGGTTGGGGTGTTCGACATTCCCTTTGCCTTCCCGAACATCGGTGTTGCGTCTGAAGTGATCGACATGGACAGCGAGTTTGGCGCAAAATTCTCGGCCGACCTCGAAGAGAAAACTGGCCTTAAAGTGCTGGGTCTGCTGGACTCCGGCGGCTTCTTTGCCTTCACCTCGTCCAAAGGCCCGATTTCCTCGGTCGAAGATATGGACGGTCAGCGCATCCGCACCATGACCCTACCCACCCACGAGGCGATCATCTCAAGCCTTGGGGGCCAGCCGACCGCCCTGCCGTGGGCCGAGGTTTACACCGCGCTGCAAACCGGCGTGGCCGACGGCCAGATGAACCCCGTGCCGATCATCGCCTTTGCAAAGTTTGACGAAGTGCAGCAATACCTGTCGATCACCAACCACCTGATCACGCCCTACATCTGGACCATGAACGCGGAATTCCTCGAGTCCCTGTCCGAAGAAGACCAGTACCTGATCTCGTGGGCGGCGGATGTGGCCACAGATGCGGGCCGCTCCATGTCCCGCGTGATCGAAGCCTCGGAAAAGGGTCTGCCCGCTCTGCAAGGCAAGCTCGACGTGAACGTTGTCACTCCCGAAGAGCAGGCGAAATTTGCCGAAGCAGCCCAACCCGCCGTGCGTGCTTTGATCGAAGAAAGCTACGGCGCCGAGGGCACCGAAATGCTGGACTCGATGCTCAGCTCGATCGAAGCGGCAAAGTACACGCCATCGCATCGGTTTGGGCGGCGCACCTGCCGCCCGAGCCAACCGCAAGACCCCTGAGGACGACATGACCACCACACTCACGCGCCATGCTGGCACCCCGTCGGCGTTTACGCTCACCCTGAACCAGATGGCCGCGAAGACCCATCCTTGGACCGAAGCGCAGAATGCGATCCTGTCGGACGCAGGCCTCAGCGCAGCCCGAGATACGATTTCTGACTGGCCTGGCTATGCTCCAACGCCGCTCGTGTCCCTGCCCGCTTTGGCGGCGGACCTCGGGATCGCGGCTCTGCATTACAAAGACGAAGGTGGACGCTTTGGTCTGGGCAGTTTCAAGGCCCTCGGCGGGGCCTATGCCGTTGCGCGCCTGCTGCGAGCCAAAGTATCAGACGCCCTTGGGCAGCCCGTTCCTATGTCCGAGATTACCGGACGCGCCCGTGATGATCTGGTCTCGCAGATCACCGTCTGCTGCGCGACGGACGGCAACCACGGGCGCTCTGTCGCGTGGGGCGCACAAACCTTTGGCTGCAACTGCACGATCTTTATCCACGCCACCGTGTCCGAAGGCCGAAAAGCCGCGATCGAGTCCTATGGGGCGAAGGTGATCCGCTGCGCTGGCAACTACGACGACAGCGTACGAGAGGCGCAGGAAACGGCCACCAAGGAGGGCTGGTTTGTGGTCTCAGACACCTCTTACCCCGGCTATATGGAAGTACCCAAAGACGTCATGCAGGGCTACGAGCTAATGGCCGCCGAGGCGATCGACGCGATTGACACGCCCCCGACCCATATCTTCCTACAGACTGGTGTGGGCGGCATGGCCGCTGCCGTAACCGCCCATGTTGTGCGCAAGTTCGGTACGGACCGCCCAACGGTCGTTTTGTGTGACCCTGACAAGTCGGCCTGTGTCCTCGAGTCTATCCAAGCGGGTGCACTGACCGCAGTCGAAGGCGACCTCGACACCCTAATGGCCGGTCTGGCCTGCGGCGAAGTCTCTGCCCTCGCGTGGGAAATTCTGCGCGATCACGGGGACGCGGTGATGGCTGTCACCGACGAGGCTGCCGTGGCCGCGATGAAACTCCTCGCCTACCCCAAAGACGGCGATACTCCGATCGTCGCAGGTGAGTCCGCCGTTGCGGGTCTCGCAGGTCTCTCGGCCGCTCTGTCCGACCCAGAGGCTGCGGCGCTGCTTGGTCTATCTGCAACCTCTCGGGTGTTGGTGTTCGGCACCGAAGGCGACACCGATGCCGCCCTCTATGCCAAACTGGTCGGCGAGATGGGCGACGAAGTGCGGGGCCGCGCCGCATGACACCGCAGATTTCGATCGAGCGCTTGATGGCCTCTGTCCACGAGCTTGGCGCGATCGGCGCACGAGACGGCGGCGGGGTCTGTCGCCTAGCCCTGACCGATGCCGACAAAGCGGGCCGTGATTGGTTCGTAAAGAGCCTGCACGCGCTAAACTGCGAGGTCTTCATAGACGCCATCGGAAACATCTGGGGCATTCGTGCGGGCCGAACCGAAGATGCGCCGGTGATGATCGGATCGCACATCGACACAGTCGCCACAGGGGGCCTCTATGACGGAGCGCTTGGCGTTCTCGCGGGGCTCGAAGTCATTGCTGCTCTGAACGCCAGCGAAACAGAAACGGACCTGCCGGTTGCGGTCGCAGCCTTTACCAACGAAGAAGGCGCGCGGTTCGCCCCCGACATGATGGGATCGGGCGTGCACCAAGGCGCATTGGACCTAGACGAGATGCTGTCAACGCGCGCCACCAGTGGCGACGCACTGGTCGGAGAGGAATTGCGCCGGATCGACTATGCCGGACAGGACCTGCCAATCACCCCGTCCGCCTATCTGGAACTGCACATCGAACAAGGACCAGTGCTCGAGACCGAGGGACTAAAGATCGGCGCCGTCACGGGCGTCCAAGGCATTCATTGGACAGAATTTACCGTGCGCGGCCAGACCAACCACGCGGGCACGACGCCCATGTCGCTGCGGCGCGATGCGGGACAGGTCGGCTTTGCGATCGCAAGGCTCGCAGATGAGATGGCCCAAGAGCTCGGCGAGCCGCAGGTGGCCACCGTCGGCGTCTTCGAAGTCTCGCCTTGCCTTGTCAACGTGGTCCCAGACCGTGCGCGGCTGACCGTGGACATGCGGAACACAGACGGAGACATCCTGACATCGGCGACGGACCGTCTTCTCTCTCAGGCACAGCAGATCGCAGAGGCGGCCGAATGCACCTTGGACATCCGCCCCCTCGCCCGCTTTGCGCCCGTGGTTTTCGACGACGCGCTGGTTACGCGGGTCGAAACCGCCGCCCAGAACCGCCAACTGCCCGTCAAACGTATGCCCTCTGGCGCGGGGCACGACGCGCAAATGTTCGCGCCCAATTGCCCGACCGCCATGATCTTTGTCCCTTCGAACAAGGGGTTGAGCCACAACATCAACGAACACACCGATGCCACGGATATCGAGGCAGGCGCTCAAGTCTTGCTCGACGTGGTGTTGGACCTGACAGGAGGCCTGAAATGAGCCGCAAATTCATCGTCGCTGGCGCGCAACTCGGCCCGATCGCTCGAGACGAAAGCCGCGCCTCTGCCGTGGCCCGCATGTGCGCCCTGATGCGCGCGGCCAAAGCCCGCGGAGCGCGGGTCGTCGTCTTTCCTGAACTGGCGCTGACAACCTTTTTCCCGCGCTGGCATTTCACTGACCCAGCCGACATCGACCAATGGTTCGAGACCGAGATGCCGAATGCAGACACCCAGCCGCTGTTTGATCTGTCGCGAGAACTCGGGATTGGATTTCACCTCGGTTACGCAGAACTCACGGCGGATGGACACCATTACAATACAGCGATCATGGTGAACGAGTCCGGAGAGATCATCGGCAAATACCGCAAGATCCACCTGCCCGGGCACTTCGAATTCGAGGACTGGCGACCCTTTCAGCACCTCGAAAAGTACTACTTCGAAAAGGGAGATCTGGGCTTTCATGCCTTTGATGCATTCGATGGTAAGGCGGGGATGTGCATCTGTAACGACCGCCGCTGGCCCGAGACATGGCGGTCCTTGGGCCTGGCAGGCGCAGAGTTGGTCGTACTGGGATACAACACGCCCCTGCATTACCCACCCGCACCCGAGCATGACCACTTGCAGTACTTCCACAATGAACTCTCGGTTCAGGCAGGCTGCTACCAGAATGGCCTCTGGGCTGTTGCGGTGGCCAAAGCAGGGAACGAAGAGGGTTGCGATCTGATCGGCGGCAGTGTCATCGTCGCCCCAACCGGCGAAATCATTGCCAAGGCGCAGGGCGTCGGAGACGAGGTGATCACGGCCGAAGTCGACTTGGACCGTTGCACCGAAATCCGCGCAAACATCTTTAACTTTGCGATGCACCGCGAACCCTCGGACTATCATCGGATCACGGCCCCCAAAGATGCCTCTTAGCCGCCTATGATGATGACAATCCTGTCATCTCCGTGCGTGGATTGACATGCGTCTGCTCATTCCTTTGATGACTGGTAAATGCATTATTTTCAGCCACTTGCACTTCCTTTTTAACAGCATACCTCCTTCGCATGGATTGTGGAATTTATAGTGAAGGAGCGTACTGATGAAACGTTTTGAAGATAAGGTCGTCATCGTCACCGGCGCGGCATCCGGCCTAGGCGAGGCAACGGCAGAGCGCCTATCGCAAGAGGGTGCGAAGCTCGTGCTCGTGGACCTGAACAAAGACGCCTTGGACACGCTGGCAGACAAACTCGGCGGGGACGTACTGGTGGTCAAAGCCAACGTCGCGGAATTGGACGACGTAAAAGCCTATGTTGCCAAGACGATCGAAAAGTTCGGCCGCATCGATGGTTTCTTCAACAACGCTGGGATCGAAGGCAAGCAGAACCTGACCGAAGACTTCGGCGCGGACGAGTTCCACAAGGTCGTTTCGATCAACCTAGATGGCGTGTTCTTTGGCATGGCCGAAGTGCTTAAGGTCATGCGTGAACAGGGCTCGGGCGCTATTGTGAACACAGCGTCCGTGGGCGGCATTCGCGGAGTCGGCAACCAGTCGGGCTATGCGGCCAGCAAGCACGGCGTCGTCGGCCTGACCCGCAACAGTGCAATCGAGTACGGCCAATACGGGATTCAGATCAACGCGATTGCGCCGGGTGCGATCATGACCGCGATGGTCGAAGGATCGCTTCGGCAGATGGGTGGCGATGATTGGGAAAAGGTTGGTGAAGAGTTTGTGTCGGTCAACCCGATGAAGCGTTTCGGCAAACCCGAAGAGGTCGCGGCGCTCACAGCCTTCTTGTTGTCCGGAGAGGCAAATTTCGTGAACGGTGCGGTCATCACGATCGACGGCGGTCAGTCCTACAAATACTGATCATTAACGGGACGCAGGCACGGAGAGGCGCCGTGCTTGCGTGCTCTGTATCGGCGCTTCTGCCCGCTTAGTCTGTCCCGCTCCGCGCAAAAGACTGAAGCAGAGAAAAGAAGTTCATCACCTGCGGCTTGCGATTGTCGAGCCGCGCGTGGGCCGTCAGGCTGGTACCCGGGTTGTGCCCTGTATAGGGCTTGTAAACCACGCCGGAGCGCGGCGAACGCGACACGCTCTCTGGTACCATCGCGACCCCTACCCCAACCGAGACCAGCGATATTGCTGTCTGGTAGTCCTGAGCAAAAATTTGATCCTTTGGGGTGACCTCGTTCTCAGCACAGACCCGCAGGATGAAGTCTGCAAACGAAGGCCTTGGCCGGCGGGGATAGAGAACGAAAGGTTCCTCTGACAGATCACGCAGATCAAGAGAACGGGCCGCATCCGCAAAGGGTGAGCCATCAGGGATCGCCAAGATCAACGGTTCACGGAACAGTTCTGCTGAACGCAGTTCTTCTGACCCGCTTAGATACGGTCGGGCCACAGCGATGTCGATGTCGCGGCGGATCAGGGCGCGTTCTAAATCGGCGTTGTTCATCGAGGACAGGGACAGATCGACGTTCTTGTATTTCGACCGGTAGGCCTGAATGAGGCCCGGCAGCGGCCCGTGGGTGGCCGATCCGACGAATGCAATCCGCAGCTGGCCCGCACCGCCTTGGCCGATCAACCTTGCCTCTCGATACGCGCTGTCCAGATCGCGTAGGATATCCCGTGCGCGCTGCAAGAAGGCAGCGCCCGCGTCGGTCAGGCGGATCTGGTTGCGGCTGCGGTCAAAGAGTTTGACGCCGAGCTGATCTTCGAGCGCCGCGATCTGCCGCGACAAGGGCGGCTGCGCCATTCCTAGACGCACAGCGGCGCGGCCGAAGTTCAACTCCTCGGCCACGGCGATAAAGTATTTCAGACGTTTGAATTCCAAGAGCGGCCCTCGGTGGCCACCCTACCCCATCTTGGCGAGTGCCTCGATGAAATGCGGACGGAAAGTGGCCGGATTTTCACTCATCGGAAAATGCCCGATCCACTCCATGACCGCAAGGGTTGCACCGGGGATCTGATCCGCGGTGCGCTTGGCGTCTTCGGGGGTACAGGTCATGTCGTAGGTACCGACCATGATGTGCACGGGCTTGCCCGAGGTGTCGATGCTGCCAAGCTTGCCCACCAGACTGTCGTCCTTGGTGTAGAAGTTCAGATCGCCGCGGAACACGCCCGGACCGGACTGCATGAACATCCACTGGGTGTTCCAGCGTTCCGCCTTTGGCCCTTGGGGCGCGATGTTGGCCGACACCAGAGCGGCCCCCATTTCGCCGCCATGGGCATCGGGGCGGTGGAACCAGTCGATGTCGTACCATGCGGGCTGGAAGTCCGAAGCCTCGATCGCGATGAAGCCTTTGAAGGGCTCGGGATTGTTCAGCGCCAATTGCAGTGCGATCCGTCCACCCATAGAGCAGCCCGCGTAGATAGGGTTTTCAAGGCCTAGCGCCGCGACCAGCTTCAGGACCGTTTCGACATAAACGTCGGTGGTCAGCAGGTACTCTTCTTCTTCGAAGCCTTCGGGAGGCAAGGATTTCCCGTGCCACGGCATGTCCGGCGCGATGAAGCGGTAGTTCGCGGTCATCTCTGCATCGTTCATAATGTGACGCCATTGGCGGCTGTCAGCACCTGCGGTGTGAAAGCAGATGACGGGCTGGCCCTGACCGGCCTCCTCCACATAGACGCGGTAGCTGCGGCCAGCGACCTCGATCGTCACGTAGCGGCCAATGATCGGCTCGTAGTTCGACGCGCTCATGCTGTGGCCTCCTCTTGGCGACCCAGCGCCATGAATTCTTTGAAGAAACGCAGGTTTTTCACCAACAACAGGATATCTCCCTCGATGCGACCGCGACCGGTTTTCACAAAGCCAAAGATGTCATGGAAGGTAGGTTCGGGCATCGGTTCCCAGAATTTCGCCAGTGCCTCGCCATCAGTGCGCAATGCAAACCGCCAAGGTGTCTGACGGCTGGGACCTTCGGTGACGCGTTCGAGTGCGCCGCGATGGAACGCGAGATAGTACTCGTTGCCATCAATCTCGATCAGAACCGTTTCCGAGAACAGCGCACCAAGCCGCAGAAGATGAGGCTTCTCGGCGAGCTTGCGCCCCATGTCCTCAAAGCGGTCACGTAGATCACTTGTCATTGGGATTTCCTTAGTCTTTGCGGGCGTATTTCTCGATCAGGTCCAGGTCCGGCGTCACGCCAAGCCCCGGCCCGTCGGGCAAATGAACCTCGAAATTCTCGTATTTCAGGCCGTTGCGGCACAGGTCCTCGATCAGGATTTTGGGGCCGAAATGTTCGGTCCCCCAGTGCAGATCGGGCAGCGTGGCAAAGGCATGCAGGTGGGCTGCAGCCCCGACCGAACTTTCCAGCAGACAACCACCATAGAGCTGCACGCCAGCGGCCTGTGCCACGGCTGCCACCTGTTTGAGCTGATGAACCCCGCCGTGTTTGCACAGCTTCAGGGACAGCACAGAGCCCGCGCCGCGGGAGCAGCCATCCAGCGCCTCTTCGGTGGTAAAGACACCCTCGTCCATCATGATCGGAACGGGGGAGCGCGCCGCGATCCGCGCCATCGCCGCCATTTGTCCGCCCGGCAGAGGTTGTTCAATCAGGCTCACGCCAAGATCGGCGAGCCGAGGAATGAAGCGGATGAAATCGGCCTCGGACCAGCCTTGGTTCACGTCCGCGATAATGTCCGTCCCTAAGGGCAGCGCCTTTTGCAGCGCGGCCAGACGGTCCAGATCGGTGGCAGGATCGGCAAAACCCAACTTGATCTTGAAGCGGTTGAACCAGCCCTTTTCGATCATGCCTTGGGCTTCTTCGACCTCTTGGCCCGCATCGCCCGAGGCCAGCGCCCAAATCGCCGAGAACGACCGCCTCCGCGCGCCGCCGAGCAGCACATGAGCCGAGACCCCGAGCGTTTTGCCTGTCGCATCCAGAAGCGCCATGTCCAGTGCAGACTTTGCCGCGTTGTTGCGCTTGGCCGCCTTGGCCATCTCGCCCGCCGCGGCTTCTAGCAGGCACGCCGGTTTCCCGATCAGCACGGGGGCCAGGTAGGTGTCAATGTTGGCTTTGATCGCTTCGACGCTTTCCTCGGCCCAGCGGGGACCACCCAAGGTGGACGCCTCGCCGAACCCTTCGACCCCGTTCTCCAGCGTCACACGGACAAAGACGTAGCCCTGATAGCTGATCGAGGTGTTCGAGAGTTTGTGCTTGCGACGGGTTGGCGCCTCGATGATCCAAGAGGTCACGGCGCGGACGCGCGTTGCCTCTTCCAGATGATCGCAAGGCTGACCAGAGAGCGCTTTGGCTGCGAGGGGCGTGTTCATGATATTTTCCGGATGGTCAGTTTGGGGAACGGCACAGAAAAACGCGCCGCTCCTTGGAAGGTTGGAGGGAAGCTCCCCTCCAGCCAGCGCCGATCACTCGGCGGCGACGCTCTCCATCAGAGCGTTGTCGCGGATCACAAAGTCGAAGGTCATCACCATGTCGGTGTCTGCGCCTTCGGGGGCTTTGGTCATGTCACCGATCAGTTCCTCTTTCACGGCAAAGACACTGTCGTTATCGAGGTATTCTGTGGTGCTGTCGTAGATCTGCGAGATCAGGGTTTTGTAGCCGTCCTTCATGATCATGAAGTGGATGTGGCCGGGACGCCAAGGGTGGTGGCCCATGTACTTCAGCAGCTCGCCCGCAGCCCCGTCATAGGGGATCGGATAAGGCACGGGACGGATCGCAACGAATTCATATTCGCCGTTCTCGTCGGTGACAAAGCGGCCACGCAGGTTGTAATCGGGCTGATCAGGGTCCTGCTGCTCATAGAGGCCGTTCGGCGCATCTTCCCACACATCCATGGTCACGCCCGGCACAGGGTTGCCATCGGTATCACGGATCGTGCCCGACACGCGGACGGTTTCCTGACCTTCGAAGTCCTTCTGGATGATGGAAGCGCCTTTTTCCAGAACCGGTGGGTTCTCGCGGTAGAACGGGCCGAGCACGGTGGAAATGGTCTCGTTGTGGGTCGGCTTCTTGTCGAGCATGTCGGCCAGAACCTCGACCCCGATAATGTCGGAGATCAGGATAAATTCGTTGCGGGCATCGCTGGAGATCTCGCCTGCGCGGCGCATCCACTCCATGGCTTCGAGCCACTCATCATAGGTCAGATCGACCTCTTTCATGAAGGCGTGCACGTGCTTCAGTGCGGCTTTCATGATCTCCATGTTGCGTGCGGGAATTCCTGCATCCATCGAATTGATGACGGCCTCGGTAATATTCTCAATGGTAATGTTGCGCACAGTCGTTCCTCCCTCTGGCAATTCGCGTCAAACGTGCCGATGCGATGGTGTTCCTACAATGCTCGGGGAGATATGCGATCATACCTAAGAGGTATGAAGGCAGCCCTCGCTTGACCGTAGAGGGCGGCTGCCCATCGGTGCCCTCAGGTTTAAAAGGACAACAGCTTGCGCACAGTCGCCTTCGTCCGATCCCGAACCCAACCATTTCCAAAAGCTGGCCTCGTTCTAGGTCATCTGATGTACGAATTCAGATAGGAAACTGCATTTCGCCAAGCGCCGAGACAGATCATCAAATGCCCGCCAAAGTTGTCGAGCAGCCGTATGTCTGCCGTCAGCGCCAATGGGACATTTTAGGTTGATTTGATATGAGAGGGTTTCTGGCCCATCGTAACCACCAAGGAGTGGAGATGAGACAGAAACCCGGAACCAAACAGAGCCCCGGCGAAAAGATTGTGAAGGACATCCTCCGCGCCACACGCAAACAGTTTTCCGTCGTCAGGGATTTTGTGACAGATTGCAGCCTGATTTAAGAGAGGGTTTGGCTCATCTGGTTGGTTTGATTATGCGGCGGTTTTTCGGTGAAGCAAGCGCCGGGTTTCGATGGTCTTTCGTTTGATCCTTTCTCGCTGTTTCAGAATGGTCTGGCCGCGCCCGAAGTAGACGTCAGCGGGCGTGAGGTTTTGCAGGCTCTCGTGGTAACGACGATGGTTGTAGTGGTCGACGAAGGCGTCGATCTTTTGCCTGAGATCGCCCGGCAGGTAGTCGTTTTCCAGCAAGATCGTGTTCTTCAGGGTCTGGTGCCAACGCTCGATCTTGCCCTGAGTTTGCGGGTGATAAGGGGCACCGCGGACGTGATCCATTTTCCGGTCTTCCAGCCAGTCGGCAAGTTCCCCAGAGATATAACTGGCGCCATTGTCCGACAGGAGCCGTGGCTTGTGCAGAACCGTTGCCCTATCACAGCCGGAGGCTTGCAGGGCCAAGTCCAGCGTGTCGGTCACGTCGCTGGTCTTCATCGTCGTGCAGAGCTTCCAAGCGATGATGTACCGGCTGTAATCATCGAGAATTGTCGACAGATAGAACCAACCCCAGCCGATGACCTTGAGATAGGTTAAGTCGGTCTGCCAGAGCTGGTTCGGGCGTGTGGTCTTGTCGTGGAACTCATTTGCGGCGGACAGAACCACATAGGCCGGGCTGGTGATCAGATCGTAGGATTTGAGGATGCGGTAAACCGAAGCCTCTGACACAAAGTACTTTTCCGTGTCGGTGAACCGCACAGCCAGTTCGCTTGGCGACAGATCGCATTCCTTTAAGGCCAAGTCCTTGACCTTCTCGCGCACTGGCTCGGGAATGCGGTTCCAAACCCGTGATGGCCTAGGGCTGCGATCCTCAAGCGCCTTGGGGCCACCGGACAAATACCGATCATACCAACGATAGAAGATCGTTCTGGGGATGCCGAGCTTGTCCAGCGTACGTTTGGTCGGCAGGTGCGAGCCTTCAACGAGGCGGATGATCTCCAGCTTTTCGGATGCGGGATATCTCATTCGTCGTCGCCCCCATCCCCGAGCATGCTTTTTTGAGCAGCCGTAGTTCCAGGGCCTGCTCGGCCACGACTTCCTTCAGATCGCGTGCCTCACGGCGCAGATCTTTGACCTCGGTCGATGTCGCCGCACGCGCGGTGTCACCGGCGAGGCGCTTCTTGCCAGCTTCGAGGAACTCCTTGGACCAACTGTAGAAAAGGCTCTGCGAAATGCCTTCTCGGCGACACAGCTCAGAAATGCTGTGCTCGCCTTTCAGGCCGTCCAGTACGATCCTGATCTTCTCTTCTGCCGAATACTGTTTGCGTGTGGCAGGTCAGATGTCCTTCACAATCTTCTCGCCGGGGCTCTGTTTGGTTCCGGGTTTCTGTCTCATCTCCACTCCTTGGTGGTTACGATGGGCCAGAAACCCTCTCTTATCAAATCAACCTAAAATGTCCCATTGGCGCTGACGGTAGACAAGAGCAGCAGTCGCGCGACGCAGTGTTTCGTGGCAAAGAAAGTTTGGTGCATCAACGTACTGCTGATGTGAATGCTTTGCGGACGCTACTGCATGAAACTGGGCATGTGTTCCCCCAGGGCATCCGCAGCCTGAGCCGGATGAAAGCTCTCGTAGAGGATGACACATCTGACTTGCATAGCCTCATCCGGGAGGAGTGCATCGACCTGCTGGCCCAGATTGCTGAGAAAACGGCGCGTATTATTGAGCGCACGACGAGACTAAAGGCACTAGCGGACGAGTCCCATCGGGCGCGCCGACTTCAGACCATGCCCGTTGTTGGCCCAATCACAGCCATCGCGGCAGAGGCTTTTGGTTCTGACATGGCAGTGTTCACAACCGGACGTAACTTCGCAGCTTGGCCGGGGCTTGTGCCTAGGCAACACTCATCTGGAGGCAAAGAACGCTTAGGGCGAATGACCAAAGCAGGTCAGGCCGATATCCGACGCCTTCTGATCTTTGGCGCAATGTCGCGATTGAACTAGCTTGGATTGCGCTCGGTCACTATGGGGAGTTGGCGGTCTCGCGTGTTGGCGCGCAAGCCCACGATGCTTGTCACGATCGCTCTTGCTTATAAATGGTGCGCCAAATCTGGGCAATGCTGACAAAACACGAGGATTACAAAGATCTGGAATTTGCAAGCGTGGCATGATCTTCATGTAAATTAGCAAGGACAGGTGCCATGGGAGTGTAAGAAGACGATAACTTGAATGGGCGAAATGATCGAACAGATCCGGATCGGGATAACCAGTTAATCGCTGCGAGCGAAAAACTCGAAGGTCAGATTTGGATCTGATCCGCTGATCACCATCCCGGCCTGCAGCTTCTGAAAATGCCGCGAAGAGAGATCTTACAGAAGTTCGCCGTCGATCACAGACCTCGGAAGTCAGAAATTCCTTGCTCTCAGGACGGCGACCACAGACGCCGCCTTACGCCAAGATAGGTAGGTGGACGATGCATGGTGTACGCTTTAACAGCTTCTCTGGCACCACCGTTGGACACTCTCCGTCCTAAATTTTAGGCAGGACAGTCGCGTCGGATTTTTCCTTTCTGGAAACCACGGAAAATACAGATTTTCATAGTTAATTTTGCTTTTATCTGACCAAAAATGAATGAGTAGGTCTTATGCAAAATTGTAGCCAAGGTGTGTTTTTGTCATCGAGCCACGATCTGGCCGAGGCATATGGTGCAAGCATTGACGCTGCAGCGGAACACCGAATGTCGATCTCGAACCCGTCCGAGATTTGCGAAAAGGCAGACGTCGAGTTCGCGCTGTGTTGGCGGCCAGAGCTTAGAGCATTTGATCTCTATCCAAATTTGAAGTTCGTTATGGCTGTTGGCGCGGGCGTCGATGCCTTGCTAAAGCATCCCGGACTCCCGAAACATGTCCAAATTTGCCGTGTACGTGATCCGGAGCAAGGTCAGCAGATGGCCGCTTTCGCTGTTCATGAAATTCTGCACGTTCAGCGAGACTTTGACACGCTCTCAGACCAAGCCCGTAACCAGGTTTGGTCCGAAATCCCGCTTCAAAGCCCTTCGGATGTAAACGTCACCATCTTGGGAAGTGGGAGTATGGGGCGCTGTGTCGCTGAAGCCTGTGTGGCCTTCGGGTTTAATGTTTGCGTGGCGGTTCGCACGCCGCCAGCCGATCCCCTGTCCGGCCTGCGGTATCAGCATGGACCGCAGAGCATTCAAGCCGCGATGACTGACGCCGACTTTGTGGTGAACGTATTGCCTTTGACCAAGGATACCGCTGACATTCTGAACATGCGAACTCTGTCCCAAGTGCGGCGCGGCAGTTGGCTGGTTCAAATCGGCCGCGGCGAGCATCTGGTCGAAGAAGATTTGATGACCCTGATTGAGAGCGGGCATTTGCGCGGTGCCAGTCTGGATGTGTTCAGGAAAGAACCCCTGCCAGTTGGGCATTCGTACTGGGATCACCCCTCGTTGCGAATTACTCCGCACATCGCGAGTTCGGCGTCTGCCAAGGCAATAGCAAGCCAACTCAGGCAGACCGTTCTGGAAATGCAGGCCGGTCTGCCGTTGAGCTTGGCCGTTGATCGCACCGCGGGCTACTAGTTGCGGGGCGTCAAAAATTCAGGAGCGGTAGTCGCTACCAACACCTTCGATCGATCGCAGATGCGCGGCCCATTCCAGCGCGAGATCGCCATCCTCTTCGTTCATCTGAACATATTGGCCGTGAACGCGATCAGAGATTGCTTCGTCGATCATCTTCAATGAGCGTCCAGTGGACAGGGCGGCGATCTGGATTTCGCAGGATCGCTCCAGATAGAACATGTGCGAGAACATCTCGGCAGCGGAACGCCCCGTGGCAATCAAACCGTGATTTCGCAGGATCATCACCGGATGTGTTCCGAAATCAGCGACGATGCGCTCCCGTTCTTCCAAATCAAGCGCGATCCCTTCGAACTCGTGGTAGGCGATGCGGTTGTGAAACTGCAGCGAAATCTGGTTCAGGGGGAGCAATCCCTCTTCCATGCAGGACACAGCGACGCCCGCACGTGTGTGGGTATGCATAATCCACGCGGCATCGTGCCGGTTCATGTGGACCGCCGAATGAATGGTAAATCCGGCGGGATTGACCCGATGAGGACCGCCATCAATTTTGTTTCCCTCGGTATCAATCTTGACCAAGGAAGTGGCCGTGATCTCTTCCCAGCGCCAGCCGTATGGGTTGATTAGGAAATGGTTGTCAGAGCCCGGAACGCGGGCGGTGATATGCGTGTAAATCAGGTCGGTAAATCGGTGCTTGGCTGCCAGACGATAGCACGCGGCAAGCTCTTCGCGAGTTTTCTGCTCTTCGGGGGTCATCTTATTCTCCAGCCTTTACATCCGTTGACCAACAGCGCCGCCAGCACCAACAGCGTCATAGCATTTGTGCGCACGGGCCAAAGCCGTCAGCTTGGCCGCCACCTCTGGCAACGGCTCGGAAGCACGGCGCGTTCGTAGGTCGGTGTGCAGCAACAGAGTCTCGATCGTGGCGCACACCGCTCCATCCGGTTTGTGAATCCGGTGAAACAATTTCATCTTTTTTCCTGCCCCTTCCAGAACCTGAGTTGTGACCGTCAAAAGTTCTGCGCGGTGGACTTCGTCCAAATACCGAACTCGGGTGTCCACGGTGAAAAAGCTGGCACCCGCGGCGATATATTCGGCATTCGCACCGATCAGTTGCATCAGCCCATCCGTGGCCCATGTGCCTAGCTCCAGATAGGCGGCCTCGTTCATATGGCCATTGTAGTCGGTCCACGTGACAGGCACAGCTTGACGCAGAGTGATCGGCAGGCCGTCTCTCTCGCCGCCGACCGGCAGGGTTTGTTCGTGCTGTAGGATCACCCCCCCTGCCCCGCTGGCTGTTCGGCGCAAGCCGCGCAGAATAGCAACCAGGTTATCATCCCTCAGCGTTTCGAGTTCGAAAATGGTCATATGGCCGGATTGCGCGTCGGATTGATCCGCAATGGTACGCGTCAACGCAGCATCAAGTTCTGGAACATCGGTAAGCCGCGACCAAGGCCACTGCAAAGATGGTCCGAACTGCGCCATGTAGTTCTCCATCCCCGCCTCGCCTCCAGCAAGGCGATAGGTTTCGAACATGCCCATCTGGGCCAGACGCAGGCCAAACCCCATCCGGATTGCGTTGTCAATTTGCTCGGTCGTGGCTATGCCATCTTTCAGCATCCACAGCGCTTCGCGCCAGATCGCCTCTTGAAAGCGGTTGCCGATGAAGGCGTCGATTTCGACCCCTAGTTCGAGCGGGAACATCCCTATAGATTGAATAATCGGTAGGGCTTTGGTCCGTAGATCAGCGGCGCCAGAAATCTCGGCCAGCGGCAAGAGATACACGGGATTAAAGGGATGAACGACCACAACCGGCGCCCCCTTGGACGCGAGATCCGAGGCTTTGAAGCCAGACGTGGAGGACGCTATGAAACCTCCCCTAGGTAGAGCGGTGATGATTTCTGCGTAAACTTCATGCTTTAGCTCCAGCCGCTCAGAAACGCTTTCCTGCACCCAATCCGCGTCCTTCACAGCTTCAGCGATGGACTGGCAGTAGGTAAGCCGTCCTTCGGGCGGCAGCGCGCGGTCATAAAGAGCGGGCAGCGACCCCCGCGCGTTTTCGAGAACCGCGCCGATCTTGCGGGCTGCGTCGGGATCGGGGTCGTAGACCGAGACGTTCCAGCCGTTTAGCAGGAAGCGGGCAGCCCAACCGCCCCCGATTACGCCCCCGCCGATAATGGCTGCTGTCTTTGCCCCGCTCATGCGGGCACCGGCATGTCGCGTTTGCCCAGACCCAACTGATCGCGCACCTCTTGTGGTGTCATCGGGCTGGCGCCCATGTTGCTAAGGAGTGTAGCAGCCTTTTCAACCAGTTGCGCATTCGTGGCAAAGACACCGCGATCCAGATAGAGGTTATCCTCTAGCCCGACCCGCACATTACCACCCGCCAAGGCCGCCGCGGCGACATAAGGCATCTCGTCCCGACCAAGGCTGAAGGCAGACCATGTCCAATCCGCTGGCACGTTGTTTACCATCGCCATGAATGTGTTCAGATCACTCGGCGCACCCCACGGAATGCCCATGCACAGCTGGACCAGAGCAGGACCGTTTATCACGCCTTCCTCGACCAGCTGTTTCGCAAACCAAAGGTGACCGGTGTCAAAGGCTTCGATCTCTGGTTTCACCCCGAGGTCAGTCATCTGCTGTCCCATCGCCCGCAGCATCGCGGTGGTATTGGTCATGACGTAAGTGCCATCGCCAAAGTTCATTGATCCGCAATCCAGAGTGCAGATCTCGGGCAGGCAGTCTCGAATATGGGCCATGCGCTCTGTCGCACCGATCATGTCGGTTTCGCCAGTGATCAGCTCCATTGGGGTTTCGGCAGCGCCAAACGTCAGATCCCCGCCCGTACCCGCTGTCAGGTTCAGCACCACGTCCACTTCAGCGGACCGGATGCGGTCTGTCACTTCGCGGAACAGGGCGCGGTCGCGGCACGGCGCACCGGTCTGGGGATCGCGCACGTGGCAATGAACAATCGCTGCGCCCGCCTTGGCGGCATCAATCGCAGCCTCGGCGATTTCTGCAGGCGATCGGGGGACCAGCCGACTTTTGTCCTGCGTCATGCCCGCGCCAGTGATCGCTGCGGTGATAAAGGGTTTTCTGTTCATAGTCAGAGGCATAATTCGTTTCCTTTATCGGCCCTTCCAGACCGGATCGCGTTTTTCGGCAAAGGCGCGGGCGCCTTCTTTCTGGTCGTCCGAGCGGTACAGGCGCTCGACCGTTTCGAACTGGCTGGTGTTGATGCGATTGAGCGCGTCCTGAAATTTCATATCCTCGGCTTCACGCGCGATTTCCTTGATCGCGGCAAAGACCAATGGCGGGCCAGATGCCAACTCATCCGCCATCTTTCGCGCCGCTGACATCAGATCGGCAGCAGGCAAGATGCGGTTCACAAGCCCCCAACGATGGGCCTCTTCGGCGTCGAACCAGCGACCGGTATAAAGGAGTTCCATCGCGATGTGGTAAGGGATGCGCTTTGGCAGCTTGATCGTCGCGGCGTCTGCCACAGTGCCGGAGCGGATTTCCGGCAGGGCAAAAGTGGCATGATCCGCTGCAAAAATGATGTCGGCAGAAATGGCCAGTTCCAGTCCGCCACCGCAAGCGATGCCGTTGACAGCGGCGATCACAGGCTTGTTCAATCCACGCAGTTCTTGCAGGCCGCCGAAACCTCCTTTGCCGTAGTCCGCATCCGCGGCCTCACCGTTGGCCGCGGCTTTCAGATCCCAGCCGGGACAAAAGAATTTCTCGCCAGCGCCAGTGATAATAGCGACCCGCAAATCGGGGTCATCCCGGAATTCGGTGAATATCTCGCCCAACTCACGCGATGTGGCCATGTCGATGGCATTCGCTTTGGGGCGGTTCAGGGTCACTTCCAACACGGCACCACGTCGTTCGGTCAGCACATTGGAGTGTGTCATATGCGGTCCTCCATTCGGATAAGGGCGTCTGCTGCCACTGCGTCATTCGCGCGGCAAATCAATGGGTTGATTTCGACTTCGTGCAGCGTCCCGGCGTTAGCTTGCACAAAGCCCTGCAAGGCCATGACGCTATCGACGATAGCTTCGATCTTGGCTGCGGGGCGACCGCGATAGCCCGTCAGCAGAGATGCCGTGCGCAGACTGAGGACTGCGTCTTGGACCTCTGTCCGTGTGGCGGGGATCAAGACCGAGGCAGTGTCACGGATCAATTCGGTAAGAATACCGCCAAGGCCCATGGTCAGAACGTATCCGTGGGCCGGATCATTGGTCACGCCCACGATCAGTTCGGCGATTGTGCCCGTGATCATTTCTTCAATAAGAAAGCTGTCCGCAGGCATTTGACTTGCTGCGGTTATTACCTGCGCCGCCGTAGTCAGGTTCAGCACGACCGCGCCAGCTTCGGTTTTGTGCGCAATGCCTTCCCCTTTGAGTACCACGGGAAATCCGATATTTTCCGCGCTGGTCCCTGCCGCACCGGCAGAGGCGGCGCGAACCGATGCCGGGACCCGGATGCCAGTTGCCGACAGCAAGGCCTTCGCCTCTGCTTCGGACAGAATGCGAGCGCCATTCGGTAGTTGAATTGGAGCTAAAACGGGCGCGCACGAAGCGTTCCGATCGCCAAGAGGCGCACGCACCGATGCAGCAATCGCCCTTAACGCATCTCCCATCCCACAAAGAGGCACGACTCCCAGTGACATGGCTTCGGATGCAACGCGCTCTGGCAGTCCCTCGGACATCAGGGAGACAAGAGCGACAGGCGTTCCTGTTTCTACTCGTGCCTGCGCTGCCGCACGCAGGACCTGATCATAGTCCGGCGCCTGAAAACGGTCATCGCGGGGATAATCCACCACGATGCAGGCCAGCCCAAGGTCCGCCTGACAAAGCGCAGTAAAGGTCTTCGTCAAAGCCTCTTCATTGCCCCAGATATAGGTATTGTAATCCAATGGGTTCGCCAACGCGACCTTAGGGCCGAGCGCCTGCCTGAGTTTCTCGGCCTGTGGGACCGTCAATTCAGGAAAGGTCACGCCAGAGACTTCGCCCATATCTGCCATCAAGGACGCCTCTCCTCCGGAACAGGAAGCTGAAGCGATACGGGACGACGCGAGCCCGCCGGTCACATGAAGGATCTTCAAAGTCTCAATCAATTCGGTGGCGCTATAGACTTGGGCGATGCCCAAACGCTTGAGCAGTGCCTGTGCACCCGCATTGCTGCCGGTGAGCGAAGCTGTGTGCGAAATCGCTGCCGCCTGTGCCTGGACAGACGTTCCGACCCGCAGCGCAACAATGGGTTTGTCCAGCTCCGCCGCGCGGGCTGCCAGCCGCTCAAAGGCCGGAATGCTGCTGATCCCTTCGATATGCAGGCCAAGGGCGGTGATACGCGGATCCTCTAGCAAAGCGATCCCCAGATCGGCCATATCGGTCTGTGCCTGATTGCCCGCCGCTACGACCATCGCCAAGGGCAATCCCCGCCGCTGCATGGTCAGATTGATCAGCACGTTCGAAGACTGGCCAATTACAGCAACGCCTTTGTCCACAGGGGTGATCCCGTGACGGTCTGGCCAAAGCGCTACCTTATCCAGCCCGTTGACCATCCCGTAGCAATTCGGTCCCAAGACCCGCATGTCGCCCGCCGCCTCAACAAGCTTTGCCTGCAAGGCCTCCCCATCCGAAAGCTCTGACGCAGCCTCACTGAAACCAGCGGCGAAGCAGACTGCACCACCGCATCCCATCGCCGATAGCTGGGCCACCACGTCGACGGTCAACTCGCGGTTCACACCGATAAACGCTGCATCCGGAATTCCGGGCAAAGATGCGAGATCGGGATATGCTAGCAGTCCACCGATCTCGGGCTTTTTGGGATGGACCGGCCAGATTGGTCCGTCAAAGCCAGTGGCGCGACATTGGCGTACCACGGCCTCGCACCAAGTGCCGCCGCCGATGACAACGACAGCTTTCGGTGACAGAAAACGGCTGAGCGGTTCCATCGATCAGGCTCCAAGAGGCCGGAAGAGTTCCCGGCTGATAATGTGTCGTTGGATTTCAGAGGTCCCGTCCCAGATGCGCTCGACCCGCGCGTCACGCCAGAAACGTTCGATGGGCAGTTCATCCATCAGCCCCATCCCGCCGTGAATTTGCAGCGCAGCATCGGTCACGCGGGCCAGCATCTCCGAAGCATAGACCTTGGCCGAGGCGATCTCGCGGTTGGCGGGAAGCCCCTGATCCAGACGCCACGCGGCTGACAGTGTTAGCAGGTCGGCAGCGTCGATCTCTGTGATCATGTCGGCAATTTGGAAGCTAACACCTTGGAACTTGCCAATGGGCTGGCCGAACTGGCTGCGCTCTGCCGCATAGGCCAGAGCATAGTCGAACACGCGGCGCGCACGTCCAACCGAGTTTGTCGCGACAGTGATCCGGGTGGCATAGAGCCACTCGTTCATCACATCAAAGCCGCCATCAACTTCGCCAAGGACCTGCGCATCGGACAGGCGGCAGTTATCGAAGTAGAGGATACTGTTCTGGTAACCGCGATGGGACACAGATTTATAACCGCGTGCGATCTCGAAACCCGGTGTGCCGCGATCCACAAGGAAACAGGTGATCCGCTTTTTCGGGCCGCGTGGAGTATCATCGACGCCGGTTGCTACGAACACGATCACGAAGTCGGCGTGTTCTGCGCCAGAGATGAAGTGCTTCGAGCCGTTGACGACCCAGTCGCCGCCATCGCGCACTGCAGAGCATTTCATCCCTCGCACGTCGGAACCCGCATCAGGCTCTGTCATCGCGAGCGCGTCCATCTTTTCGCCGCGAACAGCAGGCAGCAAGTATTTGTCAATTTGCTCGCCCTTGCAGGCCATCAGGATGTTCTGAGGCCGCCCGAAAAAGTGGGTCAGCGCCATAGATCCGCGCCCCAACTCGCGCTCGACCAGCGCGAAATCCACATGGCTGAGACCGGGGCCGCCTACGCTTTCGGGGAAGTTCGAGGCATAAAAGCCCAAATCGATGCACTTTTGTTTGATGTCCCGAGCGATCTCGGAGGGTACCTCGCCAAGGCGTTCGACCTCGGCCTCGTGGGGGTAGATCTCGTTCTCGACAAAGCTGCGAACGGTCGAGACGATCATTTCTTGTTCGTCGGTTAGACCAAAATACATGGGGCACCCTATTGTTCTGGGGAAGTCAAAGTTTTGGGGAAGAGAGGCGGATCAGCCGCCGTTTCTGGCTTGGCGAAGGTGCACTGCGGCACGGAGCACGATGATCAAAGTCACCACGCAGATCAGAAGAACCGAGAGCGCTGCGATTGCTGGATCGACGTTGTCACGCAGGCCCATCCACATGCGGCGCGGCAAGGTCACTGTTTCGACAGAGGTGACAAAAAGAGTCACGCCGATTTCGTCCCACGACAGCAAGAAGCACAGGAAAAATGCTCCGATGAGGCCAAAGCGGACATTGGGGAGAATGACGCTAAACACACGCGTGGGAACATTTGCCCCCATGGATTGGGCAGCAAGGTCGATACGGCGGTCTAGCTGGCTGAGCGCTACCATGATCACGACCACTGCATAGGGGACGATCATCACCGTGTGCGCCAGTACAACGCCGCCCAATTTATCGTATGCGATGATGCTGTTCCACTGCGACAGCTTGTTCAGAAAAAAGTACAGCGTGAGCGATGACACCACGGGCGGCGCGACCATGGGCAACAAAACAAAGCCGGTCATCAATCCTGCCATGCGCGGCTTCAGCATCCAGATGCCGATACAGAACGCGCTGGCCAGAATGACAGCACAAAAGCTAGCCAGCACACCGACCTGAATGGAGCTGAGCAGGCTCGCACCCCACTCCGGGTCCTCGAACAACGATGCGTAGTGGCGCAGCGAAAACTTGCCATCAGGAAGGCTCAGATAACGGCGCGAGGTAAAGCTGACCGGCACTACGGCTATCAACGGCATCAGCAGGAACAGCGCGACAATGGCAGACAAAAGGGTGGCAATCGTGCCGGGATGGAGGCGGGTCATTGGGCAATCTCCCCGTACCGGCGCATGAGCAGGTAAAGGATCCCGCCTACGGCGATCATCAACACCACGCTCATCGCAGCGGCGACGCCCCATTGGGGGATTTGGAAAAT
The DNA here is from genome assembly GCF_900115865.1 of Donghicola eburneus. GTDB lineage: Bacteria > Pseudomonadota > Alphaproteobacteria > Rhodobacterales > Rhodobacteraceae > Donghicola > Donghicola eburneus. The sequence continues at coordinate 1,414 of NZ_FOXY01000005.1, read as the reverse complement.
CCACAGGTAGATCAACTCTGCGATCAGGACCGACTGGCCCCCGCCGAGCAGCGCCGGCGTGACGTAGAACCCGATCGAGAATACAAAGACTAAAAGAAAGGCGCCCATCACACCACTCGCGGTCATCGGCACAAAGAGCTGCCAGAACACACGAAGGCGCGAGGCTCCCATTCCGTCGGCAGCCGTCAGCACACGCTCGTCCACGTTGCGCATCGCGGTTGCCAGTGGGAAGACCGCAAACGGGATTAGATAGTGGGACATGCCTACGACCACGGCAAATTCATTGCGGGTCATCTGGATGGCGCTGTCAATCAGCCCCATGTCTTTCAGCCAGGTATTCAGCAGGCCGCGGTTTGACAGCATCGCCAGCCAACCAAAGGCGCGGCTCAGGACAGAGATCCAGAAGGGGATCATGATGCAAAGCTCGGTCAGCAACCGCACCACGGGCCGCCCACGCACCCAGAGAAGCGTAATCACATAAGCGCAGCTCACCGAAACGACGGTCACAATCAGGCACAGTCGAACGGTCCGCCAAATCACGCTGAGCGTCAGAGGGTCACTCAGGACTTGCTGGTATTGCGAAAAACCGAAAGAGGGATCGGTAAAGCTAAGCTGCATGATCCCAAGAAACGGCAACAGATAGCTGAAACCGAGAAAAAGCAGCAGAGGAGATGTCAGGAAAAGTGCGGCGCGCATGAAGGCTCCTTTGGCGCCTTCGGATCGCAGGGAGGGAGCTGTGCGATCCGAAGGACTTGGGCCGGTTTGTAGAGGGATCAGGCAGAGATGATTTTCAGATAATCATCCAAGGCCGACCCGTAGTTTTCCTCGTACCAGTCTGTGTCGAGCGGCACCTGCTTGGGCAGGTTCTCGGGATCCATCGGATTGAAGCGGCGGTTCTCTTCGGCGATCAGAGCGTCGGCAGCGGGGTTCGACGGACCGTTCCCCATCAGTTCGAATAGCATCGCCTGACGCGCAGGATCTTGGGTGGCCGCGATGTACTTCATCGCTGCTTCTTTGCCGCCGGGGTTACCCTTCAGCACACCGATGCCGCCTGGGCCGACGATCCCGTCCTGCCAGATAAAGCTGATGTCGCCGTCTGTGTCCTTTTCCAAAAGGCTCGCACGAGTGTTCCAGATCAGCGCCATCGATACGTCCCCGTTCAAGAGCAGCGATTGGCTTTCTGCGCCGCCACCCCAGAAGGCACCGATATGCTCTTTGAACCCTTCGATTTTGGCGTGAGCACGCTTCAGGTCCAGCGGATAGAGATCGGCAGGAGCAACCCCGTCGGCCAGTAGAGCGGCCTCCCACATCCCTGCGCCGTATGCGACGGCCATACCCCATTGATTTGATGTGTTCCTGAGAGTTGGCCGTCCTGCGAGAAGGTCTGCGTCAGCAGATGGAGGTTTCGCATGGC
>NZ_FOXY01000034.1 GCF_900115865.1 Donghicola eburneus | reverse complement strand
TACTTCCACATTCTCTTCGACCGGCACGAAATCGTATTTTCCAACGGGGCCGCGACGGAGAGCTTGTTCACAGGCCCCGAAGCGTTGAAGGCCGTGTCAGAAGATGCCCGCGCGGAAATTCTGCAGCTCTTCCCCGATATTGCGGAGCAGACTGAACGGACGGCGGCGCGACACATCCCGACCAAAGGCCAAAGGGTGCTGCGCCTGATCGCGCGCCATGTGAAAAACCACACGCCGCTCGTATAATCTCGTATAATAAAGCCATCCAAAGCCAAGTGGATGTGCACATTTGATTTTAAAGAGATTGATACAAACGATCTAACAGCGCTGCTCGCCGAGAGAACCAGGCGCAATGTAGGTAATGGATCGCGGCTCAACCCCAATCTTTGGCTACACCTCCAATCAATTGATATAATTTAAACTGACCTTTGAGCGTTGGATCTCATGGCAAAGTACATCACCATAATATTACAGAGTTATGGGAGGAATAAGCATGGTCTATGAAGCTGCGCCATTGCCGGTTAACGAAGCTGCTCGAAACGCGCGCGTTCATCGTTCTGGCGTTATGGATGTCCATCAAGAAGAACGATATGGATTGTACGTCGAACTAGCGAAAATGATCAGCGATTGTCCGGTTGCTTACACCGGACTGCTTGATGAAGATCGTCAGTTTTTCTTGGCCAAGGACTTTGGTGGGTTAATTGACGCTGACGAAGTACCTCGTAATCTAACTCTATGCCAATATGCGCTCGGGAGTACCGATCCTACAATCGTACAAGACCTTCGTAATCACCCAAAACTTAAACACAATCCCTTGGTCACTGATCCGCCTAATTGGGTTTTCTGGGGAGCTTATCCCTTAGTAACCGATGACGGTTTGGTACTGGGAACCTTGTGTACTGTGGATTACCAGCCGCGCACCATGAGTCCCGAGCAGATTCAAGGGATGGAGAAGCTTGCGGGAAACATGACTTTGCTGATCACTCTACAGATGCAGGAGCGTGACGCGATTACTGAAAGAATGGCTAAGCTAGCGGGTTACTTTCGAAAGTCTTTACCCGCAACAAGCCCTGCAGCAATAGAAGCTTTTCTGAATGTTTGTGGCGGCATTCCTGCAGACACAGAGGCCCTGAAAGATCTAGAAGCAAATGGACTTGTAGATCTGACGGGATCGGTTCCCGACCTTACAGCATCGGGGCGTGAACTACAGGCCGAGCACGGACTAAATGCGGCTACTTATCGGAGAACTATTTCAGCAAGTAGCAGCCTAAATGTCGAAGACCTCTTTGCAATGATGGACTGATCACATGTACTCTAAAATCTATCAGATCGAAGTGCCTGGCCTCGCTGAGGGCAAAATAGCTGCAGCATTTATGGCCGAAGAACTGACCCCTTTAATCTCACGATACAACATGGCTGGGCTAAGCGTATTCCTTTGCAAAGAAGGCATGGTGCAAATCACTGTTAACTTTGACAGCCCCGGGGACATGAAATTATTCCAAGAGGCACAAGAGCAAATTTTCGCTCAGCTAAAGAATAGTTTCTCCTGCTCAACTGGGGAGTACCAAGCCGTTCCCGTATTCCGCTACGAACGTGAGGCGACTAATTCTAGCATGCAGGTGACTCACTAGAAAATAAAATCTACGCCGGGCGGCGGGCTATTATTTCCCGCCGCTCTATGAATTCAAATGGTCTACCCAAGTCAACACCCATAGATTTCTGATTCCCAAAGGCAATACACCAAATCACGCAAAGGTGACCGCCATGAATGAGACGCAAATCAGATCCGTCAGTTTAGGCAAGGGTTTCGGGCAATCGAATCCGCAGACCAAAGTGACCAAGTTTCACGCCTACACGCTGGCGCCCGTCTTGGTTGGACTGCCGACTTCATCAGGCACGCTCGCGCAGATTGAAGTGTTAAAAATCTGGCTGGATCGTCGGGGTCTGCCCTCCTGAAACTGGCAAAGTCGACATACGCTATTGCCCACGTAAATCCTAAGTCTAGATTTCCATATTAAAGGTTAGTAGGTTTAACTAAAAGCTAGGCCTCGGGTGTGTACCAAAGTCCGCATGATACTTCGCGGAGTTATCAGGTGCTTTGATTGTGTGCTGCCGCATGAGTTCGCGGCATCCTTATCAGATCAATGCCGTGGAGGACGCCTTGGGAGCCGAACCAATTGAAAGAAAAGAAGATCTGGAGCGCGAAGTTTTCTTGCTCTCTATGGTCAATGCTCTATCAGGAACGTTGCAGGACGTGGTCGGGCTAAAAGATGCAGAGGGCTACATTTCAACCGTAGGCGAGCGCATTGGCGAGACTATCTGCGGGGCCTATCGCAACAGCTCGGACAACGGCGAAATCACACCTGATGACCTGTCTTACATCTTGACCGATCTGAAGGCCCGTATCGGCGGCACCTTCAAGGTCGAAAGCGAAGACAGCAAAACCATTGAATTTTCAAACACGAAATGCCCTTTCGGATCTTTTGTCGATGGGCGGCCGTCGCTCTGCATGATGACATCCAATGTCTTTGGCACGATCGCCGCGACACTGCACGGCGAAGCGCGGGTCGAATTGCTGAAAACAATCGCGAATGGGGACGGGTGCTGCAGCGTATTGGTCCACACGGACGGCTCCGCTGGCGGCGGCAGAAGGTATTTCGGGTATGACGACTAACCCGGCCCTGCTGCAGGAAATCATCGAGACGTTCGACAAGCCCTCGTTCATCACCACTGTTCGCGCTGACATGGTGGTCACCAATGAGGCTGCACGCTCGATGTACAACGCGGGAGGTGCCGAGGCGTTGTTCAGAGCGGAGTCGACCAAAGCCTTCCTCGGTAGCATCGCGAAATCGACAAACGTTCGGTTCGACAAAATCGTCGATCATCTCGGTCAAGAGCATCGCGTTGCAGGCAAACGGCTCGACCGCAACGGTCACCTGATGCTGTGGTTTGAAAAGGCCGACAGCCAGCACGACATGGCAGGCTTCACGTCTGAGGTGAAAAAGCGCGAGGCCGAAACATCGAAGCGGCGCGCTATCGAGAAATCCAGTAAGGATCTTGTCGCAGCGTCTGGCGATATGGTCCTGATCGTTGCGCGCACCGGCGAGATCCTAGAGTCTTCAGAGTCCTTTCACAGACTGACAGGCATTCACATTTCGGCCACACTGAATCAGCAGGTCAAACGCTATGTTTTCTTAGGCCTCAAAGAAGGGGTCGATGGATGGGCGCTGCAGACCCCGCTATACTCTGCCGTGGAAGGGTATATTCAGGGCAGAGAGCGCCGCATCCCAATTGAAGTGACGCTGAAGCCGATTGTCTGGAAAGGCAAAGACGCAACCCTGTACTCAATTCATGACCTGTCCGAGACCCAGCGTGCGGAGTCCGCAATCCAGCGGATGCGTCTGCTTGAAGAAACACAGAAGAAAGCCGAGATGGCCAGTCTGGCCAAAAGCCGCCTGATCCGCGCAATCTCGCACGAGATGCGAACGCCGCTGAACGGGATGTTCCTGAGCCTCGATATTTTGGAAGACGGCATGACCCTGTCCAGCGCTGACAAACGTTTGTTTCAAACGCTCAAGAAAAGCACTGAGCGTTTGCTGGGTCAGGTCGACAACATCATGTCATTTGTGCAGTCAGACACCCCGAGCGACACACAAGAGCAAACCGCCATTGATGTCGGCAAGGTGCTAAATGCGCTCTACACCGAGAATGTGTCTCGCACCCAAGCCCGGCATTTGGACAGTACGCTGGTAAACAACATCGGCTCGCACATGGCCCTTGGGAAAGAAAGCGTCCTGCAGAGCCTGTTCCAAAGCCTATATATCGAAGCGCTCGCATCGCCCGGGGGCGCATCAGTGCGGGTCGAATGCGATAGCGTCGTCCACGACACCCAGATCACTTACCGCCTGTCCATCACCGCTCCGACCTTCAGATCCAAGCTAGGTGACGGGAATCTGGCACGCAAAGTGTACTCAGGGCAGGGGTCTGACAAACATAAGCAGGAAACGATCGACCTAAACCTGTGGATTTCACAAAACGCAATTTTGGAGTTGGGCGGATCGCTGACTTTTGAAGAAACTGGAGAGGACTCTGCCAGCGCGGTCGCGACTTTCTCTTTCCCACGGGCATCACAGCCGCGTCCAGTAATTGGCTCTATGTCTGACCAGTTGCCGCAGGATCTGAGTGTGATGATCGTCGATGACGAACCGATCAATCGCAAAGTTTTGACCCTTTTGCTCAAGAAGAACGGCAATGCCGTATGGACGGCCGAAAACGGTCAAGAAGCCGTTGAGTTGGCTATCAAACATAGGCCAGATCTGGTAATAATGGACCTGAATATGCCTGTGATGGACGGTATCAGTGCGACGCGTGAAATTCTGAATCAAGCAGCGTTGGCTCATACAAAAGTCATCGGTGCGACAGCTTATGTCAGTGACGAAATAGAGGCAGAGTGCCTTGGCGCTGGGATGCTCGAGCTGGTGGCAAAGCCATTAGCCAAAGACCAGCTGTTTCACACTCTCTCACGCCATTGTCCGACTATGCTTCTTCAGGCACAACAGACTGATACTTAAGTCTAAGATCGCCAACTAGGTTCTTACTATTAGGATTCAGCAGTAGCAATTCATCAAGCATAAAGCCTCGGTAGTACCTCGCATTGCCAGTAACACACTCTACGATGAAACCTATGTTCGGCGCTCGCCGCATTAAAAGCCTTCGAAAGGATCAGAGTCATCCGCCAGCAAAGCAGTATTCTTCTCAAAAATACTTGGGTTCTCAGAAGGTTTCTGCGGTGCCAAGGCGACACTTGTCTCGGCTATTTTCGCCAATAAATCGGAAGGAATTTGTTTACCAGAAGAAAGAATGTCATTTAGACGCATTAGGTCACTACGCGAAAGCTTTGACAGATCTAGAGCAGCAGCGATGTTGTCGTTTTTTTCCTCTGAAATAGAACGCGTCGAAAAACCCTTCATTGCATCATCAAGCGACGCAGCAACAGACGTTACAGATTGCACGAAGTTTGCAACGCGTTGAGTTTGTTCGTTCATTGAACGCGATGAGTCTAGTAAAGAAACAGCTGCAGCTCCGACTTGCTCAACCCCTCTCGCCTGCTCCTCGGACGACAGCGCGATGGTTTTTGTTTGGCTCGAAATACTATTGATATTCTCGACGATTTTGCCGAAAGCAACTTCTGTTCTGGATGCAACTGAGACGCCCTCTTCTACGCGTCGAGTTGCGCTCTCAACCAACTGGCTCGTTTCTTGAGCCGCTTTTGAAGACCGGCTGGCTAGGTTTCTAACTTCTTGAGCGACCACCGCGAAACCTCGACCGTGCTCCCCGGCGCGCGCAGCTTCAACTGCAGCGTTCAAGGCAAGCAGGTTGGTTTGAAACGCGATTTCGTCGATCACTTTTATGATACGTCCAATATCATCAGAAGCCGACTTAATGTGGTGCATTGCGGCGACCATCTCTTGAACACTTTTGGCCCCTTCCCCCGCATTCACCAAGCTCACACCCGTCAACTCGGCCACCGTTTTCGAGGCTTCGGCGTTCTTTTGGACCATCTGACCTGTCTGCTGGACAGATGATGAGATATCGTCAGCAGATGTAGATTGAAATGAGCTTGTTGACTTCAGGGACTCCGCCGCAGAACTTGCATCGCTGATACAAATCGTAAGCTGTCCTGTCTGCTGAACAATTTTACCGATAACATCATTGAGATGATCATAGGCACGCTCAAACGATTTCACAATTTCTTTATATTGACCTTTAAACCGGTTAATTTCTATTTTTCTATCGAGTTTTCCAGAAACGATGGCTTCAGACATGCTGGATATCTCTGTAACAACATTCTGGAATGCAGTTCGAATTTTTTCAGTAGACTTGTCGACAAATGCCAACTCTCCCCCCAAAGGCACCGGCGAGTAGTCAAATTCCCCTTGCGAGTACGCCATCATCGTTGTCATGATCTGACGAAGGATATCCATTTGATGATCGAGCATTTTGTTGACGCTGGCTGCAGCACTCTGATCGGCGCCAGAGAAAATGCTCTCATCAAGCCGTAAAGAGACTTGACCGATAAGATGAGCTTGCGCGATCCGCTCCAACTCTGCGCTCAAAAGAGGTGAGCTTTCAAGTTTCGTATCTGCGCCCGTCATAGCGACTCCATTCCTCAATCTATATTGCTGCTACTAAGAACAGCTTTTTCTTTAAAACTTTTAGTTATCTTTTTATGCAAACATCATCTTTTGATATCGTCCTGGGCTTCCGTTGCTCTGCCTGCTGAAAACTGGACCATTTGAAGCTGGAGTTTTCGGGTAGTCTTTCCTGGCTGGGAAAGGAGCGGAAACGCATGAAAGCACCGAAGTTTACGGACGCGCAGAAGGCGTTCATTTTGCGGCAAGGCGAAGACGGAATGCCTGTTGCCGAGATCTGTCGCAAAGCTGGGATCAGTCAGGCGACCTACTTCAATTGGAAGAAAAAATACGGTGGGTTGCTGCCCGACGAGATGCGACGGTTGAAGCTGCTTGAAGACGAGAACGCGCGTCTCAAGAAGATTGTCGCGGACCTGACGCTGGACCGTGAAATGCTGCAAGATGTTATTCGCCGAAAGCTCTGAAGCCGGAACGGTCGCGTGAACTCGTTCGCGGGATGTGCGCAGATTGGGCGGTCTCTATTCGCAGAGCGTGTGGGGCGCTGCGTTTTGACCGCTCAAGCTACCACTACAAATCCCGCCGCACGGATCCGGCAGCGCTGAAAGCGCGGATCAAAGAGATCTGCGAAACGCGTGTTCGATATGGGTATCGACGCGTGCATGTAGTTTTAACCCGTGAAGGTTGGGATCTCAGCATCCGGAAAACCTACAATGTTTACAGAGCTATGGGCATGCAATTACGGAACAAGACACCGAAGCGGCGCGTGAAGGCGAAGCTACGAGAAGATCGTGCTGAAGCTGTCGGACCAAACGACGTATGGGCGATGGATTTTGTCCACGACCAGTTGGCCCTGGGACAAAAGTTGCGCATTCTGACGGTCGTCGACACTCACTCGCGGTTCTGCCCTGTTTTGGATGCCCGCTTCAGCTACCGCGGCGAAGATGTTGTTCAGACACTGGAAAAGGTCTGCTCAAAAGCGGGCTATCCGAAAACCATAAGAGTCGATAACGTCCTATGTCAGGAAATTTTGGCTGTTTAGGTCAGCAGGTCGATTGGCATCCAAGGAACGGATACCATGATAAGGTTGCCCAGACGGGCTCTGCCGTCAAGAAATGATCTCATCCATAGCAAACACAGGGTACGCGCGCTGGCGGCCCTCACCGTCCTTAATACGAGATCCCAAATCCCAAGCAGAAGGCCCGAACATTATCTACGAGGTCAGATTGACTGCCTCCACGGCTCA
>NZ_FOXY01000033.1 GCF_900115865.1 Donghicola eburneus | reverse complement strand
CGAGATAGATGGGCGAGCGCTATAACCTACAGAAAAAGAAAAAGAAAAATTGCCTCTGCTTGCGGACTCCGCATAATCATGCGCCCTGCATAATTGCGCTTATGAGGAGCTCCTCATAACCGTAAAGGACATGACGGGTTGGCAGCGCTAGTCCAGTCTGCTTTGGCCGAGGATCCGTTCACTGGGACCGTGTTTATCTTTCGGGCCAAACGCGCAGACCGGATGAAGATCCTGTACTGATGGTGTGGATACCTCACCCCACAACGGCATCGCAACGTGCCACTATGGTGATGTCCAAAAGCACCAGAATGGAGGAGGTATCCATGAAAGAGGTTACAATAATCGGTATCGACTTGGCAAAATCAGCTTTCCTGCTTCACGGAGCATCGGCATCCGGCGAGCCAGTGTTTCGCAAGAAATTATCGCGTGCTCAGGTTTTGAAGTTTCTGGGCACCGTGCCCTCATGCCTTATTGCGATGGAGGCCTGTGCGTCATCGCATTACTGGGGGCGTGAGATCACCAAACTGGGGCATGAGGTCAGGCTAATCCCACCGATCTATGTGAAGCCCTTTGTTAAGCGGCAAAAAAATGACGCCAATGACGCAGAAGCAATCGTTGAAGCGGCGATGCGACCGACTATGCGGTTTGTGCCGGTGAAAACCGCCGAACAACAATCCCGGTCGATGGTGTTTAAAACGCGCGATCTGTTGGTGCGTCAGCGCAACTCGATTGTTAATGCCTTACGCGGGCACCTTATGGAATACGGGATCACAGCTCCAAGTGGTCGTCGGGACTTAAAGAAATTGGTAGAACAGATAGAGGCACCTGAGAGCGGGTTGCCTGTGCTAGTCATCGAATGCTGTCAGATGCAACTCGATCAGGTTGGCAGATTGAACGAAAAGATCGCGGAGATAGAGCGGAATCTTCAAGACGACGCGAAGTCAGACCCGGAAACGGTTCGGCTGCAAACAGCACCAGGAGTTGGACCAGTTACAGCAATGGCACTCAAAGCTTTTGCACCCGATTTTAAAAGCTTCAAACAAGGGCGCGACTTTGCCGCTTGGCTTGGACTGGTACCCGTCCAGAGATCGACCGGGGGCAGACAAATTCTCGGAAGGACCTCAAAGATGGGTCAGCGTGATATCCGCCGATTATTGATCATCGGTGCCATGGGCAGGGTTCGCTGGGCTTTGAAAAACGGAGCGCCTGAAGGATCGTGGCTGAAACAGATGCTTGAGCGAAAACCACGCATGTTGGTCGCCATCGCGCTCGCTAATAAAACCGCTCGAGCCATATGGGCGATGATGACGCGGAATGAAGATTACCGAGATCCCTGCGCCGCATAGTCAGCGACAAAGGGTAAGGATGTGAGAAGGACCTTGAGACAGAAAGGAACAATGATCGACCAGATCGAGGTTGGGAAAACCAGGCCGTCCCAGAGAGCTTTGAGCTCGCTGTATTGATATGGACCCGACCTTCGCATCGCCATACCGGCCCGCGGCATGTTGAACGTCGCACATGAGAGGCCTGACACATGACCGTACCCGATCACATGTCCAAACCGTTCAAGAAACCTCTTGCATCAACCGAGGTATCCACACATGGGATGGCAGTGAACTAGTGATGGCATACAAACGGCTGGAGGATCACGGGTTCACTTGGCCCGCGATCCGCGATGGAGCGATGACCTTGCATCGCGCGCAATTCGAGGCGCTGTTTGCGGGCCTCGATTGGCGGAAAGTCAAAGCGCTCGAGACCCGCAGGCCAGAGTGCACCGAGTAAAATAAACTCAACAATACCGCGCAATTACAGGCGGATCAGGGTAATATCGTGTCATGTCCAGCACCCCGATCCTTGACCTTTCCGCCATCCCTGAAGAACAGCGCGCTGCCGTTCTCGCGGTGCTGCAGGAACGAGATGCGCTGAAGGCCTCGAACCAGCGGCTCGAACATCTGGTGGCCGAACTGAAGCAGCTCGTGCATGGCAAGAAATCGGAAAAGCTGACCGAAGACGAACGGCAACTGGCCTTCGAGGATCTGGAAACCGCCGTGGCCGAGGTTGAGGCGCAGCAGGACGCCAGCATGCCCGCGGGCACTCCTGCGCGCAAACCGGCCCGCCGCAATCGGGGCAACCTGCCAGCCGATCTGCCGCGCATCGAACAGGTGATCGAACCGGAAACGCTGGACTGTCCCTGTGGCTGCGGGGCCATGCACCGCATTGGCGAGGATCGCACAGAGCGCTTGGACATCGTGCCTGCGCAAGTGCGCGTGATCGTCACCGTGCGCCCCAAATATGCCTGTCGTGCTTGCACCAACGGTGTCAGTCAGGCCCCTGCGCCCGCCCACCTGATCGAGGGTGGATTGCCCACCGAAGGCGCCATCGCCCACGTGCTGGTCTGCAAATTCTCGGACCATTTGCCATTATATCGGCTAAGCCAGATCCTGGCCCGATCCGGCATCGACATTCAGCGCAGCACCTTGGCCGATTGGGTCGGAACCGCGGCCTTCCATCTGGCGCCGGTGGTGAACAGTAACGGCTCCATTGGGACCACCTGCCTGAGTTGGGCCTGATGTCTTAAGCTATGTCATTATTGGCGTCGTTACCGACGTCGTATGAGGCAAGGCTTAAGATGCGACAGGAAGTTATTATCGGGGTCGAACGTCGGCGCCGCTGGCGGGATGAAGAGAAGCTGGCCATCCTGGACGAAGTTGGCGTGAACGGCGCCAGTGTTTCGGACGTTGCACGGGCGCATGATATAACCCGTCAGCACATCTACCAATGGCGACAAGAACTGAAGAAGAAGGGCTTGCTAGAGGCTACGGCAGGCTCTGGGGTTACTTTCTTACCCTTGGTTGCGCCCGAGCCAGACGGTGTTGATGAACGCTTGGCCGGAGACATTGAGATCCGGGTGGCGAATGGCCGAACCCTTCGTTGCCCAAGTGATCTGTGTTCGGACAACCTGCTGAGGTTCGTGCGTCTGCTGGAGGCCGTATGATTGGCCCGGGAACGGGCGTCAGAGTGTATCTGGCCTGCGGTGTCACAGACATGAGGAAGGGGATCGGTGGCCTTGCAACGCTCGCGCAGGATGTTTTGCGCCAGAAACCTGCGGGTGGGGCCGTGTTTGCCTTTCGTGGGCGGCGTGGAGACCGGATCAAGCTCTTGTTTTGGGACGGGCAAGGATTTTGCCTTTACTACAAGGTTCTGGAACGGGGTCGGTTTCCTTGGCCAAACGCGGGTGACGGGGCGTTTCGCCTGACCTCGGCGCAGCTTGCTATGCTCTGGGAGGGGATTGATTGGCGGAGGCCGAACTGGGGCGCTCCCCCAGCACGTATGGGGTGATATCCCCCTGTTTTAACGTTATTTTACTAGCTTATTGACCTGTTCTCTGGTAGTCAGGGTCATGTCTGATCCTGCCTCTCCTTTGCCTGACAATACCGCCGAATTAGAGGCGATGATTGCAGCTCTGCAGGCAGAAAACGCACAGATCGCAGCAGAGAATGCGCGAATGTCGGCCACTCTGCGTGCCCATGATCAACTGGTTCAGGCGCTGCGTCTGCGGATCGCCAAACTGCAGAAAATGGCCTTTGGCAAATCCTCGGAAAAGGTCGAGCGAGAGATCGAGCAATTGGAGCTTGCGCTTGAGGATCTGTTCGTCGCCATCGCCGAGCAGGACAAACAGCCCATCGACGAGGGGCAGGACGATCCTGAAAGCCCCTCTCTTCCGCGCCGCCGTCCTCGTGTGTCCGATGACACAGTTCGAGAGCGGCGCGAACTGGACCCGGGCACGTGTTGCCCCGAATGCGGCGGCGACCTGCATACCCTAGGCGAGGATGTCAGCGAGATGCTCGACATGATCCGCGCACAGATGAAGGTTGTGCAGATCGCGCGTTTGAAGAAGTCCTGCCGCCGTTGCGAGAGCATCATTCAGTCCCCGGCACCCAGCCGCCCGATCCCGGGCAGCATGGCTGGCGCAGGCCTCTTGGCCTATATTCTGGTCTCGAAGTTCGATGACCATCTTCCATTGTACCGCTTGCACGAAATCTTTGCGCGCATGGGCGCGGATATTCCCGAGACGACGCTGGTTGGCTGGTGCGGCCGCGCAATGAAAGTGCTGCAACCCCTGATCGACCGGATCGAAGCCGATGTGATGAGCAGTGATCTGCTGCATGCAGATGACACACCGATCCGGGTCCTTGATCGGGGGAAATCAAACAAGGGCCTTGGAAAAGGCGTCACGAAAGGGCGGATTTGGACCTACGTCCGCGACCACCGCCCATGGAAAGGGGAGGCCCCACCCGCTGCCCTCTACGCGTTTGCCCCGGATTGGAAAGAGATCCATGTCCAGCGCCAGCTGGCAAACACCCGCGGCATTCTGCAAGCGGATGGATACAAAGGCTATGCCAAGCTTTATGCCCCAGACCCCGATGGGAAGCCTCGATTGCAGGAGGCCGCCTGTTGGGCGCACCTCAGGCGTGACTTCCACGATATCTGGACTTCGGACAAATCCGGGATCGCCCGCGAGGCGTTAGACCGCATCGGCACCCTTTACGATATCGAGCGCGACATTAACGGCCGTACAACGGGCGACCGTCTTGCCGCGCGGCAAGAATATAGCGCTCCCAAAGTTGCGGCCTTCTTTGCCTGGTCTGAGCAGCAGCTCCGCCGCATCTCGGGCAAGAGTGATCTCGCCAAAGCCTTCCGCTATGGCCTAAGCCGCCAAGACGCCTTCAGCCTGTTCTTGTCCGACGGACGCGTTGCTATCGACAATAACCCCGCCGAGCGCGCCCTACGACCTATCGTCGTTGGTTGGTCATTATGCACCCCCTTCGTAAGTGCTTGGAAACATTGAGAGCTGGTCTGCGAGATCAGCGCGACACGGGCGACCTTTTCGTGCGAGAGCGGTTTTGACAGTATCCGAATGCAGGTCAGTTGTCCGTATTTGGTACGGTGCGCCATCGACCACCTGATTTGCGGGCAGAATACCGTCCTTTATCAGCTTGCGGATGACGTGATTGGTGACACCAAGCTCTTTCGCCGCCTCGGTCATGGTGCGCCACGGGCCATCCTTGTCGGCAGAGAGGTATCCGTGAATATCATTTACACGCCGGATGGATGAAACACGTTTTGCATTCCAAGTTTTTCCCTGACCGGTCGGCATGCCCATGCGGTTGAGACAGGCTGCGATCGCCTCATCCGACCAGCGCCCCGCCATCTCGCGGATGATCCCCAAAGCCTCTTCACTGGTGCGGGCATTGTGCTCTCCGGACTTCGGCTTTTTGACGCGCAATGCCGTATGCCGACCGCCTTTCCAATGAACGACCAAAACGATTTCCCCTGTATCGTCATCGATATCCGCCACGATGTCTTCGATCAGTGTCCTGATCAATCTTTGCTTGTCGCGCATGGATGTCGCCGGAGCGTTCCAGGCGGTCTCAAGGTCCTGCGCCAGCCCTTCAAGGCGCGTGACATCTACCTCCGGTGCTGCAGCGTTATCTGCATTAAGACGCTGTTCGAAACTGCGAACGCGGCCCAAGGCTTCTTCCCAGCGTTTCTCCAGTTCTGATGCGATGAGGCGATTGTCCGGGTCACAGGCGGCATAGCGTCGTTCCGCCAGGGATGCATCGTATCTGGCTTGCTGCAACTCCATCTCGAGCACCAACCGCTTGTCTTCGGCAGCTTGGTTCAACATTGCACGGGCCTCGATGGCCGCATCGATGGCAAATGGTGCCACAGCCTCGAGAACAGCGTCTGCAATGAGTTTGTCAGGGCGGAACCCACCGAAGGTGATGCAGCGTTTCTGTCCGAGAAGAAGGTTTGGATTGTCGCAGCGGTAGACCGGGCGTGGCGTGCGGCCTGTATAGACCACATGCAACCGCCGCCCGCATCTCGCACAGCTGAGGAGACCGGCCAATAGCGCGCCGCCGCCGCGACCGGATTTGGTGCCGCCAGCACGTCCGAACGCGTTCTTGGCCAGCTGTGCCTGATTGCGTTCATATTCTTCCCAATCGATATAGCCGACATGGTGATCCCTGATTACCACATCCCAGTCTTCCCAGGATTTGCGGTTCTTGTAAGTGACATGCGCGCGGCCGTCCCGGATTTTTGCCTGTCTTCCGGTTTTACCATAGGCGTAGACCCCGGCATAAAACATGTTCTTCAAGACGCTGATCACGTTGCGGTAGCGAATGGGCTGCCAGTCGAAACTTGTCAGCCGAATGCCATCGGAGGGTCGAGGAAAGTGAATGCCTTCGCTCGACATGGCGAGAAGAACCTGCCGGGCGCTTCCAAGCTCGCGGAACCGGCAGAAGATCTGCCGGATGACCTCCTGGATGCGGAGATCGGGATCGAGCATCACCCCGGCGTCGCGGTCCCACAGGTAGCCGATCGGCGGCGTATAACGCAGTTCGCCGCGGCGCGCTTTCGCTCTTGCGGCTTCAACCATGCGCGTGCGCAGGACGCCAAGCTCGAACTCGCTGATGCTGCCCTTCATACCAAGAAGCAGCCGGTCATTGGGATGGCGCGGGTCGTAAACGCCGTCATGGTCAACGACACGGGCTTCTACCAGGCCGCAAAGCTCCAGCATATGGTGCCAGTCCCGCCCATTGCGGGCCAGGCGCGACACTTCCAGGCAGAATACTGCGCCAACTGACCCCGAACACAGCATGGCGACGAGCCGTTCGAAGCCGGGGCGGGCCTGACAGCCACTGGCTGATACACCAAGATCGTCGTCGATGACATCAATCCCGGCAAAACCAAACCCGCGGGCCATTTCGACAAGATCGTATTGTCGACGCTGGCTCTCGAGGTTCGTCATGACCTGGCTCTGCGTCGACTGACGTACATAAATGACCGCCTGACGCTTGAGCAGTTCGGGCGGAAAAGTGAGGGCCATGTCATTCATCGCTGTGCCCTCCTGGATCCGATTTTGCCGCCGCTAGGAGCACTTGCGCCAGTGCTGTCACGATCGACCGGTATTCTGGTTCCGTCAGCAATGGCGCTGGTGCCAAAGGCAGTGGCAACTGGGTTGGTATCAGGGATCTGTGATGCGTCATTCGGGGCCTCCATGGGTGAGTCGTCACCCTTGAAGCCTCGCCGGAAACCGAGGTGCTGGAGAACCGAATGAAGTTCGCAAAGCGCCTCCGTTGCTACCACAGGTTCGCCAAGATCGAAGCCCTGACAGACTGAGGCATCCAAAATCCAGGCGGGTGCAAGGATCGCGATCCCCGCATCGCGCTCGAGTCCGACATGTTGGCCATCACCGCGACTGAGCGTGCGGAAAACCTTCACGTCCGCGCCAAATATAGGCATGCCATCGATAATGGACACGATAAACCTGCCCGACATGGGCAGAATGAACGGGAACTGGGGATCGGACGCAAAAACTGGCTCTTTGCGGGTGCCAATACCGGCGCGGAAACCCTGGCGCGCGCGATGACCATCATTGAAACGGCAAAGCTCAACGGTCTCGACCCACAAGCCTACCTCACGGACATCCTGAGCGTAAGCGCCGCGTCATCGCCCTCGTAGATGTTGTTTTCTGTTTCTTTGAGAAGGAGCCGTCCAGATATGGAGGGTTTTTATGGATAATACGGTACAAAATTACGTAACTTGTCA
>NZ_FOXY01000030.1 GCF_900115865.1 Donghicola eburneus | reverse complement strand
CTCGTAGTCCCTGACGAGCTCCCGACAGCCATCCGCTTCAACCCTCCGCGACACCGCGAAAGCAAAAAAAACAATGGGGCGTGGCCGCCGCTTACGATGGCTGAGCCATATTCGCGACGGAGCCTTCATATGTCACTGCGCCCACCTCTTCTGCAGACATTCTTGAGCCAAGCCGAAAATGCGTTTGGGCGCTGCGCGACGAGTGATGCCTCTCGGAGAAGCATATCGAGCGCTTTTAAAGCTTTAAATGCGGAGAAGCAGTCTTCGGAGCGCGATGCAGCGAGGCTCCCTGTGTGCGATGTTTGGCTGTCGCAGGCTTTGGATTTGCAGGCTCTTCCAGATGGGCTCAGGATCTTGGCAGAGGCCTTTCTAGCAATTGAGCCTCAAGTTCACTGGCGTACAAGGTCGGGAGACCAAGCAAACGCCAGCGCAACTTTTGAGGCGGGTCATGCAAACGCGATGATCGTGGGGCCCGGCGGCATTGAGCCCCGCACGGATGTCTGGATTGGTGCTTCTCTTCTTGCACCAAACGTGCGCTATCCTGATCATATGCACCCACCAGAAGAGACCTATCTTGTTCTTAGCACAGGGGAATTCAGTCAAAATAATGGCGATTGGTTCGCGCCCGGCATAGGTGGATCATTTTACAACCCGCCGGGCATCCTGCATGCCATGAAATCAGGCCCCGCGCCGTTATTTGCGTTCTGGCTTTTGCGTGCACAGGAGGCATAGCCATGCGGTCGACCAAAACCATTCACATCATTTCGGCTCACGCCGAAGGAGAGGTCGGTGATGTGATTGTCGGGGGTGTTCTGCCCCCGCCCGGAGATACTATTTGGGAACAAAGCCGTTGGATCGCCCAAGACCAAACGCTTCGGAATTTTGTGCTTAACGAGCCGAGAGGGATCGTGTCCCAACGGATGGTGTAGCTTGGGGTGGCCATCGGGTTTCTTGGTAAGGTCGGGTTGCAAGACTCAATCTAATCCAAGGATGACACCCAATGACCAAACCCATGATGGACCTTCGCGCTCTTGTCGACCAGAGCGGCGACGCAGATTTGTTGCGTGAGATGATTGGCTTTGCCGCCGAACGGCTCATGGAGCTGGAGGTTGGCGCCAAGACTGGCGCTGAATACGGCGAGAAGAGCGCTGACAGGCTGGCTCAGCGCAATGGCTATCGGGAGAGAGACTGGCAGACCCGTGCGGGCAGCGTGGAACTGCGTATTCCTAAGCTGCGCACCGGCTCCTATTTTCCGTCGTTTCTCGAGCCACGTCGGTCGGTCGAGAAGGCACTGACGGCTGTCATTCAGGAAGCCTATGTTCATGGTGTCTCGACGCGATCCATGGATGATCTGGTGCAAGCAATGGGGGGGACCGGTATCTCCAAGAGCCAGGTCAGCCGCCTGTGCGAAGAGATTGATGACCGTGTCGACGCCTTCCTGACACGACCGATCGAAGGCGAATGGCCGTACCTTTGGATCGACGCCACATATCTCAAGGTGCGTCAGGGCGGACGCATCATCAGCGTCGCCGTCACCATTGCGGTGGGGGTGAACACCGATGGCCGCCGTGAAGTTTTGGGAATGTCCATAGGGGCTTCCGAGGCGGAGCACTTCTGGACCGAGTTCTTGCGCGACCTTGTTCGCCGTGGTCTTAGAGGCGTTCAATTGGTCATTTCCGATGCTCATGAGGGCATCAAGGCGGCCACGTCGCGTGTGCTGTCGACAACATGGCAACGCTGCCGGGTCCATTTCCAGCGCAATGCCCTTGCCCATGCGGGCAAGCGTAGCCGACGGGTCGTCTCGGCGTTCATTGCAACGGCCTTCGCTCAGCCAGACCATGCTGCCGCAAAAGCGCAGTGGCGTCAGGTAGCTGATCAGATGCGTCCGAAACTGCCAAAGCTGGCGACCCTCATGGACGGCGCTGAGGAGGATGTGCTGGCCTACATGACCTTTCCCCAGCAGCATCGAACGAAGTTACACAGCACAAATCCGATTGAGCGCCTAAACGGCGAGATCAAGCGCCGCACGGACGTGGTCGGGATCTTTCCGAACGAGGCTTCGATCCGCCGCCTCGTCGGTGCAATCCTCATGGAGCAGACCGAGGAATGGACCGTCCAGCGTGGCCGCTATCTGACACTGGAAACGCTGGCGCCAATCTGCGATGATGTCGTCGTCAGCTTGCCTGCAGCGCAGCGCGACTGATCAGCTCGGCCCGCCAGTCAGCACGAGGCCCGCTATGAGCTACACCATCAAGTGGGACACGATCCCGAGAGGCGGCGTGTTTCGCCACGTGAACCTGTTGGTGCCGCCCAAAAACCCAGAAGCGCAGGCCGCTTGGATCATCATGGAGCCCGAGGACACACCGCCCATGTCTGGCTCTAACTCGATTTGCGTCGCGACAGTGTTGCTGGATGGCGGGCTCGTTCCAATGCACGAGCCAGAGACGCATTTGGTGCTCGAAGCGCCGGGCGGATTGGTTCGTGTGCGTGCAGAGTGCCGCGATGGAAAAGCAGAGCGAATTTTTGTGCGGAACCTGCCGTCCTTTGCGTCTCAGCTGGATGCAACGGTGGAGGTTGACGGTCTGGGGACGCTCACCGTTGACACGGCTTATGGGGGTGACAGCTTTGTCATCGTCGACGCTCCGAGCTTGGGCTTTGATCTGGTCGCGGACGAGGCGCACCAGCTCGCCAAGCTGGGTGCGGAGATCACCAATGCGGCGAACGAGCAGTTGGGATTTCACCATCCCGAAAACCCGGATTGGTCTCATATCTCGTTCTGCCTTTTTGCGGGACCTCTTGAGTACGGGGCCGATGGGCTGGAAACGAGCGCCGCAGTCGCCATTCAGCCGGGCAAGGTAGACCGCTCACCGACGGGGACGGCGTTGTCGGCGCGCATGGCTGTTTTGCGGGAACGTGGTTTGATGAATAATGGGGATCGGTTGACCGCGCGTTCGGTTATTGGGTCTCGTTTCTCAGGGCAAATTGTGGCCGAGACACAGGTGTGTGGACTGCCGGCCATTGTGCCCGAAATATCTGGCCGAGGTTGGATCACGGGCATTCATCAACACATGCCGGACCCGAGCGATCCTTGGCCGCAAGGCTACCGGCTTGCTGACACATGGGGAGCACGCTGATGCGTATAGGAGTACTTGGGCTGGGGACAATCACGTCGGCTCTGGTCGAGGGTATCGGCAACGATGGCCACACAATCATAGTTTCAGAGCGTAACGCGACCAACTCTGCGCGTTTGTCAGAGAAGTTCCGTAGCGTGTCGGTGGCCAAGAACCAATCTGTTGTCGATACGAGCGATGTCATCTTTTTGGGGCTGACAGATGGGGTCTACAAAGACGCCCTCTCCGGTCTGACATTTCGCGAAGGGCAAAAAATTGTTTCTCTGATGGCAGGGCCGCAAATCGCGGAGGTGGCGCCGCTTGTCGCGCCAGCGCAATTGGTGGCACGGATGATCCCTTTCCCCTCGATCTCGACGGGTGGTTCGCAGATTTTAGTGTTCGGGCAGACTGAACTGATCGAAGAGCTGTTTGGTGCAAGAAATACGATTTTCCCAATCGATAGCGAGGATGCGTTGGCCGACTGGCTGTGCGCGCAAGCGGTTTTGTCTCCGGCCGTTCTGATGGTGCAACAGGCCGCTGAGTGGCTGGCCGACCAAGGCGCGGACGCAGAGAGCAGCGAGCGCTTTGTTCGAGAGTTGGTCGGCTCCAGCCTAATAGCAGGGCCCTGCGCGCCTCTGCTCAGGGCGCTCGACACCCCGGGTGGGTACAACCAGCGTCTGCGAGACATGATGGTTGATGGTGGAATGACCGTACACCTGAAGGAAGGTTTGAAGGCGCTTCAGGAGTGATGGAACGCATCGAGTGTGTGTCACCGAACAAAGATCTGCGCGAACTGTCGGGCATGGTCTACTCGCAGCAATATTTCTCGACCAGAGGGCGCAATGGCACCCGCGCGCCAAGCATTGTTGCCATCAAATAGGTCCCACCAATTTTCCGATGCAAGAAAAGGGTGTCAGCTGGTGGGACATGGGTCAGTTCCCGTTCCGAGCCGATTTCCAAGCCGCGGTCACGCAGGCGGTCCATTAAGTCCGATGCAGCGAAATCATAGGGTGCGTCTTGCCGGATCGGAGTCATGGCCATGTCGAACATTTCCAGAAGGATGGCTTGGTATTTTTCTGGAGTGGTCTCGGCAAAGTATCCGATCCGCAACATAGCGGCACGCATCTCATCATGCCTCCCGCCAAGAGCGGCCTGAGCGAGCGTTCTGAATTTTTGTTGTAATTCCAGTGAGAACGATTTCACCGCGCCAAAGTCCAGCAACACGATCTGGCCCGTCTCTGGCACATATCGGAAATTGGCAAAGTTTGGATCGGTCTGCATTGCGCCAAATGTGAACAACTCTTGTAGAACGAGCTCAATGAGAGATGCGGCGATCATATCTCTGGTTTCTTGGGGCTCGTTTTGTACCGTTTCCAGGGGGGCGCTCTGGACGTAGCTCATGGCAAGAACCTGCGGGGTGCAAAGGTCTAGCTCCAATTCAGGCGTAACAAACCGATCAGAGTTGCTGAGTAGACGCTGGAACATTGCGAGGTTTGTCGCTTCGGCCCTGTAGTCCGCTTCGGCGTGGAGTTGCGCTTTGGATTCGGTCAGAACCTCGTCTAATGACAATTCCTTTGGTACAATGCCGGAAACCCGCAACAGAGATGCGAGGTTGTCGACGTCGCTGTCAATGCTCTGCCGGACGCCCGGATACTGCACCTTGATCGCCAGCTCACGACCATCATGGGTCCGTGCTCGGTGAACCTGCCCTATCGACGCCGCTGCAAAGGGCCGCACATCGAAATGAGCAAAGCGTTTGTACCACCCCTGCCCCCAGTTTCGATCCAAAACGTCGCGCAATTGTTTGGGCGGCATCGCGACGGCCCCATCGCGCATCCCAGCCAGAAGCGCATTCAGTTCGGGCGGTAAAACGACGCCGGTGTCCATCGACAGCATCTGTCCTAGCTTCAGCGCCGCGCCGCGCATTTGCGACAGGCCGGTTGAAAGCCGGGTCATGTTGCGGGGTGTGAACACCAAGCTCTCGAGTTTCGGTTTCTGTCCTGCCGCCAGAGACTTAACCCCGCCCGCAGCGACGCCCGAAGCGATCCCGCCTGCCATGCTGCCCATGCGGAGCAAGCGTGAAAGCCGTCCGCTCGGTACAGGTGCTGTATGGTATTCAGAGCGTCTGGCCAAGGTGCCCTCTCGAGGTTGGGTCACCAAAGTAAATGGGTCAGGCGCGGGCAAAGTCGAGGATCAACTCGCACGCGGATCGTCTAGGTGACCGGTGCTTCGATCCGGTATTCCAGATAGCTTTCACCATCCCCATCGCAGGTCAGGTTGCCCCCGAGAACGCGCATCAGGTCAGAAATGTAGTTCAAACCGTGCCCCTCTGCCCGGCGGGTGCCATCCAGATAGGACGCGATTAGGGCCGGATCGGATTTTTGCCCATTGTCGCGAATGTAAATGATGGCAAAATCTGGTGTTTCTTCGCTCCAGATATCGATCTGTAGGGGGTCCGCGATGGCGTGTTTAAGCGCGTTGCCGACCACGTTCATAAAGACATCCTGCAGCGCATCACGGCTGCTGACGAAAGGCTGAGAGGGCCGCACATTGATCTTTGCGTTCCGCTTCTTTAGCTGTACGGCGTAGATTTTTTCCAATTGGGCGGCCATCTCGTCCAGACGCACCTCCTGACCGTCCGCCTCCAGGTCCACTTCTTTCTCCGAAGACACGGATGCGAGGCGCTCTGCGATTATCTCAAGAGCTTCGTTGCTGGCATGCTGGATTTTTTCAACCAGATTGCGCGACATGTCGGACATGACTGTCTCGTTCGCGATCAGTTCAGAGCCGATCTGAATGCCGACGAGTGGCGAGCGTAAGTCGTGGGCCAGCATCGTCGCCATCGACCGCAGACGCGTTTGATAAAGCTTGGCCGCAGCACGCTGGCGTTGGGCCTCCTTGGCGCGGCGTAGGATCAGCTCTAGATTTTCGGCATTGAGTTCGGACTTGAAGAACAGTTGGTCAACGTTGGACTGCGTGACCTCGATCGCCATAGTGCCATCAAGGCTGCCGGTCAGAACGACGACGCCCGCGCGGGCGGCAGGAAGTCCGCAATCTCGAAGCATGCGTGCGGCGTCACAGCCCGTGCCATCCCCAAGGTAAAAATCGAACAGGAATATCGACCGCTCTGGCACGGTGCTCAGGTCAAAGGCTGCGAACTCGCCGACACTGCGGAAGACTTTGGGTTCTGGAAGCCCCAGTTGCGATAGCGCCTTTTTCACGCGCCACAGATCCAAATCCTCATTTTCCAGGACGTAGTAATTCATCAATCGTTCCCGAGCGCCCTATCGGCTTGGATCATTGTCCGTTTAGAGTTCCGGTACCGAGCAGATCGTTATCCATTTCCCGATAAGCTCGATACCCTGCATAAAATCCTCACCAGCGTTCTCCTTGCTGATGTACCCTGCAATGCCCAACTCTGACGCGCGCTTGATGTCGGTCTCGTCGGAAGATGATGTCAGGACAAATACTGGAATTCTGCGCATGAGCGGGTCTGACCGCAATTCCGCGAGTAACTCGAACCCGTTCATTATAGGCATATTCAAGTCCGTGAGAACAATGAATTTGTCGTGCAGTGAATCGCTGACGTTCTCTTTCAGGAAACTGATCAGTTCTCTGCCGTTCTCGAAGAACCGGATTGGGTTTGTGACCTGCTTCTTTTTGAACGCACTTTCCAAAAGGAACCGGTCGAGGTCTTCGTCCTCTGCGATCAGGACCTCTATTTCACGATGTGGCATGTTCTTCCTTTTTAAAGCTCATGGCAAAACACGCGCCGCCCAAGGTACGAGGAAGGCACGAGGAAATCCGGCCTTCCATCCGCTCGACCAACCGGCGCACGATGGACAATCCAAGCCCGCTAGAGCCGGATTTGTGTTTAGCCTCGAATGTTTCAAACGGCTTAAAAACCCGTTCGTGTAGTTCTGGCGCGATGCCCTGTCCGTTATCCTCGAGCGTAATCGTGATAGACTTCTTGGTCTCAATGACCTCGAGCCTTAGGCGTAGGTCATCGCTTTTGGCGTGCTGGATTGCATTCTCAAACAGGTTTTCGAACGACCGCGCCAGCGCCTGCCTGTCTGCAGGCAGTAGGGTATGGTCCGGCACCCTCAGCTCGAATTTCGCCCGCGCCGCGAACGGTTCGGACACCTCGAGCAGCAGATCGGACAGATTAATTGGCTCGATCCGCATGGGTTCGGAGTGGCTCATGATGTATTCGACAAAGTTGCGGCTTAGCGCTTCCATGCGGTCCAGCGTGCGCAACTGCATCCCGTCGATGTCTTGATCGGTCAGCCCTTTCGCTTGCTTCAGGCTATTTCGCTGGCGGATCAAAGTCCGGCCGTTGCGGATCGGCGCTTTGAGGTCGTGTGACAAAGAGGTGACCAGCAGAGAAAGATCCGCATTCTGTTGTTCGATCCGTTTTGCTTGCGCCGCGTTCTTGCGGGCTAGCGCTGCGTTCTCATAGCTGAAGGATAGATTTTGTTTGAAGCCAAGGAGGATGGTGATGAACAAAGCGGTCAGTGCAATGTATTCGATCGCACGGTCTGGTTCAGGAACATTCGTGAACCAACTCATGAGGATCAGAATGGATGCACTGGGGAACATTGCCAAACGCCATTCCGGCAGCAAGTCTGGGCCCTGTTGTTTGGCAAAATAAACTAGGACCGTGCAGAAGAATACGATGGTTGCCGGCCCCATGCCGCTGCCGTCGGTCAGGTGCAGGACCTTGTCCTCTAGCACCGTCAGTTCGTAGATGCCGTAACACACGAGCGAGAATACAGTGAAAAAGCGAGCGGCTTGCACCCAATCAGGCTTCGCGCCGATCATTCTGCCCGCGACCATGGCTGCGAAAGCGGTCTCGAGAGAGGGAACGCCAGGTAGCGCCTCTGACACCTTCTGAGAGAGTTGAACAAAAAACTCTTTGCCGAAAATGATGCCCGTCAGATGCGCCTGAACAACGAGGCCAAAGAAAATCAGGAGCAGAGCATTGACCGCGATGCGGACATGCCGGAACCAAGGCAATCCCGTCCGCAACATGGCGATTGCGATCAGGCCAAGCATGATCGCGGTCGACAGTTGCGTACGGTTCAGCGCTTTGAAAACCGGCAAGGCGGCTTCGATTTCTGCGCGCTGGGTTTCAAGGATCTGAGAGCCGACCAGCAGTAAGAGAACCAGCCCCCAGACCATATTGCTTTGGACTGGGCTAAAAGGCTTTAGAATGTGATCTTTGATCATTCAGGCGCGCGCCAAGTCAGGTTCAGACTGATCCCATGGCGTAGGAGCAGCACATTCGTCCACTCTTCTAGAAAGGTGCCCTTGGCTGTACCGGATGTCGCGCGTCCGGCGAAAGCATCGGGTACCGTGCCTTCGGCTTGAAGCGTCAGGACGATGTTTAGCGAGTCCACGTCGAGCAGAACATCGGCACGGCTCGCAAGCTTCTTTGCCGAGCAGCGCATCATCACGCTGTCGATCACCGCATATAGGGTCTCTGAGGGAATACTCAGGTCGTCCACGGCATACATAGTAAACGAGGTATTCTCAAGGTGTCGCGCCAAAGCCCGGTCGCCTGCGGACATCAGAGTACCTGCCGAGGTCAGGCGGGGTGGCAACGCACCAAGGCCGACTTGGGCAAAGCTTTCAATGTCGTCGCTGATCCGCTCGAGACGCGCCATGACAATTTCTAACAGTTCGCGGGTATCCGCATCAGCGCTCTCGGTTGCCATTTCCAGTGCACCACGGGACATTTTCAGTGGTGCCAGAACATCGTGGTTCAAAAAGCGATTTGCGATCCGCACGGAATACGGCATGCGCGTACTGATTTGCACTGTCCGAGACAGCTCTGTCGGCTCTAGCAACGTCTGAAGCGTGCCTTCCTCGGGCGCGGGTGCGGTTTTGATCCGAGCGTAAAGAGGTTCCCCGTCGCCGGTCTGGATGCGCCAAATGGGGGTATCAGAGCTCTCGACATGTTCTTGTTGGGCGCGAAACTTTTCAAATTCGGACTTCTGCTCGGCCGAAATCAGATCATCGAGGCCAAGGCCGATGAGTTCCTGCGCGGGCACCTTGATTTTTTGCGTTAGCGCATCGCCCACCGTGACCTGCCACTGAACATTCATCCAGCGGCGATATGAGCCTGCAGGGTGTTTACGCCGATTGGCGCGTGTTGAGCAATCGCCCGTCGCGCGGAGCTTTCATCTCGCGCAGCGGGGTGGGCGATTGCGTGGTTTAAAGTTCGGGCATATTCGGCAGGCGTGCGGTAATCCAATGCGGAATGCGGGCGCTCCGTATTGTAATCGGCGGTCCATGCAGCGATCACCGCGCGGGTGTGTGCCAGATTACGGAACATCGTCTCGTTCAATAGCTCGTCTCGCATTCGCCCATTAAAGCTTTCCACAAATCCATTCTGCATTGGCTTACCCGGCGCGATATAATGCCATTCGATGTGGTTCTCGGAACACCACCGCAGGATAGCATTAGAAGTTAGTTCGGTCCCATTATCGCTGACAATCATCCCGGGCTTTCCCCGCCGATCGATGAGGGTCGTCAGTTCACGTGCCACGC
>NZ_FOXY01000054.1 GCF_900115865.1 Donghicola eburneus | reverse complement strand
CTTACCCCAAATCGTCCGGCAGGATCGACGCGGGGATGTTCTGGTAGCACACGGGGCGCAAGAAGCGGCGGATGGACAGGGTGCCCACGCTGGTCGCGCCAAAGTTGGTGGACGCCGGATAAGGTCCGCCATGAACCATGCTGTCGCAAACCTCGACCCCTGTGGGGAAGCCGTTGGCCAGAACGCGGCCTGCCTTGCGCTCCAGCACCGGCAGCAGGCGGCGCGCCAGTGTCGCGTCGCTGTCGTCCATGTGCAGGGTCGCGGTCAGCTGGCCGACAAAGGACTTGGCGACCTCGATCATCTGCGCTTCGTCCTTGGCCACCACGACCAGACCGAGCGGGCCAAAGACCTCTTCGCTCAGGGCGTGATTGCCGATCCAGTCATCGGCAGAAACGCGGAACAGGAATGGCTTGGCTTCGCGGGTGTCGCACATTGACGTCAGCATGTCCTGAACCCCGGCCGCGCCCTGCATCTTGGCCGCGCCATCGCGATAGGCCGCCGCAATTCCGTCGGTCAGCATGACCTGCGCGCCGCTCTCGGACAGGGCTGCACGGGCCGCTTCAGCGAAGGCCTCGCCTTCGGAACCCTCAAGCACCACCGCAATCCCGGGGTTGGTGCAGAACTGCCCCGCGCCCATGGTCAGCGATCCGGCCCACGCCTCGCCTAAGGCCGCGCCACGGCTGGCCACAGCCGAAGGTAGCATGAACATCGGGTTCACAGACCCAAGTTCGCCAAAGAACGGAATGGGTTCGTCCCGCTGCGCGCACAGGTCAAACAGCGCGCGGCCGCCCCCCAGCGATCCGGTGAACCCAACCGCCTTGATCAAGGAGTGTTGGACCAAAGCCTGCCCCACATCGCGCTTGCCGCCCTGGATCAGGCTGAACACACCCTTGGGCATGCCGCACTTCTCGACCGCCGCCGCAATGGCCTCGGCCACAATCTCGCCGGTGCCGGGATGCGCGCCGTGACCCTTGACCACAACAGGACAGCCCGCCGCCAAAGCCGCTGCCGTATCGCCGCCTGCCGTGCTGAACGCCAAAGGAAAGTTCGACGCCCCGAACACCGCCACAGGCCCGATGGGCCGCTGCATCATCCGCAGGTCCGGACGGGGCAAAGGCGCCCGATCCGGCAGAGCCTCATCATGCCGACGGTCCAGATAGTCCCCTGCACGAATGTGGCTGGCAAACAAACGGATCTGCCCAACGGTCCGGCCCCGTTCGCCCACCAAGCGCGCCTCGGGCAGGCCAGTCTCAGCGCACCCAATCTCGGTGATCGCCTCGCCGCGCGCATCAATCTCGTCGGCGATCGCTTCCAAAAACTGCGCGCGCGTCTCGCGGCTGGAATAGCCATACTCCCAGAACGCCTCTTCGGCGGCCTGACA
>NZ_FOXY01000028.1 GCF_900115865.1 Donghicola eburneus | reverse complement strand
GCGTGGCACGTGAACTGACGACCCTCATCGATCGGCGGGGAAAGCCCGGGATGATTGTCAGCGATAATGGGACCGAACTAACTTCTAATGCTATCTTGCGGTGGTGCTCCGAGAACCACATCGAATGGCATTATATCGCGCCGGGAAAGCCGATGCAGAATGGCTTTGTCGAAAGCTTTATGTATAGACGGCCCCGCGGGCGCAAGTGTTTTGATCGTGATCTTCTTCGGCGGGTGCGTTCATGTATTCGGCCTGTTTTTGCAGCCCTAACATGACTGCTGGCCCTGATGGTGTCCGCGGATCGAGGCCTCATCAACGGGACGCGCTTAGGCGCGCTTAAAGCTCTCCGGGCTTTCTCGATCCTCAGCTCTGCCGATTTGCCATCACGCTGTCATTGCACTTGTGCCATCTCGTTATAACTGGGTTGATTTTAGATATGGCGTTATGCGGTTCGGAATACCTCCCCGGTCGTGAGCATGGCCCAGATGACTCGAGCCAACTTGTTTGCAACGGCCACAGCAACAACCATTGGTTTGCGTCGCTCGAGCAATGCTTCGATCCATGGGCCATCCACACGGGAACGTGCCTTGGGATATCGCACGACAGTTCGAGCCCCCAATACTAGGAGATGGCGGAGATACCGGTCACCTTGTTTGGTGATGCCGCCAAGCCTGTTTTTCCCTCCAGATGAGTTCTGTCTGGGTGTCAAGCCAAGCCAGGCGGCAAACTCGCGTCCTGATCGGAATGTCGACGGGTCAGGAATGGTAGCCGCGAACGCAGTTGCGGTAATCGGCCCGATGCCAGGCACTGTCGCCAGCAAACGGCAGATTGTGTTGTTCTTGTGGATCTCTGCCAACCGGGCATCAATGCTGTCGATCTGCTGGTTCAACGCATCCAGTTGTCCGATGAGGGCGTCCAGGGCAAAGCACGCATCATCCGGAAGGTCCTTCCTCAACTCATCTAACTTGATGATAAGTGTATCCACCCGATGTCTTCCTTGAGCGACGATGACGCCGTACTCAGCCAAATGCGAGCGGAACGCACAAGCGGCCATGGTGCGTTGTCGAACGAGAAGCCCCCGCGCCCTATGCAGCATTAGAAAGGCCTGGTCCTCTCGTGATTTAATCGGGACAAAGCGCATATTCGGTCGTGTCACCGCTTCGCAGATGGCAGCGGCATCTGAAGCATCATTCTTTGCTCCGCGCCTCACATAAGGTTTAACGTAGCCGGGTGGGATGAGGCGCACGTCATGACCAAACCCCTGCAGTTGACGCGCCCAGTTGTGGGCAGTCGCACAGGCCTCGATACCGATCAGGCAAGAGGATAATGACTCGAAAAAGGGCAAAAGCTCACGACGTGTAAGCCGCTTGCTATCGAGCGTTCTACCGGACGCGTCGGCGATGTGGACGTGAAAAACATTCTTGGCCAGATCAAGGCCAATAACGGCTGGGGTCATGGGAAAGCTCCTTTTGCAATGTAGGACCAGCATACGGTCCTTTCTCAGGAGCGGGGCCGTCTTCCCCATCAATGGCCGCATGCGAGACGAGCTATTGAACGAGACGATGTTCCGCAATCTGGCACACACCCGCGCGGTGATCGCTGCATGGGCCGCCGATTACAATACAGAGCGCCCGCATTCCGCGTTGGATTACCGCACGCCTGCCGAATATGCCCGAACTTTAAACCACGCAATCGCCCGCCCCGCTGCGCGAGATGAAAGCTCCGCGCGACGGGCGATTGCTCAACACGCGCCAATCGGCGTAAACACCCTTCAGGCTCATATCGCCGCTGGATGAATGTTCAGTGGCAGGTCAATAAATCTTCTTCAACCTAGAAACAATATGCCGCACTTGTCATTATGCCGCTGCCTCAAGCTTGCTGTGAACTTACAGGGTCGGCGCGGATCTCTGACTGCCAAAGCGACTTTATGCGCGCGCGTCGCTTAGCAAGGATGCCGCGACTGGGGTCGGGGCCATCTAGAGCCTTCTCCGCTACGTCGCCAGCTATTAAAGCTTTCTGCTGCGGTTGTGATTACGCTGACTGGCTCAGGCTCCGCTTGGGCTGTTGGACGGATCGCGTTCCTGACGACAGCCCCCGAAAGCTCATGGCAGTTGGGGAAAAGAGCTGCTGAGGTGGATCTGGAGAATTCGTTATCTGTATCTCGGACGGCTGCTCGACCTCCGCGCAATGGTCAAGATCAGTGTGCTGCCATGCCGCCAGAATTGATCTGCGGAGGCTGATACAAACTGGCTGATCCGAATGCTTACTCGCAAGCCAGTGAAAGTCGTCGCGATTGTATACGAACTACATTGCATGGTATTTATGTGCTGTGATCCGAAACGGCAGGAGTTATCCGCCCGAGCTGGTTTCTAAGCTACAATCACCAGCAACTGACGGTAGTATGTTAGACCAAGTGGAGGTGGGTGCGAGTTAAGTTGATGACGCAAGGGCTTTAAAAACCGACCAGGGTACCCGGTGTGAATCAAGGCGTCTGTGGGTGCGTGCTGCTGATTGGGACCTGTCCGCGGGCTGACGTCATCAAGGGGCTTAGCCTAATACCTTAATGAGCACACCATATGCGTGACCACGACCGACCAGCACGCCAAACCCAAACAAAGCCCCCCCAACGAGAAATATACAGAGTATCGCACTCAAGCCCTTGCCGGGTCTTCAGCGACAGCATGTTCATACCGCACCGCATGTCCATGATGGTTCCCGCGATCTAGATCATGACGACTGTCAGAAAGGTCGTTATTGCGGATCCGCCACGCAAAGCAGCCTCGGAAGCGTAGTGCTTGTGTGGGCGGTCAGTCACGGTCCATTGGACAAACCTAACTTGATGGCCCCATAGCTGCGGTGCTGATTTTGCAGCGTGCTGATCGGTGGTGGGGCGTACTGGAACCAACTGGCCGAACACGCTTTGATCGGCGTCTTCATACAACCTTAATCCGCGATAAGTCCGCCGCCACAGGGCAAGCAAAGATCTCGATACCGCCTAGGGACGTGCAGTGACTGTTTCCCGCCGGACCCCTTCTTGTCTCTCTTCGTCTATCCAGGCTTGTCTTGAAAACGCCAATGTGGACGCCGCGGTGTGTGCCCCGGGGCAAACTATCCCCCATTTCGACCGGACACGTTTGCTCGTCTAGAAGGGCAAAAGGACATAATTGGGTCTGAGAGTGTAATCATCACTTGTCGGCGCTGGTCTGCGGACGAGAAGCCGTTGGTCATCGAGGAAACCATGAATGTCGGTAAGAGCATCGCTACTGTTGCCTTGCACGATGGCGTGGCTCTCAAGCTGGTGTATCTTTGACGCAAGCTCACGCTCGAAGGTGGAAGCATCCTATGGGTAGAAGGCGACGGCATCTTTGGCAATAAGACCGTTCGTGAAATGGAAACCCGTATCCGGTTGCTTGAACGCCACTTCGTTCGAAAGACACTCGGAATCTAAATCCCATATGAAGTGTTAGGAAAGAGCCAGTCAAGAAGCCACGCCGTTCTTGCGCAATCGCTCAGACGGGACGGTTCATTACGAAGACGGTGGCAACGATATCGGGGGTGTTCTGTTACAACTTGCACAGCCGGTTGAAAAGGAGCGTAAAGCCGCGTCGAGGCTATGATGAAGCGCGAGGCGCGTTGGTCTGCGTATTTCGCGGAACTTGGGCAGTGATTTCGCGGGATCTCGGGCACGCGTTTCACGTCATCGTGGGCAGCCATTTCACGATCGTGGGCAGACTGGTCGACAGGTTTCATAGGGTCAGTCCTGACCGTTTTGGTCAAGCGTTTTCAGAGCGCCAAGTTTTCTTCGCATACTGTCTCCGGTCAGTGCGAGACGGTGTGCATTGTGCACCAGGCGGTCGAGAATGGCGTCGGCCAGGGTCGGATCGCCGATAGCCTCATGCCACTGGTCAACCGGCAACTGACTTGTCACGATGGTTGATCCGCGGCCCTGTCGGTCTTCAAGAATTTCGAGGAGATCACGGCGTTCGGTGGCGTTGAGCACCGACAGGCCCCAGTCGTCCAGGATCAGAAGCTCGGAGCGTTCGATAGATTTCAGGACGCGGGCATGGCGGCCATCACCTCGGGCGATAACCAGCGCCTGAAAGAGCCGAGGAACACGGTGATACATGACGCGGCGATCGTCTCGGCAAGCTTTGTGACCGAGCGCACAGGCAATCCAACTTTTGCCCAAGCCTGTTGGCCCAGTGATCAGCAAATTCTCATGCCGATCGATCCAGCCACCGTCGATGAGATGCGCCATGACCGATTTGTCGATGCCGCGCGGGCTGCGCATGTCGAGGTCTTCGACGCAGGCGGCCTGGCGGAGAGAAGCAAACCTCAAGCGTGTCGCAAGCTTCTTGGCATCGCGTTCGGCTGCCTCGCGATCCACGAGCAAACCGAGGCGCTCTTCAAAGCTCAAATTTTCAAACATGTCACTGGCGCGACGCTGTTCATCCAGCGCCTTTGCCATGCCGATGAAGCCCATAGCCTCAAGGCGTTCAGATGTGGGATGTGTCAGCAAGGGATTTTCCTTTTCTTAGTGGTAGTAATTCTGACCCCGGATGTTGGGATGCTGCAGGGGAAGCTCTTCGGCTTCGGGCTCCAGAAAGGCCTGATCGAGGCCGGTCTGCAGAATGGATCGGATAGACGCCACGGAACGCGCCTTGATGGCGACACCACGCTGACAGGCCGCATCAAGGCGTGCCGGCTCATAGCTTTTAGCCAATGCCAACACGCCGAGGCAGGTCCGGAACCCCTGCTCGGGGTGTGGACGGTTCTCCATGACAATCTGGCAGAACGCGGCAACGGATGGTCCCAGTTTCTCAGCGCTGGCCAAGATGCGCGCAGGTGTCCATTCCGCGTAGCGCCGGTGAGAAGACGGCATGTGATCGGGCACTGTGATATGGCTGCGCCGCCCGGGATTGCGGGCATGGCTGGCCACGCGCTTGCCGCGATGGAAGACCTCTAAAGTCGTCTGGGTCAGCCTCAGATCGACGAGTTGCCGGATCAGACCGAAGGGGACCGAGTACCAGCAGCCGTCCGCCTCTATGTGATAGTCTGGCGCGACACGCGCCCGTTTCCAGCGGGCGAAGACATATGGGGTCGCTGGGAGGGACATCAGGTTCGGACGGTCCAACGTGGCAAACAGATCGGCACGACTGGCCCCGTAGTCGCGCATGACCCGCGTGTTTAGGTCATTCAGCAAGGGCCGGATTGCCGCGTTCAACTCGGCGAGTGAGAAGAACCGCCGGTTCCGCAGGCGCGCGACAATCCAACGTTGTGACACCTGAACCGCCACCTCAGCTTTTGCTTTGTCTTTTGGCTTGTAGGGCCGCGCCGGTAGGATCGCAGTGCCGTAGTGCTCAGCCATCTCAGCATAGGTTCGATTAAGACCTGGATCATGACGATCGGGCTTGATCACAGCTGACTTCAAGTTGTCCGGGACCACCGCCTTCGGCACACCACCAAGATAGCTGAACATACGGGTGTGTGCGCCGATCCAGTCTTCCAGCCCTTCGGAGGCAACGGCTTCTGCATAAGTGTAACTTGATGCCCCCATGGCCGCGACAAACAGCTTGGCGGTACGGACCTCGCCTGTGTCAGGATCGACGATCTCTATCGTATCCCCCGAGAAGTCCACGAAGACTTTCTCGCCACCAACATGTGTCTGACGCATGCTGGGGCGGACGCGTCCCTTCCAGGCGTCAAAGTGTGTGCAAAACATGGAATAATCGCGGGAGCGAGTCGCCCCATCACGAAGCCAGGATGTTGGCGGGTGGCTGTTCCCCAATAAGATGGAAGTACGGGCTCACGACTGATGGCCGGGCCCAAACATCTCAGGAGAACAGCCATGTGTGAATATATCGGCCTTGACGTGTCATTGAAAGATACCGCGATTTCGATACGGCGGGATGGCAAGCGGGTCTGGCGCGGAAAATGCGCCTCGGATCCTAAAACTATTGCGCAACTGATCCGCAATCATGCACCGCGTGCCAAAAGGGTGGTCTTCGAAACTGGCTCTCTTTCGACGTGGTTCTATCATGCGTTAGTAGCGGAAGGCATTCCGGCGGTCTGCATCGAGGCACGGCATGCCCACAAAATCCTGAAAGAGACCCTAAACAAGACTGATGCGAACGACGCCGATGGCCTCGCTCATCTTGCGGAGGCCGGTTTTTACAAAGCCGTCCGGGTCAAGTCGTTCAATGCCATGCTCACCCGGTCGCTGGTATTGGCGCGTAGTCGACTCTTGGACATCTCGACGGGTCTCCGTAATCAAATCAGGGGCATTATGAAGACCTTCGGTCTCATCGTGCCAAAGGGCGCAGGCCGGGTGTTCGACCACAATGTCCGGATGCTTCTGGAAGAGAACAGCAACCTGACCGAGATCATCTTGCCCTTGCTGAAGGCCTGGCGTGACACCCGCAAACATGCGGCGGAGCTGGATCGACAGTTGCGCGCGGCAGCGCGGCAAAATTCGGCGGCAAGGCTGCTGATGTCAATTCCCGGTGTCGGCACGGTGACCTCGACCTCCTTCGTCGCCGCGATTGAGGACCCGAAGGCCTTTCGCAACGCGCGCTCCGTCGGCGCCTGGCTAGGGCTTACCCCAAGGCGTTATCAGTCCGGAGAAGTCGACTATGATGGGCATATCTCCCGGCGCGGCGACAATCGTCTGCGAGGGCTGCTTTACGAAGCGGCAACAGCCATACTCACGCGAACCAGTGCTCGGCATGTGAGCCGCCTAAAGGATTGGGGATTGAAACTGCGCGAACGCCTTGGCTTCAAGCGGGCGGCTATCGCTGTCGCCCGCAAGCTTGCGGTCATCATGCACACCATGCTTAGAACTGGAGAAAGCTTCGATGCGCAAGGCGGTGGGGCATTCGCGCCCTGAGCCCCTGCAAACTACCATTCTCTCTCGGCCAGCCATTGACTTGAAGCGCTGCGAGACGCCCCTGTCGGGGACGTAGGTCGGTTCATTCCGTACTACTGGCAGCAACTCTTCGGAGATTGCGTGCAAAACACAGGAAGAACCCTCCCTGCGAAAACCATGATGCGGCGCCCGGATGGCGACCGCGTAGACAACCCTGCTCCCGACAAATGGCGATCACCCAACGCAAAAGGTAAATGGCGTTCCTTATCGAGAATGGAAAGCATCGGAACTGGGTCGCGTCCGGCCCGTTAAGGGGGACGCCGCAAGACTTTTGCCTGCAGGCTTGACAGGCGGTGCGCGATTAGACAACCAGGTGTATCCGAAGCCGCCAGGATACTGGTCGCGGTATTCCTGCCAAAGTAGCATGCGGGTGACCCCGCGCTTGCGCAGTTCCTTGTCGATCATCGACCAATCAGGAACGGGACGGTTCGGATCCGGGACCGTAGGTGATGCTGGAAACAAAAGCAGTTCCAGACCGTCATCATCCAGGCCCTCAGGCAGCGGCCAACCCAAGCCTGCCTCCCGAGCGCGCCGCACATAAGTTCCAACGCTTCCTTTCCCAAGCCCGAGTGACGTGGCGATCGCCCGCTCACTCAGCCCTTGGGCAAACTTCAATCTCAATACATCTCGAATCCGGCGCATGTTTAGACGTCCTGTCGGCATTCAGCTCCTCCCTGTGAATAGGAGAGGAAGTAGTCTCAGTACGTCGACCAAGTCTGCCCACGATCCCGCGAAATCAGTGCCCGCGTTCGCGTGAAATCAGTGCCCACGATCAGATGAAATCAGTGCCCGCCATCACGCGAAACATGCATGGTCCCGCCAAGCATCCAGGCATACGCTGCATATGCAGCGACCGACATATGGATATCGCCGGATGATTGCCATTCCGACGCACCAACTCCACTTCGAAGGCCTTGCTGCGGTCAATCACAAAGCGTGTCTTCCAGATCATGCAGCGCAGCAACTTGCTTCTCCAATGATCAGGCTCTCACGCACCTGAGCGAAGGCACGAAGGTAAACTCATCACGCAGCGCTTAAACCTGCGTTGGTCGGTGGGCTTGCTACATCAGCGCCTCACTCGCTCACTGCAGCGATGGCTTTGAGTTCGCGTGCTGAAATGGCAATGCCTTCCGCTTTGCTTTCATTGTCGCTACGCATGACCGCGAGATCATTCCATTGTGGTTTGCGGCGAATGCAGAGATTAACGGATCACTTGTGCGCGACATTTTCATGGAAGTTTTCGAACGCCGGTTTGCCATCCACTGAGCGCCAGAACAGAGCGAGGTTCTGGTCGGCAACGACACGCACGCAGCTCTGCAACAATTGAGCCTGAGGTCCTGCTTCGCGCCGGTAAAAAGACTGTAAGCTAACGGCGAGCTAGAGGTATGCGCAAAGACGCTGAGCCGCGCTTGCCCGAACTGAAAACTCAGCGTGTGAGATCGTACCAAACTAAGGCCTAGGCTTCTATTCTAAGCGCGAACGCTCATGCGCCGATTGGATGCAATCAAAGGCAATTTAATCGGTTGGAGAAGAAAAGTTGATAATGCGATGTCCCCAGGAAATCATCGAGCATTAGGTGACCAGCAATACTGAAAGAGCTGCTGTTTATCTGCTTGTCGAAGATGGTACGTAATGCCCTATCAGGGGTAATTACATAGAAACAATACTCCGACGCAAAACCAAGAGAGAGAAAGGTGGTTTTAAAGGGACGCGGATTTTTTACAGACACCCCGACACTCTTGACCTATCAAAATTCTCTTTGGGGTCTATATCATAGATTTCATAACTCCGTCAGGCCAGACAATATATTCAGCTTCCGTTAGCATACCGGCGGTGAGAAAGTTTACACATTGTGTCGTCGAATTTTGGAAGACTCGTGAGGGTGAAGAAGGAAGTCATCATGGGTACTATTAAAATTTTTCTTATTAGATGAGGCATGTCCCATGTCCCATGTCCCATGAACCATGTATCCTGGATGATTATAGAAGTTCGGGGGTAATTGTCGAATGCGACGTAAGTTTCGTTGCATCCTGAAAAACAAAACTTTTACATAATCGCGATGTGACTTGTGGATTTTTCATGGTGCGCGGACCTGTCTTAAAAAGTACCATCAAGGCTAAGCGAATGGGGCCGCAGATCATATCAATATAACGATTAGCTGTAGCTCAAGGTTTGTAGGTAATTGGATTACTATTTTAATAGATCCCTCAAATTTTCTGAGAGTGCTATTGACTTTTAATCATGGGTGACTTTTATTTACCTCATTAGAGGTAGAAAATGGAAATGAAATGTAAAAACATAAAAAACATTAATGCGCAAGGCGAGGTATTGAGTGGTGCGGGGCTTCACGCAGATAACACAAACTCGTTTCTCTCGAGGCTATCCTTGGGTAGTATAGCCCATGATGTCATAAAAGATGCGCAACTTGAGCAAGGCCTTATTAATATAGTTCAGCCACAACGCCTATTCGGATACGTAATGGTTGCATCTGCATCCAAGCGCATTGAGTGGAAACATTCATCAGATTGCTGGAATGAACCTTACATCCAATTCAATTCCCCGTATCGTGTGAATGCAATCGTCATAGATGTAGACTCTGATATCTCAATGACTCAAATTCGGAAAGCTTTGCCGGTGGGCCTTGTCCCTACAAGCATGGTTGGTACGAAATTTAGCACTCCCGGTGCTTCGGATGTGGTGTATCGCCGTCCACATATTCGCTTCAACCTGAAGTACCCGATAAGAAAGAATAGGTCTGATCCGAAAACGCTAAAGAAACTGAGATGGTTGAAGGCAGTGGCTGACGCGATTGCTATGAAGCTTGAAGCAGTAGGTGCTTACGTCGATTTAAGTCACCCTCCACTCGTCACGAAGAACCCCATGTCACGTGAATGGGACTGTGAAACGTTTGCCTTCGGTGCGCCAGCGGGAACTATAGGAAGGGAGTGGACTCTAGCTGAACTCCACGAACTGTTGAAGCTTTCAGATCTTTATAAACAAGGGCAGCCCTTCAGCTGGCGGAATAGAAAGGCAAGATTGGCGAAAGATTGGAGTTTAATCCAAGTTCCGCAGAACCAGGGTTCGCAAGGTGCTAGTCGGCTGATCTTTGAAAATGTAAGGCATTATGGTTATAGATTAAAGAAATCTTGTAAGAGCTACGATGAACTTTTTCAAAAGGTTCATGAGGAATGTACAAATGTAAATGCAAAGTTTACGTGCCCAGTAAACGAAAGCAATCTTAGGTCCACTGCCAGATCAATCGCGAAATATGTCCATGAGAAGTGTGATGAAAACTGGTTTCCTACAAGTCGACATGTGTATTCGGTTGGGGCCGCGCGAGGTTTCATAAATAAAAATGATAATTTTAGTCAGCGTTTACAAATAGGTGCTTACTACAGTCACTTGAAGAGATCAGAGGACGTATTTGAGAAAGTAAAAGAGGCTATGGACGGGATCACCTTGGAAGGGGGCACGATCAGCTATGCTCGAGTGGCTAAGATGGCTGGTGTCAGCAAAACAACCGCAGCGAAGTACATTAAGCTTATTCGAGCTGGACATAGCAAAGAAGATCTTTCAAAGAAATTCGATCAAGCACTCAAAGCCAAGGTTCGTAATCCGCGTGATTAAAAAAATAGATCGGCGTAGGGTGTTGTATCAAGAAGTCCAACTCTACGCCGATTTCTTGCTATCATTGTATTGCCTGTCGCGGGCGGTAAATGGCATTATGTTAAGTCCTAGTTCATTTTGAGGCAATCAATAGGGTTAAGAAAACTGCCTTTTTGTGCATGTGGAATTTTCTACAATGAAAGATCTTTTATTGTATAGAAAATTTCAATTATCGCCGAAACCTCTATGCATAAGTAACTATGCTCTTGACGTGCGAAACCCACTTTTCAAGCCAAGTTATGTTGTGGCGTCTTCAGGCCTAGCCCTGCGTTAAGGGAAGTGTGCCAGGAAAAATTGACTGAGGAGAATACGTATCTCTGTATTCTAACTCTGATTGGGAAGGCATCTCATACAGCCAGTAAAAAATAATTCTAGAAATTAATAAAATTGCCAAATTTAACAAATAATTAATGCTTGAATCATAAGTAATAATTAATTGTTAGAAAAAGGTGATATATGAAAACAATTATAGAAGATACTTTTGGCACTGGTCAAGCGGAAATACTGCAATTCAACTTTTTAAGGGAGTTGATGGAATTAAACAAGAGGCCGATGTCAATTTCAAAGACACATATAGCCTTCTACGAAGACAGTATAAAAAGATACTCATTGCCGAAAGGGTATAGTTACAAAGAAGTTGAATGGTCTTATTATGATCTCAAAAAAGTCTATGACGATCCTGATTTGATAATATTTGACACGAAGGGTGCCAGTACAACTTTGTATAACTTGATGTGGGATAATGTAGAGCTTTTGTTGATCCCGATAGATCTTGACGAGATTATTTTCGAAGATTTCGAAGAGGTAGAAAAGGACATATCAGATTTATTTCGTCGCGGCTTTCGAGCAGAAGTTGACCTGATTTGTTTCTCGAAACAGGATCCGGTTCTCGCAAATAGGTATCGCGATCTCTTTGTACGAAAACTCGAAAAATCTGAGCTGAAAGTACAAGTTCATCCAACTATTATTCGGTCGGATGAGGCGGTAGTCGCAGCATTCAAACAAAATATGACTCTGCGGGAGTTTGACCCGCAGATGAATGATGTCGATAGGTTCTTAGAAATTACTAAAGACATAACCGCTTTCGACGACGGGCCAACGTTGAAGCTATAATTTCAAGAGTGCCAATGCAACTAAAAGAAGAGTCGCTTTGCGTGACTCTCACAAATTTAAAATTTCGTCTAGTTAGTCGGCTTTGAACAACCTACAAGTGTATGAATTTGTGTGAGAAAGCGGTGATTGTATTCGCGTTGTGCTGCAGGGTTTCATAGGATTCCTTCACAAACCCTGACCAGCGTTGCCGCCATGAAGCACCGCTCCCGCGCCACGGAACAAGACGATCTCTTGTGTTCTTGACTGGTCGACATGATCGTAAGCGCCGGCTGAGCACCCTCCGAGTTGTGTCTTGAAAACACTTGGGTTGTCGTTGTCGCTCAGCCGATGAGCTTCGCGTCTTTCAAGCGTTTGAGTGTGTCAGCAACGCTGGTCAGGGTTCCGAGCGCGCCAAAGGTCTCGCTCTTGGTCATGTTCTTGTTGTTCTCGAAGACGTCCATGCCCTGGGTCAGCAGCGCCATGATTTGCGCTTCGTCGATGGCGTTCTTGCGGAGGGCTTCGACGATGACGCCCTCCATGATCATCTGCTGAGCCGTGACCTGCCCTGCGATCACCTCGATGCTGCGCTCGAGATATTTCATCTTTCTCATGAGTACTTTGACCCGTTCGGCTTGAAGTGCCAAGGCATCAGGATTTTGATGTCGTCCTGCATATGTCCGTTCAATATCTTGTCCAGCACGTGTTCCAGATAGGCCTGCGGGTTGATGCCGTTCAGTTTGCAGGTACCGATCAGCGATGCCACGCGTGCCCACGTGACCGCCCCGTCGTCGTTTCCCGCAAAGAGTGCATTCTTTCTTGTAAGAGGAATCGGGCGAATTACCTTCTGAGTTGCATTTGTTTCCATCTCGATGCAACCATCATCAAGGAACCGGGTCAGGCTCACCCATCGTTTGAGGCCATACCTGATATGGCGGGCCAGATCCGAGCTTGAAGAAAGCAGGTCGCGTTGCCCTTCCAGCCAAAGACGCAGTGCAGCCACGATGGGCTTGGAAAGCTGTTTCCTGACGGCGCGCCGAACGTCCGGCGCTTTGCCACGGATGTCAGCCTCGATCCGATAAAGCTGCGCGATGCGATTGGTCATTTCCAGACAAATCGGGGAGTGTGTCGTGCGGCTATATTCGACGAAGCGGCGTCGCCAATGCGTCCAGCAATAGGCCATCGCCCAAGGGTAATTGGTTTTCTTCGGATCACTTAACGCATCGTATCTGGCGTAGCCATCAACGGTCAGCTGGCGCCCCTTGAAGTCACGGAAGATCTCTTGAGCTGTTTTGGCGCTCCGGCTTCTGGAATGCTGGAACACCACGATTTGCGGATCGCCCCACTGTACGGATCACGTCCCAGCACTGTTTGGACCACCAGCGCCAAACCCGTATGCCCCTTGCGATTATGAGGAGCTCCTCATAATCGCAATTATGCAGGGCGCATGATTATGCGGAGTCCGCAGCGGCAACGGCTTGCCGACTGCGGTGTTTTTAGCAGAAATCACTCGACATAATCTGCTGA
>NZ_FOXY01000029.1 GCF_900115865.1 Donghicola eburneus | reverse complement strand
TTGGATCCGGGTCAAAAGGGGCTAAAAGAAAGACAGTCTCGGCGTCGCAGAGCATCAGCGGATCGAAAATCATGCCTTTCGTCGTTCACGGCCCTTTGCGGCCGTCCGCCAGGCGGGCTATCGCTGCGATTCAGCTCCCCCAAATCGGACATCCAACGCGTCGTGCAGCATGGTTCAACAGCCGGACGTCCGCAGTGCGGACAAAGCAGCTATTTACTTGCTTATTGTGAGCGGCCGGACAACACTAACCTATGTCCAGAGAAGCTGATGCGATCACAGGTCTATATCGCCGACACGCACAGGCTTGGGCCCGCCTTCGAGGCTCAGAGCCTCAGGAGGAAGTTTGGCTTGAGAAATTCGTTCAGCTACTGCCCGCCGGCGGTTCAGTCTTGGATATCGGTTCTGGGTCTGGAAAGCCAATTGGCCAATATCTTTTTGACAACGGGTTCGCCGTCACTGGGATCGACGCATCCCCAGAGTTGATTGAGATTTCGCGAAGAAATTTGCCAGAGTGTGACTGGTTGATTTCAGATATGCGTGACCTTCGACTTGACAAGAAATTCAATGGCATCGTGGCGTGGAATAGCAGTTTTCATCTGACACCAAATGGTCAACGCCAGATGTTTCCGGTGTTTCAACGGCATGCCGCGCCTGCGGCCACGCTTATGTTCACCAGCGGACCATGCCACGGAGATGCAATTGGTGAGTTTGAGGGGGAAGCACTCTACCACTCGAGTCTAGATAGCGAGGAATATCGCACACTGCTGGACCGGCATGGCTTCGGGGTCATAGATCACATCGTCGAGGAGGAGCGTTGTGGTCTACATACGGTTTGGCTCTGTCGATACAGGGATACTGCTTGAGATCGGAAAGTCGTCGAAGCCGCCATTGGTTCTCAGCGCAGCATTGGTCAACATGGGCTTAGACCGGCCATCAGCTGCCTCGCGACATCATTGGGGATTGGTCCAGATCCCACCGAAAAGGGCGTCCCTCTACGGACATTAGCCAGTCAGTGACTCGCCGCAGCTCAGCGATTCCCAACAGCGGACCTTCAAGCTGAGTGCAGGGAATGCCGGGTGAGAGCCCAGTT
The DNA here is from genome assembly GCF_900115865.1 of Donghicola eburneus. GTDB lineage: Bacteria > Pseudomonadota > Alphaproteobacteria > Rhodobacterales > Rhodobacteraceae > Donghicola > Donghicola eburneus. Next base: position 11,858 of record NZ_FOXY01000029.1, on the reverse strand, counting down.
TAACCAATGCTGCGCTTTGCCTTAGTGGCCGCTATTCCCTGTAAGCATGGAACAATTAAGCTAATTGGGTGACCGTTATACGCGTTGGAGGCCTGACCCTAATAGTCCCACTTTAGATACTCTTCGTTCTCGGACTTCATCATTTCATATAGCCAGACCATGCGATCAAGATACCAGCTCTTGCCAAGATACGCCAATGAGACCCCAAGAACGGTAGCCCAGATCGAATAATAGATAATTGCCCAGATCGCTATCAGCATGCCAGCGAAAGACGTGATGTTCAGAATTGAATAGAGCGGCGTCTTATGGACGTCGGGAATCTCGATTTTGTCCCTGTTAAGATAAACTCTCTCCCCCAGCACAGATCTCGAAGCCCAGTTCCTGGTTGACTTAGGCTTCGCGAAGAAGATCGGATTAAAAAACATCCAGAGTAGGGAAGCAACTCCAGGGATCATGCACCACCAACCAATCCAAAGACGGCTCCAGAACGCGAGCACGATAAGGGGAAGGACTGAATACCTTGTCCAAACGCTCCATGGATTGGCGTGTTTCATCCAGTTTTCGTCGGTCAGTCGGAACGCCTGCGCGACTTTTCTTTCGAGTGTCATCGTACCCCGCTTTCCAGTGGCGCGATTGTGCATTGGATGCGCTGAGACAATCACCCAATCGATGCAGAGCCGTCAACGGGCCTGCAGAGAAAGTGGCCATTGGCGCATCCGCAGCGAATTGCCGCTTCGTCCGCACCTTATCAGTTTGTGATCCGCGCAGCGAAGGTCAGTTATCGCAAATCGAAGTCAGGTGCCTTGGGTCCGCTTCGGTCTGAGAGCGGACCAATGCAGCTGCAGCAAAACCTCGAAGCAGGCGCGGTTGTTTGGGCTCGAAGCGGTCTTATCCGGAGACGCGGCGGGTCGTGCGCTTGGGACGCAGCAGTGGCCGTCGTTCCGGCCTTTGCGGACCTTAATTCCGACATCAAGCGTCGTATTGCAGCTTCACCGGAGCTGCCATTCGCTGCATGCGCTCGATTTGAACTGTATTCCAAGTTTGGAGCGCGGAGAAATCAGGTACCAATTGTTTGATAGGATGGCATATTTCTCCTTGTAGCTGCATCTTTGAGGTGCAAGAATTTAAAGAAATTCAACGTACATAGGTGGGTTCCGCGCGGATGGAGGCAGTATTCTTTTGCCACGGCATGCCCGGAAGCAAAGCCGACGCCACTTTGCTTCATAAGGCTAATCCCGACATAGATATCGTCGCGGTAGACCTTTTGGCCAATACCCCAGAAGACGTTGATGTGGCGTTTTCCAACGCGTTGCATTCCAAGGTGATTACTGTGGACAAGGGCGGGGTAGTTCTGGCCGGGTTTTCGATCGGCGCAATGGCCGCGATCAAGATCGCAGCGAAACGTCCGGATATTGTCTCGCGGCTCATTCTCATTTCACCCGCGGCCCCCTTGTCGATGGGGGATTTTCTTCCGGATATGGCCGGAAAGCCTGTATTTAAGCTGGCCATGTCGCATCCGAAATTGCTTCGCCTGTTGACTGTATTCCAAGGTTTGGTGACGCGTTGGTCGCCCGAACGGACAGCTGGTGCTCTCTTCAGGAATTGTGGTGCCGCAGAGAGGGCCCTTTTCGAAGATCCTGCCTTCCGGGCCAGCGTGAACCAAGCGCTTGTGGAGTGTTTCCTGCGGCGACCAGATGCATAACTCGCTTTCATCAATGCCTATGTCACTGATTGGAGCGAGACAATCGACCTGGTTCAGTGTCCGGTAGAACTCTGGCATGGGACCAATGACACGTGGTCGCCGCCGGAAATGTCATATGCGCTTGCCAAGCGGTTCGGTGAAAAAGCGACTCTGAGAATGGATGAGCAGCCCGAACACTACTCGACCATGAGCCAAGTCGCACTCTAGTTTTCAGGAGTTTGCAGCAACGATTTCTGACAGCATTCGTCATTTCAAGTTTGAAATGGTCCTGAGGCCGATCACTCAAACTCAGTGGATGACTTTGGAGAACGGCCGAATAGCGGATGAGGTGGGTGGCTCCTGCTCCACCGGCATCGAATGTGCCAAAGTGCATCTATCAATGACTGCTAGGAAAGGAGCCACCCAATGACAGTTCAGACAGTAGGCCTTGATTTGGCCAAGGATGTTTTTCAGGTTCACGGCATTTCGGAGAATGGTCGGGTCATTTTCAATAGGGCCATAAAGCGGGCGAAGCTGCTTGCCTTCTTTGAGAGGCTGCCGCCCTGTTTGGTCGGCATGGAGGCGTGTGGATCGTCCCACCATTGGGGTCGCCAGCTGCGCAAGTTGGGACACGACGTAAAGCTCATGCCCGCCGGTTACGTCAAACCCTACGTGAAGCGCGGCAAGTCGGATGCTGTTGATGCCGAGGCAATCTGTGAAGCGGTTTGGCGCCCGACGATGCGCTTTGTCGAGATCAAGACGGAGGACCAGCAGGCCATCCTCGCGATCCACCGCACACGCGATCTGGCGGTCTGGCAGCGCACCCAGTTGGCCAACATGATCCGCAGTCTGTTACGCGAGTTCGGGCATATCTTGCCCATCGGGATCGAAGCGGTGGCCGCCTTCGCAAAGCGCCACCTGGACGGCGATCATCCTGACATGCCGGAGATCGCAAACGGCCTTCTCGGCGTCCAGTGCTACCAGTTTCTCGGCCTGAATGAACGCATTTCCGGCTACTCAAAGATGATTGAGCAACATGCCATGTTGAGTGCGGATGCCCGCCGATTGATGCGCATGCCGGGGATCGGACCGATCACGGCTTCGGCGATTGTCGCAACGATTGGCGATGCAAAACAGTTTCGGACCGGACGCGATCTGGCGGCCTGGCTGGGGTTGACCCCGCTCAACAAATCAAGCGGGGGTAAGGAACGTCTTGGAAAGATCACAAAGCAGGGGGATCGCTACATACGCAAGTTGCTGGTCGTGGGCATGACGTCTCGCGCTGTGATGGCAAAACGTTCCCCGCAGAAAGTCGATCTCTGGACAGCCAAGATCTTGACCGACAAGCCTTTCCGGCTGGCGACAGTCGCGATGGCAAACAAGGCAGCCCGGGCCATCTGGGCAATGCTCACCAAGAAACAGGAATACCGGCAACCCGCGTTCTAAGCGCATCGGTTGCCTTCGAGATGCAAGACGTTGAAGTGATGATGCGGAATTAAGTCAACCAAAAGCAAGGACACTCCGGGAATGGCAGCGGCCCCTTGAGGTCGATAAGCCGATTGGAACCTCGCTTGCGGAACTCATCAGGGCCAGTGGAGGCAATGCCAAAACATAAACAGGCCGGACAGACGACGGTACTGACGAAAATGACCGCCGAAATCACCAGAAAACACTTGCAATGCAGGAGCCACCCACAGATGTTATTGAAAAATCGCGGCACAGTGCAGGCAGCATCACCGCAGAAAACACACTCACAGAACACGCAAATTGATAAAGGATACTTACAATTAGGATAGGTAAGGAATTCCATACCATCTCTCACAAGCCTTACAAAAAATTACCTCTTTGCGACAAAAATATAGGAAGAAAATCTCCCTTTGAGCAAAGGATTGTGCCCTGCACTTTTGTAGGTTTTAGGAAGGCCTCTCGAACACGAACTCTGCACATCTTCATCGACATGGTGAAACTCACGATCAAGGGCTATGCAAGATTGCTCACTATGCAACTATTTGTTGCTGATTTCCTCTGCATCAACAACCACACACTCTCCAGCCTGCTCACCTTGGTCAGAGTGAGCGGCGACTACCGTTAAGGCTTGGTAATCTATGGTGAGCTGCACCTTACTGTTGATCCGCAGTATCTGGGTGCCACCAAGATCAGTAGTACTCAATTCACCGTCGCCTGGCGGTAAGCGTAAACTCATGCTTTCGTTCATTAGGCTGACAACACCATTATCTGCACGCACCATCGCGAACCGGAAGCCACCAGCCTGACAGGCGAGTGCCTGAGGCCGCTCATCGGTTTCGGTTTGCTCTAGCTGTGATGCGTGAACCCATCCAGAACTGCACACGGCTCCGGGCGCGTCTGGATCTTTTAAGCTGCAATTGAACCCATCTGACAGATAGCGGACCGGGTACCAGTCTCCTGCCGCTTCACCGCAGACACGAACATGATCGTCCACAGCGAGCACTTCCGTCACGGTGTCTTTCGGTTGAATGTGAATGGGGGAGACATCCTGATCATCATGCCAATCTGCTGGCCCTAAAGACTGAACCGGACCACATACATTTTCCACAGGTCGCGCCGCGACAACAGGGGCTCTTCGGCCAATACCAATCATCATCTGATCGAGAGCCGGAAAGTTGTCAATGATACCCTCTGCATCACAACTATGATCTGCATCTGGCAAGTAAGCTGAAGGTTCACCGACTGAAACGGATGCCATATCAAGATCGCGATCTAACCCGACTGTGTATGCGCGGTTCCCTTGGAAAAACCGTGCGTACGAAAAATCTTCTACCGATTTCGCAATTCCGGTAGACATGTAAGGCATCAGCGCCAAAGGCATACTGATTTCCAGAGAGGGATCATCCAAGTCAAACCCCATCTGCATCCGAAGGTCGCCTCCGATCACACAGAGTTCTACGTCATCGCTATTGAGCAAGGAGCAAGAAAATACTGGGTCTGCTCCATCCGGACATTCCGCGAAAGCGGGGCCTGCAAGGACGAGAAAAGCGACAAGGCCCTGTTTCATTCTTCGAACCCCGCAACATTGACTTCCTTCACCCAAGCCCTGGAACAATCCCCAAGGTAAGGATAGTTTGGCGGCCAGCCCTCCGCATCTAAACGGCAAGCGGCCAAACGCTCTTCGAAATCAAGCATCGACCAAGGATCGCCGTCGCCCCTCTTGTCCGCATCAGGCCAAACAATGGCGCTAAAACCATTCTCGTAAAAACACTCAAACGCGCCAGAGAGGTCTGAGGGATAAACATACCCCATGATCGAAGCGTCGTCGAACGGCGCAGTGTAAAGGGCGACCTGACCCTCATCAGTTCCCTCATTACCAGTCACTAGACTCGCTTCACGACAACTATAAGCACCATAAGGGGTGCCCCCGGGTAGAGGTTGACGCGGTGCAAAATAGGCGAGGCTTGAAGCAGAGGGACCGGTCCGGAAACTGTTCATCTCAATACCACGTGTGCTCAGCAAGGTTTCGACCTCTGCCATGAGCACTGGCTGCATACAAGTTAAAGTACGATATGGCTCAGAAGCGCGGTCAAATAGCGACAAAGAAATCTCAACGTCCGTATTATCAGGCGCGTCTATGGCTTTGCGTAAGTTCAACGTAGCGCGGCCGCCCTCATGAAAAAAAGTTAAACCATAGGTATCCCAAGGGTAACCGCCTGTTCCGGGTCGCATAGAAAAGGGAATTTCATGAACAAACGAGCTCATTGGCCCTTCTGACACGGCCGGATCAAGGTGCAGCGTGAGCATGTCTCCTTCAGTTGCAGGATCGACGGAGTGGCAGAGCTTGATTTCCTCCGCCTCACTGGTCAAGCACAGGACCTGCGTTTGCAGAATACCCTCATCGCAGAACGCTTGCGCTTGCCCTGCCGCCAGAAGCGAGATCGCTGTCAAAAATTTCCGCATCATTTCCCTCCCGGGGATGGTGTCATGATGGCCGCTTTGTTCAGATCAGATAGCGTCTGCGTGACGGTATCCGGATCGCACATGACCACGCGCGTTTGGCTGTTGTTTTCGTAGAGGGTCACGCCACCAAGCCCTTCGGCATGAAATACCTCATACTGTTTCTCATTCTGGGAGAGTGTCGACGCCGTCCAATCTGGCGCATCCATCGCCAGAACATCGCCGAGCGAGGTGCGAACTTCATATCCCTCTAGGTTAAGCCGCGCTTCTTTGCCCCAGCACAATGTCACGGCCGTGCCGTTCGACTTGCACGTGAACGCTTCGGTTTCCTCCTCCAAGCAGCCGGCATTTCCTAAAACAGGCGCTACTGCACACAGCAAAGACAAGACAAGCACCTTCATCCCGCAAACTCCCGACAAGTTGCAGGACCAATCGCACCGCCGACGATCCATCCTGCGCCAAATTCCGTTTCAACAAATTCAAAGCCATCGGCGCCTTCGAAACGAAAACGCACGGTATCTCCCGCTGCGACATCACCAGTTGAAAAACTTGTTGCGATGCCCAAATCGCTGCGCATTGGCAAGTCAGGACCGTTGAACCCGAGGCACATACTGTCATAAGACGCCAGCACAGGCAGCCGATCTACGAGATCTAGTTTCCCGATGAGAGTCGCACCAATGCTCGCCTGTGTTGTATCAACTGAGCACCCCATATCTTGCTCATACCGCTTAGCGGCTGAAACAACGCTCTTATCCCAATCAGAGAGAGTGGGGCTATGGGTTGTACAATCGCTGTTGTCAAACAACGCTTCTCCAAGCGCCGAGCCGAAGCAATACCCTGCCCGATCAAATGCAAGGTTCCGCAAATACCAAGCGTCGCCGCAGCTTGCCTGGACATTGCCAGCTATCAGTGCCAGCGCCGCGGCAGAAAAAACCCGAAGCATGATATCTCTCCATAGTTTTGCCCCAAAACACTTGGGATTGATAAAATTCGGCGCGCAGCCGAGGTAAGAACTGCGCGCCATCTTGAGCCCTGCTTTTGCAACCAGAGGTCAAGAAACGCCTTTATTGAATGATTTCCAGATATCGCTGGTCGACCCAACCGGTAGAGCATGGACCAGTATATGGCTGGAACAAATCCTCTGGACGGATCACACACTCTGATACGACGCCTTCAGTCAAAGCTACGGCTTTGAACTCGCCGTTTCGGTCGATAACCTCCACAACATCGTTGTCATACAGCTGCGCCCAACGTGCCGTAGAAGCATTGGGCTCACTACTGGCATAGACTGGGATGCCTTCGGGTGGCGCGGACACGCGGGCGCGCCCGACAAACGAGGGTTGAGGTAGAATATTCTCAACCGAATAAAAGTGCCCTACAGATCCACGATCCAGCGTCAACTCAAAGAGAGGATCAGGCGCGTAAAGAACAGTCTCCGGTAGACAAAGAAGCTGCTCCACTGTCTGATGCCAGCCGGCGCCCTGAAGCCACATATCCATCGGGCCATCAGTCAAAATGTCCTCAGCCTGTTCGTCCCAAGTGGCGTGGAACTGTAAAATCGTCGCCGCGTCCCGATCCGCATCCCAAAAGCCCATCTCAATAGAGATACCTTCGCCCTCAACGACACTTTCAACAAAGTAATCGCGGGACGGGTTCATGGTCAGCGGAATATCGTAATACGTCTCGCCTGTAGTCCGATTATGCAGATTCAGAGAGGCGCTTTCCCCATCACGACAAACCGTGATCTGCTCGATCGCATCCGGAGCAGTTGCGCATTGGAATATCATGTCGTTCGCGCTGTTGCAGACAGCGAGTGCCATTGAGGTATGCGTAATCCATAAGGCGCACCCAAGCGCCCCTCTGAGCCAAAGTGATTTTGAATCAAACATTTTTAGACAAGGCTTACGGCGAAATTTGCGCGATTTCGACCGCTTCGATCAAGCTTGTGAGGTTCTGCTGCACAGATCCTTCATCGCAATTCAATTCTGCCAAGGTATCACCATTCTGGGTGACAGTGATCCCTCCAAGCACTTCAGAGCCGACCTCACGTTCTCCAGACCACCAGACGTCATATCCATAGTCTCCAGAGAAGAACGTAACTGTCTCCCAAATAGAATTCCCCATTCCGTTCCATGGCGTCGCGACAAGGCTGGCCTTGTCGGTGATAATCTCTTTCTCAATCTCGCCGTTGGTCTTGAAAAACGCATAAGAAGCGTTGTCGCCATCTGCCCAATAGTTTGTGTCGCAAACCTCTACGGCTTTTTGTCCTCCATTGAATGTGCAAGAGAACATAACGCTGTCATCTACGGTACAATATTGCCCCGCATAAGCCGAAGTTGAAACGGCGCCAATCAGGATTGCGCATAGCGGAAAAAGTCTCATGAGTAGTCCTTTGTTTAAGTTTCAAACGGCGTTCGCGACAGGATCGCGCTTTGCCTTTTTGCGAGCGAAGTATGTGAAAATTGCCGCTCCAATCGAAGCGATCCCCAGAATGATCGCAGACAGCACGGGCCTGAAGTAGAACCAAGCGAGTGCTGTGGCTCCCAGTCCGACAAAAGCTGTTAAACCCAAGCTGATTAGAGATGTAACAGAAGAGGTGATCCACCCGAGAAACGGGAGGAAGCTAGCAAGAACGTCAAGAATTCCCAAGATCGCTTTGAAACCAAAAAACATGATCACCAGAAGGCCAAATCGCCACAGCCATGTGATCGTCGCGTTGGTCTGCTGCGCTAGATCAAACATTCCTGCTGCATTGTGCAAACCATCATCCACGAGGAACACTTCCCGCCCATTTTGAGCGGTATAAGGGAGCAGTTGGGCGCCTTTCTGAATCCCGACTGCGCTTACTTCGGCGATATCTGAGACGAGATAGCTGATCCGCAAATCCCCGACATTGGGGTTTTGAACGTCACTCGCAAAATAGACGCTACCTGCTGAGAGCGTGGCCGGTTGAGAAAGCCCAAGTGACGCCTCTATTTGAGCGGTTTGATCTGCCGTCAAAGGCACAGAGACGCTTTGACCGAGGCCTTCAATTTTATCTGTCACTTCAAAGCAGCCAACAAAGCCGCTCTCGTGGCCAAAGATCTGACTTTGGATCGGCATCGGAGGGTTTTGATGGCCCTCTGGAACTTTGAAATCGCCCCCCGATTTAGGGCTGTCTGTCCATTCCTTGCTATAGGTGTAAGTCGTCGTTTGGTCCTGCGATCCGCCGATATTATTCTCTTTCGAAGTGCGCGAACTTTGGACCCACGCGAACTGCTCTACGACCCGTTCCAATCGGACCGTTTGAGGGGCAGCAGAAACGCCAAGCACTTCGTCTCGCAAAGAAAAAGGCAATTTTAAAGGGCCATTGAAGTGAACCAGTGCGCCCTCGTTTGACGGTTGCGGCGCGACGGCTGACACCTCCACAACCAAGCCAGCACCTTCTGCCAAAGCACGCGCAGTCTCTACAGCACGTTCTTCATTCCAGAATATGCCATAGGTAGCGCCCCCGACCATGAAGACCCCAAGGCCGATACCTTTTATCGCATTTCTGATACGCGCCCCAAAACCAACGCGTGTCGTTTCTGAAAACCCTGCCATGAATAGTCGTCCTGATTTAGAATTGAGAGGTAAAATTAAGGGTCAGACCTAATGCCGCTGACGCAGAGCAGTTGCAGCAATTTGCACGTCTTCAAGAGTTGGACCTGTTCCGACACCGGCTTCCGGGACGCCAAGCCAATCGTTTATCAGGCGCGCAGTCGTCAATGATTTGCGGTTTGAAGAAAAACCATGTCCAATGATCAATCGCTCAAAGCTTTCGCCAAGGCGTGCGACGAGCACCAGACGATAGGTCATGCCGTTGGATTGCGAGCGACGCATATCAACGTCAGCCTGCTTCACCTCTGACAAAGGTAAATCGTAGCTTTGCTTGCCATGAAGCATTTGTTTAGACACTGAAACCATGTTGCTTTTGCGATCCAGTTCCACAACAGTCCGATGAAACAGCACCCAACAGACCGCGACACCAGAAACGCATATCAGGAGCGCCGCGATGAAAGCACGGGAAGAGATCGCAAACCCCGCATAGAGAGACGTGACTAGGAGTGTACCAAATATTACGAAAACCAACGCAGTGGCGACTGCACTTGACCCGCGCAAGACCAGAATTTGCCGTTCGTTTCTCTGAATATCCATCGGAAAGCTTCTATTTTTTACCTTTTGTAAAAAAATAGAAGAACGATACAAATGAAACCGCAAGACTATTGTTTCGATAAAACTCACAAAGTATGGCTTTCCGTGCCATTCAGTATGAAAAACAGACCAATAGCAACGCGTTCACACGCGCTTGGAAAGCCTCGTGCCCCATATTTTCAAGGGTACTGAAATAGGAAGATTGCCGACGAGCCGCCAGCATCTTGCCGAATTCATTCATTCCGCCTTAGGGACAGTCCAAGATCAGTAATCTTGCCCCAAGTTATAAACTTTTGATCTACATCTATCGGAATCTATCGGAACCGCAAGTTTTCAGCAGAAATACCCGTGTTCCAATTGATTTGAAGAATAGAACTGCAATTGTGTATAACTTGAATGCTTCACAAAATCTGTTTCTTTGATCGGAAGGAAAAGAGCCCGCCATCGCGATTTCAAATTTCTCACCCACTGAAGCAGATAGCAAACAACGAAAGCTCGCATCGACTTGCCAAGAACATAATGCTCTCGGCAAATCTATTTTAACAAAGGTCGTTCACTTGACTTCGACTTCTGCGCCGGCACCTTCAAGTTCAGCCTTTATTTGTTCAGCTTCTTCCTTCGAGACCTTTTGGGTGTCCGCTGCGGTGTCTTTTCCTGCTGTAAACTTCACAGTGACCTTATCAGAAATTTGAATTTCCTTCTTCGTTTCAGCATTAAGAGGCGCTGCGAGTGCGATAGAGCAGAGAACTGCAGCAGTGGTTTTCTTCATCATCATCTTCACCATGAGTTGATATTTCTAACACAAGATGAGAAGTATTGGGCGGAGACAATCCCAACAACGGTGGAATTCCCTACCAAATAACACATTGATCTATATACATGCGCGCACCGCATCCGGCAAATTTCCCACCAAGATTGACAAGACAATGGGCCAACACAAACTTGCCTTTCGCGTTCGATCTTGACAGCGAATGACCTGCCACGGGATTTTTCCTCCATAATCGATTAGAGTCTGACCCAATTTGAGACAGATTATGAAGCGCACACGATTCACGGACGAACAGATCATCGGGATTTTGACTGAGCATGAGGCCGGCGCAAAATGCGCTGACCTTTGTCGTAAGCACGGCATGGCCGAAGGCACTTTCTACAACTGGAAGGCCAAGTTCGGCGGGATGACTGTGTCCGAAGCCAAGCGGCTGAAGACACTCGAAGACGAGAATGCCAAGCTGAAGAAGTTGTTGGCTGAGCAGATGCTGGATCTGGCAGCGATGCGCGAGTTGGTTTCAAAAAAGTGGTGACGCCCGCTGTTAAGCGCGAGGCGGTCGCGCAGCTGAGAAGCCAGTTCGGCTTCTCGGAACGGCGGGCGTGCCGGATTGCGGGCGCGGACCGGAAAATGGTCCGTTATGTTGCGCAACGTGCGCCAGATACGGCCTTGCGTGGTCGGTTGCGGGAGTTGGCCAACGAACGGAGGCGGTTTGGCTATCGCCGCTTGTTCGTGTTGTTGCGCCGCGAAGGCGAGTCCTCGGGCATCAACCGAATTTATCGCATCTACCGCGAAGAAGGGTTAACGGTCCGGAAACGCAAAGCCCGCCGCAAAGCGATCGGGACGCGGGCACCGATCCTGGTCGAAGCGAGGCCAAACGCCCGCTGGTCATTGGATTTCGTCCACGACCAGTTTGCCAATGGCCAACGGTTTCGCGTGCTGAATGTGGTTGATGATGTGACGCGGGAATGCCTGGCTGCAATACCTGACACCTCAATCTCGGGGCGTCGCGTGGCGCGCGAACTGACAGCCCTCATCGAACGGCGGGGAAAGCCTGGGATGATTGTCAGCGATAACGTCCTATGTCGGGAAATTTTGACTGTTTAGGTCAGCAGGTCGATTGGCATCCGAGGAACGGATACCTTGATAAGGTTGCCCAGACGGGCTCTGCCGTCAAGAAATGATCTCATCCATAGCAAACACAGGGTACGCGCGTTGGCGGCCCTCACCGTCCTTAATACGAGATCCCAAATCCCAAGCAGAAGGCCCGAACATTATCTACGAGGTCAGATTGACTGCCTCCACGGCTCA
>NZ_FOXY01000027.1 GCF_900115865.1 Donghicola eburneus | reverse complement strand
TCAAAACGTCGCCTGCCACGTGTTCTTGGTCCTGCCTTGAAAGCCCACCCTCTTCACAGGGACAAAAAGTTGAAGACGCAGGACGCATGATAGAGAACCTGGCGTCGTCGTTAGGCGTCAGAGATTTCTAGCTCGTGCACGAGAAGAACAAGCAGTCCTACACAGACGGAGAAAAGCATCACGAGAACCTGCTCAGACGCCATCGCACTGAAAAAGTAAGCGGCGATGGTCATGTATGAAAAGAGTTTCACGTACAAATCCTCCAGTTGGGCATCTCCATAGTGACAGAATTGTCTTCTTTTGGAACCTATCCTGTGGAAAGTGCACTTATTCCTTAGAGCATCACGATATCCTTATTGATGGTGCGCCCGCAGAAATGTAGATTAATGCTAACATTGGTTTGGCGTTTTGAACGCGAAGATTGTGAGAGTATCGCGCGAACCAAGGCTGAAAAGGAGAATGAAATGCTGAAGAAGATACTAGTGGTAACTTCAATCGCTCTAGCAACCCCAAGCCTTGCAATCGCGCAAGGTGGTGCACCTCTAATATTGCCTGAGGGTGGTGTCCCCGGGAACGCAGGTGGTGCTTCTGGCGGCGCTGGAGGCACTGGCGGCGCAGCAGGCGGAAGCACAGTTGCTGCTGGCGGCGGTACTGCTGCTGGGGCAGGTACGGCCGCAGCCGGCGCGGGAACGGCTGTTGCAGGAGCAGGCGGTCTCGGCGGTGCGCTTGCTGGTGCTGGTCTCGTCGGAGGTGGCCTCGGTGTGGCTGGTGTCGTAACCGCCGGAGCCGCGGCTGTAGGCATCGGTGTCGCTGCTGCAAACGCTGGCGGCGGTGGAGGCGGTGGGGGCAGCACGAGCGCAACCTCGTCGACGTCGTCGACAAGCGGCACTAATTAAGCCGCCTAGGTGCATGCAAGCTAACATGCTCCGAAGAAATTCAATGTCTCAGCTTCTGCGGATCCAGCACGTGGTTGAGACAATTTTAGCGAAATATTTGTTTTAATATGACTGATTTTGAGCGGACGCCTTTGTCCGACGTGATCCTTGTGACACCCCGTCGATTTGGGGACCACCGCGGTTTTTTCTCGGAGAGTTGGAGTGCGCGGGCGTTTGCGGAGCAGGGTCTGGACGTCACCTTTGTGCAGGACAATCATTCGCTGTCGTCGCAGGTCGGGACAGTGCGGGGTCTGCATTACCAAAGCCCGCCTCATGCGCAGGCCAAACTGGTGCGCTGTGGGCGTGGGCGGATCTTTGATGTGGCGGTCGATGTGCGATCGGGCAGTGCGACCTATGGGCAGTGGTTCGGGGTTGAGCTGAGCTTCGAGAATGGCAAACAGCTCATGATCCCTGCTGGTTTTTTGCACGGGTTCATGACCCTCGAGCCGGACAGCGAGATCATCTACAAATGCACCGATTTCTACGCCCCCGAATGCGACGGCGCCGTGCGCTGGGACAGCTGCGGGATCGACTGGCCCGATGTGGGGATCGACCCTGTCTTGTCCGAGAAAGACGCGGCCGCCGTGCCGCTCTCCGAGTTCAAAACCCCGTTTTAAGACCAAGGAATTCGCATGAAGCTTCTCGTCACAGGCGGTGCAGGATTTATCGGCTCTGCCGTGGTGCGCTTGGCCATGGCCCGCGGCCATCAAGTCGTGAATGTGGACGCGCTGACCTATGCCGCCTGCCTCGATAATGTGGCGATGGTGGCGAACAGCCCCGATTATGCCTTCGAGCAGGTGGATATCCGCGACCGCGCCGCGCTGGATGCGGTGTTTGCCAAGCACACGCCTGATGCGGTGATGCATTTGGCGGCCGAGAGCCACGTGGACCGGTCCATCGACGGCCCGGCGGACTTTATCGAGACGAACGTCACCGGCACCTTCAACATGCTGGAGGCCGCGCGCGCCTATTGGACCGCGCAGGGCAAACCCGAGAGCTTCCGGTTCCACCATATTTCGACAGACGAGGTCTTTGGATCTCTCCCCAATGATCCCAGCGTGCAGTTCACCGAAGACACACCTTACGATCCGCGCAGCCCCTATTCGGCGTCCAAGGCCAGCAGCGATCATCTGGTCCGCGCCTGGCACGAGACCTATGGTCTGCCGGTGGTGTTAACCAACTGCTCGAACAATTACGGCCCCTATCACTTCCCCGAGAAGCTGATCCCCGTGATCATCCTGAACGCACTGGCGGGCAAGGCCCTGCCGATTTACGGCGATGGCTCGAACATCCGCGACTGGCTCTATGTCGAGGATCACGCGGACGCGCTGCTGCTGGTGGTGGAAAAGGGCACGGTGGGCCGCAGCTACAACATCGGCGGCGAGAACGAGCGCACCAATCTGGAGCTGGTCAAAACCCTCTGCGCCATTCTGGACCAGAAGCGGCCCAAAGAGATGGGCAGCTACGCGGACCAGATCACCTTTGTCACCGACCGGCCCGGCCATGACGCGCGCTATGCGATCGACCCCTCGCGCATTCGCGAAGAACTGGGGTGGCGCCCGAGCGTCACCGTCGAAGAAGGTCTGGCGCAAACTGTTGACTGGTATCTGGACAACGAACGCTGGTGGCGTGCCCTGCAAGACCGCCACGGAGTTGGCGAGCGTCTGGGGGTCAAGGCATGATCCTTGTCTTTGGCCAATCAGGACAGGTGGCGCGTGAGTTGGGGCGGCTGATCCCCGATGCGACGTTTCTGGACCGCGCGGCCTGCGATCTGAGCGTGCCGACGGACTGCATCGACGCGATCCTCTACAATCGCCCCCGTGCGGTGATCAACGCCGCGGCCTACACCGCCGTGGACAAGGCCGAGAGCGAAGAAGAACTGGCCACGGTCATCAACGGCCACGCCCCCGCTGCCATGGCCCGCACCTGTGACGAGCTGCGCATCCCGCTGGTCCATATCTCGACCGACTACGTATTCGACGGCAGCGGCACGGACCCGCTCGGTCCGAACGAGGCCACCGCTCCGGCAAATGCCTATGGCCGCAGCAAACTGGTCGGCGAAGAGGGCATCCGCGCCAGTGGTTGTGCCCACGCAATCATGCGGACCTCTTGGGTGTTTTCCTCGCACGGGAACAACTTCGTCAAAACCATGCTGCACCTGTCGGACACGCGGGACATGCTGAACGTGGTCTCGGACCAGATCGGCGGCCCGACCCCCGCCCGCGATATCGCCTATGCCGCCATGGCCATGGCCGAGGCGCTCATGGTCGACCCCACCCGCACCGGCACCTACCACTTCTCGGGCGCCCCCGACGTGTCCTGGGCCGACTTCGCCCGCGAGATTTTCCGTCAGGCGGGCCGCAACGTGACCGTCAACGACATTCCCACATCCGACTTTCCAACCCCGGCCAAGCGTCCTCTGAATTCGCGGATGGACTGCGAGAGCCTGCGGAATTTTACCCTCAACCGGCCTGATTGGAAGGCTGGTTTGACCACAGTTTTAGAAGAATTGGACGTCCTCCCATGACCCAGCGAAAAGGCATCATCCTCGCCGGTGGGTCCGGCACGCGGCTCTACCCATTGACCCTCGCTGTGTCAAAACAGCTGATGCCCGTCTACGACAAACCGATGATCTATTACCCGCTGTCGGTCCTGATGCTCGCAGGCATTCGCGAAATCTGCATCATCACCACCCCCGCAGACCAATCCCAGTTCCAGCGTCTGCTCGGCGATGGCAGCCAATGGGGCATGCGCCTCGAGTATGTTGTGCAGCCCTCGCCCGACGGACTTGCGCAGGCCTATATCTTGGCCGAAGACTTCCTTGATGGCGCCCCCTCCGCCCTGGTCCTCGGGGATAACATCTTTTTTGGCCACGGCCTGCCCGAGATGCTCCAAATCGCCGATGCCCAACAGACCGGCGGCACGGTGTTCGGCTATCACGTAACCGACCCAGAGCGCTACGGCGTTGTCTCCTTCGACGCCGATGGCACTGCGCAAGAAATCATCGAGAAGCCCGCGGTCCCGCCCTCGAACTACGCGGTCACCGGCCTCTACTTTCTCGACGGCGAAGCCCCTGCCCGCGCAAAAGAGGTCAAACCCTCCCCTCGGGGCGAGTTAGAGATCGTGACGCTGCTTGAAAGCTATCTCAAAGAGGGAACTCTCACGGTCGAAAAGATGGGCCGGGGTTACGCGTGGCTCGATACTGGAACCCATGGCTCCCTACTCGATGCAGGCAACTTTGTCCGGACCCTTTCGGTCCGCCAAGGCATGCAATCCGGCTGCCCCGAAGAAATCGCCTACCTGCAGGGCTGGATCACCGACGACCACATGCGCCAGCACGCCGAAACCTACAAAAAAACCGAATACGGAAAATACCTCCAAGGCCTAGTCAAAAACTGAAATTACGGGACATGCATTAACCATTTTCGCATTTCCTTGACAAAGTGAAGGTTATGCCTTCGGCGAGAGCCGTCTTAGCGCATTGAGGATTTAGCCTTAAGGCATGGCTTATGTCATGTTTAAGCAACTTTCCCAACATCGAGATTTTATCCCCGGAGGACACGCCGCGGCGGCGGCATTAGTCTTACGAAGACAAGCTCCGGATTGTCGAAGAGAGCTTAGAAGAGGTCCGGCAGGGATCGGCCACCGCGCGCCGCTACGGGGGTGTTGAACTGGCCCCCATTTGGACCGGACACCTTGGCTTGACCAAGGAGGCTTAAGGATAGCCTTAAGCACATGCTCATGTCTGAGATTGAAATCATCACTGATGGCGGTCGCCGTCGGCGCTGGTCTGCGGCTGAAAAGCTGCGGATCGTAGAAGAGACCATGTATGACGGTGAAAGCATCTCTGCTGTTGCCCGTCGCAATGGCGTGGCCCCCAATCTTCTGTATCGTTGGCGCAAGCTCATGCTCGAAGAAGGCAGCATCGCCGTGGCAGAAGACGACAGCGTGACTGGGAACAGGACCGTCCGCGAGATGGAAAGCCGCATCCGGGAGCTTGAACGCCAGCTCGGGCGCAAGACGCTCGAGAACGAAATCCTGAAGGAAGCGCTAGAAAAGAGCCGCTCAAAAAAACAGACCTTGCTTGCGCAGTCGTTGAAACCGGGAGGTTCCCAATGATGGCGGTTGCTACAACATTGGGCGTGTCCCGTTCCAACTTGCACGACCGTTTGAACGGGAGCGCGAAGCCGCGTCGGGGCTATCATAAAGCCCAAGACGCGGTGGTCCTGCCGCGCATCCAGACGTTGGTGGCGAAGCGCCCGACCTATGGATACCGCCGGATCACAGCACTGCTGAACCGGGAGTTGCGTACGCAGGGTTTACCGCCTGTTAACCATAAACGCGTGTACCGCATCATGGAGCGTAACAACCTGCTGCTCCAGCGATCCGGCTTTGATCGCCCCGAGCGAAACCACGATGGCAAAGTCATCATGATGCGCTCAAACCTGCGTTGGTGCTCTGATGGGTTAGAGTTTGCTTGCTGGAACGGCGACATTATCCGCCTGGCTTTCCTCATCGATGCACATGACCGCGAGATCATCTCGTGGCGGGCCGTGGCGAATGCCGGGATCAGCGGGTCGGATGTGCGCGACATGCTGCTGGAAGCTGTGGAGAGCAGGTTCGGCACACACCGGGCACCGGAACAGGTCGAGGTTCTGTCAGACAATGGCAGCGCCTACACAGCCAAAGAAACCCGCATCTTCGCGCAACAATTGGGTCTGAAATCCTGCTTCACGCCGGTCAAAAGCCCGCAATCCAACGGCATGTCAGAGGCATTTGTGAAGACTCTGAAGCGCGATTACGTCCGCGTGAACCAATTGCCCAACGCCAAAACCGTGCTGTCATTGATAGGAGACTGGATCGAAGACTATAACGAAAACCACCCACACAGCGGCTTGAAATGGAAATCGCCTCGCGAGTTCATCAGAGCCAAAACCGAAACCGCTTAGGTGTCCGGTGAAACGGGGGCCGGACCAGGTGTCGCGATGACTGCTCAGCCTGTGGCGGCGGGCGTATCGCGAAGGGACGTTGTGTGAGGGCGCTGAGCAAGGCGCATTCGTTCAGTTTTTTTCCGGAACGCCCCATCCCTGTTCAGCCCGAGACAGATCAGGACCGCAGCGATGGGACGATCGAGATCGTTCTGGCCAATGGGCGGCGGCATGAACACGCTGTCGCTGAAGATCCAGCAAGGACTTGGGCGTGATCCCCATGGTGGAGAGATCTTCTGCTTTCGGGGACGCAAAGGCGATCTGATCAAGGTTCTCTGGCATGACGGCGTTAGTATGTCGCTCTATCTCAAGCGGTTGGAGGCAGGCAAATTCATCTGGCCCGACAGCCAGTCCGGCACCGCTGTGCCGGTCTCTGCTGCGCAACTGGGATATCTCCTTGAAGGGATCGACTGGCGCAATCCGCGTTGGACGCAACGCCCTACAAAAGTTGGGTAATACGCTGTAAAGCGCCCGTTTTTATTGGTGACCGGGGGCGCCTTTGGTATGGATTTGCCATGTCAGATCCCGCTTCAGAAATCGCTGAATTGCGCGCCGCGCTTGCCGCGCAAAGTGCCCGTGCGCAGGCCGCCGAACGCAATCTGGCATTAGCGCGTGCCCTGGCATCCTGCACGGAAGCGATGATCCAGGAATTGAAGCTGGAGATAGCCAAGCTGCGGCGCGACAAATACGGCATCTCTTCCGAGCGCCGCGCGCGGCTGATAGATCAGTTGGAATGGTAGCTCGAAGAATTGGAAGCTGCCCCCACCGAGGATGTGCTGCTCGCTGAAGACACCGCGCAGGGTGACCAGACAGGCACCGTGCGGGCCTTTGCCCGAAGAAAGCCCGTGCGCAAACTCTTTCCCGAGCATCTTCCGCGGGAACGTGTCGTGGTCGAAGCTCCGACAGCCTGCACCTGCTGTGGCTCGGATCGTATTGTGAAGATGGGCGAGGACATCATCGAGACACTGGAGGTGTTTGACCTGCCACGGGATTTTTCCTCCATCATCGATTAGAGTCTGCCCCAATTTGAGGACAGACAATGAAGCACACACGATTTACAGACGAAGAGATCATCGGCATTTTGACCGAGCATGAGGCCGGCGCAAAATGTGCCGACCTTTGCCGCAAGCACGGCATGGCCGAAGGTACTTTCTACAATTGGAAGGCCAAGTTTGGCGGGATGACTGTGTCTGAAGCCAAGCGGCTGAAGACACTTGAGGACGAGAATGCCAAGTTGAAGAAGCTGCTGGCCGAGCAGATGCTGGATGTAGCGGCGATGCGTGAGTTAGTAGCAAAAAAGTGGTGACGCCCGCTGTTAAGCGCGAGGCTGTCGCGCAACTGAGAAGCCAGTTCGGGTTCTCGGAACGGCGGGCGTGCCGGATTGCGGGCGCGGATCGCAAGATGGTCCGTTATGTTGCGCAACGTGCGCCAGATACGGCCTTGCGTGGCCGGTTGCGAGAGCTGGCAAACGAACGGAGGCGGTTTGGCTATCGCCGCTTGTTCGTATTGTTGCGCCGTGAAGGCGAACCATCGGGCATCAACCGAATTTATCGACTCTACCGCAAAGAAGGGTTAACAGTCCGTAAACGCAAAGCCCGCCGCAAAGCGATCGGGACGCGGGCACCGATCCTGGTCGAAGCGCGGCCAAACGCACGCTGGTCATTGGATTTCGTCCACGACCAGTTCGCCAATGGTCAGCGGTTTCGCGTCATGAACGTCGTCGACGATGTGACGCGGGAATTTCTGGCCGCGATACCTGACACTTCGATCTCAGGGCGTCGCGTGGCGCGCGAACTGACAGCCCTTATCGAACGGCGGGGAAAGCCTGGGATGATTGTCAGCGATAACGGAAGCGAACTGACAAGTAATGCCATCCTCGGCTGGTGTGCCGAGAACCAAATCGAATGGCATTATATCGCGCCAGGAAAGCCGATGCAGAATGGATTTGTGGAAAGCTTTAACGGCCGCATGCGTGACGAGCTATTGAACGAGACAATGTTCCGCAACCTGGCGCACACTCGCTCGGTAATTGCTGCATCGGCCGCCGATTACAATACAGAGCGCCCGCATTCCGCATTGGACTATCGCACTCCTGCAGAATATGCCCGAACATTAAACCACGCAATCGCCCGCCCCGCTGCGCGAGATGAAAGCTCCGCGCGACGGGCGATTGCTCAAACCGCGCCAGTAGGCGTAAACACCCTTCAGGCTCATATCGCCGCTGGATGAATGTTCAGCGGCAGGTCAGCATTGCACGACAAGCGTTCTCGATTATTTACTGCCGTAGCCGTATGGATTGTTAGACTGCCAGTTCCAAGTGGTTTTGCACATGTCCGCAACGGAGAGCTTAGCCCTCCATCCAAGAAGGCGCTCGGCTTTGTCTACCGCTGCCAGACTCCGCGCTACGTCCCCGTCGCGTCGTGGACCAATCTCATAAGGCACTACCTGTCCGGATGCATGCTCAAACGCTTTAATCATCTCAAACACCGTGGCGCCGCCTCCCGTCCCAACATTTATAGCTTCGCACCCGGTAGTAGCTTCGGAAAACTCAATAGCGGCCAAATGTGCTCGCGCCAGATCTTCGACATGGATGTAGTCACGCTCTCCGGTTCCATCTCGAGTTTCATAATCTGCGCCAAAAATTTTTAGGTGTTTCAACCGTCCAACTGCGACCTGTGAAATGTACGGAACGAGGTTGTTAGGCATACCGTTGGGATCTTCACCAATTCGGCCGGAAGGATCAGCGCCTACAGGATTGAAATATCGAAGTAAAATAGCACTTGCTTCTCCCCAAGAGGCGGTCCAATCACGAATGATTTCTTCAACAAAGTACTTAGTGCGGCCGTATGGGTTTGTTGGCTGCATAGGATGGTGCTCGTCATAAGGAAGATATTTGGCATTGCCATAAACTGTCGCTGAGGAGGAAAAGACGATCCGACGACACTCATGACGCTGCATTACCTTCAATAGCTCAATCGAGCCTGAAACATTCTGGGCATAGTACTCAAGCGGCTTCTCATTAGATTCTCCTACAGCCTTCAATCCCGCGAAGTGCATCACTGCTTCGGGTCTGAAGCTCCCAAATGCCTCATTGAGTTTGCCAGCGTCCTGAATGTCTCCCTCACAAACGTTGAAGTCTGCGTTTGCAATCTGCTTGACGCGGTTCAATGCTTCCGGAGAGCTATTGGAATAGTTATCGTATACGAGAACGTTATGGCCCTCGCGCAGTAGCTGTATAAGCGTGTGGCTGCCAATGTAACCCGCGCCCCCGGTAACTAAAATACGCATTCTTTCTCTCCAATCATTCCACTTTTGCCAACTTCTAAAGATTTCTCGGCTAATCTACGTCCACCCCGCCAGTAAGCGCTGAGTTCAAGGCAAGCATCTAACCGGGGATTATATAAAGATGTGGCGCGAAGATTAGGCTTCGCCTATGGCGTCACGCTCAAGTTCGGAGATTCGCCAGCATGCTTGGCTTCTCCAGATTCTTTTAACGGATTGACTTTCCCGCGTGCTACCATGACATCCATCATGCTTGATAAAATCGTGTTTTCAAAGTCTGTACCCAGCGCAAAGATGACGACTGGCAATGTGTCGTCAACGAGTGCGATAGGACCATGTTTGTAATCCTTGCTACATAAGCCCTAGATTGGCTGTGGCTGATCTCTCTGCACTTGACCGAAACGTCTAACGCCATCGGCGATGTTGCCCCATTGTCTGGAGCGAAAAACTCTTCGCTTACGGCTAGCTGCTCCGCAGACTCTCGCGCAATCCAGTTCTCGACCTACTCCCCGAAGCATAAGGTCAAACCTCGGCCGGGCTTCAGATGTGTTAGCTTTGAGGTGGTCATTAGTCAGCTTGCCTCTTTCCCGTCTATCCTGGCATTTGCGTAAGAGAAGCAACAGCAACTGCAATATGCAAGCCTTAGCCGATGCAGAACTAACTTCTAGGGCCTCAACTGCAGAGACTACCCCAGCAGCTTCATACGGGATCCACCACCTAGGCTCCTTTACACCAGTATACAAGCGCCAAAAGCGTGTCAGAGGCTTTGCCTGACCACTTATCGAAACCAACAAAGCTGTACGCTCAAGCACAAAGCCGCAATACTTAAATCCCGAGGCAATATTTACTTCAATAGACATACGGGTAACTGCTCAAACCAGAACTTTGCTCCTTTCCACACTTAAGTGCTACCCCACAGGCCGGCATGATCACCCCGCGTTTCTCATTGAATTGCGTGTCTTTCGACAAAACCAAATATTGGTCATGATCATTGCTATATGATACTATAGCTTTTTGAAAGGTGCCTGTCTGCGCTATCATCTTCGTTGCTACTCAGGACAAGATACCCATAGCACCTCCACTCACGCCCTCATCAATGTTCGTCGCGATTGGTCGCTTTAATTGGCATCCATTATCAAGGAATAAACGAACTAAACGGTGAGTGGTTTCAGCCAATATACCTCTTCAAGGTAAGTTAGCGAGCAGGTCAGACTTGCTAACGCGATGTTATCCAAGCCGATATACACCCCACCTTGACTATAAGTAATTGTTTAATAGCCTCGTGTATTGCGGACGCCTTCTTCGCTAATTTTGAGGCAAGGAGGCCATGATGAGCACAGAGAATTTCACGGACGATTTCAAGCGCGATGCGGTCGCGCTGATCACTGAACGCGGCTATCCGGTGAGGAAAGTGTCGGAGCGGTTGGGTGTGAGCAAGCATTCATTCTACGCTTGGAAGCGCGAGCTGCTGCGTGTGACGGAGGAGCGGAATTCCTTAGGAAATCGGTTCCGAGCCTCCGCCCGCCTGTGCGCAATATAAACAGCTTGTGCTATGCTGCGCCAGCTGCACTCTTATGGGTTGCTGCGTGGCAGTTTCCGCCCCGAGGCCGAGATCGCCACTCTGCGCGCCTACATGCGCCAACGGGAACGGCTCACTGAGTATGCTGCCGCCCATAACCAGCACATGCAGAAGGCACTCATGGAGATGAACCTGCAACTTCGTCATGTCGTCTCCGACATCACTGGTGCGACCGGTATGCGGATCATCCGTGCCATCGTCGCCGGCGAGCGCGATCCGGAGGTTCTTGCCGGGTTCTGGGATGTCCGCTGCAAATCCTCTATGGACACGATCAGAGCCGCAATGGTTGGCAACGACCGCGCGGAGCACGTCTTTGCCCTGACACAGTCGCTGCAGCTTTCCGACTTCTACAAGGTACAGATCAAGACGTGCGACCGTAGGCTGGAGGCTGCGGAGGGGGCGCCGACGATCCGCGCAGACGATGATCTGGCCCCGCTGCCCAAGGCGCGGATCGAAGTCACGCAGCATAATGCGCCATCCTTCGATGTGCGGGCTGCGCTCAACGGGGTGTTGGGCACAGATCTGACGCAGATCCATGGCCTCGGGCCATCGCTGGCTCTGAAGCTGTTGGCTGAATGCGGCACGGACCTGCATGCCTGGAAGAGCGCCAAGCACTCCAAGTCGTGGCTCTGTCTTGCCCTGGGGAACAAGATCTCTGGCGTCAAGCTGCTGCCCTCGCGGAGGCGTCGATCTTCAAGCCGCGCCGCTGCACTTCTGCGGCTCGCTGCCGTCACAATTGGCCGAAGTAACACGGCCTCGGCGCGCAAGATTGCCGTTCTGTGCTACAATGCCATCCGGCATGGCATGGCCTACCAGGATCAGTGGGCGGCAGCCTACGACGAGCGACACCGGCAACGTGTGCTCTCAAATCTCCAGCGTCACGCGAAAACACTCGGCTATGCCTTGGCGTCCATGCCTCAGGAGTTGGCTGTTTCTTAGAAAGGTGACCGCGTATTTCGCCAGGGATGCAGAGTGATATACGCGTTCGTTGTCGAGCATCGCGGACTATTCTCGGTTCGGGCGATGTGCCGCTGCTTGCGGATCCAGCCGAGTGGTTTCTATGCTTGGCTGAAGGCCCCGCCGAGCCGCACGGTTATGGAAGACCAACGCTAGACTGCGATGCTGCAAGAAGCATGGGTTGAAAGCGGCAAGGTTTACGGGCACCGGAAACTGCATGACGACCTTCTTGAGCAAGGAGAGAGCATCGGCCTGAACCGCGTGGCCCGCCTCACCCGACTGGCCGGGATCACAGCGCAGATTGGTTACAAGCGCGGTCCCGGAAAGTATGGTGGCAAGCCATCAATCATCGTCGATAACACACTGGACCGGCAGTTTGACGTTGCGGCAGCGGACAAGGCTTGGGTGACAGACATCACCTATATTCGCACCCATTAAGGTTTCGCCTATCTGGCTGTCGTCATCGACCTCTATTCTCGGCGGGTCGTTGGTTGGTCGATGCAAAGCAGGCAGACCACAGATGTGGTTCTGCAAGCGCTCCTGATGGCGATCTGGCGTCGATAGCCCCGCGACAAGGTCCTGATGCAATCGGATCAGGGCAGCCAATTCACCAGTATGGACTGGGCTGCGTTCCTACGCGCCCACAAACAGGAGCATTCGATGAGCCGAAGAGGCAATTGCCACGACAACGCTGTTGCCGAGAGCTTCTTCAACCTGCTCAAGCGCGAACAGATCAGACGGGAAACATACCGAACGCGCGCAGAAGGAAGGCAGGACGTGTTCGACTATATCGAAATGTTCTACAATCCGAAGCGCAAGCACGCGCATAACGCATGCTGTCGCCAATCGAGTTCGAACGGCAGCAGAAACTGAACAAACAAGGCGTCTAAGAAACGCGGGGCTATTCAGTTACGAGTGTGACAGCGCATGCGACAGTGATTAGATCTTCCCATTCAAACAGTTTTGCGATCGCGAATTGGTCTTTCTAGCACAGCAAAATAGCATGCGTCGCTTCCACCGGAGACAAACTCTCTGCAGTATGTTTCATTGCAAAATGAACGATCTTCCGTGTCTCGGTTTCGTAACAGAACTTGGTGTCTGATCCGGCCCCTGTTTCACCGGACACCTAATCGGTTTCGGTTTTGATTCTGATTAACTCGCGAGGCGATTTCCATTTCAGGCCGCTGTGTGGGTGATTTTCGTTAAGTCTTCGGTCCATTCTCCTATCAATGACAGTACGGTTTTGGCGTCGGGCAACGGGTTCACCCGGACGGAATCGCGTTTCAGATTCTTTACGAGGGCCTCTGACATGCCTTTGTATTGGGGGCTTTTTACTGGGGTGAAGCAGGATTTCAGGCCCAGTTGTTGCGCAAAGATGCGGGTTTCTTTGGCCGTATGGGCGCCTCCGTTATCGGACAGCACTTCTACCAGTTACAGGGCGCGGTGAGTACCGATCCTGCCCTCCACAGCTGCGAGCAGCATATCGCGAACATCCGACCCGCTGATCCAATCATTCACCACAGCCCGCCACGAGATCATCTCGCGGTCATAGGTATCTAATATGAAAGCCAAGCGGATGACATCGCCGTTCCAGCACGCAAACTCCAGCCCATTAGAACACCAACGAAGGTTTGAGCGCATCATGATGACCTTGCCATCGCGACGTCGCTCGCGTCTATCAAAGCCGGATTGCTGGAGACGCAAGTTATTGCGTTCCAAGATCCGGTAGACCCGCTTGTGATTGACCGCAGCAAGGCCTTAGGCACGTTGCTGTCGATTCAACAGAGCCGTAATTCGGCGGTACCCATAGGTCGGGCGCTACGCCACCAACGCCTAGATGCGTGGTAGGACCATTGCGTCTTGGGCTATATGATAGCCCTGACGCGGCTTTCCGCTTCAGTTTACACGGTCGTGCAGGTTGAAACGGGAGACCTCCAAAAGATCGGCAACGATCTTCATGGCAAATCGTGCCGTTTCAAAGACTGCGCAAGCAAGGTCGTTTTTTTGCCCGTGATTTGTCGAAGGCTTCTTTCAGGATTTCCACTTCCATCGTCTTGCGCCCGAGCTGGCGTTCAAGTTCCCGACTACCGGCCTCCATGTCACAGACTGTCTTGTTTCCTGGGACGCTGTCATCTGCGGCCACGGCGATGTTGCCCCATTCTAGCATGAGCTTGCGCCAACGATATGGCTGATTAGGAGCCACGCCTTTGAGGCGCGCAACGGCAGAGATGTTCTCCCCCTTAACCATCGTTTCCTCCACGATCCGCAGCTTGTCAGCCGCAGACCAGCGACGACGACCGCCCCAACATAGGCAATGGCGAGATGACCCCCGCAAAGAAACTGAGAATGGCTGCGTAAATTCTACGTCCCAACCCCTGTAAAAACGGGCGGCTTACCAACTCACTCAGCCGGCAAGGTTGGGTAATGCATCCGAACGAATGCGCTCAAATGTAGTATCACCAAGCAACGAAACTTGCCAAGGCGCCGCTCTTTTTTCTCTGCTG
>NZ_FOXY01000008.1 GCF_900115865.1 Donghicola eburneus | reverse complement strand
CGAACCTTCCAGCCTTCCGACCGTCCCGTCCGCCCCAACCGCGCCTCAGCGCCGCCGGTGAGGGGCCTTCTACGGATACCAACAAAGAGTCGCAACCCCCAAATCAACACAAAATCCAAAAAACTCAAAAAAATCCAAAATACTCAAAATCAAACAGCAACAAGCGAATGAACAAGCACATCACATAGCGAGAAACGCGACAAACAGGGGTTCTTCACCCAACAGAGCGACAGATATTGGACGCCACTCTGCAGAGGCCCACTACGGAGCAGAGCAAAACCAGCAAAGCATTTGTATTCTTGGTTGATGCCCCAAGTCCGGCGCGCTAGCCAATGGCTTTGCTAAATTCGAGGGAAAGACCATGGCCGCCATCCGACTCGGGATTGATTTCGGGACTTCCAACTCTGCAGCCGCAACCTACAAAGACGGGCAGCTATCACGAGTCGCCTTGGAAGCTGGCGCAGATACCATCCCCACCGCTGTGTTTTTCCCCGCAGAGACAAAAACCATGCTCTATGGACAAGCCGCCTCTTCGGCTTTGATCGACGGGGAAGAGGGGCGCTACATGCGCGCGCTGAAATCTGTGCTTGGCGATCCCCTGTTTCACGAGAGCAGGTTGATTGGTGGGCAGCGCCGCACCATTGCAGATGTGGTTACGGCTTTTCTAGCCCGTATAAGGCAGCGAGCAGAACAACAGACAGGGCATAGCTGCGAACGCGTTTTGTCGGGCCGCCCTGTACACTTCCACTCCGGCGCCCCTGACAAAGATGCACGCGCACTCGAAGATCTTGAGGCATGTTACCGCGCTGCTGGCTTCTCTGAGATCGCGTTTATGAACGAACCCGAGGCAGCAGCCCATGCATATGGCGCAGACCAACAGATAAATGGACGAGGCCTTATCGTAGATATCGGGGGCGGCACGTCAGACTTCTCGATCTTTGAAGCCAAGGGTGACAACATTCAGATTCTTGCCAGCCACGGGGTCCGCCTTGGCGGGACGGATTTTGACCACGCAATTTCGATGACCCATGCCATGCCACTACTCGGCTATGGGGGCACTCTACGACGCACCTTTGGCGATGGACGGCTCCCGGTGCCAAACGCGATCTACGCGGATTTGGCAACATGGGCAAAGATCCCCTTTGTCTACTCTCGCGACACAGAGAAGCTGGTCGAAGACATGTTGCGCCATGCCGAGGACCCCGACGCCATGAGCCGCCTTGATACCGTTATCAAAGAGCAGCTAGGGCATGAGTTGGCCTTTGCGGTCGAGGCAGGGAAGATCGGCGCAAATACAGGTCAGTCCGGAACCCAAATTCAGATGGGCTTTGTCGAACCGGGACTCGCTGCCCCGATCACTAAGGGCAGCATGAACGCCGCCCTCGAAGGGCAACGCGAGAAGATGCGAAATGCGCTCTACCAGACCTTTATGGAGGCGGGCGTGATGCCCACACAGATCGACACCATTGTGCTAGTGGGCGGCTCTAGCCTGATGTCCATGGTCGAAGACGAAGCCAAGGCAGTTTGCCCCTCGGCGACCTTGCAAAGGTCAGAGGCATTTACGGCAGTCGTTGATGGTCTGGCGATAGCTGCGTCACAAATGGACGACT
This sequence comes from Donghicola eburneus, assembly GCF_900115865.1. Taxonomy (GTDB): domain Bacteria; phylum Pseudomonadota; class Alphaproteobacteria; order Rhodobacterales; family Rhodobacteraceae; genus Donghicola; species Donghicola eburneus. The sequence continues at coordinate 215,837 of NZ_FOXY01000008.1, read as the reverse complement.
GATCCGACCATTTCTTCTCGCATCTCCATCGATTTATTGCCTTTGCCCTGACCCAAAGGCCGTTGTCCCATGCGCAGATGGATTGGGCCCAAGGCCCGCCGCGCTCTATTCCTTTACACCTCTGAAAACATATGGTCTGTTTCCGACATCACGGTGTCGCGATTTTGCACTCGCAGAATGCGGCGCCGATGTTCAATGATCGTCGGGGACCACTCGGCAAAAGCGAAAAGCAAACCCCTTGGGAGGGATGATGTTGAAACTTCAGAAACTTGGCGCGCTCACCGTCTTTGGCATGACCACAGCACTGGCATCCGGCGCGATGGCCAGCGAATGCGGCGAGCTGACCATGGCCGAGATGAACTGGGCCTCGGCGGAACTGATGGCGAACGTAGACAAACTCATTCTCGAAGAAGGATATGGCTGCGATGTCGAACTGATCCCTGGCGCGACCACCACCACCTTTGCTTCGATGAATGAAAAGGGAGAGCCTGACGTCGCAGGCGAGCTGTGGATCAACGCTGTGCGCGACCCCCTGATGGCCGCCATGGAAGAAGGCCGCCTGCATTCGGTCGTCGAAGGCCCGATCACCGGACTGGGTGAAGGCTGGTGGGTCACCGAGAAATTCGCAGCAGACCACCCCGAGCTGGACACTGTCGAAAAGCTGCTGGAGCACCCCGAGCTGTTCCCCTACGCCGAAGATGAATCGCTGGGTGCCTTCATGGGCTGCCCCGCAGGCTGGGGCTGTCAGCTTTCGAACGCGAACCTCTTCCGCGCCTTTGACATGGAAGACAAGGGCTGGACCCTCGTCGATCCCGGCTCGGCCGCAGGTCTGGACGGCTCGATCGCCAAGGCTGTCGAGCGTGACGAGCCATGGTTCGGCTACTACTGGGCTCCGACCGCGATCATCGGCAAATACAAGCTGCAGATGCTTGAGTGGGAAACCGAATGGGCCGGCAGCGAAAACTGGGACGGCTGCATCGTGAAGCCCGAACAGGAATGCCTCGACCCGCAGCCTTCGTCGTACACCGAGTCCGAAGTTCACAGCATCATCACCGATCGTCTGATGCAGGAAGGCGGCATCGCCGTTGATTACCTGAAAAGCCGTGTTTTCCCCGGCGAAATCATGAACGAGATGCTGGTCTACATGAACGAGAACCAGGCGACTGGCGAAGACGCAGCCTACCACTTCCTTGAGACATACCCCGAGATCTGGACTGGCTGGGTGTCCGAAGAAGCGGCTGAAGGCGTGAAGTCGGAGCTCTAAGAGCCATTGGGAACGTTGAACGGGGGGCGTCTGAAGCGCCCCCCGTTTGCTATGGGCGCCGGACCGTTATCCGGACAACAAGACAACAAAAGAGGTGACGGCTTTGGAATTCTTATACGAATTTCCCTCCCTGGGCCGAAAAACGCTGAGCGGCATGAAGCAAGCGGTCGATGAGACCTTCAAGGGTTTCTCCCGCGCATATGGCGAACAGCTTGAGAATTTCTTTGATCCGCTGCTGCGGTTCCTGATCTGGTTCGAGAAACTGCTCGAAGCCACCCCTTGGCCCGTGATCCTGCTGGTTGTCGGCGGTCTGGCATGGCTGGGGTCGCGTTCGTGGAAGATCACTGCAGGTTCGGTTCTGGCGTTCATCGCGATCGGTGTCCTCGACATGTGGGAAGACACGATGGCAACGCTGGCGATCATCTCGGTTGCGACGCTGCTCTGCATTGCAATCGGGATACCTTTGGGCATCCTGATGTCGCGATCCGACCGTGCCCAAGGCGTTATTACGCCCATCCTCGACGTGATGCAGACCATTCCGTCTTTCGTGTACCTGATCCCCGTTGTGATGCTGCTTGGCATTGGCAAAGTGCCGGGCCTTTTGGCCGTGTGCATCTATGCAATTCCCCCGATTGTGCGCCTGACCAATCTGGGCATCAGACTGGTGGACAAAGACGTACTCGAAGCGGCAGATGCTTTTGGCACCTCGCCGTGGCAGAAACTGTGGGGCGTACAGGTGCCACTGGCCCTGCCCAACATCTTTGCCGGCATCAACCAGACCATCATGATGGCGCTGTCCATGGTCGTGATCGCCTCGATGATCGGGGTCAAAGGCCTTGGTGTGCCCGTGCTGCGTGCGATTTCGAACCAGTATCTGGCGCTTGGCCTAATGAACGGTCTGGCAATCGTAGCTCTAGCCATCATCTTTGACCGCGTGTCGCAAACTTACGGCAAGCGTCTGCAAGCCTACCGCAACGGAGGCAAATGATGTCCGAACTCAAGGTACAGATCAAAAACCTCTACAAGATCTTTGGCAAGAATCCGAAAAAGGTGCTGCCGCAGGTCAAAAGCGGCCTCGGCAAGCCAGAACTCTTGGACCAGACCGGCCACGTGCTGGGGATCAACAACGTCAGCCTCGATATTCCGGCCAAACAGATTCAGGTCGTCATGGGCCTGTCCGGTTCGGGCAAATCGACCCTGATCCGCCACATCAACCGCTTGATCGAGCCCACTGATGGTCAGATTCTGATCGACGGTGACGACGTACTGACAATGTCGGACAAGCAACTGCGCGATGTCCGCCGCAAGAAGACCTCGATGGTGTTCCAGAAGTTCGGCCTCCTGCCCCACCGTAAAGTGATGGAGAATGTCGGCTACGGGCTCGAGGTACAAGGGTTCAAGGAAGACGAGATCAAGCAAAAGGCCCAGCACTGGATCAACCGCGTTGGCCTGACCGGCTACGAGGATCACTATCCAGGCCAGTTGTCTGGCGGCATGCAGCAGCGCGTGGGTCTGGCCCGCGCCCTAGCCACCGACGCCGAAATCTTGCTGATGGACGAAGCGTTCAGTGCGCTTGACCCACTGATCCGCTACGACATGCAATCCATCCTGCTGGAACTGCAGGACGAGCTGCACAAGACCATCATCTTCATCACCCACGATTTGGACGAGGCGCTGCGCCTTGGAGACAAGATCGCGATCCTGCGCGACGGCGCCATGATTCAAGAGGGCACCGCCCCCGAGATCGTTCTGACCCCCGCCGACGACTATATCGCTGACTTCACCAAGGACATTAACCGCGGCAAAGTGATTCGACTGCGGGCACTGGCCGAGGCTGGAACACCTTATGACGGCGCGAACATTCCGGCAGGCACGCTGCTGAACGATGCGCTGCACCCGTTGGCGCAGGCACCAAACCAGACCCTAGGCGTGACCGAAGAGGATGGCCAATACCTAGGCACTGTGTCTCTAACCAAGGTGATTGGCGCCCTCGCGGGCTAAAACCTTGCCACCTACGAACAAAGTCGCCCTCTGGATCACCGGTGGGCGACTTTTTTATGCCCTGACGTCTTACACTTCCGCTGGGTGGAAAAAGCCGCGCGTTACCCTTGCCATGTGGGGTCCGGTCATGCACGAATTGAGGCATCAGACGCTCTGACCGCAAGAGGAGCCTTGGAAACGAGGTGCGGGATAGGGCGCGATAATGGGAGGAAAATGTATGAAAACTTTGCTTGGCCGTACGGCCATCGCACTTGTTGCTGTCAGCTTCGCTGCCGAGGCCAGCGCAACCGAATGGAACGTCTCCACTTGGGGCAAGCGCCGCGCTTTCACCGAGCACATCGAAAAGCTGGCTGAACTGGTTGCGGAAAAGTCGGGCGGTGATTTCACCATGAACGTCAGCTATGGCGGTCTGTCCAACAACAAAGAGAACCTCGACGGCATCTCGATTGGCGCCTTTGAAATGGCCCAGTTCTGCGCGGGCTACCACGCGGACAAGAACCGCGCGATCACTGTGCTGGAACTGCCCTTCCTTGGCGTGAACACGCTGGACGAAGAGGTGGCCGTCAGCCACGCCGTTTACGCCCACCCCGCCGTGGCCGATGAAATGGCCCAGTGGAACGCCAAGATGCTGATGACCAGCCCGATGCCTCAATACAATCTGGTCGGCACTGGCGAGCCCCGCGACGAACTAGCCGAGTTTGACGGCATGCGCGTTCGCGCGACTGGCGGTCTGGGTCGCGCGTTCGAAGCCGTGGGCGGCGTCCCCACATCTGTGACCAGCTCCGAAGCCTATCAGGCGATGCAGTCGGGCGTTGTGGACACCGTGGCCTTTGCTCAGCACGCGCACCTGTCCTTTGGCACCATCAACGAGGCCGATTGGTGGACCGCGAACCTGAACCCCGGCACGGTGAACTGCCCCGTGGTCGTGAACATCGACGCCTACGAAAGCCTGTCGGATGAACACCGCGCCATTCTGGACGAATCCGTGCCTGAGGCGATCGACTACTACCTGTCCAACTACGGCGAACTGCTCAAGCGTTGGGACACCGTTCTCGAGGAGAAGGGCGTTCAAAAGGTCATGATCTCGGACGAAGAGATCGCGGCGTTCAAAGAAAAGGCTGGCGGCCCCATCCACCAAGCCTGGATCGACGAGATGAGCGCGCAGGGCCTGCCCGCCCAAGAGCTTTATGATCTGGTGAACAACACGCTGGCAGACGCCCGCAAGTGATCCGCTTGGACTAACCCAAGACTGTTGCAGGCTCCGAAGACGACCTTCGGGGCCTGTCCATTCTGAATGAACGGGGAATACGCATGGCGGGGTCTGCCACAGTATTGACCGACGACAGCCTCCTGAGCCGCATGGATCAGGGGTTGATGCGTCTGGAGCGCTTTATGGCCTTGTTGGCCGGTCTGGCCGTCTTTGGCCTAATGGTTTTAGCGGTGGTGTCCGTCTCGGGGCGCAACGGGTTCAACCAACCTTTGCCCGGATATGTGGATTGGATCACCCAGCTGATGCCGCTGATCGCGTTTATGGGGGTCAGCTACGTACAGCGCGACGGCGGCCACATCCGCATGGACATTCTGGTCGCGCGCCTGTCGGGCCGCCCCTTATGGCTGTTCGAACTAATAACCACCGGCCTGATTTTGATCCTGATGCTGCTCCTTGTCTGGGGCAGTTGGGCGCATTTTGATCGTAGCTTTGACATGAGCAAACCCATGTGGAGTCGCGATAGCACCATTGATATCGGCCTGCCGATCTGGCCCGCGAAACTCTTGGCCCCCGTCGCCTTTGCCGTGCTCTGCCTGCGGTGCACCATACAGGTCATTGGCTATGGGCGCGCGATCATCAGCGGAACCGACAGCCCCGTCGCCGTCCCCTTGATCCAGAGCGCTGCCGAACAAGCCGCAGCCGAGGCTGAACACATCGAAGGCAGGGATTAAGGCCATGGATAGCATTGAAATCGGCCTCTGGGTCACCGGCGGTATGATGGTCATGGTGCTTCTGGGAATGCGCGTTGCATTCGCAGCGGCAATGGCCGGTCTGGTCGGCCTGATCTGGATCTTTTGGGCCAAGAAGGGCATGGACCCCGAACAATTCGGATGGGCCCTGACGGTCGCTGTGAAAACAGCTGGTCAAGTCCCCCACGGCAAGGTTGCCAGCCAAGCGCTCAGCCTGATCCCGACCTTCATTCTAATCGGCTATTTGGCCTACTATGCGGGACTGACCCGCGCCCTGTTCGAAGCCGCCAAACGCTGGATTGCATGGGTGCCGGGCGGGCTGGCAGTATCGACCGTCTTTGCGACCGCAGGCTTTGCCGCAGTGTCCGGCGCATCCGTCGCGACGGCTGCAGTCTTTGCCCGAGTTGCCATACCAGAGATGCTGAAAATCGGCTACGACAAACGCTTTGCCGCTGGGGTTGTGGCCGCTGGCGGCACGCTGGCCTCCTTGATCCCGCCCTCGGCGATCCTCGTGATCTACGCGATTATTGTCGAACAAGACGTGGGCAAGCTGCTGCTAGCAGGCTTCATCCCCGGACTGTTTTCGGCCATCGTTTACGGCGCGCTCATCATCGGGCTCGCGCTCACGATCAAGAACTTTGGCCCGCCGGTGCGGGGTTTCACGTGGAAACAGCGGTTTGCCTCGCTGCCCCCCGCCCTACCGATCGTCGCGGTGGTCGTTATCATCATCTTCTTTGTCTACAACCCGTTCGGCGGTGACGCGTGGGGCACCCCCACCGAAGGCGGCGCGGTCGGTGCCTTTATCATCTTTGTGATGGCACTGGCACGCGGAATGCGGTGGGCCCAGTTCAAGGATGCAATCATCGAAACCGCCCGTCTGTCGGCTATGATCTTTACCATCATTTGGGGGGTCCTGATCTACGTGCGCTTCTTGGGCTTTGCGGACCTACCGCATGCATTTTCGGACTGGATCACGTCTCTGGAGTATAGCCCATTACTGATCCTGATCTGCATTCTCTTGGCCTACGCGGTGCTTGGGATGTTCATGGACGCGATCGGAATGCTGCTGCTGACCTTGCCTGTGGTCTATCCCGCCATAATGGCCCTGAACGGGGGCGAGATGGTCAGCGCAGCAGACAGCACCTTTGGCATGTCGGGGCCCATGTGTGCAATTTGGTTCGGCATTCTGGTCGTTAAAATGGCCGAGTTCTGCCTGATCACGCCGCCCATTGGTCTGAACTGTTTTGTGGTCGCTGGCGTGCGTGATGATCTGAGTGTTCAGGACGTGTTCAAGGGGGTCACACCCTTCTTTATCGCCGATGCGGTAACCATCGCGCTGCTCGTAGCATTCCCGCAAATTGTGCTCTGGCTCCCGTCCTTGGCGTAAGGCCAGCCAACAGAATCAACGAAAACATAGGGCCAGCCTGCAAAATTGCGGGTCGGCCCTTTACGTAGGGTCGTCCTGCCGAACATCGGGGGCAATGGTCGTGAATTCCCGCCCTTCGGTGACCCGCGAATATACCTTCGGACTATACAGCGGTGGATTGTGCCGCCGTTTTGACAGGATGCGGAGAAGGCGCGCTACCTCCACAATAAGGTATCGCGTTTTAAGCTGAACCTGCGCGGAGGACCCTATGGACAAGATTAAGATTAACCTGTCGTCGCAGATGACCAGCACTCTTTCGGACCTCGAGTCCGTTCGCTTCGGCTTCGAAGAAGCTGTCGGCACAGAAAGTGCCGAGCTGACCACTGCAATTGACGATGATAGTTCGGACACGGTGCTCTTTGGCATCGCCCAACTCATCATGGTCGCCCTCAAGGAAAAAGCGGTCACCAAGGATCAGGTGACGGCGGCTCTGCTGACTTCTCCCAAACTCGCAGAAGCGTTCATCCGGATCGGTCTGACCGATGCGGAACTGTCTGCACTGACAACGCAGCACTGATCCCCTTTCATAACGGAAGATTAATATGAGCAAAGAAATCCTGATCGTCGACGATTCCCCGTCGGTGCGTCGAATGGTGTCGATGACCCTGCAACAAGCGGGCTATGCCGTCACCGAAGCTGTCGACGGGGCCAAAGGGCTCGAGGCCGCCAAATCGCACCGCTATGCGATGGTCATCACCGACCAGAACATGCCCAACATGACCGGACTGGAATTCATTCAGGCGTACCGCGCCGATCCCAGCAGCTCCGGTGTGCCGATCATCTTCCTCTCGACCGAGAGCGAAGGCGGTCTGAAAGAAGCCGCCCGTGCCGCTGGTGCACTGGGTTGGATGGTGAAGCCGTTCGAGCAAGAGCAGCTTCTCGCAGTCGTTAAGAAGGTAGCCGGATAATGATGGACGCGGAAACGCAAGAGATCTTCCGTCAGGAAGCTGAAGCTCTCATGGAGGCCCTGCAAGAGGGGCTTTTGGTGCTTAAGGATACCCCTGACGACCTAGAAGTGGTCGCTGGCGTTTTCCGCGCTCTTCATACAATCAAAGGCACAGGCGCGATGTTTGGCTTTTCGCGCCTCGCCTCCTTTGTCCACAACTTCGAGGCCGCGTTCGAAGCGGTCCGCTCCGGCAATGCTGTTGTGACGCCAGAGCTGATCAATGTGGCACTGACCGCATATGACCTGATCGCCGACCTGCTCGAAGGCGGCGAGCCCGATCCGTCACGCGACGCAGAGCTGACAGCTGCCCTGTCTGCGGCCACCTCTGGGGAAGCTGCGCCTGCGGCGGCTGCCACGCCTGTGGCCGAAGCTGCTGCCGCCCCTGCCGAAATCAAGGAATGGGACCTCAAGTTCCGCCTGCCCCAAGACTTCATGGAAATCGGCGGCAACCCGATCGCGATGCTGGACGAACTGCGCGAAGTTGGCGGAGAGACCACCATGGTTCGCCCCCTGACCGACCGCCTACCGCGCATCGCAGAGATGGATGCCCGCGCGATTTACACTGGCTGGCAAGTCATTCTGCCCGGCGCGCTCAAAGAGAGCGTGATCCGCGACGTCTTTATGTTTCACGAAGACCAGATGGAGCTGTCGCTGGACCCCGTCCGCGCCGAGGCCCCAGCAGCTGAGGTCGCAGCCCCTGCGGCGCCCGCCGAAGCCGCTCCTGCTGCGCCCGCCACACCCGTTGTCGAGGCAAAGCCCGCAGCCAAAGAAGCCTCGAAACCGACCAAGGCCGCCGCAGCCCCCGTTGCGCAGCTGCGCGTTGCAGCAGACCGCGTTGACCTGATCATGGACCGCGTGGGTGAACTTGTGATCGCCGAAGCGCGTCTGGCAGCCATTGCGAACCAGTTGGAAAACGAGGCGCTGCACAGCGTGGTAGAGGACATTCAACGTTTGGCTCTGGGCCTGCGCGACTCGACCATGGCGCTCCGGATGACGCCGCTGTCCAGTATCATGGGCCGCTTCCGCCGCCTGACCCACGATCTGGCGGAAAGCACTGGCAAGACTTTTGACTTCATCGTCGAAGGCGAAGAGACCGAACTTGATAAAACCGTGGTCGAAAAGCTGACAGACCCTCTCGTTCACATGCTCCGCAACTCTGTGGACCATGGACTTGAGGGGCCCGAAGAGCGTGCCGAAGCTGGCAAGCCCGAGCGCGGTCTCGTCAAGCTATCCGCACGCCATGCGGGCGCCGAGGTGGTGATTAAAATCATCGATGACGGTCGCGGCATGAACGAAGAAGCCATCCGCAAGCGCGCTATCGAGCGCGGCCTCCTGACCGAAGACAGCGACGTGCCCCGCAGCGAAATCCTGAAAATGGTGCTGGAGCCCGGCTTCTCGACTGCGGCTCAGGTCACGGCTCTTTCGGGGCGCGGTGTGGGTGCAGACGTGGTCAAACAGGCCATCGAAGCGCTCAACGGCACCATCGAGATCACCTCGGAACCTGGGCAGGGTACAAACTTTACCCTGCGCTTGCCGCTGACCCTCGCCATTATCGAAGGCCTACTGATCGGCGTCGGCACCGAGCGTTACGCCCTGCCCCTGTTGGCAGTCGAGCAGATTCTCGAACTGCCTGAAAAGCTCGCGGCCAACGATGAAGCCACCGGCGTCATCGAACTGAACAATGAGCTGGTGCCAGTGCTGCGTCTGAACAAGGTGTTCAACCGTCAGAGCGCAACTTCGGAACACCAGAAGATCGTCATCGTGGGCACCAATGACACCCGCGTCGGTCTGATCGTGGACGAGATCATCGGCACCAACCAGACCGTTATCAAACAGCTGTCGCCTCTCCACAGCCGCCTCAAGATTTTCTCGGGTGCGACAATTCTTGGGGACGGGTGCGTCGCGCTGATCCTCGATGTCTTGCATCTGGTTTCGCTGGGTCAGGACATTGAACAGCGCCTGAAAGGAAACGCAGCATGAGCAAGAAGACCTATGCCGACCTGATCCCGCGCCTGAACAGCGTGGTAGCGTTTGAAATGGGCGGAGAGCAAATGGCTCTGCCCACCGACGTTCTGCGCGAAGTGCTGGAACTGCCCGCCCTGACCCCCGTGCCGTGCGCGGGCGACTTCTCGGCCGGTCTGATCAACATCCGCGGTGTGGTTCTGCCCGTCGCGGACTGGCGCCCCCTGTTTCGCATGGAACAGAAGCCTGCGGATCGAGAAACGCGCATTCTGATCATCGAAACCACGGTCAACGAAAAAGCGATGACCGTCGGCGTGATCGCAGAAAAGGTGCACGCCATCGCCGAGATCGACCCCGAGACATTGCGCCCCGTCCCTGCCGTGGGCACCCGCTGGCCCGAAGGCACCCTGTTGGCCATGGCACGCTGGAACGACAACTTCGTCGCGATCCCTGATGTTGTGCAGATCTTTGAAAACCAGATCGCCGCAGAGCCTCAGCTCGCGACCGTAGACTGAAAGACCTGACTGATGCGTTTAACCATCAAAGCAAAGCTCGTCGTGACATGCGCCATCCTGATCGGGGTTTCAGCAACCTCTGGTCTGGTGGCCCTGCGCGACATGGACGCGATGCGGGAACGGAACGAGCTTGTGGTCCACGAAAACGTGGACGCAATCGAGCAGTCCTACGAAATCCTGCGCTATCAGGATCAGATACAGCAGGCGATCCGCGATTACGTCCTGTCGAGTGACGTGGCGACCAAGCGCGATCTGGAAACCCACATGCTGAACCTGCGCAACGCGCAGACCGACATGATCGAACAAGCTCGCGAGCATGCCTTTACCGAGGAAGCACAAACAGCCATCGACGAGTTCGTTCGCGTCCGTGACGAGATCAACAAAGTGAACAAAGAGGTTATGCAGCTCCTGCTGTTCGACATGACCAAAGAGGCGGGCACACTGCTGCGCGAACAGGGCGGCGCGTTGAGCACCGAGATGGCGCAGACCACCGAGACCTTGCTGGATATCAACACAACCGAGATGGAAAGCAGCCTCGACAAGTCGAACACGTCTTTCAACCAGAGCCGAACGCTGATCCTGGGCCTCGTGGCTCTGTCCGGCATTCTGGGTTCGGTTGCAGGTTTCTGGATCCTGTCTTCGCTTTCACGTGGTCTTAACCGTGCCAAGGAACTGACCAAGGCCGTGTCCGAGGGCGATCTGACACAGACTGCGAACCTCAAGGGCAACGACGAAATAACCGAAGTGCTGCGCCACGCCAACACCATGGTCGAACGTCTGCGCACCGTCGTGGGCGAGGTCGCCTCGGGGGCAAGCAACGTGTCCACGGGCGCCAACCAGATGGCCAAAACCTCGGAAGAGATGAGCGACGTGGCGACCCAGCAGGCGTCCTCGACCGAAGAGGCTTCGTCCTCGATGGAAGAGATGGCGGCGAACATCGCAGCCACCGCCGAAAACGCGACCGAGACCGAAAAGATGGCCCGCCAGTCAGCCGAACGTGCCCGTGCCAGCGGCGACGCTGTGCGCGACGCGGTCAAGGCCGTGAACACCATCGCGGACCGCATCAACGTGGTCCAAGAGATCGCGCGTCAGACAGACCTGCTGGCTTTGAACGCCGCCGTCGAAGCGGCCCGTGCGGGCGAGCATGGCCGCGGCTTTGCTGTTGTGGCATCAGAGGTTCGCAAGCTCGCGGAGCGAAGCCAAGCAGCTGCGGGCGAAATCAACGAACTTTCGGTCCAAACCATCACCGCAGCGCTGGATGCGGGCCGTATGCTGGATCAGCTTGTCCCTGATATCGAGCGCACTTCGGAGCTGGTCAGCGACATCAGCCGCGCGAACAACGAGATGTCTTCGGGCGGGGCTCAGGTCAACGGCGCGATCCAGCAGCTGGACCGCGTAACCCAAGCCAACACAGCCGCCGCCGAAGAGATGTCCGCCACTGCCGAAGAACTGGCAGCTCAGGCTGCCACTCTGCGATCGTCGATTGAATTCTTCCGCACTGGCGACTTCGACGTGTCTGTGACCGTCGACGACATTCTGGATGTGGCAGAACTGAGCCCCGCAAACGACGCACCCGCCCCCGTGGCTGCCCCTGCCGCCACGCTCGCACCTGTGCAAGCTGACAACCTCGTGTCTTTTCGGCCAGCAGGCGCGCCCAAGGGTGGCTTCTCATTCGATCTAGAAAACGAAGCAACTGACGACGCAGACGTCGACTTCAAACCGGAGGCGCCCCATGCCTGAGCAAATCAACGCACCTGCCAGCAGCGGCACATTCCTGAACTTCATGTTGGATGAAACGCTCATGGCGATCCCCGTCGAGCGCGTTCGCGAAATTCTGGATGCACGTGATGTCCAGAGCCTGCCTCAGGCGCCCGACTATATTATGGGCTACATCGACCTGCGCGGCGACAGCATTGTTGTTGTGGACCTGCGTACCTTGATCGGACGCCCCTTCCGCAAGGACGACGTGGACACCCGCATCGTTGTGCTCTGGGTCGAGGACGAAGGCCGCGAGCAAGTGCTGGCCCTGCGCACCGACAAAGTGACCGAAGTGTCTCGCTTTGACGACGACCGGATCGAGCCCATCGAAACCGGGACCATGCTGAACTGGGACCACCGCATCGTGTCGGGTTTGGCGCGCCGCAATGGCAGCTACGTGACCTTGCTTGACCTTGATCGCTTGCTCAGCAGCAAGATCATCTCGTCGCTCGACAAGCATGTCGAAGACGCCATGGATGGGATCAGTGCATGATCCCCGTGAGTGAACAGCTGTCCTGCAACAAGGCACGGTTTCGGGCACTGGTGACCCAAGTCACCGGTATCCAGATGCCGGAGAACAAGCAAAGCATGATCGAGGGCCGGATGCGCCGTCGGTTCTCTGTGCTTGGCCTGTCCTCGATGGACGCCTATCTGGACCACCTGTTCGATGGCCACACACTCCAAGATGAGATGCCGTATATCGTGGACCTGATGTCCACGAACAAAACGGACTTCTTCCGAGAGCCTGCGCACTTCAAATGGCTGATGCACAAGATCATGCCAGAGCACCCCACGTCCCAGCCCATGCGGATCTGGAGCGCGGCGTCTTCGTCCGGCCAAGAGGCCTATACGATCGCCATGCTCATGTCTGAATACGCGCTACAGAATCCCGGCTTCAAATACGGAATTCTGGGCACCGACATTTCCCAAGGGATCGTCGAAGAGGCCCGTGCGGGCGTCTACCCCGAAGAGCAGCTTCTGGATATTCCGGACGCGCTGCTCGAACGCTATTTCGTCATGGGGCACAACTCTAAGGGGTTGCGCTGCGGCCGTGTCGAAAAAACTTTGCGCGACCGCGTGAAGTTCGAACAGATGAACTTGATCCACGGAAACTACCCCGTGGACAAGGAACTGGATGTTGTTTTCCTGCGTAACGTGTTGATTTACTTCGATCCTCCGACCCAAACGCGTGTCATCAAAGAAATCACAGATCACGTAAAAGTCGGCGGCTATCTCTTCGTCGGACACTCTGAATCGATGGTGGTGACAGATTCCCGCTTAAAACAGGTGTCATTTGCCGTTTTCAAAAAGGAGAGGGCAACATGAATACAGTGCAGAAACATTCGGACGCAATTCAGGTCATGATCGTCGAAGACTCGATCACGGCCCGTACTATGCTTAAGATGATGCTTGAGAGTGCGCCCGATATCACTGTGACTGATACGGCCCGCGATCCCTTTGACGCGGTAGAGAAGATGAAGAACGGCCTGCCGGACGTCATCCTCTTGGATATCGAGATGCCGCGCATGGATGGTCTGACCTTCTTGCGTCGGATCATGTCGCAGCACCCGCTGCCCGTGGTCATCTGCTCGAACCACACCGAGGCCGGTTCGGACACCGCGATGAAAGCGCTCTCGATGGGCGCAGTCGAGGTGATGTCGAAATCGCAGCTTGGCAACGCCATGTCGGACGAAGCCAAGATCCAGATCTGCGACTCTGTCCGTGCTACTGCGCAAGCGCGCGTGCGCCCCAACAAAAAGCCGGTCGAGCGTAAGCCGCTCGTCGCGGAAAAGAAGCTGAGCGCGGACGTAATCATGCCCCCTCGCCCCGCTGGCGCACCGATGACGCCCTACACCGATCCCATCGTGTCGATTGGCGCCTCTACCGGCGGCACCGACGCACTGGCCAAGGTGCTGACTGGCCTCACGCCCGATTGCGCCCCTGTGGTCATCGTTCAGCACATGCCCGAACGCTTTACCGAGGCATTTGCCCGCCGTCTCGACGGCATGTGCTCGATCCGCGTCAAGGAAGCCGAGGATGGTGACATGCTGGAGCGCGGCCTTGCGCTGATCGCACCGGGACATTCGCACGTCACCCTGACACGCATGGGCCGTAGCTACCGCTGCAACGTCCTTGATGGCCCCTATGTCTGCCGCCACCGCCCGTCCGTCGACGTGCTATTCCGTTCGACCTCTTGCGAGGCGGGCCAGAACGCCTTGGGTGTTCTGATGACTGGCATGGGTGATGATGGTGCGCAGGGAATGCTCGAGATGCGCAACGCTGGCTCGCTCACGCTCGCTCAGGACGAAGCGTCTTGCGTCGTCTACGGCATGCCCCGCGAAGCCGTGAAACGCGGCGCTGCGGTGCGCTCTGTCGCTCTGAATAATATTGCCGCCGAGATCATGCAGTTCTCGGCTGGTGCTTCTGCCTCCAAACCCGCATTAGGACGCTAAACTCATGGCCGCCTCTGTACAAAACGACCATAACGCCATCCTGCGCAGCCCGCTGTTCCGCTTGGAAACGGTCTTCAGTCGTGTGACTGACAGCCTGTTTTTCGCAAGCGAAAAAGCATCGCAGCTCAAGGGATCCATGGGCGCACTGGTCGACATCACGAGTTCCAACCAACTCGAAAAAGTCGCACAGGGGCGCCAAGAGATTAACCAGTTTTCGACCATGATCGCAGACCGCATCCAGCAGTCTTCGGGCTTCATGAACGAGATCGGGCACAAGCGGCAAATGATGAATGCCGAGATCAAGGATCTGGCGCAGAACATCCATTCAGCGGGCATTGTATCGTTGAATGCGCGCATCATCGCGCAGGGCCACCGCACCCTGAAGCAGGGCGAGCAACTGGTGCGTCTGGCTGAAAATATCTCGGGGATCACGGACAGTGCCTCGGAGCAAGTTGCCGAAATGCTGAAGGCCACCGAGGTCATTACCAAAGCCCTGCAAAAGCTGATGGTCTATGCAGAGGGTCAGTCGCTGCGTTTGTCTGATACGGTCCAGCCCGAGGTGCGTGCCCTAGAGCGGGCATTGAAAACCTTGGACCACGCGTTGGCCAACTCTCACGAAGCTGCGGCCTGGATGAACGACTACTACCGCAAGGCAGAAAGCGACGTGATGGCCATCATCCAGTCGCTGCAGGTCGGCGACCGTGCCCGCCAGCGTGCTGAGCACATCCAACAGATCCTGCACGAAGCCAGCTCCTTTGGTGTGGACTCGAATGAAAGCCAACTCCTAACAGCTTTGGCCGATATCCAGATGGAACAGGCCATCAAAGAGACCCTGAACGACGCGGAAAAAGCGATGACAACTCTGTCCGCACTGGCCGCGGGTCTGGACCAGTACCAGATCAACAACTCTGCCCTGCGCAAAGCCTTTGCCGAACGCCACGAACTGAGCAACGGCGTCCTGCAAGGCGAAGCACTCCGGCAGCAGAAGGCCGAGATCACCGTTGGATCGCCAGAAACACGTTCGCTGTACGAAGAAATCTGCGCAAATGACGAACGCTTGCAAGAGCACAGCCGCAACCTGAACAATGCGGCGTTCCAGATGCAATTGGCTTCTTTGAACACCATCATCGCCTGTGCCCGCGAAGGACGCGCCGCCGCAGATATGATTGTGATCTCGCAGCAGGTGAACTCGGTTGTTTCAACCGTGCCAGAGATTTTTGTGACCTTCAGCGAGGCGCTCGAAGGCACCAAGCAACGTCTGCAAACCTACCTGAGCATGCATGATGATAGCGCGACCGATGACATGGATGTCGACGTCGTTCAGATGATCCCTGAAGTCGTCACGGTGGTCAGTGACCTGCTCCCCAAGCTGGCATCGGACTCTGAACAGGTCGCCCGCGCGATCGAAGCCAGCGACCGCATGCTGCGCGATCTGGTTCGTGACCTGACCGACAGCAATCGCAAGTCCAGCAATATCCGTCGCAAGTTCCCCGAGACATTGACCCTTGAGCCGCGCTTCCAGCGTGTCGCGGGCCGCATTCGCAAGCTTTACACGATGCAGGCAGAGCGCGATCTGCATGACAATCTGCTGGCGAATTTTGTCGAAGCCCCCGCTGCCCCAGCCAAGGTTGAACCGACCTCGGGTATCGACATGTTCGGAGAGCCCGAACCAGCCGCGGCTCCCGCGCCCGCCGCAGCGCCTGCTGCAGACGGTGGGTCCGAAGACCTGTCGGACATTCTGTTCTAAATTGAAATCACCCTGTCATCGCAGTCAGGACGGTGACAGGGACCATCGCCGCTGTCGCGACAAGTGCAGCCGCAAAAGCCGCAAATAGCCCGTCACGGGTCAAGAGTGCGGTCGAGATCATCATGATCGCCAAGCCCAAAATTGATGACGAAAATGGAACGATTTCCAAGAACGGCATCGCGGCACCGCACACAATGCACATAAATTCCAGAACTTTGCGCATGGGGCCTCGGACCATGAATGACATGCGTTTGCGTGCGTGATCATCCAGCCAGTCCGCAGCCTTGCGCATCTTGAGTAGGGCTCCGCACATGCGTTCCCCACTGATCTTCTGGCGCATAATGAAATCAGGTAGCCACAGGTGGTCTGCCCCCCAAAACATCTGGACGGACACAAAGGCCATGGTCAGGCCGCAAATTGATGAGAATAGGGGAATGCCACTAAGCGGAGAAACCACCAGCAGCGCGACAGCCATCAGCACGGGTAAAAACGATGTCGAACCGAACCCCGCAAGCAGCTCTCTCATCGTGACTTCGGATTTCTCCGCATGCCGCGACAGCCGCTCAACCACATCGCGCACAGGCCCGTTGGGGCTCTCCGGCTGTAGAAATGGTTTGGGGAAATAGACACGCATCGCAGGTCTGGGAGGCATAAGCCAATCCGTCTATAAAGGTGCTGGTAAAAAATTGTAAAAGGCAGTCCAGAGAACTGCCTTAGAGAGCGCTATTATTGCGCGTTTTGCGATGCATCGGTGATCGCTTCGCCAGTATCTTCAATGTCACGACCGGCACCTTCAATGGTTTCACAAGCGGCCAGACCAAACAGGACAAGAATAGCTGCGGTCAGTTTGTTCGAGATAGTCATCAGGTAACCCTTCCGTGTTTTCGTTCTGAATATTCAACGCGGAAGGGTTGCTTATGTTCCGAATTTAAGCCGCTTGGCTCTCTTCTTCGTCGTCATACATGATGTCAAAGGTCACGTGGATGCCATACCGTTCGTCTAGATCTTCGACCTCGAACCGCCCCTGAAGCTGCGAAGCAAAGGACTTGATCAAGCCATGCCCAAGCGAGGGTTCGTCCCGAATTTGGGTAGCATCTATGTCCGATTTCGAGTTCACGATCGAGAAGCAAACCTCGTCGTTGCCGAGGTCCGCAAGCACCAAGGATATCCAACCGGTCTGCCCTTGGTGGCCGCCACAGTACTTCACAGCGTTGGTAATTGCCTCGGTCGCGAGCAACGACAGCGGAACCGATTGCTCTGGCGTAATCTCGACATTTGCGAAATTGGTGCTGATCTTGACACGGCTGTCGAGCCGGTCAATGCCGCCGACTACGACCATCTGGCTGATGATATCCTCGAGCAGCAAGTCAGCCCGGACCATCGATAGCTTGCGAGCTGTGTAGAGGTATCGGTGCACCGCAGCCAAAGCCATCACACGTTCCTGCACGCGGCGCAGCAGGCGCTTCGCTTCGTCGCTGCGGGTATTGCGGACCTGCATATTCATAATGCTACAGATCAGCTGCAAATTATTTTTGACGCGGTGGTGAACCTCTTTGAGGAGGGTGGTTTTCTCGGTCAGATCCTCGGCGCGCTGGCGTTCCTGTTCGCTCAGGCGTTGGGCCATCTCACGAAAGGCCTGCGCTACAGCTTCCAGCTCTTCGGGGGCGTTGTCCAGACGCGCGCTACCCACCTCGGACCGGCCCGCCGCGTAGAGACGCATCCAGACACGAAGGCGCTGGATATGGCGGATCACCAGACGGTGGGTGCCGAAATACGCAACCAGAATGCCGATACCCCACATCAACAGCGGGAAATACAGTGCCATCACGCGGCCCATGAGTGGGAACGGCGCAATCTGCTCTGGCTCCCAGCTGCCCATGACAAAGGCTTGATCTTCCATGATCGGAACAACCGCGAACTGGCGGTTCTCGCCGTTCTGATTGGGACCATTGTAAAGTTGCCGGTTGGGCTGAACGAAATCGGACAGGGATCTGCCTTGGGGCAGAAAAGACACCAACTCTTCTTCGGTGAAATCCGCTGCAAGCAAAGCGCCGGTGGCATCGAAAATGACCAGATCGACCTTGTTACCTTCACTCTGGAGCATGATGTTCGCGAGCGCGTAGGGGATCGAAATCCAGACGTATCCCTGACGGGCCGAGGAAGAACCCACGGGAACGGCCAGGCTCAACGCCGCTTTCGGACCGGCCGAAGTGTTCGACCAGAAATCCGCGTTGGGATCACTCTGTTGGATTTTGGAAAACAGGTCGCGCCCAATGCGCAGAATCTCGTCCGATGTATCAGATGCACAAGCAACGCGCCCCGAAGCGGTGATGTATCCAGCCATCGTATAGGTGTTGTCACCTTCGACCAGACTCTTCAGAACGCCGTTACACAGGTTTGCATCCTCGACCATCACGATCTCGGTCTCGGCAAGGGCTTTTGCCGCGCCGATCGCCTGCTGGATCAGTTCGCGTTCGCGCGACGCGGCGCGCTCTGTCCGGTCCAAAAGCACGGTCTCGGACAGGTTATCAGATTCCTCCATGACTTGAGCGGTTTGATAGAACGAAATTAACGCCAGCGGTAAAATCGCCAGCGTCATCACCCCAATCAATCGCAGCGCCAACCCACCGGTGGCACTGCGCATCGCTTCAAGTTTGCTTTCACTCATGCAGCCGGTTTCCCGGAAAGCACCGCCATCGTCTTGCCGTCTGTGACCTCGAAGGTTTCATCTTCATCAAGGCCCATCAGTTCGGCCAGACGTTTGCGAGCTCGGTTGGTGCGGCTTTTGATTGTGCCAACGGCACATTCACACATTTCGGCGGCTTCTTCGTAAGAGAACCCTTCGGCGCCAACCAGCGTCAGCGCTTCGCGCTGCTCATCGCTCAGTTGGGCAAAAGCGCCTTGGAAATCTCGCATCGCCAAGCTTCCGTCATGGCTAGGTTTGACGGAGAGTTGACCTGCCATGACCCCATCGGGATCTTCGACTTCGCGGCGGCGCTTGCGGTGCAGAGAATAGTAGGTGTTGCGCAAAATCGTAAACAACCATGCCCGCATGTTGGTACCAGGCTGGAAACTGTCAAAATTCGACCATGCTTTGACCAGTGCATCCTGCACTAAGTCATCCGCCGCTGCGCCATTCCGAGCCAAGCTTAGCGCAAAGGCGCGCATTGCAGGCAAATGGGTGACCAGCTCATCTCTGGGATCATTCATCTCAACACTCACGCACCGGCCTCATTGTTCGGCTTCTCGCCTTCAGACTGGCGAAGTTGTTCGAGTAGCTGGGTAAAACGATCCGGCACGGGTTCTGACGCCGCCGTTTGGTAGACGCGACGCAGATTTTCGTCGATCTGTTCGTCCAAACGGTTCTTGGGCTTATCGGACATCGTGTACGACCTATTGATTTTTTCACTTTATCGGGAACCAAACGCCGCTGGGTGCATTAGGTTCCCAACAAATTCAGTTTTTTTGAGGAAGCTATGACATCTTCTGCAGCGCCTACCGACATTTCGACAACCATCGCAGCGGACCTTCCCTACCTGCGCCGCTACGCGCGGGCTTTGACCGGCACCCAATCGACGGGGGACAAGTACGCGATCATCACGCTCGAGACTATTCTGGCCGATCCTCAAATCTTCGACCGTTCCACCTCGCCGCGCGTAGCGCTGTTCAAGGTCTTCAACTCGATTTGGGTCTCTTCTGGCGCACCGATTGAAGAGAGCATTTTGCCCAACGGACCCGAGGCACGGGCCCAGATGCGCCTGTCGCGCCTGACTGCAAACACCCGCGAAGCGCTCTTGCTGCAGAGCATCGAAGGGTTCAACGCAGATGAGATCGGTGAGATCGTAGGCGTATCCGGTGACGAAGCCGCCAAGCTGCTGGAAATCGCCCGCGACGAGATGAGCAAGGGCATTGTCGGTAATGTCATGATCATCGAGGACGAAGCCATCATCGCGATGGACATCTCGGAAATCGTGGCTCAGATGGGTCACGAGGTCACTGGCATCGCCCGTACCAAGACCGCAGCCGTCGATCTGGCACGCGAAACTCCCCCAGATATGATTCTTGCCGACATCCAACTGGCAGATAAATCGTCGGGCATCGACGCTGTAAACGAAATTCTGGCAGAGCTTGGCGACCGTCCCGTCGTGTTTATCACTGCGTTCCCAGAACGTCTGCTGACCGGTGACCGTCCAGAACCTGCCTTCCTGATCACCAAACCCTATTCCGAAGACCAAGTTCGCTCGGCTGTCAGCCAGGCAATGTTCTTTACTAGCACCGAAACTCTGATGGCGTAACACCCGTCGTCACCACATCAAAAAGCCCCGATGCTTCGGCACCGGGGCTTTTTTGTGGCCCGCTTTGCGGAATCACGTCACTCGGCTGCAATAGAACGCAACATCCAAGCAGCCTTTTCGTGGAAAGCCGAGCGCGCAGTTGCCATGTCGTCTGTCACGGGATCGTTGGACTTACCGGCTAGTTCAACGAGCGCGTGCATACGGTATGCGATCCGCTCGTGATCGGCGGCCAGTTCCTCCACCATTTCTCGGGCATCGGGCGTTCCGTCGGCGTCCTTGATTACCGAACGTTCACAGATTTCACCCAGCGACATCGGTGCCAGCGATCCCAAGGCACGGATGCGTTCCGCCAGTTCGTCCGCAGCCTCGAACAAGTTTTCATACTGCTCTTCGGTCAAATGGTGCAGCGAATAGAATAGCGGCCCCTCTACGTTCCAGTGATACGCGTGAGTTTTGTACATCAGGCGGTAGGTATCCGCCAAAACATCCGCCAAACCGGTCGCGACCGCACCGGGCTCGGTGACGCCGGTGTTTACTTTTTGCGTTTGCGGGGTGGTCTGTAGAATGTCTTTCATAACAAGCCTCCAGATTAATAGTTAAATTGGGTGAAAGCCGGATCGGCGGCGGGGGTTACCCGCGCACCATTCGAGCAATCAGCGTGACAACGAAGAGCACCAAGAACAGGAAGAAGAGGATTTGCGCGATGCCGGCCGATGCCGACGCGATTCCGCCAAAACCAAAGACACCAGCAACTAGTGCAACAACAAAGAAAATAAGGGCCCAGTAGAGCATGAGTTCATCCTTTCAACGAATATGTGCAATCTGGGGCTGAAACGTCGCCGGACGGAAAATGGTTCCAAAAAAGGCAGTCGAAAAAGATTCATACAGAACGAAATTCCATATGGAACCTTTTCGATACCAGTGCGTTCTACTGTCGACCATTTTATTTCTGATGAGGTTTTCTAATGCCCACCACCAAGACAGCTCCCGACATGCAGGATCTTTCGGCTCAAATCGAAGCACTGAAAGCTGACATCAGCCAGATCACAACGACTCTGACCGAGATGGGAACAGCGCGCAAAGATGCCGCTGTAAATAGCGCGAAGTCGCAAGCTGAGCACCTACGCGCCGAGGGTCACAAGCAACTGGAGATGGCTCAGTCCACCGCCGAAGATTATGGCGCACAGGCAGCAGACGCGATCCGACGTCAGCCTGCAGCAGCTGTGGGCATGGCCGTCGCCGCAGGCTTTATTGCCGGTCTTCTGACAAGCCGCAAATAATGCCCCTGATGCTACAGAGCCTGCAATACACCGTTCAGAGTGCAGCCAAACGCGCTGCGCTCTCGACATTGGCGGGTCTGATGATCGTGGTGGGGCTTGGTTTTCTGACCACAGCCCTGTTCATCCTGATCGCGTCTACACACAGCGCATTGTTCGCGACGTCAGTCATTGGCGGCATATACTTCGGCGTCGGCCTGATTTTATTTGCTATCTCTATGCCGTCTCGCCGCCGCAGAATCCCTCACACTCCGGCGATTGATCCAACCGCAGCCGTGATCGCCCAAGTGACCGAAGGATTTATCACCGGCCTACACGCCGGACGCGCAACCCGCCGCTGATTTTTCTACATCGCTAGACAAAAAAAGCCCCGCCAATTGGCGGGGCAGTTCCCATTACGGGATTGGGACGAGCCGATCAGAGACCGCTGGGAATGGTGACCCTGACTGGATGCGGGGATAAGGGACAGCCCCGCTGCTCATGATTGTAACGCGCTGCCACTGGAAAAGGTTTCCAGAAAAATTCAGAAAATTACCGGCGGGACCGCGGGCCGGCAATAAGCCAGATAATAAAGCCTACCACGGGCAAGATCAGAACCAGAAGGATCCACAGGACCTTGCTTCCTGTGCCACGGTTTGATCCGACGATTGAAACCAGAGCCCAAATATCCAAAATCAGGATAATGAGGCCACCAAGACCGCTGATTTCCAACATGTCCGAAATCCTTTCTGAAAGTGCCGCCCGCAAAGGTGGCTTTAAACCTGACGCCGGATGGAACGTTTCGCTCCGCCTGACGTTGAAAACTTGAATGCTTTCGACGCCCAAAGGTTCCGAGATGAACAGCCACACCCCCATTGAGACCCCTGAAAATCAATCTTCAGCCGCTGCAGTCAAAGGTGGGGATGTCTGCGTCATACTCAACCCGAAATCTGGCAAAAAAGAAACCAAGCCGGATCCTGATGAACTGTCCCAGATGATGCGGCGCGCGTTCGACGCCCCGTGCGACATCAAGCAGGTTTCAAAGGATCACTCGCCCACCAAATTGGCCGAAGATGCGATCCGCGAAGGGTATCGCATTGTGGTTGCCGCTGGCGGAGACGGTACGATCGCGGGCGTTGCGAATGCGTTGATGGATACGGATGTCGCGATGGGCGTTTTGCCGATGGGAACCTTTAACTATTTTTCTCGCGGGCTTGGCCTGCCCGAAGACATACCCGAAGCGATCGAAACCTTGGGTCGGTCGGCACCCAAGCCCATGCACGTGGGCTGCGTGAACGGCGAAATCTTTTTGAACAACGCCAGTTTGGGCGTTTATCCCAGCATCCTGAGAGAACGCGAAACCCTCTACAAAAAATGGGGTCGTAGCCGGATCACTGCGTATTGGTCGGTACTGTCAGGATTAATGGGACTTAAGCGCCCCTACGATCTAACAGTGACCGTAGACGGGGAAACGACGATCCACAAAAAGACTGCGCTCGCGTTCGTGGCCAATAGCGCCTACCAACTCGAGGCTTTCAGCTTGGATGGTGCCGAGGACGTACGGGACGGAAGTTTTGCGCTCTACCTGACGAATGCGACCAACTGGCGCCAGCTGATTGCCCATGCCATGAACCTGTTTCGCAACACCACAGAGCATGGTCGCGAGTTCCAATTGCTGATTGGCAAGGACATCGAGATCGATGTCGGCAGAAAAAAGCACATGTGGATTGCTCGAGACGGAGAAAAAGAGCGCATGAAGGCGCCTTTTGTATTTAACCTGCGGGAGAATGCATTGAACGTGATGGTGCCCAACTCCGCATGAAGACCCTCTACCACATTTCGGATTTGCACTTTGGCAAAGACCGACCAGAACTCATCGCGCCTCTGCTCGCGGAACTTCAAAAAGCAGACTTTGTATCGATTTCTGGGGATTTAACCCAGCGGGCGCGGCCCTCCCAGTTTATGGCCGCGCGCAATTTTATAGAACAGATTGAACCGCCGACGCTGGTCGTGCCGGGCAACCACGACGTCCCACTACACAATCCGTTCAGGCGGTTCGTGACCCCTTATCGCAACTACAAGAAATACGTGACCCGCAACTTCTGGCCGGAGATCCGAACGCCAGAGCTTTCGGTGCTCGGTCTCAACACTGTGGCCCCATGGCATTGGCAACGCGGATCAATTGACGGGCACCAGATCGGTCATCTTTGCCGCCGCCTCTCTCAGTTGCAGGGGCTGCGGGTGTTGGTGGCACATCATCCATTCGAACAATCAGAGGATAGCTCCAAAGCGCTCATGCGCGGTGCGGGCAAAGCCTTGGGCAAATTGGCGGATGCAGGGCTTGATCTGGTCCTGACCGGGCACCTGCACCAATGGCGAGATGACCCCTTTGTTGCCAAAGGCAGCGGACGTCAGGTCATGCAAATCCACGTGGGCACCGGACTGTCCTCGCGTTTACGGAACCAGCAGAACGATTTCGCGATCATTCGCACAGATGGCGATCACGTTGAAATCACGCGTATGTCCGAAAATGGGGGAAGGTTCGAACCCGCCCTGACCCGCGCATATTGCAGGACAGAGCGGGGATGGCAAAGCGCTGACCAGAGCGGCTGAGAGTCAGTGGCGGCAGCGCCCGCTTTGCCGAATTTGCCTTGATGAGCCCAAGTAAGGCGAAATGACGCAGTTACAAGTTTCAAATGCATACAAAAAAGTGAAAGCGCTTGTGACAATCTGAAATCGCGAAAACACATCGGTTAGTTGCGGGGCGAATCCGTCACAAAAAAGGCCTGATCGCGAAATACGATCAGGCCTCAACCAAGTTTGATGAGTGGTTTGGAGTGGTCAGCCGAGGCTGTGGGCGACATCGTCACGATCCGCACGGATGCGATAAACAACGACGAGCGAGACGAGAGTCGATACGAGTGTTGCAGCTAAGGCGAGCAGAAGTACGGTTACAAGCCCCTGAAAACCTACGATTATTCCATACACAACCAAAACAGTGAGAGGGACATGGATACCAACAAATGCGACCGCCATGAGCTGGAATGTCACTCTATCAATTCCTTGAATAAGTGATTGCATTGCGATGGTCTCCCTTGCTGTTATGCAACTACTAGAACCTAACGGATGATAGATCCCAGAATGTACGATCAAGTTTCTCACGAAATTTCCCGCATGGCTACGGGAGAACGCAAAGCGCTTGATCGTGTCTATAGATTAACGTCCGGAAAGGTTTTTGCGATACTTTTAAAAATTCTTCGCAACAGGTCTGACGCAGAAGACGCCTTACAGAACGTATACGTTAAAGCATGGCGAGGCGCGCCACGGTTTGACCCATCACGAAGTGGGGAAGCCTGGATCGCCACCATTGCGAGAAACGTCGCAATTGACCATATCCGCAGCAGTCGGCGGAATGTGTCAGATTCTGAGGAAGTCGACATGGTGGCCGATCCGGTCCAAACCTCGAGTGAGCAGTGGCAGATGCGCAAGGATCTGGTTCACTGTCTTGAAACACTGCCAGCCGAACAGGCAAGGGCTGTGGTTCAGGTGTACTTGCACGGCCTCTCTTACCAAGAGGTCGCCGACATCCTTGGGTCGCCGTTGAACACGGTGCGAACTTGGCTGCGACGAAGCTTGTTGAAGCTTCGAGAATGTTTAGGAGGCGAAGATGACTGAAGACCATCAGATCATGGCCGCTGAATATGCCATGGGGTTACTGGACGGCGAAGCAGAGCTTCGAGCCGAACGGTTGCGCCGTAATGACAAGGCGTTTGATAACGCTGTTTGGTGGTGGGAAGAGCACTTGTCCGGTGCCATTTCCCAAGTAGACCCTGTCGCGCCGCCGCGTAATGCGTTGGCAGGGATTCATGACACGCTCTTTGGAAAAGAAATAAAAACAGCCAAAGGCAAACTGCGTTGGAAGCCGATCGTCGGCGGGATTGTGAGCGTCAAAGCCGCACTCTTGTCTGCTTATCTGGTGTCCCGCGCCGTAAATACAGAAAGCTACGTGGTCGAGACGCGATATGGGGACGCGACCGTGAGCTGGAATACACGTGCTGGCACACTGCAGCTCAAAAGCCAGAGCAACACGACTCTACACCTCTGGAAGAAGGTGGGAGACGGGTTCAGCTACTTGGGCTCTGCTGGTAGCAAAATCACAGCTGGTTTTGTGGCAGGTGATATCATTATCCTGTCTGCTGACGGTCCGCTGGCGACGGCGCCAGAACCGATTGGGCAGACAACACTGCTTGCGGAATGAAAAAGGGGCCAATTGGCCCCTTTTTTAATTCCACATGGCGTCCATTTCTTCGAACGCATCCCTGAGGGCTTGGCTCCACCCTTTGGACAAAGCGTCAAATTGGGGATCGTCAGCCTCGATCCGGCGGTGGTCGGACATACACAACTCGTCCGAGCGTAGCACTGTCAGATCCAGTGGCATCCCAACGGACAGGTTCGAGCGAAGTGTCGAATCCATCGACAGCAGCGCAGCCGTCACTGCGGTCTTCAACGGGGTTTCCCGTGTGATGACACGATCAATAATGGGCTTGCCGTACTTGTGCTCGCCGATCTGGAAATAGGGGCTGTCCTCTGTCGCCTCGACAAAGTTACCGGCCGCGTAGACGTGGAACAGACGCTGTCGGCCGCCTTTGCGCTGGCCAGCCACGATGATCGACGCGATAGAGCTTTCGCCCATCTGCGCCAGCGCCGCGCCGTGGCGTTGTTGGATCGTCCGCATGGCGTCGCCTACAATTTCAGCAACGCGAAACATGGACTGCGCACTGAGCAGCGTGTCGATGCCGTCTTGGGGTTCGTCGATGTTTTCCTGTAGCAAACCGATCACCGCTTGGGTGATGGCAAGGTTGCCGGCCGTCATCAAACAGATAGCCCGATCGCCCGGGATCTCCCATGTGAAGCTTTTGCGAAACTTGGAAATGTTATCGAGACCCGCATTCGTGCGAGTATCAGAAAGACAAACGATACCTTCGTTTAGCAGCATCGCCAGACAGTAGGTCACAGTAGCTCCTCCAGAGGGAAAGACACACACTCAAGTATCCGTGCCCTTCCCCCGAAACAAGTGACACTTTTAAGGTTCGCATACCTCAATAGTGCTAGTGCCTATTGCTTCATCGTCTAGCGAATCACGATCCACCTGCGAGAAGAAGCCGTAGCTCTCGCCCAGCTCATTGGCGAGCTGGTTCGTCTCTGTGATCATTTCAGTCAGCCATTCGTGCAGGCCAAAATCGATGATGGAGTGCGCGTCCGCCGAGCGGAGCTTATCGCGCGAGGCGCGCGCGATGTCGGAGGCCTTGCGCTGTGCTTTGGTGTGCACCCCGATATTGTCGATGTTGTCGCAAATCGCCTCGTAGGAATAACGCAACGAGCGCGGCGATTGGCTATTCACGACCAGCAGATCAACCACGCGCGGGGCGCTGACCTGTTCACGATAGACATGGCGGAACGCACGCAAAGCATTCGCAGCCCGCAAAATCTGCTGCCACTGAAGCAAGTCCAAGCCGGCCCCAACCTCGTCCGCTTGGGGGAGCAGCACGTGATATTTCACATCCAGCAGTCGCGCTGTCGCATCGGCGCGCTCGATATGTTTGCCCAGTTCGATGAACCACTGGCGCTCGTCCCGCAGAAGCGTGGAATTGATCGCGCCGCGGAAAGTAAAGCTTGCGGCAAGCACGCTCTCCACAAAGTCCGCATAGCGACGCTCGTCGGTATCGGCCATCGTCTTGGTCCGGAATTCGGCCCATGTAGTGTTTATCGCAGTCCAGACTTCGGACGTTATCGCACCACGCATGGCTCGGGCGTTTTCCCGCGCGGCGTGGAAACAGGATTGAATGCTCGACGCGTTGTCCTTGTCGAACGCCAAATGGAAGGTCGCGCTGTCGCGGTCGGCATCCTCCAACGTCTCGCCAAAGGTTTCACGACATCCCGCCGCGATGATAATCGACGGCCATTCCGTATTTCCGGCAGCCTCCGCGCCGGGCAGACCTTCGATCCGGCGGCCAGCGTCCAGCAAACGGGCGTTGTTTTCGGCGCGCTCGACGTAGCGCGACATCCAGTACAGTCCTTGTGCGGTACGGCTCAGCATTACAAACGATCCCCTCGCAAAACCCACGTATCCTTAACGCCGCCACCTTGGCTGGAGTTCACCACAAGCGAGCCCTCACGCAGGGCCACACGGGTCAGACCACCCGGAATAAGTTCCGTTTTGCCCTTACCCGAGATCACAAACGGGCGCAGGTCCACATGGCGCGGAGCGAGTCCTTCTTCGCTGAGTGACGGGACCGTCGACAGCGCCAAGGTGGGCTGCGCGATGTAGTTACCGGGGTTCGCCTTGATCAGGCCTTCGAACTTCTCGATCTCGGCCTTGGTCGATTTCGGGCCAATCAGCATGCCGTAACCACCCGAACCGTGGACTTCTTTCACCACCAGTTCAGACAGATTATCCAGCACGTATTTGCACTCGGATTCGTCCGCACACTGCCACGTCTCTACGTTCGGCAAGATCGGCTCTTCGCCAAGGAAGAAGCGGATCATTTCCGGCACATAGACATAAGTTGCCTTGTCGTCCGCTACGCCCGCGCCAGGGGCATTGACGATGGTCACACCGCCAGCCGCATAGGCCCGCATCAGACCTGGCACACCCAGCATACTGTCGGGATTAAAGGCTTCGGGATCCAAGAATGCATCATCGATCCGGCGATACAGAACGTGGATTCGCTCTGGCCCGCGGATCGTCCGCATAAAGAGCATGTCGTTCTCAACGAACAAATCCTGCCCTTCGACTAGTTCGATGCCCATAATATCAGCGAGGAAGCTATGCTCGAAATAGGCCGAGTTATAGTGGCCAGGCGTCAGAATCGCTAATGTGGGTCGGCCGTCGCAGTCGTCGGGGGCGACGGACTGCATCGCGGCGGCCAACATATCGCCATAATGATCGACCGGACGAACCTGCCCGCTACGGAACATCGACGGCATGATGCGCTGCATCACTTCGCGGTTCTGCAACACATATGAGATGCCAGATGGCGTGCGGCAGTTGTCCTCGAGTACGTTGAACTCGTCAGGGCCGGTACGCACCAAATCGACGCCAATGATGTGCGAGAAGATGTCACCGACCGGCTGAATGCCCTGCATAATCGGCTCGTAGGCGGGGTTACCTTCGACCAGACGCGCGGGTATCTTACCGGCTTTGATAAACTCGCGCTTACCGTAAACATCGGTCAAAAAGGCGTTCAACGCGCGAGCGCGTTGGATCGAACCGCGTTCAATCACATCCCACTCGCTCGAGGAAAACACGCGGGGCATCAAATCAAACGGGATCAGTCGCTCGGGGTCTCCCCCCTCTCCGTACACCGCAAAAGTAATACCATTTCTTCGAAACAGACCTTCCGCCTCGTTCTGGCGAAGTCGCAGATCCTCAGCGGTTGTCGCCTTGGCCCATTCGGCCACATCGGCATACGCTGGCTTAATTCCTGCGCGGTCTTTCATTTCATCGTAATACGCGACCACATAACCCCCCAATAACTCTAGCTATCCATGGTTGAGTGGTGCAGGTTTAAACCAAGACTTCAAGCGTATCGCATACCATTTGCTTACCAAACGTACGGACTGCCTAAAATTATGACAATTACTGTCTCGCTCAAACACCGCACCACTTACTCATATGACAAGCTGGTCGGTCTTGGCGCTCACATCGTCCGCCTGCGCCCCGCACCCCACACGCGGACACCCATCAAAAGTTACGATCTGCAGATTACCCCGTCAGACCATTTCTTGAACTGGCAGCAAGACGCGTTCGCGAACTGGCAGGCCCGTCTGGCCTTTCCGGAGAAGGCCAAGGAGCTGAGCGTGACCGTCACGCTGGTCGCCGAAATGGTAGCGATCAATCCGTTCGACTTCTTCCTCGACGACTCTGCGATGGAAATGCCGTTCGAGTACGAGCGGGAGCTGCGCGTCGATCTGGCTCCCTATCTGGCGCAGGTGGATCAGGCGAACGACACCGCCGAGCACCGCGAAGCGTTTGAAAAGGTGATGAAGGACGCGCCCCAGCCCGAGGGCGTGACCATCGACTGGCTGGTCGCATTGAACAGCTATCTTCAGCAGTCCATCGCCTATACCGTTCGCATGGAACCCGGCGTCCAGAAACCGGGCGAAACGGTCAG
The DNA here is from genome assembly GCF_900115865.1 of Donghicola eburneus. Taxonomy (GTDB): domain Bacteria; phylum Pseudomonadota; class Alphaproteobacteria; order Rhodobacterales; family Rhodobacteraceae; genus Donghicola; species Donghicola eburneus. The sequence continues at coordinate 186,081 of NZ_FOXY01000008.1, read as the reverse complement.
CAAAGCGCTCGGCTCTTGCCGCGACAGCGCATGGCTCATGGTCGCGATGCTGCGCCGTTTCGGCTATGCGGCGCGCTTTGTATCCGGCTACCTGATCCAGCTGGCCGCAGACCTGAAGGCAGTCGATGGCCCTTCTGGGCCAGAAGAAGATTTCACCGACCTGCACGCGTGGTGCGAAGTCTACCTGCCCGGCGCGGGCTGGGTTGGGCTTGACCCGACATCCGGTCTGTTCGCAGGCGAAGGCCACATCCCGCTGGCCTGTACGCCCTCGCCCTCGTCCGCCGCGCCCATCACCGGCGCGCACGAACCGGCAGAGGTGGCGTTCGACTTTGAAATGTCGGTCACCCGCATCGCGGAGCCGCCGCGTATCACCCGTCCGCTCACCCCGTCGCAATGGTCCGAAATCGACCGCGCAGGCAAGATCGTAGACAAGAAGCTACAAGAAAATGACGTGCGTCTGACTATGGGCGGCGAGCCGACCTTTGTGTCAGAAATGAACCGTGACGCCGACGAATGGACCATCGGCGCGGTTGGGCCGACCAAACGCGATTACGCCGACAGACTGATCCGCAAACTCCGCGACCGTTTTGCGCCCGGCGGTGTCATTCAGCACGGCCAAGGCAAGTGGTATCCCGGCGAGCCCCTGCCCCGCTGGGCCTTTGCGCTGATCTGGCGCGGCGATGGCAATCCTGTGTGGTCCGACATCAGTCGCATCGCCGAGGAGAAGCAGACCAATGCCGACCATAAGTCGGCCGAAAACTTTATGAACCACCTGACTCAAGCGCTCGATGTCGAGACCGAGGCAGCCATGCCTGCCTACGAGGATCCGCTCGAGTTCATGGAAATGGAGCACAAGCTACCTGCCGACCTGTCGCCCGCTGACAACCGGCTAGAAAATCCAGTGGACCGTCAGCGATTGGCCCGCGTCTTTGACAAAGGCTTCAAAAACCCTGTTGCCTATGTCCTACCCCTGCAGCTCGCGCAGGCCGAGGACAAGCGCCCCAAGCGCCGTTTCCGCTGGCAAGCCACCCGCTGGACCACGCGACGTGGCCAGATTTTCCTGATCCCCGGCGACAGCCCCGCGGGCTTCCGTCTGCCTCTGACTGCATTGAACGCCTATCCGGCGGCAGATCCCGAAATGTATCGCGATCCGATGACCCAGCCCCGCAAGCTGGAGCCGGAAACCGAGAAAGACGTCGATAAAAAAGCCGAAGAAACCCTGCGTCAGATGCGCATCCGGTCCCAGCAGGATTGGGTCGGCTCTGGTTCGCTGGTTTCCTCGCCCGGCAACTACGCGCGCACCGCGCTGTCGGTCGAACCACGTGATGGAAAGCTGACGGTCTTCTTGCCGCCGACCCCCTCGGGAGAGGCCTATATCGATCTGATCGAGGCGATCGAGGAAGCCTCGGCAGCCAGCGGTGAACCCATTCGCATCGAAGGCTACGAGCCGCCCCACGATCCGCGCCTGAACGTCATCAAAGTAACCCCCGACCCCGGCGTGATTGAGGTCAACATTCACCCTGCCCAAAGCTGGGACCAACTGAGCGAGATTACCGAAGTCCTGTACGAAGAAGCACGTCAGTGCGGGCTGGATTCAACCACTTTCCAGATTGACGGCCGGCCCGTTGGCTCGGGTGGCGGCAACCACATCGTGGTCGGTGGCAACACCCCCGCGGACAGTCCATTCTTGCGCCGCCCTGATGTTCTAGGGTCGATCATCCGCTATTGGCAGAACCACCCGTCGCTGTCCTACCTGTTCTCTGGCCTCTTCATTGGCCCGACCTCGCAGGCCCCACGCCTAGACGAGGCGCGGCACGATGCGCTCTATGAAATGGAGATTGCGCTCAAGGAACTGGACCGTCTGGGCCAAAATCCGCCCCTGTGGCTGGTGGACCGGATCTTCCGCAACCTGCTGGTAGATAGCACCGGCAACACCCACCGCGCCGAGATTTGCATCGACAAACTCTACTCGCCTGACGGTCCCACCGGCCGCTTGGGTCTGGTCGAGTTCCGCGGGTTTGAAATGCCGCCCCATTGGCAGATGAGCATGGCCCAAGCCCTGATCATCCGCGGCCTGATCGCGTGGTTCTGGGAAGAGCCGTATCGCGGCTCGCTCAAACCTATGGGCACCCATCTGCATGACAGCTACCTGTTGCCGACCCCGCTATGGGACGACTTCAAAACTGTCCTGAATGACCTGTCTAATGCCCACGGCGTACCTTTCGACATTGAATGGTATCAGGCGCAGCTAAACTTCCGCTTCCCCGTCGCAGGGCAGTCCAAGGTTGGCGACACGACCATGACCATCCGCAACGCCATCGAACCTTGGCTCGTCCTTGGCGAAGAAGGCGTGCCCGGCGGCACCGCGCGGTATGTCGACAGCTCGGTCGAGCGAGTCGAGGTCCAGCTGCAAAACTTTGACGCCAGCCGCTATCAGCTGCTGTGCAACGGGGTCGTGGTGCCGGTGACCAAGATGTCCGATGGCTCTCATGTGGCTGGTATCCGGTTCCGGTCGTGGCAACCTTGGAAAGCGCTTCACCCGACGATTCCGGCCCACGGCCCGCTGCGTCTGGTGATTTACGATCCTTACAACGGTGTCTCTATTGGTGGCGCGACCTATCACACGTTCCACCCTGGCGGACGCTCGCACGACAATCGTCCGATCAACGCACTCGAGGCCGAAGGCCGTCGTATGGCGCGTTTCTTCCCAGGGGCGGACTTGGCGCCAGGCCAAACGCCATCGTTCCTCGGCACGCATCCAGACTTCCCCATGACCCTAGACATGCGTCGCACATAATTTGTGCAATTACGCTCATGAAATAATCACACCGCCAAGCAACCCGTTGTTTGGCGGTGTTTTCACGCAAAGATGAGTGTCGCTTTGCCTAACAGACAGGCAGGACTCGCAGGACTGTCTGACAAAGTGCGAGTGCCATGCCTCCCGAAGCGAGCCCCCTCTCCATCGTGCTGGTCGAGCCGGACAAGAACCGTGCCCTCCAGATTATCGACAGCCTGAAGGCTGCTGGGAACTACGACATCCGCGTCATCACCGAGAGTACGGGACTGGCCCGCGCCGTCGCGTCCTTTAATCCTGACGTGGTGCTGGTCGATTTGGCCAACCCCTCGCGCGATATTATCGAAGAACTGTCGATCGCCTCGACCCCGCTGGAACGGCCGGTCGCGATGTTCGTCGACCAATCCGACGACGCCATGACCAAGGCCGCGATCGAAGCTGGCGTCTCCGCCTATGTGGTGGATGGACTACGCGCGGATCGGGTCAAACCCATCCTTGATGCCGCGATCACCCGCTTTCACATGTTCAGCCGTGTCCGCAAGGAATTGGAGACGACCAAGCGCGCCCTCGAAGAGCGCAAAGTGATCGACCGCGCCAAGGGCTTGCTGATGAAAGCCCGCGGGATCGACGAGGATGCTGCCTATAGCTTGCTCAGGAAAACAGCGATGGACCAGAACAAACGGGTTGTTGATGTGGCCTCCGCCCTTGTCACAGCAGCGGGGCTTCTTGGATGAAGAAAGTTGAGCTGACCGTCGGATACATCCCTCTACTGGACTCTGCACCGCTACTGATGGCGCAGGAGATGGGGTTCGCCGCCCAAGAGGGACTGGACCTTAGCTTTGAGAAGGCGCCCTCTTGGTCCAGTTTGCGGGATATGCTGGCATTTGGCCGCGTCGATGCGGCCCACATGCTAGCGCCTGTCCCCGTGGCGCTTTCGCTGGGTTTGGGTGGCGCGCTGCCGCCCCTACATGCAGCGATGACCACTTCGGTGAACGGCAACGTCATTGGTGTCAGCATTTCGTTGGCGGAAAAGATGCGAAGCAACGGCGCTACGCTCGATTTTCGCGATGCAACCAGCATTGGCCACGCGATGATGACATCCAAAGGCGCGCGCCTGCGGATCGGTGTGCCCTTCCCCTTCTCGATGCACGCAGAGCTGCTGTACTACTGGCTGAGCGCGCTAGGATATGCGGCTCCGCAAGGACTGGAAATCCGCACGGTTCCACCGCCACTAATGGCGAATGCTGTGGCGAGCGGGGAAATCGATGCCTTCTGCGTGGGCGAGCCGTGGGGTTCGATCGCAGTGGAACGTGGGTATGGCGAATTGATCCTGCCCACCTCTGCGATCTGGAATTTTGCACCCGAAAAGATCCTTGCCATGCGCAAGGACTGGATCGCTGACCGTTCCGAATTGGCGCAGCGCCTGATCCGAGCCGTCTGGCGTGCTGGCCGCTGGCTCTCGGACCCTGACAGCCACACGACCGCGACGGAAATCCTGAGCCGCAAGGATGTGCTGAACGTTTCACGTGAAGTCATCGACCGCACTTTGTCCGGTCAGCTGATTGTAAACCAGCGCGGTGAGGAGCGACACGTGCCGAATTTTATCGAGTTCCACAAAGGTGCGGCGACCTTCCCTTGGAAATCCCAAGCCGCGTGGATCGCGCGGCGCATGGCGACCCGTCTCGGCTTTGAACCATCAGGCGCAATGAGCACGGCACGGGACGTCTTCAGAACCGACCTTTATCGCAAAGCACTCGCTGAAACGACGGCCGCCCTGCCCGGCGCATCCGAGAAAGTCGAAGGCGCAATCGACCAACCGGAACCCGCCGCTAGCGCCAAAGGATCGCTGATTCTGGAGCGCGACCGTTTCTTTGATGGCGCTGTTTTCGACCCTTACGCTGAAGGATGCTCATGAATTGTGCAAGTGCGGCATTTCCGAATGCTAAACTGCGGCGAAACGGAACATTTTTAAATTTGCGACTTCCAGACTCATAAATCGCGCCGCAATATGGATGCAGATGCAGCAAAGACGCTACGTCTGATACAGAATTCTCCCACTGATCGGGAAAATCTTTGAGCAAAGCCGCTCGACCCGTCGCGATCCTCCCTCGCGATGCGTGTCAGCGGCTTTTTGCGTTTTGCCGGAACGAACGGCACCTACCAACAGAGGAAGTAAAGAATGAAGAAATTCGTGATGGCCCTCGCTGCGAGCACCGCCCTGACCGGCGCGGCCTACGCACAGAGCATGGACCTCGAGAAAGACGAACTGACCTTCGGCTTTATCAAGCTGACCGACATGGCGCCCCTCGCGGTAGCATACGAACAGGGCTACTTCCTTGACGAAGGTCTGTTCGTCACCTTGGAAGCACAGGCAAACTGGAAAGTTCTGCTGGACGGCGTGATCGACGGCAAACTGGACGGCGCGCACATGCTGGCTGGTCAGCCTCTGGCGGCAACCATCGGTTTCGGCACCGAAGCCCACATCATCACCCCCTTCTCGATGGACCTGAACGGCAACGGCATCACCGTTTCCAACGAAATCTGGGAAGAGATGAAGCCCAACATCCCCGTTGGCGACGACGGCAAGCCCGTACACCCCATCAGCGCGTCGGCTCTGAAGCCCGTTGTCGAGAAGTACAAGTCCGAAGGCAAGCCCTTCAACATGGGCATGGTTTTCCCCGTTTCGACCCACAACTACGAACTGCGCTACTGGCTGGCTGCAGGTGGTCTGGAGCCCGGCTACTACAGCACCGACAACATCTCGGGTCAGATCGCAGCAGACGTTCTACTGTCCGTAACCCCTCCGCCCCAGATGCCCGCGACTCTCGAGGCCGGCACCATCTACGGTTATTGCGTAGGTGAGCCTTGGAACCAGCAGGCCGTGTTCAAAGGCATCGGCGTTCCGGTCATCACCGACTACGAACTCTGGAAGAACAACCCCGAGAAGGTTTTCGGCATCACGAACGAGTTTGCCGAAGAGTACCCCAACACCACCAAAGCGGTTGTGAAGGCCCTGATCCGCGCGGCCATGTGGCTGGACGAGAACGACAACGCCAACCGTCCCGAAGCGGTGGAAATCCTGTCGCGTCCTGAATACGTTGGCGCGGACTACGACGTGATCGCGAACTCGATGACCGGCACCTTCGAATACGAAAAAGGCGACAAGCGCGAAGTCCCCGACTTCAACGTATTCTTCCGTTACAACGCGACCTACCCCTACTACTCGGACGCGGTCTGGTACCTGACCCAGATGCGCCGCTGGGGCCAGATCTCCGAGGCCAAGTCTGACAGCTGGTACGACGAAGTCGCAAAGTCGGTCTACAAGCCTGAAATCTACCTCGAAGCGGCGCGCGCTCTGGTCGACGAAGGTCTGGCAAACGAAGCTGACTTCCCCTGGGACAGCGACGGCTACAAAGCCGAGACCCCTGCCGAAGACATCATCGACGGCATTCCTTACAACGGCAAAACACCCAACGCTTACCTCGACAGCCTGCCGATCGGCCTGAAGGGCGACCAGACTGTCGTTGGCACCGAAATCCAAGGCTAACTCCTGAAACTTCAGGGGGCGTCCTTCGCCCCCTGCTTTTCTCCCTGTCCCCTCATTCCGTACCTCTTCCGCAGCCGCAGGAGCCCCGCATATGACCATCGCCGATCCTGAGTTTGCAGCCGCACAGGCCCGCGAGGCCCGCCGCGCCAAACTCTTTACCCGCATCAATTCCGCCGACAAATGGCTGACCGTTCTGGGTCTAGGCTGGGTCACACCGATCCTGCGCGCCGCCGCTGGCGATAACCCTCAGGCCCAAGCCAAAGAAATCTGGCGCCTGCTGGGGACCCCCGTTCTGGCCATTCTGGCCTTCCTCGTGCTCTGGGGCACGCTTGCGCCGCAGGTTCAGACCTCGCTTGGTGCCGTCCCCGGCCCCGCTGCTGTGTGGGAAGAAGCAGTTAACCTGCACGAAGACGCCGAAGCCAAAGCCGCCAAGAAAGCACAATTCGAAGAGCGCCTAGACGCCCGCAACGAAAAACTGATCGCCGCCGGTCAGGCCGACAAGGTCAAGAACATCGAATACACCGGCGCGCCCAGCTACTACCAGCAGATTTGGACCTCGATCAAAACCGTGTTCTTCGGTTTCTTGCTGGCGACTGTCGTTGCTGTACCGCTCGGGATCATGGCTGGCCTGTCGCCCTATGCGAACGCCGCGCTGAACCCGATCATCCAGATCTTCAAGCCCGTCTCACCGCTGGCATGGCTGCCTATCGTAACCATGGTCGTGTCCGCCACCTACACCACCTCAGACGGTTGGTTCGACAAAGCGTTCCTGACCTCGGCGATCACCGTGACCCTGTGTTCGCTGTGGCCGACCCTGATCAACACCGCACTTGGCGTGGCCTCGATCGACAAAGACCTGATCAACGTGTCCAAAGTTCTGAAAATGAACACCTACACCAAGATCACCAAGCTGGTTCTGCCCTCGGCTCTGCCCCTGATCTTCACCGGTCTGCGGCTGTCGCTGGGTGTGGGCTGGATGGTTCTGATCGCGGCCGAAATGCTGGCCCAGAACCCCGGTCTCGGCAAATTCGTCTGGGATGAGTTCCAGAACGGCTCGTCCAGCTCGCTCGCTCGTATCATGGTTGCAGTGTTCACCATCGGCATCATCGGCTTCGCCCTTGACCGTCTGATGTACGCGATCCAGGCCGCCTTCACCTTCTCGAACAACCGGTGATCGATATGGCTGTCATCGAATTTAAGAATGTCTCCAAAAGCTTCGGCACGGGTGAGCATACCACCCACGTCCTGAAGAACATCAACCTGAATGTCGAAGAGGGCGAGTTCCTCGTTCTCCTCGGCTTCTCGGGCACCGGCAAGACCACCTTGATCAACCTGATGGCGGGCATCGAAAAGCCCACCACTGGCGGCGTCACCTACCGCGGCAAGGAAATTACTGGCCCCGGCCCCGAGCGCGGCGTGATCTTTCAGAACTACTCGCTAATGCCTTGGCTCACCGTGCACGGAAACGTCATGCTGGCGATGGACACCGTCTTCCCCAAGATGCCCAAGGCAGAAAAAGAAGAGAAGGTTGCTCATTACATCCAGATGGTCGGCCTGAGCCACGCCACCACTCGCCGCCCGGCCGAACTGTCTGGCGGTATGCGGCAGCGTGTGAACGTCGCCCGCGCTCTGGCGATGAACCCTGATGTTCTGCTGTTGGACGAGCCTCTGTCCGCTCTGGACGCTCTGACCCGCGCCAACTTGGGCGACGAGATCGAGGCGATCTGGAACACTGATAAGAAGACCTGTGTCCTGATCACAAACGACGTGGACGAGGCCATCCTGTTGGCCGACCGCATCATCCCGCTGAACCCCGATGGCACCTTGGGCGAAGAAGTGCGCGTCACCATCCCCCGTCCCCGTGACCGGATGGCGATGAACCACGACGAAACCTTCAAGCAACTGCGCATGCAGGTGACCAACTACCTGATGGACGTCGGCATCGAAGCCAAAGTCGAAGGCACCCGCCAACTGCCCAACGTCACCCCGATCCATGGCGTTCCGACAGTAGTCAAGGATGCCCAAGAGGGCCTGATCGAAGAGCGTTTCCTCGACTTCAGCCAGCTGCATAAAATCTACCCCACACCCAAGGGCCCGCTCACTGTGGTCGAGGATTTCGACCTCAAGGTAAACCGCGGCGAGTTCATCAGCCTCATCGGTCACTCGGGCTGTGGTAAATCCACCGTTCTGACCATGGCCGCAGGTCTGAACGACATCTCCAAAGGCGCGATCAAACTCGACGGCCGCCATGTCGAAGGCGCCGACCCCGAGCGCGCGGTTGTGTTCCAGTCGCCCAACCTGTTCCCTTGGCTGACCGCCAAAGAGAACGTGGCAATCGGTGTGGACAAGGTTTACCCCCGCGCGTCTCAGGCAGAGCGTCAGGACGTGGTCGAGTACTACCTCGAGCGTGTTGGTCTGGCTGATGCGATGGACAAAGAAGCCAGCTCCATGTCGAACGGCATGAAGCAGCGTGTGGGTATTGCCCGCGCCTTCGCCCTGTCGCCCAAGCTGCTTCTGCTCGACGAACCCTTTGGCATGCTGGACTCGCTGACCCGCTGGGAACTCCAAGAAGTGCTCATGGAAGTCTGGTCGCGCACCAAGGTGACCGCGATCTGTGTGACCCACGATGTCGACGAAGCGATCCTGCTGGCTGACCGCGTGGTCATGATGACCAACGGCCCGCAGGCGACTATCGGCAAAATCGTGGATGTCGACCTGCCGCGCCCCCGCACTCGCAAAGCTCTGCTCGAACATCCGGACTACTACACATACCGACAGGAAGTTCTCGACTTCCTTGAGGAGTACGAACACGGCGCCAAACCAAAACCCAAAGCGCCAAAGGCGATCGCCGCGGAGTAAGAATGACCCCCTTTGCCATCAGTCTTGTTGAAGAAACCTTTGCCAAAATCGAGCCCCAGTCAGAGGCTTTTGCCCGGCACTTCTACGATGATCTGTTCGCATCGGCACCCGAAGTCAGACCCTATTTCGAGGGGGTCGATACCGAACAGCAGGGCAAGAAGCTGATGGCCGCCCTGTCTGCCTTGGTAAAGGGGCTCAACGACCTAGAGACGACCATTCCAATGGTGGAAGAACTGGCGAAACGGCACGTGGCCTACGGGGTGCAACCCGATGACTACGACAAGGTCGGCGCATCGCTAATGCGCACCCTCGCCCGCGCTCTGGAAGAGGATTTCCACCAAGAGGCCGAAATGGCTTGGGACGAAACATACAGCACCATGGCCACGGTGATGAAGATGGCCGCCTACGACGAAGACACCAGCAGTCGCAGCTTCAGATCAACGCGGCACGCAGGACAGAAACCCTTTTGGAAGTTTTGGTGATGACACAGAAACTCGTTGTGATCGGTGCAGGTATGGCCTCTGGCCGTGCACTAGAGCACCTCTTCGAGGCCGGTGCGGACTGGGATGTGACCCTGTTCAACGCCGAGCCCCGCGGCAATTATAACCGCCTCATGCTCAGCCCTGTTTTGTCGGGCGAAAAGACCTACCAAGAAATCGTCACCCATGACGAAGCCTGGTACCTGCAGCACGGCGTCGACACCCATTTCGGCACACGCGTCACCGAAATCGACCGCGCCGCCAAGATCGTGCGCGCGGACGACGGCAGCGAAGTGAGCTACGACAAGTTGGTTTTCGCGACTGGCTCTAATCCGTTCATCATCCCGATGCCCGGTCACGATCTGGAAGGCGTCATCGCCTACCGCGATCTCGAAGACACCGAGCGCATGATGAACATGCCCGCAGAGTCCAAAGTCGTCGTGATCGGCGGCGGCCTGTTGGGCCTCGAGGCTGCTGCAGGCATGGCCGCGCGCGGCATCGACGTGACCGTGGTGCACATCATGGGCCATCTCATGGAACGCCAGTTGGACGAGCCTGCGGGCTACTTGCTGCGCCGCGCGCTCATGGACAAGGGCATCACCGTCAAATGTCAGGCGAACTCCAAGGAGATTCTCGGAGAGGATGGCAAGGTCCGCGCACTACTCTTGGACGATGGCACCGAACTGCCCTGTGATCTGCTGGTCATGGCGGTCGGTATCCGCCCCAACACCAAGCTGGCTGCCGAGGCAGGTCTGGCGGTCGGTCGCGGCATCCACGTGGATGACCAGATGATCACCTCTGACCCCGACGTTCTGGCGCTTGGCGAATGTGTCGAACACAACGGCGCGGTCTTTGGTCTGGTGGCACCGCTTTATGACCAAGCCAAGGTCGTCGCCAAAACTCTGATGGGCGAAGAGGCGGCCTTCCAGCCCCGCGAAATTTCGACCAAGCTGAAAGTCACAGGCTGTGATCTGTTCAGCGCCGGCGACTTTGCCGAGGGCACCGACCGCGAGGACATCGTGTTCCGCGACCCTGCCCGCGGCGTCTACAAGCGCGTTGTGATCAAGGACGACAAGATCATCGGCGCCGTGATGTATGGCGACACTGCCGACGGCAACTGGTTCTACGGCATGATGAAAGACGGCACAGATATCTCGGATATGCGGGAGACGTTGATCTTTGGTCCGGCCTACCAAGGGGGTGCCTCTGTGGACCCTATGGCGGCCGTTGCAGCCTTACCGGCTGACGCAGAAATCTGCGGCTGCAACGGCATTTGTAAAGGTCAGATCGTTGACGCAATCAATGCGGGGGCCCAAGACTTGGCGGGCATCCGCGCCACGACCAAGGCCAGCGCGTCCTGCGGGACCTGCACAGGATTGGTCGAACAGGTTCTGGCGGTCACGTTGGGCGATGATTTCGTCATGCCCGCGTCGCAGTCCGTATGTGGCTGTACCGACCTGTCCCACGAGGATGTCCGCCGCCTGATCAAATCGCAGGAACTGCAATCCCAACAAGCCGTCTGGCAGGAACTAGGGTGGAAAACCGTGAACGGCTGCCACGTCTGCCGCCCGGCGATCAACTACTACCTGCTGGCCGACTGGCCGGTGGAGTATCAGGACGACCCGCAGTCGCGTTTTGTGAACGAACGCAACCACGCGAACATCCAGAAAGACGGCACCTATTCGGTTGTGCCGCGCATGTGGGGCGGGATCACCACCCCTGACGAGCTGCGCGCCATCGCCGACGCCGCCGAGAAGTACAACGCCAAGACCGTCAAGGTTACCGGCGGCCAGCGCATCGACCTGCTTGGCATCAAGAAAGAAGACCTGCCCGGCATTTGGTACGACCTCAATCAGGCGGGCATGGTCTCTGGTCATGCATACTCCAAAGGTCTGCGCACAGTGAAAACCTGTGTCGGCTCGGACCATTGCCGCTTTGGCACGCAGGATTCGACCGGTCTGGGGATCAAGCTGGAGAAAGCGCTCTGGGGCTCTTGGACCCCACACAAGGTCAAGTTGGGTGTCTCTGGCTGCCCCCGCAACTGCGCCGAGGCGACCTGCAAGGACGTTGGTATCATCTGCGTCGACTCGGGCTACGAGGTCAGCGTCGCTGGCGCCGCAGGCATGGACGTGAAGGAAACCGAACTCCTTGCCAAGGTCCCGACCGAAGAAGAAGCGCTGGAGCTGACCTGCGCCTTTGTCCAGATCTACCGCGAGAACGCGAAATATCTAGACCGCGCCTACAAATGGGTCGCCAAAGTCGGCCTCGATTGGGTCAAGGAACAAGTTGTTGACGATCTAGCCAACCGCAAGGCGCTGGCTGAACGGTTCGAACTGTCCCAATCCATCTACCGCAAGGATCCGTGGGCGGATCTGGCAGAGCCCCATAAGGCCGAGCGTTTCGCCCCCATCGCAGATTTCACCCTGGAGGCTGCAGAATGAGCTGGACCGATATCGCCGCACTGGAAGACATCCCCGTGCGCGGCGCACGGATTGTGAAAACCCACGCGGGCTGTATCGCGGTGTTCCGCACGGATGGCGACGAGGTCTTTGCGACCTCGGACCGCTGCCCCCACAAGGGCGGCCCCCTGTCCGAGGGCATCGTCCACGGCAAGTCCGTGACCTGCCCCCTGCACAACTGGGTGTTCAGTCTGGAAACAGGTGAGGCGCAGGGCGCTGACGAAGGTCAGATCGCCACCTACCCCACCCGTGTCGAAAATGGCCGCGTCCTCATGGACCTGAGCGAAATCAACAAGGTAGCAGCATAATGGATGGTGCAGATCTTCCCCACTCCGTTCCCCGCCGTTCCGGCCCGATGGCAGCTGGCGCGACGGTCTGCACCACCTGCCCCTATTGCGGCGTTGGCTGCGGCGTTCTTGCGACGCCTGACACTGCTGGTGGCCTGACTGTCAAGGGTGACCCCAACCACCCTGCGAACCTTGGCCGCCTGTGCTCCAAGGGCTCTGCACTTGGCGAGACCGTCGATCTGGACGGTCGTCTGCTGCAGCCCAAACTGCATGGCAAGGATGTCGGCTGGAACGATGCCTTGGATCTGGTCGCGCGTAAATTTCAGGACGCGATTGACCGCTATGGCCCCGACTCTGTCGCTTTCTACGTCTCGGGTCAGCTCCTGACCGAAGATTACTACGTGGCCAACAAGCTGATGAAAGGTTTCATCGGCTCGGCCAACATCGACACCAACTCGCGCCTGTGCATGGCATCCACCGTTGCGGGCCACAAGCGCGCCTTCGGCACCGACACCGTCCCCGGCGTCTACGAGGATCTGGAACAGTGCGACCTGTTGGTTCTGGTCGGCTCGAACCTCGCGTGGTGCCACCCTGTGCTATACCAGCGCGTCGCTGCGGCTAAGGCCGAAAACCCGAATATGCGCGTGATCACCGTTGACCCGCGCCGTACCGCGACCTCTGACCTCAGCGATTTGCATCTGGCGTTGCAGCCTGGCACCGACGTGGCCCTATTCAACTACTTGCTTGCTGAGATCGCAGAGCGCGGCGCCGTGGATCAAGCCTTTGTGGACCAAAACGTCGAAGGCTTTGACGATGCGCTTCAATCTGCGATGGCGAACAACCCCGCGATCACGGGCCTGTCCGCTGCGGACCTCAAGGCCTTTGCCGACATGTGGATCGGGACCGAGAGAGTCGTCACTGTTTTCAGCCAAGGCGTAAACCAGTCTTCCTCGGGCAGTGACAAGGTGAACGCGATCCTGAACTGCCACCTTGCCACCGGCCGCATCGGCCGCGAAGGCATGGGCCCGTTCAGCGTCACCGGTCAGCCCAACGCAATGGGAGGTCGCGAAGTTGGCGGTCTGGCCAACATGCTGGCCTGCCACCTGGACATCGAAAACGCCGAGCATCGTCATGTGGTCCAGAACTTCTGGAACGCGCCGCGGATGCCGGAAAAGGCGGGCCTCAAGGCCGTGGACATGTTCCGCGCCATGTCCGACGGCAAGATCAAGGCGCTCTGGGTCATGTGCACCAACCCCGCCGTTTCCCTGCCCGAAGCCGACGCCGTGGCGAATGCCATCCGCGACTGTGACTTCGTGGTGGTCAGTGATCTGACCGATCAGACCGACACCGCAAAGCTGGCTGATCTGGTCCTGCCCGCCACCGGCTGGGGGGAAAAGGACGGCACGGTCACGAACTCTGACCGCACCATCAGCCGCCAGCGCGCTGTTCTGCCTGCGCCCGGTCTGGCGCGTCACGATTGGGCGATCATCGCCGACGTAGGCCGCCGTATGGGCTACACCGAAGCGTTCGACTACGAAACTGGCGCCGAGATTTTTCGCGAATACGCAGCGCTGTCGGGGCTGGCCGCAGATATGGGCCGCGACTTCGACATCTCTGGTCTTCGCGACATCAGCGACGCCGAATACAACGGGATGAAGCCCCAGCGCTGGCCCGTGACCTCGAACGGTCCGACGGGACGGATGTTCGGCGACGGCAAGTTCTTTACCCCATCGGGCAAGGGCCGGATGCTGCCGCTGACCCACCGTGCGCCGCAGTCCCAGCCGACCGCCGAATTGCCCTTCCGCCTGAACACCGGACGGGTGCGCGACCAGTGGCATACGATGACCCGCACAGGGAAATCGGCGCGCCTGACGCAGCATATTGCCGAACCGTTTGCCGAGCTGCACCCCATGGATGCTCAACGTCTTGGCGTTTCGGATGCAGACCTGATCCAGCTGTCGAACCCGAATGGCGAGGCGATCCTGCGCGTTCTGATCACCGACCGTGCACAGCCCGGATCGATCTTTGCCCCCATTCACTGGACCGGCCAGAACGCGCCCACGGGCCGCATCGACCGCTTGGTCACGGCCCATGTTGACCCTGTTTCCGGCCAACCCGAGAGCAAAGCCAGCGTCACCGCAGCCGAGCGTTTCGACGCCACGTGGTACGGTTTCGCGGCCAGCTCAAACGAGTTCACGCCAAATGCCAGCTACTGGGCCTTGGGCCGCAGCAACTCTGGCTACCGCGCGGAACTCGCTGGCCTGCAAATCAAGGACGACTGGGAAGACTATGCCCGCGAGCTTTTTGGCATGCCCAACGCCGAAGCCGTGGTGTTCGACGATCCGACCAAAGGCATCGCCCGCGTCGCATTGATGGAAGAAGGCCGCGTTCAGGCCGTTCTGTTCGTCGCGCCGGAACCTGTCGCCCTGTCTCGCACCCATGTGATTTCGGAATTGGGCAAGGCTGGTCCAGAGTTATTGGCGGGGCGGCCCGGGGCCGACCAACCCGATCCGGGGGCCACGGTCTGCGCCTGCTTGAATGTGGGCATCAACACGATCCTCAACGCAATCACCGAGCAGGGCTTGACCTCGGTCGCTCAAATCGGTGAGGCACTCGGAGCGGGAACAAGCTGTGGCTCTTGTCGGCCAGAGCTGGCACAATTGTTGGCCAAACGTCCCGTTCCGGAGGCTGCTGAATGAACCAACTTGCTCCTTTCGTCCGCATCTTGGGCCGTGGCCCGGGACGCAGTCGCAATCTGACCGCCGAAGAAGCGCAGGAGGCCATGGGCATCATCCTGCGCGGCGAATGCGCCCCCGAGGCGGTAGGCGGATTGCTGATGCTGATGCGGTACAGGGGAGAAGAGCCTCAGGAGATCGAGGGGTTCGTTCGTGCGTTTCGCGCCACGCTGCCGAAATGGCAGGGGGCCCATCCTGCGCTAGACTGGCCGACCTATGCTGCGGGCCGCAGCCGCGGGTTGCCGTGGTTCCTGCTATCTGCGCGGATCGTCGCGATGGCGGGCCATTCGGTGCTGCTGCACGGTTGGAACAGCTATCAGGTCGAGGGGGCCGACGTCCGCTCGGCGCTGCCGTTTGTGGGTATCCCCATGGCGGCGGATTACGCGGATGCGAACCGCCTGCTGGCCGATGGTCAGATCGCCTATCTACCGCTGGAAAACTTTGCACCTCAGGCGCTGGCGCTGCTGAAACTGCGCGATGTTCTGGGCCTGCGGTCCTGCATCAACACCACCTGCCGCGTGATGAACCCCGCGACGGCTGATGCGCAAGTACAGGGCGTGTTTCACCCGCCCTATCTGACCCTCCAAGCCGAAGCCTCTGCCCTGCTTGGTCAATCGCAACTGTCTGTCCTGAAGGGCGGCGGCGGCGAATTCGAACGCAATCCGGCGAAACCGATCGCTCTGCACGGGTTGCGTGACGGTCAACTGTGGAACAGCACCGCGAAACCAATTCTGGACGTCCATCAGCGCCTGTCAGAAACCGACACCCCGCACGAGGCCGAGTACCTGACCAAATTCTGGGAAGGCACCCATGCCGATCCCTACGCCGAGGCGATCGTGTTGGGCACTGCCGCTGTTGCATTGGAAACAGTCGGTGCCGCTGCCGACGGCGAAGGTCTTGCACTGGCACAAGACCTGTGGGCAAAACGCGCGGCAACTGTAACGGCCTGACTTTTACGATCACTGGAGTGACGCCATGAAATCCTTTCCCATGTTCCTGACGATGGCAGGGCGCCGCGTGGTGATTGTGGGCGGAGACGAGCAAGCCGCCCAGAAATCTCGGCTGATCCTGAAAACCGAGGCCGAGATCGTTCTCGCCGCGCCAGAACTAGAGCCGGAACTGGCCGCGCTGGTGGCCGACG
This sequence comes from Donghicola eburneus, assembly GCF_900115865.1. Classification (GTDB taxonomy): domain Bacteria; phylum Pseudomonadota; class Alphaproteobacteria; order Rhodobacterales; family Rhodobacteraceae; genus Donghicola; species Donghicola eburneus. The sequence continues at coordinate 169,780 of NZ_FOXY01000008.1, read as the reverse complement.
GCCGTGCCAGCCACTACGATGGCCCCATCACGCCGGATCTGTTCCGCGGCGCTGCTCTGGTCTTTATCGGCTCGGGCTGTCCGGGCATCGACGCCAGCATCCACGCCATCGCCAAAGAGGCGGGCGTCGTGGTGAACGTGGTTGACCAACCGCACCTGTGCGACGCGACCACGCCATCGCTGGTGGACCGCAATCCGGTCGTCGTCGCCATAGGGACCGAAGGCACGGCCCCCGTCCTTGGTCGTCAGATCAAAACCCAGATTGAGACCATGCTTGACCCGCGCCTTGGCGGCTTCGCCGCGCTGGCGGGTCGTCTGCGTGATGCAGTCGCGTTTCGTGTCCCCAAAGAGGCGCGCCGCGAGTTCTGGCGTCGGACCTTCAGTGGGCCTGCTTGGGACAAACACCGCCAAGGGGCCGAACGCGAAGCGGCCCAAATGCTGAAGGCCGAAATCGAGGCTGGCGGCATTCCTGAACCGACCGTGGGGAGCATTGCGCTCGTTGGTGCTGGTCCGGGAGCGCGAGATCTGCTGACGATGCGTGCCGTCGCGCGTTTGCAAGAAGCCGACATCATTTACTATGACCGTCTGGTTGACCCCGAAGTTCTAGAACTGGCCCGCCGAGATTCCGAACGCGTTTTTGTCGGCAAAGAGGTTGGCGCGCACAGCTGGCCGCAGGACAAAATCAACCAAGTCATCGTCGCCAGCGCCAAGCAGGGCAAAAAAGTGGTTCGTCTGAAATCCGGCGATCCTTCGCTTTTTGGACGCAGTACCGAAGAAATGGCTGCAGCTGAAACCGCCGGTATCGAAGTAGAGATCGTGCCCGGCGTGACCTCGGCCAGCGCCGCGGCGGCGTCGATCAATCGCGCTCTGACCGAACGTGGGCAAACCGACCATGTCGTTTTCTCCACCGGCACCTGCCGTCCCGGCGCGCCGAACCCTGATTGGGGGCGCATGCTGAACGAGGGAGCGACCCTCGCGCTCTACATGGCAGTCGCCCGCGCAGACGAGATCGCAGAAACCTTGGTACGGAACGGGGCCCCAGTCGATTGCACGGTCGAGATTGTGACACGCGCCAGCCACTCTGACGAAAAAATCTGGAAAACCACCTTGGGGGATCTGGCCCGCACTGTGGCCGAAGATGGCGTCGAGAACCCAGCGATCATCATGGTCCGGCGCCCGAAACTCACCGCGCCTGCATTCAAACGTGCCGAGGGCTGATCAGCCCTTCATCAGCGCGTTGCGATCCACGAGGAAGCGTTCGGACAGCGGTAGACTTGCCGCGCCTAGGGCGCGTGCATCGCTGCCAATGGTGCCGCATCGCACGGTGGGCAACTCGATCCCCGCTGTGTTGAGCATGCTGGCTTTTTGGATCGTGCGTTTGACCAGTTCCTCGCGAACTGCCGCGGGCATCCAGCCGTCGATCATCGCGCACCCAAAGTCGATCAGAGAAGAGGCCGACGCGATCGCGTAGGCCAGACCTTGGCTCGCCTCTTCTATCCATGTTTCCACAAGCGCGCGTGGGACATGCCAGTCGTTCGGGTTGGCCCAGATCACATCTGCAGATAACCCATTGCTGGTCATAGCGTTCTCGAGGCAGGATAACGAAGCCACATCAACCAACTGGGTCAAATTCGTCTTGGTGAACGAAATCGGGATCGACCCGACCGCGCCAGCATTACCGGATTTGCCCGTGTAGACCGTGTTGTCCAGAACAAGACCGCCGCCGACGAAGAACCCGATAAAGAAGTAGACGAAGTCATTTGACCTGTCCTCGGCATCCCCAAAGACGACCTCGGCGCTACAGGCCGCAGACGCGTCATTCTGCAGGAAAACGGGGAAATCACAGCGCGCCTCGATCTCCTCTCGGATATCACGGGTGCGCCAGTCGTCCATGGCATCATCCTCGAGACCCAGCGACTTGGCCCAATCCCACAAACGGAATGGCACTGCGATTCCCATACCTGCCACTCGACCACGCTCTTCGTCCGTGAGCTGGCTAAGCAGCTGGGTGATCCCATGATTGGCAAACATGACAACGCCGTCTGGTGTCGGAAAATGGTGGGTTAACTGAACGCGATTGAGAATCGTGCCCAGAAAATCTGTCAGCACCAAATCTAGACTGCGCCGACCAACCTTCAGCCCCAAAAAGAAGGCGCCGTCCTGACGCAATTTGATCGGGACCGAAGGTTGCCCTACCTTACCCCGTATCGGCTCGCCCTTGGTGACCAGACCGTCTGCTTCGAGGGATCGCATGATCACCGAAACAGTCTGAGCCGACAGACCGGTCTGACGTGCGATTTCAGCTTTGGCCATGGGTCCGTACTGACGAATGAGCGTGAGAACCAACCGTTCGTTGTGCGCGCGCACACCCGTTTGATTAGACCCGCGAACGTGGCCTACCGCCTTATTTACAGTAGCGTCGAGTGTGGAACTGGCCATTCTTTCTCCCTCAGGCGCTCTGAGTATTGCGCCTGCTCAATTCCCACAAGCTTCAAAATCTGAACCGTTCTGTCAATATTAAATCAACTTGATTTATTTATTGACGAACGCGAGTGAATCGGTTTTCTTTGCGCCAAGGGTGGCAGCAATGCCGATCCGACGACCGAGAGGACGGTCGAAGTTTACTTGGGAGGAAGACTTATGAAGACCACCATCAAAACCGCTCTGCTGGCAGGCGCAGCAGTCGCCGCATCGATCGCAGCGGCCCCCGCGATGGCAGCGGGCCACGAAGTTGGCGCATGCCTGATCACCAAAACCGACACCAACCCCTTCTTCGTGAAAATGAAGGAAGGCGCGGTTGCTGGTGCCGAAGCCAACGGCATTAACTTGCAGACATTCGCAGGCAAGATCGATGGCGACGTGGAAAGCCAAGTCTCTGCTGTTGAGACATGCATCGCATCGGGTGCCAAGGGCATCCTGATCACCCCGACCGACAGCCGCGCTCTGGCACCTGTTGTGACCCAAGCGCGTGAGAACGGCCTGCTGGTGATCGCTCTCGACACCCCGTTCGAGCCCGCAGACACCGCAGACGCGACCTTTGCCACCGACAACTTCAAAGCTGGCGAGATGATCGGTCAGTGGGCCAAGGCCAAGATGGGTGACGACGCAGCGAACGCGAAGATCGCGATGCTCGACCTGAACCCCTCGGAAATCTCGGTCGACTATCTGCGCAACCAGGGCTTCCTGCAGGGCTTTGGCGTCGACATCAAAAACCCCACCGACATCGGTGACGAAGACGATCCGCGTATCGTTGGCAACGACGTAACCAACGGTAACGAAGAAGGCGGCCGTACCGCGATGGAGAACCTTCTTCAGAAGGATCCCGAGGTGAACGTTGTTTACACCATCAACGAACCCGCTGCAGCTGGTGCCTATGAAGCGCTGAAGTCCATGGGCCGTGAGAACGACGTTCTGATCGTATCGGTCGACGGCGGCTGCCCCGGTGTTCAGAACGTCGCTGATGGCGTGATCGGCGCGACCTCGATGCAGTTCCCGCTGCTGATGGCGTCCAAAGGCATCGAAGCGATCAAGCACTTCGCTGAAACTGGTGAGAAGCCCCAGAACTCCGACGGTCTGGACTTCTACAACACCGGCGTCGAGCTGATCACCGACGAGCCTGTAGACGGTATCGAAAGCCTGTCCTCGGAAGAGGGTCTGGGCAAGTGCTGGGGCTAATCGACGCTTAACCGCCATTTAGGGGGGCGGGCATTCCGCCCCCCGATTTGTTTGTAAATTTCTCTTCCCCACACACCATCCAAACCAAAGCTGCACGTCTGGCAGCGAAGGAGGAGCCGCATGAGCGACGAGAGCCAATCCCGGCCGCGAGGTCAGGATTTTGAATCATCCCTCGACAAGAGCGACAAAACCGTCGCCGCGTTCGAGCACACCAGCAAAGGGCTGATGGACCACATCCAGAAAGCCCTGCACGGAAACCCGACTCTGGTCCCCGTGATCGTTCTGGTGATGTCTGTCATCGTCTTCGGCTTTATCGCCGGTGACCGCTTCTTCTCGGCCTTCAACCTGACACTGATCATGCAGCAGGTGTCGATCATCGGCCTGTTGGCTGCGGCGCAGTCGCTGATCATTCTGACCGCAGGCATCGACCTGTCGGTCGCGGCGATCATGGTGCTGATGAGTGTTGTGATGGGTAATCTAGCCGTCTCGTTCGGCGTGCCGACCTTCTTTGCTCTGATCATCGGCTTTGCTGGTGGCGGCGCGGCCGGTTTCTTGAACGGTCTGATGGTCACCCGTCTAAAGCTGCCCCCGTTCATCGTGACATTGGGCACTTGGAACATCTTCTACGCGCTGAACCTGTGGCTGTCCGGCGCGCAGTCGATCCGCAGTCAGGACATCGATGCAAACGCGGGCGCGCTGAAGTTCTTTGGCGAGGCGTTCAACATCGGCTCGGCGCGGATCACCTTTGGGTCGATCCTGATGATCGTCGTCTTCTTTGCGCTTTGGTTCCTACTGAACAAAACCGCCTGGGGCCGCCACGTCTACGCCATCGGGGATGACAAAGAGGCCGCCGAACTGGCTGGCATCCGCACCGACCGCACTCTGACCCAAGTCTACATGCTGGCAGGCGTCGTCTGCGCGATCGCTGCATGGAGCAGCGTGGGCCGCATCGGCTCGATCAGCCCCCAAGCGTTCTACGAGGGCAACCTGCAGTCTATTACCGCGGTTGTGATCGGTGGCATCTCTCTGTTCGGTGGTCGCGGTTCGATCCTTGGTGCTCTGTTTGGCGCGCTGATTGTGGGTGTGTTCCAGTCGGGCCTGAAGCTGGCCGGTGTGGACGTGCTCTGGCAGGTGTTTGCAGTGGGTTGGCTGATTATCCTCGCTGTTTCGATTGACCAATGGATCCGGAAGGTGTCGGCATGATGACCCAAGAACCCATTCTCAAAGCCCGTGGTCTGGTAAAGCGCTACGGTAAAGTCACCGCCCTGAACCAAGCCGATTTCGATCTGTATCCCGGCGAGATCCTCGCTGTGATTGGCGACAACGGCGCGGGCAAGTCCAGCTTGATCAAAGCCATCTCGGGCGCCGTAATCCCCGACGAAGGCGAGATCACTCTCGAAGGCAAAAAGATCCAGTTCCAATCGCCGCTCGAAGCGCGGGAATCTGGCATCGAGACCGTGTACCAGACGCTGGCACTGTCCCCTGCCCTGTCGATCACCGACAACATGTTCGTGGGCCGTGAACTGCGCAAGCCCGGCTTCGCTGGCAACGTCCTACGGATGCTAGACCACAAGGCGATGGAAGCCTTTGCCCGCGAGAAGCTGAACGAGCTGGGTCTGATGACCATTCAGAACATCAACCAGGCCGTCGAAACTCTGTCCGGTGGTCAGCGCCAAGGTGTTGCCGTGGCCCGCGCCGCTGCGTTCGGCTCCAAGGTGATCATCCTTGACGAACCGACCGCTGCGCTGGGGGTCAAGGAAAGCCGCAAGGTTCTGGAACTGATCCAAGACGTCCGCTCGCGCGGCATCCCGATTGTCCTGATCAGCCACAACATGCCCCACGTGTTCGAGGTTGCAGACCGCATCCACGTGCACCGCTTGGGCCGTCGCCTCTGCACCATCAACCCCAAGGACTACACCATGTCCGACGCGGTGGCCTTCATGACCGGCGCAGCAGAGCCGCCCGCCGAAGCGGCCTAATCTCTCCCAGCAAAGGGCACGCCTCCCCCTTTTGTCCTTTGCTTAATGCGCGGGTTGGTCCGAACCAGCCCGCGCTTTTTTGTGCCCTACGTCTGTGCCGCGCTTGCAGCATCAACGGGGCCGCGTTACCCCGATAGGGACTTTCGATGACGCCCCCTCAGATATCGGAGAGCATTCATGACCGCTGACCGTCTCGGCTTTGCCGTCTCTCTCGCCCGCAAAGCTGGCGCCTTGGCCCAGTCTATGCGCGATCAGGCCGAAGGGTTGGATTACACGATCAAGGCCCCCGAAGACTACGCAACCGACGCCGATTACGCGGTCGAGGCTCTGATCCGCCAGCGCATCGCAGAGACCTATCCCGAAGACGGCGTACTTGGCGAAGAAGAGGGGCTGCAAGGCCGCGTGGACGGCTGCTGGATCGTGGACCCCATTGACGGCACCACCAACTTCAGCCGCGGCATGGACGATTGGGGTATTTCCATCGGCTACTTCAACGGCACAAGCTTTGAATTGGGGGTGATCTATGCCCCCGACAAAAACCTGATGGCCAGCGGTCAAGCCGGACGCGGATCCTTTGTAAAGGGCAAGCCTGTGGACTTTGGCATGGTGCACCCTGATCAGGTACGCTTGGTGTCGCTAGGGTATTCCGACCGTCAGCCGATGCACGAATATACAGACCGCATCGCCCGCATCCGCGAGGCGGGCATGGATCACCGTCGTCATGGGGCGGCGACAATAGGCTTCATCGGCATTCTGTCAGGATGGTTCGACGCCTACTACGAGCGCGCCCTGAACATTTGGGACGCGGCAGCGGGTCTCGCCATGATCAACGCGGCGGGCGGCGTGATCGAGCACGGGCCCATCCAGACCTTTGTCAAAGAGCCTGTACGCGTCTTGGCCCATAACGGCCGCATCCCAAACATCGCCCGCATCATGGACCCGCCCCACTCTCAAGCAGCCGAATAACAAAAACGCCGCCCTAACGCAGGGCGGCGTTTCCAATTTCAGGACTTGCTCAGGATCATGCAGTCTTTTTCTTGCGATCCGTTGCTTGGCGCACGATCACGTAGAACGCGGGCACCATGAACACGCCGATAAACGTCGCCGTGGCCATACCCCCCAGCACACCGATGCCGATGGCGTTCTGGGCCGCAGCGCCCGCACCGCTCGCAGTCGCAAGGGGCACAACCCCCAGCATGAACGCGAGCGAGGTCATCAAGATCGGACGAAGGCGCAGGCGCGCGGCCTCCATCGTGGCTTCGATCAACTCTTTGCCCTGCTCTTCCAGATCTTTGGCAAACTCGACAATCAGAATGGCGTTCTTGGCCGCCAGACCGATGGTCGTCAGAATGCCCACCTTAAAGTAGACATCGTTCGACTGGCCAAACAGGTAGGCCGCAGCCAGCGCGCCAAGGACACCTACCGGCACCGCGAGCATCACCGAGAACGGCACAGTCCAGCTTTCGTACAGTGCGGCGAGACACAGGAAGACCACCAGAATGGCAAGCGCATAGAGGTAGGGTGCTTGATCGCCGGACTGACGCTCCTGATAGCTGATGCCGGTCCACTCGACGCCGTAACCGCCGTCAATCGAGGTCGCCAACGCCTCAATCGCGTCCATGGCCGCACCCGATGACGCGGTGTCGCTGTTGCTACCCGAAATCTCGATCGCATCTGCGCCCGAGTGGCGAGATAGCTTTGGCTGCACGGACACCCACTCAGTCGTGACAAAGCTGGAGAAAGGCACCATTTCGCCAGAGTCGTTACGAACGTACCAGCTTTCGATGTCTTCGGGCTGCATCCGGTGTTCCGGCGCCGCTTGCACGATCACAGGGCGCAAGTTCCCTTCGAGAACGAAGTCATTCACTTCGGACCCGCTAAAGACCACAGACAGCATCGAGTTCACGTCAGACAACGACACCCCAAAGGCATCGATTTTCTGCTGGTCGATATTGACCCGCAGGGCGCTTTCGGCGTCGATTCCAGACACGCGCACGTTGGTCAGGTTGGGGTCCTCGTTTGCCTTCTGCACCAATTCATTGGCCGCTTCGATCAGGCTTTCATAACCATTGCTGCCATTATCCACGAGGTACATGGAGAAGCCGTTGGTGTTGCCCATCCCGGGGATGGCCGGCGGCTGCATAAAGAATATCTGCCCCGCGCGGTGGCTCATGAACCGCATGTTCGCACGGCCGGACAAGGCGCTTGCTGCCCGATCTGCGGCCTCGCGATCATCGAAATCATGCAGTTTGATGAACAGCATCGCGTTGTTCTGGCCAGTTCCCGAGAAGCTAAAGCCCAGCGCCGCAAAGACACTGTCCACAGTCTCGGACTCTTCGTTCAGCAGATAATCCTCGATCTCCTCAACGACGGCCAAAGTCTGCTGCGAGGTCGAGCCTTCGGTCAACTGCACCATGGTCATCAACATGCCTTGGTCTTCGGTCGGCAGGAACGACGAAGACAGACGCTCGTAGATTTGCCACGCACCAACGCCAACGCCTGCGAGCACGAGCAACATGATGATCGGCTTGCGCAGGATGCGGCCCACCGTGCGTTCATATCCACGGTTCACGCGGTCGAAGTTCCGGTTGAACCAACGGGCGGGCGCAATGCCTGTCCCATGGCTGCGCTTCAGGATGCTGGCACACAGAGCAGGTGTCAGAACCAGCGCCACGATCGCGGACAGTACCATCGCGGTGATAATCGTGACCGAGAACTGTCGGTAGATCACGCCTGTCGAGCCGCCAAAGAACGCCATCGGCAGGAACACGGCCGACAGGACCAAGGCAATACCGATCAGAGCGCCCGTGATCTGGCCCATGCTACGTTCGGTTGCCGGCATCGGTTCGAGATTGTCTTCGTCCATCACGCGTTCGACGTTCTCCACGACCACGATGGCATCATCCACCAGAAGGCCAATCGCCAGCACCATTGCGAACATGGTCAGAGTATTGATCGAATACCCCAGCGCCGCGAGCATTGCGAAGGTCCCAAGCAAAACCACAGGGACGGCAATGATCGGAATGATGGTGGCGCGCCAGTTCTGCAGGAAGATCAAAATCACGAGGAATACGAGCACAACGGCTTCGATCAGGGTGTGGTAAACCTTTTCGATCGACAGCTCGACAAAGGGTGATGTGTCGTAGGCATAGCGGATTTCTACGCCCTCGGGCAGCGCGGGCTCCAGACCCTCTAGCACTTCGCGCACAGCTTCGGCGGTATCGACCGCATTCGCACCAGTGGCGAGGTTCACACCGAAACCTGCAGCGTTCAGACCGCTAAAGCGGCTGTCCCCGCCATAGCTTTCCTGCCCTACTTCAACCTCGGCCACGTCACCCAAATATACAGCACTGCCGTCCAGTTCACTCTTGAGCAGGATGCTCTCGAACTCTTCTACACTGGTCAGCTGGCTTTGGGCGGTGATGGTCGCTGTAAACTGCTGGCCCTGAACCGTAGGCTGGTTGCCCAGACTGCCGACAGATACCGTGGTGTTCTGCGCCTGAACCGCGCTGGTGATATCGGCGGGGGTCAATTGGAACTGCGCCAGTTTCAGAGGATCAAGCCAGATGCGCATCGCATAGCCAGAGCCAAAGGTATTGATGCCGCCAACGCCCTCGGTTCGCTGAACAGGTCCTTCGATGGTTTGGTCCAACATGTCGCCAAGCTGCACCTGATTGTAGGACCCATCAGTCGAGACGAGCGCCCCCACCATCAGGATAGAGCTGGTGGAGCGTTGTACACTCACGCCAGCTTGCTGCACCCGCTCCGGCAGTTGCGTCTCTACTTGCCGGACCTTGGTTTGCACTTCGTTCTGAGCATCAATCCCTTCGACACTTTCGTCAAAGGTCAGAGTGATCCTACTGGAGCCTTCGCTCGAATCCGAGACCATGTAGAGCAGGCCGTCCAGACCAGTCATGGCATCCTCGATGGTCGAGGTTACAGAGTTCTGCACAGCCTCTGCGGTTGCACCGGTGTAGTTGGCAGAAACGCGGACGGTGGTCGGGGCAATGTCAGGATACTGGGAAACAGGCAGCTGGGTCAGCGAGAACGCCCCAGCGAGCATTGTTACAATCGCCAGAACCCACGCAAAAACAGGGCGGTGTATAAAGAAATCGACCAAGGCGCTTACTCCGCGTCGGCGGTTTCAACCGCGTCAGAGACCACACCGTTTTCGTCGATGGTCACAGCTACAGTCTCGACGTCGGCACCGTTCCGCAGGTTCCGCAGACCGTCCACGATCAGCATATCACCGTCTTCGATCCCATCGGTGACGACCCACGCGTTCTGATAGGTGCCTTGGGATGTTAGTGTGACCTGCTCGGCCTTGCCATCCACCGCGACAAAGGCTGTCAGCTCGCCGGTGGCCGCGCGATCGGTGGCGCCTTGGGGTACCAAAACAGCCTCGGTTTCGCCGACGGTCACATGAGCCCGCAGGAACATGCCAGGCATGATCAAGCGATCAGGGTTATCAAATTGGATGCGAAATTCCACGCCACCGGTGGTCGACGACACTAGTGTGCCGGGGCTGACCAGAGACCCTTTGCTGTCATAGGACTGGCCGTTTTCCAATGTCAGGGACACATCCAATTCGTCGCCCATGGTCAACTGCCCGTCTGCGATCCGTTCGCGCGTGCGTAGCAGACGCGCGCTGGATTCGGTCAGGTCCACGTAGATTGGGTCCAAGCGTGTCAGGGTCGTTAGCGCGTCAGCCTGATTTGCCGTCACCAACGCTCCGACCGAGAATTCGGACACCTCTGGCACGCCCTGAATGGGGGCACGGATTTCTGTACGGTCCTTGTTCAATTGCGCAGTTTGCAGCGATGCCTCTGCGGCGCGCTCGTCCGCCTCTGCCTGCATCAAGGCCACTTCCGCAGTCTCGACACTCTCGCGGGTCACTCCCACCCCGTCGAGTTGCCGATAGCGGTCCACGGTCGCTTGGGCAGACTGCACGCTCGCCTTGGCACCCGCGAGCGCAGCTTCGGCGGCAGCCAGTTCAGCGTCGTAGGATGCAGCCTCGATCCGGTACATCAGATCACCGACCTCCAGTTGCTGGCCGGGGGCATAGACGATCTCTTCGATCACGCCTTCGACGCGAGGCCGGATATCGGTTTGTTCATAAGCAACGGCGCGGCCGGGCAAAGTGACCTGATAGGGCACCTTTTCCAGCGACATTTCGATCACGCCCACTTGGGTGGCGGACGGCGCGCCGCCCGGACCCTGTTGGGCAAACATAGGCGTCGCACAGGTCAACAGCGCTGCAGCGCCAAAGGCCAGCTTACGAGCTCGAAAACAGGAGGGGAGTGTGGTCATAGAAAGGGCTCGATCTCGGTTGTGGTATGAAAAGGCGACGGAAAATCGCGCTTGGACAATAAACGTTTAGTTATGACGTTTTCTGTCGCCATCCGATGCTGCAGTTGCGAAATTCACGGAAATGTCAGCGCAAACACGCACTCAAAGCGATCTTTTCGGGCTGAATGCTGTATTTGCGCAGGGTTTTCTGCGCATTTCAGCAGGGAACCCGCCCGCAGTCTTTGCCTTAGCTGCACTTTCGCTCTAATGGGTAGAGACCAAGAGAAGCACGACTATGACCAAGATCCCGCCAAGCACTGAAACCGCCTTTGACCGTTTGATGGCTGAAAAGACCCCCGCCGACAGCCGTCAGGCGCGGCAGTTGGCGCGCCGCAAGATGATTACCGAAGCCGTGATGGCCGAAGGTACAATGCGGATCGAAGATTTGACCGAGCGGTTCGGCATCAGCCTGATGACCGTGCACCGTGATCTGGACGAACTGGTCAGCCTGGGCCTGCTGCGCAAAACCCGCGGGATCGTCTCTGCTGCGCCAACCAACTTGATCGAGTCCAGCGATATCTACCGCTCGTCCCGTCAGGTCGCCGAAAAGCGCGCCATCGCAGCCAAGGCAATGGAATTCATTGAGCCGGGGCAGGCGATCTTTCTCGATGACTCAACGACGGTTTGGCAGATGGTCGAACTGTTGGAGAGCAAGGGCCCGCTCACGGTCCTGACCAACTCGCTTTTGATGATCAACGAGTTGAAAGAGGTTCGCGATATTGCCCTGATCGCTTTGGGCGGGCAGTTTTACAACTGGTGCAACGCCTTTATGGGCCGGATGACCCGCAGCCAGATCGCGCAGGTCCGCGCGGATACGGTGTTCGTGTCTATGTCTGCGATTGCGAATGACGTGGTCTACCACCAGTCGCCCGAGATGGTCGAAACCAAGCGTGCGATGCTGGAATGCGCGGACAAGCGCATCCTCTTGGCGGACCATACCAAATTCAACCATCGCGCGCTACACAGCTTTGCGTCGCTGACCGAATTTGATGCAGTGATCGTGGACGACAACATCGCCCCCGAGGACCTGCGCCGCATGCAAGACAAGGGTATCAACGTCGCCATCGCGGAGGTGGGCAAAGCCAAGCCCAAGACCGTCCGCACTTTGGAATCTTCTGACGAAGAAGAATAAAAAGAGGGGGCCCGTCGGCCCCCTGAGTGCACGGAAACCTGTGCGGAAACTCGTTAATCCACAATCGTCGCTTCGGTGGCAGCACGCAGTTCGTCCTCGGTGACGCCGTCTGCGCATTCCACGATCTTCAGGCCACCTTCAACCACGTCCAGAACACCTAGGTTGGTGATCACGCGGTCCACCACGCCCTTTCCGGTTAGGGGCAGGGTGCAGGATTTCAGCAGCTTCGACTCGCCATGCTTGTTGGTGTGGTCCATGACCACGACCACGCGGCCCACGCCGGCCACCAAATCCATCGCGCCGCCCATGCCTTTGACTAGCTTGCCGGGGATCATCCAGTTCGCCAGATCGCCGTTTTCAGCCACTTCCATCGCGCCAAGGATCGCCGCTGCGATCTTGCCGCCGCGGATCATGCCAAAGCTGGTGGCCGAATCGAAGTAGCTGGTCTCGGGCAGTTCGGTGATGGTCTGCTTGCCTGCGTTGATCAGATCGGGGTCTTCGTCCCCCTCATACGGGAACGGGCCCATGCCGAGCATCCCGTTTTCGGACTGCAGCACGACCTGCACGCCTTCGGGGATGAAGTTCGGAACCAGCGTCGGAATCCCGATACCAAGGTTCACATAGGTGCCGTTTTCCAGTTCCAGCGCCGCGCGGGCGGCCATTTGATTGCGATCCCAGGGCATATCAGGCCTCCTTCTTGCGCACGGTGCGCTGTTCGATCCGCTTCTCGTGTTCACCTTGAATCAGGCGGTGTACGTAGATGCCGGGCAGGTGGATGTGATCGGGGTCAAGGCTGCCTGCGGGGACGATTTCCTCGACCTCCATCACGCAAATCTTGCCGCACATCGCGGCGGGCGGATTGAAGTTACGGGCGGTCTTGCGGAAAATCGCGTTGCCGGTTTCGTCCGCTTTCCACGCTTTGACGATGGAAATGTCGGCGAAAATGCCTTCTTCCATGATGTATTCTTCACCATTGAAGATCTTCACGTCTTTGCCTTCGGCGATCACGGTACCCACGCCAGTTTTGGTGTAGAAACCGGGAATGCCGCAGCCACCAGCGCGCATCCGCTCGGCCAAGGTGCCCTGCGGGTTGAATTCCAGCTCCAGCTCACCGGACAGGTACTGGCGCATGAATTCCGCGTTTTCGCCCACGTAAGAGCTCATCATCTTCTTGATCTGGCGGGTATCCAGCAGTTTGCCCAAACCGAACCCGTCAACGCCTGCGTTGTTCGAGGCCACGGTCAGGTTCTTGACGCCGTTTTCCACAATCGCATCGATCAAGAGTTCGGGAATCCCGCACAGGCCAAAGCCCCCTGCCGCGATCAGCATGTCGTCGCGCAGCAGGCCATCCAAGGCCTCCGACGCGCTGCCATACACTTTGTTCATTTTGTCTCCTCCAAAGAGTTGGTTCGATTGGCAAAGATCGCCTTTGCCTGCGCCTGCGACGGCGCGATGGCCTGACGTGGATCAAGGATTTGCATCCAGTCGATCCCGTCGGGCCCGATTTCGGACAAGGCTTCAGTCAGGGTTTTGCCCTGCCCATTCACCAGTTTCAGAGCATCCTTCACCAGCGTCTGCGCTTCTGCTCGCGGCATATGCGCGGCAAGTGCAAAGCTGGCAGCCTCGGACATGATCGCGCCTCCGTTTGCGTCCAGCATCCGTGCCATATTCTCGGGGAAGGCTTGAAGGGTCGCGGCCAGATCCGCCCCGTGACGCAAGGCAGCTGCGCCTGCGATCAGGATTTGCGGCAGGGCGAACCATTCCATCGCCCAACGGCCCCCGTCCCGCTCTTCTGCGGGGCTGGCCGCTATGGCGAGCATGGGGGTCAGCGCGGTGACATAGGCATTCAGCGTGACGATCGCCTCGGACGCTACCGGGTTGGACTTCTGGGGCATGGTCGACGATCCGCCGCCCTTGCCTGCCTTGCCCTCGGCAGCTTCGGACCGGCCCATCAGGATCAGGTCGCCTGCCATCTTGGCCAAGGCTGCGGTCACGCGGCCCACCCAAGCACCCACTGCCATGACCGCGCTTCGGTCGCCGTGCCATTGGACTGTCGCGCCTAGGCCCAATTCAGACGCCAACGTCTCTGCGATGTCTGCACCATGGGGCGCCACCGCCAGATTGTTGCCTGCCGCTCCGCCGAACTGGACCCGAGCGATCCGGTCCTTCAGCGCGGGCAATTCTGCTTCCAATGCGATCAGCGGTGCCGCCCAAGTGGCGATCCGCATGCCAAAGGTGATTGGAGTGGCCACTTGCGAACGCGTGCGCCCGCCCATTACCACGTCCCCGAATGCCTCGGACTGCTGTTCCAAGGCGCCAATCAGCGCAGACACGCGATCCGCGTACAGCTCCAGCACATCACGCACGGCCATCACGGTCGAGGTGTCCACCACGTCTTGCGAGGTCGCGCCCCAGTGCAATGCCTGCCCTGCCTCGCCGCACGCCGCGCGCAGTTGGGCAACCAGAGCTGGCACGGGAACACCCGCCGAAGCGGTCCCCTGCCCCAGTACAGCCAAGTCTGCGTCGAACCCGTCCAGCGCAGCAGCGATCGCGTCAGCACTGCCGGTTTCGGTCAGGCCAGCCGCCTCGGTCGCGCGGGCCAAGGCGATCTCAAAGGCGACCATATGCGCGGCGACCGCCTCTTCTGACAGAAGGGCGGTGGCCTGCATATCGCCATAGAGCGGCGCCATCACGGCGCCAGTCAAAGGGGTCGGGGTCATGCGACTGCGGGTACTTTCAGGTTCAGCATTTCACGAGCCTGCTGCCAGGTGGCAACGGGGCGCTCGTACTTGTCGCACAGATCTACCACGCGCTGCACCAGTGCCGCGTTCGAGGGCGCCAGTGTGTCGCGGTCGATGCGGACGTTGTCTTCCAGACCGGTGCGGGCGTGACCACCCGACGACACGGCCCAGTCGTTCAGCGTGATCTGATGGGCGCCGATCCCAGCGGCACACCAGTTGGCGTCTTCGCCAAACAGGCGATGCACCGTTTTGATGTAGTATTCAAAGACATCGCGGTCCACGGGCATCGCGTTTTTCACGCCCATCACGAACTGAACGTAGGGGGTTTCTGCAATCTGGCCCTTCTTGAACATGTCGGCGGCCTTGAGGATGTGGCTCAGGTCGAACGCCTCGATCTCGGGCTTCACGCCGTATTTCACCATCTCGGAGGCCAGCCAATCGACCAGTTCCGGCGGGTTTTCGTAGACGCGGGTGGGGAAGTTGTTCGAGCCAACCGACAGCGACGCCATGTCGGGCGACAGGGGCAGCATACCGCCACGGGTCTGGCCCGCGCCGGAACGGCCACCGGTCGACAGCTGCACGATCATGCCGGGACAATGCTTTTCCAGACCCTCTTTCAGGCGGCCAAAACGCTCGGGGTCCGAGGTCGGTTTGCCTTCGTCGTCACGCACGTGGCAGTGGGCGATGGTTGCGCCAGCCTCGAAAGCTTCCTGAGTGCTTTCGATCTGCTCTGCCACAGTGATCGGCACTGCGGGGTTGTTCTCTTTGGTCGGCAGCGAGCCTGTGATGGCCACACAGATGATGCAGGGTTTGGTCATGTTCGCGTCTTTCATGCAGAGGGGCGCCCACGAATGGACGCCCCGAATGACTTAGATGTCGAGGAAAACCGTCTCGCCTTCGCCTTGCAGGCGGACGTCGAAGCGGTATTTGCCCTCGCCGATTTTCTTGGCGATCAGAGTGTCCACACGGGGACGCTGCTCGATGCGTGCCAGCAGCGGGTCGGTGCTGTTGTCCTCATCCTCGAAGTAGATGCGGGTTTGCAGGCCGATGTTGATGCCGCGTGCGCAAATCCACACCGAGATGTGGGGTGCCGCGAAGCCGCCCCCGCGCTGAGCAACCTTGCCCGGCTTGACGGTGCGCAGGGTGAACTCGCCAGTGTCGGCATCAGCCGCAAAGCGGCACAGGCCGGTCACGGCGGGGTCTGCACCCTCTTGGCCGGGGAACTTGCCAGCCGCGTCGGGCTGCCAGCTTTCCAGCAGCGCGTCGCGCATCGCCCAACCCGTGCCGTCAAAGACAGAACCCACGATCTCGATCACTTCGCCCTTGGCGCCGTCGGCGATGGGGCTGGTGCCGATCTCTTCGTCGTAGTAGCCCGCGTTGCCCGCATAGGTGGGCATCAAACCGATGTGGACGTAGGGTCCAGCGGTCTGCGACGGGGTCTCTACCAGAGTGTCCAGTTTCTGTACCATCTTACATCCCCTCCAGCTTGTTTTCGAACATGGTCTGGCGGCGGCCGCGCAGAACGATGTCAAACTTGTACGCAAGGAAATCCAGCGGACGCGAGCTTGCCAGATCCAACGGAGCGACCAGACGGTCCAGCTGGCTGCGGTTCTTGATGGTCGCAGCAATCGGGCAGTGGTTGATCAGCGGATCACCCTCAAAATACATCTGGGTGATCAGGCGCTGGCCAAAGCTGTGACCGTAGACCGAGATGTGGATGTGCATCGGGCGCCAGTCATTTCCGCGGTTCGGCCAAGGATAGGCACCGGGGCGAATGGTCAGGAACTGGTAGTAGCCGTTTTCGTCGGTCAGGGTGCGACCGCAGCCACCAAAGTTCGGGTCCAGAGGCGCCAGGTAGGTGTCTTTCTTGTGGCGGTAGCGACCACCGGCGTTCGCCTGCCAGATTTCTACCAGCGTGTTCGGCACAGCGCGGTTGTTTTCATCAACCACACGGCCGTGCATCAGGATGCGTTCGCCCACAGCGGGGGCCGCGCCCTTGGTCCAGTTCAGGATCAGGTTGTTGTCGAGTACCCCGAGCTTGCTGTGGCCAAAGGTGGGACCGGTTTCCTCGGAGAGGCCGGATTCCATCGACAACAAAGGCAGGTAAGGGGAACGGGCAACAGAAGTTTTATATGCAGGATCGTATGCGTCTGGGTGCGCTTCGCGATTCCGCGGAATAAGCGGGCCTAAATCAGTCATCAGATGCCGCCTCCATTTCGGCATAGGTGGCTTTCGCCAATTTCAAGGCATGGTTCGCGCGTGGGACCCCGGCGTAGATGGCAACATGCTGGAAAGCCTCCAGAACGTCGCGCTTGCTTGCGCCGGTACGAGCAGTGGCCCGGATATGCATGGGGATCTCGTCAAAGTTGCCGGTGGCTGCCAAGAGCGCCAGCGTGATCATCGAACGTTCGCGACGGCTGATGCCATCAGAGGACCAAACAGTCCCCCAAGCGCCCTCGGTGATCAGGGTTTGAAAGGCGAGATCAAAATCGGTTTTGTTGGCCTCGGCGCGGTCTACGTGGGCATCGCCCAGAACTTCGCGACGGGTTTTCATGCCGGTGTCAAAACGGTCGGACATCAGGCTGTGGCCTCCAGGAATTCGTTGATAAGTTTCGCAACCACTTCGGGCTGCTCGACGCAGGGCAAGTGGCCCGCGTCTTCGATGATGTGGAACGGAGCGTTGCAGAGTTCCGCCGTAGCCTGAACCAGCGCGGGGGGTGTGCTACCGTCCTGATCGCCCGCCATCGCCATCACAGGCAGAGTCAGCGCGCGGGTGCTTTCGGTCAGGTCCGCCGCAGCGATGGCCTGACAACAACCGATGTAGCCCTCGGCGGGGGTGCGGCACAGCATGTTGCGCCATGCGGCCATCTGAGACGACTGACCGTTTCGATAGGTCGGCGCAAACCAGCGTTCCAAAATGGGGTCGGCCAGCGACTCAATGCCGCCCTTGCGGACTGCGTTTACGCGGGTGTTCCACATCTCGTCGGTGCCGATCTGGGCTGCGGTGTCCATCAGGACCAAGGCTTTGACCAGATCGGGACGCTTGGCCGCAAAGCCCTGTCCGATCAGACCGCCAATCGACAGCCCGACAAAAGTGATGTCTTTCAAACCCAGATGCTCGGCAAGGTTCTCTGCATCACGGACCAATTCGTCCATCGCATAAGGCGCCTCGGGGCAATCACTCAGCCCGTGACCGGGCTTGTCGAACCGAACGATGCGCAGACCTTCGGGCAGCAAAGGCAGCAAGACGTCCCAGACCCGCAGATCGGTCCCGAGCGAGTTGCCAAACATCACCACGCGGCCATCCCGAGGACCTTCGTCACGGAAATGAACCATCATCTGATCGAACAAAACAGTCTGCATGTGAATCTCCCTTCGCTGGTGTTTGACATGAGCAGACCTCTATGAAAATTATAAATAGAGAAAAATCACATAACCCATGAGTTATGACATGATCGACCCCCACATTCGCATGCGACACATCCGGTGCTTTCTGGAAACAGCCCGCCTTGGCAGTCTGAGCGCGGCCGCGAACGCCCTAAACGTCAGCCAACCCGCCGCATCCAAAACCATCAAAGAGCTTGAGGATATCCTTGGCGTGCCACTGTTCGACCGCTCTGGCAGGCGACTTGCGCTGACCATGGCAGGCAAACTGTTCCAGCAGCACGCCGGATCTGCGATGATCGACCTTCAGCGCGCGCAAGATTTGGTGCGCGAGGCCCCACGTGCCCCTTCCCGACTCTCTGTCGGCGCTTTGCCCACTGCGGCCACGTTCCTGCTGCCCGAGGCGGCACTCAAATTCCGCGATATGCACCCCGATTGCCTGCTGCGCGTGACGACCGGACCGAACTGGATGCTGTTGTCGCAGCTGCGCGAGGGGGCGTTGGATATGGTCGTCGGGCGCATGCCCCCTGCCGGTGCAGTCGAAGGTCTGAGCTTCCGACAACTCTATTCGGAAAAGGTCGTGCCCGTGGTCAGGCCAAATCACCCTCTCTTGTCGCGCTCTTGGCAATTGGAGGAGATCGGGAACTATCCGCTGATGCTTCCACCATCCGGGGCGGTTATCGCATCCTCGGTACGCTCCTATCTACACTCCATTGGCCTGAATAATGTCAGCCCCGCGTTCGAAAACGTGTCGCTCGCCTTTGGCCGGAGGGTGGTACAGCGCTCTGACGTGATTTGGTTCATCTCGCACGGGGTCGTCGGTGCGGAACTTGAGAATGGCACCCTTGCGGTGCTTGAACTCGAAGGCGATCTGCTTGGCGGGCCTGTGGGCGTGTCAATGCGCGATCAAACTCTGTCCAGCGCAGAGCAACGGGATTTCGTGTCAGTTTTGCTCGAAACCACCAAGGCGCACCCTACGCGGATGTACCGTAACGACCATTCTGGTTAACAACGCATTTACCCCGATGCAATTCCACACCTTTCAGCCCAAGGGTGAATCGACCAATATGCAAAAGCAGAGATAAAACAGTCAAAATGGGTCGGCCCTGATGCAGATCGCAATTCTCGAGGACGACTCCCTACATGCTCAACTCATGATGCGCTGGCTGTCCCGATGCGGACAGCACTCTGTTGAGGTGTTTGAAAAGCCAAATGAGTTTCTGAATTTTTGCCACGCATCAAGAAGCGCGGGCTGCGTCATCATCTTGGATGCTTATATTGATGGGGCGCTGAGCGGGGAACTCATTCGTTCTGTGCGCGCCCTGAATTCGAAAACTGCCTGCGCGGGGATTATACTGACTTCCAGCCTGCCAGAGATCCACGGGCAGGCATTCGTCGCAGCCCACGACGTCGATGTCTTTGTCGACAAGGACATGCTAAGCGAAAGCGCGCTAGAAATTGCCGCGACCCTTGCCGCGCGGGCGGGTGCCCTG
The DNA here is from genome assembly GCF_900115865.1 of Donghicola eburneus. Classification (GTDB taxonomy): domain Bacteria; phylum Pseudomonadota; class Alphaproteobacteria; order Rhodobacterales; family Rhodobacteraceae; genus Donghicola; species Donghicola eburneus. The sequence goes on along the minus strand of NZ_FOXY01000008.1, from coordinate 150,028 downwards.
CGTCAACTGGCTGCGACGCCGATCAGCTAACCGCTGCCAGGGCCAAGCGCGGCAACACCAGCGCGTTGTCTTCAGTGCAAAGGGATTTGCGCGTTGCGGCGATCAAGTCCTGCCCGAGCTGCTCATTTTCGCGGATCGTCGGCAGATAGAGATAAACTTCATCCTCGATCACCGGGAAACTGTCGACGAGCCGAAGCCCCCTCTGACTAAGCGCAAGATCAACAGGTAGAACGACCACGAGCGGGTTTTTACGAACAATATCCATCACGCCTGACACATCCTCGGTCACGACCGTGGGCGCACCAAAGGCCTGATGCAACGCCGCATGTAGTCGTTCATCCCGTTTCGCAGAGCCGACTTTGACCCACCCCCGCAAGTCCTTCTGAAAATTAGCCCCACACCAAACCGCGCGGCGCACGTGACCCACCGGCACCTGCATCAGGTCCATATCCTCAAGCGCATTGCAGCTAAGCGCACATTGGATGTCGCCGCCCCGCGAGGCTCCGTCTAAGGTGGTAAACGTCACGTTCAGATCCGGTCGTTCCGCGGCCAAGGCGCTGATACCTGACATCGCCACTGACCCGCGCGTGGTCTCGTCAAGTCGAACTGTCACGCTCGTGATGTCCGCGTTTTGCTTTTCTGATAGATCCGCGAGCCGCCATTCTGTCTGCTCGGCCCAAGAAATAAAATGCATGGCAAAGGGCGTCGCCGTCCAGATCACACCCTTCTTGGTGAACAGCGGTTGGCCCATTTCTTCGCTAAGTTTGTGGATACGGCGTGACACGGTCGCGACATTTGCCCCGATGTAAGAGGCCGCTGCCGACATGGTCCCGAACCGGTGTAGCGCTAGGCAGATGCGTAGATCGTTCCAGTTTTCCATGGCAAATCGTTATCCAAAATAAAATATTTCAAAGACGCCAGACGCAGCGCGCTGCATCCTGCTCAAAAGCTATCTCTGAAAGTTGTACTTCGAATGTGTGTTCGAATTAGGGCGCGCACGACAAAATTGCATTAATTTTTTTGCATATAATTAAAACTGACGCAACGGAAAGATGTTCGATCTCACCGACATAATATCGCAAGATGAGATGTAAATACGCGAAGGCGCCACGCTCGGCACCTTCGCACTGCGACATTATCACTTAGCGTTATCGCGCTTGGCTTGCGATAAATGCCTGTATTTGCTTCATCATCTCAGGCGAAACACCCTGCATCATATCCTGAGCAGTGTTGGCTGTTGCAGTAGCTTTCCTGCGCGGGCGCAGTTTGAACCTTTGCATTTGACCTTTGACCGATTGCGTTGCTGCTTCCATCTCGGCAGCGGCTGCGGCCAATTCGTCCGATTGGCTGGTCACTGACATACTGCTTTTGGTTATCTCGTTCACCGCCTGACTGATCTGCGTGATCCCGCGGGATTGCTCGGCGCTGCTGCTTGCGATGTTCGCCATCAGACCGTCGATCTTCTCGATATCCGAAGTGATGCTTACAAAGGACGACTGCGTTTCATCGGCCAGCGCCACGCCTGCCTTCACCTTGTTGCCAGAGCTTTCGATCAGGTCCGAAGTTTCCTTGGCCGCTTGGGCCGAACGTCCTGCCAGATTGCGCACTTCTTGGGCTACGACGGCAAAGCCGCGTCCGTGTTCGCCTGCTCGGGCTGCCTCAACTGCTGCGTTCAGCGCCAACAGGTTCGTCTGGAACGCGATTTCGTCAATCACCTTGATAATTTTGCCAATATCCGTCGATGCGCCGCGGATGTCATGCATGGCCGCGACCATTTCCGCCATCTTCGCTTGCCCGTCAGTGGTCACCCCACGGGCCGCGGTCACAACCTTGCTGATCGAAGCACTAGAGTCTGCGTTGCTGCGCACCATTTGGTCAGTCTCTTCGGTGGTCGCCGAGATTTGCTCAACGGCTGTGGACTGCATCTGGGCATCACCCGACAAAGACTGCGCCGAGGAACTGATCTGCGTGATCGTCACCGAGATTTGGTTAATCTGCTCATTGATTTCGTGAATCGTGTTGTTCAGCGAGGCATAGGCCAGCTCGAATGCTTCGATGATATCACGATAGGCACCATCGTAATTCTCGGGGGTAATCACCTGATCCAGATTGCCGTCTACGATGGCTTGCGACAGCCCTTGAATGTCGTTCACAACAGTCTTGAAGGCGTGGCGCACGTCCTCAATCGCATCGTTGATGAATTTGCGCTCGCCGCTGAACTGCTCGATCTCGAAATCAAGATCGCCTTTGGCAAAAGCCTGCATGGCACCAATGATCTTCTTCTTGGTGGTGATGTGGCCATTGACCATCTCGTTCACTTTGGTCGCAATCGACGCATATTTCGCATCCAACCCATCGGGCGAGATAACGCTAGTGATCATGCCATCCTGATGCGCAGCGGCCATGTCCAGAACACCCGAGATCAGCCGCTCAACCTGGGTTTGAGCATCCTTGAGCTCGGTCTGGTCCTTCCATTCGACAAAAATCGACACGAGGTTGCCGTCCATGTCGAACTTCGGCGTCGCGCGGAATTCCAAATGTTTCCCGCCGATGGTGAACTTCCCGTCATGGGGCTTCAGCATGCCAGAGACAAGACGGCGTTGATATGCGGGATTTTTGTGGAACTGATCGATCGATTTATTCAGCACACCGCGGGCTTGGAACTTGGGCAGATCCTGTTGAATGTCGGGTTCGATCGCCTCGAACATTTTGTAGGCCGCATCGTTGACAAAACGGATGACCATTTCGTTGTCAGCTATCATCACGGGATTTGACAGGACGTTAAGTGCTTCTAAGGCATCAACATTCTCCCATTCTCCATGAACAAGTTCACTTGCGGCGGGGCGGGCAGTCATTTGTACCATAGGCGTTTTTCCATCGAAAATGTTGCAGCGGGGCCGGACGTTCGAAGGAAAAAAATCAAATCTTACGGATCTACAGGACGTCCGTCTCATACAAACAAACGCCCAAAACTATCCTTAGATTAGAGGAAAGGTATTACATTTGCGCAATTTTGATATTGCGCGAAGCCGCTACATAAATGTCTTGGCGATCATTTTGGTCAAGCGGTCCTGCGGGATCGTCACGGGATTCCCCTTCATTGACGACGACATCGCGGAAGCTTCGGCGATCCTTTCAGCATCAATCAAAGTATCTACAAGAGCGCTCAATTTCGGTAGGCCAGCGCTGTCTATCCAACGATCTAGCGCATCAATTGCTTGCTCAGGGTCGGTCCCTAGCGCTGTCGCGATCCATTCCTTGACGCGTTGCAGCCTCACCCGCGTATCCTCTGGCAAATCGGGCGCGGCTTCGTGGTCCCGAAGCACCGGGCACAAGAAACGCCCGCACAAAACGCCGTGCGCGATACCCGTCGTTCCCCCAAGCACACCCGCTACGCCGTGCACCGCCCCAAGGCCCGCATTCGCGAGCGCCAGGCCACCATAAACACTGGTCAAGGCCATTGCCTCGCGCGCCTCGGCATCCTCGGCCTTCATCAGCCGGACAAGAGCGGAAAGCCCCATCGGGATTGCGTCGCGGCACAAGGCATCGGTCAGCACTGTCGCGCGGGACGACAGGTAGGGTTCGATGACCTGTACGATCGCGTCCAACCCCGAGGCCAAAGTGACCGAGGTCGGGCAAGCATCCGTCAAAGCAGGGTCGATCACCGCCAGATCCGCGAGCATGCGATCGTCGCGCAGGCTGACTTTGCGGGACGCTTCGGGAATGCCGATCACAGCATTCTTGGTGACCTCTGCGCCTGTGCCTGATGTGGTGGGGACAGCCACGAACGGCAGAGGTGCCGCCTCTAGGGGTTTGCCTTCGCCTACCACCTCGAGATAGCGCATCGGCCCTGCGGGGGCGGGTACCAGCGCGGTCAAAGCCTTGGCCAAGTCGATAACCGATCCGCCACCCACTCCGACAACCACGTCGATCTGCGCTTCTCTGGCCTCTTCGACCAAATCAAGTAGTAACGGCAAGTCCGGCTCGCCAGAACCATAGACCACCGTGACCGCCGCGCCGCCGGACTTCAGGTCGCGCTCTAGCGTGTCCGCCCACGCGACCGACCGGCCCCGTACCAAGAGCACGCGCAGGCCGAGTGCGGTCACCGCAGGAGCGACCATGCCAGACTTGCCACGGCCAAATTCGATGCGGGCGGGAGCGGCCAGAGCGAACTGCATCAGACGCTCATCGTGGCCTGAACAGCGCGCTTCCATGCGTCGTACTTGGTCGCGCGGGTTTCGTCGTCCATTGCGGGGTCGAAGTGCTGTTCAATCGCCCAAGTCTTGGCAAACTCTTCCATGAGCGGGTAGACGCCAGCCTTCATGCCAGCGAGCCAAGCGGCCCCCAGCGCGGTGGTTTCCAGCACAGTCGGGCGGTCCACAGGGGCACCGATTATATCTGACAGAAACTGCATGGCCCAGTCGTTGGCGCTCATCCCGCCATCCACGCGCAGGGTCGCTTCGCCTCCCTCGTTCTGCCAATCGGCGGTCATCGCCTCAAGCAGGTCACGGGTTTGGTAGCCGACACTCTCTAGCGCGGCTTTGGCGAACTCGGCAGGGCCAGAGTTACGGGTCAGGCCATAGACCGCTCCACGACATTCGGCGTCCCAATAGGGCGCACCCAGGCCGGTGAACGCGGGAACGAGGATCAGGTCCTGACCGCCATCCGCTTGCTTTGCGAGCGGCAAGGTTTCTGATGCGCTGCGAATGATCTGCAGACCGTCCCGCAACCACTGAACCACTGCGCCTGCGATAAAGATCGAGCCTTCGAGCGCATAGGTCGGCTTGCCATCCAGCTGGTAGGCGATGGTCGTCAGCAGGCGGTTGTTTGACCGCACCGGCGTGTCGCCCGTGTTCAGCAAAGCAAAGCAGCCCGTACCATAGGTCGACTTCAGCATCCCGGGCTGAAAACACGCCTGCCCCACGGTCGCGGCCTGTTGGTCGCCCGCGACGCCAAGGATCGGGATCTCTTTGCTGAAGAGATCCGCGCGCGTCACGCCGAACTCGCTGGCGCAATCCTGAACGGTCGGCAGCATCTCCATCGGGATGTCTAGCAGATCGCAGATCGTCTGCGACCAGCGCCCTTTGCGGATATCATAGAGCAGCGTGCGCGCGGCGTTCGTGGCGTCGGTCACATGGGATTTCCCGCCCGTCATCTTCCAGATGAGGAACGTATCGACAGTCCCGAACAGAAGATCGCCATTGCGGGCGCGTTCGCGGGCACCGTCCACGTGATCCAAGATCCACTTCAGCTTGGTCCCCGAGAAATAGGGGTCCAGCAGCAGGCCGGTGCGGTCGGTGAACATCTCTTCGTGGCCAGCGGCCTTCAGCTCTTTGCAATAGTCTGACGTGCGGCGATCCTGCCAGACAATCGCGTTGTAGATCGGCTTGCCGGTATCTTTCTCCCAGACCAGCGTGGTTTCGCGCTGGTTGGTGATGCCAATCGCGGCAATGTCGTTGGCACTGATGCCGCAACGTTCGATCACTTCGCGGGCCGTGCCAGCGGTGGTGGACCAGATATCCGCCGGATCATGCTCGACCCAGCCCGACTTTGGGAAATGCTGCGTGAACTCCTCCTGAGCGGTCGCGCGCAGCTTCATCTCGCTGTCAAACAGGATCGCGCGGCTGGATGTGGTGCCCTGATCGATTGCCAGAATATACGTCATCAGGGGGCCTCCTCTGCCTCGGTGCAACGTGGGAACTTTTTCTAATTTAACGGGAATATGCAAACAACAAAGGGCGAGGCCATAACTGGCCCCGCCCCTGTTTCAAAACCGCTTACTTCCAGCTGGCGATCAGCTCGTCATAGGACACGGTCTGGGGCTCTTCGCGCTCGTTGTCGAGCTTGGCCTTGGGCGAGCCGGGCTGCGACAGCCAGTACTCGGGGTCCTGCTCCTCGTTCAGCTTGGGACCGACGTCACCCTGAACGCCTGCGCGCTCAAGACGCTCCAGAACCTTTTCCTGATCGGCACAGAGCGAGTCCATTGCCTCTTGCGGAGTCTTGGCACCCGACATTGCGTCGCCGATGTTCTGCCACCACAGCTGAGCCAGCTTGGGGTAGTCAGGCACGTTGGTGCCGGTCGGCGACCACTGAACGCGGGCGGGCGAACGATAGAATTCGACCAGACCACCCAGTTGCGGTGCGCGTTCGGTGAACGAGTCGTGCTGGATGGTGGACTCGCGGATAAAGGTCAGACCCACGTGCGATTTCTTCACGTCCACAGTCTTGGAGGTGACGAACTGCGCGTAGAGCCAAGCCGCTTTGGCGTTATCGACGGGGGTCGACTCCATCAGCGTCCACGAACCGGCGTCCTGATAGCCAATCTTGGTGCCTTCTTCCCAGTAAGCGCCGTGCGGGCTGGGAGCCATGCGCCACTTGGGGGTTCCGTCTTCGTTCATGACCGGCAGGCCTTCTTTGACCATGTCGGCGGTGAAGGCGGTGTACCAGAACATCTGCTGCGCGATGCTACCCTGTGCGGGCACCGGACCTGCTTCGGAGAAGGTCATACCGGCTGCTGCGGGGGGTGTGTACTTTTCCAGCCACTCGATCGACTTGGAGATCGCGTAAACCGCTGCGGGGCCGTTGGTTGCGCCGCCACGGGCCACGCACGAACCGACAGGCTGGCTGTTTTCGTTGACGCGAATACCCCATTCGTCGACAGGCAGACCGTTGGGCTCACCCTTGTCGCCGGCACCAGCCATGGACAGCCACGCGTCGGTGTAACGCCAGCCAAGGCTCGGGTCTTTCTTGCCGTAGTCCATGTTGCCATAGACGCCTTCGGACGGACCGCCCGCATAGGACATATCACGACCGGTAAAGAACTCTGCGATGTCCTCATAGGCCGACCAGTTGACCGGAACACCTAGATCGTAGCCGTACTTGGCTTTGAAGTCCTCTTGGGTCTTGGGATCGTTGAACCAGTCGTAGCGGAACCAATAGAGGTTCGCGAACTGCTGGTCGGGCAGCTGATACAGCTTGCCATCGGGGCCGGTGGTGAACGAGACGCCGACAAAATCGTCGATGTCGAGGTTCGGGTTGGTGACGTCAGCGCCTTCGCCTGCCATCCAGTCGGTCAGGTTGCGGGCCTGCTGGTAGCGCCAGTGGGTGCCGATCAGGTCGGAGTCGTTGATATAGCCGTCGTAGATGTTCTGGCCCGACTGCATCTGTGTCTGCAGCTTTTCGACCACGTCGCCTTCGCCGATCAGGTCGTGGGTGACCTGGATGCCGGTGATCGCGGTGAAGGCAGGCGCCAGCACTTTGGATTCGTATTCGTGGGTGGTGATGGTTTCAGAAACCACCTTGATTTCCATGCCCGCAAACGGCTGCGCGGCATCCACGAACCACTGCATTTCGGCTTCCTGCTCGGCCCGGCTCAGCGCGGACAGCTCACCGATTTCCTCGTCGAGGAACTGCTTGGCAGCCTCCATATCCGCGAACGCGGGGCCGGACAGCAGGGTCAGCGCGATGCCCAGTGCCGTAGTTGATTTGAAAAACGGGTTCATAGTTTCCTCCCTATATTGAACCGTTCACATATTGGCCGGCGGTCGTTGCCGCCGGCAGAGGTCAGCCTTTAGACCCAGCGGAACACCGCCAGAGCGTAAACAAGGCAAACCCCCAGAGCGTAGGGCTGGTTGTCCCCCACCAACCCCAGCCATGCGAGGTTGATGAAAGCAGAGCCCAGAAGCGTGATGAACAGACGATCACCGCGCGTCGTTTCGATCCGCAGGACGCCCGTGCGGGGCGTCTCGGGGAATTTGATAGCCAGCACCGTAAAGGTGAGCAGCAGCATCGCAATCACACCAAAGAAGATTGCAGTCGGCCAAGTCCATGCCATCCAAGCCATTGATCGATCTCCTATTCTTCGGGGTTACACACGACCCAGGGCAAAGCCCTTGGCGATGTAGTTGCGGACAAAGTAGATCACGAGCGCACCAGGCACGATAGTCAGGACACCCGCGGCAGCCAACACGCCCCAGTCCATGCCAGAGGCCGAAACCGTACGGGTCATTGTGGCGGCGATCGGCTTGGCCTCGACCGAGGTCAGGGTGCGGGAAAGTAGCAATTCCACCCAAGAGAACATGAAGCAGAAGAATGCTGCCACACCCACGCCGCTGGCAATCAGAGGCATGAAGATCTTGATGAAGAACCGTCCAAAGCTGTAGCCGTCGATATAGGCGGTTTCGTCGATCTCTTTGGGAACGCCGCGCATGAAGCCTTCCAAAATCCAAACGGCGAGCGGCACGTTGAACAAGCAGTGCGCAAGGGCAACCGCGATGTGCGTATCGAAGAGCCCGACCGAGCTATAGAGCTGGAAGAAGGGCAGCGCGAACACGGCGGGCGGTGCCATGCGGTTGGTCAGCAGCCAAAAGAACAGATGCTTGTCACCCATGAAGCTGTAGCGGCTGAACGCATAGGCTGCGGGCAATGCCACCACGATGCTGATGAAGGTGTTCATCACAACGTAGATCAGCGAGTTCACGTACCCCATGTACCAACTGGGATCGGTCAGGATCGTCGCATAGTTCTGAAATGTCAGATCGCGGGGCCAAAGCGAGAAATCACCAAGGATTTCCGCATTGGTTTTCAGGCTCATGTTCAGCAGCCAATAGATCGGCAGCAGTAGGAACAACAGGTATAGGCCCATGACGATGGCGCGGGTATTCACTTTTACCGCGGGCTTGCTGCGGGCAGCGGATTGATTGACGGTCATATCGGCCATGGATCAGCTCTCCCGCTTATCAAGGTTGGTCATGACGGTGTAGAACACCCACGAAATCAAGAGGATCACTAGGAAGTACATCAGAGAGAAGGCTGCTGCCGGTCCCAGATCGAATTGCCCAAGCGCCATCTTCACGAGGTCGATCGACAAGAAGGTGGTTGCGTTGCCGGGGCCACCGCCGGTGACAACGAACGGCTCGGTGTAGATCATGAAGCTGTCCATAAAGCGCAGCAGGATCGCGATCATCAGAACACCCATCATCTTGGGCAGTTCGATGTAGCGGAAGACTTTCCAGCGGCTGGCTTGGTCGATCTTGGCTGCCTGATAATAGGCGTCGGGGATCGACTGCAGACCGGCATAGGCGAGCAGCGCCACCAACGAGGTCCAGTGCCATACGTCCATCACGATCACAGTGATCCACGCGGCGTAGAAGTCCTGAGTGTAGTTGTAGCTGATGCCCAATTTATCCAGCGTGTAGCCCAGAAGGCCAATGTCCACGCGGCCAAAGATCTGCCAGATGGTGCCCACCACGTTCCAAGGGATCAGCAGAGGCAGGGACATCAGAACCAGACAGAAGCTGGCCCAGAAGCCTTTTTTCGGCATGTTCAGCGCGACGAAGATGCCCAGCGGGATCTCGATCGCCAGAATGATCGCAGAGAACACGATCTGACGACCCAGCGCGTCCCACATCCGGTCCGAGTGTAGCAGTTCATCGAACCAATCGAGACCGGCCCAGAAGAACTGGTTGTTCCCGAAAGTGTCCTGAAACGCGTAGTTCACTACGGTCATCAGCGGGATCACCGCCGAAAACGCCACAAGGATCAGAACAGGCAGGACCAGAAACCATGCCTTTTGGTTGACTGTCTTTTCCATCAGGCGACCTCCCCCTTAACGCGCCAGTCGTTGGCGTAGACGTTGACGTGGGCGGGGTCGAAGCTGACGCGGTTCATGTCCGCGCTGATCGGGGTGCCCTCGTTCGCGATAATGTTGATGTCGCTGCCAAAGAACTCGGCGCGAATAATTTTGTGACGGCCCACATCTTCGACGCGGCGGATTTTCACCGGCAGACCCTCTGTCTCGGACAGGGTCGCGAACTCGGGACGCACACCGATCTCGACCTTGCCGTCCATCGGCGCGTAACCACGACCCAGCTGGACATAGCTACCGTTCACATAAGCGCGGTCACCGTCCACTTTGGCGGGGATTACATTCATGCCGGGCGAGCCGATGAAGTACCCAACAAATGTATGCTCGGGTGTTTCGAACAGCTCTTCTGGGGTGCCGATCTGGACGACGCGGCCGTCGTACATCACCACAACCTTATCCGCAAAGGTCAGCGCCTCGGTCTGGTCATGGGTCACGTAGATCATCGTGTGACCGAATTCATGGTGCAGCTTTTTCAGCTGGGTGCGCAGCTCCCACTTCATGTGGGGGTCGATCACGGTCAGCGGCTCGTCAAAGAGCAGCGCGTTCACGTCCTCGCGGACCATCCCGCGACCAAGGCTGATCTTCTGCTTGGCATCCGCAGTCAGGCCACGTGCCTTACGGTCGAGTTCCGCTTCCATGCCGATCATGTTGCCGATCTGTTGGACTCGCTCGGCGACGTATTTGGGGTCCGCACCACGGTTTTTCAGCGGAAACGCCAGGTTTTCGCGGACGGTCATGGTGTCGTAGACCACGGGGAACTGGAACACCTGCGCGATGTTGCGCTCGGCGGTGGGGGCGTGCGTTACGTCCTGACCATCGAACAGGATGCGTCCCTGCGAGGGCGTCAGCAGACCCGAGATGATGTTCAAGAGCGTAGACTTGCCGCAACCGGACGAACCCAGCAGAGCATAGGCTTCGCCATCGACCCAGTCGTGATCCAGCTGCTTCAGCGCGAAATCATCCTCGGACGTGGGGTTCGGCAGGTACGAATGGGCGAGGTTATCAAGGGTAATCTTGGCCATGGTCCTCTCCCTTAAGCGGCGGCTGCGTAGGCGGCAGGGGCAACCAGCTTGCCGTCCTCGCCAAAGATGTAGACGTGGCTCGGGTCCAGATAGACATCGAGCGGCGCGCCAAGCGTCAGATTGTGCACCCCATGCACCAGACCGACCCAGCGCTCGCCGTGGTGATCAAGGTGAACAAAGGTTTCCGAGCCGGTCAGCTCTGTCACAACGAGGTTCGTGGTAAACTTCATCGCATCTGCGGTGTGCTTACCGATCTCGACGTGGTTGGGACGGAAACCCGCGATGTAACGACCATCAGGCAGGTTCGCCAAAGCGCCGGTCGCAGGGGTTTTCTGGCCCTTGCCGAACATCAGAACGTGACCAGTTTTGCTGATCTGCAAGAAGTTCATGGGCGGATCACTGAACACACGCGCGGTTGTCGCATCCACGGGCTGACGATAGACCGAGGGGGTCAGGCCGAACTGGGTCACGCGGCCTTCCCACAGGGTGGCGCAGTTGCCCCCGAGCAGCAGGGCTTCTTCGGGTTCGGTGGTCGCGTAGACGAAAATGCTGCCCGACTCTTCGAAAATCTTGGGAATCTCGATCCGAAGCTCTTCGCGCAGTTTGTAGTCTAGGTTTGCCAGAGGTTCATCCAACAGCACCAGACCCGCGTTTTTGACCAGAGCCCGCGCCAGTGCGCAGCGCTGCTGCTGACCGCCCGACAGTTCCAGCGGCTTGCGCTGAAGCATGGGGGTCAGCTTCATCAGGTCGGCGGCTTGGTTCACCGCGGCGTCGATCTCGGCCGAGGTCTTGCCCATCAGCTTTAGCGGAGAGGCGATGTTGTCGTAGACGGTCATCGAGGGGTAGTTGATGAACTGCTGGTAGACCATCGCGACCTGACGGTCCTGAACACGCATTCCAGTCACGTCCTGACCGTTCCACATGATCCGGCCCGATGTCGGAACATCCAGACCCGCCATCAAGCGCATCAGAGACGTCTTGCCCGACAAGGTCGGTCCAAGCAGCACATTCATTGTGCCAGGCTGCAAGACCAGATCGGTCTCATAAATATGGGTCTGGCCGCTCACGACCTTTGTGACCCGCTCAAGAGCGAGAGTCATTGTTCCTCCTCCCAGTCGTTCGATCGCATCATTGCGCCGCTTGCGCGGCCCCGATGCTCCGAGCGTCACTCATCCACTGGTCCAGCGCCGCGACCTGTTCAGCCGTCAAACGCAGACCCAATTTGCTACGCCGCCACACGACGTCTTCGGCTGTTTGCGCGTATTCGCGTTCCATCAGCCAGCGGACCTCAGCCTCGGTCAAGGTTGCCCCGAAGTCACGCCCAAGTTGCTCCGCTTCCCGAACGTCTCCCAGCACTTCCGAGGCCTCGGCCCCATACGCACGGATCAGGCGACGTGCCCAAAAGGGCGTCAGGAACGGATATTTCTGTTGCAGATCAGCGATCAGCTTTTCGGTGTCGCTAACCGCAAAGTTACCCCCCGGCAAGGCAACACCGGCGGTCCAAGTGCCTGGCGCTTGTGGGAAATATTCTTGGATATGCTCCAGCGCGCTCTCGGCCAGTCGGCGATAGGTTGTGATCTTGCCGCCAAAGACGTTCAGTACGGGCGCACCGCCAACGGCATCAACCTTCAGCGTGTAGTCGCGGGTCGCAGCCGTCGCACTGCTTGCACCGTCATCATAAAGCGGACGCACGCCAGAATAGCTCCAGACGATATCGTCGCGGGTCACCGGCTGCTTGAAATAGTCCGAGGCAAAGGACAGCAGGTAATCGCGCTCTTCATCGGTGCATTCGGGCTTGATCGAAGGATCGGTATGTTCGGCGTCTGTGGTTCCGATCAGGGTAAAGTCCTGCTCGTAGGGGATGGCGAAAATGATCCGGCCATCGGTCCCTTGGAAGAAATAGCACTTGTCGTGATCGTAGAGCTTGCGGGTCACGATGTGGCTGCCACGGACCAGACGAACGCCTTCGGTGCTGTTCGAGCGTATCTTGCCGTGAATGATATCGCCGACCCAAGGGCCGCCCGCATTCACCAGCATCTTGGCGCGGAAACGGCGCTGAACCCCTGTGTTCGTGTCCTGCACGATCACTTCCCACATGTCATCGACACGCACGCAGGACATGACTTTGGTACGGGTCATGATCTCGGCGCCGCGCGCCTCGGCGTCACGCGCGTTCAGGACAACCAGACGGGAGTCTTCGACCCAGCAATCGGAATACTCATAGGCCTTTTCAAAGCGCTCCTGCAGCGGTGCGCCTTCGGGGCCTTGGGTCAGGTCGACAGTCGATGTGCCGGGCAAAATTTCGCGCCCACCCAGATTGTCGTACATGAACAGGCCCAGACGGATCAGCCACGCGGGGCGGCGCCCCTTCATCCATGGCATCACAGTATTCAGAATGCGCGAGGTCGGAGTCGAATTCTCGAAACGCATGTCTTTGTGGTAGGGCAGCACAAAACGCATGGGCCAGCTGATATGCGGCATCGCCTTGAGCAACACTTCGCGTTCGATCAGCGCTTCGCGCACCAGACGAATCTCGAAATATTCCAGATAGCGCAGGCCACCGTGAAACAGCTTTGTCGAAGATGAAGATGTTGCAGAGGCCAAATCATTCATCTCGGCCAAGGCGACACTCAGACCACGGCCTGACGCGTCGCGCGCAATGCCGCACCCATTGATGCCCCCGCCGATGATGAACAGGTCATAAATCTGCTGCGTTTCGCCAGATGCCGACACAGGGTCCTCCCTCAACCGCGCTTCGGTTCGAAGGAAAAGCTACGCCTGAACGCAGAAAAAGGAAACCCAAAATATTCGTTTACGTTCGCTTTCAGGTATCCGACTGAAAAGTATTGTGAAATCTGTATGACATGATCTAATTTCCGCAGTGCAGCGCAAGATTATTGCGCCAAAAACCGCTCATATTTGCGATTCGAGAGTGATTCGTTCGCTGATTCTTGAATAACGAACAAAAACGCGCATAATCGAGCGACGCTTGGAGGAGAGCCATGTCCCAGACACTACGTCATCCAGAGATTCTGGAGATTGCCCGCCGCGAGGGCAAAGTCACCGTCGAGGGATTGGCCGCCCATTTCGGCGTGACACTGCAAACAATCCGCCGCGATCTGACCGATCTTGCCGACGGCGGCCATCTGGAACGTGTGCATGGCGGGGCCATCCTGCCCTCTGGCACCACGAACATCGAATACGAAGAACGTCGTCTGCTGCAGTCCGACGCTAAAATTGCGATTGCCCAAGCTTGCGCCGCGCGAATTCCAGAGAATGCCTCGATTTTCCTGAACATCGGCACCAGCACGGAGGCCGTGGCCTCTGAACTCCTGCGTCACCGCGACATGATGGTGGTGACGAACAATCTGAACGTCGCACATATCTTGGGGCAAAACTCGGATTGTCAGGTGATTGTGGCAGGCGGCACCCTGCGGCGATCTGATGGAGGCTTGATAGGGAATCTGACAGTGCAGGCCATTGCCCAGTTCAAATTCGATCTGGCGGTGATAGGCTGCTCTGCGCTTGACGAAGATGGGGACATTCTGGATTTCGACGTCCAAGAGGTTGGGGTAAGTCAGGCCATCCTGCGGCAGTCACGCAAAACGTTCCTCGTTTCGGATGGCTCTAAATTCCAGCGGAACGCCCCTGCCAGAATCGGATCGCTCGCTGATCTGGATGCATTCTTCACTGACCGCCCCCTGCCCCGAGATCTCCAACAGAAATGCGAACGTTGGGGAACTGAAGTGGTCATTGCGCAGCCATAAACGGCGCGCTGCCATCAGGCAGAACCAAATGTTTCTTTTATCAAAACTGACTGGGAAACCTGGTAGCGGAGGAGGGACTTGAACCCCCGACACGCGGATTATGATTCCGCTGCTCTAACCAACTGAGCTACTCCGCCATCTGGTGGACGCTGACTTAAGGCCACGGTAAAGGACCGTCAAGCGCCAAAAGCCCTGAAATGGAATTTTTAATGAATTTTCTCGCCAGCCTTGCCGAAGCCCTGCCGCAGACTCCCCTTTTGACCGGCGCGGATTGCGCACCATGGGTCAAGGACTGGACAGGCGCGTGGACAGGCGAGCCCATGGCTGTGATCCGACCCAGCTCGACAGAAGAAGTGTCGCGGATCATGCAGCTCGCGCACGCCCATGGCGTCCCCGTGGTTCCCGCAGGCGGTCTGAGCGGTTTGGTCGGCGGCACACACGCGCCGGATGCACTGGTCCTCTCGGTCGACCGCATGGCTCATATCCACAAGATCGACCCTGTGACCCGGGTGGCAGTGGCGCAGGCCGGCACCATCTTGCACACTCTTCGCGAAGCTGCGGCTGAACAGGGCCTGCAGTTCCCCATGACCTTTGGCGCCCAAGGATCAGCGACCATTGGCGGGATCCTCTCCACAAACGCGGGCGGCTCGAATGTCCTGAAATACGGGAACACGCGGGACCTCTGTCTTGGGATAGAGGCTGTCCTGCCCGACGGCACCGTTCTGGATCTGATGTCCGCGCTGCACAAAGACAACACAGGCTACGCGCTGAAACATCTGCTCATCGGGGCCGAAGGCACACTTGGGATCATCACTGCCGCCACGCTAAAGCTCTACCCAACGCCGCGCATCCGAACGACCGGGTTTCTGGCCTGCGCTTCGCTAGCCGACGCCTTAACCACCCTGAACCAACTGCAAGAGGCGAGTTCGGACGCAGTAGAGGCGTTCGAGTTTATGCCCGCAAACTACATGGCGGCCTATAGCGACCTGCACCCAACCGAACGTGCGCCCTTTGAGGCGCCTTACCCGGTGAACATTCTGGTCGAACTTGCCTCCACCGCGCCGCGCGATGCAGCGCTCAGCCCTGAGGGCGTTCCAATTCTACAAGACACGTTCGAAGCCAGCCTCGCCGCACTGATGGAGGATGGGCTCGTCACTGACGCCGTGATCGCGTCGAACGACACGCAACGTGCCGCCTTCTGGAAAATCCGCGAAAGCGCCGCCGAACTTTCGCTCCATGGGCCGCGCGCTGCGATCATCAACGACATTGCTTTACCCCTCGACGAGATCCCCACGTTTTTCGATCGCATGGCCGTGGCCCTGCCAAAGGTCGACGCTGGCGCGACGGACATGACGGTCGCGCACTTGGGGGACGGGAACATCCATTACACCGTGCGTCCGACGTCGCCCGATTTGAAGGACGCAATCATGGCTATGGTCGAAGCAGAGGTCCGTGACCTTGGTGGCTCGTTCTCGGCAGAACACGGTGTAGGCCTGTCAAAACTGAACAGCATGGCACGCCACAAGCCCGCCGCAGCCTTGGCCACCATGCAGGCCATCAAGAATGCAATTGATCCGACAGGCATCCTGAACGCGGGCAAAGTGATCCCACCGCTGGAAAGCTAAGGGAGACTGGCCTAGCTGACAGCTTCAAACAACTTCGGAAAACGCCGCCGCCAGCAGATCGCGCGTATAAGGGGTCTGCGGGTTGGTGAAAACGTCTTCGGCAGCACCTGCCTCGATCACATCACCATTCCGCATGACCATCACTTTGTGCGACAGCGCGCGCACAACCCGTAGATCGTGACTGATAAACAGATAGGCCAGCCCATATTTCTGCTGCAGGTTCCGCAGGATATCGACGATCTGCACCTGCACCGTCATGTCCAAGGCAGACGTCGGCTCGTCCAGTACCAGTAGCTTGGGCCGCAGAATCATAGCCCGAGCTATCGCAATCCGCTGACGCTGGCCGCCCGAGAACTCGTGTGGATAGCGATGCATGAAGTCAGGGTTCAGCCCGACCTCAGACATCATCTCTGCCACCAGATCACGCGGGTTCTTGCCCGGATCAACTCCGTGCACACCAAGCCCTTCGCTGATCACCTGCTCGCAGGTCATCCGCGGGCTGAGGCTACCATACGGATCCTGAAACACGATCTGCATGTCACGGCGCAGTTTGCGCAACTCTTTGGTTTTGTACTTTCGCACATCTTGGCCATGTAGCCAGATCCCGCCTTGGCTTTCGATCAGGCGCATGATCGCCAGTGCGGCCGTGGTTTTGCCCGACCCGGACTCGCCCACAATGCCCAAGGTCTCTCCGGCATGCAGGGACAGGGTGGCATCATTGACAGCCTTCACGTGGCCGACGGTGCGCTTCAACAACCCCTGCTGGATCGGAAACCAAACTCTGAGCCCTTCGGTCCGCAAAACCTCGGGCGCATCGGGCGCTAGGGGCAAGGCTGTGCCGGTAGGCTCTGCCGCCAGAAGCTTTTGGGTGTAGGGGTGTTGCGGATTGGCGAAAATCTCGGCTGTGGGTCCAGTTTCCACGATTTGCCCATCCTTCATTACGCAGACGCGATCGGCAATCCGGCGCACGATACCCAGATCGTGGGTGATGAACAGCAGGCTCAGGCCTTCTGCTCGCTTCAACTCTGCCAGAAGTTCCAAAATTTGCGCCTGAATGGTGACGTCAAGCGCAGTGGTCGGCTCGTCTGCGATCAGCAGCTCCGGTTTGTTGGCCAGGGCCATCGCGATCATAACACGCTGCCGCTGCCCCCCCGAGAGCTGGTGCGGATAAGAGCCGAGCCGCTTTTCAGGGTCACGAATGCCCACGCGGTCCAGCAGGTCAATGATCCGATCCCGCGCCTGATTGCCTGCAATCCCTTGGTGCAGGGCCAGACTCTCCCCAAGCTGTTTTTCCAGCGTGTGCAGCGGGTTCAAAGAGGTCATCGGCTCTTGGAAGATAAAACTGATGTCGTTGCCGCGGACTTTGCGCAATTGCGCATCCGACGCCGTGACCATGTCCTGCCCCTGATACCGGACTGCACCCGAAACCTCTGCCGCATCCCCAAGCAGCTGCACCGTCGACAGCGCGGTCACTGACTTGCCAGAACCGGACTCGCCCACCAGCGCGACAGTCTCACCCTTGGACACTGCAAAGGACACACCTTTGACTGCCTGAACTGATTGACCGTCCTGCCGGAAGCTTACTTTGAGGTTATCGACCTCGAGAACATTCGTCATTTGAAGGTTTTCCTCGGGTCAAAGGCATCGCGTATGCCTTCGAAGATAAAGACCAGCAGCGACAGCATGATCGCAAAGGTGAAGAAGGCGGTGAAGCCCAACCAAGGCGCGTGAAGGTTCTGCTTGGCTTGCAACGTCAGCTCGCCCAACGACGGCGCGGACGACGGCAGACCAAAGCCCAGAAAATCCAGCCCCGCCAGTGTGCTGATTGTGCCAGTAATAATGAAGGGCATCATGGTCAACGTCGCGACCATCGCGTTCGGAAGCATGTGGCGGAACATGATGGTCCAGTTGCTGACCCCCAGCGCCTTGGCCGCACGGACATATTCCAGATTGCGCGCCCGCAGGAATTCGGCCCGAACCACGCCCACAAGCGAGGTCCAACTGAACAGCACGGTAAGCAACACAAGGAGCCAGAAACTGCGCCCCAAGATCGCGAACATGATGATGATGATGTACAAAGACGGGGTCGCACCCCAAATTTCGATCACACGCTGGAAGATCAGGTCAAGCCAACCGCCAAAGAAGCCCTGAAGCGCCCCCGCGATGATCCCGATGATCGACGCACACGTGGTTACGATCAGGGTAAAGATAATCGACAGACGGAAGCCATAGATCACACGCGCCAGCACATCGCGCGTGGTGTCATCGGTTCCAAGCCAGTGATCACTATCGGGCGGGCTCGGGGCCGCGCGTCCAATGTCATTCGGCGTGTCGTAGTTGTAAGGGATTGGCGGCCAGAGCATCCAGCCGGTCTCGACGGGTTCGCCTTCAACGGTGCCGTTTGTCCGCGCCTCTTCCATGTAGCCTTCGGGGTCATCCCAGCAGAACTCGGACCCGCCCGTCGCGATCAGGCACTTTACCTCGACATCGCGGTAGATGGCTTCGGTTTTGAAGTCGCCACCAAAGGCTGTTTCTGGGTAGAAGTTAAAGACCGGCGTGTAGAATTCACCGCGGTAGCTCACGAGGATCGGTTTGTCGTTCGCCAGAAACTCGGCAAAGAGCGACAGCCCGAACAGAACGCAGAACAGAATTAGCGACCAGAACGCGCGCCCGTTCGCACGGAAGTTCCGCCAACGGCGCTGGTTCAGAGGAGATAGAGCCATCAGCCTTCCCTCCGTTCGAAGTCAATCCGTGGGTCCACGACCACGTACATCAGGTCCGACAGGATGCCGACGACCAAACCGATCAAGCCAAACACGAAAAGGGTGCCGAAGATCACCGGATAATCGCGCGCTACCGCTGCTTCGAAGCCTAGACGGCCCAAGCCATCCAGCGAAAACAGCGTTTCGATAATCAGGCTACCGCCGAAGAACACGCCGATAAACACTGCGGGGAAGCCCGCGATCACAATCAGCATCGCGTTTCGGAAGACGTGACCATAGAGCACTGCCTTCTCTGACAGGCCTTTGGCGCGGGCGGTCATGACGTACTGCTTTTTAATCTCGTCGAGGAAGCTATTCTTGGTCAGCAATGTCAGCGTTGCGAAGGCCGAAATCGTGCTCGCCAGCACTGGTAGCGCGATGTGCCAGAAGTAGTCGATGATCTTGCCCCCCAGACTCAGGCTATCCCAATTGTCGCTGGTCAAGCCGCGCAAGGGGAAGATCTGCCAGTAGGAGCCGCCCGCGAACAAAACGATCAGCAGGATCGCGAACAAGAAACCGGGGATCGCATAGCCCACGATAATGGCGCTGCTGGTCCAGACGTCGAAACTGGTGCCATCGCGCACCGCCTTGGCGATACCCAGCGGGATCGACACGATGTAGGCGATCAAAGTCGACCACAGCCCCAGTGAGATCGACACCGGCATCTTCTCCAGCACGATCGCAAAGACGGGCGAGTCTCGGAAAAAGCTCTCTCCGAAATCAAGGTGCATGTAATTCCACATCATGATGCCAAAGCGCTCAATGATCGGGATATTCTCTTTGGTGCACTCCTCGGCCTCGGTGGAGGGCGTGCCTTCGAAGCCATCTTCACAGACGATGCGGGCAAATCCGTACTCAACCTCAAGACGGGCAATGAACTCTGGCGGAAGTCCGCGCGCGCCAAGATAGCCGCTATCGGTATCACCGCCGACATTGGCATCGTTGCCACCGCCCGCGATGCCTTCGAACACGTCGCCTTCGCCTTGGAAGCGCGCGA
Organism: Donghicola eburneus; assembly: GCF_900115865.1. Lineage (GTDB taxonomy): Bacteria > Pseudomonadota > Alphaproteobacteria > Rhodobacterales > Rhodobacteraceae > Donghicola > Donghicola eburneus. The sequence goes on along the minus strand of NZ_FOXY01000008.1, from coordinate 130,209 downwards.
TGGCCTGCTCAACCGGACCGCCCGGGACGAACTGCACCAGTGCGAAGTTGATGATCATGATCCCGATGAGTGTCGGGATCACGAGAAGCAATCGCCTCAGAATATAGGCGCCCATACGGCAAGTCCCCTAACGTCGTCCTTAGCGCAGCACGCCTGCGTCTTTGAGTTTTTCTGCTTTTTCAGCGTCGTACCACCAGAAATCCAGATACCCCAGATCAAAACGAGGCAACTCATCTGGGTGGCCATACATGTCGTAATACGCGACCCAGTAAACATCGTTGTACCACGTCGGGATCAGGAACCGCTTCGCGCGGAAGACACGATCCAACGCGCGGGTGGCGGGTTCAATCTCGTCCAGCGTGGTGGCCGCAACAATCTCGTCGATCAGTGCGTCCACACCCGGATCGGCGAGGCCCGCGGGGTTGAACAGGCTGTAAGCCGCATCAGCCGAGCCGAACTGCTGCATCAGGCCGGTCGAGGGATGCTCATACATGCCATAAGCGGTGTAGATCATGTCGTAGTCGCGATCGCGACGGCGATTGGTGAACTGCGCCGGATCAATACGGTTGTAGGTGGCGTCGATGCCTAGAGCTTTCAGATTTTCGATGAAGGGCAGCACAATGCGGTCAAAGGTTGGGCTGTCTTCAATGATCTCAAGGCTAAGGACCTGACCATCTTTGCGGCGCATCCCGTCGTCTCCAGCAACCCATCCAGCATCTTCTAGCAAGCGTGACGCCTTGCGCAGGTTGCGACGATCCAGCTGGCTGTCGCCCGAGGTGTGGGGCATGACCGGCTCAGATGTTTGGATACCTTCGGGCAGAACGTCAGCGTATTTTTCAAGCAACGCGAGCTCGTTGCCTTCGGGCAAACCCTTGGCTGCAACAGGGCTATTTTCCCAGAACGAGGTGCGCTGCTGGAATAGGCCAAACTGCACCTGTTTGTTGGTCCATTCGAAATTGTAGGCCAGCCCAATCGCCTCGCGGACGCGGATGTCCTGCAGCTTTTCTTTGTCCAGATTAAAGACGAAACCAGCCGCTGCCGGCACGTTGCCGTTGGGCAACTCCTCTTTGACGACGTAGCCATCATTCAGATTCGGAAAATCATAGGCCGTGGCCCAAGACCGCGAACTGTTCTCTTGGCGGAAGGTGTAAGCGCCTGCCTTGAACCCCTCCATCGCGGCGTTGGAGTCGGCAAAATATTCGACACGGATTCGGTCGAAGTTGTTGCGCCCCTGATTGATCGGCAGGTGATCACCCCAGTAATCATCGCGGCGCTTGTATACGACGCGGCGGTTGATGTCGTAGCTTTCTAGCATGTAGGGACCAGACCCAAGCCCGGTTTCCATGCGGCTTTCATCCAAACGTGCGCCCGTTTCCTCGTACCATTTTTTCGAAAAAACCGGCTGACCACCAACCTGATCAATCAGCGATCGGCGCGGGATGTCTGGGGCAAAGGTGAATTTCACGGTGTAGTCATCAATGACTTCAGCCCCCAACACGCGCTTACCCACGGCTTCGCGGTAACTTTGCAGGGATTGCTCCATCATCAGGTTGTGGCTGAACACCACGTCATGAGCGGTCACGGGGCTGCCATCCGAAAACTTCGCTTCGGGACACATATTGAAGATCACCCACGATTTGTCTTCGGGATACTCCAGGCTCTCAGCAAGTAGGCCATAGTAGACCTCTTCTGCGTCAGACACCCCGATCAACAGCGATTCGAAGGGGATAGACGACAGCGACGCCGCCCGCCCCTTGCGCGAATAGGGATTCATGCTGTCAAACGTGCCGTCTGCGGAAATGGCAATCTCGCCGCCACGGGGCGCATCAGGGTTCACGTAATCCAGATGCTGGAAGTCTGCGGGGTAATTCAGCTCGCCAAAAAACGAATAGCCATATGTCGAGATAATCTCGCCTTCGCCCTCTTGGGCTTTGGCCATCGAGGCTCCGGCCAGAACGGCCAGACCAACCAAACCTCCCCAAAGCATCTGACGCATCATCGGACGCGGGTCAGGGCGCACGGCGCTGCGGACGGCGGCCTGACGGGGGCGAAGGGGTTGGCGCATGAAAACCTCCTGAAATATCGCTACTACGATCATATAGTTCGCAACGCTAAAGCGTGAAGCGACAAAAGTGCAAGTCGAGGATGTGTGAGCAAGCGTGAACAGGAGCTTAAAAAGCAAAAAGGCCGTCACAGAGGACGGCCCTTTCGAATAATCAATACGCTTAGCGGAGGATTAACCGCTGATGCTCTGCAGGTAGGCAATCAGGTCAGCGCGGTCTTCAACTTTCTTCAGACCAGCAAAGCCCATCGCGGTACCGGGTGCCGCACCTTTGGGGTTCTCGAGGAAGTGGTTCAGGTTCTCGGCGGTCCAAGTCTCACCAACTGCTTCGAGTGCGCCGGAGTAGCTGAAACCAGCCACTGCGTCGATCTCGCGGCCAACAACACCGTCAAGGTGCGGACCGGTTGCGTTCGAACCGTCAACTTTGTGGCAAGCTGCGCATTTCTTGAAAACGCGTTCGCCTTTGCCCGCGTCTGCGCTGGCAAGCAGGGTTGCAAAGTCAGGGCCTTCTTCTTCCTCTGCTGCACCGCCTGCATCCGCGACTTCGATGACATAGCCCTGTGCGTGCTCGTCACCGTGGCCTCCGCCCATCGCGTAAACTTCTTCAGCAACCCATTTGCCGAGAAGGAAAATCAGAAAGGCGCCACAAAATCCGCCCAGAACCTTGGTGAAGGTCATCGTATCAAGCATGGCTCGCGTCTCACTTCGTTAGCTGTTGCGGCTTCATATGCGCTTCCCCCCAATGGACGCAAGGTGTAGTTACCGCGACCAAACGCCCGATTTGGCAGAAATGGACGAAAAACATGGCAAAACGTATCGCTTTCCAGGGGGAACTTGGCGCTTATTCGCATCAGGCATGCCGTGAAGCGCGCCCAAATGATGAAGTAATGCCCTGCGCAACGTTTGAAGATGCCATCACTGCCGTAAAATCGGGCGAAGCTGACCTCGCCATGCTGCCCGTCGAAAATTCGACCTACGGCCGAGTCGCCGATATTCACTACCTTCTGCCCGAATCCGGCCTGCATATCGTCGACGAAGCCTTCGTGCGTGTCCGAATCACCTTGCTCGGAATCAAGGGCACCCAGTTGTCGCAGGTGAAATCCGCGATGTCCCACTCGATGCTGCTGGGGCAATGCCGGTCATTTCTGACAGAGCATGGTATTCAGCGTATCACCGGCGCCGACACTGCGGGATCAGCCCGCGAGATCGCCGAGCGCAATGACCCCGAACAGGCAGCGCTGGCGAGCGAGCTTGCTGGTGAGATCTACGGTCTGGATGTTTTGGCCAAGGACATTGAGGACGAGGGCACCAATACCACGCGCTTCCTGCTCATGCGGCCCGCGATTGACCTGACCCGTCGCGGGTCGGGGAAGATGATGACCACCTTTGTTTTCCGCGTTCGCAACATCCCCGCCGCTCTATACAAAGCGATGGGCGGATTCGCGACCAATGGCGTTAACATGACCAAGCTGGAGAGCTATATGGTCGGTGGCCACTTCACCGCGACGCAGTTCTATGCGGATATCGAGGGTCACCCCGAAGACGACAACGTACGTCTCGCGCTCGAAGAGCTGAGCTACTTCACCGATCATCTGAAAATTCTGGGGGTCTACCCCGCATCGCCGCGCCGCGACGGCTAAGAGAGCACGCCGCGCCTTAGCGCGCGGCCGATTTCTCCATCTCGCGAGCAAAGTCAGTCACCCGCTGCTTGAACCTCTTGTTAAGCTTCTGCTTCCCCAGCTTGAACGACTGGATCAACAAACGTGCTGGCAGACTGCGCGGCTTGAGTTCCAACTCCAATTGTAGCCGCGTCCGCTTCTTTGACAGGGGCGTGAGGTCCACGGTGAGATGGTGTAGCATGCCGCCAGATTTTCCTTCGAACATCATGCCGTTAGGGGGATCGTAGCTGATCATCTGCGCGTCCAGATGACGCTCCTTGCCCCGCAGCACAAAATCCATTTCCCACTGCATACCCGCACGGGCATCAGCATGGTTATCGAGACGACGAATCTTGACCCCACGGCGCAGGGCCGCACGCTCGAATTGATCGAGGTCGCTGACCTCCTCGAATACCTTGTCGAGGGGCAGATCGATGTCTTCTCGTGTGCTGAACTTCATGCTTCCATCAATTCCGTAATTTCAAAGAAACTCAATCTATCTTTCAATCTAACTGGTCAGAAAGCCACTTCTGTAACAGGAACTGGGCAATCGCCCCCTTGCGCGCCGGCTTCAACGTCGGGTGCTGTCCGACAAAGGCTTTGGCAACCTCTTCGCGGGTGAACCAAACCGCGTCCTCCAGCTCTGCGGGATCAAGCTTGATCTCCTTGGTCAGAGCTTCGCCGCGGAACCCAGTCATCAAGCTGGCAGGAAAGGCCCAAGGCTGACTTGCCAGATATTCGACGCGCCCGACTTTAATGCCCGCCTCTTCCATCACCTCGCGGCGGACGGCGGCCTCGAGCGTTTCGCCGGGCTCAACAAACCCTGCGAGCAGCGAATACATCCCCTCGGGCCAGCCCGGCGATCGACCCAGAAGCACAGAATTGCCATGGGTAATCAACATGATCACAACAGGGTCGGTTCGCGGGAAATGCTGGGACTTGCAGGCGTCACAGCTGCGCTGCCAACCGCCCTGCCCAACCTCGCTTTTTTCGCCGCAGCAGGCGCAGAACCCGTGACGGCGGTGCCACTCGACCATCGCCCGCAAGGTCGCCGCCAATTCGGCGTCCCGCGCGGTCAAGCGGGTCATAATCATTCTCAACTCGGCAAAGACCTGATCGCTGCGCAGCGTTGGGTGGCTTTGTTGTGTGGTGTCGACGAATCCACCCAGTTCAGAGCCATCCAGCCCCTCGGGCCAGTAATCTTTGAGCCAGTGACCAAACACAGGCCCACCCTTTTCCATGCCCAGAAAAAGGGCGTCGGCGTCGCATTCCGCTAAAATCGGGTGATCGTGCGACAGGCGAACCAGACTGTCCATTTCATCGCCCTCGACCAAGGGCTTGCCTTGCCACAAAACGATGTGCGTCCCGGTCGGGTCCCGCCGCAACTCTGCCAGAGCACTGACATCGCTACGCAAATGGGCCGCGCGATCTAGATCAGAGCCTCCGAATGTTACTGTCTCTGCGTCGCGCATTGCCGGTTCCTATCTTAATCTTCCAGCTTCATGCCACGCGGATGCACGCGCAGCAACGGCCTCTCTGCAGAAATGCTTATCGTCATGCACGCGTCATAGTTGCACTCTACCTGAATACCGGGAATGGATGGGAGTATGATGAAATGGTCGTTTCCAAATACAGAATTACACGTCGCAACTTTCTGGCAAGTACTGCAGCGGGCGGAACGATGATCGTTCTACACCCCTTTTCCGCACGCGCCGCTACCAATCAGGCGCACCTACGGATCATGGAGACAACGGATCTGCACGTGCATGTGTTTCCCTATGATTACTACGCGGACAGACCCATTGATACGGTCGGCCTCGCCCGCACGGCCTCTTACATAAAAGACATCCGTTCCGAGGCGACGAACAGCTTGCTCGTTGACAACGGGGATTTTCTACAAGGCAACCCTATGGGCGATTACATCGCCTACGAACGGGGCATGAAAGATGGGGACATGCACCCCGTCATCACAGCGATGAACACGCTGGGCTTCGATGCTTCGACCTTGGGTAACCACGAATTCAATTATGGCCTTAACTTCCTGATGAAATCACTGGCTGGCGCCAGTTTTCCTGTCGTCTCGGCCAATGTGGCGACGAAATTAGGTGCCTCCCCGACTCAGGACGAAGCACTGGTGAAGCCGTATGTGCTGCTGGACCGGACGATCACCGACGGAGCGGGCGAGTCGCACAAGATCAAGATCGGCCTGATCGGGTTTGTCCCGCCGCAGATCATGAACTGGGATTCGAAGCATCTGGTCGGCAATGTCGAAGCTCGCGACATTCTGGAAACAGCAGAAGCCTACGTCCCCGAGATGAAAGAACAAGGCGCGGATATTGTGATCGCCCTGTCCCACTCGGGCATCGGATCAGCCCAGCGAACTGACGGGATGGAGAACGCCTCGGTCCCGCTGGCCGAAATCGATGGCATTGACGCTCTGATGACCGGCCACAGCCACCTCGTATTCCCCAGCCCGACCTACGCAGAATATGCTGGTGTGGACGCCGAGGCTGGCACAATCCACGGCAAGCCCGCCGTCATGGGCGGGTTCTGGGGCAGCCACATGGGCCTGATAGACTTGATGCTGGAACGCGAAGGCGGCGAATGGCGCGTCGTAACCCACTCAGCCACCGTGCGCCCAATCTATGAACGCGGCGACGACCGCAGCATCACCCCGCTGGTCGAAAGCGACGACGCCGTGCTCGCATCTGTCCGACAGGAGCATAACGAAACGCTGGACTATGTGCGCCGCGCCGTGGGCAAGACCAGCGCGCCGCTCTACAGCTATTTCGCTTTGGTTGCCGACGATCCGTCCGTCCAAATCGTGTCGAATGCGCAGATGTGGTACATTGAACAGATGCTCGCAGACACCGAGTACGCGGGGCTGCCATTGCTCTCTGCGGCCGCGCCGTTCAAGGCGGGGGGCCGCGGCGGCCCTGACTACTACACCGACGTGCCAGTCGGCGATGTGGCGATCAAGAACGTCGCGGACCTGTATCTCTACCCCAACACGATTCGGGCGGTGAAAATTACTGGTGCGCAGCTAAAAGACTGGTTGGAACGCTCTGCCGGTATGTTCAACCAGATCACCGCAGGTGAACAGGACCAGACCCTGCTGAACCCCGACTTCCCCAGCTACAACTTCGACGTCATTGACGGGGTAACCTATCAGATCGACCTAACCCAGCCCTCGAAGTTCGGACCCAAGGGCGAAGACCTGAACCCAGAAGCGAACCGTATAGTGAACCTCTCATACGACGGCGCACCTGTTGATCCTGATCAGGAATTTATCGTCGCGACAAACAACTACCGCGCCAGCGGCGGTGGTGACTTCCCCGGAGCCAAGGGCAATACGATCATCTTCGAAGGGCCGGACACCAACCGCGATATCCTTGTCCGCTATATCGTCGATCAGGGTACGATCAATCCAACTGCTGACAACAACTGGTCATTTGCACCGGTGCCCGACACGACTGTGCTGTTCGAAACCGGCCCCAAAGCCAAAGCACATCTAGCGGACATCGCAGCCTTGGACATCACTGAGGCGGGCGAAGGCGACGAAGGCTTCGCGCTCTTCCGCATCGTTCTCTAAGCTGATAGCGATAACCCGAATGAGGGGCGGCCTTCGCGGGTCGCCCTTTCGGTTGTCAGGAGAGCGCGATGAAGTTTGACGCGGTTATTTTTGATCTGGACGGGACGCTGATCGACACAGAGGCTCTGGGCTGGCAAGCTGGACGTCGGGCCTTTGCCGAGCAAGGCATTGATCTGGAAGAAGACCTGTTCCACCAACTTGTCGGCCGCGACAAGCAAACCGGTGGCGCCATCATTCGCGCGCGATATGACGATGTGGATATGGCGCAGATCGAACGACGCTGGGCCGAGATTGTCGGAGAGCTGTATGCGACAGACGGCATCCCTCATAAGCCGGGCCTCTTGGACGCGCTCGCGGCGGTCGATGCGGCGGGCCTGCCCAAAGCGATCTGCACCTCGTCCCAGCAAGGTGAGGCGGAACTCAAGATGACCGCGACCGGACTGCACTCCCATTTCGATGTGGTTGTGACCGTCGCCCACGTGGAAAACGCAAAGCCCGCGCCCGAGCCCTATTTGCTGGCCGCGCAACAGCTGGGAGTTGCGCCCGGCCGTGCGCTTGCATTCGAAGATTCAGAGACCGGTGCGCAAGCGGCGTTCGCCGCAGGTTTGACGGTGGTTCAAGTGCCGGACGTCATCCCATCGTCGCGCCGATTTGCACATTTCGTAGCCGACGACCTGATGGCGGGACTGAAATGGGCGGGGATCATCGGATAATCCGCCCCCTTGCATTCTGTTTTCGAACGCCCTAAATGACGCCTTGAGAGGTTGGCGCGGGCGAGCGCCTCGCCAACCCGGTCAGGTCCGGAAGGAAGCAGCCGCAACGAGCCCCGCTTGGGTCGCTGTTCAACCTCTCACCTTTATTCCCCGACATCTTGATTTCGTGGAACCCACGCCAGTGGGGGCTTTGCCCCCGCCGCGCTGGTGCGCGTCTCCCCCAGAGTATTTTTGCCAAAGTGAAAGCAGCGGCGCTGGACCTTTGACAGGGTGAGCCTTAGGTTTGCCACGGAAGAATTGAGAGGCCCCATGAGCGAGACTGGACAGACTGCCTATCAGGTATTGGCGCGGAAATACCGCCCCGAAACCTTTGCCGATCTGGTCGGTCAGGACGCGATGGTGCGCACGCTGAAGAACGCCTTTGCTGCGGACCGGATTGCGCAGGCCTTCATCATGACCGGCATTCGTGGGACAGGTAAGACGACCACCGCGCGGATCATCGCCAAGGGCATGAACTGCATCGGGCCGGACGGAAATGGCGGGCCGACGACCGAGCCTTGTGGTCAGTGCGAGCACTGCACCGCGATCATGGAAGGGCGTCATGTCGACGTCATGGAGATGGACGCGGCCTCGCGCACCGGTGTGGGCGATATTCGTGAAATCATCGATTCTGTGCATTATCGGGCAGCTTCGGCGCGGTACAAAATCTACATCATCGACGAAGTTCACATGCTGTCGAACAGCGCGTTCAACGCGCTGCTCAAGACGCTGGAAGAGCCTCCGGCCCATGTGAAGTTCATCTTTGCCACGACCGAGATTCGCAAGGTTCCCGTGACCGTGCTATCGCGGTGTCAGCGGTTCGACCTGCGCCGGATCGAACCCGAGGTGATGATCGCGCTTTTGCGCAAGATCGCAGGCGCCGAAGGTGCCGAGATTTCCGATGATGCCTTGGCGTTGATCACCCGCGCTGCCGAAGGGTCAGCACGGGATGCGACTTCGCTGCTGGATCAGGCGATCAGCCATGGGGCGGGTGAGACCACCGCAGATCAAGTGCGTGCGATGCTGGGTCTGGCGGATCGTAGCCGCGTGATGGACCTGTTCGAGATGGTCATGGCCGGCGATGCCGCCGGAGCACTAACCGAACTGGGCTTGCAATACGCGGATGGGGCCGATCCCTTGGCCGTTCTGCGCGATATGGCCGAGATCACCCATTGGATCAGCGTGGTGAAGATCACGCCCGATGCCGCCGAGGACCCGACCATCAGTCCAGACGAGCGCCGCCGCGGTATTGATCTGGCGAACCGTTTGCCGATCCGATCAATGACCCGCATGTGGCAGATGCTGCTCAAGGCACTCGAGGAAGTGAGCGCTGCGCCCAACGCCATGATGGCCGCCGAGATGGCGATCATTCGCTTGACCCATGTGGCAGAGCTGCCAAGCCCCGAGGAGTTGGTACGTAAGCTGCAGCAAGACCCGCCGCGCGGCCCCGCGCCGAACGGGGGCCCCGCTGGCGGCGGAGGCAACGTAACAGCCCGCGGCTCTATGCCCACGCCAACCCATACTGGTCCCAGTGGTCCCGTTGCCCGTGGCGGAGCACAGCCGGTGACAGCACAGGCGAACCCGCTTGCGGCCTATGCGACATTCGAAAACGTTCTGGACCTGATCCGCACCCATCGCGACGTAAAACTCTTGATCGAAGTCGAGAATTACTTCCGGCTCGCGAAATACAGTCCCGGTCGAATTGAGTGCGAAGTGACGGACCAAGCACCGCGTGATCTGGCGCAACGCCTTGGGTCGCGATTGCAGGCATGGACAGGTGCGCGATGGGCCGTGATTGTGGTAGGCTCTGGCGGCGGCAACACGATTGCCGAAGTACGCGACGCCGAAGCCTTGGCCCTGCGACAGGAAGCAGAGGCACACCCGATGTTCGCAGCTGTGCGGGCCCTGTTCCCCAAGGCGCAAATCACAGAGATCCGCACGCAGGCTGAGCAGCAAGCAGAAGCGATGTCAGAGGCTCTGCCCGAAGTCGAAGATGAATGGGATCCTTTCGAGGATCAGTAACCACCCGAAACAGGAGAGACCCGATGTTCAAAGGTTTGGGCGCCATGGGCGACATGGCCAAGATGATGAAAACTGCTAAGGACATGCAGACCCGCATGACCGATCTGCAGGAAGAAATGAACGACATGACCGTCACTGGCGAAGCTGGGGCGGGTCTGGTCAAGGCGACCGCCAATGCCAAGGGCAAGGTAAAGTCGCTGGACATCGACCCTTCGATCTTTAGTGCCGAGGACAAAGAAGTGGTCGAGGACCTAATCCTTGCCGCGATCTCGAACGCGCAGGACAAGGCACAAGAAAAGGCCGCCGAAGAGATGCAGAAGCTGGCCGCCGAAATGGGCCTGCCTGCGGACATGAAGCTGCCGTTCTAGACGAATATGAGCAGCACCCGCGACATCGACAAGCTGATCGAGATGATGGCCCGCCTGCCTGGCTTGGGGCCTCGCTCGGCGCGGCGTGCTGTGCTGCAAATGATCCGCAAGCGGGGGCAGCTTTTGTCCCCTCTTGCCGAACAGATGGCCAAGGTCGCGGCAACCGCACGCGAATGCCTGAACTGCGGAAATATCGGGACCGAGGACATCTGCGACATCTGCCGGTCTGAAAAGCGCGCCACGGGCGAGATTTGCGTCGTCCAAGACGTCAGTGATCTGTGGGCAATGGAACGCGGCGCGGTTTTTGGCGGGCGGTACCATGTGCTTGGCGGTACGCTATCGGCACTTGATGATATCGGCCCAGAAGATATCCGCATTCCGCAGCTGGTCGCCCGTATCGAAAACGAACAGATCTCCGAAGTTATTCTGGCGCTGAACGCAACTGTAGACGGGCAAACCACCGCTCACTACATCGCGGACCAGCTGGATGGCCGCGTGCGCATAACTTCGCTTGCCCAAGGCGTCCCGATCGGCGGAGAACTGGATTATCTGGACGACGGCACAATTTCTGCCGCGCTCAAGGCACGTAGATCAATTTAATTTTAATAAATTGGAACTAAGTTAGCTTCACTGGGTTTAAGGTCCGGAATTTATTGAGGCTATTATAATGAATATTGAGCAAGCCCGCTGGCAGGACGAACAAAGGTTCTGGCTCGAAGGTCCTGCGTTCTACAATGACAAAATCGCTGAAGACGCGGTCATGGTACTCCCGAAGCCAACCGGCATTCTTTGCGGCAAGAAAATCCTCAATGTGATTGAAAAAGGTCCGCGCTGGGAATCGGTCGAGTTCGAGGACGAAATCGCGATGCGTCATGGATCGGCCTTTGTTTTGGCCTACGAGGCCCACGCCAAGCGCGGCAAAGACACCTATCGCGCGCTCTGCAGCTCGACCTACTGCGAAGCAGACGAAGGCTGGAAACTGATCGCACATAATCAGGTTCCTGTCTGACACGCAGCCCAAAACGCAAAAACCCGGCGCTAGGCCGGGTTTTTCGTGAACGGTATTCAAACTTATTTATCGTCGTCTTCGTCGTCGCTCGAGTTCGGCAAGTTGAAGAAGCTGTCCGCATCGCGGGTGTCGTCGAACTTATCCGCCTCTTCTTCCTGATCGTTCGTGTCAGATCCGAAGCTAAAGGTCTCCAGACCTTCGATCGCGGTGGGGATACGAGGCTCGGCCGAGTCCATGGACAGGCTTGCCTCGGTGCTAACCAGCGCGCGACGCTCGTCGTCCGACATCACGCCTTCGGCGCGACGCTTCTCGGCTGCTTTCTGGACGGCAAGGTCCAGTTCCGACTGCTTACACAGGCCCAGTGCGACGGGGTCGATCGGGTTGATGTTCGCAATGTTCCAGTGGGTGCGCTCGCGGATCGCTGCGATGGTCGGCTTGGTGGTGCCGACCAGCTTGGCGATCTGGCTGTCCGCCAGTTCGGGGTGGAACTTGACGAGCCACAGGATCGACGCCGGACGATCCTGACGCTTTGACAGGGGGGTGTAGCGCGGGCCGCGGCGCTTTTCCTCGCCCTGAGCCGCTTTGTTGAACTTGAGCTTCAGCTTGTGCATCGGATTATTTTCCGCGCGCTTGATCTCTTCGGCGTCCAACTGGTTGTTCGCGACGGGATCAAACCCACGCACCGAACCGGCCACATCGCCGTCGGCGATCCCCTGAATTTCCAGCTCGTGCATGCCGACGAAATCAGCGATCTGCTTGAACGACAGAGTGGTGTTGTCAACGAGCCATACAGCCGTTGCCTTCGCCATGATCGGTTTGCCCATGTGGTCACTCCTTGAATAGACTTCCCCCGTCGCCCGCCTTCGGGGCTGTCCTGCCTTGGCAGAACTGTTCACAATTTACGGGGAACTAAGCGGCGATATAGCGTGAAACGGGTAAAAGGAAAAGGGCAAATGCGTTGGGTGATAGGACTGCTACTTTCGACCGCTGTGGCACATGCCGAGGGCGACACAGCCGGTGAGTTCGACTACTACGTCATGGCCCTGAGCTGGAGCCCGACGTGGTGCGCAGTCGAAGGGGATGCGCGGGACGCCGAGCAGTGCGACACCGATCTGGGATGGAGCCTGCACGGCCTTTGGCCCCAGTTTCACCGCGGATATCCCAGTTATTGCAACACGGTAGAGCGTGCGCCATCTCGCCGCGAAACCAGCGAGATGGCCGATATCATGGGCTCTGGAGGGCTGGCGTGGCATCAGTGGAAAAAGCATGGCGTCTGCACTGGCCTAAGTTCAAACACCTATTTCGATCTGTCCCGTCAGGCCTATGAATCGATCACCCGTCCTGACGTCTTTCGCCGGTTGGAGGAAGAGGTCCGCCTGCCCGCATCTTTGGTCGAAGAAGCTTTTATCAAAGCGAATCCCCAGCTTGAGCCAGATATGCTGACGGTCACCTGCCGCGACCGCCGCATCCAAGAAGTCCGCATCTGCCTGTCCAAGGATTTGGACCCCGTGCCCTGCGGGCAGGACGTGGTGCGCGATTGCACGCAAAAGGATGCGCTGTTCGCCCCTATTCGCTAGGGGCGATGCCCTTTAGCTGACTTTCAGGACAATCTTGCCAATGTGCCCGCTGCTTTCCATGCGGGCATGCGCTTGGCTCGCTGCGTCCAAAGCAAATTCGCTATCCATCACGGGTTTGATCTGACCAGCGCTCAGGAGTGGCCAGACCTTTTCGCGCAATTCAGCCGCAATGCGCGCTTTGGCCAGATCACTCTGGGGGCGCAGGGTGCTGCCGGTGATCGTCAGACGGCGCATCATGACTTGGGCAAAGTTCAATTCAACCTTGGGCCCCTGCAGAAAGGCGATCTGCACCAAGCGTCCGTCATCGGCCAAGCCTTTGACGTTGCGTGGCAGGTAATCCCCACCGACCATATCAAGGATCAGGTTCGCGCCACCTTCGGCGCGCAGAACGTCCACGTAATCCTCTTCGCGGTAGTTGATGGCGCGCTCGGCCCCCAACTCCACACAGGCGGCGCATTTCTCGGCCGATCCGGCGGTGACGAACACGCGCGCGCCGAAATGGCGGGCCAGCTGGATCGCCGTGGTGCCGATCCCAGACGATCCACCGTGGATCAGGAACCGCTCGCCGGCCTGCAAGCCGCCCCGCTGAAAAACGTTCGACCACACGGTGAAGAAGGTCTCGGGCAGGCAGGCCGCCTGATCCATCGACATGCCATCAGGGATGGGCAAGCAGTGCGCTGCTGGCGTTGCCACATACTCTGCGTAGCCTCCACCAGGCAGCAGGGCGCAGACTTGATCGCCGACCTTCCACTCTGACACGCCTTCGCCCACAGCACTAACCTCGCCCGAAGCCTCAAGGCCCGGAAGGTCGCTTGCTCCCGGGGGCGGGTTATAGAGTCCTGCGCGCTGCAGAGCATCGGGGCGATTCACACCGGCATAGGCCACGCGGATCACAACTTCGCCTGCCTTTGGCGCCGGAATGTCACGCTGCGCTGAGGTCAGCACTTCGGGGCCGCCCGATTGAGCGATTTCGATCACGCGCATGTCTTGGGTCATTTCGTCCTCGGGTCAGCTTTGGGATTTCGGGGCCATGTGACCCGGCAATCCCTGATCGTTCAAGCGCGAAGGGGCCTTGATGTGCGAAAGTACCGCATTCGGCCCCGCCATCAGTTTGGACAGGAACGGGCTTTTGCGCACGGTCGCCTTCATCTTTTCGATCTGCATGACGTTCTCGATCCGGCGGTCGAGGAAGGCCCACGTCGCCTCGTGCCCTGCGCTTTCGTCCCCAAGCCAGTAGAGCACGGTCGAAGAATAAACGCCGGCCAGTGTCGCGCGCTTGGTGTACCAGTTCACATCGTCCGATGTGTCGCCAATCGAGTTCCAGATCGCGTCACAAGTCTGCCAGACCAGCTTGGTGCCGTCAGCGGCGTTCTGGGGTAGCGAAAACAGGGTCATGCCGCGGCGGACCAGCTCTTTGTCCTCGACCAGTTCCAGTCGCGTGCGCACGGCAAAGGTGATCTTTTCACGGATCTTCATTTCCGCAACATCGGGTTCGGCCATCCGCATCACCATTTGCGCGTCGCCTTCCTGATGAAACGCAATAGCTAGGTCGACGGCCCCACGAGGGCACACGGCGCTGGCCAAAACGGGGTCGATCCCAGTGTCGGCAACAGCCGCCTGATAGGCAGGGCGGGTCCATCCATCAAAGGGGACGTGCATCTTGATCGCGTCGAGAAGCTGTGCTTTGGGCGAGTCGGTCATATGTCTGCTCCGTCTGTTTCTCCGGATGCTAGACAAACTAGGGCGCCGATGCTATAGGGCCACCTCCTGCTATTGATTGAAACTCTAAACTAGAAAGGTGGTGACACCGGTATGCAGGTCAGTGTTCGTGACAACAATGTCGATCAGGCGCTCCGCGCCCTGAAGAAAAAGCTTCAACGTGAAGGCGTTTTCCGTGAAATGAAGCTTAAACAGCACTTCGAGAAGCCCTCTGAGAAGAAGGCACGCGAGAAGGCAGAAGCGATTCGCCGCGCTCGCAAGCTGGCACGTAAAAAGGCCCAGCGCGAAGGTCTATAAAGACATTCAGTCGCACTGAAAAAGAATTGAGACCCCCGAGGCCCGGCCGCGGGGGTTTTGCTTTGTGCGCCTATCGGCGCAGGCCTGCTGCCAATGGGTATTTTTACCAAGTTGAAGGTTAGGCGGTGGTGCCCAATGCGAGCGTTTGCTCGCGCAACCAGCCCATGAAACCGCGGGGGTTGGTGGACCATTTCGCGATCTCGTCCCGGTCGAAGACGTTGCCAACCACGGGCGCCTGCGGCTTGTTCAGAGCATGCACGACTTCATGCAGCAGCAGCCCCTGACGCAGGGTTGCTGAAGTGCGGTTTGCCATCTGGTACCAGCGCGAGTTTGAACCAGGGAAGAAGATCGGCAGAACGTCCGCTTTGGAGCGCTGGATCATTTTCGCAGTAAAGGGGTTCCATTCCCGCTCAATTGCGGGGCCGAACATGGTGTCGGATGAGGCGACCACACCTGACGGAAACAACACAATGGCCCCGCCATCTGAAAGGTGATCCATCGCCCGTTTGCGCATAAGCAGGTTCTTCTGCAGGGCGTCTTTTTCGTGGGCGAAGGGAACTGGGATCATGAATTCGTCGATCTCGCCCACGCCCGTCAGCAAAGAGCGCGTCAGGATTTTGTAGTCTGTACGGCGGCGGCCCATGAGTTCCGCCAGCACCATACCGTCGACCAGCCCGTGTGGGTGGTTTGCGACCACGATAAGCGGGCCCGTCTCGGGGATACGATTGATCTGTTCCTGTGGGGTCTCGAGCGGAATCCCCATCACTTCGAGCGCCTGTTTCCAGAAAGGTTGACCAAAGGGCACGCCCATCGCTTCGAAGCGACGGATCAGACGCAGGAGACGTAGCTTGCCGGTCAGGAACTCCATCGTCTGAATGGTACGGCGTTGAAAAGCATTATCAAACGTAGTCGCATAAGAGAGGCGGCGGCGATCGTAGGACTGGTCCGATAGGTTTCCGCCGTCCCCTTGGCCACTCAGCGACGCTGAGTGAAGACGGCCAGAGTGGGACTCGGATGTATCCGTCACAATCGTTCCCCCTGCCCGCGATCACATGTCTTCGCCAAAGCGGTCCGCGACCAGAGCTTCGAGCGCATCGGCCAGTTCGGTCGACTGGGGTCCCGTCGTCTCAACATCAATCGATGTGCCATGCGCGGCCGCAAGCATCAGCAATCCCATAATGCTGTCACCAGAGGTGGACATGCCGTTATGGGCAACCTCGGCACGGGCATCGAATTGCTCGACAACTTCGACAAATTTTGCCGAAGCGCGGGCATGAAGCCCTTTGACGTTGATGATCGGGAATGTGCGGCAAACAGAATGTGACATAAGGGCTCTTAGTCCTCACTGACGTCGCAACTGTCAATATATTTCCGTCCTGCCGTCAGCGCACACTGGGCTGCTTCGGGGACGTTCAAATGGCGGCTCTTGGCCAGCTTGATCAGCATGGGCAGGTTCGCGCCATATAGAATTCGTCGGTTTTTGGGGCTGCAGGCCCGAAGGCTCAGGTTCGACGGAGAGCCGCCAAACATATCGGTCACGACAATCACTCCGTCGCCGCTGTCGACAGCATCCGCTGCTGCGGAAATTTCGCGCTGCTTCTGTGCACGGTCATGATCCGGTTCGATCGAAATGGCGCTGATCCCGCTCTGCGGGCCTACCACATGTTCAACCGCGGCCAGATATTCTTTGGCCAACCCACCATGCGCGACGATTACGATCCCGATCACGCCTTGCCTTACTTACCTTTTGCAGAACCCGAGGGGGCCTGTCTTTCCAATTCACGATGTCTAATTGACACCTGCCATCCCGCAGTTGCAAGGGCTTTGGCCAGCTTTTCTGCGAGTGCAACCGAACGGTGTTGTCCTCCGGTACAACCAAACCCTATCGACAAATAGGATTTTCCCTCTGTGGCATATTGTGGCAACAGGAATTCAACCAGACCTTTTACGCGATCGAAAAACTCGGCAAAGCGCGGGTCTTGGCTGATGTAGTCGCTGACCGCTTCGTCCTGACCATTCATCTTTCGCAACGCAGGTTCCCAGTAGGGATTACGCAGAAACCGCGCATCGAAGATCATGTCGATGCCGCGCGGGGTGCCCCGCTTGAACGAAAAGGACTGAATTGAAACGGCCAGATTACCCTCTTGCCCAATCGCGAATTGGCGCTCGATCTCGGCCTTCAGGTCGTGTGGAGTCATCTCCGAGGTGTCTAGCAAAATATCTGCCCGTGCACGGATCGGTGCCAGCAAATCTAATTCGCGGTCGATGCCGACCTCGGCGGTTTCGGCAGGCGACAGCGGGTGGCGGCGACGAGTTTCGCTATATCGGCGCAGCAGCACCTCGGGCGAAGAGTCTAGATACAGGAGCTGCACGCCACTGTTGGGGTTACGCGCCAAATCCTCCATTGCATCCAGCATCGCGTTCATACTGAAATCACGGTTGCGCACGTCAAGCCCCAGCGCGAGCCGGTCGCCAGCTACAGCATCCTTCATCACGGCTGGCAGCAGGCGCAGTGGGAGGTTGTCGATAACTTCGAAACCTAAATCCTCGAGCGCGTTTATCGCGGTTTTCCGTCCGGCGCCCGAAGGCCCCGTTACCCAGACAACGCGCGGTGATTGTTCTGACATGTGTCTGTCATTCCCCATCTATCCCGTGGGTAAGATATTGCATAAGCGCTGCAGGGAAATAACCCCTCTCGACTTTATGAAGAAGCGGCCTTTGCAAGCCGAACACAGTCAGATCCCGCGGCTGCGGCAAGCGCTTTGTCTCGGCCTGGTCCATATCAACGAACAGGGAGACAGGCGCAGACCCAGTCGCAGCCGCCCGCAAAATACCGACGCCCCGCGCTTCGATCCGTCCACAGATCGTTTCGGGGCAGCGCGCGATAATCTGTGCTCCCTCGCGTGTCAGCACTGTGCGATCATCCGCCACGAGCGTACCGCCCAGAGACATCAGCATCAGTGCCGTCGAGGATTTGCCGCTACCTGATGCACCAAACAATACCACGGCTTGGCCGTGCACCATAACAGTAGAGGCATGAACCATTGCTGGTCCATGCCCCCTTGTGATGTCGGTCAGTGCTACAGTCCGCATGGGTTAGAGCGGTAGCCCCACTACGAAGCGGGCGCCCAGCGGATCCGAAGTCGGGTCAGCGTGGCTGGCGCGGATATTCTCGGCCCAGACAACTCCGCCGTGGGCTTCGACGATCTGCTTTGAGATCGCGAGTCCCAGACCCGAGTTATTTCCAAACTGACCTTCGGGGCGGTGCGAGTAGAAACGTTTGAAGATTTTTGTCAACGACTGCTCCGGGATGCCGGGCCCTGTATCCTCGACCACCACCAGAACGCGATTGTCCCGCTGTCGGGCCCAAACGCGGATCGCGTCGCCCTCTTCGCAAAAAGAAATCGCATTCGTGATCAGGTTTACAAAGACCTGCGCCAGACGCGCCTCTAGGCCTGTCAGTTCGATCGAGTCGTCCGGCAGATCGGAGATAAAGTCGATGCCTTTGGCCTTTGCATCCTCGCCCAAGTATTGGATCAGATTGCCGAGCATCGTCAGCAGATCAAACGTCTCTTCCTCTTCGCGGACCAGCTCGCTGTCCAGCCGCGACGCATTCGAGATATCACTGACCAAGCGGTCCAGACGCCGCACATCATGTTCAATCACCTCGAGCAGCTTATCCTGTTGCTCTTGCTTCTTGGCGAACCGCAGGGTGCCGACCGCCGAGCGCAAGGACGCCAGAGGGTTCTTGATCTCGTGAGCCACATCGGCGGCGAACTGCTCGTTGCTGTCGATCCGCTCGTACAGCGCACCGACCATCCCGCGCAGGGCTTCGGACAGGCGGCCAATCTCGTCGGGACGGGCGGACAGGTCAGGAATACGAACACGGCCAGGGCTATACCGCGTGCGATTGCGGTCGCGGCCAATCTCGGCAGCTGCGGCTAGATCGGACAGCGGGTTCGCGATGGTCGAGGCCAAGAGCAGGCTAAGACCGACCGACACAAAGAGTGCGACGATGAACATACGAAGCACACGCTCGCGCTCAACGCTCACAAGGCGGTCGATTTCGGTCGTGGAGCTCGCCATGGCGATCGCGCCGACAGGCAGGTCGCCCACCATGATTGGGGTCGCAACAGTGAACACTGTGTCGCCAAATGCACCCACGCCCGTGGCCATGCGCGTCTCGTTGATGCGCGCGCCGCCGATCATGTCGCGCACGATCTCCTCGTTTTCGACACCCGCAGGCAGCGAATCAGCAGGCGCAAAGAATTGCACCATCCACTGCCACACAGTTTCCAGAGCGTCCGTGATGTAGGTGTCATTCTCGCCGACATCCGCCAGTTCGGCGCGGCTGCGGCTGCCTTCTGCGACGGTCAGCAAATTACCGTTGCCGTCGAAAACGTAGACCTCGGTCCCGCGATACAACGACATCCCCCGCAGGGTATCCTCGGCTCCGACCCCAGCGATGTTCTCAACACCCGCCTCGGCCTGCGCGCTCAAGCGGGCCTCAAACACGTCAGCCACAAGTTCGGCTTCTGCGGCCAAAGAGGTCGCACGCTGCAACGCCAAAGATTCCCGCGACGGGTTCAGGTAGAGGATGCCCGCGAGCAGGACGATCAGACCCAGCAAGTTAAAGGTGATGATCTTGCGCGCCAGCGGCGATGTGTTCAGCGTCAACACACCGCGCTTGGCTGCAGTTTCGCGCTCAACGGTCTCGTGCAGGGCGTCCGGAGAAACGTAATCATCACCCAGCACGATATCGGCAGACCGAACGGCCCGCTTCTGCGCTGCTGAGGTATCTCCGATGTCAGTCATCACTCTTCGTTGTACCGGTATCCGACGCCATACAGGGTTTCGATCGCCGAAAACTCCGAATCGACCATCCGCATTTTCTTACGCAAACGCTTGATATGGCTATCGATTGTCCGGTCGTCGACATAAACCTGATCATCATAGGCCACGTCCATCAACTGATCACGGCTTTTGACGAAACCAGGGCGTTGTGCCAGTGCCTGAAGGAGAAGGAATTCCGTTACCGTGAGTGACACATCCTGCCCCTTCCACGTCACGGCGTGGCGCAGCGGGTCCATTGACAACTGTCCACGGGCCAGAACTTTGCTGTCCTCAACCTCGCCCTCGCTGTCCCCGTTCAGAGCTTCCTGACGGCGCAGCAGCGCGCGAATACGCTCGACCAGCAGACGCTGAGAAAATGGCTTTTTGACATAATCGTCGGCGCCCATTCGCAAGCCCAGAACCTCGTCAATCTCGTCGTCCTTGGACGTGAGGAAGATGACAGGCATCGTGGTTTTCTTGCGCAGACGCTGTAGCAGATCCATGCCGTCCATACGCGGCATCTTGATGTCCAGCACAGCCATATCGGGAAGCTTTTTCTCAAAAGCCTCTAACGCTGCTTGGCCGTCATTGTAGGTCTCGACTTCGAACCCTTCTGCTTCAAGGGTCATGGCAACCGATGTCAGGATGTTGCGATCATCATCCACCAGAGCAATTCTGGACATAACTCATTCCTTGTACTGCACGATTATTTTTTCTTACAGTTATGCAGGGATTTCGTATCTCTCCGCAATCCTTTTTGCGATTCGCGGATTTGGTACTATGCTAACGTGGTAATTATGTTAGCGGTCCAATTCTGACAGAGTGTCGCAGACCAAAGTCCCTCTTCGCAGTCATGTTTGCGATAAACTGAATTTGGTTGCGCTAACAGCAGCTTAGCATCCTATTCATTTCCTTTTCCGTCATGCTAAGGACCCCTTTACCGACACGTTGCAATGAAGCAACGACATCGGGGCCCTATCAAGTTTTGTGACCGCTGGCGCGGACAGGAGTGAAGAAAATGGCATTTGGACGGGTAAACCCGCAGCATCGGCTTGAAGATCAAGGGATCAGTGAGCTGGGTAATGTCTATTACAACCTCATGGAACCCGCGCTCGTGGAGGCAGCGGTAAAGAATAACGAAGGTCGCCTCGGTCGTGGCGGTGCTTTCTTGGTGACCACCGGCAAGCACACCGGCCGTTCGCCCAAGGACAAATTTGTGGTCCGCACCCCCAGCGTCGAAGAAACGATCTGGTGGGAAAACAACGCCCCCATGGAGGCCGACAAGTTCGACATCCTGCATGAGGACATGCTCGCCCACATGAAGGGCAAGGATTACTACGTACAGGATCTTTTCGGTGGCGCCGATCCAGCCAACCGACTGGACGTGCGCGTTGTAACAGAGCTGGCATGGCATGGCCTGTTCATCCGTCACCTGCTGCGTCGCCCAGAGCTTGAGGAGCTGGACGAATTCGTTCCCGAATTCACCATCATCAACTGCCCCTCGTTCAAAGCAGACGCTGAAAAGCATGGCTGCCGCAGCGAAACCGTGATCGCGCTGAACTTCGACAAGAAGCTCATTCTGATCGGCGGCACCGAGTACGCAGGCGAGAACAAGAAGTCGGTATTCACTCTGCTGAACTACCTGCTGCCCGAAAAGGGCATCATGCCGATGCACTGCTCGGCCAACCACGCCACTGGCAACCCCGTGGACGCGGCTGTGTTCTTCGGCCTGTCGGGCACGGGCAAAACCACCCTGTCGGCAGACCCGTCGCGCACCCTGATCGGTGACGACGAACATGGCTGGTCTGACAAGGGCACCTTCAACTTCGAAGGCGGCTGCTATGCCAAGACCATCAACCTGAACGCCGAAGCCGAGCCCGAGATCTACGCGACCACCACCAAGTTCGCGACTGTGATCGAGAACATGGTATTCGACGAAGAGACCCTTGAGCTGGACTTCGACGATGACAGCCTGACCGCCAACATGCGTTGCGCGTACCCGCTGCACTACATCTCGAACGCGTCCTACTCGGCTCAGGGCGGCCACCCCAAGAACGTGATCATGCTGACCTGTGATGCGTTCGGTGTTCTGCCTCCGATCGCGCGTCTGACACCTGCGCAGGCAATGTACCACTTCCTGTCGGGCTTCACCTCGAAGGTTGCAGGGACCGAGCGCGGTGTGACCGAGCCCGAGCCCACCTTCTCGACCTGCTTCGGTGCACCTTTCATGCCCCGCCGCCCCGAGGTCTATGGAAACCTGCTGCGTGACAAGATCGCAAAGCACGGTGCAACCTGCTGGCTGGTGAACACCGGCTGGACCGGCGGCGCCTACGGCACCGGCAAGCGTATGCCCATCAAGGCAACCCGCGCCCTGCTGACCGCTGCTCTGGACGGCAGCCTGAGCGCAGTCGAGTTCCGCAAGGACCCGAACTTCGGCTTTGACGTACCCGTGGACGTTCCCGGTGTGCCCGAAGTGCTGCTGGATCCCCGCCGCACTTGGGGTGACCCCGAAGCCTATGACGCGCAGGCAGAGAAACTGGTCAAGATGTTCTCGGACAACTTCGAGCAGTACGTGCCCTACATCGACAAAGACGTTAAGGCCGCTGCAATCGGTTGATTGGAGTGAGGGGGCGCGGCCCCCTCTTGCCTATGGCAATTCACCCTAGGGGTATTTTGCCAAAGTGAAGACAAGCCGCCGGTCCTGTTTGGGCCGGCGATTTTCGGTTAGCCCATCAGGCCACGGCGGATCAGGTTCAGGCCTGCGATCATCAGGACGAACAGTGTAGCTTTGCGAAACGCGTTTTGGTCGATCCGGTCATTGACCTTGAGGCCAAGCCACATTCCGACAATGGCTGGTGGAACGATGGCGATCGAAAACGGCAGGGTTTCGGCGCGGACGACCCCCGATCCGATATGAGCGAACAAGAGGACGATCGCGCCGAGGCCGTAGATCACGCCTTGGACGCGGATGTGGTCACGCTTGGGCGTATCCAACGCCGTCAGGTAAGCAACCGTTGGCGGCCCCCAGACACCAGACAGCCCGCCGATGAAACCAGCGAAAGCCCCGATCCCGATTTCGGCAAACCGAGAGGGCGGAGAGGCGATGCGCAGGGGCATTCCAGCTAGCTGCGTCGCAGCGAAAATGACGATCGGCACCCCGATGATCAGCAGCATCAGCTCGGCAGGGATCGTACGCACAAACTGCGCACTGATGATCAGCACGATAAGCAGCGTCCCAAGGTATCCGCGGAACTTCAGCAATGATTCCCACGCGGCACGCGGGCCTTGGCGCATGGCCTGCATCCCGTTGGTGATCACGGTCGGCAGAATCAGGCCCGCGAGCGCCAATTCCGGCGAAATAACAGAAGAAAGGCCGGAAATTAGAATCATCGGCATGGCAAAACCCACCATCCCTTTGACCACACCAGCAATGAAGGCGACACTCAGGGCCAGCACAAACGCCGACGGTGTCATAAGATGCGTTACGAGTTCCATTTCAGCCATTTAGCATGCCTCTTAGCGCGATAGGTAAAAACTTCAACGCGCAATAATGGGTACACTTTCATCCTGTGTTCGGTATTTTTATTGCGCTGCGCCTGCAAAGGCTCTAGTTCTCTGCGCAAGCATTATAGGAGATGACTCATGGCACATGACGGACAGGACTTCGCAGCGCAGACCGCGACGCTGCTTCCCGATTTGCTCAGCCTGACCGAGGCAGCAATCGCGCCCGCCGAGGCGATCCTTGAACAAGCGCTGAAAAATGTCCGCGCGATGGTGACAGACGGCGACCGCGTTTCGAACGCACTGGTCGAGCAGAACCAGACTGCCGCGCACGGCGTGGCGTGGCTAGCGACCTATGTCGAGGCGCTGCGCGAGATGCACCGTTGGGCAATCGCACTGAAGGAAGAAGGAAAGTTCGGCGAAACTGAGCAGCTGATCCTGCAGATCGCATTCGGCGAATACCTGAGCCAGATTGCGGGCGGCATCCCGATGAACCAGGGCGAGCTGATCCGCGTGTCGGATTTGGGTGTCGACTCGGGCGCTGTTGCAGGCATTATGACCGACGCCGTAAAGACCTTGATCGCGAGCGGCAACTCTCAGGCCGCGCGCGTGCGTCTGGTCGAGATAATGCGAGACAACCGGGCGAACCTGACCACAGGCCAATCCGGTCTGGACGAAGAGATGGAGATGATCCGGGAGCAGTTCCGCCGCTATTCGGTGGACCGCGTGGAGCCTCATGCGCACGAATGGCACCTGAAGGACGAGCTGATCCCGCTAGAGATCATCAACGAGCTGGCGGAAATGGGCGTCTTTGGCCTGACCATCCCCGAGGAATACGGCGGGTTCGGCATGTCCAAAACCGCGATGTGCGTTGTCTCGGAAGAGCTGTCGCGCGGCTATATTGGCGTTGGCTCGCTCGGCACCCGTTCCGAGATCGCGGCAGAGCTGATTCTGGCTGGCGGCACCGAAGAGCAGAAGCAGAAATGGCTGCCCGAACTGGCCTCCGCCGAGAAGCTGCCGACCGCTGTTTTCACCGAGCCGAACACTGGGTCCGACCTTGGCAGCCTGCGCACCCGCGCGGTCAAGAACGCCGATGGCGACTATGAAGTGACTGGCAACAAGACCTGGATCACCCACGCGGCGCGCACCCACGTGATGACCCTGCTGGCGCGGACCGATCCTTCGACCGACAACTACAAAGGTCTGTCGATGTTCCTGGCCGAGAAGACCCCCGGCACCGACGAAGAGCCCTTCCCCACCCCCGGCATGACTGGCGGCGAGATCGAGGTTCTGGGGTATCGCGGCATGAAGGAATACGAGCTTGGCTTCGACAAGTTCGCTGTCAAAGGTGAAAACCTGCTTGGCGGCGAAGAAGGTCAGGGCTTCAAGCAGCTGATGCAGACCTTTGAATCGGCACGTATCCAGACCGCAGCGCGCGCTGTTGGTGTGGGCCAGTCTGCTCTGGACGTGTCGATGCGCTATGCCGAGGACCGCAAGCAGTTCGGCAAGTCGCTGATCGAATTCCCCCGCGTGGCCAACAAGCTGGCAATGATGGCGGTGGAACTGATGATCGCCCGTCAGCTGACCTACTTCTCGGCCCGCGAGAAGGATAACGATCGTCGCTGTGACCTCGAGGCCGGTATGGCCAAGCTGCTGGGAGCCCGTGTTGCTTGGGCGGCGGCGGACAATGGTCTGCAGATCCACGGCGGGAACGGCTTTGCGCTGGAATACACCATCAGCCGCATCCTGTGTGATGCGCGCATCCTGAACATCTTTGAGGGTGCTGGCGAGATTCAGGCGCAGGTGATCGCGCGTCGCCTGTTGGGCTAAGGTTTGTGGGGCGCTGCCCCACACCCCGGGGTATTTACGCCAACAAAGAGAAGCGCCGGTCCTATCGTGGGGCCGGCGTTTGGCGTTTCAGCAGGTCAAGGAAGCGGGCGCGGGATTCGGGGAGAGGTTTGTCGCCGAAGGATTTTGCGAGGTGGTGTTCGAGGAAGTAGCCTGTGAGACGGAAGCCATCGAGGATTTCGGTGTCGGTCACGGGGCCTTGGCCGAGGAGGCATTGGGGAAGCGGCAGAAGTTTGGGGGCCCATTCGCCAGCTCCTTCGGAGCTGACGGCGCGGCCTGATCTAGGGGAGACATAGGCCAGGTCATCCATGTCGCCGGTTACGGCGCAGCGGGTGAGGTCGAGCCCAAAGCCAAGTTCCTCGAGCAACTCGAGTTCCCAGCGCAGGTAGGCGAGGGGAAAGGCGGCAGGGTGCGCGAGCAAGTCCATAAGGGTGACGGAGCGGATGTAGAGCGGGTGGTGCGCTTCGCGTTCAGGGAGCGCGAAACGCAGCAGTGCCGTTGTCGCGTTGAGCCCTGCGAGCGCAACGCGATCAGCCAGCGCCGCGCTCCGCGAACGAATGGGCTCGACTGAGAATGTGCCAAGCTGATCCTCAACCCGTGCGCGCCAAGTCACGTCGACTTGGTTGCCAGGCTGAAGGGTTGGGGCGATCTTCCGCGATACACCACCGCGCACGACACCTGCGTGGCGGCCGTGATCTTGGGTGAACACTTCGATGATGGCTGATGTTTCCCCGTGCTTGCGGGTCGACAGCAGGATGCCTTGGTCTCTCCATTCCATTTGGCAACTATGGGCTGCGGCTCCGCGGTTGCAAGGGGGTGACGCAGGGCTCCGCTTGCCTATAGAGGTTGTGGGACCTCAGAGTGCAGGCAAAAGAGGACTGCGACGTTGGAACACCGTTTGATTTGGGTTATTGGCGCTGTGGCGGCGATCAGCCTTGTTCTGCAGAGCTACGTTGATTTGATCGCCGATGGCCCCGAGGCAACGCTGCTGTCAGTGTGGTGGAACATGCTGCGCTATTACACGATTCTGACCAATCTTGTGGTTGCGGCTGTATTCATCATGCGGCCACAGTTCACGGCGCACTGGGCCGGTGCGATCACCCTGCAAGTTCTGCTTGTGGGCATCGTGTACCACGCCCTGTTGTCATCCACCCACGTGCCCGAAGGCCTACTGGGAGAGGTGGCGAACCACGGGCTCCACACTGTTGCACCCGCGTTCGTTTTTCTGTGGTGGCTGATCTATGCGCCAAAACAAGGCTTGGGGTGGCCAAACCCGCTATGGTGGGTGATCTGGCCGCTGATCTATGCCGCCTACGGAATTTGGCGCGGAACGCTCGACGGCAAGTATCCCTACTACTTCCTCAACCTGCCAGAACTCGGGCCCATTGGTCTGCTGCGCGAAATGAGCATCGTCGCAGCAGGGTTTCTGATTTTTGGCTTCATCCTATTAGGAATCGCGCGGGTTCAGAGACCCTCTTCGTCCAGCAAATGACGACCTTTTCGATCTTCGACCTCGATCACCCAGATGTCGGGGTCAAAGGATTGCTGACGGCGGATGGCTTCGTCCACCTCGAACTCGGGGCCGGAGGCCAGGGTGGCCCAGACCCGCTCGCCTGACATCAGATCATAGGTCCGGTGAAAGGCCTGCGCCTGCCCGTCCAGCGTCGCCAGTTTGACCAGCACCGCCCCCGCCGTGTCGTCGCCATGGGCGATTACGTAGGCAGGGATGTCGGCCAGTCGCAGGCGTGCCAGATAGGCATGCACCCAGAAGTCAGAGGTGAGACGCGCCATTACTTGCCGTCTTTGAAATCAAGGCCCATTTCGCTGTAGCGCTCGGCCTCATCCAGCCATTTCTCGCGGACTTTGACCTGCAGGAACAAGTGCACCTTGCGACCCAAGAATTCGGTCAGTTCTTCGCGGGCAAGCTTGGAGATCGCTTTGATCGTCTCGCCTTTGTTGCCGAGGATGATGCCTTTGTGACCGTCACGGCTGACATAGATGATCTGATCGACACGGGCACTGCCGTCCTTGCGCTCTTCCCAGTGCTCGGTTTCGACCGTAAGCTGGTAGGGCAGTTCCTGATGCAGGCGCAGGGTCAGCTTTTCGCGGGTCATTTCAGCCGCGATCATGCGCATGGGCAGGTCCGCAATCTGATCCTCGGGGTAGAGCCAAGGGCCCTCGGGCAGCTCGCCCGCCAGCCACTTGCGCAGATCGGTGACGCCGTAGCCCTTTTCGGCCGAGATCATGAAAGTCTCGTCAAAGGGGAAACGCTCGTTCATCTCTTTGGTGATCGCGAGCAGCACATCGCTCTGGACACGGTCGATCTTGTTGATGGCCAGCACGACACGGCGGCCTTTGGACACATCGCCGAGGCCTTCGAGGATGCGCTCGACGCCCTCGGTGATGCCGCGGTGCGCTTCGATCAGCATAACGACCAGATCGGCGTCTGCCGCACCGCCCCAAGCTGCCGCGACCATGGCACGGTCCAAGCGGCGGCGTGGTTTGAACAAACCGGGGGTGTCGACGAACACGATCTGGCTATCCCCCTCCAGCGCGACGCCGCGAATGCGGGCACGGGTGGTCTGCACTTTGTGGGTCACGATCGACACCTTCGCGCCCACCATGCGGTTCAGCAGAGTGGATTTTCCTGCGTTGGGTTCGCCGATCAAGGCGACAAAGCCTGCACGTGTTGTCATGGATCTCTTTTCGATTCTGGTCTGTCTGGAATTCAGCGGTCTTGCCGCCCTGCGCGGGCGGTGTAAAGCCCGCTAAGGATAATAACACCAATCCCCGCCCACGTCAGCAAATCGGGCCACTCGCCAAACACAGCAAACCCGAGGATGATGGCAAAGAGCTGTCGGGTGTAGCGGAACGGCGTCACGATGCTGATTTCGCCTGTTCGCATCGCAAGCGTCAGAGCGCTATAGGCCAGAACACCTGCAACGGTCGCGCCTGCGGTCGCGCCAACAGACAGCAGCGTCGGGGTGGCCAGGCTCTCGCCCAAGACAAAGGACAGCAGCACGCCCGCGATCACGAGGATCGCAAAGCCAAGGCTACCCAGTTGCTCGGTCGACATGGTGGCAGGGCTGGCGCGGGTGGCCAGATCGCGGCCGGCAAAGCCCAAGGTTGCAAGGACGGCAAAGATCGAATTGGGCTCGAACAGCGCAGGTGTGGGGCGAATGATCATCAGGACACCCACCAGCCCAAGGCCAATCGCGAGCCAGCGACGCCAGCCCACACGTTCGCCAAAAAACACAACCGCGCCAATCACGACGACCAGCGGCGCGGCCTGCAGAATTGCGCTCGCGCTGGTCAGGGGCGTCAAAGCGAGCGCCAATGCAAAAGAAAGACGCCCGACCAGTTCCGACACCGAGCGCAAGATCAGCGCGGTCGAGAAAAGCTGGGGATGCCAGATCGGCTCTTTGCGGCGCAGCGAGAGCAGGACAAATACGGCAAGCCCCATCGCCCCGAACATCATCAACGCTTGGCTGGTTGGGATGTCCTGCGTGGCGCGCTTGAAAAACGCATCTTCGACAGAGAAGGCCCCCATCGCAGCAGCCATGTAAAGACTGCCCTTGGCGTTGGGTGTCACGCGGAGCCGCTTTCGAGCTGATCGAGCAGGGTCTTGGCCGCAGTCTGTTCCGCAGTGCGTTTGGCGCCAGCGGTTGCCTTGGCGGTCTCCCCGCTTTCCAGCGTGACCGACATGGTAAAGGTCGGCTGGTGCGGTGGGCCGTCGCGACTGACTTCCTGATAGCGGGGCGGCTGCTGGCCACGGGCTTGCGCCCATTCCTGCAGTGCTGTCTTGGGGTCGCGGGCATCAGCCTCGACCGTTTCAACGCGCTTGCCCCAAAGCTTCAGGACGACATCACGAGCCACTTCGAAACCGGCATCGCGGTACACGGCGGCGATCACAGCCTCCATCGCGTCACCCAGCAACGCTTGCTTGCGGCGGCCACCCGACATCATCTCGGACCGGCCGAGTTTCAGCACATCCCCCAGCGCGATCTCGCGGGCGATATCAGCGCAGGCCTCTTTGCGGACTAAGGCATTGAAACGCGGGGCAAGCAGCCCCTCGGCTGCGTTGCGATCCGCCTTCAATAGGGCTTCGGCCATCACCAGACCCAGCACTCGGTCCCCGAGGAATTCAAGACGCTGGTTATCCTCGCGCGTTGGCGAGGACATCGAAGGGTGTGTCAGAGCACGCAAAAGCAATTCGGGGCGCCCAAACTGGTGCCCCAAACGCTCTTCGAATGCTTTCATGTCGGCAGAGAGTTTCACTCGATCCTCTTGAAGAAACGGTCGCCGCGCCAGGTCCAGAAGAACAGCATGGACCGGCCAGCAGACGAGAACATGATACGATCCGCGCGGCCAACGATGTTTTCGTAGGGCACATAGCCTACGCCACCAATCGATTGGGGCACGCGGCTGTCGGTCGAGTTGTCGCGGTTGTCGCCCATAAAGAAGTAGTGGCCTTCGGGAACGGTGTAGATCGGGGTCTGGTCAGACGCCTGACGGGTGATGTTCAGAATATCGTGCGAAACGCCGTTCGGCAGCGTCTCGGTCATCCGCGACTTGGTGCAGAGTGCGCCCTCGCCCACGGGGCCGTTTTCACAGCGGGGGTACAGACGCTCGGGACCTTGGGCCTTGAAGATTTCTTCGAACTGACCTGCGTCCTCAAGCTCGACCGCTTTGCCGTTGATGTGCAGAACGCTGTCGACCATCTGGATTTCATCACCGGGCAAACCAACCAGACGCTTGATAAAGTCCGCGCCGCTTACGGGATGACGGAACACAACTACATCGCCGCGCTGAGGCTCACCGCCCAAGATGCGCTCGTTGTCGCCCTTGAGGAAACCACAAAAATCCTCGGCGTCGATGTTGATGCCCAGACGGGGAATGCGCACGGTCGGGCAGGACGCGTAGGAGTAGCCGTAGGCCATCTTGTTTACAAAGAGAAAGTCGCCAATCAGCAGCGTGTCCTTCATCGAGCCCGACGGGATCCAGAACGGCTGGAAGAACAAGGTGCGGAACACACCAGCGATCAGAATAGCGTAAACGACCGTCTTGATGGTCTCGATAATAGCGTTTCCGGCTTCGGACTTGGCGGCCATAAATATATCACTCTCGGCGGCGGGTTGATGCCTGTTTCATGGGGGCCAAGGCGTCAGGTGTCAAGCGATGCGGGGGCAATCGGGCGCGCCTCGATCACCACAAAGGCCTGTGCCCATGGGTGATCATCGGTCAAAGTCACGTGAACGATGGCCTCGTGACCATCGGGCGTCATCTGCGCCAACCTTTCCGCGGCCCATCCGGTTAGGTGCATCACGGGTTGGCCACTGCGCAGATTGCTGACGGCCATGTCCTTCCAACTGATGCCCATGGCGAGGCCGGTGCCAAGCGCCTTGGAACACGCCTCTTTGGCCGCCCAGCGCTTAGCATAAGTGCCTGCTTCGTCCTTGCGACGGCTGGCTTTGGCCTGCTCTTCCTCGGTGAAGACGCGATTACGAAAGCGGTCGCCAAAGCGGTCCAGCGTTTTGGCGATCCGCTCGATATTCGCAAGGTCGCTGCCGATCCCAAGGATCATGGGCTGACCGTCAGGATTTTCAGGCTGGCCGCGCCAAAGAGCGCCGCAAAGGTCAATTCGAACCAGCGGCGCGCCCGTTCGTAGACGCGAATAGCAGCAGCGCTAGAAAAGAGCAGCGCGTAGGCGACCATGACAGACATCGACGCGCCCATCAGTATCGCTTGCAGGCGAAATAGGTCGGACATCGGTGCCGCAGGCGGCAGTGTCAGCGCGAAAACCGATCCCCAGGCCAGCACGGCCTTGGGGTTGGTCAGGTGGATCAGCAACCCCTTGAGATAGACTTTGCCAAAGGACCCGTCCGCGATGTCCGCCTTAATCTCCACATCCTTCTTCATCGCAGAGCGCAAGGATTTAAAAGCGAGAAACAGCAGATACGCCGCACCAAGGTACCGCATCACTGTGAACATCCAGACATGAGTCTGCATAACGGCCCCCATGCCCAGAATGGCGACGGTCGACCAAAACAGACTGCCTGTCAGAATGCCGGACGCGAACAGCATCGCATGCGGCCTGCCAGAGCGCATGGCGGTTCCCATCACCCCCAAAGACGCCGGCCCAGGCGAGCCGACCATCAGCATCCACCCCATGACGAATAGTGCAAGTTGGGTGGGCGTCATGCCCGCGCCTCGTCCATCAGACGGCGCATTTCTTGGATCGATGGCACGATGCCGCGGAAAATCGCCTCGCCGATTAGAAAGTGGCCGATGTTCAGCTCCATCATCTGCGGCAGGGCTGCGATGGGCTGCACAGTGTCATAAGTCAGGCCGTGACCTGCGTGAACTTCGAGCCCCAGCCCGTGGGCGAAATCAGCCATTTCGGTGATCGACTCAAGCTCGCGATCGCGGTCCTCGAACCGGCCTTCGGCATGGGCGTCGCAATAGGCACCGGTGTGGATTTCGATGACCTGTGCGCCAATACGGTGGGCGGCCTCGATCTGGCGTTTGTCGGCGGCGATAAAGATCGACACGCGGCAGCCAGCTTCGCGCAGGGGCGCGATGAAATGGGCCAAGCGGTTTTCTTCGCGGGCGACTTCCAGACCGCCTTCGGTGGTCCGCTCTTCACGCTTTTCCGGCACAATACAGACCGCGTGGGGCTTGTGACGCAGGGCAATTTTCTGCATCTCGTCGGTCGCGGCCATCTCGAAATTCAGTGGCACGGACAGAACTTCCATCAACCCGTCGATATCGGCGTCGCTGATATGGCGACGATCCTCGCGCAGGTGGGCGGTGATGCCGTCCGCGCCCGCCTCTTCGGCCATTTTGGCTGCGCGCAACGGGTCAGGAACAGTGCCTCCGCGTGCGTTCCGGACAGTGGCGACGTGGTCGATATTCACTCCGAGACGGAGTTTGCCGAGCGGTTGCATATGTGCCCCCAAGTTTCAAAGTCAGTGCCGCGAAGACCCGCTGTCTTTCGCATGTTTCCGTTTCTTGAGCGACGCTAGGCGCGCCGCCAAAGTCCCGCGCCGCCGCTTCTGGTAGGCCCGGATGAGGGGTAATGTGACGTAATAGCCGACAATTGACAGGACCAATCCAGGTAAAATTCCCCCGACCAGATAGGGAAAGAAAACCTCGTGGTAAAACACCTCGAGTCGGCTCCAGTCCGTATACTCGCCAGTAAAGAAGGCGATGCAGTTCTGCAGCAGGTTCTCACCAGCATCAAAGAACTTCTCGACCAGCGACTTGTCCAGCCGGTGCCCGTCCTCAATCCCCAGAAAGAAGTAGCCCGTCTTCATCGAGATCACGGCAATGGGCACGTAAGTCAGCGGGTTCCCAAAGAACGTCCCGAGAATCGACGCCAAGATGTTGCCGCGCAGAATAAACGCCAACCCTGCCGCGATAAAAAAGTGCAGGCCATACAAGGGTGTAAAGGTCGTAAAAAGCCCTGCCATGATCCCGCGGGCAATCTTTTCAGGTGTGTCAGGCAGACGGTAAACGCGGTGGCGGACGTAGTGAAACGCACGTTTCCAGCCGCCTTTGGGCCAAAGGAAGTCCTTGGCGATCTGCCAAAGCGTGCGTTTATCACGACGCTTAAAGACCACGCCAGCTACCTCTCTTACTTGTCACCCGAAGCATGAAGGCGGCTCGCATCGCGGCAGCGGGAGATTTCCGCTACGTCACTGTCCGCTTGTAGCGCCGTCATGACACGGTGGAGGTGTTCCACATCCTTGAGGTCGACATCAACCATCAGTCGGTAAAAATCAGGTTTGCGATCAAGGAAATGCAGATCCGAGATATTCGCTTTCTGCTCGCCGATCAGAGTGCAGATCCGCCCAAGTACACCTGCATCATTGCTAATCGTAAGATCAAGCGAGACAGGATACTTGGCTGGGTGCTCGCCGCCATGCCAGTAGATGTCCATCCAGCGGCCAGTCTGATCCTCGAACTCGGCCAGAGCCTCGCAATCAATGGCGTGCACCATGACGCCCTGCCCGCGGGTCGTGATGCCCACGATCCGTTCACCCGGAACCGGCTGACAGCACGGCGCCAGCGTAAAGTTTTGTCCCGCTTCAAGGCCGATCACAGCGCGTTTCGGCTCCACCTCGGCAGAGGTGTTGAGTTTCAGGTTCGGGTAGATCGCGGCGACAACTTCGGTTCCAGTGATCTCCGCGCTGCCCAGTCGCGCCAACAACTCTTCGCCGTCGGGAATGCGTAGGGCGGTCGCGGCAGTAGAGAGCGCCTTGTCAGTCGCCTTCTTGCCGACATGTTCAAACGCAACGCGAGCCAGCTCGCGGCCTAGCTTGATAAAGCGTTCACGATCCTCGGCACGCAAGGCACGCCGGATCGCCGATTTCGCGCGGCCGGTGGCGACAATGTCGATCCAAGTAGCCTGCGGCGTCTGCCCCTCCGCCGTAATGATCACAACGCTTTGGCCGTTTTTTAGGCGGGTCCATAGGGGCACACGCAGGCCATCGACCTTGGCGCCGACGCAGGCGTTCCCGATCCGCGTGTGGATCGCATAGGCAAAGTCAATCGGCGTCGCGCCTTTGGGCAGCTTTATCACTTCACCCTTGGGCGTGAAACAGAACACCTTGTCCGTGTACATTTCCAGCTTCACCGCCTCGAGGAAGGCGTCGTGATCGTCATCCTCTTCGAAGCGTTCGGTCAGGCTGGCCAACCATTTCGCAGGATCTACGGCGAATGGGTTCCCGCTGCGCACACCGTCTCGGTAGGACCAGTGCGCGGCCACGCCAGTTTCCGCCACATCATGCATCTGGCGGGTGCGGATCTGAACCTCGACCCGACGACCATCGCGGCCCGACACCGTGGTGTGGATCGAGCGATAGCCGTTGGATTTTGGCTGGCTGATGTAATCCTTGAACCGGCCCGGAACCGCCCGCCAGCGCTGGTGGATGGCCCCCAGCGCGCGATAGCAGTCTTCTTCGGACTCGGTAATGATCCGGAAGCCGTAGATATCGGACAGGCGGCTAAAACCCTGATCCTTGGCCTGCATCTTGCGCCAGATCGAATAGGGCTTCTTGGCGCGGCCAAAGACCTCGGCCTCGATCTCCTGCTTTTCCAAGAGATTGCGCATGTCGCCGGTGATCCGGTGGACCACATCGCCCGCCTCTTTGTGCAGCATGACAAAGCGGCGCATGATGCTGGCGCGTCCTTCGGGATTCAGCACGCGGAAGGACAAGTCCTCTAGCTCTTCGCGCATCCACTGCATGCCCATACGGCCTGCCAGTGGGGCAAAGATTTCCATGGTCTCGCGGGCCTTTTGCGCCTGCTTTTCAGGGCGCATCGCCTTGATCGTGCGCATGTTGTGCAGACGGTCGGCCAGCTTGACCAGAATCACGCGCAGGTCCTTGGACATCGCGATGAACAGCTTGCGGAAGTTCTCGGCCTGCTTCGTCTCGGTCGAGGACAGCTGCAAATTGGTTAGCTTCGTCACACCATCAACCAGATCGGCGACTTCTTGGCCAAAGCGCTCTGTAATCTCGGAATAAGTGGATTTGGTGTCTTCGATCGTATCGTGCAGGAGTGCGGTGATGATCGTCGCATCATCCAAACGCTGCTCGGTCAAGATCGCCGCAACAGCAACGGGATGCGTAAAGTAGGGCTCGCCCGAGTGGCGGAACTGCCCGTCATGCATAAGGCGGCCATAGTCATAGGCCGCCTCGATCAACTCGGCATTGGTCTTCGGGTTGTAGTTGCGGACCAGGGCGACCAGGTCTTGCGCTGCAATCATTCCGGTTAGCCCTGTATCGGCAAATTACTTCTGACCCTGAGCTTCCATCAGAGCGCGCAGCAGCTTTTCTTCGGACATATCGTCGTCCTGCGGCTTGTCAGCAGTTTCCGCACCCATGAGCAGAGCCATCGAATCATCTTCGGGCTCATCAACTTCGATCTGGGTCTGGTTCGATTCAATCATGCGCTCACGCAGCGAATCAGCCGACTGGGTCTCTTCTGCGATCTCGCGCAGGGCAACGACAGGGTTTTTGTCGTTGTCACGTTCGACCGTGAGCGACGCACCAGCAGAAATCTCGCGTGCCCGATGGGCAGCAAGCATCACCAGATCAAAACGGTTCGGAACCTTGTCGACGCAGTCTTCAACGGTAACGCGGGCCATGGGATCTCCACTTAGCAGGCTTGTAGAAAGCGCTTATTTATACGGGCTCGGGGTAATTTACAACCCGTGTTCCGTCGATCGCTTGCACTGAGTCAACCTCGGTGTCAGGCAGGCTGTCACGAAGCTGTCGCGCAGTCAGCTTCGTGACAGGATGAACCCAATCTTCGGATATGTCACACAAGGGGACCAACACAAATGCGCGATCCTGCACGCGGGGGTGTGGCAGAATCAATTGCTCCGGGGCCTTTGTTTTCTGCCGTTCCAAGGGCAGGTCGACCCATTCTTGGTAAGTTTCGGTGTCTGGGCTCACCTGTTCATTGAAAGAAATCAGATCGATATCGATTACACGTTCGCCCCAACGAACAATCCGTTTCCGCCCCATTTCCGCCTCGATTTGATGGCAAATCTGCAAAACTTGATGCGCCGATAGAAGGGTATTTGCACGAATCGCACAGTTCACGAAATCTGCACCGATTCCGGCCGGAAAGGCTGGTGTAAGGTAGAATTTCGAAATTGAGAGCGGAAAAACGTCGCGTTCCCTGAAAAGACTGGCTACTCTGACTTGCAACTCGATATTTTTTGAAACATCAACCTCTTGATTGCCACCGATAGAAAAAATGACCTGATTATACTTTTTCATGTCCCCTACCCCAATATTGCTGACTGCGTTCAACGCTTGAGTTTTGCACAGTTCACCATACTTCGTTCTAAGATGCCCAGATAAGACCACTCACCTTTAACGGCATCCAATTACCGAAAGGAATTTTCATGTTCTACAAGGACGAGCGATTGGCTCTGTTCATTGATGGATCGAACCTCTACGCAGCGGCTAAGTCGCTTGGCTTCGACATCGATTACAAGCTTCTTCGCCAAGAATTCATGCGACGCGGTAAACTCCTGCGCGCGTTCTACTACACCGCTCTGCTCGAGAACGACGAATACTCGCCGATCCGTCCTCTGGTTGACTGGCTGCACTACAACGGCTTTTCCATGGTCACCAAACCGGCCAAGGAATACACCGACAGCCAAGGCCGCCGTAAGGTCAAGGGCAACATGGACATCGAGTTGACTGTCAACGCGATGGAACTGGCGCCTCACGTGGACCACATCGTGCTGTTCTCTGGCGATGGCGACTTCCGTCCGCTGGTCGAAAGCCTGCAGCGTCAGGGTGTTCGTGTTTCGGTCGTGTCGACTATCCGCAGCCAGCCCCCAATGATCGCCGATGAACTGCGCCGTCAGGCAGACAACTTCATCGACCTAAACGATCTGAAAGAAGTGATCGGACGTCCACCGCGCGAAATGCCCGACCGTTCGGACGACACCTCCAAAGACGACTAAGTCCTGACGACGTACCCACCGCGCCGTCAGAGCAACCACTGTACGAGTATCGGCCCCGAGGACACTGCACCACTCACACCGCAGGCATCCAAACGGGGCCCATCCCCCCTTCATCACGATCTCTGGCCCGCCAATTGCGAAGGCGGCCCCCATGCATTAGGTCTGGGGCAAATGTGCATGACAGGACGGTAGGTATGACCAAGCCCCAGCTGACCATCTATCTCGCAGCCCCCCGCGGGTTCTGCGCTGGTGTGGACCGCGCCATCAAGATCGTGGAAATGGCGATCGAAAAGTGGGGCGCGCCGGTCTATGTCCGCCACGAGATCGTGCACAACAAATTCGTCGTCGACTCCCTGCGTGACAAAGGCGCTGTCTTTGTCGAAGAACTGCACGAATGCCCCGATGACCGCCCCGTGATCTTCTCGGCGCATGGTGTGCCCAAATCCGTGCCTGCTGCGGCTGCCAAGCGCGAGATGGTGTTCGTGGACGCCACCTGCCCGTTGGTCAGCAAAGTGCACATTGAGGCCGAGCGCCATTATGAAAATGGTCTGCAAATGATCATGATTGGTCATGCGGGCCACCCAGAGACTTTGGGCACCATGGGCCAACTGCCCGAGGGCGAAGTGCTGCTGGTGGAAACAGTGGACGATGTAGCCAATGTCGATGTCCGCGACCCTTCCAAGCTGGCGTTTGTGACCCAGACCACCCTGTCGGTCGATGACACTATCGACATTGTGGCAGCCCTGCGCGACCGTTTCCCTGCGATCGTCGGCCCCCACAAGGAAGACATCTGTTACGCCACCACCAACCGCCAAGAAGCGGTCAAAGCAATCGCGCCGGACTGCGATGCCCTTTTGGTTGTTGGCGCTCCGAACTCTTCGAACTCCAAACGACTGGTCGAAGTCGCCGCCAAGAACGGCTGCAACTACGCGCAGCTTGTGCAGCGCGCGACGGAAATTGACTGGCGCGCCTTGGGCGAAATCCGCAGCCTTGGCATCACCGCTGGCGCTTCGGCCCCAGAGGTTCTGGTGAACGAAGTCATCAATGCCTTCCGCGAGCGTTTCGACGTCACTGTTGAGATGGTGGAAACGGCCAAAGAGAATGTCGAATTCAAAGTGCCTCGCGTCCTGCGCGTACCTGCGTAATTCACTTCAACCTACATGATCTGGCTCAAAGACCGGGGGCGTGAAACCGCTAGGGAGTGAACTAATTTCAACGGCGAATGGCCGCACTGATTGGAGTTAGTTATGACCAGAATCCCTTTACCCGCCCTGATCTTAGGTTTTGCAGGCGTTATCCCCTTTGCATGGGGGGCCGCCTGCATCCTGTACCCTGAACTGAATGAATGGAGCCTGATGACCTTGGGCTCGCGTATGTCTGCGCCGTACATCCAGCTGTCCTATGGCCTGATCGTGCTCTGTTTCATTTCGGGCATTCTCTGGGGCTTCTCGGCCACGGTCGAAGATGACACCCTGCGCGCCTATGGCCTTGGCCTGTCGTGCCTGCCGACCATCTGGGCCTTCTTCATGGTGGGAGATGGCACCATGAATTCCGCGATCAACCTGATTGTCGGGTTCGTCGCCCTACTGGCGCTCGACGTCTATTACAATTATCTGGGGATGAACCCGAAGTGGTGGCTTCAGCTGCGTATCATGCTGACCATCCTTGTTGTCATCTGCCTAGGAATTACAGCTTTTGCCTGATCTATACGCCTACACCGACGGAGCCTGCAGCGGAAACCCCGGTCCCGGAGGCTGGGGCGCCCTGTTACAAGCGAAGTCCGGTGAAGACGTGGTGAAGGAGCGCGAGCTCAAAGGCGGCGAGGCCGAGACGACCAACAACCGTATGGAACTCTTGGCCGCGATCAACGCGCTGGAGGCGCTAGAGCGCCCCAGCACCATCACCGTGGTGACCGACAGCGCCTATGTCAAAGGCGGTATCACCCAGTGGATGTTCAGCTGGAAAAAGAACGGCTGGAAAACCAGCACCAAAAAGCCGGTCAAGAACGAAGACCTGTGGCGCCGCCTCGATGAGGCGCGCCAGAGGCACGAAGTAAAATGGGAATGGGTCAAGGGCCACGCCGGCCACCCCGAAAACGAGCGCGCCGATGAACTGGCCCGCGCGGGTATGGCCCCTTTCAAGAAATGACCGCGACCTACGCTCTCGATCTGGCGGCGGTATTTGTCTTCGCCCTGTCCGGCGCACTGGTCGCAAGCCGTCAGCAGCTGGACCCTGTCGGATTTGGCTTTGTCGCCTGCCTGACAGCGGTTGGCGGCGGCACGGTTCGAGATGTGCTCTTGGATCGGAACCCTGTGTTCTGGATTGCGGACCCGATCTACATCCTGGCCGCGCTCTTGGCTGCGGCGCTGGTATTCCTTATCGCCCCGCAACTCGAGAGCCGCTACTCCGCGATCCGCTGGCTCGATGCCGTCGCCCTGTCGACTGCGGTGGTGGCTGGGATCTCTGCCGCACACGAAGCGGGCCAGAGCCCGATGATCGTCACCATCATGGGCATGATTACTGGCTGCTTTGGCGGGTTGATGCGCGATGTGGTGTGCAATGACGTTCCCTTGGTCTTGCGGCACGGAGAACTCTACGTCACCGCCGCACTCGCGGGGTCAATCACGTCCGCCCTGTTGGCCCTGATTATCCCCGATCCGCTGATCTATCTGTCCGCAGGCGCGGCTGCGACATTTGTCGTGCGCGGGGGAAGCCTGCTGTTCGGGTGGAAGCTGCCGAACTACCGTCACCGCCCACCGCGTCAGTAATCATCAGCGCCGAAAGTGAGTCGGGACGATGATCAGCGCCCCAATTGACGCGATGATGGCGTTCAGGCCCGGACTGCGAAAGCCGATGCCAAACATTATGGTCACGAAGTAGAATAGAAACGCGCCGCCCACGCAGATCACGATGGACGGCAGGTAGCCGTTGCGCGTGAAGCCCGAACGCTCGGACACGTAGCCCACAATCCCTGCGATCACTACGGTGCCGATCAATACGGGAAACATCGCTTACTCCGACCCTAGTTTTTCGCCTGTTTCAATGGGCCATCCTCGCAGAAAAGTGTCAATGTCCTGAGCGCCCTTGCCCGCGCGCTGCGCCTTGGTGATGCGGACAGCGCCCGCTGCGCAGGCAACGGTCAGGGCAGGTCCGATCACAGTGCCAGCATCGCCCTGTCCCTCGGCCAGTTCGGCCCCCAGCAGTTTGATCCGCTCGCCCTTGTGTGTGGTCCACGCACCGGGAAAGGTTGCAAGGCCGCGGATCTGGCGGCTGATCTCAATCGCAGATTTGGCCCAATCGACGGCGGCTTCGGCTTTGTCGATTTTCGACGCGTACGTAACGCCTTCTTCGGGCTGAACTTCCGGCGTTAGAGTATTGAGCGCCGACAGAGCCTCGACAATGCATTCCGCGCCCATGGTGGACAGACGGTCGTGCAGCTGGTCGGTGGTCTCGGTCTCGCCAATCGGGGTTTCGCGGCGCAAGAGCACAGGGCCCGTGTCCAGACCAGCCTCCATCTGCATGATGCAGATGCCAGTGGCCGCGTCGCCCGACATGATCGCGCGATGGATCGGTGCAGCCCCGCGCCAACGAGGCAGCAAAGAGGCGTGGATGTTAAGGCAGCCCTTAGTGGGCGCGTCCAGAATAGCTTGGGGTAGGATCAGGCCGTAGGCCACAACGACCGCTACATCGGCGCCCAACGCCGCAAATTCTGCCTGCTCAGCTTCGCCCTTCAAGCTGACGGGATGGCGGACAGGCAGGCCCAACGCTTCGGCGCGTGCATGGACGGGGGTTGGGCGATCCTTCTTGCCGCGGCCCGCGGGGCGGGGCGGCTGACAGTAGACGCAAACAACCTCGTGGCCCGCCTCGACCAGCGCATCCAGCACCGGAACCGAGAAATCGGGCGTGCCCATGAACACAACCTTCATTGGAACTTCCTCGATTTGCGGACCAGCATGTCGCGTTTCACCTTGGACAGGTAGTCGGTGTAGAGCTTGCCGTTCAGGTGGTCGATCTGGTGCTGCACGCTGGTCGCCCAAAGCCCCACGAAATCCTTTTCCACCGTCTCGCCGTTTTCATCCATGTAACGCACGGTCACCGCACGCGGACGCTCGATCCGCGCCGACACCCCGGGCAGGTGCGGACTCGCCTCTTCGTGCTCGCGCAGTTTCACCGAGGCGTGCAGGATTTCGGGATTTGCCATGCGCACGGCCTGACCACGCTCATCGCTGGCATCCACAACGATCAAGCGCTGCAAGACACCGATCTGGTTCGCGCCCAGCCCAACGCCGGGCATCGCTTCCATAGTGTCGATCATGTCCTGCCAGATCGCGCGGATTTCGTCGGTAATCTCTTCGATCGGCGCGGCGACTGTGCGCAGGCGCTTGTCGGTATAGGGCAGAGTCTTACGTCTCACGAACGGGCCCGCTCTTTCTTCAACTTCATGGACTTGCGTGTGATCATCTGGCGCTTCATCGGGCCAAGGTAATCAATGAACAGCTTGCCGTTCAGATGGTCGATCTCGTGCTGCACGCAGGTCGCCCACAGCCCGTCAAAGTCCTGTTCCTGCAAGTTCCCGTCGCGGTCCAGCCAGCGCACCTTGACCTCTTTGGGGCGTGTGACTTCGGCGAATTGGTCGGGGATCGACAGGCAGCCTTCTTCGTAGACGTTCGTGTCGTCCGAATTCAGGATGACTTCGGGGTTGAACATCACCATCGGCTGGGGCGCTTCGCCGTCCTCTTTGACGCAATCCATGACGATCACGCGATCCATGACACCGATCTGCGGCGCGGCGAGCCCAATGCCGGGCGCATCATACATCGTTTCCAGCATATCGTCGGCCAGCTTGCGCAGGTCGTCCGAGATGTCGGCCACGGGGGCACATACCTTTTTCAGGCGCGGGTCGGGGTGGA
This sequence comes from Donghicola eburneus, assembly GCF_900115865.1. GTDB lineage: Bacteria > Pseudomonadota > Alphaproteobacteria > Rhodobacterales > Rhodobacteraceae > Donghicola > Donghicola eburneus. The sequence goes on along the minus strand of NZ_FOXY01000008.1, from coordinate 88,570 downwards.
TCAGAATGGGGCGTATCATAAAAATTCATCTAGGCGATGGCGCTCGATCACGCAACGCCCCTTGCGTCCGCAAAACACCGCGATAGCCTGCCGGCAGGACTAAAAAAGGACGCACCCCCATGAATTTTGACGAAATCATCGACCGCGTGGGCACTCATTCCGCGAAATGGGACCAGATGGAGCCTTTGTACGGCGTCTCGCCCAAGGACGGGATTTCGATGTGGGTTGCCGACATGGACTTTCGCCCGCCCACCTGCGTCCAGCGCGCGGTCGAGAAGATGGCAGAGCACGGGGTCTACGGGTATTTCGGCGGCGATCAGGACTACAAAGGTGCGATCCAGTGGTGGATGGACAACCGCCACGGCTGGACCGTCGACGCGAAGGCGATCATGACCACTCATGGATTGGTCAACGGAACCGGTATGTGCGTGGATACCTACACCAAGCCCGGCGAAGGCGTGGTCCTGTTCACACCCGTCTACCACGCTTTTGCCCGCACTATCCGAGCGGCGGGGCGCGAGGTCGTCGAGTGCCCGCTCGTGATCGAAGATGGCATCTACAAGATGGACTTCGATGCCTATGACGCCCAGATGACCGGCAACGAAAAGATGGTCATCCTGTGCTCGCCCCATAACCCCGGTGGCCGCGTCTGGACGCTGGAGGAACTGAAGGGCGTGGCCGAGTTCGCCAAGCGCCATGACCTGATCCTTGTCTCCGACGAGATTCACCACGATCTGGTCATGCCCGGCAACAAGCACCACGTCATGGCTGTCGCTGCGCCTGACATCATGGACCGACTGGTGATGATGACCGCCACGACCAAGACTTTTAACATCGCGGGCAGCCATACCGGCAACGTCATCATCCCCGACGACACCTTGCGCGCCAAATTCAGTGCCCGCATGATGGCGTTGGGCATTTCGGGCAACTCGTTCGGTCTGGAAATGACCACCGCCGCCTATTCGCCCGAAGGTGCAGAGTGGGTGGATGCCTTGGTCGAGTATCTGGATGGCAACCGCCGCCTCTTGGACGAGGCTCTAAAGAGCATCCCAGGCGTGACCTCCATGCCGATGGAGTCGACCTATCTGGCGTGGGTTGATTTTTCTGGCACGGGCATGGACCAGTCCGAGTACAAGAAGCGCATCGAACAAGACGCCCGCATCGCAGCCAACCACGGCGAAACCTTTGGCAAAGGCGGCGAGACCTTCATGCGGTTTAACTTTGCAACGCCGCGCGCCCGCGTCGCTGAAGCGGCAGAGCGTCTGAAGGCCGCGTTTAGCGACCTGCAGTAAGTCGGGACTGCCCCGTTACAGGCGGGGCAGCAATCCCACAGGCGCACTGGGGTCTTCGGCGAAGTCCACCGGAGCTTTGTCTGCGGCCAGTGTGCTGCGCTTGAACTCGTAACGCATTTCACCGTCGCCCACTTCGGAAGCCACGATCAGCGCCTGCGACAGGTGACGGCCCGCGTCATAAAGGTCGACCAACCCGCGCAAATGGGGAGCATCCTCGGTCGCCACCGAAAACCCGTTCGACCACATTTTCAGAACTTTGTAGCTCTCTTCGCCGTTCTGCACCCGCAAACGGCTTTGACGGCGCTGGTTTGCGATTACCGCATCCCGCAGCCCGTCCTCTACATCTTTTGGCAAAAACGTTGACATCTGACCCTCCATCGCACTCCGAGCATGACACGCGAAAGACTAAGGTCAAGTTTCCAATGGATAACTTCGACAAAGGTCGCGCGCTGCAGCCTTCGTGCAACGCGCGTGCCATGAGGCGTGCTCGGCGTTATGCCAAGGCCGCAGCCACCACATCAGACAGGGGCGTCGTGGGCCGTCCGATCAAGCCAGACAGGGTATTTCCATCATCATAAAGCGCGCCTTTGGACGCTTCGACGTCAAAGCTGGCGAGCGCCGCAGCGAACCCTTCGGGCAGGCCCGCCTGTGTCAGCGCTGCCGCATACTCAGCTTCGGACATGTTCACATAAGGAATATCCTTGCCCGTCTGTTTGGACACCTCGGCAGCCAATTCGGTCAGCGTATAAGCCGAATCGCCCGACAGCTCATAGGTTTTGCCCTCGTGCCCTTCGCCGGTCAGCACGGCTACTGCAGCCGCAGCATAATCCACCCGTGAGGCCGACGAAATGCGCCCATCCCCCGCCGCTCCGATCAGAGCGTTGTGTTCGACCGCAGCCGGCAAGCTCATAGTGTAGTTCTCGGTGTACCAACCATTGCGCAACAACGTGTGTGGAATGCCTGACTCGGTCAGCAGCTCTTCGGTAGCAACGTGTTCAGGGGCCAGCGAGAGCGTGTTCTCGGTCGCGTTCAGCAGGCTGGTGTAGGCGATATAGGGGACGCCCACCGCTTTGGCCGCATTGATGACCGCAGTATGCTGACCAATCCGCTTGCCGATCTCGCTGCCCGAAATCAGCAGCAGCTTATCCACGCCCGAGAGTGCAGGCTCTAGGGTCTCAGGCTTGTCGTAATCAAAGACCCGCGCCTCGACCCCCAAGTCCGCCGCCTTTTCGGGAGAACGGACCAGAGCCACAATCTGCTCTGCAGGAATCTTGGCTTTCAATTGATTGATAACAATGCGGCCCAGTTGGCCGGTGGCGCCGGTGATCGCGATGGTCATTTCAAAATCCTCAACCGTGTTTCGATGACCCATAGCTAGACATAGCGCTTGTATTTCGTAAGTACGTACATAAATGTTAGTGTATAGATTTTTTCGGAGGTTTCATGACATCCCTCAGCGACGCCATTCACAGCGGGGCCCTGCGCGGCAATGTTCTAGCCAGCGCCTGCCCGTCTCGCGACATCCTAAAACACGTCACCAGCCGCTGGGGCGTATTGGTTCTGATCGCCCTGCAGGGCGGTACCAAGCGGTTCGCCGAACTCCGCCGGATGGTAGGCGGAGTCAGTGACCGTATGCTCGCCCAGACCCTTCAAACATTGGAAGAAGACGGTTTTGTCCGGCGCCATGACCACGGCGAAGTGCCCCCACGGGTGGACTACACTCTGACACCAATGGGCGAAGAAGTGGCCGAGCATGTGCGCGCTCTAGCCGACTGGATCGAAGGCAACCTGCCCCGCATCTTGAAACCCGAAAATAGCCGCGCAGAAACCGCCTAAAACTGCCCTATGTGCATTTTGGCAGGGGATATGCGCGGCCCTACCTGTGTGCACGGACCCGTGATCGCCCTACGTTCTGTTCAAATTGGAACATTGAGTGACAGATTGCGAGGCCCCGATGGGACTGCTGGTAGACGGCGAATGGAAAGACAAATGGTACGACACTTCTGAAACGGGCGGAAAATTCGTCCGCGATCAAGCGAAGTTCCGTAGCTGGGTGACCGCGGACGGCAGCGCAGGCCCTACCGGCGACAGTGGCTATGCCGCCGAGAGCGGTCGCTACCACCTCTATGTGTCTTACGCGTGCCCTTGGGCGCACCGCACCCTGATCTTCCGCGCGATCAAGGAACTGGAATCGCACATCAGCGTCAGCGTCGTGCATCCCGAAATGCTGGGCGAGGGGTGGACGTTCTCGACCGACTACCCCGCAGCGACCGGTGACACCCTGTTCGGGCTGGATTACCTGCGCGAGGTCTACACCAAGGTAGTGCCCGAAATGACTGGCCGCGTGACCGTGCCTGTCCTCTTCGACAAGAAGACGAACACCATCGTATCGAATGAAAGCGCCGAGATTATTCGGATGCTCAATAGCGCGTTCAACGACTTGACCGGCAACACCGACGATTACTGGCCTGTTTCCCTGCGCGACCAGATCGAGACGCTGAACAGCCGCATCTACGACACGGTGAACAACGGCGTCTACAAAGCGGGTTTTGCGACCTCTCAGGATGCGTATGACGAGGCGGTGCATCCGCTGTTCGACAGCCTCGATTGGATTGAGCAGATCCTCAGCACCAACCGCTACCTGACCGGCGACCACCTGACCGAGGCCGACTGGCGCCTGTTCACCACTTTGGTCCGGTTCGACTCGGTCTATCACCAGCACTTCAAGTGCAACCGCAAGCGTATCATCGACTACCCGAACATGTGGGGCTACGTGCGCGAATTGTACCAACGCCCTGGTGTCGCGCCGACGGTGAACCTGGATCACATCGTGCGCCACTATCACTACAGCCACGACATGATTAACCCAAACCGCATCATCCCGATCAATCCGGTGCTGGATTTCGACGCACCCCACGGTCGCGGCTAATTTTGACTTGCCCCGCGCCGTTCAATCGGCAACCTGCGCCCCAGACGAACAAGGGGCGCAGACGATGGCGGTCAAAACCAGAGACCACGGGGGCGGCATTGACGCCGCGATAGCGCAGTATGGCGGCACACGGGACGGCTGGCTTGACCTGTCGACTGGCATCAACCCTGTCCCCTACCCCGTCGGCGAAATCAGCGCGGACGCTTGGAACGCGCTGCCCGATTTAAATGCTAGATATGCCTTGTCTGACGCGGCGCGGCGCTTTTGGAATGTGCCCAAGGGCGCTTCCGTGATCTCTGCACCCGGCGCGTCGAGCCTGATTGCGCGCATTCCCGCGCTGGCACAAACCGGCGCTGTGAATATCCCTACCCCAACCTACAACGAACACGCCGCTGCCTTTGCCGCGTGCGGTTGGGATGTGTCTCCGCAGGGGACAGACGCCACCGTTGTTGTCCACCCAAACAACCCCGACGGTCGCCTCGCCGAAGAGGCGGCGCTGACCGCACGCCTCAATATCATCGATGAAAGCTTCTGTGACGTGACGCCGGAGGCCACTTTGATCCATAGGGCCGAACGCCCCGACACGCTGATCCTCAAGTCCTTTGGCAAGTTCTGGGGTCTCGCGGGATTGCGTTTGGGATTCCTGATCGGCCCCACCCCGCTGGTGGACCGGATGCGCGATATGATTGGGCCGTGGGCCGTCTCTGGGCCCGCGCTAGAGATCGGAACAAGGGCCCTGATGGATGACGAGTGGGCCGCGCAGACGCGCGCCCGCCTGGCCGCAGACACAGCCCGCATGGACAAGATCATGACAGGCAAGGGGGCAAAGCTCGTCGGTGGCACGACACTTTTTCGCCTGTACGATGTCGGCGACGCAGCCGCGTGGCAGGACCGGATGGCGCAGCACCACGTCTGGACCCGTATCTTTCCCTACTCCGACCGCTGGCTCCGCCTTGGCCTACCCGCTCCCGACCGCTGGGACCAGTTCGAGGCCAGCCTATGAGCGCCGCGCTCATACTCGCGATGGCGCTAGACGCGGTCATGGGCGAACCCAAAGCTCTTTGGGATCGCGTTCCGCACCCTGCCGTCCTGATGGGCCGTACCATCGACTGGGCAGACAAGCGCTTTAACAAGGGCGAGGACAAGCGGCAGAAAGGCGTCATCGCACTGGGCCTATTGATCCTGTTCTGGATCGTCATCGCGGGTATTCTGTCCAGCTTTGGCTGGATCGTACAGATTGTCTGTGCCGCCATCCTGCTGGCTCAGAAATCACTTGTTGAACACGTCGAGGCTGTCGCCGCAGGTCTGCGCCAGACCATCACCAGAGGCCGGAAATCTGTCGCCATGATCGTCGGCCGCGATACCGCAGAAATGGAGGAACCAGCTGTCGCCCGTGCCGCGATTGAATCCGCGGCCGAGAATTTCAGTGATGGCGTTATTGCCCCCGCCTTCTGGTTTCTGATCGGCGGTTTGCCCGGCATCGTCCTCTACAAATTGGTCAACACCGCAGACAGCATGATTGGCCACCGCACCCCGCGTCACGAAGAATTTGGCTGGGCCGCTGCTCGCCTTGATGACTGGCTGAACTGGGTGCCCGCTCGCCTGTCTGCGGTCCTGATCCTGCTGTCCCACGGCCGTCCCGACCTGTGGCGTGGCTTGCCCACAGAGGCGCGGCAGCACAGGTCCCCCAACGCGGGTTGGCCCGAAAGCGCCATGGCCCGCGTTCTGAATGTCTCTCTTTCCGGTCCACGCGCCTATCACGGACAAATGCAGGACTTCCCTTGGGTGCATCCTTCGGGCAACCGCTATCCCGGCCCAATGCAGATCGATGCAGCTTGCACAGTTCTGTGGCGCGCATGGGCCGGCATGGTTTTGCTGGCCACTCTGATCTGGCTGATCTGACATTTTACGTACACCCTGCGAGTGCTAAGTTCTGATCAAATCTTTGATCTACAGGACTTTCCTATGCGCCTCTTGACCGCCAGCCTCTTTGCCCTTGGCCTCGCCCTGCCCGCCTCTGCCCAAACTTGTGGAGGCAATTGGGGTAGTTTTATCAACGGGCTCAAGGCCGAGGCCATGCAGCGCGGCCACTCCCAAGCGACAGTCGACGCCTTTTTCTCGGGCGCACAGCAATCCGGCGCAGTTCTCAAGGCAGACCGTGCCCAAGGCGTCTTTCAAAAGGACTTCATCGAATTCTCGCGGATGCTGATCAGCCAGAACCGCATGCAGGCGGGCGCGCAAAAATGGCGCCAGTACCGCAGCACCTTTGACCGCATCCAGCAGCAATACGGCATCAATCCTGGCGTGCTCTTGGCGTTTTGGGCGTTCGAAACCGACTACGGCGGCTTCCAAGGGAACTTCAACACCCGTAACGCTCTGGTCACCTTGGCCCATGACTGCCGCCGCCCCGAACTCTTCCGCCCGCAGGTGCTGTCCGCGATCCGCCTGTTCGAAAAGGGCGATTTTGATCCCCAGACCACCACGGGCGCTTGGGCTGGCGAGATCGGCATGGTTCAAATGCTGCCCGGCGACATTTTGGAAAACGGCGTGGATGGCGATGGCGACGGTCATGTCAGCCTGAAAACCTCGGCACCCGATGCGCTGATGTCCGGCGCCAAGATGCTGTCCGGCCTTGGCTGGCGTCCCAACGAGCCGTGGCTCCAAGAAATCGTCGTGCCGCAAAATCTGGACTGGAGCCAAACCGGCCTCAAAACCCGCAAAACCGCCGCCGAATGGCAGGCAAAGGGCGTTCAGGCACGCAGTGGGAAAATGCTGCGTCCTGATCTGCCTGCTTCGATCATCCTGCCCATGGGACGCAAAGGTCCGGCCTTCCTCGCCTATCCCAACTTCAACGTCTACTTCGAGTGGAACCAGAGTTTCACCTACGTGCTGACCGCCGCCTATTTCGGCACTCGCCTCGAAGGCGCTCCGATCTACAACGCGGGCAACCCCGACCCCGGCCTGAGCGGTCCGCAGATCAAACAGCTTCAGCAGAAGCTACAAGCGCGCGGCTATGATGTTGGCGGCGCAGATGGCATCTTGGGCGAGAAATCCCGCGAGGCTGTGCAGGACATTCAGCAAAAACTGGGCCTGCCCGCCGATGCATGGCCGACCCAAGGGCTGCTGAACCAGCTTTGATCCTGAGGCTGGCGACACAGGACGATCTGACTCAGGTCGTCCAACTCTATCGCCACCTGATCCCCGAAGAAGCACCCTGCAATCTCAACACTGCAGAGGCTTCTTTCACGCAACTCATGCAGTGGCATGGCAGCGGGATCATCGTGGCCGAAATTAACGGCGCGATCATGGCAAGCTGTACTCTGGTGGTTATCCCGAACCTGACACGCGGAGGCAAACCCTATGGACTGATCGAAAACGTGGTCACACATGCGGACGCCCGCCGCACGGGCCTAGGCCGCCAAGTCCTGCATTTCGCCGCCGAACAAGCGTGGGCCGCTGGCTGCTACAAAGTGATGTTACTGACTGGTACGGATCGCCCCGACAATCACGCTTTCTACGCCGCCGCCGGTTTCGAGTAGTCCAAAACTGGCTTTCAAATGCGCCGCCACCCAAAGCGGGCTCAAGCCACCATCGACTCGGCCTTTTTCAGGTCCACAGAGACCAGCTGACTGACCCCCTGTTCCGCCATCGTCACGCCGAACAGTCGATCCATGCGGGCCATCGTCACGGCATGGTGGGTGATGATCAGGAAGCGGGTCTCTGTCCGGCGAGTCATCTCGTCGAGCAGGTCGCAGAAGCGGGTCACGTTCGCGTCGTCCAAAGGCGCATCGACCTCGTCCAGCACACAGATCGGCGCGGGGTTGGCAAGGAACACCGCAAAGATCAGCGCGAGCGCGGTCAGGGTCTGCTCCCCGCCCGACAACAAGCTCAGCACGCTCAGCTTCTTGCCCGGCGGTTGGCACATGATCTCTAGCCCTGCGTCCAAGGGATCGTCGCTCTCGACCATGACCAGCTTGGCCTCGCCCCCGTTAAAGAGGTGGGTGAACAGCATCCCGAAGTTTTCGTTCACCTGATCAAAGGCCGCCAGCAGTCGCGCGCGCCCTTCTTTGTTCAGACCGGAAATGCCGGTGCGCAGAGCCTTGATCGCCTCTTCCAGATCATGCTTTTCACCGACCAGAGTGTCATGCTCTTCGGCCACTTCGCGCATGTCCTCTTCGGCGCGCAGGTTCACCGCGCCCAAGGCATCGCGTTGACGACGCAGACGGGTGACGTCCTCCTCCAGCACATCAGAGGCGGGCATATTCTTGGGATCCAATTCCAAGCGCGCCAGCAAAGCATTCGGAGTGACTTCCAACTCTTCTTCGATCCGATCTGCGGCATGCTGCACCGTCTCGCGGGCGCCGTCCAAGCGGGCCTCCGCGCGGGCGCGGGCCTCTCGGGCCTCGCCAGCCTGACGCTCGCAATCGCGGCTCGCGATATCGGCGGCGCGCAACGCGGTCTCGGCCGCGGCCAAGGCATCCCCCGCCGCGCTCCGGCGACGCTCTGCGTCCTCGATCTGCGCGTTCATCTCTTCGCGGCGGATCGCAATCTCTTCGGGCGCGGCGCAGGCCTCGTCCAGTTCGATCTCGGTGTCTTCTTTGCGGGCCTGCAATTCTTCGGCGCGCAGGTTCGCGGTCTCAAGGCGGTGACGCCAACCTGACAGTTCCTGCGTCACCTGCTGGCTGCGCTTCAGACGCGCCTCGCCCTCTCGCTTCACCGCATCCCACATGGACCGCTTGGTCATCATGGTCATGCGCGAGGCCTCAACCGTGAGCTTCAGATCCTCGACCTCGGCACGCGCGGCCTCCAGATCTCCCAGATCCTCGGCGGCAGCTTCGGCCTCGGTCAACGCTTCGCGTGCGGCCAGCGCATCATCGGCATGACGGCGCACCGACAGATCCAGCGTTTCCAGTTTGCCCTCAGCGAGGTTGCGCTCTGCTTCCAGTCGGGACAAGCGACGGCCCGCTTCGGCCACCTGCTGGTCTGCCATCCGGCGCGCATCCCGCGCAGCCGCATCCGCCCGCGCCAATTCGGCCAGTTCCGCGCTAACCTCTTCGTGGGCAGCGCGGGCGTCCTCGGCACGAATTTCAGCTTCGTCCAATTCTTCGCGCAGGCGTTCCAAGCGGTTCAACTGCTCCAGCCGCAAGGCCGCAGCGGTCGGCGCCTCTTCGGCGTTTGCGTGCAGACCGTCCCAACGCCAGAGGTCGCCTTCAACACTGACCAACCGCTGCCCCGGCGCCAAAACGGCGTGCAGACGCGCTCCATCCTCGGCCGATACGATCCCGATCTGGGACAAGCGGCGGGCCAAAACGGCTGGCGCCTCGACCACCTCGGCCAAGGGACGGACCCCGGCGGGCAATGTCTGAGGCACCGCATATTCCGGCAGCAACGTCCACCCGCTTTCGCCCTCTCGGACGGCGGGCTGGCGCAGATCATCGGCCAGCGCTGCGCCCAAAGCCTTTTCATACCCAGCGGTCACGTGCAGCTGATCCAGCAGCGGCGCGCTGTCTGACTCATCGCGCGACACCAGTTTGGCCAACGCGCCCGCTTCGGCGCGCAAGGTATTGGCGGCACCCTCCGCCTCGGCACGGGCCGCACGGGCGGCGTTCTCTCGGTCCTGCATCTGGGACCGCGCGCTTTCGGCATCTGACAAGGCGATCTCTGCCGCCTCGGCCTGCGCCTGCGCGATCGCTTCCTCTTCTTCTGCGCGCGCTAAATCTTCGCTCGCACGGGCCAAGATATCGCGGGCTTCGGCAACCGCCTGACGCGCGCGTTCGCCTTCGGCTTCGGCTTTATCCAAGGTCCGGCGTGTGTCCGACAGCAGGCGCTGCACGGATTGGTGCCGTGCCGCCAGGCGAGCCACATCTTCGGTCCGCTCGCTCAGGTCAGCCTCGCGTTCCGCCAAAACCGCCGCCGCTTCGGAGGCGGCATCGCTGGCTTCAGCCAGACGGTCCTCGTGACCTTCGCTGGCCTTGGCCAGTTCACGCGCTTCCCATTCCAGCCGTTCAATCGTCTCGCCAGCGTCACGGTTCAAACCGGACTCGCGATCAATATCCTGCGCAAGCTGAGTGATCCGGCCCTGCAGCGTCCGAATGCGATCCTGCGCCTGCTTTTCCTGATCGGACAGGGCATCGCGGGTCACCTGCAAGCGCTGTAAAATTGCGCTCGCCACGGCCTCTTCCTCGCGCAGCGGCGGGAGCAACCCTTCGCATTCCTCTCGGGCGGCAGAGGCTTTGCGCGAGTCCGACTCGGCCTGAGAGGCGGTCAAACTGGCCTGACGCAGCACCTCTTCGGCAGCCATCCGCGCGTCGTCCGCCTCGCGCCAACGGCGGTACAAGAGCTGCCCTTCTGATTTCCGCAACTCTTCACCAATCGCACGATAGCGCGCGGCCTGCTTGGCCTGACGCTGCAACGTGGCCAACTGCTGGCTGAGTTGGTCAATCACATCGTCCACGCGGGTCAGATTGCCCTCGGTCGCCTTGAGCCGCAATTCGGCCTCGTGGCGACGCTGATAGAGCCCAGAAATCCCCGCCGCCTCTTCCAGAATGCGGCGGCGCGCTTTGGGTTTGGCGTTAATCAGTTCGGAAATCTGCCCCTGACGCACAAGCGCCGGCGAATGCGCACCGGTCGAGGCATCGGCGAACAGCATCTGAATATCGCGCGCCCGCACATCTTTGCCGTTGGCCTTGTAGGCGCTGCCCACATCACGGGTGATGCGGCGCACCACGTCCACGCTGTCCTGATCGTTGAAGCCCTGCGGCGCCAGACGGTCCGTGTTGTCCAAGTGCAGGGACACTTCGGCAAAGTTCTTGGCCGGACGGGTCGAAGCCCCAGCAAAGATCACGTCCTCCATGCCACCGCCGCGCATGGCGGTCGGGCGGTTCTCGCCCATGACCCAGCGCAGCGCTTCCAGAAGGTTGGACTTACCGCAACCGTTCGGCCCCACCACCCCTGTCAAACCGTCGTGGATTATCAAATCCGTTGGGTCTACAAAGCTTTTGAAGCCAGTCAGGCGAAGTTTGGTGAACTTGAGGGGCATCGTTTTCCTGCGCGAGTCGTAAGGCGCTTATTTTGCAGGCGGCATTGCACCGAAGTCAACGGAACCACATCACGATCTATTGTTTATGCACGGCTTATCCACAAGATATTGCGGAAACCAAGAGGCCCACAGATGACTGTTACTGTTGCGGTCGGCAACCCACATGCCCCCGAATCCACCGCCTTATTACAGGCCAGCCACGCACTCATGCTCTCTCTTTTTGACGCGGAGGCCTGCCACTTTCTGTCAATCGACGCGCTGTGCGTGCCAGAGATCACATTCTTTGAAGGGCGGATTGATGGCGTCACGCGGGGTTGCTGCGCCATCGCCCGCAAAGACGGCTATGGCGAGATTAAATCGATGTTCGTGGACCCGACCTGTCGGGGTGCAGGACTCGCTGATGCGATGCTCGAGGCGATCTTCGCCGTCGCGCGCGAGGAAGGGATTCCAATCCTCAGACTCGAGACCGGAACCCTGCTGACAGCGGCGCACAAGCTATATCAACGCCACGGCTTTACCTTCTGCGGTCCCTTCGGAGATTACACAGACCACCCCGACAGCCTGTTCATGGAAAAGACCATGACTTAGGGTGCGACACTTTGGGACTTCACATTCCATTTTGTGAATACTATTATATTCACAAAGACGAATACGTCAGGAGAGTCCGATGTCGATTCACACTTACAAAGCCGCGGACAAATATGTCCCCACCTACTTCCTAGGCTCCGTCGGAGCAGGCGGCCTTGCCGTCACATTCTTTATGTATCTGATGTTCTGGGTCCCGCATCCCGGCAAGCCTGTCCCCGTCTTCGAGGACATTCGCGCCGCGTTCGAAACAGGTACGCTGCCGCTGAAAGCCGCCATCATCGTGGCCGCTCTGGGCATCGCCGTGTTTGCCTTCATGAACATCAAGGCACTGATCTGGAACCTCGGCCAGCTGTCCAAATTCAAGCAGACCGAAGCCTATACCAAACTGCGCAACTCTAACGGCGAAACGACCTTGCTCGCCGCACCTCTGGCCGTTGCCATGAGCATCAACGCCAGCTTTATCGTCGGTCTCGTGTTCGTGCCGCAGCTGTGGAGCATCGTCGAATATCTGTTCCCGATGGCGATGGTTGCCTTCGCGCTGACCGGTGTGTGGGCTGTGCGCCTGATCGGCGACTTCCTTGGCCGCGTGCTGTCCAAGGGCGGGATCTTTGATGTGACCGCGCACAACTCTTTTGCCCAAATGCTGCCTGCGTTTGCTCTGGCTATGGTTGCCGTTGGTCTGTCCGCCCCCGCCGCGATGTCGCACACCACCGCGACAGTCGGTGCGAGCCTCGTGCTGTCCACCGTCTTTGGGGTGGCCGCCGTGCTCTACAGCGTTGTCGCCGTGCTGACCGCCTTCAATTCGATGCTGCACTATGGCACCGCCAAAGAAGCTGGCCCGACGCTGATGATTATCGTCCCATTGATGACCGTGCTCGGGATCATGGTCCTGCGCCAAGATCACGGCCTGCACACCACCTTCGAGGTGCACACCACTGCAGGCGAAACCATGGTCTTCTTGGCCAAGCTACTGGCAGTACAACTCGTCTTCCTTGGCCTTGGCATGACGGTTCTGCGCCGCCAAGGCTACTTCAAGGACTTCGTTCTGGGTCAGAAAACATCTGCTGGGTCCTACGCTCTGGTCTGCCCCGGTGTCGCGCTGAGTGTCATGCTGCACTTCTTCGTCAACAAAGGGCTCGTGGCTGCTGGCGTGATCACCAAGTACGACGTGACCTACTGGAGCATCACCGCCATCGCCCTGATCGCACAGTTCGCGATGGTTGCCTTGGTCTTCCGCCTGAACCGCCAGCACTTTGCCACCTCAGAGGCAGCGGCGGTGCCCGCAGAATAAAACCACCACTCTCTTTTCCATCCCTGGAAAGACTTGGGCGCCCTTCGGGGCGCTCTTTTTTTCGCTGTGTTTTCCGCGCCGCTCCGGTCATATAATATGACCAATCAATTCGACGGTGCCCGCAATGCCCTTTCAAAAAGTCCAACCGGAAAAGCTTTCGACCTCTGTGGTCCGACAGATCGAGCAGTTGATTCTGCGCGGCATTCTCCGGCCGGGGGAACGGCTCCCGTCAGAGCGAGAGCTGTCGGATCGGCTTGGCGTGTCGCGTCCATCCCTGCGCGAAGCCGTATCGGAACTGCAGGATAATGGGTTGCTTGAAACCCGCGCCGGGTCCGGCGTTTTCGTGGCAGAAGTTTTGGGAAATGCGTTTTCACCCGCCCTCATCCGGCTCTTCGCCGCGCATGACGAAGCCGTGTTTGACTACATCGCGTTCCGCCGCGACATCGAGGGGCTGGCCGCCGACCGCGCCTGCCGCATGGCGTCAGACACGGATTTGCGGGTGATCGACACCGTCTTCAAACGGATGGAGGCCGCCCATCCCAAACGAAATCCCGCCGAAGAGGCTGCGATTGATGCCGATTTCCACATGGCCATCATCGAGGCCAGCCACAACACGATTATGCTGCACATGCTGCGCTCCATGTTCGATCTGCTGCGCGAAGGTGTGTTCTACAATCGTAACGTCATGTTCAAACAGCGCACCACCCGCGATGACCTGCTAGAGCAGCACCGCGCGATCAACACAGCTCTACAGAAACGGGATCCGGCCGCCGCGCGGGCCGCAGTAACTGCACATTTGGATTACGTCGAAACGGCCCTGCGGGACGAAAAGCGTGCGCTGCGCAACGAAGCGGTTGCGATGCAGCGTTTCCAGCACGAACGGGATCGTTAACCTCGCCTGCGCTCAGAAATGCAGCTCCATACGAACAGAAACCCCATCGCAAAGTTCGCAAGACCGATGCGCATGAAATTGCCTGCTGCATGGCCGACAGCCATCTCATAGGCCGCTAGCGCACCCAACGAGAACATCAGAATGATGGAGCCATGGCACAGAGTGTTGCGCACTTTGCCTGCGGGCACGTCATGCAACCTGAACAGCAAGAATGCGTAGATCAGCATAAAGATCGACATGCGACGCGCCATTATGTGCGAATAATCTGCGGACAGGTCAAACGAGTCGTCCAGAATCGAGTCCGGCGCCCATAGCAAAACCAGCCCGAGTGCCGCCATAACCGCCGCCGTCAAAATCGCTGTTGTCTTGAAAGGCATACTCCAACCCTTTCACCGCATAATGCGATGATAGCACACTCGTCTAAACTTGGTTGCTTACTGCAACGAAAAAGCGCGGACTGCAAGAATGCAATCCGCGCTTCACTGTCCCTGTAAGACCTTGGCCGTTAGTGCAGTTTGGCTTTTACTTCGTTGATCGACGAGTCGATCAGAGCGCCCGACTTTTCGTCGGTCATCTGCTTGGCAAGGATGTCGCGCGCCGCGCCAACAGCTGCGTTGATCGCGCTGTCACGGACTTCACGAACAGCCGATGCTTCGGCCGATGCGATCTGCTCTTCGGCAGCTTGCACACGGCGAGCAATCGATTTCTGCAGGTCTTCTTTCGCCTGAACGGCAGCAGCTTCAGCTTCGGCTTTGGCGTTTGCAACAATTGCGTCCGCCTGGTCCTGAACTTCTTTCTGCTTACGCTCGTAGCTTGCAAGCAGGCTCTGAGCCTCTTCGCGCAGCTGACGTGCTTCGTCCAGTTCGCCTTTGATCTCGGTCGCACGGTTATCCAGCATACCACCCAGAGTGCCAGGCACTTTGAAGTACACGAGGATGCCGAGGAACACCAAGAAGGCGATCAAAACGACAAAGTTGGTGTTGTGCAGCGAGAAAAACGGACCCGATGCAGCCATCGCCGGCGAAGCGGCAAGAGCAGCGGCAAGGATGATCAGTGTGCGCATGGCTTATCCTTTCATCCGGGCGTTGACAGCTGCGGTCACCGAGCGGCCATCAACTTCGCCACCCAGAGCAGCGATAAGCTCTTTGGCGGTGTCTTTGGCAACTTCGGCTGCGCTTTCGGCTGCGTTCGCGCGGATTTCGGCGATTGCCTTTTCCGACTCTGCAGCTTTGGCAGCGATTTCAGCGTCAGCCTTTTCCAGAGCGGCATCAAGGTCAGCCTTGATGTCGGCACGGGTGGCTTCAACAATCTCGTTCGCCTGCGTACGGGCATCAGCCAGTGCCTGTTCATAGGCGGCCTCTGCCTCTTTCGCCTTGAGCTTCAGCTCTTCGGCGGCGGCGATATCATTCGTAATGGTCCCCTGACGCTCGGCCAGAACGGCTGCGATACGCGGCAGAGCCACGCGCGACAGGATCAGGTAGGTCGCGACAAGCGCGACGAGGAGCCAGAAGATCTGGTTCCCAAAGGTCTCGACTGCGAGCTGAGGCATACCTGCCGACTCGGCTGCGGCGTGACCTGCTGCAACGGCTTCAGCGCCATGCGATTCAGTTGCCATGTTGTGCGTCCTCCGTGGCCCGTCCTTGGTTCGGACCCGAAGGTCCGATATTACCGGGCGAGCGTCGCAGTGACGCTCGCCCGGCCGTAAGGAATGAACCCGTAGATTAGACGGCGAACATCAGCAGCAGAGCAACCAGGAACGAGAAGATGCCCAGTGCTTCTGCGAACGCGATACCGATGAACAGGGTCGCGGTTTGGCCGCCAGCGGCCGAAGGGTTGCGCAGTGCGCCAGCCAGGAAGTTACCGGCGACGTTGCCCACACCGATAGCTGCCAGACCCATACCGAATGCCGACAGGCCGGCACCGATGAATTTACCCATTTCTGCGATCGAGCCTTCCATAACATTTCTCCTTACGTTGGAATGGCGATAATTCAGTCCTGATCTGCGGGGCCGAGCCTTAGTGGCTCGGGTGCAGAGCGTCTTTCAGATAGACACAAGTCAGGATGGTGAAAACGTAGGCCTGAATGAATGCAACCAGCATTTCGAGGCCGTACATGGCGGTGATGCCCAGGATAGCCAGCGGCGACAGAGCGACGAGACCGGCGAATGCAGCGAACACTTTGATCACGGCGTGACCGGCGGTGATGTTACCGGCAAGACGGATAGAGTGGCTGACAGGGCGAACAAAGTAGGAAATCACTTCGATGACGGCCAGAACGGGACGGATGGCGAGCGGCGCCGAGGTCACCCAGAAAAGGCCGAGGAAGTGCGTGCCGTGTTTGACGAAACCGATGATCGTCACGGCAAAGAAAACTGCGAATGCGAGGATCGCGGTGACTGCGATCTGTGCAGTGTTCGCGAAGCTGGCAGGGATCAGACCCAGGAAGTTGTTCATCAGGATGAACATGAACAGGGTCATGATGTAGGGGAAGTAGACGATGGCATCCTTGCCGGTCACGTCCTCGATCATCTTGTAGACGAAGCCGTACGCCAGTTCGCCGATCGACTGACCGCGCGAGGGGATCACAGCGCGGCCGCGTGTCCCAACAACCATCACGAGGAAGACAGCCAGAACGGTCAGGGCAAGCCACAGCATCGCGTTGGTCGGGGTGTACCAGCTTACGTCAGTACCACCGAACAGCGGCTGGACCTTGAACTGATCCATGGGGTGAAAAACCAGGCCGGTGCCTTCTGCTGCGTGTGCATTATCCGCCACTGTTACGTCCCTCATCATCCTGTGCGGCCGTCGCCGCGTGTTGATCTTGGATTTCTGTTACCGAGCGGAGCATTGTCTTCACGCCCGCGATGAAACCCAACAATGTAAATACCGCCATGAACACCGGTTTGGTCCCTAAAATGGCATCCAAACCGTATCCCATGCCGAAGCCGATCAATAAACCGGCAACCAGTTCCGTCACCATCCGCCAAGCAACTTGCGCTTGGGAATAATGTTCGTCGGCCCGGGGCTCAGGCTCGGCATGAGCCTTTTTCGCTTCCGAGATCCGCGCCTCGAGCCGCTCAAGACGCTCTTTTTCGGCTGGATCAATCATCTACGCACCCCTTGGGCTGTTGGAGGTTGGATAGGTGTCACAGCGCTGTGAGTCAAGCGACAGAATGTCCACCTTAAGTCATTGATTTTTATGACATCGATTTCCGTTTGCGCCACCACGCCGCAGGCAAAACCGGCACGAAAGGCCCATTTTCTATATTCAACCATTTGGTTGACGTTCCCAAATTCCTGCCCCATGCCCTGATTATGGACCAGCAGCTCGACCTTGTTTTTGCGGCGCTCGCCGATCGCACCCGACGCACCATCCTGTCGATGCTGCTCGAGGATGATATGGCCGTCACCGATGTGGCAGAGCCGTTCGACATGTCATTGGCTGCGATTTCCAAGCATCTGACCATTCTCGCCAACGCGGGCCTGATCTCTCAGGAAAAGCGCGGACGGGTGAAATGGTGCAAGCTAGAGCCGAATGCCCTGCGGGATGCCAGTATATGGATGCAGGGCTTCGGGCAGTTCGAAGCCGTCAATCTGGACGCCTTCGAACGGTTTCTCGAGGTTGAACTCAGCGCCAGCCCTGAGCCTGATCCTTCAGATACTTGAGGAAGGTCTGAACCTTGGGCGTGCGATGCAGGTCTACGTGGGTCACGATCCAGATATTCGAGGCCCAGGTGTCATCGGGTTCGCAAATCTGCACCAGATCTTTGTGCTGCTGCCATTCCCAGTAGGCCATGAAGCCGATTCCGGCACCGTCCAGAATGGCCTGCTCGATTGCGCGGGAATCCTCTGACCGGAATGTCACGTTCTCGCGCGGGATATTGTCCTTCATCCACATATAGAAGGGCGCGCGGCTGTCGACGTTATCCTGCCCGACAAAGCGGTGGTCTTTATAGTCCGCGGGACTCTCGGGTTTGCCATACTTCTCGACGTAGCTCTTGGACGCGAACAGCGCGACCTGCTGGCGAAAGAACGGCTGCACCACGTTATCCGGCTGATCCGGCGCGTTGCCCGCACGGATCGCCACGTGGGCCTCGCCATACTCCAGACGGAACAGACGCTCGCCGGTCAGAAAGCGGACGACCACATCCGGATGCTCTTCCTGAAAACCCTTCAGCACCGGCACGATCAGCGGAGACAACTGCACCAGCGATGTGACGACCAACTCGCCCCCGACACCGGCGCCCTGCCCTTTGATCCGGCCCGCCAACTGGCTGAACTGGTCATCAGTGGTTTGCGCCACGCGGAACAGGTCATGACCCGCTTCGGTCGGCGTGTAACCACGAGCATGGCGTTGGAACAGTTTGACCCCGAGCCGCTGCTCAAGTGCATCGATGTGACGGATCACTGTGGCATGGTGCACGCCCAAAATGTCGGCAGCGCCACTGACAGTCCCCATTCGCGCCACCTGATAGGCGGTACGCACCTCGTCCCAATTATCCATACCCATCAGACCAATTAGACCCCCGAAACTTCATTATTGTGCAGGCACACACATTTACTACCGCATTTCTCGTGATTGCGTTCGAAAAAGCAAGAGCCATGTTATCGACGAGACTGAAAAACCACCCTCACCTCTCGAACAAAGTGGATTTTACAAATGACTAAGACCGTACTTCGCATTGATAGCTCCGTCCGCAAAGACGAGTCCGTAACGCGCGATCTGACCAACCGCATCGTTGCCCGCCTAAACGCAGATGAGGTCATCACACGCGACCTGATCGAAACTCCGCCCCTCGTTGACGAAGCATGGGCCACCGCCAATTTCACACCCGCAGACAAACGGACTGACGCCCAGAAAGAGATTCTGGCGCTGTCCGACACGATCGTCGACGAACTGCGTGCCGCCGACACCATCGTCATTGGCTTGCCGATCTACAACTTCATGATCCCCGCGAGCGTCAAGGCATGGGTGGACCAGTTCATCCGTGCCGGCGTGACCTTCCGCTACACCGAAGCAGGCCCCGAAGGCCTATTGCCCAACAAACGCGCCATTCTGGCCGTCGCATCCGGCGGCACCGGTGTTGGCTCTGAAATCGACCACGCGACCACCTACATGAAATTTATCCTTGGTTTCGTTGGCATTACTGACGTGTCCATCGTTGCCGCAGACCAGCTGGCAATCGATGCCGAAGGTTCTGTGAAAAATGCTTATGAGGCCGTGGAACAAATTGCTGCGTAACGCAGTTAGCTGATCAACCGGCCGCGTTCCTCCCTCATTCCCGTGGCCCACTCAAAGGCGCGTCCCATTCCTCCCCGGGGCGCGCCTTTTCTTGACTCTGGTGCCTGTATCATGCATACGCGCGCAGAATCCTCCGGAAGTTTTGATGCTTCCGGTCCCATGGCTATTGCCGGGATCGCCCTCCATCAGCGCGTTGCGCCCATGGGGGCGCTTGGCGTATGTCGCTTCACCGCCTATCTAGGGCGCATTGTTTAACGGTCTTGGAAAGGGCTTGGCATGTTCGAAAATCTATCTGAACGCCTTGGCGGTGTCTTTGACCGGCTGACCAAAGCAGGTGCGCTGTCCGAGGACGACGTTAAAACGGCTCTGCGCGAAGTGCGCACCGCTCTGCTGGAGGCCGACGTCTCTCTGCCCGTCGCACGCGACTTTATTAAAGCTGTCCAGAAAAAAGCGACCGGCGCGTCGGTGACCAAATCGGTCACCCCCGGTCAGCAGGTTGTCAAAATCGTCCACGACGAACTCGTGGCGTTCCTCGCTGGCGAAGGCGAGCCCGGCAAGCTCAAGGTCGACAACCCGCCCGCCCCGATCCTGATGGTCGGTCTGCAGGGTTCCGGTAAGACCACCACCACCGCGAAACTGGCAAAACGTCTGAAAGAGCGCGAAGGCAAGCGCGTGCTAATGGCCTCGCTCGACGTGAACCGTCCTGCGGCGATGGAACAGCTGGCCATTCTGGGACAGCAGATCGGCGTCGACACCCTGCCCATCGTCAAGGGCGAAGACCCCGTCACCATCGCCAAGCGCGCCAAGACCCAAGCGGGCCTCGGTGGCTATGACGTTTACCTGCTCGATACCGCGGGCCGTCTGCACATCGATCAGGAACTGATCGCGCAGGCCGCCGCTGTTCGCGACGTTGCCAATCCCCGTGAAACCCTGCTGGTCGTCGATGGCCTGACCGGTCAGGACGCCGTAAACGTGGCGACCGAGTTTGACGACAAAATCGGCGTGACCGGCGTGGTCCTGACCCGTATGGACGGTGACGGTCGCGGCGGTGCGGCTCTGTCCATGCGCGCTGTCACCGGCAAGCCGATCAAGTTCGTCGGCCTTGGTGAAAAGACCGACGCTCTGGAAGAATTCCACCCCGAACGTGTTGCGGGCCGCATCCTCGGCATGGGTGACATCGTTTCGCTGGTAGAAAAGGCGCAGCAAACGCTCGAGGCTGAACAGGCCGAGCGCATGATGAAGCGTATGATGAAGGGTCAGTTCAACATGAACGACCTGAAGAGCCAGCTTGAGCAGATGCAGAAAATGGGCGGCATGCAGGGCATGATGTCCATGATGCCCGGCATGGGCAAAATGGCCAAGCAGGTGCAGGAATCCGGCATGGACGACAGCATCATCAAGCGCCAGATCGCTCTGATCAACTCGATGACCAAGCAGGAACGCGCCAACCCGGGCCTACTGCAAGCCAGCCGCAAGAAGCGTATCGCCAAAGGCGCAGGCCTTGAGGTGTCGGAACTGAACAAGCTGCTGAAAATGCACCGCCAGATGGCGGATGTGATGAAAAAGATCAGCCAGAAGGGTGGCAAAAGCATGCTCAAGCAGGCTGTGTCGGCCATGCGCGGCAAGGCTCTGCCCGGCATGGACGGCAACTTCGATCCCGCGTCGATCGACCCCAGCAAGATGGACCCCAAAGAGCTTGAGGCCACCGCGCGCAAGCTCGGCATGGGCGGCCTTGGCGGAATGGGCGGCGGCATGCCCGGCATGGGCGGCCTTCCCAACATGTTCGGCAAAAAGAAATAATGACCACGGCTCCCACCATAACGACGGCACGTCTAACGCTGCGCGCGTTCGAGATCGCGGATTTCCCCGTGTTCTCGGCGTTCTATGCGTCTGACCGCTCGAAATATTGTGGGGGCCCTGCCGATCCCGAAAGCAGCTGGCGTATGCTGGCCTGCGAAATCGGCCATTGGCAGTTGCGCGGCTATGGCCGTTGGGCTGTGACCCTGTCAGACACCGGCGAGCTGATCGGCAACGTTGGCCTCTGGAACCCCGAAGGTTGGCCCGAGCCCGAAATCGGTTGGGACATCTACGAAGGTCACGAGGGCAAAGGATACGCCACCGAAGCCGCAATCGCGGCCCGCACCTATGCCTATGACGTTCTGGGTTGGGACACCGTGGTCAGCCTGATCATGCCCCCGAACGAGCATTCGAAAAACGTTGCCCGCAAGATGGGCGCGAAATTCGAGCGCATGTTCAACCACGTGCGCTTTGGCGAAGAAGAAATCTGGCGCCACCTCTCTGCGGCCGACCTGATGGACGGCGGGATGGAGGCTTACGCATGAGCCAGTTCTCGACCACCAAGATCCCCGAACTGCGCACCAAGCGTCTGGTTCTGCGCGGCCCCGAGCCGCAGGATTACCCCGACTTCAAAGCGACCTTCAGCAGCTATCGCTCGCGTTTCATGGGCGGCCCGCTGAACCAGTACGAGGCATGGATGCTCTATGCCGCTGAAATCGGGCACTGGGAAATCCGCGGCTATGGCATGTGGATGATCCACGACGCCGAAACCGACGAAACCTATGGCATGGCTGGCGGCTGGAAGCCCGCAGGCTGGCCAGAGGCCGAAATCGCTTGGATCATCTGGCCCCGTGTCGCGGGCCGTGGCATCGCGCTAGAGGCCGCCGATTGCGTGCGCCGCTACTTCTACAACGAGCGTGGCTGGGAAACCGCCGTCAGCTATCTGGACCCAAAAAACCTCGACTCGATCCGTCTTGCCGAACGGCTCGGCTGCAAAAAGGATCACGAGGCCCCTTCGGTCGATGGCAACGACGTCGTGTACCGCCACCCCACCCCTGCGCAGTGCCGCTCCAGCCAGATTGCGGACGCGATCGCGCAGGAAATCGGTTTCTACCAGAATCCCAATTTCAAACCGGAAGGATGGGCCCTTGACTGACACCGTGACCCGCGCTGCCGAAATCCTCAAAGGTCACCGCGAAAGCATCGACCGTCTGGATGCCATCCTCGTCTATACCTTGGGCGAACGGTTCAAGCACACGCAGGCCGTTGGCCGCCTCAAGGCGGAACACGACCTGCCCCCCTCGGATCCCGCGCGCGAAGAAAAACAGATCGCGCGGCTCGAAGAATTGGCGGTTCAGGCCGATCTGGACCCTGAATTCGCCAAGAAATTCCTGAACTTCATCATTCAGGAAGTGATCAAGCATCACGAAGCCAAACAGAAGGACGCCTGAGCGCGGCCCACTCTGAAAACAAACCAGAAATACCCTCTAAGGAGACACTCCAATGGCAATGAAAATTCGTCTGGCCCGCGGCGGCAGCAAAAAACGTCCCCACTACGCAGTTGTTGCAGCTGACTCGCGCATGGCGCGCGACGGCCGCTTCATCGAGAAGCTGGGCACCTACAACCCCCTTCTGGCGAAAGACGACGAGCGTCGCGTCCAGCTGGACATGGAGCGCGTTCAGTACTGGCTGAGCCAGGGCGCACAGCCCACCGACCGTGTTTCGCGCTTCCTCGAAGCCGCTGGCGTTGCCCCCAAAAAAGAGCGCGCCAACATGAAGAAAGCCGTTCCCGGCAAGAAAGCGCAGGACCGCGCTGAAGAGAAAGCTGCAAAAGCGGCTGAAGCAGCAGCCGAAGAGTAATCGGCTCTGTGATGACCGGATTTTCGGACACCTTTCGGGAAGAGCTGGATCAGCTCATGCGGTGGCGGCGCGATGTGCGCCACTTCCGCACCGATCCGGTGTCCGAGGATCTGCTGGCGGATCTGTTTGGCACCTTTGCTCTGGCACCCTCTGTGGGGCTGTCAGAGCCTTGGCGTCTGATCCGCGTGACCAGCGCCGCGGCCCGTACCGCGGCGCTGTCCAATTTCCGCACTGCCAACAGTCAGGCGCTGGACGGGTATTCGGGCGACGACGCCAAAACCTATGCCACGCTCAAGCTGTCCGGCATGCAAGAGGCCCCTGTCCATCTGGCCGTCTTCTGCGACGACAGCACCACCAAGGGCAAAGGCCTTGGCGCGGGCACCATGCCCGAAATGCGCCGGTATTCCTGCGTTTCCGCGATCATGCAGTTCTGGCTTGCCGCACGCGCCCACGGGCTGGGTGTCGGCTGGGTCTCGATCCTTGATCCCGAAATGCTCTGCCGCGATCTGGATGTGCCCACCGATTGGGCCTTGGTCGCGTATCTCTGCATCGGCTACCCGACAGAGGACAACATCACCCCCGAGCTAGAGCGCAAAGGCTGGGAAGCCCGCGCCGCTGCCCTGCCGCTCGAAACCCGCTAAACCGGAGAGACCCATGTTCGGCCTCATTCGCCTGCCATTCCTGTTGGCCGTCGCCTTTGTGGCGGGCATGATGTACGAACGCTCGGAAAAGGGTAAACTCTGCGACGAAATCGGCGGGACCACCCGCAACGGACTATGCATCATGAGGACGGAATGACCGAACGTGTTCGAGTAGGGACCATTGGCGGCGCATACGGCGTCAAAGGCGAGGTCCGGATCAAGAGCTTCTGCGCCATCCCCGAGGCCATTGCTGACTACGCCCCCCTCACCACCGAGGATGGCAGCCGCACCTTCGAGGTGACCATCACCCGCCAGATTTCCAACGGTCTGGCCGCCCGTATGACCGGCATCGATACCAAAGAAGACGCGGACGCCCTGCGCGGCATGGGCCTTTATGCCCTGCGCAGCCAACTGCCCGAAACCGATGACGACGAATACTACTACGCGGACCTGATCGGGCTCGACGTGTTCGACACCGGCGGCAACCCCATCGGCAAGATCAAGGCCGTCCAGAACCACGGCGCCACCGATCTGCTCGAAGTCTTTGGCCCCGGTCTGAAAACCACCGTCCTGATCCCCTTTACCAAAGAGGTCGTGCCCACTGTGGACATAGCCTCTGGCCGCGTGATCGCGGACCCGCCCGAAGGCCTGTTTGACTAATCCCATGACCGACGCTCCCAAACGCTCTCACGGCCGCAAGGCGATCAAACTCACCGCGCAGCCCACGGATCTGATGGCCCCCGCGCCGCTGGCCCATGTCTGGACCGCCCGCGTGATCACCCTGATGCCCGGCACCTTTCCCGGCATCTTGGGCGAAAGCCTGACCGGCAAAGCCCTTCGCGAGGGACGCTGGCAGCTCGAAACCATCAACCTGCGGGATTACGGCGTGGGCAAGCACAAGAACGTCGACGACACCCCCGCGGGCGGCGGCGCGGGCATGGTCCTGCGCCCCGACGTGGTGGGCCGCGCGATCGAAGACGCGACCGAGGGCACTCGCGGCAACTGGCCGATCCTCTACATGTCCCCCCGCGGCAAACGCATCGACCAAGAGATGGCCCGCACCCTGTCCGCCTGCGACGGCGTCACCATCCTCTGCGGCCGGTTCGAGGGCGTGGACGAACGCGTGCTGGAACACTACGGCATCCAGGAGGTCTCTCTGGGGGACTTCGTGATGACGGGCGGCGAAATCGCGGCCCACGCGCTGCTCGACGCCACCGTCCGCCTGATCCCGGGCGTCTTGGGCAACGCCGAAAGCATCGAAGAAGAGAGCTTCTCCAACGGCCGCCTAGAGCACGGCCAATACACCCGCCCCGCCGTCTGGAAAGGCCGCGAAATCCCCGAAGTCCTGATGTCCGGCCACCACGGCAAGGTGGCCGACTGGCGGAAAGAGGAATCCGAGCGGATTACTCGGGAGCGGCGGCCGGATTTGTTGGAGTGAGGACTTCTTCAAACACTCCCACTTTTCAAATCGTCTTTGATTCTTTCCCACTCTTCTTTTAGGATCTTTCTCGATATATCCATATAGTCATGATATGGATTATCTGGATTATCCGCTCCATGCGCCCTCCCTGAATTTATATCGTTGAGACAACGCTTGCATATACGATGCAATTCTAAAAAGTGTTTATCTTCCCGATTCAGACGAAGGAATATCGCATTGTAAATCTTGGCAATATCCTCCGTCCGCGACTTGTCACCAAGAAGCGCCAGCTTCCCAAACTCCGACATTTCCGCACGCAGTTCATTGAGCCATATATGGCGCATTCTTGATACTTCAGTGGCAATAGAAGATTCTCTTAATCGCCTTTGCGTCGAACGGTTAACCAGAAAAGTGGCAATTGGCACAACGGCGGCGGTAAAGATTAGGGAATAGTCTGAAAGCAAAGCATTCAAGCTATGTAAAACGCCCAGAAACCACCCAATGACATCAATATCTAATTTATCTTCCATACAAGAAACCTGTAGATGTTTTTAAAACATTGCTTGCAAAGCTAGTCTCACACATGCTCCCCCCTTGCCAACCCCAGCAAAACCTGACATATCGCGCGCATCCCGCACATGGAGGCCCCAGTGCGATTCCGTCTTCTTCTGGCGGCAATCGGGCCCTCTGACGTTCGGGAGACCGAAGTAAAGCTGATCTGATCCTCTGGCGGGCGCTACGGCGGACCCGAGAGAAGACCTAGAGTTCTGAGACCGGCACCAGACCTTTGTGGGCCAACCACAAGCAGTTAGGAGATATGCGATGGATCTTATCGCACAGATCGAAGCGGAGCAGATTGCTGCGCTGGGGAAAGAAATCCCCGACTTCAAAGCCGGCGACACCATCCGCGTCGGTTACAAGGTGACCGAAGGCACCCGTTCGCGCGTTCAGAACTATGAAGGCGTGTGCATCAGCCGCAAGAACGGCAAAGGCATTGCCGGCTCGTTCACCGTTCGCAAAATTTCGTTTGGCGAAGGCGTAGAGCGCGTATTCCCCCTCTACTCGACCAACATCGACAGCATCACTGTTGTGCGTCGTGGCCGCGTCCGTCGTTCGAAGCTGTACTACCTGCGCTCGCGTCGCGGTAAATCGGCACGTATCGCCGAAGTCAGCAACTACAAGCCCAAAACCGAAGCGTAAGAGGTGTAGTCATGAAAAAAGACATCCATCCCGACTACCACTTCATCACCGTCAAAATGACCGACGGCAGCACCTTCCAGGTCCGCTCGACCTACGGCAAAGAAGGCGACACCCTGTCGCTGGACATCGACCCCACCGTGCACCCCGCATGGACCGGCGGTTCGTCGCGCCTGCTGGACCAGGGCGGCCGCGTCTCGAAGTTCAAAAAGAAATACGAAGGCCTGGGCTTCTAATCCCTGCCACATCGGTTTCGTTAGCGCCGTCCCTCACCGGGCGGCGTTTTCTTTTGCGGCACGGTCCAGAAACTCTGCATAGGCTTCAGCATCCGCGTGCCGCAACGCCTCTAGGGCGCGCGCCGCATGCCCCTGTAGATCATCACGCTTCTGGGCCTTGATGGCCTCGACCTTGCGGTGAATGTCCTGCAACCGATCCAGCGGGTCACGATCTGTCTCCAGCTCCTCGGTCCGACCCGATAACGCCAGCACAGCCTCGATCAGCGCTCCCAATTGCCGCCCATAACCGGCAACTTCGGTGATCACTTCTTTCTCGATCTCGACCGACCCACAGTAGTCCTGACTAAAGAGTTCGGGGTGAATGTCCTGCACAATATTGCCGGACCAAGGCATCCGGATCACGTTTGGAAAGGGTATTGAGGTAAAGTTCATAGCGTTCCCTCATGTCTGAAATATGGGCAGTATTGTCGCATAAAGAGACCATTGCGCTCTATGCAGGCCTTCCTGACCTGCACCCGTGCCACGAAAACGTGAAAAATCGCGGCTCAGGGGTACGCGGACTCTTGCCCAACCCCGTCCGGTCTAGGCATAAGCATAACTAAACCAATATCCGGTTCCGAGAAAATCAGGGGACACCATATATGGCGCATATCATTGTCGTGGGGAACGAAAAGGGCGGCTCTGGCAAGTCGACCACCTCGATGCACATCGCGACGGCACTCGTTCGCCTTGGCTTCCGCGTCGGCGCGCTCGACCTCGACATGCGTCAGAAAAGCTTTGGTCGCTACTCCGAGAACCGCAAGCGCTTCTTGGCGAAAGAGGGCATCGAACTGCCCAGCCCGAACTACATCGAACTGCCCGAGGTCGACCCCGCCACCCTCAAGGAAGGCGAGAACATCTATGACGTGCGTCTGTCCTCGGCGGTCCAACAGCTCGAGGCCGAAAGCGACTTCATCCTGATCGACTGCCCCGGCTCGCACACCCGCCTCAGCCAGATGGCACACAGCCTCGCGGACACGCTGGTCACGCCCCTGAACGACAGCTTCGTAGACTTCGACCTCTTGGCCCGCACGGATGCCGAAGGCGAGAATATCCTTGGCCCGTCGGTCTACTCGGAAATGGTCTGGCACGCCCGCCAGCTGCGCGCCCAAGCGGGCCTGACCCCGATCGACTGGATCGTGGTCCGCAACCGGATCGGCGCGCAGAACATGATCAACAAGAAAAAGATGACCGCCGCCGTCGATAAACTGGCCAAGCGGATCGGCTTCCGCATCGCGCCCGGCTTCTCGGAACGCGTGGTGTTCCGCGAACTCTTCCCCAAGGGCCTGACGCTTCTGGACCTCAAGGACATCGGCGTCACCCAGCTGTCGATCTCGAACATCGCCGCCCGCCAAGAGCTGCGCGACCTGATCAAGACGCTGAACCTGCCAGACGTCAAAGTGAACTTCTAACCCCCCCAAAGGCAGCCCCAGCGGCTGCCTTTGTCGTTCCAGACATCCATAAGCAAAAGGGCCGATCCAACGAACCGGCCCTTTCTGCTTTGAAAAAATACTCACGGCACCATCAGCCGCCAGAAGCCCGCCCCTAGATCAGGGGCCCCAGCTCCGCCACAACCTGCTCATAAACACTGCGCTTGAACGGCACGATATTCTCGACCAGCTCATCGACAGGCAACCAGCGCCATTCGCTGAACTCGGGATGCGGCCGGTCGATCACGATCATGTCGTCAGAGCCTTTGAACCGCATCAGGAACCACTTCTGCTCCTGACCGCGGTACTTGCCCTTCCAGATCTTGGGAACGATGTCAGGGGGCAGATCATAGCTGATCCAACCCTCGGTCTCGCCCGCAACATCCACCATGTCGACCGAAATACCGGTCTCTTCTTCCAGCTCGCGCAGGGCCGCTTCACGGGCATCTTCACCCTTGTCGATCCCGCCCTGAGGCATCTGCCACGCAGGCACTTCGCTATCCAGACGCTGCCCGACCCAGACCAGACCGTCGGCGTTCACGATCATAACGCCGACGTTCTTGCGATAAGGCAGCTTCGCGATGTCTTCTGGCGTCACTGATCGCTCTCCAGCGCCGACAGACCCTTCAGGATGTCGATGGCATAAGCCAGCTGGTAATCCTCATCGCGCAGCTTCGCGGCTTCTTCGGCCTTGGCGTTGTCCTCTTCGATCTGGCGGATCTCGTCTTCGCTCAGGCTGTCATTGGACAGGCTGCCACGCAGGTCCGCTTCGGAACGGGTGCGGGGGGTGCTCTCGTCCTCGTCCTCGACAACCGACGCACGGGGCTGCTGCACCACGATGTCAGGCGACACACCCAGGTTCTGGATCGAACGGCCCGACGGCGTGTAATAGCGCGCCGTGGTCAAACGCATCGCGCCATCGCCCCGCAGCGGCATCACGGTCTGGACCGACCCTTTGCCGAACGACTTGGTGCCGACAACCACCGCGCGGCGGTGATCCTTCAGCGCGCCCGCCACAATCTCGGACGCGGACGCCGAGCCGCCGTTGATCAGCACGACGATCGGCTTGCCTTCGGCCAGATCTCCGGGGGTCGCGTTGAACCGCTCGCCGTCTTCGGGGTTGCGGCCTCGGGTGGAGACAATTTCACCTTCTTCAAGGAAGGCATCCGCCACCAGAATAGCCTGATTGAGCAGACCACCGGGGTTGTTGCGCAGATCGATCACAACGCCGCTCAGTGCGTCCAGACCGCCCGCCTCTTCGGCAGCAGTTTGCAAACCGTCCTTCAGGTTGTCGAACGTCTGGTCGTTAAAGGTGCTGACCCTCAGAACCACAGCCTCGCCCTCGGTGCGGGTGCGCACGGCGGTCAGGCGGATGGTGTCACGAATAATGGTCACGTCGAAAGGCTCCGGCTCGCCCTCGCGGACCAGCGTAACCACGATCTCAGAGCCAACAGGACCGCGCATCAGTTCGACCGCTTCGTCCAGCGTCAGCCCCAGCAGGCTCTCGCCATCTACGTGGGTGATAAAGTCGCCCGACAAAACGCCCGCCTCTTCGGCAGGGGTGCCATCCATAGGCGCCACGACCTTGACGAAGCCCTCTTCCTGCGTGACCTCGATGCCCAGACCGCCGAACTCGCCGCGGGTCTGGACGCGCATGTCCTGCGCATCATCGGGGGACAGGTAGCTCGAATGCGGATCAAGGGACTGGAGCATGCCGTTAATGGCCGCTTCGACCAGTTCGCCCTCATCAACCTCTTCGACATACTGCGCGCGGATGCGCTCAAAGATGTCGCCGAACAGGTCCAACTGCTCATACACGTTGACTTGGGTTTTTCCTTCTTGGGCCAGCAGCGGTCCCGCGATCTGCGTCGAGGCAATAAGCCCCGCCAGAGCGCCACCGCCCACTGCCATCAGAAACTTGCGCATTCGTGTCATTCCTTGTCCGTCTTGAACCATTCGGCGGGGTTCACCGTCTCTTGGTCCTCTCTCACTTCGAGATAGAGCGTTTCTGTATTCTGTCCGGCGCTAGCCTGCGTCAGGATCTCGTCCTGTGCAACACCCGCACCCCCCATGAGGCCCAGCGGATGCCCTGCGGGCAGCACCTGTCCGACCTCACCGTAGACCTGATCGAGCCCTGCAAGCACGAACAGAATGCCCGGTCCGGGCTCGATGATCATCACATTTCCGTAGTCCAAGAGCGGCCCACGATAGCGAATGGTTGCTGCCGCTGGCGTGGTCACCAGTGCCCCGGGCGCCGTCGCGATCACCCAACCGGGGCGCTCGATCCCTGCGGCATCAGGCTGGCCCGCCTCTCTCAGGATGGTCCCTTGCACGGGCAGAGACAACATGCCGCGCTGCTCGTGGACATCCGGACCGCCCTCTAGCTCGTCGCCGACGACGATCTCGCCCAGATTATCGGCAAAGCTGGCCAACGTATCCGAAGACGCAACCAGCACCGCCGTCTGCACCGGATCAGCGGTGAACTTCATGGGCAGGTCGGTCCGGTCCGAAATCGCAGCGCTTAGTGCGGTGCGCGCCGTTTGCGCCCCTTGCAGCCCCTCGCGCAGGGTGTCCGCCGCCGACTGCTGCAGGGCGCGCAGGGTTCGCACCTCTTCCAGATCACGAGCCAAGCCATCGGCCTCGGCCTGCAAGGCGGGCGAGATTTCGGTCAGGATCATCCCCGCCCGCGCAGTCCCCGTAGGCCCCGCTGGGTGGGTCAGCTGAACCGGCGCCGGACTGCGGGAAATGGTCAGCAGGCTGGCCAACAAATCCGCCACCTGCCCCTGCGCCGAATTGAGTTCCTGCGTCAGTGCCTTTTCCCGAATAGCCGCACGGCGCAGCCCCGCCCGCAAGGCCGTCAGCCCCGCCTCATAGGCCTTGACCGTTTGGGTCAGCGCCGCCACGCGGTCCCGCGCCCCTTGGGCATGGTCCAGCGCAACGGCCGCCTCGTCCAGCAATCCCTTGGCCCGCAGCGCCGCCGCAGCCGGATCTTCTTGCGCCGCCAACGGGGACGCAAGCAAACCCAGACAGAAAACGACCGCGCGGCGCATCATCACTTGATCAGGCTCTCACCAGTCATTTCTTCGGGTTTCTCGACACCCATCAGCTGCAGCACAGTCGGCGCCAGATCGGCCAAGCGGCCGTCACGCAGTGCTGCGCCCTCGGGGCCGCCGACCATGACAACCGGCACCAGGTTCAGCGTGTGCGCGGTGTGCGCGCCGCCCGACTTGGGGTCCACCATGACTTCGCAGTTGCCGTGGTCCGCCGTCACGATCATCGCGCCGCCCTTGGCTTCCAGCGCCTTCAGCGCCTCGCCCAGACCGCTGTCCACCGCTTCACAAGCCGCCTTCGCGGCCTCCAGATCACCGGTGTGGCCGACCATATCGGGGTTCGCATAGTTCACCACGATCATGTCGTAATCGCCATTGATCGCCTCGACGAACTTGGCAGTCACTTCGGGGGCCGACATCTCGGGCTGCAGGTCATAGGTCGCCACGTTCGGCGACTTCGGCATGAAACGATCCTCGCCCTCTTCGGGCACCTCGACACCACCGTTGAGGAAGAACGTCACGTGGGGGTATTTCTCGGTCTCGGCCAGACGGAACTGCGTCTTGCCCTGCTTGGCGACCCAAGCGCCCAGCGTGTTCACGATCTTCCGCTTGGGGAAAGCCGTGTCCATGTAATCGTTGTGACCGTCCGAATATTCGACCATGCCCAGCAGCGCCGACAGCTTGGGGCGTTCGCCCACTTCGAAATCATTGAAATCGGGTTCGCCGATCGCGCGCAGGATTTCGCGGGCACGGTCCGCACGGAAGTTCAGACAGAAGAAACCGTCGCCGTCATGCACGCCTTCGAACCCACCGATGACAACCGGCTTGATGAACTCGTCCAGAACGTCCTGCTTGTAGCTGTCCTTGACCGCGTCTTCGGCGGTCGCGGCTTCAAAGCCCTTGCCGCCCACCATCGCGTCATAGGCCAGCTGCACACGTTCCCAGCGGTTGTCTCGGTCCATGGCGTAGTAGCGGCCCGACACCGTCGCAATGAACGCGCCCTCGGGCAGGCGATCTTCTAGCTCGGCTACGAATTTGTCAGCGGACTTGGGCGCCACATCGCGGCCGTCGGTGACCACGTGCATCGCAACAGTCACGCCCGCATCGGTGATCGCCTTGGCGGCGGCCAGCGCGTGCTCGGTGTGGCCATGCACACCGCCGTCCGAAATCAGACCCATCACGTGGGCCATGCCCGCGCTCTCGGTCACTTTGGCGATAAACGCCTGCAATTCTTCGTTCTCGTAGAAAGAGCCGTCCTCGATCGCCAGATCGATCTGACCCAGATCCATCGCGACCACACGGCCCGCGCCGATGTTGGTGTGCCCCACTTCCGAGTTGCCCATCTGCCCGGATGGCAGACCCGCATCGGGGCCGTGGGTGATCAGCCGCGCATGGGGGCACTCGTTCCAGATACGGTCAAAGTTGGGCGTCGCTGCCTGCGCTGGCGCGTTCGCCGGACTGTCATCACTCAGTCCCCAACCATCCAGAATACATAGAACAACGGGCTTGGGTGCAGTCATGGTGTTACCTCCTAGGCTTGCCCTCTCCTAGCGCAAGGCAAGCGCGGGGTGAACCATCCCTGTATCGGCCAACTGGATTTTTTGGTCAAAAACCGGAAGCAGCCCGATCAGGGGCGCTTATTCGCGGTGATACGGCGCGTTCGACAGGATCGAGGCCGCGCGATACAGCTGCTCTGTCAGCATGACCCGCACCAGCATGTGCGGCCACACCATTTTGCCGAAACTGATCGCGAAATCCGCCTCGGCGCGCAGGGACGGGTCGATCCCGTCCGCACCGCCAATCACAAAGGCCAAGTCCTGCGTGCCCGTGTCGCGCCAGCCCGCCATCTTGTCCGCAAACTGGGGCGAGGTCATGAGCTTGCCGCGTTCATCCATGACGACCAGCCGCGAGCCGCTGGGGATCGCCTTGCGCAGCAGATCCGCCTCAGCGCCCATACCGCGGGACTTCTTATCCTCGACCTCAATGACCTTGGCCGGGCCAAGGCCCAAGGCCCGCCCGGTTCGGTCAAATCGCGTCAGATAATCGTCAATAAGAGTGGCCTCGGGCCCCGACCGCAGTCGGCCCACCACGCATAAATGCACGCGCATCGTCAGTCCCTAGCGGCGTGCCAGCCTCAGGCGGTGCCCGCAGGCTGCCACATCTTCTCGAGCTGGTAGAACTCGCGCACTTCGGGACGGAACACGTGGACAACAACGTCGCCAGTGTCGATCAACACCCAGTCGCCGCCTTCTTTGCCCTCGATCTTCGAATAGATGCCGAACGCTTCTTTCAGGCGATCGACCAGCTTTTCCGCGATCGAGACAACCTGACGGCTCGAGCGACCCGAAGCGATGACCATATAATCACCGATCGAAGAAACACCGCGCAAATCGATCTGCACGACGTCTTCAGCCTTGTCATCATCAAGAGAGGTCAGGATACGGGACAAGATGGCTTCACTTGTCACTTCGGCATCCGCTGCCGGAACGGGTTCAGCAGACTGGGCTGCTTGGTTCGTCATAGTCAGGACTTGGTCCTCCTAGATACACGCCGAATAGCCCCGGCGCTGGACATATATATAGCCTACCACTTTTGCGGCTTTCCCTCAATCACCGAGGGGGCATCGCAACGGGCGACTCACTTGGCGCGCCTTCATAACGGGCGTTCGCGCCCTGTTCCACCGCCTGACCCGAAATTTCGAGACTCGCATGTGCCCAGCCAAAGCTCAGGCACAGGGCCAAAATCAGCAGGATTTGCAGCAAGCACAGAGGCTTCGTCAGTAAGGTC
The DNA here is from genome assembly GCF_900115865.1 of Donghicola eburneus. Classification (GTDB taxonomy): domain Bacteria; phylum Pseudomonadota; class Alphaproteobacteria; order Rhodobacterales; family Rhodobacteraceae; genus Donghicola; species Donghicola eburneus. Next base: position 54,840 of record NZ_FOXY01000008.1, on the reverse strand, counting down.
ACGCGCTAAACATCCGTTGGTGAATCACAAGCCGCGGCGTGTAACACGACTTGCCCTTGCAGCGAAGCCCTCTGCGCTGTATTTCCACGCCATGATGGTAATTTTCGATATGGATGATCGCGCACGCCTGCCGTGGCGCTTCTTCGGTGCGATGCACACCGTTCTCGCCCGCCTATAAGGCGGGACCCGAACCACTATTCCATCACATTTTCCAAAGATATCCACGGGAGAGGACCATGACCGCCCCGAAGACACTCTATGACAAGATCTGGGATGCCCACGTTGCCCACGAGGCAGAAGACGGCACCTGCTTGCTGTATATCGACCGTCACCTCGTACACGAAGTGACCAGCCCTCAGGCGTTCGAAGGCCTGCGTATGGCCGGCCGCACCGTGCACGCGCCCGAGAAAACCATCGCGGTTCCGGACCACAACGTCCCCACCACCGCGGGCCGTGACGATCCGTCGAACATGCCCGAGGACAGCCGCATTCAGGTTGCCGCTCTGGACACCAACGCAAAAGAGTTCGGCATCCACTACTACCCCGTGACCGACGTCCGTCAGGGCATCGTGCACATCGTCGGCCCCGAACAGGGCTGGACCCTGCCCGGCATGACCGTCGTCTGTGGTGACAGCCACACCGCGACTCACGGTGCGTTCGGCGCACTGGCCCACGGCATCGGTACTTCCGAAGTGGAACACGTTCTGGCCACCCAGACCCTGATCCAGAAGAAGTCCAAGAACATGAAGGTCGAGATCACCGGCAAGCTGATGCCCGGTGTGACCGCCAAAGACATCGTTCTGCGCATCATCGCGGAAACCGGCACCGCTGGCGGCACCGGCTACGTGATCGAGTATTGCGGCGAAGCGATCCGTGACCTGTCCATGGAAGGTCGTATGACCATCTGTAACATGGCCATCGAAGGCGGCGCCCGCGCCGGTCTGATCGCCCCCGACGAGACCACCTTTGAATATGTCAAAGGCCGCCCCCACGCCCCCAAAGGCGCCCAGTGGGAAGCTGCTCTGAACTGGTGGAAGACCCTCTACACCGACGAAGGCGCGCACTTCGACAAAGTGCTGGTCATCGAAGGTGAATCGATCGAGCCCACCGTGACTTGGGGCACCTCGCCCGAGGACGCACTGCCGATCAGCGCTGTCGTTCCCACTCCGTCCGATTTCAAAGGCGGCAAGGTCGAAGCGGCTGCCCGCTCGATCGAGTACATGGGTCTGACCTCTGGCACCCCGCTGACCGACATCGAGATCGACACCGTGTTCATCGGCTCCTGCACCAACGGCCGCATCGAAGACCTGCGCGCCGCAGCAGAGATCCTGAAGGGCAAGAAGGTCAAAGAAGGCATGCGTGCGATGATCGTTCCCGGTTCGGGTCTGGTCCGCGCTCAGGCCGAAGAAGAAGGTCTGGCAGACATCTTCAAGGAAGCCGGTTTCGAATGGCGCCTTGCGGGCTGCTCGATGTGCCTTGCCATGAACCCCGACCAGCTGAAGCCGGGCGAGCGTTGCGCAGCAACCTCGAACCGCAACTTCGAAGGTCGTCAGGGCCGTGGTGGCCGCACGCACCTGATGTCGCCCGCGATGGCAGCTGCTGCTGCGATCACCGGCAAGATCACCGACGTGCGCACTCTCGCCTGATAAATCCCGCCGCCTGCGTCAGGCGGTCATGTATGTACGTAAGCCATACGTGATCCAGACGCAGGCCATACCCACCTTTTTCGGAAGGAAGACAGGATATGGACAAGTTCGAAAAACTCAGCGGGATCGCCGCACCCATGCCGTTGATCAACATCGACACCGATATGATCATCCCCAAGCAGTTCCTGAAAACCATCAAGCGTTCGGGCCTCGGCGTGAACCTGTTTGATGAAATGCGCTACGACGACAACGGCAACGAAATCCCCGATTTCGTGCTGAACAAGCCCGCCTACCGCGAAGCCGAGATCATCATTGCCGGTGACAACTTCGGCTGTGGCTCGTCGCGCGAGCACGCCCCTTGGGCGATCAAGGATTTCGGCATCAAGTGCGTGATCGCACCCAGCTTTGCCGACATCTTCTTCAACAACTGCTTCAAGAACGGCATCCTGCCGATCGTTCTGCCCCAAGAGCAGGTCGACGTGCTGATGAAGGACGCAGAAAAAGGCGCCAACGCCCGTATGGAAGTGGATCTGGAAGCCCAGACCATCACCACCTCGGACGGCGAGACCTTTGCCTTCGAAGTCGACGCATTCCGTAAGCACTGCTTACTTAATGGCCTCGATGACATCGGCCTGACTCTCGAAAAGAAAGCTGCAATTGATTCTTACGAGTCGACAGCAGCGCAGGCGCGTCCTTGGGTCTAAGACCCTGACAAACCACAATATATAGAAAGGGGCCGCATTTCGGCCCCTTTTTTGCTTACAGTTTGATGCAGAATAGCACCAGCTTTTCCCCGAATCCGCCCCAATACGTAAGTAACTTACTTACAGGTATTGAGACCTGATCCCGATATTGGCAGCATTGTGTCAAGATTGAGGCATTCCGCACCATAAGCGGATCAGGTGGGTCAAAAGGCACGGCAAAAAAGGCCAAGCCCGCCCTGGTAGAGAGGTAGAGCAGTGTTCACACGTTTTGTGAGCGCACTTGTGCGCGCGATATTCGTCGTGCTGTTGATCGCGACCCCGTGGCTGTTGCTGCCCGGTCCGAATGACAGTGCGCCCATCGTCCTTCTGGTGGCGATCTTTGTCGGCTGGCTCGTCTTCTCGGAATACATGACCGAATACCCCAGCCTGATCGAGTTCCGCGACGCCCCCCCGTATAACCGCCTGCGGTTCGGCGCCCTGTTTGCGACCGTTCTGGTGCTGACCCTGATCCAGCGCGGCATTGCGCATCCCAGCCCCATCAGCGAGCTGTTTACCGCGATCTCGCACGTGGTCGGCAACGCTTTGGACTTCCCCTTCTCGCCCGTGCGCCTGATGGTTCTGTCCCTGCCCGAAAACGCCCATGCCGCCGATATCGACCTGTTGCGCCGCACCTCGGCGATTGCCTATCTGATGTCGCTCATCTCGTTGGTTTTCTTCATCTTTATCATGTGGCTGAACGGCTGGCCCCGCCAGAATGGCAGCTTCAATGTGTGGACCAACCTGCCCACCTTTGATCCCACTGGCGGCGGTGATGTAGTCGGCCGTCTGAACCGCGACGCCAATCTTTACGTGGCCTTAGGCTTTTTGCTGCCATTCTTGATCCCGGCCTTCTTGCAGGCCGCTGCGGGGATCGTTGACCCGATCGCCGTGGCCCAACCGAAGTCACTGATCTGGACCGTCAGCCTATGGGCCTTTGTACCGTCGAGCCTCTTGATGCGGGGCATTGCCACCGCCCGCGTCGCCTCGATGATCGCGGACAAGCGTCGCCGATCCATGGACCGCGACACCGAGGATATGCACGTCTTCGGCTGATCCTATTGGCGCTGCTGGCCTGCCTTGCTGGGCTGGCCCACGCCGATCCCATTCGCATCGCGACCTACAACACAGAGCTCGGCCGCAAAGGGCCGGGCCTTTTGCTGCGTGACATCCGGCGCGGCGACGATCAGGTCAACGCCGTGCTACAGGTGCTGTTGCAGGCGGATGCGGACATCCTCGCACTGCAGAGCATCGACTGGGATTACCGTGGCCAGACCCTCGGAGCCTTGGTGGACGCCCTCGCGGCCCAAGGCCTGAGCTATCCGTACAGTCTGTCCCTGCGCCCTAATACAGGGATGCCGATCAAGGGCACCGATCCCCCCCAAGATCACAGCTTTGGTCGATTCGCAGGGGCCGAGGGGATGGCCTTGCTTTCGAAATTCCCAATCGACCGCGCGCAGGTCCGCGACTACGCCAACCTTGCGTGGCGCGCCCTGCCGTGGACCCACCCTCCGGCGGGAACACACCCGGATCAACGCCTCTCGACCCTGGGGCATTGGGTCGTGCCGATCCAGACGCCCGATGGCCCGCTCAGCCTGATGGTCTTCCACGCCACGCCCCCTGTCTTTGACGGCCCAGAGGATGCCAACGGCCTGCGCAACGGGGACGAGATCCTGTTCTGGCAACGCCTGCTGGATGGGGACTATGGCCCGCCGCCCGAACGCTTTGTGATCATTGGGGATTTCAACAATGATCCCGACGGGGGAGAGGGCCTCAAAGCCCCCCTGAACGCGCTTTTTACCGATCCTCGCCTGCGTCCTGCCCAAGCCACAGGCGCCCAAGGCACGGCCACCGTGGATTGGTCCAATATCGGTCTGCCGCCGATGCGCGTCAGCTACATTCTGCCTGACAACGGGATCACCGTTCGCGCCAGCGGTATCCTCTGGCCGCCCCCCGACGATCCGACGTTTGCGATCATTGATTCCGCCAGCCGGCACCGTTTGGTGTGGGCGGACATCGAGATGCCCCGAAACACGCAAGAAAACGTCACTCAGCCTGCAAAACAACAGCTGCGGTTCCTTGACCCCCTTCGCGCCAGTCGGTAGGCCATCTGCCAACTCTTGGGACATTCAAAAGGACCATCGCACATGAGCAATCCTTCGCTTCTTATCCTGCCTGGTGACGGCATCGGCCCCGAAGTCATGGCGCAGGTTCGCCGCATCATCGACTGGTTCGGTGACAAGCGCGACCTGAAGATCGACGTGAGCGAGGACCTCGTCGGTGGTGCAGCGTATGACGCGCACGGCACCCCTCTGCACGACGACACCATGGCCAAAGCGCAAGAAGTCGATGCGGTTCTGCTGGGTGCCGTTGGCGGCCCCAAATACGACGTTCTGGACTTCTCGGTGAAGCCCGAGCGCGGTCTGCTGCGCCTGCGCAAGGAAATGGACCTTTACGCCAACCTGCGCCCCGCACAGTGCTTTGACGCGCTGGCCGACTTCAGCTCGCTGAAGCGTGACGTGGTTGCTGGTCTCGACATCATGATCGTACGCGAACTGACCTCGGGCATCTACTTCGGCGAGCCGCGCGGCATCTTCGAAGAAGGCAACGAGCGCGTGGGCATCAACACCCAGCGTTACACCGAGTCGGAAATCGAGCGCGTCGCCCGTTCGGCCTTCGAACTGGCCCGTCGCCGCGGCAACAAGGTCTGCTCGATGGAGAAGGCCAACGTGATGGAATCGGGCATCCTGTGGCGCGAAGTCGTCCAGAAGGTCCACGACGAAGAATATGCGGACGTCGAGCTGTCGCACATGTACGCGGACGCAGGCGCCATGCAGCTCTGCCGCTGGCCCAAACAGTTTGACGTCATCGTGACCGACAACCTCTTTGGCGACCTGCTGTCGGACGCGGCTGCGATGCTGACCGGCTCGCTGGGTATGCTGCCGTCGGCCTCGCTGGGTGCCCCCATGGCAAACGGCCGCCCCAAGGCGATGTACGAACCGGTACACGGCTCGGCTCCTGACATCGCAGGTCAGGGCAAAGCCAACCCGATCGCGTGCATCCTGTCGTTCGCAATGGCCCTGCGCTACAGCTTTGACCAAGGTGCCGAAGCTGACCGTCTGGAAGCCGCGGTTGCCAAGGTTCTCGAAGATGGCGTGCGCACCGCGGATCTGCTGGGTGAAGAGGGCGTCGAGCCCGTCTCCACCGAGGGCATGGGTGATGCAGTTCTGGCGGCTCTGGACGCCAGCCTCTGATAAACCTGCACATTCACGAATGTATGAGGGGGGCCTTGCGGGCCCCTTTCTTTTTGGTTTGATGGGTCTAGGGTTACCCCAGTTCCTTGTACTCCCTCCCCTTCCAAGGAGACCTTTCATGTCCACCCCCCCTGCGACTGAACAGTCGAACATCAAGGGTGCCATCTTTGCACTAACCGCTTTTGCGCTCTATTCCGGCCATGACGTGCTGGTCAAAGTGCTGGGTGCAAACCATCACCCCTTCCAAATCGTTTTCTACAGCGTCCTGCTCAGCTTTCCCTTCCTGACCGTGGTGCTGATCCAACGCAAAGAGCCCTCGACCCTGCGTCCGGCCACTCCTGCATGGACCTACGCGCGGACGATCGCCGTGGTCTTTACCGGTGTCTGTGCGTTCTATGCCTTCTCGGTGCTGCCGCTGGCACAGGTTTACGCCATGGTCTTTGCCACGCCACTTCTCATTACGGTTTTGTCCATCCCTGTCCTTGGGGAAAAGGTCGGCCCCCGCCGCTGGGGCGCTGTAATCGTCGGTCTGATCGGCGTCATGGTCGTCTTGCGGCCCGGCTCGTCTGAACTGACCTTGGGGCACTTTGCCGCCCTTGGCGCGGCCGTCGGCGGATCGTTCGTGTCGATCATCGTGCGCCGCATCGGGTCGAAGGAAAGCGATATGGTCCTGCTTCTGTATCCCCTGATCGCCAACATCGTGATCATGGGCATGCTGATTCCGCTGGAATACAAACCCATGCAGCTGTGGGAACTTGGCACCGTTGCCTGCGTGGCGCTTCTGTCTCTGATTGCCATGAGCTTCCAGATCCGCGCCTACAAGACTGGCGAAGCGGGCATCGTTGCACCGATGCAGTACAGCCAGATGATCTGGGCCATCTTTTACGGCTACATGTTCTTTTCCGAATACCCCGACTTCTACACCCTTCTTGGGGCGGGGATCATCATCGCCAGCGGCGTCTACATCGTGATGCGCGAAGGCGCCAGAAAAGACACCCAAGCGCCGGTCACCAACACCGCTGTTCGGTTCGAAACCGGCACCACCCCGCGCTATACGCTTTTATTCCTACGCAGAAGCAAGAAACGCCAAAGCACTCTTGCCAAGCAAAGCTAGGTGCGATAATCGGCCCGACACGGTCGGAGTGTAGCTCAGCCTGGTAGAGCACTGTCTTCGGGAGGCAGGGGCCGGAGGTTCGAATCCTCTCACTCCGACCAATAAAACAAGGCGCCCTCAGGGGCGCCTTTGTGCGTTCTTGGACACGGTTTTCAGGGATGCGCTGCGCGATAGGCGCTGGGGCTCTGACCCGTCCACCGCTTGAAAGCGCGGACAAATGACGACGCCTCGGAAAAGCCCAGCAGATAGGCCGTCTCCATCACCGAAGCCTTTTGCCCCGTCAGATATTCCTGCGCCATTTGGCAGCGCAACTGGTCATGCACCTCGGCAAAGGTGACGTCTTCGTCCTTTAGCCGACGGTACAGTGTCTGACGGCTCATCCCCAGATCCCGTGCGACATCATCCATCGAAACCGACCCCTTGTGCAGATCAGGCAACAAGGCCGCCTCAACCCGCGCACGGGTGCTTTCGTCCCGCTGCAATGTGGTCAAGAGCGCGTCGGCATGGCGGGTATAAAGCCCAAAGGCATAGGGCTTTGGCGCGGCATCCAACCCGTCCAGACATCCCGCATCCAACGCCAAGGCATTGCGCGGCGCCTCAAAGGTCACAGGGGCCTGAAATACGTCTTGGTACAGGTCCGTATGGGGCGGCGCGGGATAGGTCACAGAGACCCCCTGCAGAAACGTAGTCTCTGGCAACATCCGGCGGAAGTTCGTCACAAAATTCGCAAAGGTCTGCTCGATCGCAGTGGGCGAGGCATTGGCATTCGGAAAGTGATCGATCAGCCAGAGGGTTTGCCCCTTCCGCTGCAATTCAAACCGATCAGGGGCGTTCGGAATATGCACATCCGCGATAATTCGGGCGTAGCGGTTTACATGGGCAATTCCCGCCTCCAAAGGGCCCGCAGCGTCAATGATCAGCCCAATGATCGACAGTTTCTCTAGCCCCGTTTCCGCAGCATAGCGCAGTGCAATGCCGCTATCGCCGGTGATGCCGATCGCCGTGCCCATCATCGCCCCATAGGACCGCACCGGCACGCGCGCGTCGGGATCCAATAACAGCGCCTCGTCGATCTGAGCAGCGTTCAGCAATGCCTCGCGCGGGACACCGCACCCCACCGCATACTCCAGAAACGAAGCGGCCATGCTTCCCATCACCGTGGGCTCGGTCATGCGTCTGTTCCCCCTGCTCGCGCGTCTTCACAAGCGCGTTGGTCCTAGCCCAAGGGCCTGCGCCCCCTTGATACCAAGGGGCTTGGCCCCACCTACCATAGGTTGATGGAATTCTGACTGTCTCTCAAGGGAATGGTGAATGAACGAACGCCCCGAACACGATGATCATAGCCAGCGCGGCCTACGCCATGTGCGCGAACTCGAAGGACACCTCGCGTGGCTCGACACCTTTTCGGGGGTCGCCTTGGGCGTTCTGTCCGCTGCATCGGGGATTTACACATATCTTGGCGTTTCGGGACTGCTGGATGACACGGGCGCGTTTTCCTTTTTTGCGGCAGCGGCGTATTCGATCGCGGTATCAGTCGGGATTTTCGTCTTCTGGTCCTACATGCTGCGGCTGTTGCCCGCGATGCAGAACACCGGCAACAAGCTGAAGCTTACCGGCGCGATGGCTTTGGGCTGCGCAGCGATCATTGCGATGTCGTCTTGGCTGAATGCTGCCGCGCTGGCTGGTGCCGCAGCCGTCGAACAGCACCTCGCGACCACGGTCCAAAGCTACCAAAGCGCGCTCGAGGAATCCCACGACATCGCCATTTCCGCCCAAGCGCTAGAACGCGACGTCGCCCGCGTCCGCCAGTCATTCGAGGATCTGTCGGCCCAAGAGGCAGACGGCAACCTGTCCGGCCTTGCGGGGCGCGGCGCCGTCTTCCGTGTTCTCTCCCAGAAAGCGTCTGAGCTTTCGGCGCTCGAAGAACAGATCGCTGCCCAATCCCCCCTGATCGACTCCGCCTTTGACGAAGGTAACGCCCTCCTGTCCCAGATGCGCGCGCTGATCGTTGAACAAGGCCCCGTAGAAGCCCGCAGCGTCGCCTTCAGCGAAGAAGCCGTACGGCTTGCCGGTCTGGTGGCGCAGCTTCGTCAGTTGTCCGTTGCCCCGCTTGTGGATCGCGCGGCGGCGGACTTGTCAGCGTCTGTCGTCTTGCCCGAACTCGACGGCAGCACACCCGACGGACAAATGGCGCAGCAGCAGACGATCTCTTCGGTGATGGATGTGCTGCAACTGCGCGCAGACTCTTTGGCGCAGGCAGCAGATCAGGTTCTCGCCCGTCCCGCTCCTGCCGACGTGGTCTATACGCCGGTCTCGGCTGCGGATGCGGTGATCCTGTATGCGGGCAACTTCGTGCCGTCTTGGGCGGGCGCGATTGCGATCGACCTTTTACCTGCCGTGCTGGTCCTGATCCTGATGGTCACCCAGTCGGCCATCCGCGAAAACCGCCACACCGCCCCCGCTGTCGATGGCCTGACCTTGGGCGAATTGCGCGCGGCCATGTACGCCATGCGCGAGGTAGAACAGGACAGCACACCGCGCCCAACGCCTGCACCTGCCCCCATGCCCAAGCCGGACACCTCTGACACATGAGCGAGACGGACACCGTAGACACACGCTCTGCCAAGCATATTCGCCGTGCCATTTTGGCCATCTTGTGGGTGCAGATCGGGATTGGCGCGTTTCTGGCAGGCTCTGATGTGATGTCGGGCTTGGACGGAGTGATGCGCCCGTCCAGCGCCCCCAGCTTTGATCAACCCGTTCGACCCGGGGATCAAACCCGACGGTTCGAGCCCGCGAACGCGCCGGACCTAACCACTGATCCCAGCCGGCGCACCCCCTTTCCAGGCGGCGATAATGTCCCTAGCCGATTGGCGTTCGAGGCCGCAGACGGCACCGCCTTTGTCAAAGGGCAGATCTCGCCCGGTGACGCAGTCCGGTTCGACGAATGGCTCGCCACGGTGGACGTTGACCGTGTGCGGCTGATGTCTCCCGGCGGATCGGTGCAGGATGCATTGCACATTGGTCGAACCATCCGCAGAAACGCGCTAGAGACCGTGATGCTGGCAGGCGACTTTTGCTATTCCGCTTGTCCCTACGTGCTCGCAGGCGGCACCATCAGACAGATTGACGACGAAGCCTCGGTCGGGGTGCACCAGCATTACTTTGACGAAAATACGGTGCTGCCCGCTTTTATCGCGGTCGAGAATATCCAGCGCGGTCAGGCAGAGGTCGTCGCCTATCTGACCGAGATGGGCATCGATCTGCGGGTAACAGAGCACGCCTTGTCGACCCCACCGGATGAAATCTACGTGCTCGTCCCCGAAGAACTGGTCGAGTACGGGTTTACCACCGCCGAGGAGGCGTAACGCTTAGGCGTTGCGCTGGGAGATAGCGATCCCGACACACACCATCGCAAGGCCCGAAAATACTGTCCGCGTGATGTTCCAAACCTTCCACGGGTCTGAATAGTCGGTCCAGATGCGGCTGGCCTCGGCCACCTCCGTATCGAGCGTGATGTGGAGAGCGCCAAGTGCTTCGTTCATCGGGACGTTCACCAGCATTGTCAGAAACAGGCCCCCGAACAGGTAGAGGAGCGCGCCCGCTCCGACCCACAGTCCCGCGGCTCGCGCACCGGAGCGCAGCGCCAATATCGCCGCTGCGCCCAACACAAGGGGCGTGCCAAAGAATGCGGGGGCGAAGACAGCGTTTCGGACGGAAGCGTTCATTTCTTGCATCGCGATAATGGCAACACGCGGATCCGCGTGATCCAACCCCCACATGGTCGAGCAGACCCATGCATAGAAAAACCCAAAGATCGCCCCGCTGAACAAGAGCGAAAGAACCAGCGCCCCTGTGACCAGATCAATCGATCTGGTGGAGTGAACTGTCTGTGTCATCGTCATGAAATACCCCAATCCGTAATGATGTGTACGCCTATACAAGATCCGTAACGAGATGTACGGATTCGGTCAAGTGATTGGGAGACGACTATGCAGGACACCAAGAAAGACGCACGGAGCGAACAAATCGAAGAGGCAGCCTACGCGGTTCTGGCAGAGAAAGGGTTCGCTGGTGCTTCGATGCTGTCGATTGCCAAGCGGGCGAAATGCTCGAACGAGACGATGTACCGTTGGTATGGGGACAAGGTCGGGCTCTTTCGCGCCCTCGTCACGCGCAACGCTGATCGGGTCGCGTCCGTCTTGCGGCAGGCGGCGGCGCAGGATCGTGCGCCGCTCGACGTGCTCGAAGAGTTCGGCCCCTTGCTCTTGGACACCCTGCTCGGAGAGCGCGCGGTCGCCTTGAACCGAGCGGCAGCGGCGGATGCTAGCGGGACGCTTGGACAAACCTTGGCCGAGGCAGGACGAGACACCGTGCAGCCTCTAATCGTCGCGGTGATGGAACGCGCGATCCGGCAGCGGGCCATCTCTGGACCCGCAGAGGCGGCCTGCGATCTGTATCTGTCGCTGCTGTTGGGGGACTGGCAAATCCGTCGGGTGGTTGCGCGGGTGCCCGTCCCGTCCGCGGATATGCGCGCGGCGCGGGCCAAGCGCGCGATCCAAGGTCTTCGCACTTTGATGCCCGCCACGTAAAAAAAGCCCCCGCCGCTAGGGCGAGGGCTTCGAGTTGCGTGAGTGGTCGTTTTTTAGTCCGAGATTGCGCCTTCTTCGTCTTTGCGCTGGCGCATTTTGTTTTTCACGACACGGCCAAAGATGATGGGCATCACGAAGCCGATGATCGCAATCGCCCATAGTCCGAGCGACAGGGGGCTATCCACGAGGGTCCACCAGTCACCGTTGTCGATGGTGATCGCACGGCGCAGGTTGGCCTCCATCGAGTTCCCCAGCAGGGTCCCGAGGATGATGGGCACCAGCGGCACATCTAGCTTGCGCAGAACCCAGCCCATGACACCGAAGCCGATCATCACCAGCAGGTCAAAGGACGAGCCCGAGATGCCGTAGATGCCGACAAAGCTGACCATCGCAACCACAGGCATCAGGATGCGCGGGGGTACCATCAGCAGGCGGGTGAACAGGCCGACCATCGGGATGTTCATCGCCAGCAGCATGAAGTTCGCGATGAACAGCGCTGCGATCAGACCCCAAACCACATCAGGGTTCTGGGTGAACAGCAGCGGGCCAGGGGTGATGTTGAGCGACAGCAGAACAGCCAGTAGAACAGCGGTGGTACCGGATCCGGGGACACCTAGCGCCAGCATCGGCACCAGAGCACCACCCGCAGCCGCGTTGTTGCCCGTCTCAGGCGCAGCCACACCACGAGGATCGCCGGTGCCGAAAGTGCCTTCTTTGTCGACCAGACGCTTTTCCATCGAGTAGCTGATGAACGAACCCAGCGATGCGCCCGCACCGGGCAGAACGCCAGCGATGAAGCCCAGAACAGAGGTGCGCAGCATGGTCGGCGTACACTGCTTGATCATCGACAGCGGCGGCGTCAGACGGCCCACTTTCAGTTGACGACCTTCGGCGCTGGCTTTGCCGTGACGCTCTTCGAGGAAGATCAGAACCTCGGACAGGGCGAATAGACCCACGATAGCGACAAGGAAATCGAGACCGTCATAGAGGTGCACTTCGCCAAAGGTGAAGCGCGGCACGCCGGTCTGGGTGTCCACACCGATCATCGCCAGACCCAGACCCAGCGCAGCGGCGAAGGCCGACTTGGCTTGGTTGGTCGAGCTCACGCCACCAAGGGTCATGAACGCCAAAGCGAACAGGGCAAAGTATTCAGCGGGGCCGAACAGCAGGGCGACTTTGACCAGCTGGGGCGCCAACAGGATCAGACCCCATGTTGCAAAGAACGCACCCACGAAAGAGGCGATACCGGAGAGGGACAGCGCTTCGCCGGCCATGCCCTTTTTCGCCATCGGGTGACCGTCGAGACAGGTCATCATCGCAGGCTCATCGCCCGGAATGTTCAGCAAGATCGAGCTGATGCGGCCACCATACATGGCGCCGTAGTACACAGACGTCAGCAGGATCAGCGACGGCGTCGCCCCCAGACCCAGCGTGAACGCCAGCGGGATCAGAATAGCCACGCCGTTCGACGGCCCAAGGCCGGGCAGCGCGCCCATAACAGTCCCCAGAAAACAGCCCAGCAGCGCCAGAAGCAGATTTTCAAAGGTCAGAGCGATCGCAAAGCCATCGCCAAGAGCAGAAAGGATATCCATATCGTGTCTCCTTAGAAGCCGAGCGGGCCACGGGCCAACGACAGCCCGAGCACGAGGTGGAAGATAACGTAGATGCCGACCGAGGTTCCGACGCCTGTTGCGACAGATCCGATGATGGTCGAGCCCAGACGCCACGCCAGATAGGTGGCAGCGATTGCGGTCGCGAAGACAAATCCGATGATCGGCAGGAACTCTGCGTACAGGACCATCACGACGACGGCGGCCGCGATTTCGACGAAGCGACCAAAGTCAGGCCAGTGCGGCTCGGGATCGGGTTTGATCGCAATCACGGCAGAGCTGATGCCGAGGATAGCTGCGATAATCAGGGGAAAGGCTTTGGGGCCGACTGCGTCCGACAAAAAGCTCTCTTCAATGGCGAGGGCAGACATTGCGTACCCGATGGCCAGAAGAACGCCGAACACGCCGAAGATACGATCACTCATCAAGGATCTCCTGAGACGGCTATGGTTTGGATATGGAAAGGGACGCCGCATGAAGGGGAGAGGCGGCGTCCCTAGGTGTCTACACAGGGGGGCTGCGTAGAATTACTTGATGATCCCGATCTCTTTCGAGATGTTCTGGATCTGGTTCACAGAGCGCGAAACAAAGGTCTGGAATTCATCGCCGCGCAGGTCGAGCGGTGCCAGACCGTTTGCTGCCATGATGTCTTTCCACTCGGCCGATTCATACAGATCACCGATTTTCGAAACCCATGCTTCGTATGCTTCGTCGCTCATGCCAGCGGGGGCGTAGAAGCCGCGCCAGTTTGCGCCGATCGCGTCGATGCCCTGCTCTTTTGCAGTCGGGAAGTCAGCGAATTCGCCACCCAGACGCTCGGGCGACAGAACTGCGATAACTTTGACGTCACCGCTGTCAACAAAGCCTTTTGCTTCGGAAACGTCGCCGGTGAACGCCTGAACCGAGCCAGCCAGCAGCTGGGTCACAGCTTCGCCGCCGCCATCAAACGCGATATATTTCACCGAACGGACATCTTCGACGCCGTATGCGTTTGCTGCGATCAGAACCTTCAGGTGGTCCCAGCCGCCAACAGCCGAGCCGCCAGCAACCGATACCGAGGTGGGATCGTTTTTGATCATGTCCAGCAGTTCGGGCAGGGTGTTCACTTCGCTGTCGGCTGCAACGGCGATGACACCGTAGTCCGCACCGATCGACGCTAGCCAACGCACCTGGTCATAGGTGTTGCCGGGGTATGCGCCCTGCGCCAGACGAGTCGCAGTTGCGGTCGAACCTGCAACGATCAGGTCATTATCGTCGCCGCGCTTGTTCACAACTTCGGCAAACGCCACACCACCGCCGCCACCGGCGAGGTTCACGACCTGCATGGTTTTCTCGATCAGACCGAGGTCCTGCATGGATTTACCAACCTGACGGCAGGTGAAGTCCCAGCCACCACCGGGGTTTGCGGGAGCGATACACTCGGGGTTCTCGGGCTGCCAGCCTTCGGCGGACGCTGCAAATGCGGATGCACCCAGCATCAGGGCGGCCACGGTCATACGAGTCGCTTTAAAGATCATTGATGTTCTCCTCCACAGTGATCCATCAGACAGATTTCGGGCCTGTCCGGTATGAACCCGCCAGCGCTGCTTGTGTTTGCAGTCTCCTCTTGGCGGGCTATGAAGGAGTTAAGTAGCGATGAAAGCTGTCGCGAACCTGTCAATTTGACAGCAAAGCGCCGGCAGATAGACCCGATAGAGGAAAAAGATGCGCATTCTGATTGTCGAGGACGCCACCGACATGGCAGAGGCCATCGCGATTCGCCTAGGCAAGGCAGGTATGGCCTGTGACATGGCCGAATCGTGCGAGGCAGCCGAGGATTTCCTCGCTGTGCAGCGCTATGATGCCTTGGTTCTCGATATCAACCTTCCTGATCGCACGGGTACAGAACTGCTTGCAGACCTGCGCGCACGCGGCGTGCGCACGCCTGTTCTGATGCTAACCGCGCTGTTTTCCGTGGATGACCGAGTATCCGCACTAAATCTCGGGGCTGATGACTATCTGGTAAAGCCCTTTGATTACAGGGAACTAGAGGCCCGCCTCCGCGCTCTTGTCCGCCGCGAGGCCGAACAAAAGACCGACACACTGACCCTTGGCCCTTTGAAATTCCAGCCGTCGACGATGACCGCAGACCTGTCGGACACACCTTTGGACTTGACGCGGCGCGAGGCTGCTCTGCTGGGGCTTTTGCTGCGAAACAGTGGCAAAACTCTGAACAAAGAGCGCTTGTATGACGGCCTTTTCGCCTTTGAAAACGCGGACGTGGGATTGAACGCGATCGAGCTGTATATCGGCCGCCTGCGCAAGAAACTGGCGGGCAGCGGCGTCTCGATCGAGACCCAACGACGGCTCGGATACCGGATCATTCTGGATGAATGAGCCTCTGATTTCCACCGCGCGACAGCGATCTTTGTCGTCACGTGTGGTGACAGGTGTGCTCTCGCTTTTGCTGATCGGTGGAATCATTGTTGCCATCGCGAGCTTTGCCTACGGCCGCCAAGCTGCCCGCCAAGCATATGACCGCCTGCTTTTAGGCGCCGCCAACGACATCGCAGAGTCGATTGCGGTGATCGGGGGCGAACCTCTGACCGATCTCCCAGTCTCGGCCTTCCAACTCTTGGCGCTGGCGCCCGATGACCGCGTGGCCTACGCCGTGCGCGGCTCGCGCGGGCAACTTCTGACGGGCCAAGACCATGTGCGCCTGCCGAAATCGAGCACGACAGGTGGCCCCGTGTTCTACGATGCCCCCATGCAAGACGAGGCTGCGCGTTTCGTAACTGTGTACCGCCGCTTTGCCGAAAGGGATTTTTCGGGCACGGTCAGCGTAACGGTCGGACAAACGCTCGCCGCTCGGAATGTCATGGCTCTGGGACTGACCCGGGATGCCCTGATCGCTTCGCTCGTGGCTGGACTTGCGCTGATGGTTCTGGCCACACTCGTGATCCGCAATGCGATGGCCCCGCTAAACAAGATCGCCGATGAATTACTGGACCGAGATCCCTACGATCTGACCCCCATGGACCGGAACGTGCCCGCCGAAGTGTCCGTCATGATCGACGCCATGAACCGGTTTATGCTGCGTCTGGACCGTCAGGTCAGTAGCATGCGACATCTGATTTCGGACACCGCGCATCAACTGCGCACCCCCGTTGCCGCTATCCGAGCTCAATCAGAGCTAATCGTCGAAGCCACAGACGAGGACGTGCGAAACCAGATGGTCACCCGCCTGACGCGCCGCTCGCGATCCTTGGGCGAACTTTTGGACCAGATGCTGTCCCGCGCGCTCGTGATCCACCGATCAGACAGCGCGCCACCTTTGCCAGTGGATTTGCGCGACATCGCTCTGAATGTCGTCGAGACCAAGGATCACGAACTTCTCTCGCCCGAAACAGAGGTGGAACTGCGGATCGGACCGGACGAAGTGATTGTACTGGCCGACGAGATCTCTTTGGTCGAGGCGGCAAAAAACATGTTTAACAATGCGCTGCGCCATGGCCAGTCGCCCGTGGTTATCGGGGTATCGCAACATGGGGGCTCGGCGGAAATTTGGGTCGAGGATGCGGGCTCTGGCCCCCCCGCCGACATTCTGGACCGCATCGGCCAACGCTTCGAACGCAGCGCCGCCTCTTCGGGGCGCAGCGCAGGCTTGGGCCTGTCTATCGTTCGCTCTGTCGCCAGCGCTTTCGCAGGTGAGCTGACCATGGGACGGGGCGAAGACGGCTTCCGCGTTACACTCACCCTACCAGCCCAAACCGGAGAGCCCCAATGATCCGCAGAATGATCGCGGCCCTTTTGCTGTGCCTCTTTAGCCTGCCAGCCCATGCCGAAGAAGCGGTTGCCGTGTTTGGCGCAGAGTCCGCCCGCCCGATGCTGTTTCGCTCCACCACGGATATCCGCGTCTTGGGGCCTACAATCGAAGAGTTCGTCCGTCTGAACTCCGACATCCGCGTAATCTACGAACAGTGGGGCTCAAACGCGCTTTACGCCGAATCCCTCAAGGATTGCGAAGCCGGTCGCGGTGCCGATGCGATCCTATCCTCGGCGGTGCACCAGCTTGTGTCCTTGGTGAACAGCGCGTGCGCGGCGCCCTACCGATCCCCCCTCACCGAAGCCCTGCCCAATGATCGGCGCTGGCGCGACGAGCTTTGGGGGATCACGCGCGAAGCCGCCGTCATCATCTACAACACCGCGCTCGTTTCAGAAGAGGACGTCCCACACAGCCGCTTCGAATTGCTGGACCTTATGCGGCGCGAGAATCCCATTTACGAGGATCGCATCGCCACGTACGACATCGAAGCCTCGGGCCTAGGCTACCTCTTCGCGTTTTCAGACAGTATTGAGGCCAGCACATTTGGCGCTTTGCTCGAGGGCTTCAGCCGCGTAAACGCGGTTGCCACCTGCTGCTCGAACGAGATCATCGAAGGGGTCAGTTCAGGCCGCTATCTGATCGCGTACAACGTGCTTGGGTCTTACGTCAGCACCCAGTACCGCGACAATGTCAGCGTGGTGATGCCAGAGGACTACACGCTATTCCTGTCACGCGCCTACATGATCCCGCGAAACGCACAGAACCAAGGTGCCGCCACACGGCTGCTGGACTTCTTGCTCTCCAGCCAAGGAAACGCGCTGCTACGCGAAAGTGGCCTCGTAATGCGCCGCGACCCCGAAGAGACCTTCCTGCCCGAAAGCTCGGAACGTGCGATCCCGATCAATCCGATGCTTCTGGTCGCCTTAGACCAACACCGCCGCAAACGGTTCATCGCGCAGTGGCGTTCCACCTTCGGGGCCCCTCAGTTCCTATCCCCATAAAAGAATAAGGCGCAGGCCAGTGAGGAGGGGCCTGCGCCGGATAGCGCCACTTGGATAGGAGTGGGGAGTCAGGTGGCGCAGAGCTTGGAACGCGTGAGGAAACGACGCTCCCGCCCATTATCAAGGCTAAACATCCCGCCACGGCCGTCGATCACGTCGATGATCAAATCCGTGTGCTTCCACACCTCGTACTGACTACCCGAAATGTAGAATGGCATGCCGCCAATCTCTCCTAGTAAAACATCGTGCTCGCCAATGCGGAAATCCCCTTGCGCGTAACACATCGGGGCCGAGCCATCGCAGCAGCCTCCGGACTGGTGGAACATCACAAGCCCATGATCGGCAACGATCTCGGACAGGAATTCCAGCGCTTCAGGGGTGGCAGACACCTTGTCCAGTTTTTCAGACACGACCCGCCTCCTTCATCTTGGCGAAAATACCCTCGGGGGGTGTGGGGGGCCGACAGCCCCCCACGTGTTCCAGACTTAGAAGAAGCCCAGTTTCTTGGGGCTGTAGCTGACCAGCATGTTCTTGGTCTGCTGATAGTGCTCCAGCATCATCTTGTGGTTCTCGCGGCCAACACCGGACTGCTTATAGCCACCGAACGCCGCGTGTGCGGGGTACGCGTGGTAGCAGTTGGTCCAGACACGGCCTGCCTCGATGGCACGGCCAAAGCGGTAGCAGGTGTTCGCATCACGCGACCAGACGCCTGCACCCAAACCGTAGAGGGTGTCGTTCGCGATCTCGAGAGCTTCTTCCGCGTCCTTGAAGGTCGTGACCGACACAACGGGGCCAAAGATCTCTTCCTGGAAGATGCGCATCTTGTTGTGGCCCTTCATCACGGTCGGCTTGACGTAGTAGCCGTTCTCGAGATCACCACCCAGAATGTTGCGATCGCCGCCAGCCAGAACTTCCGCACCTTCGTCGCGACCGATCTGGATGTAGCTCAGGATCTTTTCCAGCTGCTCTTGCGAGGCCTGCGCACCGATCATGGTGTTGGGGTCCAGCGGGTCGCCCTGAACGATTTCTTCAACACGCTTCAGAGCGCGCTCCATGAACTTCTCGTAGATCGATTCCTGGATCAGCGCGCGGCTGGGGCAGGTGCAAACTTCGCCCTGGTTCAGCGCGAACATCACGAAGCCTTCGATCGCCTTGTCGAAGAAGTCGTCGTCATGTGCTGCAACGTCTTCGAAGAAGATGTTCGGCGACTTGCCACCCAGCTCCAGAGTTACGGGGATCAGGTTTTCCGACGCGTACTGCATGATCAGGCGACCGGTCGAGGTTTCGCCGGTGAATGCGATCTTCGCGATGCGCTTGGACTGTGCCAGCGGCTTGCCGGTTTCCAGACCAAAGCCGTTGACGACGTTCAGAACGCCTGCGGGGATGACGTCGGCCAGCAGTTCACACAGAACCATGATCGCTGCGGGGGTCTGTTCTGCGGGCTTCAGAACGATGCAGTTGCCGCCTGCCAGTGCGGGTGCCAGTTTCCAGCAGGCCATCAGCAGGGGGAAGTTCCAGGGAATGATCTGGCCAACAACACCCAGAGGCTCGTGGAAGTGGTACGCGATGGTGTCCGCGTCGATTTCCGAAATCGAACCTTCCTGAGCGCGCAGAGCGCCAGCAAAGTAACGGAAGTGGTCGATTGCCAGCGGCAGGTCAGCCGCCATGGTCTCGCGGATCGGCTTGCCGTTGTCCCAAGTTTCACATGTCGCCAGAAGCTCCATGTTTTCTTCCATGACGTCTGCGATTTTCAGCAGAACTGCAGCGCGTTCGGTGGTCGATGCGTGACCCCATGCCGCTTTGGCTGCGTGCGCTGCGTCCAGCGCCGCTTCGACGTCGGTCGCGTCCGAACGGGCGATTTCACAGATTTTGCCGCCAGTGATGGGGCTGCCGTTGTCAAAGTAACGGCCTGCTGCGGGGGCAACGAACTTGCCGCCGATGAAGTTGTCATAACGCTCTTTAAAGGGCGACACACGGTTGGCCGAACCGGCTTGAGCCATCTCGTTCATGGTATTCCTCCTCGTTGACCCGGCGTATCCTCCGACCGGGATTGAGAGGACGATGCCCACCCTTTTGGTCCTGCGCATCCCCACCAAAGTCTCATGTTTCGGGGGAGTGTCTCAGGACTGAGACAGTCAGTGAGACTTTTCGGAAATCCCGAGGCGCTTCATCCGGCGATACATAGTCGCCCGACCGATTCCGAGCGCTTTGGCCGCCGCAGAAACGTTGCCATCCGCACGCGAAAGCGCCCGCATGACAGCTGCGCGCTCGGCCCCTTCGAATCCCTTAGGCGATTCTTCGGAGCGGCCGAGCAGGTCCACAGCGGGGATCGGACGCAATTCTCCCTCGGTCGGCAAATCCAACGCGGCGCGGGCGAGACGTGTGGCACCAACGACCAAATCATCCTGATCCACCGCGAGCAGTGAACCTTCGCGTGTGTCATCCCCTGCAACAATGATCCGCGCCTTGGGGAAAGTTGCGCGGAAAAAGTCTGTCTCGATCTGGCGGGCTGTTTGTTCCACCATCGCAGAGATCAGTTGATTGAAGCCTTCGGTCTGGTCGCTGCGGGCCGAGGAGACATCCAGCGCGCCCAACAGCTGCCCATTCGGCCCAAAAATCGGTGCGTCCATACAGCTGAGGCCGGTGTTGCGCGCGATAAAATGGTCATCTCGGTGGATCGTCACGCGGCGGCGCTCTGCCAGACAGGTGCCGATGCCATTGGTGCCCTCAGCCTCTTCGCTCCAGTTACCACCAGACCACAGGCCCCAGTCCGAGAATACCTCGGCGTCGCCGTCATTCACACGGTGCTGCAAAACGATTCCGCGCGCATCGGTCAGCAGGACAGCACAGCCTGACTGCCCCACCAGCGCATACAGGTTGTCCACCCGCGGCGTCGCGCTGCGCAAGAAGCTGTCATTCGATTCCACAAGAACATTGAGTTCGCGTTGGGTCAGACGCTGAGGCCCCTGCACTGTCGCTGGGTCAATCCCGTGCCGGACCAAGGACCGCCGCCAAGACGCGGCCAAACGCGACAACGCAGCCGCAGAACTGGACTCGACAACGGACAGCACGCGGTCTGCGTGGTTATGAAGCTCGGACATGAGTACCTCCCTCATACAGCGCGCCTCACTTCGTCCTCACTCGGAAGGCGTGCGCGCGTAGTGTCCTGCAACGACAAATGGCCCGCAAGGTCTGAAACCTTGCGGGCCATCGTCAATTGGTCCTACTGCAGCGGATTACCGCCCGCCGTCTTCTCCGTCATCACCCGCTTCGCCGTCGGTGTGATCGGGCAAATCCAATTCCTTGGGCTTGTTGCGAGCGTCCGCAGGATCCGAGACGTCGTCGGCTTCGCCTTCGACGATCTCTTGGTTCTCTTTCTTGACCCGCATCGGAACGGACGAGCCGTCCTTGTTCTCGGCCCAAGTGAGGGTCTGGTAGGGGAACGGGATCTCGATACCGCGCTCATCGAAGATGCGCTTGATGATCTCGTTATAGGCACGGCCAATGCCCCACTGATCGCCGGGACGGGTTTTAATCCGGCCACGTAGAACGATGGCACTGTCACCAAAGCTGTTCAGACCAAACCATTCAAAGTCGCCAGTGATCTTGGCGCCATTTTCGCCCTCTTTTAGCTCGTTGAAGGCATCGAACATGGCTTCTTTCACCTCGGGCACGCTCTCGCGATAGGCCACGCCCATGTCGGCAACAAAGTAGCCGTATTCCATCATGTAGTTGGACACCATGTCGACACTGCTGAACGGAATCATATGGTAGATGCCCTGATAATCCCGCAGGGATACCGAGCGGATGGTCAGCTTTTCGACCACACCGGTGGTGCCGTTCAGGGTGATCACGTCGCCGACGTTAATCACTCCCTCGAATTGGATGAAGATGCCGGTGATGATGTCCTGCACCATCTTCTGCGCACCAAAACCAATGGCCAGACCCAGCACACCAGCCGAAGCAAGCAGCGGCGCGATATCCAGACCAATTTGCGAGAGCACGAACATCAGCGTGATGATGATCAGCGCGATGGTCGCCGCATTGCGCAGCAGGCTCAGCAGCGTGGTCTCGCGCGAACTTGGGGCGGAGCCCCAGTCGGGGTTCAGACGATAATCCACCCAAGAGGTCAGCGACAGCCAGATCAGGCAGGACACTGCAAGGATCAGGATCACGCTAATGGTCTTGGCCGACAGATTTGCCCCGAAGTTCGACGCCAATGCTGCACCAAGGTCAAACACACCCAACGCGTTAAGCGCAAAGACGACAACAAAGAGGAATAGCACAACGCGCAAGCCAGCCAGCACTTTGGGCACGAACTTGTTCAAGCGCGATTCCAGCAGCGGCAGACGCTCTTTCCACGAGGCGGGCAAGCGCACGCCATGGCGCACAAAGTGGGTCAGCCAGCCAGAAGCCATCATGCCGATCAGGACAACTAGCGCGACTTGGGCCGTATTCACAAATGTTTGGAACACAACGGTGGTGGAGCGGGTCATGACGATCACGAACACGCCTGCCAAATACAGCAGCACCGGCCAGTGCCAGTTGCGCGCCAAAACGCGCGCGGCCCCTTTGGGAGCGTCCTCTTCGTCGCGCCCCAGCAGATAGCTGGCCACATTGGTGCGGTTGCGCAGAACGGTCGCGATGATAATGCCCAGAACCAGCAGCGCGAGAATTAGCGTCACTGCGCGGCCCGTCATATAGGACATATCATTGTTCACGACGGGCACGACCAGCAGCTGGCCATAGCCCAGTAGACCGATCAGCAGGTTCAACCGGCGCGACACGTAACCGGCGGTATCGTCATTCAGCGGGAACATCCGCAGGCTTGACGTTGCGGGAGAGAAGATCAGGCGCACGACGACTTTGATCAGCTCCACCACAAGGAAGGCGTTCAGATACAGTGTCTGACGGATGCCGATCTCGCCGAATTCACCAAAGACCATGAGCGCGAGCGCATAGCCCGCGAGCCACGAAATTAGAACGATCAGGACGTCGATCGCGCCGGACAGGAAGAACAAACCGACAGAGCGCAGGAAGAGACTGTCAGAAGCCTTGGCCCCCAGACGCTTGTAATAGCTGGTTGCAAAGCTGCGCAGAACAATGAACACCGCGATGGTCGAGACGATCACCAGTGCCAAGTCCTTGAAGGTTGCTAGCAGGTCCGAAGCGTCATCAGAGTCGAGCGACGTCAGCGTCGACACCGAAAAGGTGATCTGACGCCAGATTTGCGCACTCTGCGCTGTCAGGTCCTCGGCCAACCCTTTGGTAAAGGTCGCGATTTGGCGGCCAAACGACACGTCGTCTGCTTGCGTGATGTCCTCGACCGTTTGCGCGGCCTCATCAGCAATGGTTGTTTCGCTTTGATCAGAAGAGCCCTCGGAATCCGAAGACGAGTCCGAGTTGTCGATCTCCCGAAGGGCTTCGATCAGCCTCTCTCGTGTGGAATCGTTCTGGAGGACATCGATAAGTTTATCGGTTTCAGCGCTCTGACTGGAAGATGTGTCAGATGCGGAAGTGTCAGAGGACATCGCTGCACCGCTGTCCTGCGCCAGCAAAGCGCCGGACCACATCAACATCAGTGCCACGACACAGGCCAGCATCAGCTTTGACAGGGTCGAAAGGGGGCGGATCATTTTTCGGAAGTTCTTCTCGGTCTTTGATTACAGTTGGTTCAGCCCTGAGTGCTACAGAGAAACGCGCACAGCAAGATGGGCCGAATACGGCTATGCTTTGGGACAAAAGCCCCGCAGCACATGAAAGGTTCCCTATCGCTTAACCTTTTCAGCAAAAATTTCATTAGCCAAGAGCTCAATCACGCCATCACGATCCTGTCGGTTGGCTGAAAAAATGCAATAATTCGGGTGACATCACCGATTTGACGCAGCACTGTCTGTTCCATGTTTGATGCCGCCTTACGTCCCTTGATCGACCCCACTTTGAACCGCTTGGGAGCCCAGATGGCGCGGGCTGGCCTTAGCGCGAACGCGGTTACGCTGGTCGGACTGGCATTGGGCCTTGGTGCGGCTGGGACAATCGCCACAGGGCACGTGGGCTGGGGACTGGCACTGATGCTGGCGAGCCGATTGGCTGACGGGCTGGATGGTGCCATCGCCCGCGCGACGCGAAAGACCGACTTTGGCGGCTATCTGGATATCACCTGTGACTTTCTATTCTACGGCGCAATTCCTCTGGGGTTCGTTATCCTAGACCCCGCTTCGAACGCGCTGGCTGGGGCCTTCTTGCTGACCAGCTTCTACTTCAATGGGGCAAGTTTTCTGGGCTATGCCATCCTTGCCGAAAAGCACCGGATGCACACGTCCGCCCGTGGCTCCAAATCTCTGTATTTTACCGGCGGCATCCTAGAAGGCGCAGAAACCATCGGCTTTTTTATCCTGATCTGCCTATGGCCTGTGCTGTTTGCCCCCGCGTCCTATGTCTTTGGCGCGCTGTGCTTTGTCACCGCCGTGTCTCGCATTCTGTTGGCCCGCCAAGTGTTCGGGTCTCCCGTCCAAGAGGAGGAAAAGATTTGATGAAACGCCTGACTGCGGCCTGCGCCGCGTCCCTGCTGGCCACAACGGCTTTTGCCCAACCCGATCCCACTGATTGGGATTCCGTCCTCGAAGAGGCGCGCGGGCAAACCGTGTACTGGAACGCATGGGGCGGCTCGACAACCACCAATGACTTTATCGCATGGGTCGGGGACCGCGTGGCCGAAGAGCATGGCGTCACTCTCAAGCACGTGAAACTCACCGACACTGCTGATGCCGTGGCCCGTGTTCTGGCCGAACAGCAGGCTGGCACAAACGAAGGCGGCGCAATCGACATCATCTGGATTAACGGTGAAAACTTCGCCTCGATGAAACGTCAGGACCTGCTCTTTGGCCCCTTTGCCGAAGACCTGCCAAATTGGCAGTACGTGGATACCGAGGGCAAGACTGTCCAGACCGACTTCACCATCCCGACCGAAGGCTATGAGAGCCCATGGGCCATGGCTCAGGTGGTTTTCATGTATGACACCGCCGATATCGACGCGCCTCTGCCATCGATGAACGCCATTCTGGAATGGTCCAAGTCCCATCCCGGTCGCTTCACCTACCCCCAGCCGCCTGATTTCCTAGGCGCGACTTTCCTCAAGCAGGCGCTGCTGGACTTGGTCGAGGACCCTGCCCCACTGATGGAGCCCGCAACCCCCGAGACCTTTGCCAAAGTGTCGGCGCCCGTTTGGGATTTCCTCGAAGAACTGACTCCGAACCTGTGGCGCAAGGGCGAGACCTATCCCCAAAGTGGCCCTCAGCAGATCCAACTGCTCAATGACGACGAGATTGATCTTGCGATCAGCTTCAGCCCGGGCGAGGCCTCGACCGCGATTTCGAACTTCGAACTGCCCGACACCGTACGGACGTTTGTTCTAGACAAGGGCACCTTGGGCAACGCGAGCTATCTGGCCATTCCCTACAACGCGAATGCGGCAGCAGGGGCGATGGTTGTCGCCAACTTCATTCTGTCGCCCGAAGCGCAGGCCCATGGTTTGGACCCGTTGAACTTGGGCTACGGCACGGTTCTGGACATGGACAAACTGTCTGACGATCAGAAAGCGGCCTTTGATGCGATCGATCTGGGTATCGCGACCCTGACACCCGCGGAACTCGGCACTGCTCTACCTGAACCCCACCCAAGCTGGATGGAGATGCTCGAAACCGAGTGGACCGCCCGCTACGGGGTCCAGTGACGCCAAGCCTGACATTGGTTCCCCGCCTGACGCTGGCCGCCTTGGTGCTGCCGGTCGGGGCGGGGCTATGGGGGGTGATCGCCCCCCTCTTGGGTCTGGTCCAGATCACCGGTGCCGACCCTACCGAGGCGATTGATGCCCTGCTCGCTTGGCCCGGCCTCGGGCCCTCCGCGCTGCTGAGCGTGACCACAGGCGTTTCTGCAACTCTGCTCGCGCTGTCCTTGGTCGTGCTGATCCTGTCCCAACTGCACGGCAGACCCGCACTTGCTTGGCTTCGCAGGTTACTCTCTCCGCTTCTGTCGGTACCCCATGCCGCCGCAGCCTTTGGTTTGGCATTTCTGATTGCGCCATCGGGCTGGGTGACACGGGTGTTCAGTCCTTGGTCTACCGGATGGGATCAACCGCCGGACCTGCTGATCCTGAATGATCCATGGGGCCTGACCTTGACCCTCGGCCTTGCTATCAAAGAGGCGCCCTTTTTATTGCTCATGAGCCTTGCGGCGCTGGGACAAACTCGGGCCGACCAGTCGATCCTGATTGCACGGGCGCTGGGACACAGTGCCTCTGGCGCTTGGCTCAAAACGGTTTTTCCTGCGATTTATGCACAAATTCGGCTGCCCGTATATGTGGTGCTGGCCTACTCCATGACGGCGGTTGATGTGGCGCTGATCCTAGGACCGACACGGCCAAGCACATTGTCCGTTCAAATCCTGCGGTGGATGTCCGATCCTGATCTGGCCTACCGCCTGCAAGGGGCGGCTGGGGCCTTGGTCCAACTGGCGCTTGTTGTGGGCGTCATGGCCCTGTGGCGGGCGGCTGAGCAAGCTGTCGCCACCTTGGGCAAAGCATGGATCACAGGTGGCAGTCGGAGTTCAGGGCTGGATCGATTGCGCCCGCTGGCCCGTGTTCTCGGGGGGCTGTCGTCCCTTGGGGTGCTACTGGGATTGGCTGGACTCGTGATTTGGTCCTTTGCCGGTCAGTGGCGCTATCCTGATGTGCTGCCGGACCAGATGACCCTGCGCAGTTGGCAGCGGTTCGCACCGCAACTGACCGATCCGCTGATGGAAACGGCACTGATTGCGCTGGCCAGCACTGGCATCGCCCTGATCCTGTGCATTGGCAGCCTAGAGGCCGAGACTCGACACAACCTGCGCCCCACAGGGCGCGCGATGGCCCTGCTGTACCTGCCGCTACTAATCCCGCAAATCGCGTTCTTGCCGGGGCTGCAGGTGCTCTTGCTGCAATCGGGGCTGACCTCGGGGCGCTGGGTGGTGGTTCTGTCCCATCTGGTTTTTGTGCTGCCCTATGTCTTCTTGTCGTTGTCCGATCCTTGGCGTGCATGGGATCGTCGATATGGCACCGTGGCCAGTGCGCTTGGGTCCAGCCCCGATGGCGTTCTGTTCCGTGTGCGCTTGCCGATGTTGCTGGCCCCCCTTCTGACGGCCGCAGCAATCGGGTGCGCGGTGTCCGTCGGGCAATACCTGCCCACCCTTCTCGCTGGCGGGGGGCGCGTGGCTACGATCACGACCGAAGCCGTCGCGCTGAGTTCAGGTGGGAACCGCCGTGCCATCGGGGTTTACGCCGTGGCTCAAACTCTTGCCGCGCTCATCCCCTTTGCAATCGCGCTTGGCCTGCCCAGACTGGTCCACCGCAACCGCCGTGCCTTGATACCGGAGACCCGATGACCACCGGACTGACCCTGAAATCCCTGCGCATTACCCGCGGCGAGACTGAGCTTCTGGCGATCGACACTGATGTGCCTTCGGGCGCGGTGCTGTCTGTCATGGGTCCCTCTGGTGCGGGCAAATCTACGCTGCTGGCTGCACTGACGGGCACGCTGGCCCCTGCGTTTCATCTCCAAGGACGCGTGATTCTGAACGGTCGCGATATCACGAACCTCCCGACCGAAGCGCGGCGCGTCGGCATTCTGTTTCAGGACGACCTACTATTTCCCCATTTGAGCGTCGGTCAAAATATGGCCTTTGGTTTGACCAAAGGGGGCACCCGCGCCGAGCGCCGAGCGAAAATCGAAACCGCGCTGACGGATGTGGGACTAGAGGGCTTCTTTGAGCGCGATCCGGCGACCTTGTCCGGCGGACAAAAGGCACGGGTCGCCCTGATGCGTATGCTGCTGAGTGCGCCAGAGGCGCTGCTACTGGACGAGGCGTTCGGTGGTCTGGATCCGGCCTTGCGCGAACACATACGGGCGCTGGTGTTTACCCGCGCCCGCACTTTGAATTTACCTGTGGTGATGGTGACCCACGACCCCGCCGATGCAGAGGCCGCGGACGGGCCCATCTTGAAAATCGGTTAGGCCGCGCTGCGCGGGTCCACCAGATTGCGCAGGATGTCATCTTTGGTGATCTGACCGATGATCTGCCCGTCCTTGATCACAGCCAGCGGAGTTTCGGTGCCCATGATGCGCTGCATCACGTCGCCCACCGGCATCCCTGCATCCACCTGATCGGTCGCCAGAGAGGTCGCCGGCGACATGATATCGCCCGCACGCAAAACACCCAGCGGGTTCATGTGCGCCACAAACTCGGTCACATAGTCGTCTGCAGGCTTCGAGAAGATCTCTTGCGGTGTGCCGCACTGGACGATCCGGCCGCCTTCCATGATCGCGATCCGGTTACCGATCTTGAACGCTTCGTCCAGATCGTGGCTCACGAAGATGATGGTACGGTTCAGCTTTTGCTGCAGCTCCAGCAATTCGTCCTGCAATTTGGCGCGGATCAGCGGATCAAGCGCACTGAAGGGTTCGTCCATGAGCAGGATTGGCGCGTCGGTCACGAACGCGCGGGCCAGACCCACACGCTGCTGCATGCCGCCTGACAGCTCGCCCACCTTGCGATCGGCCCACTGGGACAGGCCCACGAGGTCGAGTTGAGTTTCGACCTTGGAGTCGCGCTCGGCCTTGTCCATGCCGCCAAGTTCCAGACCCAGCTGCACATTTTCGCGCACGGTCCGCCAAGGCAGCAGACCAAACTGCTGAAAGACCATGGCGATCTGGCTCAGACGCATCCGGCGCAGGTTGGTTTTGTCTGCGTGGGTGATGTCGACCATCTGGTTGCCGTCATTGACCAGGACCGAGCCGCGCACGACAGGGTTCAGGGCATTCACAGCACGCAGCAGGGTCGATTTGCCCGAACCGGACAGCCCCATAAGCACCAGAATTTCACCGGTCCCAACCTCGAGCGAACAATTATGGACACCCAAGACCTGACCGCATTCCTGTTGGACGGTGCCGCGGTCGGCGCCCTTGTCCATCAGGGGCAGCGCGCTTTGGGGTTTGTCGCCAAAGACGATGGAGACGTTGTCGAATTTAACAGCCGTACTCATTTCTTTTCCCCTTTGCTCAGCATCCGATCCAGCATGATGGCGACGACCACGATGACAAAGCCAGACTCAAAGCCGAGCTTGGTGTTAACCTGATTCAGCGCGCGCACCACGGGCACGCCAAGGCCATCCGCACCAACCAGCGCAGCGACCACAACCATCGACAGCGACAGCATGATGGTCTGGTTCAGTCCCGCCATGATCTGCGGAAGGGCATAGGGAAGTTCGACCTTGTAGAGGACCTGATTGGGCGTTGCACCGAACGCTCGCGCCGCTTCAAGCAACTGCTGCGGGGTCGAGGAGACACCCAGATAGGTCAGTCGGATCGGCGCAGGCAGCACGAAGATCACAGTCGCAATCAGGCCCGGCACCATGCCGATGCCGAAAAAGACGATCGCGGGGATCAGGTAAACAAAGGTCGGAAGGGTCTGCATCAGGTCGAGCACCGGACGCAAATATGTGTAAACCTTGGGCTTGTGGGCGGCGAAAATCCCGATGGGTACGCCGACGGCCATACAGACCACACAGGCGGACATCACCAGCGTGATGCTTTCGGTGGTTTCCTCCCAGTAGTCCTGATTCAGGATGAACAGGAAGCCAGCGAAGACAAACGCACAGATTTTCCAGTTGCGCTGCAGGACCCATGTCAGGGCGACAAAGACCGCGATCACCACCAGCGGATGCGGGGTCTGAAGCAGCCACAGGATGGCATTGATCAGCCAGTCCATCGCATCGGACAGGCCTTCGAAAAAGAATTCGGCGTTGTCGCGCAGGAAGTCGAACACGACCTCGGCGCCTTCGCCTACCGGAATTTTGTTATCGGTTAACCAATCTAGCATCTATCACTCGTTCTCTGTTCGGAGGGACAACCTTGAGAAAGGGGCCCGGCATTGATCCGGGCCCCGATAGGTCGGTGATTAGAGGCCGAGGTGCGCTTTGACAGCAGCCACTGCGTCGCCACCGTCGATGGTGGTCACGCCTTCGAACCAAGGTTCGATTTCTGCGAAGTTTGCTTTCAGCCAGGTTTCGGTCGCATCATCTGCTTCTTCGCCGTCGTTCAGGATTTTGCCCATGACTTCGTTTTCCATGGCAAGGCTGAACTTCATGTTCTTGAGCAGCTGACCAACGTTCGGGCACTCGTCTGCGTAGCCGGTACGAGTGGTGGTGTAGACTACACCTTCACCGCCAAAGAAGTCTTCGCCGCCGGGCAGGTACTTCAGTTCGAAGTTTGCGTTCATGGGGTGGGGTTCCCAGCCCAGAAAAACAACATCTTCTTGGTCTTTGTAGTTACGCTCGACCATCGCCAACATGCCCTGCTCGGAGCTTTCGACGACTTCGAATTCACCCAGACCGTGGGTGTCATTCTCGGTCAGGCCGATCAGGTAGTCGTTGCCTTCGTTGCCGGGCTCGATCCCATAGATTTTGCCGTCCAGCGACTCTTCGAATTTCGCGATGTCACCATAGGACTGCAGGCCACGCTCCCAAGTGTAGGCAGGAACGGCCAGAGTATACTTGGTCCCCTCGAGGTTCACGACGAGCTGCTCGATCTCACCTTTGTCGAGGTAGGGCTGGATGGCGCCGGATTGCGCAGGGATCCAGTTGCCGAGGAACACGTCAACGTCGTCGCTTTCGAGCGAGGCAAAGGTCACGGGAACCGACAGAACCTTGGTGTCTACGTCGTAGCCCAGACCTTCGAGGATGTGAGTCGCGGTTGCGGTGGTGGTGGTGATGTCTGTCCAGCCCACGTCCGAGAAGGTCACTTCCGAGCAATCTGCGAATGCGGGCGAAGCGGCGATGACGGCCAGAGCAGAGATGGTTGCCTTGAATTTCATCTGTATTTTTCCCTGATTTGTTTGAGTGTGGTTTTGTTGATTGACTGATCAATAAAAATCTGGTCTCGGTGAGAGAGTCAACGAAAAACCCGAATTGACAGGGTTTTGTGGCGCATTGGACCAGTTTTTATGCGGTTTGCGAGGGGTTTGGAGTGCATTCCCATTTTGCAAGATCGCACTTACAACACGAGGAGGACACCGAGAGATGACCGAAACGAAACGGCCGAACATCCTGATTTTGATGGTAGACCAGCTCAATGGCACGCTCTTTCCGGATGGACCGGCAGACTTTCTGCACGCGCCCAACCTGAAAAAGCTGGCCGCGCGGTCCACGCGTTTCCGGAATTCTTATACGGCCTCTCCGTTGTGCGCACCTGGCCGCGCCTCCTTTATGTCCGGGCAGTTGCCTAGCGATACGGGTGTCTACGACAACGCCGCAGAATTCACATCATCAATCCCGACATACGCGCACCATTTGCGCCGTGCGGGGTATCAGACTTGTCTTTCGGGTAAAATGCACTTTGTCGGCCCTGACCAGATGCACGGCCTAGAAGAACGCCTGACCACCGACATCTACCCCGCCGATTTCGGCTGGACTCCGGACTACCGCAAACCCGGCGAGCGGATCGACTGGTGGTACCATAATATGGGCAGCGTTACCGGCGCGGGCGTGGCTGAGATCAGCAACCAGATGGAGTATGATGACGAGGTCGCCTACAACGCCACCCGCAAGATCTATGATCTGGGACGCGGTCTGGACGACCGTCCGTGGTGTCTGACCGTCAGCTTCACCCACCCGCACGACCCCTATGTGGCACGCAAGAAATACTGGGATCTGTACGAGGATTGCGAGCACCTGCTGCCCGAAGTCGGCGCAATCCCCTACGAAGAGCAGGACAACCACTCCAAGCGCATCTTCGACGCGAATGACTGGCGCAGCTTTGACATCACCGAAGACGACATCAAGCGCTCGCGCCGCGCCTATTTCGCCAACATCTCGTATCTGGACGACAAGATCGGCGGGATTCTCGAGGCATTGGACGGCACCCGCCAGACCGAGAACACCATCATTCTGTTCGTGTCAGACCACGGCGATATGCTCGGCGAGCGCGGGCTCTGGTTCAAAATGTCCTTCTACGAGGGCTCGTCCCGCGTGCCGATCATGATCGCCGCCCCGCAAATGGAACCTGGCCTCGTCACCGAGCCCGCCTCGAACATCGACATCTGCCCGACCGTTTGTGATCTGGCTGGCGTCAGCATGGAAGAGGTCATGCCGTGGACCACCGGCGAGTCACTGGTGCCCTATGGTCAGGGCCAAACCCGCGAAACCCCTGTCGCGATGGAGTACGCGGCCGAGGCTTCGTACGCTCCCATGGTCTGTCTGCGTCAGGGAAAATACAAGTTCACTCGCTGCACTCTGGACCCCGAGCAACTGTTCGATCTGGAAAAGGACCCGCACGAGCTGACCAATGTCGCTGGCGACCCCGAATACGCGGATGTACTGGCCGAATTCCAAGCCGAAGCCGACCGCCGCTGGGATTTGGAGCGCTTTGATGCGGATGTGCGTTTCAGTCAGGCGCGCCGCTGGGTGGTCTACGAATCTCTGCGGAACGGTGAATACTACCCTTGGGACTACCAGCCCCTGCAAAAGGCCTCGGAACGCTACATGCGCAACCACATGGACCTGAACGTCCTAGAGGAAAACAAACGCTTCCCCCGCGGCGAGTGACAAGCGATCTGCCAGCGGTGGCAAGCCGCTGGCCCTTGACCTTTGGTTTCAATCTGTTGGACCCTGCGGCATTCCCCGCGGGGTCTTTTCGTTTCACAAAGGTCAGCCATGTCTCCGGACCAGTTTCCATCGCCAGACACCTTGCGCGCCGATATCGGTGATGCGGCGTGGGTGGACGTGATGCAGGCTGTAGATCGGACCTATGCAGAACTGGTCGACTACCAGGAACAACTGGAAACGCGGAATGCCGAACTAGAGGCGCTGCGGACATTTCTGTCGTCGATCATGCATTCGATCAGTGATTATCTGGTGGTGACCGACACGGCCGATTGCATCGCAGACGCCAGCCGGTCGTTCTGCAAGGCCGTTGGACTGCCCGTGGAAAAGCTGGTCGGGCAGCCGATCGCGGGCTTCCTATCAGGGACCAGCAGCGCCGATCTAATGACCGCGATTTCGCGCACCATGGCGCAGCGGGCCGAGAAAACAGCCGAGGCTGAGCTCTCCACCACCATCGGACCGGAGCCTGTAGAATTCCGCGTCTCGCCCCGCTTGCGGGCGGGCCGCAAACGGGCGGGCGTGATCCTGACAGGCCGCCCCTTGGGCGAACTACGCCGCGCCTATTCAGAGCTGGAAACCAGCCACGAGGAACTGAAGCAGGCCCAGACCCAGCTGGTCCGCAATGAAAAGCTGGCCTCGTTGGGCCGCCTCTTGGCCGGAGTGGCGCACGAGTTGAACAACCCGATCAGCTTTGTCTACGCGAACACCCACGCGCTGGAGAAATACATCAACCGGTTCGAGACCTATTTTGACCGCGTGCAATCGGGGGCCTCTCGGGATGAATTGGTGACCCTGCGCGCCGACCTGAAGCTGGACCGCGACCTGCGCAATCTGCGCACCGCCATCAACGGCGCCCGCGACGGGGCGGAGCGGGTCAAGAACATCGTCGAAGACCTGCGCCGCCTGTCCGCCGAAGGGTCCGGTGAATTGCGCCCCACGGATCTGGTCCAGACCGCCCGTATTTCCGCCGACTGGGTCGAGCGCGGTAGCAAGAGCCATGTCAAAATCACCTTTAGCGGCGCCGAGCAGTGCATTGCCCACGCCCGAGGCGGCCACATTCAACAGGTCTTGATGAACTTGATCCAGAACGCCGTCGACGCCATGTCAGGCCAAGACGATGCCACGCTGGACATCGCCACCCGCTACGAGGACACCCGCGCGATTATCGAGGTTACTGACAACGGCCCCGGCATTCCCGACAGCGCCAAGGCCAAAATTTTCGACCCCTTCTTTACGACCAAAGAGGTCGGCCAAGGCACCGGTCTCGGGCTGTCGATCAGTCACAAGATCGCGGATGAACACGGGGGTGCGTTGGAATTGGTTCCGACCGACAGCGGCACATGTTTCCGGCTGACCCTGAATCGGGGAGATCAGACATGAATATCCTATGGCTCCAATCTGCGGGCTGCGGCGGCTGCACCATGTCCCTGCTCTGCGCCGAGGACCCCAACGTGCTGGACCTGCTCGAAGGGGCGGGTCTGAACCTGCTGTGGCACCCGTCCTTGTCCGAGGCCACAGGGGCCGAAGTGCGCCGGATGCTGGACGCGATTCTGGCGAGGGAGCAGCAGCTGGACATCCTGTGCGTCGAAGGCTCCATACTGCGCGGCCCCAACGGCACAG
This sequence comes from Donghicola eburneus, assembly GCF_900115865.1. Taxonomy (GTDB): domain Bacteria; phylum Pseudomonadota; class Alphaproteobacteria; order Rhodobacterales; family Rhodobacteraceae; genus Donghicola; species Donghicola eburneus. Next base: position 20,769 of record NZ_FOXY01000008.1, on the reverse strand, counting down.
GCCGCTACCATATGCTTGCGGGCACGGGCCGCCCGATGATGGAGTGGGTCCGCGATCTGGCTGGCATCGCCAGCCACGTGGTCGCCGTGGGAACGTGCGCGGCCTACGGCGGTATGAGCTCGGCAGGCGAAAACCTGACCGACGCAGTGGGCTTGCAGTACGACGGCGGGCACGCGGGCGGTATCTTTTCCGCGACGTGGCGCAGCAACTCTGGTTTGCCGGTCGTGAACGTGGCGGGCTGCCCGACCCACCCTGACTGGGTCACAGAAACCCTGATGATGATCAAAGCAGGCGCGCTTACCCAAGATGCAATCGATGGCCTCGCCCGACCCCGTTTTTATGCAGACACCTTGGTCCACCACGCCTGCACCAAGAATGAGTTCTACGAATACAAAGCCAGCGCCGAACACCTTTGCGAAATGGGCTGTATGATGGAGCATCTTGGCTGCGTCGGCACCCAAGCGGTCGGTGACTGCAACACCCGAGGCTGGAACGGCGCGAACAGTTGTACGCGGGCAGGCTACCCCTGCATCAACTGCACCGCGCCCGAGTTCGAGGAACCGGGCCACGGCTTTACCGAAACCCCGAAATTCGCGGGCATCCCCGTGGGTCTGCCCACCGACATGCCCAAGGCGTGGTTCATGGCCCTTGCCAGCCTGTCCAAGGCCGCGACCCCGAAACGACTGGCCGAAAATGCAGTGTCCGACCGAGTTACTGTGCCGCCCACCTTGCGAAAGCCCAAACCATGACGACCCTGCTTGTTGGCCCCTTTAACCGTGTCGAAGGGGATCTGGAAATCCGGCTCGAGGTGCAGGACGGTCAGGTGTCGGCAGCCTATGCCAATTCGCCCCTGTTTCGTGGGTTTGAACGGATGATGGTCGGCAAAGGGCCCTTGGACGCGCTGACGATCACGCCGCGGATCTGCGGGATTTGCTCGATCAGCCAGTCCATGGCGGCTGCGGCTGCGCTGGCCGATCTGGCAGGTGTGCAGCCCGCGCCAGAGGGGGCCAAGGTCGCCGCCCTGCTCCATATGATCGAGAACGTCTCGGACCACATGGCGCATTTCAACCTGTTCTTCATGCCGGATTACGCCCGCACCGGATACGCGAGTGCAGACTGGCATGGGCATGTGTTGGAACGGTTCACGGCAGGCCAAGGCAGCGCCCTGCGCCGCGCGGTCGAGGCCCGCGCTGACCTGCTACACGTGGTTGGAATGCTCGGAGGGAAGTGGCCACACACCTTGGCAATCCAACCGGGCGGCGTGACCCGTGCGCCAACAACCCGCGACCTGATCCGCATCGGCGCGACCTTGCAGGCCTTCCGCCGATATCTGGAAGCCGAAACCTTTGGCGGGAAGCTCGAAGATTTCGCCGCGTTGAACAGTATCGAGGCGCTGGAAGCGTGGGACGGGGGCGATGCCGCCCTTTTCCTACGCGTCGGCAAGGCGACTGGCACAGGCGCGATGGGCCAAGGATCGGGCCGCTACATGTCATTCGGCGCTTACCCGTTGCCCGAGGGGCGCGTGTTTGACGCGGGCACTTGGGACAACGGCACCGAAGCGGCGGTCGATTTCAGTGCCATCCAAGAGGACATCAGCCACGCGTGGATGCTTGGTGATGCGGCGCATCCGACGCAGGGCGAAACAACCCCCGACGAGATGATGCGCGAAGAGGCCTATAGCTGGTGCAAAGCGCCGCGCCTCGCCGGTCGGACTTTTGAAACCGGCGCACTGGCGCGGCAGATCATCGTGGGCCACCCTTTGGCGCGGGCGCTGGCAGCAGAGGGTGGTGTGCGTGCACGGGTCATCGGGCGCTTGTTGGAAATGGCTCTGACCCAAATCGAGATGGAACGTCTGTTGCGCAGCATTCGTCCTGAAGAACGGTTCATGGATCAAATCGCATTACCAGCCGACGGCGCGGGTGTCGGCGTGGTCGAGGCCGCGCGGGGTGCTCTGGGCCACTGGATCAGCGTCGAGGATGGCGCGATCAGCAACTACCAGATCATCGCGCCGACCACGTGGAATTTCAGCCCCCGTGACAGCGCAGGCACCGCCGGTCCGGTCGAGTCCGCTTTGGTTGGCGCACCGGTCGCCGAGGGCGAAGATACGCCGCTTTCAGTCCAGCACATCGTCCGCAGTTTTGACCCCTGCATGGTCTGTACGGTTCATTGATGCAAGGTCTGCGCATCAGGGTGCGTGGTCAGGTCCAAGGAGTCGGCTTTCGACCCTTTGTCTGGACCTTGGCGCAGGGTTTAGGCGTGACGGGCCATGTGCTGAACGATCCCGAGGGCGTGCTGATCGAAGCCTATGGACCCGTTGCTTCCTTGCCCGATCTGATCCGCAGGAAAGCGCCGCCTTTGTCCCGCATTGATGCGATTGAGGTGTCAGAGATCACGGGCAAATCTCCCGCAGATTTTCGCATCATTGCGTCCAGCGGCACCGGGGCCGAAACCCGTGTGACACCAGATGCCGCGACATGCGACGCGTGTCTGGCAGAAATTCAAACCCCGACAGATCGCCGGTGTGGGTATGCTTTTGCGAACTGCACCCATTGCGGACCCCGCTACACGATCCTGCGGGCGCTACCCTACGACCGTGCGCAGACCACCATGGCAGAGTTCCCGATGTGCCCTGACTGTGCATCGGAATACGCCGACCCTGCGGACAGACGGTTTCACGCGCAGCCCATCGCCTGCCCCGTTTGCGGACCGCGCCTGTGGATCGAACCCGCACACGAGGACCCAATAGCCGAAGCCGCAGCCCGCCTGCGGCATGGGGAGATTTTGGCCATCAAAGGGCTTGGCGGGTTCCATCTGGCTTGCGATGCACGGAACGCAGGTGCCATCGCAAACCTGCGTCGGCGAAAGCACCGGCCCGCGAAACCCTTAGCTCTGATGGGGACGCTCGCGATGATCCGCCAGCATGCATCCCCGACAGAGGCAGAGGTCGCCCTCTTGTCAGATCCATCCGCGCCGATCGTGCTGCTGTCCAGCAACGGCACCCTGCCCGACGGCGTCGCCCCGAACCAAAGCACATACGGCTGGATGCTGCCTTACACCCCTCTGCATCACTTGCTGATTGAGGCCTTTGGCGGGCCTCTGGTGATGACCAGCGGGAACCTGTCGGGCGAGCCGCAGGTCATCGGCAATGATGAGGCACGCGAAAAACTGGCGCCCTTTGCCGATGCGTTCCTGATGCATGACCGCGATATTGCGCGGCGGCTGGATGACAGTGTCGAGCGGATCACCCCGCACGGCCCCATGATTTTACGGCGGGCACGGGGACACGTTCCGGGGACCTTGCCTCTACCAGAGGGGTTTGAGGATGCGCCGCAGGCTGTGGCCTATGGCGGGCAGATGAAAGCGGCGCTTTGCCTGATCAAGAACGGGCAAGCCCTGTTGGGCCACCATCTAGGAGAACTGGATGAGGCTCTAACGTGGGAGGCGTTCCAGCAGGCAGACCGCGATTATGCAGCGCTCTTTGATCACAAACCACAGGTCGTGGCAGTGGACCTGCACCCCGATTTCCGCGCCTCTCGACACGGAACCGCGCGGGCCGAGGCCGAGGGATTGATCCTGCAGGAAGTGCAGCATCACCACGCCCACCTCGCGACGTGTATGGGCGAAAACCTGTGGCCTCTGGATGGGTGCAAGGTCGCGGGGATCATACTGGACGGTTTGGGACTTGGACCGGACGGGACCGTCTGGGGCGGCGAAATCCTGCTGGGGGATTATCTTGGTTTCGAGAGGGCTGCGCATTTGTCACCCGCCCCGTTGGTTGGCGGCGATCGGGCGCAAGCAGAGCCTTGGCGGAATGCGTTGGCGCGACTGGATCAGGCGGGACTGTCTGATTGGGCGGATGACCTCTTTTCTGATGCGCCTAGAGACATGCTTCGGATGGCCGCGACGCGCGGGTTGAATGCGCCGATGTCTACCAGTGCGGGCCGCTTGTTCGATGCCGTGGCCGCATGTCTAGATATTTGTTCGGCGGGCCAGAGTTATGAAGGCGAGGCCGCGATGACCCTAGAAGCGCTCGCACTGAAGGCCCCGTCGCCTGACCCGCACCACGCCTATCACATGCCAGAAACGCCCAACGGCTTTGACGTGAGCCAGATGTTCAAAGCCATCCGCGCAGACCTAGGCAATCAAACCAGCATCCAGACCATCGCATGGCGCTTTCATGCTGGACTGGCGCAGACGTTTGCAACTGCGGCTGCGGCACTGGTCAAGGATGGTCAGGCCAAGGCCGTTGCCCTATCAGGCGGGTGCTTTCAGAACGCGCTGCTGCTTGATCTGACCCTTCGCGCGCTTGGCGACACACCGGTGCTGATCCACACCAAGACTCCGGCCAATGACGGCGGGCTGGCCTTGGGGCAAGCGCTGATTGCAGCGGCCCGCGCAAAGGCCACGCCGGAAAGTATGTAACCAACAGGGTGGAAAGCTGGCAGCATTCCATCCGAATGCACCCGCAGCACCAAGCCCAATAGTTACAGCAAGCCACTGATCTGACTGCGTTTTAAATGTGTGCCACCGGTGCACCCATTCGCTTTGATCGAAATCCTCACCTGTCCGACATTCAGACTAACGGAATGTATGCAATTGCATCCCGACGGAATCGATCCAGTTAGGGGAGGACCAGTTTTGAGCCAGATCGAAACCTTCTACGACGTCATGCGGCGTCAAGGGATCACGCGGCGGAGCTTTATGAAGTATTGCTCTCTGACTGCGGCGGCCCTGGGCCTGAGCCCAAGCTTTGTACCCAAAATCGCCCACGCCATGGAAACCAAGCCGCGTACGCCGGTGATCTGGGTTCACGGTCTGGAGTGTACCTGTTGTTCGGAATCCTTCATCCGCGCCGCGCACCCGCTGGCCAAGGATGTGGTTCTTTCGATGATCAGCCTCGACTATGACGACACGTTGATGGCGGCGGCAGGTCACGCGGCGGAAGCTGCGCTGGAAGAGACCATCGAGAAGTACAAGGGCAACTACATCCTCGCCGTTGAGGGCAACCCGCCCCTGAACGAAGATGGCATGTTCTGCATCACCGGCGGCAAGCCCTTTGTCGAAAAGCTGCGCTATGCCGCCAAAGACGCCAAGGCGATCATCAGCTGGGGCGCCTGTGCGTCCTATGGCTGTGTGCAGGCGGCGAAACCGAACCCGACCCAAGCGACTCCGGTCCACAAGGTCATCACCGACAAGCCGATCATCAAGGTTCCGGGCTGCCCGCCCATCGCTGAGGTTATGACCGGTGTGATCACCTACATGCTGACCTTTGACCGTCTGCCCGAGCTGGACCGTCAGGGCCGCCCCGCGATGTTCTACAGCCAGCGCATCCACGACAAATGCTACCGCCGTCCGCACTTTGACGCCGGCCAGTTCGTCGAGACGTGGGACGACGAGCACGCGCGCAAGGGCTACTGCCTGTACAAGATGGGCTGCAAAGGCCCGACCACCTATAACGCGTGTTCCACCATCCGCTGGAACGAAGGCGTCAGCTTCCCGATCCAGTCGGGCCACGGCTGTATCGGTTGTTCGGAAGACGGCTTCTGGGATCAGGGCAGCTTCTATGACCGCGTCACCGACCTGACCCAGTTCGGCATCGAAGCGAACGCAGACAAGGTTGGCCTGACCGCTGCCGGTGTCGTTGGCGCAGGTGTCGCTGCCCACGCCGCGATCAGCGCGCTGAAGGCCGCGCAAAAGAAAACTCAAGACAAAGAGGAGGCGTAAGCCATGGTCGCAACTCCGAACGGCTTTGACCTCGACAACACCGGCCGCCGCATTGTCGTAGACCCCGTGACCCGTATCGAAGGTCACATGCGCTGCGAAGTGAACGTCGACGAAAACGGTGTGATCCGTAACGCAGTCAGCACCGGCACCATGTGGCGCGGTCTGGAAGTGATCCTGAAGGGGCGTGACCCCCGTGACGCTTGGGCCTTTACCGAGCGCATCTGCGGCGTTTGCACCGGCACCCACGCGCTGACCTCGGTCCGTGCGGTAGAAGACGCGCTGGGGGTCACCATCCCCGACAACGCGAACTCGATCCGCAACATCATGCAGCTGAACCTGGAGATCCACGACCACGTCGTGCACTTCTACCACCTGCACGCGCTGGACTGGGTGAACCCCGTCAATGCTCTGCGCGCCGACCCCAAAGCGACCAGCGAGTTGCAGCAGGCTGTTAGCCCCAGCCACCCGCTGTCCTCGCCCGGCTACTTCCGCGACGTTCAGAACCGTCTGAAGAAGTTCGTTGAATCGGGCCAGCTCGGTCTGTTCAAGAACGGCTACTGGGACAACCCCGCCTACAAACTGCCCCCCGAGGCAGACCTGATGGCGACGACGCACTATCTCGAAGCGCTGGATCTGCAGAAAGAGATCGTCAAGGTTCACACCATCTTTGGCGGCAAGAACCCCCACCCGAACTGGCTGGTTGGCGGCGTTCCCTGCCCGATCAACGTCCACAGCACCGGTGCTGTCGGCGCGATCAACATGGAGCGTCTGAACCTCGTTTCGTCGATCATCGACAAGTGTAACGAGTTCAACCGCAACGTTTACCTGCCCGACGTGATCGCCATTGGCGGCTTCTACAAGAGCTGGCTCTATGGTGGCGGTCTGTCATCCAAGGCTTGCTTGGCCTACGGTGACATTCCCGAGAACCCGAACGACTTTTCGCCCGAGCAGCTGCACCTGCCCCGAGGCGCGATCATCAACGGCAACATGAACGAAGTTCACGACGTTGACCCGCGCGACCCCGAGCAGGTTCAGGAGTTCGTAGATCACAGCTGGTACGACTATGGCGAGCCCGGCATGGGTCTGCACCCGTGGGATGGCCGCACCGAGCCCAAGTTCGAGCTGGGTCCGAATGCCAAAGGCACCAAGACCAACATCAAAGAACTGGACGAAGCCGGCAAATACAGCTGGATCAAGGCCCCTCGTTGGCGCGGCAACGCGATGGAAGTTGGCCCGCTGGCCCGCTACATCGTCGGCTACGCCAAAGGTCACGAGGACATCAAAAACCAGGTCGACGGCCTGCTGCGCACCATGGATCTGCCCGTGGACGCTCTGTTCTCGACCCTTGGCCGGACTGCGGCGCGCGCGCTGGAATCCGAGTACTGTGGCCGCCTGCAGAAGCACTTCTTCGACAAGCTGGTCCAGAACATCAAGAACGGCGACGAGAGCACGGCAAACGTCGAGAAGTGGGATCCCAAGACCTGGCCCAAAGAGGCCAAAGGTGTTGGCATGACCGAAGCGCCCCGCGGTGCCTTGGGTCACTGGGTCAAAATCGAGAACGGCCGGATCGAGAACTACCAGTGCGTGGTTCCCACCACTTGGAACGGCTCGCCCCGCGACAGCAAAGGCAACATCGGTGCGTTCGAAGCGTCGCTGATGAACACCCCGATGGAGCGTCCCGACGAGCCCGTCGAAATCCTGCGCACCCTGCACAGCTTCGACCCTTGCCTTGCTTGCTCGACCCACGTGATGTCGCCGGATGGTGACGAACTGACCACTGTAAAAGTGCGCTAATCAGAGGATCAAACAATGAAATACTTCACTCTTGCTCTTCTGTTCGGCGCAACTGCTGCTCAGGCGCACACAGGCCACGATGCCGCCCTTTCGGGCGCATCGCACTGGCTGCTGTCGCCGATGCACGGTCTTGGTCTCATTGCCGTGGCGGGTGTCCTGTACACCCTGCGCACCGCACGCCGGAAGGAGTGAGCCATGCCCGAGGATACAATTCACCGACCGAATATGGACGTGAACCCGTTGCCGACAGCCCAGCTGACCGGCGACGCCACGGCCGAGGACATCGATAGTATCCGTCGTCGGACCTCTGTCTTTGTCTACGAATGGCCTGTCCGCCTGTGGCACTGGGGCAATGCTCTGTGCATCGTGGTTCTGTGCATCACTGGCTGGTTCATCGCCAGCCCGCTGCCGACCATGACCTTTGCCGAGGCGACCTACCAATTCGTCATGGGCTACATCCGCTTTGCGCACTTTGCGGCGGGCCAGCTGATGACTGTGGGCTTCTTTGCCCGCATCTACGTGGCGATCACGGGCAACCACCACGCAAAACAGCTGTTCTATGTCCCGTTCTGGAACAAACATTGGTGGGCGGAGATCATGTTCGAAATCCGCTGGTACCTGTTCATGGAAAAAGAGCCCAAGAAGTACGTGGGTCATAACCCGCTGGCGCAAGTCGCCATGTTCTTCTTCATCACGCTGGGGACTGTCTTCATGCTGGCAACCGGTTGGGCGCTGTATGCCGAGGGCGCAGGTCAGGGCAGTCTGCCCGATCTGGTCATGGGCTGGCTGATCGCGCTGGTTGGGAACACCCAAGTGCTGCACAGCCTGCACCACATCGGCATGTGGTTCATCGTGATCTTTGTGATCATCCACATCTACGTGGCGATCCGCGAAGACATCATGAGCCGCCAGTCCATGGTCTCGACCATGATCTCGGGTCATCGGACGTTCAAGGACGACCGCCCCGATTGATCACGGCGCTGTCACTTTGGATAGGAATCGGAAAGGCGGATCTTCGGGTCCGCCTTTCTGCATGATAACAATATTCCAAAATACTAAATTTGTGGTTACTTACTTGCCACATTACTAAGCGACTAAAACGCTGAATTTCAGCTAACATACCAAAATTCAAAGGAAATAGTTTTCTCAGCCCAAAAGGTGAATTTCTTCCATCCCTTCGAATGGCCTGCCAAACTACCGGAACCAAGGGAAACCGGAAAGCTGGCTACCAGCCCACCGGTCTAGGGAGGAGACAAAGATGACGCCGAGTGTGTTGGTTCTGGGTATTGGTAATGTGTTGTGGGCCGACGAAGGTTTTGGTGTGCGTTGTGTTGAGCGGCTCGCGCAGACCACGGCTTTTGGTCCGAATGTAAAAGTTCTCGACGGTGGCACTCAGGGTCTCTATCTCCTCCCCTTCCTTGAAGAAGCAGACGCGCTGATCGTGTTCGACGCAGTGGATTACGGTCTGCCCGCAGGCACTCTGAAAATCGTCGAAGATCAGGACGTGCCCTCTTTCATGGGCGCCAAAAAGATGAGCCTACACCAGACCGGTTTTCAGGACGTCATCGCGACCGCGCAACTGATGGGCTACTGCCCCGAGCGTCTGGTCCTGATCGGCTGCCAGCCCGTCGAGCTGGAGGATTACGGCGGAGGTCTGCGCGACCTGGTCGCCGCCCGCATCGACCCCGCCATCGAGATCGCCATGCAAAAGCTGGCAGAAATGGGCATCCACCCTATTGAGGGCGAAGGCGACACCAGCAATCTGGCGGACCCCTCGATCCTGCGCAGCGCCTACGAGGACGGTCGCCCGTCCGAAGAAGACGCCTGCCGCACCGGCGACCATCGCTTCTTTCCCGAAAGCGCCTGAGCCATGTGTGTCGGCGTACCGATGCAGGTGCTGTCAGTCGACGGCATCGCCGCCCGTGCCACCGATGGCCGCGAAGAGGCTCTGATCGATCTGTCCCTGACCGGCCCTGTGCAGGTGGGTGACTGGATCCTGACCTTCCTTGGCGCGGCCCGCGAAATCATCACCGAGGACGAGGCCCGCAAGATCACTGCCGCGCTCGACGGTTTGCGCAACCTGATGGAGGGCAACGACCTGGGCGATGCGTTTGCCGATCTGGACAACCGCGCCCCGCAATTGCCGCCCCATCTGCAAGCCGCGTTGGACGCGGGCAAAACCACAGCTTGAGAGACCCGCTATGACCCATCCTTTGATTGACCGTCTGACCACCGAGTTCAGCTGGCCCAAACTGGACAACCAGCACGACTTGACCGAATTCACCAGCCGCGAAGGCGTGCATGTCCTGTTTGTCCCCGGCGACCCCAAGCGCAATCTGGAAACCGCAGATGTGGCTGTGATCCTGCCCGAAATCAAACAGGCCTTTCAGGGCCGCTTTGACTGCGCCGTCGTGGGTGACGACATCGAACAAAAGGTCCGCGAGGAGACCAAAGTCCTCAAGACCCCCAGCCTGATCTTCTACCGCGAAGGCCAGATGATCGGCGGCATTCCCCGCGTGCGGGACTGGGATGAATACATGGCCCGCATCACCCAAATTCTGGCCCAGAGCGCCACATGCGAAATCGCAGACGCCTAAGGCCGACAGGAGAGACGACAGATGGTTAGCAACTTCCACCTGCCCCCCATGGGCTACGGCCCCGGCTCGCAGCAGGATGAAACTGGCGAAGAGCTGCAGTACATGCCCATGCCGCAGGACATGCGCACGTATCACACGCACTATCCCGACATGGAGATCGACGAGAACCTGCGTCCCGCCATGGAACTGATGGCCGCCGTTGCAGGTGCCGCGAAAGCTTGCGGCGAAGGTGCCGCTAACCAGACGTTTGACCTGAGTGATTTGGACGCCGAGAACCGTCGCCTGATCGCAGAAACCATGGGCCAAGGCGAAGTCTCGATGAAGATGCACGGCATTCCCGCCGTCGCTGCCCAAGAGTCGGTCTTTGCGGGCATCTGGGTCATGAAAGCCGCTGGCATGGACATGATCGAAGTCGGCCCTTCGCCCACCGTGGCGCGCGACCGTGCGTTCAATCCCCGCCGCGCCGCGTTGGGCACCGATGCGCCCAAAGCCCCCGGCGTTCTGAATGCCCCGCCGCTGATGGTGGAGCTGCAGGACAAGTCTGCCGGATACCAAATCGGCGACGAAGTGCACGTGATCAACCTGACCCTTCTGCCTCACACCGAGCAGGATCTGGAGTGGCTGGACAAGGCGCTTGGGCAAGGTGCGACCGACATCCTATCGCGCGGCTACGGTAACTGCCGTGTCACCGCGACCGCCCTGCCGAACGTCTGGCGCGTGCAGTTCTTCAATTCGATGGATGTCCTGATCCTTGACACGTTCGAAGTGACCGCAATCCCCGAAGTGACCGTCGCCGCCCCCGAAGACCTGATCGACAGCGGCGAGCGTCTGGTCGAAGTGCTGGAGGCCATCCGATGAGCGGTTTCGAAGGCAGCTATCTGGGAGCCAACGACAAGATCAGTCCGCGCGCCGTCATGGAGTGCAAGATCTGCTGGACCCCCTATGACCCCGAAGAGGGCGATGACACCCGTCAGGTTCTGCCGGGCACGCCCTTTATGCACCTGCCCGATGACTGGTCCTGCCCGAACTGCGACGCGCCCAAAGAGCAGTTTCTGGTGAACCACGACCCTGGTTCGGACGCGATGGCAGAAGCTGCGGTGCTGTCCGCGAAAACCTCTGCTCTCGTGACCGATTTCACCGAAGTTTGGCACGCCAAAATGCGTGACGTGCCGATCGTGAACAAACTGCTGCACGTGCAGGCCGTTGGCTGGCGGATGCACGAAGGACGCCCCTTGGGTGTACTGATTTCCCCGTGGTTCATGAACCTGATCCAACTTCCCGCTGAGGGCGAGGATTGGAACGACTTGATGGCCGGTTCCAAGGAAATCATTCGCTTCCCGTCAGGCGATTACGAGTTCATCTGCAACACCCGCGAGCAGACCGGCGGCTACAAAGCGTGCTCGCTGTTCTCGCCCATGGGGGACTTCAAATCGCAGGCCTCGGCGGTCGAGGTCGCCGAAGCCGTGATGGTTGCGCTGTTCCAAGAAGAACACCGCGCCGAAACGGATCGCAGCGCGGACATCCGCGCCGCCCGCGAAGAGGAGATCGCCGCCGTCGAGGCTGCCGAAGCCGAAGCGCAAGCCGCCGAAGAAGACAAAGTCGACATCCCCGAAGCACCGACCCGCCGTCAGGTTATTTCGGCCGGCATGGCATCCACCGAGGCCGAGTGACATGAATGCGCCCACCTCTTTTGACGCGGACCGTTGGACCGCCATTCCCGCCCCGGCCCTGCCGGTGACGCGACTGGTGATCGGACGCCCCGTCGAAGAGGTGGCCGAAACCCTGCCGCGCGTCTTTAACCTGTGCCGCGCGGCACAAAGCACGGCCGTCAGGCTGGCCCTTGGCCTATCTGCACCCGACGCCTCTGGCGACTTGGCCGATGAAATCCGGCGCGAGCACCTCTTGCGTCTCTGTCTGATCTGGCCCCAGCATTTCGGGCTGCCGCCCATTCCGATGCAGGCGGACGATCTGAACACCCATCTTTTCGGCGCCGGTCTGCCGGACGATGTGAACGAGTTGAAAGTTTTCGCCTCTGGCAGCGCGGCTTTGGCCCCGCTGGTAGCGGCTGTGATGTCCCGTTTTGCCCCAGCCGAGGCTGTGGCGAACGGGCTGCCCGTCCCTGATGAGACGCGCCACCTCTCTCTCGCGCCGCAAGAGAACTCTGTTTCCGCCCGCCGTCGGGCCCACCCGCTGATGCAGGATGTGGAACAGGTTTTCGGCCGTGGGCCCCTCTGGCGTATTCTCGGACGGGCGATCGACCTCGGGGCCGTGTTGAGTGGCTGGCGTCCCGAGGCCCGCGTGCTGCCGGACGGATGCGTCACCGTTCCGGCGGCGCGCGGCATATACGCCGTCCGCGCCCGTACCGAAAGTGGCCGCGTGGCCGAATTCACCCGCATCACGCCGACCGACCACTTGATGGCCGAAGGTGGTGTGATGCAACGCACCCTTGAGAGCCTGCCCCCTTGCGGTCAGGATAGGGCGCAAGCCGTGGTCGATCTGCTCGATCCCTGTGCCCCCGTGACCCTGCAAAGGAGGCCGCATCATGCATGAGATGTCCCTGTGCGAAGGCATCCGCAACGTGATCGAAGATCAGGCTCGCGCCCATGCCATCACGCGTGTGAAATCCGTGCGGGTCGAGATTGGCCGTTTTTCCGGAGTGGAAAAGGACGCGCTGAGCTTTGCTTTTGACGTGGTGATGCGCGGCTCGGTCGCCGAAGGCGCGCGACTGGAGATGATCGACCTGCCCGGTCGAGCCATGTGCTACGACTGCATCCACGAGGTCGAGATTGAAAACCGCTTGGACCCCTGCCCCGATTGCGGCGGTGGCAAGCTGATGCCCGTCGGGGGCGATGAAATGCGGATCAAGGATCTGGAGGTAGTCTGATGTGTAATGTTTGCGGATGCGGAACCGGCAGTGTCGAAGGGCACAGCCATCACCACGATCACGGCTCGGGCCATCATCATCACGACCATGACAACGGCCATGGACACCACCATCATCATCACCACGGTGACATCCACTTTGGCCAAGGCCCCGCTGGTGTCGAAGTGCCTGGTATGACCCAAGAGCGTCTGATCGAGATCGAGACAGACATTCTGGCCAAGAACGACCGCTATGCCGATGCGAACCGTGCCATTCTGGCCGACCGCGAAATCCTGACGCTGAACCTTGTCAGCTCGCCTGGTTCGGGCAAAACCACCTTGTTGTGCAAAACCATCGAGGCGCTTGGCGATCAGCCGCTCGCGGTGATCGAAGGCGACCAGCAGACTGCCAACGACGCCGACCGCATCCGTGCTACTGGGGCCAAGGCCGTGCAGGTCAACACCGGCAAGGGTTGCCACTTGGACGGTCACATGGTCGGCCACGCGATGGAACATCTGGACCTGTCCAACCAGTCCGTGCTGTTCATCGAGAACGTCGGTAACCTTGTCTGCCCCGCTGGCTTCGATCTGGGAGAGGACGCCAAAGTCGCGATCCTGTCCGTGACCGAAGGCGAGGACAAGCCGCTGAAATACCCCGACATGTTCACCGCCTCGCGTCTGGCGCTCTTGAACAAGGTCGATCTGGCCCCCTATTGCGACGTGGATCTGGACCTCTACGAAGAGAACCTGCGCCGCGTGAACCCGAGCATCGAGATCATCCGCGTCAGCGCCCGCACTGGCGAAGGCATGGATGTCTGGCTGCAATGGCTGCGCGACCGTCTGGCCCAGAAAGCAAAACCCGAGGCTGCGGAATAATGACTGCCCCTTTGCCCTCTATCCTACTGGTTGACGACGAAGAGCACAGCCTCTCGGCGATGCGCATGGCGCTGGAGGATGACTTTGACTGCTACACAGCGACGGGCGCCGAACCCGCGTTGGCGATCATGCAGGAACAGGACATTCAGGTGATCTTTTGCGATCAGCGGATGCCGGGCAAATCGGGCGTGGAATTTCTGGCCGAGGTCCGTGAACGCTGGCCCGACACCGTGCGGATCATCATCACCGGCTACACCGAAACCAACGACATGATTTCCGCGATCAATGACGCGGGAATCTACCAGTTCCTGACCAAGCCTTGGCATCCAGACCAACTGCTCATGGTTGCCAAAAACGCCACCGATTTGTTCCGCCTGAACCGCGATCACGAGCGGATGTCGCTGGAAATGCGCTATCTGGCCCGCCGCGTCGAAAGCAGCGTCGAGGATCAGCGCAAAGCCCTGCGCGAAGGCATGGGGTTCGAGAATGTGCTTCGCTCTGCCAATTCGCCCCTGAACGCGGTGATCGAACAGGCCCGCCAGTTCGCCAGCTTTGACGTGCCTGTGCTGCTGCAGGGCGAGGCTGGTACTGGCAAAGGCCAGATCGCGCGGGCCATGCATTATGCGTCGTTACGCTCGGATCGTCCTTTTTACGAAATTGACGTAACTGGGATAGATGACGAGATTCTGGAGATCGAGCTATTTGGGGCCCGTCGCGGCGCTGTGCCTGGTCTGGCCTCCAAGAAAACCGGCCTCTTGCAAAAGGCCGATCGTGGGACGCTCTATATCAGCGGGATCCATGATCTGAGCCCCCGTATGCAGCTGGCCCTGCTACGTGTCGCAACCGAGGGTTCGTTCCGCCCCCTTGGCGGGTACGAAATGATCCGGTCGGACATCCGCATTCTGTCGGGTAGCGAAAAGGACCTGCGCCAAGAAGTCAGCGAGGGCCGCTTCCGCGGGGACCTTTATCATGCGCTTGGCCCCACCGCTCTGCACATCCCGCCCCTGCGCAGCCGCCTTGGTGATCTGCCGGTACTGGCGCAGCGCCTGTTGTTCGATGCGGCGGCCAAGCACGGCAAACCCGTCCACGGGATTTCTGACGACGCCCTGCGCTTCCTCGGCAACTACGACTGGCCGGGCAACCAGCGCGAGCTTGAGAACGAGATGACCCGAATGCTGATCTTCTCGCAGGATGCCACGCTTGGGCCGGAACTGATCAGCCGTCACATCCTGCAGGCCGCGCCCCGCGATGCCCACTCGGACATGCACACCGACGCGGTCCTGACCACTGAGGGCACCCTGAAAGAACGGATCGAGGTGATCGAGATGCGCATCCTGCGCGAAACGCTCACCCGTCTGAAATGGAACAAGAGCCGCGCCGCCAACGAGTTGGGCCTGTCCCGCGTCGGCCTGCGCGCCAAGATTGAACGTTACGGGATCGACACCCATGCCGATGCCGACGAGAGGGAGGATTAAGCCATGTGTCTGGGAATTCCCGGTCAGATCACAGCCATCACCGACCCCACCCGCATGATGGCCATGGCCGAAGTGTCGGGCGTGCGGCGCGAGGTGAACATCGCGCCCATCGTCACCGGCGCTTTAGAGGATGTCATTGGCAAGTGGGCCCTGATCCACGTGGGCTTTGCCATGGCAGAGATCGACGAGGACGAGGCGGAGAAAACCCTAGAGGCTCTGCGTGGCCTAGGCGAGGCGCAGGAAACCCTAGAGGCGATGGCCGCCGGCGACGCCGCACTGGAGGGACGGGTATGAAATACGCTGACGAATTCCGCGACCCCATCGCAGCCCGCGCAGCGTTGGATGCTATCGCCCGCGTTTGCGACCAGATCGGCGCGACCGAAGAAAATCCTGTCCGGATCATGGAGATATGCGGCGGCCACACCCACGCGATCTTCCGCTATGGTCTTGATAAGCTGACCCATCCGGGGATCGAATTCATCCACGGCCCCGGTTGCCCTGTCTGCGTTCTACCCATGAGCCGCGTGGACGAATGCGTCCAACTGGCCGAACAGCCCAACGTAATCTTCACCACCTTTGGCGATGCGATGCGCGTGCCCGGCACCCGCAAATCCTTGCTTCAGGCCAAGGCGGACGGCGCGGATATCCGCATGGTCTACTCGCCCTTGGACGCGCTGGAACTGGCCCGCCGGAACCCCGACAAGGAGGTGATTTTCTTTGGCCTCGGGTTCGAGACGACCACGCCCTCGACCGCTCTGTCGATCCAGCAGGCATCGCGGGAAGGGCTGACCAACTTCACCGTCTTCTGCAACCACATCACCGTGCCGCCGCCGATCAAGGCGCTGCTGGATGACCCCTACATGAAGCTGGACGGCTTTGTCGGACCGGGCCACGTGAGCATGGTGATTGGCACGCATCCCTATGATTTTATTGCGGACGATTACGGCAAGCCCATCGTCGTGGCGGGGTTCGAGCCGCTCGACCTGCTGCAATCGGTACTGATGGTGCTGGAGCAGATCCGTGACGGCAAAGCTGTGGTGCAGAACCAATACGCCCGCGTGGTGCCCGAACACGGCAACCCCGTCAGCATCGCCGCGATTGACGATGTTTATGAACAGCGCCCCAGCTTTGAGTGGCGTGGCCTCGGGGAAATCGACCATTCCGGTCTGCGCATCCGCGAGACATACAAAGCCTTTGATGCCGAAGAGAAGTTCGGCATCGGTTACGCCACTGGCACGCGGTCCGTTCAGGAACCCGAGGGCTGCGAATGCGGCGCGGTCATGACCGGCCGGATGAAGCCCACCCAATGCCCGATGTTCGGCAAAGGCTGCACACCCGAAATGCCCCTTGGCGCGTTGATGGTCAGCTCCGAAGGGGCCTGCGCAGCCTACTACCAATACGGCGGAGCCCGCGCAGTGGAGGCAGCCGAATGAACATGATGCGACTGAAACAGGACACCGTCACGCTGGCCCACGGCGGCGGCGGCAAGGCGATGCGCGATCTGATCGAGAGTGTCTTTACTTCGGTCTTCCAGCCCGACGGGATGGAGGATCAGGCCCGCTTGATGGATGCCGCGCTACAGAAACCGGGTGCGCGGCTGGCCTTTACCACCGACAGCTTTGTGGTTGATCCGGTGGAATTCCCCGGCGGGGACATCGGCAAAATCGCCGTCTGTGGCACGGTGAACGACTTGGCGGTTGGGGGTGCAAAACCCCTGTGGCTGTCGGCTGCGTTCATCATCGAAGAGGGCACTGAAATCGCCCTGCTGCGCCGGATCGTGGAGTCCATGCGGATCGAGGCGGAAAAGGCTGGCGTCCGCATCATCACCGGCGACACCAAGGTCGTGGGCCGGGGCAGCGCGGATAAGGTGTTCATCACCACCTCGGGTGTGGGTGTAATCCCAGCGGGACGCACACTGTCCGCCGACCGTATCCAAGAGGGCGACGTCGCCATCGTGAACGGCGTCCTTGGCGATCACGGCGCGGCCATTCTGGCGGCTCGTGGCGATATGATGCTGTCCACCGACATCCAGTCCGATTGTCAGGGCCTCGGCCACCTGATGCAGGCGGTTTGCGCGGCGGCTGACGTGCAGGCCTGCCGCGATGCCACCCGTGGCGGCGTCGCGAGTGCCCTGAATGAGATGGCAGAGGCCTGCGGTTTGGCCATTGAGATCGAGGAAGCCGCACTGCCCCTGCGCACCGAAGTCAAAGGGGTCTGCGAAATCCTTGGCCTTGATCCGCTGTATCTGGCGAACGAAGGCACCTTGGTCCTGTTCGTCCCCGAAGGTCAGGCAGAGGCCGCCCTAGACGCGATGAAATCCACCGAGGCAGGTCGCGACGCTTGCATCATCGGCCGCGCGAAACAGGGGCCAAAGGGTCAGGTGACCATGCGCACTCTGTTCGGCGGAGCGCGCATCGTGGACATGCTGGTGGGCGAGCAACTTCCGCGGATTTGCTAGACCTTAGACCCTCTGCGCCACGGCGTGGAGGGCTGCTGCGCCCGCACGAATGCCGAGCCCCTTGAGCTGACGGAACGGCGCGGGTTTGAGCGAACGGATGGGCACCGGTATATCTTCAAGTGCGATTTCCCCAGCAATATGCTGGGCCAAGGCGCGGCCATACACGGTGCCAGGCGCGATCCCGCGACCGTTGTACCCACCGACCGCCACTGCCTTGGGGCCCAATTGTCCAAGCCTTGGCAGGTTGTCACCGGTCATGCCGATTTGACCCCACCAAAAATGCTCGAATTCCACATTACGCAGCTGCGGATACATTGCCTGTATACTGCGGCGCGCAAAAGCAGCATGGCACGACGCCTCAATCCCAAGCTGCCCCACGCTCCCAAAGATCAAACGCCCTGCGTTATCCATCCGGAAAGAGGTCAGGACAGATCGCGTGTCCCATGCTCCTTGTTTTTCGGGCAGGATTTCCGCGCGCAGTCTGTCGGGCAACGGCTTGGTGGCGATGTTGAAATAGGGCAGGATTGTCTGGCTGTTGGCCACTTCACCGTGGACACACGTCGAATAGATATTTGTCGCAGCAATGAGCCACTCAGACCTGACGCTGCCCATCGGTGTGGTCAGAACCCACCTACTCCCGTCATGTTCGGTTTTCAAAACCGGAGAGTGCTCAAACAGTTTGGCCCCTAAGCCAACTGCAGCCCCCGCAAGTCCACGAGCATAAGCCAAGGGCTGCACGGTTCCCGCGCGGTGATCCCAAAGCGCCCCCTCGAAACATCCAGTCCCAAGCTTGGTGGCGGCGGCTTTCTTGTCCAACACCTCGACTGGTGCATCTAACTGGCGCCACTGCGCCGCACGCTCGATTACTTCACTGAGCCCCGCCGCCCCAACCGCACAATGCAAGGTGCCGTTTCGCTGCGCTTCGCACGCAATGCCAAAGCGGTCGATCAATTCGAAAACGTGCGCAGGCCCCTCCTCCAAAAACGAGAGCATCCGGCCGCCAAGGTCTGCGCCCAAGGTTTGCTTTAGAGTTTCAGGCATGACCCACATGCCCGCGTTAACCAAGCCGACATTTCGGCCTGACCCGCCAAACCCCACCGTCTCTGCCTCGAGTACTGCGACTGTCATACCGCGCTCTGCTAAGTGCAGCGCTGCGGACAACCCCGTGTAGCCCCCACCAATCACCGCAACGTCGCAGACATGGTTCGTCCCGAGCTTCTCGGCGATGGGCGCATTCGGCGCAGTTCGACCCCAAAGGCCATGGGACGACGTGCTGTTCATTCAGGCCTCGCGATTAGATTGCTGAAATCAGATTGTCCGAACTCTATGCTTCGCGCTAGAAAGAGTTGGGTTTGAGGTTATTCCAATCCCGAATACCTCAAACGCCTGAGCGACGCTCAAGCGGTTCTTATTGAGCCTATTTATCTTAGATTTCCGGTGCGACATGTAGCAAAGAGCCTTTGATATTCCTCTTTGTCATGCACGTGCTAAGTCAAAGGCTCACTATCAGAGCGAACGAACCATGCCGATTCCCCGACGCTTCTTACCCTCGACGTCTTTGCTTCAGGCCTTTGAGGTCACAGCGCGTACGCAGAATGTCACCGCAGCCGCCAAAGAACTGTCTCTGACCCAAAGCGCGGTGTCGCGACAAATTCGCGCCTTGGAGGAACAGCTAGGGACCGAACTTTTCTATCGTGAAAAGCAGAGCCTGAGATTGACCTCCGGCGGCGAACGGTATGCGCGCGAAATTCGCGAAGCCTTGCAAAAAATATCTTCCGCCTCAATGAGCCTCCGCGCGAACCCCTCTGGCGGAACGCTCAACTTGGCGATCCTCCCAACATTCGGAACACGATGGCTCGCACCACGCTTGCCTGACTTTCTAGGTAGGAACCCTGGCGTGACGATCAATCTCGTCACCAAAATGAGCCAGTTCGATTTTCGGAGCGAGGCGATCGACGCCGCCATCCATTTTGGCGAGCCGGATTGGCCAGATTGCGGCTTCCAGTTACTCCGAGGGGAAGTCGTTGTTCCAGCATGTTCACCAGATTTCAAACAGCAGCATCGGTTAGAGACTGTCGAAGACCTCCTGCTTACCCCACTCCTGCATTTAAGTTCACGTCCGGATGCCTGGGAGCAGTTTTTTGCGCTACATGGTGTTTTGGCGCCCGCCCTAGAAGGTATGCTGTTTGATCAGTTTGCCACGGCAGCCCAAGCGGCGATGTCAGGGATGGGGGTGGCTTTGCTTCCTGATTTTTTGATTAAGGACGAACTGGAGCACGGTGTACTCGTCCGAGCATGCGAAGCGACATTAACAAGCAGCTCACGGTACTATCTCTGTTGGCCCTTGGAGAATGGGAAGTACGGACCATTACAGGCGTTCAGTGGTTGGCTAAGGGATATCTGCTACGAGGATTGAGTTTCGTCGCCGCACAAATTCTGCTCGGGAGCATCTCCCCTTACGTTTCCCGCTTCGTGTTTCCGACATGTATCGCGCACGCGTCACGGCGCTTATCCATTCCCTTGGGGATCGGACAGAGATGAACGAGAGCTGGGAGAGCTTGCGGGGTCGTAGTGACCTGCCACTGAACATTCATCCAGCGGCGATTTGAGCCTGAAGGGTATTTACGCCGATTGGCGATTGCGTGGTTTAAAGTTCGGGCATATTCGGCAGGCGTGCGGTAATCCAACGCGGAATGCGGGCGCTCTGTATTGTAATCGGCGGCCCATGCAGCGATCACCGCGCGGGTGTGTGCCAGATTGCGGAACATCGTCTCATTCAATAGCTCGTCTCGCATTCGCCCATTAAAGCTTTCGACAAAGCCATTCTGCATCGGCTTTCCCGGCGCGATATAATGCCATTCGATGTGGTTCTCGGAGCACCACCGCAAGATAGCATTAGAAGTTAGTTCGGTCCCATTATCGCTGACAATCATCCCGGGCTTTCCCCGCCGATCGATGAGGGTCGTCAGTTCACGTGCCACGC
>NZ_FOXY01000040.1 GCF_900115865.1 Donghicola eburneus | reverse complement strand
TTGCGACTCTTTGTTGGTATCCGTAGAAGGCCCCTCACCGGCGGCGCTGAGGCGCGGTTGGGGCGGACGGGACGGTCGGAAGGCTGGAAGGTTCGGTTAGAAATTCTGGAGATATTAGCTGGCTGTGGCGCTAAGGGATTAGTGCTTTGGTTGGTTTTTTGTCTCCGCGCTCTTTGACATCGCGAGTATCTGAAGAGATATGTGGGCGGTTTGGTTCATTCGATGTATCAAACGCTGCATATCGCGCTAGTAGGCTTTCGGGCCGATGATCTAGTGTCAGCTTCACTGTCTTGTACGGTTCTTCGGTACCTTTGGTACTGAAGCACATACAGACAGATGACATCCAATAATCTTAGCCGATTATTGGAGATGTGCAGAGGTTCGAACGTCAAGGATAGGCTGTAAGGCCTTTCAACTTGAGAGTTTGATCCTGGCTCAGAACGAACGCTGGCGGCAGGCCTAACACATGCAAGTCGAGCGAGACCTTCGGGTCTAGCGGCGGACGGGTTAGTAACGCGTGGGAACGTGCCCTTTACTACGGAATAGTCCCGGGAAACTGGGTTTAATACCGTATACGCCCTTCGGGGGAAAGATTTATCGGTAAAGGATCGGCCCGCGTTAGATTAGATAGTTGGTGGGGTAATGGCCTACCAAGTCTACGATCTATAGCTGGTTTGAGAGGATGATCAGCAACACTGGGACTGAGACACGGCCCAGACTCCTACGGGAGGCAGCAGTGGGGAATCTTAGACAATGGGCGCAAGCCTGATCTAGCCATGCCGCGTGAGTGACGAAGGCCTTAGGGTCGTAAAGCTCTTTCGCCAGGGATGATAATGACAGTACCTGGTAAAGAAACCCCGGCTAACTCCGTGCCAGCAGCCGCGGTAATACGGAGGGGGTTAGCGTTGTTCGGAATTACTGGGCGTAAAGCGCACGTAGGCGGACTGGAAAGTTGGGGGTGAAATCCCGGGGCTCAACCTCGGAACTGCCTCCAAAACTACTAGTCTAGAGTTCGAGAGAGGTGAGTGGAATTCCGAGTGTAGAGGTGAAATTCGTAGATATTCGGAGGAACACCAGTGGCGAAGGCGGCTCACTGGCTCGATACTGACGCTGAGGTGCGAAAGTGTGGGGAGCAAACAGGATTAGATACCCTGGTAGTCCACACCGTAAACGATGAATGCCAGTCGTCGGCAAGCATGCTTGTCGGTGACACACCTAACGGATTAAGCATTCCGCCTGGGGAGTACGGTCGCAAGATTAAAACTCAAAGGAATTGACGGGGGCCCGCACAAGCGGTGGAGCATGTGGTTTAATTCGAAGCAACGCGCAGAACCTTACCAACCCTTGACATCCTGTGCTAACTCCAGAGATGGAGTGTTCCCTTCGGGGACGCAGTGACAGGTGCTGCATGGCTGTCGTCAGCTCGTGTCGTGAGATGTTCGGTTAAGTCCGGCAACGAGCGCAACCCACATCCTTAGTTGCCATCATTCAGTTGGGCACTCTAGGGAAACTGCCCGTGATAAGCGGGAGGAAGGTGTGGATGACGTCAAGTCCTCATGGCCCTTACGGGTTGGGCTACACACGTGCTACAATGGTAGTGACAATGGGTTAATCCCAAAAAGCTATCTCAGTTCGGATTGGGGTCTGCAACTCGACCCCATGAAGTCGGAATCGCTAGTAATCGCGTAACAGCATGACGCGGTGAATACGTTCCCGGGCCTTGTACACACCGCCCGTCACACCATGGGAGTTGGGTTTACCCGAAGGCGGTGCGCCAACCTTTTGGAGGCAGCCGACCACGGTAAGCTCAGCGACTGGGGTGAAGTCGTAACAAGGTAGCCGTAGGGGAACCTGCGGCTGGATCACCTCCTTTCTAAGGATGATCCTAGATTGAATGGCTTGCCATTCACGTGGATCACTTAGCATATAGTCTCCTACCTTTGGGAGACACACATCACGGGCCAGGCCGTCCTCATATCTCTTCAGGAAGAAATACAGACCGACCGGTCTGGACAGACTTGGGTCGGTAGCTCAGGTGGTTAGAGCGCACGCCTGATAAGCGTGAGGTCGGAGGTTCAAGTCCTCCTCGACCCACCACGGTTCTTCTGCGGAGCAGAAGAGACCGGCTGAACCACAGGTTAGACTGTTGCCAGCACCCAGAATTGCACCGGGTGACGCTCTCGGGCACTTCCTTCGGAAGTCCCTGCCGCGCACTCCCCCAATTTTGCGTGCAAGATTGTGGGGCCTTAGCTCAGCTGGGAGAGCGCCTGATTTGCATTCAGGAGGTCAGGAGTTCGATCCTCCTAGGCTCCACCACTTCTTCTTCGGATACTTGAGAGAGACAAAGATGATGATTGGATCATCAAGGGCATCTGCGGATGTTTTTGATCGTCCAATCGGACGTTTTGACATCGTTTAGAGAGAAATCAAATTCAACATGCTGGTTGCTATAAGTGTTTAGCGACCTCTGCGAGCTGCGGCGCCTTTTGGCGTCTTGGTACAAAGCTTCGTTTCCCCGAAGGTGCGTATGACAGGTTTGCATGAAACGGCATGTTGTTCCAAGTCAAGTACACTAACCAGATGTGATCTGCGGATCGCATCATTGTTCAACCATCACCGACATGATGGTTGGGCGGGAAAGTAATGACTTTTGGTCCAGATTTAAGGAGTGGCCGCACGAACCAGCGTGGCCTTAAGACTTTGCCAAGTCTTGCTCTTTCTGGATCAAATCAAGCGCGAAAAGGGCGTTTGGTGGATGCCTTGGCAGCAAGAGGCGATGAAGGACGTGATACTCTGCGATAAGTTATGGGGAGCCGAGAATAGGCTTTGATCCATAAATCTCCGAATGGGGCAACCCACCTGAATGTTTGTTATTGTTGGCTTCGGCCAATCAATAATGAGCATAAACAGGTACTTATTACCTGAATACATAGGGTTTTAAGAGCAAACCCGGGGAACTGAAACATCTAAGTACCCGGAGGAAAGGAAATCAATTGATACTCCCCTAGTAGCGGCGAGCGAACGGGGACCAGCCGAGCCAGATGAGTGACTAGAACATGTTGGGAAGCATGGCCATAGCGGGTGATAGCCCCGTATAGGAAGCTCTGATGGACGTATTAAGTAGGGCGGGACACGTGAAATCCTGTCTGAAGATCGGAGGACCACCTTCGAAGGCTAAGTACTCCTTGCTGACCGATAGCGAACCAGTACCGTGAGGGAAAGGTGAAAAGCACCCCGACGAGGGGAGTGAAACAGTACCTGAAACCGGACGCCTACAATCAGTCGGAGGCTCCTCGAGAGCTGACGGCGTACCTTTTGTATAATGGGTCATCGACTTGGTCTAACTAGCAAGCTTAAGCCGTTAGGTGTAGGCGCAGCGAAAGCGAGTCTTAATAGGGCGCAGAGTTAGTTGGATCAGACCCGAAACCGAGTGATCTAGGCATGACCAGGATGAAGACAAGGTAACACTTGTTGGAGGTCCGAACCCACACCTGTTGAAAAAGGTCGGGATGAGTTGTGCCTAGGGGTGAAAGGCCAATCAAACTCGGAGATAGCTGGTTCTCCGCGAAATCTATTTAGGTAGAGCGTCATCCGAATACCCCGGGGGGTAGAGCACTGGATGGGTAATGGGGCCCCACAGGCTTACTGATCCTAACCAAACTCCGAATACCCGGGAGTACTAGATGGCAGACACACTGCGGGTGCTAACGCCCGTAGTGGAGAGGGAAACAACCCTGACCTCCAGCTAAGGCCCCTAATTCATGGCTAAGTGGGAAAGCAGGTGGGACGACCAAAACAACCAGGAGGTTGGCTTAGAAGCAGCCATCCTTTAAAGATAGCGTAACAGCTCACTGGTCTAATTAAGTTGTCCTGCGGCGAAGATGTAACGGGGCTCAAGCCATGAGCCGAAGCTGAGGACTGCATAGCAGTGGTAGCGGAGCGTAGTGTGACATAGTTCCACGCCTCCTTAGCCTTCTTCTGAAGGCATTGGAGGCTCGGAGCTTTCGATGAAGCCGGGCTGTAAGGCATCCGGTGGAGAGATCACTAGCGAGAATGATGACATGAGTAGCGACAAAGAGTGTGAGAGACACTCTCGCCGAAAGTCCAAGGGTTCCTGCTTAAAGCTAATCTGAGCAGGGTAAGCCGGCCCCTAAGGCGAGGCCGAAAGGCGTAGTCGATGGGAACCAGGTTAATATTCCTGGGCCAGGAGGATGTGACGGATCTCGAAGATTGTTCGACCTTATCGGATTGGTCGGGCCGTTTAGAGGTCCCTGGAAATAGCCCTCCATGAGACCGTACCCTAAACCGACACAGGTGGACTGGTAGAGAATACCAAGGCGCTTGAGAGAACAACGTTGAAGGAACTCGGCAAAATACCTCCGTAAGTTCGCGAGAAGGAGGCCCAGTTTCTACGCAAGTATTGGCTGGGGGCACAAACCAGGGGGTGGCGACTGTTTACTAAAAACACAGGGCTCTGCGAAGTCGCAAGACGACGTATAGGGTCTGACGCCTGCCCGGTGCCTGAAGGTTAAAAGGAGGGGTGAGAGCTCTGAATTGAAGCCCAGGTAAACGGCGGCCGTAACTATAACGGTCCTAAGGTAGCGAAATTCCTTGTCGGGTAAGTTCCGACCTGCACGAATGGCGTAACGACTTCCCCGCTGTCTCCAACGTTGACTCAGCGAAATTGAATTGCCTGTCAAGATGCAGGCTTCCCGCGGTTAGACGGAAAGACCCCGTGCACCTTTACTACAGCTTCACACTGGCATCAGGCCAAGCATGTGCAGGATAGGTGGTAGGCTTCGAAGCAGACACGCCAGTGTCTGTGGAGCCTCCCTTGAGATACCACCCTTGCTTTGCTTGATGTCTAACCGCGGTCCGTTATCCGGATCCGGGACCCTGTGTGGCGGGTAGTTTGACTGGGGCGGTCGCCTCCCAAAGAGTAACGGAGGCGCGCGAAGGTTGGCTCAGAGCGGTCGGACATCGCTCGTTGAGTGCAATGGCAGAAGCCAGCCTGACTGCGAGACTGACAAGTCGAGCAGAGTCGAAAGACGGCCATAGTGATCCGGTGGTCCCGAGTGGAAGGGCCATCGCTCAACGGATAAAAGGTACGCCGGGGATAACAGGCTGATACTGCCCAAGAGTCCATATCGACGGCAGTGTTTGGCACCTCGATGTCGGCTCATCTCATCCTGGGGCTGGAGCAGGTCCCAAGGGTACGGCTGTTCGCCGTTTAAAGAGGTACGTGAGCTGGGTTTAGAACGTCGTGAGACAGTTCGGTCCCTATCTGCCGTGGGTGTAGGATACTTGAGAGGAGTTGCCCCTAGTACGAGAGGACCGGGGTGAACGATCCACTGGTGGACCTGTTGTTGCGCCAGCAGCAGTGCAGGGTAGCTATGATCGGACAGGATAACCGCTGAAGGCATCTAAGCGGGAAGCCCCCCTCAAAACAAGGTATCCCTGAGAGCCGTGGTAGACCACCACGTCGATAGGCCGGAGATGTAAGCGTGGTAACACGTTCAGTTGACCGGTACTAATGGCTCGATAGGCTTGATTTGATCCAGTAAAAGCAAGAACTTGCCTTACTGAAATCAAAAGTCATACACACCAACAAAACAAAGCGTACTGACTTGGAAAACGAGATTTTATTCGGTTTGGTGGTCATAGCACGAGCAAAACACCCGGTCCCTTTCCGAACCCGGAAGTTAAGTGCCGACGCGCCAATGGTACTGCGGCTTAAGTCGTGGGAGAGTAGGTCACCGCCAAACCTAATAAAATCTCGTAAAACCGATCTCTCTCTAAAACGATCACAAAATTCCTCAGCTGAAATTTACTATATCCGCTGAGGGCGATAGCGGCCTCAAGAAGCACTCCGTGCAATAGGCCAATAAGCGTCGCGGGATGGAGCAGCCCGGTAGCTCGTCAGGCTCATAACCTGAAGGTCGTAGGTTCAAATCCTACTCCCGCAACCAA
>NZ_FOXY01000026.1 GCF_900115865.1 Donghicola eburneus | reverse complement strand
TTTTGCTGAGGCTTTTGGCTCAAGCGGTGCCTGTAACGGGAACCCAACCACCTCAGAAAGAGGCCGCGGGTACCAGCATTCGCCACAAGCGATTGGATGTTGGCTGGTGTGACTTCCGAGATCGTGCAACCAATGACGATAGGCGTTGAGCGTCAGCAGATCTGTGCCTGACGGTTTTGCCTTCTGTGGCCTGAGATGTGGACGACACTTTTTTATTTGGGCGTCATATTTCTGAGCGAAGGCTCGACTGGATTTGGCGTTTGGTATAGCTTCTGCTTACCCCAGAAGAGAGTAAAAGCAATGCTATCCACCTTAATACCTTGCGCGAACAATTTTTTTGCGTCTTGCGTCGCTGCCTCCCACAGTATCTCATAATCCTGAAAAGTTTTTTGGATCAACCACCTTCAGTGAAACGGCGGTCATTACAAATCGTCGAAAGACTCCGATCCAGGTGCTCTCGATTGAACTGAGAATTGGAGACGTGAAATGCGTCGAGCATCCTAGCTTTCCGCTGCAATCGAACACGCCTTTGAAGCAGCTAATGAAGTTTGATTTTCGAGATTGCGTGCCCGGGCGCACCTATCCGACTATTCTGACAGCCCGTATTTAAGAAGCTGGCGCCTCGGAGCCTAAAACGATTGTGTTTGAGGGGCGTTTTCGATCCGACGCGATCGGACGTTCTGCGGGGATTACGCCGCGTGTCAGGTCTCTCTGATCGCGCACCAAATGGCGCGGCGGTTTTCTCATATTTGAACTTTCAAATCACCGACCCCCTTTGCGCGGCGGGACAGTTTGGTAAATAGAACATATAGTGAACATTCGAGTCGGAGGTTCATTGTGAGTCGCGAGATACTGTCCGTTTGGTTCCTGCGTCTGGCCAGCCAGCGCGCCCTGCGTCGCCGTTCGGTGGCGGGGCCTTTTGCTGTGGTCGGGCGGAATCGCGGGTCAGAGCAGGTTACATGTTTGAGCATGGCGGCCTCGCGGGCCGGATTGCAGGCGGGAATGGCCTTGGCCGATGCGCGGGCCATGTGCCCGGATTTGACGACCGTGCCCGCCGATCCGCGCGGGGATGCGTGGTTCTTGCGGATGCTGGCCCGGTGGGCGGGGCGGTATTGCCCTTGGGTCGGGCTCGAGGGCGAGGACGGGCTGGTGCTGGATATCACCGGATCGTCGCACCTGATGGGCGGGCCAGAGGCGTTGATGGCTGACCTGCGTCAGCGTCTGATGCGGGCCGGGTTCACTGTGCGGCTGGGGGTGGCCCCGACGCGAGGGGCGGCGTGGGCGCTGGCCCATTATGACGAAGGGATCGCGCTGGGGGATCAGGTGCGCGCGCGTCTGTGGCCTTTGCCCGTGGGCGCGTTGCGGCTGGAGGACGACGTGATCGAGGGGCTCGCCCGTTTGGGGGTGCGCAAGGTGGCGGATCTGGCGGCCTTGCCTCGTGCGACAGTGGGGCGGCGGTTCGGGCAGCAGCCTTTGGTCCGGTTGGATCAGGCGCTGGGGGGGCAGCCCGAATCCATCACGCCGGTAGCCGAGCGCGAACGCCCTGCGGCACGACTGACCTTGGCCGAGCCCATTGGCCGGACCGACGATGTCATGGAGGGGGTGCGGCATTTGCTGGGGCAGCTTTGTCCGCAGCTCGAGGAGAGCGGAGAGGGTGCGCGAACCCTGCTGCTGACCCTGCGGCGGGTGGATTTGCGCGATGCCTCGGTCGAGTTGCGACTGGCGCGGCCCATGCGGAAACCGGATGACATCGCGCCTCTGTTCGCCAAGGGCGTGGACGAGATCGACGCCGGCTATGGCATCGACCAGATGCGGCTGGAGGCGACGGTGGCTGAGGCTTTGCCGCCCGAACAGGTGACCGCCCATTCGGTGCCCGGGGATATCGCGCGGGCGGGGGCCTTGGCCGATCTGATGACGCGGCTCGGTGGGCGCTTGGGGTTGGAAAACGTCCTGCGCTGGCAACCGGCAGAGAGCCATATTCCCGAGCGGGCGTTCAGTACAGCAGCGGCGGCGTGGTCCGAACCGGCGCGGGTCTGGCCGGATGTGCCTCGGGCGCGGCCTGTGCTGATCTTTGCGCCCGAATCCGTGGGCGGGTCGGGCGCGCGGGCCGTGCCGCGCCGGTTCCGGTGGCGGCGGATGGACCTGCACCTGCTAGAGGCCGAGGGGCCAGAGCGGATCGCCCCCGAATGGTGGTTGGACGATCCTGCGTGGCGGTCGGGCCTGCGGGATTATTGGCGCGTGCAAACCCGCGAGGGCTGGCGGCTGTGGATGTTCCACACGCCCCAAGACCCTGCGTGGTACGTGCAGGGGCTGTTCTGATTTGCCATGACCTACGCCGAGCTTGCTGTCACAACGAACTTCACCTTTCTGCGCGGGGCCTCGCACCCTGAGGAAATGGTCAGCCGTGCCGCCGAACTGGGGCTGGAGGCTGTGGCCATCACCGACCGTAATTCGCTGGCTGGTGTGGTGCGGGCGTGGTCCGCCTTGCGGGAACTCAAGCGCACCGCCGAAGAAGAGGGCGCGACTGTGGTCATCCGGTCTTCGGTCGGGGTGGATCCGTCGAGCCGTCAGCAGTGGCAAAGGCCCGAGACGGTGTCCGCGCAAGTCCTGCATCTGCCGCGCCTGATCGTGGGGTCGCGGA
Organism: Donghicola eburneus; assembly: GCF_900115865.1. Taxonomy (GTDB): domain Bacteria; phylum Pseudomonadota; class Alphaproteobacteria; order Rhodobacterales; family Rhodobacteraceae; genus Donghicola; species Donghicola eburneus. The sequence goes on along the minus strand of NZ_FOXY01000026.1, from coordinate 13,048 downwards.
TCGTCTTGCGCGATTGCGAGGCGCATATTCTGGCCTATCCGATGAACCGCGACGGGTATGCGCGGCTGTCGCGGCTGCTGACCTTGGGCAAGCGGCGCGCGGACAAGGGGGGCTGCGATCTGGGATTTGCGGACCTGCTGGAAAACTGTGCCGATCTGGTGATGGTCGCCCTGCCCATGACTGACCCCGAAGATGCGCGGATGCTGGGGCAGTTGACGCAGTTGGCGCGGGCGGCACCGGGGCAACTCTATTTCGGGGCGGCGCCGCGGTATGACGGGACGGATGCGGCCCACTTGGCGGGTTGCGCGCGGGCGGCGCAGGCGTGCTCGGCCCCGATGGTGGCGCTGAATGATGTGCTGATGCACCACGCCAGCCGCCGCCAGATGGCCGATGTGCTGACCTGCCTGCGCGAGGGGCTGGTGATCGACCGGATCGGCCAGCACGCGCTGCTGAACGCGGAGCGCAGGCTGAAAAGCCCCGAGGACATGGCCTGCATCTTTGCGGCCTATCCCGCCGCCCTGCGCCGCACGACAGAGGTTGCGGGCCGCTGCGCCTTTGACCTGTCGGAGTTGTCCTATGAATACCCCGACGAAATCGCGGACGGCGAGACGCCTCAGGCGCGACTTGCGCGGTTGGTCGAGCAGGGCTTGCGGCGGCGCTACCCTGCGGGCATCACCGAACGCACCCGCATGATGGTCACCAAAGAGCTACAATTGGTCGAGAAGCTGGGCTTTGCGGCCTATTTTCTGACTGTCCATGACATCGTGGAATTCGCCCGCAGTCAGGGCATCCTGTGTCAGGGGCGCGGGTCGGCGGCGAACTCGATCCTCTGTTATGCCTTGGGCGTGACCGAGGTGGGGCCAGAGGTGATCACCATGGTGTTCGAGCGGTTCGTCAGCGAACAGCGGGGCGAGCCGCCAGATATCGACGTGGATTTCGAGCACGAGCGCCGCGAAGAAGTGATCCAGCACATCTACGAGAAATACGGACGGCACCGCGCGGGCCTGTGCGCCACGGTAATCCATTTCCGCAGCCGCGCCGCCATACGCGAGGTCGGCAAGGTCATGGGCCTGAGCGAGGATCTGATCGGCGCGTTGGCGGGGCAGGCCAGCGGGTGGTCCCGCAGTGGACTGGACCCCGAGCGCGTGCGCGAATTGGGGCTGGACCCGAATGATCGGCGGCTGGCCCTGACCCTGCGCCTGATCGGAGAGATCACGGGCTTCCCGCGTCATCTCTCGCAGCATGTTGGGGGCTTTATCATCACGCGCGGGCGGCTGGATGAGCTGTGCCCGATTGAAAACGCCGCGATGGAGGGGCGCACGGTCATTGAATGGGACAAGGACGACATTGATGCTTTGGGCATTCTCAAGGTCGATGTGCTGAGCCTTGGGATGCTGACCTGCATCCGCAAAAGCTTTGACCTGATCGCGGGACAGGGCGGGCCACGCTACACGCTAGAGAACCTGCCGCGAGAGGATGCGCGGACCTATGACATGCTGTGTGCCGCAGATGCGATCGGGGTGTTTCAGGTGGAAAGCCGCGCGCAGCTGAACTTCTTGCCGCGGATGCAGCCGCGCCAGTTCTATGATCTGGTGATCGAGGTCGCCATCGTCCGCCCCGGTCCCATTCAAGGCGGCATGGTGCACCCTTATATCCGACGGCGGCAGGGACAAGAGCCTGTGATGCTGCCCTCCGAAGACCTGCGTAATGTCTTGGGTAAAACGCTGGGGGTGCCGCTGTTCCAAGAGCAGGCCATGCAGATCGCCATCGTCGCGGCGGGCTTCAGTCCGGGCGAGGCGGACCGTCTGCGGCGCAGTCTGGCGACCTTTAAGCGGATGGGGACGATCAGCACCTTCCGCGACCGGTTTGTGGGCGGGATGCTATCGCGGGGCTATGCGCCTGACTTTGCCGAGCGGTGTTTCAGCCAGATCGAGGGCTTTGGGGAATACGGTTTCCCCGAGAGTCATGCCGCCAGTTTCGCACTGCTTGTCTACGCGTCCGCTTGGCTCAAACGGCACCATCCGGCGGCGTTCGGCTGTGCGCTGCTGAATTCGCAGCCCATGGGGTTTTATGCCCCTGCGCAAATCGTGCGGGATATGCGGGACCACGGGATCGAAATCCGCCCCGTCTGCGTGAACATGAGCGACTGGGACAACACTTTGGAACGCAGGCCCGACGGGCAACTGGCGGTGCGCTTGGGCTTCCGGCAGGTCAAGGGTCTGCGTCAAGAGGATGCCCAATGGATCAGCGCCGCCCGTGGCAACGGTTATGCTAGCGTCGAGAGCCTGTGGCGGCGTGCGGGTGTGCCCCCTGTGGCGCTGGAAAAGCTGGCGCAGGCCGATGCCTTTGCCGATCTGCGGCTGCGGCGGCGCGACGCCCTGTGGCAGGTCAAGGCGCTGCGGGCCCCCAAACCCTTGCCTCTGTTCAGTGACCTCAGCCAAGAAGAGGGGATCATTGAGCCGGATGTGAACCTGCCCGCCATGACCTTGGGCGAAGAGGTTGTGGACGACTACCTGTCCCTGCGCCTGTCCCTGCGCGCGCACCCGATGGAACTGCTGCGGCCCCATATTCCGAACCTTTTGGCGCACGAACGGCTGACCACGGCGCCGTTGGGGCGGACGTCGGTCTGCGGGCTGGTGATCACACGTCAGCGGCCCGGCACGGCCAGCGGGGTGATCTTTATGACGCTCGAAGACGAGACCGGCACCAGCAACGTGGTCGTCTGGCCAAAGATCTATGAACAGTTCCGCCGTGCGGTGATTGGCGGGCGGCTGGTCCGGATCAACGGCTATATCCAGCGCGAAGGGCAGGTGGTCCATGTGATCGCCCAAGAGGTCGAGGATCTGTCGTGGATGCTCTCGCGCCTGTCTGATCCCGAAGGCCCGCAGAAGCCAGAAACATGGCAATCCGGCCCGCCAGCCCCCCGTGCACGGCATCCGCGGGAACAGGCCAAGCGGCTTTTCCCCAGTCGGGATTTCCACTGACGGGCGTCACAAAACCTTCACCGCAGTGAAAGCGAATAGTCACATCCGGCTGATAGCTCCGCCAACAGACCCCGTCCCGAATGGGACAGGGGATGTGTCATGATTTGGAGCGACCTATGAAAAAGACGATTGCAGTCCTTCTGGCAGCCACCGCGATGACCTCGGCAGCCTATGCCGACGGCTTGACCCGCGTTGCGACCGTCCCGCTAGACGGTGAAATCACCGGCCTGTTCGAGCAGAATGGTGACCTGTTCTTCAACGTCCAGCACCCCTCGGACGAGCTGAACAGCACCTTTGCCAAAGCCACCGTTGGCGTCGTGTCAAACGCAAACTGGGACGCTGCTGAATCGGCTGTGCCCTCGGATATCGAAGGCAAATCGTCGGTCGTCACCTCGCTTGGTGACTACCAAATTCTGATGCAAGAGGGTGATCAGAACGTCGCCGGGATCATCAAGTCGATCGCGGGCGAGGAGCTGCTGATCTCGAACGACCCCGACTTCAACGGCTACGTGCCGACATCCGAGAACGAAGGCTTCTTGTTCACCAACTGGGAAAACCGCCCCGGCGGGATGTCGCGCGCCGCGCTGACTCGTGACGCGGACGGCAAGTGGACCGTTGGCAACATTGAGATGGTCGACTTCTCCAAAGTGGGCGGCACTTGGGTCAACTGCTTTGGCACCGTATCGCCTTGGGGCACGCCGCTGACCTCGGAAGAGCTTTATTTTGACGAGACCGCCGAGTGGAACAACCCTGAGTACAAGTACCACGAAGACACCCAGATGCTGGCGTCATATCTGGGCGAATACCCGAACCCTTATAATTACGGCTTCATCGTCGAGATCACCGATCCCGCAGGCGAAGCGACCCCCGTCAAGCGCATGGCGCTGGGCCGCATGAGCCACGAAAACTCAGTCGTCATGCCCGACCAGAAAACCGCCTACACCACATCGGACGGCACTGGTCAGGCATTCTTCAAATTTGTTGCGGACACTGCGGGCGACCTGTCCTCGGGGACGCTTTACGCGGCCAAGCTGACTCAGGAAGCGGGCGCGGGCGCAGACGCGGCCACCACGGCGTTCGGCATGGAGTGGATCGAACTGGGCCACGCCTCTGAAGACGAGATCGCAGGCTGGGTCGCTGAATACGACGGTATCAAGCCCGAAGACTTCGCGGCTGGGGCAACCAACTACATCTCTGACGAAGAGGTTGCAGCATGGGCCAACGGCGAAGCGGCGGATGCCCGCGTTGCATTCCTAGAGTCGAACAAAGCGGCCAAGGCGATCGGCGCCACCGCCGAGTTCCGCAAAATGGAAGGCGTGAACATCAACCTCGACGCAGCGGCTGACGGGTCGGTTCCCTACATGTACGTTGCAATGTCCGAGGTTTCGAAAACCATGTCAGATGGCGAAGGCCATATCGACGTCGCCGAGAACAAGTGCGGCGTAGTTTACGAGATGGAACTGGACGCAAACTTCAACGTCTCCAAGATGGTGCCCGTCGTTGCAGGCCACGGCTACAACGGTGACGCAGAGGTCAACCAGTGCCCCGTCGACTCGATCTCGAACCCTGACAACCTGCTGGTGCGCGCCAACGGTCAGGTCATCATCGGCGAAGACACCGGCAACCACGAGAACAACGCTCTGTGGATCTGGACCAAAGGTCAGCATTCGTAATCGGCTGGCAGAGATCGTGATAAAGGGGAGGGCATTTTGTGTCCTCCCTGTCCCGCCCTCAATAAAATGACCTTTTCTGAAAATGGGTCGTTTGTAACCCACTGATTTTTCTACGCATCTACTGTGTGGTTTCTTGTGGGGCGGCAAGTTTGTCCTTTGTGCACGTTCAAAATGACCATTGAACGAACAAAAAAAATGCCACCGCTCGGTGGCATTTTTTCGTTTTGTTCGAGGAAAATCGTCAATCGTGGCTGACCATCCTCAGCTGTTTGTAATCAATCCTGAATTTATGGGTCCGAAGCAGGTCTTTGACTTCAATGGGATCAATCAAAACTGCTTTGAGACCATGTGTCCCGTCTTTCCTCTTTGCCTTCGATAGATATCCATTGAGCAACAGGTGGAGAAGCGTCGGAAGATCTGTGCCACAAGCTTTCGGAGCCGCATCAAGATCGACATAGTTTCGAGGTGTTTTGCCAACGATCGCGACAACGCGCTCAATGCATTCATTCACTTCTTGAACCTGTCTGCCATCAATCTGCTTGCCAACTTTACCGCTCAGATCGAACCTTTGATGGAGGCGTTCCAGGCTGCCGATGTTCAAAAGCGGAACCAGGAAAGGTTGTGGGATCATCAATGTGTCCGCTGCTTCGTTCATTGACAGGGAGTTTTCCAATGCTTCAACGAGATCAGGCGTTTTTTGAGTGTCGATTAGGACCGCCGACCCAGTGGGCCGATTTACTGGATCGACATACCCGGCAGCAGCCAACTCGTCGTATAGAGTCTTGAATGAGACTTTCATGCGGGACGCCACAGAGGCAACGGTTCTAAAGCGAGGGCGATCGACCTGCGTGCCCAGCACACTCTGCCCAGGTTGCAGCGGCATATTTTCGACGATGGCGTTTCGTACGATTTCAGCGAGCGGAAAATCTGCTGGCTGCTTGGCCTTCGCCAACCAGCGATACACAACGCCGAGCGAATTTTGCGGACCTACCACCCGCTTCTTTCTGGCGGCCTCGGAAATGGTATCCGTCAAAAACGTAGAAATTGCAGCCTCGCCGTTTGTAGAGACTTCCCAACCCGCGCGACCCGCATGATCCCACATGTCAGGCGTCATTTTGGTGGTCGATTGGTTCGGGCCAAAAACGATCAACGCGCCCAACAGTTCAGTTGCGCGGACAGCGTAGTCTATCCTCTGCCCATCTAACCATTCGGGTCCAGTTTTTCCGTCAAGCCGGGATTCAATGTAAGTCTGCAAGGGAGATGGCGAACGCGGCTTAAGGGGCCGAGCCTCAAAAACAGCGTCCCCCATCGCATGCAATTCGTAATAGTGACCAGAAGTTTTGCCCGCATTGACGCTGTGGAGCGGAACGTTGTGGGTTGGGCAAGTGCGTACATGTGAAAGACGCCAGTTTAGACGATGTAGCATCGCAACGTATGGCCGAGGCTGATTTTGGCGGTCTTCTTTTAAGCAAATTGGGCAGAACTGCGTCTCGGACCGAGTTGTGAAATCTGCCGCAAATTGCTCTCCGCGCAACTGAAGCAAATGTGGCGTAATCGCCAAGATATTGTTTCTGAGAACACGCTCGGTGTCCTCACCTGCTCTGGCGCAGAGGCTTTCGATGGCCTCAGGCTCCCCACGCCACAAATCTCGCGGGGAAACCGCGAGGTCTTTTAAAAAGGGAACCAGGCGCCCGCCAGTATGAAAGGCCGCTTGCCGCGCGGCCCATGACAATGGGGTTTCATCATCAGAGAAGGGAATGTGGGGAAAGAGCTTATCCATCAGTACGACCGTTTCCGCTTCTTTGGGCTGTCAAGGAATTCGCTCAGTGCCGGATCCGTATCGATGAGCCAGAAACGCTCCGCATAGAACACATTCTCTGAGACTTCACAGGCTTCGTTCATAGCGTACGCTGCGGCGCAATGATCATTTTCCAGCCGCTCATCTGAGCGTTCGATGGCAACCTCCAGAGCCTGCAAAAGCAGTTCGATTGCCCGTCCAAAACAATACCGCGAACCGTGAAAGATGCGCGCGATCAGATCACGTTCGGCCGGTGGAAGTAGGCCGACCCGATCGCAGTACTGCTCCAAGATGGTCTGAAAATCAGCGCCGTCGGTCTGTTCTACGAGGGCTGGCAGCGACATTGCCGTGAACCGCCTTTTGACCTGCTGGTCGCTCCGGATCACATCAGCCAAATCACGTGTTCCAGTCAGAATAATTGCCACGGCAGCCCCGCCTTGCATGAGCGATTTAAGAGCGCGGAGAATGAGCTTACGATCCGCACAGAACAGATCATGTGCTTCGTCAATCCAGATGACGCCGATATCCAGCAACTCGAGACGGTACCGAAGATCCTGTACGAGTAACCAATTTTCTTTGCGGGGGCTCGCGGCTGGATATCCCGTTTCCTTCAAGAGCTGCATGATCATGCTTTTGAAGGTAGCGGGGCTGGGTACAGAGCATTTGATATACCGCGGAACCCCGTCTTCACGGGGTTCAAGGGCGGGCATTTTTTGAAGCGTTCGGTTTACAAGGTGTGATTTCCCGCTCCCGGGAGCACCGGTGAGCATGAAGCCGCGGGTTTCACCTTCTCTGGTCCAACGCTTGGCGACGTGGGTTGGATTGCCATGCTCATCCTTCGCCAGCAGGCGCAAGATATGTGCTTGAACGTCACCATCGCGGTCAGTGCCGACATGAAGCTTACGCAGGCCCTCAAGGGCCTGCTCTGCACGATTTAGATCCATCATGATCAATCCTCCTCGAACCTAATCGAAGATGTGGCGCTGTTCCGGGGCCCCTTCGACTGCGTTTTGCCGTCTGCGTCATCCTCACCAAGCAAAGCTGCTGACGAAGGGATCTCGCGCCCAAGGTCATCTTTTGCCTGCGTCGGAACCTGAGGCTCGTAGAACACCACCCCGGAAAGAAGCTTGTTCTCTTCACGCGCCCGGCGTTCGTCTGACCAATCTTCCAGGTTCAGGCCGGCCTTTCCCATGGCCTGAGCATTTCGTTCGCTGATCGCCTTGATGGCTTCACGCACAGCGACATTGTCCAGTCGATTGGATTTTGGTGATGAACTCTTCACCTGACGTACCGCGGTGAGCCAGGTCTGCGCCGCAACACCCTTCAAGGAGGTATCTACAGCCGGCACGGTGTACCAAGCATTGTCCACTTGGACCGAAATTGCCCCGATATCCTTGGGGTGCCACCGCACCTTGAGGGATTTCGGCTTCTTCAGACGCAACTCAGTCTGAAGAGCTTCCGACTGATACTTTACGCCGAGGACGGTGGTCCCCGACTTATCGAGACTGCGCTCGAACTCTCGGCCAAAGCAAAGGCGCATCATGTCTGCGCTTGGCGGCGGCGTGACACCGTATTTCTTCGAAAGCCGCCGCCATGCCTGTACGGGCGTCTCACCTTTCAAGCCGCCATGGGGCGAGTTGTGGTAGATGTCGATAACCCAGCGCAGGAGTGCAAACGTGAAGTCATCCAGATTAAGCGCTGCACGTTTTTCCGGATCTGCATCCCCCTTTTCAATGATATCCGAGAAGGTGTAGCCCGAGAGCCGTGGCGCGAAATCAGTGCTGAAGGTCAAAAAGCTACGCTCACAGGTGCCGCGCGTTTCCGGAACGCCGTTGATGGCCATCTCCCACGCGACACCGAGGTCCTCAGCAGCTTTACGGAAGCGACGAGACTTGAATGCTGACCCTCCATCAAAGACAATCAATTCGGGCGTGCCAAACATGTCCCAAGGCGTTAGCGCGCCTACTGCGTCAGCCCAGGCTCCCTTGTTGACAGTGATCATATGCAACAACTGGACCGCAGCTTCGGGGTTGGGATTGCGACTAAGGACGAGCCCGACGATACAGCGTGTCGCGCAGCAAATTGCCGCCGTTAAGGTCCAACGCGCCATCCTTTTTCGTTTTTTCTTGCCAGTTTTGGGATCAATTTCCTCCTCGAAGTAGAGGCCGAGCAGCTGTTTCTCTTCATCGGTCAAAAGTTCATAGATGCCCGAAGTGACGAGAAACGTCTGAACGTCGACAGTCCATTCGTCAATTTCCACGCGTTCCAACGGCCGAGTGACTGAAATCCCAGTCGTCCGCGGGCGGAACTTTTTACGTGCTTCAGCCTCACCCTCACGCGCTACCATGACACTGAAAGGATCAAACGATCGAATGCAGCGTCGCGTCGTTTCTCGACTAGGAATCGTGAACGGGGGCAGGCCGCGGCTGGCGCGTTCTTTGTTGCGCTCCTGAAAAGCGAGCTGAACCTCCTCATGGATCATCTTAATTGTTGGTTTGTCGCGGGACAGATACCCTATCGCAACACGCATAAGCAGAGCCATAGCCTCTGGGCAGTATCGCCGCGCGCGATTTCCTCTTTTCGCGATCGCATCAAGATGCCCCTTAAGGCCGAACGCTTCTCGCTCAGCCAACCACCGACGCAACGTGCGCGGAGCCGGTGCGTTGCCGAAATCCTCTGTCGGTTTCAGCGTGGTGTCGCCTTGCGGCACGTCTTTCGGTGCGAGTTCCATAACTCGGCCGACAATTTCACGCATGTTTGCCAAAATCGAAGCGTCAGTGTACTTCAGCTTCTTTTCCCGATATAGTTCTTCGGCAGCGGTGCAATAGCAATCCCTCCTATCGAGGCGGCGAGCGGCCCTACCAGTCAACGCGGAGAGGCACATTTCAGGTTTGGCTAAGCGCCGACGTGCTTCTTCCGGCAAGAAATAGTTTCGATCGACTTGAATCCGGTTTTCTGCTCCCCATTGGCCAAGCTCTGCATGGCTAAATTGAACACATCGCCCTGAACCGAAGTCTACGCGCATGAGATAGCCGACTTCCGTGCATCGCTCAGGCTGGTAGGCCATCCCGTCGATCCGAACCCGATCGTCTTTTCCGAATACGAAGTGTGCGTTTTGATTGTTGAAGGAGAGATCCATGGTTGTTCCTTTCAGATGTGAGAGTCGCATCTGCGACATGGTTGGGGAGCAAGCACCCGATCGGTGCCGCAGGTGAAAATGTCTGATGATGATGGTTTGGGGCCCGGATGCGCTTAGGCTTTGGGGGCGCAATGAGAGCACCACTGCGCTTGCGTGAACCTGCGTTCAAAATGGGGAAGCTCCCAACGCAAGCAGTCCTTTGCTGAGGGCGAGGGCCGGGAATTAATGCCATTTGTGGGCATGTTGAGTTCCTTTAGAGGCAGTACTTTTCAGACCCCTGCCGGAGCTCGGCAGGGAGGTTTGGTTTAGAAATTGTTCGAGAAATCACAGCGGCGTCTGATGGCGGGCCGGTTCAGCGAGGAAATATGAAGGGCTCAGAGTTCGGAGCTCATGCCTCGGGCTGAAGGTGATATCGTCCTAGCTCATGGGGTGAGTTTCTTGAAAACCATGGAATTGTAGCCGATTTTCTCATGCCTGAGCATTTCCAGGTGTCCTGAACAAATCAGGCGCACAAGGGCGCGAAACCCCATGCCCTCCAATTTGGTTTTCGCAACAAGATCACTGATCGACCGCAAGCCAGACATGCCGCGCACAACGTCTTTTGCGACAGTGTCGCCGAAGGGATCGGCGCGCATCACCGAATGAAACAGCTTGGCGTTGTGAACTTCCACTGGGCATAAGTCTTCTGCGCTGATGAGAAGCAAGTTGTTCAAAAAGCCCTTTGCGACGGCTTGTTCCTTAATGCGCGCCAAATCGGCGAGGTACTTTTGGCTCACACGTTTGTCGGGGCGGACTGCGTACCCCACAACGCGATCGTCGGTACGCTCTACAACCAAATCGATGAAGTGCCTGCGTTTCTGGTTCTGTTCAGAAGACCACTCAAAGAGCACTTGCGTCTTCAAGCTGCGCGTATTCCGGCGATAGGCCAGTACCATAGCCGCTTTGCGTTCGGTATGACTTTCAAAGTCGGTACGCACACCAGGCCCGTCTCCCAACACCATGGTGCTGGTAAAATGGTGGCTCGAACCAACTTGAGGCTTTCGATCACCTTTGCTTTCGGCGGGCAAGAGAATGCCGCCATCAAAACGTTCATCTAACATTGCTATCTCGCAACTTGAGTGACCCAGCCCGATGAGCCGGACTGCGGATGACCTATGGGCACATTTGCCCCGCCCGCTGCGCTCATAGAGCGATGAGGCTGGAAAGCGGGCAAAGCTCCACCGTGACGGCGCATTGCGCCGTCTAAAATAGGTCCTTGATCAGCGAGAAGATCCGGCGTCGTTGAACCAACAGCATCGGCGTGCTAGATTCAGAGTTGCTAGAAGTAGACTTCGGTCTTCTCGTGAAGAGGCGGTCTGTTGGCGCAGATCGCTTCATTCATTTGAGCGGTGTCGGTTTTTGAATGTGTCTCGGCATTTCTCCGTGTTTGTTTCCGAGTAATTTAACACGACACTCCGCAAGATCGCATGATTTATTTATTTAATTTCAGTCGGTTAAAGGTCGTCTAGGTTTCGTTTTTTTACACAGGGCATTCATAGATATTGTCCCCCTAAAAGTGCGAGACACAAACTCAAGCCGGAACAACCAATCACTCGCTAAAAGCCACACGAAATCGCTGTTCGTATTTCGCAAACGCTTTTCCTGATCGTCGAAACATCAACGTTTAAACACGGAATCGAAAAGCGAATCGATCACTCGCAAAGAACCCCTTGCACTCGAAATCCACTTGAGATCTTGCGACACCGCTCAGATGTCGAACGATCCCATCCGGCAAGGGCCGCATCATTTGCGGACCGTCACGGGCACCCCACAATTGGCGAAACCGAGCGCGCAACTTGAAAACCACTCAAGAGGGTGGCGCTCAAGGCTGGGTCCAAGCTTGGAAACCTTGTGCGTTTTTCCTCTTGAGCCAAAGATATCCGATAGGGGGCGACGATATCAATTTTGGACCGGGCATATGTTTTCCTTGTCCGAAGCCCTGGCGCAAATATGCAACATTTTAATAAAAAATGAAAAATATTGTTGTTTGCGATAGGGTTATGGGCCACAAAATTCCTATCTCTAACCGAGGAACATCGTTCCGAGGGAACGTATAGTATCGAGATAGGATTTAGGTCTTCTTGCTCGATGGGAGCGGCCTTCCAGAATTTTCAAGCGAAAAACGCCAGAAATAAATTGTATTTTTACAATTGACTCACCCAAACCGGTGAAAGTTTCTTGGCGCATTACGTGTAATTCGTGGATATTAATTACACAATCCGAAGCGTAGTTCCTTAAAATTTAGAAGAGCGCCAATTTTTCTGTAAGTGATAATTTATAGCTCGAAGATCCAAGCACTGAATTTCGAAGCGATCAACCCAAGTTAAGCATCTGGGTGTCAGTTGCGTTGCAATCATGAGGTGTCGATTGCCAAAGCGCCTCCGAGCGCCTGCGCAAAGCCGAGAGCGAAATAGGCGGAACAGCACCGCAGGAATGCTAAACGCCTGCGAAAAGGTAGATAAGAGGGGCGCGGAACGATAGAATTCTCGTTATGCATGTATTTTGCTGCATAATATGCGTCGACTTGTGATCAGTTATTTCCAAGGCGTTACTCATGACCCAGTATCAGGACGCGGGCTTTAGGGCTTGTGCGGTATGATCCGCCGAGGTTCACGTCCGCCTCTGTGAAACCTGATAGGGAAGGGGCTCCGGGGTTTTCGGAGACAGGGTGTCGGAAAGCCGCCGTGCTCAGGGCGTTCAATCGGAAAAGCCCGGTCTTCCGGGGGCGTTAGCGGCTTCTGGACAGCGTCAGCGCATGGCATGACGGACCGAGCCGGTCTCGGGTCATGCGATCACAGGCGTTGGTGGGCGGGGCAAGCCTCGCCTCGCTCTCCGGCTTGTCGACGAGGCGGGTTCGGTCGGCGGGACCGCAGGGTTCGTTTGCAAGGACGGTCTCAACGTCTTTCAGAAACATGGATGCCGGGTGGCCTGGGACACGCCGATGCGCGTGTTCGTGGATTACGCGGCAGCCAAGAGCTCGCAACTGCGCAACTGGCTGAGAGCGGAGTTGCGGCGGCGCTTCACGAGAAGTGCGCGCTTAAGTTTGGCAGCCGTCGTTCTCGGCCCATATTTGCCGTTAGCCAAGGCCTGCATCGCCGCAGTGCAGCTTCACCAGGCCGCACTGTCGAAGCGCCCCGCAGCATTTTGACAGGCCAAGGTCGGCAATGCGCAGATAGCGCCCTTTGCAAAGTCGGGTTGATCGGACTCAACTTCTAGCCTGAGCGGCCCAAAGCGGTGATTTACTAGATGATGTTCGCCAAGGTACATAGTGCCTCAAAGGAGCCCTTCATGGGTTCACGAGAAAATATCCAGTAAGAGGGTGTGCGGCGTCCACTGCCAACCAAGTCATTCGATTTCTAACTGAACTCTCCGCGGATGAGACAAATCAGAAAGACTCGTGGGCGCATCAAACCAA
>NZ_FOXY01000025.1 GCF_900115865.1 Donghicola eburneus | reverse complement strand
GTTCAACGCCGATCAGATCGAGGGCTTGCCCGCTGAATTCTACGTCTTACCCGATCCGCCCCGTGATCTTGGCACCTTGGCCGATCCTGCGTTGGAGGCATTCTTTGCCGCGAGCGGCGCGCAGATCGACACGACCGAGGAGCCGCGCGCCTATTACAACATCAAGACTGATCGCATCCACATGCCCCCGATTGGCACGTTTCATCGCGCGGCAGGATATTACGGCACCTTGGCGCATGAGCTGACCCACTGGACAGGGGCGACAAAGCGGCTGGACCGCTTGGGCCGGTTCAATGACCGCAAGGCCTACGCGTTTGAGGAGCTGGTCGCGGAGATTGGCAACTGCATGCTTTGCGCACAGATCGGGGTGGAGCCTGAATTTGATCAGAGCGCCGCCTATGTCGAAGGGTGGCTGGAAGCGATGAAGGGAGACAGCCGCGCGATATTCCGCGCCGCGTCCGAGGCGCAGAAGGCCGTGGATTACATCATGGAACGCACCGCGCAGGCCGACCGGATGGCCGCTGAGTAACGGCCCGCACCGCCGCAACGATTGAGGCCCCCGTCAGCAGGCGGGGGCCTTTGCGTTCTGGCGTGATCCTGGTGGTGGCCGGTTTCAGAGTGACCTGTCGGCGGGCGACCTGAAGACCGCCCGCCGACAGGCCCGGCGCTTCGCGCGAACGCCCCTAAGGGGGCGTGGACAGCAACTTTCTGTCTTAGATGCCTTCAAACCAATCAGGCTGAATCTGGACCCGTTCGATCATCTCTGTTGCGACGCCCAGCCGGTTTTCCTTCAACAGTTCACAAAGCCGATCACCGTCGATGAGATCAATCGCAATCGCGCCGTCGCGCGTGGCTTCATCCGAAGCTTGGCTGGTGAAATGGCCAGTAGTGATGAAGAGGCCTTTATCAGCGCGCCCCTGCAAGGCTCCTCTGAAATCACGAATTTCCTTGGAGCCGACGCTGCCCTTCCATCTCTTGCATTGAAAATAGACTTGGAATGACACCAGGTTCACGCGCAACACGCCAACCCCGTCTATCCCGCCATCGCCGGACTTTCCGCGCACCTCGACTTTCGTGAAGCCCGCCTCGCGCAGAAGGCGCTGCGCCAGCCGTTCAAATCCGTCCGGGGTCATCTTGCCGAGCACGGCCAGAAGAGCCGACTTCCAATCCTCCTCGTCGGCAGGGCCGTCTTCGGCCAAAACCTCTATCTCTTCACCCCTATCGGCGTCAGCCTTCTTGGCAGCGAGACGCTTAAGCCGCGCGCGCTCACGTTCTTCCTGCGTCACCTGATCATAGATCGCTTGCGTTGCGCTCAAGTCAGAGATCGCGGAGCCTGTTTCTGTCAGCGCCCAGACCCCGCGCTTGGAGTTGATCAAAGCATCACCGCGTTTCAGGTAGGTCCGCGCCCAAGCCAGGTAGTAATTTACCCGGGTGCGGTTTTCATCGCGCGACATGGTGAAGGACTGTTCGGCCTCAGTCACGCCTTCCAGCTCGATCACCTTTTCATCGAGCTCCTGGATCGTTGCGGACCCGCCGAGGTCGTTCAGCGCCTCGACCGTGACCAGCATCATGCCAGGAAGGTCGGGGAGCGTCTCTGCATCAATCTCAAATCGCCTCATCAGAATCCCTCATTCAAAACTGCGCCACGCCGGGGATCGACAAAACAGCAGAACGGCTTCCATTCTGTTGACCCAAAAGAACTCACCGCTGTCATGCTGGAATCGGTACAGCTCTTGCCAACGCCATATCCGTTGGCGAGAGTCCAAACAGGGCCGTTACGAGCCCTTCAATCTGGTCGCGCAGCGCAGCCGCGTTACGCTCATGTAGCGTCTTTTGATGCGGCACCCGAGCCACTTGCGCGGAATCGTTTGCCGCGATCAACTGCGTGACAAGAGCCTCGATGTTTGCTCGCTCCGCCGGCGTTGCCTGTGGAATCGGCAAGTGCTCGATGAACTGCTTTCCGTGCGAATAGTATCCACCCCGGAACGGGCTGGTGTGCGTCCGCACCATCGCTTCGCTCAAAGGGTGGTGCAGGACAGCCAACAGGAAGAAGTTTGTCTCCGGTGCGCCATCGCGCGGCCTAATCAGATAATATGGACCGTTTCCGCCGCCTGTCATCATGATGTTGGTGTCATCGTAGGCATAACGAGCCTCACGGGACAGGATCGGCAGGATGATCTTGGGACTGTCGAACTTCGTTAGGCTCTGTGAGCGCCCGAACTGATAGAACTGCCGTGTAGCCGCTGTGCCGCCGACGATATTGCGCCGTTGCAGCTCAGCTTGACGCGCTGTCAGATAGGCCATGCAGAGCGGAAACCGGTGCGCCATATCTACAGGTTGGATCAGCTGTGCTGTTGTACGGGCACCGTTGACGATCTCATAGGGGAAAATCATCCAGGTGTTTGCTTCAGCGCGCGCGTACGGGTGCAGTGTGACATCATGCAAGCAAGGCCTGAGTATATCCCGCTCAATTGGCCACTCGCGACCGTCCCATTGCAGCGTCACGGTGTCTGGCGTGCTGCTTACCTCGCGGAAGATGTAGATTGCATCGGCGCTGGTTTGGACGCCGACGAAGATTTCTGATGCTTCACCCAGCTCCCGACCGCAGGTGGCGCGCACACGCGCAAACAGCGCGCGCGTGGCCGCATCGGCGAATTGCCACGGATCATCCGTCAGCTCGGCGGCTGGCATCGTGCTTCTCACCCCTGGCGTGCCATACCGCCACAAATCCAAGGTTTCGACCCGCTCCACGTTTACATCGGCCTTTCCCTGCCGGTCGAGGATCAACAGGCAGGTGTAGTTGGTCGCCAAGCGTCCGAAGACTTGCTGCACGCCGAAATGCACGATCTCTTCGAGTGGATGCCCTGCCGTCACCAGCCGACGAAGTGCCCGCCCGGCTTGAATCGTCATGAATTTATGCGGAACGATGAAGCCAAGCCGTCCGTCTGGCCTTACCAGGCCTAGCGAGCGTTCAATGAATAGCGCATATTTGTCGAAATTGTCTTGACGCGCCGTTGTGTAAGGAGACCCCGCAGATTGATAGAAAGCGGCTTCCTCTGGTGAGTATGCCTGCATGTTCTGAATGCGGATATAGGGCGGGTTTCCAACGATCACGTCGAAACCACCGCGCGCACTCTCCGCCGGGAACTCAGCCGCCCAGGAGAAAGGATTGACCTTATCCAGAAGCCGTGCCGGCAGTGCGCCGCGCGCCGCAACCCACTCCGCCTGGCTGACAAGGCTATTGCCTGCCCGTAGCGTTCCATCCAGCTCCGGTAGCGCCGGCGTGCCGGTGCGATCGACATACTCACGCAAACCGGCTTCGCTCTCGTCTTCGATAAGCTTCAAAAGAAGGCTAAACCGTGCGACCTCAACCGCATTGGCGTCAATATCGACGCCGCGAACATGCGCGAGCAGGATACGCCGCTTCTCCTCGAACGTCAGACGCCATAGCCCTGCCCCGGCTTCATAGATCGTGCGGCCGACATGGTTTGCCCGATCGTTCGCCAGATACCAGGAAAGATAGTGGTCCGTCACGAACTCGAAAACCGACAAGAGGAAAATGCCCGAGCCGCAGCAAATGTCGGCAACGGTGAAGTCCGCAAGATCAGCCGGAGACTGTCCAGCCAGTTTCGGCCCAAGCGTGCGTTGGACAATAGCATCAACGATGTAGCGCGGCGTCGGCACGACGCCGCCGCTGTCCCGCACCTCGGGCTTGCTGACGATCTCGACGTTGCCATGCACGTCGATCGTGATGATCTCGCCTAGGAACTGCTCGTAGATTTCTCCGAGTACTTCGGTTTCCACGACCGCGAAGGTGTAGGGGCTTTGCGGGTAATAAAGCTCGTTGATGATACCGTTCAGCACATCGTCGCTGATGCGAATCCCGAGCCGGGCATCATCTAAAAGCCGAAATAGCCCGGAATCATAAAAGGCGTCCGCGCGCCGCAGCTCCGCCATAAGAGCATCGAAACTGTTGCCAGCAGTCAGGCCACGCAGGGTTTCATAGCGTTCGATGTCGCGATCTTCACAGATGCGCAGGAACACGATCCGCGAAAGGAACAGTTGCACCGCATAGGTTAGCTCGTCTGGCGACAGGCCGGGGACTTGCTGGTTAATATCTCTTGCGAGACGCTCGCGCCACGAACGCACCTGGCGCAAGAAAAAGTCGTCAAACTGATCTGCACCGTGCCGGGTCACATCGACGGCGAAGCGGCGATCAAAATCGCCAGAGTACACCGCCTCACGCGAAAGAAGCGGCCACAGCTCGTCAAAGCTCGTCTCAAACTCATCGTATCCGACAAGCAGAATGCGCGCGACATGCGCTTCATCAGTGAGATTTGGAGAGGGCCGGCAGTCATATACCGCCAGCTGATGAAAGTTGGTCAGGATCGAGATCGGCAGGCTTGCCGAGTAACCGTAACGCCGCGTCTGAAATGCGGCGTCCCGACTCCGATCAATGCGCACATGTGGCTTTTTGGCTTCGACGAAGAGCTTGCGCTGGCGTGCAAGGCGCAGCTCGTAGTCCGGCTTCTTGGAAAGCCGCTCTTCTCCGACTTCAACAGTAGCCTCCTCGATAACTTCCCGAAGCCCCAGCGGTTGGCCGGCGGCGTTGTGCACGTCCCATCCAAATGCCGCGAGCAGAGGCGTGATGAAATCCGTGCGCGCCTGCGTCTCATTATAGGCAGCGCGCAGATAATCTGTTTCGTTGCGCCGGAAGTTTTGGACGAGATCAGCCACCCGAGCACGGGCAACGTCCTTCGGGTCAACGGCTGTCATGCTGTATGTTTCCGGGCACCACGCCGGCGGGAGTTCCGCCGATTCCGCATCTGCGTCCAGACGCTCTTCAAAAGACCACACTCTGCCGATGTCAGCCCCATGTGCTCGCGAAGGATGATCTTTGCATTCTCCTCCAGAACATCATCGAGCCGGCCGGCACGGACGAGCTGATCAACTTCCGTAAGCGGCATCGCACCGTTGAGCTGTGCTGGCATTAGCAACCGTTCAGCTTCTGTCGGTTCAAGTTCCAGAACGCCGCCGCCATAGCTCCGACCCTCGATCTCCGCCGATGCAGCCGTGAGCCAGGTATAGGTATTGGCGATCAGCCGTTCAGGCTTCGCGCCATGGCTGCGCATCCGGTGGATCGTGTCGGTGGAAGTAGCACCGGAAGAGTTCAACACCATACGGGGGAAGTCGTAAATCTGGCGGAACGCGAAACCGTCCGGCACCCAAACAGACGGCACCAGATACCAAGGCTTTCGGATCGAGCACTTGTATCCCATGTGAAATTCTTTCCGCTCGCCTTCCTCGATGTATCGGCGCAGTTTTGCGCTGAGCTTGCTGGCTTGCGCCTTCGAGATGTTGAGCAGGTGAACGCGATTGCCGCCAGCGGCCAGGGATCTCCAGTCGGCCTTCCCGATCTTGCTGCCTTTCAGCTGGGCGGAGCGCGATACCAACGGCGTTGTGTAGCCCGCAAGGCCAAGATCTTCGACCTGATCGGCGGAGAGGACAAAGAATTCGTTTTTTCCGGTGACAACCCCCACGTCGATGCTCGCGTGCGTGGACATGGGCGTCGTGATCGCTGCATCGCGCAGAGCGCGCATGAAGGTAATCTGCCGATTGTCGAGGAAGTATTTCAGCCACTTCTCGCTGTCATGCCGGATCGTCTTGGGCTCCGCCCGATCTAGGATCAAGGCTGGTTTGACATCGGTAATATCAGCAACGGTTGCGGCTGCCGTCAGGGAAACGCGGCAGGTATTGTCTTCGGACGCCGTTGCCAAAGCGCCATCGGCAAGTAGCAGGACGACCTCTTGCTCAGCCTTCTCGAAGAACAGCTCATTGCAGGCAATCACGTCGATCCGCTCGAAGTGGTCGGTCAGATAGGAGCGCAACTGCGCCGCATAAGTGACTTGCAGGATTTCCGCCGGCAGCACGAGCGCGAGGCGGCCGCCAGCCTTGAGGCTGGCGGCCGCGGCGACCACGAACGGCACCCAGATGTTGGTCAGGCGATTTGGCTTCAGCCCCTGATCGCCCATTATCTGCATGGCGATGGTGCGATGCGGCTCAGGGAACGATTGGTAGCGGATGAACGGCGGGTTGCCGATGATCGCGTCAAAGGCGGGCTGAATAGAGTCTGCCCACCATGCAAAAAAGTCTGAGTTTTCAACCACCTTTTCGGCAGACTTACCGAGCACGCCTTGAAGGCGGGCTGTTGCGGCCTCTGCCTCTGCCGGAATGATCTCGACGCCCGTCAGATTCCGCACAATCTTTGCGGGCGTCCCGCCAAGCTCACGGAGCCGATGTGCGGCCGCCTCCAAAAAGGCACCATTGCCGCAGCTCGGCTCCAGAACAACATCATCAGCGGATTGGATTGCCCAGCCGCACAGCCATTCAGCGACCTTTGATGACGTATAATAGCCCCCGCGCAACTTATCTTCATCCAAGTCAGCGAAGCGACCACGCGGGGCAACATGCGAAGACTTGCCCTTGGGCGTGGTGGTGCGTGATTTGGTCCGCGCGGCTTTCATTCTTTCCCCACATGCAGCAGTGGCATGTCATCCTTCAGAAGGCGATCGATCGCTTCGCGCACGACCCATGCCACTGATACCCGGTTTTTTCGGGCAATTTCGTTAAGCTCGCGATGCTGCTCCGCCGTGAGGCTGACAGACAGGCGATGTACGGATTTGTCATCGTTGTTTTGGGCATCAGGCATGGCGAATACTTCGTTGCATCAGCTTGCACCACGATACACCATAGTGGTGACATCGGCAAGGCTCTCTCTCAAAAACCACCGTTTTTGAGAGCTTCCCGTAGAAGCCCCCTGCCCGCTCGCGGACTTGGCCTCTGATCTCTCAAAACTATCTCTTGAAATGAACCTCTCAATTCCCCCATAGTGAGACGAGTTTTAAGAGGTTTGTATGCTCGTCGGCTATGCCCGCGTCTCTAAGCAGGATCAGAATCCCGCTCTCCAACTCGACGCCCTGAAGGCGGCGGGCTGTGAGAAGGTATTCACCGAAAAGGCATCCGGCGCACAGCGCGACCGGCCCGAGCTGAACGCCGCACTATCATACATGCGTCAGGGAGATAGCTTGGTCGTCTGGAAACTCGACCGCCTGGCGCGATCGATGCCCCAGCTTATCGACACGGTTTCTACGCTTGAGGATGAGGGCATCGGATTTCGCTCCCTCACAGAAGCGATCGACACCACAACCGCAGGTGGTAGGCTAGTCTTTCACATTTTCGGGGCGCTTGCCGAGTTCGAGCGATCCGTGATCCGGGAGCGCACCCGCGCGGGCCTCAAGGCTGCACGCGATCGCGGCCGCAAGGGCGGCCGCCCCCCTGCGCTATCCGCCGCCGACTTGGCGGCCGCTAAGGCGCTGCTATGCGATCCGGCGATCACCGTGGACGAGGTGGCAACGCGACTAAAGGTTTCGCCGGCAACGCTCTACCGGCATTTGCCGGGTGGGCGCGGCAGTATTGTTCAGGGGGAAGCAAGTGCTCAAGAAGATCATTTCGGTTAAGAACGTCGGCCGATTCCGCAACTCCGCCACCTCCCCTAATCCGCAGCTTGGCAAGCACACTTTCATTGCGGGTGCAAACGGCTACGGCAAAACAACGCTTTGCGCCGTCCTCCGCTCCTTGCAAACTGGCGATCCGGCCCATGTTCTCGGTCGAAAGACTCTTGGCGCGACTGACGCGTCGACGGTCGAGCTGCTACTGGACGACGGACAGGCCCGGTTCGACGGCGTGGCGTGGAATGCAACCAAGCCGGAAATTTCTATCTTCGACGGGGTGTTTGTCGCCGAGAATGTCCACTCCGGCGAAGTCGTGGACATCGAGCACAAACGCAATCTCTATCGTGTCATCGTCGGCGACGCCGGTGTGAAGCTCGCGGCACAGGATGCCGACCTAGCCGCCGAGAGCCGCGCCAAGACCGGCGAAATTAGCACGGCGGGAAAGGCCGTTCAGCCGCATGTACCGGCAGCCATGAAGCTGGACGCCTTCATTTCTCTGCCAGAGACGTCCGACATTGCGGTGCAGATCGAGGCGCAAACGCGCAGCGTGGATGCGCTACGGCAGGCCGATGCGCTGCGGGCCCGCCCTGTCCTTTCGGAATTTGCTATTCCGGCCTTGCCGGAGGAATTCACCGGCATGCTGGCTCGCACCATCGACGACATCGCGCAGGATGCGGAACAACGACTGTCGGAACACCTGGCCGCGCATTGCATGACGGCCAGCGGTGGAAACTGGATCGCGGACGGCCTCGGCCATGCCGACGATACCTGTCCCTTCTGTGGGCAGGATATTCGAGCGCTTCCACTGATCGCCGCTTTTCGGGCTGTGTTCAGCGAGCGTTACGAGGCGCTGGCAGGAGAGATCGCCACCATGAATGCGGGCGTCTTGCGGGACATGGGCGATGCCGCTCTTGCCCGCCTTAACACCATCGCGGAGCAGAATAACGGCGGCGTTGAGTTTTGGCAGAAATATTGCGCGATCGAAGCCCCTGCCCTCTCCTTGCCAACAGAGGCTGTCGAGGCGATCCGCGGGCTTGCAGCCGCGGCGACCTGTCTTCTCGACCGCAAGGCGGCAGTACCGCTTGAACTGATTACGCCAGATGAAGGTTTCACGGTCGCACGCACTGCTTATGACAGCGCCGCCGCCGCCATCGAGGCAGCGAACATCGCGATCCGGGCGGCTAATGTCGTGATTGCCGACAAGAAGGCAGCCGCCGATGCAGGCGACCTCAAAGCGGCCGAGACCGAGCTGGCCCGCCTGACGGCGATCCAGACCCGGCACCGTGCGGACGTATCCGAGCTTTGCGGCACCTATACGAAGCTTTGCGGCGAAAAAGACGGCATCGAAGCACGCAAGGACGCGATCAGGAAGCAACTCGACGCGCACACCAGGACAGTGGTGAAGCCCTACGAGCGGCGCATCAACGACTATCTGGCCGCGTTCAATGCCGGATTCACCATTACTGAGACCAAGCACGCCTACCCAGGCGGCGTCGCCACATCAAGCTATCAGCTCGTCATCAACGACACGGCAATTGATCTTGGCGACAGCAAGACGCCTGGGGATAGGCCGAGCTTCAAGAACACTCTCAGCGCCGGCGACCGCACCACACTCGCCCTCGCGTTTTTCCTCGCGCATCTTGAACGGGACCCAGCAGCAGCCGGAAAGCTGGTCGTGTTCGATGACCCCTTTAATAGTCAAGACGCTTTCCGCCGTCGGCAGACTGTGCATGAAATCATGAAGGTGGCCGGGAAATGCGCGCAAGTCATCGTGCTTTCGCACGATGCCACCTTCCTCAAGCAGGTTTGGGACAAGTCACCAGCAGCCGAGCGTGTTGCGTTGACGATTGCAGACCACCGCGCCCAAGGCTCGAAGATCATGCCGGTAGACTTGGAACATGCCTGCCGTGGCCGAACGGCCACCGACATTGACGACCTGCAAACCTATCTGAGCACAGGCGCGGGCAACTTGCTCGACATTATCCGCAAGATGCGCGTCGTTCTGGAAACGCATTGCCGCACGACCTATCCGGGCAGCTTCCTCGCTAATGATTGGCTCGGTGATATCGTGAGGAAGATACGCGAAGGTGGTGACCCCCATCCTGCTCAGGCGCTCTATGACGAGTTGGACCAGATCAACGGCTATACGAGCCAATATCATCACGGGGAGGATATGGACGACGCTACCCCGGATCAAATCGACCCGAGCGAACTGACAGGCTTCACGCGTCGAACTCTACGCATTGTTAATGCCTTGCAAGCGTAGATATTGGATCTTTTGGGCACGCTGCTAAGCCATCGCCAATAGTGCTGAATCGTATTTGCACTAATGGGGCGCTGTCAAAATAAGTCATCTTCGCGCCGAAGAATAAATTTCCCACATCTCCTCAATTAATTGGCCTTGGGTTAGCCCTCGATCCTCGGCCTCAGCAGCAATCGCTTGACCTACCTCAGGGAACACTTTCGGGTGCAGTTGATATGTACGTGGGCTTGGTTTGCGGCCAGGCTTCTTGCGGGGTGTCCTGTCGAGGAAACCCCGCGCCTCTCCAACCTCATCCACACGCCTGACTTCTTCAACAGTCGTGTCCTTCGGGCGCGCCTTCAACCCTGCAAGTCTATTTGAGCCGCTCATAAACAGCCTCCGCGAATGCTTGGGCGTTGATCAACGCCTTATCCACTTTACCGCCTGTCATCATTTCAGGGTCATTCATCATCGCGGTCAGATCGCCGCCATAGGCAAACAGTTCCGAGAATGCCGCGCGTGCTACCAAGGATGGCTCGATCACGTCGATCCCTGCCCCTCTGAGCTGCTCTTCCAACTCCTTCTGGACGCGGCTTTTGACCGCTGCACTTGTCTTGGTCAAAACCACAGCATGCCGGATCGAACGCCCGAGCGCCTCTTCTTCCTCTCGCACCAATGCCAGCGCTTCAGAGCCGATCTCCGCATCGAGGGCCGTCGGTTGCATTGGTACAATCACCAAGTCCGCTTGCGAGATCGCGCGACTGACAAGCTGTGATGCTACGCCTTCCAGGTCCACGATAACGATTTTACCATCGCCGTCGGCGCTCCGAATTGTTGGAACAATTTCTGAGCGGCCAATCTCGCTCCTGAGGGTCACGCCTGTGGGTACGCCGTGCGATGCCCATCTGGTCAGAGATTTGTTGGGGTCGCAGTCCAGTACTGTGACATCCGCTCCCATGCGAGCGAATTCAGACGCCAGAAGTACAGCGCAAGTTGATTTACCGACCCCACCCTTGGGGCTTGCCATGACGATAACGGGCATTGCTCGATCCTGCCGGTTTGTTGTTACCGGATTTATATCCTGTACCGGAAAAATATCCAACACCTGATTTAAATCCTTAACCGGATTCATTTCTATTACCGGTTTTTAATCTCACGGCCTTCCGCGTTTCTCGAACCACTTCCGGCAAAACCCAACAAAAGCTCGATCAGCATTGCGAGGGGGCTCTACGCACCAGCTGCGCCATTCCTGTTCAAGAAAACGTACATCCCATCCAGGAGCAGCATGGCGCGCTTCTTCGTAGGTGTCAGACTGCAAAGGCGGAATGCTGCCCTCCACGAGCGAGGTGGGTGACATCGTGCCGCGATTGGTGAAAACCACCATGTCGGCGTCATCCTCAAAGGTAACGTGGTAATCCGGCAAATGGTCATGTTCTACAAGCTGCCGGATCATCTGCCGAAAGCGCTTCTGTGGGCTTTGAGAACCAGTTTTGAGAAGCAGTTTAGCCAGCGTGATACGCCAGGACTTCTGTTGGCCACAGTGCTTTCGAGCAATTTCGTACACCCGCCGTTCTATGGGCTTACGCAGACGGAAGTAGTCCCTATGGAGGGTCAGAACTTCTTCGTTTCGGATAGCGTTGAAAACCCAATCCGACAGTTTTACCTCGCACCACAGCAAGCGACCGTCGAGACCATGCTTGCGGCGGATTGACGAAGCATCGATCAAGCCGAATCCATCAACCTGTTCTTCGTCCCCGGTCACAATGTTCGTCCTGATGCGGGTTCCTTCAAGGCGGTCCAGGGCATCGAGAAGGGACTGATACTCCCGGCCACTGGTACCGCGATTTGTAAAGATAAGCAGCTCTCTGGAATTGATCCGAACACGGGGCGAAACCGGAAGGCCTTCCTTCAGTTTCGCCATGATCTGACTGATGCAGTAGATCAAAATATCTTTGTCGTAGATCGTTGCGAGACCCTTCACACTAGGCGTGATCTGCAGCCACTTATTGCCATTCTCGTATCGCTTGATCGTCGTTTCCGGCTTCTTTGAAAGCGAGTAGAACGGATGCTCCATATGTTGCATCACGTCCTTCAACACAGCGTCAGCCACATCGCAGATGAAAAGATCATGCTGCGGGTGACGATCCGGAAGGAGCGGGGCGAGAGCGTTCGTGTTATCAGTTACCATGGGCCTACATTCGTGGTTTTAGTTACCACAGTCAAGATTCGTGTTATCAGTTACCCAAAGCAGGATTTCAGTTACCAAGATTCGTGTTATCAGTTACCGAGCATTAGAAGAAGCCGTTAAATTTCAAGTGACTAAGAGTAATATGCACACCCGTAACACAGATTCTAACACATATATAACACCCAGCCTGTCAAGCTGAGACAATCACTAACAGCGCTTCACCCATTACCGCTGGTAGAACACGCACGCATCGACACCCGTGGTTGTCGTGGTCCAGGACGCCCCGAGGACAGCGCATGTGGAAGCGTTGCTGGCTAAGAAACGGGGAAGCGTCACGGTCAGCGCCAAGGCCCCAATGGTCTTGTCCGTCTGGACGGCAAGGCCTCTGACAATCTCGGTCATCGCGTCTGCGGTTGCGCCTAGGTGGCTGTCGAGGGTCTGGCCCAGAAGATCCCCGTACTTTTTCGGGTTGGTCTGGCATCACGAGGCGTCCTTCGGATTACTGGCCCTGCGGGACAAACAGCCCCTTGAACTCGGGATCGGTGTAATAGCGCAGCTTCTGCGCCACGGCGGTGGCTTGCCCCTGCACGCGCAGAAGCTGGTTTTCCGGGCGGAGCTGCATGATTTCATCCGGTGTCAACAGATCGCGGCCCGTGAGGTTGTTGCTGAAGCTGGGGCCGTCACCGGGCTTGAAGCTGTCAGTCTGAAACCCGGCTGTTTCCTGGCCGATCATCTGGCTCAGCCACTTGGCCGTCTCAAAATCATTCACCCCGAAGACCTGCTGCACCCCGGCATTGGCGATGAAGGTGCCTGCGCGTTCGCCGTAGAGGTCCTTGAGCTGGCTCATGTCCTGGAGGATCGGCCAGAGCTGCAACCCATAGCCTGCCATGAGCCCCATGGCGCGCTCCACGGCTTCCAGACGGCCAAGGGCAGCGAACTCATCCAGCAGGAACAACGTAGGTGTCCTGAGGCGCTGTGCAGCCCCTTGAGCGCCTACAGGGCCACTTTGAGGGGCCACAGAGGCTTCTGCGTCCCGTGCAATGTCCTGAAGGGCCTGAGACACCAGAAGGCGCAGCCAGCGGCTGTAGGCATCCATCCGGTTCGGTGGCAGCACCAGAAACACCGAAGCGATCCGGTGGCGCAGATCGGAGAAGTGGAAATCCGATCGTGACAGCACCTTCGCGATACGCGGGCTGTCCAGAAAGTGCGTGTGGCGCTGTGCGTTCGACAGCACCGAGGCGGCTTCGCGATCCGCCTTGCCGAGGAAGCGGTTGGCGGCACGGGCGATCAGCCCGCCCGCCGCATCGCTGTCCTGCATCAGCTCCAGCAGCGCGCGCAGCTTTTCCGGGGGCAGGGTGAGATATTCCCGGACGGTGGCAAGCGTCCGGCGGTTGCGGTCCTCGTGGCAGACGCAGAACATGATCAGCCCGCCGAGGATGGCCTTGGCCTCCTCGTTCCAATGCGCTTCCGAAACCTGTCCCGGCGGGTCCATGACCAGCGCTTCTGTCAGGGAGGCCGCATCCTCGCCCAGATCAAGGCTCTCCGGTGTCAGCCGGTCTAGCGGATTGTAGGCGGCAGAGGGCATCCCGGAGACCTCAAACGGATCGAGGACGTGGACCGTTCCGAACCGCCGCCGGGCTTCCCCGGCGATCCGGGCATTCTCACCCTTGGGGTCGATGACCAGGACCGAGCGTTCGGCCGCCAGCAGGTTCGGGATGACGGTGCCGACGCCTTTCCCGGCCCGTGTCGGGGCGAGGGTGATCAGATGAGCCGGACCGTCATAGCGCAGCAGCCGTCCGGTGTGCGGGTTGCGCCCGATCAGAAGGCCGTCCGCGTGTTCCAGTTTCTTCAGCTCCTTGCGGTTGGCAAAGCGCGCCGAGCCGTGGCTGTCTCCGGCCAGCCCGAAGAAGGCATCGGCCCCGGAGGCCATGCGCCAGTACTGGAACCCAAAGACAGCGCCCACAAACATGAAGGGACCGAAGACCAGCCACTGCCAGGCGCTTTCGCCGGGCGGCTGGTCAAAGAAGGCGAAGACGAAGGGCGTGGCCACGAGCGCCCCGATCATCGCGCCAAACAGGACAGCGCCGATCATCCAGCCCAACAGAATGGGCGTGAAGATCAAACGACCGAAGAACCGGAACAGCCCTCCGAAGACGAGCATCACGCCCCGCATCAGGACGGGCCGTCCTGATCAGAACTGGACGGGGCAGGGGAGAGTGACCCAGAGGAAGCCCCCCAGTCCGCGAAGGCCTTGCGGTCCTGTTCGCGGGGCAGGTTGCGGATCAGCCGGTCGAGCATCGCGGCAGCCCCGGAATCCCTCTCCGCCAAATCGAGGAGAGCACCGCCCAGGATCACCTTGCGCCTGGTATCCAGCTTGCGCTGTCTTGTGGCTTCCCGGTTCTTCAGCGCCTGAAGACGGGCCTTGGCTTGGGCGTAGCGTTTCTCGGCCCGTTCGAGTTCGGTTTCTGCCAATACGCATCTCCATCTTTGAAAAGAGCAGGTGGACAGGTTGGTCTTGTCAGATCGAGCGATAGCGCTTACCCGTAGGCCTGTAAAGGACAAGGGCGCACTTATGCAAACTCTTCACCTGTGGTTCCGAGCTTTGCGTGCGATCTCTCTGGGGCAAAGCCCCGGCCGATGGCCATCCCCTTCGCTGCGTGCCGCATCGAAATGGGAGACGGCATCGCCTCTCCCAAACCCTCTAAGACCAACGTCAGCCGTTGGATCGCGTCCCGCAAGGTCGCGCCAGCGTCTCGCCCGATGCCCCACGGTGGGGGCCGGTCTGCCGCTGGCGTCTCCCTTGCGGGAGGTTCGTGTCGGTGCGAGCGCGCACCCCGGCAGATCTGACGGTGCCGCCACGAACCGGGTTTGCCCCCGGCAAACCGCCAGTGATCTGTCCCCATATCCCGCCCCCCACGAGGCTGGGGATTTGGGGACAGATCACTGGCAAGCCCGCTCCTTAGTGAGCCAGAGGCTCGCTTCGGGTGGGCTGTCTTTTCCCCTCAGACCGCGCCGGTTCCGGGCGCACTCTTGCGGAGAAAAGACGGCTGGTCCGATTGCCAATGTCAGGGCATCGGCACGGATCAGCTCCGGCGCGTGGGCGCGTTTGCATCACAGGCGAGGGGAGGGCGCATGGCCAGCTACCACCTCTCCGTGAAGACGATCAAACGCAGCGCCGGGCGCTCTGCCACGGCGGCGGCGGCCTACCGTGTCGGCGAGCGCATCGAGTGCCATCGCGAAGGTCGCGTCCACGATTACACCCGCAAGCAGGGCATCGAAGAGACCTTCATTCTGACCCCCAAGGATGCGCCGGACTGGGCCTCGGACCGGTCCCGCCTCTGGAACGAGGCAGAGGCCAGCGAGACCCGTCGCAACTCCGTCACCGCCCGCGAGTGGGAGCTGGCCCTGCCTTCCGAGATCAGCGCCGAGGCCCGGTCGCAGATCACCCGCGACTTCGCCCAGGAGCTGGTCAGCCGCTACGGCGTGGCCGTCGATGTGGCGATCCATGCGCCCCACCGCGAAGGCGATCAGCGCAACCACCATGCCCATGTTCTGACCTCCACCCGCAAGCTGGAAGCCGGGGGCTTCACAGCCAAAACCCGCGTGCTCGATTCCGCCAAGACCGGCGGTGTCGAGATCGAGCAGATGCGCGGTCTCTGGGCCGAGTTGCAGAACCGCGCGCTGGAGCGTGTCGGGGAGGTCGAGCGCGTCGATCACCGGTCGCTTGAGAAGCAGCGCGAGACGGCGCTGGATCGTGGCGACAAGCTGTCCGCCGAGGAACTGGACCGCGATCCCGAGCTGAAGCTGGGGCCAGCGGCCAATTCCATGGAGCGGCGCGCCAAGGTGATAGCCGAGCGTCAGGGTAGGGAATACGTCCCGGTCACCGAGCGCGGGGCCGTGGTCCATGCCGCTCGCCAGGCCCGCGCCGCCTTCCGCGAAATGCGTGAGCGGCTGGATATCGCGCGGGAGACCTACGGCATCGAGCGCGAGGCGGGGCAGGGCCGTGTTTCTGCCGGTCTGGCGGCACTCCGGGCCGCGACGTCGAAAGAACGCGACGGGCGCACGTCAGACGATATCCGCGAGCGGTTATCGCAGGTCGTGGGCCGGTCACGGGACCAAGACGACACGCCAAAGCCGGAAGGTCGCAATTATGCCCGGGAGCGTTTGAAGGAAATCATGGAAAAGGACGCGGGGCGCGACGGCCAGGCGGCGGTTCACAAGCTGGATGGTCACAGCGAGTATGATCTGGGTGAGGACACAGGACGCGATGGGCGGAAGCCGTCTGTCAACGAGCGGCTGCAGGACGTGCTGAATAAGCCGCGCGAGCGGCTGGAGATCGAGGACGAGCGCGACCAGGAGAAGGATCAGGAGGTCGAGAAGGATAGGGACATCGACCGTGATCCAGGTCTCAGTCACTGACGAGGCGATGAGAGGTCGTTTCCCCATTCTTCATGGGAATGCTTGCCTGAGAGAACCCGACACCAACAAGGAATGAAATCACGCCGGTTGCCGTCTTGAATTCGCGCACCCTGATCGCATTCTGCGTCACGCGCGTTCTGGCAGTGACAAGGATTTTCTCCTGCCCATCACTCCCAACCGTCCGCATGATCCACAGGCCGTACCAGCTTGGTCCCTTGCGTTCAGGATCGGCTTTGCACAGCACTTCGACCGTGTGTCCCTCCTCAGCAAGTCCCCGAAGGCCTTGTTCGGTGGTGACGTTGAGTTCGAGGTCAATCGTCTGGTTCATCGCGCATACCAACAGAAACAATGATGGTCGTCTTGTGCCTGAATCTAACGAAGGCATCAATCGTATATTATCGATTTAGATATGGCTCGATAGAGTTCAGTGATCCCGGCGGTGCGCCGGTATCGCTTTGAGCGATAGACAGGGCAGGGGATCGACGGGCTGAAGCCCGCTCACCCCAACCCTGACAGTTTCCAAAACCTGTTGATCCGCCTGCCATCCCGGCAGGTCCGAGAAAACCGGCAAGCGCCGCCTGTGGCGTCGGTTCCGATCGAGAATTCCGGTTCCTCCCACGCGCAGGCGCGCGGTTCCCTCCCAAATTCACGCCCTCCACCCGGTTGTCACGGCCCCGCCGGGCCGCAGGACGGGCTTTGCCCTTACCTGCTCTGCCGTCCGGAATGCATGGGCATTCCAGACAACAGAGAAGGAAGGCCCGCCCATTGGCGGAAAGGGGAGCAGACCCCGACCGCGTCACTCAAAGGAGGGTCACAAATGACCGCAGAGAAGTTTGACGTTTATTCCCATGTCACTAATCAGATCGTCGCGCAGATCGAGGCGGGAACACCGCCTTGGCGCAAACCGTGGACCGGTGGCGGTGCATCGGTCAGCTTGCCGGAACGATTCAACGGCGAAGCCTATCGGGGCATCAACATCCTGATGCTTTGGGCCACGGCGATGGCCAAGGATTACAGCTCAGCTCGCTGGATGACGTTCAATCAGGCCAAGCAGCTTGGGGGCCACGTCCGCAAGGGCGAGAAATCCGCCACGGTCGTGAAATACGGCACCGTCGAGCGCGAGGATGAAAACGGCGAGGAACGCCAGATCCCCTATGCCAAGGCCTACCGAGTGTTCAACGCCGATCAGATCGAGGGCTTGCCCGCTGAATTCTACGTCTTACCCGATCCGCCCCGTGATCTTGGCACCTTGGCCGATCCTGCGTTGG
>NZ_FOXY01000023.1 GCF_900115865.1 Donghicola eburneus | reverse complement strand
CTTCGCATTCAGCATATCTTCGATCGCGCGTCTTTCGTGTAAATCCAGTTCTGTGTGGGCCATGTCCGGTCTCCTTGCTTTTCAGCAAGATAGAGCGTTTGTCGCAACCCAGTTTAGAATGTGCCCGCGTCCATGCGGACCACGCATAATGAGAATTATGTAAAATAATGGAATCTTGGAAGTCGGCTCAACTCACAGCGTCACCCGCCAACAGACGTCAGCAAGATACTGCTTTGGCTGTTCAGCACACCGGGAACCTCTCGTACCTCGCGGAGGACACGGTCGAAATCCGCCAAATTGTCCGTTCGGATTTCCACCACTAAGTCCCAAGCACCATTCGTTGCATAAATATGAGTGACTTCAGCGATTGACGACAAGGTTTTGATGACTTTGCGCGACATGCTGCCCTGGAGTTCGACGAGCGTGATTGCACGAACGGTACTGTCCTGATCCGTGTCCGTCTCGATGGTGAAGCGACGAATGCGACCTTCGGCGATCAACGCATCTAGGCGCGCTTTGGCTGTGGCACGAGACACGCCGATGCGTTGGGATAAGTCTGTCACTGACATTCGCGCGTCAGCACGCAGAGCGGCAACAATTTTTCGATCGGTTGGCGGGAGCATTTCTTATCACTTTGCCTGAAACTGCTTCTCAAAGTGTTCGATCGGGCTTAAATTTTTGTCAATCTTTCGTGTCGTTTTGATCGCCAGATTCCTGAATGCTCTGACCAAGACTTTCAGGAGAGATCTATGACACGCACGGCTGCCCTTATCGGGGCTCCAATCGAAACAGGCGCATCCCAAGCGGGATGCCTCATGGGGCCTGCCAGCCTGCGCACGGCGGGTATTGCAGCGTCGGCCTCAGCTTTGGGATGGGAAGTTTCCGATCTTGGCGACTGTCGCGTCGCGCCCCAACCCGCGATGCGGCACCCCAATACCGCCATTCATCATCTCGCCGATACGGCTAAGTTAATTGAGGAGCTGGAGCGCGCCGCCTTTGACGCCGCCCGAAACTACGATTTGCCGATCTTCATGGGAGGCGATCACTCAATAGCTGCTGGCACTGTTCCGGGCCTTGCGCGCCATGCAGCGGATCAAGGGCGCCACCTTTTTGTGCTCTGGTTGGATGCCCACCCTGATTTGCACACGCTCGACAGCACGCAGAGCGGGAATTTGCACGGGACGCCGGTCGCCTACTTCACTGGACAAGAGTCGTTTGAGGGCTATCCGCCGCTGCAGGCTTCGGTCGATCCGACCAACATTTGCATGATGGGGATCCGCTCGGTCGATGTGGCCGAGCAAAAGCGGATCGCGGCGATGGGGATCGAAGTGCATGACATGCGCGCCATCGACGAGACCGGCGTTCTGCCGCCGCTGGCACGTTTCATTGATCGGGTGCGCGCATCGAATGGGATGCTCCATGTCAGCTTTGATGTGGACTTCCTTGATCCCTCTATCGCGCCAGCTGTGGGCACCACCGTGCCCGGCGGAGCCACCTTCCGAGAGGCACATCTAATCATGGAAACTCTCTGTGACAGCGGGTTGGTCTCCTCTTTGGAACTGGTCGAACTGAACCCCTTTCTCGACGAGCGCGGGCGCACCGCGCAGCTGCTTTGCGACCTTACCGCCTCGCTCATGGGGCGCCGTGTGCTCGATCGCCCGACCCGCCGTTTCGCCTGATTTCCTATAGCCTACAGGACACCTGACATGACCCCCCTTCCCTCTGATTTGGCCTATGTTCCCTTTGTCTCAGTTGAAAATATGATGCGCCTCGTTCACGAGACCGGCGTTGAGACCTTCTTGCGCGAACTTGCGCAGTTCATCGAAGAAGATTTCAAGCGTTGGCCCGAGTTTGACAAAACCCCGCGCATCGCAAGCCATTCAGCGGATGGTGTGATCGAGTTGATGCCCACGGCAGATGCGGAGAATTACGGCTTCAAATATGTCAACGGGCACCCCAAAAACATGCGAGAGGGCTACCAGACCGTCACCGCCTTTGGCGTGCTGTCGTCGGTCGCCAACGGCTATCCCGTCTTGCTGACGGAAATGACTGTTCTGACCGCGTTGCGGACGGCCGCGACCTCGGCGGTTGTGGCGACATACCTCGCGCCAAAAAACAGTCAGGTTATGGGCATGATCGGCAATGGCGCGCAATGCGAGTTCCAAGCTCTGGCGTTCCGCACCCTCTTGGGCATCAACACAGTGCGTCTCTACGATGTAGACCCGAGCGCGACTGACAAAGCGGCACGTAATCTAAAGGCTCAGGGTTTTGAGGTGATCAAATGCCAAAGCGCCGAAGACGCCGTCGAAGGGGCGCAGATCATCACGACCTGCACAGCGGACAAACAATATGCCACGATCCTGACCGACAACATGGTTGGCTCGGGCCAACACATCAATGCGATCGGCGGCGACTGTCCGGGCAAGACGGAGCTGCACAAAGACATCCTGCTGCGGTCTGATATCTTTGTGGAATATCCAGAGCAGACCCGCATCGAAGGTGAAATCCAGCAGCTGGCACAGGACTATCCTGTGACCGAGCTATGGCGGGTGATGCGCGGCGAAGCCGAAGGGCGACGCGACCAGAAACAAACAACTTTGTTCGACAGCGTCGGCTTCGCGATCGAGGATTTCTCTGCCCTGCGCTACGTGCACTCCAAGATCCAAGGGACAGATTTCGCGCAGCCCTTGGATATGTTGGCTGATCCTGATGATCCCCGTGATCTGTTTGGAATGTTGGCGCGTGCAAAATAGCTATGGCGCGGGAACGCCCTTCAGTGGTCTGCTGCACGTCGGAGCATTTCCTGTCATGTCGCTCTGCACTGTGCCGCTGGGAATTCCCCTTTGTATGCCGTCGCGAGAACGGCGATCTAGGGACTCTCAGTGATCGCGGCACAAAGTTCAATACGAGCGCTTGAGGCTCGTTCAGTCGCCCCCCTGTTTTTCCTCGACCTGATCAACAGACCAAGCCGTGGCGGCCTCGATCGCAACAGGAGAGGTTGTCGGAATGATGTTCAGGTAGGCTTCGGTCTCTTCGACGGGTGTCGATGCGCGCTGTGTCATGCGATACAGGGCATAGGCGGCAATAATCGCGAAAGTCGCAGTCAAAACCAGCCAGAAGCCATTGGGACCGATGATCTGCATGGCCCAACCACACAAGAGCGGTCCGCCGATCGCGCCTAAGCCGAAAATAAAGACCAAGCCACCCGACGCTGCCGGCATGTCGTCAGGCGACAGGTCGTCGTTTGCGTAGGCAAGGAACAGGGAATAGAGCGGCGTGGTCACTCCGCCCGAGATAAAGGCTGCCGCCAAGAGCAGTTCTGATCTCAGGTCAGAGACAAGTCCCAGCCCACATCCGACCGCCCCAAGCAAGGCCGCTCCCAAGATCAGCTTGCGGCGATCCATGATATCCGAGAGCCAGCCGATCGGAAATTGCAGGAACAGCGCTCCTGCAAAAAGCATCGCCACAAAAAGCGCGATTTGCGGGGCAGACATCCCGATCTGGGTCCCGAAAACCGCAGCCATCCCCGACTGCGTCGCGTAGATACTGCCGAGAAAAAAGGTGCCAGCGGTGCCAAGTGGCGCTGCCTTGAACAGGCGCTTCAAAGACATCGGTTGCGTCACAGCGACGGCGGGTGTCGGGGTGACCGACAACAGGATCGGCGCGAACGAGATCGAGACCAGAATGGAAGCGAAGATAAACAGCACCGAGGTCGCCGCGTCTCCGAATGTGAGCAGCCATTGCGCCCCGATCACGCCAAGCGTTTGCGCGATCATATAGGCAGACAGGATCTTGCCTCGGGATTCATTGGTCGCAGCTTGATTAAGCCAACTCTCTGCCGAGACATACACCCCTGACATGCAGAACCCGATAATGAGCCGCAAAGGTGTCCATGCCCAAGGCTCAGCGGCGAGCGGCAGAGCAATAAGACCTGCGGACATAAAGCTGCCAAGAGCGGCAAACACACGGACATGTCCGACCCGACGTATGAGAATTGGGGTGATCCGAGCGCCAGACAAGAAGCCGATGTAATATCCGGACGTGATGATCGCGAGCGTCCCCGCCGAGAACCCTTCGATATCGCCGCGCAGGCCGATTAGGGTGAACTGCATCCCGTTGCCGAGCATGATCAAAAGCGTCCCAAGCAGGAGTGCCCAAACGCTTCCAAGGACTGAAATCATGTCGTTTCCTATCGCAATGACGGTTGTCTGCTGGTGTCTGTGAGAAAGCCTGCACCGGGGACCGAGCACGTGCCTTATTCGTACAGATCGCAGCATCGCGACAGCTTGTCTATTTTTGGGAAGTGGACTAGCGCCTTGCTATTGAACGATGTCGAAAAACAAGGCGCGCTTCGGTTCGATGACGGGTGGCACAGAGCCTCTCTGCTCATGTGTAATCAGGTGTCCCGCTACGGCTCGACAAAGGCGCGTGCTGTCCCACAAAGCACACCACTTTGTGCACGCAAACGGCATTGGCGCAGAGCGCGATTTGACTTAGGACTAAACGAAATCAGCGCGCTTTATAAAATGGCCAGCCAAAACGATATCCGCACCGATCAGATCGGGATGGGCACCCCAACGCGAAAGGCCACATCGTGAACCTCGAGACATTCAAGCAAGCCGCCGAAAACAACCCTCGCCTCCGTCGTGCCTCGGTCCTCTCGGTGACTGACATCACCCCCCACATGCGCCGCGTGGTTTTGGGCGGCGACATGCTGCAGGAGTTCCCCGAGGGTTTCGAAGGCGGCTACATCAAGCTTGTTTTTCTGGACCACCCCGCCAGTGAGCCGACCTCTCCGATCATGCGCACCTATTCTATCCGCGAACACGACACGGCGCGTGGGCAGATCACCGTGGACTTCGCATCGCATAGTGACACAGGCGGGGTCGCAATGGATTGGGTGCAGTCGGTCGCCAGCGGAGATGACATCGCCCTTATGGGACCGGGCAAAGTCAAAATGGTGCCAAAGCAAGCGGACTGGTACTTGATCGCAGCGGACATGACTGGACTGCCTGCCGCGCTGCGCAACGTTGAAATGCTGCCTGAAAAGGCCCGAGGTCACGTGATCCTTGAAATTCCGACCGAGGCAGACAAACAGGATCTGCCGCTTCCGCAGGGCATGTCGATCCAGTGGGTCATCAATCCCGCGCCTCAGGATTTGAACCATGTCTTGCTGGACGCGGTCAAATCCGCTGAATGGCTCGACGGTGCGCCGTTTGTCTGGACGGCCTGCGAGTTCGACACCATGCGCGCGTTACGCACTTACTACCGGACAGAACGCGGCGTGGAGCGCGATAGCTTTTACCTGTCTAGCTATTGGCGTGTTGGACGCTCTGAAGACCAGCATAAGATGGATAAACGCAAAGACGCCAACGCTGCGGCCGCTTGAGGAAACTTGGCAGAGCGCTCACTCAAGCGCTCGGCTACTTTCTTAATCAAACATAGAGTTCGGGATCCATAAGGCGATGCCGGGGATCAGGATGATCAGCAAAAGCGTTGCGATCATCGCCAGTAGGAAGGGCAGAACGCCGCTGAAAACGGTGGTCAGCGGCACATCCCCTGCGACGCCACGCACGACAAAGACGTTCAACCCCACCGGCGGCGTGATCATTCCCATTTCAATGACGATCACCGCGATGACACCGAACCAGATTGGATCAAAGCCGAGGCCTAGGATCACTGGGTAGTAAATCGGGATCGTCACAATCAGCATCGCCAGCCCATCAAGGAACTTCCCCAGCACCACATAGCTCAGTAGGATCAGCACAAGCGTGCCATACGGGCCAAGACCGAAGTGCGTGAGCATCTCCGAAAGCGCCAAGGGAATGTCGGTGATGGCTAGGAACGGGTTCAGCACATTGGCGCCAACCACGATCATATACAGCATGGCAGAGGTTTTAACCGTATCAGCCACCGCACTGGTAAAGGCGAAGCGGTTCAGTTTGCCCGTCCCCAGAGCGAGCAGGATCGCAAGACCCGCCCCAATGCCGGAGGCTTCGACCGGAGTAAAGACGCCAAGATAGATGCCTCCGATGCTGACAAGGACCATCCCCAGAAGCGGCGCAGCCTTGAGCAGCAGGCCGAAGCGCTCAAAGAACGGAACGGCTTCGCCGCGCGGGCCTTTTGACGGATCGCGCAATGTGACGATCCAGATCGCTGCGATGAACAGGATGGACATCAACAGGCCCGGCAAGATGCCCGCCATGAAAAGGCGACCGATGCTTTCTTCGGTCAAGATCGCGTAGATGACAAAGCCCGTAGAGGGCGGAATGAGGAAGCCAAGAGTTCCACCCGCGGCGATAGAGCCTGTTGCGAGGCCGGATGCATAGCCATAACGTTTCATTTCAGGCAGTGCCACGCGCCCGATTGTAACGGCAGTCGTGACTGAGGAGCCGGAAACAGCTGAAAACGCAGCGCAGCCGATGACGGACGCCGACGCTAGGCCACCCCGAAAACGTCCGATCCAAGCGTGCGCCGCGTCGTACAGCGCGCGGGAGTATCCGGCTTCGGACGCGATGTTGCCCAATAGGACAAACATCGACACCACGATGAGGTTGTAATTTGAGACGCTCGAATACGTTTCGGTGAACAGGATGGCCGTCGCACGGCGCAGCCCGTCCATCCACTAGATGTCGAAAAAGCCGGTCAGCAGCATGGCAAAGGCAACAGGGGTGCGCAGGATCATAACGGCAAACAGGCCCGCGATCCCGCAGACCCCGATGAGTACATCAGTCATTCGTCCTGCCCATAAGAAGGGACAAGGTCCGTACGGCAAAGACCAGCGCGCAGAGCGCCATGCCAGCAAAGATCGCGCCGTATACGGGCCAGAGCGGCAGCTCTAGCATGTTGGTCACGTCCCCGAACTTCAGAGCCTCCGCTGCCTTGTCCGAAGCGCGGCCGCACAGGCACCAATTAGCGCGAATTTTTGCGAGTTTTTGAGTGCCATCTGTTGTCTTGTTTGCGCCCATTCTATGCGGGGCTGACGCCATTCCGTCGTTTTTTTGCCCTAGAGAAGAGATAAACCGCCATCCACATTGATGGTTTGCCCAGTAATGAAATCGCACCCCATCAAGAACAAATAAGCCTGCGCGACTTCTTGGGGCATGCCTGTCCGCTTTAGTAGGGTTTGTTCTTTTAACTGACGTTGTGTCACGGCGACATCCTCGGCAGCGATCTCTCGCTAAAGCGGGGTTGGCGTCCACGTTGGCGCGACGACATTCACTCGAACCTTCGGAGCTAGCTCAATCGCTAAGCCGCGAACGAGGGTTGAGATCCTTCGTTTCCGAGGATGGCGCCAGAGGCGTTGTCAGGGCGACACCCGCTGCCTGCGGTAAATGTCATGCTGCCGCCTCTTGCCAAATGTGTGAAAAAATGGGGCTATTAATCCAACTTGCCAGCGAAGCGCGGGTGCCTCCAGAAATTTCGAACCATACAAGGGCATCAGGAGAAGCTTATTTCAGTCAATAGAACTTTGGATATTTGCTTTACGTCAGCAGAAAAACGAAAACACAAATTTTGATCAGTAATGAAAACTTTACAATTCTGTTCAGAAACTGACACGACGATCGGCGATTAGCATCCTCAAAATACGGGGACAGCTATGCTAGAAGTCAAGGCGCTGACGAAGAAGTTCGGTAACAACACCGCGGTTGATGCGGTGTCTTTCACAGTAGACCAGCCGCGCATGATCGGCATCATCGGTCGGTCCGGCGCGGGCAAGTCCACATTCCTACGCATGGTGAACCGGCTAACTGACGCATCCTCTGGCGCGCTGATGTTCCAAGGCACCAATGTGCTGGACCTGAAGGGCCGCGCTCGCCGCGAATGGCAGTCGGACTGTGCGATGATCTTTCAGCAGTTCAATCTGGTGCCGCGCATGGATGTGGTGTCGAACGTGCTACACGGAACATTGGGCAAGCGCTCGACCCTGTCGACCCTGTTCAACCTGTTCACCCAAGATGAAATCCACAAAGCGATCGACCTCTTGGAACGCCTTGGCATTGCCGAACACGCGGCCAAACGCGCCGAAGCCTTGTCCGGCGGTCAGCAGCAGCGCGTCGCGATCGCCCGCGCCCTGATGCAAGACCCCAAGATCATTCTGGCGGACGAACCCATCGCGTCGCTCGACCCGATGAACGCGCAGACCGTGATGGAGGCCCTGCGCCGTATCTACGAAGAAGACGGCCGCATGGTCATCGCGAACCTGCACACCCTCGACACCGCCCGCCGCTATTGCGACCGGATCATCGGGATGCGTGACGGCCGTATGGTGTTCGACGGCACGCCAGCGCAGCTGACCACTGGCGTGGCCCGCGACATCTATGGCGCAGGCGCGAGCTTTTCCGAGGCCGCGACCTCGACCGAAATCCGTGACCATGTCCACTCGGCCGAAGCCGAGAAGCTGATGGCAAAGGTCACGGTCTGACCCCTTTTCCCAAGTTTCATCAGCCCGTCAGGAAATAGGCGGGTATCAACAGTTGGAGAGACCACGATGAAAACTTTGATCGCTGCCGTTTTGGCCACCACCGCGCTGACCGGCGCTGCGGCTGCTCAGGACATCACCCAGTTCAACATCGGCATCCTTGGCGGCGAAAACGCGCAGGACCGTCTGAACAACCACGAGTGCCTGAAGAACTACACCGA
Source organism: Donghicola eburneus (assembly GCF_900115865.1). Classification (GTDB taxonomy): domain Bacteria; phylum Pseudomonadota; class Alphaproteobacteria; order Rhodobacterales; family Rhodobacteraceae; genus Donghicola; species Donghicola eburneus. Next base: position 12,812 of record NZ_FOXY01000023.1, on the reverse strand, counting down.
AGAGACACTTGGCGTCGAAGCCAAGCTCTTCGCCCCCGCCGACTACAACGGCGTGATCCAAGGCCTGCTGGGTGGCACCATCGACATGGCATGGCTGGGGGCGTCGGGCTACGCCGCGACCTACCTGCAGGACCCCGAAGCGGTCGAACCGGTGCTGGTCAAAGTCAACATGGACGGCTCGATCGGCTACTACTCGATCGGCTTTGCCCGCAAGGACAGCGGCATCACTTCGCTGGACGATATGGAAGGCAAGACCTTTGGCTTCGGAGATCCGAACTCGACCTCGGGCTTCCTGATCCCTTCGATCGAGATCCCCCAATACAAAGAGGGCATCACCATGGAGTCGGGTGATTACTTCAAAGAGGTTACCTTCACAGGTGGCCACGAGCAGACCATCGTAGCAGTGAACAATGGCGACGTGGACGGCGGCGTCACCTGGGCCGACGGTCAGGGCGCATGGGAAGACGGCTACAACTCTGGCGCTTTGCGCAAAGCGGTGGACGCTGGCTTGATCGACATGAACGAGCTGACCGAAATCTGGCGCTCGAAAGAGATCCCCGAAGGCCCCGTCGTTCTGCGCAAGGACCTGCCCGAAGAGGTCAAAGCCAAGATGACCGCTCTGGTCCAAGGCATGTACGAAATGGATCCCGAGTGCACCTACAACATCGCGGCAGGTGACAGCCTGGGCTTCCGCCCCATCAGCCACGACAATTACCTGTCGATCATCGCAGCACGCGAAGCGAAATCGAACTAAGCCCTTAGACCTATCAAAGGCCCCGTCCCCTGCGGCGGGGCCTTTGTCGCCTGCACCGGAGCCCCTCGCTATGACCTATCTCCCTACGGACACCCGCAGCCACTACGTGGCGTTGGTCCGCCGCAAGCGCCTGTATGGCGGCCTGACCCTTGGCATCTTTGCCTTGCTGATGATCAGCGGGTTCGGACTGGCGAATGACCGCAACGCGGGCGGGTTCTGGAAAGGGCTACCCAACATCTTCGACTTCCCTGCCGCGGTTTGGGAAGACACCGCCAAGCATCTGGCCGAAGTTCCCGGCCACTTGGTTACCTATTTCCCCGCGCTCATGGAAACGATCAACATCGCGGCTGTGTCGACACTCGTCGGCGCGATACTCGGCACAGTGCTGTCGCTGCTATCGACCCGCGGCTTGGCCCGCTGGCCCGCGATAATCCCCTTCTTTCGCCGTATTATGGACTTGATGCGCGCCATCCCCGAGATCGTGATCGCCTTGATGCTGATCTTCGTTCTAGGAGGTGGGCCTGTACCTGCCATGATCGCTATCGCGTTCCATACCAGTGGCGCTTTAGGCAAACTCTTTTCTGAAGTGAACGAAAACGTAGACCTCAAGCCGGTCGAAGGACTCGCGAGCGTCGGCGCCAAGTGGGGACAGCGTATGTGGCTTGGCGTCATCCCGCAGGTTGCGCCCAATTATTTCAGCTACGCGCTTCTGCGGTTTGAGATCAACGTGCGCGCCTCGGCGATCCTAGGTTTCGTTGGCGCAGGCGGCATCGGGTACGAGCTGAAGAACGCCATGTCATGGGGCCAAGGCAAATACGACGAGGCCGCTGCGATCTTTATCCTGCTATTCCTGACCATCGTCGCCTTTGACCAGCTGTCCAGCCACGTCCGCAACCGCCTGATTTCCGAAGGGGGCCACTGATGTCCACCGATGTCCTTTCGCGCGAAACCCTTTATGCCGAAGCGGGCCGGATGTTCCAGCGCAAGAAGCTGATGTCCTTTGCTCTACCGGCGGTCATTCTGGTCTATCTGGCCTATGTCTTCTTTGCCTTCGACATCCCCGGGCTGGCTGAACGCGCCCGTTGGGACAACGCACAGACGCTGATGTCGGACACCTACAGCTACAAAACCCACGTCACCCGCGACAATCGAAATGGCGAGGTCACCGTCGCGATCGAGGGCGAGCGCAAAGGCACCTATGACACGGGTTCCGCACCGGATTGGGTTGACCTAAACGGTCAAACCACTCGTATCGACCTTGGCGGCGGCCAGATCGTCACCTTCTTGCCGAATAACGCGCTGCGCTTTGACATCCCCAGCTATGGCGTGATCGAGGCAGCCATGGTCGGCCGCAGTATCGAAAGCAATCTGACTGGCGAGCTACCTGACTGGATTTCGTCGTCTCGTTCGCGGCTGCAAATCACCACCGACGAGGGCCGTGTGTCCCTGACCCGTAACAAGACTGAGGCGTTCAACTACTTTGTCGGTTGGGAGTTGTTCTGGTTCACCCTCGACAGCCCCTACCACGGTCACAGCCTGTTCCAGATCCTGTTCGGCGACCAGATCGTGAACGGCCAGAGCAACCTTGCGGGCGCGTGGCATGACTTCTGGTACAACCCGATGTGGCACCACAACATGGTGGCTTGGGCGATCTTTGAAACCATCCTGATGGCCTTCCTCGGGACCTTTGGCGCGGCTGTTGTCTCGCTGCCTCTTGCCTTCCTTGCGGCCAAAAACTTTGCCCCGTTGATGGCCGTGCGGTTTGCGCTGCGCCGCGTGTTCGACCTGTTCCGCGGGATTGACGGGCTGATCTGGACGATCATTCTGGCCCGTGCCTTTGGCCCTGGCCCCATGACCGGCGCGCTGGCGATCCTGCTGACTGACACCGGATCCTTCGGCAAAATGTTCTCAGAGGCGCTGGAAAACGTGGATGGCAAACAGATCGAGGGCGTTGCCTCGACCGGTGCCGCCAAATCCCATGTCTACCGCTTTGGGGTCATTCCGCAGGTCACCCCTGTCCTGTTGTCTCAAGTCTTGTACTTCTTTGAATCCAATACGCGTAGCGCTACCATCATCGGCGCGATCACCGGTGGCGGCATCGGCCTGCTGCTCACCCAAGCCATGCTAACCCAGAAAGACTGGGAAGAGGTCACCTACTACATCATCCTCGTCGTGCTGATGGTCATGGTGATGGACACGGTCTCGAGCTGGCTGCGCAACAAGCTGATCAAGGGCGAATGATGCCGCGTCTCGGACCTGACCCCTTCATCCATCCTGACTGCGATATCACCGGATCCAGCTTTGGCGACTATGTCGAGATCGGCAACGGTAGCCGTCTGAACAATGCTGTCTTTGGCGACTACAGCTATTGCGACCGCTACGCCGATATCGCCAACGCGCGGATTGGCAAGTTCGCAAACATCGCAGCCTTTAGCCGGATCGGGCCGACAGACCACCCGATGGCGCAGGCATCGCTGCACCACTTCCTGTATCGTTCTGACGACTACTGGGAGGATGCTGAACGAGACGAACCATTCTTTGATCACCGCCATGCGCGCCTCGCCCACATCGGGCACGATACGTGGATTGGCCACAACGCGGTGATCAAGCCAGAGGTGGCCATAGGGCACGGCGCAGTCGTCGCCGCAGGCGCGGTGGTGACCAAGGATGTTGCCTCCTACACCATCGTCGCCGGCCTGCCCGCGACACCGATCCGCAAGCGGTTCGAAACACCAATCGCCGAACGCTTGATGGAAGTGGCATGGTGGGACTGGCCGCATCAGGTGCTGCGCGAACGGCTTCCTGATTTCCGCAGCCTCCCGATCGAAGCCTTCCTCGAGAAATACGCCTAGTCGTTTGCGAGCATCAGCGCCACGCGATCGCCGACAAAGCAAGTGATCCCACGCTCGATCGGCACCCCGTCGAGCGTGGTGTTCAGCCCCACGGTTCGCAAAATCGGCGCGCCCTCGCGGATCCCCAGCAAGGCGGCTTGGCCCGCATCCGCAAGCTCTGCGGTAACTCGCGTGTCGCGGCGCACGTAATCCTGCACCCCAATTCGGCGCAGGGCCTCGGTGACCGACGGGATCTCGGCCAGCGCCTCTTGCAGGCCCTCCAGACGGGTGATCGGAAAGACGCTGACGAACTGCGCAACTGGCGTGTGGCTGGACAGGGACAATCCCTCGCAGACCAGCACCGGATCAGTGGGGGATAGGTCCAGTGCCTCGGCTTCGGTTGCGTCGCAGGGGCGTTGCTCCAGCCGCAGCATCTTGCGCGTCGGCGTCCGGCCAGAGGCGCGGATATTCTGGTGAAACCGCACGCGGCGTCCCAATGGATAATCGGTCGGCGCCGTCTCGACATAGACGCCAGAGCCGCGCCGCGACCGGACCAAGCCGCGCTCGGCCATATCGGTCAGGGCGCGGCGCACCGTGTGGCGGTTCACCCCGAAACGGGCGGACAGCTCTGCCTCGGTCGGCAGCTTGGTGCCCTCGGGGTAGTGGCCTGCCGCGATCTCTTGGCCGAGGGTCGCAGCGATGGAATTCCAGACAGTTGAGCGGGTCATTCACCAAAGCTTCACAAACAGAGACTTGCCAGCGTGAACGGCCAGTCGGTATGATTTGTATAGTTGTATATATAACTGCAGAGTCTGTCTAATGTCAAATCTCGATCCTGCCCAAGCGGCCCGCCAAAGCCGCATGAGCCTCTTGGCCAAGTCCGAGCCCAGCCGTTTGGCGGCACTCTTTCCTGCGCTGGCTGATGTGCCCGCACACACATGGCTCCGCACGCCCGAGGTTGGCGCTGTCATGGTGCGCGGCCGCATGGGCGGCACCGGCGCGCCCTTTAACCTTGGGGAAATGTCGGTGACCCGCTGCGCCTTGACCCTGCCCACGGGCGAGGTCGGTCATGCCTATGTCCAAGGCCGCGACAAGGACCACGCGACCCGCGCCGCACTGGTGGATGCGCTGATGCAAACTGCCCGCGCAGACGAGGTGCAGGCCACCGTTCTAGCCCCCCTGACGGCAGAGGCCACGACCGCTAATAGCGCCCGCGCAGCCAAGGCCGCCGCCACAAAGGTCGAGTTTTTCACTATGGTTCGCGGAGAGGACTGATGCCCCAAGACACCCTGACCGGAGGCTTCACCGAAGCGCCCCAGCAATCCGCCAGAGCGTTCCGCAGCCTGATGAACGCCCTCGCCCGCCCCGGCACCATCGAAGAGATCACTGGCGGCACGGGCCCAGCGCCCCTGTCCGCCGCAGCCGCGACCACCTTGCTCACCCTTTGCGATGGGGAAATGCCGATCCATCTGGCGGGCGGGCACGACACCGATGCGATCCGTCAGTGGATCGCCTTTCACATCGGCGCGCCCATTTGTGCCCGTAATCAGGCGATGTTCGCCGTTGGCACATGGCAGGCTCTAACCCCGATCACCGATTTCCCCATCGGCACGCCGGAATACCCCGACCGGTCCACCACCCTGATCGTGGAAATGGACACGCTGTCGAACACAGGTGCGACACTGACTGGCCCCGGCATTCTGACAACTGCACAGCTGTCCCTGCCCGAAACTGCCGCGTTCCAGCAGAACCGGCTGCTCTTTCCCATGGGCGTGGATTGCTACTTTACCGCGGGCACCCGCATCGCAGCCCTGCCCCGCTCGACCAAAGTGGAGGCGCACTGATGTATGTGGCTGTTAAGGGTGGCGAACGCGCCATCGACAATGCACATGACTGGCTGGCCGAAGAACGGCGCGGTCCGACCGATGTTCCCGAACTGTCGGTGGACCAGATCAAAAGCCAGATGACGCTCGCCGTGAACCGCGTGATGGCCGAAGGCTCGCTCTATGATCCCGACCTTGCGGCTCTGGCGATCAAGCAGGCGCGCGGCGATCTGATCGAAGCGATTTTCCTGATCCGCGCTTACCGCACCACCCTGCCGCGCCTCGGTCACTCGCGGCCCGTTGAAACGGACAAAATGGCCTGTGACAGGCGCATCTCTGCCACGTTCAAGGACGCGCCTGGCGGGCAGGTTCTTGGCCCGACCTTCGACTACACCCACCGCCTCTTGGACTTTAAACTCGCTGCCGATGGCGAAACGCCAGAAGCCGCGACCGCTGACCCGCTACAGGGCGACATGCCGCGGATTACCGAGTTCCTGAACCGCGATGGGCTGATCCAGACCGAAGAGCCTAGCGACGAAACCCCGCGCGACATGACCCGCGAGCCAATGGAATACCCCGCCGGCCGCCCTCTGCGACTGCAGGCGCTGACTCGCGGCGACGAAGGCTTTGTCCTTGGCATGGCCTATTCGACCCAGCGCGGCTACGGGCGCAACCACCCCTTTGTGGGCGAGTTGCGCATTGGCAAAGTCGCGGTCGAAATGGACATCCCCGAACTGGGCTTTGCGGTCGACATCGGCGAAATCACCGTGACGGAATGTGAAACCGTCAACCAGTTCCACGGCTCTAAAACCGAACCGCCGCAGTTCACCCGTGGCTATGGCCTTGTCTTTGGCCAGACCGAGCGCAAAGCGATTTCCATGGCACTCGTCGACCGCGCCCTGCGGTGGGAGGAGCTTGGTGAAGACAACCTGGGTGCGCCTGCGCAGGACGAGGAATTCGTTCTTAGCCATGCGGACAATATTCAGGCGACAGGTTTCCTCGAACACATCAAACTGCCGCACTACGTGGACTTCCAATCCGAATTGGAACTGGTCCGAAAAATCCGCAGCGAAGCGCAGGCCAGCACCCTGAAGGAGGCGGCAGAATGAGCGATCCAGCTTACAACTTTGCCTATCTGGACGAACAGACGAAACGCATGATCCGCCGCGCGATCCTCAAGGGCATCGCAATCCCTGGTTATCAGGTGCCTTTTGCCAGCCGCGAAATGCCTATGCCCTACGGCTGGGGCACGGGCGGGGTGCAGGTCTCGGCCGCGTGTCTGGTGCCCGAAGACACGATGAAAGTGATCGACCAAGGCGCGGATGACACCACCAACGCCGTCTCGATCCGCAAATTTTTTGAGAACACAGCAGGCGTGGCCACCACGGAAAAGACCCGCGAGGCGACCGTAATCCAGACCCGCCACCGCATCCCCGAAGAGCCTCTGACCGAAGATCAGATCCTTGTTTATCAGGTGCCGATCCCCGAACCCCTGCGCTTTCTGGAGCCTCGTGAGACCGAAACTCGCAAGATGCACGCGCTAGAAGAATACGGGCTGATGCACGTCAAACTCTACGAAGACATCGCGCAGCACGGCAATATCGCGACGGCCTATGCCTATCCGGTGCAAGTCGAAGGCCGCTATGTCATGGACCCCTCGCCCATCCCGAAATTCGACAATCCAAAGCTCGAGATGGCCGCGATCCAGCTGTTCGGCGCAGGCCGTGAACAGCGCATCTATGCGATTCCGCCCTATTCCAAGGTCGTCTCGCTGGATTTCGAAGACTACCCCTTCGAAGCCTCCAAAGCCGATCACCCCTGCGATCTTTGCGGGGCCGAGCACACCTATCTGGACGAGGTGATCATCGACGACGCGGGTGGGCGGATGTTCGTCTGCTCTGACACCGATTACTGCGGCGAGCGGCAGGCTGACGGCCACCGAGGCCGCCTGTCCCCTAAACTGGAGGCTGCCCAATGACCCCGCTTTTGTCCGTCCAGAATGTGGCGAAATACTACGGCGCGCGCGTCGGCTGCGAGGGTGTGAATTTCGACCTCTATCCCGGTGAAGTCATGGGCATCGTGGGCGAATCCGGCTCTGGTAAGTCCACGCTTTTGAACTGTCTGGCGGGGCACTTGGCCCCCGACGCGGGCAAGGTCCTGTTCGACACCCGCGCAAACGGGATGCAGGACACGGTCACCATGTCCGAACCCGAGCGCAGGATGCTAGGGCGCACCGATTGGGCCTTTGTTCACCAGAACGCCCGCGACGGTCTGCGCATGTCGGTCTCGGCAGGTGGCAACGTGGGCGAGCGTCTGATGGCCGTGGGCGCACGGAATTACGGCGACATCCGCGAACAAGCCATCGACTGGTTGGGACGGGTCGAGATCGCCACTGACCGCATTGACGACCGCCCGCGCCAGTTCTCTGGCGGGATGCAGCAGCGTTTGCAGATCGCGCGAAATCTTGTGACTGGCCCGCGGCTGGTGTTTATGGACGAACCGACAGGTGGTCTTGATGTCTCGGTCCAAGCGCGTCTGTTGGACCTCTTGCGTGGCTTGGTCCGCGAGATGGGTCTGTCCGCGATTATCGTGACACACGATTTGGCGGTTGTGCGTCTGCTGGCCGATCGCTTGATGGTGATGAAATCCGGTCAAGTGGTCGAAACCGGCCTGACCGACCAAGTGCTGGACGACCCCCAGCACGCCTATACCCAGCTTCTGGTCTCTTCGGTTCTACAGGTGTGACATGATCTGCGTTGAAAACCTTTCCAAGACGTTCACCCTGCACAACCAAGGCAGCGCCGTCATCCGCGTGATGGAAAACGCAAACTTCACCGTCGCGGCTGGCGAGTGCGTGGCTCTGAGCGGCAATTCCGGCGCGGGTAAATCCACATTGATGCGGATGATCTACGGCAACTATCTGGCGGCCAGCGGGCGCATCATGGTCGGCGATGTCGACGTGGCAAGCGCAGAGCCCCGCGAAATCCTCGACCTGCGCCGCAACACACTGGGGTACGTCAGCCAGTTTCTGCGGGTAGTCCCCCGCGTGGCGACTCTGGATGTGGTGGCCGAGCCGTTGCGCGCGGTCGGCGTGGATCAAGACGCCGCCTATGCCCGCGCTCGCGATCTGCTAGGCCGCCTAAACATCCCCGAAACACTCTGGGGTCTGTCGCCCACCACCTTTTCCGGCGGCGAGCAGCAGCGCGTGAACATTGCGCGGGGTTTTGCCCACACTTATCCGGCTTTGCTGCTGGACGAGCCCACGGCTTCGCTCGACGCGACGAACCGCGAAACGGTGCTGTCCCTGATCGAAGAGGCCAAAGCAGGCGGCGCGGCGATCATCGGCATCTTCCACGACGCCCCTGCACGGGACCGCGTGGCGGATCGCGAAATCGACGTGTCTGCCTTTACGCCAAAGCGAGCCGCGTGATGGCGGGGCGGCTCTTTGCCATTGTTGGCCCCTCTGGCGCGGGGAAGGACACCTTGATCGCCGGAGCCAAGGCACACCTGCCCGATCTGGTGGTCACCAAACGCGTCATCACCCGTCCCGCCGCCGCAGGGGGTGAAGATTTCGAAGGCGCGACCGAGGCCGAATTCGACCGCCGCCGAGACGCAGGAGAGTTTGTGATCCACTGGCAGGCCCACGGTCTGTCCTATGGCATCCCCGCATCGATCATCAGCGACCTGAATGCTGGAAAGACCGTGATCTTCAACGGCTCTCGCGCTGCGTTGGACCGCGCGCGGGCACAGTTTCCCGCGTTAGAGGTAGTCCTGATCACGGCCAATCCAGAGGTGTTGGCCAACCGCCTAAACACCCGCGGGCGCGAAACCCGCGAGGACATTCTAGAGCGTCTGTCCCGCGTCGATCTGTCCGTGCCAGCGGGCCTGCCCGTCCACCGCATCGACAACAACGGCGCTCTGGAAGACGCCGTTCATCAGCTTGTTACCCTGCTTGGGCAAGAGGCCATAGCGCCCGCCTCAAGTGGCACACTGTAAGGACCTGACATGAGTGATCTTATTCTGACCAATGCCCGCATCGTTCTGGATGACGAGGTGATCACCGGCTCCGTTACCCTGCGCGACGGCCGCATTCACGAGGTCGATCAAGGATACTCTAGGATTCCAGGCGCTATCGACTGCGCCGGCGATTTGTTGATCCCTGGACTGATAGAATTGCATACCGACAATCTGGAACGGCACATGGAGCCCCGACCCAAGGTCGACTGGCCCCATGCCGCTGCTATTATGGCTCACGATGGCGAGTTGGCATCGGTCGGGATCACAACTGTATTTGATGCAATGCGTGTGGGTTCAATTCTGTCCGGCAAGAGCCGCTACAACGAATACGCACGCAAGGTGACTACTGAACTTATGGAGTTGCGCACCTCTGGCGCACTTAGGATTAGTCACTTTCTGCATTTACGAGCCGAAGTCTGTTCTGAAACACTTGAGGCCGAGATGGCGCTCTTTGGTCCTGACGACCGTGTCGGCCTAGTTTCGCTCATGGACCACACGCCTGGCCAACGTCAATTTCGTGACCTGTCCAAGCTGCAAGATTACGTTCAGAAAAAGCACGCGATGACAGACGCCGAATTTGACGAACACGTAGCCCATTTGCGGAGTTTGCGCGCCGAGTTCGGGGACCAACACGAGGCTGTGGCTGTCTCTGAGGCTAAGCGATATGGCGCAGTGCTGGCTTCGCATGATGACACGACAACAGATCATGTCACTGTGTCTGCTGGCTATGGCGTCAGGGTCGCCGAGTTCCCCACCACGGTCGAAGCTGCAACTGCCTGCCACGACCGCAACATCGCTGTGATGATGGGTGCACCTAACCTAATCCGGGGCGGCTCGCACTCAGGTAACGTGGCCGCGCAAGAGTTGGCCGAGAAAGACCTGCTGGACATAGTGTCCTCGGACTACGTGCCCTCGGCGCTGATGACCTCGGCCTTCTTGCTTTCGCAACTTTGGGACGATCTACCACGTGCGATTGCCACAGTCACCAAGACTCCTGCACAGTCTGTTGGCCTAACGGATCGTGGACGGATCGCAGAAGGCCTGCATGGCGATATTGTTCGAATTCACATGCTCAATGACACGCCAGTGTTACGCGGGGTCTGGAGTCATGGCCGACAAGTCGGCTAGCAACAGCAGCTTGCGGTGGTGTCCTAACGCCTCTTTCAGGCCCACTCGCAAACTGCCATCGGCTGATGATGGTTTCTCGCGACTGTCGTCACCTTGGTCTTTTATGGCTCTCATGTTTTCAGACCCGCCATACAAATAACTGAGTCGGGATTACTATGAAATGCGGCTCTGATGATCAGAGTCCCTGCGACCTGCTAGCGCCAGATTTTCTGTCCGGAGCCAGCTGCATCCCCTATGATACAAAGTTCGTGGCGAAGCTTGGGGATACTCAGTTCCACGCTGCCCGCGCGGGTCGGCCAGTCCCGCTCTCTGTAGTCGTTGCGTTGCACCATCCTGTCAGCGCTCTTCTCGCCGTATTCAGCGAAGGTCTTGGCGCCAACCTCTATCACCATCAGCCATTTAGCGGCTAAGCCGATCATCCTGCGCAATAAATCCGCATCATCGCTTCTTTCTACAAGCGCGCGGAGGTCCATCATGGGTTAGTTCATTGAGTGTCGTCCTTAGTTTAGGTGAGTGTTGAATCCCGACCCTACCAAGAAACCCGATGACCACCTGAGCTACACCGCTTCTGTGGACGTCACCGTTACCGGCGGCCTGGGTGGCAACTCCCAATCAAAATTGGTGCGTCTCTGAGTGGTTTCTTAGTCGAATTGTAAATCGATCAAGTACGGGTAGTGATCGGTTGGCCATTCGCCTAAGAATTTCTGCCTAATCACAGTTGGTTGGCTCGCTGTCTGTACATCGCCGATCCATCCTATGTGGTCGATCGCGCCGAAAAGGTTGAGGCCTCGGTTAAAGTGATAGGTTGCGCCTTCGACTGGGGCAAACGTGACGCCCTCGGCCTCTAAAATCTGGAGCGTCGTGTCGCCGAGACGCGCATTCAAATCCCCCATCACGAGGATCGTTTCGCCGGCCGCAACCCAAGGCTTGATGCGTTCGGCCACAAGTGCGACCGACTGTAGCCTGTTGCTGCGACTGGAAAAATCTGTGTGGATGTTCACGGCGCGAAACTCAGCGCCTGTTTCGCGATCCTCAAAGGCGGCCCACGTCGCGTAGGCCGGATAGGAACCATTAAAGGTCCGTGAATACAGTGTGTCTGGCGTGTCAGAGAAGAAGAACCAGCCTTGATCGGTCATGCGGAGCCGGTCCCTGCGATAGAGAAAAGGCTGGGTATTGGGGAAAATCGCGGGGTCGCCAGAGGCTGCGGCAGCAAACTCCGGATTGTTGGCGAGCAGGTAATCCAGCGTCAGATTTCCTTGGGTTTCCTCAGGACCAGAATGACTCTCCATTTCTTGGAAGGCCACTAAGTCAGCTGCAATATATTTGAACGCCTCGTTTAAAGGTGCTTTGCGCCGCTGCCAATCGGCGAGCGACCATGGCCCGGTCTCGCGCCGTACGGAGATGTAGTGGACGTTGTAAGTGGCTACGCGCAGAGCGCTTTCATCCTCGGGTGGCAGGTGGTCTGTGCCCGAATTGCGGTAAATTTGGGAACATGCGAGCAATGCAAGCAAGGCCACGAAGCCTGCAAGGGCTTTGAATACTAGTCTGACGTAGGCCACCGAACGTCCTCCTGACCTGCCACTGAACATTCATCCAGCTGCGATATGAGCCTGAAGTGTGTTTGCTCTGCCTACCAACTCTGGACCACCCGAAGCTGGAGTTTCGGCCCTATGATCACGATGACGGGCTAGTGACGTCATCTGGAAAGTGCAGTGCGCTTGGGACGTTGTATCCGATGGCGCTGTGTGGTCGGTCGTCGTTGTAGTGTCTACGCCAATCCTCCAGCTTTTCGCTGGCATCCGCAAGGCTCATGAACCAATGTGCGTTCAGGCACTCGGACCGGAGCTTGCTGTTGAATGCCTCGATGAAGCCGTTATCCGTCGGTTTTCCCGGTCGTGAGAAGTCCAGCGTGACGTCTTTTGCGTAGGCCCACAGGTCGAGGTCGCGAGACACGAACTCACTGCCGTAGCACGTCGGGAAGAAGCGCTGTTTTTTAGGTTATGGCCACTCGCGCAGCCCTCAAATAGCGCAGCGTGTGGCCATAACCGGTCTCAGGTCTCAACAATGGTTTTGCTGAACCACACCGCTGAGGAGACCGACTATGACCGTCAACCATTCTACCACTGCGACTGTGCTTGTCGCCATCGACATTTCCAAACACCGCCATGAGGTACTGATCGGGGTGCCGGGCAAGAAGCGTCGTCGGCGCATGACGATCCTGAACACACTGGAGGACTTCCAACGCCTGTCTGGGGCTCT
>NZ_FOXY01000051.1 GCF_900115865.1 Donghicola eburneus | reverse complement strand
GCCATGCGAAACCTCCATCTGCTGACGCAGACCTTCTCGCAGGACGGCCAACTCTCAGGAACACATCAAATCAATGGGGTATGGCCGTCGCATACCAGCCATCATCAAGCTGCCGCAAAATGTGCAGACATGTCAATTTCAGAAATGGACAATGAGGAATCACTTTGCTCGCAGGGCAATTTTGATCGAGGTAGGAGACCCAATTCATCCGATGGGGCGCGCTCTCCATTGCGCATCTGGGATCAAAAGTCGCGACGCACTCTGAGTACTTGTATCAAATCGGCATTATGTCGCCGAGCGAGTACGCTCATCAATTCCATATGCCTCCGAACTCCATCCCACACTCAATTAAACCTTTGTATTATCGATCTTAAACTAGAGCTTATAACGAGCAGGAAACCTCCCAACTCCGCAATACCGTCAGCACAGCTTCGCTCAAGCGGCGCAAAGGTTTTGCAATTTTGACGCCAATGCAACCTAAAGTGTATCTCAACCTATCAAAGGAAACAAAATTTTTCACCCATCCGGCTCGCCTTTGCATTTACATATGTATAAGACTACCAGAACGATCCTGAAACTCACGCAAACAGAATGAGAATTTGCAGAATGATACGTTCATCTTTAAGTGTAACAGCGACGATTGCTTACGCTTTGGCGTTTCTCCTGTATTTTTTTGGTATCTCAAATGGAATTGGTGAAGCAGAGACAACGACGAGCATCTTTTACATGGCTTTGATTGGCGCGGGTGCTTTGATAGCGCTCATCTGGATGGGAAAAACTGGAGAAGAACTGCTCTATCCCTTTATCTTGACGGGTGCTGTGTCGGTTGGCGCGTGCTTTACCGTTATTTTGGAGACAAGCTTTTCGGCGCTACTTTCCATAGGAAGCCTCGCCTATGCCGCCATCGCAAATATCAATGAGATAGAAAATTCAGCCGCTTTCGGAATACATGACCTGAAGGAAGCGGTTCTTCCCTTTCTATTCCTTGCGCCCATCTTGTCAATCTATGCCTTAGACCGCGTTAGTAAAAATTAAGATAGGGGATCGCTCCCAATTACGACAAGAAATTCTAAGCGGCCGGCAAGATAATAAAGACACGTCGTTTGGTGACAGGGATAGGCGCTGTTGTGTAAATTACCCAGCGATAGCACTTCCCCTTTCATCTAACACACTTGCCTCGCGGCCACGGTCATCGAGATGGCGACTGTCGTAAAGCAGTTGAGGCCCGCTGCGCGGATCTGATCTCTGCCACTCACACCCTGCGGCGGCGGTGACACCCGCGCCAGTTCAGCCAGAGCGCCCGGCCCAAGTGTTTTCGATGCTCTCAGAACGCGTGCGCGCGGGCTCCGGCTATGCCTGGCTTCCATGACTTGGCCTTCCGTCTCCGGGTGGCGTGAAGGCACGACAGCATGCCGATCCGAAGAAAAATACGAACGCTGAAACATCGCGCACGCCGTTTTGAAATGTCATGGTTGCGCGTACGCCTCTGGCCTTCTACCTCGATGCCGGTGCTGTCCACTAGCAGGTGCAGCCGCCCCTTCGACCTGCGATACATGAGAAGCACGTTAGCGGTTTTTGTCGGCTTGACGGAGCGTATCCAGACCGTTCGAGCAGGCTCGCTACGATCCGGTCTCTTCGGGATACAGCAAACCGAGGAGTATCCTTTAGAGAGAGGGAGGCCTGAAACGCCGCAGCGCTATAGGCCCGCTACGGCCCCAATGCCCCGACCGAATGGCTCGCCACTGCATCGAAATTATAGATCAACCGCGCTGCCGCAGCGCCTGATTGTAGCTTTGCCAGTTGGTGGTCTCGTCGTTCATGTTTGAAGGTCTACTCGAGCTATACAGACAGCACGCTTGATTCACGTGATGAATACTTTTGGATTTGCGAAATCCGCTCTTCACACTGTGTGGGCGCCATCAGCATCTGTGCATGAAACGCCAAGGTACATCTGAACACACAGAAAAAATTAACATAACTATGATTACAAGATTTACCGTCGCGGTGCGGCACATTCTAAACTGGGTTGCGACAAACTCTCTATCTTGCTGAAAAGCAAGGAGACCGGACATGGCCCACACAGAACTGGATTTACACGA
>NZ_FOXY01000031.1 GCF_900115865.1 Donghicola eburneus | reverse complement strand
TGGGAAACGATAGCCTTTCAGGCGCGGCATCTCAGCTGGTATCATCATGCCAAAACGCTAGACGCCCTCAGGTGCTTCAGCAAGTTGGCAATGCCATGTAGCAAAATCGATGGTGCGCAGCGGGGATCGCAAGACAGCGTCCGGTGGTTCCGCGGGTGAGACCACTATAGCGGCGCTCGAAATGAGCCATGAACGCCGCGATCCTCTGTCCGGAGGGCGGCATGTGAGCACCAACCGTCACATCGTGGCCCGCGTCCCGGAATATTCCCGGCAGGATCTCGCGGCTGAGATGCCCGTGCTCGGCAACACGCAGCGCGGGGGGCATCCGATCGTAGAGACGCCTGTGTAATTCCTGAATGAACGCTGCGGATGTCGGTGCGGGCAGCGTGCCCTCAACCGCCTGCGCATCAACCCAAGCCTGCACATGAACGTGGGCGACGATTTCCTGCACCATGTCCGGGTGTTCCACATCGGCCCATCGCCCTGCCAGCGCCCGCTCGATATCGGTGGGCTCGGCAATTCGGCCTTCGATACGGTTCGAATGCTGCGCATTCGCGATACGCATCATTCCGCGCAGCTCCGCCGCAACACCGGTATTCAGCCGTGTCCCGAGGTCTTTTGCTGCAGACCGGAGTTCATGGACCAGTTCCAAGAGCGCGCTCGGGACCGTCTCCTCTAGGCCGCAGGGCTCCAAACGGGCGGGGGTTTCAAGTGCCATGTTGGTGATCCTCGTTCTGCCGAGCGGTGCAACAACGCAGGGCTGCTCCCCCGTTGCACCGTAATTTCAAGGAGCGCGCCCTGGCAGGGTCCGAGCGTCGGAGGTCTGCTCTGCTGGGTCAGAGGAGGCGTCGCCTGCGAACAACTCCACGGGGAGCGCTGGCGCCCAATCCGACGGGAGTGGCACATGAACCACGGATCGCAGCAACCGTTCCAGATCCGCCGCATTGAGTTCGCGCGCGGCGAGCAGGGCATCTGCAAGCGCCCGCAGGACCGCTTCATTCCGCCGCACGGCTTGAAATGCGAGTTGCTGCGCTGCGGACAACTGTTTCCGAACCGCCGTATGAATTTCCGGCGGCCATGTCTGCGGTCGGTCAGCCGAATACGGCAAATAGACGGGCATAATGGCACCCACACAGAGCCGGGTTTCCGCCGCGAGTGCCAACTCTGTCGCCTGAGCGATGTCCGTCTCTGCCCCCGATGAAGAGGTTCCCAAGATCAGCATCTCCGCGGCGCGCCCTCCGAGTAGGGTCGCCATCAACTGCTCCACCTCGCGCGGGCCAAGCGTCAATGGGGGCGTGGAGGCGACATGAGCCTCTCGCGCAGAGACAATCGCGCGCTCCGGCGGTGGGAGACCGACCGACACGCACACAACCGCATGGCCGGCTTCGTGGAGCGCAATCCTCTCCAATGGCGCCTCGGCAGCGGCTCGCCCATTCTCACGAATGGCCTGCATCAGATCCGCATCCGTGATCGAACGGCCTGCGCGGCGCGCAATCGCGTGGGCTTTGGTCGCCGCAGTGACAACATCGGCCCCTGATTGGCCCACCAGCAAACGGCTCATGGCCGCGAGATCAAGATCCGCTCCGGCGGAGGCCAGACGTTTTCGGAGGATCGTTTCGATGCCCGCACGATCCGGGAGACCCACATAGAAATGTGTGTCGAGGCGCGCGGCGCGGATCAGTGCGGGATCGATTTTAGAGATGTGGTTACTGGCCGCCATCACCACAACACCGGGTGTCCGATGAAGCCGCGTAAACAGCTCCAGCGCATGATTAACTACCGCGGTCACATAGGATTCATTGTGCCCACCCTGAGCCGATCGGTCTGGCAATGAATCGATCTCATCGACAAAAAACAGGCTCGGCGCGTGGGCGATTGCTTCTCTGGCCCGTCGCTCCATCGCGGCGAAATAGTCTGACAAAGAGCCTGCGGCCTGCGCCTCGGCATAGGTCGCGCTGACGAAACGCAGCCCCGCAGAGCCCGCGAGCGCCAACGCGACGGAGGATTTGCCGCAGCCGGGCGGGCCGTAGAGCAGCGTACTGCAGGACACATCCTCCCATGCCACCGCGCCAGCCCGCCACCCATTGAGGTCGGCAACGATGCCACGCAAATGCCCCTCGAGTTCATCGGAGAGGTGCAGATCCTCTAGGGTCAGATCGGGTTTTTCCGGTCCCTTGAGGCGGCGGGCTGCGTCTAGGATCGTGCGGACCATACCACCGGCTGTCTCAAGCCGCAGCGCCCCAATGATCGCCGCGCCCGGCAGGCATGCAATGGCATCGTCCGCCTCCGACAGGCGCGCTGCCAGTTTGCGCGAGGGGGCATGCCCGAGGGCGCGCATGACCTCGGCTACCATGGTGCCAGAGAGCGGGGGCAGACGATATGTACGAGATAGGAGGAGGCGCCCCGCATCTGAGAGATCCCCCTCGTCGCGAACGACCGCGACCACGGCTTTGCCGCGGAGGAGGGCTGTGTCGAGCGCTGCGTGAAATTGTTTGCTCAAGTGTCTCTGGTCGCGGCTTCCCGAACCTTCAAACGTGACCACGCAGAGATCTGCCATCAGATTGCGGGCCACACCGTCAGACAGGGCGGCAAAAACAGCTTCCGCGGCAGAGGCGAAATGGACCCGCACCTCGCTGTCCTCATGACAGAGGAGGGTGACGGTCATTGGTGTATCCAGGGCACGCGCGGCCTCTGGTATGCCAATTGCCGTGAGGAACCGCGCCGCCATAAGCATTTTTCCGACCGGTTGCAGCACAGATCCGCTGTCTGGCGGGTTCACCATGTCCGGCAGAACGCGGCGCATGAACCGAATTGGGTGGGACGGAGATGACATAAATTTTGCTCCAATGCGCAAAGTGGCGAGGGTCTCCGTCAGGCGCGCCTGACGGAGACAGCATGCGGGGATCGGCAGGCTTTAAGGCTCTGTGCGGGCTCTCAAATCGGCGAAGAGCTCGCGAATGCGCGGCAGCGCCTCAATCCGGTAGACCTCGGTCGAGACCCCGATCCAATCGAGTTCCTCCGGGCTGACCACCCACTCGGGATGCGCATCCCGCAGGGTTTTGTGGATTTGTTTCTCCGCTCTGAGGGCCTCTCCACCGGTGTCGAATCGAATTTTCTCAAGCACCTCCGCATGGACGCCATCGGCCAGATCAAACTGGTGTCGCAGGCGCGCCTCCGGCCGCCGGCTCATGCCGACTTTGACGAACTCCCCGGCCCCATCCGGCAGCTCAAAATAATCGAGATAGATATAACTGGTATCCGACAGCCAACCCTCGGAGCAGCTATGACAGGCAAATCGCCCCGAGAGCATGTTGCCAACGGTGATATCCTGTTGGTGGCTACATCCATAGTGCAGATACCGGCGATAGTTGGGATCGCCGTTCGCAGGCGCGCCAAGCAGAATCCAGCCATGTTTTCGCGCCTCAGCGGCATTTCTATGTTCCAAACAGGTTTCGCACCGGAGCGCGACCTCGCCAGCCCCGATTTTCTGGACAAACACCCGTTGGCGCGAGACCTCATGTCCGCAGGACGCGCGGTAAATCCCGCGATGGCTGTCGTGTGGGCAGGGCCGGAGAAATTCCAGTCCTGCAGCGGTGGCTTCTCGCGCCATCGCCCTGAGATAACAGGAGGTGCATTCCGGCCGCGCCGTCCTGAGCACATGGGTATGCACCGCCATGACGCCGTCGCAGGAGAGGCAACGCAGATAGACCTGCGTCCGGATTTTCGGGTCCCGTCCAAAATAGCGGTACCCGTGTTGGCTGGCCAAGCTGTGCCAAGACGGTTTCGCCAGACGGTGATCAATGAGGATGTGTGCGACATGCGCAGGTGCGCGGCGAGAGCGCCGCGAATAGTAAACGAGGGGCATTTGAAATTTCCCGAAAAAACATGACCAATGGGTGCGCCCGCGATGGGCGCACTCGAAAAGGGCGGCTTTGGACCAATAAGGGCGGTCACACTGTTCAGAGGACCACCCGGACCTGGCTCAGTGCAGATTGGGCTGCGGGTCAGGTGCGCCCGATCGGAATAGATCAAGGCTATCGAGGCCGTCGAGACGCGCCGCGACCGCCTGCAGAACCGTGAAAAAATCCCGGTCCGCGACGGAAGCATTGGGCAGGATGCAGGTCTCGGCGATCAACCGGCGCGCCGCAGCGATTTCGCGGTCAAATTCGCCAGCAGACTCGGAGGAGAGAACCGAGCGGAGACAATAAGTCATTTTGCGTAGGACACAGCTGTTTCCCATGCCTGTCGCCGCTGCAGTGGTCGCCGCCAGACAGTCGGTCACCCGGTCCCAGGCCGCCTCTGACTCGCGCAGATATTTAGAGACCGCAGGATCACCCATACCCCCAGGCAGTCCCTCGGAGGCCCAGGCCAGTTCGAGCTCGGCTGCGGTCGCCGCGTCGATGTCCGTCAGCAGTTGGAGAAAATTCCGGCGCAAAATATGTGCGCTATAGTCTCGTGTGGATTTCGTTTGCGCAAGGCGCGTGATAGCAACGGCAGTAGCCATGTGTGAACCTCTGATACAGGTTTGCGTGTGGTGAGGGGCGGTTGAGTGCGCCAACACTTGACCGTCCCGCAGTTACAATGTAATCGCGATTACATGATTTCGCAAGCCTTGCTAAGGAGAAATTCGTCATGTCCGCGAAAAAAGACGTCATGGAACCGCAGATGGTCCGTATGAGCGCCGAGTTGCTCGCAAGGATCGATGAGGCGCGGCGCCAGGCGCCGGATCTACCGACGCGCCCGGAAATTATCCGGCGCATGCTCACAGAGTGGCTCGATCAGCACAAGATCGGCGAATAAGCGGCATGATGACAACGCCCGGTCTGCCGATGTCGGTCAGAGAAACCAGTCCCACTGAGGGGCAACCTCTACCCTTGAAGTGTGACCGTATTCCGCGGGGATGGCCCTGATTCCAAATCTGGAAAATCCTTGAAAAACTTTGTGCACTGCCACCTCGAATTGGTGGTGCTTAGCCCTCAAGGGCGGAGGCTGGCAGATTTTTTAGATGTGCTGCGCTGCCCTTAGACATCTGTCCTCCCCCCTAAAATAAAGGCCGATACCATTCTCGATGGATGGCGGGTGGCCCCACTTGTCCACAGTTCTACGCGCGGGTGCCGCTGCGGCGGCCGCAGGTCGTGCGATGTTGTTTCTGCCACGGGCGTTCAGCTCGACGGCGTGAACAGCAAGGGTCCCACGGCGGGCCCGTAATCGAGACAGCGACTATGAGCCATAGATATCATCGGAATGCCCCAACCAAGGGGCGACGCATCCACGCGACAGATGAGGAATGGTCTCGCGTGCAATCCGCAGCGGCCCGGGCACAATTGTCGGTGTCGGCATTCGTCGTGCAATCCGCACAGTCGCGCAAATTCCCGGCGCCGGACCCACAGCGGACCGAGGTCATTCGCCTCTTGACCGCGTGTCATGGGCTGCTCGCAGAAATTGCGGACCAAGCCCGGTTTGACCGCGACACAGACGCAGCCACCATAGGGGCCAGATTGACGGAGGTCTCGGCACTACTTGACGCGGTTCTCCAGTCCGCACTGGCAGAGCGGAGAGCTGATGAGGCGGTTTCATGCTCCTGACATGGTCACCCCACGGCAAAAACGATGTCCGCGCGGCGGTCGATTATCTCACCGCGCCCGTGGTCACCAAGCCGCTCGCCGGACGCCCTCATTCTGTCGTTCGGAGCCCCGCACCAGAAACCCTCTCTGGCAATGCGCAGCTGGTGACCCAATACACCAATGCGCTCCCGTTCCAGTGCCGATACGCCGTTGCAACGCTTAGTTTCGCGCAGGAGGACATCTGTGTTGAAGCATTCCGGCGCGGCGATTCTGGGGCGCGGAACAGTTTGCGTAACGCTGCCAATCTGTGCGTCGCATTTGCATATTGCGGCATCCCCGCGCGGGCGCGACCGCCAATCTTGGTCGCGGCTCAGACACATACAGGCCGTGTCGAACTTAGCATTACACTCCCCAGAGCCGCGGGCATGCCAGGCGCGCGGCTCTATGCGATGAACCCGAACCCTCCTACCGCCGCCAGTCGAGCGGGGTGGAACGCCCTCGTCGATGTGCTCAATGACCAGTACGGATGGGCAGATCCGCGCGATCCCCTGCGCCGGCAGTGGCTGACGGCCCCAGGGTGGATGGTGTCTGAGACGGCAGAAATCCGCCGCGCCAAATCCTCTGGGGCACGCGGGTTCGATCTAAGTGCGCCTTGGTTCCAGGCTTGGCGCCTCTGCCGCGCCGCCGCCCGCGACACCGAGGGAGATCGCGACGAGATCGTCGCGCGGCTCAACGCGGGGCTCGCCTGCCACAATTGGGGCGTGACCAGTCAAAGCCGGCGCGGCCTCACCTGCGGCCCGCTTACCGGACCCGGGCAACATGTAACGTTCACCGGTGCCGTTCTGCGCGGCGGCGAGGACGACGCGATCGATCCATTCGACGCCATCCGCGCAAGGCAATTTGAAATCCTGGAGGCCCCGATGCGCCTTGATGAGGCCATTGCGCGGCGCTGGGAGGCAAATCGGCGCCTCCGCGCTTGGAGCTGGGTCGATCCGCCCGACCCAATGCAGTTTCTGAGCAGCACGCGCCCTGCAGGATCGCCGCGCGAGATCCTGATGCGTGCGTTGGAGCGGATCGCCGCCCGTACTCGCCTCACCATCCGGTCTCACTGGCTCGCGAAAACCCTCCTGAAACACCCCACAGATGGCTTCCGCACCATCGTGGCAATGCTGAATGAACTCAATGACCGATATGCCGCTCCAAGACCAACACCTCCTTTCTCGGATAGAAACCCTGATCGACCTGCTGCGCCAAATGCTCGATCGCGAGGGCCATCCCCTCGCCGACAGGCTGGATCAGTTTCTGATCGACATTTCCCAGATCGAGCGCGCGATGACATCGGCGGCCGAGAACCTGACCCAAGCGGTGCCGAAACTCGCCGAAGCACCCTCCCGTTCGGATTTGGCCCTCGTCGAGGACCGGATCGGAACGCTGCTCGAGGAGGTGATCTACCGTCAGGTCCGATTGGACGCGCAGCTGGATCTGTTGTTCCAGCCCGTTGGAGCCGAGGCCGATGGCTGAGAGAAGTCGGGCGTCTGGCGCGCAGATGGGTTGGGGCCTGTACGCTAGCTTGGGGATCAGATGCAGCAGGAACTGAGGGAATTTTTGTTCAGACCAGTCATCGTGCGGTATGGGTTCCAGTTACTGATCACTCTCCGGACGCTGAATGGGAAGCGCGTGTTGCCAGCACGTTGCGAAAACCCGCACCCGCATCCCTCAAAGGCGCGGCGGAGAGCCCTCAATAGAACTCGGATCGTCCGCCCCGTGTCTGTCTCAGACCTGCGGGGCGGCGACAGGCTGGCGCGCGCCGCAGGGAGGGCTCGCCAGCGACAACGGCGCGCGACAAAACTGAGATCTTCTTTGAGGTTTTGAGGCGTAGCACTCAGTCGGTCATTGCCCTGGCACCATACATTTTAAGACAGCATTCGCGAAGCTGCAGCCGAACAAAACCGATCGGGCCAATGCTGCGGCGGCGTTGGACCGAGCTCCTGCACCCGCCAAGAAGCTTATGTGGATAACTCTCAGGACGCGCGAGTCTTCTGAAAAAACAGCCCTTATATTGAAACTGACGAGACGGAGGCATCTCGTCCAGAGCGGGATCACCCCGCATTTGGCAGACAAAACAGCGGAGTCAAAATTTGGGTCTGGATATGTACGCGATGATCACCAAAGAGCCCCTCGCACGCGAGGCCGATTGCAACCCTGCAGAGGTTGATGACCTCTACTCGTGGCGCAAACACCTCGGCCTGCACGCATGGATGAAAGAGCTCTATTTCATGAAAGGTGGCACGGATCGGATGTTCAATGGCGCGACCGTGGCACTGAACGCTCAAGACCTGGATGTGCTTCAGATAATTATCAAAGCAAGTGCCTTGCTGGAAACGGCTGGACTTTATTTCGACGCCCCTGACGAGACCGAGAAAATTGGCGATCTCGAATTCGTCGCATTGGCCCGCAAAGCCCTCGCTGACGGGTATAGCGTTCTCTATACATCCTCCTGGTAGAAGAGCGCCAAAACGATCACGAGAGCGTTTTGGCGCTCTCGGAGATGCATCGTTGAGGACAGGATTCCTTCAACCAAGAGAACCTCGGCAGGCGGCCAGTAGTCCGGTCTCAGCCGAGGCTCCTGCTATCGTGCGACGCCGGAAAACTATGCATCGGCGATGTCACTCTCAGCGCGATATCCGCGCTTAAGTTTCTGATGCCGAAGCCTGTCCAGAGCATCAATTGCTTCCGCTGGCTGAGTAAATGTTTGCACCTTTACCTGCCCACTTGTCCCGATACGACCCCAGGTCCGGATCAGCATGACCTCTCCAAATAGAGTCGGCTCTAGAGACAGCGCATAAAACCTCGACATATTACAGGATGGGTCGCGACGGGTCAGGTGAAGGGGTGCAGGGCTCTGTGGCATGGCATAGAGTATGTCCCCCTGCCCCAGCGCAGTCCAATTCAATTCCTGAATCCAATCACCGCATTCGATTCAGGGCCGTGATGGTAGACGGGAGCCCATCTTCAAAATGGTATACCATCCCCAATTTAGGCGCTGTTACTGATATTCAGCACTAGGCCGACACTCCTGCATCGAACGGCGGTCGCTGGTGCCCATCCTCTGAGTCCTGTCGCAATAAGGCGTTTCAGCGTCTTTAGCAGATAGCAAAAGAGCGCATGCGGCCCACATGATCCATGATCCATGATCCATGATGTTTCGTGGCGCAAATCCAAAGCGTTTCAACGCCTATTTCCCTGCGAGCGATCCTGCCAGCGTGTGATACCGTGCTCTGAAAAAAGAGAAATGATGACAACGCAGCCAATTCTTTGGCCTCCGTCTTTTGACGAAGCAAATATAGCCGTTACTCGCGGTTGAATGAATAGGTTTACATCGAAAACTTAGAGATCTCCTCCAACAATCGGCATATTCGAATATGGGAAAAAATTGATAGACCTGAGAGAACATGAACAGTTCTCTCAGGTCTATCTCCCCACCTTGCACGGGGCGTGTCCCCGCCTTGCACGGGGTATGTCGAGCGCCGCTTTCGCGGATATTCTAAATTCCGGTTTAATCAACCCTGTTACAGGTTCTGGAATTTATTTCAGATACTCGGAACATCCCCACCTATGTGGGGTAATTCTCCGTTTGGCATTGCCAACTTGCTGAAGCACCTGAGGGCGTCTAGCGTTTTGGCATGATGATACCAGCTGAGATGCCGCGCCTGAAAGGCTATCGTTTCCCA
>NZ_FOXY01000049.1 GCF_900115865.1 Donghicola eburneus | reverse complement strand
CCCACATTTCCCAAGTAAGGCGCTGATTTCGCTGTCCTGACCATTATATTTCCTATATAAAACATGGTGTTGAAGGCTGCGAGGGGCGCGTTTCATGGATCACCCAGAGGGTGCGGGCTTGCAACGGGCAGATCGGGTGGATTTCGACCCTCGCGTGCGGCTGGAATTTCGCGGCACGCAGCTCAGTTCCGACGGCGGCCTTCTGGTGATGCGCGAGCTTGATGACGCGCTCGGGTTGTCCGATTTGGCGTCAGCGGCGCTGCGCGATACTCGCTCTGGCAAGAACACGGTCCATCGGCT
Source organism: Donghicola eburneus (assembly GCF_900115865.1). Lineage (GTDB taxonomy): Bacteria > Pseudomonadota > Alphaproteobacteria > Rhodobacterales > Rhodobacteraceae > Donghicola > Donghicola eburneus. The sequence continues at coordinate 1,966 of NZ_FOXY01000049.1, read as the reverse complement.
CGACGGCCTGTTCCGGCAATCAGTCTTTGGGCGGCTGGCCGGATACGAGGATGTCAACGACGCCAACCGTCTCGCCTGCGATCCGGTCATGCGCCAAGTTGTCGGCGGCAGAGCGGTCGATGCACAAGCGGCCTCGGCATCGCAGATGGGACGGTTCGAGACCGAGACGCTGGCTCTGGCCGGGAACCGTGCCGCGCTGGCCGACCTGAACGGGCAATGGATCGACCGGTTCCATGACCGTAACGGGCTGAAGTACATCGTTCTGGACATGGACAGCTCGGTCAGCCCGACCCATGGCGACCAGGAAGGGTCCGCCTGGAATGGCCATTTCGACTGTAGCTGCTATCACCCCAACTTTCTGTTCAACCAGTTCGGGATGCTGGAACGCTGCGCCCTGCGCCATGGCAACGTCCACAGCGCCGATGGCTGGCGTGATGTTCTCGACCCCGTCATTGCGCGCTACGCGGAGCGCGACCTTGGTGGCAGGTTCTTCCGGGCCGATGCTGCCTACGCGATCCCGGCGATCTATGAGCGATTGGAAGAAGCGCGGTTCTTCTACGCCATCCGGCTGCCCGCAAACGCGGTCCTCAAGGACAAGATCGCGCATCGGCTAACGCGCCCTGTCGGGCGGCCGTCACTGACCAAGGTCAAGCGGTTCTTCGAGGAATTCGAGTATCAGGCGGCGTCCTGGGACAAGGAACGCCGGGTGATCGCCAAGATCGAATGGCATCCGGGCGAACTGTTCCCGCGTGTCGGCTTCATCGTCACCAACCTGCCGATGGAGCCGGACTGGGTGGTGCGGTTCTACAACCAGCGCGGCACCGCCGAGCAGCACATCAAAGAGGGCAAATACGCCTTTCGCTGGACGCGGCTGTCGTGCCGGAAGTTCCGCGACAATGAGGTGCGGCTGCAACTGCACGCCCTGGCGTACAACCTGGCCACCTTCTTGCACTGCATCGAGCTGCCCGAGGCCATGGCCGACTGGTCGTTGACCAGCCTGCAACTGAAGCTGATCAAGATCGGGGCACGTGTGGTCCGTCACGCCCGCACCATCACCTTCCAGCTGGCCGAGGTCGCTGTCACCGGCACGATGGTACGCGCCATCCTCGCCGCTATCCGCCGATTGCGAGCGCCACCGCTATGCGCATGATCGCGATCCACGCTCAAACTGAACGAAAGCGGCTGGACAGATCTGTCCGCTGCGCTGAAAAACGCCGCCCCTGGGCAAGGAAACAGCGGCTTCGCGGTCTGATCCGTCCAGATCCAGCAGTCTGCGCGACCGCAGGTGCCGCTTGCGGCAGAAAATCCTTGTCTAGCGCTCGGATACAGGCGATCTTCACCTCAAACGACACGCCACTTGGGGAATGCAGGTTGCAACGCAACAACTAATTCGATAAGAGCTGCTATTCAATTTCGTAATCGTGGAGCCATCAGCATGGGAAATTCCAAGTCAGCAGACAAGTAAGCCGCAACATCAGAATTGTTGTTGCGGCGCTCTGTAAGACCAATCCCATCTGATTGCTGACGAGCAGACGCTGCCCGGTATCCTTAATCGAGCGGTTGATTCGTCATGACCACCACACGCCCCGCGTGGGCCTATACGCTGCCGGCAGCCTTGCTGCTTATGGCTCCCTTCGACATCCTCGCCTCGCTGGCGATGGATATTTATCTTCCAGTCGTTCCGGCGATGCCGGGCGTCCTGAACACGACTCCATCCATAATCCAACTCACGTTGAGCCTCTACATGGTGATGCTCGGTGTGGGCCAAGTGATCTTTGGGCCACTCTCCGATCGCGTCGGGCGACGGCCGATCCTGCTTGTAGGCGCAACGGCTTTCGTTGCTGCGTCTCTGGGAGCGGCTTGTTCTTCAACTGCATTAGCCTTTGTTGCGTTTCGTCTGGTTCAGGCTGTTGGAGCATCGGCCATGCTGGTGGCCACCTTCGCGACCGTGCGCGACGTATATGCC
>NZ_FOXY01000035.1 GCF_900115865.1 Donghicola eburneus | reverse complement strand
CTCGTAGTCCCTGACGAGCTCCCGACAGCCATCCGCTTCAACCCTCCGCGACACCGCGAAAGCAAAAAAAACAATGGGGCGTGGCCGCCGCTTACGGTTCATCATCCGATTTCATTGGAACCCTCCTGCGGTGGAAGGTTGTTAGGTCAGTGACAGATTGGAGATGCTGCTTTGGCCTATACTCGTTTTTTCCTGATGATCGCGTCCTCGACCGTGGTGATGTTCGGGCTCATGTACCTGAACACCTATCTGTGGGGGCATGTCTTTTTCTCTGAGACCCGACTTTACATGGCGATCGTCATGGGCGCTGCGATGGCGCTCGTGATGCTGGCATGGATGCTTGGGATGTACCGGAACCGAGCGATGAATATCGGTATCTTTGCTGGATCGATCATCGTATTTGCGGGTGCGCTGTTTTTGGTGCGGTCGCAGATTACGGTGCAGGACCTTTCCTATATGCGGGCGATGATCCCTCACCACTCCATCGCGATCATGACTTCGTCGCGAGCTGAGTTGACGGACCCGCGCGTGCGCACACTAGCCGACGATATCGTTTACGCACAGGACAAAGAGATCGCCGAGATGCGTTATCTGATTGCTGACATCGCAGCGAATGGCGAGGCAAAACCAGACGCAGGCCATACAATTCCGCAGTTGGTGGACGCGCAAACCGCTTTGGCAAGCGAAGTGGTGGCAAAGGTAGATCCGGAATTCCTGACGCCTGAAGTGATCGATCTGGCATTTCCAGAAGGTGCCACCTGCCAGTTCACCTACACAGAGACGAGCCCGCCAGTCTTTGTGACGACTGACGAGGGTGCCTTGGTCAAAATCAGCGGTGATCTGGTGCGCCTGGATGCAGACGCACAGGGATATTCCGCCGCGCCGATCACGGCCGAGGTGCGCCCCACTGAGGACAGTGGCCTGCACGATCTGATCATCAGCGCTGGCCCCGATTACTCCGCCGGTTTCCGCGGCCAATACACCTGCTCCCAGTAAAGGAGGCCCGTCATGAGCACGACACCTGAAAAGAAAGCCGTCCTGTACCGCATGGTGATGCCGGATCACCTTTGCCCGTTCGGCCTCAAGTCCAAGGACTTGCTAGAGCGGAATGGCTACACCATCGAGGATCATCATTTACAAACCCGCGAAGAGACCGATGCCTTTCGCGAAAAGCACGACGTGAAAACCACGCCGCAGACATTCATCAACGGAGAACGCATTGGCGGCTATGACGATCTGCGCATTTTCCTCGGGATTGACCCGCCCAAGGACCAGCAGAGCGATACCAGCTATACACCTGTGATTGCCATTTTCTCGGTATGCGCGCTGCTTGGGCTGGGTTTGTCTCTTGGAATTTACGGGACTATCTTCTCTTGGCAGGCGTTCCAGTGGTTCGTTTCGCTGTCGATGTCGGTTCTGGCGATCCAGAAGCTTCAGGACATCGAGAAATTCTCGACTATGTTCCTGAACTACGACCTCTTGGCTCGACGGTGGGTGCCCTACAGCAAGCTGTATCCTTTCGGCGAAGCCTTGGCCGGGATTTTGATGACTGCAGGGGTGCTGAACTGGCTGTCTGCTCCGGTGGCGTTGTTCATTGGTACAGTCGGCGCGGTCAGTGTGTTCAAAGCCGTCTATATCGACAAACGTGCATTGAAATGCGCCTGCGTGGGCGGCAGTTCGAATGTCCCGCTTGGCTTTGTGTCTTTGACGGAAAACCTGATGATGATCTTTATGGGTTTGTGGATGGGGCTACGCGCGTTCGGGGTTTGACGCCAAAAGGAGAAGCTAGTGGGAGACGAAGATCAGCATCTCGCACATGCGTTTCGCGCAATTGTTATCGTGATGTGTGCCTTCGCACCGACGTAGCTCTTGCGCTCCTCTCTGTTTTTAAGATCACTGTCATCTATGGAGATGCTTTTACGCCACCTTTTGCTGCCGACAATTCGGCTTGGCCGGTTAGGTATGCGGCTGACAGTCGTAGCCTTGCTACTGGCAATCGTTGTGCAGGCTTTGCCACACAAGGCGTTCGCAAGTGAATCCGAGCCCGCGGCGCTGACGCACGTCATGCACCATGTCCCGAGTGTCACACCCCAGCAAAGCGCTCATGCTCATCATCACTCTGTTCCGGCGGACCAAGATGACAGTGCGAGCGCTGACTGCGGCAGCTCAGTCTGCTGTGCGGGCTTTGACGTGACGCTGAGTGTTGATCTTGGCGTCCATCGTGTCGTCTTCGTGACGCGCACCTTTGCGACACAACCAAGCGTGCCGTCTCGTGACGGCACGTCACTCGAACGACCTCCACGCTTCTTGAGCTGAACGGGGGCGAGGCGGCACGAGCCGCTCGCCGTCCGGACCATAGGGACTGCGCATCTGTGGATGCGGGGTTTGCTCGGCTGCTTTGCGGCCTGTCAGAAGCACAAGAGGCATCTCATGCAAGGACGTTATTCTGCCCTCGCCATTCTGGCGCTGGGGGTCGGTCTTGGTGGCGGCGTCGCCATGGAAAGACTGTATTTCTCGGCGCCGTCAGCCGACAGTGGGGGACCCGCAATTCTGTATTGGGTTGCGCCCATGGATCCGAACTTCAGGCGCGACGGACCGGGGAAATCGCCAATGGGCATGGACTTGGTTCCGGTCTACGAAGGCGATGAACCCGCCGGTGGTCCCGCCGAGGTCCGGATGGACGCAGCCGAGATCAACGCGATCGGGGTGCGGACGGCCTTGGCAAAGTCTGACGAGATTTCCTCGCAAATTCGGACGGTCGGCTTTGTGGATTGGAACGAACATCGCACCGCACATGTCCACACGCGCGTCGAGGGATGGATCGAACGCTTGGACGTGCGCGCCGTTGGCGACACAGTGTCCAAAGGCGATTTGCTGTTCGAACTCTTCTCACCCGAGGTCGGTTCCGCCACTGCGGAACTTGTGCGCATCAATGAAAGCGAACCCGGCACGCGGATTGTCGAGATCGCGAAAAACCGTCTTCGCAGCCTTGGTATGGGGGATGCGCAGATCGAACGGATCTCCCAAACGGGTCAGGCCGAGCGCAATATCGCAATTTACGCGCCCCAAGACGGCGTTGTCGTTGGCCTAGAGGCCGCCGAGGGCATGTACCTGAAGCCCGACGTGCGAGCGCTGACCCTGACCGACCCGACCGATATCTGGCTGATCGCCGAAGTCTTCGAGCGCGATTTGGGCCGCCTGTCCGAAGGGATGCGGGCCGAAGCGCGATTTGAGCATTTGCCGGACACCGTCTTCGCAGGCACCGTTGATTACATCTATCCCGAGCTTGATTTGCGGACCCGAACGCTGCCGGTGCGTCTGGTCTTTGACAACGCGGACGGGTCTTTGCGTCCGGGGATGTTCGGCACGGTCCTGCTAGAGGACACCGACCGCCATCTGGCCGTAACCGTCCCCTCCGAGGCTGTGATCCGCACAGGCCGCGCCGAGCGGGTGATCCTACGCACCGGCGAGGGCCGTTTTGCCCCCCGTCTGGTCACAACGGGCCTGCGTGACGGCTTTGGCGCGGGCGGCCGGACCGAGATCGTCCAAGGCCTTGCCGCGGGCGAAGAGGTCGTATCCTCGGCCCAGTTCCTGATCGACAGCGAAAGCGTTCTGAACGCGGGCATGATGCGCATGGCCCCCACCGATCAGGCCCCCGCGATGGCCACTGGTGTGGTGGTCGCAGTGGACGCCGTGGCACGCAAACTGATGCTGCATCACGACGCGATCACCGAGTTGGATTGGCCTGCCATGCAGACCAGCTTTGCCTTAGCCAAGGACGTGATGCTCGATGGTGTCACGGTCGGGGCTGAGGTCAAAGTCACCTTGCATCGCGGCTCTGACGGCCAGTTGTGGATAGGCTCCTTGACTGGGGATGACGGCGTCGCGGCCACGGGACGCGGTATCGCTTCGGCGGTGACGCCGGATGGGCGCCTGACCATGTCGCACGATCCGATCCCCGCCTTGGGCTGGGGCGCGATGACGATGGACATGGAGGTGGTCGATCTGGACCCCGCCACTGTTCCCCTGAACGTTCCCATCGAATTCGACCTGACCAAGGATGCCGAGGGCATGTTCGCCATCGCGGCCGTCCGTGCAGCAGGCGCCCCCGCCGAACCGATGGCCGATGCCACGCCCGCTGCCCGCCGGATCGAGGCGACGGGCACTATCACGGCTCTGAACCCCGAAACCAACATGGCGACCATCTCTCATGGCCCGCTAAAGGCCATCGGGATGCCCGCGATGACGATGGATTTCGCTTTGGTCGATGGACTTGACCCCGCGACGGTGCCGATTGGCAAAGAGGTTCCGATTGTCTTTGAACAAGGCCCTGACATGAGCCTGAAACTGGCAGAGGCAACGGCGCCCGCCCCGTTGATCGAGGCGGTCGGCACCATCAATGCGATTAATCCCGCAACCGGCATGGCCAGCATCACTCATGGCCCGATGAAGGCGATCGGCATGCCCGGCATGACCATGGACTTTGCCGTCAGCGCAGATCTCGATTCCGCCGCGCTGCCCATCGGCCAAGAGGCTGCTCTGGGCTTTGCACGCCAGCCAGATATGTCGCTGGTCCTGCAAGAGGTCGGCGTACCAGCAGCAGGGAACTTGGGCCAATGATCGGGGCTGTCATTCGCTGGTCGATCGCGAACCGCTTTATCGTTGTGCTCTTTGCACTGGTGCTGGGGGCCTCTGGCATCTGGGCCTTGCGCACCACTCCCGTGGACGCCATTCCCGACCTGTCCGAAGTACAGGTGATCGTGCGCACGCCCTATCCCGGGCAGGCCCCCCAAGTGATCGAGGACCAGATCACCTATCCCTTGGCGACTGCCATGCTGGCCGTCCCCGGTGCGGTGGATGTGCGCGGTTTTTCGTTCTTTGGGGACAGCTACGTCTATGTGGTTTTCGAAGAGGGCACTGACCTTTATTGGGCGCGGTCTCGGGTGCTGGAATATCTAGGCCAGATCACCTCGCGCCTGCCTGATGGCGTGGCGCCCGAGCTTGGCCCCGATGCCACTGGTGTGGGCTGGATCTATCAGTACGCGCTTATCGACCGGACCGGCAATCACGACATCTCGCAGCTGCGCAGCTTGCAGGACTGGTGGCTGAAGTACGAACTCCAGACCATCGATGGCGTATCCGAAGTGGCGACCATCGGCGGCATGGTCCGCCAGTATCAGGTGGTGATCGATCCGGACAAATTGCGCGCCTATGACCTGACGTTGACGGACGTGCGCAGCGCGATCCAGTCCGCAAACCAGGAAACCGGCGGCAGCGTGATCGAGATGGGCGAGGCCGAATTCATGGTCCGCGCCACCGGCTATGTCAGCGGGCTGGACGAACTGGCCAAAGCTCCGCTCAAGATCAATGCGCGTGGGGCGGCCCTGACCTTGGCCGATGTAGCCGAGTTGCGAATGGGTCCTGAAATGCGCCGAGGCGTTGGGGAATTCGATGGTTTGGGCGATGCGACTGGCGGTGTGGTGATCATGCGCTGGGGCGGCAACGCCTTGGCCACGATCCGCGCGGTCGAGGCTCGTCTGGATGAACTGCGCCCGTCCTTGCCCGAAGGGGTCGAGATCGTGACCACCTATGACCGCTCTGGGGTGATCGAGCGCGCGATCGAAAACCTGCAGCACAAGTTGACCGAAGAGTTCATCGTCGTCGTACTGGTCTGCGGCGCGTTCCTACTGCACATGCGCTCGTCGCTGGTGATCGTGCTGTCGTTGCCCTTGGGGATTGCAGCAGCATTGGTGGTGATGCGTCTGCAAGGGGTGAACGCGAACATCATGTCCCTTGGCGGGATCGCCATCGCGATCGGGGCGATGGTGGACGCCGCGATTGTGATGATCGAGGCGATGCACAGGCGCTTGGAACACGAAAAACTGACGCCCGAGAACCGCTGGCGGATCGTCTCTGAAACCTGCTCCGAAGTCGGCCCTGCCCTGTTCTATTCGCTGGCGATCATCGCGGTCAGCTTCCTGCCGGTGTTTGTGCTGGAAAGCCAAGAAGGCCGGATGTTCAAGCCACTGGCCTTTACCAAGACCTACGCAATGGCGGCGGCCTGTATTTTGTCCATCACGCTGGTTCCGGTCCTGATGGGCTGGTTCGTCCGTGGCCGTATCCTGCCCGAGGATCGTAACCCGCTGAACCGTCTGTGCATCTGGGCCTACCGTCCGTTTCTGGATGCGGCGGTGGCTTGGCCTTGGGCCACGTCTGCGATGGCGGTGGTTGTGGTCGCCTCCATGTGGTGGCCGATGCAGCGGATCGGGACCGAGTTCATGCCCGAACTCAAAGAGGGCGATTTCCTCTATATGCCGTCGCTCTATCCTGGTGTGTCCATCGGCAAGGCGCGCGAGGTCCTGCAACAGACCGACCGCCTGATCAAAACCGTGCCAGAGGTGAAAACCGTCCACGGCAAACTGGGACGCGGCGAAACCGCGACCGACCCCGCGCCTCTAACCATGATCGAAACGACGATCCAGCTGAAACCCGAAGAGGACTGGCGCCCCGGCATGACGATGGAGAAAATCCGCGACGAGCTGGACCGCATCGTTCAGGTGCCCGGCGTCACCAACGTCTGGATTCAGCCGATCAAGAACCGGATCGACATGCTGGCCACTGGCATCAAGACCCCCGTGGGGGTCAAGATCACTGGCGCTGACCTGTCCGTGATCGAAGGCATCGGCGTCGAAATCGAGCGTATCGTTGGCGCGGTCGAGGGGACAGCCTCGGCCTATGCCGAGCGTCCCGTGGGTGGGCGGTTTGTCGAGATCAACGTCAACCGCGATGCGGCCGCGCGCTATGGTTTGTCGGTGAACGATGTCCAGATGGTGGTACAGACGGCCATCGGCGGCATGCAGGTCGCCGAGAGCGTCGAAGGGCTTGAGCGCTATCCCATCAACCTGCGCTACCCGCAGGACTGGCGAAACAGCCCCGAAGCCCTGCGCGATCTGCCCATCGTGACCAAATCCGGCGCCCATGTCCCCCTTGGGGCGGTCACCGATATCGCCGTCGTGGATGGCCCCGGCATGATCCGGTCCGAAAATGCGCGGCGCACAGGCTTTGTGTTCATCGACATCGCGGGCCGTGACTTGGGCAGCTATGTCGCCGAGGCCCGTGCAACGGTCGAGCAGGAACTGACCCTGCCCACAGGCTATTCCATCGCGTGGTCGGGGCAGTACGAATACATCGAACGGGTGCGAGATCGCCTGATCCTTGTGGCGCCTGCAACCTTGCTGACGATAACCCTGATGCTGTTCATGGCCTTCCGCCGGATGACCGAAGTCGCGATCATTCTGGCCGCCTTGCCTGTCGCGCTGGCGGGCGGGGTCTGGCTGATCTGG
>NZ_FOXY01000010.1 GCF_900115865.1 Donghicola eburneus | reverse complement strand
GGTCAGCTTGCCTGCCGCGCAGCGCGACTGACCAGCTCGGCCCGCCAGTCAGCACGAGGCCCGCACTGAGCTACACCATCTCCTGGGACATCATCCTAGGCTTCGATGTTTTCAATCTGGATGAGGTCACTCCAGAGTTCATCGCAGACGTTGGAACGAAGAAGGGCGAAAAGGTAGACTTTGCGGTTCGCATCGACGGAAAAATCGCCATGCTGATCGAAGCCAAGCCCATTGGAACGAAGCTGGGCGACACACAGTACAGCCAACTCTTCCGGTACTTCACCGTTACAGAGGCCCGCCTCGCGATACTGACAAACGGACGTGAAGCATGGTTCTTCTCTGATACCGACGAACCGAACAAAATGGACAAGAAGCCGTTTTTCACCTTTGACTTTCAGTCCTTCGACAAGGCCCAGATAGAGGAGCTATCCCGCTTCAGAAAGAACAGTTTCGCGATTGAAGAAATCATCGAAGCCGCATCAAACCTGAAATACATCAGCGCCGCAGCGAACTACCTAAAACGCCAGATCGAAAGCCCTGACGATGACTTTGTGCGCTTTATCGGTCGCCAAATCCATGATGGTCCCGTCACCAAAGCGGTGTTCGAGCAGATTCGCCCCGCAATTCAATCCGCGTTAGACGAACTCATTCGCGACCGGATTCAAGATAAACTGAGCATCACTTTTCAGGACAAGCCAGCGAACACGACAGCAAAGGTCGAAGAGCCTGCACCAGCCCAACCCGAGCCAAACGATGATGGGATTGTCACCACCGACGAAGAACTCGAAGCTTTTATGATTGTCCGTGCAATCAGTGCAAAGCTCTCGCCCGTTGAACGTGTCGCCATTCGTGATGCCAAGAGTTACTGCGCGGTTCTCATGGACGACAACAACCGTCGGCCCATTTGCCGCTTCTATTTCAACTCAGCGACCACGAAATACCTCGGCGTTTTTGACTGCGACAAGAAAGAGACCAAGCATAAGATTTCTGCGCCAAGCGAGATCTACCAGTTCGCCGATTCCATTGAGGCTGTAGTGCGCTCATACGCGGAATAATCGCCACGGCTCAAACTTTATCGGCTTTGGTTACAATGCCCTGCCAAGTCCGTTTGGCAGGGTTTTTCGACCATGTAAAAAGGTCTCCTGATGCGCGAGACTACCTGCCGTATCGAGGGGGGCTGACTAAACTTTATCGCTCTGTTTCAGCACAACCCGCCAAACCAAGCTACACGAACATCCCCAATTGAAAACTCAGCGTTGTGGGATGACATTTGATGACATTTAGACGCTGCCCCCACCCCCTCTTTTTTCGAGCAGATATTGCAAACGAAGGATAGGCGCGGGTTTCCGAAGTGAACTGTGCCAAAGTTCGCTACCCCCCCCCGCCACACTGGACGAAGGCGCAAGCATTTACGGCAAGGCGGGTAGGTTGGCGGGTAGCCACAGAAAATCACCATTTTCTCACATATTATCAATGAGGTATGGCGGAGACGAAGGGATTCGAACCCTCGAGACGATTCCTCGCCTACTCCCTTAGCAGGGGAGCGCCTTCGACCACTCGGCCACGTCTCCGCCGACGGGTCTACATTTCTCGGGGGGCGGGCACAAGAGCAGATTGTCGCTTTGATGACAGTTTTTTGCGCCACCAAAGCGCGCCAAGTGGTTGTCAGCTAAAGACCAAGTCCGCCTCGGTCACTGACAGCCCAGTTCCGACAAACTGGAGGGTGAGATCGCCGATTTCCATATACAAGATTTCGAGATACGCCCCCTCTGGCGGTGTGCCCACGTAGTCAACAGCGGCAACCACATAGGTCACCTCGTCTTCGAGATGCGCCATGTCGAGAAGCTTGATGCTGTCCTTGCCAGAAACGAAGTCAGTAATCAGCGCAGTATCGTCACTCTCTTCAAAAACAAAGGTATCGTACCCTGCCCCACCGGACAGCGTGTCATCCCCCGTGCCGCCGAACAGGACATCATTGCCCGCTTGTCCTTTCAGGAAATCGTCTCCGGCGCCGCCCTTGAGCCGATCATCGCCGTAGCCTGCAAAGAGCCGGTCATTCCCGTCCTCTCCTAGCAGCGTATCGGAACCACCATTCCCGCGCAGACGGTCGTTTCCATTAGCCCCGTTCAGATAGTCGTTGCCGAAATCCGAGAATAGCTTGTCTGCGCCATCGTCTCCGAACAGGCGGGTTGTCTTGTCGCCGTACGCATAGCCTGCATAGAGGACGTCCTGTCCGCTCCCTCCGTGCAGCACGATGTTATCAGAGTTATAGCCGCCGTAGATCGTATCGCTGCCTGCGCCGCCATACATCCGCTCGCCGTTGTCGCGCCATTCACCATAGAGCAGATCGTTGCCAGCGCCGCCGTTGACGACATCCGCGCCGCGACCACCAGTCAAGGTGTCATCGCCGTCGCCGCCGCGCAGGGTATCCGCCCCGCGGCCGCCAAGCAAAGAGTCATCCCCCAGATAGCCATTCAGCACATCGGCGTGGTTTGCGCCGAAGAGGATGTCGTCCCCGGCCCCGCCATTGAGCGTATCTGCCCCCGCATTCCCAAACAGCGTATCATCCCCGCCAAAGCCGTTGATCAGATCACGACCTTGCCCGCCGCTCATAAGATCATCTCCCCCCAAGAGCACTACGGCGACTGCGAAGGTCCCACCAGACGCGTAGAGCGATTGAATCTCTGGCAGGATCAGATCGGTCTGCTCGAATGCGGCCACCCAACCTTGGCCCGTCGCGCTGTCATAGAACGTCAGCCCGTTGATGCGGGCGTCAAACCATCCGGTATTCGTGCTGGTCGCCTCTAGGTTCGTGCCCAAGAACGAATATTGCTGCGTGCCACTGCTATAGGTGATCCGGTCGACGTAATTCAGATCAAAGCTGGTTTCGCCCCCAGCAAAGTATTCGTTATAGTAGTAGTCATAATACAGTTCCGAATAGGTCACGTCATAGATGACGCTGTCTTCCCCCAAGTATTGGGTCGATGACCAGGACAGAAACTCCAAAAAGTCGTAGCCAGCAGGCATTGAGCCCGTTGAAAAATCCCAAATCGATTGCATTAAACGCTCCGCAGGTGATGAAAATAGGACGATGGCAAAGATAAAAAGTATCCTCGCAACTCTTGCGCGAAATGATTGGGAAAAGAAGTGGGCAAATCATGCCCCCAATAAAAAAGCGCGCCCGATGTGGACGCGCTTGGTGTTACGAATTTTGGGCCAATCAGGCGTTGAACAGGAAGTGTAAAACGTCGCCGTCTTTGACTTCGTAGGTCTTGCCCTCAACGCGCATCTTGCCCGCCTCTTTGGCGCCGGTTTCGCCGTTGCCCGCAACGTAGTCCCCAAAGGCGATGGTTTCTGCACGGATAAAGCCACGCTCGAAATCGCCGTGGATGACGCCAGCGGCCTGCGGGGCCAGCATGCCCTTGCGGATAGTCCAGGCGCGCGCCTCTTTGGGGCCGACGGTGAAATAAGTTTGTAGGCCCAGCAGGTCGTAGCCCGCACGGATCAAACGGTCCAGACCGGGCTCTTCGAGGCCCATCTCGCCTAGGAACATCTCGGCTTCATCTTTGTCGAGCTGACTGATCTCTTCTTCGATCTGCGCGCTGATGATGACAGTGCTCGCGCCCTGCTCGGCGGCCATTGCCTCGACCTTGGCGCTGAATTCGTTGCCGGTGCCAGCAGAGCCTTCGTCCACGTTACACACGTAAAGGATCGGTTTCGACGTCAGCAGCTGGAGCATTTTCCAAGCTTTCTGATCATCTTCGTCCACCTCAACCGTGCGGGCGGGCTTGCCGTTCTCCAGCGCTTCGCTCGCCATTTTCAGCAGGCGCTCTTGGGCCACGGCCTCTTTGTCGCCGCCGCGGATTTTACGGGTCAGGTTGGCCAGACGCTTCTCGATGCTTTCCATGTCGGCCAGCATAAGTTCTGTCTCGATCACTTCGGCATCCGCAATCGGATCGACGCGGCCATCTACGTGGGTGATGTCGTCATCTTCGAAGCAGCGCAGAACCTGTGCGATTGCGTCGGTCTCGCGGATGTTGGCCAGAAACTGGTTGCCCAAACCTTCGCCCTGCGACGCGCCTTTGACCAGACCCGCGATGTCCACAAAGGTCATGCGCGCGGGAATGATCTCTTTCGAGCCTGCGATGCTGGCCAGTTTGTCCAGACGTGCGTCGGGCACGGCCACTTCGCCCACGTTGGGCTCGATGGTGCAGAACGGAAAGTTTGCAGCCTGCGCAGCCGCGGTCTTGGTCAGTGCGTTGAACAGAGTGGACTTACCGACGTTCGGCAGACCCACAATCCCCATCTTAAAGCCCATAATGCGGCGCTCCTTGTGCTTGATCGGGGGCATCTAGGGTCTGTTGGGGGGCTGGGTCAAGGGCGACCGTCCGCAAACCCCTCTCTCTGGCCGAGACCGTGCTGAGTTCCACTCTGATCCGGTGTGCTGCAACACGCCTTACAGGCCAAATTTCGCCATTCCGCACCTGCAGCCCACTATGTAAGCCATAACCGCAATGACTCTGGCCTCTAGCCCTTGTAAAATAGACTTTATTCCCTTCGCTGCAGAGCGGCATCTTTTTTACCAAAATCATATAGAGCAGTCATGGAAAGTACACTTATTCACCTGTGCAACGGGTTCATCAAAGAAGAATACTTCAGCCTTTTGGATACGGTTTCCCGAATTGACGACCGGCTCCTGTTAGTTTCGCTATGGTCTCTGACCGGCGGCATCGCGTTGATTGCGCTTGCCTTTTACTTCCGCGCGCGCTCGGTCCTATTGGTTGCGATTGTGGCCAGTCTCGGCTTCTGGGTGCTGCAAGGCACGCTGACCGTCCAACAAGCGCAATACGAGCCCCGTATGCGCCAGATCGAAGGCACCTGCTACGAGACCGCGCGCGGGCCAGCGATCACATGGGGTCTGGCTGCGGCGGACGAGTTAAATGACGCCCCCGACCGGTCGATTGCCGATACCCCCTTCTCGGCGCGCGTAGCGCAGACCAGCTCGATCGTGTCACCCTACTTGCCCGTGCAAATCGGCCCCCTTGGCACTGCGATGGCGGACGAAGGCATGGCCCTGCCGCATCTGCTGCAAATCGCACTGGCACTGCTAGGTCTGCTGTTCATGCGCCGCGCCAAAGCGCCCGAACCCACCCCTGCGCCCGTCGTCAACGTGACCACTGCGCCCACAAAAACCGAAGAGCGCCCCATCCCCGCCAAGGACACCCCCGCGCCCAAGGGGAAACCGCAGGCCGCTTAACAACGGCCCGCGCTCTGGCATCCCTACCGCTCTTCGGGCGGGATGCCGGACAGCTTTTTGCTAAAACTCTCGACCTCTTCGGATGTCCACTGGGACGTCACGCGCTCAGTGCTCGCCGGATGGAAGCCCAGCCCCAGCTTCTTTTGCGGTCGGTGGTTGGTTTTGGGCCGGATCGGACGCGGCACCAGACCGCCCCCGCAGGTCGCACAGACATTATGCAGCACCTCTTCGACACATGTCGCGCAGTAGGTGCATTCATAGCTGCAGATCCGCGCGTCCAGACTATCGGGCGGCAGATCACAGCCGCACCATTCGCAATTCGGGCGCAATTCCAACATCATAGTCTCCCTCAACCAATAGAGTCAGATCAGCGCCGCACCCGCACCAAGTCAATCTGGAAGTGCGCGCCCCTGCCCGTCTGGCCGCCAAACTGCCACCGACAGCCCGCAATCAGGGCGTAGATGCTTGACCTTGCCCCCTGATCCGCGCAACACCTTCCCGAACCATTTACGGACGGGAAGAACATGACTCGGATCGACGCCAAATTTGCCGCACTCAAAGAGCAGAACAAAAAGGGCTTTGTTGCCTACATCATGGGCGGCGATCCGGATTACGACAAATCCCTTGCCGTGATGAAGGCTCTGCCCGCCGCTGGTGTGGACGTGATCGAACTGGGTGTGCCCTTTACCGATCCCATGGCCGACGGCCCGACCATCCAGCTCGCCGGTCAGCGCGCCCTTGCGGGCGGCATGACGCTGGAAAAGACCCTGCAGATGGCCCGCGACTTCCGCACCGAAGACACCACCACCCCGATCGTTCTGATGGGCTACTACAACCCCATCTACAACCGCGGCGTGGACAAATTTCTAGATGATGCGGTCGAAGCTGGCATTGATGGCCTGATCATCGTCGACCTGCCCCCCGAAGAGGATGACGAGCTCTGCATCCCCGCGCAGGCCAAGGGCATTAACTTTATCCGCCTCGCGACCCCGACCACAGATGACAAGCGCCTGCCCAAGGTTCTGCAGAACACCAGCGGCTTTGTGTACTACGTCTCGATCACCGGCATCACCGGCGCGGCCGAAGCCAACGCCGCCACCGTCGCCCCCGAGGTCGCGCGCATCAAATCCCAGACCGACCTGCCGATCATCGTCGGCTTCGGCGTGAAATCCCCCGAAACCGCGAAATCCATCGCGGGCATCGCGGACGGCACCGTCGTCGGCTCGGCCATCGTGAACCAGATCGCAGAGGGCAAATCGGTCGAAGACATCGCCGCCTTCGTCAAATCGCTGGCTGACGGCGCCCACGCGGCCTGATCCCAGCCAATATCGCATTTCCAAAGGGCCCCCATGGCGGGCCCTTTTTCGTGTTCTGAAACATCCGCTCACGCCAATATAATTAGGCGTGTCCGCACGGCCCTCGTACCATCAGCCCATAGCATTGATGTATTCCGAGAGAGCCGATGACCGACGACACCTACATTGTCCGCGCCGAAGAGATTGCCCAAATGGAAGGGCTGCACAAAGCCCACTTCCTGAACCCGAACGCGCAGCGCGTGAACAAGAGCCTAGGCGATCTGACGGGCCTAACCGGCCTCGGCTTTCACATCATCGAGGTCGCCCCCGGCTTTGAGACCACCGAATTCCACGTCCACCACCACGAGGACGAATGCGTCTACGTGTTGGAGGGCACAGCCACCGCCCATATCGGCGGGGCCTCCCACCCCATCGGCCCCGGCGACTTTATCGGCTACCGCGCTGGCGGTCTGCCCCACGGGATCACCAACACCGGCGAGACGACCTTGCGCCTGATCGTTGTCGGCCAACGCCTGCCCCACGACGTCGGCGACTACCCTCACCAAGGGAAACGCATCTTTCGCAACACGGGCCTGCCGTGGACCGTGGTGGATCACGACCAACTCACAGAACCCAACGCAGGCGCCAAGAAATAGCCTTGCCGCAAACCACTCTGATTGGTAAAACTTCCATACCAATTGGAGCGATTTGTAATGCCTGTCATCACGTGCATCGACGATTTAAAGAAAATCCACGAACGCCGCGCCCCGCGGATGTTCTTTGATTACTGCGAAAGCGGCAGCTGGACCGAACAGACCTTCCGCGAGAACGTCACCGATTACGACAAGATCCGCCTACGCCAGCGCGTCGCCGTGGACATGACGGGCCGCAGCCAGAAAACCCAGATCATCGGAACAGACGCCACCATGCCCGTGGCCTTGTCGCCGGTTGGCATGACCGGCATGCAGCACGCCGATGGCGAAATCCTTGCCGCGCGCGCCGCTGGCAAATTCGGCGTGCCCTACACCCTATCCACCATGTCGATCTGCTCGATCGAGGATGTGGCCGAGAACACCGAAAAACCCTTCTGGTTCCAGCTCTACACCATGAAGGACATGGACTACACCAAGCGCCTGATCGAACGGGCCAAGGCCGCCAACTGCTCGGCTCTGGTGATCACGCTCGACCTGCAAATCCTTGGCCAGCGCCACAAGGACCTGAAGAACGGCCTCTCGGCCCCGCCCGAACTGACCCCGAAATCCATCGCCAACCTCGCCACCAAATGGGCGTGGGGCCTGGAGATGCTGCAAACCAAACGGCGCCACTTCGGCAACATTGTCGGCCACGCCAAAGGGGTCACCGACACCTCCTCCCTGTCCTCATGGACGACAGAACAGTTCGACCCCACCCTCGATTGGGGCAAAGTCGCCAAGCTGATGGAAATGTGGGGCGGCAAAGTCATCCTCAAGGGCATTCTGGATGTCGAGGACGCCAAGCGCGCCGCAGAATTGGAACCCGACGCCATCGTCGTATCGAACCACGGCGGCCGGCAGCTGGACGGTGCCCTCAGCTCAATCCGTATGCTCCGCCCCATCGTGGACGCAGTCGGCCATAAAACCGATGTGCACATCGACAGCGGCATCCGCTCGGGCCAAGACGTGCTCAAAGCCCTCGCCATGGGCGCCAAAGCTGCGCACATCGGCCGCGCCTACATCTATGGCCTCGGCGCCATGGGCGAAGCGGGCGTCAAAACTGCGCTCGAGGTCATACAAAAGGAGTTAGACATCTCGATGGCGCTCTGCGGTCGTCAGACCATCGACCAGATCGACCCCTCGATCACCCTCATCCCCGAGGATTTCGAAGGCCGCTGGCACACCACCTAATAGCAAAAGCGCGCCCCGTAATCGGACGCGCCCCTCGCTTCTTTCTGCTTTGTAAAAATACTCACATCACGCCGCCCACCAGCGGCGTGACTCATTTCTAGCGCTCATCCGCGCCCAAATGCGCCCTGCGTCCGGTTCGCAAAGGCCACGAGGGACAGCATCACCGGCACCTCGACCAACACGCCCACCACGGTCGCCAAGGCCGCGCCACTGTTCAGCCCGAACAAGCTGATCGCCACAGCCACCGCCAGCTCAAAAAAGTTCGACGTCCCGATCAACGCACAAGGCGCCGCGATCTTGTGGGGCACCTTCAGCGCATAGGCCGCCCCATAGGCCAGCGCGAACATCCCGTAGCTCTGAATAAGGATCGGCACCGCAATCAATGCAATCACTGCCGGTCGGGCCAAGATCACCTCGCCCTGCAGACCAAACAAGATCACCACCGTCGCGATCAGCCCAACCATGGACAAGGGCTTCACCCGCGCTGAAAACGCCTCGATCGCGGTATCGGATGCCAGAACCTTGCGCGTGATCATCCCTGCCACCAACGGCAAAACCACGTACAGAACCGTCGCCAACACCAGCGTCTCCCACGGGACGACGATCTCGGTCACCCCCAGCAAGAACGCCACGATCGGCGCAAACGCCACGACCATGATCAGGTCATTCACCGACACCTGCACCAGCGTATAGGTCGCGTCCCCGCGCGTCAGTTGCGACCAGACAAAGACCATTGCGGTGCACGGCGCCGCCCCCAGCAGGATCAAGCCCGCCGTGTACTGCGCCGCGTCCTCGGGCTGGATAAACGGCGCAAAAACCACGTCAAAGAACAGAATGGCCAGCAACGCCATGGTAAACGGCTTGATCAGCCAATTGACCGCCAAGGTCACCAACAGCCCCTTGGGCTGCCGCGCCACCCCCGCCACCGCGCCGAAATCCACGTTGACCATCATCGGATAGACCATGGCCCAGATCAGCACCGCGACCACAAGGTTGATCGAGGCCACCTCGGCCCCCGCAATCATCTGCACCAGTCCCGGTGCCATCACTCCGATCGCAATCCCGGCCACCATGGCCAGCGCGACCCAGACCGTCAGAAATCGCTCGAAAACACCCATAGCCTGCCCCTTTGACTTGTTATGGCGACACACACCACCCAAACGCTTCTTGCGCGGCCCATCCGGCCCGCGCCCTTTGTTCATCACAGGCAACCGGCGGACGCTAGACCAGATTTTCTGCCGAACGCGCCCCGATCCCGTTCACTGCCGATTGTAGCGCGATACGGTCCAGACGTTCGACCGGCAGGGCAACGAATGCTGAAATTCGATGCTTCAGCGCGCCATATGCCTGCTGAAACGCCAGCGCTTTTTGCGCATCGGTTCCTTGAACCTTGACCGGATCAGGCATGCCCCAATGTCCGCTGATTGTCTGCCCCTCCCAGACGGGACATTCCTCGGCTGCAGCTTGATCGCAAACGGTAAACACAAAATCCAGTTGCGGCGCATCGGAACCCACAAACTCGGCAAAATTTTTGGCGCGCAAAACCGACACATCGTGCCCCTTGTCCCGCAGCACCTGAACTGCAAACGGGTTCAATTCAGACGAAGGCCGCACCCCCGCTGAATACGCGTTGAACCTGTCGCCGCCCAAACTGCGCAGCAAAGACTCGGCAAAGATCGACCGCGCCGAATTTCCGACGCAGATGAAAAGAACAGTGTACTTGCGGTCCGTCATGATAGCTGTCCCATGCTGTAGGCGTGCACGTGGCACGGTTCTGGCAACAGCAGCACAAGAATGTAACACTCTTGCAGTCCCGCCGCCTGATCGGATCGGTCGGCGCACCCAAAGTCGCGCCTTAATCCTTTATTTCGGGAATAACCGAAATAATAGCCCGAATGCACGTGAACCTTTCATGACAATTCCATGACAGAAACGAAGCTCGCGCCTTAGCTCTCCCACGCGGGGTAGAACGGCTCGGCATAGAGCAGACGCTCCCCATCGACCGGCAAAGCGGCTTGGAACGCGGGCCGCGCGCTGATCCGATCATACCACGCGGACAAAGCCGGAAACTCGGTCAAACGCGCAAAATGGCGAGACATGTAAATCGCCTGCCCCACGCTGACATCCGCAGCCGAGAACCCGCCGTCCAGCAAGTATGTCCGACCCTCCAAACGAGCCTCCAGCGCGGCATAGCATTTCTTCAGGCGGGCCGCCTCCAGCTTCATGATGATGGGCGACCGCATGCTGTCCTCATAGAGCATCACATGCTGCTGGGTCAGCGCTGCCGAATGTTGGCTCACCGTCTCGGAAAAGTGCACCCAGACCAGCCAGTCGCGCCTCTCAGGATGACCCACAGGCCGTCCCATGGCGCTATCAGGATAGCTCTCGCACAGGTACTCGGTGATTGCGCCCGTCTCGAACATGGTGTCGCCGTCGATCTCCAGCGCGGGCACCCGCCCCGCAGGCGACATTGACAGAAAGGCGTCAGACCGCAGGCTCTTGTCGAACCCGTGGGTCACCACCTCGAACGGCACTCCCAATTCATTCAGCAGCCAGAACGTCCGCATAGAGCGGGTCTGCGGGCAGTGGTGCAAACGGATCATGCGGCGTCCTCCTCGCTCTCCTCAAGGCGGATCATTGCGACACCGGCCTCGATCTGGTCACCTTCGCGGACCAACACTTCTGCCACGACACCATCGCGGGGCGCGCAAAGCGTGTGCTCCATTTTCATCGCCTCCAGCAGCGCCATGCGCATTCCGGCCGAGACAGGATCCCCTGCCTTGACGAGCACGCCAGAGACAACGCCGGGCATTGGCGCAACCACAAGGTGTGCCTCATCTGCACCATCAGAGGCCCGATTCAGCGGGTCATCTATTGCAAAAGTGTAGGTATGGGATGCGAAGACGGTGACACTCTCCCCCAGTGCCACCGTCTCGCCGATGCGGGCCCCTCCTGCCCGCCAATGACCCTCGCTGTCGCGCATCAGCGTGACCTGCTCCTCCCCCAGATCAACCGTAATCGCGCGAGGACCATTAATTTGCAGGCATACGGTCCACACTTTATCCCCTTGTGTCAACTGCACAAATCGACGAAGTCGCGACCAAAGTGCGAAGCCCTGATGTGCAGTCGCAGCATTTTGCAACCCGAGCGCAGAAATTGTAGCCAGTGCAACAACTTCCGGCGTTGCTGCAGGTGCATAATGCAGATCATCCATGACTCGGGCGATCAATCCGGTGTCCACGCGACCCTCTACAAAATCGCAATGCCCAGCCAACGATTTCAGGAAGTCGAGATTCGTTACCGTTCCCGCAACCTGAGATTGCATCATACCCCTACGTAAGCGTGATAGCGCTATCGCACGGTTGGGTCCGTGGCTGATCAGCTTTGCAATCATGGGATCGTAGTGGGGGCTGATCTCGTCGCCCTCGCGCACGCCACTATCAGCACGCAACTCCTGTGCAAAACGCAAACGGTCCAAACGTCCCGTCGCAGGCAAGAACCCAGCCGCCACATCTTCGGCATAGAGACGCACTTCAAACGCGTGCCCGTTGATCGACAGATCCTCTTGCCCCAAGGGCAAAGGCTCTCCCATGGCGACCCGCAATTGCCACTCGACCAAGTCCACACCCGTGATCGCCTCGGTCACTGGATGCTCAACCTGAAGGCGTGTGTTCATCTCCATGAACCAGAACCGATCGGGCTGCAGCCCGTCCGAGCCGTCCACAATGAACTCCACCGTGCCCGCCCCGCGATACCCGATCGCCTTGGCGGCGCGCACAGCAGCAGCGCCCATCGCCTCACGCATCTCGTCCGTCATGCCGGGCGCAGGAGCCTCCTCGATGACCTTCTGATGGCGCCGCTGCAGCGAACAGTCCCGCTCGAACAGGTGCACTGCTTGGGCCCCGTCACCAAACACCTGCACTTCGATGTGCCGTGGACTGCTCACGAACTTTTCGATCAGCACCGCGTCATTGCCAAAGGCCGTCCGCGCCTCGGCCCGCGCACTGGCCAACCCGTCGGCAAACCCTTCGGCGCTCTCGACCAAGCGCATCCCCTTGCCACCGCCTCCAGCGACCGCCTTGATCAACACCGGATAGCCGATCCGCGCGGCCTCCTCGGCCAACAGCGCGTCCGACTGGTCCGCCCCATGATAGCCAGGGACCACAGGCACCCCCGCCTCGGCCATCAGCGCTTTGGCCGCATCTTTTAACCCCATCGCCCGAATGGCCCCAGCCGTCGGCCCGACAAAGACCAAACCAGCCGCCTCCACAGCCTCCACAAACTCGGCATTCTCGGACAGGAACCCATAGCCGGGATGGATCGCCCCCGCGCCAGCCTCCAAGGCCGCCGCGATAATCCGATCCCCGCGCAAATAGCTGTCCGAGGGCGCATTCCCCCCGATCCACACAGCCTCATCGGCCATGGCCACATGGGCCGCATCCCGATCCGCATCGGAATAAACCGCCACCACCCGCAAGCCCATCGCCCGCGCCGTCCGCGCCACACGGCAGGCAATCTCTCCACGGTTCGCAATCAACACGCTGTCAAACATGACCTTCTCCCCTCGGCCGCTGCTCTTTTTTGGCGAAAATACCCCGGGGGAGCGCCTCTGGCGCGGGGGCAGCGCCCCCATCCCCCGCCCGCACTCACATGCGGAACACGCCGAATTTGGTCGCCTCAACGGGCGCGTTCAGCGCCGCCCGCAGGCTCAGGGACAACACCGCCCGCGTCTTGCGCGGATCAATGATCCCGTCATCCCACAGCCGCGCCGTCGCGTACAAAGGATGGCTCTGCCGCTCGAACATCTCCAGCGTCGGCTGCTTGAAGGCCGCTTCCTCCTCGGCACTCCACGCCCCGCCAGCGCGCTCGATGGCATCCCGTTTCACCGTCGCCAGAACGCCAGCCGCCTGCGGCCCACCCATCACCGAAATCCGGCTGTTGGGCCATGTCCACAGGAACCGCGGTTGATAGGCCCGGCCGGCCATCCCGTAGTTCCCCGCACCAAAGGACCCGCCCACCAGCATCGTGATCTTCGGCACCGAGGTGCTTGCCACCGCCGTGACCATCTTGGCCCCGTGCCGTGCGATCCCTTCGTTCTCGTACTTCCGGCCCACCATGAACCCTGTGATGTTCTGCAAAAACACCAAGGGGATCTTCCGCTGCGAACACAGCTCGATGAAATGCGCGCCCTTCACCGCCGCCTCAGAAAACAGCACGCCATTGTTGGCGACGATCCCCACAGGGCACCCTTCCACGTGGGCAAAACCGGTGACCAAAGTCTCCCCGAACCGCGCCTTGAACTCGTCAAAGCGGCTGCCGTCCACCACCCGCGCGATCACCTCGCGGATGTCATAGGGGGTGCGCAGATCACCGGGCACCACGCCCAGAATTTCGTCTGGATCATAGGCGGGCTCCTCGGGCGCAGCCCAATCCACCGCCCCCGCGGGCGGGCAGTTCAGGTGCCGCACAGCTTCCCGTGCCAAAGCCAAAGCGTGCGCGTCATCCTCGGCCAGATAGTCCGCGACACCGGACAGCCGCGTATGCACGTCCCCGCCGCCCAAATCCTCGGCGGTCACGACCTCTCCGGTCGCGGCCTTCACCAAAGGCGGCCCCGCCAAGAAAATCGTGCCCTGCTCTTTGACGATGATCGACACATCCGACATCGCAGGCACATAGGCCCCGCCTGCCGTGCATGATCCCATCACCACGGCGATCTGCGGGATGCCCTTCGCGCTCATCCGCGCCTGATTATAGAAAATCCGGCCAAAGTGATCGCGGTCAGGGAAAACCTCGTCCTGATTGGGCAGGTTCGCGCCGCCACTATCCACCAGATAGACACAAGGCAGCCTGCATTCCTCGGCGATCTCTTGGGCCCGCAGGTGCTTTTTGACCGTCATCGGGTAATAGGTCCCGCCCTTTACAGTGGCGTCGTTGCAGACAACCATGACATCGCGCCCATGGACACGACCGATGCCTGCAACGACGCCTGCACAAGGAGCGGCTCCGTCGTACAACCCGTGCGCCGCCATGGCGCCAATCTCTAGAAAGGGTGAGCCCGCATCCAGCAGCGCCCCGACCCGATCGCGCGGCAGCATCTTGCCACGGCTCAGATGCCGGTCACGCGCCTTGTCGCCGCCGCCCGCCGCAGCCCATTCAGCCGCTTCACGCACCTCGGCCAGCATCGCCTCATGGGCGGCCAGATTGACTTTGTAAGTTTCCGATCCGGTCTGGACCTGACTTCTCAACCGCGCCATCGGCGCTCCTCCCTTGTTGTTTCTGAACAGGCCCGCTCTCCCCTTCGGACCTGCCGCAGTTCGGCGCTACTGGGTGTGCCCCTCTCCCGCCAGATAGAGCGCCTGCTCGGCGGTAAGCCGCATCATGCATCCCGCATGGGCTGGCCCCGCGCCTGTCCCGTTGCTCCACTGGGACACCTCATAGAGGCACGTCCCATCCCGAAACCCGATCCACGCCCGCTGCATATCCCTCAGGGCTCCGGCAACCGAAGGCACCTGCATCCCCGCCATCTCCGTATCGACCTGCTTCGACGCCGCCATAACGCGCTGGTATTCACGGTTCAGCACCGCATCCCACCACGCGAACTCCTCGCCGATGCAGAAATTCATCCCGTAGGTGCTCCAACCGCCCTCGTTCTGTGCCATGCACAGGTCGGCCGCGCTGCCCACACAGTCCTGCGATTTGCCCGAGGTCGCGTTGTCGTAGCACTGCTGAACCAGCGCATCGTGAAAGACGAACTCTTCGTCCGCGCCCGCTGCCGTCGCCACTAGGGCAAAAGCGATCATCATCCCGCGTGTCAAATGCG
Organism: Donghicola eburneus; assembly: GCF_900115865.1. Lineage (GTDB taxonomy): Bacteria > Pseudomonadota > Alphaproteobacteria > Rhodobacterales > Rhodobacteraceae > Donghicola > Donghicola eburneus. The sequence continues at coordinate 117,039 of NZ_FOXY01000010.1, read as the reverse complement.
TTGCTCCTGAGAAATGGGGTCTATGCGTTCAATGTACACGAGTTGCCCCCACAGCCCCGCACCAAAGCGCCATTCGCGCCCCAGACTGTTCTGGCACACCACACGCAGCTTGATCCAAGGCGCCTGCCCCGTCTCTGCATGACAATCCGTCAGCGCCGCGCCCTGCCCTGCCTCTTGCAAATAGGCCGACGCGTAGCGCTCGATCACCTCGGTCTCGGTCAAGGTCGCCGAAATCCAGCCCAGCCGCAGGCCGATCACCGCAACGAGGGCCAGAAAAGCCCCCAGCACTGTGAAAACGACCTGCCTTAAGCTCACTTCATGGTCCCCATGAGTTCACGCCCGATCAACATCCGGCGGATTTCGCTGGTGCCCGCGCCGATCTCCATCAGCTTGGCGTCGCGGAACAGGCGGCTGACCACGCTGTCGTTCAGGAACCCCGCCCCGCCCATGGCCTGCACCGCCTGATGAGCCTGCTTCATCGCTTCTTCACTGGCATAGAGCACACAGGCCGCCGCATCCTGCCGCGTAACCTGCCCGCGATCACACGCCTTGGCGACCTCGTAGACATAGGCCCGCGCACTGTTCATCGCGGTGTACATGTCGGCGATCTTGGCCTGCATCAGCTGGAAATTCCCGATGGGCTGCCCGAATTGTGTCCGCTCGGCCAGATAAGGCATGATCTCATCGAGACAGGCCGCCATGATCCCCGTCCCGATCCCCGCCAGAACCACGCGCTCGTAGTCCAGACCGGACATCAGCACCCGCACGCCCTTGCCCTCTTCGCCAAGGACATTCTCGAAGGGCACCTCCACATCCTCGAAAATCAGCTCGGCAGTGTTGGACCCGCGCATCCCCAGCTTGTCGAAATGCTTGCTAGTCGAGAACCCCTTGAACTCTTTCTCGACGATAAAGGCCGTGATCCCCTTGGACCCCGCCTCGGGATCCGTCTTGGCATAGACCACCAAAGTATCCGCATCCGGCCCATTGGTGATCCAGTACTTGTTGCCGTTCAGCAGGTAATACCCGTTCCGCTTCTCGGCCTTCAGCGTCATCGAGACCACATCGGACCCCGCCCCCGCCTCCGACATCGCCAAAGCGCCCACATGCTCGCCACTGATGAGCCGAGGCAGGTACTTCTGCTTCTGCTCCTCGGTCCCGTTCAACTTGATCTGGTTGACGCACAGGTTCGAATGGGCCCCATAGCTGAGCGACACTGACGCACTGGCGCGCGCGATCTCCTCGACCGCGATGGTATGCGCCAAATAGGACATCCCCGCCCCGCCATACTCCTCGGCCACAGTCACACCGAGCAGTCCAAGCTCCCCCATCTCGCGCCATAGCTCGTTCGGAAAGGCATTCCCCTGATCCACTTCTGCCGCAATCGGCTTCACCCGCTCCTGCGCCCAGCGGTGAACCATCTCGCGCAGCGCGTTGACCTCTTCCCCCAGATCAAACGTCATCGAAGACATGAACATTGGCGATTCCTCCCAGATCAACCAAACCCCTTTATTGAACACTTGTTCATAAACAAAATCATGTCAACACCCCTGCTTTCATCTTGGCACAAATACCGCGGGGGGAAGGCCCACCGGGCCGTGGGGGCAGCGCCCCCATCCGCGCGCAGCGCGCTACAGAAAAAGAAAAAGGGGGCGCTGCCCCCTCTTGGCCGATGGCCAATTCACCCCCGGAGTATTTCCGACAAAGCAAAAAGGTGAATGTTATTTCGCCTGATATAGGATCGAGACCTCGTCGCGGATGATGCGCGAGATAAGGTCGCAATCTGCCAAGCTGAAGGTCAAGGGCAGGCGCATGTCGATCAAACCCGCTAGGATACGGTCGGTGCGGGGCAATTTTTCGCAGTTGAAATATTGCCAACTGTCGTAACGACTGGTGAAGGCGATGGGCTCTGCCTTGCCGAACCATTTGAGTTCGACGCCCCGTTTGGCGCAACGCAATAGCAGGTCCGTGATTTTCTCCGCGGGCCACTCTGGCAGCAAAAACTGAATCGAGGACCCAACTTGCACCGCCTCGGCGTGATGGCGGATGGTCCGCAGGCCGGGGCAGTTCGACAGGCCCTCTTCCACGCGGGCGTAGCGGGCGTTCCAGCCGTCGATCCTGTCTTGCAAGGTCGCGATCTGCGGGCGCAGGATCGCCGCGCGCAGATTGTCCATCCGGCCCGAGATGTTGGGAGTCACGTACTTGACCCGCTCGAAAATCTCGGACGGCGGTGCAGCGCGGTGGCGTTCGTAGAGCATATAAGAGCCCGACAGGATGATCGCGCGGGCCATGGTTTCGGCGTCATCGGTGACCAGAAAGCCGCCTTCGCCAGAGTTCATATGCTTGTAGGTCTGGGTGGAGTAGCAGCCGATCAGGCCATGGCGCCCGCTCTGGATGCCTTTGAATGTAGCGCCCATGGTGTGGGCGCAATCCTCGATCACGATGATGCCGTGGGCGTTGCAGATCGCCATCAGCCGGTCCATGTCGCAGATGTGCCCGCGCATGTGGCTGAGGAGCAGATACTTCGACTGGCCCGTTGCGGCCTTGGTTTCCAGATGGTCGAGGTCGATCACCAGATCCTCGGTCACTTCGACCAGATCGGGGATGCCTCCGACCGAGGCAATCGCCCCCGGCACCGGCGCCAGCGTAAACGCGTTGGTCAGAACGGGGTCGCCGTGCTGGACCCCAGCCGCACGCAGGGCGGCGCCGATGGCGTAGCCACCGGATGCCACGGCCAGCGCGTATTTCGCCCCGGTGAAAGCCGCGAATTCTTCTTCCAAAAGAGCGGTATGGGAAATTTCCCCTGAAGCGGTGTTGTAGCGGTGCAAACGCCCGTGGCGCATGACCTCGACTGCGGCAGCGATACCCTCTTCGCAGATGGGCTCTTGCTGGGTGAAGGAACCAGTGAAGACCTCGGTCATGCGGCCCTCGGGATCAGGCGGTCCACGACAGCGTCAAGTTCGTCATAGTGACTGATCAGTGCCTCTGGGTTCAGATCCGCCACCGTCGGGCCATTCGGGCCAAAGGTCACCAGAACCACCGGAATCCCCAGATTTGCCGCACATTGGCGGTCTGTGTTTGTGTCCCCGATCAGGACCGCGCGGTCGATGGCCCCGCCCGCCCCCTCGATCGCAGCGCGCAAGGGCGCAGGGTCAGGTTTGCACACCGGCAGCGTGTCCGCGCCAATCAGATGATCGAACGCCCCGCGCACACCAAGCCGCGTCAGCAACGTCTCTGCCAGTCCTTCGGGCTTGTTCGTACAGATGGTCACACGATCGCCCGCCGCGCGGAACCGCTCGACCGCGTCCATCGCGCCATCGTAAAGCGTTGTGAAAACGTCGATCCGGTCCGCGTATGCCTGCAAAAGCAGCGGGTACTGCCGGCTAACCTCGTCTTCGTCACCGGCACGGCCCAAACGCTCTAGCCCCAGCCGCAGCATAGCGCGGCCGCCGTGAAATGCTGTGGACTGATCCAGCGCTGGGTCCAACTGTGCCCCTACCCCCATGTGTTCAAAGCAGAAATTCGCGGCTGCGATCAGATCGCCGCTTGTATCGGCCAAGGTGCCATCCAGATCAAAAACGATTGTACGCATCGGGCAAAGTCTCCTGTCGGCGGCACCTTGCCGCCCTTTGACATGGTTCGCAATGAACTTTGATGAGAACCTGACTTGCGTCGGAGTATCATGCGGGTACAACGCAAAAAGAATTTGTATTTACAGGATGAATTATGTCCACCGCACTGATTGTTCTGGCAGCCGGCCAAGGCAGCCGCATGAACTCTGACCTTCCGAAAGTCCTTCATCAGGTCGCGGGCGCTCCTCTTTTAGTCCATGCGATGAAGTCCGGCGCAGCCTTGGCGCCCGAGCGGCAGGTGGTTGTTGTGGGCCACGGCGGCGCACAGGTGGCCGAAGCGGCCCGCCGCTGGGATGACGAGATCCAGATTGCCGAACAGACCGAACAGCTCGGCACCGCCCACGCGGTCGCCCAAGCCCGCCCCGCGCTCGATGGCTTCACCGGCGACGCCATCGTTCTGTACGGCGACACCCCCTTTATCAGCCCCGACACCATCGAACAGATGGTGCAGGCCCGCAGCGCCCATGACGTCGTGATCCTGGGCTTCGAGGCTGCCGATCCCGGCCGCTACGGTCGCCTTGTGATGAACGGCGACAAGCTAGAGCGCATCGTCGAATTCAAGGACGCGACCGAGGCCGAGCGCGCCATCACCCTGTGCAACAGCGGCGTGGTCTGCGCCAAGGCCGAGGTGCTGTTCGACCTGATCGACCGCGTTGGGAACGACAACGCCTCCGGCGAATACTACCTGACCGACATCGTGGGTCTGGCGTGGGACACAGGCCGCAGCGCCACAGCAGTCACTTGCGCGGAATCCGAGACCATGGGCGTCAACACGCGCGCCCAACTGGCCGAGGCCGAGGCTGAATTCCAGTCGAAAATGCGGGCTGAAATGCTGGACAACGGCATCACCATGACCGCGCCCGAAACCGTGTTCTTTGCCCATGACACCATCGTCGGCCGCGACACCATCATCGAACCCAACGTCGTCTTTGGCCCCGAGGTGACCGTGGAATCCGGCGCAACCATCCGCGCGTTCAGCCACCTCGAGGGGTGCCATGTCAGCCGCGGCGCGATCATCGGCCCCTACGCCCGCCTGCGCCCCGGCGCGGAAATCAGCGAACACGCCCATATCGGCAACTTTGTTGAGGTGAAAAACGCCCTCATCGGCGAAGGCGCCAAGGCCAACCACCTGACCTATATCGGCGACGCCACCATCGGCAAAGGCACCAACATCGGCGCAGGCACGATCACCTGCAACTATGACGGCTTCTTCAAGCACCACACCGAGATCGGCGAAAACGCCTTTATCGGGTCCAGCACCATGCTGGTGGCCCCCGTCCGCGTGGGCCATGGCGCGATGACCGGCTCCGGCTCTGTCGTCACCACGGATGTTGAGGACGGCGCCCTGGCCCTTGGCCGCGCCAAACAGGTGAACAAACCCAAAATGGCGTTCAAGCTGATGGATATGCTGCGCGCCAAAAAGGCAGCCGCCAAGAAGGAGACCAACTGATGTGCGGAATCGTCGGAGTTCTTGGCAATCACGAAGTTGCCCCCATTCTGGTCGAGGCGCTGCGCCGTCTCGAATATCGCGGCTATGACAGCGCGGGCATCGCGACCGTCAACAATGGCGAATTGCGCCGCCGCCGCGCGGTCGGCAAGCTGGTCAACCTGTCGGATCTGTTGGTCCACGAACCCCTGACTGGCAAGGCGGGCATCGGCCACACCCGTTGGGCCACCCATGGCGCGCCCTCGGTCGTGAACGCCCACCCCCACCGTTCGGGTCCTGTGGCGGTTGTCCACAACGGCATCATCGAGAATTTCCGCGAATTGCGTCTGGAGCTCTCGGCGCACGGCATCGTCTGCGAGACGGAAACCGACACCGAAACCATCGCCCACCTCGTGCGCATGTACATGGATCAGGGCCAGTCCCCGCGCGAGGCTGCGGCCAGCACCATCGCCCGCCTCGAAGGGGCGTTCGCCCTCTGCCTGCTCTTCGAAGGCGAAGAGGACCTGTTGATCTGCGCCCGCCTCGGCTCGCCGCTGGCCATCGGTCACGGGGATGGCGAGATGTTCGTCGGCTCGGACGCGATCGCGCTGGGTCCGATGACCAACCGCATCACCTATCTCGAAGAGGGCGACTGGGCCGTCGTCACCCGCGCTGGCGCCGAAATCCGCGATGCGAGCGGCCAGCAGGTCCACCGCGAAACCCGCACCATTTCCATGGACAGCGCCCGCGTGGACAAGGGCGGCCACAAGCACTTCATGGCCAAGGAAATCGCCGAACAGCCCATCGTCATCGGCGACGCCCTGACCCACTACCTGACCACCGACGGCACCGACATCGTCCTGCCAGAGATCGACTTTACCGCCATGTCGCGCATGACCATGGTGGCTTGCGGCACCGCCTACTACGCCTGCGTCACCGCCAAATACTGGTTCGAACAGCTGGCGAAACTGCCCTGCGAAATCGACATCGCATCCGAGTTCCGCTACCGCGAACCGCCGATGCCCGCAGGCAGCGCGGCCCTGTTCGTCAGCCAGTCGGGCGAAACCGCCGACACCCTCGCCGCCTTGCGCTATTGCAAGGGCAAAGCGGACACCATTCTGTCGGTCGTCAACGTCCCCGAAAGCTCGATCGCGCGGGAATCCGACGTGGCCCTGCCCATCCTCGCGGGCACCGAAATCGGCGTCGCCTCGACCAAGGCGTTTACCTGCCAGCTGACCGTTCTGCTCCTGCTCGCGCTGCGGGCCGGCCACCAGCGCGGCCACATCAGCGACGCAGAGCTTGGCACCCACCTGAACAACCTGCGTGCATTGCCCGGCGTCCTGAACCACGCCCTGAACCAGACCAATGGCTTCGAAGAGGTCTCTGCCGAACTGGCCGAGGCGACCGATATCCTTTTCCTTGGCCGCGGCCTGATGTTCCCTCTGGCGATGGAAGGCGCACTAAAGCTCAAGGAAATCAGCTACATCCACGCCGAAGCCTATGCCTCGGGCGAACTGAAACACGGCCCGATCGCGCTGATCGACCAGACCGTGCCTGTTGTGGTGCTGGCCCCGCGCGACAGCCTCTTCGACAAGACCGTCTCGAACATGCAAGAGGTCATGGCCCGCAACGGCCGCGTCCTGCTGATCACCGACAAAAAGGGCATCGAAGAAGCACAGGACGGCACGTGGCGCACCATCGCCATGCCCGACGTGGACCCCGTGCTGACCCCGATCCTGTATGCCCTGCCCGCGCAGCTCTTGGCCTACCACACCGCCATCGCCAAGGGCACCGACGTCGACCAACCCCGCAACCTCGCGAAATCGGTCACCGTCGAATAACCCCGCGCTGGACCCGCCACAGGGTCCGGCCTACGGGTAATCCCGCGCTGCTTTGGCCTTTGCGATCGCCTTGCCGAATGAACTTTTCTTGGCTTTGGCGGTCGCCGTCCACTCATAGGTGTGGCTGCCCCAGGGCGGGCACGGCGACTTGTAGGTAAACGCCCCCGGCGCAATCTGCGACTGCCCCGTATAGGCCACCCAGCCGCCCCCATGCTTGTAGGACGGCACATCCTTGTCCACGAGTTTAAAGTGAATCCACGTGGTCCCCGCAGGCACATCCTTCAGGTAGAACACCGGATTGGGCACCGTATTCGGCCGCCCCGTGGTGCAGGACGGGATCCCGCCCCAATTAAAACTGAATGAAAACTCCGCCGCCGCAGCGGTTCCGGACACACTGGCCACAACAACAGCCAGCGCACGCAGCACCTTTGATCTGTCCATCTCTGACGTCCTTATAAAAACGATTCAGACATATCCCGGTGCCGCCAGCCTACAGCCACTTTGCAAATTCACCAAACAGACAAAAGGCCCCGCAGTTCACGCTGCCAGGGCCTTCTATTTGCTGAAAATACTCAAATCCCGTCAGCGGGTGTAAATCTCGACCTCGGGCAAGGATGTCAGACCCAATCCAAGCAGACGCAGCGCCGACAGCGAAATCTGCGCCGACCCCGATCCGTCCAGCGGCCGCAGATCCACCAGCACATTCGCGCCGTCCTTCAGCTTCACCGTGCCCGGCCGGGTCGAAGAGACAAGGCTCGTCTTCACCCAGATTCCCGCCTCTTGCGGATCGCCCAAGGACACGGTCTGCGTTCCCAGATACTGGCCCTTGCTGGCGGTCTGGCCGGACCCGACCGCCGCCGCCTTTTGCGCGGGGGTTGCGGTGTCATAATCCGCCGCCGTCCGCGCATTCGCGGGCGGAGAGATCACGCTGGTCGCCACGCTCGGCGCAGGCTGGATGGCGCTGCCTGCGACGGTCTGCATCGGCGCGTCATTCTGGATTTGCGCGTCCAGTTCCTGCCCGCGGCGCAGGGGGTTGAAATCGCCCACACGATCTTTGACTCCAGCAAACTGCTCAGAGGTACAGCCCGCAAGCAGCACACCTGCAAGGGCGCTCATCAAAAACTTGTTCATTCTGCTCTCCACCTCTCGACATTATATTCTGTTATTCTGGCAACCAATTGTCTTGCCCAACCAGCAGGCCACCCCTAGGTTCTACGCTTATGACAGCACCACTGATAGACCCATTCCAGCGCGCCATCTCTTACCTGCGGGTTTCCGTCACGGACCGTTGCGATTTCCGCTGCGTGTACTGCATGGCCGAGAATATGACCTTTCTGCCCAAGAAAGAACTCCTCACGCTCGAGGAATTGGACAGACTGTGCTCCACATTCGTCCGTCTCGGGGTCGAAAAGCTGCGCATCACCGGCGGAGAACCGCTGGTCCGCCGCGACATCATGAAGTTCTTTAACAGCATGTCCCGCCATCTCGAGTCGGGCGCGCTCAAAGAACTGGCCCTGACCACCAACGGCTCGCAGCTCGAACGGTTCGCCGATGACCTCTATGCCGCTGGCGTGCGCCGCGTAAACGTCTCGCTCGATACGCTGGACGAACAGAAATTCGCGGACGTCACCCGCTGGGGCCGCCTGCCCCAAGTGCTGCGCGGCATTGATGCGGCGCAAAAGGCCGGCCTGCGGGTCAAGCTGAACGCCGTCGCTTTGAAGGGCTTTAACGAGCCCGAACTGTTCGACATCGTCGAATGGTGCGCAAGCCGCGACATGGACCTGACTTGGATCGAGGTCATGCCCATGGGCGATCTCGGGAACGAGGACCGCCTTGACCAATACTGGTCGCTCAAGGACCTGCGCCGCCAGCTGGCCGAACGCTACACTCTGACCGACCTGACCGAACGCACAGGCGGCCCCGCCCGCTATGTCCGGATCGAGGAAACCGGCCAGAAGATCGGCTTCATCACTCCTCTGACCCATAACTTCTGCGAAAGCTGCAACCGCGTGCGCCTGACCTGCACCGGCGAACTGTTCATGTGTCTGGGCCAAGAGGACCGCGCCGACCTGCGCGCGCCCCTGCGGATGTCCGACAACGACGCGCTCTTGGAAAACGCGATCCGCGACGCGATCAAGCTCAAGCCCAAGGGCCACGACTTCGACTACTCCCGCCAGACCGTCGCGGGCCAGATGACCCGCCACATGAGCCATACCGGTGGCTGACTGGACCAAACCGCTCAGCGCCCGCTGTCATTGCGGCGCCGTGCGGTTTACCGTCCAACTTGCGGACGGGCTCAGCACGGCCCGCCGCTGCGACTGCTCGTTCTGCGCCATGCGCGGCGCGGTCGCCCTGACCGCCCCACTGGGTGGGATCACCATCACCGCAGGGGCAGAGGATCTGACCCTCTACACCTTCAACACGGGCACGGCGCAGCACTACTTCTGCAAGCATTGCGGCATCTACACCCACCACCAGCGCCGTTCGAACCCCAACGAATACGGGGTGAACGCCGCCTGCATCGACGGCCTCAGCCCCTTTGATTTCACAGAAGTCCCCGTGTCCAACGGCCAGCAGCACCCCTCTGACAATCGCAGCGCGTCGACCCTCGCAGGCATCCTACGCTTCTCGCGCAGCTGAACCCGCCGCCCCGCGCGGCCTCATTTCCCAGAAAAACTACGCCAAAGATACCTTCGGCCGAGATCACGCACATCCTATTGGCAAGTAACATCAATGTTACACACTTGCGTCGTTTTCATGACAGGTATGTGCACCACTGCACTTTGCCCCAGGTGCGAGAAGCTTTATGTTTACGACTTGTTTAAGTTCAGCCAGGTTCCTCGATGCCCCGCGCGATCCATCCCCCTCTTCAGCCGCAAAACCTCTTGCGGTCTCTGCGCGCCCAAGTCCCGCGCAAGGCGTTTCGCGATTTCCGCAACCGCGTGTCCTTTGGCGCAGCGGCGCCGCTGAGCGACGAATGCATCTACATTGATCCCCGTGCGGTCACCCACCGCTATGTGCCGAACCCAAAGCAAGGCGCACCAAAGTTCCGCCGCAAGGACAGCGGCCGGATCGCGACCGGTGATTGGGACCAGAGCGTTGCCCCCCTGCCCTATAACATCAAGGAAGAAGCGATCGAGCAGCACTTCCTCGACGGCGTCCCGTGGGAGCAAACCGCGCTATTCGCGAAACTGAGCCGCGACATCGCGGAAAAAGGCATGGCTGACGACTGCCACACGGTCGAAGAACTGCGCGCCCGCTATGACCGCATGGACCGCCTGTATGACGAGGCCAGCCGCACCGGCAAACTGCTGCCCAAGAATGCGCTGCCCGACTACTTCCGCCGCGAGCATGGGGGCATCTTCGTACACATCGACCGCAACGGTCGCGCCATCCGCTCGGGTGGCGGCATGCATCGTTTCGCCGTCGCGCGGCTACTTGGCCTGACAGAGGTGCCCGCCCAAGTCGGCGTCGTGCATTTCGACGCTGTCCAGAACGGGCTATTGGCAGCCTTCCGCCGCGCGCAGTGACCTAGGACAGAACCTTGGCCACTTGCGCCGCGAAATCCTCGCCGCGTTTTTCAAAGCTGTTGTACTGGTCGAAACTGGCGCAAGCAGGCGCCAGAAGCACGACCTCGCCCGCCTCAGCCTCTGCCGCGGCTTTGGCCACAGCCACCTCCATCGTGGTGCAGATTTCCTTGTCCACGCCGTCCAGCTTCAGGGCGAACTCTGCCGCCTCGCGCCCGATGACATAGGCTTTGACCACGTGGCCGAACTGGTCCGTCAGACCGCCCAAGCCGCCCTCTTTCTCTAGCCCGCCGCAGATCCAGCGCACCTTCGGGAACGCGCCCAGAGCCTTGGCCGCCGCGTCCACGTTGGTCGCCTTGGAGTCGTTGACGAATTTGACCCCGTCCTTTTCCCCCAGCACCTGAGACCGGTGAGGCAAGCCGCCATAGGTCTTGAACCCCTCTTCAATCACACGCGGCGCCAGCCCCAGCGACCGGCACACCGAATAGGCCGCACAAGCATTCTGATGGTTGTGCGCGCCCGGCAGACCCGCGACCTCGCGCAGATCGATGCTGGTGACCTGACGGCCCTTGCGCCATTCGGTCAGGAACCCTTTGCGGGCGAACACGAACCACCCCGGCCCCGACAGCTTCTGCCCCGAAGAGATGCGGATCACCCGATCATCGCTCGGCCCCGTGGACAGCTGGTTCGCCAGATACAGGCCCTCGGGTTCATCCACACCCACCACAGCGCGATCCGGCCCGCCCTCGGCGAACAGACGACGCTTGGCCGCAAAATAGCCCCCGAGCCCGCCGTGGCGGTCCAGATGGTCGGGCGACAGGTTGGTGAACACCGCGATATCCGGCGTCAAAGCCCGCGCCAGATCGGTCTGGTAGCTGGACAGCTCCAGCACGATGACTTCGCCATCCTCGGGGGGATCGATATCCAGAACCCCGCGACCAATGTTGCCCGCCAGCTGCGCGGGTTTGCCCGCGTTGGTCAGGATGTGATGGATGAGCGCACTCGTGGTCGATTTCCCGTTCGAGCCTGTCACCGCCACCACGCGGGGCGGCGTGTCCAGCTCCTCCCACCCATCCAGCGCGAGCGAGCGGAAGAACAGCCCGATGTCATTGTCCACCGGCACCATCGCCGCCATCGCCGCCGCGATGACTTTGTTCGGGGTCGGGTACAGATGCGGAATGCCCGGGCTGACGATTAACAGATCGACGTCGTCAAAGGCCCCCTGCTTGGTGAACTGACGAACCTCGAACCCCTCGGTCTCGGCCCCTTCGCGGGCGGCGTCGTTGTCGTCCCAAACCAGCACCGTGGCCCCGCCTTCGCGCAGGGCCTTGGCCGCGGTCATCCCCGACCGTCCCAAACCCAAGACCGCAATTGTCTGACCATCTACACCGCGCACAGGGATCATCGTGAACACCTCGTTTATCCGTTCGCTCCACCGCTAACGAAAACGCCCCCTCCGGTCCAGAGGGGGCGCGATGTCAGTACGTGTGCCATACGTAAACCATACGCAGGCCAGACGTTATTTTTAGCGAACCTTGAGCGTCGCCAGACCGATCATGGCCAGGATCAGAGCGATGATCCAGAACCGGATCACGATCTGCGGCTCGGCCCAGCCCTTCTTTTCATAGTGGTGGTGAATAGGGGCCATCAGGAACACCCGCTTGCCCGTCCGCTTGAAGTACAGGACCTGAATGATCACCGACAACGCCTCGACCACAAAAAGGCCGCCGACAATCGCCAGAACAATCTCGTGCTTGGTGGACACCGCGATGGCACCCAGCGCCCCGCCCAAAGCCAGCGAGCCTGTATCGCCCATGAACACAGCCGCAGGCGGCGCGTTATACCACAGGAACCCAAGGCCGCCGCCGATCAACCCCATGACAAATATGAGGATTTCACCGGTGCCGGGGACATAGTGCACCTCGAGGTATTCGGTAAAGTCGACGCGCCCCACCGCATAGGCGATCACGCCCAAAGTGCCCGCTGCGATCATCACCGGCATAATCGCCAGACCGTCCAGACCGTCGGTCAGGTTCACGGCATTGGCGGACCCCACGATCACGATCATCGCGAACGGGATAAAGAAATAGCCCAAGTTTATAAGGGTATTCTTGAACACCGGCAGCGCGAGCTGGTTGGTCAATTCCGCGGGATGATAGTAGCTGGCCCAGACAGACGCGATCAGCGCGATCAGAAACCCAAGGCCCAAGCGGACCTTGCCGGGCACCCCGTTTGTATTCTGTTTACTGACCTTGGCGTAATCATCGGCAAAGCCAATCAGACCAAAGCCCATGGTAACGAACAGCACGATCCACACGAACGCATTGTCCAAACGCGCCCACAGTAGGGTCGAAAACAGCAGCGCGCCCACAATCAACAGACCGCCCATGGTTGGCGTACCAGCCTTGGTAAAGTGGCCCTCTGGCCCATCATCGCGGATTGGCTGGCCTTTGCCCTGACGCTTGCGCAGGACGTTGATCAGCGGTTTGCCAAACACGAAGCCAAAGATCAGAGCCGTCGCAAAAGCCATACCCGCGCGGAACGTGATATATCGGAACAGGTTGAAAAAGTCGCCGCCATCCGACAGCAGTGTGAGCCAATACAGCATCAGGAGTCCTCTTGATCCGGTTGGGCGGCGGGATGGCCCAGTTTCTTCAGGGCGTCAACCACCAGACGCAGGCGCATACTGTTCGAGCCCTTGACCATGACCACGTCGCCCGCATCCACGATGCTGCGGACCTTCTCGGCCATTTTGTCGGCGGTGTTGGTGTGCAGGCCCTGTTTTGCAAGCGGCAGCGCCTCCCACAGGTGGCGCATCAGTGGCCCGACGCAATGCACCTTGTCCACGCCCTCTATGGTTGGCAGGTCAGCGATGCCCTCGTGCAGAGCTTCGGCTGTGACCCCCAATTCGCCCATATCCCCAAGGATCGCGATCTTGCGCCCCTTGCTGAACCGGCCCACGTCATTGTGAGTGGTCGCCGTCGCCAAAACCTCAAGTGCAGCGCCCAAGGATGCAGGGTTCGCGTTGTAACTTTCGTCAATCAGGTCAAAGACTTGGCGCGTATCGACCAGATCCAGATGGATCGGCTCGCGAGCGCCTCGCCCTTGGACAGGTTGCCAGCGCGCCAGATCGGACAGCGCCACGGCGCGGTCGAGTTTCCAGTTCTGCACCAGCGTCAAAACTGACAGCGCGTTCATCGCGAAATGCCGCCCCGGCGCGTGCACCTTGTACAGCACTGGCGTGCGCCATGTGCGGGCAGTCGCCACAGTGGTTTCGTCCGCATATTGCACATCCAGAAGGCGCGCGAAGCAGCCCTTGCTTTCACCAAATGTCCGCAGAACGGCGCCAGCCTCCTTGGCCTTGGCCACCAGAATATCAGAGGTCGGCAAATCCCCGTTCAGGATCGCCGTGCCGCCCGGCTCCAGCCCCTCGATAATCGAGGCTTTCTCGTGAGCGATTCCCTCTAGGCTTTCAAACGCAGCCAGATGGGACGGTGCTACGATAGTCACAATCACCGCATTCGGGCGCGCCATCTTGGCCAGAGGGGCGATTTCCCCGGGGTTGCTCATGCCGATCTCGATCACGGCAAAGTCGCTGTCCGCAGGCATCCGCGCCAGCGTCAGGGGCACGCCCCAATGGTTGTTGTAGCTGGCTTCGGCGGCGTGGACCTTGCCCTGCCCCGACAGAACCGTGCGCAGCATTTCCTTGGTCGAGGTTTTGCCCACCGACCCGGTCACGCCCACCACACGCGCCTTGGTACGGGCACGGGCAGCCTTGCCCAAATCTTCCAAAGCGGTCAGCACATCATCCACGATCAGAAGCGGCGCATCCTCGGGCACGCCTTCTGGCACATGGGTCACCAGCGCCGCGCCCGCCCCGTTCGCCAAGGCTTGGCCGACGAAATCATGACCGTCCCGCGCTGCCTTAAGCGCCACAAACAAGTCGCCGCGTTTCAGGGTGCGGGTGTCGATAGACACGCCATCCACGGTGAACGGCAAAGTTGCCCGCCCGCCGGTGGCCTCAGCCGCATCGTCAGAGGTCCAGAGAGGCGAAGTCATACTCATACCATCTTCCCGTCCAGCACCGACACCGCGAGGCTGGCTTGTTCAACGTCATCAAAGGGATAGGTCACATCGCCCACGATCTGCCCCCGCTCGTGACCTTTGCCTGCGATCAGCAGCGCATCTCCGGGCTGTAGCATATCCACCGCTCGCAAAATCGCTTCGGCGCGGTCACCGACTTCGATCGCATTCGGGCAACCGGCCATGACTTCGGCGCGGATGGTGGCGGGGTCTTCGCTGCGGGGGTTATCGTCAGTGACAAAGACCACATCCGCATTCTTGGCCGCCGCTTCGCCCATCAAGGGGCGCTTGGTTTTATCACGGTCGCCACCAGCCCCGATGATCGCCACAACCCGCCCCATGACATGAGGGCGCATGGCTGCCAAAGCCTTGGCCACCGCATCGGGGGTGTGCGCGTAATCCACAAAGACTGATGCCGAATTGTCCCGGGTCGCCGCAAGCTGCATCCGGCCGCGCACAGTGGTCAGTCGCGGCAGCGCGTTGCTGACATCCTGAAAACCAACCCCCGTGGCCATGACCAGCCCCGCCGCAATCAGCACGTTTTCGGCCTGAAAACCGCCGATCAGGTTCAGACGAACCAGAGCAACCTGATGGTCATAGCTCAGCCGCAACTCCTGCCCGGTGCCATCAAAGCGCTGCGCGGTAATCTCAAGGTCCGCGTCATCGTGGCGGCCCACGGTGATCACACAGCGCCCCTCGTCTAGCAGATGCTCGGCAAATTCAGCGACTTTGGGGTCGTCGATATTCAGCACGGCGGTGCCCTCTTCGGGCAACACGCGGTCAAAGAGGCCGGCCTTGGCGGCAAAGTACTCTTCGAAGGTGTGGTGGTAATCCAGATGGTCCTGGGTGAAATTGGTAAATCCTGCCGCCTTCAGGCGCACAGCATCCAGACGTCGCTGGTCCAAACCGTGGCTGCTGGCCTCCATTGCGGCGTGGGTGATGCCTTCGGCGGCGGCCCCAGCCAGCGCACGGTGCAACGTAATCGGCTCTGGCGTCGTGTGGTGCAGCGGGTATTCCCAATCGCCCTCAACACCCGTGGTGCCCAGATTGACCGCTGGCACACCCAGAGCCTGCCAAATCTGGCGGGTAAAGGACGCGACAGATGTTTTCCCGTTGGTCCCTGTGACCGCAACAATGGTCTCTGGCTGCTTTTCGAACCAAAGCGCAGCGGCATAGGACAGCGCCGCGCGTGGCTCTTCGGTCACGATCAGCGCGGCGCCCGCGGCACGCACGTCCGCTTCGCAAATCTCGGCGCCGGCGGCGTCTGTCAGGATGGCGCTGGCCCCTGCCCCCAAGGCTGTAGCCACGAACTCTGCGCCATGGACTTTGACACCCGGAAGTGCGGCAAACAGGTTCCCCGCTGCGACTGCGCGGCTGTCGACCGTCAATCCGGTGACTCGCGCTTCTTGGCCTCCTCGGGCGGTCAATCCCAATTGTGCCAGTGTTTTAACAACATCCATAACCCAGAAATGCCTTTCGACCGATCAATGTGAGGCGAGTGTTACCTCACCTACGGCAGCGGGTTCAACTTCGGGTCGCAGCCCCATGAGCGGAGCAATGCGACCGATGAGTTCTGCCGCCACGGGAACGGCCGTCCAGCCAGCGGTGCGGCGGGGTTCGTCGCTCATGCGGTCTTCGGGTTCGTCCAAGGTAACAATGACCACGTATTTCGGATCATGGGCGGGAAAGACGCTGGCAAAAGTCGCAATGACCTTGTCCTTGTAATAGCCACCGGTGGGCTTGGGCTTGTCCGCAGTGCCGGTTTTGCCCGCAACCGCGTAGCCGGGCACTTCGCCAAAGCTGGCGGTGCCTTTGGTGACCACCTGACGCAGCATCGACCGAACCTGCGCCGAAGTGCGCTCGGACACGATGCGTTCGCCATTCTGGGGTCCGGATTGTTTCAGCAAGGTCGGGTTCACCCGTGTGCCCCCATTCAGCACGCTGGCATAAGCCCCCGCCAGATGCACGGGCGAGACAGACAAACCGTGACCATAGCTGATGGTCAGAGACGACAGTTCCGACCACTTTTTCGGGGTCAGAGGCTTCGCGCCCGAGGCCTCGAGGATTTCAACCGTGGGCTTCTCGAGCAGACCCAAACGGTCAAGGAAGTCCTTCTGCCGTTCGGTCCCGATCAGCAGCGCCAATCGCGCGGTGCCGATGTTTGACGACTTTACGATGGTCTCGGTCACGCTCAGTTGCGAGCCATAGTTGTGGAAGTCGCGAATTCGGAAACGGCCCCAACGCAGCGGACCTTTGGTGTCTAGCTTGGTTTCTGGCGTGACCAGACCCAGTTCCAGCGCCTGCGCGGCGGCAAAGAGTTTGAAGGTCGAGCCCAGCTCATACACGCCCTGAACCGCACGGTTAAAGAGCGGGCTGTCCCCAGCAGACCCTTTGGTCAGCGGCACGGGGCGGTTGTTCGGGTCAAAATCGGGCAGACTGACAAGGCTGATCAGTTCGCCAGTCTTGATGTCCATCACGACAGCGGCCGCGCCCTTGGCATTCATCAGCATCATGCCGCCCTCAAGCACCTTTTCCGCTGCGGCCTGAACGGTCAGGTCCAATGAAAGCTGCAGAGGCTGGCTGCCATTGGACGGATCACGCAGAAATTCGTCATAGACCTTTTCCACACCTGCAATGCCCACAACCTCGGCCGAGGCTACACCTTCACGCCCATAGGACGCGCCGCCAAGAATATGGCTGGCGATTGAGCCATTTGGATACAGGCGGGTTTCGCGGGGGCCAAAGTTCAGGCCCGGTTCGCCAATGTCATGCACCGCCTGCACCTGCTCGGGGCTCAACTGGCGGCGAATCCACAGGAATTTGCGCTTGCCGGTGAAATCTTTGAGCAGACGCTCTTCTTTCAACTCGGGGAAAATCTTGACCAGTTCTTTGGCCGTATGCACCGGATCCACCATGTCCTGCGGATGCGCATACAGGTGGTTGGTCTGCATGTTGGTCGCCAGAATGCGCCCTTCGCGGTCCACAATGTCCGCCCGCTGAGACACAATCTGCGCCGAGCGCACAGTGGCTTGGGGCTCTTCTGGATCGGTCGAGGCCAAAAGCGCCATGCGCGTGCCCACCATCAAGAACCCACAGAAGAACAGAATACCCATGACCAGCAGACGGCTTTCGGCACGGCCGCGCATCTTATCCCGCATCTGTTCGTGACGCAGGCGCAGGTTCTCGCGTTCGATCGCGTCGGGATTTTCGCCTTTGTCGCGAGCTTCAAGAATACGGGCCAAGGGTCGCAGAGGCGTGCGGATCATTGCATCATCTCCAGTTGGTCGCTGGACAGCTCTACAGGTTCATCGAACAAAGGGTTCACAGGAACGGGATAAGCGATCTCTGAAATCTCGCCAAAATGGTCAGCCGTCATGTGCAGCAAACCAAGGCTGTCAAAGTTCAGCTCTGCCAAATCGCGCAGACGGTCGGGCCGGTTCAAATAGGCCCATTCCGCGCGCAACACCGCCAGACGCGAGCGCGCGGCCTCAATCTCGTTGCTCACCTTGCGGGACTCGGCCAAGGCATCTTGGGTGCGATAGTTTTCGCCATAAGCCCAGTAGGCCAAGCCAATCACAACAACAGCCGTCAGAATCCCGAACAGGGTGCGCATTCTATCCGTTCCTCTTCAGTCGCGGCAGGCCAAGGGCATCTTCATCGATAGCGCCAGCCTCTGCCTCGGTCCGCATAGCCACACGCAGCTTGGCCGAGCGGGCCCGCGGGTTGATCTTTAACTCTTCTGAATCGGGGGCGATCGCCTTGCGAGGCGTCAATTTGAAACGTTCTTTTGGCTGTTCCGTCTCGGGCGCGTAACGGTTCGCCCGCCCACCCCCACCTGACGCTTGGGTCAGGAAGCGTTTGACGATCCGGTCCTCGATCGAGTGAAAGGTCACAACCGCCAGCTTGCCACCGGGCTTCAGCGCCCGTTCAGCGGCCATCAAACCACCCAACAGCTCTTCGTATTCGTCGTTCACCGCGATCCGCAGGGCCTGGAAGGTACGCGTGGCGGGATGGGCCTGTCCGGGTTTCGGGCGCGGCAGGCAGCTTTCGACGATTTCGGTCAGGCGCAGGGTCGTGGTGATGGGCTCAAGCGCGCGGGCTTTGACAATCGCCTTGGCGATGCGGCGCGAGGCACGCTCTTCTCCGAACAGGTATATAATGTCGGCCAGTTCGGCTTCGCTGGCCTCGTTCACCAAATCCGCCGCGCTGGGTCCGTCCTGAGACATCCGCATGTCAAGCGGCCCGTCGCGCATAAAGCTGAAGCCACGTTCTGCCAAATCGAGCTGCATGGAACTGACCCCAAGGTCCAGCACCACACCATCCAGATCCTGCGCGTATTCATCTAGGCGAGAAAACGTGCCGCGCACCAGCTCGATGCGCCCGTCATACTCGCCAACCCACTTCTGAGCCATTTCATGAGCCAAGGGATCGCGATCAACGCCGTACACTTTGTCCGCACCTGCGGCCAGCAGTTCGCGGGTGTATCCCCCTGCCCCAAAGGTGCCGTCCAGCCACACGCCGGTCACCGGCGCAACCGCCGCAATCAAAGGCCGGATCAATACCGGAATATGCGGGGCGCCAGTCTGGGTGTCCTGCGACATCTGATTATTCCTCGTCTTCGTCGTCGCCGAACAGGTAGTGAGAAGGATCGAGGTTCGGATCGAAGTCGTCGTCGCCTGTCACCAGGCCGTTTTCGATCTCGTAGGTCTCGGTGCTCCAGATCTGGAAATTCTCGCCTGTGCCGGCAAACACGGCCTCATTGCTGATGCCGATCTTGTTGCGGAGCTTGGCGGGTAACACCAGACGACCTGTCTCGTCCACCGACGTGACCAGAGCTTGGGTCGAATACATCTTCTGCAAAGCGCGGCGCTGCGGGCTCGCGGGGGGCATCTTCAGCATTTTGCGCTGAATCTTGTTCATGGCCTTGATGGTCATGCATTCAAGATAGTCGCGGCGCGCGTCGCCGTAGACAACAACAACCTGCGGGTTCGCACCTTCGGAGAATTCGGGATCGCCAGCGGCAAGCACTTTACGGAAGGCAGCGGGAATAGAGACCCGACCTTTCGTATCCACCTTGTGGTGGCTCTCGCCTATGAACCACTGTTGGCTCACTGCCCGCTCCGTCCCCAGGTCGTTCTTGGTTTATCGGGTGATGAAACGAAAACGGCGGGTTGAGCGTCTGCCACTGCTCAACCCGCCGCCCCTCGTCCCATTACTGGGTGTCCGGCTGTGCAAGCCACCTGGGGGGATGTATACTGCCCACCAGCCGGATCTATTTTGATGAAAGCGGGGTGCCTGTATGAAACTGCCTGAGCCTTTTCGGGATCTTTTGTCGTCCCTTTATTTGCCCGTTCTCATCTTGTGACTTAGGGATGCCATGGGAAATCATGGTAATCAACGGTTTTTTTGGGGAACCGCCCCACCTACCCGTGTGGATAAGTGTCAGCTCTTCTCTCATTTTGCGAAGCTGAATCTCTCAAAACGGGAATATATAGGCGCGATAGTCAGCTTCGGACACATCATCTAGACTTCCACTGTGTGGATAAGTTTGCGGCAAAATTGCCAAAAAAACTTTCAGGATTATCGAAAGTTTGGGCAACAAATCGGGCATAAGTTCCACGGACTCACGGAATCGCGCGTGTTTGTGATTCCATTCACCCGTAAGTCAGGCCTTCGGACCATGCAGTCCCATGGCGGTACGAGACCTAGATTCTGGAATTTTCAGTCGATTCCCATAGATACGCGCCGTTCTTCGCAGTTCTCTGTGGATAAACGCGCCAGATACGCGCCTAAAAAAGTGGACCTCTTTTATCACGGGCTCTCGATTGGCCGTGAATCTGGGCAATTCTCATGGCGTCCCAAATCCCGTCCCACGATTTCCCATGGAATCGCCATCGCCAAATCGTGCGGTGTGGGGCCGAACCCCACTTTTCGGCACTTTGGAGCGCACTCTCTAATTATAGGCGTCAGAGAGACGCCGAACTCGGCTCCTCGGAAGGCGCGTCGAAGTGGTCCGTGGTGGGATCGCATGGCACCGGCTGGCGTTCTGACCTGTTTCCCATCTTAGCCCATCGGCGCGCCCGACTAAGCACGGGGTCACATCGCCGACTCGCTCCCGCCCATCACTTCACACCGGCAATCCATGGAATCACGGCCAGATGCCCGCGCCACAGACGCCTGTGTTGTTTTCGCCACACACCTAAAAGAGGGGTGGCTTCGAATCCGAAAAAGCCGAAAATGACGCGTTCCCAACTTGCACGCGCCCCATATCGCCTCCCCAAAAATAGTGGGATCACGGCTAAATATTTGGGAATTCCACATATTTTAAAGGCCGTGCCATACGCTGAGCGCATGCCAGCTTGCCGGGTGATGTTAGCGGAACCACAGACAAGAGCTGCTGAAAACAAGCCCTATTGATCAAAAATCCGCCTAATTCATGGGCAGAATAGGCATGCACGATATGCATAGCGGCCTTGAACCTTCGCGGGATTGTGCATCTGCAGCATTAGCGTACATTCAGTATCAACAGAGCGGCACACATCCAGACGAGCAGCACTCGAAGGGACGTCACTCTAAAGAAGTTCAAAGTTGAAGGCTGTACCAATGGCATACGCATCAGACATCCGCGCACAGGGCGCTCAGAAAAACGGTGTAACCGGTTTCTTTGACACCCTGAAAGCAAAGATCGCTCGTCAGATGCTGATCCGCGAGACTGTGAAAGAGTTGAACGCTCTGTCCGGTCGCGAGCTGGCAGACCTGGGCATGCACCGGTCGCAGATCATGGGCGTGGCGATCGCCGCAGCAAACGAGCGCTACGGCGCTGTCTAAGAATTCGATTTCAGGTGCGATCCTCCCTCGCATCTGTGATCTGGCGGTGACCTCCTCCTCCCTTTGGTCCACCGCCAACCCAACAAGGTTCAGATAGCCGCTCTCCTCCTCCCTGCGGCGTCTGTTATCAGCGGCAACACTCTCTCCTCCTCCCTGAGTGTTGCCGCATCAAGTTTGAGATCAGGATGCTCTCTCCTCCTCCCTGAGCATTCTGTAATCTAGCGGCGACACTCTCCTCCTCCCTGTGTCGCCGCACCTAATTCGAGATCAGGATGCTCTCTCCTCCTCCCTGAGCATTCTGTAGATCAGCGGCGATATCCTCTCCTCCTCCCTGGATATCGCCGCACCCTAATCCGAAATCAGAGGCTGCTCTCCTCCTCCCTGCAGCATCTGTATTTTAGCGGTGGCGCCTCTCCTCCTCCCTGGCGCCACCGCTTTTTTATTTTTCACTTCAGAAAATGAAAAAGGCCGCCCGAAGGCGACCTCAATAACGTACCGATGTGCGGCGCTTTAGAACGGGATGTCGTTCGGTGTCGTCACGAATTTGGCGACGACCTTCTTGGTTCCGGCCTTGTCAAAAGCGATCTCCAATTTATCGCCCTCAATCCCAATGATTTCGCCGTAGCCAAATTTCTGGTGGAACACACGCTCGCCGACCGTGTGACTGCTGATGGCCTGCGCATCTATCACCGGCGCGCGAGACTCGCGCGGTTGACTGACGGGACGGCTCCCGCTGCGCTCTTGCAAGCGCTTCCAACCGGGGGAATTATACGCATCGGCGCTTGCGGCCCGCTCATCCAAACGGGACGACATGGGACTGGCCGCACCATACCCGCCGCCATATAGACCGGGCGGGGTAAGAACCTCGACATGTTCCTCTGGCAATTCATCTACAAACCGAGAGGGCATCTGGCTCTGCCATTGTCCGTAGACGCGGCGATTGCCCGCGAAGCTAATGGTTGCAATCTCTTCGGCGCGGGTGATGCCGACATAGGCAAGACGGCGCTCTTCCTCGAGGCCCTTAAGACCGCTTTCATCCATCGCCCGCTGGGACGGAAACAGGCCATCCTCCCAACCAGGCAAGAATACGGCTGGAAACTCCAGACCCTTGGCCGCGTGCAATGTCATGATCGATACCTTTGCGCCCTCGGCATCGGACTCGTTGTCCATGACGAGGCTGACATGCTCCAAGAACCCCTGCAGGTTTTCGAAGCTTTCTAGCGCCTTCACCAGTTCCTTCAGGTTTTCCAAGCGGCCTGGCGCCTCGGGCGTTTTGTCGTTTTGCCACATCGCTGTGTAGCCGGACTCATCCAGAATGATTTCGGCCAGCTCCATATGAGTCATGGAGGTGCGCGCGCCGCCGTCGTCGATCACTGCCTCATCGTCGTCAAGAACAGCGCGGCTGGTGTGCGTGCGCGCAACCTCCGACCAGCGCTCGATCCCATCGAGCAGAATGCGCAGTTCTTTGGCCCCTTTGCCACCGATCCCCTTCTCGTCCAGCAAGATCCGCGCACCTTCGACCAAAGACACCCCATGGTGCCGCGCGGTTTGTTGAATGTTCTGTTGCGCCTTATCTCCGAGACCGCGCTTCGGCGTGTTCACAATCCGCTCAAACGCCAGATCGTCATCATTCGACGTCACCACACGGAAATAGGCCATGGCATCGCGAATCTCTTGCCGCTCATAGAAACGCGGGCCGCCGATAACGCGATAAGGCAGGCCAATCGTCAGGAAACGGTCTTCGAAGCCGCGCATTTGATGGGAGGCGCGCACCAAAATAGCCATTTCGTCCAATGAATACGGACGCAGTCCCCTCGTCCCACGCTGGAGCGCTTCAATTTCCTCACCGATCCAGCGGGCCTCTTCGTCGCCGTCCCAATGGCCGATCAGTCGAACCTTTTCGCCCTCATCCTTGTCAGTCCACAGCTCTTTGCCCAGACGGGATTCGTTGCCACGGATCACGTTAGAGGCCGCTGCCAGAATATGGGGGGTCGAGCGGTAGTTTTGCTCCAGCCGGACCACATGCGCGCCGTCAAAATCCTTTTCAAAGCGCAGGATGTTGCCCACTTCGGCCCCACGCCAGCCATAAATCGACTGATCATCATCGCCGACGCAGCAAATATTCCGGTGCCCCTGCGCCAACAGACGCAGCCACAGATACTGCGCGACGTTGGTATCCTGATACTCGTCCACGAGGATGTATTTGAACCAGCGCTGGTACTGCTCCAGCACGTCGGGGTGACGCTGGAAAATCGTGACCATGTGCAGCAAGAGGTCATCAAAATCGACGGCGTTCAGTTCGCGCAGGCGCAGCTGATAGGCTTTGTAGAGCTCGATCCCGCGGTTGTTGAATGCGGCAGCCTCGCCCCCTGGAACTTGCTCGGGCAGCCAGCAGCGATTCTTCCAATGGCCAATCACCCCCGACAGCTGGCGCGCAGGCCAGCGTTTGTCGTCGATGTTGTAGGCCTTGAGCAGTTGCTTTAGCAGCCGAATCTGGTCGTCCGTGTCGAGAATCGTGAAATTCGACTTCAGCCCCACGAGTTCCGCATGCCGGCGCAACAGCTTCACGCAGATCGAGTGGAACGTACCAAGCCACGGCATCCCCTCGACCGCTTGGCCCATCAAACGGCCCACGCGATCTTTCATCTCGCGCGCCGCTTTGTTGGTGAAGGTCACCGACAAAATCTCATTCGGACGCGCGCGGCCCGTGTTCAGCAGATGGGCGATGCGGCAGGTCAACGCCTTGGTTTTGCCGGTGCCAGCACCAGCCAGCATCAGCACAGGGCCATCCAGCGCCTCGACCGCCTCGCGTTGCGCAAGGTTCAGATCGTCCAGATAGGGCGACGGCCGCGCGGCCATGGCACGTGCGGACAAGGAGGCGCCTTCGAAGGCATCGAATTCATCAAAGCTGCTCATGTCCGGCAAAATAGCCTGCCGCTGCCCCAAGGAAAAGAGGTGTTCCCAAAATGTTCACAAATTTTCCAATGAGCACGCCCCAACGGGTTTGCAATTATTCTTGCAAATTCTTCAAAAAAATTCTCTCTAGCAAATCTGCAAATTTCGGCAATGTAACAGACTGATAAACATAACATTTAGCGCAACCAGCATAACGTAGGTGTTAACGGTATCGTCCTGCAAATCCGAAAGTGTGTGAAATTTCGCACTTGCGCGGCGCTGAAAAATTATCACGCTGCACGTGCAGCAACATCTGCTTGCTGTCTGATTTTAAAGGAGTGTTATCGCTATCAGGGGAGTTAGCGATCGCACTCTTCCATGCCGTGCGAGTGGCAAAACCTGTGAGACTATGTCGGGACACCTAATTATGACCGAGTTTAAAAAGATCCTCATTGCGAACCGGGGGGAAATCGCGATCCGCGTGATGCGGGCCGCAAACGAGATGGGCAAGAAGACGGTCGCCGTCTATGCCGAAGAAGACAAACTGAGCCTTCACCGCTTCAAGGCGGACGAAGCCTATCGCATCGGCGAAGGCATGGGCCCGGTCGCAGCGTATCTGTCGATCCCCGAAATCATCCGAGTCGCCAAGGAGTGCGGCGCGGACGCGATCCATCCGGGCTACGGTCTGCTGTCTGAAAATCCCGATTTCGTCGAGGCTTGCGCCGCGAACGGCATCACCTTTATCGGCCCCAAGGCCGAGACCATGCGCGCCCTAGGTGACAAGGCCAGCGCCCGCCGCGTTGCGGTCGAGGCCGGTGTGCCTGTCATCCCCGCTACCGAGGTTCTGGGTGACGACATGGAGGCCATCAAGAAAGAGGCCGCCGAGATTGGCTACCCGTTGATGCTCAAAGCGTCTTGGGGTGGCGGCGGTCGCGGCATGCGCCCAATCGAAGCCGAATCCGAACTGGCCACCAAGGTCAGCGAAGGCCGCCGCGAGGCCGAAGCCGCTTTCGGCAACGGCGAAGGCTACCTGGAAAAGATGATCATTCGCGCTCGTCACGTGGAGGTTCAGATCCTTGGCGACAAGCACGGCGGCATCTACCATCTATGGGAGCGGGACTGTTCGGTTCAACGCCGCAACCAGAAGGTCGTCGAGCGTGCCCCTGCCCCCTACCTATCCGAAGAACAGCGCACCGAACTGTGTGAGTTGGGCAAGAAAATCTGCGCCCATGTGAACTACGAGTGCGCCGGCACCGTCGAATTCCTGATGGATATGGACTCGGGCAACTTCTACTTCATCGAAGTGAACCCCC
Source organism: Donghicola eburneus (assembly GCF_900115865.1). Classification (GTDB taxonomy): domain Bacteria; phylum Pseudomonadota; class Alphaproteobacteria; order Rhodobacterales; family Rhodobacteraceae; genus Donghicola; species Donghicola eburneus. The sequence goes on along the minus strand of NZ_FOXY01000010.1, from coordinate 91,497 downwards.
GCGTTCAGGTGGAGCACACCGTCACCGAAGAAGTCACCGGCATCGACATCGTCCGCGCTCAGATCCTGATCGCAGAAGGCAAGACACTGGAAGAGGCGACCGGCAAATCCAAGCAGGAAGACATCGTGCTGACCGGCCACGCCCTGCAGTGCCGTGTGACCACCGAAGACCCACAGAACAACTTCATCCCCGACTATGGCCGGATCACCACCTATCGCTCGGCAACTGGCATGGGCATCCGTCTGGACGGTGGCACGGCGTATTCGGGCGCAGTCATCACACGCTATTATGACTCGCTGCTGACCAAAGTGACCGCCAAGGCCCCAACACCCGAGGCCGCGATCGCTCGCATGGACCGCGCCCTGCGCGAATTCCGGATTCGCGGCGTCTCCACCAACATCGCGTTCGTGGAAAACCTGCTAAAGCACCCGACCTTCCTGTCGAACGAATACACAACCAAGTTTATCGACACGACTCCCGAACTCTTTGACTTCAGCGCCCGCCGTGACCGCGGCACCAAGGTTCTGACCTATATCGCGGACATCAGTGTCAACGGTCACCCCGAAACCGCTGGCCGCGTGAAGCCCCGCTCGGACATCAACCCGCGCGCGCCGCAACTGTTGGCCGATGCGCCCGCAGCCGGTTCGAAAACCCTCCTGGATGAGAAGGGCCCGCAGGCCGTGGCCGACTGGATGGCGGCGCAGAAGCAACTGCTGCTGACAGACACCACCATGCGTGACGGCCACCAGTCCTTGCTGGCGACCCGCATGCGGTCGTTCGACATGGTCAAGGTCGCCCCTGCCTACGCACACAACCTGCCCCAGCTGTTCTCGGTCGAATGCTGGGGTGGCGCGACGTTCGACGTGGCCTACCGCTTCTTGCAGGAATGCCCGTGGCAGCGTCTGCGCGACCTGCGCGCCCGTATGCCCAATCTGCTGACCCAGATGCTGCTGCGTGGGGCGAACGGTGTGGGCTACACCAACTACCCCGACAATGTCGTGAAGTTCTTTGTCGAACAGGCGGCTGAGACCGGCGTGGATATCTTCCGCGTGTTCGACAGCCTGAACTGGGTTGAAAACATGCGCGTCGCGATGGATGCCGTGCTGGAAACCGACAAAATCCTCGAAGGTACCGTATGTTACACTGGCGACATCCTGAACCCTGACCGCGCAAAGTACGACCTAAAGTACTACGTGGCCATGGCGCAGGAACTGAAGGCAGCTGGCGCGCATATTCTTGGCCTGAAGGACATGGCGGGCCTACTGAAACCCGGCGCTGCGCGCATCCTGATCAAAGCCCTGAAAGAAGAGGTCGGCCTGCCCGTCCACTTCCACACCCACGACACCAGCGGCATTGCGGGCGCGACCATTCTGGCCGCTGCCGAAGCGGGCGTCGACGCGGTCGATGCGGCCATGGACGCGTTCTCGGGGGGCACCTCGCAGGCCGCTCTGGGCTCGATTGTCGAAGCACTGCGTCACTCAGACCGCGACAGTGGACTGGACATCGAAGCCGTGCGCCAGATCAGCGACTATTGGGAACAGGTGCGTGCACAATACGCCGCGTTCGAAAGCGGCCTCGCGTCGCCCTCGTCCGAGGTCTACCTGCACGAGATGCCCGGCGGTCAGTTCACCAACCTCAAGGCGCAGGCCCGCAGCCTCGGCCTAGAGGAAAAGTGGCACGAGGTCGCCCACGCCTATGCGGACGTGAACCAGATGTTCGGCGACATCGTGAAAGTGACCCCCTCGTCCAAGGTGGTCGGTGACATGGCGCTGATGATGGTCTCCCAAGGCCTGACCCGCGCGGACGTCGAAGATCCGAACCGCGACATCGCCTTCCCCGACTCGGTCGTGGATATGATGCGCGGCAACCTGGGCCAGCCCCCGGGTGGCTTCCCCGACAGCATCATCACCAAGGTGCTCAAGGGCGAAAAGCCGAACACAGACCGTCCTGGCCTGAGCGCCAAGCCAATCGACATCGAGGAAACCCGTCTGGCTGCGACCAAGGAACTGGAGCTCGACGATACCCTCGATGACGAGGACCTGAATGGCTACCTGATGTATCCCAAGGTCTTTAGCGACTACGTGGCGCGCCACAAAACCTATGGCCCTGTGCGCACCCTGCCGACCTCCAGCTTCTTCTACGGAATGGAGCCCGGCGATGAGATCAGCGTAGAGATTGACCCCGGCAAGACCTTGGAAATCCGCCTGCAAGCGCTTGGCGAAGCGGATGACAAGGGCGAGGTAAAGGTCTTTTTCGAACTGAACGGTCAGCCTCGCGTAATCCGCGTGCCCGACCGCAAGGTCAAGGCGACCACCACGGTCCGCCCCAAGGCCGAAGCAAGCAACGCTGCCCATGTGGGCGCACCTATGCCAGGCGTCATCGCCTCGGTTAGCGTCACACCGGGCCAGAAGGTCAACGACGGCGATCTGATTCTGACCATCGAAGCGATGAAGATGGAAACCGGTCTGCACGCTGAAAAATCCGGCGTGGTCAAAGCGGTCCACATCAAACCGGGCGACCAGATCGACGCCAAGGACCTGCTGGTTGAGCTGGAGTAATCCCGCCCTGTAGAATAACACAAAGGCGCGCCCAAAACGGCGCGCCTTTTTCATTCCGGCTTTGAAAAACACCGGAAAACAAGATGTCCGAACGGACCATAGAAATTTCCTGAGAAAAGGTCGCTTTTTCCTCTTGCAGCCTTTGCGGGACGGCATTAAACAGCGCCTCACCTTCAACGGTGCGGGCGTAGCTCAGGGGTAGAGCATAACCTTGCCAAGGTTAGGGTCGGGCGTTCGAATCGCCTCGCCCGCTCCAGAAGAAGGTAGATAGGGATCGGTTTTCCCAAGGAAGCGGGCGTAGCTCAGGGGTAGAGCATAACCTTGCCAAGGTTAGGGTCGGGCGTTCGAATCGCCTCGCCCGCTCCAGAAAACCGATAACTGTATGAGAGTGCGGGCGTAGCTCAGGGGTAGAGCATAACCTTGCCAAGGTTAGGGTCGGGCGTTCGAATCGCCTCGCCCGCTCCATACAGACCAAAACTTTCCGACGACAGAACATGACACGGGCCGCTTGGCCTTGCCCCCACATCGCGCTACAAGGCCGCGAGTTCTAACGGAGGGGCCCATGCGACGCGCCGAAATCACCCGTAACACCACTGAAACCCAGATCAGCGTATCCGTCGATCTGGACGGCACCGGTAAGTATGACATCAAGACCGGCGTAGGCTTTTTCGACCACATGATGGAGCAATTGGCCCGCCACTCGATGATCGACATCACCGCGCGTGCCAACGGCGATCTGCACATTGACGACCACCACACGGTCGAGGATACGGGCATCGCGCTTGGTCAGGCGATCAAAGAGGCGGTCGGCGACAAAAAGGGCATCAACCGCTATGGCAGCTGCCTCTTGCCCATGGACGACACACTGGTGCGTGCGGCGCTCGATCTGTCGAACCGCCCCTTCCTGCACTTTGACATGACTTTCCCGAGCGAGAAGATCGGTACCTTCGACACGGAACTGGTGCGCGAATTCTTTCAGGCGCTCAGCACCCACGGCGGCATCACTCTGAACATCGCCTGCCTGAATGGGTTCAACAGCCACCACATCGCCGAAGCCGCGTTCAAGGCCGTGGCCCGTTCGCTGCGCCAAGCGGTCGAGCCCGATCCCCGCGCCGCAGGCGCCCTGCCCTCGACCAAGGGCGCGCTCTGATGACCACGGTGATCGTCGACTACGAAAGCGGCAACCTGCACTCGGCGGAAAAGGCATTCCAGCGCATGGCCCAAGAACAGGGCCACGGCCCTGTGATCGTCACCGCCGACCCCGAGGTCGTACGCAAAGCCGACCGCGTCGTCCTGCCCGGCGACGGGGCTTTTCCCGCCTGCCAACAGGCGCTCTTCAACCACTCGGGCCTGTTCGAAGCCATCGAGGAAGTCGCCATCAAACAGGGCAAACCCTTCCTCGGGATCTGCATCGGCATGCAAATGCTGGCCACGCACGGCTTGGAATACACCGAGACCAATGGTTTTGACTGGATCGCAGGCACCGTCGACAAAATCCGCCCCACCGACAGCACCCTGAAAGTGCCGCACATGGGCTGGAACGATCTGGTGATCGGCACCCCCCACCCCGTCTTTGACGGCGTGAAAACGGGCGATCACACCTATTTCGTGCACTCCTACCACTTCACCGTAGACACCGCCGCCGAGCGCCTTGCCCACGTGGACTACGGCACCGAAGTCACCGCCATCGTCGGCCGCGACAACCTGCTCGGCTTCCAGTTCCACCCCGAGAAAAGCCAACAAATCGGCCTGCACCTGATTGCCAACTTCCTCAACTGGAAACCTTAAGACGACGGTCAGCCTTTCTGCTTTGCAAAAATACTCAAATAAAACCCCGCCGCGGCCAACACCACGGCGGGGTCTCTCACATCCAAAGATGCGAAATTAGTTCACACGGCTCCAATTCTGGGACCGGCAAATGGCGCCTCCCAGAACACAGCCCGATACGATCAGAGCGTTGCCCTCTAGCGCCATCTTACTCTTGTAAGTCTTGTCCTGATCCGGCGCCCAAATCTTGCCGCCGTTGAACGCGCCGCCCCCAGCGTCCGCCATATCCCAGATGATTGTCTTGCCGGTGATGCTCTCGTCACCGCCAATCACCTTGTCGATTACGCCGCACACTTTCTCGCCGCAGGGCCCAACCCGCACATGTAGGTAAGCGCCCTTATCGCTGGTTTCGGTCTGCCACGTGCCATAGACACCTTCGGCCTGCGCTGCGACACCTGCCACCCCCATGGCCAGCGCCAGAATAAACGTCTTCATCCCCATCTCCTCCTAATGAGTTGCCTCAGCCTGAGCGAGCCTGCCTTACGAATCAAGCCTAACGTCAGGTCCGTTGCATTTCGCCCCCGCTCGTGCCATTTGCCAGACCAACTTCTGACAGCATCGACCGGAGCCCGCGCCATGATCCTATATCCCGCCATCGACCTCAAAGACGGACAGGCCGTGCGCCTTCTTCGCGGCGATATGGACAAGGCAACCGTGTTCTCGGACAGCCCCGCGACCCAAGCCAAGGCATTTCAGGACGCAGGCTGCGAATGGCTGCACTTGGTGGACCTGAACGGCGCCTTCGCGGGCGAGCCTGTGAATGGCGCAGCAGTCGAGGCGATCCTTGCCGAAACAAACGTTCCCGCACAGCTTGGCGGCGGTATCCGCGACATGAAAACCATCGCCACTTGGATCGAAAAGGGGCTGGCCCGCGTGATCCTTGGCACCGTTGCCGTCGAGAACCCCGATCTGGTCCGCGAAGCCGCCCGCGAATTCCCCGGCAAGGTCGCTGTGGGCATCGACGCCCGCAACGGCAAAGTCGCCACCAAAGGCTGGGCCGAAGAAACCGACGTGATGGTCACCGATCTGGCCAAATCCTTCGAAGACGCTGGTGTGGCCGCAATCATCTACACCGACATCAACCGCGACGGCGCTATGCAAGGCCCGAACATCGAAGCGACCGAAGCGTTGGCACGCGCGGTCCAGATCCCTGTCATCGCCTCGGGCGGCGTCTCCAGCTTGGCTGACCTGACTGCTCTGCGCGACACCGGCGTGATCTCTGGCGCGATTTCGGGTCGTGCGCTGTATGACGGCGCTCTGGACCTCAAAGAAGCCATCGCCGCGCTGAAATAACCGGATTGGGCCGCCCTGCGCGGCCCTTCTGCTTTGGCCCCGCTGGACGCGTCCCGCACCACCGCCTAAGAGAATCCCATGCTCAAGACACGTATCATCCCCTGTTTGGACGTTGCCGATGGCCGAGTGGTCAAAGGCGTGAACTTTGTCGATCTCATTGACGCGGGCGACCCCGTCGAAGCCGCGCGCGCCTATGACGCCGCCGGCGCGGACGAGATCTGTTTCCTCGACATCCACGCGACCCACGAAAACCGTGGCACCATGTACGATCTGGTGACCCGCACGGCGGAGCAATGCTTTGTGCCCCTGACTGTCGGCGGCGGTGTGCGGACCAACGCGGACGTGCGGGCCTTGTTGTTGGCAGGTGCGGACAAGGTCAGCTTCAACTCGGCCGCCGTGGCGGACCCCGATGTGATTGCCCGCGCAGCGGACCAGTTCGGCAGCCAGTGCATCATCTGCGCGATTGACGCCAAAACCGTCGAGCCCGGTCGCTGGGAAATCTTTACCCATGGCGGGCGCAAGCCGACAGGCATCGACGCCATCGAATTTGCCCGCACCGTCGTCGCCAAAGGCGCCGGAGAGATCCTGCTGACCAGCATGGACAAGGATGGCACGCGCTCTGGCTTTAACCTGCCTCTGACTCGCGCGATTGCAGACGCGGTAGACGTGCCCGTAATCGCCTCTGGCGGCGTTGGCACGCTGGACCACTTGGTAGAGGGCGTGACCGAGGGCCACGCAAGCGCGGTTCTCGCAGCCTCTATCTTCCACTTCGGCGACTACACCATCCGCGAAGCCAAAGAGCACATGGCCGCAGCGGGCATCGAGATGAGGCTGACATGAGCGCTCTGCACCGCCTGAACGACACCATCGCCGCTCGCGTCGGCGATGACCCCAGCACCAGCTGGACCGCCAAGCTGCTGTCCAAAGGCCCCGAAAAATGCGCCGAGAAATTCGGTGAGGAATCGGTCGAGGCCATTATCGAGGCCGTGAAAAACGACCGCGAAAAGCTGATCGGCGAAGCGGCGGACGTGATGTATCACCTGCTGGTCATGCTGCGCGCCCGCGGCGTGGACTTTTCCGACGTCGAAGCCGAGCTGGAACGCCGCGAAGGCACCTCTGGCATCGCCGAAAAGGCAGCGCGCAAATAATCAGACCATCCCGAGGCGGGGCATCTCGATCTTGGGACAGCGGTTTTCAACGACCTTCAGGCCGTTTTCTTGGGCCAGCGCCACGCCTTCGGCGCTGTCCACACCCAGCTGCAGCCAGATGGTCCGCGGCCCTGTCAGCTTCAGCGCCTCTGCCACAATTGCAGGGACCGCATTGCCCGCTCGGAACACATCCACGATGTCCACGGGATCGGTGATCTCCGCCAGTGTGCCGACCACGGTTTCCCCGAACAGTTGCTGCCCCGCCAAACCGGGGTTCACGGGGATCACGCGATAGCCCTGCCCTGTCAGAAACTCTCCGACCTGATAGCTGGGACGCGCCGTATTCTGCGAAGCGCCGACCAAGGCAATTGTCTGTGCACTGGTCAATATGTCGCGGATCTGATCATCGGTCTGAGGCATAAACGCTCCTGATTTTTGGGGGCTGCACAAAAAACGCCCGAGAGGTAAAGCTCTCGGGCGAAGGTACGGAACGAGGGACAGTGAAGATACCACGAAGGTTCCGACCTCGTGATAAACATGGATTTAAGAGAGCATTTCGCGCGTTAAAGAGCATGTAAATAAGCTGTGATCGCATCTAACCAGTTGTGAGATCAGTCGAAAAAGTCCTCAACCTCATCCCACAGCTCCTCAATTGCCCGCGCGAACAGGCCATTCTTGCGCTTTTTCTTCTTCGCTTTCTTGGGCGATTCGGGCTTTGGCGGCTTCACCTTCTTGGCTTTGGCCGTTTTTTCCGTTGGCTCCGCTTCGACCGGAGCGCCGCATGTGTGACACGTTAGGTGAACGTGATCCCCCTTGGCCAAGGCGAAGGTCGACTTCGATCCGCAATAGGGACAGGTGACGATATGCGTGCGCTCTGGAATGGCGGCGTCCTCTTGGTTTTATTTCTCCTGAGAGGCATATAGGGCAACCGCCGCCGCGTTTGAGACGTTGAGCGATCCAAAATCACCCGCAAAGGCAATTTTCACCAAGGAGTCGCAAGTCTCGCGGGTTTTTTCACGTAGGCCGGGTCCCTCGGCCCCCAGCACCAATGCCACAGGGCGGTCGGATTGGCCTTCCAAAGCCTCTTCGATGGTTTTGTCTGCGGTGCCGTCCAGACCCAACAGCAGGTAGCCCATGTCGCGCAGACGCTCCATCGCTTGGGACAGGTTGCCTACACGAAGATAAGGCTGGCGCTCTAGCGCGCCGCTCGCGGTTTTGGCCAGTGCGCCTGTTTCGGGGGCAGAATGGCGCGCAGGAGCAATCACAGCGCAGGCACCGAACACCTCTGCGCTTCGCAGGATGGCGCCCACGTTGTGGGGGTCCGACACGCGGTCCAGCATCACCACACGGGGCGCACGTCCGGGTTGACCGACGCAGATATCCTCGAGCTTGCCCCAGTCCAGCGCCTTGACCTCGAGCGCGGCACCTTGGTGCACAGACTGCGGGTCCAAGGGCGCGGCGAACTTCCGAGGGTCGGAGACTTCGGGCGTGATTCCCGCTTTGTCGATCGCATCCTGCAGTTTCGCCTGCGCATTCAGCGTCACCACGAGTCGCAGTTTGACGCGTGCCGGATTCTCTAGTGCGTCGCGCACCGCATGAAGACCAAACAACCATACCGTTTCCTTGGCGGCAGCGCGCTTGGACTGCTCTTTTTCCACGACCCACTTCGGTTTTTTCATGGCTTTGGCCCTTTGTTTTCTGATGCCTGTCTAACTGCCTACGCTTTCTTGGAGATACAAGAGATTTTCCTGTTGACGCCCCCCAAGGCCGGAGTTAGACAGCGCCCCACGTCAGGGCGACGAGCTGCAAGGTGCGGCAGCGGACTGTAACTCCGCCGGGGAGACCCATGCCTGGTTCGATTCCAGGGTCGCCCACCATTCTCCTTCTGAGAGAGTGGATGGGACCTAACTTCCGAAAAAATAAAACGCCTCTTTTTCAATGTGTTTGACCCGCCTATAGTTCAGGTGGATTTAAGTTTTTTCGAGGGTCCATGACCAAAGATTTCAACATCGTCATTGTTGCGCAGTCCGGACGTCTCGAATTCGAGGCCCTGATCTTTGCCGCTTCGCTCCGCGCCAAGAGCCCCAAATTCAAGGGGCGCCTTCTGGTCGCCGAACCGCAGCCCGGCCCCAAGTGGAATGGCGACCCGCGCATCCGACCTGCCGTCCGCGAAGCACTGGAATCGCTGAACGCAGAAATCCTGCCATTCGAGAACCAGAATTTCGGACACGGCTACCCTAATGCCAACAAGATCGAGTGCCTGAAAGAGGTCCCGACAGACAAGCCGTTTGTGTTCTTTGACACAGACACTCTGGTCTTGGACGAAATCACCGATGTTCCCTTTGACTTCGATCGGCCCGCAGCGTCCATGCGGCGCGAGCCTACGTGGCCCAAGATTGAACTCTATGGCCCCGGCTATCACGACACATGGAACGCGCTTTATACGCAGTATGGGCTGGATCTGAGCACGGCAGAGGACAGCAGCTACCCAGAAGAGTTCTGGCGACGGTACCCCTACTTCAACGCCGGCTTTTTCTATTACCGCGATGCGGCGGCCTTTGGTGCCCGTTTCATGGAGATCGCGACCGGCATCCGCGACAACCCGCCCGCAGAGCTGGTGTGTCAAGAAATCTGGCCGTGGCTCGATCAAATAGCCTTGCCGTTGGTTCTACACAGCTTTGGCGGCGGTTTTGGCGCGCTGGAGGATGGCTGGCTTGATGGCAAAACCACCTGCCATTACCGCGTCCTGCCACTGGCCTACGCCCGAGAGAGCGACAAGGTGATCGAGACGCTGGAAACCGTCACAGCGCCAAACAAGCTGAAGAAGGTGCTAAAACAGTACGATCCGATCAAGCGGATGATCTATCAGGGTCGCGGCGCCAAGGTCCGTGCTCTCTTTGATCGCGATGCCCTGCCCCGCAAAGAACAGGCCATTCGCAACCGCATCAAGAAAGAAGGCTTCTGGATGCGCTGATCGCTGTGGCGATTCGACATTATTCGCGCAGAGCGGGGCAGAAAAATGCCCTACTCCGCGTCCTAAGCTGACAAAAATTTCACATCAGTAAGCTGAGTTTGCAGACGAACGCAGCGCTGTTTCACAGGTTTGCTATTCCGAGCCGCCCGCAGGCTCCGCGATGTCGAAAACCATCGACACCGTTGCCGTCTGAGTCAGTTCGCCTTTTGCAACTGGTGCCCCCTTCGGAGCCGCCATCATTGCCATGTCCATCCGGCCCAACTCGCGCATATTTCCGGTCTCTTCGATAGACTGAACCGAGCCCAGCGTAACACCCGCAGCCTCTGCATAGAGTTGTGCTTTGGCCATAGCATCCTGCACCGCTGCACGCCGCGCCTCTGCCATCAATTCGGTGTCATCGGTCAGTTGGAAACTCAGCCCGTGCATCCGGTTCGCGCCCTTGTCCAGAACGCGGTCAATCACATACCCAAGGCTATCGAGGACGCGAACCCGCACAGCGACCGTATTCGTTGCCTCGAACCCGCTGATCTTGCGCTCCACCGCGTTGTTATTCCATACCGGATTCACCGAAATATTCTGGGTTTGCACGTCCCGCGCGGCGATCCCAGCCAGCTCAAGGGCCTCTAGGATCTCGGCAACTTTGGCCGAGACACGCTCCATCGCCTCGGATGCTTCGCGGTTCTCTTCGGACACGCCCAAAGTGATCACGGCCATGTCCGGCTCTGCGACGACTGTGCCTGTGCCGGTCACGTGAATGGTTGCGGCTTGCACCCAAGCAGGCAACATCGCGATCATCGCCGCGCCCGCTACAGTCCTGAGATATCGCATTAAGCCACTCCTCTTTTTGCTGTCTTCCAAGATGGGGTGCGCGCACGGTCTTGCGAAGTACCCTTTAGGTATATTGTCTTTCTCTAAGCGGTTTCCTGCTGTATCCTGAGGCACACTCTTGGGCGAAGCTACCCGCACAGGTGGGTGGGTGGTATGACTGAAGCATGATTACAAATTTTGCGCTTTCGCTAAGTTTTCACGGAATTCGCCTGCTGCAGCGGGCGAATAACGGGTGGCTGCTTGTCGGAGAGGTCGCACTGGACGATCCGGACATGCCCGCTGCCCTAGGCGAGCTGCGCGCAAAGGCAGAGCAACTGGCCCCCGAGGGGCTGCACTGCAAGGTCATCATTCCCGACGAACAGATCCGCTATCTGACAGTGTCGAACGTGCCCAACGGCGCAGAGCGCAGCATGGCGCGCGTCCATCTAGAGGGGGCAACGCCCTACAAGGTTGAGCAGCTTAGCTTTGACTGCGTGCGCCTGCACAACGGCGATATTTCGATTGCAGCCGTCGCGCACGAGACGTTGGACGAGGCAGAGGCCTTTGCGCTGGAACATGGATTCCAACCCTATTCTTTTGCCGCCATTCCTGCCCCAGACGCAAATTATCCGGTCGAGCCCTATCTAGGGACCTCACTTCATGCGCGCGAGGTCATGCCCAAGGGCGAAGAAGTCCGCCGCGACTATGAACTGATTTCGATTGTCGGCAAAGCCGAGCCCAAGGTCGATCCGATCCAGACGGTGGACGATAAAATCCCGCTGCCTGATTTCGATGATACCTCGGATCACAGCGGCCTGATCGGCATGGCCACGGCGACTAAGGCGCGCGAAGATCAAGCCGAGGCACCCTTTACCGAGGTCACAACCCCCGAAGAACCGGCAGAGATCACGCCCGACCTGAGCGCAGCGACGCTCACGGCGCAACGCTTTGTCCCCAAGGCGCCCAATACCGACCGCTCTGCCAAACTGAAAGCCGAGCGTAAAAGCAGCACCCCGGGGATGTTTACAGTGATCGGCGGCATGCTGGCCTCGTCCAAGCTGCCCCTGCCAAGCAATCAAGAGCCCGCAAAGCTCGGGATGCTCGCCACCGCTGCTGTTGTCGTGATCATGGGGGCTGTGGGGGCCACCGCGACCCTTCTTATCGGTGCCGCCCCCGAGCAAGTGGCTGAGACCGAGGTTGTCATTCCGATCACGCCCGTCCCAGCTTCTGAGCTCGACATTGCTGAGTTGGAAGACGAGCCAGAGACGATGGCCGCCTTGAGCGATGATTTGTCGACCCCTGCCCCGTCCTCGGCCCAAGTGGACGAAACGCTGGCGATGAATGGCGCGCCGTCGGATTTGTTGCCAGAACTGCCCACACTTGCGCAGCCAGAGCCTGCACCCGAAGAGACCCCAGATCCTTTCATCCTGACCGAAGAAGAGTTGCAGGGCATTTACGACCGTACGGGCGTCTATGCGATGGCCCCGACGCCACCTGAAATGCCGACTTTCGCGGATGACCATGACGCCTATGTGCCGTCGCTCGACCGCGCGGTGCCCTCGCTTGATGCCGTGTCTTTGCCTGATACGGATGTACTGGCCCTTGACGAGCTGCCCCCACGACAGTCTTTGCCGACTGCCGCCGAACACCGTTTCGACTTGGGCGAGGACGGTCTCGTTGTGCCCACACCCGAAGGAACACTCGCGCCGGGGGGATATCGGGTCTTTTTGGGCAATCCGCCCGTCATTCCGCCAGAGCGCCCTGACCTGACCCCGACCGAGGAAGAGGCCTCAGAGGAAGAAGCCGAGCTCGCAGAGCAACCCGAATACAAACTGCGCCCCAGCGCGCGTCCGACTGATCTGGCCGAACGGTTCGAGCGTGCACGTTTTGGCGGCCGTACCATGGCAGAAATCGCGATGGCCCGCCCGCAGGCCCGCCCCGCTGATCTGGTTCCCGAGAGCGTTACACTGGCCAGTGTCGATCAAGCCGAAACCGCCACCGCGGTCATGGACGCCCTCCGCGAAGCCTCTGGTGGATCGACTGCGGGCCTGAGCGAACCTGTTCAGCGTGCGGTCGATGATGCGCTGGCCACAGCCTCGCTGGTGCCCAAGGCGCGCCCGCAGGGCTTTGGCAAGATTGTAGAGAGCAGCAAGCCTGCCCCCCAGACGCAGGTTGCCTCGGCCGCACCGCGCAAATCTGCGCAGCCCTCGATCCCATCCAAAGCGTCTGTTGCCAAAGCCGCGACTGAAAGCAACGTTCTGGCCATGCGCAAGCTGAACCTGATCGGAGTCTACGGGTCAGAATCCAGCCGCCGTGCGCTGGTCCGCCTGCCCAATGGCCGCTTCAAGAAGGTCAAGGTCGGCGACCGCGTGGACGGCAGCCAAGTCACCTCGATCAGTTCGGATGCAATCCGACTGGTCAAAGGCGGGCGGAATATCGTTCTGGAGATGCCCCAAGGGTAATTCCACCGCAGCCGCGACACTACGCCATCACACTTTAGCATAGATTCCTTGCACATATGCGGGGCAGCACTGGCAAAGCCGCGCGCAGGCCGTAAACTAGAGCCATTGCAGATATGGAATTCCGCCGCCAATGGACGTCATCCTCTTAGACATCATGATTTATCTGGTCGCTGCAGTGATCGCAGTCCCGTTTGCCGCCCGCTTGGGGCTGGGATCGGTACTGGGATACATCGCGGCAGGAATCATCATCGGGCCCGTCATGGGCATCGTCGGATCAGAGACCAAGGACCTGCAACATTTTGCAGAATACGGCGTCGTCGTGATGCTCTTTCTCATTGGCCTAGAACTAGAGCCCCGCGCCCTGTGGAACATGCGGCACAAGCTGATCGGCATGGGCGGACTGCAGATCACCCTAACAACCGCGGCCTTTACAGGAATTGGCATCTGGATGGGGTACGAGTGGCAAACCGCGCTTGCGGGGGGCATGGTGCTGTCCCTGTCCTCGACTGCGATCGTGCTGCAGACCCTTACGGAAAAGGGCTTGGTGCAGACAAACGGCGGGCGCGCGACATTTTCGGTCCTGCTAACCCAAGATATCGCAGTGATCCCGATGCTGGCTGTCCTGCCGCTGCTTGCACTGGCCCAAGGGCCAGGCTTTGCCGAGGATGGCTCGATCCAGATCCCCCGCCCCGAAGAGGCGGGCCACCACGCGATTAGTCTAGTGGACGGTCTGCCCGGCTGGGGCGTGACACTGGTGACCTTGGGCGCCGTGGTCGCGATTATCTTGACCGGCATCTACCTGACGCGACCCGTCTTCCGCTATATCCACTCCGCCAAACTGCGCGAGATGTATACCGCGCTGGCCCTCCTGATCGTGGTGGGCATTGGCCTTTTGATGACGATGGTGGGCCTGTCGCCCGCGCTTGGCACCTTCTTGGCCGGTGTGGTGCTGGCCAACACCGAATTTCGCCACGAACTGGAAAGCGACCTAGAGCCCTTCAAGGGGCTGCTCTTGGGGCTCTTTTTCATCACCGTGGGCGCAGGGATCAACTTTGGCCTTCTGTTTGCCAAACCCCTGACGATCATCGGGATGGCACTAACCGTTCTGTTGGTGAAGGGCACCATCCTCTACATAATCGCGCGTCTGTTCCGGCTGCGCCCCAGAGGGCGCTGGCTGTTTACCCTTGGACTCGCGCAGGCCGGTGAATTCGGGTTTGTTCTGGTCTCTTTCTCGACCCAGACTGGGGCTCTGAACAACGCTCAGGGACAGGTATTCTTGCTTGTGGTCGCCTTAACCATGCTGATCACGCCCCTGCTCTTCATCATTTTCGAGCGCAAAGCACGTGGCGCGAACGCGATGGCCGCCCCGATCGTCGAGGACGAAATCGACGACAAAGGCCCCGTAATTATTGCGGGCATCGGGCGCTTTGGGCAGATCGTCAACCGTCTCGTGCAGTCCTGCGGCTACAAGACTGTGGTGATTGATCACGACATCCAAACCATCCAACTGATGCGCAAATTTGGATTTAAGGGGTTCTTTGGCGACCCCACACGCCCCGACCTGCTACGGGCTGCCGGATTGAACGAGGCCCGCATTCTGGTCGTCGCACTAGATGATCCCGCGTCGACCACCAAGCTTGTCGCCTATGCACGTAAACACCAACCCGACCTGCACATCATCGCCCGTGCCCATGACCGCAACCACGTCTATTCGCTCTACGCTGCTGGTGCGAACGACATCGTGCGAGAGATGTTCGACAGCTCGCTCCGGGCGGGGCGCTATGTGCTAGAGAACCTTGGCATGACAGAGTTCGAAGCCGCCGAAGCGCAAAAAGTGTTCTACCACCATGACCGCTATACCGTGAGCGAGTTGGCCAAACTGTGGAATCCGGACGTGCCTTCGATCGAAAACGAGCCCTACATCGCCCGCGCCCGCGAATTGGAAAAAGAGCTGGAAACGAACCTGCTTGCGCAACTTGAGTCGCAGGCCGAGGCAAAGAAAAAGGCGTCCTAAAGGACGCCTTCTCTTACCAGCGAGTGATTGTGCTTTTAGCCGTCGCTCACGCCAGCCTCGGCGAAGGATGCCATACCCGAATGGCAGGCAATCGCCCCCTTCAGCACACCGATAGCCAAGGCAGCGCCCGACCCCTCTCCCAGACGCAAGCCGAGCGACAAGAGAGGTTCTTTGCCCAGAGCCGTAAGCACGCGCCCATGCGCCGCCTCGGCGCTCTGATGGCCTGCGACGCAGTGATCGAGCGCACCCTCGACCAATCGGTCCAGCACCGCTGCCGCTGAGCAGCAGATGAAGCCGTCAAGAATGACCGGAATGCCCTTGACCCGCGCTCGGGCCATGGCACCAGCCATCGCCGCAATCTCTCGGCCACCGACGCAGCGCAAAACTTCCATAGGCCCTTGAGGCGCATTGACCTGCAGCGCCTTGGCGATCACCTCGGCCTTGCGCGCGACCCCTGCATCGTCAAGGCCGGTGCCCCGTCCGACCCAATCCACCGCCTCGCCCCCAAAGAGCGCCAAAGCAATCGCAGCCGCCGCCGTGGTGTTGCCGATCCCCATTTCGCCCACAACCAGCAGATCTGACTCAGGATTCACGGCTTCCCAGCCTGCTTTGAGCGCCGCATTCAAATCCGCCGCATCCATCGCGGGGCCTTGGGTGAAGTCTGCCGTCGGGCGGTCCAGTTCCAGTGACACGACCGCCATCTCGGCGCCATGCAGCTTGGCCAACTGGTTGATCGCCGCTCCTTCTCCCTCAAAGTTTGCCACCATCTGCACGGTCACTTCAGGCGGGAACGCGGAGATTCCCTGCGCCACAACTCCGTGGTTGCCCGCAAAAATGATGACCTGCGGGGCCTTGATCTCGGGGCACGCATTCCCGCGCCAACTGGCGTACCAAATCGCCAGCTCCTCAAGACGACCCAAAGCACCCGGAGGCTTGGTCAGCACGTCGTTACGCGCCGATGCCTCTGCCTGCGCCGCTGCGCTTGGTCCCTGTGCTGCCTGCAGAGCTGCGGTCATTTCAGCCGCAAAGGTTTCGGTCTGTCCCATAGGCCCCCCTGTTGATTCGTGTGCCAAAGCCGATATGTAACGCCAATCCGCCTCAACCAGCGACGTGCCCATGACACAGCCTTTCTTTCACTGGCAAGACCTACCGGCCGCAATGGGCCTTATGTCGCGTATCCCCGTGCGCGTCGATACAGAACGCGCCACATCACGGTCTGCGCGCGCCACTTGGGCCTATCCACTAGCTGGTGCGATCCTCGGGGCGGTTGCAGGCACGGTTGCGTGGGGCCTCGGGTCACTTGGCCTGCCTCCGATGATTCAAGCAATCGGAGCACTGACCACATCCGTGATCATCACCGGCGCCATGCACGAAGACGGCCTCGCCGACAGCGCCGACGGGCTTTGGGGCGGCTGGACCACCGAACGCCGGCTCGAAATCATGAAGGACAGCCGGACTGGCGCCTACGGCGTCATCGCCATAGCCTTATCGCTGATCTGGCGAACTGCGCTGCTCTCTATTGTGATTGGCGCTTCAAACCCAATCCTTCTGCTCGCGGCTCTTGGCGCCCTGAGCCGCAGCACCATGGCCCCGCTCATGGCCTTTCTTCCCAACGCACGCAAAAGCGGCCTGTCTAGTGCTGTCGGTGCGCCTTCGCGCCTGACAGCCATCGCCTCCGCTGCTCTCGGCCTGGTCATCGCATGGCCCATACTCGGCCCAATCCCGTGCCTTATCGCGGGCCTGACCGCCCTCTTCTGGGCCGCCATCGCCATAAAGAAGATCGGCGGGCAAACCGGAGACATTCTAGGCGCCTCTCAGCAGCTGACAGAGATCACTGCGCTTATCGCCTTCGCCGCGACCTCCTCTCTTTCTTGGTAAAAATACCCTCCAGCCCCACCTCCCCCACACATGCCCCCAAAAACGAAAAAAGCCGCCCCATCCAAGGGCGGCTTCCTCAATTCTATATTTCTGGCTAGTTACGCAGCAGCAGCGCGCGACATCAGCACGTCATCGACTTTCTTTGCAGCAGCAGTTTCGTCGCCGTCCGTGACTGCAGCCACTTCGCGGGTCAGACGCTCCAGAGCCGCTTCGTACAGCTGACGTTCCGAGTAGCTCTGCTCGCGCTGATCGTCAGCACGGTGCAAGTCACGTACAACTTCAGCAATCGCAATCAGATCGCCCGAGTTGATCTTCTGTTCATATTCCTGAGCGCGGCGCGACCACATCGCGCGCTTCACTTTGGCCTTGCCCTTCAGGGTGGCCATCGCCTGCGAAATCACGTCCGGAGTCGACAGCGACCGAAGACCGGCTTCGGCAGCTTTGTTGGTCGGCACGCGCAGGGTCATCTTGTCCTTCTCGAACGAGATTACGAACAGCTCCAGCTTGAGGCCGGCAATTTCCTGTTCTTCGATGGACATGATCTGACCGACGCCGTGAGCCGGATACACAACATAGTCATTGGGACGAAATTCGGGGGCTTTAGATTTGCTCATGCAATCCTTCCTCGCAGGGGCATCAGAGGACAAAAAAACCGCGCCGCAATCTGAAAAGATTGCGCTCGGGTGTCCCTCAGTAGCCGGATGATTACCCCCGTCTCAACACCGCGGGGATACATCGGTTTCGATATATTACACGACTGTATAACAGATTTTGCCCATCATTCAAAGGGCCATACCCAAGCGTGAAACCCTCGTGAATCAATGAGATGAGAGCATTCAGCGGGAAACCGACAGAATCGCTAGGGGAATCAGTTCCCCTCACCAGCCGCTTCAGAGAAGTATTTGGTGATCTTGTCGCCCTCGCCATCGCGCTCGGTCGCTTCGGGCAGCGGGTCCTTGCGTTCGGTGATAACCGGCCACATTTCCGAGTATTTGCGATTGAACTCGACCCACTTTTCCATGTCCGGCTCGGTATCAGGACGGATTGCATCGGCGGGGCATTCAGGTTCACACACACCACAGTCAATGCACTCGTCGGGGTGGATAACAAGCATGTTCTCACCCTCGTAGAAGCAGTCCACAGGACATACCTCGACGCAGTCGGTGTATTTGCAGGCGATGCAGTTATCTGTAACGACGTAGGTCATCGGGTCTCTCGCTCATTAAACTTGGCCGATAGCTAGGCCAGACAGACAGATCATTCAAGGCTCTCGCGGCGGAGAAGATCGAGATTGCGACGATCTTTCTTCGTGGGGCGTCCGCTTCCCTCAAATGCCGGATTTTTAGGACCTTTGTCCTCTGGGGGGCTCAGATCCTCGTACAGCGTTTGCGCCTCGGGGGCCGGACCGCGCCGCACACCCACAGCTGCAATCTTGACGACCCGCACACGATTGGCCTGCGGGAACGTCAGAACGTCACCCGGACCGACATTCGCGGACGGCTTTGCTGCATGATTTCCGTTGATTCTGAGGTGACCGGCCGACACTACCTGTGCGGCCAGTGACCTGCTTTTGAAAAACCGCGCGTGCCACAACCATTTGTCCACGCGCAGCTTTGTTTTTTCAGCGTCCGACAAGGCGCCCCTTAGGTCTTGTCCCGCAGGCCCATCAGAGCTGCTGCGAAGGGGTTATCGGGATCAATCGGCTTGTCTGCCTTGGGCGGACGTGCGCTGTGCACGCGCGGGCCTTGAGGCTTGCCGCCTTTGCCCTTGGGCTTGCCTTTGCCGCGGGGACGCTCGCCATCGGTGCGCTTGCTTCCCTCGGCGCGGTTATTGCGCCCACCGCCACGACGCTCGCCGCCACGGTTGTTGTTGCGCTGACGACCCCAAGTGAAGGTGTAGAACACTTCCATCTCGGCACCGGCAGCACCAGCATCCGCCGCTTCACCCACGGCCACTTCTTCGGCAGGCGTTTCAGCGATTTCCGCAGGGACTTCGGCAGCCTCAGGCGCTTCTTCGGCGACGGGCGCGATGCCTTCGTCTTCGATTGCGGCCACTTCGGGTGCGATGTCAGCGGCAGGAGCCTCTTCGCCAGCGGCCAGTGCGGGGTCAGCCATCACGGCATCGACCGCTTTGACCTTGGCGCGTTCGCCTTTTTCAGCACGGTAGCCCAGACCTTCCATCAGCGCCGCGAACTGCTCCAGTGTCATACCGGTGATCGACAGCATGTCGGGCTTGGCTTCGAAGCCGCCTCGGCTATCTTCGGACCGCAGCATGTCTGCCAGACGCTCCAGCATATCGATGCGGATCGCGCGTTCGCCAGCCTGACGGTAGCCCGCCATAGTGAAGTAGCCCTCAGGCGCGTCAGATTGCGCAGGGACCGTCACCAGCCCCGGAGGCGGCGCCTCGGGGAAAGCATCCAGACCATTCGCCAGCGACCACAGGACCAAGCGCAGACGAGTCGGCGCAGGCTTCAGCAGAAGGGGCATAAAGATGGTGAACTGGCCGAAACGGATACCGTGCTTGCGCAGCGCGCCGCGAGCATCCTGATCCAGCGATTTGACTTCGTCAGCGATGGGCGCACGTTCCAGCACACCCAGACCTTCGACCATGCGGAAGGCAAAGCCACGAGCCAGCCCCGACAGAGCCTCGTCCTTGGACAGGTTCATCAGGGGCTCAAACAGGGTCGCGATCTTGCGGTCAATGAAGTGCTGCAGACGGCGCTGCACCTTCTGAGCCACGTCTGCACCTGCTTCGTCATCGACAAAGGCGACAACCTCGGGCTTGAGCGGATCCGATCCGGCGACCAGTTTGCCAACCGCATCCGTACCCCACATCAGACCACCCTGTTCGGTGAAGTCGATTTCGGTATCGGGCGCGTTGTAGAACTTGTCTGCGCGCAGATGGAAATGAGGCGCCAGCGCCTGCAAGCTTGCCTTGGCTACGGTTTTCGCTTCGTCGGGGCTGCTGCCCTTGTCCTGACGGAAACGGAACCCTTCGAGACGACCAACGAATTCTCCTTCGATGGTCACTTCACCCTTGTCGTTTACTTCGGCCAAAAGGGCCTCCTTCTGCTTGAGCCGGCGCAAAAGCACGGATGTGCGCCGGTCCACAAATCTCTGCGTCAAGCGCTCGTGCAGCGCATCTGACAAGCGGTCTTCTACCGCCCTTGTTTCGCCACGCCAATGACTTTCGTCACGGACCCAGCCAGAACGCTGCGCGACATATGTCCAAGTCCGAATGAACGCGAGCCTCTTGGATAGGGTATCTATGTCGCCTTGCGTCCGGTCAATGCGTTTGATCTGTCTGGCGAGCCAATCATCGGGAACACGGCCATCCTGATGCAAAAATCGGTAGATTTGCTCCAGAAGTGTGGCGTGTTCACCACTACTGATCCCCCTGAAATCGGGAATCCGGCAGACATCCCACAGCAGTTTCACACTTGTTCCATCGTGGGCCCGTGCGCGGATTTCATCCACCGCCGTCAGGATTTTCAGAACGCGAAGGTCGTCAGCCTCTCGCGCCTTGAGCAAACGGGGGTCGTTTGGCCCCTGCTCAAGGGAATCGATCAGCGCGTCCACATGGCCGAACCGCAGGTCGTGATTCCGCCACTGCAGCTTTTGCAGCGGGGTAAAGCGGTGCTCCATGATCGCATCAGCGACCTCGTCATCCAGCGGCGGCGCTTCGCCTGTGGTACCGAATGTGCCATCCGACATCCCCCGTCCCGCACGGCCTGCTATCTGGGCCAGTTCGTTGGGGTGCAACTCGCGCATCCGGCGGCCATCGAATTTGATCAGGCTGGAAAACGCCACGTGGTCGATATCAAGGTTCAGGCCCATCCCGATGGCATCAGTCGCCACCAGATAATCCACATCCCCGTTCTGATAGAGTTCGACCTGAGCGTTCCGCGTCCGCGGGCTCAGCGCCCCCATCACCACAGCCGCACCGCCCTTCTGGCGGCGCAAAAGTTCGGCAATGGCGTACACGTTATCCACCGAGAAGCCGACAATCGCGCTGCGTGCCCGCATGCGGCTGATCTTCTTTGACCCGGAGTAAAGCAACTGGCTCATCCGTTCGCGGCGAACGAACTCGCAATGCGGGACCAGCGCGGCAATCGGCCCGCGCATCGTGTCACTGCCCATGAACAAGGTCTCGTTCGTCCCGCGCATCCGCAACAGGCGATCTGTAAACACGTGTCCACGTTCAGGGTCCGCACAGAGTTGGATTTCATCAACCGCGACAAAGTCGGCGCCGATACCCTCTGGCATCGCCTCGACCGTGCAGACCCAATACTGGGTGCGCGGCGGGACGATCCGCTCTTCGCCCGTCACCAATGCCACGACCGAAGGCCCCCGCAGGGCGACCAGCTTGTCATAGACCTCGCGCGCCAAAAGACGCAGGGGCAGACCGATCACACCGGTCCGATATCCCAACATCCGTTCGATGGCATAATGGGTTTTGCCTGTGTTGGTCGGGCCCAAAATGGCCGCGATCCGGCCCCTGTTGGCCATTATACCCTCGTCTCAGAGGTCGAGCGCGCCCGCCTCTTTGTCCAGTTCCTGTTGGAGCCGAGATAATTGCTCGAAGTTGGGATGTATAGCCTCGACAGCGTCGAAAAACGTCATCGCCGCTTCGGTCTGTCCGGTTTCATAGGAAATGATCCCCGCCCCAAAGAGTGCCCCGAAATGGTTAGGGTTGAGCGCAATCGCTTGCTCCAGCTCTTCCATCGCAGGACCATAGAGGTCCAACTGGTAGAGTGTTGTGGCCCGCAACATATGCCCCTCGGCAAAGTCAGGAGCGTGGTCAGTCACGGCCGTCAGATGTTCTAGCGCAAGCTCCAACTCGCCCTCGGCCATCGCCCGCTCTGCACGGCGCAGCAGCATGTCCACCATGGCGGACCCCGAGCGCGCCCAAATCAGACGCAAATCTTCGGCAAGAACTTGCGCACCATCGGGGTCAGCTTTCTTCAATCGTTCCAACAACTCCGTCTCCTGCGGGCTCTGCGCCGTTGCAGGTGAGGAAATCGTGACTATCATGAAACCTGCCGTGACGACACGTTTGAGCGGATCAAGGAATCTGGTCATAGTTCAGCAGTGTAATCCAACCGCGGCGAAAAGCGAGTGCCGCAACAAGAATGTGAAAGGCGACACGATGAGCTCTGTGATTGATACCGCAGTCGAGGAGTTGAACGCGAAACTGGGGGATGACGGCTTTGACGGCACCGCCAAATTCGTGATCGAGGACGAAGGCAGCATTATCATCGACGAAAACGGCGCACGCGCCGCCGATGACGAGGCTGAAGTCACCCTGACTGCTGACGCCGACACCTTCAAATCCATTCTCGATGGCGAACTGGATGCCACTGCAGCCTTTATGTCGGGCCGCCTGAGCGTCGATGGCGACATGGGCAAAGCCATGCAGCTTGGCACCGTACTGGCCTAGGGACGACAGACGTGACGCAGATGGCCCCGTTTTTCAATGATCTGGCACGCGGCCCCGATGGGGGGGCTGCGCACTGGGTCACTGCTTCGGACGGGGTGCGTCTGCGCATGGCCCACTGGCCCCACACTGGGGCTAAAGGCACGATGCTGCTTTTCAACGGGCGCACCGAATACATCGAAAAATATGGCATCACGGCCCGAGAGTTGGCCGAAATCGGGCTCGCGACCGCGACGCTGGACTGGCGCGGCCAAGGGTTGTCGGACCGCGCGTTAGACGATCGTCTGGTTGGGCACGTTGGGCAGTTTTCGGACTTCCAGAAAGATGTAGCCGCCTTCTTGGACTACGCGGCGCGCATGAACCTGCCCAAGCCCTGGTACATACTGGGCCACTCCATGGGCGGGTGCATCGCACTTCGCACAGTTCTAAATGGCGCGCCAATTTCCGGCGTGCTTTTTACTGCGCCCATGTGGGGCATCCAGATGCCTGGCGTATTGCGTACCGTCGCGTGGACCGTGACGTGGACTGCAGACAAAGTTGCATTGGGTCATCTGTTGACCCCAAGCACCAGCCGCCGCCCCTATACCGAGGCAGCTCCGTTTTTGGGGAATGCGCTGACCACGGATCGTGACATGTATGCCTACATGCGCAGCCAGACGGACGCGCAACCGGACCTTGGCCTTGGCGGCCCCAGTCTGAACTGGCTGAACCAAGCGCTTCGCGAGACTTTGGCGCTGGCCTCTATCCCGTCACCCGACGTGCCTGCCCTCTGCTTTCTCGGCGATCTAGAAAGCATTGTTGATCCTCAGGAAATCAAGCGGCGGATGGGCGCATGGCCCAAGGGCAAACTGATTGAGATCGAGAATGCACAGCACGAGGTGCTGATGGAAACTCCGGACATCCGCCGTCGTGCAAAGTCCGAAATC
Source organism: Donghicola eburneus (assembly GCF_900115865.1). Taxonomy (GTDB): domain Bacteria; phylum Pseudomonadota; class Alphaproteobacteria; order Rhodobacterales; family Rhodobacteraceae; genus Donghicola; species Donghicola eburneus. Next base: position 68,174 of record NZ_FOXY01000010.1, on the reverse strand, counting down.
GCCGCTTTTGTTGAACGCACCAAAGAAAACGTTGACGCCTGACTGGATTGCTCTGGCAGTGCGGCAGCGGCGGACTAGCTTCGCCTTATGCGAGCTGACCCTGTTCTGACCTTTACTGATCGCGGCATCTACTGCCCTGCTGGTGATTTTTATATCGACCCCTGGCGCCCCGTGGATCGTGCGTTGATCACTCACGGGCATTCCGATCACTCCCGCTGGGGCCATCAGCATTACATGGCGACCGAAGCCGCAGCACCCGTCATGCACCACCGGCTGGGTGACGTGGCGATCCAAACCACACCCTACGGCGCTAAGACGCAAATTGGAGCGGCCTCAGTCAGTTTTCACCCTGCAGGACATATCCCCGGCTCGGCGCAAATCCGGATCGAGGTCGGTGGCGAGGTTTGGGTTGTCTCGGGCGACTACAAACCCGAACCGGATGGCCTGTGCGAGAGCTTTGAACTGGTCCGCTGCCACGCCTTTATCAGCGAATGCACCTTTGGCCTGCCGGCATTCAAATGGGCCCCTCAATCCGTGGCGGCTGAGGAGATCAACGGATGGTGGGCCGCCAATGCCGCCGAGGGGCGGTTCTCCTTGCTCGGGGCCTATTCCTTGGGCAAGGCGCAGCGGCTGATGTCCCTGCTCGACCCATCCATCGGCCCGATCTTGACCCACGGCGCGGTCGAGGCCACGAACGAAGTCCTCCGCGCCCAAGGCTACCCGCTGCCCGCCACCACCCGCGTCACCGGCGATCTGGATGTCAAAGCCCACACGGGCGGCATCGTGATCGCGCCCCCTTCGGCGTTCGGCACCCCTTGGGCCAAGAAGTTCGGTCGCGCCGCGACGGGATTTGCCAGCGGGTGGATGCGCTTGCGCGGGGTCCGCAGGCGCCGGGCCGCAGATCGCGGGTTTGTCCTGTCCGACCATGCGGATTGGCCGGGCCTGAACGACACCATCCGCGCCACAGGCTGCGAAAAAGTCTTTGTGACGCACGGCTACACCGAAATCTTCAACCAGTGGCTTCTGAGCCAAGGCTACGATTCCGCAATTGTCGCCACCGAATACACCGGCGAAGGCGCCGACACTGACGATGTGGCAGAGGTGGACTGATGCAAGCCTTTGCCGACTTGTTCAACGCGCTGGATCAGACCACCTCGACCAATGCGAAGGTCGCCGCGCTGACCGACTATTTTGAAACCGCTGCTGATCCCGACAAACTGTGGTGCATCGCGCTGTTTTCCGGACGTCGCCCGAAGCGCGCCGTCACGACCACGCGCCTGCGTGAATGGGCGGCGGAACGGGCAGGCATCCCCTTGTGGCTGTTCGAGGAAACCTATCCAATCGTTGGCGATCTGTCGGAAACCATCGCCCTGATCCTGCCCGACGCCACGCGCCAGACCAACCGAACCCTGTCGGACTGGATGGATGAAATCCTGCGCCTGACACCAGCGGACGAAGACTCCCGCAAGGAGGCCGTTCTGGACGCATGGGACTGCCTGAACACGACAGAGCGGTTTCTGTTTAACAAGCTGCTGACCGGGGGTTTTCGCGTGGGTGTCAGCCAAAAACTCATGACCCGCGCCCTGTCCCGCGCCACGGACACCGAAGAGGCGCAGATGGCCCATCGCCTGATGGGCAATTGGACGCCAGAAACGACCACCTTTCACGATCTGATACATGCGCAGGACACCGAGGCGGACCAGTCACGTCCCTACCCGTTTTATCTGGCCTATGGTCTGGAAGATGCGCCCGAGGCCCTTGGTGCGCCCTCAGACTGGCAAGCTGAATGGAAATGGGACGGCATTCGCGGGCAACTGATCCTGCGCGGCGGCACCCATTTTCTATGGTCCCGCGGCGAAGAGCTGATCACCGACCGCTTTCCCGAATTTGCCCGCAGCGTGGATTTCCTGCCCGACTGTACCGTTCTGGATGGCGAGGTTCTGGCGTGGCACGAGGACAAACCCCTGCCCTTTTCCGAACTTCAAAAACGGATTGGCCGGAAAACCGTGCCGAAAAAGCTGTTGAAAGACGCACCCGTGGTCCTGCGCGCCTATGACCTGCTGGAACACGCGGGCGAAGACATACGCGACAAGCCTTTGGCAGAACGGCGCGCACGACTTGAAACTCTGCTGGCTGAAATCCCACCCGAGGCCGCTGTAATCCCCTCTCCAGTCGTGCCCTTCAACAACTGGCAAACCCTGACAGATATCCGAGAAACCAGCCGCGATGCCCATGCCGAGGGGCTGATGCTGAAACGATTGGACAGCCCCTATCTGGCGGGCCGCAAAAAAGGCGACTGGTGGAAGTGGAAGGTCGATCCCCTGACCATCGACGCCGTGATGATCTATGCCCAATCAGGGCATGGACGGCGGGCCAACCTGTTCACCGACTTCACCTTTGCGGTCTGGAACAACGGCGAATTGGTCCCTTTTACCAAGGCTTATTCCGGCCTCACCGACGCAGAATTCCGCAAGATCACCGCTTGGGTGCGCAAAAACACTTTGCAACGCTTTGGCCCCGTCCGGCAGGTCACCCCGGAGCATGTGTTCGAAATCGGGTTCGAAGGGATCATGGACAGCCCGCGCCACAAATCGGGCGTCGCCCTGCGCTTTCCCCGCATGATCCGCTGGCGGCACGACAAACCCGCGTCAGAGGCGAACACGCTCGATGATCTGAGGGCTTTGATGCCCTAATTCGCCCCGCCCCCTTGCACATCCTGCGGGGGCGCTCTTACCTGTGTTCCAAGCAAGATTAAAAAGGACCACCTATGGCACACCGCATTCAACCGCTTTTTGATGCAAACCCCAGCGCAGGCACTGGCGATCTGGGGGATCTGCCGGAATGGGACCTGAGCGATCTGTACACCGCCGAAGACGCCCCTGAACTGCTGCGCGATCTGGACTGGCTGGAAAGCGCCTGCGCCAGCTTTGCCGAAGATTACGAAGGCAAACTGGCCGATCTGGATGCAGACGGCATGCTGGAATGCACCCTGCGCAACGAACGCATCGATATGGTCGCGGGGCGCATCATGTCGTTTGCCGGTCTGCGCTACTATCAGAACACCATGGACGCCGAACGCGCCAAGTTCATGTCCGACCTGCAAGATCGCCTGACCCGCTACACCACCCCGCTGGTGTTCTTCACGCTGGAACTGAACCGACTGCCCGATGACCATTTGGACGCTCTGTTCGCGGAAAATAGCGATCTGGCCCGCTACAAGCCCGTGTTTGACCGCATCCGCGCAATGAAGCCCTATCAGCTGTCCGACGAGATGGAGAAATTCCTCCACGACATGGGCGTGGTTGGCGACGCTTGGGAGCGTCTGTTCGACGAAACCATTGCGGGCCTGAAATTCGACGTGGATGGCGAGGAAAAGGGCATCGAAGAGACCCTGAACCTGCTGTCCGAACAAGACCGCTCCAAGCGCGAGGCTGGTGCCCGCGCCTTGGGTGAAACCTTTACCAAGAACGTCAAAACCTTCGCCCGCGTGCACAACACCCAGGCCAAGGAAAAAGAGGTCATGGACCGCTGGCGCGGCATGCCCACCCCGCAGACCGGTCGCCATCTGGCCAACCACGTAGAGCCCGAAGTCGTCGAGGCCCTGCGCAACGCTGTGGTCGATGCTTACCCGCGCCTGTCCCACCGCTACTACAAACTCAAAGCAAAATGGCTCGGCCTTGAAACCATGGAAGTCTGGGACCGCAACGCGCCCCTTCCCATGGAGACCGAGCGCAAGATCGCGTGGCCCGAAGCGGAAAAGATTGTCATGGACGCCTATGGCGACTTCGACCCGCGCATGGCCGAACTGGCCGAGCCGTTCTTCTCCAAAGGCTGGATCGACGCGGGCGTCAAACAGGGCAAAGCGCCTGGTGCCTTTGCCCATCCCACCGTCACCGATGCGCACCCCTACGTGCTGCTGAACTACCTTGGCAAACCGCGCGATGTGATGACACTCGCCCACGAACTGGGACACGGCGTCCACCAGCGTCTGGCCGCTGGTCAGGGCGAAATGCTGTCCTCCACTCCGCTGACGCTGGCGGAAACTGCGTCTGTGTTTGGCGAAATGCTGACCTTCCAGAAGATGCTGTCCGGCGCCAAGGACGACAACGAGCGCAAGGTCATGCTGGCTGGCAAGGTCGAGGACATGATTAACACAGTCGTGCGCCAGATCGCCTTCTACGATTTCGAATGCAAACTGCACGAGGCGCGCCGCGGTGGAGAACTGACCCCCGACGACATCAACGCCCTGTGGATGAGCGTTCAGGCAGAAAGCCTTGGTCCAGTGTTCGACTACATGCCGGGCTATGAGACCTTCTGGGCCTACATCCCACACTTCGTCCATACGCCCTTCTACGTCTACGCCTATGCGTTCGGCGACGGTCTGGTGAACGCCCTTTACGCGGCCTACCAAGAGCAGCCCGAAGGTTTCCAAGACAAGTATTTCGACATGCTCAAGGCGGGCGGGTCGAAGCACCACAAAGAGCTCCTGGCGCCCTTTGGCCTCGATGCGTCTGACCCGAAATTCTGGGACAAGGGCCTGTCAATGATCGAAGGCTTCATCGACCAGCTCGAGGCGATGGAATAACCCAACCGCAATCACCAAGAACACAGCACGCCGCCCGATCAGGGCGGCGTTCCTTTTGGTTGATCAGCGCTTTGCGTCAGCGAATACGCGGTCGATCATCGCCTGCGTGCCCTGCGAGAACTCCAGCGACACCGGATAAGCCGAACGGTCCCCACCAATCGCAGCACAGAAATTCTCGACCTGAAGCTTGTAGTGTTGAGCGGCCGGGAAACGTTCTTCACGGATCACCCCGCCAGAGCATTCCACCGTCAGCTTCGGCTCCCCGAACACCTGCGCATTGAACGGCGCTGTCAGGGCCAACACACCCTTCTCCCCATGGAACTCCATGCGCTGACGGTTCGCCATGCGGATCGAGTTGATCAGGGTAAACGTGATGTCCCCAAACCGTCCTGTGACATTTGCATAGGTGTCGATCCCTTTTTCGAACTCCACATCCGCGCGCAGTTCGGTCGGCTCCTGCCCCGTCACGAACCGCGCAGAGCCATAGGTATAGACCCCGATATCGCGGATGCCACCACCGCCGGTCTCGGCCTTATTACGGATATTGCCGGTGTCCTCTCGGTTGTCGAATGTAAAAATCCCGCTCACATGACGCAGGCGCCCGATCTCGCCACTGTCTATGATCTCTTTCGCGCGCTGCCATTGGGGGTGGTGCAGGATCATATAGGCTTCGGCAGCCATCAGGCCGGTCTCGTCGCGCAGGGAAATGATCTGGTCGATCTCGGCGGCCTCGAGGGCGATCGGTTTCTCGCACAGCACATGCTTGCCCGCCTTCAACGCCTTGAGCGCCCACTCCACATGCAAATGGTTCGGGAGCGGAATGTAGACCACATCAATTTTGGGATCATGGATCAGGGCGTCATAGCTCTCGTACACGCGGATATCCGGCGCAAACGCGCGGAACGGCGCAGATTTGTCGTAGCTCGACGTGGCCAGCCCCGCCAAGCGCGCCCCGCTGGCCAGATGGATCGCGGGCCCCATGTGTTCGCGGGCAAATTTCGCCGCCCCCAGAATGCCCCAGTTGTAGATTTTGGTCATACCGCCCCCAAATAAAAATCCCCTCGAGCCTAGGGCCCGAGGGGATTTTCTACAACTCTGTCAAAGGATCAGACCGCAGGCAGCATGCCCTTTTCCCGTGCAAGACCGGTCATCCGCTTCTGCAGTTTTTCGAACGCCCTCACCTCAATCTGGCGAATACGCTCGCGGCTCACGTTGTACTCGGCTGACAAATCCTCGAGCGTGATATTCTCTTCGCTCAGGCGGCGCTTGACCAAAATGTCTTTCTCACGATCGTTCAGCACATCCATGGCTTCGGCCAGCAGTTCGCGGCGCGAGTCCATTTCGTCTTGCGCCTCGTAGGCCGCAGCTTGGTTCGCATCTTCATCCTCGAGCCAATCCTGCCACTGTGCGCCACCATCATCTTCGGAGCCGACGGTCGCGTTGAGCGAGGCGTCACCACCCGACAAACGGCGGTTCATGCTGATCACTTCGTCCTCGGTTACGCCAAGGTCCGTCGCAATCTTCTGAACGTGCTCCGGACGCAGGTCGCCATCTTCCAGCGCTCCGATGCGGGATTTCGCTTTGCGCAGATTAAAGAACAATTTCTTCTGCGCCGAAGTTGTCCCCAGTTTCACCATCGACCAGCTGCGAAGGATGTATTCCTGAATGCTTGCGCGGATCCACCACATTGCGTAGGTCGCCAGACGGAAGCCCTTTTCAGGGTCAAAGCGTTTGACCGCTTGCATCAGACCGACGTTTGCCTCGGATATTACCTCTGCTTGGGGCAGACCGTAGCCACGGTAGCCCATGGCGATCTTGGCCGCGAGACGCAGGTGGCTGGTGACCATCTTGTGGGCCGCCTCTGTGTCTTGTTCTTCGACCCACCGCTTGGCCAGCATATATTCTTCTTCAGGCTCCAGCAGAGGGAACTTGCGGATCTCTTGCATGTAGCGCGACAGGCCGCCCTCTGGGGTCGGTGCCGGAAGATTTGCATAGTTTGCCATTTGTCCCTCCTGAATGTAACAGGCTTTAACATGCAGCTAGGTAGCTGACTTCATGTATTCAAGTCCTCAGCCTCGCTTTGGTTCCATATAAAATGAGAGACACTTGGCTGGATAGAGGGATTTGGGTGCACTCACGCACACGTGCGTGAGGATCACTTCTTGGTGCGCAACGCATCGAGAAGTGAAACCATATCGTAAGGCAGCGGCGCTTCGAAGGTCATCTCTTCTTCGGTCACGGGATGGATGAAACCAAGATTGCGCGCGTGCAGCGCCTGACGGGGGAACGTTGCTGCAGCTTCAATGCCAGCCAACGACAACGCCTTGGGAGACAGCTTGCGCCGCCCGCCGTAAACGGGGTCTCCTATCAACGCATGACCTGCATGGGTCATGTGCACACGGATCTGGTGGGTCCGACCTGTTTCCAGCCAGCAATCCACCAATGTCGCACAGACGGGCGTCCCGAATGTTTCAACGACCCGCGCCCGGGTCACTGCATGGCGCCCACTGCTAAAACTGACGGCCTGCCGCTGACGGTCGGTTCTGTGACGGCCGAGGAAAGACGTGATCTTGATGATGTTGCCCGGCTCGAAGCTGACACCCTTCACCCCCTTGAGGCGCGGCTCATTGCTGTCTGGGACACCATAGACAACGGCGGAATACACCCGCTCGACGCTGTGGTCCTCGAATTGAGCCGCCAACCCGTGATGGGCGCGATCCGATTTTGCCACGACCAAAAGCCCGCTGGTATCTTTATCAATACGGTGCACAATGCCCGGACGCTTCTCGCCCCCGATGCCCGACAGAGTATCGCCGCAATGGTGCAGCAGCGCGTTGACCAAAGTGCCACCGGGCGAGCCGGGCGCAGGATGCACCACCATGCCAGCAGGCTTGTTCACCACGATCAGATCATCGTCTTCGTAGATGATCTCGAGCGGGATATCCTCGGCCACGGTGTCGACTTCGGCAGCAACCTTGATCTGAATGCTGATTTCGTCGCCTTCCGTCACCTTTGCTTTGGGATCAGACAACACCTCGCCCGCTCGCGCGACTTTGCCCTCGGCGATGAGTTTGGCAAGACGGGTCCGCGACAGAGACGCTTCCTCTGGCACATCGCGCGCCAAGGCCTTATCCAGACGGGGCGGCGGATCTGCCGCGATGATGACGGTAACCAAGGTCTCGCCCATGTCGCTTCCTTCTGACCAGACGCCCCCAGACGCCCTGTTCCTGCGCCGCCTTGTGACGGCCCTGACCGTGGTGATGATGGGAGGCATGATCGCCATCGCACTGGTCATTGTGTTTCGCTTCCCTGACCCCACGCCAGTTCTACCAGAAAATCTGAGACTGCCTGCGGGATCAACAATCAGCGCAGTTACACAAGGCAAGGGTTGGATTGCAATCGTCACCGACCGACAAGAGATCCTGATCTTTGATGCGGTCAGCGGTTCCCTGAGGCAAACGGTGCAGATCAATTCCGCTCAATAAACGGGCAATGTAAGAGAGTCTCACACCTTAGCGCGCAAATCACGGTCACATTCTGTTTGTGGCGCATATTATCTAGGATTCCGGACATCAAGGAATCCCCTTTCTACACTCAAATAAATATCATTATCGTATTTAGTGTAATTTCAGCCTACGATTCACCTCCTGAGATTGCGTCAATTCTGCAATCAAATCTCAGTAAATCATGTTTTGACCCTTTCAACCTTGACGGACGTTCAGCCACCCCGCTAATCCCATAAGTGTAAATTTTCACGCATGAAATGGCGCCCGGGTTTTACTTACACTTGGGCCCATATACTATTTAGGTGACAGAAACATGGGCGGTGATTTAGCCAGTTACGACCGATCCCTTATTTTCGGGGTCTACTCGACTATCAACGTAATTGTTTTCATGAGCGGCGTCTTGATTTTCATGATGCAAGCCGGGTTCATGATGCTCGAAACGGGCGGCATGTCGCGCAAGAACGCGATCAACAATATCTTTAAAAACTTTGTCGATGCCTGCGTGTGTGGCATCTTCTTTTACTGGTTCGGATATCCGATCCTGACCGGGGATTCCATTCTGGTCGACTGGATGCGCGAAATGGGATTTGCGCACACGACCGAGAATACCTCTCCCGGCCCGATTGTAACGTTGAACGATGACATTTCGTTGTTTTTCAATTTTGCCTTCGCGGCCACATGCGTGACGATTTGCTCGGGCGCGGTCACAGGCCGAATTGCCCCCTACGCCTATCTTTTCTTTGGCGCTGTCTTCTCTGCCCTGATCTACCCCGTTGTCGCCTTTACGGTTTGGAACCCTGATGGGATGCTGTACGGCGTCATCCATGACTTTGCAGGCTCGCTCGTGGTCCACGGCCTTGGCGGGTTCGCTGGTCTCGCTGGCGCGATCATGTTGCGGCCCCGAATCGGTGAGTTCAACTTTGGCCGTGGTCAGATCGATTCCTATCGCTTTGCGGGGTCGTCGATCAGCAACGCCGCCCACAATATTCCGATCAGCGCGCTGGGTGTGTTTTTCCTGTGGATTGGTTGGTACGGTTTTAACGCAGGCAGCACCTTTGCCGCGGGTTTCGACCTGTCAGAAATTGACCTGAGCGCCACCCAAGATCAGCCCGACATGATCGCCAATGCGATCTTTGAGCAGCTAATTGGAGGGTTTGGTCAGGTCGTGATCAACACCACACTCGCACCATGTGCTGCGGTATTCTCGGTGCTGGCTTTCTTTATGGTTACCCAGAACAAGTACAACATTTCTGATCTGATGAATGGGGCACTCGCGGGCCTCGTGGGCATCACCGCAAACGCCGACGCTGCAACCGCCCCAATCGCAGTTCTAATCGGTGTTCTGTCCGGCGCAGTTTATGTCATCGCCGTCATCTTTATGTTCCGCGCCAAGATTGACGATCCTATCGGCGCCTTCCCCGTTCACGGAGCTGTCGGCCTATTCGCGGGCGGCATGTTCGCTCTGACGACGGGCGACATGGAACTGGGTCCGATCGTCTTTGGGACACAGATGTTCTATGGGGCGATGATCTGCATGTTCGGCTTCCTATCGGCGCTCGTGACGTTCTGGGTGGCGTCACGCCTGATGTACGTGATCAAGAAACTGGGCAATTCGCAGTATTTCGACTACGGCCCGATGCCCCGCAACCACCTGCGTGTCACACCAGAGCAAGAGCTTGCCGGTATGGATCTGGAGTTGCACGGGCAGGACGCCTACTCGATCAACCTGACGGCCCCGGGCAAGGCAAAGACAACGTTCTAAGCTAGGACAACATCACACGACCTGAACGCGGCGCTCTATGGGTGCCGCGTTTTTCTTTGGCGCACAAATGATCACATCATCCAAGCGCGAAAAAAGCGCCTCAAGGGCGCTTTCGAACATCATTGGAAGATGATGATGGTACCACCTCCCCGGCTCGAACGGGGGACCTCCTGATCCACAATCAGGCGCTCTAACCTACTGAGCTAAGGCGGCACTGGGGGTCATTTACCCCTAGCGAACTCGGATTGCAAGAAGCAGTATAACAAAAAATTCACATGATATTGCCAAGGGCCCGAACAGGGTTTACCCGCGATATTCAACAGGAAAACGGAGCCTTTCATGGGTATCAACACAGAACGCGACATCGAAGCCAGCTTGCAGATCGGTCCGACAGACAAGGGCATGATCCGCCTCTATATCGAAGCGGGTGACCTGGAAATTCCGATGGACTTCACGCCGGATGAAGCTGAAGAAATCGTCGAGGAAATCCAGTCCGCCATCCAGACCGCCAAGGATCTGGCCAGCAAAGGCCGTCGCTGATCACAAACGCGGATCGCGCAGGGTCTGAAGACGCAGTGCCGCCGTGCGGGCAAAGTCACGCGTCAGGACCTTGCGGCGGGCCGCAGCGAGCGGCAGCGCATCCGGCATGCGAATAATCTCTGCGTCATAGGCATCTGCGATGATCAAACCTGTCCCTTCGGGCAGGAGATCCGTCGGGAAATCAGCATCCACGGCCCAAAAAAATCGCTCGCAGTAGGGCAAATAGTTCTGCCATTTGGAATCACTTTGGAAATCTGCACGGCAAGATTTGCATTCTACGCACCAAAGCTCCCCTTTCTTTCCCATCCCCATGACGTCCATGCGCAGCCCGCGCGCGGGCTTGAATTCGTCGAGGCAAGCAAAGCCGAGTTGCGCCAGATGACGCGTGACCCCGCGGGCCAAAAGCTGTCCTGGCTTGGGATCAATGGAAGTTTGGCTGGGGATAATCTGCATATCACCCAATATGAACATAAAGAGAACAAAATCAAGTCACATGCCCCCTTGTCGAAAGGGGCTTGTCACATTACCTGTGCTGCGTGGCGGGTGCTGCCCCTCTCGTATGTCGGTTTCATTCCGGTGGCCTTAAGCAAATCCGAGGGAGCTGGCTCTGTTCTGGCCCTGGCCTGATTACCTGGCGCCCACCTGTATATACAGGTCCTCGGGAATGCAAAAACCTAGACGGTCGCGCGCGGGCCCGCCACACCTTACCCTTTGAATACGCTTCATTCTTCTTGCGATCTGGCACAAAAAAGGGGGCGTTGCCCCCGTCGCGCGATGCGCGCCTCCCCCAGAGTATTTTTACAAAGGTGAAAGCGCGATTGGCGTAAACCTCAGATGTGGCGGCGCTTGCGCTGCTCGTCCGTGCGGACGGGGATCGGCGCATATTCGCGGACCAGAGCCTGCTGGCGTGGGCCACGCGGCGTGTCATCGTCGTCGGCCATACGCATGATCGAGATACCGAACTGCACCCCTGCGAAAACAATGCCGTTAAAAATCCAAAGCATGGTCACAGCCAGAAGACCGCCGGTCGAGTGAGTGACCAAATGCCAAAGGTTTGCGACGTTCAAAGTAAGGAGCGCGGCAACAAAGACGGCGGACAGGCCGAAGCCCATGATCACTTGGCTGATATAGAGACGTACGAGCTTAGGCATTTTGCATCTCCTGTGCTTTGCACAAGAAAGGTAGTGCCGCACGGAGGGAGTGTCTACCTGATCAAGCGGATAATGGGCGAAATCGCGCCGTTGTGATACGTCTTGATGTGATAGAAAAACCCGGCTGCGAAGACCGCGCCGGGTTTAAGTGTCTAAATTGCCTGAGCTGATCAGAAGGCTTCTGGGCGCATCTCCCGGGCGATGTGATCAAGCACCGCGTTTACGAAACCGGCTTCCTTGCCCTCTGGGAAGAACGCTCGGGCTACGTCGACATATTCGGTGATCACCACTTTGGGCGGTGTTTCTTTGGCTTGGAACTCACCGCCAGCCGCACGGAAGAGCGCGCGCAGAGTAGTGTCGATCCGGCCCAGGGGCCATTTCGCAACCAGCGCGCGGTCGGTGCATTGGTCGATCCGCGCCTGCCAGTTCACAGCCGCTTCGAGGATGGTCGAGAACAAGTCAATATCACCGTCGATGAGCTCTTCGCCGTCGATCTCTGCGCCAAAGCGCAGGTCCAGAAACTCTGCCTTAACGCGGTCGTACGACAGGCCGGTCAACTCCATCTGGTAGAGCGCCTGCACCGCGTACAGACGGGATGCCGAGCGCATCTTGCGCTTCTGGTTGCCAGACAGGGGTGCGGAATCTGTGGTCATCGGGTCAGCCTGAAGATGGGGTTAAGCGATGCGGTAACTGTCATCCTCGGTGGGCATGAAGCCAACGCCACGCTTTGAGCCGCCCCAGTTACGCGCCAATGCGATCAAATGCAAGGCCGCAGCCGCCGCTCCGCCACCTTTATTCTGGCCGTCCGGTTCCGCGCGGACTTCGGCCTGTTCGCGGTTCTCCACGGTCAGGATGCCGTTTCCGATGCAGTGCCCCGATAGACCCAGCAGGGTGATCCCGCGCGAGCTGTCGTTGCAGACGGTGTCGTAGTGGGTCGTCTCGCCACGGATCACGCAACCCAAGGCCACGTAGCCATCGTAGTTGGCCAGACGTCCGGCCATGCCGATCGCGGTGGGGATTTCCAGTGCGCCCGGGACCTCGACCGTCTCGTGGGTGCCACAAGCGGCTTCAATCTCGGCGCGGGCACCAGCAAGCAGGTTGTCTGCGATATCCTTGTAATAGGGTGCGACGACGATCAGGATTTTCACGGGCTTGTCGAAAGTCGGGCGCTCTAGAGTGTAGTGCTGTTCATTGGCGGCCATCAGTTTGCCTCCGGAATTTTGCGGGTGCCGGTGATTTCGATGCCGTAAGCATCAAGGCCGATCACCTTTGGGGTGGGCGAATTGGTGAGAAGAGTCAGCTGTTTCAGGCCCAGATGGGTCAGGATCTGAGCCCCGAGGCCATACTGGCGCAGGGTTTGGGGGCTGGTCCCACCGCCAAGCTGCATGGTCAAGTCGCGGAGCAGGACGATGACCCCCCTGCCCTCTTCGGCAACCATCTTCATTGCTGAGCTGAATTCAAAGGCGCGCCCTTTGGGGCCCGTACCCAGCATATCGAGCATGGGATCAAGTGTGTGCATTCGGGTCAGGACCGGGGCGTCGCCCGAGATGTCCCCTTTGATCAGAGCAATGTGCTGTGCGCCTTGGGTCGTGTCCGTGTAGACCCGCATGGTCCACTCACCACCGAATTCAGAGGTGATGGTGCTCTCGCTCTCTACCTTGACCAAATTGTCGTAGCGGCGGCGATAGGCGATCAGGTCGCTGATCGTGCCGATCTTGAGCCCATGCCGTTGGGCAAAGGCCACCAGATCAGGCAGACGCGCCATGGAGCCGTCGTCATTCATGATCTCGCAGATCACACCAGAGGGGTTCAGGCCAGCCAGACGGGCGACGTCGGTCGCGGCTTCGGTGTGGCCTGCGCGGACCAGAACGCCGCCATCGCGGGCGCGCAGGGGGAAGATGTGGCCGGGGGTCGCGATATCGGCAGCCGTTTTGCTGGAATCAATCGCGACCGCCACAGTTCGGGCGCGGTCATGGGCTGAAATGCCGGTACTCACGCCTTCGCGCGCTTCGATCGACACGGTGAACGCGGTTTCGTGGCGCGAGGAATTGGTGGTCGCCATCAACGGCAGACCCAGCGCATCAATACGTTCGCTGTTCAAGGTCATGCAGATCAGGCCCCGCGCGTGGGTGGCCATAAAGTTGATGACCTCGGGGGTGCACATCTGCGCGGGGATGCAAACGTCGCCCTCGTTCTCGCGGTCCTCGTGATCCACCAGAATATACATGCGGCCGTTGCGGGCATCCTCGATCACATCCTCGATCGGAGAAATTGCGTCGCGCAGGTTCTCTTCGACGGGGCCGGGTGTTTCAAAACGACTGTTTTCGGACATACCGTCTCTCCTTCATCGTGTACCGCGCAGATAACGCAGCGCGCCGCCCCGAACCACCCGAAGGTATGGGGTGCGGCGCTGCGTCCCGATACGGTGTAGCACGTTTCCGCCCCTACTCTTGATCTCTCTTGAGCCACGCGTCCAGAGAGGATCCGGTCCGACGTTCCATCCATTGAATTTCAGACACCATCGCACTGCGGAATTGGGCGCTGATTTCAGGATGTTTCCGACGCGAGCGCAGACGTGCCAGCATCTCGGACACGATGCTTTGGCGTTCACGCGGCACAAAAGGAAGCAGGTCATCGTAGGGCGAAACGCCAAGGAACTTGGCAATCCGTCTTACGGTCATGCGCGGTTCCCGCTCTGCGTCCTCGGCGATGAGGATCAGGACGTTGTCTTGACCAAACAGAATATCCACCGGCTCGATCATCTGGCGGTATTGGCTGCCCGTCGCGTAACAGAGGAAAGGAGAGGCCCCAGCCTTGATCCGCTCTGGCTCGATTTCCAACGCAATGTCAAAACTGGTCTGCGTCTCAACGCCCAATTCCACGTTGTGCGCGTGGGCATGAAAGGCACGGCTGACCGGTGCCTCGAGGACAAAGATCAGCTTGGCGTCGGGATTCGCCTTGTAAATGCGGCGCGGCGCTTCGGGGACAAGGCTATAGAGGGTGGAACCATCCCCGCGCTTGCGCTCTCCCGCAGGCTGGAATGAGCGCAAGTACTCTTCGGGCGATGTCACCAGATCCACCAGTCTCGGGTCCTGCCCCCAGTCGAGATCCCCCGACAGGTCAGGCAACGCATGCAATCCCAGCTCACGCCGCGCGGGCATGAACAGCTCAGGATGCTGGCTCAGCCAACGCCATAGCTGCGCGGCCGACCGACTTGGCGGACCCATCAAAAAGAAGTCGGGGTGACGCAATGGTGTGCTCTCGGGTTTCCTCAATCTCGTCGGTCAGATCGTGCCAAACCCTCCGACCGAATGAGAGAGAGGAAAAAGGATAATCACAGCTAACCTTTGAAACGCCAGAGAGCGGGCAAAAACCTGTAGCTGCCGCCTTCGCGCATTACATGCCCCACGCCCGGAAAGGGAAAGTGGTACCCGACAACGGTCAGGCCATCCTCGGCTGCGCGATCCAGCAGGGTTTGACGCGTGGCGACGGTTTGATCTCCGTCCATGTCAAACCCATTAAACCAGTCGGGATGAGCAAAGTTAGTATAAGCGTGATTCATAGAATCACCAAGCGCGACAAGCTGTTGGCCGCCACTTTCGACATGCACAGATATGTGACCGGGGGTGTGACCGGGTGTTTCCATCACGGTGACGCCCGGACAAATTGCATCGCCATCCGCCACAAGGGTCCACTCGGCCCCATCAACATTCAGACTGTTCACTGCGCCCACAACGAATTGCTGCATTTCGGCGGGCGAAGACGCGGCAAGCCCGTCCTGTAGCCAAAACGCATGTTCAGCCGCACCAATAAAATACTGTGCGTCGGGCAAGATCGCCTCGTCAAAGTCATCGCGGATGCCCCAGATGTGGTCGGGGTGTGCGTGGGTGATGACCACATGGGTGATGCTGTAAGGATCAATGCCAGCCGACTCGAGGTTCGCCATCAGGCGCCCCGCCGTGGGCATGAACCGGTTGCCAGACCCCACATCTACCAGAACCCGCGCGTCACCAATATCGATCACAAGGTGGTTGGTGTGGGACAGACTGGTGTCGGTGGGCAGATAATGCGCCGCGAGAAAGGCTTGCACCTCTTCGGGGTCGGCATTGATCCCCAGACCGCTGGCGGGCGTCTCGAAGAACCCGTCAGAGATTACGGTGATCTGTGCCTCGCCGATGGCAAAGCTGAAATGGCTGGGATTGTCCGACGCAGGCGCGCCGATCTGCGCTTTGGGCGCTGTCGCGGTCAGTGCAAAGGCGGGCGCCATCGCGGAGAGCTTGAGCAATTCGCGACGGCTTGGTTTGAAATGTGCCATGGTATTCCTCCCTGTTCGGAAAGAACCCTAGCGCAAACCTGTCACATCACAATACAGGATATGAATATGTGCAGGTGTTATTCCCACTCGCGCAGGCGCGCCACGTAGCGGGCCAGCGTGTCGATCTCGAGATTGATCTGCTGTCCGACGAACACACCGCCCCACGTCGTTACCTGCTTGGTGTGCGGGATAAAGTTGATACCGAAATCGCAGCCGTTCACCTCGTTTACGGTCAGCGAGGTGCCGTTCAGCGCGACCGATCCTTTGGGCGCAATGTATTTGGCCAGCGTTTCGGGGGCGCGCAGAGTGACACGGGTGCTGCCGCCATCCTCTTCGATCTTGACCACTTCGGCGACGCCGTCCACGTGGCCAGACACGATGTGCCCCCCCAGCTCGTCGCCCACCTTGAGCGCGCGCTCTAGGTTCACGCGTTTATCGACGGCCCATTCACCGATGTTGGTTTTCGAGATGCTTTCGGCGCTGATCTCAACGTCGAACCAGTTTGGCCCCATCTCTACCACGGTTAGGCAGCAGCCATCGCATGCGATCGAGGCGCCCAAATCCACAGTGTCCATGTCGTACACCGTCTCGATTCGCGCGCGTAGGCTGTCGCCCTGCTCGAGCTCTGCGATGCGGCCCATGTCGGTAATAATGCCTGTGAACATGAAAAACCTCCGTAGTTTCTAGGCGGAGGTAGCGGTTTAACCGCCTTTTCTCAAGCGTGTGTCAGAGTTTCTGCTTATTTTTGCCAACGCGGTCCCATAGAAAGGACTGAATACTGTACGTTATTGAGTAAATGACCCAAATTACAAACTCTGACCGCACTTTCCTGTTTCTACAGGGACCCCACGGGCCATTCTTTGCCCGTCTGGCAGAGATGTTGTGCCACGCAGGCGGAAACGTTTTGCGCGTTGGCTTTAACGCGGGCGATGCCGCGTTCTGGCGGGATAAATCGACTTACATCGCCTTTAACCAGCCACAGGACGCGTGGCCCGCATTCTTTCGTACCTTGATCGCCGAGAGAAAGGTCACCGACATCGTGCTCTATGGCGATGTCCGGTCGATCCATGCCAACGCAATCGAGATTGCCAAGGACGAAGGCCTGACCGTTCACGTATTCGAAGAGGGGTACATGCGCCCCTACTGGATCACGTACGAGCGCGGGGGCAGCAACGGCAATTCGCGCCTGATGGAGATGACCGTTCCCGAAATGCGCGAGGCTTTGGCGGGCATAGATCAGGATGCCCCCCTTCCCCCCGCGAAATGGGGCGACATGCGTCAGCACGTTTTCTATGGGGCGCTTTACCATTGGTATGTGATGTTTTGGAATGGCGACTACAGGAACTTCCGTGCCCACCGCGACATCCCCGTGGCCGAAGAGTTCCGCCTGTATCTGCGCCGGTTATTGTTGATGCCTGCGCAATGGTTGGAGCGTGTGCTGGCCACAGCCCGCGTGCGCCGCGGCGGCTTTCCCTACCATGTGGTGCTCTTGCAGTTGGCCCATGACAGCAGCTTTCAGGCGCACTCTTCGTTTGGGTCCATGCGCGAATTTCTAGAGACGGTGATTGACGGGTTCGCCAAGGGCGCCCCTCAGCATCATCATCTGGTGTTCAAGGCCCACCCGCTCGAGGATGGGCGCGTTCCGATCCGCGCGGACATCCGCGACTTGGCCCGCAAGCTCGGGGTCGAAGGACGTGTCCACTATCTGCGCGGGGGCAAACTCGCCGCGCTTTTGAATGATGCGCGCAGCGCAGTGACTGTTAATTCAACCGCTGCGCAGCAGGTGTTATGGCGCGGTATGGCGCTGCGGGTCTTTGGCCGTGCGGTCTATGACAAGCCTGAATTCGTCAGCACCCAGCCCCTGCCGGAATTCTATGCGCAGCCGTCGCGACCTGATCTTCGGGCTTACAAAGATTATCGTCGCTATCTCCTTGAGACTTCTCAGGTGGGCGGCGGCTTTTATTCGGCCCAAGGGCGCAGACAGGTGCTGCGGCAGGTCGTTGATATGATGCTGATGGCCGATGACCCTTATGATGCGCTTCTGCACGGGACCGCGGCACCTCGGCAACATCTTCGCATCGTGCAATAACTGTTGACGACCGAAATGCTGGCTTTTTGATTGCTTTTCCGCTAGCTTCTTCAAAAAACAAGGCAAAAATCATAGGTCGAGGAGACCTGAGCAGTGAAGAATACAACGTCGCGTCTGTTGCGTGGGGTCTTGTTGGCCGCAGTAACACTCAGTGTGGCCTCGTGCGGCTTGCCCCGCTCCGGCCCCTCTAAAAACGAGATTTTCGAAGGCTCTGTCATGCGGAGCGGCGATGCCTTTGTCGTGAGCGTGAACTCCCGAGTGACAAGAGCCACATCTGTCACCCCTGCCCTCGGTTTTTCTGATGAATTCATCAATGCCGGCGTCGTCGGATCTGATACGATCCGCCCCGGTGATACGCTGGGCCTGACGGTCTGGGAAAACGTAGATGACGGTCTGCTGTCCGGTGCCGAAGGCAACGCGACCACCCTGCAAGAAGTGCAGGTTGATGGCGCAGGTTTCATTTTCGTGCCCTATGCGGGCCGGATCAAAGCAGCGGGCAACACCCCCGAAGCGATCCGCCGAATCATTACAAACCAGCTCGAAGAGCAGACCCCTGACCCGCAGGTCGAGGTTCGCCGTCTTGCCGGTGATGGCGCCGCTGTTTCCGTAATCGGATCAGTCGGGGGTCAGGGTCTATACCCGATCGAACGCCCGAGCCGCACTCTGTCGGGCATGCTGGCCCGCGCAGGCGGTATCACGATCGAGCCTGAAATTGCCCAGATCACAGTCGTACGCGGCAACCAGCAAGGCGAAGTCTGGTTCCAAGACATCTTTGACGATACTCGCCTTGATATTGCCCTGCGCAATGGCGACCGCGTTCTGGTCGAGCAAGACACCCGCAGCTTTACCTCGCTTGGCGCGACGGGCAACCAGACCCGAGTGCCGTTCGAAAGCCAGACCATCTCGGCGATCGAGGCGATAGCGACTGTGGGGGGCCTGCAAACCAACGCGGCCGACCCGACAGGCGTTTTCGTCTTCCGCAACGAGCCCGCTGAGATCGCAAATATGGTTCTCGGCCGTGACGATCTGGTCGGCGACCAGCGCCTTGTCTACGTGCTCAACCTGACCGAACCCACAGGCATGTTTGAAGCCCGCGACTTTGCGATCCGCGACGAGGACACCCTGTACGTGACCGAAGCGCCGTTCGTGCGTTGGAACAAAACCATCAGCGCCCTGCTTGGCGGTCTGAACTCTGTGAACTCTCTTGCAGGAGCGGCCTCCGGTCTCGGCGGCTAAGTTCTTGGACGAGTCCAGCATCCATAGCACCGCCGGGGGCAACACCTCTCGGCGGTGTTTTGCATCCAGCCTAACCCTTCTGACCGATGCGCGGATCAAGCGCATCCTGACGCTCGCGGGCTATGCGCCACGTTTGGGCTGGCCGTCGCCGCAGGATGCGGTGCTGACGTGGGGGGCTGGTCACACGGCAGAGCGTGGCGCGCGCATGTGTGCTCGCACGGGTGCTGAAGAAATCCATCTGGAGGATGCGTTCCTACGTTCGGTTCAGCCGGGCCGCGCAGGGGATCCGCCGCTTGGATTGCTGATTGATACAGAGGGCCTGCACTTTGATCCTGCACAGCCCTCGGCCTTGGAGCGGATCCTGAAGCATGAGCCGCTGGACAACACAGCGCTTCTGGACCGAGCCAAGGCCTGTATGGCACGGATGCGGGCGCTGCACCTGTCCAAGTACAACGCTTATGATCCGACCGTTCAGGGTCCCGCAGCGGGTTACGTTCTGGTGGTGGACCAAGTGGCTGGCGATGCCTCTTTGCGCGCCTCGAACGGGGATCGGAACCGGTTTCTGGAAATGCTATGGGATGCGATCGAGGAAAACCCCGGCCAGCGCATCGTCATCCGCACACACCCCGAAACCGCCGAAGGCCACCGTAGCGGCATGTACGGGCCAGACGACTGCAACGACCGCGTGTCCCTGTGCGACGATGCCATCAGTCCGTGGCACCTGCTAGAGGGCGCGACAGCGGTCTATACCGTCTCGTCCCAACTGGGGTTCGAGGCGATCCTTGCAGGGCACCGCCCCCATGTCTACGGCCAGCCCTTTTACGCGGGTTGGGACCTGAGCGAAGACCGCGTGCCGCTTGCGCGGCGTCAACGCCGCCTGACCCCGGCACAGCTCTTTGCGGCCGCGATGATCCTGTACCCCACTTGGTACGACCCCTACACAGACCAGCTTTGCCCACTCGAACGCGTGCTCGACACGCTCGAGGCAGAGACCCGCGCATGGCGCGAGGATCGGATGGGGTGGGTCGCCTCGGGGATGCGGCTGTGGAAACGCGGCACGCTGGCCAAATTCTACGGGCACGGGGCGGGCATTCGCTTTGCCGATGATCCGGAAAAGGCCGTAGAACTCAGCGCCGAAACGGGCCGCGAATGGATGGCGTGGGCGGGGAAAACCGAGCCCGATTGGGAAGTTACGCGGGTCGAGGACGGGTTCCTGCGGTCCCGTGGGCTTGGTGCAGAACTGGTGCCGCCGCTATCGCTGGTGACTGACAGGCGCGGGATTTACTATGATCCCACCCGCAAAAGCGATCTGGAGACGATCCTCAACAACTCGACGGGCCTGCGGCGAGATCAGATCGACCGCGCCGAACGGCTGATCGAGACGCTGATCGCGCAAAATATCAGCAAGTACAATTTGGAAGGGAACCTCCCCGAGCTGCCCGCACGGCCGCTCATTCTGGTGCCTGGCCAAGTCGAGGATGACGCGTCCATCCGGCTCGGCGCCGGGATAGAGAAGACCAACTTGGCCCTGTTGCAACGGACGCGGATCGAAAACCCGGACGCGACGATCTTGTTCAAGCCCCACCCCGATGTCGAAGCCGGCCTGCGCACCGGTGCCATCCCCGAGGATCATATGGCAGAACTGGCCGATCTGGTGGTGCGCGGAACGGACCCTGCGGCCCTGCTGGCGCAGGTCGATCAGGTCTGGACCATGACCTCGACCCTCGGGTTCGAGGCGCTGCTGCGCGGGGTGCCCATCACAACCCTTGGCGCGCCGTTCTACGCGGGCTGGGGCCTGACCCGAGATTTGGGGCCAGTCCCCACACGCCGCCGCGCGCGACTGACCCTGCCAGAGTTGGTGCACGGCGCGCTGATCTGTTATCCGCGTTATTTCGATCCGGTGACGGGCCGCCCCTGCCCCGTCGAAGTGGCCGTCGCACGGCTGGCAAGTGGCCAAGGTCCAAGGGCTGGCCTGCCCTTGCGTTTATTGTCCAAAGCTCAAGGATTGCTGGCAGGCTACGCCCACCTTTGGCGCTAGATCACCGCCGCCGGAGCCAGCGGTGCAGCACGTCTGGCCCGATGGGGCGTGTCTCGACCAGATCAAAGCGCGGCGCCTCTGCCAAGGCATCAAGCCCCATCGCCCCAATGGCCGGTTGCCCCTCGGCCCCCAGTGCAAGACCGGCCGTATACCCGACCAGTTCATCAACCAAATCCGCTTGCAGGAGTGAGCCCGCAAACGCACCGCCACCCTCGCAAAAGACGCGCGTGAGGCCATGATCGCCAAGGCCTTGCAGCACGCTGTGTACATCCACACGGCGGCCGTCCAGCGCGCATTCCACGAGTGCCGCGCCCTGATCACGCCAAGGCGCCAGTGTGTCCTCGGGCAGGTTTGGCCCGTGGCACAGGATCATTGGGACCTCGGGGATGCTCTGCCACATGCGGCCTGCGCGGGGCAAATCCAGCTTGCGCGAGACGATGACGCGCGTCGGTTGGTGGCTGACGCCCATGTCGCGCACGGTCAATTGCGGATCGTCGGCGCGAGCTGTGCCGCCACCGACCATGACGGCGTCATGGCGCATCCGCATTCCGTGGACATGTCGGCGCGCCGCAGGCCCCGTGATCCATTGGCTTTCGCCCGAAGCCGTGGCGATCCGGCCGTCAAAACTGCTGGCAAGCTTGAGGGTGACTCTGGGTCGACCTTTGGCTAAGCGCAGGAAAAAGCCAGACAAATCCTCTAGCGCTTCGGCCTCCATAAGGCCGGTTTCGACGGCGATACCTGCGTCCCGAAGCTTGGCGATGCCCTGCCCTGCAACGCGCGGGTCCGTGTCGGTTGCGGCGATAACAACGCGGGCCACACCGGCCTCGATCAAGGCGTTCGCACAGGGCGGTGTTTTGCCGAAATGAGCGCAGGGCTCTAGCGTGACAAAAGCGGTGGCGCCACGCGCTTCAGGGCCCGCTTGGGCCAGAGCCACAACCTCTGCGTGTGGCCTGCCGCCGGGCTGGGTCCAGCCACGACCGACGATCCGCGCACCGTGCACTAGCACGCAGCCGACGGCGGGATTGGACCACGCATTGCCCATACCCCGACGCCCCAAAGACAGGGCGAGCGCCATGAAGCGCCGGTCTTGATGTCTGTCGATCACTCTGTCGTGGGCTCTGCCGGAGCGGTCGGGCGCAGCTCGCTGACAAACTTGTCAAAGTCATCCGCCGCTTGGAAGTTCTTGTAAACGCTTGCAAACCGCACATAGGCAACAGTGTCGATGCGGGCCAACGCCTCCATCACGATCTCGCCGATCATTTTGGACGGGATGTCCGTGTCGCCAAGGCTTTCGAGACGGCGCACGATGCCAGAGATCATCTGATCCAGACGCTCAGGCTCCACAGGGCGCTTTTGGGCCGCGATGCGGATCGAGCGTTCCAGCTTGTCGCGGTCGAAATCCTCGCGGCGGCCAGAGGTTTTGACGACCACCAGATCGCGCAGTTGAACACGCTCATAGGTTGTAAATCGACCACTGCACGACGGGCAGAAACGTCGACGTCGGATCGCCACGTGATCCTCTGCAGGACGGGAATCCTTGACCTGAGTGTCGACACTTCCACAGAACGGGCAGCGCATGGCAATTTCCTTTGTTCAGACCGCTGAATTGGGGGCGCCGCCCCAGTTATCCACAGGCACTATAGGACTGCCTCTACAATTTGGGTAGAGCTTTCTTGATCCCCCTATATGCGGCCTGCACTTTCGTCTTAGCCCTGAATCAATTTTGCAACGACTTCGCGGTGATGGGGGCGATCTCGGTGTTCAAACAGGTAGATACCCTGCCATGTTCCCAGCGCCAGCCGCCCACCAATCACAGGAATCGTCAATGAAATCGGTAGGATAGAGGCTTTGATATGCGCGGGCATATCATCTGGGCCCTCGTAGGTGTGGGTCAGATAGGACATCGCCGGATCGGTCGAAGGCGGCACGAGGCGCGAGAAGTAATTGACCAGATCCACTTTCACTTCGGGGTCGGCATTTTCCTGGATAAGCAAGCTGGCCGAGGTGTGCCGGATGAACAGGGTCAGAACCCCGTCCCCGCGCACCCAGTCAGCGACATCGCGGGTGAATTCGTAGATGCCCTGACCGCGGGTCGAAATGGTAAAGGTGGTGTGCATGGCGCGCTCTGCTCTTTTCTAGGGTCTGCGCAGCGTACCCTGCTGCGCGCCGCCCGTCACGGCCCAACCCCTTGATCCAGCGGCCAAAGCGGATGCCAGCTCGCGTATGGTTTACGTATGGCTCACGTCATGACGTGGCTCGCGCCAACGTGACCTTGGACCGCGCGCCGGATTTGGAACGATCCCGCGCATCTCCCGTTGTGCCAGCGACGCGGCTGCGGCCTCGAATTTGAATACTTTACAGGAGATTACCATGACCCGCTTTACCGGAAAAACCGTCATCGTGACCGGCGCCTCTTCGGGGATCGGCGCGGCAACCGCCCGCCGCTTTGGCCGCGAAGGCGCGAATGTCGTGCTTGTGTCCCGCAGCGAGGACAAGCTGAAGGACGTGGCCAAGGATATCCCGAACAGCACGGTCGTCGTGGCCGATGTCAGTCAGCAAGAGGGCGCGGACAAGATCGCCCAAGGCGCGCTCGACGCTTATGGCCAGATCGACGTGTTGGTGAACAACGCGGGCACCGCTGTCACGGGCAGCATCGACGATGTCACCCCCGATGACTGGCACAACGTCATCGAGACCGATCTGACCAGCGCCTATCTGGTCACCAAGGCTGCGTGGTCCGCGCTGAAAGAGTCCAAGGGCAACGTGGTCATGACCAGCTCTGTGTCGGGGATCGGTGGCGACTGGAACATGTTTGCCTATAACGCGGCCAAAGGCGGCGTCACCAACCTGACCCGCGCGCTGGCCTTGGACGCCCGCAACAGTGGCGTGCGTGTGAATGCCGTTTGCCCGTCCCTGACGAAATCCGAGATGACCACGGGCATCTTGGGCAATGACGACAAAATTCAGAAATTCATGGAGCGCATCCCCCTTGGCCGCCCCGCCGAGCCCGAGGACATCGCGGACGTCATCGCCTTTCTGGCCTCTGATGATGCGCGGTTCGTCAACGGCGTGAACCTGCCCGTGGATGGCGGTTTGTCCGCCAGCAACGGGCAACCGCCGCAAGCGTAAGCGGCGGCAAGACGTGCAAAGGGCGCCCCATGGGGCGCCCTTTTCCGTTTGGTTGATCAGCAGCCGCAGGACTTTTGCGCGGCAAGGTGCGCCTTGGCTTGGGGCGACAGGGACACGGTGTCTGTCGCGGGGGCTGGCGCCTTGGCTTCGGGGGCGGCTTGAGCCCCTGAATTGGCCGCCGGGGCGACCTGCGCCGCCATGGCGCTGCTGGCAGATGAAACGTTCATCGGTGCTCCCTCTTCACAGGTTGCTTGGACAGACCACGCACGGGCCGCACCCGAATGGATGCGGTTCATCGCGCGGCCCTGACCTGACCAACGACGTCTCTGCAAAAACTGTTAAGAGGCCGCCGTGGTCGCGTTCGCTTCCATGCGGGCTTTGGCTTCGGGCGACAGGGACACAGTGTCGGTCAGGCGCTCTGTCGGGGTCTTTTGCTCGCGGACCTCTTCGACTTTGTCGGGTTTGTTCACAGCCGCAATCTGGTCAGAACCGATCGTGTTGCTTGGCGAGATTTCCATCAGAGTATCCTCCCTTGGATATTTGGATCGGAGCGCAGCGCTTGCCCTTTGAGGAGGTCCCTCCCCGTAAAAAGCATGCGCAAACTCTCCCTTCGTAGAGTTACGACGCCGCTGAAGCCCGTTTTAGCGCGTCCGGGCAAAACAGCGGCAGGAGGGGACCCCTGTTTACGAGAGCCACCGCAAGAGCAGTGCCAGCGCCAACAAGATCATGAGATACACAAAGATCGGCAGGCCAAGCGTGAAGGAGGACAGCAGGACCACGGCATACACCACCTCTGCCACGAAGCGCAGGTCGGGCGTATCGACGACGCAGTAGGCCACCTGCATCGTGCCTTCGTTCCACCCACCACAATTGAAAAGCGCGAGGATCGGTATCCCGATCCCCGCGCCAAACACGATCAAAAATATGACCAGCGTCCTCACTGGTCGAGGAAGCTACGCAGCTTGCGCGACCGCGAGGGGTGCTTGAGTTTGCGGAGCGCCTTCGCTTCGATCTGGCGGATACGTTCGCGGGTCACGCTGAACTGCTGACCGACCTCTTCCAGAGTGTGGTCGGTGTTCATGCCGATGCCGAAACGCATACGCAGAACGCGCTCTTCGCGCGGGGTGAGCGAGGCCAGTACACGGGTCGTGGTTTCGCGCAGGTTGTCCTGAATCGCACTGTCGAGGGGCAGAAGCGCGTTCTTGTCCTCGATGAAATCGCCCAGTTGGCTGTCCTCTTCGTCGCCGATGGGCGTTTCCAGAGAGATCGGCTCTTTGGCGATCTTCATGACCTTGCGGACCTTCTCCAGAGGCATCTGGAGCTTTTCTGCCAGTTCCTCGGGGGTGGGTTCGCGGCCAATTTCGTGCAGCATCTGACGGCCGGTGCGGACCAGCTTGTTGATGGTCTCGATCATGTGGACAGGGATACGGATGGTCCGTGCCTGGTCCGCGATCGAACGGGTGATCGCCTGACGGATCCACCATGTCGCGTAGGTCGAGAACTTGTAACCGCGGCGGTATTCGAACTTGTCCACGGCCTTCATCAGGCCGATGTTGCCTTCCTGAATGAGGTCGAGGAACTGCAGACCACGGTTCGTGTACTTCTTCGCGATCGAGATCACGAGGCGCAGGTTGGCTTCGACCATCTCTTTCTTGGCCTGTCGGGCTTCTTTCTCACCCTTCTGGACCTGCTGCACGATGCGGCGGAATTCGCTGATATCGAGGCCCACATAGGTGCCGACCTGCGCCATGTCGTTGCGCAGATCCTCGATCTTGTCCGAGGAACGGTCGATCAGCGCCTGCCAGCCGCGACCGGACTTCTCGCGCATGCGATCCAGCCAGTTCGGGTCCAGCTCGTGGCCACGGTACTCTTCGATGAACTCACGGCGGTTGATGCGGGCTTGGTCCGCCAGCTTTACCATGGCCGAGTCGATGGACATGATGCGGCGGTTGATGCCGTAGAGCTGGTCGATCAGGGCTTCGATACGGTTGTTGTGCAGGTGAAGCTGGTTCACCAGAACAACGATTTCCGAACGCAGCTGCTGGTAGCGCGCCTCTTCCCCTTCAGAGAAGCTCTCGTCCTCGTTCAGGGTTGCGCTGATCCGCAGGTCCTGCATTTCCGACAGAAGCTCGAAGTCAGCCGCGATCTGGTCCAGCGTTTCCAGAACGCGGGGCTTGAGGGCAGCTTCCATCGCGGCCAGCGACATGTTGGCCTGTTCGTCTTCGTCGTCGTCATCGTCGTTGTTGATCGGGTTGCCGTCAGCGTCGTATTCCTGCTCGTTCGAGCGGGTTTCCGAGTTGGTGTTCGCAGGCGCCGCAGCGGGCGCACCGATCACGGGCTCGTCGCCTTCTTCGCCATCTTCACCACCCGAGCGGCCAAAGGTCGTCTCGAGGTCGATCACATCGCGCAGCAGAATGTCTTCGGACAAAAGTTCGTCGCGCCAGATCGTGATCGCCTGGAAGGTCAGCGGGCTCTCGCAGAGGCCTGCGATCATCGTGTTGCGGCCAGCCTCGATCCGTTTCGCGATCGCGATTTCACCTTCGCGCGACAGCAGCTCAACGCTTCCCATCTCGCGCAGGTACATACGGACAGGGTCGTCCGTGCGATCCAGCTTCTCTTTCTCGGCACCGGCTACGGCGACAGCGCCGCCCTGCTCTTTGGTGACAATTTCGGTCGAGCCCTGCTCTTCTTCTTCGGCTTCGTCATCTTCGATGATGTTGATGCCCATCTCGGACAACATCGACATGACGTCCTCGATCTGCTCCGAAGACACTTGATCGGGCGGCAGAACCTGATTGAGCTGATCGTATGTGATGTAGCCCCGTTCCCGCGCCTCGCCGATCATCTTCTTGACCCGGGCCTGGCTCAGATCGAGCGAGATTTCCTGGTCCTGATCCTGATCGTCGGACTTACGGTCTTCGGTATCTTTGGCTGCCATGTGGTCTTTGCTCCTTGGCGGGCGTGATTCGCGCCGGTCAGTACGACTCAATAACTGATTCGTTCTGATTCGCGCACCTCTTGATCAGGGTTTTTCGCCCGATTCCCCTTAACGTTCAATGTTTCGGCGTTTTTCCGAGATTCGCGAGCAGCCCATGAAGGGCTTCGCGCTCTTTTCGGTCCACGCGCATGCCGTTGTCGGCCTTCTCGTATTCTGTTGTGTCTTCCTGCTGTGCGCGGGTCGCACGGTCAAAGGCCAAGGCAGCCTGCCCCAGCCGGTAGGTGATCGCTTCGTCCGCGGCGCCTGTCAGCTCTTCGGTTGCCTCGGCTATTTCCGCCAGACGGCCATGTGCTGCTTTGAGCTTTGCCGTCTCTTCCATGAGGGTCAACTTGGCCGTTTCCAGATCGCCTGCCCGCCGAACCGACGGGCAAATGGAGATATGGTTCTGTCTCAGCAGGTTTTCAAGGATTTCACCGCCCACCAATGCCTCGAGCTCTGCGCGGAAGGCATTGGACCGTCCGTTCATCATCAGCAGCGCCCCGCGCAGGGTGTTGTGCTCCTGTGACTGACATTCCATGGCTTCGAGCAGGTCCATCGCCTCTTCCAGCACCATCGGCGTGGATACGATGGTAGCCAGCACCACGGCCTCGCGCAGGGAAATCTCGAAGTTCTCGTCCTGAACCAAGGCCGACGTCAGCGTCGTACCCAACGGTTTGGACGGCGGTGCCCCCCAAGGACGGCGCCCCCCGCCCCCCTGACGCGGCTGCCAATTCTGGCGCGGGGTCCATTCGCGGCGCGGCTCTTCGGCGCTGACCGCAGTGCCAAAGAGCCCTGCCCGCAACTCCTTGATCGCGTGGCCGTAATGGCTGCGCAGATCAGGGCTGCGTATCTGTTTGATCTCTTCGCGCAGGCGTTTGTCCAAGCCGGCTTTACGCTCTGGGCTGTCGAACACCTGATCCTCGATGGCGCGGCGCCACAGGATGTCGATCAAAGGCATCGCGGTGCCCAAAATCTCGGCCATGCCCTCGGGGCCTTTGGCTTTGATCAGATCGTCGGGGTCCTGCCCTTCGGGCATCAGGCAAAACCGCAGGGCTTTGTCCGCTTCGAGTAGCGGCAGCGCCACATCCACCAGACGATACGCGGCGCGCACGCCAGCTTTGTCCCCGTCCAAAGCAATCACCGGCTCTGGGCTGATCCGCCACATCAGTTGCAACTGCTCTGGCGTGATCGCAGTGCCAAGTGGCGCGACCGCCCCCTCGAACCCCGCCAAAGCCAGCGCGATCACATCCATATAGCCTTCGGCCACGATCAGGGTCTGCCCCCGCCCCACCGCTTCGCGCGCGGGCCCGTGGTTGTACAGGCTGTTGCCCTTGTCAAAGAGCTCTGTCTCGGGGCCGTTCAGGTATTTCGCCCGCGCATTCGGGTCCATCGCCCGCCCGCCAAAGGAAATGCACCGCCCCCGTGCATCGCGGATCGGGAACATGATGCGCCCGCGAAACCGGTCATAGGGGGCCCCGCCCCGATCGGACTCAGCACAGACACCGGTGGCAATGATCATCTCGTCCGGGATGCCCTTACCCTTCAGATGGTTCCACGTAGCTTGGCTCTCGTTCGGGGCGTAGCCGATCTCGAACCGGTCCTGCCCTTTCATCCCCAAACCGCGTCGATCCAGATAGGCCCGCGCGTCTTGCGCGGCCCCGGTCTTCAGCTGCATGCGATAGAATTTAACGACCTCTTCCATGACCTCAGCCAACTGGCTGCGGCGGTCCGCCTTCTTGGCGGCTTGCGGATCACGGGCGGGCATAGGCATGCCAGCTTCACGGGCCAGAATCTCGACCGCTTCCATGAAACCGACATTCTCGGTCTCTTGAACAAAGGTCAGCGCGTCCCCTTTGGCATGACACCCAAAGCAGTAATAAAACCCCTTGCGGTCATCCACATGAAAAGACGCAGATTTTTCCTGATGAAAAGGACACGACGCCCACCAATCCCCCTTGGCGCGGTTGGACTTTTTCGACCACACGACCTTGCGCCCGACCACTTGGGACAGGCTCACACGGGTGCGCAACTCTTCGATGAAATTGGGGGGCAAACTCATTGGCTGAATATCCCCCCACGCTCGCGGGATGTCCAGCCCCCGAACGCAGAGACGGGCCCGCCCTTTCGCGCGGACCTGCCTCTTTCTGCTTTGCAAAAATACTCACGGCTCAACACGGGCCATCCGTGCCCGCCGCCGCAGAACGTGGTGCTACAGCCCCTTGGCCTGATAGCTCATCGCAACCTTGCTGATCGCCACCAGATAGGCGGCCGTCCGCAGGTCGTCGACATCATCGCGGCTGTGCCAGACCTCGCGCATGGCCTGATAGGCAATCCGCATGGTATCATCGAGGCCAGAGCGCACAAGCTCCAGCTCTCCTGCCCCGCGCAGATACTTTTCCTTGAAGTCCGGCGTCATCGACCAGCTGTCCCCCAAGTAATGGTCCAGACGCTCCAGTTCCTTGACGATCAATTCGTGCCGCGCCTCTTCCTGACGGCGCTGCATCCGGCCAAAGCGGATCTTGCTCAGGTTCTTGACCCACTCGAAATACGACACCGTCACACCGCCCGCGTTGGCGTACATGTCGGGGATGATCACAGTGCCCTTCTTGCGCAGGATGTCGTCCGCGCCCGCCGTGACGGGACCGTTTGCGGCCTCGATGATCAGGGGCGCTTTGATCCGGTCGGCGTTGCCCATGTTGATCACGCCTTCCATCGCGGCGGGGATCAGGATGTCGCACGACTCTTCCAGAACCGCCGCGCCCTCGGCGTGGTGGGCGGCGTCGGGATAGCCGCTAACCCCGCCATGTTTGATGATCCACTGGCGGACAGCTTCGACGTCGATCCCGCTCTCATCAAAGAGCGCGCCGTCCCGCTCGATGATACCGATGATTTTGCAGCCATCCTCTTCGCCCAAGAACTTGGCCGCGTGGTAGCCCACATTGCCCAGACCCTGCACGATGACCTTCTTGCCCTCGAGCGTGCCCTTGAGACCTGCGGCCTTGATATCCTCTGGGTGGCGGAAGAATTCGCGCAAGGCGTATTGCACACCCCGCCCTGTGGCCTCGACCCGTCCTGCGATCCCGCCCGCGTTCAGGGGTTTGCCGGTGACGCAAGCCTTGGCGTTGATGTCGGTGGTGTTCATCCGCGCATATTGGTCCGCGATCCAAGCCATCTCCCGCTCGCCTGTGCCCATGTCGGGGGCGGGCACGTTCTGGCTGGGGTTGATCAGGTCCCGCTTGATCAGCTCATAGGCAAAGCGACGGGTGATCTGCTCTAGCTCGTGAACCTCCCACTGGGTGGGGTCGATGCAGAGCCCCCCTTTGGAGCCGCCGAACGGCGCCTCGACCAGCGCGCACTTAAAGGTCATGAGCGCCGACAGGGCCTCGACCTCATCCTGATCGACGGTCAGGGCATAGCGGATGCCGCCCTTTACAGGCTCCATATGCTCGGAGTGGTTCGAGCGATAACCTGTAAATGTGAATATCTGCCCGCGCAGCCTAACCCCGAACCGCACCGTGTAAGTAGAATTACAAACCCTGATCTTTTCCTCGAGGCCCGGAGACAGGTCCATAAGCGCCACGGCGCGGTTGAACATCATGTCGACGCTTTCGCGGAAAGTCGGTTCCTTGGGCGGGCGCATGGGCGGTCCTCTCGTTTGATTTCATGACAGGCTCTTGAAACCTGTGGATAAAATCAGAGTCCCACATTCATGTTCTGCGCGCATCTGAACTATCGGAACATGGCCTATCCCTTCTGACGAAGGGGGCTGAGTACCTGAAAACCCTCAATATTTTATTAACCTGAAATTAACTCTTTCCCCAAGTTTGCCCGGCATGCGCCCCAATCCTGCCATAAGGTATTGGAATACAGTCTTTCGAATATGAGTGACTTGTGTCGAGAGTAACATGAACCAATCCAGGCAAAAATCTGCGAGACTTGCACAGCGTGCAAAAGGGTTCTGCCATCGTTTCAGCCGGAACGAGGACGGCGTCATCTCGCTTCAATTCCTCTGGCAATTCCCGTTCATGCTGTGGTTCGGCTACATCGCGATCGACGTGATGATGCACGAATTCGAGCGGACGCGGTTGCAGAACACGCTGGACCGCGCGGTTCTGGCGGCGGCCGACTTGGACCAAGAGGGCGATCCAGAGGCAGTGGTGCGCAGCTACTTCAGGGCGGCGGGCATTGAAGACTCAATCGACTCGATCAAGATCAAAGAAGGTCTGAACATGCGGAACGTCGAGGCGACAGCCTCGATCTCTGTGCCGACAGTGTTCCTGAGAGCGGGCGATTCAGGTTACCGGAACAATCAGGACACGCCCTACGTCTACGACAACGATGCCAAGTCGCTGGACAACTTCGAGGCGCGCGGAAGCAGCCTGCCCGCCCGCGCCAACGGTGCCGCCGAAGAGTCAGTGAGCAACGTGGAAATCTCGCTCGTACTCGATATCTCGGGATCCATGGCGAACAACGGGCGCCTTGGCCGGATGCGGACCGCAGCGTCAGAATTCGTAGATGCCGTGATCCAAGAGGGCGAGACCGGCATGACCACCGTGTCCATTGTGCCCTATTCGGCTGTGGTCAACGTGGGGCCCTATCTGGCGTCGTCGTTCCCCATGACGACAGAGCACACCTATTCGCACTGCATGTCCTTTGAGAGTTCGGATTTCAACACCACCGCGATCTCTTTGGACAAGACCTATCAGCGTGTGGCGCATTTCGACCCGTTTTCGAACGACCAAAACTCGACAGAGATCGCGCAGCCGTGGTGTCCAACCGGAAACACGGCCGCCCTGTGGCCCATCGCGAACGACACCGCCAACCTGAAGGCCTATATCAACAGCCTGCAAGCTGGCGGGAACACCGCGATCGATGTGGGCATGAAGTGGGGCGCAGGTTTCTTGGACCCCGCGTTCCGCCCGATCGCCGCCAACTGGGCCGGTCGCGGATGGATCGACGGCCGTGCGGCGACGCGTCCTGCAGCCTTTGACGACGAAGATACGCTGAAGGTGATCGTTCTGATGACCGACGGGGAGAACACCAGCCAGTATGACCTGAAGGATTACCTGCGCAGCGGGGATTCCAACATCTGGGTGGACGAGCGCGGCAATTCGGACCCCCGCGATGACCGGTTCAGCTACAACCTGTCGGCCTATAACCAAGGCACGGTGTTTTTCTGGGAGCGGCTCGAACAGTACGAGCAGAAGTACCGCTACTGGAACTCGATCGACGGCGGGGACAGCGCGCGCCGCATGACCTACCAAGAAACGTTCGCCCGTTGGGGCACGACGTCGATGGCCTACAAGTTCATTGAACGCCCCTACTACGACTACCGTGCGCCTATCGACCTGTTCTACAAATATGCCTACGCCTATGAAGAAAAGGTAAACGCGGCTGGGGCAAACGCGCGACTGAACGCGATCTGCAATGCGGCCAAGGACAAAAACATCGTCATCTTCTCTGTGGCGTTCGAAGCGCCTGATGGGGGCAAGAACGCCCTGCGCAGCTGCGCCTCGACCGAGTCCCACTTCTTTGACGTGAACGGGGTCGAGATCGAGGAAGTCTTTTCCGCGATCGGCCGCCAGATCAACCAGCTGAGGCTCGTGCAATGATGGGTCGCATGAAAACTGCCCTGCGCCGCGTGTGGCGGCGGGAGGACGGGACATCCTCGGTCGAGTTTGTCATGGTCTTTCCGATCTTCTTGTTTGCCCTGTTCTGGAGCATTGAAACCAGTGTCTGGATGCTGCGCGCCACGGCGCTGGAGCGCGGACTGGATATGGCGATCCGTGAAATCCGGATCAGCACGCAGAACGCCCAGCCCACCTATGACGAACTGAAGGAGATCATTTGCGACGGGGCGGGCAATCTGGGGGGCGATTGCTTTAGCGATCTGAAGCTGGAATTGCAGCGGGCGAACCCGCGTGCCTTTGCCGGTCTGCCTGCAAATGCGGACTGCGTGGACAAGTCAGAGCCGATCAAGCCTGCAGTGAACTTCAACCCCGGTCAGCCTAATGATCTGATGCTGGTGCGGGCCTGTGCGCGCATCGAGCCGCTGTTCCCTGCCCTTCACGTCGGCAATGCGATGAAGCGCGAATCCGATGGCGGCACTGCCCTCGTGGCGATCAGCACCTTTGTTCAGGAGCCCTAAGATGTTGCAGGCCCTACGATCCCGAATGCGCCGGTTTTTCGGGCACAGCGATGGCAGCATCACGCTCGAGGCGATCTTGTACATGCCGCCGATCCTGATGCTATTTTTGCTGTCCTTGGTGCTGTTCGACGGGTTCCGCACGAACAACCTGTCGCAAAAAGCTGCGTATTCCATCGGGGACGCCATCTCCCGTGAAACGGTGCCCTTGGACGACGCCTATCTGAACGGGATGGAGGCCGTGTATCAGGAAATCGTCGGACGACGGGCCGGTTATGGCATCCGGTTTACCATCATGCGCTGGAGCGCATCGCAAGAGGCCTATCTGGTCGATTGGTCCAATGTGCGCGGCACATTGATCACCAACCGGCTGACTGATGCGGACCTAGAGGGCATGGAAGACGACCTGCCCCAACTGCAAAACGGCGAGCGGATCATCATGATTGAGGCGCGGACGGATGTCAGCGTGCCGGAAGCCCTGCGCAAAAGCAGTGATGGCTGGGCCCCGCCTCTGTCTGTCCGGATCGACATGGACAAGTTCCAGATGGCGGCGAATGTGATCACACGTCCGCGCTTTACCCCTCAGGTTTGCTGGCAGGCTTGCTAGG
Organism: Donghicola eburneus; assembly: GCF_900115865.1. Taxonomy (GTDB): domain Bacteria; phylum Pseudomonadota; class Alphaproteobacteria; order Rhodobacterales; family Rhodobacteraceae; genus Donghicola; species Donghicola eburneus. The sequence goes on along the minus strand of NZ_FOXY01000010.1, from coordinate 34,093 downwards.
GATTAGAGTTCCATGCCGGATTTGCGGACGGCGATCATATCGGCCACGGCCTTGGTCTCGCCTCCGGGCAGGACACCGCCAACCGCGACGCGGCGCCCCATGCGCCACCACACCCCTGGGAACCATGCGCGCGGCATGGGTTCGTTCAGGTGAAGCAGGAAACCGTGCGATGGTTTGAACGCGAAAGCCCCGCGCTCGACCTTTTCGATATTATCGATGGTGGCGACCACACGGCCGGCACTGTCTGTCAGGCTGTCACCCTCTAGGATCAGCGACAGCTGCCCCGACTGCATCATTTTCCAACCGCCAAAGATGGCGAAGCCACCGAACAACAGTAGAAAGCCCCGCAACACCAAGGTCACGGGCGGATGCGCCAGCGCCAGATAGATCAAGATCGCGCCCAGTCCCATCATGGCGGCCACGCCCAGCCAGATGCGCATAGGCGACGGGGAGATACGGATCGAGATGCTATCGGTCATAACCATTGTCCTGCGCTGGATCATTTCAGTGCAATCAGGTCGCACGGGCAGGCCCAGAGGTCAACGTAGACCCGTATCAGGACCGAAAATCTGGGCAAAAAAATACGGGGGTCGAAACCCCCGCTATAAGTATGAGTGCAAGGAGAGCGGCTACTTGCACCCCGGTCCGATGGTCTGCAGGGAACTTGCTGACCGTCTCGCCGTGTAGGTATATGTGTAACTCAGAATATCATATCCGCCTATAGCCACAGGTGCAGACCTGACGTTGCATTTCCGCATTAACCATTGATTTTACTTGCACATTTCCGAATGCGCGCATGTGCAGTTTCGCACGGAACCCCTGTTCAGCCCCACAGAGCTAAGGTTTGGAAAGGCCCTCTGGGCCCCCTATATTTGGCGTAACTTCAGATTGGAGAAAGCCAATGTCCCTGCGACCGACCCTCGAAACCCGCCTTGCCCAGCCCACGATGGAGGGCGCGGGCGTGCACCTGCACCGTGCCTTTGGGTTTCACGATCCGTCAGAGCTGGACCCGTTCCTGCTGTTCGATGACTTCCGGAACGACATTCCGCAGCATTTCGAGCGTGGCTTTCCTTGGCATCCCCACCGCGGGATCGAAACCATCACGTATGTGCTGAACGGCACCGTCGATCACGGTGACAGTCTGGGGAACACGGGGACGCTTGGCGCAGGCGATGTGCAGTGGATGACGGCTGGGTCCGGCATCTTGCATCAGGAAATGCCCAAGGGGAACATCAACGGTCAGATGCATGGCTTTCAGCTATGGGCGAACTTGCCCGGCAGCCTGAAAATGACCGCGCCGCGCTATCAGGATGTTCAGGGCAAAGAGATCCCTGAAATCATCGATGACGACGGCACACGGGTCAAGGTGATCGTCGGATCGTTCTGGGGCAAGACCGGCCCTGTCGATGGGATTGCCGCTGATCCGCAGTATCTGGATATCTTTGTGCCTGCGGGCGTGAAAAAGACCTTCAAGATCGACACTTACCGCCGTGCGTTCGCCTATGTGTTCGAAGGGGCCGGTGCCTTTGCCGACGCCAGTGCGCCCACCGGTGTGCTGCTGGAGAAAGAGGTCATGGGCGAAGAAGTGAACATTCGCGATATGTCCGGCAACCGCACCTTGATCCGGTTCGGGACTGGAGACGAAGTGACGGTTCAGGCGGGCCCCGAGGGGATCCGGTTCTTGCTGATTTCCGGCGCCCCGATTCAGGAACCTGTGGCATGGCATGGCCCGATCGTCATGAACACGCAGGCCGAATTGCAGCAGGCGATGCGGGAGTTGCGGAACGGGACGTTCATCAAGCCCGCCCACTAAACAGCTTTGGCCCCTGCGCGCTGCGCGGGGGTTTTGCGTTTCAGGCCCCGACAGCCTTGCGCACCATGTCCCAGTAGATCGTTTCAACCTCGGTCAGGGTCAGGCGCCCTTCGCGGCGGTACCACGTGGTCACACCGTTCAGCATCGAAATGATGGCGCGGGTTGCCACGCGCGGATCGACCAGAGTGAATTCACCCGCCTCGACCCCTGCGCGCAGAATGCCCGAGAGTTCATCCTCGTATTTGCCGCGCAATTCTTCGATCACCGCAAAATTCTCGGGGGTCAGGTTTCGCAGCTCCATGTAGGCGATGAAAATCTCGTGCGGGCGCTCTTCGTGATAGCTGATGTGAAACCGCGTGAACGCCTCGAGTCGATCCGTCGGCGTGCCTGTGGTGCCAGCCTCAGACCGCGCAGCCAGCAGGTCCTCCATGTGGCTGTGCATCAGATCGAACAGCAGGCTCTGTTTATCGGGGGTGTAGTTGTACAGCGCCCCTGCCTGCACCCCCACCTCGGCTGCGATTTTCCGCATGGAAACGGCAGCATAGCCTTCGGCTGCGAAAAGACGCAGGGCGACCTCGCGGATGCGGGGACCAGTGATGTCGGAATGAGAGCCTGTGGTACGTGCCATATCCCCATCAATAACTGAACGGACGTTCATGGCAAAGCCCTCCGTTCGTGCTTGATGCGAAGGTCGGGTCTGCCTATGCAGGTCTGAACCATTTGATTGCCGACGGAGAGCCCGCATGCGCCCGATCATCTGCTTTGCCAGCCTTGCCTGCCTATTGGCGGCATGCGAGCCGATGCCCGACCTGACCGAGGTCGAGAGCGCCTATGTCGAGACGGCCCCCTACCCTGACCTGATCACGTTGACCCCCGGCATCTCTGCCCCCGCGCCGACGGACTCGGACGACGAATCCATGGCGGCGCTGCAGGCGCGGGCCGACCGGTTGGCGGCTCAGGCCCAATAAACCTGCGTCTATTGCGCCAATAGCCCCTGCGCCGCATTGAAGCGGTCCACAAAAGCGGCTAGATGGCGCGCGATCAGAACTAACCAAAGACAGAAAAACTGGAGGCTCCGATGACCCAACCCCTGCGCCTTGGCATTGCCGGTCTGGGCACCGTCGGCATCGGCGTCGTCAAGATCGTGAAACAGCAAGCCGAATTGCTGTCCGCCCGCACCGGTCGCAAGATCGAAATCAGCGCCGTGTCCGCGCGCACCCGTGACAAGGATCGCGGCGTCAGCCTGAGCGGTTTCGCATGGGAAGACGATCCCGTTGCGCTGGCGACCCGCGATGATGTGGACGTGTTCGTCGAACTGATGGGTGGCAGCGATGGCCCCGCCAAAGCCGCGACCGAAGCCGCCCTGAAAGCGGGCAAGCACGTGGTCACCGCCAACAAGGCGATGCTGGCCGTGCACGGTCAGGCACTCGCCGAAGAGGCCGAGGGCGCAGGCGTGAATCTGCGGTTCGAAGCGGCGGTCGCTGGCGGCATCCCTGTCATCAAGACCTTGACCGAGAGCTTGGCAGGCAACCAGATCACCCGCGTCATGGGCGTGATGAACGGCACCTGCAACTACATCCTGACCCGCATGGAAAGCGCGGGCCTGACCTACGAGACCGTCTTTGACGAGGCCAACGCGCTTGGCTACCTCGAGGCGGACCCGACCTTGGACGTGGGCGGCATCGACGCGGGCCACAAGCTGGCCATTCTGGCGTCGATCGCGTTTGGCACGCAGGTGGACTTCAACGGGATCGAGATTGAAGGCATTGAGCGCATTTCGATTTCCGACATCCGCCATGCGCGCGACATGGGCTACCGGATCAAGCTGCTGGGCGTCGCACAGATGTCTGGCCGTGGTCTGGAAAGCCGTATGTCGCCTTGTCTGGTGCCTGCGAATTCGCCCCTCGGCGCGCTCGAAGGGCCGACCAACATGTGCATCCTCGAAGGGGACAGCGTCGGCCAGATCGTGCTGCGCGGTGCCGGCGCGGGCGAAGGTCCGACCGCAAGCGCTGTGATGGGCGACATCTGCGATATCGCACGCGGTCTGAAGATCGCGACCTTTGGCGTTCCGGCGGACCAGTTGGTTCAGGCGGAGTCGGCCCGCAGTGCGGTCCCTGCCCCCTACTATCTGCGCATGGAATTGGCCGACAAACCCGGAGCGCTGGCCAAAGTTGCGACCATTCTGGGCGAAGCTGGCATCTCGATCGACCGGATGCGCCAGACCGCACACAACGAGTCGACCGCGTCTGTGCTGATCGTGACCCACAAGTGCACTCGCGATTCTCTGGACAGCGCACTGGCGGCGCTGCCTGCGACCAATGTCTTGGACGCAGAGCCCGTCGCTCTGCGGATTGAGCAGGTTTAACTGACTTTTGCGCCCTGTTTCGATAGGCTAGAGGCGGGGCGTATTACCAAAAAGGAAGTTTTTATGTCTGCGCCGGATGATTTTCAGGACCGTATGCTCGCCCTTGGACTGGGGCGCGTTGCCGAAAAAGCAGCTCTTGCCACCGAAGATCTGATCGGGCGCGGCGATGAGCGCGCGGCGGATAAAGCGGCCGGTGCGGCAATGGAAACCGAGCTTAGCCGTCTGGACCTGCGCGGGACCGTTGTGATCGGTGAAACCGACACAGACCGCATGGGCGTGGGCGCTTCGGTCGGAAACGGCGATGGTCCTGAGCTTGACGTGGCCGTGGACCCACTAGAGGGAACAACGCTCGCCGCCAAAGATCTGCCCAACGCCATGAGCGTGATCGCAATGGCGCCCAAGGGGTCGATCACGCAGGTTCCGAATATCTACATGGAAAAGCTGGCCTTTAGCGGCACATATGCGCCGGATACGGTCACGCTGGACATGACTCCGACCCAGCGCATCGAAGCCTTGGCCAAAGCCAAAGGCTGCGCGCCCAAGGATGTGACCGTCTGTATGCTGGAGCGTCCGCGCCATATGCCCATGATCGACGAGCTGCGCGACACCGGCGCGGCTGTGCGTCTGATCACTGACGGCGACATCTCTGCGGTCATCAACTGCGCAGAGCCCGAAGACACCGGCATCGACATGTATATGGGGTCCGGCGGCGCCCCCGAAGGTGTGCTGGCGGCGGCGGCGCTGAAATGCTTGGACGGGCATTTCTATGGGCAGCTGATCTATCGAAATGAAGATGAACGCCACCTCGCCCGCTCCTTCGGGAATCGCGAGTTGGATCGCGTTTATACGCGGGATGAACTGGTCACCGACCACGTGATTTTTGCCGCAACCGGCGTGACGAATTCCAGCCTGCTGCGCGGCATGATCCGTGCCCCGCGCTATGTGCAGACCGAAACCCTGCTGATGCGCAGCAAAACCGGATCCATCCGGCGCATGAGCTACCGTATTCCGAGGACACGCAGCTGATTTGGCTTTTCTGGACGTAGAGTATTCGCTCACCGGACGCACATGGGAGGGGCCCGGCCCCGAAGTGGAGCGTTTGGGACTGGCCATGGCCCAACAGACCGGCCTGCCAGAGCCGCTGTGCCGTGTGATGGCGCGGCTCGGGGTCTCTGCGGATGGTGCGGAAAAGTATCTGCGTCCTCAGCTGCGTGACCTGCTGCCTGACCCGCGCTCGATGCGGGACATGGAGGTCGCGACGCGCCGGTTTTTGGCTGCGGTCAAACGGCGCGAAAAGATTGCGGTTTTCGGTGATTACGACGTGGATGGGGGCAGCTCAGCGGCGCTGCTGCTGGTGTGGCTGCGGGCGATGGGGCGCGAGGCGACGCTCTATATCCCAGACCGTATTGACGAGGGCTACGGCCCCAACGTGCCCGCCATGCAGGCGCTGGCGCGGGATCATGACCTGATCATCTGTGTCGATTGCGGGACCCTGTCTTTCGAACCGATCGCGGCGGCCCAAGGCGCGGACGTCATCGTGTTGGATCACCACATGGGGCTAGAGACCCTGCCTGATTGCGTGGCGGTGGTGAACCCGAACCGGCAGGATGAGTCCGGTGATCTGGCACATTTGTGCGCGGCGGGCGTCGTGTTCTTGATGTTGGTCGAGGCGGGACGACAGCTGCGCGAGGAAGGTGCCAAAGGGCCCGACCTGATGGGCCTGCTCGATCTGGTGGCGTTGGCGACTGTTGCGGACGTGGCCCCGCTGATCGGGGTGAACCGCGCGCTCGTCCGTCAGGGGCTGGCGATCATGGCGCGGCGCGAACGGCCCGGTCTGGTTGCCCTGTGCGACGTGTCGCGGATGGACACTGCGCCGACCTCTTATTCGCTTGGCTTTGTTTTGGGACCGCGCGTGAATGCCGGTGGCCGCGTGGGCCAAGCCGATTTGGGGGCGCGCCTGTTGGCCTGCGCAGATCCACATGAAGCACGCGCTTTGGCCGACCGGCTGGATGGCTACAACACAGAACGCCGAGAGATCGAGGCCGCCGTGCGCGCCGCCGCGATGGAACAAGCCGAGGGGCGCGGTCTGGAGCTCCCTTTGGTCTGGGCTGCGGGCGACGGCTGGCATCCGGGCGTCGTGGGTATCGTCGCCTCGCGCTTGAAAGAGGCGACCAACCGCCCCTCGGTCGTGATCGGTTTCGCGGATGGCGAAGGCAAAGGGTCGGGCCGCTCGGTGAATGGCGTTGATCTGGGGGCTTCAATCCACAAGCTGACCCAAGAGGGACTGCTGCTCAAGGGCGGCGGCCACAAGATGGCGGCTGGTCTGACCGTCTCGCAAGAGCAGTTGGAGCCCGCGATGGCGCGGCTGTCAGAACTGCTAGAACGCCAAGGCGCTGGGGCTGGCGGTCCGCGCGCGCTGCGCATCGATTCCCCGATCATGCCCGGCGCTGCGACACCAGAACTGATCGAGCAACTGGAATCGGCGGGGCCCTATGGCGCGGGTGCGCCGGGGCCGCGCTTTGCCCTGCCCTCTTGCAAGATCACCTTTGCCAAGCGCGTCGGCGAAAGCCATTTGCGGCTTACCGTGTCCGACGGCATGGGGGGACGCCTGCAGGGCATTTGCTTTGGCGCGTATGATACGGACCTCGGGACGCGGCTCGAAAATCATAATGGCGCGCCGTTCCATCTCGCCGGTCGTCTGGAACTGAATCACTGGCAAGGGCGCACCAGCGTTCAATTGCGGCTCGAAGATGCGGCGCCCGCGTCCGAAGGCTGAAATCCCGCGCAGAGCTTTCAAATACCGCTTTGTTATCACGTGATTTTTCGGGTTTCTGAAAAATCATGCTGTGTTCTGCATTTTGTGCTTGCACCGAGCTGCGCAGAACAGTAAATACCCCTTCACCGACAGGATGGTCCGTTCGTCTATCGGTTAGGACGCCAGGTTTTCAACCTGGAAAGAGGGGTTCGATTCCCCTACGGACTGCCACTGTTGTCGGGTCAAAAGCCGCTCTTCGGAGCGGCTTTTTTGTTTTCTGACGGCTCTGAAAGCGGGCGAAAACAAATTGTAGCGACAGCGCAAATTGGCACTTGCGTCCGCCGCTCGGGGCGTTAAATAGCGCCCTACCGACAGGATGGTCCGTTCGTCTATCGGTTAGGACGCCAGGTTTTCAACCTGGAAAGAGGGGTTCGATTCCCCTACGGACTGCCACTTTTCCCAATTGAAATTCCATAGATTTGCTTTGGTTTTGATGTGCCTTCGCGCGTTCAAAAAACTGTCAAAATCTGCGGATTTTCTCTTGCACAGACACCGCCCCAACAGTAAACACCCGTCACCAAGGCTGGTCCGTTCGTCTATCGGTTAGGACGCCAGGTTTTCAACCTGGAAAGAGGGGTTCGATTCCCCTACGGACTGCCACCTTCTTCCTGACAGTGCAGACACAAAAAAACGGCGCGTACGCCGTCTTTGGTGTTTTTTTTGCCATCTTCCGTTCAGCAGAGCTGACGGTCTCGGGCGATCATAGCCGCGTGGGTGCGGTTTCTGGCCCCCAACTTGCGGCTCAGGGTTTTGACGTGCAGCTTGACGGTGACCTCTTGCAGTTCGTGGGTGCGGGCAATCTCTTTGTTGGATTTACCTTCACAGATCCCTTGAAGCACTTGCAGCTCGCGGCGTGTGAGGGGCGCCGCTGCGGTGTCTTCGTCCACTGCGATGAGTGACGCAAAGGGCAAGAACACCTCGCCCGCCACCATCAGACGGATTGCGGAAATCATGGAAACCGGCGCGATCGTTTTGGGCAAGAAGCCAGAGGCCCCCCGCGCAATCGCTTCTTCTGCGATGATGCGCCCGTTGTGACCAGAGACAATCGCCACCCGCGCCCCATCCGACGCAGACAACATCTTCTCTAGCCCCTCGAGGTGATTCATACCCGGCATATTGAGGTCGAGCATCACCAAATCGAACGCGCGTTGAATAGAGACCTGCTGCAAGGCCTCTGGAAGATTGGGAACCACTGTTACATCGGCATGTATCTCTGAGCGTAGATATGCCGCGATTGTTTGCGCGACCAATTCGTGGTCGTCAGCCAACAGAACTCTCATTTACATCCCTTTCGGTGCGGCCGAGTGAGCCGCCCTTTTTCATTTGGCATACTTACGGATAGAAATAATCCAAAAGCAGCGCCTCATGAAAATGCCGAATAGGAAAATTTTGCAAGCCCCTGATGTAATTTACAATTTTTGCGCGACCTGCGCGGGACGATGACAACTCCGCCCGCTTTGCTTGGCTGCATAAAGGGCCTCATCGGTAATTTTTACTAAGTTTTCAAAGTCTTTGAGTTCCGCCGCGTCAACAACAGACCAGCCCGCAGAGGCACCGATGCGGCACATTTGGCCCTCGAATTCTATGGGAGCGCTCACAGCAGAAATGAGCGCGTCCAGTCTCTGACTGAGATCTTGTGCGGTGATTTCAGGGATCAGAAGAGTGAATTCATCTCCGCCGCAGCGCGCGACCACGTCGTTTTGGCGCGTGTAACGCCGCAAGAGATTCGCAACATGCTCTAGCACGCGGTCCCCTGCGGCATGGCCCAATGTATCATTCACCGATTTGAAGTGATCCAGATCCATGAGCACGAGGGCGCAGGGCACCGTCCCCTCTTTGAGCGCGTCGACCGCCACCTCCAACCCGCGCCGGTTCAAGAGGCCGGTCAACTGATCGGTGTGCGACGCCGACTCCGCGCGCTGCCGCGCCGATTGCAGACGTCGGGTCACATCGATGGCAGCTGTCATCGCCAAGGTGTTCGCCTCGATCATATATAGCATCTCGACCGTTAAATCGGTCTCGGGGAAGTCGTGTTGGGTCAGATCATAGGCTTGCACCGCCTCTCGGACAGACAGGCCGAAAGACAGGTTCAAGACGGCACCGCCCTGCATAGGATGCAGGACCCCCTTCATCTTGAGATCCGGCTGGGTCTTGGGCGACAAAAGCAGACGATCCGTTCGAGTCTTCACCAAGGTCTGGGGATCGGTCAGCCCCGTGGGTCTACGCAGATCGAACAGGTCCAAAATCGGGCCTTGGGGATCGCCCCCCACAATCTTGGTCAGGGTCGGCCCGGAGGATGTGATCTGCCCCTCTGCGTCCAGAACGGCATGCAGCGGGCATAGATGATCCAGCAGCGATGTTTGGGGGGACGAGATCGTCATCCGGCGCGCAGGGTAAACGCGCGCCCCGCCGTGAACGCCATGTCGATGACCTGCACCTCTAGCCCCGGCTTTCCATCGACAAGGTCGATGAGCACGAGAACACCGTATTCGTCGGCCATCGCGCGCAAGACTCCGTGGACGACATGGAGGTAGCCGGGCCAGCCCTCGCCTGCGCTCACGTAAAACAGGTCGGGGCGCTGCTCTTCCACATGCAGCTCCGGTAGTTTCAGGTCAGGTACGGCCAGCGCAATCCGGTCGGGCAGATCGTCCAGAGCATAGAGAAAATCGACAAAGCTACGACCGGAGAAACGCAGCAATCGGCGTGTCGCGACCGCCGCATCTCCCGCCCCCGAGATAAGCGAGGAGCCCAAATCCTCGAGAACCTCGTCCGGAGTGCGGCGCAGGACTTCGGCGCAAGAGGCGATCAGCGATTGAGTCAGCGGGTCCTCGTAGGTGAGAAGCGGCTCGAACTTTTGCTCTGGCACTGCCGCCGCAGCGCAGGCCATCCGCCACGTCTGATCACCGTAGGTATTCCGCACAAAGCGTTCGATCGCGCAATTAATCAAGCCGTGCATCAGAGCCTCCTTGTTTGAAAGAGGCGTAGCGGACGAAGGCTTAATAGCGCCCTAACAGATAAAATTCGCAGTATTTGATGGCATCGGTGAAAGGGTTAGCGAAGTGTTTCCGGCACCGGCCAGAGTCCCTGTTGCTTTAACCAATCGGGAAGGAAACCGATATCGGGCAGGACAACATCAGCATGCTCCGACAAATCGGGCCCTGTGGCGAGACCCGTCAGAACGCCGACGCACCGCATCCCTGCCGCGCGGCCCGCGTGCAGATCGTGCAGACTGTCGCCGACCATGACCACATGCGCGGGGTCCAGCTCACCTTGGTCCGCAAAAGCCAGCATCTGGCCCGGTGCGGGTTTGCCCCCAAAACCGCTGTCGAAACCGGCGATGAAATCAAACTTGTCGAGCACGCCTGCGCGGCCCAAGTGACTTCGGGCGGGCAGCTCTGCATCGTTCGTCGCAACGCCCAACCGCAGACCGGCAGCCCTCATCTGATCCAAGAGCGGCGCAAGCGGTACAGCCTCTATTTGTGGGGCGTTTGCAGCGGACTGGTTCATGCGATCCAAAAGCTCGGCATCAGGCACGTCCTGTACGAATGGCATGATATATTGAGCGATTTCCTCTGGCGTGCCCGCGATCACGGGGCTTTCGGGGTGAAAACTACGATGGGCATAATCGAACCCAAGCGTACCTGCCAGAAACGCCGCTTTGGATGCATCACCCCCTGCGAGATCGGTCAGAAAGTCATAGGCCCATGCCGCCCATGTCGCGTTGAAATCGAAAAGGGTACCGTCCTTGTCGAAGAGAATGCCTTTGACGGGTGCGCTCATGTCCAATGTACCTGCTGTCCTCCGGGCAAGGCCTGACGGGCGCGCAGCGGCTCCTCGTAGGCCAAGCCGTTGTCATTACAGAACTGAACGACCCATGCGTCGTCCATGGTAATGAAGTCAAGCACAGCCCCCAGAAATTCCGGATCGCCAGCTTTGGTGCGCAGCTCGTCGGGCTGGATACCGCTAGAGCCCATAAAGACCCCCAGCAGATCCTCTTGGGCGGCAAGCCAGCCCAGAGCCTTGATTGCCAAAACCTCTGCAGCAGCACTGTTCATTCAAATTTCTCCGAAGTTGGAAAGGAAGTTTTAACCCACATTACCGATAAATAACCTAACAGCAGCAAACCAGAGGCAGGCAACTCATGGCGGGTCATATCCTTGTCATTGATGATGTGGCGATCAACAGGATCATGCTCGAAGTGCGTTTGTCCCAACTGTCCTATCAGGTCAGTTTGCTGGGTTCTATCGCCGAAATTCAACCGCAAGAGATGTTTGATGCGGTGATCATCGCAGCGCGGTGTCTGGGCGGCTTGCCAGTGGACGCGGTCCAGCATGTCCGGAACCTGTTGGGCGCACGCGTGCCCGTTATGGTGCTGCTCGACACCCCAGAGTCGGACAGAGCCGCCGATGCGCTGGCAGCCGGTGCAGACGACGCCCTGTGGCGCGCCGCCAATCCCGCCGAATTGGTGGCTCGCCTGCGTAGCCTGACCCGCCGCGCGGGGTTTGATGCCGCTGGCACTGCAGCGCTGCCTGCGGGCTATGCGATCGACAGTCCTGCCTGCTTTGCGCTTGCCCCCGTTCTAGTCGTCGGCGCGACCCAAGAGACCGCAAAGACCGCGCTGAAAGAAATCGCCAAAGGGTGGACCGGCCCCATGCGTGCCTCAGACTGGAGCAACGCCGCAAAGGCTTGCGACAGTGGCGCCAAGCCCGAGGTGGTGATCTTTGCGGTCAGTGACGCCCAGCCCTTTCCGGCCGCGCATTTGCTGATGGAGTTGCGGGCCCATCGTGGCTCTGGCGGCGCAGCGATCCTTGGGTTGTTCGACACCGCGCTTGAACGCCACGGAATCGAGCTCATGAATATGGGGGCAGACGATTTGTTTGTCGGCCCCATGGCCCCGCGCGAGATCGGGTTGCGGATCAGCGCACTGATGCGGCGGCAACTGCGGATAAAAGCGGAACAAGACGCACTGCGTCAGGGTTTCGCCGAGGCGCTACTGGACCCGATGACAGGCCTGCAAAATCGGCGCGGCGCAATGCCTGCGCTGGCACGGGAAAGCGAGCGGGCGCGCCGGAGCGATCAGATGCTAGCCTTGATGCTGGTAGACGTGGATCACTTCAAACGGATCAATGACACCTACGGCCACCGCGCCGGCGACGAAGCCCTGATCGAGATTTCGCGCCGATTACATGCGGCCCTGCCCGATGCGCCTGTTCTGGCGCGGATCGGCGGCGAAGAGTTCCTGATCGGACTGACGGTCGAAGACCCCTCTCACGCGATTGCTGTGGCCGAAGAAATACGCCACGCCATTTCGGCCTGCCCTGTCGCGCTTGGTGCTGATGCACCTGAAGTGGCGCTGACTGTTTCGGTGGGGGTGCAACTGTTTTCAGGTGGGCTCGGCGGAATCGACACCGCGCTACAGGCTGCCGATGGCGCGCTTTATGCGGCCAAGAATGATGGCCGCAATCGCGTGTGTGTCGCGCCGCTTAGTGCGGCTTGAACTTGCCTTTGTTGCGCTCAAAGCCTTTTTCGATGCGCTTTTCCAGACGGTCCGCGTAATCCGCGCGCTCGGCGGGAGTCATCTGTTCAACGATCTGAACAAACACGCGATCTCCGGTCTTGCGGCCCACTTCGAACCGTTCGGCCATCGCGCTGAGTTGCGCGTCCAAAGCTGCTGCATCAAAGGGCTCGGCACGGATCAGGTCCAAAGTCGCCTGCGCCTGTGCCATAAAACTTTCGCGTGACGGACGCTGGGGCAGCGCATCACGCACTGTGCGGCCGAACTCCTTGCGCTTGTCCTCTTGCAGGGCGCGGACGTAGCCGCTGATCCCGAACATGCCGCCATCCTTGGGCGGCGGGGGGCCGTCAAAGGTGACCGCCATCCCGATGGCCCCTGCGATCACCGCAAAGTTCAGCGCCAGCGATCCCGCCAACAGGGCCTTGATCCAGCGCGGGGTCGACGCCGCGGATTTTGCGGGCTTGTCCGTATCAGCCATCTTATTCGGCCCCTTCTTCAATCACCAACAAGGCGTAATCTTCTATCTCCGACAGATAGGTCGGCTCGTATTCCCCAGAGGTCATCGCGCTGCTCAGGGTCACTAGGGTGTTCGGCGCACTCAGCCCGATCCACAAGCCCGCCACTGTCGCAGTCCCCAAACCAGCAAGACCGGACCAGCCGCCAATCGCATTCGTAAACTGCGCCCAGAGCGAGACACGCGGCGCAGGATCGGGCGCGGTGGTCACGATGCCAGGCGCCTCGGGCTGGAGCATCGCGGCATCCGCCAAAACGCGGGCCAGCAAATCATCAGAGGGGTCGTGCGTGTGTTTGCGGGACGCACTGAACCAGAGTTCCAGGTCCAAGCTGTCGTCGTCTTTATTCATCGACATATCCCAGTTCCTCTCGTTTACCCTGCAATATCTTGGTCAGGGCGCGTTTCCCGCGGGCAATCAGGCTTTCGACAGCCTCGACTCCGCAGTCCAGAATTTCTGCAATATCAGGGTTCGACAACCCCTCGAGGTGGCGCAAGGCCACGGCTTGGCGCTGACGGTCCGGCAACTCCATGAGCGCGGCATTCAGGGCCTGTGCCCGTGCGGCATCCTGCATCGCCTCGCCTGCGCTCGGGGTGTCATCCTCGGGCTCTGGCGCTGAGTCCAGCGGAACACTGCGGCGTTTGCGAATGCGGTCTGTACACAGGTTGGCCGTGACGCGGTACATCCACGTGGTCACTTGGGCTTCGCCCGCGCGCCAATCCGGCGCTATCTTCCACAGACGGAGCATTGCCTCTTGGGCGACATCCTCTGCCTCGGCCTGATCCTTGAGCACGCGTGTGGCGTGGGCCAGCACGCGCGGCAGGAACCGGCGCGACAACACTTGGGCAGCCAACGGATCCCCCTTGGCGTAAAGCACCAAGAGCGCTTCGTCCGAAAGCTCGCTCACTGCGTCATAAGGCATCGTCATAAAGCCCTGATTACTCCGTTACCGCCGAGACCGGCAACCGGTGGCGCGCCGAAACGCGCCACCCCTTAATCAATGCCGGTTACTGGCAGCGGGGCATGTGCTTGCCACCTTCGCCACGCTCACCACCGCCGTGGCGACCACCATCGCTTTCACAGGTGTTCTTCATACCGCGGGGGCCGTCACCCTTGCGCATCATCGGGCGTTCCATAGCAGCGAACTCTTCTTCCGAGATGGTGCCGTTGCCGTCCTTATCCATCTTCTGGATCATGTCACCGGGACGTTTGGCCGCCATTTCCTCGGGCGAGATTTTGCCGTCGCCGTCAGTGTCAAAGCGCTGCAACATACGGCTGCGCATCTGTTCGGCGCGCTGCGCTTCCATCCGCGCGACCATCTCGTCAGGGCTCAGTGCGCCATCGCCATCGGTGTCCGCTTCGGCGAATTTTGCAGCGCGGAACGCTTCGAATTCTTCGGCAGAGACTTCACCGTCCGCATTGGCATCCAGCTCGGCAAAAGCAGGACGGTCGCCGTGACCCATCATGCCGCCGGGGCGCGCTTGGGCGGTGGTGACCATCAGCATGGCGCTCGCGGCCAGTCCAGCAAGTCCCAGTACGATTTTTGTCGAAGTCTTGGTCATCCTGTTCGTCCTTCCAGTTTCCATTTACAGTGTGGCCTCGAACCTCAGCGAGAGGCCTCAACTCTCGCCGTGTTCATGAAGTAAAACGCGGGGGCTCTGGAATTCCGTCGCAAGGGGCTCAAAATTTTTGTGCAAGAGTCAGAAGAGATTGCGCGATGCTTCGCGACATGGAGACGCAAGGACACTCCGCACCCTTTTACTTTGAGCGCTAACGTATAAGTTTCCCGCACATTCAGCGTGAACGAGGATGGAATGTCTGAAAACACCCAAGCGGGCGTCGGCGAGGATCGCCCGCTCTACCCGTCATTATGGAAAGGCTGGCGCCGCAAATGCCCGAACTGTGGCAGTGGTCCCCTGCTCAAGGGCTATCTCAAGGTCCGCGACACTTGCCCTGTGTGTCATGAAGAGCTGCACCATCAGCGTGCCGATGACGGTCCCGCCTATCTGACCATCCTGATCGTGGGCCACCTGATGGCGCCGATCCTGCTGCTTGCCTTTGAAATATGGCGCCCTGATCCATTGGTGCTGTTCACCATTTTCACCATTGGCTGCGTTGCGCTCTCGCTCTACCTTTTGCCTAGGTTAAAGGGCGCGATGGTTGCGCTTCAGTGGTCAAAAAGGATGCACGGCTTCGGGCGTGCAAAAGGGTAGCACTATTTCGACAGGCATCGACAAAACCGCCATCCGTGACGCCGCCACCGTGATCGTGGTGCGTGACGCGTCCACCGCCCCACGCATATTGATGGGCCAGCGCGGAGCCAAAGCGGCGTTTATGCCTTCGAAGTTTGTCTTTCCCGGCGGGGCCGTAGACGCTGGGGACAGCACCATCCCGATGGCTGCGCCCCTGCCCGATCCCTGCAGTGCGCGGCTCGCCGAACAGACCCCAGAGGCCGTGGCGCGTGCCCTGCCCATCGCCGCGATCCGCGAGTTGTGGGAAGAGACCGGCCAGATTTTGGGAACAGCGGGCACTTGGCCCGACACCGTTCCCGAAGATTGGCTCGGGTTCGCAGAGCGCGGTTATCTGCCTGCGGCAGGTGCGATGGAGTTTGTGTTCCGCGCAATCACTCCGCCCGGCCGTCCACGCCGGTTCGATGCGCGTTTCTTCTTGATCGACGCAGAGGCGCTGGTCACAGATCCCGACGATTTCTCGGCCGCTTGCGATGAACTCAGCCACTTGCAATGGATCCCCCTGCCCGAGGTGCGCAAGTTCGATCTGCCCTTTATCACAGAGGTCGTTCTGGCCGAAATCGCCGCCCGTTTGCGAGGCGGCCCGGTGCCCGACAGCGTGCCGTTTTACAAAGATCGGGACGAGGATATCCACTTTGCCCGTCTTGGCGGGGGCAGCCCTCTTAGCTGACCAATACCAGCACGACGACGCTCAGCCCGATGGTCGCGATACCCACAAGTTCGCGCCGCGAGAGACGTTCGCCAAAGATCAGATGCCCCGCCATGATGCTCAGGATCAGTTCAACCTGACCGACCGCTTTGACCAGACCTGCGGGCTGCAAGGTAAACGCGGTGAACCAACTTAGAGAGCCAAACAGGCTCATGATCCCGATCAGACCCGCACGGTTCCACGCCTTGACCACTTTGGTGATCTGTCCGGGGTCTCTGATCTGCAACCATGCCGCCATCACGACGGTCTGGAACAGTGTCACCATCGCCAGCGCCACAGAGGACCGCAAGAAGGGATCATCGCTCAGAACCGCGAGGGTCGCCCCGCGATAGGTCACGCCCGAGATCGCAAAGAGCAGACCCGATCCCAGCCCCAGCGCAACCGCTGCATTGTCCCACGCCGCGCCCTTGGCCTGTTTTGACAGAAGCAGCACGCCGCCCATTCCGATCAGCACCGCCCCAAGCGCGGGCAAAGTGATCACGTCCCCCAACACAATCAATCCGACGATGACCGCCAGAATGACTTCAGTCTTTTTAAAGGTGATCCCGACCGCAAAATTGCGCCGCCCCAGCAGCATTACCACACAAAGCGTGGCAAGGATTTGCGCCACGCCGCCAACCGCGCCGTGCACCCAGAACATTGGGGACAGTTCGGGCCAGTCGAACCCGCGCAACTGCTGGTAGGCCAGTGTGATCGCAAAAGCGAAGGGGAAAGAATAGATGAAGCGGGAAAACGTCGCCCCCGCCGCGCTCAACTCTTTGGCGCTCAGGCGTTTTTGCAGCACAAACCGCAGGGTCTGAAACGTCGCGGCGGCAAAGGTGATCAGTATCCACGCATCCATTGGGCGATATTGCACCCTGCGGCCCGCCCCGCCAGAAAATTCACGCGCCACCCCAATGAAAACGGGGCCCGAAGGCCCCGTGATGGTTTAGAAAGGCAGCGGGTACTGTTTGTGCACCTCGTCAATCTCGGTCAGCAGCTCTGCAGGCAGCTCCAGATCGTGGGCACCCAGAACCTCTTCGAGCTGGTCCATGGTGGTCGCCCCGATGATGACCGAGCACATGCCCGGACGGTCACGCGCCCATGCCAACGACATCTGCGTCAGGCTCAAACCGTATTTGTCGGCCAGCGTCTGATAGGCATCCACGGCATCAAAGACGCGCTCGGTCTTGCGGCCGCCCAGATCACCGTTGATCGCCATGCGCGAGCCCTCGGGGATCTGGCCCTTTTGGTATTTGCCGGTGAGCAGACCCGCCGCCAAAGTGGTGTAGGACAGCAGGCCCACATCCTCGTTCACGCAGGCTTCGGCCAGATCGGTGTCATAGTAACGCGCCAGCAGCGAATATTCGTTCTGGATCGAAGCCACCCGGGGGCCTTTGCCCGCTTCGGCATGCTGCACCCATTTGGTGGTGCCCCACGCGGATTCGTTCGACAGACCGAAATGCTTGATCTTGCCCTGATCCACCATCTTTTGCAGCGCGCCAAGGCAGTCTTCCATGTTCTGCTGGGTGTAGGCGGCGTTCTGACCCGAGGGGTCGTAGTTCCACATCTGGCGGAAGTGGTAGCTGCCGCGGTTCGGCCAGTGAAATTGATACAGGTCGATGACGTCAGTCTTTAGGCGCTTGAGCGATCCCTCGACAGCTTCGGGGATGGATTTGGCGGTGATCGGCGCACCATCCCGCGAATGCGAGCCTGCACCGCTGTGCTTGGTTGCCAGGATCAGATCGTCGCGGCGGCCTGTCTTTTCGAACCAGTTGCCGATGATTTCCTCGGTCACGCCGACGGTTTCGGCGCGGACCGGGTTCACGGGATACATCTCGGCGGTGTCGATGAAGTTGATGCCCGCCTCAATGGCGCGCTCGATCTGCTGGTGTCCCTCTTCTTCGGTGTTTTGCGTGCCCCAGGTCATGGAACCCAAGCAGAATACGCTCACATCAAGGCCCGTGCGGCCGAGCGGTCTGGTCTTCATCAGATAGTCCTTTGTCTTTGCAATAACTTGGATGCAAACATGCGCCCCCGCTTGGGAAACTCAAGGGGGGCGCCTGCATTTCCCGTATCATGGGAATGCAATGTTATGGACGGATGTAGATGTAGCCTTGGGACTGCAAATCCGCGATGCGGACCACCCCGCCTTCGTCGCGGCGGGTGAAGTTGGGCATCAGGTCATCCAAGGACACCGATTGCGCGTTCATGGTGTTGCCGCAGGCCTCAAAGGTAACGCCATTGCCCTGAAGGGCGGTCAAACGCTCCAGCACCTTGGGATTAGCGTCGACGCCATCGTGAAATGCCTTGAGCGCGGGACCGTGGACGACCAACACGATTTCCACATTTTCTGGGCCGCCTGCGCCCTTGATGTGGTTGGCCATATTGCCAAGGGCAAAGCCGACCTTCTCCGCGTCAGCGACGTGGTAAACAACTTTCATCTTCTCTCCAGCTTCGGCCAGCTGGCCCCAGAGGGCCATGCAGGTGATCGCCAAGGCGCATAGTAATCGGGTCATGATATCTCCTCCCTTTATCATGTCTCTTCTGTCAGCAGCCTAGCCGCGTTCCAGCACATCACAAACTGCCCAAACGATAGAATACCTTTACGGAACAAAATAGGAACATAAAATGGGGACATGGTGAATCAGGCCCATCTCTTGGACCGGCGGCCCCATCGGGACGGTCCGGAATTGACCCTCGCAGGCGGACTGCGGGTGGCGCGGGCGCGCGTGCATGAAATCTGCGGTGCGGCGCGCTGGGTCTTCGCGCTGGAATGGGCGGGACGGACCAGCGGGCCAGTCATGTGGATCAAACCTGCATGGAGCACCGAAACGCTCTTCGCCCCCGGCCTGGGACCCTGGTGCGACCCGACCCGCATCCTGACGGTCAAGGCAGGCCAGACCCGCGACATCCTGTGGGCCATGGAAGAGGCGCTCGATAGTGGCGCGGTTTCGGCGGTCATCAGTGAGGTCAGCGAAATCCCCGAACTGACCCCGATCCGCCGTCTGCATCTGGCCGCCGAGCGCGGCGCGCAGAAAGGCGCCGAAGCCCCCATTGGCATCCTGCTGACCCCCGAACGGGGCGGCGCACCGGGGGTCGAGACGCGCTGGCAGGTGACCCCTCTGCCCTCGGGTCATCCGGCGTGGCGGCTGGACCGTGTGCGCGCCCGTATGGCCGCCCCCGCCAGTTGGACCATGGCGCGGGACCACAGCGGGGCACTGATCCTGACGCCCACCACTGGGGCAGACTAGGCCCGGCACACAAGCGCCAGTTCTGCTGGAACACCGCAGCCTCATGCGCTAAGGGAGGCCGGACAACAGAATTCTGGGGGCACCTCATGGCACGGCACCTGATCACTTCGGCCATTCCGTACATCAACGGCATCAAACACCTTGGCAACCTTGTGGGCAGCCAGCTGCCGGCGGACCTGTTCGCCCGCTACCAGCGCGGCCGCGGCAACGAGGTTCTGTTCCTGTGCGCCACCGACGAACACGGCACCCCCGCCGAGCTGGCCGCCGCCAAGGCCGGTAAGCCCGTCGCCGAATATTGCGCCGAAATGCACGAGGTTCAGGCCAAAATCGCCGAGGGCTTCCGCCTGTCGTTCGACCACTTTGGCCGCTCGTCCTCGGACGCGAACCACAAGCTGACCCAGCATTTCGCAGGCCGTCTGGCGGAACAGGGCCTGATCCGTGAAGTCAGCGAGACGCAGATGTACAGCCACGCCGATGGCCGCTTCCTGCCCGACCGGTATATTGAGGGCACCTGCCCGAACTGCGGCTTTGACAGCGCGCGCGGCGATCAGTGCGACAACTGCACCAAGCAGCTGGACCCTGTGGACCTGATCAATCCGCACTCGACCATCTCGGGCTCGACCGATCTGGAGATGCGCGAGACCAAGCACCTGTATCTGTGCCAAAGCCAGATGAAGGACCAACTAGAAGAGTGGATCGACACCCGCGAGGGCTGGCCCGTGCTGACCACCTCGATCGCCAAAAAATGGCTGAACGACGGTGACGGCCTGCAGGACCGCGGCATCACCCGCGATCTGGACTGGGGTATTCCGGTCAAGAAGGGCGATCAGGACTGGGACGGCATGGAAGGCAAGGTCTTCTACGTCTGGTTCGACGCGCCGATCGAATACATCGCGTGCGGTCAGGAATGGGTCGATGCGGGCAAAGGCACCGACTGGGAGCGCTGGTGGCGCACCGACAAGGGCGCGGACGACGTGACCTACACCCAGTTCATGGGCAAGGATAACGTGCCGTTCCACACCCTGTCCTTCCCCGCGACCATTCTGGGCTCGGGCGAGCCGTGGAAGCTGGTGGATTACATCAAATCGTTCAACTACCTGAACTATGATGGCGGCCAGTTCAGCACCTCGCGCGGGCGCGGCGTGTTCATGGATCAGGCGCTGGACATTCTGCCCGCCGACTACTGGCGCTGGTGGCTGCTAAGCCACGCCCCGGAATCCTCGGACAGCGAATTCACGTGGGAGAACTTCCAAGCCTCGGTGAACAAAGACCTTGCCGACGTGCTGGGGAACTTTGTCAGCCGAGTCACCAAGTTCTGCCGTTCCAAATTCGGCGAAGAGGTTCCCGCAGGTGGCGACGAGTTGCCCGTGGATCAGGCCTTTATAGACCAACTCGAAGCGAACATCCGCGCTTACGAGCAGTTCATGGAAGACAAAGAAGTCCGCAAGGCCGCCGGTGCCCTGCGTGCGATCTGGGTCATGGGCAACGAGTACCTGCAAGAGGCCGCGCCTTGGTCGACCTTCAAGGAGGACCCCGAAAAGGCTGCCGGTCAGGTGCGTTTCGCCCTGAACCTGATCCCGCTCTATGCTGTGCTGTCCGCGCCCTTTATCCCCGATGCTGCTGACACGCTGCTAACCGCAATGAAGGTCGACGCCGAATGGCCCGGCAGCGCCGCCGACGCGGTCAAGCGCCTGCCCGCCGGTCACGCCTTTTCCGTGCCCGACAACCTTTTCGGCAAGATCAGCGATGATCAGCGCGAAGAGTGGCAGCAGCGTTTCGCAGGCACCCGCGACTAAGGGCGCCCACCAGACCAAAACGCGATGCCACCCCGAAACGGGTGGCATTTGCTTTCAGGGACCACCCCGACACAGACAAAACCGAAAGACACCTCCGATGACCGATCGCGCCCCATTTGCCAGCTGGCTGAACGACACGAACGATGTGATCTCCGTATTTCTGTCCGCAGGCCAAATTCCTGGCCTGATCAACCTTGGCGGAGGCCTGCCTTCGCCCGATGTCTGGCCCGTCGAAGAAATCGCCGAGATTTCGGGCCGCGTGGTGCGCGAATACCCGACCGAGACAATGACCTACAGCCCCGTGCCCGGTCTGCCCTATTTGCGCGACGTGCTGGCCAAGCGATACAGCACCGACAACGTACCGCTGACCCGCGACAACGTACTGGTCACCACCGGCGGCACCCAAGCCCTGAGCCTGATCGGTCAGGTCCTGCTGAACCCCGGCCAGAAGATCGCCGCCCAAAGCCCGACCTATCTTGGAGCCCTGGACGCGTGGCGCCCCCGCACGCCGGAATACCAACCCATGATCCTAGAAGCCGCGGATTTCGATCCGGTTCAGGATATGACCGGCGCGCAGTTCGCCTACACGGTCCCGAATTTCTCGAACCCCAGTGGTCGTTTGGTCGGTCTGGAGCAGCGCAAGGAATTGCTGGCAGCCGCCCAGAAGACCGGCGCTTGGCTGATCGAAGACGACCCCTACGGCAAGCTCTATTACGACAGCGACCCCCTGCCGACCCTGCTGGAACTCAGCGGCGACGGCACCCCCTACAGCGGCCCTGTCATCTACGTCGGCACAGTTTCCAAAGAGCTGGCCCCCGGCCTGCGCATCGGTTGGATCATCGCCGCGCCCGAGATGATCGAAGCCTTGGCGACCGCGAAACAAGGGTCCGACATGTTCAGCAGCGGCGTCTGCCAGATGACCGCTGCCAAGGCCTATGAGGAAGGTGTCGCCGATAACGCTCTGCCGCGTGTTCTGGCACTATATCGCGCGCGCCGCGATGCCCTGTGTGCCGCGTTGGAAAAGCATCTGAGCGACCACCTGACGTGGGAAAAACCCTGCGGCGGCATGTTCGTCTGGGCCAAGGTCAAAGACCCCGCAATCCAGACCGAGCAACTGATGCGCCGCTGTCTGGACTATGGCGTCTGCATCTCGCCCAGCAGCGTGTTTGACCCAGAGGGCAAGGACCAATCAGGTATCCGCATTAACTTTACGCTCAACACCCCCGAGAAGCTGAGCGAGGGCGCCAAGCGTCTGGCAGACACCATTCGGTCGTTTGACTAAGGGCGCCATTAACCATTCCCGCAGTTCTGCGGGGTTGGTAACGAAATGCTCACGACCTCTCCCCTAGGTTTCCGCAAAGCGCTGACGAAACTCAGCGCACCGCTTTGGACGGGGAGAGACCGAATGAACCGACGCCTGATTTGTGCTGCGATCGTAACACTGTGGCCTGCAACCGGCATGGCCGCTGATATCTGCACCGGCTACGGCCCGCAAACGCCGCGCGACATTACCCAGACCACGGGCAGCAATCCCCGTCTGTTCAATCTGGCCCCACCCGCGTCTGATCTGAACCTGTGCAACATTCACACCCACACCAACGCCGAGCACAAGGGCCCCGGCTTTGCGATTGCCGCCGGTAAGGGCACCCATGGCGGATGGAAGTGCAATGACACCGAAGAGCTGACGGCGCAGGAACGCGAGGACCCCTTTGATGGGCACGGCCCCTTTGGCGGTGTCAAACCCGGCGACACGATCGAGGTGCACTGGGTCTACTCCTCCTGCGACGTGTCCCCCGGCGAAGGACTAGGGTCCTGTATGAGCCCTGCCTGCGCCAATCCTCAACTGCGGGTCGAAGCTCAGGTCTTTCTGGTGGTGAATGATCCCTATGCGGCAGATTTCCGGACCTATGACTACCACGGCAAAGTCGTAGACGGCCTACACCAGCCTGACACTCTGCCCACGGACACTGGGCAACCAGTGGTGTTTGCAGGCTCGACCACGGGTCCAAAGTATTCTCAACAAGAATGCTCGCCGCTGCAGGTCACGTGGTCGGTTCGTCCAACATGTGCACGGGTCGACATCACGTCGCTGCACGCATGGGCCGAAGAGAACAAATTTAACGAAGATCACTCTCACGGCGTGCGTCAGATCGTGACCGAGCCTGCCCTGCTCTCGCCCATCAACTGACCCAAACGCGCCTAGCTGCGCAGGAGGCCAAGGAAACCTGATTGGACCTTCATCCCTTGGCTGAGCATCGCCTGAGCCGCGTTCATAATGATCCGGCTTTGGGCAAACTGGCTGACCTCCTGCACCATGTTGACGTCCATGATGTGGGAATGGCTGGCCTCTAGATTGCTGCGTAGACGTCCAAAGCTGCGAGTCAGTGCCTCTAGAGTGTTCTGCGTCGCACCCAGCTTGCCCCGTCCGGTTTCGACGCGGGCAATGGAGTTGTCGATGATCGACACCGCTTTGAGCGCGCCTTCGGTCGAGGTCAGGTCGATATCTCCTAGGCTGCTGAAGCTGCTGTTCTTCAGCCCCGCTTCAGCAAAGCCCTGCCCCGCAGCCGTGTTGGTGTCTTGGGAAATGCTGATGTTCTCGTTCCCGACCAGATTGAGCTGGCCCGTGATCGTGGCCCCTAGATTGCCGCCGCTTTCCAGCACGCCGAGATGAATGCCGCTGGTCGCTCCTGCCGCAACGCCGTCCCCTTCGAGCGCAGTCAACTGCAGGCGCGCGCCATTGGCGCTTTCAAAGTTAGACAGGCGAATGTTGTCACCCATAGCATCGGTCAACGTCATCGTGGTCTTGTCGGAGTCCAAACTTGCCGTGACGCCGGTTTGGTTCGACTTGGAATTGATCAGGGCGCCGATGTTGGACAAATCCCCGCCTCCATCAACGACACCCGCAATTTGAACGCCATTGAGCGAAAACCCAAAAGTGCCAGCGGCCAACGAACTGACCTCGACTTGCGTCGACGCCACCAAGCCGACACCAGAGGCCTGCAAGGCTTCGCCAGCACCCACGCGCAGTTTGTCCCCCAAATCGCGCGCTGACATGCCCGCGTCCAGACTCACTGTCGCGCTGCGCCCCGCACTATCTACGCGGAACGACGCCCCGCCTTGGATCGGCCCCGCTGCCTCGCCGGCGCCAGTCGTAAAGGAAATCGACGCTTCGGTGCCCACGCGAAATTCGCCAATGTCAGGCATCTGAATCGAACGGATGCTGATGTTCAGATTTCGGTCATCGCCAGCGCCCAAGGTCAGCTGTTTGTCAGAAAAGGACCCGTCGACCAAGAAACGTGCCGCCAGATTGCCGCCAGACGTTTCCTCGCGATATTGGGTCAACAAATTCCGTGCGCTGTCGTTCAACGAAAAGCGTTCATCCGAGGAATTGACCCCATTCGCGGACTGCAAAGCCAGAACCCGCATGTTCTGCAAAATATCGATGGCACCGGTATGGATCGATTCAGCCGTTTCCAGAAAGCCGCCGAAGTCCCCGATATTGCGTATGCCCTGCTTCACCGCCACGATCTCGCCTCGCAGTTTGGCCGCGCCGGATACGCCTGCGACGTCATCGCCCGCCTTGTTGATCCGCGATCCGGTCGTCAGAGCTTGCATCGATCTCTGTCGCTCCTGATCTGCTGCAGAAATCGCGTTCAGAGCGGCATTCACTGCCCCCGTCGAACCTGCTTTGATCATGGCCTAAACTCCCCTGCATGCGCCGCGTGTAAACTGGTCGCTATCGAGTGGAACGGGCTCATTTAAGAAAATGTTTAGAATTATTTTCACTCGCCGCGCCTGTCTTTCAGAGGTCAAAGCCAGCCGTTGGGCTGGGAAAGGTTAACTCTGACTACAGGAAAACCAGCATACCGGTATCGAGAAAACGCGCTTAAGGATTGCTCAGTTAACCCTCTTGGACAGGATACGCCCCCATGACAGTCGAGGTCACGCTGACCGACCTGAATGGTCTGATCGAATACACATTTGCCGATGTCGATTTGCAATTCTTTGCAGGGGGCGGGGCAATTTTTGATCTAAATTGGTCCACGGACAATATGTTGTCCGGTCAGGCGGAGATGGTTCAACCAAGCGCCATTCCCGAGGGCGCATTCCGACTGACCTATTACAGCGCGGCAACTGGATCAGTCACAGCTGATTTTTACGGCGACTGGCCAGAGCCGCTGACGCTGGCCGAACTCGGGCAAAACCAGACCTGGGTCGAGAGCACTGCCGATCTTCAGATCGAAGAGGTCCACATCCTCGCACCCGCGCAATACCGCATCCTGATCGACTTCAACGGCGAAGGGCCGACAGTACAGGACTTTGTCGAGAGCTGGACCGAACAAGATCTGGTTTCCCTGTCCCCCTTGGTCAACGGTGAGTTCGCCGTCGAAGGAGGCTGGGAAGGCACGAGTGGGCGAGACCGCTATTACGGCACCAATCAGGATGACGTTATCGAGGGCCTTGGCGGACGCGACGTTCTGAAAGGCGGCAAAGGCAATGACGAGATTTATGGCGGCAGCGGAAATGACAAGCTGTTCGGTCAGGCCGGCAAAGACACTATCGAAGGCGGCGCGGGCAAGGACAAGCTGTCCGGAGGCAGCGGGCACGATACCTTGCGCGGCGAAGACGGGAACGACCGCCTGACCGGTGGCAGTGGCAATGACAGCATGGTGGGCGGTGACGGCCGGGATGTCTTGTCCGGTGGCGCAGGCTCGGACAATGTTCAGGGCGGCGCTGGCAATGACAGGTTGATTGGTGGCGGCGGCGACGACAGACTCTCGGGCAGTTTTGGCGATGACACGCTCATCGACGGGCGCGGCGATGACTACATGTGGGGCGGAAGCGGCGCTGATCTGTTCATCTTCAAGAAGGGGGTAGCCGGTGGCACCGACTTGGTCAGCATGGACAAAACCGGCGGTGACAAGCTCCGGCTTCAAGGGTTCGGGGTCGATATCGATACATCCACCGCGACGGCGGAGGAGATCGAAGCCGCGATGGCCGCGCAAAACATTCACATCGTTCAGGACACGGAAAGTTGGAACTTTGGGATTGGCTTCGAGGATACTGGCGACGCGATCACACTGGCCTTCGATACTCCCGTCATATACTCGCAGATTTGGGATTATATCGAATTTGCCTGAGCCGGTCCGTCACCCGGTCTGCGGGTGAAAGACCAGATCAAAGCCTTCGTCCGGCTGGGGCGGCACATAGTGTTGCGTGAACAGGTGGAACTGCTCTTCGGTTACAAAAAACGGATGCGCGCCGGATGCATTGCGGGCGCGCAGCCGATCCAGACACAGCGCGTCATCGGCCTGCAAGACATGCAGCCGATGGGCTGCTCCGGTGTCATCGACGATCCCGCGCATCCACGACCGCACCTCTGGCGTATTTGCCGCAAAGTCGAGCACGACAGACACCCCTGCCCGCAGCAGATCACCGACATGCGGCCCCACCGCCGCACGTAGACGTGCTGTGCAGCGGACATAGTCCTTTGGGGTGGTCATTTGGTCGGCAAAGAGCGCGTTCAACCACGCATCTTCTGAGATCCGAACCGTGCCTTTTCCGGCTGAAAGCTCTGCCGCCAAGGTCGATTTCCCAGAGGCAATCTTGCCAGCGATCATATGAAGTACGGGCTGGTCTGGCATCGTCCTCTCCTGCTCAAGAAAGCGCTGGGATTAGTTCGAGATCGCGACGGAGCGCTTGAGATAGGTCATATCAGCAACCTGCCGTGCGAGGAACGCCGCTATGTCGGCCCGTGCGATTTTCAGGGTCAGTTTGCGATCACTCGGCGGAAAATTCTCCTTGTACGCCCCAGTCGCCGGCGCATCGGTAAAGGCGCCCGGCCGCACAATGGTCCAATCCAGACCGCTGGCCCGCACCAGACTTTCTTGCAACTCATGATCTTTGAACACGGGGCGCAGAAATGCGCCAAACATGATGCGCTTCCAATAGAAGTTCAGGTTCGACCAACTCTCGTGCGCGCCCAATGTAGACTGGCAGATCAGACGCCGGACGCCGTGAGCTTGCATCGCGTTAATCACGTTCAACGTGCCTTCGGACCGGATCAGGCTGCTGCGTGATAGGCCCGCACCCAAGGTGATGACCGCTGCGTCATGGCCCGCGACTGCGTCGGACACCTCATCGGGGCGTAGTGCGTCGCCAGAAATGCGCCTCAGGTTTGGGTTTGTCAGTTCCAATTTGTCGGGTGTTCGGGCGAATGCCGAGACACTGTGTTCTGCGTTCAAGAGTTCCGAGACTGCGAGCTTTCCAACACTGCCAGTCGCGCCAAAAACGATGACGTTCATAGGGTCGTCTCCTTGTGTGTTCGAATTTCAGCATCAACTTGACACAGTGTAAAGTTGACAACCCATCGCTAACCGATAACTTGACATGATGTCAAGAAATCCTGCCGACACCCGCACCCGCATCCTTGAAACCGCTTGGAAGCTCTTGGAATCCGGCGACAAAGCTGTCCGCATGTCCGACATCGCCAAGGGGGCTGGGATCAGCCGCCAAGCGCTGTATCTGCATTTTCCGAATCGCGCAGAACTGCTGATCGCCGTCACGCGCCACATCGACTCGGTGAACGATGTGGATACACGGCTCGCCCCAAGCCGTGCAGCAACACGCGGGGTCGAGAGGCTGGAGACCTTTATCGCGGCGTGGGGCGGGTACATTCCACAGATCCACGGGATCTCGGTCGCCCTGCGCGCAATGCAAGGCGACCCAGAGGCTGCAGCAGCGTGGGATGATCGGATGCAGGCCGTTCGGCACGGATGCGCGGCGGCCATACGCGCCTTAGCCACTGATGGAGACCTGCGAGAGGACCTGACCGAAGAGGCTGCAACCGATCTTCTTTGGGTGCTGCTCTCGGTCGAGAATTGGGAACGCTTGGTTCGCGATTGCGGCTGGTCTCAGGACGCCTACCTGCGCGAGGTGACCGCATTGGCGCACCATGCTCTGTTAGCGCAATCAAGGAGTTAGACGGACGCTACGTCACTTTGCTCTGCGCATCTGTGAACCGGATAGACCTCAGGAACGCGCATTGACACGCCTCTGGTTGTGCGTTTCGATCCTCTGACATTGTCTCGGAGGAGGAGTTGAGACAGATGCGTCACCACGTATTTCGACCGATTTTTATCGCGCATGCGCAGTCTTTTGACGCGCTCACGACTCAGATTTAAAGCAAGGAGCCCCACGTGAGTGCGATCTTGCTGCAAGACTTGGATGCTGACGGCATCCTGAGATTAACCCTGAACACCCCATCCAAACGCAATGCCCTGTCCGAAGCGATGCTGACCGCCCTTGGCGAGGCATTTGAAACGGCGGGCCGCGATCCGAAGGTCCGCGTCATTGTTCTGGCTGCGAATGGCCCCGCATTTTGCGCCGGACACGATCTCAAGGAAATGACCGCAGGTCGCGACGCATCCGACGGGGGCCGCGCCTACTTCTCTCGGGTGATGAGCCAATGCTCGGGCGTAATGCAGGGCATTGTGAATTGCCCAAAGCCGGTCATTGCCGAAGTCTCTGGCATCGCCACGGCTGCGGGCTGCCAACTGGTGGCGAGCTGTGATCTGGCTGTCGCCGACAAGAACGCGCAGTTCAGCACCCCCGGTGTGCATATCGGGCTATTCTGCTCGACCCCAATGGTGGCCCTCTCCCGCAATGTGGCGAACAAACACGCCATGGAAATGCTGCTGACCGGCGACATGACATCGGCCATACGCGCCGCAGAGATCGGCCTGATCAACTACGCCGTCGCCGCAGAGGAACTGCGCGAGACCGTCATGACAATGGCTCGCAAGATCGCGTCAAAATCCAGCATGACCCTCGCCACCGGCAAACGCGCCTTCTATGCCCAAAGCGAGATGGAGCTGACAGATGCCTACGCTTATGCCGCACAGGTCATGGTGGAAAATATGTTAGCCCGCGATGCCGAAGAGGGCATCAACGCATTCATTCAAAAACGCGCACCCCAATGGGAGGATGTGTGACTATGAGTAATCCCTTCAACACTGATCTGGACCGCAATCCCGCAAACCACCAGCCGCTGACCCCGATCCAGTTTCTAGAGCGCGCGGCGACCGTGTTCCCGAAGCACACCGCCATCGTCCACGGGCAAATCCGCCGCACCTACGCGGAGTTCTACAGCCGATCCCGCCAGTTGGCGTCTGCGCTCAGCCAGCATGGAATCGGGCGGGGCGATACGGTATCGGCGTTGCTACCCAACACTCCAGCCATGTTGGAATGTCACTATGGCGTTCCCATGTGCGGCGGCGTTCTGCATTCGATCAATACCCGCTTGGATGCAGCGATCATCGCGTTCCAACTCGACCACGCGATGACCAAAGTCGTTATCGTGGACAGCGAATTCATACCCCTGTTGCAAGAGGCTTTGGCACAGGCCAAAGCCACGCCGATCGTCATCCAATGTGACGATCCCGAGTACGATGGGCCGCGCATAGACACCGAAGCTATGGATTACGAGGCGTTTTTGGCCAAAGGCGACCCCGCGTTTGCATGGCTCATGCCCGAGGATGAATGGGACGCAATCACCATCAACTACACCTCTGGCACCACGGGCGACCCCAAGGGCGTCGTCTATCATCACCGCGGCGCCTATCTGCTGGCCCAAGGCAACGCCCTGACCACATCCATGAGCAAGCATGCGGTCTACCTGTGGACCCTGCCGATGTTCCATTGCAATGGCTGGTGTTTTCCTTGGACCTTGTCCGCAATCATCGGGACCCATGTTTGCCTGCGCCAAGTGCGTGCCGAGCCGATCTGGGCCGCGCTCGCGGACGAAGGGGTTACGCACCTCTGCGGTGCCCCGATCGTCATGTCCTTGCTGATCACAGCACCAGAGAGCGAAAAGCGCGCTCTGGATCACACCGTGCAGTTCTTTACCGCCGCGGCGCCACCGCCGGAAAAGGTGCTGGCCGACATGCGCGCCGCCGGCTTTGACGTGACCCACTTGTACGGCCTGACCGAAACCTACGGGCCTTCGGTTGTCAACGATTGGCACAACGACTGGTCTGATCTGCCGCCTGCCGAGCAAGCGGCTCTGAAATCCCGCCAAGGCGTCCGTTACCTGCCTCTCGAAGGGCTCGAGGTCATGGATCCCGAGACTATGACACCCGTGCCGCATGACGGCGAAACCATGGGCGAAGTCATGTTCCGCGGCAACGTCGTGATGAAGGGCTACTTCCGCAACCCAGAGGGCACGGCCAAAGCCTTTGCCGGCGGCTGGTTCCACTCCGGCGACCTCGGCGTCGTGCATCCTGACGGCTACGTGCAGCTTAAGGATCGGTCCAAGGACATTATCATCTCTGGCGGCGAGAATATCTCGTCCATCGAAGTCGAAGAGGTGCTCTATCGTCACGACGCCGTCTCTGTGGTCGCGGTCGTTGCCATGCCCCACGAAAAATGGGGGGAAACGCCCTGTGCTTTCGTCGAACTGGCGCAAGGGCAACAGGCTGATGCCGATGCTTTGAAATCGTGGTGCCGCGAACATCTGGCCCACTACAAAGTCCCCGGCAAATTCGTCTTCCAAGAGATCCCGCGCACCTCTACGGGCAAGATCCAGAAGTTCGTTCTACGCGAAGAAGCGAAGGCATTGGCCTAACGCTAACAGGGCGCCTTGCGATCTGCGGCGCCCTTAACTGCCCCTTGGGCGGGTGGAACGCCCGGATTAGATTGACCTATCCGCCGATCCGCGAGCCGTCACCAGAGCGTTCGTCGTTTTACCTAGACCACGCCAAAGAAAATCGGCGCGTCGCCTGCTTGCCAAGGATCATATTTCTCCATCACCTGTGCAAAGCCATCGCTTGCAAGAAACCGATCAAGCCAAGCGATCAGATGCGGCCAAGGCTGAGCATCGAACCAAGCGCGGTCAATATGGGCGAATTGACGGATAAATGGCAGGATCGCCAGATCCGCCAGCGTCTGCCGCTCGCCCAAGAGCCAAGGTGTCATTTCCAGTCGGGCCTCCAGCCCCATCAGGTGAGCAACAGCCTTAGCGCGTTCTTCTTCTGGGTCGCAGTCTGGATAACGGGTCACATATTTTGTGCGATCCAAGGCGCGCTTGAACGGACCATCATTCTGGTAAATCAGGTCCCAGCCTTCGGCAGTCATTTCGAGCAGAGCATCGGGATCGTTCTGGCGCAAAGCCCAAATCATGATGTCCAGACTTTCGTCCAAGACACCGCCCGCCGTACGCAATGCCGGCACGGTCGCCGTCGGCGATGTTTGCAAGAAAGCCTCTGGCTTTGCCCTCAACTTAATCTCACGGAGTTCCACTCGAATGCCCGCACTGCGCACACCCAACCTTGCCCGCATGGCATAGGGGCACCGACGAAAGCTCCATAAAATGGGAAGATCAGACTGCACGGGTTCGCTCTTTGGTAGCCTATGGACAGAGGCACCTTACCACCGAATTTGCCACAAACTGAAGAACCCGAGAGAAGCACTTAAAGCAAATGGCGGCCCGCTGGCACTACTCCACGCGTTGTCGATCGGCATCGAATTCCCTCCCCTTATCGCCACTAAAAGTGACCCGCTGATGTTCGAGGGCAGCTGGCCTGGGCGTAGCCTTCTTGTAGCGTAGCCGCGTCGGGCCAGGCACGTTTCCGCTATTCGCAGGTCTTGACGCGCCAGCTCTCGTTACCGGTTTCTACGATGTCACAGTGCTGGGTTAGACGGTCCATAAGCACGGTGGTCATCTTGGCATCACCGAAGACGGAGGGTCACTCACCAAAGTCGAGGTTGGTTGCAACGATGATCGAAGTCCATTCGTAGAGATAGCTGTTGAGATGGAACAGGAGCTGTCCGCCAGTTTGCGCGAACGGCAGATAGCCCAGTCGTCGAGTATCAGGAAGTCGAGGCAGCATAGCAGACCGGCGGTGCGGGCTTGGCGATCATCACGGGCTTCGTCATCAAGCTTGTTCACGAGGTCGAACACGTTGAAAAACCGACCCCTCTTGCCCGGTCTGATGCAGGATCGTGCGATTCTTACCGCGAGATGCGACTTGCCGGTTCCGGTACCGTCGATCAACACGATCGTTGCGCTGCTGATCAAGGAAGTCACCCGATGCGAGATCACGCACCAGCGTCTCGTTCACGGGCTTATTTTCGAAGGTAAACTCGTCGACATTTTGGCCAGCGCAAGGCAGGCGACCGATGTGGCGATGATCGCGTCGTAGGCGGTTATCATCCAGTAGCGCGTAAGCTGGCTCATCGCGTACAGCACCTGTGATCTTTCCATGTTTGGGCCTCCTCAGGCTGTCATAGCGTTTGCAGTCGGCCACCAACTCTCAGGTCAGGCGCAAGGCATCCGTCGTGGCGATTGTGAGTGGCGTTCTAAGTTCAAGGTGTCGGGCCAAGATGTTCAATACGAAAGCAGCTGCTGGAGCGCCTTCCTTCAAGGCCTCAGGGCAAGCGGCCTCCACGGCATCCGGTCCGTCTGTGGGGATCATGCTCAGCATCTGGACCATTTGGCGGTCGGCACCTTGCCAAGCTTGCGTTGGACCCGGTTGATGGTGGGCGAAAGGTCATTCCTTGAGCGGTGCCCCGTTGCGCACGGCGCCAGCTTTGCGAGCAAGAACAGGGATGTAGTGCAGAGGATCAAAGATATCCCTATTCGGCCAAAAGCGCGATCATACTGGCAAATGACCTTGCCGTCCTGCAAGAACTTGATGCGCTCGGCATAGGCGCGGATCTCGAACGGCGCATCCGAAGGCGCGAGCATCTACTGAATACCGGTTGTTGTCGAACCACGCGAGGCACGTCTTAGACACAGAAACAGGAACTAAACGGAAGCCCCCTCTCGGCCGCTTGCGCTGCAATCGCCTGCCGACTAACGATCAAGAGTAGCGACATACGGACAATGGCTCTCGCACTCCGCTTGGAACACCTCCCAAGTCATTCGATCCTTGCGGTCTAGCTGGGGATTGGCCTTGGCCACGCCACGCAGCGGTCTTGGAGCAAAGCATTAAGCTCGGCATAATTCTTGAATCTGGGCTGCGGCACAAAGAATCTCTGCCGCACGAAGACGACCTGGTTCTAGACCTGACTCACCCCGGGCCTTGGCCTGGGCAAAGTCCGAGGCTTGTTTGTGTCTCAAGATAGAAGCGATCTGGCAAGGATAAACACCAGCTCACAAAAGCTTGGTTTTCCATCCTGACCGCGGCTAGCCATATCTGTCTATCAAGTATACGGACTGATCGGCGGATGCAGAGATAGATCTGTCTGTCGGAAGCGTTGTTGCTGCCTACGACAATGCACTCGCCGAATGTTTGATCGGCCTCTTCAATACCGAGGTGATAAATCCGATCGGACCGTAGAAGCTGTCCATGAAGCCGAATGGGAAACGCTCAAGTGGGTCGATCGGTATAACAATCGCCGCCCTCACGACCCACCGGATACATTCCGCAGGTGAAGCAGAGGAAGCATTCTATGCAAACCTGAAGTCAGTCGATCTGGTCGCTTAGTTATTGAGCAAAATACGCTCCGGCAAAGTCGGGGCGGCAACGTCGGAGCACAGCAAAGCCGCTCTGGAACGGGAGCTTCGCAGTCTGCAAAAGGAACAGGCGACGCTGATCGCCTCGATCAAGACCGTTGTCCCTGCGGAGTTTCTGAAGGCGGCGATCGATAAGAACATGGCACGGACCCAACGTGTTGAGGCTGCCCTCTCGCGCGCCAGCGAAGAGGCCCCTGTGAGGTTTCACCCGAAGATGGCGGATATGTATCGCGCGCGGGTGACGGCCCTTATCCGTTCTCTTGGGGACCGGACCGAGATGGTTGAGAGTTGGGACAGCTTGCGGGGTCTGATCGAGAAGCTTGTGCTGCTCCCTGACGCGCGTGATGGGTATGCGATCGACCTTCAGGGGGATCTCGCAGCGCTTCTGCATCTTGCGACGGGGTCGACAGACAGGAAGGCGCACGCCTCAAAGGGGCCAGGAAGCCAAGCCCTTGATAATATTGAAGAAGTAATGTTGGTTGCGGGAGTAGGATTTGAACCTACGACCTTCAGGTTATGAGCCTGACGAGCTACCGGGCTGCTCCATCCCGCGACGCTTATTGGCCTAT
>NZ_FOXY01000020.1 GCF_900115865.1 Donghicola eburneus | reverse complement strand
TGGTGAAGTTGTCCATGGACAACTCCGCTTAAGACACCACTCAAGGATTTCTCCAGTTGGCGCAGTTGTCCATGGACAACTGCGAACGAGCTGTCGGCCGACGTTTTCTCTCCTAAAAGAGTGATCCGCCATGGCCAATTCCGAAAAATGCTTCGCCTAATGGTTTATCCAAGTGGCGGAGTTGTCCCCGGCCAACTCCGCTTAAGGCACCATTCAATGGTCTCTCCACTAGGCGTTATTGTCTGATACAATCAACTAATTAATCATAACGTTAAAATCTAACCATTTACGTCATCTCCAGAGGATTTCGCGTCCGTCTCGACCTTAGAGAGACGACCTTCTAGGTCTTCTATTTTACTCTCTCTTTCATTCATCGCACGTTGCATTTCAGCCAATCGACGCTCCAAGTCATCTAGTAAACAAAATTCTTTAGATTCTAATTCTACTTTATTTGCCTTACGGCTTTCCCATGCAGTGTTCCGCTTGTTCTTGCCATCAGGTGCTTGGGATCTAGTTTGGAAATACTGTTCTCTGATTTCAGCTGCGGTGGCTGGCTTAGGTTGGCGCAAACACGCACCCAATGCTGATAGCCCTGCTTTTTGGTCAACTTTGAACAAGCGCTCGGCCAACTCCACGCTTGAGATTTTAGCTCTCTCGCATTGATCTAAAGTGTAACCTAACTCGCCGCAGTTCTTGAATAAAAATACGAACGACCTTCGGACTTTATAGATATGTCCAGGAGAAACCGGTTGACCAAGGCTCTCGAGGCGCCTCAACAGCCGATTAAACCAAGGCGTCCCCTCTGCATCCTGCAGTCCGTTTTGCTCCAAGAAGTAAAGGGTGCGCCCCACAGCAACCCATGAACCAAGTTGCGCGCGCGACAGCGTCGCAAGCATCCGTTCTTTTTCCTCTAAATCTGGCATACCTAGTATCCTAAAAATCACTGCGGACAGTGTTAACAAAACAGTTAACAAAATCAATAACTAAAGAAACACACATCACGCTAGCGTTATACTATCATACTTTATCTTGATGACAATTTACGTCATGTTTTATCCTAAATTATCTCAACACAAACAAGCGAAGGGAACGAGATGAAGGACATGACGTTAGGATATGCCACTCTTACGGCTCTCAGCCGCCGCTGGCAGGTCGATCCATCTACCGCGCGTAGCGCTCTAAAATGCGCGGAGGTATCCCCATCCGTTTTCCACAGATCTCCGCGCTACCCATGGCGCGACGTGTTAAGTTTGGTCGAAGGATGGCCAGATAATAGCATTGGCAAAGTCGCTGTCGACGAACCGTTGATGAGTGCAAACTATCTGGCAGACGAGCTGAATGTTACGGCTCAGACCATCCGAAATTACGGTCGTTCGGGTCAACTACACTGTGTGTCTCTCTCCGCTCGCACCCTCCGCTATGCCTTTCCAATCGATGCGATAATCGAAAGTGAGGAAAAAATCGTAGAGCAGAGGAAAAAGTGAGGATCTAACAAAAAGTGATGCATACACTGTAGTAAGTTGTTTTTCGAAACTTACTGTAGTGTTTGCCTCATGTTCAAAAAAATCAATAAATTATATTGACTTGAGGAAGATAAACATGACTACCCTCGACAACATGAAGAACATGGCTGATGTCGTCTCCCAGATTGAAACCGAAACCTCCTTCACACCGGCCTTCCGGAAGAAGGTCCTGGGCTCTGTGCGCAAGATGAAGCGCATACCCCAGTATGGCGTGCCGCTTGACCAAATCCCTGCCGACCTGGAAGCGTTCGACAAGGCGTGGGGTCGTGGTCCAGTGCGTGGCATTCCGGCAGGTTTCACATCGAAGGCGTCATACACGACCTGGCGGTCTCAGGTACGGTCTGCTCTCACCGCTTACTACGCTGTGGAGAAACCCACTTCTGGTACCGTTCCAGTTGATGCTTGGTCTCAGTTGATCTCTGAACTCGAGGTCAACGGTATTCCCCGTAAGAAACTGATCGCTGTTTCAGTGCTTGCAAAGCTTGCACGTGCAAGCTCCTTGTCGCCAGAAGAGGTATCCTGCGACTGGCTGCAGCAGATCGTCGATGCCACAGATACTACGGGCCAGTACGAGGCCATCAAGACAGCACGCGCCCTGATCCAAAAGCATGGATCGTCCGTAAGCGTCCCTGTGTCACCTGCTTTTTCTCTCCCCGTCCGCAAGTCGACGGCACATTGCGTGCGCCTAGATCTTCCTGAACAACTGGCTACTGATATCGCAGCATGGCACCGTCAATTCATGCGCGGTTTACGGAAGGGCCATCGCGGGAAAAGCCGAAGTGCTCGGACCCCAGAGCGCGCCGAGGCGGTGTTACGTGGGATCAACTACGTCCACACCGCAATGGTCACGGCGGAGCTTTTGCCGACGGATGCAACCTATTCCGTAGCAGAAATGGTGGATCCTGATCATCTGGCGGAAATCATCGAACGAGAGCTGATGGGGGAGTTTCCGTGGAAAAAACTACGACCAACAACGCTCTTCGAGTACCTGAATAATTGGCGCCTCTTCGTGCGTGGCTGCGGGCTGGATGCAGAACCGCTGGCCGAAGTGCTCCGAGATTTCCCTGAGTTCGAGAACGTGAAATCCATGTCACCAGATCGGCGGAACTGGTGCGAAGCGTTTCTGAATGATTATCGCAAGCAGAAAGCCTTTTTCAATCTTCCGAACCACCTTTTCCATACAGCGAAGACTGCAATGCAGAACTATGAGACCGGATCCGGATACGATCGGGATGCGGCGATCGCACTCGGTATTGCAGCTTGTGCAGCGGCAATCTGGACATCTCTGCCACTCAGAGTGTCGACACTTCTCCAGCTGACCTACGGCGGCGAGAGCGCGGATGTGCAGATTCATGGGGCGCGAGGCACTCTCGTGCTGACGACCCCCCCAGACATCGTCAAAAATGGGTACTCGCATCGATATATCTCCCTGACGCCAAAACCCGGGGGGGATCCCAAGACCATTGTCTCCTGGTTTGCGCAGGAAGTGCGGCCACGCCTGCTGGCCAATCATATCAGACCTCATCTGCGAAAGCCTGACCGGCTGTTCGCGGGAGTATCCTATGCGCGAATGGCGTCTATCTGGCGGCACGCGACTCTGGATGCAGACGTCCCTATGACACCCCACCAAGTTCGTCATGCCCTTGCGACCGTGATGGCGAACCGGCCGGGGGCCGATTATGCCATCATCGCGGCTCTTCTGGGAGATACCGAGGGCACCGTCCGGCGCAATTACGTGTTCGTTGATCAGGCGCGCAAACATCAAGAGGGCCAGCAACTCCTGGCCAAAATTCAAGGCAACGTTTTGATGCGGGGGATACAGCATGCGTGAAAGCAAAGCTCTTCCCCTGCATGAGTTCCCGCGACCATTTCAACGTGCGATTAAACGGCTAGATACACCGCGGAGAGGCCGCCGTCGGTATTCCGAAGCGACTATCAAGTCTACGGTTCAAGGGTTTGGACAGTACCTTAGAGTGGTGCAAAAAGCTGGCCTGCCGCTGGAGCTCTCGTCTGAGGGTTTGGGGGAATTCATCGACAATCTTGATGTGCGCAATTTGAAAAGCAGCACGCGGTTGTCCTATTTGACGGCCGTGCAAGCTGTCGCAAAGGAGACGGATTACCCAGCTGCGAAGCGACGTATTATCCTCGAGGATTGTGAAATCTACAGAGCTGAAATGCTGCGTGAAGTGCCCGAAAAAGTCCGCAACCTCGCAGCCCGTCCGATTTCTTTGCAGGACATCGCTCAGAAGGCTGTCACACTGCGAGATAAAGCTCGCAGTGCTCAGTCATCCAATCGGCGACGCACCTACTACCAAAGGTCAGCAT
Organism: Donghicola eburneus; assembly: GCF_900115865.1. Lineage (GTDB taxonomy): Bacteria > Pseudomonadota > Alphaproteobacteria > Rhodobacterales > Rhodobacteraceae > Donghicola > Donghicola eburneus. The sequence goes on along the minus strand of NZ_FOXY01000020.1, from coordinate 30,204 downwards.
TCCTTGCCATGCTGTCCCTTCTGCCTTTGAGAATATCGGATGCGAATTCTCTTGTCGTCGGGGAAGGAATCCAACGGGGAGATGTGGGGTGGTCTTTGAAGATTGTATCCCAGAAAACCGGTTATCGTCATAATGGCTTGTTACATCACAGCCTCACTGCTTATTTTGATGATCTACTGTTGTTCGGTCATGAGGGCTCGTGGGAAATGGCTTACCGACAGCGCATCGGAACCCCGCTTTTTGGCTCTGAATGTAATGAGTTCCTGTCCTGTCGGACGTTGGCAGTGGGTTTCAAGGCGGTGACCGGGCATTCGCCGCATATCGTCCGCACTCTCGTCCATGACGCGTTGGCTGATCGAGGTACTTACGGGACCGATCTCGCACGGGTGCTGTGTGGTCATCGGAGTATCCAAATTAGTCAGCATTATCAAGTATATGCAGAACGGTACCGAGCTGAGAAGGCGCAGAAATTACTTGGAGTTATCCAACAAGACGTGCTTTCGCGATCAAACTTGATGGTGGAAAAGGTTTAAATTCAAAATTTGCAATCAGTTACAAAGCAACAACCCGATCTAACAGGGGATCGTGAGGTTCCCTGTTGTTGTTTAAGTATGTTTATAAAAACAACGTTTAATATGTTTACAGGGTGAAAAAACACTTAAAATCAGTTAGTTACATGGACTTAGGTGTATATTTATGGGGTGTTAGGTGTACGTTTGTGGGGAAATTTCTGATTTAAGGTGCAAGGATATGGGGCGACAGGTGTATGTTTGTGGGGGCCATGGTGTACAAATATGGGGCGGCCTCTTTTTATCTTTAACCATCTGATAAGGTTTAGAAAAATTGTGGACTTGTGTCCTCTAGGTGTATGGATATGGGGTCTAAGGTGTATATTTATGGGGCGATACCCCTAAGAGACTGAATACCATCAAGAAAAGAGCCGATGCGCGTGTCTTCGTCATCCAAGAACACTTCTTCGGAAGCCCTCAAAGAAGGCTTAAGGTGTATGTATATGGGGACCTGAGTGGTTCACTTTTCGCGGGCTCTGGGTGGAAAAAATTGCATTCTCACAAATAGGCATAGAATGGTGTAAAGATATTCTTTAGAATTTACACCATGAGCCAAGAGTCGAAAAAAGTCAGTCGTGACAATCAGATACTGAAGAAGCACGTCGCAGCGATTCACATCGGGGCGAAGCTGTCGCTGCTTCAACGCAAGCTGGTGAACGCTCTGCTCTACAATGCCTATGACCAGCTCCTCACGGCGCAAAATCACGAAATCAGTGCTTCAGTCCTCTGTGAGATGATCGGTTTCGATAGCAAGAACATCGGTTACCTCAAGGGAGCGCTCAAGGGGCTCATGGAAACCGTGGTAGAGTTTGACGTGCTGGAAGAGGACGGAGAGCGTTCCTGGGAAGCGATGGTGCTCCTCCCCTATGCCAAGATCAAAGGTGGGACGTGTACCTACCGCTATGAACGGGCTCTTGCTGAGAAGCTTTACCATCCCGACGTGTACTCGAAGATCAACCTGAGCGTCCTTCGGGAAATGAACAGCGCCCATGCGCTCGTGCTGTATGAGAACTGCTATCGCTTCGAGGGTATTGGTCATACAGCGTGGTGGGACGTGGATGTGTTCCGCAAGCTGATGGGCGTAGATACGATGTCGAGCTACAAGCCCTTCAAAGCTCTGAATCGGAACGTGATCCAACCCGCGATGAAAGAGGTGAACAAGCTCTCCAACATCCAAGTCGAGATGGAAACCCGAATGAAAGGGCGAAGCGTCACAGGGCTTCGCTTCATCGTGCGACCGAACCGCCAGTTGTCATTGGTGGGAATGGAGACCGAAGACGATATCACCCAAAACCCGGCTTATCAGGCACTCCTTGCCGAAGGCATCTCCAAGACCCTCGCTCGCTCGTGGCTCCTTGAGTACGGCGAAGAGCACATTTTCGATAAGCTCGACCTAGCGAGTTCTCAAGCTGCGAGCGGAAAGATCAAATCCTCCAAAGCTGGCTTCTTAAAAGCGGCTGTTGAGCAGGACTATCACAACGAAGGTGCGGCAAAGAAGAAGGCGCTTGAAGCGGCGCAAGAGAGAAAGGCCGCCCGTGAGAAGCTCGAGCGTGAGTTGGAAGCGCTAAAAACGGCCCACAGAGACGCAGAGACGGCTTATAGGTGGTCTACGGCGGAAATCATCGAAGAGGCCTTCCAGGGGCTCTCTGAGGACCAGAGAGAGGCTGTTGCGGCAGAGTTTCAGCTAGGACTCAGCAGCGCCATCTATGTGAATGCTTTCAAAAAAGGCGGCTGGAAAGATCGCCTGACCTTCCCGGATATCAAAAAATTCTGGGAGGATCGCGGTCTTGCCCTCCCCTCCCCTGCTGAGTGGGCACAAAAAAACGGCTCCAAGGAGCCGGATGCTTTGAAATTGCAGGTCGAAGAGCTCGAGGCAGATCTTAAGAAAACGGTTGTTTCGGTTTAATCAAAATAACCGGTTTAATCGATTGCGTTTTCAGGTTTTCGCCCTTCAATGACGTCAGTCATCGTCTCGAGCTCTCCTCGTATCGCCTTTAGGCGTGCGATGTTCTCCCTAATAAGGGCAAGCTCAGCGTTCGCAGCGGCGATCCGTTGATCAGCAGCGGCGATCCGTTGGTTTATAGCGGCGATCTGTTGTTCAGCAGCGGCGATCCGTTGGTTTGCAGCGGCTTTTCTAGCTTCCAGTCGCGCTATTTCTTCGTCCAGCTGGCTGAGACGCTTTTTCTGTACGTCTATAACCGCCTGTCGCTCGGAAAGATCAGCTATGATTGCAGCACGACCTGCTGCAATTCGCGCTTCGACAATACTGATTTCTGCTCGAAGAAGCGCCAGACTGTCTTGGGGCAGAGTGACGCCAAGCCGGGCAGCAAATCGATTTTCCAGTTCGTCGACGTCATCGCTATCGGATGCAACCACCAGATGGAGCCCGGTCCGGATTGCCGCGTTGCGGTAACGCTCGTTTTCGACGCCCTGGAAGGCGCAGAGGATGGTGACAAGAGCGCGTTGGCCTTCCGGGCTGAGTATATTTTGCGCTAAGACCTCAACCGGCTCAGGCTCACTCAAGCTGTTAACCTCGAAGCCAGACTGTTGGGCAAAGCTTGCGATGGTGGGGGCGTAAGGCGGGTTCGCACATTCATTGGCGAGAGCGGTAGATGCAAGCAGGCTGGCAAGGCCACAGGAGAGAACGCGGAGCATTGGGATTTTTCAAATGTTTCGATTTAACCAAAATTACCGATTTAATATAATCACTCGAAAATATCTGTTTCGGTTCTCAGGATGTGCTTGAGGTACGTGGACTTTGGAACGAGGCCCGCCTTTTCTTCGAGCTTAGCAAGCTCCGATGGTGTCAGCTTGATCGCCACCACCTCCGACTCTTTGTCCGCGGGCTTCTTGGGCTTCCTGCCGACCGTCTTTGGAGCAAGGATTGATTTCGGCTCATTAGGTTTAACCGAATTATCTGGTTCAACCTTTTTGAACATAGAGAGGTCGTTTTTCTTAGGCATAGTTCTGCTCGAGGTAGGAAAGTAAGCTATCAAACTGCGCGGCCACCTCGCGATAGGTGTAGCGAGCCAGGGCATCCTCTTCCATCATTTGCCGGATAGAGCGCTCTTGTTCGAAAATCGTATCGAACACGCGCGAAAACTTTAGCGGAAGCACCGGTATCCCCTGACCTATTGCGTGATCGACCACCGCCTTGATGTTCTTGGCGTCCTCGCTGTCCCTCCAGTCTTTGAAGACCTCGCCTTTGCGTTTCGCCAGCTTCGTCGCCACCACGACGATGTTCTTGTTGTATGGCTCAAGCTCTCTGATGGTGTGTATCCCTGCGTGGATGCACTTGAGCTCGTTGTAGATTGGCACCACCACCACATCGGACTGAGAGACCGCCGAGACGATACTGGGCCGTGCATCGCGGGACATAAGCCCCGCAAGGTCGAAGACCACGTCGATGCTATCGGGAAACTCGGGAAACTCCTCGTCTGGCTGAAGCGAGAAGAGCCGTTCTTCAGGGAGGATTGCGTCCAGAAGGTTGTAGGGCTCGTTGGTCGCCAGAGCGTACTCTCTGTCGAGTGCGATGTTCGTGGCTATCGGGGTTTTTCCCGCTGAGCCCTTCATGTTGTAGACGGTGATTTTCATACATCATATTGTGCAGGCACAATATAAAAAATTCAATTAATATATTTAACTGGTTGTTTAGGTTTAACCAAATTTACCGATTAAACATTAATGTTCACATCGCGACCTGAAGTACATTTTTCGGTTGTCCGTGTCCTAGTTCGTGTGCCGTAAACGATATGGAGATCGTCACGGCAAACCCTTCTCGAGAACCTGCTGAACGCTTTTGTGTAGAGCAGACCTGAAAGCACTGTCTGTGTTATGAAGTTTATAAAGCTCCATCTCCTGTTTCCGCCGTTTCAGCATAACGGATTTAAATATTTCCTCGAACGCTAGATCCCGTGAATATGGATCTGTGTTGTTGTCGAATTTCTCTTCGAAGTCAGGATGGGCTCGAACACTTTCGACGATGTTTAGGAATTTTACGCGCTGCTCTTCAGGGGTTGCGCTCCACCCTTGGAACCAACGTTCGTTGAAGCTGCGAATGATCTCTTCCAGCGGATCCTCTTGGACATCTTCGCCGCGATAACCGCGCGGATTGGGATTTTGGGGGGCAAGCTCGGCTTCGCTGGAATCCAGTTCGATGGATTGATTGAGCTTCGTGCGTTCAAGTCCGTAGGATGACAGATCCACAGCTTCGAGCAGCTCGTCTAAAGCATCTTGATTGGGGTCTTGGATATTCAGCTTTGGCACCAAAAATTTCAGGAACCAGAAGAGCTTCTCCCAGTCGAGCACTTCGAACGGCATGATCGAAGCCATCTGGCCATAGATTTTCACGAACTGCTTAGCCTTGATCTTGAAGTCGATCTTCTCCTCATCTTCCAGATCTAGTTCATCGTTGAACCGAGTAGCGGCGGCGTCGATCAGGGGACTCAGCTTTTGCGCGTCTTCGCCCTCGAAGAACCTAGTGCAGAACTCTTCAACCTCCGTCCACTCATAGACGCCAACATCATCTAACGTACCTTTCAGTTCATGCAGGACGTTTACATCGGTTGCTTCAGACAAGGTTGTCACTGTGAAAAACGGGTCAAAGGCCGCCTTGATGTCCTCAGTCTCGTTGAAGAAATCGAGCACGAAGAGGTCTTCCGTGCGCTTGCCGAGCTTGGGCGAGGAGCGGTTCAACCGCGATAGTGCCTGCACCGCCAGCACCGATTGTAGCTTCTTATCGACATACATCGCGCAAAGTTTCGGCTGGTCAAAGCCTGTCAGGTACTTGTTCGCCACGACCAGCAGCCGGTATTCATCTTTGTCGAACTCGGAACGAGTCTTATCCTCGGCAAAGCCGTTCATCTCGGCTTCCGTGCGCTTGATCCCATCGACCTCCTTCTCACCCGAAAATGCGATCAGCGCCTTGAAAGGATTTCCCCGCTTCTCAAGCTCGGCCTGCACCGCGTTGTAGTAGCGTATCGCCATCTCGATGTTCTGGGTGACGATCATCCCCTTGCCCTTGCCGCGCAGCTTCTTCGTGTTGACCACGTTGCCGATGAAGTCATCGACTATGATCTCAGCTTTGGTGTTGATCGTCTGCTGGCTGCGCTCGACATAGGCACGCAGCTTCTTCTGCGCCTTCGCCGTATCGAACAGGGGGTTATCTTTGATCGACTTCTGGATTTCGTAATAACCCTTGTAAGTCGTGTAATTGGCCAACACATCAAGGATGAAGCCTTCCTCGATCGCCTGCTTCATTGAATAGAGGTGGAACGGCTTAAACCGACCATCAGCCTGCTGCGTGCCGAACTTTTCCAAGGTCGCGTTCTTGGGAGTCGCAGTGAAGGCAAAGTAGGAGGCATTGCCGCGCATTTTGCGGGCGCGCATGGCCTTCAGGATCTTGTCCTGATTATCATCATCGTCCTGATCCTCGCCACCGCCCATAGCCTGGTTCATCTTGTCATGCGCAAGGCCGCTCTGGCCGCTATGGGCCTCGTCGATGATCACGGCAAAACGCTTGTCGCTCAGATCCGCGATCCCATCGATGATGAAGGGGAACTTCTGGATCGTGGTAATGATGATCTTCTTGCCGTTCTCTAGCGCCGCTTTCAGATCGGCGGAGCGCATCGCCGGGGCGACGATATTCTTCACCTCCGAGAAATCACGGATGTTGTCGCGCAGCTGCTTGTCCAGCAACCGGCGGTCCGTGACCACGATCACACTATCGAACAGCGGCGCATCCAGCGCCCGAGCGCCCGGCAGCTTAATGCTGTCGGGATAGGTCTCGATTAGCTGATAGGCGGTCCAGGTGATCGAGTTCGACTTGCCGGATCCTGCCGAGTGCTGGATCAGATAGCTATGACCGACGCCATTCCCGGCGGTGTGGGTCAGCAGTTGCCGCACCACGTTCAGCTGGTGATACCGTGGGAAGATTAGCGTCTTCTTGGCAAGCGGCTCGGTGGCTTTGCCTTCGAGCAGCACGAAATGCTGGATGATCCCGGCAAGGCTTTGCGGCTGGAACACCTCTTCCCACAGATAGGCCGTCTTGTGGCCGCTCGGGTTCGGCGGATTGCCCGCACCCTCGTTATGGCCCTTGTTGAAGGGCAGGAAGAAAGTCGAGCTGCCCGCCAGCTTGGTAGCCATCCAAACCTCGTCGGTGTCGGCGGTCATGTGGACCAGCACGCGGCCAAAGCTCAGCAGGGTTTGGCTGGCATCGCGCTCGCGATACTGCTTCTGACCATGATAACGGGCGGTCTGGTGGGTCCAGGCGTTCTTCAGCTCCAGCGTGACGATGGGCAACCCGTTCAAGAACAGCACCATGTCCACGGATTCATTCGGGTTAGAGAGCGAATGATGCACCTGGCGCGTGACGCTCCAGATATTGGCGGCAAAGTTCTCGTGGACCTTTTGCGCCGAGCTGGCCAACGGCGCGGGGTACATCAGAGTGAAGGTTGCATCATCGACCGGCAGCCCCTTTTTCAGCAGATGCAGCAGGCCCTTGCGCTTCATCAGCTTGTCGAACTGGTGAAGGACCTTGGCCTGCCAGTCGGTCGGGTTGCGGGTCTTGAGGCGCTCGAGCGCCTTGGCTTGGGTCGCTTCGAGGAACTCCCAGAACAGCGCGGTGTCGAGCGCGAGGCGGGCGTCAAAGTCAGTAGGGCGACCGATGCGAAAGGGGCCGCAGGGCGGGGTTTGTGTTTCTGTTTCTGTAGTGCTCCCGGTCAGTCCACGTTCGATGGCCTGCTCCAGTGCGATTTCCTTGGTGTTGCTGACCGCGATATTCATGATCGCCCCTTAATGCTTGTGCCGCTATGTCCATCCGCCGCCAAGAGGCGGCGGAAGCTGCGCTTAAATGACTTTGATTTTGCCGGTGACCGCTGCGTTGATCAGACTGGTTTTGTATTCTTTGAGTGTTGCAATCTGTGATTGTTTCACATCGATTGCGCTATCTGTCTTTTCGTTCGCCGTTTGCACGTATTCCATAATGGCGTTCTGCTCATCCTGTGGCGGAACACACACTGTGATCCCGCCGATACGCTCAACGTTCAAATTGGCTTGGGCGTTGGCGATGGAATTGTTCATGAAGATCGTCTTCATAGCCGACATCGAGTAGTATAGGAAATCGCGTTCAATCTTGGGGTGCGGTTTGAAACCGACCACGCTATCTGGGAAACAACCGGCAATATCCAAGATGGTCACATCGCCGATGTTCGCGGCAATCGTAATCAAAATTGTGCCCTTAGGGATTAGAGTTGACACTCGCAGGCCCGCTTCATTCAGAGTTTGCCTATACTCCGACAAGAACATCCCGGCACGTGCAACGTCACCCGTCTGGAAGAAGGGGTACTCGCCGTCATACAGACGGGGATCGTTCCGCGGACGATGTGTGAATTTCCCACGGAATATCTCGGAGAGGTGTTTGAGGCGCCTCACTTCCCAATGCGCGGGGATTTGGCCGATCCAGTCGATGCCGCTGTCCTTCATGGGGGCGGCGGGGTTCAGGCCGCGGGTGACGGCCTGCTGGATCAGGATCTGCCTGCGCTCGGCCAGCAGCCTGATCTGCTCCTCCTTGATCCGCACCGCCTCATCAATCGTCGCGCATTTTCTATCCAGAAACGCCGCGATGGCGCGTTGTTCAGGGAGTGGCGGAAGCGGCGTCTTGAAGGCTGCAAACGTGTCCTTCGGGATCGTGTTGCGTAGGCCTTTGTACAGACTGCGAAGCTTCTTGTCGGTATCTGCGTGAAGGTAGAAGTAGTAAAGAAAGCCGGAATCCGCTTCGCCCGTCGGTTCATAAACCGTGTAGGCGCCGGTGATCATCCCATGGTGCGTTGAAAGGCCGACCGTCCTTGGGGTCTCTTCGACGTCGAAATGACAGAAGACGAAGTCGCCCGGACGGACTTCTTGATAGGTGTCGAACTCCGCCGGGAACTTGCCCTCCGGGTTTTCCATGTCCCGCTTGATGATGCCGCGCAGCGTCAACGAAAGCAGATCATACTCTGACGACCGTTTGCCAACCTGCGTTTTCCGAAGCCGGAACAAGTGCTTGTTAGCGATCTGATCCCAAGTTGCGGGAATCTCGCCCACCCAGTCGATTCCGCTGTCCTTGTATGCGTCGTGAGTTTGCTGTGCCGCGATGTTCATTCCGTCGGCTCCAGCTTGGTCGCGACCTCGACACCAAGGATGTCGGCGATCAGCCCGTCGGCCTTTTCTTCCAGGGCCAGAATGTTCTGCGTGACCTCTTCGAGGCTGCGCAGCGGCTTGTGGCGGTAGAAGTACTTGTTGAAGCTGATCTCGTAGCCGATCTTCACGCTATCGAGGTTGATCCAGGCTTCCTCCACATGCGGCTTCACCTCCGCCAGAAAGTAGCGGTGGATGCTGTCCTTCAGTGGCACACTTTCCGCATCGCGCAGGTCAGTCGCGGTTTCATAGGTCAGGTAGCTGCCATCGGCCTGCTTGTAATAGCCGAAATCAGCCAGATCGCCGGTGGCGCAGCCCAAATGGGTGGTCAGGTCTTCCAGATCGCTGGATGACAGCTTCTGCCGCTTGGCGATGACCTTTTCGGCCGCTTCGTCATACCAACTTACGGCGTTCAGGATCGCGTTCTTCTCGGTCGCAGACAGCTTGAGTTTACGGGCCTTGATTGCCTTGGTCACCGTGTCACGGAAAGCGTTGAAGTCATCGGTTTCTTCGGTGCCGATATCGTGCATCAGCAAGAGCGCCGCTTTCAGCAGGTCGCGCAGATTGGTCCAGAAGCTGGTGTCCGTGAGCTTGGCCCGCTGTTTGGCGTTGAGCGTGATGCCCTGTTCCTCGCACCACGCAACGATGGTCTTCTGCTCGCCCTTCAGGAAGCCGGGTTCGTAGACCTGTTCGCCATGCTCCGCATAGAGCCATTCCATCGGCTCGCGCAGCGTTTTGTCAAAGCGGAGCGGCGCAATGCGATCAGCGCTGAAGGCCGCACGGCGCCGGTCGGGGCGTTCGATCGTGACCTTGTGGTAGCCGAAGTCCTCGTTGTCGAAGACCTGCACAGCGATGCCCACGGGGTCATTGTTGGCGTCAATCTCGCGCTCAATCGGAGCGAAGTTCAGGTAGGCCTGAGTGATCGCATCGATATGTTCGGGCGCAAATTCGCAGTTCTTGTCGCCAAGGTTCTTGCGCAGCTTGCGATAGAGCAGGTTGGCATCGATCAGCTGAACGCGGCCCTTGCGGGCCTCTGGTTTGGCGTTGGACAGAAGCCAGATGTAGGTGGTGATGCCGGTGTTGTAGAAGAGGTTGTTGGGCAGCTGGATGATGGTGTCCAGCATGTCGTTCTCGATGATGTAGCGGCGGATGTTGGATTCCCCGCTGCCCGCATCTCCGGTGAACAGGCTGGAGCCGTTATGGACGGAAGCGATGCGCGAGCCGAGCGGGCTGGTGCCCGTGGGCTTCATCTTGTTCACCATCTCCATCAGGAACAGCAGCTGGCCGTCCGAGGAACGCGGCGTGGCGTCCATGGTGTCCTTCTTGCCCCAATAGTCGGTCAGCTCGACCTGGAAACGGCTGTCGATGACGTCCTTGCCGTCCTTGATGTATTTTACTTCGCTGTTCCAGCTTTTGCCGTAGGGCGGGTTGGAGAGCATGAAGTCGAAGCGGTTTGCCGAGAATTCGTCCGTGGAAAGGGTAGAGCCGACACGGATGTTCTCGGGGTTGTTGCCCTTGATCATCATGTCCGATTTGCAGATCGCGTAGGTCTCGTCGTTGATCTCCTTGCCGTAGAGATAGACGTCGCCGCGCGCTTGGATAGGCCCCTCGGGATCCTTGATGTAGTTCTGGGCTTCGGTCAGCATTCCGCCCGAGCCGCAAGCCGGGTCATAAATTGTCATGACTGGGGGCAGCTTGTCCTTGATTGGGTCGAACATGAGGTGGGTCATAAGGTGGATCACCTCGCGCGGGGTGAAGTGTTCCCCGGCTTCTTCGTTGTTCTCTTCGTTGAACTTGCGGATCAGTTCTTCGAAGACATAACCCATGCCGAGGTTCGACAGGCCGGGCAGGGTGTTGCCTTCTGGGTCTTCGACGGTGTCGGGCGTGAGGTTGATGTAGGGCGAGATGAATTTCTCGATCACATCGAGCAGGACCTGCTTGTCCGCCATGTGCCGCATCTGCTCGAGCAGCTTAAAACGGGAGACGATCTCTTTGACGTTGTCGGAGAAGCCGTCGAGGTAATCCTCAATGTTGGCAAGCAATATCTGCTGGTTGTTTGTGGCCGTGCCGTGCAGCTTTTTCAGCGTCCACTGGCTGGTGTTGAAGAAGACGTAGCCTGCGGCATCCTTAAGCGGCTCATCATCAAGTTCTAGCAGCCCCATTTCTTCTTTCTGGTAACGGACTTCTTCAAGTACCGCGTCCTTAGTGGGTTCCAGCAAAGTATCTAGACGCCGTAGAACAACCATAGGCAGGATGACATCGCGATACTTACCACGGACGTACACATCACGCAGACAGTCGTCTGCAATGCGCCAGATGAATGAAACAAGGCTGTTGTGAGAAGAGTGGTTCAAAGTATTACCTCAAAACGATGATGACGGTGACACCGTCTTTGGACAGCACCCTATCTTTAAGAACTGCTCGCAACAATTATCGCGAAACGAGATATAGCAAAGGCGCTGTAACAGATGTGTTCTCACGAAATTCGTAAGTGCTCTTGGAGGCCAGATGTTGCTGGCCACCAAGAAAGCCATGCCCCTACGAGTCCAGATCGGCATGTGGCCACTGCTCGGCCCGCTTCTGCACAATCTTCTCTTCGAGGTCTTCAATCAGATCGAAGATATATTGCCGCTCGCTGAACTTTTCATGGACTTCTGAGACCTGTGCTGCAGTCGGCACAGGCACCGGGAAAACCTTGAGATCTTTCATGCCGAGGTTCTTGATGACGCTACCGCCAGCCATCGTACTGATGAATTCCTGAACCGTATCATTCGACAAGAACTCGTAGAGGACGACGGAATCCAGCCCGCTGCGTGGCTTGGGCCGCAAGATCATTAGAGACTGGCCAGCGGTCCAGATTTTATCCTGGCATTCACTCTGGGCCTCATCGGGCACAAGTCCGATAACTCCAATGGTCCCTTTGATCGCGATCACAACATCACCGGGACGGACCTGCTGTTGCAGCGCTCGGTTGTAGGTTGCCCGGTCTACATGGAACTCACGAGCAGGCGCTTGCAAATACCCCCGGCGGCCAACATCTGCAGGAGCCGCTTCCAAGATGGTGTATTCGCCGTCGTCAGATCGCTGGAGGTTCACCGGCCTGATCATCTCAACCATGTCCTGCAGCTCCGCCATCTCATAGCGCAGCGCAAACGCGTCAATCGCCTCTCGAGCACCAGTGTTGAGATATCGATCTGGTGCGAGAATGAAATTGTTCGCTTCAAGCTCAGCAACAGGCACCGGTCGCACCTCAGAGCACCGAGCCAAGATATCATCTTCTGAAAATTCGGCGGGCCCACCTGTCGCGAACGCAAGGGGCAGGGCGCGATCACTCTCTTGCTTTACCAAGAAGGGATCTTTCGGCAATCGCCCCATGTAGACGTGATCAGCACTCGCGGATTTGAATGCAACAACCAGAAGGCCAAGATTTACTGCCGTTGATGTATACACCAGACCTGAGGGGGCGCTGATGACCTTGCTGATACGGGCACTCTCGACGAGATCCCGACGGGCGCTTGCCTCTGTTCCGACGGTCCGAACGAGGGCACCTTCCGTGACTGCGACGATTGTCTGTTGCTCGTCATGCTCAAGACTGTGCGCAATACACAGGCTTTCATAGCTGATGCGTCCATGACGGCTTGCCGTAACGCCGAGGTGCTTGAGGAGTGCGTTTGGGATCTCTTCTGTATGCGCGACACTTGCGCCAAGAGGCGGGAGCATCACCTCTACATCGGTTTCCAACTCCGTTTTGAAGCCGAAAGGGCTCTCGTCTATCGTTAAATAAAGACCCAAATCGAGGGCGAACCCTAGATTATACGCATTGCGCTCCATCTCTTCCGAGTCAGAGACGAACTCGGCCCAGACAGATCTGCCTTCGTCTATCGCGTTCATGTAAAATTGGATGAAGGGTCGAAAACTGGCGGCAAACGAAAAGCGGACGTTTTCCGCGTCACCCACCATAGAGAGCAGCAGGTCCGAGGCATCTTTTCGGATCCAGTAATGCCCTCCAACGGCAGGGTCACTGGCGTGCGCATCCAGGAAGTCCTCTACGAACTTATACCGCTGATGCCGATCCAGCTTCAGGAAAAGATCAGCTGCACCTTCCAGCATCATGAGGGCGGTACCCGGTTGCACGAAGCGTTGGCAGTGAAGTTCATGAAGGGGGTAATTCCCGCCCGTGTTCTTGCTGTAAGAGATTTCGATCAAGGCCCAGAACGCATCCATCGGACGCATTTCGTTTTGGAGAGCTCGGAGGATATCTTGAATTTTCATGTTGATCCTAAAATCAAGGCCTACTTCTTGCGGGCCAGTTTAGCGTTATAGCTGTTTGTGCGGTATGCGGTGATCAAGGCAGCGCCTTCAGCCACGACCGTCACACCACCTTTTTTCAGAGCCTCATCGAGTGTTTTGAGCTGACGGCGCAGACCACGGATCTCTTCGTGGATGGCATTGGCGGTGAGAACATAGCGATCCCCCTCAATGTGCCCGAGATTCATAGCAAGCTCGATGAGGTCTCTTTTTATGCCCCGCTGGTTCATGCGGGCGTCGATGTGTGCGGTCATGTGCATGGCTTGGCTCCTCGTTGATGTAGCGAACATGAGCGATTCACGCCAACTCGTCAACACATAAAATAAAAAATCATGCCGTGATTTTTTATTTTATACTTAATATATGTATGCAGTCAGCTGACTGGGGCGCCAAGTCAGGAGGAAATTAAGATCACAACATACTGATATAATTTACATTTTCTAGATAGTGAGAAATTTCTGAACCTAATGCATCAGTTAAATCACTAATTGTGTTGTCAAATTAAATGCCTTAGCTATTATAGCTACATCATAAGGAGACACGTAATGCACCTGACACACCACGCTTCTCGACGCATCCAGCAACGCGGCATTCCTGGGGATGTCCTTAAAATTATCAGGGCATACGGATCAGCCAGACATGCTGGCGGAGTGCTCAGTCTGACACTCGACACCCAAGCCATCATGCTGGCGAGCGAAGACGACAGGCATCTCCGCGCCAAGCTGGAAAAGTATTCAGGGTGCTACGCCATTGTCGCGGAGGGCGATCGCGCCGTGACAGTTGCGCACCGCAGCCGGCGGTTTCGGAATAACGGCTTTCGCCGCGCCTTCCGCAAACACAACCGCCGCTGACCAATCACTACATCAAATCAGGAGTGCTCTAAATTGGGCCAAGATCTTTCCATCGCACGTTCCATGCTTCCCAAAATCACCGCAGCGGCGCTTTGCGATCCGCTGTCGTCACCAGACTTGGTGCTGAAAAAGTCGGGACAGATTAAAATCATGTACGCGCCCTTCGATCACATCGAGACCGCGGCGCGGCTGGTCGTTGTCGGAATTACCCCGGGCATGACACAGGCTCTCAACGCATTGCGCGCCGCAGCATCCTGTCTGGAGCAAGGTCAAAGCATCGAGAACAGCCTGATGGCGGCCAAGTTAACGGCGTCCTTTTCAGGTGGGGCAATTCGCAACAATCTGGTTTCGATGCTCGACTCTATAGGTGTCGCGGACCACTTCGGCATTGGCTCAACGGCAGAGCTCTTCCGCCCCGGAGCGACAGATGTTCATTTCACGTCTGCTTTGCGCTACCCCGTCTTCGTAGATGGCAAGAACTATAACGGCACTCCGGATATGATCCGTACGCCGGTTTTGCGCGAGCAGATTGACACCCACCTCATGGAAGAAGCCCGCGCTCTGCCCAAGGCCATCTGGTTGCCCCTTGGCCCCAAAGCGGAAAGCGCAGTGTCCCATTTAGTGCGGACAGGCGCACTTGAGGGCAATCGTGTTCTTTCCGGACTGCCTCATCCAAGCGGCGCAAATGCCGAAAGGGTTGCGGTTTTCTTGGGCCGGAAGAAACCGGAAGAAGCGTCCAAGCAGACAAATCCTGCGCCGCTTCTGGCGGCACATACCCGCCTGAGTGCGCAAATCACCAACCTGACAGGAGAAGCCGCATGAGCAAGACCGGCGAAATCCCCTACACTTGGGAAGAAATCGAAAAAGGCATCAAAGACGCCATTCGCTGCCAAGCAAGCATCCTGGAACGGTTTGGCCCCAGCGCTGAGAAACCTCATCTCGCAGCGGACTTTCTAGGTCTGACCTACGATCCCCAAATGGACATGGAGGATCTTCCGGAGTTCGACATAAGTCGTCACGCGCTTCACCAGATCGTGCAACGGGCATACCAATATGCCTATCAACTGGATGGCTGGTGGGATTGTGGCTCCGATATCTGGCACGAAGTTGATGGGGCCCTGCAAGGCTACCCGCAAACGGATGCAGATGGCGAACGTTCTCCCTTCTGTACCTTGAACGACTTCCCCCTGCGCCGGATGTTGGAAACCTTCTTTGCCCGTTTCAGCCTGTTCGAGAAACACCTCGATCTCGACACGCGCGCACTTTCTCTGCTTGCCAACATGACCGTTCCGGCTGTGAGAACCTCTCTCAGCAAAGAGGGCTTCAAACTGGTCAGGATGCAGACCATGGTCCCAGACCGCGCCGATGAGAAAACATTCTACCTCAAGGCCAGCGATGCTCTGACGTGGCTCTCGCGTCGCCGCGGGTTCATTCCACAGCGGCAGCACAGCCAGGGAGACGGCCTTCAGGATGACATTGTCCGCCTGCTTTCGAACGAAGCTCTCGGATTTCCAGAGCGCATCGCTCAGACGACCAAGCTGTTGGGATACGACATCACGACAATGGC
The DNA here is from genome assembly GCF_900115865.1 of Donghicola eburneus. Classification (GTDB taxonomy): domain Bacteria; phylum Pseudomonadota; class Alphaproteobacteria; order Rhodobacterales; family Rhodobacteraceae; genus Donghicola; species Donghicola eburneus. Next base: position 14,734 of record NZ_FOXY01000020.1, on the reverse strand, counting down.
AGAGCATGCCGGCGTCGAGGTCGACTGGTTACTAGGTCTGATCGAAGGAAAGCCTGTGTCGCCCGATGTCAAAGCCCTCTGCGCACTCGCCAAATCCTTCGGCATTGCGGAGCCTGATTTCACCGGTGCAGGGGTGCGCCATTTGCTGGCAGCGGACTTGGAGGGGTAATCCCTCCATTTTTAGAGGGGTAGTTACGTAGAATCTAAGCAGCCTTTAATTTCTGCTCGGGGTTGGCATCCCAAATATCATCAAAAACGGCACCGCCCGAACTGGGTCGATTACAGCGCTTCATTGGTTCAGCGTCCATGCGCCTGCTGAAACTTCTCCCCAGCACAAAGAGCAAAGGCATTAATCCCGAAGATCAGTACTGAGAAACGGTCCAGAACTACAGTCAGAGCATAATAGCCAACTGCGCTGCTGAGTTCTTAACCCGTTTTCCGAGTTCTTGCTGCGTAGCCGTTAGCCACCAAGTGAACGTTAAGCCTTTCATCGGCGCGGGCAATGACATTGCGAATACTCCTGTCACTAAGCAACAGCATCTCGCCGAGAGCTTTTTGACTGAGGCTGCGCGCGCCGCAAAAGTTCACGCGGGACGCTGAATGAGCGAGTTGTCGGAGCTCATGCCTATCCATACCGCTTTTGCGAGCGAGCTCAACCACACGCGACGAAGTCAGCCTCTGGAAAGGGTGCTGCCCCCTAGCAAGCCTGTAAATCACCTGATCGCGTGGCGGTAGCGTTTGAATTGCTCGATCTAAAACGTCGAGGCCTTCCTTAAAAATCAAGGCCTCTTCAGCCGTTCCCGCATCAGGATCGGGGTAGGTCGCGTATTCACCACTTTCCATCGAAAGTGATTGTTCACGCTGCCGTTTGCGCATCGATCTTTTTTGGAAGGTGCGGCCAAAACCGAGCTGGCCGTTTGGCCAACCTACCATGGACAGTACCCATCCTTTAAGCAGGTTGCGGTCCCCGGCGTCATTGTCATGCTCGGCTGAAAAAGCGCGGTATGCAGAAAAACGACCCATGAAATTGGGAAAAATCTCTTTTAGAATCGAGGTATCTTCCTCAGTCAAGCGCTCAGGGTTGATACCCTGAAATTGTACACTGAGCACTTGGAAGGCTCTCAAGATGACGGCGCTGGCCATATCCTCTGCCTCAGCTTCGTTGAGTCCAAATCGATAGGCGCGCTGGATCAGGGTGCTTCGCAAAGATTCTAGAGATTTGCCGACGAGATTAGCAAAGGCCAGCCAGTCAGTTGGCCGCGGGTCAGCAAGATAGGCAAGAATTTGGGCATCTTGGGGGGTCATTGAGCACCTCCAGATTTAGACGATTACAGGCCAGTTCTGATTCATTGGTTGCCTCCGCATTCAGTGTCTAATCTCATAATGATTGCAGCCAATCTTGGTGCAAGCCCCGTGAAATCGGCGTCCGCTTCAATGTGGCGCTGCAGCGACATCATGGTTTCGCCCGACCCATCTCTCCGCCCCTTCAACACGGCTTCGTGTAAGAGCTCATCAACGAGGCTCACCTGCCCTTGGCGATGCGCACTCGCAATTCTTGCTAATACAATGACAAAACTCTCGGGGTTCAGATCACTTGCCCGTCGTAACGCAGCGTCAGCGCTTTCGTGGTCCAACATTCCTGCATAAACGGCGGAGAGATTCAGCTCTTCTTCTGCCGCCAGAAAAGGATCGTCGCCAGCGAGTTTACGTGCCGCGACGAACGCAGCAAGAGCCCCATCCCAATCCCCCATCGACCGCCGAAGGTGCCCATAGAGGCGCTGCCCTCTTTGATGAGTTTGCCATCCAATGCACCGGCTGAGCAGTTCCAGAGCCTCGTTGTATTCGCCCCTCGCCCTCGCTTCGTCCGCGGCACGGAATTCTGCGGGTAATTTTGACTGCCCGCAATGAGGAGGGTATGCCCTCTCATCAATGAGCTTTCTGATTGCTGGGTCCATGAGTCAGATCTCCTCTGTCAAAGCTTTAGAGGCCCGCTCAAAGCCGATGCGGAAGCAAAATAATTTATTTTCCGTTAACATATTGAAAAATATAATTAAAATTTAATACCCCGCTGAAATTCGTCCTGAAGTCTCATTTGGGTGCCTCAGTTGCTTTGAGAACGGACAATACGCTCCGCTCGCTTCAGATCGAGGAGATATAACCATGTCGGAAATTTTTCACGTCTCGCCCACTGTCTATATCAGCGTAAGCGCTCGCAAAAGCTGGCAAAGGACCAATATCTTTGTTGAAAAGGGTGATGTCTTGATTGTTACGTGGGACCAGAAGTCTTATTGGAACGGCAACCGTGACAATTGGCGAGAGGCTATAGAACATGGCCCTGCCGGTCCGACGGTGCTTGCTGCACTCGGGGGTGCAGACTACCCTATGCCCGGCGTTATTGAAGACTCTCTAATCGGCCGTCTCGGCGACGGCGGACCCTTTTACATTGGTGAACGTTACCAAGCCAAAGTACGTCAAGCAGGCGAACTGCAGATGACCATTAACGACCGTGGACACTATGACAACTGGGGCTCAGTCCGTATGGGTGTGAATGTCATTCGAAAAACAGCGTAACCCAGATAATGCAACATGATTGAGCCTTTGGCCACGTGCCAAGGGCTTTTCAGGAAGGTAGGTACACCTATAAGCGAAAATGAAGTTCCGGTATTTTCCAACCAATCAAAACTTGACTCATTTTGTTTATCGGCGCAGGCTGGTTCAGCCACATAATTTTAATATTTTTCAGTCTATAGTTGAATGGCCGACAGACGATTAGTTGAGTATCAGAAGGCATTTCCATGCCTCCTGACAGAGTTCTATTTCTTCTTACCAGTCTTACTGATAAGATTACTCAGAACGTAGACAGTGAACACGATCTGGTAAATCAGATCCATGTCTACCGAGGCGAAGCGACTATGCGCATGATCGAATTGTGTAAATTCAATCCATTTCACCCACTTCGCCACGCCAATGGACATATAGATCCATTTGGCACAACGTTCTATGAAAGACGTTACATACTGCATTACTACGACTCCTGAAGCAGCCCTTGCGCGCTAGTGCGTTCTCGAGTTGGAAGCTAGGAAAACGCATTACGGAGTTCGGAGGCTGGTGCAGCAAGTCTGTGCCAGCCTTTTTTCCGCCGGAGCGCGCGCATTGTCCTCCGGTCCCACATGAGTGATGTGGTGCGTGGACGCGCTATGTCGTTTTGCAGTTTCGATCACCCCCTTTCCGAATGGTGAAAATGCACGTTCGATCCCGCTCACAAATGAACTGAATAAATGCAAAAATCTCAGAGCAGGCTTTCGAGAGAAAAACCTTATTTTTAGTTATACATTCAACTTCCTAGCCTTGGCTAAGAATAGACTTCCCTCTATAGGCCGTTAATCAACTACTAGGTTCATGTATGCGCGAAGGTGACTAATGCAGCTGTACGCGCCTCGATATCGTTGATTCAGCCATTGCTTAAACTTCAGTGTGGATCACGAACTGCGCATCGAGCAAGTTCGTAAAATAACGGCGGACGTCAAAAAAGAGACACTTCCATATTGATACACTTGGATTTTTCAATATAACCAACTGTTATTAATAAAAAATCAGGTTTCGATGATGGCAAGAACAGTAGACATACCCGACGTACCAAAAGAAAAAAGGCGTAATCCGCAATCACTTAGAAAGATTATTGCGCATTTGATCTTCAGGCTCTTTAACGGCGAGAAAGAGAGAACCATAAATGAGCTGTCTACTCATCGCCAGAGATCCGGCGCGCGCAAGCCAGGATCCGTCATCAAGAGGGGGGTGCTTTACGGAATACTGAGCGACAAAAGTGATATAAAGTATCGTCACCTCGAGGCATTCGCCTACAAGGCTGGCGTACCTACATATGTTCTTCTTCTTTTCTCGAGAGCATATTCTGATCAGCAAGACATAAACAATTTTTCGAAAGCATACTCTGATCATCAAGACGCAACAAAGCGTTTAGAACTGAATCTGAACAAGGATGTGGATATAGACCTTCGCAATAGTTTCAATGACAATTCAGACATCCAAGAGCTTCGAAAAGCGGCTGATGAAGCCCGTCTAAACAAGGAAAAAATGATATTATTCTCCAAAATGATCCCAAGCCTTGTTGAAAGTCACTCTAACAATATAGAAGATATTGATGAATGGATTGAGACCTTCAAAGGATCTTATCACGAGCTGACGTAATAATCTCAAAAATATCCACACCAAACGCTTTTAATATATTGATACCGAGGTATTATATGCCCCCCCCTCGTCTCTCCCCGACTGCGCAAGCAGCAAGCACGGTCTTCGTGGATCGTGAAGACCCCAAGAGGACTTTTGAGAAGGCGCTACTGTCAATTCCTCGAGACGGTTGTTTGGTACGAACCTGGTATGGCGTTGGTGGACAGGGTAAAACGGCGCTTGCCCGCGAACTTTTCCGGATGTCTTCCGAGGAAGTAGACCCAAGCTACGCGCACCTCCGCCGTGCCATGGTTGATTTGCACGCTCGACCTGTCACCGATCCCGACCATCTCCTTGTCTGGATACGGAACGCCTTCTGCCGATCCGGCGTAAAATTTCCGGCCTTCGATCTCGCATTTGCGATTATGTGGGAAAAAACGCGGGGCGAAGAACCCCTACCCAAGTTCGAAAATGCTTGGCTTTTCCGTACAGGAGAGGGGTTCGCGGAGGCTGTCCCAGACGCTGTTACACTGACAAGAGAACTGGTGGCTGACACGACACAAACGATCCCGTTGCTGGGACCTCTCTTAAAGAAAGGCAGTCAGTGGGCTTTTGACCGCGGCAAAAGGGCTTGGCTTGAGAAAACGCGTTCCCAACTCAAACATCTCTACCGCGACGGACAGATGATTGAGAGCTATGAGATGTCCGATCTCATGCCATGGATGCTGGCGCAGGACCTCAACTACCATCTCGAGCAGAACCCAGAGCATCGCTTCGTTCTCTTCGTCGACGAATACGAACGTGTCATGGACAAAGGGGGCACAGGCGCGCGGTGGCGCGAGAACCACTTCGATGCACACATGCGAAAACTTGTCTCCGAAACGGACGGGCTGCTGGCCATCTTCTTTTCGCGCGAGCGTCTACCGTGGGGTGAAGAAGAGGCCTGGCGCAACGACCTAGAAGACAATCAGTATCTTCTCGGCGGTCTCTCAGACGACGATGCAGAAGATTGGTTACAGCAGGTTCCCATCGAAGATCCCGTGATCCGCAAGGCGATAATAAGCGGTTCCCGCGAGACGGATGCGGCAACTTCGCCGATCTTTCCGCTCATGCTCGATCTGCAAATCGAACACTGGAAGAATCTCGGGGAGCGCGCTCAACCAGAGAATTTCGCAGTCGCAGGGCGCGGCTTCGAAGCCAGACGACAGGAACTCGTGCAGCGCCTCTTGCGGGACTACGATGACCCAATTCAGGAACTCGTCACACGCTTGGCGCTTGCCCAACAATTTGACCGCGCCGCCTTTGCCCACATAGTGAAAACTTTCAATATCCCAATATCTCTTGCCGCTTTTGACAGGCTGGCAGATCTCTCGATCATGACGGTAGGCGAAGACGGTTGGCTCTCCCCGCATCGGGCTATTGCCGACGCCATCGTGCAGTCTGAAAAAGACGAGATCATATCTACCTCGCGTGAAGCACTAATAGAGAATTTTGAGGCAAGAGCTCAACCCAACCGCGTTCTTGATGTGACTGAGGATACCTTTAAGTGCTTGGTAGAGGCTGCACGTCTACGCCGACAAATAGGACTAGAGGGGTACGTAGAATGGCTCAACACTGTTCAGGGTACTGCTTTCAAAGCGCACCGCCCTCAATTCTTTGAGGGTCTCTGGAGACAAGCCCTCATCATGACACAGACGTTGCTTGGTGAAAGACATCCCGACGTCATTGCCAGCTATAACAACCTAGCCACTTGCCTGCAGGCACAGGGACGGATCGGGGAAGCGGAACCGCTTTACCGGAAGGGGCTCGAGATTTCACAAGCGACACTCGGCGAGACACATCCCGACGTTGGTACAGCCTACAACAATCTCGCCACTTGCCTGAAGGCACAAGGACGGGCCAAGGAAGCGGAACCGCTTTACCGGAAGGGGCTCGAGATTTCACATGAGATACTCGGCGAGGCGCATCCAAACGTCGGTACAGGATACAACAACTTAGCCAGCTGCGTGAGGGCTCAAGGTCACGCGAGGGAAGCGGAGCCGCTTTACCGGAAAGGGCTCGAAATCCGGAAGACAGCGCTTGGCGAGGCACACCCAGACGTCGGAGAGAGCTATGACAACTTAGCTGGATGCCTTCAGGCACAAGGGCATGCAGGGGCTGCAGAGCCGCTCTTCCAGAAGGCTCTCGAAATCCGGAAGACCGCACTCAGCGAGGCGCATCCAGACGTTGGGATCAGCTACAACAACCTAGCCCACTGCCTTCAGGCTCAAAATCGCGCCAAGGAAGCAGAACCGCTATATCGGAAGGCGCTTAAGATACGGCAGAAAGCTCTTGGCGAGGTGCATCCCGACGTCGGGATCAGCTACAACAACTTAGCTGGGTGCCTTCAAGCACAAGGGCATGCAGAGGCTGCAGAGCCACTTTTGCGGAATGGCCTAAAGATTTTTCAGGCAACACTTGGTGAGACACATCCCTATGTTGGAAATAGTTACAATAACTTAGGCGGATGCCTTCAGGTGCAAGGGCGTACCCACGATGCGGAGCCGCTATATCGGAAGGGTCTCGAAATCCGGCTGGAAACACTCGGCGAGGCGCATCCAGCCGTCGGGGATAGTTATAACAACCTAGCCTATTGCTTGCACGCCCAAGGGCGTGCCGAGGATGCAGAGCCGCTATATCGGAAAAGCCTCGAAATTTCGCAGCCGGCGCTAGGTGAGGCACATCCCGACGTCTTGGAGAGCTACGACAACATGGCATGCTGCCTTCAGGCGCAAGGGCGAGAGAAGGATGCGGAACCGTTCTACCTGCAGATACTCAAGATCCGGCTGGAAACACTCGGCGAGGCGCATCCAGCCGTCGGGATCAGCTACAACAACCTAGCTGGATGCCTTCAGGCACAAGGACACGCAAAGGTCGCGGAATCTCTCTACTTGAAAGGCCTTGAGATTTTCCAGGCGGTGCTCGATGAGACACATCCTATCATCGAGAAATGTTACGACAATCTTGCCTACTGCTTTGAGGCCCAAGGGCGTCATGACGAAGCATACGCAATATGGCAGCATATCAAGTCACAGCAAGAGCCCACCACTAACTAACACTATTGAAAAACAGAAAAGTCCGCTGCGCAAGCAACGGACTTCACATATCTGTCGACGATGAGGGAAGGCTCACACCCGCGAACCTCAAAGCCTTGTGTCCTAAATTTAGGACAGTATGCTCCCAGGGTCAATATTTTACGAACTCGAGCGTTCGATGCCTCACAATTTCACAGCGCAGCAGATCACAGACCTTGAGGCTGTTCTATCTCCCCCACGCTTTGGAACTTACTTGCGGGAAGCTGCAGGAGACCGGCAGAGAGCAATGGACTTATATTGCTGGAATACTAATATCTCTTCAGCATTTTATGTGACGCTTCAATTTTGTGAACTTTCCATTCGAAATGGCGCAGTAGAAGCTGTCGAAGCAGTTTTCGGCGCAAACTGGCACCTGAACCGCGGTTTTTCTTACACACTTCCTGTACCCAAACGTGGCTACCAGCCGAGATGCGATTTAGCCGAGTGCTCCAAACGCCTACCAACAGCAGGCAAGGTTGTTGCCGAGCTAAAGTTTGCATTCTGGCGCCATCTCTTCGTAAAGGGCCAGCAGGCCCGCATCTGGGACCGCGAACTGGCCCATTCTTTCCCAGGCTATGATCGCACATTGACGCTCAGCCAAGCACGAGCTTCTCTTTTTGACGACATTGATGAAGTACGGAAGTTTCGAAATCGGATCGCACATCACGAGCCAATTTTTTCGAGAAACCTTTCGGAAGATCATCAACGTATCCGCAGGCTGATCGAGTGGCGACGGCCTGGGGCCGCCGCATGGCTGGACGGTGTAGAAACGGTAACAGAATTACTCGTGGCACGCCCTTGATACCTGACATCTCTTCCGCTGGATGACCATAATTTAACACTATTACCAAGTCAGTTATGCGGCCCCTCCGGAGAACCACTTCCAAAAGTGTTAAAACGGCACGAAGGGACGGCAGACATTTGCTTTGCAGATGCAGACCAGAAGCTTGCATAGCATGGTTGCCACTGAAGTCCGTACCACGGCCTTACATTAACAGACTTCAAAAGCCTCTGCCGCCACCGGAGAACTTTCCGAAAAAAGACACAATAATGTAAAATTGATTAAAAATAAAAAGACCCGCAATTGCGGGTCCAACACTGATACGTTGGGGTTCTGATTGTGCTCGTGCGACACAACAAAACCCTAAGACAAAGTGAATTTCTAAGCAAGCCAGATAAATGGTCCTCTTTGCCTCTATTAACGTACTTCTTAAATGCATCATTAAAAATTCACATTCAAAAACTTTAAACTAAAATAATTGAATATGATTGAGTGAAGAAAAAATATGTCACAAACGGTATGCGATCAGCAACTTTCTTCTTCTTTGCAAAGTTTTATAATGAAAATATTATAAATCCTATCCACCGCGCAACTTCGGAACTCCGCACCCCACTCTGCACGGTATGGAATTCCATACCATACTTTTTGGTAAGTACAGGTTATCGAATGGTTATCTCGTGAGTGGTGGTGAGCCAGCCCGTAAGCGGTTTTATATCGCTTGGCTTTCCCAGAGATCGCGGCACACCAGTATTTTGGATTACAAGTGCCGTAGAATTATTTTAGAATGCAAACCGGCTGAAGCGCCTACTTCAGCCGGTTTTTTCTTGATCAGGAAACCTCCCACGATCCCCTTGTGGAAATTTCCTCTATAAAATCAAGAAAATGAAGTACATGGCACTTCAGCTCTCGTGGTGGTGATTGGTACTGCGTATAGCTTCGATAATGTTTCGTCAATTCAAAGCAGAATTAAAATATCAATAAATTTAAATGGTTAACGAAATGTAAATAAAAATTTACAAGTATCTCGGAGGATAAGTACCTCCGAGCGAGATGCGCTTTATGCGACGTCTTTACAGGATATGGCCGAAGTGCTCTCGCGGTTCAGCCTTTCTGCGGGCCAAGCAACGTGACGGTCGCACGGACACGCATCAACTAAATCGGCATCAGCCTCTTAGACGCCTCTTATACGGCGCATGAGCAATCGCTTTACTGGGAGGCAGGTCCTCTCCCCTCCAATTCCGGATAGAACGCCTCAGTCAGAACATCAGTCTGAGCTGCCCATGGTCGCCTGGAATCCGTGCCAGGCATCACCAGGAATGCGCATCCATAAACGCAAAAAGCCCGTACTGGCAGGTACGGGCTTTCTGGTTGGTCTGGCGATACCGGTCAGTGTTCGGCGTTGGCGCTCAACTGATACAAGCCGCTTTTTCGTTGCGGCGCGTGCTCGATAACCCCGTTATCAAGCAGGCGCTTCATCGCCCGGTGATAGGTCGCATGTTTCATTTTACGGACAGTTTCGTAGGTGCGGACGCTTTCAGATGAGATAAATTTTTCTCCGGACTGTTGAGCCGCAAGCGTGTGGAAGGCATAAAATATGTCCTTCTCATGCTGGTTCATGTCGTCGAGACCAAGCTCCCGCTCCAAGCTAAAAAGGAGTTGCCGCATTGCGGCCAGCTGCTTGACTTCACTATTCATATGTATACCCCAGGTAACGTTTAATAGTAATCTTAACTAATACGTTATTATTAGCATGCGTTTTCGCATGAGACTAGAGTTATCGTTAAGATTGCGTTAACAATTTCAACGCTGGCGCCCGCTCAGCCCCTTAAAATGCACTCTATATTGGATCCCTATAGGGCTTCGACACTCTATCTGCCTCATATTCGAGGCAAGCAGTTTCACGTGTTGCCGCCCATCACCGCACGAGTTCTCTCGCAAACACATCTCATACTTGCAATATTTCCAAGACAGCCGCACAAACGCCTATGCAGGGAAAACATATTTTTGTTTTCCATATTTGCATTAAATGAGCGCAGCCTTGCGAAGCAACAATTGTTCATTGTCCGAACGAAAGGCGGATATATGTGATGTTCATGAGAACCAGGACGTTTTCAGCAGTCTTGTCATCGCGGGTTGCGACAGGCCAAGTCGTCTGAGTTTATTTAAGCAGCGCCGTGTCGCGTCCGCCTCGAGCGTGCTGACAAACGAGCACCATCGCAAACGGGTGCCGCCTGGACCGCGTCGCCATCCCGGAACGAGCAGCAATCCAAGGCGAAGCGGACAAGATCGCGGAAGCAACGAACATAACTGGAATAGGGGTCAGTTCTCGGCGCGACCCAACGCCTTGCTGCCCTGAACGCTTCTGATGTGTTGGATCACAGGAGAGGTGAAGAGGGGCAGTGGCGCTTCGATTTTACACTATTAGCAATAGTGTTAAACGCGGCCGCGCGGCGCCACCGTAATTGGCCGCACGAAGCGCCAAGATCGGCTTCCGGATTTAACAGTTTTCATGCAAACTGTTCACTATGTCCGAAATGCGCCTCTATGACCCCGCCGGAAACCGGCTCTATTTGAACGCCGAAGAGCGGTCTGCCTTCCTCGCCGCGGCCCGGCGCCAACCGGCGCGGGACCGGACCCTTTGCGAGACGCTGCACTGGACGGGGTGTCGGCCGTCAGAGCTTATCGAGATCACTCCGGCCAGAGTCGATCTCTCAGGTGGGACTGTCACCCTCCGCAGTCTGAAGAAGCGGAAGGAAGTTTCGGGCAAAGACAAAATCATCTTTCGATCCGTCCCGGTGCCGGCAGAGTTCCTCGACACCCTGAATACCGCGCATGGCATCCGGGAAGCGCAGCGCTCCCGCAAAAAATCCGCGCTGCCCATCTGGGATCTTAGCCGCGTGCGCATCTGGCAGATCGTGAAGGGGGTCATGATCGCAGCCGGCATTCCCGATGCGCCCCACCGTTCCCCCAAAGGCCTCCGCCACGGGTTCGGGGTTCACGCCACTGTACAGGGTGTGCCCTTGCACATGTTGCAGCGTTGGCTCGGGCATGCACAATTGTCCACAACCGCAATCTACGCCGACGCCGTCGGCAAGGAAGAGCAAGATATCGCAGCGCGTATGTGGGGGTAAAGCATCTTAGTCGCTCCGACCTGCCTCACAGCTGGAGTTGCTTGTAATAAACGCACGGCTACTTTGGGACCGCTAGTTTATCCTGAGCGAATACAGACCTTTAGGTGTCTAACTGATCCCATCAGCGCCGATTGCACGGTCATATATTAAGGCGAGAAGATCATTTCTCTTTTCCAGTTGGATTTGCACCTGTTCCGCCAAAACATCTTTACGTTTTTGATCTACTGCCCCGGATCTCTCTGCGCGCCAGCTTTCTATTTTTGCGATGGTAGAAAAGTAGGTAGACAGCAGATCTGCGTCCGAAAAGCTAAGAAATTTAAGGCTACTGTGCCGCTTTAGCCAAGGATGGGACGGAGTTGCGCGGGGAACCTGCTTTTTAATTGGCTGAGAGGCGCGCTGAGGGACAGGTATCTGACCCTTCGAAGGCATCAGCCTCCCCCTGCCACGCACAATCTTTACTGTTCCAGGAATACCTGTGGGGCCTACTGACTTGTGGTGCTTTGCCAAGCTCCGGCGTCGCGCCTCGATCCTTAATTCCCTTAAAATTTCTTCGGGATTGCGAGATGCCTTCTCGCCCCCCCTGTAGGTTGCCAGAAAACTCGCAACAAAGGCGGCAGCATCTGCAGCAGATGCCTCATCACGTTTTTTATCGGCATTGTACTTGGATGGTGAACGATCTGGTTTGTAGTGCGGATCGAAAAACTTTCGAGACATCTCCAAAGGCCCCTTGTCTCAAATCTATACTTCGAAGGTTCTCCCATCGGAGGCCTCTGTCAAGCTTGGATAGAGAGTGCAACCTGACACTCAACCAAAGACCTGAGCTGTTCACGCACCACATGAACTGCTCCAGGACTTCATGATCCAAGCCACTAACCCCAAATACATCAGATTTTTTCTCCAAAAATCTCCATTTTTACCCCCAAAAAAATCCCCAAAATGCGGGAGACCTTCAACAAATCTGATGGCATGCTCTTCCTATCCACCCCACTAGGACTTCAAAGATGCAATACTCCACACGCCCCACAGTACACGTCACCCGCTCGCTCCATGCCGAAGAACGCATTGCTCAACGCGGAATATGTTCAGAAGCTCTGGCACTTGTTGCCCTGTATGGAAAAGCCTTCCCTGCTGGCGGAGGATGCGAAAAGCGGAAGGTTCATATCAAGCAAATGAGCGAGTTATGCGAAGCTGGGTACAAGCTGCACGTTATTGAACGCGCCATGAACTTGACTGCCGTATTCAGTCCGGAAGGCGAATTGATCACCTGCTATAAAGGCGCTCCCAACAAAGCCCCAGCCCTCCGAACCCGCGGTCGCAAAGCAGCTCGCATGACACGTCAGGCGCGGAAGTAAGTCATGAACAATCGCATTATTGATGCCAGCAACCGTTTTCCGGCTCGGAGGAGCAAGGCTTGTGAGCAGGACCCGCTTGCACACGAAGCCACCAAAGCAGCTCGTCAACGACAAGAGGCAGAAGCTTTGAGGACTGCTTTGGTCGCAACCCCTCGGCTGAATAAAGCTGACCGAGCAGTTCTCGCGCGAAACATCGGACGTGCGATTGAGCGAAGTGATAGCAAGAAGCGTCCGACACAAATTGCCAGTCAACTTTTTCGAACTCTTTACGGGGAAGAAGGAGGTGCTTCAAAAGAGAAGAAAAGAAAACGTTACATCCGCTTCGAAGGGGAGCGCCTCTCCGAACAAGAAATGGAAACGCTGGCGGCCCGCGGAAGCGAATTTTTACGCCTCATTGAGGGCTTGGCGGATCTCAAGACAGATGGTCGTGATCCAGACATCAAGCGCAATCAGATGCTCTTATTTGTTTGCGACGGCACGTCTTTCTCCGGGCCAAATCGTCCACGGATTGATCCAGACATCGACCTTCGTGACCTATTTCAAACAGTCATGGACCAATTCCTCGATAAGATTGCGCGCGAGACAGATATTATCGAATACCTCGAAGAAATGCAGAAATATAGCGTTCGAACACATCCACATACCCGCGACGACTGCACGGATGATTTACTGGAGCGACTGCATCTCCAAACCTTTCCTGTAGAACGCTTCGAACATGCCCCTAATGAAGACAAGGGAAGCTATGCAGATTATTCACGTCTGCGTTTGTATGGATTTGATCCCCTCAGCGAAGCACCATCCAGGCTTTTCCCAGAAATGCGCATTGCCCGACTTTACGTACCTCGCCGCGTTCTTTGCTTTTCAGAGGGTGTAAAGACCGAAGACATTCAAAAGATCCGCAAACACACACCCTCGGCAGAAGATCTCAAGGCGCTCCAAGTCGAAAGGAACCCCGAAAGCGTCGCGCTCGATGAACTAACTGACTGGGTCGCAGAAAAAATCTGGCGCACTTCGAAAGAATACGATCTTTGGAAAAGAGCGATCTTACGGTCCGGAGCGGATCCAGAAACCCTAGATTGGGCATCATTTGACCGACCTACGAATGAACTCGACGAACTGCATGGCACGACTAACCCGAATGTCGAGTGGCGCATTTTTTGGCAAACCATGAATGTTGATTTGCACCTCACTGCAGAAGGCAGCCCCGATGCGCTCCGCTTTGCCCTCAGCTTTAATGGAGTTAAAGATGGGCACTGGACACACGCAACGAGAGAACTTGCCCATCCTCATTTCGATGACATCCCGAAGAAAAGATTGACAAATTCTACTGTCCTTGACCTAGAGAACGACTATATTCCTTGGGTAGAGGATGGAGGCTTCAGCTATCCTTGCAGGGGTATCTCTCATTTCCACTACGCAGAAGATGGCGAATATCTTTGGACAGATGACTTCGAAGAGCCTCAGCCACTTGATTTGGATTTTCTTGAAAGCAAGGTCATGGTGCCACTGCACTCACAAGAAGCATGGAACCTTTTGACGGCTAAAATGAAGGATTGGACATCTTATCAATCTACAAAACTTTACACGAGAGACTCTTTCGACCCAACACTTTCGTTGCGAATTTTGTTTGAGGCACCTGAAAAATGGACCCTAGCCCCCGATGGTTCTTTGGCCGGACATATCTTGTCTAACCTAGCCCATGGTCAGGGAGGCGATAGGTTAGATCAGAAAATTATTTCAAACACAAATAACCTTATTGAATGCTTCAAAAATATGATTGACGAAAAAAGAAAAGAATTCAAAAAATCCTTGAGCGAAAACGGTTACATTTTAAACTAAAAATGATCCAAAGAAATTTTCTACGAGCCGACATAGAAAGGCCTACAATCCGGCTGCTGTTACCAAACGGGCGCTGTTGACCGCGGACAACTCTGCTTAATACACCACTCAAGGATCTCTCCAGTTGGCGCAGTTGTCCATGGACAACTGCGAACGAGCTGTCAGCCGACGCTTTCTTTCCTAGAAGAGTGATCCGCCATGGCCAATTCCGAAAAATGATTCGTCTAATGGTTTATCTAAGTGGTGAAGTTGTCCATGGACAACTCCGCTTAAGACACCACTCAAGGATTTCTCCAGTTGGCGCAGTTGTCCATGGACAACTGCGAACGAGCT
>NZ_FOXY01000018.1 GCF_900115865.1 Donghicola eburneus | reverse complement strand
CTTCGCATTCAGCATATCTTCGATCGCGCGTCTTTCGTGTAAATCCAGTTCTGTGTGGGCCATGTCCGGTCTCCTTGCTTTTCAGCAAGATAGAGAGTTTGTCGCAACCCAGTTTAGAATGTGCCGCACTGTGTGTAGGTGTTCTTATAATCAGGATTATGTTAATATTTAGAATGCCGACTTAGCACTAAAGTCGTACAAACATCACGCTGCCTTAAAATAAACGCTCGAAACGACGCATTCGCGCGCATCATTTCCGCTAACAGCCTTGATCTCGGGGTTTTGAGGTCGGTACAAGATGCATGGGATTGTGTCCCGCGAGCATCTGCGAACAGTCGCTTTTTGATTTTTACGTCGCGCGTTTATGGATTTTCACGAGATATAATCTGGGGTTACGTCTGTTGTTAGTCAGATCTCAACACGATGCTGACCTAAATCGAGAACTTAGAATTCACGGCTGGACCGGAGGCGATCTCCATTTGCATTATTTACGGCGAATGGTTTGCATTGCGCGCAGGAACGGCCCGTATTGTAGTTAAGGTAAGGTCGACAAGATGATGATGTCCATCTCATCCCACCTCGAGGCGATTACAGATGCTCCTACGCTCGAGGAACTGTGGAAGCGGCACGCGGAACGAATGCAGGCCTATGGCTTTGACCGTCTGATTTACGGCCTGACGCACTACCGCAGCGGCTACTCCTTGGGAGACCCGAACGATTTCCTGATCCTTACCACGCACAAACCCGAGTATATCGAGCCCTTCATCAACGACGGCTTCTATTTTCACGCGCCGATGGTGAAATGGGCGCTGGAGCACGAAGGCGCTTGCAGCTGGCGCATGATGGCAGAGATGGTCGAAAGTGGTACGATGACGAAAGCCGAGATGAAGGTTGTAGATTTCAATCAGCGTATGGGCGTTACAGCGGGCTATACGATTTCCTTTAAGTCTGTGTCCCAACGGTCCAAGGGCGCGGCAGCGTTGACGGCGCGCGAAGGACTGAGCCAAGACGACGTTGATGCGATCTGGGATGAGCACGGCCGCGATATCGTTCTGGCCAACAACGTTGCCCACCTCAAGATCTCCAGCCTGCCCTACACGCCGCCCACGCGCAGCCTGACAAAGCGCCAACGCGAAGCGCTTCAGTGGGTCGGCGATGGCAAGACGACTCAGGATATTGCGATCTTGATGGGGCTGACACCCGCGACGGTGGAAAAGCATCTCAGACTTGCTCGAGAATCTCTCAATGTGGAAACAACTGCACAGGCTGTACTCAAAGCAGCCTTTCAGAACCAAATGTTTATCGTAGAGCAATAATAAGAGGTAAGGTCATGAATTCGCTACCTTAAAGGTGAATTTTGGCCGCTAGGTACGGAATACCTGACTTACCTGACGCAAGGGAAATCTGGCATCAAAAGTATGTTCCGTGAGTGGTGGCTTTGGCCAGGGAACACCGGGTAGAGATGCTAGAGATTGCTAGCCAGCCTACTTGGGTGGTCGTTTAGACCTGTCGGTGAAAGAGGAATTTTCTACTTTTTCGCCGGCTTCTACGCCTCGTACATCCCCATCCCTCGGGGCGTTTTTCTTAGGGCACCGGACTTGTTCCGGTGCCTCTTTTTTTGCCCAACATCAGCTGTGGCAGCGGAGCGTAAAGTCAGCTTCACGCAAAGGAAAAGGGGGCGCATATGCGCCCCCTGCCCCATAATTCGCGATGAGTCGCGGCTTAGCCGTTGGCCAGCTTCGCAACTTCGGCAGCGTAGTCTTCTTCGACTTTCTCGATGCCTTCGCCAACTTCCATGCGCACGTATGCGACGATGGTTGCGCCAGCTTCTTTGGCCGCTGCTTCGACGGTCAGATCGGGGTTCACAACGAACGCCTGACCCAGCAGAGTGTTTTCCGCGAGGAACTTCTTCATGCGGCCTTCGATCATCTTTTCGATGACCTGCTCGGGCTTGCCCGACTCGCGCGCGATGTCGATTTGAACCTGACGCTCTTTTTCAACGAAAGCTGCGTCCAGCGCGTCTTCGTTCAGAGCTGCGGGGTTCGCTGCTGCGATGTGCATTGCAACCTGACGGCCGAATGCTTCGTCGCCGCCGTTCATAGCAACCAGAACACCGATTTTGCCCATGCCGTCTGCAGCTGCGTTGTGCACGTAGGACACGACGTTTTCTGCTTCGACCGACGCCATGCGGCGCAGGGTCATGTTCTCGCCGATTTTTGCGATCTTGTCGGTGATCAGGGTTTCAACGGTTTTGCCATCGACGTCAGCTGCCTTCAGCGCTTCAACGTCGGAAACGTTGATCGCGGCGCCGGCGATGTCGGTAACCATTGCCTGGAATTCTGCGTTTTTCGCAACAAAGTCAGTCTCGGCGTTGACTTCAACAGCCACACCTTTGCCGCCTTCGACTTTCACAGCGACCAGACCTTCCGCAGCGGTACGGCCCGATTTCTTGGCAGCTTTCGCCAGACCTTTGGTGCGCAGCCAGTCAACAGCGGCGTCCATGTCGCCGTCGGTTTCGGTCAGCGCTTTTTTGGCATCCATCATGCCTGCGCCGGTCATCTCGCGCAGTTCTTTTACCTGTGCTGCAGTGATCGCCATGATAAGGCTCCTCTCAATGTCGGGGTCAACGCCCTGAATAAAGGGCTTGGGCGCGGATTTAACCGCGCCCGATGTCAGTTTTGTAAACGCTTATGCGTTTTCGCCGAGCTCTTCCTCGAGGCCAGCTTCCAGCTCGCCGAGGTCAACGCCAGCAGCACCCAGCTGAGCGGTCATGCCGTCCAAAGCAGCGCGCGACACCAGATCGGTGTACAGTGCAATTGCACGGGCCGCGTCGTCGTTGCCGGGGATGATGTAGTCGATGCCTGCGGGGTTGCAGTTGGTGTCGACGACAGCAACAACAGGGATACCCAGCTTGTTGGCTTCCTGTATGGCCAGCTGCTCTTTTTTCACGTCGATGACGAACAGCAGGTCAGGAACGCCGCCCATCTCGCGGATACCACCGAGCGACGCTTGCAGTTTGGTCTGCTCGCGTTCCATCTGCAGGCGCTCTTTCTTGGTCAGACCTTCGGCGCCGCCTTCCATGGCTTCGTCGATGTTCTTCAGACGCTGGATCGACTGCGAAACAGTTTTCCAGTTGGTCAGAGTGCCGCCGAGCCAGCGGTGGTTCATGTAGTACTGTGCGCACTTTTCTGCAGCGTCTGCAACGGGCTGAGCCGCCTGACGCTTGGTGCCAACGAACAGAACGCGGCCGCCTTTGGCGACGGTATCACGGACGACCTTCAGGGCCTGGTCCAGCATGGGAACAGTCTGGGTCAGGTCGAGAATGTGGATGCCGTTACGCGCACCGTAGATGAACTCGCCCATACGGGGGTTCCAGCGCTGGGTCTGGTGGCCAAAGTGTACGCCTGCTTCAAGCAGTTGGCGCATGGAGAACTCAGGAAGAGCCATGTCCTATATCCTTTCCGGTTTCATGCCTCGGCTGGGGTGAGGGACCATATGGTCCAACCGGCGGACATATGAGGATTTCTCCCTCATAGGCCCAAAACCCAGCCAGCGGATTTCAGTGCGCGTGCGTGTAAAGGCAAAGGGCCTGATTGACAAGCCCCCTGCCCGATTTAATTGCCTGTTCGCCTTTAATCAGGCCAGAATGGTGCGCTCAAGGAACCAATAGGCCCCGATCAGCCCGATAACCGCGCTGGCTGGGATGGCAATATACGCCCGATACCACGGCTTGGATCCAAACCACAGCCCCACAGCAAGGAATGCAATGGCGATCACGGTCAGCTGTCCGACCTCGACCCCGACGTTAAAGCCGATAAGCGCGGGAATGAACTGATCCTGAGGCAGGCCAAACTCGCCAAGTACCGAGGCAAAGCCAAGCCCGTGTAGCAGACCAAAGACGAACACCACCACGGGACGCCACGGGCTAAAGCCCTTGGACAAGATGTTTTCGACCGCGACAAAGGTAATGGAGGCGGCAATAAGTGGCTCTACGATGCTACCGGGGACAGACACCAGCCCCAGCGCGCCAAGCGCCAAGGTGACAGTGTGTGCCAGCGTAAAGGCCGAGATTTGCCACAGGAGCGGCCCCATGCGGGTGGACAGGAAAAAGAGCCCCAAGACGAATAGAATATGGTCGAGCCCTTTGGGCAGGATGTGGTCAAAGCCAACCGGAATATAGCTCAGGAACGCTTGCAGGCCGGTTTGCGCTTGGCCGCCTGCGATTTCGATCGGTTCGCTCGGCGTGCCATCTGTCAGATAGCCGGTATAAGGGTTCTCGACCCCTTGTTGCCGCACGACCAAAGCGCCGTAGGTCGCTGGCCAGTCGATTTGTACATTAGTGGCGTTGGCAGGCAGGTTGGCGGTGATGTGTAGCGTGCTGGGGCGTGGCAGGTCCAGATCGGGTGTCTCCTCGACCGTGACATCTATCAGCTCTTTATTGGCGGGCCCCTGATCGGTCATGATCCGCAGATCCTCGGCAAAGCTCGGCCAGACGCGGCGCATCTGATCCACCAACTCTGCAGGCGGCAAGGCGCGCAGACGATCATACTCGCCGGCCTCAGAAGAGTCATTCGTGTCTTCGAGCGAGGTCAGGTCGATGCCCGCGATGAACGCTTCGAGGTTGGCGCGAATGTCCAACGTCGCCTGACCTTCGATTACGGTCAGGTCCGCAATCGAGGGCGTAACCTCGTGGGCTTGGGCGCCAGCCGACAGGACAACACTTGACACCGCCGCGGTAAGCCACACCCTGAGATAGCCCAACATACTGGACCCGATTATGCGCTTCATTCCCATCTCCTCAATCTGTTTTTGCCTGCTGTCTCAAGCGGCAGCTGCCCATGAGACGTGGCTCGAACCTCGAGAGTTTCAAATCACTTCTGGGCAGACCCTAGAGGCAGATATCCGGAACGGCGAGGACTTTTCTGGATTTCGCTTGGCCTATATGCCCGCCAAGCAACAGCGGCTGGATTTGGTTGTGGAGGGTGACGTTATGCCTGTCGACGGGCGGCTCGGGGATATCCCCGCAGTGTCCTTGACAGCGCAGGACGACGGATTGGCAGTCTTGGCCTATGTCTCGACCCAGAACCGCCTGACATACACCGATGCCGAGAAGTTCGAGGCCTTTTGTACGCACAAGGATTTTCCCGAAGTTCTGGAACAGCACGTGGCGCGCGGCCTGCCAGAGACAGGCTTTCGCGAGGGCTATCTGCGCTATGCCAAAGCGCTCGTGGCGATCGGGGATGGCGCGGGATCTGACACCGATCTGGGCATGGAAACCGAGTTTGTGGCGCTCGATAACCCCTATGTCCCAAACTTCGACGGCGTGATGGATGTGGAATTGCTTTACCAAGGGGAGCCTCGCGCAGATGCCCAGATCGAAGTGTTTGAACGTGCGCCCGACGGCACCGTCGCAATCATGACAACGCGCACGGACGCAAACGGCATTGGCGCGGTCGCGGTGAAACCAGAGCATACCTATCTGTTCGACGCCGTCGTGATGCGCGAACCGGATGCCGCCACTGCAGAAGCGGACGGAATAGTCTGGCAGAGCCTCTGGGCCGCACTCACCTTTACCGTTCGGTAAAAAACCCTTGCGCCGCACGGCGTGTATCGGCAAGAGGCCGTTATGACTTCGACACCAGAAATCCTGTGCATCGGCTCCGTGCTGTGGGACATCATCGGCCGGTCCTCAAGCCACATGCGGCAGGGCAGCGACGTGCCGGGCCGTATCATCCGCGTGCCGGGGGGTGTGGCGCTGAATATCGCGATGACTTTGCGGCGTCAGGGCATGATCCCTGCCCTGCTCTCTGCTGTCGGAAATGACCCTGCGGGCCAAGAGCTGCTGGCCGATTGCCGCCGCCGCGGGCTGATTACCGATCACATCTATCTGTCCGAGGATCTGCCCACAGATATTTATATGGCGGTCGAAGGTGCAAATGGCCTAATTGCCGCCATCGCGGACGCCCATTCGTTGGAAGAGGCTGGTGATAAAATCCTGCGCCCACTAACGGACGGCACATTGGGTAGCGCTGGCGCGCCGTATGGCGGGTTCATCGCCCTTGATGGCAATCTGACAGAGGCTCTTTTGGCCCAGATCGCGGTCGATCCAGTCTTTCAGCAGGCCGATCTGCGGGTTGCGCCCGCCTCACCGGGCAAGGCAACACGGCTTTTGCCCTTGGTCGAGGCTGGCAACGCGACCCTCTATGTGAACCTCGAAGAGGCCGGTTTGCTGTGCCAGACCGAATTTCCTGATGCCGCATCCGCCGCAGATGGCATGGTGACACGCGGCGCGAAACGCGCGCTGGTCACAGACGGTGGGCGCGCGTCCGCAGACGGCAGTGCCGAGGGCATCATCACCCGTCAACCGCCCGAAGTCTTGGTGACACGCGTCACCGGCGCGGGCGACAGTTTCATGGCTGCGCACATCGTGGCCGAAGCGCGGGGCGCGGACCGAGAGGCGGCGCTTATGGCCGCTCAGGCCGCCGCCGCCGCGCACGTTTCCGGAGAGACCCCCTATGATTGACATCACCTTTTCGCCCGAAGTCGCTGACGCCAAAGCGGAAAACCGTCCCATCGTCGCGCTGGAAAGCACGATCATCACCCACGGGATGCCCTATCCTCAGAATGTGGAAACCGCGCGTAAGGTCGAGGAAACCATCCGCGAGGCCGGTGCCGTGCCTGCAACCATCGCTGTGATTGGCGGACGCATCCACGCGGGTCTGACAGATGCGCAACTCGAAGATCTGGGCCAGACCAAAGACTGCGCCAAGCTGTCCCGCGCAGACATCGCGGCCTGTATTGCCACCGGCGGAACCGGCGCAACCACAGTGGCTGCGACCATGATTTGCGCGCACCTTGCGGGGATCGGTGTCTTTGCGACGGGCGGAATTGGCGGCGTGCATCGCGGCGCTGAAACCAGCTTTGACATCTCGGCGGACTTGAATGAACTGGCGCACACCCCCGTAACGGTGGTCGCGGCGGGCGCCAAAGCCATCCTTGATCTGCCCAAAACACTCGAGGTTCTGGAAACCAACGGTGTGCCGGTGATCGCCTATGGCCAAGACGACTTCCCCGCCTTCTGGTCGCGCAGCAGCGGCATGACTGCGCCCTTGCGCATGGACACCGCCGAAGACATTGCCAACGCGCAGAAAACGCGGATTGCCATGGGCCTGCCTGGCGGCCAATTGGTCGCCAACCCGATCCCCGTCTCTGACGAAATCGCAGCCGAGGAGTTGTCTCCCATTATCAGCGCGGCTCTGTCCGAAGCCGAGGACAAAGGTATCATCGGCAAAGCCGTTACGCCCTTTTTGTTGCAGCGGATTTTTGAATTGACAGAAGGCCGCTCTCTCGAGGCGAACATCGCGCTTGTGCTCAACAATGCGCGTTTGGCCGCCACGATTGCCCGCTCTCTGACAGCCTAATGCGGCTTTTTGAGCGCGAAGCTCATTCAGACGTTGTGAAGCCGCGGACCAATACATAAGTTCGCGGTAACACGCCGCCGGAACATCAAAGACATGACGACGCCTTTCGACGAAGACCACCCGACGCATCGCAAGCCGGGCATGTTTGCCCGTCTCAGATCGAACTTTTTCACCGGCATCGTCGTGATCGCGCCGATAGGTCTGACCGTATGGCTGATTTGGACTGTGATCGGATGGGTCGACAGCTTTGTCATGCCGTTTGTCCCGCGTGCTTACCATCCCGAAGAATTCTTTCAGCATTGGTTCGGCGAGGATACCTCGATCAACATTCGCGGTGTCGGCGTCATTTTCTTTCTTCTGTTCACCATCCTGACCGGCTGGATCGCCAAGGGTCTGATCGGTCGGTCTTTTATCCGCTGGTCCGAACGCCAAGTGGACCGGATGCCAGTGGTGCGGTCCATCTACTCGGGGCTGAAGCAGTTGGCCGAGACCGTCTTTGCCCAGTCAGAGCGTAGCTTTGAAAAGGCCTGCCTGATCGAATATCCGCGCCGCGGGATTTGGGCGGTCGGATTCATCTCGACCGATGCTAAGGGCGAAATTTCGCGCCGCCCGGATACGATGGAGAAGCTGATCAGCGTGTTCGTGCCCACAACACCGAACCCGACATCGGGCTTCTTGCTGTTCTTTCCGGAATCCGAGGTGATCGAACTGGATATGTCGATTGAGGACGCGGCCAAACTCGTGATCTCGGCCGGTCTGGTTTATCCGCCAGAGGATAAAGCAGTGCCCACGCCGATCGAAGAAGCGCGGGCACACCGGAAATTAGGCAAACATTGAGGGCAGATCGACGCTGCCCTTCATGTTCAGCTTGTCTTTGTGTTCGACCAAGAACTGCTCGGCAGCATCTCGGCCCGCATCGCGCAACTCCTGAATGACATAAGGGGTTGGCACCAGTTTTGTCGCCACTGACAGATTGTTCATCATCTGATCATCGGCAATCATGTGCACGTAGACGTCCTTCATCTGGTTGGTCGTGATGGCACCATCTTCAATCAACTCCTGCACAAACGAGATCGCCCTGAGTTCGCGCAAGAGTGAAGCGTTAAAGCTTATCTCATTGATTCGGTTCTGAATTTCTTGGGGCGTCTTGGGGATTTCGTCGCGGTGGATCGGGTTGATATTTACGATCACAATGTCCTGCGGCAGATGAGGTTCGAACATCGGGAATAGCGCTGGGTTGCCAGTGTAGCCGCCATCCCAATAAGCCTCGGTCTCGCCTGTTGCGGGGTCCTCAATCTCGACCGCTTGGAACAGCGTGGGCAGGCAAGCCGAGGCTAGGATCACGTCGCTGCTCAGCTCTTCGCCGCTGAACACCTTTACCTTGCCGGAGCGGACGTTGGTGGCGCAGATAAACACCTCGGGCCCCGCATCGGCACAGACGCAGTCGAAGTCAAAGGACTCGACGATTTTTTGCAGCGGGTTCTGGTAGAACGGCCCCCACGCATAGGGCGTCATCATCCGTGACACGAGGTCGGCCCACACATACGGGGCGCTCATTTCAATGGTTTTCGACAGCTGGCCAGGCGTCAAGACATAACCGGTCATCCAACTCGGGAGGCGGAAATCCTCGATCCCCGCGATTTGGCCCCAGAGAAAGGCCAGCATATCCCGCGCCCCTTGGCGCCCGTTCTTGATCAGGCCTGCCTTGACTGCCGCCGCATTCATTGCCCCGGCAGAGGTGCCAGACATAGACGCGATTTCAATGTCGTCATGTTCAAGGATTTTATCAAGCACGCCCCATGTGTAGGCGCCGTGTGCGCCCCCACCTTGGAGCGCGAGGTTAATGCGTTTCAAATTTGGGCTTTTGGATCTAGGTGCCATAAAAAATCAGCCTTTCGCTGCAATGAATATGTCCCCTCCCTAGGCCATCAACGGGCGCGCTCGAATGGCGCGCCCGGTCTTTGATCAAAGAGCCGTCCAGCCGCCGTCCACACTGATGGTGGTGCCGGTGATCTGCTTGGCCGCATCCGAACATAGGAACACGGCTGTGCCTCCCAGCTCTTCGACGGTGGCGAATTCCTTGGACGGCTGGCGCTCGAGCATGACGTTCTTGATCACGTCCTCGCGGCTCATGTCGTACTTTTCCATGGTGTCGGGGATTTGTGCCTCGACCAGCGGGGTCAGCACATAGCCCGGACAGATCGCATTGGCGGTGATGGGCTCTTGGGCCGTCTCCAGCGCGGTCACTTTGGTGAGCCCCACAACACCGTGCTTGGCGGCCACATAGGCCGATTTATAGGGGCTGGCGGTCAAGCCATGCGCCGACGCGATGTTCACAATGCGGCCCCAGCCAGCCTCGCGCATTTTCGGCAGTGCAGCTGCGGTGGTGTGGAAGGCCGAACTGAGGTTGATCGCGATGATCGCGTCCCACTTCTCGACGGGGAACTCATCAATGCCTTTGACGAACTGGATGCCAGCGTTGTTCACGAGGATATCGCACTTGCCAGCCTTGTCGATCAGGGCGCGGCATTCGTCGGCCTTGGACATGTCGGCCTTAATGTAGGTTACAGATACGCCGAATTCTTCGGACATATCAGAGGCCAGTTTGTGGTCTTCTTCGTTGTCGGTGAACGAATTCAGGACGACATCTGCGCCAGCTTTGGCCAGCTCGCGCGCCACGCCCAAACCAATCCCCGAGTTCGAGCCGGTCACGACAGCGGTTTTGCCCTTCAAAGTCATAAATTCCCCCTTATGAAATGACGACGATTGTGCGCATTGTCCGTGCAGGCGCAGAATCGATTCCTATCACTGCATTAAGTTCATTGGGGCGGCTTCAGTTCCACAGATACTTCGCGTCCGGCGGCAAAAAACCGCGTTATGTCAATGATGTGGCAGCGAAAAAAAACGCCGGCACAAGGCCGGCGCAAGTATTGAGGCAGGTTTCATACAGGCAAGAAACCTATCGAGCAGTGACTTCTGTATAAGCAATTGCGCGCCACTGTCCAAGCTAAAAGTTTGAAAAGACACAGAACGGTGTCTAGGATTTTACCTGATTGATCCGCACAGCACCCGAGGAGAGGCGTACGTGGCATTGTTTTTAAGGAAGAAACCGGCATTCCCGATGGCGATCGGTGCATTAACCCTGATCGCGCACACAGCATGGGCCGAGCCGATGCACGGGATTGCTATGTATGGCGCGCCCGCACTGCCCGAGGGATTCGAATCTCTGCCTTACGTAAATCCCGAGGCCCCCAAGGGCGGCCGCGTGGTCATGGGAGAGACCGGAAGCTTTGATAGTCTGAACCCGCATCAGGCCAAGGGAAGTGTACCGTGGCAGTTACGTTTCGTGGCCTACGAAAGCTTGATGGGACGTAATTGGGCCGAACCTTTCGGTCTGTATGGGCTGATCGCCGAAACAATCGAAACCGCAGAAGATCGCAGCTGGGTCGAATTCACTTTGCGCGACAATGTCACCTTTAGCGACGGCACGCCCCTGACCGTCGAGGATGTGATGTGGTCCTATGAGACGCTCGGCACTGTGGGCCACCCGCGCTACCTTGGCGTCTGGTCCAAGGTCGAAAGCATGGAGCAAACCGGCGAGCGCAAGATCAAGTTCACCTTCAACGATGACAACCCCGAATTGGCTCTGCTGATCGGGATGCGCCCAATCCTGAAAAAGGCGCAGTTTGAGGAGGTCAGCTTTGAGGATGCGGGGGTGAACGTGGTGCCAATCACCACCGCGCCCTACGTGATCGAAGACTACGAGACAGGCCGATACGTCAGCCTCAAGCGCGACGAGGACTATTGGGGGAATGATCTGCCCTTCCGCCGCGGGACCAACAACATCGACGAATTCCGGATGGAGTTCTATGGCGATGGCTCGGTCATGTTCGAGGCGTTCAAGGCGGGCGAACTCAATGCCTTCCGTGAAACCAGCGGGCAGAAGTGGGATACGGTCTATGACTTCCCAGCGGTTCAGCGCGGCGACGTGGTGAAATCGGAAATCCCGCACCAGCGCCCCAGCGGGATCACTGGTCTGGCTATGAACACCCGCGAAGCGCCGTTTGACGATTGGCGCGTGCGCGAAGCGATGATGCAGGCGTTTAACTTTGAATTCATCAATCAGGCGCTGAACGGTGGCAAGCAGCAGCGCATCACCTCGTACTTCTCGAACTCGCTTCTGTCGATGGACCACGGCCCCGCCGAAGGCCGCGTTCTAGAGTATCTGAACCAGTATCAGGACGCCCTGCTGCCCGGCGCGATCGAAGGCTACGACCTGCCCGTCTCAGACGGATCAGAGCGCAACCGCCGCAACCTGCGCACTGCGGTTGGCCTGCTCGAAGAGGCTGGCTGGACTGTGGACAGCGATGGCGTGCTCAAAAATGCCGAAGGTCAGCCCTTTGAATTCGAAATCCTGCTCCGTCAGGGCAGCAGCGAAGTCCAAAGCATCAGCGATATCTTCGTCAAACATCTCGAAAGCCTTGGGATTACTGTGACCATCAATGTGGTGGACGCCGCGCAGTACCGCGAGCGGACCGATGCCTTTGACTATGATATGACCTACTACCGCCGTGGTGTGTCCCTGAGCCCAGGCAACGAACAGTACCTCTATTGGGGCTCTGACGCTGCGGGCACCCAAGGCAGCTACAACATGATCGGGATTGAAAATGCAGCCGTGGACGGTCTGATCGGTGATATCCTCTCGGCGCAAAGCACCGAGGATTTCGTCGCCGCGACCAAGGCGCTGGACCGTGTCCTGACCACGGGGCGGTATGTCATTCCTTTCTACAATTGGAATGTCAGCTGGATCGCCCATGATCGTCACCTGAAATATCCAGAAACGTTGCCGATCTATGGCGATTGGCTGGATTTCATGCCAGACGTCTGGTGGTACGAAGAAGACTAAGGACATCCGCTATGAAGACCATCGTCCTGTTGGCCCTGCTCGCCAGTTTGACCGCCTGTAACACGGTCGAAGGCGTGGGCCTTGATATCGCAGACAGTGCCCGCGCCGTGCGCGGTTTGTTCTGATATAATTCCTCTAGGCAGAACTGGCGGACAGGCGTACTGTCCCGCCAGTTTTTGTCATCGGGAAACAAATGAATATTCTCGTGTTATGTGCGGGCAACGATGCCCGCTCGATCCTACTGGAATCGATCCTAAACGACCTCTCTCCTCAACGCATGACAGCCTATTCCGCAGGACCAGCCCCTGCTGAGTCGGTCCCGCCGGCTGTTCTCAGCCTGCTTGAGGCGCAGGACCAAGCCACCGCGGATTTAGAGCCAAAGAGTTGGGACGCGTTCACGGGTGTGGATGCGGTCCCCGTGGATATGGTGATCAGCTTGTGTGATTTGTCTGCGTACAAAGCGCCCAAATGGCCTGCGGGCACCCCGCGCGGCGTTTGGCTGACCCCTGATCCGGTGACCGAAGAGGCCCCGCTGGATCAGGTCTACGAAATCCTATTGCGTCGCGCCAAAGCCTTTCTCAAGCATAGCTTTGAAATCATGGATGAGGGCGAGGCCAACGCCGCCCTCAAGCGCATCGGAAAACTGTAACTGTCAGACCAGCGATGTGACCCACAGGATCGTCGCGTCCTCTGGGCTGGTCGAGACCACGTTATGCCCCATGGTCCCATCGTAATAGGCGCTATCACCACGCTTCATTTCGATGGGCTCGTAGAATTCGGTGAACAATTTGATGGTGCCGGTCAGCACGTACAGAAATTCTTCGCCGTCGTGGCGGACCCAGCCGTCGAACTCTTCCATAGAGCGCGCGCGGATACGGGCGCGGTAAGGCAGCATGGTTTTTTTGGTCAGGCTCTCGGCCAGAAGTTCGTGTTCGTAGGTCGCCGTAGTATAGGCGGCGCCCTCGCCCGACTTGGTAGAGGTCATGCGCCCGTTCACCTGCGATTTGTGCGGCGGCGTGAACAGCTGCGGCACGCTGATCCCCAACCCCACGGCCAGCTTTTTCAGCGCCTCGTAGGTCGGTGACATCTGGCCATTCTCGATCTTGGACAGGGTCGAGCGGGCCAATCCGGCTTTCTGGGCGGCTTGCTCTAGCGTCCAGTTTCCCTCTTTGCGCAATTCGCGCACACGGGCCCCAAGGTCCAAAGGCACGGCGTGCACGTCCTCTTCGGAGTCGCGGGCAACACGGATCAGCTGTCTGGGGTCTTTGTTTGTCATGAAGGTTCTGTAATCGCGTGCCCTAACTCTTGCAACTGGGCCTGCACGGCCTTAGCCAAGAGCCATGCAATCACTCACGACGCCGACGCCCCAAGCGCCCTGCCCCGACCCATTCAATATGGCCGCCTACGTCCTGAACGGCAGCGGCGCCCCTGATGACAAGATCGCCCTTGCAGTGCTGGCGTTGTCCGGTGCGGAACGTTGGAGCTATGGCAAGCTGCGCGCCGCTGCACTGGGCACAGGCACGGGGCTGTTGAACGCTGGATTGCAGCCGGGTGACCGCGTGATGCTGCGGCTGGGAAATACCGTCGATTTTCCGCTGGCCTTCCTGGGCGCGATTGCGGCGGGCCTGATCCCCTTGCCGACCAGCAGCCAACTGACCGCGCCAGAGGCAGGCAAACTTGCGCAGATCATCCAGCCCGCTGCGATCCTGCAATCCCCTGACGTTCCGGCGCCCGAGGGCGATTGGCGCTCGATTCCCCAAGCGGATCTGCGTGGGATGCGCGATCTGGAGCCGGTGACGCCTGAGATGGGCGATCCGAACCGAATGGCCTACATCATCTTCACCTCTGGTACGTCGGGGACACCCCGCGCTGTGTGCCACGCGCACCGCGTTGTCTGGGCGCGGCGTATGATGTGGGCGGGATGGTATGACCTACAGCCCACGGACCGTTTGCTGCATGCAGGCGCGTTCAACTGGTCGTTTACGCTGGGCACCGGCATGATGGACCCTTGGGCTTGCGGGGCGACCGCGCTGATCCCTGCGGACGGAACGGACCCCAAGGCCTTGCCCTTGCTGCTGAAACGACACGACGCGACGCTGCTGGCCGCAGCCCCCGGCGTCTACCGTAAGTTTCTGAAGGACCACCCGAGCCTCAGCCTGCCGAAACTGCGTCACGGCCTCTGCGCTGGTGAAAAGCTGCCCGAAGCCCTACGCACCGCGTGGGCCGAGGCCACGGGCACTGGCCTCTACGAGGCGTATGGCCAAACCGAAATCTCGACGTTCATTTCCGGCAGTCCCGCGCGGCCCTCGGCCACTGGAACACTCGGTGCGCCGCAGGACGGGCGTCTGGTGGCGATTGTGGATGAAAATGGCCAGCCCGTGCCCCGCGGCACCGCTGGGACCATCGCTATCGACCACCGCGATCCGGGCTTGATGCTGGGCTATCTGGACGCCCCCGAGGCCACCGCCGAAAAACGTCGCGGCGACTGGTTCCTTACCGGCGACCAAGGGATCATGGACGAAAACGGCTTTATCACCTATCAGGGACGCGATGATGACCTGATGAACGCGGGCGGCTTCCGTGTGTCCCCGCTCGAGGTCGAGGCAACCCTCTCTCATATCGAGGGCATCCACGAGGTCGCCGTAACGGATGTCGAGATCAAGCCCGACGTGCGTGTGATTGCGGCGTTTTACACCGCTGATGCCGACCTCGACGAGGCCGCGCTGACCGCCTATGCCGAGGCCAATCTGGCCCGTTACAAGCAGCCCCGTCTGTGGGTGCATTTGACCGATCTGCCGCGCAACCCAAATGGCAAGCTGCGCCGCAAAGAATTGAAACTACCCTAAGGCCCCGAAAGGCACCCGATGGTTAAACTGAATTTATTCTCCGACCCGATCTGCCCATGGTGCTATATCGGATACACCGAATTGACCCGCGCATTGGCGGAGCGCCCAAAGCATCCGTTCGATCTGGAATGGTTGCCGTTCCAACTAAATCCCGACATGCCAGCCGATGGGGTCGATAGGCGTGCTTACCTAGAGGCGAAATTCGGCGGCAAGGAAGGCGCCGTCAAGGCATACGCCCAAGTCTCTGAACGCGCTGAACAAATCGGGCTCGAGATCGACTTATCCTCTATTTCCCGCACACCTAATACGCTCGACGCGCACAGACTAATTCACTGGTCTGGGGTCGAAGGCCGCCAGACCCCGGTTGCCACGGCTCTGTTTCGGGCATACTTCAATGAGGGTCGGGATATCTCGGAACATGAAGTTCTGGCCGACATTGCCGACGGTGCCGGTATGGACGCAGCATTGATCCTGCGCCTTTTAGCGAGTGACGCCGACAAGGACGAAATTTTGCAGAAAGACGCCATGGCCCGCGAGATGGGGGTTAAGGCGGTGCCGACCTTTGTGGTGGCCGGTCAACACGCCGTGCCCGGAGCGCAACCGTCAGACCTATGGGTCAAGGTGATAGACGAATTAGTAGGAGCGTAAGCGCATGTTCAAAGCCCCCACGAAGCCACTCAACTTTCCGGAATTCGTGGGGATGCTGGCAATGCTCTTTGCCACGCTTGCCTTCTCCATCGACTCCATGCTGCCTGCGATCCCGCAGATCGCGCAGGAAATGACCCCCGACGACGTCAACCGTGCCCAGTTGATCATCACCAGCTTTGTTCTGGGAATGGGCATTGGAACGTTCTTTGCCGGACCGCTGTCTGACTGGTTTGGACGCAAGATCACCGTGGCCGTGGGCCTCGGGATTTACATGCTGGCTTCGCTCTATGCGGCCGGCACCAATGATATGGAGCACCTATTGGCCTCGCGTTTCGTGATGGGCCTTGGGGCATCGGCGCCGCGGGTGGTCAGCCTTGCCATGGTGCGCGACCTCTACAAAGGCCGCGAGATGGCGCGGATCATGTCCTTTGTCATGACCGTGTTTATCTTGGTGCCTGCGATGGCGCCCTCGATCGGTGCCGTCATCATTGCGTATTCCAGCTGGCGTGGTGTGTTTGTCGCGTTTGTGTTCTTTGCGCTGTTCTCGGGTGGCTGGCTGATGCTGCGCCAACCCGAAACGCTGGACAAAGCGAACCGCCGTCCCCTGCGCCTAAGCGCGATCCGCTACGCACTGGGAGAGGTTTTGGGCAACCGCGTGGTCGTGATGTACATCGCTGCCTTGTCGCTGGGCTTTGGCCAAATGTTCTCGTTCATCTCGAGCGCGCCGCAGCTGTTCACGGACACCTACCAACGTGGCGATACCTTCCCGATCTGGTTTGCTGGCGTGGCGGCCTTTGCCGCGATTGCGTCCTTTACCAACGCGCGTCTGGTGATGACGCTCGGCATGCGCCTGCTGTCCACCACCGCTCTTGGGGTGCAGTGCGCAGCCTCGATCGTCGCCATGATCCTGCTGGAAAGCGGAATGATTGCGCCGGAATACCAATTCTACGTCTTCGTCGGTTACATGGCGATTTCGTTCTTCATGATCGGTCTTGTGTTCGGCAACATCAACGCTCTGGCGATGGAGCCTTTGGGCCACGTTGCAGGCTTTGCCGCCGCGATCATCGGCGCAATCTCGACCGTGCTGGCCGTACTGATTGCGGTGCCTGTGGGCTATTCCTATGACGGCACGCCGATGCCCCTGTTGATCGGTGTCGCCCTGTGTTCGGGCTTTGCCTACCTGATCATGCGGATTTCCCGCCGGTACGAGGCTGTTGCGACCGTTTGATCGCGCCCCTCGCTGAAATGACCAAAGGCCGCCTTACTTGGCGGCCTTTTTCTGTTTCTGGACTTCGACAACTTTCTCGGCGAGCGCTTTGGCGATGTTGAACGCGCCCTTGATCTTGTCCGCCTCGGTCGACCAGTCCCGCATGACAACGATCTTGTTGTCCTTGATCTTGGCTTTGCCCTTTTCGGCCTGCACGAATTCCACCAGACCTTGGGGCGAGGCGAACTTGTCGTTGTGGAACTGGATCGTCGCGCCCTTGGGCCCGCCATCCAGTTTTGCGATCCCTGCCCGTTTGCACATGGCTTTGATCCGCACGATCAGAAGCAGGGTATTCACCTCTTTGGGCAACTTGCCGAAACGGTCGATTAGCTCGGCGGCAAAGCCTTCCAATTCGACCTTCTTGGTCAGTTCGGACAGACGACGATAGAGGCCAAGGCGCACGTCCAGATCAGGCACGTAATCTTCGGGGATCAGGACGGGAACACCCAGATTGATTTGCGGCGCCCATTGGTCGTCTGTGTCGTCCAGAAGCCCTTCCATCTGGCCGGATTTGATCTTGGCGATCGCCTCTTCCAGCATGGATTGATAGAGCTCGTAGCCCACGTCTTTCATCTGGCCGGACTGCTCTTCACCGAGCAGGTTGCCCGCCCCGCGAATGTCCAGATCCTGCGAGGCCAGCGTAAAGCCCGCACCCAAGGTATCGAGGGACCCCAACACGCGCAGACGCTTTTCCGCGGTCGCGGTCAGTTTCGCCCGCGGTTTGGTGGTCAGGTAAGCATAGGCGCGGGTTTTCGAACGGCCCACGCGGCCCCTGATTTGATAGAGCTGCGCCAGACCGAACATGTCCGCCCGGTGCACAACCATGGTGTTCGCCGTCGGGATATCGAGGCCAGACTCCACGATCGTGGTCGCCAGCAGCACATCGTATTTCCCGTCGTAGAACGCGTTCATCCGGTCGTCGAGTTCCCCCGCCGCCATCTGGCCGTGGGCCACGATATAGCTGACCTCTGGCACCTGCTCTTTTAGGAAGTCCTCGATCTCGGCCAGATCGGTGATGCGCGGCACTACAAAGAAGGACTGCCCGCCGCGATAGTGTTCGCGCAGCAGCGCCTCGCGGATGGTGACCTTGTCGAACTCGGACACGTAGGTGCGGATCGACAGACGGTCCACGGGGGGCGTGCCGATGATCGACAGATCGCGGACACCCGTCAGCGACAGCTGCAGCGTCCGAGGGATCGGGGTCGCGGTCAGAGTCAGCACGTGGATGTTTGAGCGCAGAGTTTTCAGGCGCTCTTTGTGGTTCACGCCAAAATGTTGCTCTTCGTCGATGATCAGCAGGCCCAGACGGTCGAACTTGATGGTTTTGGCCAGCACCGCGTGGGTGCCGACAACGATATCGACGGTGCCATCAGCCAGCCCCTTGCGGGTTTCTGACGCCTGTTTGGAGCTGACGAAACGGGACAGTTGGCGCACTTCCAGCGGGAAACCACGGAAGCGTTCTTGGAAGCCTTTGGCGTGCTGTCGAGCCAGTAGCGTGGTCGGCGCAATCACCGCCACCTGCACACCGGACATGGCGGCGATAAAGGCCGCCCGCATGGCGACTTCGGTTTTGCCAAAGCCCACGTCCCCGCAGATGAGGCGATCCATGGGGGTTCCGCTTGTCAAATCCTCGACCACGTCGTGGATCGCCCGCAGCTGGTCGTCGGTTTCCTGATAGGGGAAACGCGCGCAGAACTCTTCCCAAGCATGGGCGGGCGGCTCCAGCATTTGGCCTTTGCGCAGGGCACGTTCGGCGGCCACGCGGATCAGCTTGTCCGCCATCTCGCGAATGCGCTCTTTCAGGCGGGCCTTTTTGGCCTGCCATGCGCCGCCACCAAGGCGGTCGAGCAGCCCTTCGTCATGACCGTAGCGGGACAGAAGTTCGATGTTCTCGACCGGCAAGTACAGACGCGCGGCCTCAGCGTATTCCAGAACGATGCATTCGTGGGCCGCACCGGCGGCTGTCACCACCTCTAGGCCCAAATAGCGACCGATGCCGTGGTCCACGTGGACCACTAGATCACCCGGCGTCAGCGAAGTCGCCTCGGTCAGGAAGTTTTCGGCCTT
Organism: Donghicola eburneus; assembly: GCF_900115865.1. Classification (GTDB taxonomy): domain Bacteria; phylum Pseudomonadota; class Alphaproteobacteria; order Rhodobacterales; family Rhodobacteraceae; genus Donghicola; species Donghicola eburneus. Next base: position 24,617 of record NZ_FOXY01000018.1, on the reverse strand, counting down.
ACGGCGTTTCTTGGGTTGGCGGATCAGGCGATCCCCCAGAACGTCCTGTTCCGAGATCACGGTCAGAGCCTTGTCGCCCATAGGGGCCTCGAACCCGTGCTCCAGTGACCAGACGGCCAGATGCAAACCAGTCTTGCCGATGCGCGTGCCATCCATGATCGGGATCGCTTCGGCCAGACCTTCATCCTCGATCAGACCGGTCAGACGCTCACGCGCGCCTTCGGAGTAGCTGGCGATGACCACGGGGCCCTTGGCCAGTTTCTTCTTGATGTGATCGGCGAGCGCACCAAACAGGCTGACGCTTTCCTGCTGCCGTTCGGGGCTGAAATTCCGCCCGATCCGTCCGCCTGCGTCGGTCACATTCGGACCCGTCGCTTGGGGCAAGGGGTTGAACTGGATCACGCGGCGGCTGTTCACCGTCTCGTTCCAAGCCTCATCGGTCAGGTACAGAAGTTCAGGCGGCGCGGGTTTGTAGGGCGTGTCGCCCTTCTTGCTGGTTTGCAGGGCGTGCTGGCGGGTTTCGTACTGGTCCGCGATGCCCTCCCAGCGGGACAGACGGGCGGCGGTCATCGCCTCGTCCAAGGTAATCACTGCATCGGGGGCAAAGTCGAACAGAGTTTCCAGCCGCTCGTGGAAGAACGGGAGCCAATGCTCCATGCCCTGCTGTTTGCGGCCCGCGCTGACAGCCTCGTACAGAGGGTCGTCGCTGCCTGCCGCGCCAAACTCGATGCGGTAGTTCTGGCGGAAGCGCGTGATGGCGGTGTCTTCGAGAATGACCTCGGACACAGGGGCAAGTTCGATGATGTCGAGCTTGTCTGTGGTGCGCTGGCTGACCGGATCAAACCGGCGGATGCCGTCGAGTGTGTCGCCAAAGAAATCCAGACGTACCGGGCCCGTGTCGCCGGGCGGGAAGATGTCGATGATGCCGCCGCGGATGGCGTAGTCACCGGGCTCCATCACTGTCGGGCTCTGGCTGAAGCCCATCCGAACCAGAAAATTCCGCAGTTCCTTTTCGTCCACACGGCTGCCGACCGACGCGATAAAGGACGCGCCGCGCAGAGTGTCACGCGCTGGTACGCGCTGGGTTGCGGCATTCAAAGTGGTCAGCAGGACATACTTTTCCGGCATCCCGTGCACCATCGCGGCCAGCAAAGCCATCCGCGCAGCGGTAATGTCGGGGTTCGGTGACACGCGGTCGAACGGCAGACAGTCCCACCCCGGAAAGGTAAAGACCGGCATATCCGGCGCAAAGAACTTTAGCGCGTCCCGCATCGCCTGCATCCGCTTGTCATCGCGGGCGACGTGCAGGACAGGCGCTTTGCTGCGCTCCATCTCGGACAGGATGAGGCGGGCGTCATAGCCTTCGGGCGCGCCGCCCACGGTCAGGTGTTGAGCGTTCCAAGTTGCCATGGCTTAACCGAATACTCCGAGGCTGAGGTTCTGGTACATGCCCCAGAGCGAGGTCACGAATACCGAGATCATCCCAATCAGTTGGGTGTAGAACCGGTTGCGGGTGATGGCATCGCACAGGGCGGTGCCTTGGATCGTGTTGTCGATGATCCGACCGGCGAATTGCATCCGCAGAAACGTGACGATCATCGCGGGGGCCATCAGCAGGAAAACCGCTTGCGCAAACTCCAGTCCGAACCAGAAGCCCAGAAACAGCAGCATACTGAGCGTAAAGGACAAACCTGCCACGATCCATGTGCCTGCACGGTCATAGACCATCAGCATGCGCCGCGCCTTGATGTGGACCAGCGCGTTCAGATCGTCCATTTCCTGACCGGCGTGTTTGCGCGCGCGCCCGACCATGTCATAGGGCACCCCCAGCACAAAATGGCTCAGGGACGACCACATCGCCGCCAGCACAATCCAGTACCACAGATTGGAGAATGACCGCATGTCGATCAGTTCAAAGATACGCCCGCCAAGGTCCAAGGCACTCTCCTGAAAATGATGTCAGAAACGGGACATAGCGCGGTTGATCCGTAATGCCCAGACTTGAGGTGCTCGCAAATCCGTGGCACCCATCAAAAAACCTTTGGAGGTCCGATCATGCCCTATGCTCCTGCTGCTTTTCCTGCCGGCCGTCCGCGCCGCGTGCGCCGCACCCCTGCCCTGCGCGGTTTGGTCCGCGAGAACAACCTGAGCGTGGATGACCTGATCTGGCCGGTCTTTGTCCGCGATGGCCAAGGGGTCGAAGAGCCTGTGCCCTCGATGCCCGGTGTGTACCGCCGCAGCGTGGACAAAATCGTCGAGGCCGCCAAAGAGGCGTTTGATCTGGGTGTCAGCACAATCTGTCTGTTCCCTTACACCGATCCGGCCAAGAAAACGCTGGACTGCGCCGAAGCGTGGAACCCCGACAACCTGTCCAACACTGCCACCCGCGCGATCAAGGCGGCTCTGCCGGACATGGCCGTGATGACCGACGTGGCGCTGGATCCCTACAACATCACAGGTCAGGACGGGTTCCTGGTCGATGGCTACGTGGTGAATGACGAAACGGTCGAGGCCCTGGTCAAGCAGGCACTGTCGCAGGCAGAAGCGGGTGCAGACATCATTGGTCCCTCGGACATGATGGACGGACGTATAGGTGACATGCGTCAGGCGCTGGAACATGCGGGCCACATCAACGTCGCGATCTTGAGCTACAGTGCCAAATACGCCAGCGCCTTTTACGGGCCGTTCCGCGACGCGGTTGGAGCCTCTGGTGTTCTGAAAGGTGATAAGAAGACCTACCAGCTTGATCCGGCCAACACGGACGAGGCCATGCGCTGCATCGCCCGCGATCTGGACGAAGGCGCGGATATGGTCATGGTCAAGCCCGGCATGCCCTATCTGGACATCTGCCGCCGCGCGCAGGACGAATTCGGTGTGCCTGTCTACGCGTATCAGGTCAGCGGCGAATACGCGATGATGCAGGCCGCGGCCCAGAACGGCTGGATCGACGGAGAACGCGCCATGATGGAGAGCCTTATGTGCTTCAAGCGCGCGGGCTGTAATGGGGTTCTGACCTACTTTGCCCCCGCTGCGGCCAAGATCATCGGCGCCTAAGGTCCCATTTCAGGGCAAACACGCGCTTGTCGGGTGACATAATCGGTCGACAAGCCTATAGTTGCGCCATAACAACCGGGAATACCCCGTTAGAGGACAGGCAAAACCATGACAGACATTAGCCGTCGTTTCTTTACCGTCGCCGGTTTGGGCGCGCTTCCGCTGGTCGCTGCGTGCGGCAATGGCGTGAATTCGCAGGGCGCTCAGATCATCGACGCCCGCGTCGACAGCACATTGAGCTACATGTTCAACAATTATCCCGGCACCCGCGAGCTGGCCGATAAATCGGTTGGCATGCTGGTCATGCCGCTGGTGACCGAAGCTGGCCTTGGCTTTGGCGGGGCCTATGGCCGCGGCGCACTGCGCATCAACAACGCGACCGTCGATTATTATGCCTCGACCAAGGGCACCGTCGGCTTCCAGATCGGTGCGCAGCAGTATGCACACGTTCTGTTCTTCATGACCCCCGATGCATTGGCGGATTTCCGTCGCTCCAGCGGTTGGGCAGCGGGCGCGAACGTCGAATATGCTCTGGCCGACAAAGGCGAGAAGATCCGCGCCGAGACGACAACATCGCTGGCGCCCGTCGTCGCTGTTGTCTTTGGCCAGACCGGTCTGCGCGTTGGGGCCACCCTCGAAGGGTCCAAGTACACCCGCATCATCCCCTGATTGCGGCTGCATCGGCAGAATTCAGAGATCCCGGTGATGGCAACATCATCGGGATTTTCTTTTGCATCAGGGTGACTTCGCGCAGGTTGTTGCCAGCGGACCTGCCCCGTTCGTACAGTTGGTCTTGCGAATCCGGCGCGGCGGCCCACCTCCTGTTAGGACGGCCCCGCAGGCCGGAATTGGACCAAAAGGATTTGAGCGCATGGATATCGAACTGATCGGAGCCCCCGTCGACAGCGGCAAAAAAGGCAAAGGCTGCCTCATGGGCCCCGATGCGTATCGCACAGCCAATCTGGCGCGCGCGCTGCGGCGGCTTGGCCATAGCGTGACCGATGTGGGCAATCTGACGCCCGATATGGTGGCCGATCCAGACTGCGCCAATCCCGCTGTACATTCGTTGGCCGAAACCATCGGCTGGACCCAGTCCCTGCACCGTGCGGGCCGCAACGCCATGCAAGCAGGACGCTTACCGATCTTTTTGGGCGGTGATCACAGCCTATCACTGGGCTCGGTGACAGGCGTCGCTGCCGCAACCGACAAGCCCCAATTCGTTTTGTGGCTCGATGCCCATTCCGATTTCCACACGCTAATGACCACCGAGAGCGGGAACCTACACGGCACCCCGCTGGCCTACATCACAGGCCGCGACGGGTTCGAGGGCTTCCCCACCGTCCCCAATCCCGTTCCCGAACAGAACATCTGCATCATCGGCCTGCGCTCTGTGGACGAGGCCGAGCGTAGCATGCTCGAAGACAGCGACATTCGCTACCACGATATGCGCGAGATTGATGAAAACGGCATTTCAGTCTTGCTCCGCCGCTTTCTCAGCGATGTGGCGGACGCTGGCGGCAATCTACACGTGTCGCTGGATGTGGACTTCCTAGACCCCTCTGCGGCGCCTGCGGTCGGCACGACCGTTCCCGGCGGCGCGACAGTGCGCGAAGGGCACCTGTGCATGGAGCTGATCGCGGACAGCGGGCTCATGACCTCGCTCGATCTGGTCGAACTGAACCCGTTCCTAGACGAACGCGGACGCACCGCGCAATTGATGGTGGACCTTGCGGCGTCTGCGCTGGGACGCCGTGTGTTCGACCGCCCGACGCGCGCCTACAGCAGTTAAGCCTGCAATTCGGCATCCCAGTACAGGTAGTCCATCCAGCTGACGTGCAGGTGATTGGGGGGGAACTTTCGCCCCACCGATTGCAACTCTTCGGCTGAGGGCTGCTTTGGCGGTTTGCGCAGGTGCATGTTGGCTTGGCGCAAGGATTTGGACCCCTTGCGCAGGTTGCAGCGCGAACACGCCGCTACAACGTTTTCCCAACTGGTGATGCCGCCTCTTGCGCGCGGGATCACGTGATCGAAGGTCAGATCGCCCCGTCCGCCGCAGTATTGGCAGCAAAATTCGTCCCTTAGAAAAAGATTAAAGCGCGTGAAGGCCACGCGCTTTTGAGGTTTTACAAAATCTTTGAGGACAACAACCGAAGGTATCCGGACTTCCATTTTCTGGCTTCGGACCGTGGTGTCGTATTCGGCAACGATGTCGACTCTATCGAGCCAGACCGCCTTGATCGCCTCCTGCCAAGGCCATAGCGATAGAGGATAGTAGGACAATGGACGATAGTCCGCATTTAGCACCAGCGCCGGATGATGTTTCAATGCGCCAGGTTCTCTTACGAATTCAGTCCTAAAGTCACCGTCCATGGATAAAGCCTCTTTGCCCCGTCTGTCTAACTGACCCGAGGCGGGACAACCCGCCCCGTATACCTAACACTATATATCGCGGCTTACCTCTGGCAAGCCTCTTGATATGGCGTGTTGTTCACGGTTTTAGTCAGATTTCGTGACAGATTGGTGACGGGGCGGACTGCCCCGCACCCAAATCGGGCAGGCTTACATCCCCAGCTTGTCGCGCATGAACGCCAAGGCAACACCAAGCCCCTCAGGCGAAATGCCGTGCGCGGTGCCTTTCATAACGTGGGCGTAAACCTCTTTGAAATCAGCCGCTTGCAGTGCCTCGACGGCTTCGGGCAGGCTTTGCGGCGGCACCACGTCGTCCTGATCGCCGTGCAGCAGCAGGATCGACGGATAGGATTTCGCCTCGTCTTTCAGCAGTTCGGGGACCAGCAGACGGCCCGAGAATCCGATCACGCCGCCGATGGCCTCTTCGAAACGGGGCGCGACGTGGAGCGCCATCATCGTGCCCTGAGAGAAACCAATCAGCACAAGTTGTTCGGGCAGAATGTCTTCGTCGTCCAAAATGCCCATCAAATAGGCGTTTAGATCCTCGACAGCGGCGCGCATCCCGCGCTCTGCCTCTTCCTCGGACGAATTGTCGATCCACGGGATCGGGAACCACTGATAGCCCATCGGTGCGCCAGCGCAATTTTCAGGGGCGTCGGGCGCATAGAACGTGGTGTCAGGCAGATGTTCGGCCAGAGGGTCGGCCAGTCCCATCAAATCCGCGCCATTCGCGCCGTAGCCATGCAAAAATACGATTACCGAGCGGGTTTGCCCCGAGGCCGCTTCGCGGCGGTCCGACTGTAGAACGCGAGTCATCTGATCCCTTCCCTGTCCTTTGCAACATGGTAGTAAGCCCACAGAAGCCGCGCCGCAACAGCCCGCCACGGGCTCCAATCTTCGGCCATTAAGCGCAGGGCTTTTTCTTTGGGCCGCTCAGGCAGATCAAACAGAATGCGGGCGCCTTCTTGGAGGGCCAGATCACCGGGGGCAAAGACATCCGCGCGCCCCAGACTGAACATTGCGTAAATCTCGGCGGTCCAGACGCCAATGCCGCTGACTTGCGTCAGGGTCGCAACAACCTGATCTGTCGAAGCGTCGCGCAGCGCCTTGAAATCGATCCGCGCCTCGGCCAAGGCTTTGGCGTACTTGATTTTCTGCCGCGACATACCGCAAGCGCGCAACTCTTCTTCGGTCGCCCACATGACTTTTCGCGGGCCGGTCAGTTTCGCAGCGCGCAACCGATTCCAGATCGCATTCGCGGCTGCGACGCTGACTTGCTGGCTGACGATTGCGCTCAGCAACTGTTCAAAACCGTCCTTGCGCCGGCGCAGGGGCAACGGGCCGGTTGCCTCCAAAGCGGCTGCAAATCTTGGGTCTGCCGTTGCCAGCCAGGCCGCGCCCTCGGCGACGCAGGCGTCGCTGATGATGATCCGTTCGTCCATGGTGGCACAGTGCGTCACAAGTGCTCTGGACGCAATCGCAACAAAGTTCTACGCCTAGCGCCTATGACGACCGCATATGATCACAAACGCGCCAAGCGCAATGTCGCTGTCCTGTCCGCCGCTCAGGCGATCCTTGGCAGCCAGATGAGTATGATATTCGTGATCGGCGGTCTCGCCGGTCAGCAACTGGCGCCGAACCCCTGTCTGGCGACGCTGCCAATCTCGATGATTGTTTTTGGCTCCATGACCACTGCCCCATGGCTGTCAAACGTAATGCAGCGCTATGGGCGAAAAGCAGGGTTCATTTTAGGAGCGGCTGGCGGTCTGCTAGGCAGTTTCACGGCTGTGACGGCGCTGATGTATGCGAACTTCTGGTTGTTTCTGCTCGGCAGCTATTTGACCGGTATCTATATGTGTGCGCAAGGTTTTTACCGTTTTGCTGCCGCCGATACGGCGTCCGAAGAGTTCCGTCCCAAGGCAATTTCCTATGTGCTGGCTGGTGGCCTTGCCTCGGCCATCATCGGCCCGCAACTGGTGAAATGGACCGTTGACTATTCAGTGATCCCGTTCATCGGGACCTATATGGCCGTAATCGCCATCAACGTGTTGGGGATGCTGCTGTTTTTGGCGCTCGACATCCCACGCCCACCCGTTCCGGCCGAGGATGCCCCCGCCGCACGCTCGCGCCGTGAGATCCTGCGCGAGCCCCGCGTGGTGGTGGCAATCATCTGCGGCATGGTCAGCTATGCACTCATGAACCTTGTCATGACATCAACCCCATTGGCCGTCGTCGGCTGCGGCTACGACAAAGCAGACGCCGCCGATATTGTCAGTGGCCATGTTCTGGCGATGTTCATCCCGTCCTTCTTTACAGGCCATTTGATCGCAAGATTTGGCGTTGAAAAGGTCGTGTCCTTGGGCCTTTTGATCCTCGCTGTCGCGGGTGTCGTCGCCCTACAGGGTGTCGAGATTGAGAACTTCTTTATTGCCTTGATCCTCTTGGGGATCGGCTGGAACTTTGGCTTCATCGGCGCGACCACTATGCTGGCAAGCGCCCACCGCCCCGAAGAGCGCGGCGTTGTGCAGGGCATGAACGATATGCTGGTGTTCGGTGGTGTGACCTTGGCCTCGCTGGCCTCTGGCGGTTTGATGAATTGCTCCGGCGGGACGGCTGTCGAAGGCTGGACCGCCGTCAACATGGCCATGGCGCCGTTCCTAATGCTGGCCGGCGGTGCGCTGATCTGGCTGGTGCTGAAGCCAAAAGAAAACCCCGCCAACTAAGGCGGGGTTCGACAAGCTCATCCAAAAGCGGATTGTTTCATCAATAACAACCGCTTGCGGATGGGACTTAATCCCAGAGCGCCATCCCCAACCCTTAGCGGATTGTCCAGCGCCTGTTGCAAGATGTCCCTCGTCTGGAATCCAATGAGCGTTGCCGGACGCGCTGCTTTGTCGATCTTCCCCTCTGCCAAAGCAGTTAACGCCTTGCGCGCCAGCCCTTGCAGACCCTCTGGCCGCCCATCAAGCAAGGGGATACGATTGCGCGATGCCAGTTCGGGGACGGCCACCAGCCAATTGGCAATCCCTGCCGCATAACCACGCTTGCGCACGGCGGCCTCTTCGGTCGAGCCCAGAGCCCGCGCCGCCACCCACATCAAGGTCGCCGAGGTCTCTTCAATATAGCTGTCGAAGTGCTCTTCATCCTCGAACGGGTCGGTGTAGATGTCCCAACGCCGCATCTCGCAACATCCGTCCAGCAGGCGCGCGCCTTCGGCATCCAGCACCTCTCCGAGCGCATCGACAACCTCGTGCCGCCGCCCGCGCCCTTCGGCCACCTCGGCCAAAGCATCGCGCCACCACTGCACCCGCATTTCAGCGATCATCGTCTCCTTGGTGACCCAAGGGGCGCGGCTGATCTCGACATTGAACGCATAGAGCGGAAAAAGCACCCGCCGCGCCGAGACAGGCGCGGCCATGATCGCCAGAAAGCGGTCAGGGTCTGCGTCATGCACGATCTTGGCACAGGCGTTGATGCTCATCAGGCTTTGGCCCCATCGCGGATCAACTTCCACACGATCGCATCCAGCAGCGCCTCGAAACTCGCATCCACGATGTTCGCGCTGACCCCAACAGTGGACCAACGGCGCCCCTTGCCATCTTCACTGTCAATGATGACACGGGTCACAGCTTCAGTACCGCCCTGCGTGATCCGGACCTTAAAATCGACCAGCTTCATATCTTCGATCAGGTCGCTATAGCGGCCCAAATCCTTGGCCAAAGCTTTCGCCAGCGCGTTCACGGGGCCGCGGTCTGTGCCGCATGCGTCCATGCTTTCGCTGACTGACAGTTTCTTTTCACCGTCCACCTTCACGACCACGACTGCTTCGGACAAGCTGACCATCTGGTTATGCTTGTTCTTGCGGCGCTCGATAGTGACGCGATAGCGCTTCACTTCAAAGAATTCGGGACACTGCCCCATGGCGCGCCGCGCGAGCAGTTCAAAGCTCGCCTGCGCACCGTCATAGGAATAGCCCTGCGACTCCCGCGCCTTCACATCCTCTAGGATCTGTCCCAGCACCGGATCACCGGCCTCGATCTTCAGCCCCGCTTCAGTCAAGCGCTTGCGCAGGTTCGACTGGCCCGCCTGATTGGACATGGGAATAATGCGCGCATTGCCGACCTTGGACGGCTCAATATGCTCGTAGGTTGTCGGGTCCTTTAGGATCGCGCTGGCGTGCAATCCGGCTTTGTGAGCAAAAGCGCTGGCCCCCACATAAGGCGCCTGACGGAACGGAACGCGGTTCAGGATGTCGTCGAGCATCCTGCTCACCGACAACATGCCTTCAAGCGCCTCATCACTCACACCAGTTTCAAATTGGCTGGCAAAAGGCTCTTTCAGCTTCAACGTCGGGATCAGCGTGGTCAGGTTGGCATTGCCGCAACGCTCGCCCAAGCCGTTCAAGGTCCCCTGAATCTGACGAGCGCCTGCCAAGACAGCGGCCAAAGATCCAGCAACCGCTTGTTCGGTGTCGTTATGGCAGTGGATGCCCAAATGGTCGCCTGGAATACCAGCAGCAATGACCGCTCGAACAACATCCGCAATTACATTCGGCTGCGCGCCGCCATTCGTATCACACAGCACCACCCAGCGCGCGCCCGCATCATAAGCTGCCTTCACAGCCTCCAACGCGTACTCAGAGTTCGCCCGATACCCGTCAAAGAAATGTTCCGCATCAAACAGCGCCTCGCGCCCCTGCGCCACGATATGCGCCACAGACTCGCGGATATTCTCGAGGTTCTCTTCCAGCGTGATGCCGAGCGCGCAGGTCACGTGGAAATCATGTGTCTTGCCCACCAGACAAACCGCAGGCGTGCCCGCGTTCAAAACAGCCGCCAAAACTTCGTCATTCGCGGCAGAGCGCCCTGCCCGCTTGGTCATCCCGAACGCTGTAAACACAGCCTTGGTCTCGGGCGCCTCCTCGAAAAAGGCGGAGTCCGTCGGGTTTGCGCCCGGCCAACCGCCCTCAATGTAATCCACCCCCAAGCGGTCCAAAGCGTCTGCGATCTGGTGCTTCTCGGGCGTCGAAAACTGCACGCCCTGCGTCTGCTGCCCATCGCGCAGAGTGGTGTCATACAGGTACAGCTTTTCTTTCATCACACCACCTGTCCTTCATCTTGGTCCAAATACCCTCGGGGCGCGCGGGGGGCAGACAGCCCCCCGTCCGTCAGTTGCCACAGACGCATTGCGTTACAGGCCTTCCAACTTGGCCGCATCGAACCCGTCCTTGGGCGAGAGTTCAACACCAGCTTTCGACATGCGCACTTCGACCCCGGCGTCCAGGAGCGCGGTCTTCAACCGATCCACTTCGCTGAAATCCTTGGTCTCCATCGCTGTTGCACGCACCGCCGCCAGCTTCTCTGCCAGCGGCGCAAGCAGGTCCGCTCCGGTCTCGCTTTCCTCTGCCCAAGCGCCCATCTCGGGCGTCAGCAGCCCCAAGAACCGAGCCGACGCCAATAGACCTGCCGCATCACCAGCCCCTGCCAGTTTGTGCAATTCGGCCACCGCGCCCGCGCTGTTCAGGTCGCTCGCAACGGCATCGACAACCGCAGGAGAAACGTCGCCAGCAACAGCGCCATCGGTCATCTTGCGCCATTTCTTCAGAGTGTCGCGGGCGGCCTGCGCTTTGGCTTCGGTCCAGTCCATCGGTTTGCGGTAATGGGTCTGCAAGAAGACCAAACGGATCACTTCGCCCGGCCAGCCCTGTTGGAACAGGTCCTGAACGGTAAAGAAGTTGCCCAAGGATTTAGACATCTTCTTGCCTTCGACCTGAAGCATCTCGTTGTGCAGCCAGACCTTGGCAAAGCCCCCATCGGGGTTCGCGCAGCAGCTTTGGGCGATCTCGTTCTCGTGGTGCGGGAACATCAGATCGTTGCCGCCCCCGTGGATGTCGAACGTCGCGCCAAGCAGTGCGTCACTCATGGCCGAGCATTCGATATGCCAGCCCGGACGACCGCGACCCCAAGGGCTGTCCCACCCGGGCAGATCATCGCTGGACGGTTTCCACAGCACAAAATCCATCGGGTTGCGCTTGTAGGGAGCCACTTCTACGCGGGCGCCGGCGATCATGTCATCGACCGAACGGCCCGACAGTTTGCCATAGCTCTCTTTCCAGCTGTCCACTGCAAACAGAACGTGCCCTTCGGCGGCATAAGCGTGGCCGCGGGAAATCAGCCCTTCGATCATAGCGATCATCTCGCCAATATACTCGGTTGCGCGAGGGGCCTGCGTCGGCTCCAGCGCACCCAAGGCACCCATGTCATCAAGGAACCACTGAATGGTTTCGTCGGTGATCTCGCGGATATCGCGACCGGTTTCAGCGGCGCGGGCGTTGATCTTGTCATCGACGTCGGTGAAGTTCCGCACATAGGTGACGTGATCGGCGCCATAAACATGGCGCAGCAGGCGGAACAGCAGGTCAAAGACCACCACGGGCCGCGCATTCCCTAAATGGGCGCGGTCGTAGACGGTCGGTCCACAGACATACATCCGCACGTTCTGAAGGTCGATCGGCTGGAAAATCTCCCGCTGCCGCGACATCGTGTTGTGGAGTGTAATCTGGGTCATGCCTGGTCCTCGCCCCAAGGTGTCGTGAATGGGTCGCGGCGGGAATAGCATTACGGGTTTTCGGAAGAAAGCGCGAAACGGCCCGCCGGACAGTGTCTCAGCAGATCGAACAAATAATAGTAATGATTGCGCTCTGTTTCATGGGGCCGAGTTACCATGCGTCACATCCCATGCCAAGCATATTGCGAGGGGCGGCATTGGGTTTTACCACTGCGCGTATGACATTGATTTATCACACTCCTCTCACGCGCGAGGATTTGCGCGCGCAAAATGTGCCGGACTCTTGGCCCTTCGGCATCGCGGATCGCGTACATTACGGCGATCTGGACACCAATAGCCACGTGAACAACGCGGTCTATCTGAAGTGGTTCGAGAATATTCGCGTCCAGTATTTTCAGGCGTGGGACATTTTGAAGTTTCAGGCCGGCGAGCCGCGCGTGGTACTGAAATCACTGGCGGTCGAGTACCACAAAGAAATGTTCATGAACGAAGACTATGTGGTGGCCGCACGAACCGCGTCGTTCCGAAATACAAGTTTCAGGCAGGAATACGCGGTGTATTCGGGCGATCTGCGGGTGACAGGGCAAGCGGTCATCGTCATGCTCCAGCCCGATGCGCCAGAGAAAATGGCCTTGCCCGACGCATTGAAGCAACGGTTCATCCAGGTTGACGGCGCGACCGCGGGCTGAGGCGGAATGGGGGCTGTCTGCCCCCTCTTGGCGCTGGGGCGCCAATTCACCCCCGAGGGTATTTTCGCCAGGAAGTGAGCAAAAAGGCGCGCCGGTAGAGTGCGCGCCTTTGGAGTTTTTATCGGTTCGGCTTAGGCGTTCTGGACGTAGTTCACGAGGCCGAGGGTCGAGCCGTCTTTGCCTGCACCGTCCTGATCGCCCGAGAGAATGGGTTCCAGCGCGAGCGCCAGCTCTTTGCCCAGTTCCACGCCCCACTGGTCGTAGGAGTTGATGCCGAGGATCGTGCCTTCGACGAACACGCGGTGCTCGTAGAGCGCGATGATCTGACCAAGGACATAGGGCGTCATTTTGGGGTAGATCAGCGTCGTTGACGGGCGGTTGCCCGAGAAGACGCGGTGACGTGCTTGGCGTTCCAGCTCTTCGCCGGTCAGACCCTTGGCGGCCATCCGTTCGCGGCATTCGTCCAGCGAGCGGCCGCGCAGCAGCGCTTCGGATTGAGCGAAGCAGTTGGCGACCAGTAGTTTATGGTGGTGTGCCAGGTCCTCTTCGTGGCCATTGGCGGCGACCATGAATTCCACGGGGACCACTTGGGTGCCCTGATGGATCAGCTGGTAGAAAGCATGTTGGCCGTTGGTGCCCGGCTCGCCCCAGACGATAGGACCGGCTTGATTGGTCAGGTCAGAACCGTCCATGGACACCGATTTGCCGTTCGACTCCATCTCCAGCTGTTGGAAATACGCGGGCAGACGGCCCAGACGGTTGTCATACGGCAGAACGGCGCGGGTGCCGTGGCCGCTGATCTGGTGGTGCCAGATGCCGACCAGTGCCAGCAGGACAGGCAGGTTTTCCGAGAAATCGGCGGTCAGGAAGTGGGTGTCCATCGCGTCGCCGCCCTGAAGGAAGGCGCGGAAGTCGTCGGCGCCGATCGCGATCATCACGGACAGGCCAATCGGGCCCCACATGGAGTAGCGGCCGCCAACCCAGTCTTCGAAGCCGAAGACGCGCTCTGCCGCGATACCCCATTCAGCGGCTTTGTCATCCGCCGAGCTGAGGGCCGCAAACTGTGCGCCAGTGTCCGAGACCCGCTCCGCCATCCACTTGCGGGCGGTCTCGGCGTTGGTCATCGTTTCGATGGTGGTGAAGGTTTTGGAAGCGACGATCACCAGCGTGGTGGTCGGGTCGCATTTCTTGAGCACATCGTGGATGTCCGCGCCGTCCACGTTCGACACGTAGTGGCAGGCAGGTCCATCGGCGTAGGGTGACAGCGCGCGGTAGGCCATCGCCGGGCCAAGATCGGAACCACCGATGCCGATGTTGATCACGTCTGTGATCTTGCCGCCCTGTGCGCTGTAGCTGCCGTCGCGGACTGCGGTGGCAAAGGCTTCCATGCGGCTTAGGGTGTCCAGCACTGCAGGCATGACGTCTTGACCGTCGACCTCGACCTTGCGACCGTTCAGGTTGCGCAGAGCGGTGTGCAGGACAGAGCGGCCCTCGGTTTCGTTGATCTTTTCGCCTGCGAACATGGCGTCGCGGCGGGCGGCAACGCCTGCGGTTTCCGCCAGCGCGATCAGGGATGCGCGGGTTTCCGCGTCGATGTTGGTCTTCGAGTAGTCAAACAGCATGTCCCCGAGCGCCGCCGAGAAATCGCCGAAACGATCGCCTTTGGCAAACAGATCCAAGATGTTGCGGCCCTCGGTGCGGGCGTAATGCGCCTTGAGGTCAGTCCACATATAAAATTACTCCGTCCAATGAATTTGCGCCCGATCAAGGACAGATGCGACGGGCGCGTCCATCGGCTCGAGCGAACGGGCTTTTTCTAGTGCCTCGCGCTTTTCCGCGCCAGTGATCACGATGTGAAGGTTTGTTGAATCCTTCAGGACGCGGGCCGACAGTGTGATGCGCGGCTCTGGCGCGCCGGGCGCACGCATGGGCAGCAGGATCGGGGCGTCGGGCGACAGCGCCTCTTCCAAACGATCCGCGCCGGGGAAGAGCGACGCGGTATGCATGTCAGCGCCCATGCCCAAGAGGCACACCGACAGAGGCAGCGACGGTTCGATCCCAGCCGCCAGCGCCTCCATCGACTCCTCGGGTGTCTCGGTCGGTGCATAAAGAGGGACGTATTTCGCCGCCGCAGCCTTGTTGATCAGCAAGCGCTGGCGCAACAGGCGGGTATTAGAACGTTCGTGATCCTCGGGGACCCAGCGTTCGTCGTTCAGCAGAACGTCAACGCGGTCCCAATCCAGAGCGACCTCGTTTAGCGCGTCAAAGATCGGGCCGGGCGTGGTGCCACCAGGCACACAAAGCGAGGCACGATCACCGGTGCGCAGGGACTCGCCCAATTCACCGGCGATGATGTTCGCGAGATCAATCATCATCATCTCGCGGTCAGGATATTCGTTAAAGTTCATTCCTTGATCTCTCTCCAGCGGCGGCCGTCGCGGTGCATCAGCATCAACGCATCATCCGGTCCGGCGCTGCCAGTGTCGTAGGGTTTGGGAACGTCGTTGCGGTTGGTCCACCCGTTGATGATCGGGTCGGTCCAAGCCCACGCGGCCTCGACTTCGTCGCCGCGCATAAACAAGGTCTGGTTGCCGCGGATCACGTCCATGATCAGGCGTTCGTATGCGTCGGGCACCTCCTCTGCGTCCGGCCCCAAAGCCTCGGCAAAGGTCATGTCCAGAGGCACGTCCACCAAACGCATACCGCCCGGCCCCGGTTCCTTGATCGTCACGCCAAGGGTCATGCCCTCGTTCGGTTGCAGCCGGATCGACAGGACATTGCGGTGCACGCCTGCTTCGGCGCCAAAGATCGAGTGCGGCGCATCCTTGAAGACCACAGCAATTTCACTGGTGCGCGCCTTCAGGCGTTTGCCTGTGCGCATGTAGAACGGGGTCCCGGCCCAACGCCAGTTCGAGATTTCGCAGCGCATGGCGACAAAGCTCTCGGTGAACGAGCGGGGATTTTCGACGTCTTCGCGGTAGCTCGCGGATTTTTCCGAGGCACTGTATTGGCCGCGCACAATATGGTGCGGTTCGACCGGATCCAGCGCGCGGATGACTTTGAGCTTCTCGTCGCGAACGGCGTCGGGATCGAACTTCGCGGGCGGCTCCATCGCGATCAGGCACAAGAGCTGCATCAGGTGGTTCTGCACCATGTCCCGCATCGCGCCCGAAGTGTCGTAGTAGCTGCCACGCCCACCAACGCCCACCGTTTCGGCGACGGTGATCTGGATGTGGTCGACATACTGGCTGTTCCACAGGGGTTCGAACAGCATGTTGCCAAAGCGCACAGCCATCAGGTTCTGGACGGTTTCTTTACCCAAGTAGTGGTCGATACGGTAGATCTGACCTTCGTGGAAGTGCTCTGCCAGCGATTTATTCAGCGCCCGAGCGGTTTCCAAATCCTTACCGAACGGTTTTTCCACAACGATGCGGGCGTCGTCATCGGCCAAGTCAAACGTCTTCAGACGCTCCGCGATGGTGCCGAACAGGCTGGGTGCAACCGAGAAATAGAAGGCGCGGATCATGTCGGGGCGTAGCAGATCCCCCAACTCTTTCCAGCCGCCGTCGCCCATCGCATCGACAGCCACGTAGAACACGCGTTCCAAGAATTTCTCAAGGTTTTCGGTATCTTTGGCCGACTTGGGATCAAACTCTTCCACAGCCTCTTTGACCATGGTGCGGAACTCGTCGCAGGTCATGTCAGAACGGGCCGCGCCGATGATCCGGCCTTCGTCGGGCATCTGGCCGCTGGCATAGCGGCGGAAGAGGCCGGGCAGGATTTTGCGGCGGGCCAGATCGCCGGTACCGCCAAAAATGACGAGATCGAAAGAATCGACCGGAATAACGCGTGAAACCATGTTTCCCTCCTCGGGTCTGACGAGCCTTGGGCTTGTTAGCGCTAACTTTGCCGCCCGTTTAAACGACATGGGGGCGGAAGTCTACCGCTACGTAGATCATCGCCCCCATAAGGTAACACTAAAATGTTGTTTTCTTTCAACCCAGCTTGCGCAAACGGGCCATCAAAGACGACGTATCCCAACGCCCGCCGCCCATGGCTTGGACATCTTTGTAATACTGGTCAATCAATGCGGTGCCCGGCAGGCTGGCCCCCAGCTCTTCGCCGGTGCGCAGGCAGATATCGAGGTCCTTGCGCATCCAGTCCACTGCAAAGCCAAAATCATATTCGTCTTTGGCCATGGTCTGGTGGCGGTTCGCCATTTGCCAGCTGCCCGCAGCGCCTTGGCTGATCACCTCGACCACCGCTTCGATGTCCAGACCTGCTTTGCCCGCGAAGTTCAGCCCTTCGGCCAGACCTTGGACAAGGCCCGCGATGCAGATCTGGTTGACCATCTTGGTCATCTGGCCCGCACCACTGTCGCCCAAGCGGCGGCAGATTTTCGAATAGGCGTCGATGACCGGCTCGGCCTTGGCATAGGCGTCTTCGTCGCCGCCACACATCACGGACAGGACGCCATTTTCAGCGCCCGCCTGCCCGCCGCTGATCGGGGCGTCGACAAAACTCAGGCCCTTCTCTTTGGCGATTGCATAGAGTTCGGATGTGACGGCTGCGGAAACGGTGGTGTGGTCCACGAGGATCGCGCCCGCGTCCATGCCAGCGAACGCGCCGTTTTCGCCTGCACAGACCTGACGCAGATCGTCGTCGTTGCCCACGCAAGTCATCACAAATTCGGCACCTTTGGCCGCTTCGGCAGGTGTCGCTGCAAACGAACCACCGAATTCCTCGGCCCATTTTTCTGCTTTGGCGGTGGTACGGTTATAGACAGTTACGCTATGACCGGCCTTGGCAAGGTGGCCAGCCATTGGATACCCCATGACCCCGAGACCCAGAAACGCGACTTTTGCCATGATGAATACCCCCTTGCGTCTTTTCCATTGGCGTCACACACCTTCCTAAGCCGGATAGCGCGCCGGTCAACCAAAGAGGTATCGATGAAGAGAGTATTTAAGTGGCTTTTGCGCTTGACCGTCGCGTCCGTGGTGGCGGCGACACTGGCTGTTCTGGCGATCTACTATCTGGCCGCACGGTCCCTGCCCGACTATAGCCGCGACATACAACTCTCTGGTGCCAAAGGCGAAATCGAAATCGTTCGCGATACGGCGGCCGTCCCGCACATTTTTGCGGACGACGATTTCGACGTGTTTTTCGGCCTTGGTTATGCACAAGCGCAAGACCGCCTCTGGCAGATTGTCATGATGCGCCGCACAGCCCAAGGACGCTTGTCTGAACTCTTTGGCGAACGCACGTTGCCTATCGACAGGCTGATGCGGCAGCTCGATCTGTATAACCTTGCCGCCCGCTCGGTCGAGGTTCAGACCGCCGAAGCACGGATCGCACTGGACGGCTATGCGGCAGGCGTGAATGCCCGCCTGCGCGAAATCAACGAAAAGGCTTTGGGACGCGGCGCGCCCGAGATGTTCCTGTTCCCCGCACAGATCGCCCCGTGGACGCCCGCTGACTCTCTGGCCGTTCTAAAACTCATGTCCGTGCAACTGTCCGGTCATCTAGAGGCCGAGGTCCTGCGCGCCCAAGCCTCGATGATGCTGACGCCCGAACGGGTCAAGGACATCCTGCCCGATGTCCCCGGCGAGGGGATCGCCGCGCTGCCCGAGTATGCCGCGCTTTTTGATGCGCCCCTGCCCGCACTGGCCCGCGCCAATCAGGTCAAAGACCCGCTTTCGCCCTTTCCCGAGATGGACTTTGCCGGGGCGTCGAACGCGTTTGTTGCCAGTGATGCGCGGTCCGCAGCGGGTGGCGCGCTCTTGGCGAACGACCCGCATTTGGGATTCAGCGCCCCAACCATCTGGTATCTCGCACGGCTGGAACTGCAATCGGGAGGCGTCATCGGCGGCACCATTCCCGGTATTCCGTTGGTCCTGTCAGGCCGGAGCGAGAAGCTGGGCTGGGGGCTGACCTCCTCTTACCTCGACGATCAGGACCTGTTTATCGAGGAAGTAAACCCCGACAATCCGGACGAATACCGTGTGACTGACGGTTACGCGCCGTTCACCAAACGCCCGTCGATCATCAATATCAAAGGTCAAAGCCCCCAGACGTTCATGCTGCGTTGGACACGCAATGGCCCGGTGATGCCGCCAGAGCATTACAATCTGGGCTCGATCACGCCGCGCGGTCATGTGGCTGCCCTGTCATGGACCATGCTGACTCCGAACGACACCTCGTTCAGCGCAGCCTTTGACATCATGCAAGCACAGTCCGTGCCCGCCGCGATCACCGCAGCCGAGGACTTTATCGCGCCCTCTCAGAACCTTTCGCTGGCCGATGCCCAAGGGAACATCGGCCTCAAGCTGATTGGTGCGATGCCCCGACGCCTGTCTAACCACCAGAGCAAAGGCCGCATGCCAAGCCCCGGCTGGTTGAACCGCAACCGTTGGCGCGGGCGTTTGGACTACCACACGTCGAACCCCGAATTCCTGAACCCCGAAGGCGGCATTCTGGGCAATACCAATAACAAGATCGTGGATCGCCCCTTTCCTGAACATGTGTCTTTTGAATGGGGCGACACAGAGCGTGTGCAACGCTTCCGCCGTTTGATGCAGGCGCGCAAGGTCCACACACGAGAAAGCTTTATCGAGGCGCAGCTCGACACCGTTTCGATCACCGCGCGGACCCTTTTGCCGCTGATCGGGGCTGATCTGTGGTTCACAGGCGAAGCCGCCGCAGAAGGCACGCCGGAACGCACGCGCCAACTGGCATTGGAGATGCTGGCCGGCTGGAACGGCGAAATGAACGAACACATGCCGGAACCGCTGATCTACGCCGCGTGGCTGCGCGAACTCCAAGACCGCTTGATCCGTGATGAGTTGGGCCCACTGGCGGGCAAGTTCACTCATGTGGAGCCCTTGTTCATCGAGCGCGTGTACCGCGACATCGACGGGGCCGCCGAGTGGTGCAACGTCCGCCAATCCGCCAAAGAGGAAACCTGCGCCGAGATGGCGCGTCTGGCGCTGGACGACGCGCTCATCTGGATTTCTGAAACCTACGGCACCAAGCTGCAAAGCTTGCGTTGGGGTGACGCCCACCAAGCGACCCATGATCATCAGGTCCTTGGCGAGTTGCCGGTGCTGCGGTACTTTGTCAACATCCGGCAGTCCACCAGCGGCGGAGATGATACGCTCTTGCGGGGCTTGACCAAAGGGTCGGGTCCGGACCCCTTCCTGAACGTGCACGGCGCGGGATATCGTGGGGTCTATGACTTCGCGGATCCAGAAAGCTCTGTCTTTGTGACGTCGACTGGCCAGTCTGGCCACTTCTTGTCACGACACTATGATGATCTTGGGGTGCGCTGGCGTTTGGGGGAATACGTGCCGATGGCGCTGGACCCAGAGCTGGCCCGCGCCGCCAATCTGGGGATCACGACGATCACACCGCAATGACGCGATCAGGCCCGCCACGTGCGGGCCTTTTGCTGTCAGATCGTGTCGAAATCCAGAGTGATCACAGAGCGATACGTGTCGCTGGGTCGCAAAATAACATCGCACGGACATTGATCTGCAGCTATGTTCACCGCATTCGGCCAAGCCTGCGGCTCCAGACAGATCGCGTCATAGGGCTGATAGAGCACCCCCGATTTCCCTGCGATACTGCCGTCAAACGCGTTGCTGGTGTAGACCTGCAAGCCCTGCTGATTGGTGGTCAAGCGCATGCGCCGCCCCGACACAGGGTCCGCCAAAGTGGCGCGGCCTACGTCAAGGCACAGGCAATGATCATATCCCTCCAACGCGCCCGCACGGATCGCAGAGGCGCACCGCCGCCCCTCGCGGAAATCAAAGGGGGTCGCTCCAACCGGCGCAGGCCCCAGAGGGATTTGGTGCTCATCGGTCGGCAAATAGCGGCTTGCTGGCACTTCGAGATCGTATTCAAGCGCCGACGACGGACGGTCCCGTAGACTCCCGTGCCCGGCGAGCGCGAAATAGCTGTGATGGGTCATCGCCAAGGGCGTCGGCGCAGTGGTTTCGCCCTCATAGGTGATCCCAAGGCGCACGCCGCCTTCTCGTTCCTGCATCTCGTAGCGGGTCCGGACCGCCACAGCACCCGGGAACCCCTGATCCCCGTCGGGGCTGGTCAGTTCCAGCGTGACGCTGGCCGACGTCAGATCGATGATCCGCCAGTTGCGCCTGTCAAACCCCTCTGGCCCGCCGTGCAGGGTGTTTGGGCCGTTGTTCTGCGGCAGCTGGTAGCTCTGCCCGTCGAGCGTGAACTGACCCTTTGCAATCCGGTTCGCCACACGCCCCACGGTCGCGCCAAAGTTCTTGCGATGCGCGACATAACCCGACAAGTCGTCATGCCCCAGAACGACATCATCCAGATGCCCTGCCCGATCCGGCAGCACTAAGCTCTGGAGCGCGGCACCAAAGGTGATCACCCGCGCCTCGGCCACGCCGGCGTGCAAGGTGACAACCTCGACCGGCGTTCCGTCCGGCAACTGGCCAAAGGGCGTAGGCTTAGTCATGGAACGGATCGGTGTCGCGCTTGTCCGCCAACAAGAACGCGTCCGCCACCAGTTGCATGGGTGCCAGATCAACCTCGCTTTGGCCCGCAGCGATCAATTCGCCGAACCGTTTGTAGAGTCGCCGGTATTCTTCGTCTTGGGCCGCGATCAGGCAGGTGTCCCCTTGGTGCAGAGTCGCGCCGCCATCCCGCAAGGTGATCGTGCCAGTTTCGGTCTCAACCTCGATATCCCACGTTTGCGGGCCGGTCTGACGCCAATCGAACACAGCGTGGACAGGCGCGCCCTTGGCCGAGCGCATCTCTAGTTCCGCCCCGATCGGCGCTTGTTTATTTGAGGGCACCTCAAGCATCGCCGCGTGCACATGCACCGGATCAGGCATGATCCGCGTGAGGATCGACAGCGCGTTGATGCCGGGGTCAAACACCCCAAGGCCACCCGGTTGCCAAATCCATTCTTGGCCCGGATGCCAATGGCGGACGTCTTCGCGCCATGAAATCTTGACCGACGTGATTACAGCGTCCGACAGCATCTCGCGGGCTTTTTCGACGGCCGCAGCCTCGCGCGAGTGCCATGTGGCGAACAGGGTCACGCCCTTTGCCTCAGCCAAGCGCGCCAGCGCCTGCACTTCTGACACGGTCGCACCCGGCGGTTTTTCCAGCATCAGGTGGCGGCCCGCCTCTATCGTCGCGACCGCTTGTTCAAACCGGCCTTGGGGTGGCGTACACAGGGAAACAGCCGCAATATCAGACCCTTCGAGCATCGCGTGAATGTCCTGAAAACACAGAACTCCGTCCAGAGATGCGTTCCGGCTGGCGATGGCGGTCAATTCCAGCGCAGGCGTGTCCGCCAGCGACGGCAAGTGTTGGTTGCGGGCGATGGTCCCAAGGCCCACGAGCCCCAGAGAAATCGGTTTGGTCATAGCTGGCTCCGCATGAGGGTCGTCAGGTCAAAGGAAAGGCAGGCTCGGGCCGCCCCGCAGGCGCGCCCTCGATCACGAAGGTCGCGCCGGACAAAGGGGCATCCGTCAGGTCGTCCGCGCTAAGCCCTTCGGTCGCAGACGTGCAGAACATCCGCGTGAAATCCGCGCCGCCCATGGCAGGGCATGTCACATGGGGCGCAGGCATCGGAAAACGTCCTTGGAGCTCGCCTTCAGGGGTCAACACATGGACGGCACTGTCGCCCCAGCAAGCCACCGCGATCCGGCTATCCGCCAGAACGACCGCCCCGTCGAGATTCAGGCCAAGGTCGCGCACATCGGCCAAGACGTGGGGCGCGCCAGTCGGCCAGCCCTCGCCATCCACCGCAACGCGCCAAAGCAGTCCGGTTGGTGTGTCCGTAAAGTAGGCGCATCCGCGCTCTGCATCAAAACAGATCGCATTCGGGATGGAGATATCAGGAAACAGCTGGCGCAGTTCGCCTTGGGCAAAGCGGTAGATCGCGCCTGCACCCGTTTCGGCGGATTTCCCCATGGTCCCAATCCAGAACCCGCCCCAAGGGTCGCAGCGCCCATCATTGGACCGCGTCACCGCATTCTCAGCCTCAAGCGGCGCGAGCAATGCTCGGCTGCCTGTCTCAAGCTCAAAGGTCCAGAGGCCCGTTTCAGACGCAATAAGCAGCCGTTTCTGATCAATCCAAGCTGCAGCAGAGTGCATTTCTGGCAGTTCCCACTGACGCAGATCATCCGCGCCACGCGCATAAAGACGGCGGCCGGTAATATCGAACCAGAACAGCTCTTGGCGCTCGGGGTGCCAAAGTGGCCCTTCGCCAAGCTCGCATAAGGTTGTGTCGAAAGTGGTCATGTTACTCCTCCGCCCCGCGAGCGGCATCGTATGCAGCCACGATCTGCGCGGCACGCGCAGCGATCTCTGGGACCGCCAAGCCTGGCGTATAAAGGGCTGTGCCGATCCCAAATCCGTCCGCACCCGCTGTCAGCCAAGCGCCAAAATTATCGGGTCCAGCGCCACCGACGGCATAGACCAACGTCCCCTGTGGCAGCACCGCGCGCATCGCCTTTAGCCCGCTGGGGCCAGCCAACGCACCGGGGAATAATTTCAAGCCCGTCGCGCCGCTGCGCAGCGCCGTGAAAGCTTCGGTCGGTGTGTAAAAGCCCGGCCAGCTTTGCATACCCATCGCGCGCGTGGCGCGGATGACCTCGGGGTTGCAATCCGGTGACACAACGAGCGTGCCACCCGCTTCGGACACACGGGCCACATCGGCGGTGGTCAAGACCGTGCCCGCGCCGACGGTCGCGCGGTCTCCGACCGCCTCGCTCATCGCGGCAATGGAGCCGAACGGATCCGGCGAGTTCAGTGGCACCTCGAGCGTCGTGATGCCTGCTGTCACCAAAGCTTCTGCCGCTGAGGCAGCGTCCGAAGGCGTGATGCCCCGCAAAATCGCAATAATGTTCCGAGCGCTCATGCTTGCTCCGTCAAATAGAGTTTTGTTAGTCCGGCCCGCACCAAGTCGCCCCCGTCGCGGGCCGCTGCATCCACCCCGATCTGAAGGAGCGCCGCAAGATAAAGGTCGCACAAGGCCCCGCTTCCGATCACCATAGTAGGACGCTTGGGGTCCAGATCCGCCAACTCTGCGCCGATCAACATGCCAGACAGCTTGCTGCGCGCGGCGACCGGATCGCTTTGCCCCACAAGCCCTTCGGCGCGGATCGAAAACAACCGTTTCAGCGCGTTCCCCGCGCGGCCAATCTGCACACCATCGGCAAAGGCCACGGGATCATGATCCCCCTCGGCAACAGAATGCTTTAGGATCGAATGGGCGCAAATCAGATTGAAATGCTCGCCCGTCATGTGGGTCGCAAAGCGCTGCACGTGCCCGTCTACCAATTCCACATGCTTCGAATGCGTGCCGGGCAACAACAGGACACCTTCGAAATCAGGCTGCTGGCTTAGAAACCCCGCAATTTGAACCTCTTCGCCACGCATCACGTCTGCTGGCGCTGCTTGCGACAACCCCGCGATGATCCTGACATCCAGCCTTGGGTCCTGCGTTTCCACCTTTACGGTGTCCCCGGCGGCCACAGGCGCACAGGGGACAGCGCGATACGGCGCTTCTTGCCAGCCTTGGCGCGCGCCCACCATGCCGCACGCAAGCACGGTGGTCAGCCCATCGCCAAGCCACTCCGAGACGAGGCTGATCAAAGCAGGCTCGAACCTGTCTTGGGTCATTCGCCCCATCCCGTCGTCAGAGGATGCTTCGGCAAGGACTTGATCCCCATCCATTGCCCAAGCCCGCAGCCGACTGGTTCCCCAGTCGACCGCAATCCATTCGGCAATGACTGCGTCCGCCATCGTGCTTACCCCAAATCGTCCGGCAGGATCGACGCGGGGATGTTCTGGTAGCACACGGGGCGCAAGAAGCGGCGGATGGACAGGGTGCCCACGCTGGTC
>NZ_FOXY01000019.1 GCF_900115865.1 Donghicola eburneus | reverse complement strand
ATCGGATTTAGCTTGGCCTTCGCGACTGTCGCGCTGGTCATGGTCACGACAACCCGCTTCGCAAAGTCCTTCGTTGCCAAATGGGGTATCGCGGGATGCGTAGCGCGCGGGATGGCGTTGCTCGTTTCCGGCGCGATCCTGTTGGGGATCGGCCAACTTTTCGGATCGCCGTCATTTTTCAGCTTCATCCTGCCGATGTGGGTTGTCGCGGTCGGCATTGTCTTCACGGTGTCCGTTACCGCCAACGGCGCACTTGCGCAGTTCGACGACATCGCTGGATCAGCGGTTGCGTTCTACTTCTGCATCCAAAGCCTGATAGTCAGTATCGTCGGGACATTGGCGGTGACGCTGTTAAACGGCGATACAGCGTGGCCCGTGATTTGTTACGCCACGGCAATGGCAGTGCTGGTGTCGTTGGGGCTGGCGCTCCTTCGATCCCGTGATGCTGCCACCGAGAAGTCGCCAGTCGTCTAGCCGACGACTGGAAGCAAGCCCGCTCCGATGCGGCGCAATAATCTTCGAAACCTCGTGAATGGCGGTATCCTGTCTGGCAAGATACCGCTCATTTCCCTTGTCCCGTGGCGGCCGGTCATCGACCGCCAGCTCGGCCGTGAGGTCATGGGCATCGTGCAAAGCGGATCGGTGTCGTGGCAGTTGGGGCGGCAAAGGGGCATAAGCCTCTAATCTGTTGTAGATGAACGCAGCCGCTCGAAACCAGCGATGAGGCTGTCGAGTCCGAAGTTGAACGCAGCATCCATGCCGTCTGTTTCCAACTCGTGAAACAGATCGTGCAGGAAGGACGACGGTGCTTGCTCGGACACATCTGGCCTGTCCGGAACTCTCTCATCGGCATCAGATGCCTGCTGCTCGAGAACGGAACCGACCACATAGTGACTGACCGCCCGGAGCGCCCAAACGGCGCGCTTCGGACAAAAGCCCTCCGCGCAGAGAAAGCGTATTTGCGTCTCGGCGGTGCCAAAATTCGGTTCTGTCGGTCGAGTGCCGGCATGGATACGCGCGCCGTCGCGATAAGAGAGCAACGCCGTTCTGAAGCTCAGGGCATTCTCTTTCAGGAACACCCGCCAGTCCTCATTCTCTTCGGGTAGCGAGCGGGTATGGCGTTCCGCCAGCATCGCCTCGGCGAGCGCATCAAGCAGCGCTCGCTTGTTCTGGAAATGCCAGTAAAGCGCAGGCTGCTGAACCTTGAGGCGTTCAGCGAGCTTCCGCGTCGTCAGGCTGTCCATGCCAACCTCGTTCAACAGCTCTAGCGCCGCCGCGATCACGGTGCCCTTGTCCAGTTTGGTCATTCACGTTCCTTCGCCAGTGCTTGACAATTTATCACCGATAAGTTCTATGTCCATCTCCTTATCGTTGATAAAGTCGCTCCATTGAGCGGCGCTGGAGTTTCAGGTGCGCAGCTCTGCCATCATTGCCCTGCTGATCGTGGGTCTTGACGCCATGGGTCTCGGCCTCATCATGCCCGTCCTTCCGACGCTTCTGCGTGAGCTTGTGCCAGCAGAGCAGGTCGCTGGACACTATGGTGCCTTGCTGTCGCTCTATGCATTGATGCAGGTCGTCTTCGCGCCCATGCTTGGACAGCTTTCGGATTCTTACGGTCGGCGTCCGGTACTTCTGGCTTCTCTTGCAGGAGCCGCAGTCGATTACACGATTATGGCATCAGCGCCGGTCTTATGGGTGCTCTATATCGGCCGACTCGTGTCCGGCGTCACGGGCGCAACCGGAGCTGTAGCAGCCTCAACCATTGCCGATTCGACGGGGGAAGGTTCTCGCGCACGCTGGTTCGGCTACATGGGGGCCTGTTATGGGGCGGGCATGATTGCCGGGCCAGCACTTGGTGGCATGCTCGGTGGTATCTCTGCTCATGCCCCGTTTATCGCCGCCGCCCTTCTCAACGGGTTCGCGTTCCTGCTTGCCTGCATTTTCCTCAAGGAGACTCATCACAGCCATGGCGGGACCGGAAAGCCGGTTCGCATCAAACCATTCGTTCTGTTACGGCTGGATGATGCATTGCGCGGGCTAGGTGCGCTTTTCGCAGTTTTCTTCATTATTCAACTGATCGGCCAAGTGCCTGCAGCCCTATGGGTCATATATGGCGAGGACCGTTTTCAGTGGAACACCGCGACCGTTGGTTTGTCGCTCGCGGCGTTTGGGGCAACACATGCGATCTTCCAAGCGTTTGTTACCGGCCCGCTTTCAAGCCGGCTTGGAGAGCGGCGCACGCTGCTGTTTGGCATGGCTGCGGATGCGACTGGCTTCGTTCTTCTGGCTTTTGCCACGCAGGGATGGATGGTGTTCCCGATTCTGTTGCTGCTTGCCGCCGGGGGTGTTGGCATGCCGGCCTTGCAGGCAATGCTCTCAAACAATGTCAGCAGTAACAAGCAAGGGGCTTTGCAAGGAACGCTAACGAGCCTCACCAATCTAAGCTCTATCGCAGGACCGCTTGGCTTCACAGCACTCTATTCTGCCACCGCCGGGGCATGGAACGGTTGGGTTTGGATTGTCGGCGCGATCCTCTATTTAATATGTCTGCCAATACTACGCAGACCATTCGCAACTTCATTGTGATTTAGTCATGGCGATTTGGCATGCGTAGACTTAGGAGAAATGACGGATTAAATCTGTTGAGCAATCATCTCCTTTCGGGGCGAGTGCCAATGATGACCTTAGTTCACACTCTCGCTGTCGCCGAATATCTCAACTTCCGTCACGCCGCCAACGCGCTCGGCGTTGCACAGTCCAGCGTCAGCGCCCGCGTGAAGGCACTGGAAGAAGACCTCGGCATCCTCTTGTTCGAGCGTCATGCGCGCGGCGTTCGGCTGACCGAGGCCGGACGCCATTTCGTCGAGCGGATAGCCGTAGGTATTGACCAACTCGACCATGCGGTGAAAACCGCCGGCATGGCGGCAGCCGGAGAAAGCGGCCGGCTTCGTATCGGTATCCATGCCCTGATTCCGCATAGCTTCCTCGCAAAGCTGATCGGCCAATACCGCAAGGATTACCCCGATGTTGAAGTCGAGATCGCCGAAGGCCCGGCCCGTGAAGCGGTGGTGCAGCTTCGCGCCGGCAGGTTGGACGTGGCGTTCGTCGCGGGCACGCCCCAACCACCCGACTGCCATTCCCGTCGCACATGGACCGAACCGCTCTTGGCGGTGCTACCGGAACGGCATCCGCTCGCCAAGCGGTCAGCCGTCACATGGCCCGATTTGGCAGGCGAGACGTTCCTTGTCCGGCATGGCGGCACTGGACCGCAGGTTCATAGCCATATCGTGCTACGCCATGCCGAGCGCTGGCCTGCGCCGTCGATCCTGCGCTTCGACGTGGGGCGTGGCACCCTTTTGTCTTTGGTCGGACAGGGCTTTGGCATCACCATCGTCGGCGCGGCCACGGCGCTGTTGCCGACAAACGGCATTGTCTTTTTGCCCTTCACCGACGAGCCGGAGCCGGTCGCCTTCTCGGCTGTCTGGTCGCCGTCCAATCGCAGCGCGGCGCTTCGCAACCTGCTCAGCCTCGCCAACGACATGGGCCGGAAGGTCTGCACGGACTACCGTTCGATACTACCACGGATAGCGAAGGCGTGAGCGACAAGTCCACCGGCACCGTACAATTATCCAGCAGCCAGTTCGCTGTGGTTGAAAAGAGCCATAAATGCACCCTTGTCCCGTGGCGGCCGGTCATCAACCGCCAGCTCAGCAGCGAGGTCTGCGCGGGCAGATAGGACCGGCGCTATAGGATCAATGCTCTATTCGACCTTCCTCTCAAAAGCGTTATCTGACCATCGTTGCGTAGCGAACCGAAGTGTTTGCGGAAGCACAGTCCGGGACTGTTACTGCCATCGCCGGAAAGCGACACTTGCATTAACACCGCCAAAGCCGAATCCGTTGGAAATGGCATGTTCCATGAGAATGGGCCGCGCAGATTGGCGAACGAGGTCGATACCAGCGGCAACAGGATCGGGGGTTTCTAAATTTCTCGTTGGGGGAGCAATTTGATCGCGCAAAGCGAGCACCGTGAAGATTGCCTCAATACCGCCTGCGGCACCAAGTAGGTGCCCCGTAGCCGATTTCGTGGCGCTTACGACCACATCATGATTGCCGAACACGGATTGTATCGCGGCAATTTCTCCTCGATCTCCTACGGGGGTGGAGGTGGAATGTGCGTTCAAATGTTGAATATCGATTGGTTTCAACCCAGCACTGTGGAGTGCAATTCCCATCGCACGGGCCGCGCCTCGGCCGTCATCTGGACCGGCAGTCATATGATGTGCATCGGCGCTTGTGCCGTATCCCACCAATTCCGCTATGGGCTTGGCACCCCGAGCGAGGGCATGTTCTAATTCCTCTATGACGATCAGACCCGCCCCTTCAGACATTACGAAACCATCGCGCCCGGTGTCGAACGGCCTCGACGCCAGTTCCGGGGTAGTATTGTAGCCGGTGGATAGTGCGTAAAGACCCACCTTGGGGTCCACGCCTGCGATGATAGAAAATGCGATGGCTTCGGGGATCAGCGCCAGCGCGACGACGGTACCCGCAAGCACATCGCCACGAATGTTACCGAACCATTGCTGTCGGTAGTCAGAAATTGAGATCATTTAAACAATCCAGTACCCTGTGCCTGATCGTCTTTCATAAGACGGTCGGCATTGTATGTCGGGAAGTTTCAGGGTTGTCCGGCGGATCAGCGGCCGGAAGAGCCACCCGGGCTCTCACCGGGTCCTAACGCTATTAGAGGTGCATAAACCCTATCTTCGTAGGAATATCAATCGCCTTCAGATGCGAGGGTATCACGCCACTTGATCGAACCTGTTGGAGGAGGGGTTCGCTGAGAAGCTGACTCCCACAACCGACATTGGCGCAACGCGCTGCATCTGGAAAATTGGGGCTCGTTCCCGCCGTTCGTTGCAATTTTCACGAATGACCGTTTGGCCCCTGCCCCGTCATGCGGACGTAGCGCCGCGCTCTGGGTCAGCGATGTGACACAAAAGTCGGTTTTGCTTGGCATCTGACACGAGCGCGGCGATCACACTGGCGGGGGGTTCGGTCAAGCCGAACGCCGCCCGCATCCTTGGGCCATGACGCGCAAGCGCGTCCTGTCCGTCTAGGGAACCGCCGGTTCCCCCACGCAAGCACCATGAGCGGCGTCAGGGGGGGTGTCCCCAACCACGGTCTCGGCCGGGGCCGAGCTGCGTGGTCGGGTGATCCCCCTCCCCCCCTTCCTTGTCATGGAACTTGCGCGGGTCCCCCTCCTGCCCTCGCCGGGAGGCAGGCTTTCAGGAGAGGGCCGCTTGCAGCGGACCTCGCCAGAAACCCCGCCCCGATTTTCGGCACCAAGACCGGAAGGGGCACACCACAAGGAGGCCACAAATGGCTGCTAAATTCGATCTTCACGCCCACGTCACCGACAGCATCATTGCCAGCATCGAGGCAGGCACCCCCGCATGGCGCAAGCCGTGGACCGGCGAAAAGGGTGGCGCACCGTTCCCGCTGCGCAGCAATGGCGAACCCTATTCGGGCATCAACGTGCTGATGTTGTGGCTTGCCGCCGACGCCAAAGGCTACCGCGCCCCCCGCTGGTTCACCTACCGCCAAGCGCAGGAAGCTGGCGGGCAGGTCCGCAAGGGCGAGAAGTCTTCCACCGTGGTCAAGTATGGCACTTTCGAGCGCGAGGACGAGGCGACCGGCGAAGAGCGCCGCCTGCCCTATCTGAAGGCATATCGGGTTTTCAACGCCGAGCAGATCGACGGCTTGCCCGCCGAGTATTACGGAACCCCCGCCGAAGAGGCCCGCGACCTTGGCACCGAAGCCAACCCCGAGCTTGACGCCTTCTTTGCAGCGACCGGCGCAGAAATCCGCACCACCGACGAGCCGCAGGCGTATTACATGCCGAGCGAGGACTACATTCACATGCCGCCGATTGCGACCTTCCACGACGCGGCAGGCTACTACGCCACGCTTGCCCACGAGGCCACGCATTGGACCGGCCACAAGTCCCGCCTTGATCGCTTTTCCCGCTTCACCGACCGCAAGGCTTATGCGTTCGAGGAACTGATTGCCGAGATCGGCAATTGCATGGTTTGCGCCCGCCTTGGCCTGACGCCCGACTTTGGACAGTCTGGCGCTTATATCAAGGGCTGGCTGCGCGCGTTGAAGGATGACAAGCGCCTGATTTTCAAGGCCGCGAGCGAAGCCCAGAAGGCCAGCGACCTTTTGGTTAAGGGCGAGAACCGTGAAGAGGAAAGGGCCGCAGCGTGAGCGGCCCCCTCACCCTGCCCCGCCTGTCCTGCCGCAAATGCGGCAGGACTAGCCCGCCGGTCTATTTCGCGCCGGTGACGATCGAGGGCGAGGGCTCTTGCATCTGCTACGCTTGCGCCGAGGCGCGGCAATGGCTCGACCCAGACGGCAATTTGCGCCCCGGCATCGAGCTTTGATCTTTTCTAGCCCCCGCCAAACCGGCGGGGGTTTTCGCTTGTCCAGGTTCCAGATTTGACGGGGCCGGGACCACGCTTGCGCGCGGCCCCGGCCCCGCCCGGCGCTTCGCGCCGAGCCTGCTATCGCAGGCGGATCGGATCAGAGGCAGGTGAAAGGCATCGGTTCGCCCAGCTCCACTTCGACAGCGGCTTCGCCGCGCGATACCGTCACTGTCTGATGGACGCGGAATCCGTCAACAAGGGTTTCCCAATCCACAGGGTTCGCCGTGGCTTTCCCGAACCGGCCATGAACCAGCGCCGCATTGACACGGTTTCCATCAGGAAAACTGAAGCCCACCTCAGCCGACAAGTCAGGATCGCCGCCCGCTTCGAGCAGCACCGCACTTTCGGTCGTGCCGTAGACGGTGTTGGGATCACAAACCAGCGAGACAACCATGTTGCCATCGGCGGCGCGGTAGAGATCGACGCCGCGCTCGTTCTCATGCTCCCAGGCACCCGCCATCGCGGACGATGCGGACAGGGCAATTGCGCTGAAAATCAGTGTCTTATGAAATTGCATAGGCTGCCTCCATTCGGGAGACAGCCTATCATTTTCAGCAGGTAAACGGAAGATTATTCAATGGTTTCGGCGGTTTCCGCCCACTTGTCCTGCCAAACATCGAAGGAGGCAATGGCTCGCCCCTCCGGGTCTTTCAGCGTGACCTCGCCGCGTGTCTTCGGATCGCGCATGTAGGCCGCGCCGAAATCTCGCAGGGTATCGGAGCTGGTAGAGTAGACTGTTCCCAGGTCGCGCCCCTGATCCTCGGCCGAGATCGAGAACATGGCTGCCTTACTCATAGATCACGTTCTCCCTGCGCCCGTCTTTCCAGCGCGGAAGTTGCTCGCCGGTGTTCCATTCATAGAGCCAGCCGACAACCTCGCGCGTCGTTGCATCGAGGATGCGTTTTATTGCTTTGGCTTCCAGTCTTTTCTGTCTCGGCATGATCTTCACTCCGCTTTTTCTGCATCACGGAGCGCCCCGTTCCCGCGTGTCCTTCAAAATTGAAGGGAGGGTAAGCGCCCGCTTACCCCTGCCGAGCGGCGAGCGTGAGAGGATGGGGGTGAAGCCAAATCGACAGGGTTGGTGCGGCCCGCAGCCGAAGGCGAGGACACGGCCCTGTCTATTTTGCTTCAGGGGGAAGGAAGCCTAAACTCCTTCCCCCTTCTAGGAATAATGGGACGCGGCTTGCCGCGTCTTCTAGCTCTTCTTCAGTCGAAGCTCTTCGATCACTTCATCAAGGCAAGTCCAGAACAAGGGTTCAAACTGGCCTCGGACCATCGCGCTATCCGATTGCAGTCTAAGCGGATCATGCTTTTCTCGCAGATCGTCTAGGACGTTTGCCGAAAGCCTTTTCGTGGTGTGATAGCCTTCGCGCATCGGGAGCCGGTCGGCCTCGGGCTTTTCAACGAATTTCGCCTTCAGCTCGAACCGCGCTGTAGCGCGGCGACCGGCCAAAGTGATTGCGTCGCGAGCTGCGACCCCCTGCACTTCCAAAGCATCGAGCTTTGCGCCCTGCTCAACCTTCACCGCAGCATCGAGGCGGGTTTCCCGCTTGCCCTCAGCCTTCACTTTCGGCGCGGCTTTCTCTGTCGCTTTTGGCGTCTTTTGCGGCTGGGGCTCGCTGATCGCTTGCTCTGCGCGGGCCGGTGTTGCCGCTTCTATTTCGGGAGCTGGTGCCGGGCTGATCCCTTCCGGCTCTTGCGCTTCTATCTCGGCGGCGCTGGTTTCGGGTGCCGGTGCCGGTGCCGGTGCCGGTGCGGGCGACGAAGCCCCCGCCGCGAATGTGCTGGTTCCTTCGCGGGCGCTGGTGAAGTTGGTGGAGTAGTCTGGGTTATGGCCTTGAATGTTGGGGCGCTTCTTTCGTGCCATCACACACCCCCGAGAATATCTTTGAGGATCGCTTGCGCCTCTTCGAGAGCTTCATCGTAGAGCTTTGCGTGGGTCCGCAGCAGAGCGACTTCATTGTTGCGCCGATCTTCGGCCAGATAGTGCAGGAACCCTTGGCTGGCCGCATCCTTGTGCTGCTTGCGCTCCATGAAGTAATTTTCGATCACGGGGAAGGATTGGACCGCCTGCACTTCCAGCTCTTTCTCGGTTTTGTTCATCCGGGCGGGGACGCTTGACAGAACGACATGGAAGGCCGGAAGGTTTTCGGGGTCTTCGGTTCGTTGACGAAGATCGCGATACCACCCGTAGGTGTCTTGCGTGATTTCCAGGTCATCGTTCGAGAGCATCATCGGGACCACCAGAACGTCACTGAAAGCGGCGAGGTCATCGGCCCAAGCACCGGCAGCGCCAAGGGTGTCAACGAAGACGTAATCAATCGAACCCTCTTCCCATGCCTCTTCAGTCCGAGCCTCGAACGCTTCCGGCGTAGTGAGCTGTTCAATCGAGAAATTGGGATCGCTTATTTCGAGTTTCTTCGCCCAGCGGAATAGGGCTTGCTGGGGGTCAGCATCCAGAACGAGGCATTTTTTGCCTTGGCTCATCGCCGCGCTTGTTAGGGCGCGGGTCAACATCGTTTTCCCTGCGCCACCTTTCCGCGTCATGACCGTGATGACCTTCATGTTCTCGTTTGGCATTGCTCGCCCTCTCATCGCTTGTTGCTTGTCCGGGGTTGCGTGTTCAGTGTTGCGTGTCCCGTGTTCTGTGTCCTTTGTCGCTTGTCGCGGGTTTCCGGTCAAGTGTTGAGTGTCCGGTGTCGCTTGTCACCTGTCCTTTGTCCGGTGTTACCTGTCGCTTGTCCGGTGTCGTTTGTCCCGTGTTACCTGTCGTCTGTCCGGTGTTGCTTGTCCGGTGTCGCTTGTCCTGTGTTGCTTGTCCTGTGTTGCTTGTCCTGTGTTGCTTGTCGCCTGTCGCTTGCCCGGTGTTGCCTGTCCTGTGTTGCTTGTCGCCTGTCGTTTGTCCGGTGTTGCCTGTCGTCTGTCGTCTGTCCGGTGTTGCGTGTTGCGTGTCTCTGGCGGTCGGTGTGGGTCAAAGTCGCGGATCGGGACAACGCTGACGCCATCCAGGCCCCGCCAGTCTGCTGGCGCGGGGTCCGTCGCGTCGATTGCCCTGCCGACGACAAGGGGGGTGGTGGTGCCTAGGAGCGCCAGAGCGAGCCACTGAGGGGCCATCTCTGAATTTCGAGGGGGGTTGCTGCGGAGAGACGCTTGAGGCGTCTCACGGGCGATTTTTGGAGGGGCGGGCCGGAGCGGCCCGGATCGAACCGTGGGTTCGATCACGGCACGGGCAAGCCGTGCCTGAAGCGGAATACAGCCGAACTTAACGGCTTCGACACAATCCTTGATTGCGTCGAAGCCTATTCGTCTGTATGAAGGTGGCAGGAAATAGGGAGTGATTGTTCAGTATGTCCGCGCGCCGCCGCCTGAGCCGTGAAGACCGCCTCGTCATCATCCGCGAGCGGAAGAAAGGCGTGTCTCACAAGGCACTTGCGGAACGGTTCGGGGTGACGGAACGGGCGATCTACTACACCGTTCGGACTGAAAAAGAGCGCCGCCGTGAAACCGGGCATCGGAGCAAGACGATCACCGTCACCGTCACGCCGGAAGAGGCCCAAGCGTTCGATGCACTTCTCGGGAAGCACGGCATCAACAGCAGATCGGACGGATTGCGTCGTCTGATCCAGTGCGCGAACGGCGTTTTTCAGCCCGACGAACATATGGTTTCGGAGCTGAATGCTTTCCGGGCGGCGCTCAATCGCGTCGGTAACAACGTCACTCAGATCGCCAAAAGGATGAACGAGGCGAACAAGAAAGGGATGCGCCCGAGCTTCGGAGAGGGCAGCTTGGCTCAGATGCGGAGCCTTGCCGGGTTCGTCCTGGACTTCGCAGATCAGGTTCATTCGCTGGCGGAACGCCGCCGTAGTCACCTGACCCTTACCGTGAATGCTGCATTGAGGGAGCTGGCCGATGGCGAGAAGTAACGCTGTCGCCCAGGTCACGGGCGAGCTTTTCGAGGATGGTTGGAGCAAGGTCCGAGGCTCGATGCAGGGCCTTGGGGCCAAGCGGCAGCAGATGGTCCGTGCTGCGCGTGGTGGTCGGTCGGCGGTTTTCAAGGCGATCCGGTCGGGCGGCACCCATACCAAGGGTCAGCTCATGAACCAGCTCGAATACCTGACGACCAAGAGTTCGCACATCGTTGACAGCCGGGGTGTCCTAGATGGGAAGACCCGGCTTTCGGCTGACGAGATCAAGAGTGTTGCCGACCGCTTTACCGAACGCTGGGACAAGGGTTTCAATCCGAAGATGGGTCACACGACCCATCTTCTCATGTCGTTTCCCGTCGGCACTCGGGGCGCGGATGTTCGAGACATTGCCAGCGATGTTGCGGAGCGGTTTTTCGCAACCGAAGACCGGAATTTCGATTACCTGATCGCAGTTCATGAGGACCGGGCGCATCCTCACGCCCATGTGGTCCTGAACCGCCGTTCCCAGGAAGGCGAGTTCTTCTATCTCGGCCGAGATCATCACTTCAATTATGACGATTTCCGCACGGCGATGGTCGAAGAGGCTGAAAAGTATGGCGTGAGCTTGGAGGCTACCCGCCGTCTTGATCGGGGCGTCGTGACGTATACGCCGCGGACCCGCGAAATCTACGCGGCGAAGGAGCAGGGCAGGGAGCCGGTTGGGCGCGTTCGGATCGGGCGCGACCTGGACCGGGCGCTGGCCGAGATCGCAAGCAACACGAAGGTTTACCGTTCGCTGGCCGCCGAGGCGTCGGCCGAGAACCGGGAGGATATTTCAAACGCCTTGTTCCGTGCTGGCGAAATGCTGGCGCGGGGTGGGCAACTTGAACAGACAGGAGAAGTTTACATGGCCGACCAACAGTCCTTTGACGACCTGAAAAGCAGTTTTGCCGAGCGCATGGAGCGCGTCGAGGCGATGGTCGCCAGCACCCCCGAAGCACAGCGCCCCCAAGCACAGGCTCGCCTCAACCAAATCTACCGTGGCGTTGAGCATATGCAGCCGCTTGGCACCCGTTCCCACACTCTCAGCGAGCCGCCCACCGAGGGGGGGATCTACACCGAGGACAACGTGAACAGGGACGCGCTGGATCGGCTGCGCGAGCCTCAGATGCGCGCGCAGATCGAGACTGCCTTGAGGGGCACAGGCATTTCGTCCGAAACCCTGGTTTCCCGGATCGAGACGACCGCGAACAATGCCGCGCTCGAACGCCAATGGCTGTCTGACGATTTGCAGAAGATTGCACAGACCAACGGGCTCAATCTCGAACGCCGGGAAGACCTTGAGCAAGCATCCGACCGGCTCGACCAAATCCATGTCCAGCTCAGTCAAGCGTTGGAGCGTGGGGAGGTGTTGCGTGGTAATGACCTTATCGACACCGATGCGACAGATGATGAAGTCTTCGCAGAGGTGATGCGTGAGCAGGCGGGCGCAGAAGACTACCGCGAGCGGATCGCAGAGCAATTGAACGCCGAAGCCGGTGTTCTTCGCGCCGAGACAGAAGGTATCGCGGCGCGTGAGGCCGAGGCTGTTGCCGAAGTGGAGCAGGGGGTTCGGGCCGAGTTCGACGGATCGGGCTATGACTACGCCAAGTTTGAGCCGCTGGTCATTGGCCGGGATCGTGTTGCACAAGGCGATAACACGGTCAGCGCCAATGCCGAGCTGGCAACCGCCTTCACCGCATTGGCGAAGGAGCGCAGCGACGGGTCTCTGTCGGTTGAGGATCAACAGCGGGCCGACGCGATGTTGCGCGATACGGCCAATCGTTACGGCGAGCAGATGCGCGATGGGTTGACCCGAGAAGACACGCGCGAGTTCCAAGCGCACGAACACGAGGACTTCGACGGCTACAGTGCCCAGGTCGAACGGTTCGAGCAGGAGCGTCTGCGCGAGTTCAACGACGCAATTCGGCCTTACGCAGTTGAAGGCGATAGAGAAGGCGGGGTTTCCCATCAGGCCCATATCGAACAGGCCAGCCTTGATCGCATGAGCAGCCGTATCCGTGACGAGCTTATGTCCGCCGACCAATCGGAGGACTTCGATACGCGCTATGATCGGGTCCAAGCCATGTCTGAGAATGGTCAGATCGAAGCGATGGCGCGGGAGCGGATCGCGACCGAGCAGGCCGACTATCTGCGCGATAAACCTGAAATCCTGACTTCGCCTGACCTGATTTACAGTGACCAGCCCTATCAGGAGGCGATTGTTGATCGTGACCTTTACGACCGTATCGAGACGGAGGCACGAGCCGCAGGAGCCGACGATGCAGCCGATGTGAAGGTGGCTGTCGCGGATGACTTCAAAGCCCGGTATCCCGACATGCCGGATCACCTAGCGCGTGGTCTGGGGCAGACCTACGCCACGGCCATGAGCATCCGAGACAGCGAGCGGGTTTCCGAGTTTGCGGATCAACGCGAGCTGACCAGCACCACGCACAGCCCGGAGATCGAGCGCGTCATCGCGCATGAGCGGGACGACAAGATCAACCCGACCTTTGCAGATGAGGCAGGCGGGCGCGCTTATCGCGAAGAGATCGAGCGGGAGCTGGATGACGACCAGATCGCCGCGCTGAAGGAAGGCGATGCAGATGCCTTGGAGAAGGTCATTGATGACCGGCTGGAACGGCTCTACGCCGCCAAAGCCTACCTTCAGTCTGATGAGGCCACCGCAAACAGCGAGGCCACTCGCGAGGTCATTTCCGAGATCGCAGACGAGGAATATGACGCGCACCGCCTGAAGCACGTCCAGAACCACAGCGAGAAGGGGCAAACACATGGATAAGGGAAAGCTGGCCCTCGGGCTCTTTCTGGTCACGCTGGTTTTCGCCATCATCGGCTATGTGGCGGCGACGGCGTGGCTGACCTACAGCGCCAGTGGGCTTTCGGGCCTGTCGTCCGAGATCAACTTTTTCTGGCTGGCACAGAACTACCTCGACATGCGGGTGTATCGGCCTGACGACTTCGAGAAGGTCAACCTCATCATCGGAGGGTTTACCCTCACGGGCCTCCTTCTGAGTGCTGTCCTGTCCGGGACCGCGCTTACCCGCTTCGGCAAAACCCATTGGCAGAAGGCCGGGGAAATGGGCAAGAACGGGTTCTTTGGGAAACCTGGAACCGGGTTTATCCTCGGGAAGATGGGGAAACCAAAGTCCCGGCGGAAGCTCATCACGTCGCAGGTTTTCCCTCACGCCCTGATCGTCGCGCCGACCGGCCGAGGGAAGACAACGGGCTTTGTCATCCCGAACCTCTTGACCTTCAAAGGGTCTGCCGTGGTGCTGGACGTGAAAGGGGAGAATTTCGAGAACACCGCTCGCCACCGGGCATCGACCGGCGACAAGGTATATCGCTTCGCGCCGACTGATTGGCATGATCGCCGGAGTCACCGCTACAATCCGCTGTTGAGGATCTTCGAGCTGGATGATCCTGACCGCAAGCAGATGGAGCTTCAGCTACTCGCTTCGCTCTTTCTCCAAGCGGACAGCGACCGGGTTCAGGGCCTCTTGAAAGGCGGTATCGACCTGTTC
Source organism: Donghicola eburneus (assembly GCF_900115865.1). Taxonomy (GTDB): domain Bacteria; phylum Pseudomonadota; class Alphaproteobacteria; order Rhodobacterales; family Rhodobacteraceae; genus Donghicola; species Donghicola eburneus. The sequence goes on along the minus strand of NZ_FOXY01000019.1, from coordinate 21,450 downwards.
GTGGCCGCCGGTCTTTTGGCGTTCGAGCGGAAGCGGCCAACCTTGGGCGAGATTTACCGCATCGCGGCGTCGGGCGGGAACAAGCAGAAAGAGTTCATGAAGCGCCGCGACGAGGTGCAGAACCGCGCCGCCAAGCTCATTTTCGAGCGGCTGGCTTCGACCAACAACGACACGCTGACCTCTTATGTCTCGCTGTTGATGACTTCGGGCCTCGATCAATGGAGCAACCCGGCAATTGATGCGGCGACCATTGAATCGGATTTCGATTTCCGTGCGATCCGTAAGAAGCCTTTCACCGTCTACCTGGTCGTTGCGCCGAACATGGTGAAGCCGATGGCGCCGCTGATCCGGCTGTTCTTCTCCGACCTGATTTCCTCGCTGCAAGACAAGGAGCCGGGGAAAGACGAACCTTGGCCGGTCATGATTATGCTCGACGAGTTCAACCGCCTCGGAAAGATGCCGATTGTCGTTGAGAGCATCGAGACGCTGCGTTCCTACAAGGGCCACCTTGCTATCGTCACCCAGACCATTCCGGCGCTGGATGAGATTTACGGGGAGAACACCCGGCGCGCTCTGCAAGGGAACGCAGGCGTGAAGCTCTATCTGACCCCATCGGACGAAAAGACCGTGGAAGAGTTGAGCAAGGCCGTGGGTAAAACCACGAAACGGGTTGTGACGCGCTCGCGCTCGATTGGCCGCAACCCGTTCGAGGGGCGCAGCATGTCGGAACGCACCGAGGAAACCTCGCTGTTGCCGGAGGACGAAGCCCGCCGGATGCCACTCGATGACATTGTGATGGTCGTGGATGCTCAGATGCCGATCCGGGCGAAGCGCATCAAGTATTACGATGACCCCTTTTTCAAGGCGATCCACAAGGCGCAGTCGGGAGAGCTGCCCTTCCCAGAGCGGAGCCTGAAGTCGAGCGAGCCACCAGCAGCACCCGAGGCCGAAGCCCCGGCACCGCAAGACCCCACGCCGCCCGCTCCCGCGCCCCAGGCAGCAGAAGCGTCCACACCAGTGCCCGAGGAAGCGCCGGCACCCGCTACCGCTCAGGAAGCGTCCGAGAGCCTTACGGTGAAGCAAGCCAGCGACAAACCGCACCGCGAAAAGCTGAAGACCTCGCGGCGGAAGAAGTCGAAGGCAGTAACGCAGGCCACGCGGGACATGGACGAACGGCAACGTGAGTTCGATCTTTCCGAACAGCAGCGCCTCAATCTGCCTGACCCGTCGAAAGTGACCGATGCAGATGTTGAGGCACTAACGAAGGCCGACGCCGAGCTGGCCGAGTTCGAGGCCATCCTTTCCGAAGGACAGGGCGGGGAACGAACAGCAGCAGTCGGCTGACATGAGACTTTCCCGAAAAGAGAAAGGCCCGCTTGCGCGGGCCTTTTTCATTGCTTGAGACGTTCAGAGCGAGCAATCATCCTCTGGATTTTCGCCCCCGTTGAGGCCGCGACCGTTCGAGTTCGCATCCCGGCCAGCTCCGCGCCGGTTGCCGTGCCCACCAGAGAGCGATTTTGCGCTTGGGCGCTGCCCATTGCGGCGCGGGCAAACTCGTAGCCTCCACCCATACCGGCGGTCATCGCTGGCATGACAATATTGCCGGAAATCCCCCTGACGATGAATGGCGTGGCGACGATAAAGCCCTTCGCCATGAGAACCATCATGAAGAAGGGGATCAGCGCCCCGATGCTCGATGCGTCGGCGGGATCACCGAGGCGGGCAATCAGAGCTTGGGCAACACCGACGATTGTTGCGAAGATGCCCGCGATGACCACCGGGTAGATCGCGAAAGAGATCACGGCAGAGAGCCACCGGGCGAAGTAGTCTTTCGTCACCTCGAACATGGTCAGGAAGATCATGACCGGGGCCATGCCGATCAGCAGCGAGATCATCAGGCGCGAGGCAACCATAAGAAATGCCGCCAACCCGCCGAGGATCGAGAGAAGAAGGACGCCGAGGGTGTCCAGCAATGCACCGGCCATCCAGTTGAGGTTCGAGCCTGCCGCGTTGAGGTATTCCCCCAGCTCTTCGATGAGCTGGTCAAACTCTTCCGCGAATGTGCCGGAGGGGCCAGGTTCGCCACCCCCGACCGATGCCACGAGAGAACCCGCGATGCTGTCGATCCCGCTCAGGATGCCGTCAGCCAGCCGGTTAAATTCCGTCCAGTTTTGGGCGAAGAGGGCAATCAGCGTGAGCTTGACCATCAGCCAGAATGCAGTCCTGCCGTCGATAGTCCGAACCTGAAAGATCATGTTCAGAAGGATCATGATGATGACCAGCGTGGCCGACACGGTGAGCAAAGTCCCTACCGTTGCCGCGACCGCGCCGAACTGAGTTTCTGCCGCCGAATCCAGATAGTCCTCAGCGGTCGAGACGAAGAAGGTGACGATGCTCATGTGTCGTCACCAGTTGCCTTGTGCTTCGCAGATGGGCTGTGCTGCCCGACGATGCACGTTCGCGGTCCTGCGATAGTCAGAGGTCCGGTCCAGAATTTCGTGACGGCCGAGGCCCGCGTAGTTGGCGAAATAGTAGTCTGAAGCAGCGGCCCAGGACGGGAACCGGGTCGCGCAAGTGCAGTCGCCGCTTTCCACGACCGCGCGGAGGCTCTGCGCCCGATACATCTCTTCCACCAGATTGACCTTGTGCGCGTCCTTCACATTGAAGTTTGTCATCCAGTCAGGTTTCGCGGGACGGTCGGGGCAGATGCGCGGGGCGTTGGTCAGCGTGGGAACGAAATCAGCCGAGGCAATCGAAGGGATCAGGACGGCCAGTGACAAGAGGGCAGGTTTCATCATGCCGCTTCCTCCCGTGGCGCGGCACCTTCATCGAGCTCGCGTTTCAAGAAGACCATCAGCTCGCGGCCCCCCAGGTCGCACGGAACAACCGAAACGACTTCCCAGCCAGAAAGGCCCAGATCGCGAAGAGTGGTCTGCATCTTCGCCTCGTCACGCTTGGACCCGTTCTTGAAGGTCTTCACCTCATTTTCAAACCGCTTCATTGCTCGCTTCCTCCTGCTCTCTGCCCGGTAGGTAAAACTCCGTGATGCCCCGCTCGCCGTTGTGGCGACCGGCTTGAATGATGACGTCGATCGAGCTTTCAATATACTGGATCATGTCAGCGTAGGTCATCGGCACGTCCGTTTTCAGTGCCGCGATAGCAAGCCTTTGCACCGCCAATTGCGGCGTCTCGGCATGAAGCGTCGTCATCGAACCGCCGTGGCCGGTGTTGATCGCTTCAAGGAAGGTCATGGCTTCCCGACCCCGCACCTCACCCAGAACGATGCGATCCGGGCGCATCCGAAGCGTGGAGGTCAACAGCGTGTCGGCCGATTGCATTTCAACGTCGCGGTTGGAGATCAGTGTCACCACATTCGGTTGCGTCGGTAGCAGTTCTGCCGCCTCTTCGATGGTGACGATCCTTTCTTCCTCCCCGACATAGGACAGGATTTTCCGGGCCGCGACGGTCTTCCCTGTCGAGGTGCCGCCCGACACGATCATGTTCAGCTTGTTCTCGACGCAGAATTTGATGGCGGCGTAAATATCGCCGCTCTTGACCACCTTGCGCAGCTCTTTGTTCCGCTCTTGCCGCACGCCTTCCAGGCTCCGCTCCGCACCGTAGAGATATTGCAGCTCAATGCTGTCCAAAGGCAGGGTTGAGAAGAAGCGAAGAGAAATCGACGTGCCGTCCTGCACCGCTGGCGGCTGGATGACCTGCGCCCGGATAGGACGGTTCCGGTAAATGATGCTGACCGAGACAATCGGCTTATCCTTCCCGATGCGCGAGTTCGCGCCCCCGGCAATCTGGTTGCCGAGGTCACGAATTTCCGTCTTGGTCAGGGTTACATCGAGAGGGCGCATGAAGTGATCGCCCTGAAATTCGCCCCACACCCGGCCATCCGGGTTGATGCAAATTTCGATCACATCGTCCCGTGCCGCGTCCGGCAGCTTGTCGAGCGATGCTTGAAGATAGCTCGAAGTCGTCATTCAGAAAATCTCCACGTCACGATCCACCATGACCGTGATGCGCGACCCTTGATCGACATAGATCACCGGGCCGAGCGAGAGGTAGTCGCTCATCACGCTATCGGTCGCGTCTTGGAGATCATCGCCAACGTCTTCAGCCACGTCCGAGGTGGTGTCATCGTCAATTTGCGATGCGGCGACAGTCGGCACCGCGCCGAGCAACGAGATCAGAGCCGCCGAGCCGAACCGTTCACCGAAACGAGTGTCGACAAAGCCCGTCACGCCGGAGCGCCCGAGTTCATCGCCACCAAATGAGCTAATCGTTACGGTCTGGTTGTTCGGCAGGATGATCCTATCCCACGCGACGGTGACGCGCTGTTGGCCCACATCGAGGCCCGAGCGATACCGCCCGATAAGACGGGAGCCGCGCGGGATCAGCACTCGCGACCCGTCATAGGAATGCACATCCTCGGAAATGATAGCCCGCATCTGACCCGGCAGAGAGCTGTCCAGGGCGGTTTCCGTGACGGCTTGGATCATCGTGCCTTGAACCACGGTGTTGCCGGGGTTGGCGATGACTTCGGCCTGCGTGACTTGCGAAGGGGTTGCGCCATTCATCACGAAGTCAGTCACGGCACCGAGGGTTCGTTGCGCCATTTCGCTGCCGTCGCCGCCCGATCCGCTGTTCCCGAAGGCGACCATCGGAGAGTTGATGCGCGCCTCTTGGAACGCTGCCGCTTCAGCGCGACGACGCTCCAACTCGGCCAGTCGGGCATCTTCATCCGAACGCCCCGGCCCCATCGGGTTCTCCTGATCGAGCCGTGCGATTTCCAGCTCGGAGCGGAGGCGCTGTAGCTCACGGTCGCGTTCCGCCATGTCCGCCTGATATTGATTCTGGGCTTCCTCGGAGGCTGCTTGCAGAGCCTCCATCCGCGCGGTCAGAGCTTCCATTGCGGCTGTTGCCTCGCTGTTGTCGGGCGCAGGGGCATTCCGCATTTCTTCAAGCTGGGCTTGCAGCGCGGCAAGCTGCTCCTGAAGGGCCGCATTCTCGGAGCTTTCCACTTCGACAATCTCCGGTTCCGGCGGGGCAGGGGGCGCGAAGGGCGCAATCTCACCGAACCCATCCCCCTCGGCCTGAAACTCAGCCGGTTGCGCCGTCTGCATCGCTGGCTCCTGATCGTCGGAGGGCAGAGCCAGGTAAGCGATAAGACCGATTGCCGCGATCCCTGCGGCACCTGCGATTGCCACCTTGGGCGAGGGCTTCTCGCGTTTCTTGGCGGTGCCCCCGTTGTCAGCTTCGAGCGCGGCAAGCCGCTCTTCAAGATCCTTGTCTTCGCTCATGAGCCCGTGCCTCCTGCGGTGTTTTCCTCAATGCAAACGATGGTGTCGCCAAGGCGCAGCACCCATCGACGGTTCACCCCAGACACGCGAAGAACGCCATCTTCGACCTGTTGGCTGTTCACCGTGCGCTCTCGACCTGACGAATATTGGAAGACGGCAGGGACCGGCGCGTTCGGCGCAAACCGGAAGTAGGTGAAGGTGCCATCATCCCAGACCGTAACCGGCGTGATTTCCGTTCTGCCGCTCGCTGCATAATTATAGTTGGGCGCTCGCTGCGCGACGGCGTTCGTCGGGCGGGCACGGGACTGAGGATATTGGAATTGCACAACGTAGTAGGTGGGCGACGACGACTCCGTGACGTTGAAGTAGTAGCTGCGCTGGTTGGTGTAGACGGTGATGTTCGTGCTGACGCCGCGCGCCAAAGGTTTCACGGCGAAGGCGCGGCCCCCAGGAACGCCGTCGAGCTGAAAGCCCTCGGTGTCCCCTGCGATGATCGAGCGGATGGTTTCGCCCTGTCCAAATTCGACAGAGGTAACATGCGTCAGGCTCACGCGAAGGCGATAGACCTGCCCATCGGTGTAGGTGGCGATGCGGACGCGGCTATCGTGGCTGCCCGCCCGCGGGTTGCTTTCCGCAAAGGCCGGTGCGGTTGCCAGTGCGAGCGCGACAGACAGGAGGCTGGTTTTGAGCAGTTTCATGTTAGTTCTCCAATCTGTCCGAGCGGATCGCGTATTCGGTGACGGTGAAGCCGAAGGGGTTCGTCCAGACCTCATCAATCTGGCGGCGCTCTTCGGGCCGAAAGTCATACATCATCGTCACGGTGAAGAGGCCGGTTTGCGTCCCCTGCTGGGACGCAAGACGCTTGCGAAGGCGCACGGTCGCACGGTTATTGCCGATCCGGTTGATGCTCAGAATTTCCACATCGAGCCGGGCATCCGCGCCGTAGACGGTCGGCGGATAGTTCGAGTTCGCGCTGTTCCAGAGGGACCGCAGACTTGCTTCAGCATTGCCGTCTGACATGGCGAGGATGCGACGCACCCGCACATCGTTGTCGAGTTGGTTGTAAGTCTCGCGCTGCGTGACATAGCGGAATACTTCGGCCTCGATCACGGCCTGATTTTCCGTCACCCGCACCGCTTCAACCGCTGCATTCGGCAAGGCCATGCCGGTGTTGGGGTCATAGGGGACAACAACGGGCGGCGGGTCCACGTCGAGGATCGCGACAGTCGCGGCCCCGAGGCACCCGAGAACACCGAAACCCAACCCGACAAAGGCCAGCTTCTGCCAAAGCTGTTCCCGACGCCGCGCGCCGAAAATCAGCTCTTCCTCAATGATTTCTTGATCCTTAGCCACTTGCCTGCCTCGCTTATTCTGCCGAGAGATCGGGCATGGTGAAGTCCATGAAGCGATCTTCTTCTGCCCGGTCTGCTGCTTCGATGACGCCAGCTTGCCCTTCACCCACGGCACCAACGGCCATGAGCTGGGTAAGAGCGACCAGAGCGATTGCGTTTTCGGCGGTGACACGGGTGTTCAGGTCGATGCTGTCTTTCAGCGTTTCCATGTCCCCGATCATTCCGACGAGTCGATCAACCCGCTCAAGGGACTGGCCCGCCTCGTTGTAGCTGTTCTGTCCTGCGGCCGAGACCATCGCTCCGGTGGTGGCTGCCGTCGCAACACGCTCCGCTCCACCGTTGCCGCTGCGAGCCATTTCCGAGAGAGTGTCTTCATCGAAGCCAGCTTCGGCCAGGACGCGCTCCATCTGAGTGCGGATTTCACCTGATCCCGATCCGGTCAGTCCCGACCAATCGCCGTTCTGGATCGCAGCAATCGTGTCGGTAATGTCGCCAAACTCTTGATCGAGCAGGCCGTTAAGCCACTCTTCCATTTCCGTCTGGATGACTTCGGGAAGGTCCATCAGGCCGGTGAGCGCAGCGTAGGTTTCCTGAAGCTGGGTGTATTGATCTTGGAGCGTCTGGAACTGGTTTTGCAGTTGTAGGAGCTGATCGTTCTGAAGAATTTCATCTTCGATCATCTGTTGAAGCTGACGAATTTCCTGCGCGATATTCTGGGTGTCTACTGTGGGCACCCCTTGCGCGTAGGCGGCGGGGGCTGTGGTCCCGAGAAGCGACACGGGGGCAGCGGCCAAGCCGAGGCCGAGGAAACCGGCGGTTGCGATTTTGCGGACAAGCGCGTTGATCTTCATCGACAGTTTCATCAGTCCAAATCCTCCATGTCGAAATTCATGTATTGCTGTTCACGCTGCCGTTCGGCGGCGAGAGCAACGGTGTGGGCGCTGGCCGTGCGGTTCCGCGCGGCCCGAAGACGGGTCAGATTGGCGACGAGCCGTGCAACTTCCGCACGGGCATAGCTGTTGAGCGCCATAGCCTCTTGAACGTCCTGCGTTTCACCGATCCGCTGGACGATGCTGCGAAGACGGGCAGCCGAGGCTTGAACAGTCGTCATCGAGCTATTGCCGTAGAAGGTCGCGTTAGCCCCGGCGAAGGAGAGGTTCGAGTTCGCCATCAGAGCCGGGTCGATTGTGCCGACCGCATCGCCGCCGCCGCCAAGGGCGAGATACTCATTGTATTTCGCGGGGATCACCTGGACGTAATGCTGGGTTTCCTCAAACGGGGGCACCCCGCCGTAGTTCTGCACGTTCCCCGGTCCTGCGTTGTAGGCGGCAAGACCGTTAATGATGTTGCCGTCGAACATGGCGAGCATCTGGGCGAGGTAGCGAGCGCCGCCCTCAACCTGCAAATAGGGGCTGTCGTAGTAGTCCGGGTAGATGCCGAGATCGCCAGCGGTTGCGGGCATAATCTGCGTCAGACCGAAAGCCCCAACCGGAGAGCGAGCGCCAATCGAGAAGCGGCTTTCCTGCCAGATCAGGGCTTGGAGCATGTAGCGCCATTCCCGAACGGAGAAGCCTGCTTGGGACACGCCCGACAAGCCATGTGTCTCGGACGCGACTTGAATAATCAGCTCTTCGACGTTCTGCGCTGCATCCCCGAACATCTGCGCACCCGCCGGGTTGCTGTCTTCGGGATCAAAGACCACATCGGCCGATTGCTCAGGCTCTTCCCCATCTTCGAGGTCGGCCACCATTTCGGGAATGCCCTGCCCGCCGATGCTGGTCTGGGCATCCAGAATCTGTTCCAGAACGGCAAGCTGCTGCCGCTCGATTTCGTTGATCGCCTCTTGCACCGACAGGGTTTCTCGCTGGGTCGCGAGATCGCTTTCCCGGTGGGCATTCGACGCCTCGTTGCGAATAATCAGGGTGCCATCCACAGTGGGCACACCCTGCGCGAGCGCCGAGCTGGCCCACAGCATAGCCGTGAGGGTCAGGGCCGCGCTTTTAGCCATCGCCAAGGCCCTCCGGCCCGCCGAGGGGCGTGAAGACGCAAGGGGCCGATTTCGTAGAAATACGAGCGGCAGGCGAGGGCTCAGGCGACGCCAGGAACGCCATGCTGTTCGAGCTGCGCGTCACCCGGTCAAAGCAATTCGCTTCGGAGGGGCGATATTCTGCACAGCCCGCCAGCCCGAGACCTGTAATCAAGAAAAGGATTGCGGTGGTTTTCATTCGACCCTCCAAAAATCTTCGCGCTGGCGGTAATCGGCACCCACCAACTGTTCACCTTTTTCCATCCCGCCGAGGACGGTTAGGAGCGGCCCGAGGGCGCTCAGATTTGCGTTAATGCAGACCGACCCTTGGTCATCACGCACCAGCCCAACCCGAGAGGCAGGGCTGGATTCCAGCAGCACGGAAAGCTCTTTCTCGTGCAGGTTCAGCATTTCGTAGTCTGATGCTTTGGCCCGGATGTTCGGGAGCAGGATTTGCGTCGGGACCGCTTCAACGATGGTCTTGCCCGTCCGCGTCTGTTCGAGCTGACTGGCGTATTGCGTCATCATCACAACGACCGCGTTTTGCTTCCGGGCCGTCACGAGCCAGTTGGAGAGACGTTCCGCAAAATAGCCGTTGTCGAGAGCTTTCCACGCTTCATCAATGACGATGATCGTCGGCTTGCGATCCTCAATGACACGCTCCACCCTGCGGAACAGGTAGGACAAAACCGCCATCCGCTCTTTCTCGCTTTCGCTGTCGAGAATGCCGGTCAGGTCGAAGCCGACGACCTCGCCTTTCAGAGAGAAGGTGTCTTCGCGGGTCTGCCCGAAAATCCAGCCGTAGCGGCCTTCGGCGGTCCATTCTTGGAGCCGTTCGTGAAGATCCCCCCCGTCATCGGCCGAGACGAACAGCGACGCCAGGTCATGCCAGTTCCGCAGGTTCGCATCGCTGGCCGTCGCGTTTTGGCGCACCACCTGCTGAATGAGGTTTGTCTGTGCAGGGGTCAGAGGCTTGTCATTGCGGTGGATCAAAGAGGCCAGCCAATCGGAAAGCCACGCCTGCCCCCGTTCATCTACTTCAGTCCAGAGCGGGTTGAGGCCAGTGGCGTCGCCCGCCTTGATCGAGGAATAGCGCCCGCCGTTCGCGCGCACGGCCATTTCCATGCCGAGGCGGTAGTCGAAGACGAAGAGGCGAGCGCCCGCGCGGCGGGCTTGCGTCATCAGGAAGGCCGAGAGGACGGATTTACCTGAACCGGGACGGCCAAGGATCAGCGTGTGACCGCCGGTCGGCTCTTTGTCTGGCGATCCCAGCTCATGGTAGTTGAACCGGAAGGCCGAGGACTCCGGCGTCGGGAACATCGAGATCACTTTGCCCCACGGCACCTGTTCCGCGTTCTTTCCAAGCGGGGTGCGGTGGAAGGCTGCGAAGTCTGCGAAGTTGCGGTTCGTCACCGCCCCTTTGCGGCTACGCGCGTGAGCGTTGCCGGGGTGTTGCGCAAAGTAGTGGGTTGCGCTGGCGAACCCTTCCGAGACCAAGTTCACACCTTCGGTCGAAGCCGTGTTCTTGATTTCGCCGCCGATGCTGGAAAGCTGTTCTTCGCTGTCTGCGAAGACGGCCACCGTCATGTGATGATCGCCAAAGCTGAGGCGCTTTGACTCAAGATCATCAAGGGCGGTCGGCAGTTCGTCGGTCAGAGAGAAAGCGCCATCGCTGGCCGAGGCCCGCATCTTCATCATCCGCTTGATGCGCCCCGCCATCCAGTTGCTATTGATCGGGGTGAAGCTGTGGGTGACGATCATATCGACCGGCAGGTTCAGTTCATCGAACATCGTGCAATGGGTCTTCTCGGGGTAATCCTTCACCGCGAAGATCGAGCCGACACGCGAGCCGGTCGCGCCCTCAGACAGATAGAACCTATCGCCTTTGAAGGTGACACGAGTATTCGCGACGTTCTCCGACACGATGCTGGTCGCGGCACCTCGATAGAGAGGCAGTTCTTGTCCCGTGTTCAGAGAACCGAGAAAGCCGAGCAGTTCCCCGGACGGTTCATCCAGCAGCCGCGGGTTCATGTCCCCGAAGGAAGACATGAGAAAACGGACGACCTCTTGAAGCCGCGCGAGACGCTTTTCCGTCTGCGAGCGCAGCAGCTCCACGGACTTTGCAGCCCGGAAGGGAAGTTTTGAGCCTACTGGCGGGCGGTTCAGAACCGTCAGGGTCAGTGTCTTGTCGCGCAGTTGGCTGTCATTGAGGGACTGGCGCCAGCGACGATCAACCGCAGCAGCGAAAGTGTCACCTTCCACCGGGTCGAGATCGACGTTGATAGCCTTAGAAACCTTGTGGACGTAGAAAGAGCATTCCGGGCCGATCCGGGCGATGACGGACGCGAAAAGGGCGCGAGTGCGATCCAGGTATGCGTCATCCGTGGTGTCGCTATTCACGCCATCCAAGCGGATGCACTGGAACAGTTCGTTGCCGCGTGTCCGCACCGTCTGTTCGTCAACGAGGCTGATGTAGGGGAGCATCTTGCCGAGCTTCGCTTCCCGGCCAAACCAAGTCGGAAGCAAACTGCGGGCGTCATAATTCGTATCACGGGGCATAGCTGTCTCCACCGTGGATTTTCCGGTTAACTGTCGGGCGGGTGACTTGCAGCGTGGTAACGACCACGTTCAGGAAGTTTTCGTCCCAATCAGCGGCTTTCCAGAGCAAGGGGTAGGCCGCCGCCGCGAGAGCGACGACCAACCAATGCTGAACCCAGACAAAGATCAGAACAGACCCGAACAGCCAGACCATCGCGTACATGATGGGCAGCCCAAAGAGCTTGGGAGGTCGCACTAGGCCGAGGAAGAGACGAGACTGTTCTGCCATTTTAGGGCTCCTTTAGTTCGACCAGATTGCCGCGACGATCGTGGGCGCTGCCGCGATGCCGGCGATCCCGACCAAGACCCACATGGCTTGGCGGAGGTCGATGATGTTGAAGAGCCAGGACAGGAACACGGCAATCACGGCGAGGGTGCCGATGACGATGCCGAGCGGGCCGGTGATGGCGTCAACGATGCCTTGCAGCATCGCTTGGACCGGCGACAGGTCGATACTCTGCGCCAGTGCCGGTTGCGCCGCGAACAGCAGAATCCCGCAGATCGCGACGAGGGCGTTAATGTTAGGCTTCATGAATGTTCTCCTTCGAGCCTGTTGAAAACGGCCAGCACGCGGCTGACGTGGTTTTGCGTTTCCCGGAAGGGTGGGATGCCGCGATGGCGCTCTACCGCATCGGGGCCAGCGTTGTAGGCTGCCAATGCAAGTCGAGCGTCCCCGAAACGAGCCAGCATCATGAGGAGATACCGGGCTGACCCGTCGAGGTTCTGTTGCCAGTCGTGCGGATCGACCCCGAGGTCAGCCGCTGTCGCTGGCATAAGCTGCCCCAGCCCGATTGCACCCACATGACTACGGGCGTTCGGGTTGTAGGCGCTTTCAATTTCGATGTTCGATTGGAAGAGCAGCCGCCATTCCGTCACGGTCATATCCGCGCGGCGCAGAGCCGGGTGGCTCGCATAGCGAAGGGCGGTCTGGTCGATGGCGTTCAAGATCGCAGGACGGGGCGTCACGGCGCGGGGTGCTATCGCAGCAACGCGGAACGATCCGTCTTCTTCGGCCTCTTCTTCCCGGCCCCCGAACAGCATCAGCTCGTCGGAGGCCGAACCTTGGCCTACACCATCATTGTAGTTTCTTGAGAAGTTCGTTTGAGGGGTGGAAGCGCGGAGCGAGCCGTCACCTTCCATCACCAGCACCATGCCCTGAGCCAGAGCTACGGTGCAGGAGAGCGCGAGGGCCGCACTACTCGCTGCTAGATAGCTTGCCGCCGTTCGGCAGACAGTGGACGGCTCGACCGCCCTTTTGCATGGGAATGTGTATCTGGTCGAACCCGAACCCTTCGAGGAACGAGATGAGGCCGTTTGCGGTCTTGAAGATGCGCAGAGGGATTTCCTCAGGCTGCTTGTTCCACCGCCGACCCGGCACAAGGAGTTTTTCGACCGATCTGTCCTCGGTGACAGCACGGATGAACCACTCACCATACCAGACGGCATTTTTGCGGAACGCTGGGGTTTTACAAACAACCTCAGCTTGATACCCCTGCTGCAAGAGGACCTTGAACTGCGTCTCTGTAACCACATTAGGCGCTTCTTTGTTTAGGTCTGTCCTCACGGTCGGCGCTTTCCTTTTGGCTAACGGACCGCGAACCCTTCTCGGGCACTACAGTCCTACGACATTATAAGATGGGGTGCAACATTGTAATGTTGCGTTTCCCAAAGAGATTTGCTCTAACCCTTGCATACACAACCGACCATCAATTCCCAAGTGATCTAAAGGGATAGCGCAGGATGACCCAACGGGCTAGAGCGGGCTACATGCTTATAATATCGTCTATTTTTCTGGCTTCAGAAGTGCAAGCAGATACCTGTTTTCCACCTGAAAGGCCGTTTCTTCCTGCTGAGATTGATGCAGCGCGCGAGTATCGCGACCTCATCTATGAGGACTACCAGCGATACTTCGAGGACTTCAGCGCCTACCTTCAGTGCTTGGATGAAGAGCGGGCGCGAGCCTTCCAGGAAGGGCAAGAAGTCAGCGAGGAATACCGGCGGTTCTTCGATCAGGTGGTGAAAACGGACTGAACCCGCTCTGGTTGAGCGGATTTTCGCTTATAAAAATAGTCAACATTACCCGCCGGGGAGGTGCTGCCTCGTGCATCCTTGCACCTGATCTTACACTTCGCCCCGACTTTTCCGCTCCTATCCTGTTGCAAAACGGGGCATGGACCCCTTAAGACAATATTATAACGCTGCGCACCTCCTTATAGCGTTGCCAACCCGATGGAGATACCATGATAAAGTTGCTCCGCACCACAGCCCTTGCCGCAGCCGTCGCGGCGTCCAGCTTTGTCGCGGCCCCGGAGCGGGCGCAGGCGCAGAGCTATCAGATCGACTGTGCCATCCTCCTTTGCCTCTCAGGCGGCTGGCCTGCATCCGTCCCCTGCACCCGAGCGCGGGCCGAGTTCATCCGCCGCATTACTCCTTGGCCTGTCGAGCCGCCTCTTCAGATTTGGCGCTGCCCAATGGGCGCATCTTTCAACGTCGATCCGTCCGAGCTTAACCGGACGCGCATCTATGACATTCTCATGGAAGGCAACAGATCGACCCCGCGTCAGTCTTTCCCGAGCGCACCACTCACGGATTATGCGCTTGAGCCCCAGCCCGCCGTTGTCCGCAGGACAGGCGGGCTGGCGGGGGCTCTTCCCGAGGGCTTCGCCTTGCAGTTTGTTGACGGTGAATACAGCGACGAGAACGGAACCGCCGACATTGACATCAGCGGCAACGAGTTCGATTTCGTGCGCTCGATCCGCGTCTTCAACGTGACGAGCGCCTATCAACGATACTCGGGCGGCGACAACGACGAATGCCGCCGTAGCGCCAGCGTCCGCCTCGGCTCCTACGGCACTCAAGGCGATTTCCACTGGTCGCGGGCATCCGTGTCCGACTTGCCCGAAGCACATACAGGGATGGAGCGATACGGGGAGGACTGTCCGTCTATCTTCCGTCATCGCTCGGTGTTCGTTGAGTGGCGCGACTACCAGGGCAATTATGGCTTCGAGCAGGTCAACTACTAAGCGTAGTGCCGCACAGAGGCGCGCGATACTATAATTGCGACAGGCATCTAAAGAGAGTATGCCTGTCGTGAACGATCATCAGAATCGAACAGGCACAGGAGCAGAAACCCCAACAAAGAGAAACCCCCCGCAAGGCGGCTACCTAGCGAGGGGGGGCTTTAGAACCTAGGAATTGGCGTTCCGAACGGTCCAACACAATCTGTTTTCAGGACTGGTTCTATCACCCTCCCAACATCCGAACAAGCAAAAACCGCATCTGTGCGAACAGGACGATTTTGCGCTGCCGCCTTGTCCATCGAGCAGAAAAAGGACAGGGAAATGAACCACTCACCACAAGTCGCGTTGCCGCAGGGGATGACCCGCCGTGACGTTATCGCAGTCATCAGCGAGGTCGGGCGCGACCTGAAACTTAGCGCAGCAGCCGTCTACATTCTGACCAAGCTCATAGGCAGCACCAGCGCCAAGGATTGGGCCGAACCCGGTGCCGAACCCGTCTTCTACGGCACCCAGGAGACGATGGCGGAACGCTGTCACTTGACGGCTCGGCAGATGCGCTCGCATGAGCGCACCTTCGAGCGGTGTGGCTTGCTCATCCGTGACACTAAGGCGAACGGCGCGCGTGAGGCTGGGACGGGCCGGGGCCTTGTCTTTACCCCTCTCAAAGCGCGCTTCGCTGACCTACTCGCTCTGCGTGACCAGAAGCGCGAGACGACGAACAGGATCAAGGAGCTGAAGAGCCTTCGCAGTGTCCGCCTTCGCCGCATGAAGGAGGGGATCGCCCGTCTTTCCCCCGAAGCACTGGACGACGAGGTGATTGCCTCAATCCTCGCCCGTTACAATGCGTGGCCTCGTTCTGATCGCCTGCACTCCCTCGGGATCGACCAGCTCGAACGCCACATTCAGGACGCCACAGACCTTTGCGAAGAGCTTGAAGAACGGCTTGAAGAACGGCTTGAAAACCTACCCGAATCTTCCTGTGAACCGGCGATTTCCTTCCGGTCTCTATTACAAGAGGACAACCAGAAGAATCCTCCTGTAATCTGTAACGCCAACGTCGATGAAAGGAGCGCGGGCAAGCCCGCGCACTCAGATTTGCTTAGATCGGAACCTAGCGGTTCCGATGATTGCAGAGAAAATAAGTGTGGGGTGGAGAGCGGTGTTATCAACCCCAAACTTGAGGCGCTGATGCAACCGGAGCAGCTTTTCAAGCTCGCTTCCGATGACTTCCAGACAGCTCTAGCACTCCGCACCAACCGGATCACCACCGAGGCGATTATCGACGCCGCGCATGACATGCTGACCCCTCTCGGGATCAACTATTCCGCATGGCGAGCAGCGTGTGGAGCTATGGGCCGCCACGCGGCCGCGCTTTGCATCCTGGTCCTTGATGCGAACCGCGATCATCCTCAGACGCCCGTGCGCAATCCCGGCGGTTTCCTACGCGGTATGATCCGTGCCCAGAAGCGCGGAAATCTCAACCTGACAGGCAGCCTTATCGGGTTGCAGCGGCGGCGGGGCTAGGAAACCCGCCGTGCCGAGATTTTCTGCCCGCTTAGCCGTTCTGACCGTCCGACCGGGAGGGATTGCAGCTATACATGCCGATTTCCGCGCCATCGCTGTCACGCGCAATGACCGTGCCGTCGATCGGTGTTGCGCCGCCCGCCGGTTCGAGCGGGCGCAGGTCGGGTTCAGCCGTCACACCTTGGAAGGTCCGAAGCGCCGCAAGCTCACAAGCCCTGTCGTCGTCAAATTCTGCCGTGATGACTTCCGAGCCAGACTGCAAGTTGAACAGCACCAGGATCAGGATGATTTTCATGATGGGTTCCTTTCTACGAAAGAAGGCCGGCACCTGTCGGTCCCGGCCTTCATGGAGAACAGCGCATGACGCTTTCACCTTCCACGACCATCGGCATCCCTGCCTGTATCGCACTATCGGCAATATCATAATGTTGAGCGCAAAACAATAAGGTTGCGCATTCTTCGCCATTCATCTTCCTGAAAATATCCTCGGGGGGAGGGCCGGAGGACCGGGGGGCAGACGGCCCCCCTGCCTTCTCGAATTACTCTTCCGAAAGCGCGGTCCTGTAGTCGGCGGTGACAGCTTCCACCCTTTCGATCTGCTGGTCGATTTTTTCGAGGTCAATGCGCGGGAGCGAAGGGACAGAAGCGAACATGAGCTGGTTGGCGTCGGGGATCTCGAAGCTCGCGACTCTTTCCTCAAAAGCGGCCAGTTGGCCCGCTTCAACGCGAAGAGTTTCGCCGGTGCAAGCGGAGGGCAAACCACGGTTGAACAGGCTATGAACCCGGTTCTTTGCTTGGAGTTCTTCTCGAAGTCCACGCAGCGTTTCACAGGCTGGTGCTAGAACCTCCCGTCGAGCCTCGAACGCGCTTCGCAGTTCTTGCGCTTGTGCTGTGACCTCGGCCAGCTCTGCCCCCATTTTTTCTATCCGAGCCGCGGCCTCGGCTTCGCGTTGCGCTGCCCGCTCAGCCTCTTCCGCCTCGCGCTGCGTCTCGCGCTCTGCCGCTTGAGCGTCATCGAGCGCGATGATCCGTTGAGCCAGGTCCTCACGGTCGAAGTCGCTCACCTGAAGCTCTGTGCTGTTCCTGCGCGGGTCATCGAGCCAGCCTTGAAGCTGTTTTCTGCATTCGGTTTTCATCATTCCCATCACATCGCCGGGAACGTCGCGATAGACAGCCTCGTTCACCCCTCCCAGAACTTCGACGCATTCGCGCGTCCCTTCTGTGATCTGGGCGGGGCTGCTGCCGTTGCCCAAGAGGGATAGGAGCTGGTCATCGGTGATTTCAGAAATGTCCGTCTTGCAGCCTGCCAGCGCCAGGGCGGCGCAACCTGCCATGAAAGTCTTGTAGTATCCCATCGTTACCTCGCCTCGTCCTTTTCCCACAGGATACCGGACCACAGCTCAAAGTTGAATCCTCTCCCGGTCAGATCGGCAGCATCGCGCCTCAATCTCTGTGTGCAAAAACGGTCGTTTTTGAACAGCTCCGCTGTTGTAGTTCAAAAACTAGCCCTTGCGATTTTTGAACACTCCCTTACTTTTGAACAGGGTTTTTCGACAGTGCGGGGCACATCATGACAGCTCAAGGCCGCGTTTTTGCCTACGTCCGTGTCTCCACCATTGGGCAGACTGTCGCGGGGCAGCTCCAAGAGATCGCGGCGGCAGGTTTTCAGCCGCCGGAATACCGTGTCGTTTCCGAGACAATTTCCGGGAGCATTCCAGCCATGCAGCGGCCAGAGTTCGCGCGCTTGGTTGATCGTCTCGAACCGGGCGATATTCTCGTGGTGTCCAAGCTGGATCGGCTTGGCCGCGACGCCATCGACGTGACCGAAACGGTTTCGGCTCTCTCAAAAATTCCTGTCCGAGTTCATTGTCTTGCCCTGGGTGGAACAGACCTGACCAGCTCATCGGGGCAGCTCACCATGAATGTCCTTAACGCGGTCGCACAGTTCGAGCGCGATTTGCTGCGCGAGCGGACACATGCCGGGTTGCAAGCAGCAAAGGCCAAGGGGAAACGTCTCGGTCGGCCAAAAGCCTTAAGCGCCTCCGAGATTGCCATCGCAAAAGAAGCAATCCGGCTCGGAGAGCCAATTGCCTCTATCTCTAGGCGTTTGAACGTCAGCCGAGCTACGATTGCCAGGGTTCGTGACGCCAGCGACTAGGAAAGGATCAGGTCAGAACTTCAGGATCGGTGCCAGGCAAGGGCAAACTTCCCGGAGGCAGTCCTTTTCCACTTCGAGTGGGGGCTATCTCAACCGGGCGCGACCCTTGAGCGAGCCAGCGACTTACGACGATTATCTCATCTTGCAGATCGCATCTCTTCTCAAGGATGCCGTTTATTCTCGGCCGATCTTCAAGGTTCTGACTGTTGAAAACACGAAGGGCGGATACAAGTGTCCGATCATGCTGTTTCAACTTTCGTTGCCGTTTAAGCAGGCGGAGGCGTTCACCGAAACCAATATTTCTCATCATCATCCAACTGATTCCTTTGGTTTTCATTGCCGCTAAATCGCGTTCAATTGGTTAGCCTCAGCGGCGCAGGTTCAATTTTTCTGATTACATGGAATTTTACCTTATCGAGACTCGTGTTGCCAGATTTCAGTTATGGAATAGGGCAAATCCTGATCGTTCGTGACCTCGTGCAGTCGCTCGAGGACACGCCCGCCCAGGACCGGGCTCTACTCGTGCGCCGGCTGCACCGGCCCACTCCCCGAGCTTTCCGCGCCGCCCGTCCCTGCCCCCCAGGTGCGCCGCCCGCCGTCTCGTCCCGAGCCAGCGGATCGACGCGGGGGCATGGTCCGTTCGACGCGCAAATCTCGGCCCTTCGGGTGACGATCTTCCCTCGGTTCCCTCGGCCTTTTGCGAGGCCAGACCTTACCACAAGTCGCCTCGCTATCCTTCGCTGTGGAATGGCGCGTCCAGCTCGTCGCCTGCAAGGCCCTGCCCCGTCCCCTTGGCCGGGGCGGGCTGGAAAGCTCTGGCCTGAGAAGGTTTCGAGATCCCCGCGCGAGCGCGGCGATCACACTGGCGGGGGGTTCGGTCAAGCCGAACGCCGCCCGCATCCTTGGGCCAGGTCGCGCAAGCGCGCCCCGTCCATCTAGGGAACCGCCGGTTCCCCCACGCAAGGCCGTCCGCTTAACGGGGCGAAGGGGTTTCCCCAACCACGGTCTCGGCCGGGGGCCGAGCTGCGTGGCCGGGTGATCCCCCTCCCCTTCGCCCCTACGGACAACCTTGCACGGGTCCCCCTCCTGCCCTCGCCGGGAGGCAGGCTTTCAGGAGAGGGGCGCGCTTCGCGCTTCCTCGCCAGAAACCCCGCCCCGATTTTCGGCAACAAGACCGGAAGGGGCACACCACAAAGGATTGACCTGATGACCATGATTTCCGCGACCTATTCGCCCGAAGACAACAAGCTCCGCCTGTATGCGTCGAGCCGTCTTGATGCTGAAACCTTCCAGCGCGTGAAGGAAGCAGGGTTCAAATGGGCACCGAAACAGGAGCTTTTCGTTGCCCCGGCTTGGTCCTGCGCCCGCGAAGATTTGGCGCTGGAACTGGCGGGCGAGATCGAGCCGGAAGAAATGACTCTTGCCGAGCGCGCGCAGATGAAGGCCGACCGCCTGGACGGGATCGCTGACAAGCGCGCGGCACAGGCAAGCGCCTTTTCCCGCGCGGCTGACGACCTGTCGCAAGCCTTCTACATGGGCCAGCCGATACTTGTCGGCCACCACAGCGAGCGGAAGGCCCGCAAGACGCAAGAGCGGATGCACAGCGCAATGGACAAGGCCAGCAAGGCGCACAAGGCAATCGGATATTGGCACTTCCGGGCCGAGAGCGTCGAGCGCCACGCGAACCGGAAGAACGACCCGCGAGTCCGCGCCCGGCGGATCGAAAAGCTGCTGTCCGAGCTGCGCGACCTGCAACGCGGGATCAACTCAGCCTATAAGGCGCTCGAACTCTGGGAGAAGATGCAGACCCCTGAGCAGATCGCTGCATTCATCGGGCATCCCGCTTCCCTTGCCCGCTCTGGCATGTGGAGCGAGGTAGACAAGGGCGAGCGCGACCCGTTCGACGCTAAAGCCGCCGTTATGGACGGCTGCCGTGCAATCATTGAGGGGCCGAACCGCGCCCGCTGGATCAGCCACACGCTCAACCGCTTGAGCTATGAGCGCGAAATGCTGGGCGAGGTGCCGCGCTACGCTGGCGAAATCACCCCGACCCTGTTGCAGATGTTTGTTCGAGCGCATGGGGCCGACAAGCCCAAGGGGGCGAAGGTGGACGCCGACCTTTTCACCGTCGAATGTGAGGCACCCTTGCCCCTGCATATCGGAGACGGCAAGGCGCTGGAACTGTCCGGCGACGAGTGGCGCGACCTCATGCAATCGTGCGGCTATGTCCCCCCGGCCAAGAAGCCTGCGAAACCGCCGATCCTCAATTTCAAAGCCCCGAGCGGCAAAGTCTCGGTTCAGAACCCCTATCGCCGGGAGGTTGACGAGCTACCGCAAGTCGAGCTGACGAAAGCCGAATATGCGGCGATCTACAGCGAACAGCGCGGAACCCGGCTTTCGACCTGCGGCGAATATCGTGTGCGGATTGCGCCGAACCCGAAGCACGAGGGGCCGCGCTATCAAGCTGGTTGGGCGGCAATCCTCATCACCGACCAGAAGCAGCACGAAATTCCCGAGACCCTGCGCCAGACGGAGGCGGCACAGTGACCCGCCCGGCGATCTACTCCCGCCCCAACAAGCCCCTGACGATCCCCGTGCGCAAGCGCGGGGAAGTCGCCCCGCTGGCGCAGATCGAGGCCCCCGAAATCATCACGGTTGACCGTGCCACCGAATGCCACGTCACCCCCGACGATGTAGCGGGGAGAATGGTCGATTATCTTGGCCCCCAAGGCGACTATCTCACCCTTGAGCCGAGCGCCGGAACCGGCCAGCTTGCGCGGGCGCTTCTGGCGTCCGGGCATAGCCCGCGCGAACTGACGATGATCGAGCGCCACCACCAGCTTGCAGCGATGACGCGCAAGATCGGCCCGACGATTCACGGCTGTTTTCTCGACTACGCCGACGAGGTGAAGGGGCGCGCAGCGTTCCCCAGGATCATCATGAATCCCCCCTTCCGCGAGGTGCGGAAGCATATCGCCGCCGCGCTTTCCCTTCTCGGCCGAGGCGGTCACGCCGAACCGGCAACGCTGGTCGCGCTGGTGCCTGTGACGTTCGAGCATCCCGAGGCCGAACATCTGGAAGCCCTGCCGCCCGACACGTTCAGCACGGCGCGGGTGCATACCAAAATCATACGGGTGCGCCGCGACTAGACGAAACGTAGAGGGGGGGCAGAGGCCCCCCTTTTTTGATGCCGCGATTGGTGTCCGGTGGCCGGAGCGCCGTGGGCGCCCCAGCCACCGGACTGTGCGCTACCCGCGCGGGGGCCGCTGCGCGGCAAGATCACGGCTTCATCACCCTTGATCGTCACTGGCCTGCTCGGCAGAAACGAAGAATTGAAGCAAGCCGACAATCTTTTGCTGCGTCAGGTTTAGCCCACATTTCCCAAGTAAGGCGCTGATTTCGCTGTCCTGACCATTATATTTCCTATATAAAACATGGTGTTGAAGGCTGCGAGGGGCGCGTTTCA
>NZ_FOXY01000044.1 GCF_900115865.1 Donghicola eburneus | reverse complement strand
AATTATGCAGGGCGCATGATTATGCGGAGTCCGCAAGCAGAGGCAATTTTTCTTTTTCTTTTTCTGTAGGTTATAGCGCTCGCCCATCTATCTCGCTATGCATAATTAGTGTCGTCTCTCGGCATTGCTTTGACGTTGAGAGGAGACCACATATGCCAAAGTCGATGGAAGTATTGCCAGCTTGCGTTCAGCTGATGAACCCTGGTGCCTTGAGGCCGTTCGTGGAGGAATTCGCGATCAGCTTGTTGAACCTGGGGCATAGCCGCCTGACAGTGTCAGGCTACGAAGCCTCAGCTCGGCACTTCGGACACTGGCTGCAGAGCAGCAAGATCGCAGTCGATGAGATCGATGAAGGTGTCGTGGGCCGTTTCGCGCGGCATCGATGCCGTTGCCCTGGTGGCCGACGTACCGCTCGCCTGTCCACCAAATACGTGAACCGGGTCCGGCGGTTCTTGGATTTCCTCGTGGAATGCGGGCAAGTGGCGCCATTGAAAGAGGAAGTGAAGTGCGCCCACGACGACCAGATCCTGGCCTTTCAGACTTGGCTGAGACGGCACCGGGGTATTTCGGAGCGCATAATCCATCGCCATGGCCGAATGGTCGTCCGATTGCTTCCCGCCTTGGGCCCTGAACCAGAGCAATACGATGCCGGTCTCATTCGGCAAGTGATCATGGAGCAAGCGCAGCGAAGTTCGCGATCAAACCTCAAAACGATGACAATGGCACTGCGGGGGTATCTCAAATACCTGGCTGCCCAAGGTTTATGCCGACCGGGGCTCGATCGGGCCATACCGATCATTCCGCAATGGCGGCTGTCGACATTGCCACGCTTTATCTCCTCAGCTGAGGTTGATCGGATGATTGCATCATGCGATGTCACGACGCCGAAGGGAACCCGCGACCGCGCGGTGCTGCTGTTACTTGCCCGTCTGGGGCTGCGCGCCGGCGACATTTCGGACATGCGTCTCGACGACATCGACTGGCGAGAGGGAACCCTGCGTGTCCGCGGCAAAGGACGCCGCGAGATCCGGCTTCCGCTGCCCCAGGACGCCGGCGACGCGATCATTGGCTATCTGCGTGATGTGCGCCCCCAAGTTGCCTGCGACCAGATCTTCCTGCGCACCGTTGCCCCCTTTCGGCCATTAGCAGGCTCAAGTGTATCAAGCATCGTTAATCATGCGCTTGGGAGTGCGGGTATCGAGAATGCCCCATCCCGGGGTACCAACTTGCTCCGTCACTCGGCTGCGACAAGCATGCTTCGGGGCGGTGCCACTTTGGATATGATCGGAACCGTGCTGCGCCATCGGTCGGTCGACACGACCGCCCATTACGCGAAGGTGGACGTTAGTATGCTGCTTCGGGTTGCCCAGCCTTGGCCGGGAGGTGCAGCATGCTGAGCCAGAACCTCGCAAACCATGCGGAACTTCAACATAAGCTGGGGTTCAAGTTCCGGGTACAGCATACCCTGTTGAAGAGTTTCGTTGCCTTCGCGGAGGGGCGTGGCGATCGGTATGTTCATACTGCGCGCGTGCTTGAATGGGCGGCGTTCGCGCCTTCGCCACGGCAGCGCCGCAACCGATTGCTAACAGTTCGCCGTTTCGCACTGGCGCTGTCGGCCGAGAACCGGCGTCATGAGATCCCGCCCGCTGACGCTCTGGGCCACGGCCCATCGGAGCGACGGATTCCGTATATCTACAGCGCGGACGAGATCGCCGCACTGATGCAGGCTGCCTCTTCACTCAAACCGACGAGTTCGATCAGGCCGCAGATGTACGAGACCCTGTTCGGCTTGCTTGCCGCAACCGGCATGCGCATTTCTGAAGCTCTCGCTCTTCGGCTCGATGATGTAATTGCCGATGGCTTGCTCATCCGGCAGACAAAGTTCCAGAAGAGCCGGTTGCTGCCACTCCATCGAACGACATGGGACGCCTTGGATCGCTATTTGCTGGCGCGCCGCCGGGTCGGGACATTGAATAGCGCGCTGTTCGTTTCCGCAGCAGGCACGCCGCCAGCCTACAGTACCGTGATAGCCGTTTTTCTCCAGCTCGCGCGCTCGATCGGCCTGCGCGGAGGCCCCGGCCAGCCGGGGCCCTGTATTCATGATCTTCGGCACACCTTTGCCGTTCGATCCTTGGAACAGTGCGGGCAAAATCGCGATGCTGTCGACCGCCATATCGTAGCCCTCAGCACCTACCTCGGCCATGCCCACGTCACCGACACCTATTGGTACCTGCAGGCGACACCAATCCTCATGAGGCAGATCGCTGCGGCTAGCGAGGCCATGCATAAAGGAGCTGTCTCATGACCGCGCTGGCTCCGCATCTCACCGCTTTCTTGCGCGCGCACTTGCCGCACGAGAGGCGGGCGAGTCCGCATACATGCGCGGCCTACGCCTACAGCTTTCAGCTGCTGCTTTCCTTCGCGGCGGCTCGGTTGCGGGCCACCCCGTCCAGCATGCAGATTGAACAGCTCGATCCTCCACTCATTCTCGCTTTCCTGGAGTACATTGAGGACAGTCGCGGCAACTCGGCGCGCACCCGCAACGCCCGGCTTGCCGCCATCAAAGCTTTCTTCCGCTTCCTCGAGTATCGGCTTCCGTCTTGTCTGGATCAGGCGCACCGGACCCGGGCACTCCCGATGAAGAAGGTTGACGAGACCCTCGTCAGTCATCTCACCCGCGAAGAGATGCAGGCTCTGCTCGACGCTCCGGACACGCGCCGGGTCTCCGGCCTCCGCGATCGGGCGATGCTGCATCTGGCCTTCGCTGCCGGGCTGCGCGTATCCGAACTCGTCAGTCTCCGCACCGACCAGATTGACCGTCAGGCGGCCGCCAGCATCCACGTCATGGGCAAAGGACGCCGCGAACGCGTGCTGCCCCTCTGGAAGGAAACTGCAGCGGCGCTGAAGGCTTGGCTGGCGGCCCGCCCGGCGAGTGGCGACGCCGAACTCTTTCTCAATGCGAAAGGACGTGCGATGACTCGGTCCGGGTTCGAGTACATTCTGACCAAGCACGTCGTTACCGCGGCGCAAAAGCAGCCCTCCATTTCCGACAAGCGCGTCACCCCCCATGTTCTGCGTCACACCTGCGCCATGCACACGCTGCAGGCGACCCGGGATGTCCGCAAAGTCTCGCTTTGGCTCGGTCACGCCAGCCTCCAAAGCACGGAAGTCTACCTGCGAGCCGACCCGACCGAGAAGCTCGAGGCGCTCGCTGCGATGGCGCCGCCGTCACTAAAGCCGGGTCGCTTCCGCGCTCCCGACGAGCTGCTGGCTATGCTGAAGTCCGTCGGCCGATCAGCAGATTATGTCGAGTGATTTCTGCTAAAAACACCGCAGTCGGCAAGCCGTTGCCGCTGCGGACTCCGCATAATCATGCGCCCTGCATAATT
>NZ_FOXY01000009.1 GCF_900115865.1 Donghicola eburneus | reverse complement strand
TTACGGACCGTTAATCCTTCTTCGCGGTAGAGCCGATAAATCCGGTTGATGCCCGATGGCTCTCCTTCACGGCGCAACAATACGAACAGCCGGCGGTAACCGAACCGCCTCCGTTCGTTTGCCAATTCTCGCAACCGACCACGCAAGGCCGTATCCGGCGCACGCTGCGCAACATACCGGACCATCTTACGATCCGCGCCCGCAATCCGGCACGCCCGCCGTTCCGAGAACCCGAATTGGCTTCTCAGCTGCGCGACAGCCTCGCGCTTAACAGCGGGCGTCACCACTTTTTTGATACCAACTCACGCATCGCTGCCAGATCTAACATCTGTTCAGCCAGCAGCTTCTTCAGCTTGGCATTCTCGTCTTCGAGTGTCTTCAGCCGCTTGGCTTCGGACACAGTCATCCCGCCGAATTTGGCCTTCCAGTTGTAGAAAGTGCCTTCGGCCATGCCGTGCTTACGACAAAGATCAGCGCATTTGGCGCCGGCCTCATGCTCGGTCAAAATCCCGATGATCTGTTCGTCCGTAAATCGTGTGCGCTTCATTGTCTGTCCTCAAATTGGGTCAGACTCTAATCGATGATGGAGGAAAAATCCCGTGGCAGGTCAACCGCGCTGATGCGAAAATTAGTATCGTGGTGCACCCACATTGTCCGATCAGGCAACTGCATGTCGTTCTTCCAGTTACATTTCCCATACAATGGATGTACGTAGTGTCACCCCGATAGTTTCAGGATGCATCAAAATTTTGCCGACTTTTGATCTGGCAGCTGCGAGCGCGATGTTGCGCTTTGCCAATGCCGGACTTTTGAGGTCAACTTTTGGTTTAATGTCAGATGGTTGAGGCATGTTCGGTAAAGGCATGCTTACTAGCGCGTATTTTCGCCGCTTGCCGACCGGTAAGCCATACTCTTCATGGGCTTAAGTGAGTCTCGCGGGAAATGAGAGTGTTGCGGCCAGAATCATCTTTTCAGTCCGTGCTCTAAATTTGTAATTTTTATTTTAAAAATACGCCGAGCTAACTCGGCTCTAGATTGCAGTAGTTCGCGCTTTGATGAGCAATAAAACTCACCTTTAAAAAGATGCCATGGATGAGCGGAGACTATCCATTGGTCATGCATCCTGAGCCTATGCGTAGGTTCGTTCGGAATAAAGTGCCTGAGTGCAGATCGATTTTCCTATAGCCGCAGCTCTATTCTGATTGGGATAAACACATCGGCTATCTGGCTCGAGTGATGGAAAGAATGCACCCTTTCGATAATTTTCAATACTTTTGAGGCGCCGACTTTCAGATTTATCGGAATCGTCTGGCGTTTCGGCGGAGGGGAACAATGGAACTTAAATTTAAAAAGTCTTTTGCATTGGGGGTTGCACTGTTTGCTCCGATTTCTGGCTTTGCTGCAGGCCTCACCGAGGTAGGCGATGAGGTAATTGCACAGCAACGTGCTGCACTGGCGGCGAGTTCAGTTGAAGCGGGATTTGGTCCTCAGGCGCCGCGCGATCTGCGCAATTCGGAAGGCTCGAATAAGCGGATTTTCGGTATGGCGCCGGCAGCAAGCCAAATGAATCTGTGCAATATCCACTTTCACAAAGGCGCCGAGCATGCGGGCGGCGAGTTCACCAAGTTTCTTGGGAACGGTGATGGCGCAGGCCACGGTACGGGGTATGCCTATGATGGTGACTTGACCGAAGCCGAGCTGACGCCGATTGCGGCGCCGATCGGGACTGGTGAGCACGGGAAGCTGCAATCCGGTGACACGATTGAGGTCCACTTCGTGCACACATCGGCAGACGTCGTGCCGGGTCCCACACTTGGCGCTTGCCTTGCGGACAGCAACGGAAATCCGCAGCTGCGCGTCGAAACCCAAGTGATGGTTTTGGTGAATGATGCGTCAGCGCAGAACTTTGAAAGCTTGGCGCAACTGAACGAAGTGGATGGCTACTGGCAGGCTCCCAATGTCCCGTCAGACACTGGAACGCCCATTCTCTATACAGGGTCGACCACGGGCCCAAGCTATAACGAGGTCGCCTCCCCCTTCGAAGTGACGTGGTCGGTGCGACCTGAGGTTATTAAGGTCGACATCAATTCTGTTGCCGCGTGGTACGAAGATAACGTGTTCGAAGAGGACCATGCGCACGCGGTTCGTAATTTGGTTGTTAATCCTGCGCTGCTGTCGCGGATTTCAAAATAATTCCAAAAGCGTAGGATCAAGGGGTGGGTGTCTCAATGACCTCGCTCCTTGTGCGTTTGTATATTCTGGCACGTGGAGTGATCAAATGAAGATCCGACTGTTTTGTGCTCTTATTGGTCACCGTGTTTCTGCGTTTACGTTCACGGGGTATTTCAGGGGTCGCAGCGCCTATCGAGGACAGTGCAGTCGCTGCGGCAGAGCTGTCACCAAGTTTCAATAGGCTCTGTAGTTTCACCCAAAATCCGAACGCACAAAAAAATGGCGCCCAAATTGGGGCGCCATTTATCGTGTTTGAAATGTATTTACGAGTAAGCTTCGGGATTTTTGAAATAGAACGCGGCGGCTTCTGTACGGTTAGTCACACCTAGTTTCGAAATAACGCGGTGAATGTGCAGTTTGACGGTGTGCTCTGAAATCTCCAAGTCGACCGCGATGAGCTTGTTCGGCTTCCCGCCCGCAATCGCCCGCAAGACCTCGCTCTCTCGTTTGGTGAGCCTAGGCAATGGCTCATTGCTCTCGTCCTGCGTATCATAGGATTCCATTGCGCGGCTGGCCGTGTGAGCCGATTGTAGCGCGGCCGAAGCAGGTACGAACTGCACGCCGTTGCCAACCAATCCCAACATGCAGAGCCAAGCTTCGAGCGTCGTGTGCATCGGTAATAGGCTGATACCATGCCTTGATATTGGCTCGCGGTAGCGGTCAAGCAGGTGCTCGTGGACGGCGTCATTTTCGTATGCAATTGCCAGCTTGGTACCATCCTCTGTCGTGCTCGATAGCGTCCCGTCCAGCATCAGATCCATGAATGTGGGAGCGTCAATCAACACCATCTCGAAGCGAGACATCGGGCCCGCATCGCCTGCATAGGTGCGCGCGGCACTGAGTGTGTCAAAGAACTTGATATCATTTTGCGGAAATTCCGCAGACAGCGTTCGCTGAACGCGCTGGGAAAACAAGTCCATGCATCCGATGAGAGCGATCGGCTTTTTCATAAAGAGGTCCGCTTTGTAGTCAAAGCGGAGACCTTCGAATGTTCCGTCCATTGGGCACCCGCCAAACAGTTATAGTTCAAAATTTGCAGCCCTCATAAGGGGCCAGTCCGCAAAGGCAGAGCACTCGTTAGCAACAACATAACCCAGCTCAGAGAATGTTCTCAGGTGGATTAGTTGAGTTACGAAACGATCACCCATTTGGTTTCACGAGAGGTGAATTTTCCTAACAAATTTATTAGGTTAGAATCTGTGACCTACACCGAAAATGCGTGCAAATTATTGAATTTATTGCGTATTTTTCGTATGTGCAACTGCACACTTTCGATAAATGTAGATCGCTTTTCCAACTGTTAGCAGGTGCCGCAGTGCGCAATAGTCTCTCAAATGCCGCCTTCGACAGTGAGTTGACTTATCTCAACCTTTTCTCGCTCGTCGCTGTTTGCACAAAATTGCCGCTCGCTGTTTGAGGGGGTTTGGAATGTGCCAGCCCCCTACATACCCAGTTTGCTCACCAGTCTTCAAACTTGGCTAAGATATCGCGAGATACTGGACCTATACGAAAGCATATGTTACCGTTTATTTGCCGCCTTAATTTAGCTTGGCCGAGGATTTATAGATGAGTGACGCACTTGATCGACTGGTCGAAATCCGTTCTCTTATTGAGAGAATGGAGAAAAGCTTTGGGGCTTCCGGTCTATCGACCGAAGAACGCGAGCTTCTCAGGGCGCTGGCGGTTATGGGTATTGCCAAATCGGATGTCGCTCAGCCGGATCGCCTCCACTGTCAGAAGACCCTCAGTAAAATCACCCGGTCTGAATATCGCGGTAAACTGCGGTCCTTGGCTTTGGATGCGGACGCTCAATTATCGGATGCCCAGAAAGCGCGCATCTAGCTTGCACTCTCACGGCGCGATTTCTTAGTAAGTGGCCCCGATGGGAGGCTGGGCTGATAAATGGCGTGAGAGCGCGTGAAACAGCTTTTCTTTGCGCAATGGCTTGGCCACTAGCTCGAGCATCCCAGCGCCAAGGCACTCTGCCTCGATTTCGTCACTCATATAAGCTGTCGCACCGATGACTTTTGTGTGAGCCAACGCTGCTTGACTCAGAATTTCACGCGTTGCACTGATGCCATCCATCACAGGCATATTCAGGTCCATAATCACCAGATCGGGCTTATATTTGATGGCTAACTCAACGGCTTCTTGACCGTTTTCGGCCGTCCACACGGCATTGCCGTTCTTCTTGAGTAACAGGGTCAAAACTTTTCGGTTGATCGGTTCGTCATCGACGATCATCACACTCAGATCCTGGGGCAGCTGGTCAGACACAGAGCCAATTACTGGACGCGGCTGTGATGCCCTTGGGAAAGAGAAAGTCGCGACCGCGCTGGCAGAGTCCTCTCCAGCTTCTTCGAAAGTCAGCGACCCGCCCAACTCCAAAATTGCGTTTTGTGAAATCCACAGGTTTAGATCGATCGTTTCCTGCTTGTGTTTGTCAGACCCCTGCCCTGAGTACACTTTGCGTGCCAAATTCCCGTCACCTAGCTTGGATCGGAAGGTCGGAGCGGTGATGGACAGGCGGTAAGTGATATGGGTGTCGTGGACTACGCTATCGCATTCGACCCGCACTGATGCGCCCTCGGGCGATGCGAGCGCTTCGATATATAGGCTTTGGAACAGGCTCTGCAGGACGCTTTCTTTCCCAAGGGCCATGTGCGAGCCGATGTTGTTTACCAGCGTACCGTCCAAATGCCGGGCTTGGGTGCGAGACACATTCTCGGTGTAGAGTGCATTTAGCACTTTGCCGACATCAATGGCGGTTTGCTCTTGTGTGTCGCTCGGGGTGTCCGACTGTACAAATGACATGATGTTGTCGACCTGACCCAGCAAACGCTCAGTGCTTTTCTTGAGCGTTTGAAACAAACGCTTGTCAGCGCCGGACAGGGTCATGCCGTCTTCCAAAATATCAAGGCTCAGGAACATCCCGTTCAGCGGCGTTCGCATCTCGTGCGAGATTGCGCGGATCAGGCGGCTTTTGGCCAGACTGGCCATCTCGGCTTTCTTTTGAGTTTCTTCAAGCAGGCGCATCCGCTGGATTGCGGACTCCGCGCGCTGGGTCTCGGACAGGTCATGAATTGAGTACAGGGTTGCGTCTTTGCCTTTCCAGACAATCGGCTTCAGCGTCACTTCAATTGGGATACGGCGCTCTCTGCCCTGAATATACCCTTCCACGGCAGAGCATAGCGGGGTCTGCAGCGCCCATCCATCGACCCCTTCTTTAAGCCCCAGGAAAACATAGCGTTTGACCTGCTGATTCAGTGTGGCCGAAGCGTGAATGCCTGTCAGTTTGTGAAACGACTCTGACGACTCTAGGATCTCGCCGGTGCGCGCAACGATCAGGACCATATCGCCAGACGCCGCGACAAGATCCTTGCTGGATTTTTCCATTGCGCGCCGCTTCGATGTTTCGGCCTCGCGCTTTTTCACCTCAGACGTGAAGCCCGCCATGTCGTGCTGGCTGTCGGCTTTTTCAAACCACAGCATCAGGTGACCGTTGCGGTCGAGCCGTTTGCCTGCAACGCGATGCTCTTGACCGAGATGATCGACGATTTTGTCGAACCGAACGTTTGTCGATTTCGCGATGCTGCCGAGGAAAGCTTTGGTCGACTCCGCTCTGAACAACGCCTCGGCACCTCCCGCGTTGTACATCGAGCGTGCAGCCTCGTTGGTAACCACCATGTCAGCGCGAACGGTGGTGATGAACGAGGGCTTGTCGAACGTCTCGATGATTTCCTGCAGCAGGGCCGGGTTAGTCGTCATACGCGAAATACCTTCTCCCGCCGCCAGCGGAGCCGTCCGTGTGCACCAATACGCTGCAGCACCCGTCCCCATTCGCGATTGTTTTCAGCAGTTCGACCCGCGCTTCGCCGTGCAGTGTCGCGGCGATCGTGCCAAAGACATTGGATGTCATCATGCAGAGCGACGGTCGCCCATTCACAAAGGATCCGAAAGGGCACTTCGCGTTCGAAAATTCGATTGTTTTGCTGTCTTCGCTCTCGACTTTGAAGGTGCCGCCGATACGGGCCTTCAGATCGGTCAAGATGTAAGACAGGTCATCAGGTGTGATTTCGCCGTTGTCCGAGCTGTTGCGATAGGCCCCGCAGATAGTCTCCCCTATGCGCTCGCCTACAGTCGAAATGTAGCCCTCTGCGTCTTTTAACCCGACCACATCCTGCAATGTGCCGGATAGGGCATTGACCATAGAGAGCAAGAAAACTTCGCGCTCCAGATCTTGTTTTCTTTCAATTGGTTCGGCTCCCAAGGCGTCCTCCACGGCATTGATCTGACAAGGATGCCGCGAACTCATGCGGCAACACACAATCAAAGCACCTGATAAATCCGCGAAGTATCATGCGGACTTTGGTACACACCCGAGGTCTAGCACTTAGTTAAACCTCACAACCTTTAATATGGCAATCTAGACTTATGATTTACATGGGCAATAGCGTAGGTCGACTTTGCCAGTTTCAGGAGGGCAGACCCCGACGCTCCAGCCAGATTTTTAACACCTCAATCTGCGCGAGCGTGACTGATGAGGTCGGCAGTCCAACCAAGACAGGCGCCAGCGTGTAGGCGTGAAACTTGGTCACTTTGGTCTGCGCATTCGATTGCCCGATACACTTGCCTAAACTGACGGATCTGATTTGCGTCTCATTCATCGCGGTCATCTTTGCGTGGTCCAGGGATCGAAAATGAATTTGCACGAGTGAATTCTGCTCACCTTCAACATTGACCGTGCTGAGGTAATCAGCTCCGTTAGGCTTCAGGTTTTCTTCACCTTTTGTGACACATATCACTTTCCGAAGGTATTGTGAGGGCGGGGTAACTGAGGACTATTTCGGATAGCGCTTCCAAGCACACTAGGGTCCCAACATCGCCCACTCGTTCAGCGGCGGCTCACTTGGCGCATGTCGACCCCATTTTGTGCAAGAAACTGCATAATCTGGCGTTGCATGTCGCTGTCCACCTCTGCAAACGGAGCCGCCGCCGGTGACCTGCGTTCGCGGAGTTGCAGCGAATTGATTGCGTCTTTGACGGAGTGCGCTGCCATCTCCATACGGCCCGTTTCGCCAGCCAATTCGTGACTGCTGCTGGCGACCAAGGCGCTGGATTTATTAAGCTCGACTACTGCGGTTGAAATCTCCGAAACACCTCGCGCCTGCTCTCTGGAACCGTCCGAGATCGCATCGGCCTTGCTTTCGATCAGCTGCACCTTGTCCGAAATCTCCACAAAGGCTTCACGTGTTTCTTTGGACAGCTTGGTGCCCGCCGCGACATGTTTCGTCGATGCCTCGATGAGGTCTGAGGTTTCTTTGGCGGCCGTCGCCGACCGGCTGGCAAGGCTGCGAACCTCTTGGGCGACTACGGCAAATCCACGCCCCTGATCGCCTGCGCGTGCCGCCTCGACTGCGGCATTCAGAGCCAGCAAGTTCGTTTGGAATGCGATTTCATCGATGACTTTGATGATTTTCTTGATGTTGGAAGACGAGTTTGTGATCTGCTCCATCGCTGCATGCATCTCTTCGACCTTTGTGCTGCCAGCCTCGGAGATCTGACGTGTCTGCCCGATCAATCCCTGTGCCTCTTGCACGGCAGTGTTGTTGGCACGGGCAAATGAGTCTGCCGCCTCAATCGAACGGGAGATCTGTTCAATCGCCGCTGACTGCTCTTGCGCACTCGTAGACATGCTTGCTGCCGACTCGTTGACCTGATTTATTGACCCCGAGATATCCTCGATTTGGTCCCGAATACTGGTGAAGGTGGTGTTCAAGCTGTCGTAGGCACGCTCAAAGCTTTCGATAATCGTCTTGTATTGCCCCTGAAAGGCATCTGCGTGGGTGTTGCGGTCCAATTCGCCATTCACGATTGCTGTGGACATGGCATCGACCTCGGTCACGATGGTCTGGAAGGATGTGCGCACCTCGTCCACCGCGTGATTGATAAACACCCGCTCCCCCGGCTGGCGCTCAATCCCCTTGTCAAAGTCGCCTTTGGCGTAGGCCTGCATACAGCCAATGATCTGCTTTTTAATCGAGATATGACCAGCAACCATCTGGTTGATTTGCTCTGCGACTGCGGCGTAGTCGCCTTCAAGCGTTGCCGTGTCGACGAAATGACTGATCATCCCGTCGTAGTGCGCTTTTGCCATCTCGCTCACCCGTGACATCAGCTCGGCAACCTGCGTTTGGCCCTTCTTGGCATCAGTGACGTCGCGCCACTCTACCAGATACATGTCGACTTCCCCGTAGGTATCAAACGCAGGCGTCGCCAGAAATTCAACCGAGGAGCCCCCGACGGTGAATTGACCCTTGTAGGGTGATTTCAGCGATTGCAGCATCGCGCGCTGGACATGAGGGCTTTTGTGGAAGAGGTCAATCGGTTGTCCCAGAACATCTTCTGCCACGAAACCAGCCACCTCTTGTCGGATATCTGCTTCCATGCGCTTGAACATGGAGCGCGCTGCATCGTTCAGATAGCGGATCACAAAGTCCCGATCCGCTATCACAACGGGCGCGCCAAGTAGATCATACCCTTTGGTAAAGTTGTTCTCTGCTGACGAGAGAAATTCATTTGTGCGGTGCAACGTCATCTGCTGTTCCCTACGATGCGGATTGCTGAAGTGCATTTACGTGTTTCCGAAAATACAACTGACACATTCCCATCCATGAATGCAGCCCGCTCAAACTAGGAGTTTCCAGTGTCTTTGGTGGAAGCTTAATGCAAAGGTATGGTGTGGAATTGCTGCGCAGCAGAAAATTGACCAAGTGTTTGAAATTTATGCAATAAAAGATGTGCGGTATAAGTGCTTTATTAGAAGTTGTGAGGCATTTCAAATCGCACTGCGCTCACCGCGACGCGATATTCTAAACGAAAGTATTGCGCGATGCCCCGCGCTTGAGAGGCCTGATGAAAAGAAAAATGCGGTGAATTCAGAGCTGTAGTCGGGGTGTTAATCCGCTGCTCTCTAGGTCCCATCGGGCCTGCCATTGCCCGCTTTCGCGCTCGATCAAAAGGTAGTTCCGCTCTGCGGTGTAGCGGCTCGATTGCCCGGGCAGCGGGGCAATCCGGATGGGATGCTCTGGTAGCGGGTTTTCCCCCAGCCATGACAGCGCCCCGAGCGTGCGAGCCCATGCCTCGGGCGGCGCGCGGTGGGCGACGCCGGACGCGACCAATTGATTCAATTCCAGCCCCTGACCCAAGTCCATTGTCGCCCGAGTCGCCAAATGGATCTCGCCGGACAGAGCTGTGATGTCGTGTCCTTCGCGCAGAGCCATGTCGCGGACCAATCGTAGCATCCGGCGCCACTCATCGCGGTGGGCGCGACTTTGCCATTGATCCCGCAAGTCGTCTTCGTATTTCTGCATGCTGGGGATCGCGACCATAATCGCCTCGAGGATCGATAGACGCGGGCCAAGAAGTGGAACGCTGGACATCAGAAAAGTGTGCCCTTCGGCATCGCGATTGGCTTCGGCGTCCATCATGGTCCAACCGCCCTCGCCCATAACTTGGCGACGCGTGCGTTCGCCGCGCAAATCGGGCGCGATTATTCGAAGGCTTGGGGTGTTTATGGTCCAGCCCAAGTGTTGGCCCTTTGGATCAGCAAATCGCGAGGGCAAATCGCCTTCGGACGTCGCATGCTGGAAAACTAAAAATGCCTCTCTGGCGGCGGCGAACAGCGTTTGACCCACTGGTGAGTACGTACGTGAGCGTTTGAGCGAGCCCCAACCGTCGCAAATATCGTGATCGTCCCACTGCATCAAAGAGGGTACCCGCGCCGCCAGCCAGGCGAACTCCGGAGCTGCATAGAGCGCGGCATATCGGGCCATGAACCGCTCGCGCAGATGGTGCGATAGGTCAGCCAAATCGGCGCGTGATGGGTCTATGGGGATGTCGTCTGGCCAGCCTTCGCTCAGCGGGTGGCCGCTGGTTACTTCGTCGGCATACACTTGGTCCCCACCATGCAGAAGCAAGGACAATGGCCGTGTGCGGTGCTGTTCGCGTAGACGCGCCCACATGGCGTTCCGCTCGGACCCTTCGCGCTCCATGTCGCCGATCTCTTCGCCGTTGCAGGACACGTAGCCCATACGCAGATCGCCGCCCAAATCCCCCGCGACAGGATAGGTTTCGCCGTTCCATACATAGCTTGATGCCGCGTCCGCTGGCAGCGAGAACCGCACGCGCCAGACGGTGGCCGTGTCATATGTCGCAATGCTTTGGGGCTGCTCCTCGCGCCCGTCTACCACAACTGGTGCAGGTATTTCGCCGCTGGTGATGAAAAGCGCAGCAAGGTGCACCCGCGCCTCTGACACGCTGTCCAGAAACAACACGGGGCCGACGGTTTGGGATATCTGATAAGCCATGCTTAGCAAGTAGGAAGCCTGCCGCGCCCGCACAATAAGACAGCTTGGACCTCTAGGCGGAAATTATACCGACTGTGGATGAATTTATGGACGGTCGCCAGTCGGTACAGTCGTTTTGACCCGCGCCGGATTGCCCATCGCCGTCGCGCGTGCAGGGACATCGCGCGTCACCACACTTCCAGCGCCAATGATCGCGTCGTTCCCGATTGTCACGCCGGGCAAAATAATTGCCCCTGCTCCGATCCAGACATTCCTGCCAATGTGAACGGGTCGACCATACTCTAGCATCTGTCGCCGCTGCTCTGGGTCCCGCGGGTGATCGGCGGTGAGGATCTGAACGCCCGGCCCAATGAGGGTCTGATCACCGATCGTGACCGGCGCTACGTCTAAAATGCAGCAATTGAAATTGATGAAAACAGCGGTGCCAAGCGCGATGTTGTAGCCGTAGTCGCAGTAGAAAGGAGGCCGAACTATGCAGTCTTGGCCCACCTGTCCAAGCCCCTCTCGCAACAAGGTATCCGTCTGTTTGGGTGTCCGTGACTGCGACGCGTTAAAGCGGTCCATCCACTGCGCAGCCCGCTGAACGTCGGCCTGAAGTTCGGGGTCAGAGGCGATGTAATACTCGCCAGCCAACATCTTTTGTTTTTCGGTGATCATGGCCGCCTCCTCGTCAAAGACAAAACCATGCTACGCCACCGTTTCCAAGTTTCAGGTCGAGGGGTGCGCAGCAGAGTCCCGCTGCGCAAAGCTTACCATTCAAACGATATCAGGTGATCCGCTTGATCGAGTCCATGATCTCTTGCGGCTCGAAGACCTTTTTCCAGTCATCTCGCATCAAGGCGGGGATACCGAACTCGATAGCCTTGTTGCAGGCATCCGAGAACTGCCCCTCTTGGACGCCGAAAATTACAGCGCCAAGGATGTTCATGTGCCCCAGTAGGAAGTCTTTGGCACATTCTTCGGACACGCCGGTTTTCACGACCTCGTCCATGGCTTGCTTCATCACGACCAGCAAAGAGGCGCAGACAGTTTCTGACAGGCCCGGTTCCAGATAAGCCATTTGTTCCACGGTCACGCGATAGGTTTGGCGGACAGGCGCATAGATCGCTTTGGCGATGGAGTCGCCTAGGGCGTAGTGCCCTTCGGGGCCTTGCATGAGGGCATTCACGACGCCCTGCGGGTGTGCCACGCCGCCAAACCGGTCGAGACGCGCAGCTTCTGTTTCTTCGTTGTGGTAGATCGCCGGGTGGCAGGGGTGCGTAACGAAATAGGTGATGTCCTCGCGCGGAGGCAGGTGACCCGCGTGGGGTGCGGCGGCATCAAGGATCACGACCATCGTGCCGGGATTCAGCTTGTCGACAATGCCCCCTGCGACTGCGCCGATTGCGGTGTCCGGAACGGCCAGAATGACGACCTCTGCGCTGGCCAGCGCGTCGTCTACTTCGACACAATCGGCCCCAACAGCCTCTTTCAGGCGGGCGCGGCCCGGTTCGCTGACTTCGACATGGGCGACCTCGAAATCGGTTTCCGCCAGATTTAGGGCGGTCCGAACGCCCATTTTCCCACCAGCGCCGAACAGAGCCACTTTGGTCATTTTGAATTCTCCTCCAGATCCCGTCTTCGGGATGACTTGCCTAACTGGTATGATCAGATAATATCCACTCCAGATTGTCAACGCGGCTTGTGCGGCGGAAAATGGAGGGGGATGCGCTTTGGCACCTTTGATCAGTTGGTTCGGGGACGACTTCACCGGCGCGGCCGCAGTGATGGAGGTGCTGGCCTTTGCCGGAATAGACGCCGTGTTGTTCGCAGACACGCCTTCGGATCAGGTGTGCGCGCGTTTTGCCGATTGCAGCGCGATCGGTGTTGCCAGTACCGCTAGAGCCGAGGGACCCGATTGGATGGCCAGCCATCTGCCTGATGCATTCCGGTTCCTGTTGGGCACAGGCGCGCCGCTTTTGCACTACAAGGTCTGTTCGACGTTCGACTCGGCCCCCCATGTGGGAAGCATTGGCAAGGCGGCAGAGATCGGTCTCAGTGTCACCGGCGCGCGTGCAATTCCAATGCTGACGGCTGCGCCCCAGATGCGCAGATACCAAGCCTTTGGTCATCTCTTTGCTGGCACCTTTGACGGGGTGTTCCGGCTTGATCGCCATCCCGTTATGTCACGCCATCCAGTCACACCGATGCAAGAGGCGGATTTGCTGCAGCACATCGCAGCGCAGACCAGTCTTCCGAGCGGTTTGATTGATCTAGAGGCACTCTGGAGCGATGGGGAGGCGCGTTTGCAAACGCTTCTTTCTGAGGGCGCGCAACTATTGTCGGTCGACAGTATGGAAGAGCGCAGCGAATTGGCCGCTGGTCGGTTGCTGTGGGAGAACAGGCAGGATCTGAGCTTTGTTATTGGGTCTCAAGGGGTTGAATATGCGCTTGTTCGCCATTGGCAGGACCAAGGACTTATTACACCTGCCCCCAGCCCGCGTTCTGCTGGCATGGTCGATCAGATCGCTGTAGTCTCCGGCTCTGTCTCTCCCAGCACCGCACAGCAGATCGCGTGGGCCAAAGCGAACGGTTTCGAGGTCATTCGGTTTGATGCCGCGGCGATCATTCGAGACTCCCATAGCGCCGATCAAGTGATTTCAGCGGCAATATCTGCGGGCGTGAAAGCAGCAGCCGAAGGCCATAGCCCGCTGATCTGCTCGGCCACAGGTCCGGATGACCCCGCCGTTTCTGCTGCCAGAGAAGCTGCAAGTACAGCGGGCATTCCAATGGAAGAGGCGAACAAAGCGATCGGCATGGGTCTAGGCCGCGTGCTGGATGGCATTTTGCAAGGCTGTGACATCCGCCGCGCCGTAATCTCCGGCGGGGATACGTCGGGACATGGGATGCGCGCCTTGGGCCTAGAAGCTTTGCAGGCCCTTGCGCCCACCATTCCAGGGGCGTCCTTGTGCGTCGGCTATGGGGGAGATCGCCATGACGGTCTGCAAATCGCACTCAAGGGCGGCCAAATGGGTAGCATGGATTTCTTTGGTTGGATCAGAGAGGGCGGCGGCCCTCGTTAACCCTTGGGTTCGAATACTGCAGCCGCACGGTCAAGGTGTTTGGCCATCTCGCTGACAGCTCCGTCAGCATCCCCAGCTTCGACCAGATCGATGATCTTGGCGTGCTCGGCCAGCGTTACGTCCTCTTTGCCGGACCAGTGCAACAAGCTGACGTGGTACTCGAACAGCCATCC
This sequence comes from Donghicola eburneus, assembly GCF_900115865.1. Taxonomy (GTDB): domain Bacteria; phylum Pseudomonadota; class Alphaproteobacteria; order Rhodobacterales; family Rhodobacteraceae; genus Donghicola; species Donghicola eburneus. Next base: position 200,748 of record NZ_FOXY01000009.1, on the reverse strand, counting down.
AAGCATGGCCCGCGAGACAGACACGATGATCGGATTTCCCGAAATTTCTGCAATGCGTGTGTGAAAGCGCATGTCTGCTTCGATAAAGGCGGTGGCGTCCTGATCCTGCATGCTCTGCGTCGCGTGGATGCTGCGCAGATCGGCGATATCTTGGGGCGTCGCTTGCTGTGCGGCCAGTCGGACCATTCCTAATTCAAACATTTGCCGTGCTTGTTTCAGGTGCTCCAGATTGTCCGGCGCGGCGCTCAGGACCATGCGGGCCACTTGGTCGGACTGACTGAGCACAGTGTTGGCGTCTATCGCGTTCACGCGGGACCGTTCGCCGTGGTTGATGCTGATGAGGCCGCTGTTGTGTAAGTTTTGCAACGCTTCGCGCACTGCAGGTCGTCCGACGCCAAACCGTTCCATCAAGGCGCGTTCCGAAGGCATGTGATCCCCAGGCTTCAACTCATGCGACAGGATCATCTCTCGCAACTTGTCCAGAACCTGATCGGACAATTTACGACGGACAATCTTGTCTTGGCTTGCCTTGGGCGCGGCGGGCGGGATCATGGCGGGCTCCTGCTAGGGCAGCAATATCAACGGTGTATAAGATGTTATACCACTACTCGGCAAGCGGGCTGCGCGACCACCCGTAGGGCGTCAGGCCTCCGCGCTCATGAGGGGTCAGGTTTGCCATGAATTTGGTCGATCCAACGTGCAGCTCTGCGATGCCCTCGTCGATGACGGCGCGATGAACGGGGGCCCCTGCGTGTTCCGACAGTGCGGCGATTACCTGCACGATCGGTCCAGTCAATCCTCGGGGACCATATAGCGCTGCAGGCGTCCAGATTGCGATGCCAGCCTCTGCGATCGCTGTGGCAACCCCCAGCGTGTATGCGGCCCCGAAGTGCGCGCGGTGGCGGGGATCGTCATCCGTCATACAGACCCTCTGCCGGTTTGGGTTCGGGATCGTGCGTGAGCCATAAGGGTTCTGCCGCATTCCGATGGTTGAAGGCCCAAGCCGATACTCGCAATCGCCCATCAGGGCTCTGGCCGAGCGCGTGATATGCGGAAGAGTCTGGAGGGTTTCCATCACCGACAAATCGTCGGCGGCGTGCACAATCGGGCATAGGCTGTGGCTGACGAAATGCAGGTGTTCTAACGGCGGGCGCTTGCGGTTCAGTTCGGGAAAGAAGCTGACCATGCCGCCACCGCGCACCGTATCGCTGAAGACGCGGGCTGAAGCTTCGTGGATTTCGTCCAGAGGCGGACAGTCCGGCCATTCCGAGCCCGGAGGCGTGGACTGCCGATCAACCGATGGGCAAACCAAAACGCTGTCAGGGACAAAGCCTGCTGCATCCATCTGGGTGCGCAGCGAAATAAGTTCTGCCTCAACCGGACCATCAAACTTGCAGATCAACTCCAAGTCATAGGCGATATCAGGAATGGCTTTCTGTAGCCCCGCAAAGGCCCGCATTTGTGCCTCTGTCCCGCCAAGGGCGGCATCCAAGTGACAAAGCAGGCGCTGGGCGCTGACGGTCAGGTCACTCGGCGCTTTTGTCAGGGCGTCAGCATCTGCTGCGGTGATCACAATCGCGGTTTCGGGGAAGTGTGGGTTTGGGACGCTCTGCTGCACTGTTGGTTCGGGGTGAACGGAAATTTCTGTCCACTTCAAACGCACGCTTTGCTCAAGCGGGATGCCAGCTGCGATCTCGTAGGGCCAAGGTAAGGCCAGAGGACGGTTGTAGGTTTTAAAGCTCGCGTCGCCCCATTGCCGTTGGTCTTCCATTTCAAAGGTATCGCCAGACAGATCGCAACTCACCCGCAGGCCGGCACGGTCATGGGTCAGTGCGGTGATGTCCATAAACGGTTGCCAAGGCTCGATCATCAGCGGGAACGGGGCCATATCCGTGCTGCCGTCAGAGTGGCTGATTTGGGCCGAACATCCCGCGACGGCGGCTGGATGAAGGATGGTAAAGCCCGCGCGGTTCGTTTCGAAAGCGCCATCGCTTTGGCCTGATGCGCGGACGGTCAAGCCATCGCTTTGGCCTGATGCGCGGACGGTCAAGCCATCGGTGTCGGCCTCGATCACGATGCGGACGGTCAGCGTGGCGGTCCCGACATATATCGCCTCCGTCTCTAGTCGGAAGCACCCAGCAGTGTCGCGCGAGATTTCTGTCAGAGAGGGCATCATCGTGCCCCAGTCGCGATCTCGGACCAAAAACGCGATGCCCCGCAGCATCTCGACGCCTTTATAGGTGATATGCCGCAGCGCTCCGGCTTCTAGGGTGAAAGAGAGATCGCCGAGTGTGACCAGCTCTGACGGTGTGCTCAGGGCATCCGTGCCGTACAATTCGAACGGTGTCATAACCCTGTCAGGTCCACGGTGCGATTTTCATTGGCTGACAGATAGGCCGCTTCTACCAACGCAAAGGTCTTGAGATTGTCCTGCCCATCGGTTTCCGGTGCAATGCCTTGGTTCAGGCAGTCGACAAAATGCTGTTGGATGATCTGCACGCTCTCTTGGATGTTGTGCCACGGACGGTCCGCCCAAGACAGAAGCGTTGGCGAGACATCGCGGGTTTCTACTTGATCGCCGATTTGAACTGACAGCGTGTACCCCGCATCCAGCCGCAACGTGCCAAGTGTGCCGTCGATCTCGATCAAACTCTCGGGGAAGGTTTCAGGGCTGCGGCGGGTGGCATAAGAGCAGTCCACCACACTTGTTACGCCGCTTGCATGGTCCAGCAGCATTGTGGCAACGTCCTCGCCCTTGATCGCAGGGTTGACGCGTCGCGTAGTGGCTGTGATCCGCGTGGCATCGCCGAACAGCGCGCGCGCGATGTCGAGGATGTGGATGCCGAGGTCCTCGATGATGAAACGTTCGCCTTCCGCCAGATAGGGTTGGCCCGCATAGACGTCGTAGCCCGAGCGAAAACTGATCCGCCCGAAAAACGGCTCGCCGATTGTGCCACTGCGTAGCGCATCGATCACCGCACGGACAGCCGATTGCCAGCGAAAATTCTCGTGGATCATCAGTGTTTTGCCCGTAGCGTCGACCGCATTGACCATCGCGCGGGCATCGGCAAGTGTAGGTGCGATCGGCTTTTGGCAGATGACATGCACTTGATGCGCAGCTGCCATCTCGACCAATGCGCGATGAGAGCCAACCGTCGTCGCAATATCCACCACGTCAAATCCGCCAGCGGCGAACATTTCTGCGGCGTCGGTGTAGGCCGCGGCTTTGGGGGCCAAGGCGGCGGCGAGTGACAGCCGCTCCGGGTCGCGATCGCACAGAGCGACAACCTCTGCTCCCGCGATCCCGTTCCAAGCGTGCAGCTGGTTCATGGCAAAGAACCCGCAACCGATTAGGGCAATTTTCATCTTTGGCTCTCCTCCATGCTCTGCCCGAGCCTTTCGAAGATCCCTTGCCTTGTCAACTGGTATGATCACTATTACTGTCGGCCGAGTCACGCGGGGGAGCAAGATGTCGCAGAACATGATTAAGGTCACTTACCGACTTGAAACTGCTGGGGAAATAGAGCCCCTCGCCGCCAAAATTGCGTCGGATCAGTCCACAGGAACCTTCACCGAGTTACCCAACGAAACGGCGGAAGTGCAGGCGCGATGTGCAGCGCGCGTAGTGGAGATTTCGCACTTGGACGCGGTTGATACTTCTTCTTTCCCCGACCCAGAAGGTGTCGGGCGCTACCGACGGGCGGATGTTACCATCGCCTACCCGATGGATGCTGTGGGCACTGATGTTGCGGCGCTGATGACTATTACCGTTGGCGGTGTGTTTGCCGTGCGAGGACTGACCGGCGTTCGTGTTCGAGATATTGATCTGCCGCCAGAGTGGGCCTGCCACCCCGGCCCGCAATTCGGCATCACTGGGTCGCGACATTTGATGGGGGTTGATCAAGGGCCGATGATCGCCTCGATCATCAAGCCGTCTTTGGGGCTGCTGCCAGAAGAAACCGCAGCGGTTGTCAAAACTTTGTGCGAGGCAGGCGTCGATTTCATCAAGGACGACGAAAAGCTGATGAGCCCCGCCTATTCGCCACTAGAAGAGCGCGTTAAAGCGATCATGCCAGTGATCGACTCACACCAGCAAAAGACGGGCAAGAAGGTCATGTATGCCTTTGGCATCAGCTCCGCCGATCCCGACACTATGATGCGCAATCATGATATTGTTGCGTCCTACGGAGGGAATGCTGCTGTGGTGAACATCAACTCGGTCGGCTACGGCGGCATGGCGTTCTTACGCAAACGCTCGCAATTGTGCCTGCACGCGCACCGGAACGGCTGGGATATCCTGACGCGGCACCCCGGCCTCGGACTGGACTTCGCGGCCTATCAGAAGATTTGGCGCTTGTTGGGGGTCGACCAGTTCCAGATCAACGGCATCGCCGCAAAATACTGGGAGCCGGACGAAAGCTTTGTGCAGTCCTTCGAGGACGTGATGACGCCAATCTTTTCCGAGGATGATCGCCCCCTGCCCGTGGTTTGCTCTGGCCAATGGGGAGGTCAAGCGGTCGAGACCTATCGCCGGACCGGCCAAACACTGGACCTCATGTATCTGGGCGGAGGCGGCATCCACGGTCACCCGATGGGAATTGCGGCCGGCGTGCGGGCGGTCCGGCAAGCATGGGACTGCGCTGCAGCGGGGTCCGAACTCGAGGATTACGCCATAGATCATCCAGAGCTGGCCGCGTCTCTGGCCAAGTGGGGATAGCCTGCTCTTATTCGGCGGCCTCTGGGAACGTGATCGTGCTGCCACAGCGTAAGTTTGGCATGCCGTGCACAGCGCACTTGTGGTTCAGGCGCCAGCGTGCGCTGCGTAGGGCCGCAGTGACTGCCAAATACATCTGAGCGGGCGATACCCAATCCTTGGAAACAAAGCTGTCGAAGTCATGCTCTTCGAAGGCACGAACGAGCTCTTGCTCGTCTTTGGCAGAGCATAGGGCGATCCCGGCAATCATACCATTCTGCGTGGCGCGTAGTTTCGCCAGAAAATCCGTTTCGGCGCTGCCCAAATCATCAAGACCCAGAACGTAGACATCGACGTGTTCATCATCCTGCAGCAGAGCTGCGGGGGTGTCATAGCAGCGCACGGTTAGCGCTGGGAATTGCGCGAGCATTGCACGCAAGGTAGACGCATGGTCGGAATTTTGCTCGAAAAGGGCGATAGTCGTACTGCTCAAAAGACACCTGTCGGTCAACGCTAAGAAGTTACGCTATCTTTCAGAAAAGCTCCTCTCCTCTCAATACGGCCACTCGGCTCTGAAATACCGCCTTCGGATACATGTTTTATATCAACGGAGTTTTGGGCCGCCTTTCGGGGATAGGATAGGTGGTTTTTGCAGTAGTTTATCGTGTGAAATCGCAAAACTACACTGCAGAGGGGACAGCCTCTGTTAGCGATATCATCCATTCCGCGAATTCACGCGCTGCGGTAGAATCAGAAAGCACGCTTAAATAGTAGCCCTCCTTGGCTGAGAGACTGCGCGTATCCGCTTGTACCAACGCGCCGCTGGCCAGTGCGGGTGCGGCCAAGACAGCGCTGACCAACGCCACGCCATTCCCTTCGGTCGCCATGCCTAAAGCCGCGCCGTACGTGTCGACGAACAGCGTTGGCTTCGCTGTCGGCGCGCCAAATGTGTTCGTCCACCCCGTCCATCCGTCTGATGTGCCCACGGACTCAATCAGAGGCAGAGTACTCAAATCACCCGTAAGACTTGGGGATTTGACGGGGATCAGTACACTGGGTCGTAGGGGTTGGGCTGCTCGTCCGGCCTGCTTCTGCGTGCCGAAAAAGATTTGGACATCTGCCCGGGCGGCGGTGAAATCGTCCGGCCAGATGGTGCTGACAAGCCGTAACGAGAGCTCGGGCCGCTCTGCCAGATAAGTTGGCAACGCTGGGGCGATCACCCAGTCGATGATGCTCACTGACGAGGCAATAGTGAGATGGGCGCCCTCTGTCTCTACCCCGAACTGCGCGGTGGCTGCGGCCAGTGTTTCTAGCGCACTCTCAACTTTGGGTAGCAGTTTGCGGCCATCGTCCGTCAGAGCCAGACCCCGCGCTTGCCGGATGAACAGCGTGGTCGCCAATCGGGTCTCTAGCGCGCGGATTTGCTGACTGACCGCCGACTGAGTCATGTTCAGTTCTTCGGCCGCGGCGGTAAAGCTCAACCGTCTGGCAGAGGCTTCGAATGCGCGAAACCAGTTCAGCGGTGGAAGCGATTTTTGCATCATGGAAGTCACCCATTAGTCTGGCTTATGGCTAAGGGTGATTTTCCTTCGTTTGTCCGGAATGTCCATGCGGATCATATCTTTTCCCGACAGAGACGAGGGAAATCTATGGAACCGGAAATCCGTAAAATTGTGACGTTTGAAGAGGAAGTCCTGATCGAAGGGTTCCGCAAGGCTGAAACACCCTGGCGCATGTTTGCTGTGGCTGCAGTGGTCAAGAACCCATGGGCCGGACGCTATGTCGAAGACTTGAAGCCAGAGATATACGCATATGGCCCTGAACTTGGGGTCTTGCTGACCGACCGGATGATCGCGCTCGCCGGGGGAGGAGATCAGATCGAGGCTTACGGCAAAGCTGCCGTTGTTGGTCTGGATGGCGAGGTCGAGCATGCGTCAGGGCTGATCCACACACTGCGCTTTGGGAACCACTACCGCTCGGCTGTGGATGCCAAATCCTACTTGTCTTTCACCAATACACGGGGGCCGGCCAATGCGCCGATTATGGTGCCGCTGATGGATAAAAACGACGCGGGTCGACGCTCCCACTATCTGACCATCCAATTCGCGATCTCTGACGCCCCCCGCGCAGACGAGATCGTGGTCGTTTTGGGCGCGGCGACCACAGGCCGTCCGCACCACCGGATTGGGGACCGCTATCAGGACCTCAAGGAGTTGGGCCATGACTTGGAAAACCCGGCAGCGGTCTGATTTCGGGCGCCTGAAAGCCGTCATTTCGGGCGCTGGCCCGCAAGTTCTACTTCTGCACGGCGTCGGCCTGCGGGCCGAGGCGTGGGGCGCGCAGATCGAAGAATTGTCCAAGGAATTTCGCGTGCTCGCGCCAGATATGGCAGGGCACGGAGACAGCCCGATGCTGACGGGTGCGCCAACATTGTCGGATTTTGTCACGGCGGTGGCAGACGCAATGAGCACGCCAGCGGTTGTGGTCGGTCATTCGATGGGCGCGATGATGGCGTTGGATTTGGCCAGCCGCTACCCAAAGCTTGTGCGCGGCATTGGCGCGTTTAATGCGATCTACCGTCGGTCCGACGACGCCAAAGCCGCAGTGCAGGCGCGTGCGGCCTCTTTGGATGGCGCGAGCTTGGCAGACCCAGAGCCGACTTTGCGACGTTGGTTCGGGCGGGCGCTCTCTGCTGAACGTTCGGCCTGCGCAGAATGGCTGTCGAACGCCGATCCCGCTGGATACCGCGCGGCCTATCGAGTGTTCGCGGCCGAGGATGGGCCGAGCGATGTAGCGCTGAGAGCTTTAAATTGCCCTGCCCTTTTTATGACCGGATCAGACGAGCCCAATTCAACGCCAGAGATGTCCGCCGCAATGGCGAAACGTGCGTCAAATGGTTGGTCCGTTGTTTTGGATGGCGCTGCCCACATGATGCCGATGACGCACCCCGCAGCTGTGAGTGCAGCTCTGCGGGGCTTGATACAAAGGTGCGAGCTATGACTGACTTTGATCCCCGCACTCTGCGCAGTGCCTTTGGCCGGTTTATGACGGGTGTGACGGTGGTCACCACGCGAAACGCTGATGGAATGCCCGTAGGCTTCACCGCGAACTCCTTTGCCTCTGTCTCCATGGGCCCGCCCCTGCTGCTGGTGTGTCCCGGCAAATTCCTGTCGAGCTACACGGCGTTTGAGGGCTGCACCGATTTCGCGGTAAGTGTCTTGGCCGAGGGGCAAGAAAATGTTGCGACTACCTTTGCCAGCTACAAAGGCGACCGGTTCGCTAAGGTGCCCCACCACGTGGGGGCGCAGAACTTGCCCCTAATCGACGGGGCTATCGCGCAGTTCACGTGCCGAACCTACAGCGCCCAAGAGGCCGGAGATCACTGTGTCTTGATTGGCGAAGTGACCTCCTACAAGACAGACGACGCGCGCGGATTGGGCTACGCGGACGGTCAGTTCTTTAGCCTAGGGCTTGAACGGTCCGCCCGTGACCCCGCAGCCAAGCGAAATATGTGCGGCGCAATTCTGCGGTATCTGGATCAGGTCCTGCTCGAACCTTCGGACCAAGGGTACCGTTTGCCTGCAATGACCGTTTCGGATCGGATCGGCCTGCGGGATGGTTTGGCCGCCGCCATGGCCGCGCGGCACATCACGGTCAATCTAGGGCCAGTCTATTCCGTCTACGAAGATGACCGCTCTGGCGCGCACCATTCATGGCTTCTGGGCAAGGTAACTGCGGTAGAGCCTGCGTCGGGACTGGTTCCGGTGCCCATCGCGGACTTGCCAGAGACACGCTGCGCCAGTCCGGCAGAAGCCTGCATGCTCGCGCGCTTCGCTCGCGAAACCCGCACACGCGACTTCACTCTCTACATCGGGAACGCCGATCGCGGAGAGATTCACTCTTATTCGGAAAGGCTTTGACGATGGAATTTTCTCTGTTCGCGCACATGGAACGGCTCAATCCCCAGCAGCCTCACGCGGTCCTTTACGAAGAATTTCTGGACCTTTGCAAACTGGCTGATGACGGGGGGATGCGTGCAATCTGGACCGGAGAGCATCATGGGATGGAATTTACGATCGCGCCGAACCCGCTCATGTCGCTGGTCGATCTGGCGCACCATACCAAGAATGTGCGCCTTGGGACTGGAACCGTGATCGCACCGTTTTGGCACCCGATCAAGCTGGCAGGAGAGGCTGCCGCTGCTGATCTGATGACGGGCGGGAGGCTGGAGTTGGGGATCGCGCGTGGTGCCTATGTCTATGAGTATGAGCGCGTAATGCCAGGCATGGACGCGTGGGAAGCGGGCCTGCGGATGCGCGAGACCGCCCCGACCTTGCGCAAACTGTGGCAAGGCGATTACGCGCACGAGGGGCAGTTCTATTCTTTTCCGTGCAGTACCTCTTCGCCAAAGCCGGTGCAGCAGGATGGCCCACCGATCTGGATCGCGGCGCGTGACCCGAACAGTCATCAGTTCGGCGTGCACAACGGGTTCAACATTCAGGTTACGCCACTTTGGCAAGGGATAGAGGAAATTACCACGCTCATGGAGCGCTTTGATGCGGCGTGCGAGACCCATGATGGCACCCGCCCCAAGATCATGCTGCTGCACCACACCTATGTGGGGCGCGACGAAGAAGACGTTGGTCACGCAGCGCAGGATTTGGCGCGTTACTATGCCTATTTTGGCGCGTGGTTCCAGAACAAGCGTCCGATCTCTCAGGGGCTGATGCCCGAGTTGACCGATGAAGAGGTTGCGGCAAACCCGATAACGAACGCCAAAAGTTTGCTCAATGATCTGACCATCGGCACCTCGCAGCAGGTGATCGATAAGATCAAAATTTACGAGGACATGGGGTACGACGAATTCGCGTTCTGGGTCGATAGCGGCATGAGCGCCGAAAAGAAGCATGCGTCTTTGTCGCGGTTTATCGACGAAGTCATGCCCGCCTTTCACTGACCCCCACCCCAAGAAGGAGACCGCCGTGCAACATTTTCAATTGTTTATCGATGGCGCCTTTAGCGAGGGCGCGATGGGTCAGACCATGTGCACTGAAAATCCGGCGACTGGGACGCCTTGGGCGACGTTCGCGTGCGCTGCGCCTACTGATGTCGAGCGTGCTGTTGCCGCGGCCAAGCGTGCCTTGGAAGATCCCATATGGCGAGACATGACCCAGACTGCGCGCGGCAAACTTCTCTACCGGTTGGCCGACTTGATCGAAGAGAATGCAGAAGCGCTTGGCCGTATCGAAACGACGGATAGTGGCAAACTGCTGGCAGAAACCGCGAGTCAGACCAAGTATGTCGGTGACTACTACCGCTATTACGCCGGTCTTGCGGACAAGATTGAGGGCGCGGTCCTGCCCATCGACAAACCCGATATGCACGTTTTTACACGGCGCGAGCCGATTGGTGTCGTGGCAGCCGTGGTGCCTTGGAACGCGCAGATGTTCCTGACGGCCACCAAGTTGGGGCCTGCGCTGGCGGCAGGGTGCACGGTGGTGCTCAAAGCCTCTGAAGTCGCGCCGGCGCCGTTGCTGGAATTCGCAAGATTGATACAAGAAGCGGGTTTCCCGAAGGGCGTGGTGTCGGTTGTTACTGGGGATGCCGAGAGTTGCGCCATTCCCCTGACCCGTCATCCTGACGTTGATCGGATCGCCTTTACAGGTGGGCCAGAGACGGCGCGTCACGTGATCCGCAATTCGGCTCAGAATTTTGCAGTGACCTCATTAGAGTTAGGGGGAAAATCTCCAATTATCGTGTTCGAGGATGCTGACCTGAACGGTGCGGCGAATGGCTTGATTGCGGGGAATTTCGGGGCCTCTGGTCAGAGCTGTGTGGCTGGGTCGCGCGGTCTGGTGCATCGCCCTATTCTGGAGCGTTTGATCGCGAAAATCACTGAAAAGGCCAAAGGCATTGTGGTTGGTGACCCCCTGGCTGCCGATACCCACTTGGGTCCGCTGTGCACCGAGGCGCAAATCAACACGATCAAAGCGACACTCGGCAAAGCGCAATCCCAAGGGGCGATCATCCACTTCGGTGGCACACCGCTCGACCGCGCTGGGAATTTTATGGCACCGACACTCGTTGAGTGCGCGAGCGCCGAGACAGAAACGCTCAAGGTCGAAATGTTCGGCCCTGTCATGTCGCTTTTGCCCTTTGACACCGAAGAAGAGGCAGTGGCTCTGGCCAACGACTCCGATTTCGGGCTGGGTTCTGGGATATTTACTCAGAACTTGGCCAGAGCCCACCGGGTCAGCGCGCGCATTAGGTCCGGCATCTGCTGGGTAAACACCTATCGCGCGATCTCTCCGATTGCGCCGTTCGGTGGCTTCAATCAGTCGGGATATGGTCGCGAAGCTGGGATCGAAGCGATCCATGACTATACACGCACCAAAACGGTGTGGATCAACACTTCGGCAGAACCGATGGCCAACCCTTTCGTGATGCGCTGACGATAAAGCCGTTGCGCAGGGCCCCTCTGCCGCGCATCTTAGCGCGGCACATTAGCTTATCTGCACGACCGGAGACCAAATGCCTCACGCCGATCTTTACTATTCCGCCGACCAAACCCTGCCCGCCAAAGAGGTGCTGCAGAAGATCGAGGACGTGATCCACGCTCATGATCCGTCATCCGGCGCGTGCAAAGGCCGAGCGCATCCGATCGCAGAGTTCAACCACAGTCACATTTATCTGCGCCTCGCAATGCTCCCCAAGGAGCACCGAGATGCCGCGTTCGCCCAAGAGCTTGCCAAAAAGCTGAGCGATGCTTTGACGAGCTATGCCCAATCCCCTTGTGGCATCAATGTGAATATTCGCTTCGAACTAGAGCACTACACCTCTGTAAAGGTTTGAGAAAAGTAGCCAGAGTGCGTAAATTACCCGCGTATTTTACGTGTTTTGGTGATTTTTTATGTTTTTGTTCAAGTCGCGACCCGACCGCGTCTGGCGGGTCTATCACTGCCCTCGGTGCAACCATCATTTGCGCTTTGGCGCAACGTCCTGCGGCCATTGCTACCGGATGACGCCACCAAAAAATTGGATCCTGACTTGGGTGGTTTTGATCGTGGTCGCAGTGGCTGGTCTGGTGTCGCTCGTTTGATTCTGGTGTGAGCTCACAGCCAAGCCAAGGCAAGGCCCGCAACCAGAAGATACCGCGCGGCCTTGGCGATTGTCACGATCAGTAGAAAACTCGGCAAAGGCTCGCGCAGAATACCCGCGATCACTGTTAGCGGATCACCAATGAACGGGGCCCAACTCATTAACAGGCTCCAGCGGCCGTACTTGTGGTAAACGCGTTCTGCGCGGCCCAGTTGCTCTGGTTTTACTGGAAACCATTTGCGATCTTGGAAGTGGCGCAAGAAACGTCCGCAATACCAGTTGACCGTGGACCCCAGAACATTGCCGACCGTCGCCGCGATCAGGAGTCCTGCAATCGAAAGCGCCGGGTCGCGTAGGTAATAGGCCAATAGGACCTCTGACTGCATTGGCAGGACAGTCGCTGCAATGAATGCCGCGAAAAAGAGACTGACGTAGGGCATCAAGGGTCCTCGGTTTTTCTGTCCATGCCCAATGTTTGGAGTAGATGCAACGGGCGGACCCTAACAGCTGCGCGAGCCGGCTAAATCAATCATCACCTCTGCCATTGCGGCGGCGAGTTGCCCGCCGGAATGGCCTTGGCGTTCCAGCATGACGATGCGTCGTGTCATATGCGGCGTTCCAAATGGCAGGCATGTCAGCGTGATCTCCTGCGCGAGCTGCGGTGACATGGGGACAATCGCGGTGCCAAGGCCGCGCTCGACCATGCTTAGGATGACGCGCTGATTGTCGAGGATCATCTCCTCTTGTGGGCGGATCTGCATCTGTCGTAGGGCACGATCGATCATGCGTCCGGCCCATGACGCACGGTCAAACCTGATAAACGGATAGGCTTGCAAAAGCTCTGATGGCGATAGGTGCTCTTGGCCCTTAGGGGCGACCACCCAGAACTGATCTTCATAAAGCGGAGTGCTGATGAGGTCCGGAGGATGGGGCCGCACAAGTTCGGTCGTGATGGCCGCATCCAACTCGTGCGCGGCGACTTGCGCGGCCAGCTCTACCGACATTCCCGCAACCACGTGAAAACGGGCATCAGGGTGTGCCGCATTTAACTGTACGAGCGCGTCGGGCAGATACGTTGCAAGAGCCGTCTGGATCACACCTAGCTTCACCTTGCCAGCTAGTACACCCTCTTCGCTCAATGCTGGTCCCAGTTGATCGTAAAGCGCGAGCACTTCGCCGGACTTTTCGACCAGAACTTTGCCCGCATCGGTCAGCACCGGAAGTCTGCGAGAGCGGTCAAAAAGCTTGGCTCCGAAGTCTTCTTCGAGCGATTTGACCTGAAGGCTGACTGCCGATTGCGTCAGGCCCACGGCCGCGCCTGCACTTGCGAACGAACCGTGCCGTGCGATGGCCTGCAATGTGCGCAATGCCCTTATAGACATAACCGTCCTCCAATCCATGAGATTATATCATGGATTGAGGGAGTATTAAAAATTTTTCCGCGCCGATTTGGCGTGATACGTCCATGCATGATTTGAGGTCCGCCATTGGCGGCCAGAACCAGAAGGAGAAATTGATGGGCGGAGCAGTATTATTGGCTTTGATGCCGGTTGTTCTGATCATCGGCGCGGGCGCGGTTCTGCGAAAAACGGACTTCATCCAAGCGGCCTTCTGGCCGCAGGCGGAGCGGATGAGCTATTACGTGCTGCTTCCTTGCCTCTTTTTTCACAGTCTTGCGACCGCAGATTTGGGCGGGGTGCCAGTGGCGGAGCTGGCGCTGACCTTGGTGCTTGCCACAGTGACGGTCGGAGCGCTTGTGGTATTGCTGAGGCCGCTGATCCACGTGGATGGGCCCGCTTTCACTTCGGTTTTTCAGGGCAGTGTTCGCTTTAATAACTATGTTGGTGTCACGCTGGCTGCGGGGATATTTGGGGCCCAAGGCGTGGCGTTGGCAGCGATCTGCAATGCCTCTATCGTGCCGACGGTGAATATTTTGTGCGTCCTCGTGTTCGCGCGCCATGGGCGGGCGCGCCTGAACGCTTTGGGGGTGGGCAAGCAGCTGGTCAGCAATCCGCTGATCATGTCTTCACTCGCGGGGATCCTGTTTCAGATGCTGGGTTTGGGCGTGCCTTCTGGAATTGCCGGTGCGCTCAAGGCTTTGGGTGGCGCGTCCCTCCCGCTGGGGCTTTTGTGTGTGGGCGCTGCGCTAGAGCTTGGCACGGCGCGTCAGTGGGTGGCCCCTGTTGCCGTCTCTTCGGGCATTAAGTTTCTGCTGATGCCTTTTGCGACGGCGGCCTTCGCACTGGTCTTTGGACTGCATGGCCCTGCGCTAACCACCGCACTATTGTTCCAAGTCCTGCCAACTGCGTCATCGGCCTATATCCTTGCACGGCAACTTGGCGGTGACGCGCCTTTAATGGCGGGGATCACGGCAACGCAAACGGTAATGGCGATTGCGGCTATTCCTAGCGTGATCTGGGTGCTCGGACTTTGGATGCCGATTTAGAGCAGGCCTAGACGCGCTTTGAAGCGGTCCATTTCGTGCTCCGGTGGGCGCTTGCCTGTATAAATCTCGACGTAGGATGGAAAGCGTTCCAAGCGCACTTCGATAGGTTCCTGCACCTGCATCGAGATGTAGCCGACCTGCACCAAATAAATCGTGCGGGCGCGAACATCCGCGTCCGCCGGATCATGTCCCCATTTTTCCAGCATTTCCCGCAATGCGTCGATGCGGCGGGTGTCTGCCTGTTGCAAGCGTGTGACGACATTTGGGTCTTGTTGCGCCCAAGAACGGATTGCGAGTTCCATACGCGAGTCAAACGCCTGACCTTCGAGAAAGGTGAAAATCACGTTCAGCATCGCCTCTGTTTCCGAGTATGCGTATTCGGTCGTTGCGGCGATCAAAGGCTTGGTCGTGCGGACGTCCCATCTGTCCAACAGTCCGTCGAGCAGTTGTTTTCTGTCCTTGAAGAACCAGTAGAAGCTGGTGCGCGAGAGCTTCAGTTTATTGGCGAGGGGCATGACTTTGACAGAGTCGATCCCGCCCTGAAGGAGCGCGTCGTAGGCAGCGTCCAGCCAGACATCAGGTGATCCGCGCCAACCGCGCTCTGGAAGGGGCTCTGTACTCATTCCTCATTTCCTAGGGATTGCGGCCAGTGTTGGCAAGCATTCATGGACCGCATGTGGAAGAATGTGCATTAATGTTTATTTGGTTCTAGTGAATTGAAAATGCTGCGTTGCAGAAAGATGGAGATTTCCGAGAGAACCTAGTCAATAAAAATCATCGTTATAAGTTATGAATGAAAAATGCTGCGCAGCATTTAGGTGCGCACGCATTCTTATTCTTAACGCAAAGACGTCTCTTGACAGGTATGAACATTTTAATTCAGCATCACTCAACATTCAACGCAAGTCCCGGTCCACAGAGAGCCTGAAATGTCTAATGATCCTTTGCTCCAGCCCTTTCAGCTGAAACACCTGACGCTGAAAAACCGTATTATGATCACCAGTCACGAGCCGGCCTATCCCGAGGATGGGATGCCCAAGGAACGCTATCGCGCCTACCATCTGGAGCGTGCCAAGGCAGGTGTTGGCCTGACCATGACAGCGGGCTCGGCGAGCGTGGCGCGAGACAGTCCGCCGGTCTTTAACAACATTCTGGCATGGAAAGACGAGGTCGTTGGCCACATGAAGGAAATGGTCGATGCTTGTCACGACCATGGCTGCGCGGTGATGATCCAGTTGACTCATTTGGGCCGTCGGACCCGGTGGGACAAAGCGGACTGGCTGCCAGTTGTGTCAGCAAGCCATCTGCGCGAACCGTCGCACCGCGCCTTCCCCAAGGTGGCAGAGGATTGGGATATCGCACGCATCATTGAGGACTACGCCGACGCGGCAGAGCGGATGCAGGCTGCCGGTGTGGATGGGATCGAGCTGGAGTCCTACGGCCACTTGATGGAACAGTTCTATTCGCCACTGACGAATTCGTTGGAGGGACCCTACGGCGGATCTTTGGACAATCGCCTTCGTTTTGTCTGGGACGTACTCGGTGCGATCCGCGAGCGCTGCGGCAAAGAATTCATCGTGGGCATTCGATATTCGGGCGATGAGGACCTGCCAGGCGGCCTGACCAAAGAGGACGGTCTGACGATTTCTCAGCGTTTCAAAGATAGCGGGATGGTCGATTTCCTGAACGTGGTCAAAGGCCATATCGACACTGATCCGGGTTTGACCGATTTGATCCCGATCCAAGGCATGCGCAACGCACCCCATCTGGACTTTGCAGGCGAAATCCGGGCGGCCACAGACTTCCCGACCTTCCACGCGGCCAAGATCCCGGACGTCGCGACAGCGCGCCATGCGATCGCCTCGGGCAAGGTCGACATGGTCGGTATGACGCGCGCGCACATGGCCGACCCCCATCTAGTGCGCAAAATTGTCGAAGGGCGCGAGGATGATATCCGCCCCTGCGTCGGCGCAAACTATTGTTTGGACAGGATCTATCAGGGCGGAATGGCGCTTTGTACGCACAACCCCTCGACGGGGCGCGAGGTTGAGCAGCCTCACACCATCGAAAAAGCCGAGACGCCCAAACGTGTCACGATCATCGGTGCGGGCCCTGCAGGTATGGAAGCAGCGCGGGTTAGCGCAGAGCGAGGCCACCACGTCACAGTTTTTGAGGCAGCCGATCAACCGGGCGGCCAGTTGCGCCTGACAGCGCAGCAGGAGCGCCGCCGCGAGATGATCTCGATCATCGCATGGCGGTTCGAGCAGTGCACAAAACTAGGTGTAGATTTCCGGTTCAACACCTATGCCGAGATCGAGGATGTTCTGGCGACCAATCCGGACGAGGTTTTTGTCGCGACAGGTGGTTTGCCTCATACGGATGTTCTGACCGATGGAAATGACAAGGTGGTGTCGAGCTGGGATATCATCTCTGGCGATGTCAAAGCGGGTCACGATGTTCTGGTTTTTGACGACGCGGGCGACCACTCGGGGCTGCAGGCGGCGGATATGATCAGCGCGACCGGCGCAAAGGTTGAAATCGTGACGCCCGACCGTTCGTTTGCGCCCGAGGTGATGGCCATGAACCTCGTGCCTTACATGCGCGCGATGCAAGAGCGGGATGTGACCTTTACGGTGACATGGCGGCTGAAATCCGTCGTGAAAGAGGGAAATCAGCTAAAGGCGATTCTTGGGTCCGACTACGGCAATTTCCAGAAAGAGCGGATCGTAGATCAGGTGGTGGTCAACCACGGCACCCGTCCGCTGGACGAGCTTTATTTTGACCTCAAGCCGCTATCACGCAATGGGGGCGAAGTGGATTACGACGCGTTGGCAACAGGCGGGATCCAAGAGGTCGAGACGAACCCCGAGGGTGCCTTCCGTCTTTTCCGGATCGGGGATGCTGTCGCGGCGCGGAATACGCACGCCGCGATTTATGACGCCTTGCGTCTCGCACGGGGTCTCTAAACCAGCGCCGACTAAACGAAATCGATATGGCGGTTCAGGGGCAATTCCCTGATCCGCTGCCCCGTCGCAGCAAAGATCGCATTGGCAAGCGCTGGTGCTGCAGGGGGCACACCCGGTTCTCCGATGCCACGAATGCGTGTGCCGTTGGTCAGGGCCTTCACTTTGACCTCGGGCACTTGGTACAGGCGCAGGCCGGTATTGGCGTAGAAGTTGTCCTGTTCTGGCGCGTGATCGGCGTAGGTCAGCTCGCAGTTCATCGCATGGCCAAGGCCAAAAAGGACGCTGCCAGTTATCTGCGCCTCTAGGTTCACAGGGTCCAAAACATCGCCCACATCTACGGCGACGTAGACGCGATCCAGTCGAATGCCCTCTTCGGTTTGCGTTACGTCCACGACTTGTGCACAGGGGACGCCAAAGGACATGCAGAACCCGACACCGCGCCCGTGGTTGTAGCCCAGATCAGGTCCGTCCCAGCCGCACATGTCGCCGACAGCCTCTAGCACTTTGCGCGAGGTGTCATCCATGCACAGCCGAGTACGCTCTGCCAGAGGATCAGCGCCTGCCGCATGGATCAATTCGTCTAGCAGACAATCGTGGAAAAACCCATTGCTCGACGCGCCAACTGACCGCCACGACGATATGGGCACCATGTCGGGTGCGCGGTATCCCGTGATGCGGTAATTCGGGATCGCAAAAGGTTGGTCCCATGATCCCGTTGTGATCGTCGCGTCCGGTCCGGGCAGGGTCATACCAGTCAGGCGATGCATCCAGCTTGGTGTCATCGCAGATTGCGCGACTGACAAATCCATGCTGATGACATGACCCAAATCCGTACGTCCGCGGCCCCTTGCGACAGCCGCGGGTCGTGGGTAGTCGTGGGTCATATCTTCTTCTCGGCTCCAGACCAGTTTGACGGGGGTGCCGCGCATCTCGATTGCGATTTCAATCGCTTGCTCAACGTGGGTCATCTCGAGCCGGTGACCAAAACTGCCGCCCATTGGTTGCACGTGGACGTGGACTTGCTCTTCGTCGAGCCCGGTCATCGATGCGGCTTTTTTACGGATGAACAGCGGAATTTGCGTGCCGACCCAGATGTCGCAGGCATCTTTGGTCAGATGAACCAGCGCGTTCATCGGCTCCATTGGGGCATGGGGCAAATAGGGGACGCGGTAAGTGACGTCGATCTCTGCGCCCTGTTCCAATGCGGCGTCGATGTTGCCGTCATCTCGTTGTCGGTGGTCAAATGCGTCATCGTCCCCAAGCGCGGCCTCGAGTGCCTCGAACATCCTATCTGAATTCTCGGGAAAGGGGGCTGGCCCCCACGTGATATCGAGCGCGTTTGCGCCTTGAAAGGCGCTCCATGTGTTATCCGAGATCACAGCGACCGCACTAGTGATCGGCAAAACTTGCTGCACCCCTGCAGTGGTGCGGGCCGCATCACTGTTCAGACGTGCAATGCCGCCACCAATACCGGGATTTGCGCGGACGGTTGCATACACCATGCCCTCCACGTTCAAGTCGATGCCATAGGTCTCTGTTCCGGTGCACTTGGCGACCATGTCCAGACGCTGCTGCGGCTTGCCCAATCGTGTCCATGTCGTCGCAGGCTTGAGCTCAACCTCTGTCACGGGATCCAACTGCGCGGCATCCGCAGCAAGGTCCGTGTACGGGATTACCGTCCCGTCCGGCAGTACCACCTGCCCGTTTTTCGTGGATACATCTGCACGCGCGACACCAAGCTTGCGTGCTGCGGCTTCTTTTAAGGTCTCTCGAGCGACGGCCCCTGCAGTCCTCAGTTTGTCATAGCTGTCGGGTACGGTCGAAGATCCGCCGGTGATTTGGACCTCGAACAGCTTGGCCGGGATCGACATAAAGGCCCGCGCGGTTTCGGCCATGGTGCTGCGGTCATACGCGGGGAAAGGAACGCCTTCGGCCAAAACAGCGGCGTTGTAATAGGCAGGGTCTGGTGCGCCCGGTGTGATCGTGGTTGTGGCCGGATCAATATCCAGCTCTTCGGCAATCAAGAGCGCTTGGATCGAATAGGCCCCCTGCCCCATATCCGCTCGCGGCGTGATCAGGGTAATCCCGTCCGGCGCAATCTTAATATAAGGTGTGATAGCAGCCTCGCCGTCCTGCAGATCGTCTAGCAAAGGGTTCGGGATCGACCGTTTGACCAAATAGGTGCCAAAGGCGACGCCGCCAGCAATTGCGGCGGACCCTATCAGAAACGTGCGGCGGGTCAGTGTGCGCAGCTTGCCCATCAGCGACCTCCAATCTTGGTAGTGGCGAGATGGATCGCGGCGCGGATGCGGGGGTAACTGGCGCAGCGGCACAGATTGCCGGACATCGCATCGTCGATCTCGGCGTCTGTTGGCACGGGGATGTCCTTCAGCAACGCCGCAGCCTGCATAATCTGCCCTGACTGGCAGTAGCCACACTGCGCGACCTGCATTTCGATCCAAGCCTCTTGGACTGGGTGCGGGGCGTCGGGCGTCCCCAGCCCCTCAATCGTTGTGATCTCGGCGCCTTCCAGATCATAAGCGCCAACTTGACAAGAGCGCACGGCCTCGCCGTTCAAATGAACGGTACAGGCGCCACATTGCGCGATCCCGCAGCCATATTTGGTGCCCGTCATGCCCAGAATGTCACGAAGGACCCAAAGCAACGGCATATCCTCGGGCACGTCCACCTGCTGCGGACGGCCGTTCACAGTGAAGCTTGCTTGCATGGCGGGCCTTTCTGTCTTGGTCTTGTAACGCAGATAATCAACGTTGCCGCCCATGCTAGTCGGACTTGGCGTCAAAAGGGCGAAGAAATTTCGAGCTCTAATCTTCTGTCCCGCCCCAAACACTCGAATTAGCTGCCTGTTTTCGTAGCATTGCACGGGATCGTGAACGTTTTCGGAGCGCCTGATCGGCTGACTCCGTGCGTGCCTTGATCAGGATCATGAAAACACGACGAACAGGGCGTTACCACCAAGGGGATTCATCTTCGGGACGACGCCCATGGAAGACCTTTTGCATAGCCAAGGACAGGTGGTTGCCGTACGCGGTGCGGTGGTGGACGTCGAATTCGCGGACGGTGACGTGCCCGCAATCAACGACGCATTGCTGGTCGCGCGAAATGACGGCGATCTGCTGCTGGAGGTTCAGGCGCAACTTGCGGATGGGATCGCACGGTGCATTGCCTTGCAGTCGACTTCGGGCCTGCGACGCGGCGCGCCGGTACGTACAGCGGGTGGCTCGATCGAGGTGCCCGTCGGCGAGGCCGTCTTGGGGCGGTTGCTCGACGTGACTGGTCGCGCGGGCGATAAACGCGCCCCGTTGCCGGCGAATGCTCCGCGCCGATCCATCCACCAGCCGGCAGCCGGTCTACAAAACCGCGGTGCTCCGTCAGAACTTTTTCACACAGGGATCAAGGTGATCGACCTGCTAACCCCCTTGGCT
Organism: Donghicola eburneus; assembly: GCF_900115865.1. Taxonomy (GTDB): domain Bacteria; phylum Pseudomonadota; class Alphaproteobacteria; order Rhodobacterales; family Rhodobacteraceae; genus Donghicola; species Donghicola eburneus. The sequence goes on along the minus strand of NZ_FOXY01000009.1, from coordinate 180,099 downwards.
CAAGGGGGTAAGGCCGCAATGTTTGGCGGTGCGGGTGTGGGGAAGACCGTTCTAGTGATGGAACTGATCCATGCCATGGTCGCGGGCTATAACGGGATTTCCGTTTTTGCGGGGATTGGCGAGCGCTCTCGCGAAGGGCATGAAATGCTGCTTGAAATGACCGAGGCAGGCGTGCTGGACCGCACCGTTCTGGTCTACGGTCAGATGAATGAACCACCCGGCGCGCGTTGGCGGGTACCTATGACAGCACTGACCATTGCCGAGCATTTTCGCGACGTTGATCATCGAAATGTCCTATTGCTGATGGATAACGTTTTTCGCTTTGTTCAGGCAGGTGCCGAGGTGTCCGGTCTGCTGGGGCGCTTGCCTAGCCGCGTGGGCTATCAGCCGACCCTCGCGACCGAAGTCGCACAGCTGCAAGAGCGGATTGCCTCTGGTCCAGACGCCTCTGTCACCGCGATCGAAGCGGTCTATGTGCCTGCAGACGATTTCACAGATCCAGCCGTGATCGCGATTGCGGGCCATGTGGACTCGATGGTCGTCCTGTCGCGTGCGATGGCGGCAGATGGCATGTACCCTGCGGTTGATCCCATCGCATCCTCTTCGGTCTTGCTCGATCCGCTGATCGTCGGGGAAGAGCATGTCGCTGTGGCAAATGAAGTACGCAGCGCGATTGAGCATTACCGCGAACTACAGGACGTCATTTCCCTTCTCGGGATGGAGGAGTTGGGCCGAGAGGACCGTCAGATGGTTGAACGGGCCCGCCGCTTGCAGCGGTTTCTTACCCAGCCCTTCGCCGTAACCGAGGCAATGACCGGCATTGCAGGGCGTTCGGTCGCCTTGGCGGACACCATCGCAGGGTGCCGTGCTATTCTCGAAGGAGAGGCCGACGACTGGGACGAAGCCTCGCTCTATCTCATTGGCTCGTTGGACGAAGCCCGCGCCAAAGAAGAAACTGCCAGACAAGGCGGCAGGGCAGCGTGATGGGTTTGTCACTGTCCGTTACCACGCCCTTACACACGCTTGTGGCAGCACAGTCAGTCAGGTCCATCCGTGCCGAAGATCAGTCTGGCAGCTTTGGGATTCTAGCAGGTCACGTGGATTTTTTGACGGTGCTGCCAGCATCCGTTCTGCGATGGAAGACCGCCGAAGGCACCGAGCGATATTGCGCGATGCGCTCTGGGCTACTGCGCGTGACGGGCGGATTTGTTGTGGAGGTTGCCAGCCGCGAAGGGGTCCTCGGCGATGATCTAGAGGCGCTTTTGGCCCATGTGCGTGCCCTGCGCCAAGCCGAAGAAGACGAGGAGCGCCGCGCAAGGGTCGAGTCGATGCGGATGCAGACCCAAACCGTGCGCCAGATGATGCAGGTCTTTCACCCACAAAGACCTGCTGGACTGGATCATCCTCCGGCTATCACGACAGAGGGACGTTAGATGGCCGAGCAGCGCGATCAGATAGAGGACGCGACCCGCCGTGCCGCAGAACGCCAGCGGATTGGCGCAGAGGAGCCCGAGCCCTCGGTCGCGGCGCGACTGGGCCAGATCGGGGTGCTTGGGTGGCTGGTTGTCATGCCGATCCTGATTGGGATCGTCCTTGGCCGGTTGGTCGATCGCGTGGCGGAGAGCGGGATATTCTTTACCGCTCCCGCGATTTTCATTGGTGCAGGCATCGGCCTGCACGCAGCATGGAAGTGGATGCATAAGCAATGACGGAGCTCACAATGTTCATCGCGTTCGGCGGGCTGGCAGGGTTCATCCTAGGGCTCGCGCATTTCCTGAGCCTTTCGCGCGTCGTACAGATGCTGGTTGGCGGACCCGTCGGGTTAGGACTGGTCCTGCAACTTGTGCGCTTTGCAGTGCTTGGCGGCGCTCTTTATGGGATCGCGCAGCTCGGGCCGCTTCCGCTGTTGGCCGCGCTGGCTGGCGTTATTCTTGCCCGAGTGTTGGTCTTGCGCCGTAGTCGCCCCACCAATGAGGCGGTGTAATGGAGAACCCGCTGATCACGCAGCCGCTGTTCTATGTGGGCCCGGTCCCCATCACCTCGGCTGTGCTGGTGACCTGGGGGATCATGGCGTGTCTGACGGGATTCTCGGTCTGGATGTCAGGGCGGCTGCGGACCACCCCAGACGGTTTGCAATCCGCTGTGGAGTTGCTGGTCGACACAATCGATGGCCAAATCCGCGACACAATGAACCGCGATCCCGAACCATATCGCGCCCTGATCGGAACGATCTTTGTCTTTGTGCTGATATCGAACTGGTCCTCGCTGATCCCCGGGATAGAGCCGCCGACAGCGCACTTGGAAACGGACGCTGCGCTCGCCCTGATCGTCTTCGTTGCGACGGTGATCTACGGAGTGCAGGCCCAAGGCGTCAAAGACTACCTCGCCGGTTTTGCGGACCCAAGTTGGGTCATGATCCCGCTGAACATCGTAGAGCAAATCACGCGAACCTTTTCGTTGATCGTTCGTCTGTTCGGGAATGTCATGAGCGGCGTGTTTGTGATCGGCATCGTTTTATCTCTGGCGGGTCTGTTTTTGCCGATCCCGCTCATGGCCTTGGATCTGCTGACAGGAGCGGTTCAGGCCTACATCTTTGCGGTGCTTGCCACCGTTTTCATCGGTTCGGCGGTCGAAGGCGGACACGCCACCGCCAAGCCTGCGACCAAGGAGCCTACTCAATGACCAATGACCTTGTCCAAGCAGTCTCAATCCTCGCAGCGGCTTTGTCTGTGGGGTTCGGCGCACTCGGCCCTGCTCTGGCCGAAGGGCGCGCTGTCGCCGCCGCCATGGAGGCGATCGCCCGCCAGCCCGAAGCCGCGGGGACCCTGAGCCGGACTTTGTTCGTAGGTTTGGCCATGATCGAAACCACAGCGATTTATGCGCTGGTCGTGGCGCTGCTGGTTCTCTTCGCCAATCCCTTTGTTTGAACGGGGGCTTGAATGAGCATCGATTGGTGGGCGCTGGGGCTACAGGCCATCAACGCACTAGTTCTGGTGTGGATTTTGGCGCGCTACCTGTTCCGTCCCGTCTCGGCCATCATCGCAGAACGTAAAGACGCGGCGCAGGCCGAATTGCGCCGCGCCGCGCAGGCGATGGAAAAAGCCGAAGCCGCAAAGTCCGCGGCCGATGCAGAGCGCGCTGCGTTCGCGCGCGAGCTATCTGATCTACAGGACAAGGCGCAATACGAGGCCGAGGAGATCAAGCGTCAAATGCGCCTTAGTGCCGAGCAGGAGGCAGCGCAGATCAGACAGGATGCCGCCAAAGCGGTCGATCAGATGCAAAAAGACGCGCGTCACCAAATGGGAGAGGAGGCGGCGACTTTAGCTGTGCAGATTGCGAGGAAACTACTGACCCGTCTGCCCCAAGAAGCTCAGGTTTCAGAATTTTCCACGGGTTTGGCCGAAGCTCTGGCTGCTTTGCCAGATGCTACACGGTCCCGCATCGGCGCAAAGGGCCCTGTTGCAGTCCGCGCTCCGCGTGCATTGACTCCAGAGGAAACGGCCAAGCTGCGGGGCGACATCTCTGGTGCGCTAGAACGCGATGTTCAGGTCGCGATCACTGTAGATCCATCGTTAATTGCTGGCTTCGAGCTGGATGCGCAGACGGCGAAAGTGCGCAATCATCTGGCGGCCGATCTGATGCAAATAAAAGAGGAGCTTGTGCGTCATGCCTGAACCAGCGCTCCCCAAGGGATGGCTCGAAAAGAACTCCCGAATTGTAGACCGAGCCGAGCTTGGGCCGCGAGCTTCACCGGTTGGGTGCATCCTGCGGCTGGCGGACGGAATCGCGCAGATCGCTGGACTGCCGGATGCGCCTCTGGGCGCTCTGTTGGAATGCGAGAATGGCGCGTTCGCATTCGCGCACAGTCTGGATCGCGACGGGATCAATGCGGTGTTCTTGGACGAAGGAACAACCGTTTCTGTCGGCGACCGCGTGACCGACACCGGAGACGTTCTGCGTGTACCGGTCGGAGAGGCTCTGCTGGGCCGCGTTGTTGATCCGTTGGGGCGTCCGTTGGACGGCGGACCAGATATCGCTGGCGCAGACCATTGGCCGGTCGAGCGACCTGCCCCCACGATCATTGAGCGTGACTTGGTGTCTGAACCGCTTGAAACCGGCGTTCTAGTTATGGACAGCCTGTTTGCCTTGGGGCGCGGGCAACGAGAGCTGATCGTGGGAGATCACGCGACGGGGAAAACCTCTCTCGCGGTCGACGCGATCATCAATCAAAAGTATTCGGACTTGATTTGCGTATATGTCGCGGTAGGCCAGCGGGCCTCGGCGGTAGAGCGCGTCATTGACGCTGTCCGCACTCACGGAGACCCGTCGCGCTGCATTTTCGTCGTCGGTAGCGCCGCCGCGACACCCGGCATGCAGTGGATCGCGCCCTTTGCGGGTATGACGATGGCCGAGTATTTTCGCGATAATGGCCAGAATGCGCTGATTGTGATTGATGATCTGACCCGCCACGCTGCGACCCACCGCGAATTGGCGCTATTGACCCGTGAGCCGCCGGGCCGCGAAGCGTATCCGGGGGATGTCTTCTACCTGCACGCGCGCCTGCTGGAGCGGGCCGCCAAACTATCGCCGGAACTTGGTGGCGGATCGCTCACAGCGCTGCCCATTGCGCAAACAGATGCGGGGAACTTATCGGCATACATCCCGACCAATCTGATTTCGATTACCGACGGGCAGATCGTTCTGAACAGCCACCTGTTTTCTGCCAGCCAACGGCCTGCGGTGGATGTCGGTCTGTCTGTCAGTCGTGTCGGGGGTAAAGCGCAGAACAAAGCCTTGCGATCTGTCGCAGGGCGTGTGCGGCTAGACTACGCGCAGTTCCAAGAACTTGAGATGTTCACGCGGTTTGGCGGCATCTCGAACGAGCGAGTCAAAGCGCAGATCACCCGAGGCGCGCGTATTCGGTCCTTGTTGGTGCAGCCGCGCTATTCGGGATTGCGTCAGGTCGATCAAGTTGCTTTGCTCGCGGCCCTCGCAGATGGTTTGCTCGATCAGGTCGACGAGGCGCTGATCCCCCTGCTGAGGGAACGGTTGCCCGCACGGCTCGGTAACGGGATTGAACTGGGAACTGGCCCGCTTGGAGCAGATCAGCGCGCAGAGTTGATCGCTGTGGTCGAGGCGTTGATAAATGAGTTGCAAGTGGAGCGCGCGACTTGAGTGGGCGCTTGGCCGATATCACCGCTCGGATCGACACGGTTCACAAGCTAGAGTCGGTAATCAAGGCCATGCGCGGGATTGCCGCCTCTCGTGTGCAAGAGGCGAACCAGCATTTGCAGAGCGTGAGGAGCTACGCCGCGACAATCGGCACAGGGATTTCACAGGTGCTTGCGCGCGTTCCGCCGGCGGACGAGCGCCCTAACGGAGAGGGTCACGCGGTTGTCGTGTTTGCAGCGGAGCAGGGTTTTGCAGGGGGCTTTTCGGACCGCGTGTTTGATCATGTGGCCCGTCAGTTCGATGCCAAAGACACTCTTTTTGTGGTGGGCGACCGTGGTGTGTCCGAGGCCGTCGAACGAGGATGGCCACTGGGGTGGCAGGCCCCAATGGTGTCGCAACCTGCGTTAGCGCTGGGTTTGGCCACGCGTTTGACGGATGTACTGTTTGAAAGACTGGCGGCTGGTGCTTTTGGATCGATCTCAGTTGTCCATGCTGCGCCCGCGGCCGGAGGCGCGGATATTCATGTTGATCGCTTGGTGCCCTTTGATTTTGACCGGTTTCCCGCGGCTGATGACGGGGATGCATTGTTTTCACTGTCCCCCACGGTCATGCTCGAAAGCTTGGTGCAAGAATACGTGTTTGCTCAATTGGCCGAGGCGGCACTTCTGTCTTTTGCCGCAGAAAATGAAGCGCGGATGCGTGCAATGATCGCCGCTCAGGATAATACGGCAGAGACGTTGGCGCAGATGGTCGCCACATCCCGCCAGTTGCGGCAAGAAGAGATTACCGAAGAAATTCTGGAGCTGGCTGTGTCGGGACTTGCGCAGAGTTAACCGAGCGTGATACCGCTGGTCAAAACTCGGCGCAGCAGGCCGGTTTGTCCCTGAACGCTCATGCGAGCAAAGATCGCTTTGGAGCACGAACGCGCGGTTTCATCCGTCCAGCCCAAGACCTTGGCCGCCGACTTCAGGCTATGCCCGTCGCAAATGAGTGCCGCGAGCCGCCCTTCGCTGCGGTTCAGGCCGAAATGTTGGGCAAAAGCCTCGGCCGGTAGGGCTGCGTGATCCGGCGTCTCTCTGAGCCGCACGAGGATTTCAGCGTCCCGCCTTTGCAGGGTCAGCTCGGTGCCAACATCCGCCGTGAATATGACAGTTGCGGTTCCTTGGGTCGCGCAGGTCGCAAACGCCGTCCGAAACCGCAACGCCATCTCTGGGTCGGCAAACTCAAGCCGAAGTCGCTCGGAAATCCGCATGTTCCTGAAGGCGCGGAGAGCGTCGATATTGGGCGACATCGACTGAATATTGCCAGTTAGATCAGTGATCACCCAGCCTGCCCCCAAACTGGCAAGTAGGTGCTCTGATTGATTGGCCTGCCCCCTCTCGGCAGTCAGTCTTGCCCATGTAGACAGACACTGGCCTAGGAACGGCGAAACAGTCGTCAAAAACTGGCGGTCTGGACTGCGAAAGTCGCGCCGGTGCGCCTCGCGCGAGATGCACAAACTGGCGGTAGCGCCGCTGTCTGCGCGCACCTTTACCATCCGAAAAAAACCGTCGAGCGTTCGTGTGGTCGTAAGGTCCTCTTGCCCATAAACGCGGTCAAAGCGGAGAGAGGGCATCAGATCCTGCAGCGCAAGGCAGTCCACCCCGATAGACCATGTCTGCGCGGTGCCGCGAACGGGCTGGAACTGCAGCATGGCGCCGTCAGCTTGCGTAAAGTCGCGCAGAGGGGTCAGGAAATCCTGCCATCCCGCGCCAGTACTGGCCGAGAAAAGGCTTTGAATCAAAGATGTTTGATCGTCGACATACTGCATTGCAGCAGAATACCCCCCATTTGGGGGGTTCGCCAGCGTTTTCCCAAAGCTAAGTAGGTTTCAGCGATTAAAGAGATGATTCGAGTATGACCCAGAAAACATTGACGCACCTTCAGCGCCTCGAAGCAGAAAGCATTCACATTCTGCGCGAGGTCGTGGCCGAGGCCGAAAACCCCGTAATGCTCTATTCGGTTGGTAAGGACAGCGCAGTAATGCTGCACCTCGCCAAGAAGGCGTTCTACCCAGCTCCCCCGCCCTTCCCGCTGCTGCACGTGGACACCACTTGGAAGTTCCAAGACATGTACAAGCTGCGCGACAAAGCGGCCAAGGATGCGGGCATGGAGCTGCTCGTTCATCGCAACCCCGAAGCCGCTGAGCGTGGCATCAACCCGTTCGACCACGGCGCCCTGCACACCGACATGTGGAAGACCGAGGGCCTGAAGCAGGCGCTGGACAAATTCGGTTTCGACGTGGCCTTTGGTGGCGCGCGCCGCGACGAAGAGAAATCCCGTGCCAAAGAGCGCGTGTTCTCGTTCCGCTCGGCCAACCACCGCTGGGACCCCAAAAACCAGCGTCCCGAACTGTGGAACCTGTACAACGCGCGCAAAGCCAAGGGCGAAAGCGTTCGTGTGTTCCCGATCTCGAACTGGACCGAACTGGACATCTGGCAGTACATCCACCTCGAAGGCATCGAAATCGTGCCGCTGTACTTCTCGGCGCCCCGCCCGACTGTTGAGCGTGACGGCCTGCTGATCATGGTCGATGACGACCGCTTCCCGCTGCAGGACGGCGAGACCCCGCAAATGCGTTCTGTCCGCTTCCGCACCTTGGGCTGCTACCCGCTGACCGGCGCTGTGGAAAGCGAAGCAAAAACCCTGCCCGAAGTGATTCAGGAAATGCTCCTGACCACCACCTCGGAACGTCAGGGTCGTGCGATCGACCACGATCAGGCCGCCTCGATGGAGAAGAAGAAGCAGGAAGGCTACTTCTAAGCCCCGCTTCTTCGGTCCCTTCACGCCAGTACGGAATTTATAAATGACTGATCCTATTTACAAAACAGACGCCCTGATCGCCGAAGACATCGACGCGTATCTCGAGGCGCACCAGCACAAGACCATGCTGCGTTTCATCACCTGTGGTTCGGTGGACGACGGCAAATCGACCCTGATCGGCCGTCTGCTGTACGACAGCAAGATGATCTTTGAAGACCAGCTTGCCACGCTTGAAGCCGACTCCAAGCGCGTTGGTACACAGGGCGGCAACATCGACTTCGCTCTGCTGGTCGACGGTCTGGCCGCCGAGCGCGAGCAAGGCATCACCATCGACGTGGCCTATCGTTTCTTCGCGACCGAGAAGCGCAAGTTCATCGTCGCCGACACCCCCGGTCACGAGCAGTACACCCGCAACATGGTGACTGGCGCGTCGACCGCTGATCTGGCCGTGATCCTGATCGACGCCCGCAAAGGCGTGTTGACCCAGACCCGTCGTCACAGTTACCTCGTGCAGCTGCTGGGCATCAAGAACGTGGTTCTGGCCGTCAACAAGATGGACCTCGTCGACTACGATCAAGCGACTTACGACGCGATCATCGAAGACTACACCAACTTTGCGCGCAGCATTGGCATCGAAGAATTCGTCGCGATCCCGATCTCTGGTCTGGCGGGCGACAACATCGCCGCGCACAGCGATACGATGCCGTGGTACACCGGCCCTGCCCTGCTGCCCCACCTCGAAGAGGTTGAGATCAGCAACACGGTTGAGCAGGAACAGCCCTTCTCGATGCCTGTGCAGTGGGTGAACCGTCCCAACCTCGACTTCCGCGGCTTTGCGGGTCTGGTTGCAACCGGCTCGATCCGCCCCGGAGACTCGGTGCGTGTTCTGCCGTCGGGCAAAACCTCGGAAGTGGCGCGTATTGTTAGCCTCGAAGGCGATCGCGATCTGGCGGTTGCGGGCGAGTCCGTGACTCTGACCCTGAAGGACGAGATCGACTGTTCGCGCGGTCAGGTTATCGTTGCGGCGCAGGCTCCGTTGGAAGTCGCTGACCAGTTCGAATCCACCATCGTTTGGATGGACGAGCATGAAATGGTCCCCGGTCGCGCCTATTGGATGAAGATCGGCACCCAGACCGTGTCGGCCACCATTCAGCACCCCAAGTACGAAGTGAACGTTAACACCCAAGAGCACCTGGCCGCGAAAACGCTGGACCTGAACGCGATTGGCGTGGCGAACATCACTCTGGACCGCGAAATCCCCTTTGACGCATATGACAACAACCACGCGCTGGGTGGCTTCATCCTGATCGATAAAATCACCAATGCTACTGTTGCGGCTGGCCTGATTAACTTTGCTCTGCGTCGTTCGACCAACGTCCACTGGCAGGCGACTGACATCGACCGTGCCGATCACGCCGCAATGAAGAACCAGAAGCCCGCAGTTGTGTGGCTGACCGGTCTGTCGGGCTCGGGCAAGTCGACCATCGGCAACATCCTAGAGAAGAAGCTGGCGCGCATGAACCGTCACACCTTCCTTTTGGATGGGGACAATGTGCGTCACGGCCTGAACAAGGATCTTGGCTTCACCGAGGCGGACCGGATCGAAAACATCCGCCGCGTGGGCGAAGTGGCCAAACTGATGACTGACGCAGGTCTGATCGTCATCACAGCCTTCATCTCGCCCTTCCGGTCCGAGCGTGACATGGTCCGCAGCATGATGCAGCCCGGCGAGTTCGTCGAAGTCTTTGTCGACACTCCTTTGGAAGTTGCCGAAGAGCGTGACGTCAAAGGTTTGTACGCCAAGGCGCGTTCGGGTCAGCTGAAGAACTTCACCGGCATCGACTCGCCCTACGAGGCGCCGTTCAATGCCGAGATCCGCATCGACACCACGGCGATGAGCCCCGAAGAAGCGGCTGACGCGATCATCGATCGCCTGATCCCGTAAGTTCGGTTCAGCTCAGAAACAAAAAGCCCCGCGTCATCTGGCGCGGGGTTTTCTATGTGCAGATCAGATAGCTTGTTGGCTGAAGGTCGTGTCGGCGAAATCCTGTAAGCGTGTCTCGAGTTGTGAGACGATCACCGGCTTCTGCATCACATCTTCGCCCATGCAAAAGTCGATGGCGGCCGCTTTGTGTGCGGACAGAAACATGAACCGTATTCCGCGGGCGCGCAGGGCAGCAGCGATGGCCTCGCTTGTTTCTCCGCGGCCAAGGTTTACGTCGAGAATGGCAAAGTCGATGTCCTCGGATTCTGCCAGTGCGACGCCGTTGGCGCGCTTGCTGGCGGGGCCGACAACATTATGGCCCCACCCTTCGACCATCTCGGCGAGGTCCATCGCCACGATTGGTTCGTCCTCTACGATGAGAACCCGAAGGGCTTTTTGATCCGTCATGTTTGTCTCACACACACTATTTCTCAGTAATGGAACGACGTTAGTGCATCATATGTTCCGCTACCTACCGAAAAATATTCAAGAAGTCATAGATGTATACGAGATAGCGCTTTTGCAGATGTGTTGTATGTGTATTTTTTAGCTAATTGTCGGCAGATGTTTCAGCTTGGGATTTGGATAATGCTATGAAAAGAAATGGATAAAATTTGTGGCTGGCTGCCAAGCTAGCCTCTGGACTGTAACCATTTCTTTTCGCGCAGTGGGGGCTCTAGCCCAAAGAAAAGGCAGCCGGCCCTGCGGCGCCGAGGCCAACTGCGTAACGAGATTAGCCGGGGTCAGGTCCCCAATTTCATCAAGGTAATACCACAAACAATCATTGCACCCGCGGCAAGTCGGACCGGCGAGAGATCCTCTCCGAACAAGATGATCCCCGCGATAAACGCACCGACAGCCCCGATCCCGCTCCAGACCATGTAAGAGGTGCCAAGCGGCAAGGTCTTGGTCGCTATCGCGAGCAAGCCAAAAGAGCCGAGCATCGTCACGATCGTCAGGACACTTGGCCAGAAACGGGTGAAGCCCATTGAGGATTTCATCGCCGTGGCCCACACGATCTCGAGCAGGCCCGCGAAGAACAGGATGAACCACGCCATCCGGATCAGTCCGGGAAGATGCCAGCCGAAGTGGGCGCGCCATCATCGAACTGCGATAGGTAAGACACGATGGTCTCTTGGTTCACGGCAAAGCCTTTGTAGTCCGCGAGGTCAGGGTCAATGTCGCGCAAGACGCGGTGCAGGCGGCGGCCCCACTTTGGCACGGTCGCCAGATCCTGAAGGCTGCACAGATAGCACCGGATCGGAAAGGCAAGTGCGTTTGAACGCGGCAACCGCCAGAACGTCTGTAGTTCCACCCGCAGGAATTGCTTGGCCCCCACGTTTTCGGGGGTGATTGTCCGCTTTTCAGGGCCCCATTTGTGGTAGTTTTCTGGACTGGTATCCAGACGCGGGTTCACGGTCATGGTCCAGTTTAGGCGGCGGTAGGATTGCTCTTGGTCGACTGCCAGCAGAAACTTGAGCGCTTTGTCGAACACCCCCATCTTGCGGGCTTTGGGTACCGGCGCGTGCCATTCAAAGAAGTTCATGCCCACATCGAAATCCAGAGACCAGTCAGCTTGGCTGGTAATCATGCCCGCATCCAGCCAGAGGTTGCCCTCGCGTTCGTGTAGCAGGGCAAAATCTCCTTGGGCTTGTCGCGTGATGTATTCCATCGGGCCGCAAGGCAGCGTGGTCGGGTCAAGGAAGGTGAACTTCTTGTCGATCCCTAGGGGTTTGTTGATCCAGTGCCACTGGTTCCCGTCGCGGGTCAGCGTGAAAAGGTCGGGATAATCACGGGCCTTGGACACCATGATTAGTTCGAGCAAATCCCAGCCCGCCAATTCCATGTGCGGCAGAGACTGACAACGCATGGGGTCTTCGGCCAGCGTGATCTCGCGGTCTTTCATTTCGGACACGTAATGTTCGTCCACATCGAATGCGAATTCAAATGGGGAGCCTTTGGGCCCGCCCGGATGGCGCTCGATATTGACCGAGTACATGTAGCTGTCCTGATCGAACGGGAACGGGAAGCGCTGAACAGCAGCAGGCGAATTAAAATAGGTGTAGTCGCCGCGGAAAGTCTCTTCGTTAAATTGGAAGGTCATGGCAGTCCTCAGAGATCGAGTTCGAGCCGCGTGCCTTTGAAACGCGACATGCAGGGCATGATTTTGGTCTGCTCGGCGCGCTCGTCGTCGCTGAGCCAGTGGTCGTGGTGCAGGATGCGCCCTTCGCAAGAGGTCACGCTGGTTTCACAGCGTCCGCAGGCGCCGCCGCGGCAGGAATAGTCAATCTCAATTCCGGCCGCTTCGAGTGCTTCGAGCAGGCTTTGATCGGCTTTGACGCGGACCTTCTGCCCGGTCGAGGCGATGGTGACCTCGAACGGCTCGCCTGGTGGGGGGGCGGTGAACGCCTCGGAATGGACCGAGGATGTGGGCCAATTCAGGCGTGCGGCTTGGTCGGCGACTGCCTTGATCAGGCCGTCTGGGCCACAGGTGTAGACATGGGTGCCAAGAGGCTGGCCGTCCAAAATCTCTCCCAAATCCATCCGTTTTCCTTCTTCGGAGATATGGATGTGGATGTGCGCAGCCTCCGGCAACATGGCTAGGCCCGCGGCCTCTTTGCGGGACCGTGCGGCGTAGTGCAGCTCAAAAGGCGCTTGGGCTAGGTCCAACTGGCGCAGTTGCGACAGGAAGGGCGTGATGCCAATGCCGCCCGCGATCAGAATGTGTTTCTTGGCGCGCAGGTCCAATTGGAACAGGTTCTTGGGCGCGGACACTGTGATCAAGTCGCCCTCGCTGACTTTTTCGTGCATGTAGCGCGATCCGCCGCGGCCGGTGTCCTCTCGGCGTACCGCGATTTCGTAGCCAGATCCGTCATACGGGTCCGACACCAGAGAATAGGAATTGCGGCGGATCAGCTCGCCTTCGGGCATTTCAACGGTGATGTGGGCGCCGCCTGAAAAGAGGGGCAATGCCGAGCCATCGGGGTGTTCAAAGCGGAAGCGCTTGACCAGCGGGGACAGTTGCTGGGTTTCGGTGACCTCGAGCGTCAATTTGTTCATGGACGGATCTCCACGCTGTCTGGGACGACGCCAGGCGTTTCCGCGTCCACGCAAACCCCTTGGAATGCGCCAAGGCGCCGCGAGAAGTGATCGCGCACAAACAACGTCAGCCCGCAATGAGAGCAGGTGAACGGGTCAGTGGTCACGTTGTCTGTGATGCCTTTGCAGTGCACGCATTGCATACGGCGCGCGATGGTGCCGCGATGTTCCATCTGAATGGCATCCAGCGGCAGCCCCTCGGCGGTGGCAAGGGCGGACATGTGGCCCATCAGGCCCTCGGACCCGGCCAGAAACAGTTGGGTGCCCATCCGCGCAGTTCCAAGCAGTTGTTTTAGCATTGGGCCCGCGGCATCAAGATCTGGGGTGACGTGAACGGCCAAGGGGCGCAGCGACTGAATCTGGCTGGGGCCTTCGGCGGTGGGGGCCACAAGAACCACATGGGCCTTGTCCATGACCGAACTGTCAGACGCGGCTAAATCCGCGAGCGCGGCGGCACCTGCGGCGTCCGCGACCATAATTGCAGGCGCGGCACCATGAGATGTCAGAGGGGCATAGGTCGGTCGGCTTTCGATCGATGGAGAGAATTCTGTCATAGACATAGCGAACGAATTTCCTGTTGGACGGTCAGTGTGGGGGCGCAAGGCGCGCCCCCGCGGTGACGGGATGGGCGCTTAGCCTTTGGCAGTGCGCCGCTTTTTGTCGACGTCGTAGAAGGGCATCGGATGCGCGATGGCGGGCACGTCTGTTTCGCCGACCTTGACGGTCAGGGCGGTGCCATCGACCGCGCAGTCGACGGGCATCCGTGCGATGCCGACGTTGTGGCCGTTCAATTCGGAGTACATGCCGATTGTCACCACGCCGACTTCCTTGCCATCTTTGAGCAAGGGCGCGCCTTCGGGGGCAGGCTCGGTGCCCTCAAGTTTCACGCCATATACTTTGAAGCGCTCTTTGCCTTTCAAGCGGTAATGCTCTTCGGCGCCGCAGAAGCCGGTTTTGCCGGGCGAGACTGTGAAATCGAGCCCCAGTTCCCACAGGGTGTCGCCAGCAGCCTCTTCCTCGAAGGGGTACATTTCCGAGTTGTCGTAAGGGAAGAAGAGCAGGTAGCTTTCGGCCCGCAACCAATCGAGCGTAGTAAAGCGGGTCGGGATGATGCCCATCTCGACGCCCTCGGTCACGATGGTGTCCCAGATCTCGGGGGCATCTTGACGGCGGCAGAAAATTTCGTAGCCGCGCTCACCAGTGTATCCAGTGCGCGAAATCATGACCGGTTTGCCAAATAGTGTGGTCTGGATATGGCTGAAATAGACCACATCGCGAATGCCAGGCACGTGCTTTTCCAGATAGTCGACGGCCAAAGGCCCCTGAAGCGAAATGTCGTGCAGGTCGTCGTCGAACATGATCACGCAGTTGCGGCCCGCCGCAAATTTGGTCAGCTGCTCGTGGCCCGAGCCAGAGCCATGCACGACCATAAAGCTGTGCGGCCCCATGCGGTAGATCACGCAGTCGTCGATGAACTTGCCCGCTTCGTTCAGCATAGTCGCATAGGTCGACCGGCCGGGCTTTAGCTTCTCAATATTGCGGGTCGTGGCTTTGTCGATCACGTATTGTGCGTGCGGGCCAGAGATGTGGACCTTTTTCAGGCCCGAGACATCCATGACGCCAGCTTTGGTGCGGATCGCCAGATATTCTTCGGTCTGATCTTTGTCATAGGTCCACGCGGTGCCCATGCCGCTCCAGTCTTCGAGATCGGAGCCCATGGCGCGGTGCCGGTCCGCCAATGCGGAAAATCTCCATGATGCGATCATTGTGTTCGTCCTTACGGGTCAGTCAGTGTGGTGTTGGATGGGGGTGCGCTGGCGGCGGGACCGTGCCGCCAGCGCCGGACCAAAGCGGCCCGTCAAAGGGCTCAGCCCTTCTTTTCGGTTGCCTTGTAGGCATGCTCTTCGTGGCGCCAGCCGAACACGATCGCGACGACAACAAGCACGAGGCAGAGCAAGAGCCAGAAGCCTTCGGCCGATCCGTAGCCTGTGTAGATGGCGCCGGTGACACCGTCCCAGGTGGTCATGTCAAACGGAGATTCCATTGCGTATTCCTTTCAGATGACAGGGGGTCACTCGGCGGGGCTGACCGACGGGTGCAGAGCTTCGGGATAGGCAGAGGCAGGGACTTTGACCGCGTCCAGACCCAGCACTTCGGCTTCGGCGGGGACGCGCAGCTGGCCTGTGACCTTCAGGATCCACGAGGCAACGTAACCAGGAACAAAGCCAAGCAGACCCATAACGATCGCGCCAACCAACTGGCCGATGAACGATGTGGTGATCACGTCCTCGCCAAACAGGGCTGGGTAGCCTTGGGCTGCGATGCCGACGGCCAGCAGGCCCCACATGCCAAGGAAACCGTGGACGGCAAATGCGCCAACCGCATCGTCGATGCCGCGACGTTCGACGAACGACGCCACAAATGGCATGGCGCAGGCGCCGATGAAGCCGATGGCAAAGGCCATAGGCGGGTACCACAGGTCAAGACCCGCCGCACAAGAGATGATGCCGCCAAGCGCACCGGACATCATCCAGAACGGATCACGCGTAACCATCCATGCCCCGATGATGCCACCAGCAAAGCCCATCAAGGTGTTGAAGGTCATGCCCGAGATGGTCATGGGCGTGCCGTAGATGGTGGCTTCGATGGTATCGCCCCACGACCATGCTTCGCCGGGAACGATGACGCAGCCCATGAGGAAGCCCCAGAAGCCCGCGATGATCAGCATCAGGCCGATCAAGGTCATAGGCATTGAGTGGCCCGCGATGTGGTTTGCGGAACCGTCCGCATTGAACTTGCCGATCCGCGGCCCGAGGTTCATCAGAACGCCAAGGGTAAAGAAGCCCGCGATCATGTGCACAACACCCGCCGCGCCAAAGTCGTGGTAGCCCCACTGGGTGACCAGCCAACCGTCAGAGTGCCAGCCCCATGCGCCTGCCAGAATCCAGACGAACGAGCCCAGAATGATGGCCAGCACAACAAAGCCGGTGAGCTTGATGCGCTCGATGACGCCGCCGGACATGATCGACGCGGTGGTTGCGGCGAACAGGACGAATGCGCCCCAGAAAACGCCCGATGAGCGATCGTCCAAATTGGGGCCCATATATTGGCTCCACGGCAAGGCGATCTCGTTGGCATAGGCCAATCCGGAAATGCCCATTGCGCCTTCGCTGAGGGTCAGACCTGTGGGGAAGGCCCAGTAGATCCACCAGCCGACAAAGTAGAAGAAGGGGATGATCATCGCGAACGCGAGAATGTTCTTGATGCCAGAGGCCAGCGCGTTTTTCGACCGCGATGCGCCCATTTCATAAGCGAGGAACCCGGCATGGATCAGGACCATGAGCGGGATCGTCAGATAGTAGAATGTTTCGGCAAAGGTGCCGTTGGTGGCGGCCGCCTTGTCCGTCAGCTCCGCGACAGCGGCAGCCAGAGATGCGAGATCTTGTTCCAATGCGTTATCCTCGTCCTGTTAGACTTGCGAAGAGTCTGCGAGCGGACCGGATTGGCTCAAACCAATTTTATGGAATGGTCCCTCGACAGGACCAAGTGAACGGTGAAAATCACCTTGGGATAAACTTTTTTCGTGGTAGGAAATATTTTTGACGGACAGGTCTGTTAAAACCCAAGCATCGGCCTCATCTTTGATGAAGTTTTAGGCGGGCTCTTGACGGTTTTTGACGTCCGTTCGCGCTATCGTGTACAAGCGAGGATGGGCCGCGCGGGTGAATCACCTGCGCGATCTGGGCTCTTTGGGCTAAGATAAGAGGCGTTGGACTGGTTCGGAGCTGCCGTTGGACCGGTTGAACCAATCAGTCCTCTTGCAGCAAAAGCCTTTGATCTTCTATCAAAGCGAGCTTCATGAATTCGCTGGCCTCTTCGATGTCGCGGGCAGCGATGGCATTGAACAGGCCATTATAGCCGCGCTGGTAGATGGCCAGACGCATGGGCGTCAGGTGACGACGATACATCGCTGCGCGGAATGACTGACGCCGTGCATCCAAGACCAGATTGTAACAGGCCACAAGCAATGGGTTGCCGGTGCCTTCGGCCAGCAATCTGTGGAACTCCTCTTCCAAGCGGACAAAGGCTGTGGCGTCGGTCTGGACCTTTTCCATTTTGGACAAGACTACGGACAGGGCCTCAATTTGCTTGGGCGACATGTTCACAATGGCCAATCGGACCATCTCGGGCTCGATGATCCCGCGCATCACCTGCAATTGCAGTGGGCCAGTTTCAGCGGCCACGGGGGACAGAGTCTTGCCTTCGATATTCGGGTCATACGTGACAAACGAACCGGACCCAGGACGACGGCGGATCATGCCGCGGCTTTCCAAGTGGTCTAGGGCTTCGCGCACGGTGTTTCGTGCAACACCCAATTCCTGCGCCAACTGACGTTCCGAAGGAAGACGCTCTTCTGTCGCGTATTCCTGCGTGGCGATCCGCGTCGAGAGCGTTTCAATAACGTATTTGACGGTTGCCCCCGGAAGGTAGGCCCCATCCGCTGGCGTCGAAGGGTTCTGCAAAGTCGGTCCTTGGTAAAGGCATGAAACAAGGACCGACTTTAAGGTGTTGTGACGTGATTGGTCCAGAGCCCTCGAGCCAATCGCGCACACGAAAAGAGGCCCGGCGAACTGCCGAGCCTCTCAAAACTGGATGCGTTGCGCGTCTTAGCCCATTTTTTCCGAGGTGTAGGAGCTGGGAGAGGCCGGAACGACGACAGTTTTATTGCCATTCAGGAAAACGCGATGGTGGGCGTGGGCATGCACAGCACGTGCAAGCACCTGCGCTTCGACATCACGGCCAAGCGACACATAGTCTGCGGGCGACTGCGCATGGGTTACGCGAACGATGTCCTGCTCGATGATCGGACCTTCGTCCAGATCGGCGGTCACATAGTGAGAGGTCGCTCCGATCAATTTCACGCCGCGGGCATAAGCTTGTTTATAGGGGTTTGCGCCCTTGAATGACGGTAAGAACGAGTGATGGATGTTGATAATCCGTCCCGACATCTTTTCGCACATCTCATCCGACAGGATCTGCATATAGCGGGCCAACACGATCAGGTCTGCCTCTGCATCCTCGACCACCTTCATGATGGCAGCTTCGGCCTCTGGTTTGTTGTCTTTGGTCACCTTGATGCAATGGAACGGAATGTCGGCGTTCACGACAGCCTTTTGGTAATCCATGTGGTTCGAGATCACTGCGACCACCTCAATCGGCAGAGCACCAATGCGGACACGGTAGAGCAAATCGTTCAGGCAGTGGCCAAAGCGACTGACCATGATAACGACTTTCATCTTCTCGGCTTCGTTGTGGAAGGCTGCCTGCATTCCGAATTTCTCGACCACGGGAGCAAAGGCTGCTTCCAATTCCTCCAGCGTCGCGCCGGTTTCAGAGGCAAAGCCGACGCGCATAAAGAACTGGCTGGTGTCCATGTCATCGAACTGCGAGCAGTCGGTGATGTTGCATCCGTGCTCGGCCAAGAAAGTGGAAATCGCGGCCACGATGCCGCGGCTGGTGTCACAGGTGACGGTGAGGCAATATTTCGACATGACATACTCCGAGTTGGCAGCGCGCTGCGGGGCGCGCCCTATCTGTTTGTTTTTTGTGTGAAAGATGGGGATTAGGCGGTTAGGCCTTGGGGCTCTGGCAAACCGTTTGCACGGCAGCATGCCGTCACGGTGTTGGCCAAAAGGCAGGCGATGGTCATCGGGCCGACGCCGCCGGGGACAGGTGTGATTGCTGCAGCGATCTGAACAGCGCTGTCAAAGTCGACGTCGCCCACGAGGCGGGTTTTGACGGTGCCATCCTCGCGCAGTCCCTTTTCAGGGGCATCAATGCGGTTAATGCCGACGTCGATCACAGTCGCTCCAGATTTGATCCAGTCGCCCTTGATCATCTCCGGACGTCCGACCGCAGCGACGAGAATATCGGCAGAGCGGCACAGCGCCTCAATCCCTTTGGTGCGGGAATGCGCTATGGTGACCGTGCAGCTATCTCCTAGCAGCAGTTGCGCCATCGGTTTGCCTACGATGTTCGAGCGGCCTACCACGACCGCATTCAAGCCGGACAGAGATCCAAGGTGATCGCGAAGCAACATCAGGCAACCCAGCGGCGTGCAGGGCACCATCGCCTTTTGTCCCGTTCCCAGCAGGCCAACATTCGATATGTGGAAGCCATCAACATCCTTGGCGGGTTCAATTGCATTGATCACGAGATCCGCATTCATATGGCCCGGCAAAGGGAGTTGCACCAGAATGCCGTGCACAGCCGGATCATTGTTCAGCTGGTCAATCAGGGCCAGCAGATCGGCTTCGGAAGTCTCGGCAGGCAGACGGTGTTCAAAGGATTGCATGCCGGTTTCGACGGTTTGCCGCGCTTTGTTTCGAACATAAACCTCGCTCGCAGGGTCTTCGCCGACCAGAACTACGGCCAAGCCGGGGGTAATCCCGTGCGTTTCCTTCAGTCCGCTGACGTGTTCAGAAACTTTGCTGCGAAGGGTCGCGGCAAAGGCTTTGCCGTCCAGAAGTGTGGCGCTCATCTCAT
This sequence comes from Donghicola eburneus, assembly GCF_900115865.1. Lineage (GTDB taxonomy): Bacteria > Pseudomonadota > Alphaproteobacteria > Rhodobacterales > Rhodobacteraceae > Donghicola > Donghicola eburneus. The sequence goes on along the minus strand of NZ_FOXY01000009.1, from coordinate 160,496 downwards.
GTCTCCAATCGTTTGGCGGCAGTGCTTAGGGCGTGCCAGAGGGCATCTGCAAAGGTCCGCATACCGATCACCGTGAGGGTCGTCTCCGCTGGGCGAACAAGGAAGACCGTCATATGTTCGAGTCCCGTGCGGGTGGCGCACCCTGCCGAAAAAGCTGAGGCGGGCAGGTTCACCAGTTTGGTCATCAGCCTTTCCAGCGTTTCCGCGTCGCTGGTCAGCTCAAACGCAACAAAGCCATCGGTCTGTTCGGTCACAGAGCAGGCGGGAGCCTCGTCCTTTACGGCCTTGGCAAAGTCGCTAGTGCCCTGCCCCACGCTCATGATCATCCACTGGCCGGCGCCCGTCCAAAAAGCACTGGTGCCATCGGTTCCGCTGATTTTGCCCACATCAGGCAGCGTCAGGCCGAAGACCATCGGCGCCTCTTGCCCCTTTCGCAGGGCGAGTGAGGCTATGCCAAGGTCGGCATTCTCGGTGATCGCGAGCGCGCCAAACGTTTCTTGCCGCGCGGTTTGTGCGCCAAGCGCAGTGATCGGGGTCAAATCAGTCACGGAGACGTACTCCTTCGGGATCAACGAAATGGGCCGAGACGACTTCGACATCGAATTCTTGCCTTTCGAGAGGGTTGGCCGCGGATATGATCTCGCCTTGGCGGGTATCGCCATTTACGAGATACCCTAGGGCGATGTAGCCGCCCACATGGGGCGAATAACAGGACGAAGTGACCCAACCTTGGTCGGTTGACAGGTTTTGCTCTGTACCCTTGGTGAATAGGTGCGAACCCGCCCGAACTTGCATCGCGCCATTGACAGGTTTCAGTCCAACCAGACGGCGGGTGTCCTTTGCCAGACCTTCGCGGCGGGACATCACCGCGCCGATCGAGTCCTTTTTGGCGGACACCATTTTGCCCAACCCGAGCATCGCTGCTGTGGTCTGCCCGTTCAGTTCTGCGCCTGCCGCGTGCCCCTTCTCAATCCGAAGGACGGCAAGCGCCTCTGTCCCATAGGGGGTCGCACCAAGGTCGCGCCCCTGCTCTATCAAGCGCTCCATCAGGGCGTGACCGTAGCGCGCGGGTACTGCGATTTCATAAGCCAATTCGCCCGAGAAAGAGATCCGGAACAGACGCGCCCGCAGTCCTTTGCAGATTGTCAGTTCCGAACAGGCCATGAAGGGGAACGCCTCGTTCGAGATGTCAAAGTCATCGACAATCCGGCTCAGGAGTTCGCGGGATTTTGGGCCCGCGACTGCGATCTGGGCCCACGCATCCGTGGTCGAGATCAGCTGAACATCCAGTTCCGGCCACAAGCATTGGTGCGCGAATTCCATGTTCCGATATACAGGGCCCGCGTTGGCTGTGGTGGTTGTCACCACGTAGTGTTCTTCGGACAGGCGGGCACAGGTGCCGTCATCATACAGGTGTCCATCCTCGCGCAGCATCAAGCCGTATCGGACCATACCAACCTTGAGCGTCCCCATCATGTTGGCGTAGACGCGGTTCAGGAATTCGCCCGCATCTGCGCCTTGGACGTCGATTTTGCCAAGGGTCGTCACATCACACAGGCCAACGCTCGAGCGGACAGCTTTGACTTCGCGGTCGACCGACTGACGCCAGTGGGTTTCGCCGTCCTGTGGGAAGTATTGCGCGCGCATCCATGCACCAACTTCGACGAATTCCGCGCCTTGAGACTCGGCCCAGTGGTGGGTCGGGGTCAGTCGGGTTGGGCGGAAGTGTTTGCCGGTGTCGCCGCCGCCCAACACGGCCAGCGAAACGCCGGTGTAAGGCGGGCGGAAGATCGTCGTACCGGTCTCTGGGATCGTCGCGCCGCTGAGTTCAGCCATCACAGCCAACGCCGAGATGTTAGAGGTCTTGCCCTGATCGGTTGCCATCCCCAAAGTTGTCCAACGCTTCAGATGCTCGACCGAGCGCATGTTCTCCTTGTGCGACAGGGCGATGTCCTTGACGGTCACGTCGTTCTGAAAATCGACCCAGGCGCGTTTTTTGCCGGGGACATGCCAGTAGGCCTCTTGCGCGCTGGGGCGGTTCTCGGCCTTGGGTAGTGTAATTTCCGCACCCATAACGCCGATCTCGGTCAGGGCAGCCAGCGCAGCGCGCATACCGTCTGTCAGAGAGGCCTGCGTGCCCCCTTGGCCTGCGGCGGCGCCAGCAGGATGCATTCCCTTGGGGCCATTCGGGCTGGGAACAAAGGCGAGCAGGGTGTCGTCCCAAACGGGCCGCCCGCGATGGTGCGAGGACAAATGCACATTGGGGTTCCAGCCGCCGCCCACAGCCAGAGCGCCCACATCGTGCCAAGATGACTGGCCGTTGCGGGTAATTTGGATGCTGGTTAGGCCTAGCCGCCCCTTTGAGCCGGTGACGGTGCTGCCAGAGAAAAGCTGATAGTCCCCGAATTTCGGAGCATCCTCGCGGGTGTCGATGACCCCAAGCACGGGCGCGCCCTTGGCGATCAGGTCCAGCGCGGTGCGGTGCCCATCGTCGCCGTTGGTAAAGATGGCAACGGGATCCGAAGGAGACTTGACCGGTGCGGCCGCCCATCGGTTGGCATAGGCACGCGTGGCCCCCGACAACATGATCCCGGGGCGGTCATTGTCGGCAAAGGGAATGTGCCGCTCAATCGCACCAGCGGCTAGAACGCAGGATTTCGCCGTAATCCGCCATAGGGTTTGGCGGACATGATTGCCGGGCACAGGCAGATGATCTGCAACCTTCTCGACCGCGCCATAGATGCCGTGGTCGTAGGTGCCAAAGACAGTGGTGCGCGGCATGATGCGAACGTTTGGCAGGCTGTCTAGCTCAGCCAGCGTGCGGTTGACCCAATCAGAGGCTGGCGCCTCGTCCAATAGATCGCTTTCAGCCAGAAGACGGCCACCGACCTGGAAATCTTCGTCCGCGAGGATCACTTTGGCCCCTGCCCGTCCTGCGGTCAGAGCAGCGGACAATCCCGCTGCGCCAGCGCCGACGATGAGTACGTCGCAATGCAGGAAGCCTTTGTCATAGGCATCTGGGTCCGGCAACATCGACAATTCGCCAAGACCTGCGGCTTTGCGGATCGCGGGTTCGTAAAGCTTTTCCCAGAAAGCACGCGGCCACATGAAGGTCTTGTAATAGAACCCTGCGGCAAAGAAGGGCGCAAGGCGGTCGTTGAGCGCCAAGAGATCGCGGTCCAGCGGGCCGATGTGGTTTTGTGATTTGGCGGTCAGGCCATCGTACAACTCGGTTACTGTCGCGCGGGTGTTCGGCTCTGATCGCGCACCATCTCGCAGAGTGACCAGCGCATTCGGTTCCTCGGACCCGGCGGAGAAGACGCCGCGCGGACGGTGGTATTTGAAGCTGCGGCCCATCAGCTGCACACCATTGGCCAACAAAGCCGAGGCCAGCGTGTCGCCAGCGTAGCCTTTGTAGCCCTGCCCGTTGAAGGTAAAGTGCAGGGGCTTGGAGCGGTCGATCAGACCGCCGGTCAAACGGGTCATTTCGCACCTCGGGATTTGACGTCTGTTGCCAATTCGGCGCTTAGGATTTCGTGTGTGACGGTATTGCGGGTCACGACGAGCCAAGAGCGGTCGCCCTGTTCGTGGAACCACAGTTCGCGATGCACACCAGCGGGGTTGTCGCGTAGAAAAACGTAGTCGCAGAAATCCGCTTCGGCGGTTTCGGCGTTTGGGTCGGGGCGGTTCATCAGCGCGGCGTCGCCGTAATACGTGAACTCTTGCGCGTCGCGCAGACCAAGCAAGGGATGAGGGATCAACATCAGGTGGCCTCAGTGCAGGTTGGGTTGGGCGCCAACGCCCTTTTCGTCGATGACATAGCCGCGCGCGAACCGGTCCAGTCGGTAGGCGGTCGCGGTCTCGTGCGGCGTGTCGGTGGCCAAGAGATGGGCAAAGCAGTAGCCAGAGGCCGGGGTCGCCTTGAACCCGCCATAGCACCAGCCCGCGTTCAGATAGAGGCCGTCGATATGGGTCTTGTCGATGATCGGGGAGCCGTCCATGGACATGTCCATGATGCCGCCCCAGCTGCGCAGTAGGCGCGCACGGCCGATCATGGGCATCAGGGCCATGCCGCCTTCGACCACATCTTCGACCACGGGCAGGTTGCCGCGCTGTGCATAGGAATTGTAGCCGTCAATATCGCCGCCAAAAACCAGCCCGCCCTTGTCCGACTGGCTGACATAGAAGTGGCCTGCGCCAAAGGTGATGACGCCGGGAATGGTTGGTTTTAAGCCCTCGGAAACAAAGGCTTGCAGGACGTGGCTCTCGATCGGAAGTCGCATGCCTGCCATCGCCATGACACGCGACGAGGATCCTGCCACAGCCACGCCAACCTTTTTGGCGCCGATGTAGCCACGAGAGGTTTCGACCCCTAACATTTTGCCGTCTTCAATACGGAAGCCGGTGACTTCGCAATTCTGGATCAGGTCTACACCGCGCATGTCTGCTGCGCGCGCGTAACCCCACGCAACACCGTCGTGACGGGCCGTGCCTGCGCGCTTCTGCATCAGGCCGCCCTTGATCGGGAAGCGGGCGTTGTCAAAGTTCAAGAAGGGCACCATCTCGCGCAGATCGTCTTGCGACAGCAATGTGCCGCCGGCGCCTGATAAGTGCATCGCGTTGCCACGGCGGCGGTAAGCATCACGCTGCGCGTCCGTGTGGCATAAGTTTATAATCGAACGCTGGCTGACCATCGAGTTGAAGTTCAGATCCTGCTCTTGGCTCTCCCAGAGCTTCATCGAAAATTCGTAGAATGGCTGGTTGCCCGGCAGCATGTAGTTCGACCGGATGATCGTCGTGTTGCGCCCGATGTTGCCCGACCCAAGCCAGCTTTTCTCGAGCACCGCGATGTTTTCTAGCCCGTAGGTCGCGGCCAGATGATAGGCCGTCGCCAAGCCGTGCCCGCCACCGCCAACGATGATAATATCGTAGGACTTTTTCGGCTCGGGGTTCCCCCAAAGGGGCTTCCAGCCCTTGTGGCCGGTCACCGCCTCCTTAAAGACCTTAAATCCAGAGAATCTCATACTTTCTCTCCTTCGTATGACGTCTGTTTTATCGGTGTTTGCGCAGGGCTTCTTCTTTCTATTGGACGTTATTCTCAGTAAAATGGCCGCGAATAGAAGCATCGGGCTGAGGGGCGAGATATGAGGCGAATCGGCTTTCTTTTGGTGGATGATTTTGCGCTTCTCTCGACCGCAGCAGCGCTTGAACCTTTGCGCGCCGCAAACATGTTTGCGGCGTCTTTGGCCTACGATGTGACCCTGCTCTCTACCACTGGAAAGACCGCGCAATCTTCAATTGGGGCATGGTTTGAAACCAAGTATTTTCGCGACGTTACACCGCTTTATGACATTCTTTTCGTGGTTGCGGGTGGCGATCCGGCGGGTATCAACGATCCAAGCCTTTTCGCTTGGTTGAGGCAGGCGGATCGCAATGGAGTGGCATTGGGAGGGATCTCGGGCGGTGCCCTTTTGCTTGCTAAAGCAGAGCTGATGTCGGGGCGGCGCTTCACGGTCCACTGGCATCATTATGACGCATTCAAAGGGATGGACGGAGTGTCCTTGCTGGAGCGCCGCCTGTTTGTGATCGACCGCGACCGCTACACGTGCGCCGGTGGGTCTGCACCGCTGGATATGATGCACGCCATCATCGCGCGCGATCACGGAACGCGATTTGCGCAGCGAATTTCGGATTGGTTTATTCAGACCGATGTGCGCGGAGCGGACGCGCCGCAGCAGTCTTCGATCTCTGCTCGCTACGGCGTGGTGCCGGATGCCGTGATGGCGACGCTCGAGATGATGGAGTCTCACATCGCGGACCCGCTGAGCCAAGAGCAACTTGCCGATCTGGCGGGTGTGTCATCGCGACAGCTGCGCCGGCAGTTTGTCGAGTCTATTGGCCGCTCGATGATGGAGGAATATCGCCGCATTCGACTCGAAACCGCGCGCGAGTTGATCGAGGGCAGCCGGATGCCGCTGTCCGAGGTTGCGCAGATCACTGGCTTTGCCAGTCAAACCCACTTTTCGGACGCCTACCGCAAGGTTTATGGCACCGCGCCCTCTGCCCTAAGACGGAAAAAGGGCCCGGCGTGATGCCGGACCCAGGGAAATCCGAGGAGGGAACCTGCCCCGGATGGGATGGATCACCGGATCAGATGTCGAGCGTGTTGTCTTTTTCCCAAGCCGAGAAATGCGAGACAAACGCGTTCCATTCCTGATGCTTCATCTTGATGTAGGACGCAGAGAAAGCGGTTCCCAAAGCTGACTTGAGCCCTTCGTCGGCGTCAAATGCGCGGATCGCGTCCAGCATGTTCAGGGGCAGTTTGGGAGCGTCGGTGACGGTGTGGCCTTCGGCGTACATGTCGATGTCCCAACGCTTGCCCGGGTCGGCCTTGGCGTTGATGCCCGACAGACCCGCCGCGATGATGACGGCTTGCAGCAGATAGGGGTTCACTGCGCCATCAGGCAAGCGCAACTCGAAACGGCCAGCGCCGGGAACGCGCACCATGTGTGTACGGTTGTTGCCGGTCCACGTCACCGTATTCGGGGCCCAGGTTGCGCCCGACATGGTCCGCGGGGCGTTGATCCGTTTGTAGCTGTTCACGGTGGGATTGGTGATCGCGGCCAGTGCTTCGGCGTGCTTCATGATCCCGCCAAGGAAGAAGCCGCCCTGCTCGGACAGGCCTACCTCGCCGATTTGACCGCCCGCATCGCCCGCAAAGGCGTTGGTCTTGCCGTCCATATCCCAGACCGAGATATGCGCATGGCACCCGTTGCCAGTCAGACCTTCGATCGGTTTCGGCATGAAGGTTGCACGCAGGCCGTGCTTTTCGGCGACCGATTTCACCATGAACTTGAAGAACGAATGTCGGTCGGCGGTCACCAGCGCGTCGTCGAATTCCCAGTTCATTTCGAACTGGCCGTTCGCGTCCTCGTGGTCGTTCTGGTAGGGGCCCCAGCCGAGATCGAGCATGTAGTCGCAGATTTCAGCGATCACATCGTAGCGGCGCATGACCGCCTGCTGATCATAGCAGGGTTTCTCTGCGGTATCGAAGGGGTCCGAGATTTTGTCGCCTTCGGGCGTCAGCAGGAAGAATTCGGCTTCGATGCCAGTTTTGACGCGCAGGCCTGCTTCAGATGCCTCTTTAATCAGCTTTTTCAGAACGTTGCGGGGCGCTTGTTCAACGGGCTCGCCTTCCATAACGCAATCTGCGGGCACCCACGCAACATCGGGTTTCCAAGGCAGTTGGATCACCGCGTCGGGGTCGGGCACGGCCAGCATATCGGGGTGAGCGGGCGTCAGATCAAGCCAAGTGGCAAAGCCGGCAAAGCCCGCGCCGTCCTCTTCCATATCCGCGATGGCGCTGGCGGGGACCAGTTTCGCGCGCTGACCGCCGAACAGGTCAGTGTAGGAGACCATGAAGTACTTAACGCCGTTCTCTTCGGCAAATTTCGCGAGTTTACTCATATTATTATCCCTTTTCCCTGTTGGTTGCAGAGGGGCGCAAAGGCCCCGCTGGCGTGTCTCTTAGAAGCCGGGTTTGCCGGGGTACCAATTGGTGCCCGCGAGCGGAACCTGCGCCATTGCGGCGGCTTCCATGGTCAGGGCGCACAGATCTTCGGGCTCGAGGTTGTGCACGTGGTTGTGGCCGCAAGCGCGCGCGATGGTCTGGCATTCCAGCGTCATCACGTTCAGGTAGTTGCGCAAACGGCGGCCCGCAGCGGTGGGGTCCAGACGCTTCATCAACTCTGGGTCTTGGGTGGTGATGCCCGCAGGATCGCGGCCCTCGTGCCAATCGTCATAGGCGCCAGTGGTCGATCCCAAGGCTTGGTATTCGGCCTCCCACTTGGGGTCATTGTCCCCAAGCGCGATCAAGGCGGCGGTGCCGATGGCGACCGCATCGGCACCCAAAGCCAGCGCTTTGGCAACGTCCGCGCCGGAGCGGATGCCGCCCGACACGACCAGCTGGACTTCGCGGTGCATACCCAGATCCTGAAGCGCCTGAACGGCGGGACGGATGCACGCCAAAGTTGGCTGGCCCACGTGTTCGATAAACACATCCTGCGTCGCAGCCGTGCCGCCCTGCATGCCGTCCAGAACGACCACATCCGCGCCTGCTTTGACCGCCAAAGCGGTGTCATAGTAGGGACGTGCGCCACCGATCTTGATGTAGATCGGCTTCTCCCAGCCGGTGATTTCGCGAATCTCGAGGATTTTGATCTCCAGATCATCGGGGCCGGTCCAGTCGGGGTGACGGCAGGCCGAGCGCTGGTCGATGCCCACGGGTAGATCGCGCATGCCAGCTACACGTTCGGTGATCTTTTGACCCAGCAGCATACCGCCGCCGCCCGGTTTCGCGCCCTGCCCCACAACGATCTCGATCGCGTCGGCGCGGCGCAGATCGTCAGGGTTCATGCCGTAGCGGCTGGGAAGGTACTGATAGACCAGCTTTTCTGAGTGCCCACGTTCCTCTTCGGTCATGCCGCCATCGCCAGTGGTGGTCGACGTGCCCGCCATTGTCGCGCCGCGACCAAGGGCTTCTTTGGCGTGGCCGGAAAGCGCGCCGAACGACATTCCCGCAATGGTGATTGGGATTTTCAGCTCGATCGGCTTCTTGGCGAAACGGGTGCCGAGGGTGACCGAGGTGTCGCATTTCTCGCGGTAGCCTTCTAGCGGGTAGCGCGACATAGATGCGCCAAGGAACAGCAGATCGTCAAAGTGCGGCACACGGCGTTTTGCGCCCCCACCACGGATGTCATAAATGCCGGTTGCAGCGGCACGGCGGATTTCAGAGTTTACCGAGTTCGAAAACGTCCAGCTCTGGCGCGGATCGGTTTGGGGTGTCTTGTCCATGTCGCGCTCCTCAGTATTCGTCGGCGTGGTCGATGTTGAAATTGTAGAGCTTGCGGGCCGAGCCATAGCGCTTGAACTCTTCGGGTTTCGCGTTCGCACCCGCCTTGGCCAGCAGGTCCTTGAGGATTTCCAGATGCTCGGGGCGCATCTCTTTTTCGATGCAGTCGGCACCCAGAGATTTGACGGAGCCACGCACAAACAGGCGCGCTTCGTACAGCGAGTCCCCAAGCGCGTCTCCAGCATCCCCCAGCACGACCAAGTTGCCCTTTTGCGCCATAAATGCAGACATGTGGCCGATGTTGCCGTGGACGACGATGTCGATGCCCTTCATTGAGATGCCGCAGCGGGACGAGGCATTGCCCTTGATATTCAGCAGACCGCCGTGGCCGGTCGCGCCTGCGTACTGGGACGCGTCGCCTTCGATGACGACTTCGCCGGACATCATGTTTTCCGCAACGCCGGGGCCGGTGGAGCCTTCTACGCGGATGGTCGCGGATTTGTTCATGCCCGCGCAGTAGTAACCGGTCGAGCCTTTGATCGTGACAGACAGCGGGCCATCAAGGCCCACAGCGACCGCGTGACTGCCGCGAGGATTGGTGATCTCAAACGCGCTGTTCGATTGGGATTTCGCAGCCTCTTGCAGGGTCACGTTGACCTCGCGCAGGGGGGTGGTGGACATATCCAGAGTGGTCATTGGATCAGCGCTCCCAGAAGTAGACAGTGGCGGGTTCGGGTTCCCAGACCTTGGCGGCCTCTATGCCCGGCAGGTCCGCGAAGGCGCGGTATTCGCTGGCAAAGGCCACGTAGTCTTCGGTTTCGGCCATGACGGCGGGTTTGCAGGCGATGGGGTCACGGACCACGCCAAAGCCGTTCTTGGTGCCAGTCACAAAGGTGAAGAAGCCGTCCAGATCGTCGATGGTGCCTTCCAGCGCCTGACCCAACGAGGCACCTTCTGCGATGCGCGAGCTGATATAGGCTGCGCCCACTTCGGTGTCGTTTTCCGATTTGGTGAAGACGCCCTTTTTCGCCAGCTTGCGGCGCATCTGGTTGTGGTTCGACAGGCTACCGTTGTGCACAAGGCACTGATCATCAGCGGTCGAGAAGGGATGCGCGCCCATGGTTGTCACAGCGGATTCCGTCGCCATGCGGGTGTGGCCGATGCCGTGGCTGCCACCCATGTCGCGCAGACCAAAGCGCGCTGCAACGTCCTTGGGCAGGCCCACCTCTTTGTAGATTTCCATCGACGAGCCAACGCCCATGATCCGCAGGCCCTTTCCTTCGAGGAAAGAAACCGCTGCATCCTGTTTCTCGACAGGCAAAACGATCACGGCGTGGGTGTCGACTGTTTTGACCGATGCGGTGGTGCCTAGCGCTTCGTTCAGCGCAGCTTCCAGTCCTGCAAAGGCGATGTCGGGGGTGTCCGATTGCACGGTGATCTTGGTGCTTCCCGCCGCTTCGTCACCGTAGATCGCAATTCCCGCACTGTCGGGGCCGCGGTCAGTCATGGTGATAAGCATATCGGTCAGCATGTCACCCAGCTTGGGGCGCAGGTCGTCCTTTTTCAGGAATAGGCCAACAATGCCGCACATGGGGGGTCTCCTTGTGACTTAAGACGAGACGCGAGCTTGCGTCCTTGACCCTTTAGTAGCGGGATATTTAATTTCCCAACAGGAAAGTTTATCTCTCCACCGGAAAATTGCTCGGAGTGGAGCTTTTGTGCCTAAGAATTGTGCGAAAATTTGGTTGAACGTATGGATTGGACCGCGATTGGTCCACTATTGGACCAATCAGCGTGTCTGCGGATAGGTAATGATCGACAGGTAGCGCAGCGGCAGACTCGTGATCTCCTCGGGGCCGTGGGGAGCATCCGAATCAAAGAACAGCGAGTCGCCCTCTTCCAATAGGTAGCGCTGGTCGCCGTGGCGGTAATTCACCTTGCCCTCGAGGATATAGAGGAACTCGATTCCTTCGTGCTGAAAGGTCTGGAAGTGCGAGTTCTCGTCCAGCGTGATCAGATAAGGTTCGACTACCACGCCGGAATTATTAGACCCGATATGGCCGAGCAGATTGTACTGGTGGCCCGCGCGAGTGCCTTCGCGTTCGATCTCTGCGCCCTCGCCTGCTTTGACATGCATGCAGCCGCGTGTTTCCTCGTAGCCCGAAAACAGCTGGATCAGAGGCACCTTCAGTGCATTCGCCAGAGCCGAGATTGTGTTCAGCGACGGAGAGATCACGCCGTTTTCGATCTTGGACAGCATCCCGACAGATAGTCCCGTCATCCCTGCCAGATCAGCCCCTGTCAGCCTTTGCCGCTTGCGCAACTCGCGGACCTGACGGCCAATCGCGACTTCTAGGTTCTTTTCCCGCTGCTCTTTGATGGCATGTGGGTTCTGGCGGAGGGGGGCGGTGCCTGTCTTCTTTTCCAAGGGCCTACTCTGTCTGGTTTGCTTTTATTGTTCGTCTGCGGTCGCGAGCGCACTGACAAGGTCGGGTTTTCCCCGCTGATGCCAGAGCTGCCCAACATTGCTCAACTCTTCGATCAGAATGTCTTTGTGGGTTTCGAGCCAGTCCAGCACGGAGCCGAACTCTTCGATCACGGCCTTTCCGTCCTTGATGGACACGACGGGCCAATCGCCGACCAAGGCGTTGTCGATGCCATAAACGTCGTCCCCCCACCATTTCGCCATACCAAAGGCATGAGGCATGTGCCGACCGCGTTTTAGCGCCGCCAGAACCGGAGAGGTGCTAAGGCTGGCGGCTGTCTCGACTGCCTCGTGCCAGATGTCGAGGATCGACGCATATTCCCAACTCACGGCGGACCATTCATTCGGAAATCGTTGCGTGTAGGTCTGAAAGAAGGCTTTGGGCTGTCGAAAAAAGAACTCTGCGTCGTCCAATGCTGGATCGTCAAAATCTGGAAACTGGAAGGTGAACCGCTCCATGAACTCCGGCGAGGTGCTGTCCAGAAGGTCGCGATAGGTGTCGCAGGTGCAGGCCAGAATGCGCCCCTTGAAGCCTGCGCGATAGGCCGCGCGGGTCATGGCGTCGATGGTCGGGGGCGGCGAGCTGCACCAGCACAGGACATCTGGGCGCGACGCCATCATTTCGGCAACGATGGCGTCGATATCGGCGGTGTCGTCATCATACAGGACTTCGGCCACCACATCGCGGTCCGCCACACGGCACGCGGCACGGTAGGTGGCAAGTGACGGTAGTCCCAGTGGATCTTGTTGCGAACACAGCGCGATGCGGCGTGCGTCGGGGTGGGCGCGGGCCAGCCACTCGACGCCTGTGACGTTAAAGAAGGGGTGCACCTCGGCCGGAGCGATCAGCGTCGGGTGATCCGGCGACAGGTCAGACGGCAGCAGCGTGGCAGTCAGTACCTTTTTTTCCATCAGGTAGGCAAAAGCCAAGCCCATGTTCGGTCCGCCGAGCGTCAGCATCAGGCGAACATTTTGGGTTTCGACCATGCGACGGGCCGCTTCTAGCGTCGCCTCTTCGCCATGCGCGCTGTCTTCGGCGACGAGTTCGACGAGATGGCGGCGGCCCCCGATCATCATGCCGCCGCGTTCGTTGATCCAATCCACCCAGATCTGGCAGCCCTTCAGGCCTGGACGGCCCCAGAACTCTTCTGGGCCGGTCATGGGGACCAGCATGCCGATCCGCACAGCGGCCCGCATCTGGACGCTGAGCCGAGGCAAACTGCCCGACACGGCGAGTCGCTGTGCCAAGGAGGCTGCGCTCATCTTCTTACCTCACGCCTAAAAACACGACAGTCCGGGGTAGGTTTTCCCACCAATTATTCTCTCCCAAAGAAAATTTGTTGACCACCATTAAATTTTTGGCCCACACCAGTAACAACCAAAAGAACCAATTCATAAAAATGGTTCACACCAATAAGCGAGCCAACATGGAGAAGACGACATGACCAAAAGAGTTGCAGTCATCGGCGCGGGCCCCTCGGGACTTGCTCAGCTACGAGCCTTCCAATCCGCAGCGCAAAAGGGCGCAGAAATCCCCGAAATCGTATGTTTTGAAAAGCAGTCGAACTGGGGCGGTCTGTGGAATTACACGTGGCGCACCGGCGTCGATGAAAATGGCGAGCCTGTGCATGGCTCGATGTACCGCTATCTGTGGTCGAATGGTCCCAAAGAGGGTCTTGAGTTCGCCGACTATTCCTTTGAAGAGCATTTCGGCAAGCAGATCGCATCCTACCCACCCCGGGCTGTACTGTTCGACTATATTGAAGGTCGCGTGCTCAAGGCGAATGTGCGTGACTGGATCCGTTTCTCGACCGTTGTTCGTTGGGTCGAATACGATGCCGATAAGGGTGATTTTGAGGTCACTGTCCATGATATGAAATCAGACACCGTGACCCGCGAACGCTTTGACAACGTGATCGTGGCGTCTGGTCACTTCTCTTCGCCCAATGTGCCTGAATATCCCGGTTTTGACCGCTTTAATGGCCGGATCGTGCACGCGCACGACTTCCGCGATGCCCGCGAGTTCGAGGGCAAAGATGTGCTGTTGATGGGCTCGTCTTACTCAGCCGAAGACATCGGGTCCCAGTGCTGGAAGTACGGCGCGAATTCGATCACCACTTGCTACCGCTCGGCCCCCATGGGCTTTGATTGGCCCGACAACTGGGAGGAAAAAGGCGGTTTTGAACGTGTCGAAGGCAAAACGGCATATTTCAAGGACGGCACCACCAAGGATATCGACGCGATCATCCTGTGCACCGGCTATCGCCATTATTTCCCGTTCTTGCCAGATGATCTGCGGCTCAAGACAGCGAACCGTCTGGCAACCGCGGACCTGTACAAAGGCGTGGCCTATGTTCACAATCCCAAGCTTTTCTATCTGGGTATGCAGGATCAGTGGTTCACCTTTAATATGTTCGATGCTCAGGCATGGTGGGTGCGTGACGCGATCATGGGCCGGATCGAGATCCCCGCAGACAAGCAGGTTCTGATGGCTGACGTGGCAGAGCGCGAAGCGCGCGAAGAGGCCTCGGACGACACCAAATACGCCATCAAGTATCAGGCAGACTACATCAAAGAGCTTGTCGCCGAGACTGACTATCCGTCCTTCAACGTGGATGGTGCCTGCGAGGCATTCTTTGAGTGGAAGAAGCACAAGTCTGAGAACATTATGGGCTTCCGCAACAACTCGTACACGTCGGTCATCACCGGCACCGAAGCGCCCGTCCACCACACCCCGTGGAAAGATGCGTTGGACGATAGCCTTGAAGTCTATCTGCAAAACTAAGCAAGACCTGCGCTTCGGGCCTGATCGGCCCGAGGCACCTTTCATGAAAAGAGAGATGCTATGATCCTCGACCAGATTGGTCAGCCGTTCCGGCCCGGCCCGCCGCGTGGCTCCGTCCCGCGGCGTGCGGCCGCCTACGGGCTTGGCCCGAAAGAAGAGCGCTACACCGTGCAAGGTGGCGGCGCTGCGCTGATCGAAATCAAGGCTGGCGACAGGCTGATCGTCCGCAATACCGAAGGTGGCCAGATCTGTGAGGTATTGGCGGCGCACCGCGATGGGCGATGCGATCCGGCAATCCTTGGGGTTTCTGGAAATGCACAGGGTGCTGGCGTGCGTGCTGCGCTTGCTGATATGCCGCGCCTACAAGCGGGTCTGGTTCAGCGCGATATTAATGTTTCCAGCGCGCAAACCTTGCAAATATTCTCATCCACATCACCCGCGGGCACTGCGGAAAGTTTTGCTGTCCAAGCTGATGGCTGGGTTTTAATCACGGCCCCTTGCCCCGCTCCTGATTTCGAGGCGCAGGTCACCGCGACCCCGCTTGCAGTGACGTTAACCCGAGCCACCGCACGGCAGACAGGTGCGTTCGCTTTGCCTGATCCTTTGGCCGAGCCGGTGCTCGACCTGCGCGTGGTCTCTGCCACCGCACGGGCTTATCGCGTGAAAAAGGGCGATTACATCCAGATCATGGATGTGGACGGGCGGCAGTGTACGGACTTCCAAGCCTTTGATGCGCGCAAGGTGGACAAGGGTATTTTCCACCCTCTGGATGTGACCACCACCCGCACGATCCAAGGGCACAGCTACCCCATGCCCGGCTTGCATGGAAAGTATTTCGACCACGATCTGACCCCTTTGATCGAGGTGGTGCAGGACACTTGCGGGCGCCATGACGCCTTTGCACTGGCCTGCAATGCCAAATACTATGACGATATCGGGTATCCTGGGCATGTGAATTGCTCGGACAACTTCAATGGGGCGCTGGCCCAGTATGGCGTGCCCGCACGACCGGGCTGGATGGCGGCCAACTTCTTTTTCAACACCGGCATTGATGAGCACGGCGTCATGTATTCCGACGAGCCGTGGTCGCGCCCCGGTGACTATGTGCTGCTGCGGGCGCTCACGGACTTGATTTGTGTGTCATCTGCGTGCCCCGACGACACATCGCCTGCGAACGGTTGGCTGCTAACCGACATTCATGTGCGTACCTATGACGGTGCAGAGCGGTTTGGCCGCGCGACCGCGTGGCGCCCGACCCCCGACGAGGATCCCATCATGACCCGCGAGAGCGCCTTTCACGATCGCTTTGCCGCAATGACCCAAGACTTTGACGACTATAACGGATTCTGGCTGCCGAACTCTTTCCCGCAATGTGATCCGGTCGAAAGCTATTGGGCCTGCCGCAAGGACGTGGTCGTCATGGACCTGTCCGCACTGCGCAAATTCGAGGTGACGGGCCCAGATGCTGAAGCGTTGATGAACTGGGTGCTGACGCGCAATGTGGAAAAACTGGCCGAGGGCCAAGTCGTCTATTCTGCCATGTGTTATCCGCACGGGGGTATGGTGGATGATGGTACGCTCTTCCGGCTTGGGCCGCAGAACTTCCGCTGGATTGGCGGATCGGAAATGGGCGGAGCATGGATGCGCGAAGAGGCCGCGCGTTTGGGCCTGAACGTGATGATCCGCTCCTCGACAGATCAGATGCATAATCTGGCGGTCCAGGGCCCGAAGTCGCGTGAGCTGATTACATCGCTGTTCTGGACGGCGCCTCATCACACAGACCTGACCGAGATGGGCTGGTTCCGCTTTACGCCTGCGCGCCTTGGTGGTTCCGAAGGAATTCCTGTTGTTATCTCGCGGACGGGCTACACGGGTGAATTGGGCTACGAAGTTTTTTGCCACCCCAAAGACGGTGCCGCGATTTTCGATGCAATCTGGGCGGCCGGACAGCCCATGGGGATGAAGCCGATGGGTTTGGCTGCGCTAGATCTCGTGCGGATTGAAAGTGGGCTGGTTTTTGCGGGGTATGACTTCTCTGACCAAACCGACCCGTTCGAAGCAGGGATCGGTTTCACAGTGCCGCTCAAATCGAAAACCACTGATTTCGTCGGGCGCGATGCGCTGCTCCGCCGCAAAGAGCATCCGTCGAGGAAGTTCGTAGGTTTGGAGGTCGAAGGGCAGAATGCCATCGCCCACGGTGATTGCATTCGGATTGGCCGCGCGCAAGTCGGTGAGGTTTGCTCGGCCATGTGGTCCCCTCGGACAGGGCAATGGATCGCGCTGGCACGGATCGACGTGGCGCATGCGGATGTCGGGACCGAGGTGGAAGTCGGCCAACTGGATGGTCACCTGAAACGCTATGCGGCCAAAATCGCGCCCTTCCCCCACTATGACCCGCAAAAATCGCGTCCGCGCAGCTGAAGCGCGCCGTCGCTTGCCTTGTCCTGTGCAGGTAACAGGCGCTGATATACTCTTTGTGATGTATGAGCTGTCGCGCTGTCGGCCGAAAGTGGCCGGACAGCGCGGTGGCTTGCACTTGTAACCCAAGCTCGCTTATTGCATACGGCCGGCGCGTCGCCGAGAGGGTCGATGCCTGAAAACGCAATGGCTTGGGTTCGAAAAATACTGTGAAATATAGCGTTTGCAGGGACCATTGGTCAGAGCAGGCAACTAACGATCTGTCACGAAACTGTGACCAAAAATCGCTGAGCGACCAAGAAGTGTCGCTTTTAAGTCCTGTCACAAAACCTTTAGGCTATATCAAAGGTCTATGGCGTCTGTGCCTTTCACGCAGAGGACGCCCAATAAAAACTCTCTAAGACGTCGCACCTTTGGGGTGTTTGAGCGGCCAGTGGCGCAAGGACTAGGCGGGATCGCCTACCGGCCAAGACCGAACAGACCAGTGCGCCCGCCGTGCTGGTCCAATCAGCAGGAGGGACAAATTTGTTCACAAAAATCATGGTGCCGGTCGACCTGGCACATGCAGACAAGCTAGAACGCGCGCTGCAATGCGCGGCGGATCTGGCAACGCACTACAAGGCAACGGTCGTTTATGTCGGCGTCGCTGCTGCAACGCCTGGCTCCGTCGCCCACACACCGCAGGAATTCGCGGAAAAGCTGGCAGCTTTCGCCGCTGCTCAGGGCGAAAGCGCTGGAATTTCAACAGATAGCTTGGCGATGACCAGTCACGATCCGTCCACCGATCTGGACCCGACGCTGCTGGACGCACTGGATCAATGTGGTGCGGATCTGGTCGTAATGGCCAGCCACATTCCGAACCTCACAGACTACATCTGGCCGTCCAACGGCGGCACGATCGCGCGCCGCGCAAAAGTGTCGGTGATGGTGGTTCGTTGAATTGTTAGCGGAACCAACAGGGCCCGTGGGACTTAAGTTCCTTGGGAACAGTAAAACAATAGTGAAGAAATGGGGGGCCATGTATGGCCGAAACAACTGAAAATCAGGGGATCCCGGAACCCGAAGGGAAGTCCCAGATTATCGATACCGATTATGAAATCGGTCAGGATAATATTGAAACACAGATTGGCCCGTTCGGGCTGGATGTACACAACCCGGTATTCTTGATCTCGGGGATGTGCGTGATTGCATTCGTCTTTTACGCGCTCGCTCTGCCCGATCAGGCGGGTTCCGTGTTCAGCTGGATGTTTGGCGCTGTGACCAAGGGCTTTGACTGGTTCTTCCTTGGTGCGGCGAACATCTTTGTCATTTTCTGTCTGCTGCTGATCGTGCTGCCGGTTGGCAAAGTACGCCTAGGCGGGGCGGATGCGCGTCCTGACTACACCTACATGGGTTGGTTTGCGATGCTGTTTGCCGCCGGTATGGGCATCGGTCTGATGTTCTATGGCGTGTCCGAACCTATGAGCCACTTTGCATCGTCCATTGGCGGCACCGCGACCGAAGGCGGCGTC
Organism: Donghicola eburneus; assembly: GCF_900115865.1. GTDB lineage: Bacteria > Pseudomonadota > Alphaproteobacteria > Rhodobacterales > Rhodobacteraceae > Donghicola > Donghicola eburneus. The sequence continues at coordinate 142,446 of NZ_FOXY01000009.1, read as the reverse complement.
CGTACCGACTGGGCCCCGCTCGGCGCGGCGGCTGGTGACCAGCAAGCTGCGATCGAGCTGGCCTTTGCTGCGACCATCTTCCACTGGGGCCTGCACCCTTGGGCGATCTACGCGGTTGTTGCGTTGGCACTGGCGCTCTTCTCGTACAACAAGGGTCTGCCTCTGACGATCCGGTCGGCGTTCTACCCGATCCTTGGCGACCGAGTCTGGGGCTGGCCCGGCCACGTGATCGACATTCTGGCGGTGTTTGCGACGCTCTTTGGTCTGGCGACCTCGCTTGGCTTTGGCGCGACACAGGCGAATGCGGGCCTGAACGAACTGTTCGGCATCCCAGTAAGCTCGACCACCGAAGTCGTACTGATCTCGATTATCACGGCGATCGCGCTGATCTCGGTTGTGCGTGGTTTGGACGGGGGCGTCAAAGTTCTGTCCGAGATCAACATGGGTCTGGCAGCACTGCTGTTGCTGTTCGTTCTGATCGCCGGACCGACCATTGCCATCCTGACTGGCTTTGTGGATTTCCTGGCGGCTTACCTGACCCACTTGCCAGCACTGTCGAACCCGATTGGCCGCGAAGACGTGAACTTCAGCCAAGGCTGGACCTCGTTCTACTGGGCTTGGTGGATCTCCTGGTCGCCCTTCGTTGGCATGTTCATCGCCCGCGTCAGCCGTGGCCGCACCGTGCGTGAATTCGTTGTGTGTGTTCTGCTGATCCCGTCGCTGGTCTGTGTTCTGTGGATGTCGGTCTTTGGCGGCGTGGCAATCCAGCAGGTCATTCAAGACGGCTACACTGCCGCGCAAGAGGCGCCTCTGGAACTCAAGCTGTTCAAGATGTTGGACGCTCTGCCCCTGACCCAGATCACTAGCTTGATCGGTATCGTGCTGGTCATCGTGTTCTTCGTGACCTCGTCGGACTCGGGTTCGCTGGTGATCGATACGATCACGGCAGGCGGCAAAGTCGACGCGCCCGTGCCCCAGCGAGTGTTCTGGTGCATCTTTGAAGGTGCTGTTGCGATCGTTCTGCTGCTGTCGGCGGGTGGCCTGCAGTCACTGCAGTCGATGGTGATCTCGACCGGTCTTCCTTTTACCGTGGTCCTGCTCGTCATGTGTTGGGCGATCTGGAAAGGTCTGCTTGCAGAGCGCAAAGTGAAGTAAGCACAGCTCTTTCGTCAGAACTCAGCCCTCTCCGGCGTGTTGTCGGGGAGGGCTTTTTTATTGTTCAATCGGTAGCTGTCAGTCTGCTTTCTCGCAGCCGTTTAGTCTATATCACAGGTTCTTTTGCCAACCCTTTGCCAAGGATCGGTCCAGTTGGCAGATTGGTGGGCGACCCACCTGCAGGCTCGGTCGTGATCTCGTAAAGCTGCTGCGCGTTGGGTGCGGGCAGGCCTTGGATCGTCAAGGTGCGCGACTCTCCGGTCTCTAGCAGGCCCAAGGATACGGGCGGGCCGTCAGCATCTGGTTTTGTCCAGACCTGCATGACCTGATTGGCAGCAACATCTGGGCGCTCTAGCAGGGTAACGCGCGTGGTGTTGTCGGGGCGTCCCTCGATAAGCGCAACGGCGTCGCCTTGATCATTTAGCAGCACTGCGATGACAGCTGGGTCCTTGGGGGACATCACGGTCCAAGATAGCGCAACGGCCAAAACCACCGCCGCAGCGAGCCCCGCAAAAGCGGACAGACGCCAGCGCGCAAGCTGCGCGCGCACGGCGCCGAGTTCGACAACGTTGCTTTCTTCCGTCTTGGAGGCGCGCTGACCCGACACGTTCGCAACGACCGGAGCTGTCTCAGCTTCGGCAAGGTCGATGCTTTGGTCAATCCGTTTCCAAATGTCTTCGGGCAGCGGCAGTGGATCAGCGGTGTCGTCCAGTAGAGCAAAGGTTGCGCGGGCATGATCTAGTCGCGCGGCGACAATAGGATCTGCGGCGGCCATAGCTTCGAGCCGCGCAACGTCGTCGTCGTCAGCTAGCCCGAGCGCAACCTCGTCAATCAGTAGTCCAAGAGAGCGATCTGTCATGTCATGCACTCCCGCAACTTGACTAGCCCGCGCCGCACCCATGATTTTACCGATCCGAGTGGCGCATTCATGCGTCCTGCAATTTCTCCATGGCTGTGGCCCAAGACATAGGAGGACAGGATTGCGCGACGCGTGTCGAAATCGAGCCCCGCAAGGCACCGTTTTAGGTCCGAAGTGGATTCAAGACGGTCCCAAGCGGTGTTGAGCACACCGTCTTCAATCGTTTCGTCAATCGCCTCAGGTGCGGTCGGCGTCTCTCTGGCCTCGTTCCGCAGCATTGTCAGGCACCTATTTCGCAAGATGGTGTAGAGCCAACTGGTCGCATTGCCACGTTCGGGGTCATACTGGCTGGCCTTACGCCAAACCAGCACCAAGGCATCCTGAACCGCATCTTCGGCAAGGTCTGTCCGTTTCAGCATCCGTTTGGCAACACCCAGCATACGTCCGCCTTCGGCATCCAGCAGGCCTTTGAGAGCTGCGCGCTCACCTGCCGCGCAAGCGCGGATTAATCGCGCATGATCGATGGCATGTTGTGTCACTCGGGACAGTGCTCCTGTTTGGGAATGCTCAGGAGATCAATCCCGACGCGCAGTTCCCAAATGGCTATTGGCCCGCCAGCGTTCTGTCAAATCACCGGTTGTTTTCCAGAACACCACACGGCCGGCCAAGTTGTGATTTTTTGCAAGCGACACCGCATGCGAAGCGGAAATTCCTTTGCCGTGAGGTGGTTCCAGAATGTTCACTAATAGGAACTTTTAATTAGAGTAACTTGAACTTTTGTCACGATGCGCTGCGGCATAATGTTGATTCACACACAGAGTTCAGCCAGCGGCGAGACATGAAAGATACGGCACATACCATGAAACTACACCAAGGATTGGCGCGGGCGCTGGCCGCTCACCAGACGACACACCTGTATGGTTTGGTCGGGGATGCCAATCTCTTCATGGTGGATGCGTATATCGAAGGCAGCCTTGGGAAATATGTGGCGTGCACCCACGAGGCGAACGCTGTCTTGGCCGCTATCGGTTTTGCACAGACAACCGGACGCACTGGCGTTGCAACGATCACTCATGGCCCCGCGCTCACCAACGTTATTACACCCTTGGCCGAGGCGGCGCGCGGCGGCATCCCTCTTGTTGTCTTGTGTGGTGATACCAAGCCCGGCGATCTGCAGCACCTGCAAAATATCGACCAGCGCGAAGTTGTTGCCAGCACCGGCGCGCGTTTCATTGAAATGCGCAGCCCTGACACTGCGATCGAGGATCTGAGCCGAGCGTTCCGGATCGCGGCCCACCATCGCTGCCCTGTCGTTTTCAACATGCGCGTTGACCTGATGTGGGAAGATTTGAGCCCCGACATCGACGCGATGCCCGTACCGGATTTCGCGGCCGCGCCTGCTTCGGGCGATGCGCTGGAAGATGCCGCGGGCATGTTGGCCTCGGCGCGCCGGCCCCTGATCCTTGCGGGACGCGGAGCGTGCAGCCCCGAAGCACGGGCTGCTCTGATAGAGCTGGCCGCGCGGATTGAAGCCCCACTCGCCACCACTCTCAAAGCGCAGGGCCTTTTCGAAGGCGAGCCCTTTAATATCGGTATCTGCGGCGGTCTCAGCCATCCAACTGCGACAGAGGTCATCATGCAGTCCGACTGCATTCTGGCCTTTGGGGCAAGTCTAAGTAAACACACCACCGAAGAGCGTGCCTACACCATGGGCAAGCGGGTCGTGCAAATCCTGCCCGACGCCGAGGAAACGCCGCGCCTCGATATTCCGTCTGTGCGGATCATTGGCGATATCGCTGGAACAGCCCGTGCCTTTACCGAGCTTTTGGACTTGGCGGATATCCCTGGTTCTGGCGCGACGGCTGATCTAAGCGAGAAATTGGCAGCAGAGGCTGCCGCCTTTGCGACCCTGCCGCAGGCTGCTCCGACCGCCCAAGGTACGGTTGATATGGTCCCTGCGCTACGACGCTTGCACCAGGCCCTGCCCAAAGACCGTGTTCTGGTGGCTGACTTGGGCCGATTTGTCACCACAGCCTGGCGCAACCTGCCAGTGACCCGTCCGGCAGATCTGGTCTACACCTCGCATTTCGGCGCGATCGGCTGCGGCTTGGGAGAGGCGATCGGCGCCGCTACTGCAATCACGGACCGTCCCACGGTTTTGGTCGCTGGTGATGGCGGCTTTACCCTGTCTGGTCTGAGCGAATTGGTCACCGCGGTTCAGCAGCAAGCCGACCTGATCGTCATTGTCTGCAATGACGGTAGCTACGGCGCGGAACACGTTCAATTCACTAACAGAAACATGAGCCCGGAGCTGTCAATGATTGCGCGCATCGACTTTGCCGACACTTGCGCAACGCTCGGATTTGCCACTGTTCGGGTTACCGACGAAAGCAGTCTGAGTGCCGCCTGCACTGCCATTGCCGAACGGAGCAAACCCCTTTTGATCGACCTACGTCTCGACCCTGACAAGATCGAGATGTAAGGCCCCCAACCGAATCCCGCCGCCTCCCCGGTGGGTAAAATAGGGCGGCTGCAGCTTACGCCTCCCAAACGCGCAGTTGACCCGCTAATAATGTTTCCCAACAGGAGATCCATCAATGACCTTCACTCGACGTAATTTCCTCAAGACGTCCGCAGGCGCTGCTGCGCTGGGGGCGATCGGGATGCCCGCGCTGGCGCAGTCCGATACCTTTATCGTCAACATGTTCGGCGGCCGCTGGGAGAATGACTGGCGTCAGCACGTGATGCCCAAGTTTGCCGAACAGATTGGCAAGGATTTCGATCTGGACATCGGGCTGGGCATGGCTTGGATCTCGAACTTCCGCGCTGCGGGCCGCGAGAACCCCCCGTTCCCCGCCGTTATGCTGAACGAAAAGTACACCGCGATGATCCGCAACGACGGCTACTTTGCGGAACTCACACCCGAGAACGTGCCGAACATGGCCGACGTGATCGAACCTGCAATCCTCAAGGGCAACACCGCTGTCACCGGCATGCTGGCCCCGCTGGTCATCGCATACCGCACCGACCTTGTGGACGAGCCGCCCAAAGGCTGGGCTGATCTGTGGGACGAGCGCTTCCGCGGCCAGCTGGGTCTGTATAAAATCACCAACTCTGCCGCGACCATGATGGCGATGTGGGCGGGCGAGCACTTTGGTTCGGGCCGCGATGACATCGAAACTGCAGTTGCGAAATTCAAGGAGCTGGGTCCGTTCCCGCAGATCGGCTACTCGGCTCAGCTGACACCGCTGCTGTCGCAGGGTCAGGTTGCCGTGGCGCCCATCGACCTTGGCGAAGTCAAAGCGATGCAGGAATCCGGTATTCCGATCGACTATGTCGTCCCCGAAGAAGGCATGCTGGTGTTCGACCACTCGTTCTCGGTCTTCGAAAACAGCCCCGACAAGCAGCTGGGCTTTGACTATATCAACTTCGTTCTGTCCCCGGAAATCCAGCTTTGGATGGCGGAAAACTGGCTGATCGCACCGACCAACAAGACGGTCGAGCTGCCCGAAGAGCTACAGAAATGGCCACTGCAGCCCGAAGTTGTCAGCCAAGCCATCCGGTTTGACTGGGACGAAACGCTCGCAATCATGCCGGGCTTGAACGACCTCTGGGAACGGACAATTTAAGTTATGGCGACGGTTGAAGTCAGGGATCTGCGCAAGCGGTATCAGGATTTTCTTGCGCTCGATGGCGTGTCACTCAAGGCTGAGTCCGGCCAACTGGTGACACTGCTCGGGCCCTCTGGATGCGGTAAGAGCACCACTTTGCGGTGTCTTGCCGGCTTTCTCGAGGCAAATGGTGGGGAAATCACAGTAGACGGGGAATCTATCCTCGGGACCCCTGCCAACCGTCGCGGTTTCGGCGTGGTCTTTCAGAACTACGCATTGTTCCCGCACATGACCGTAGCCGAGAATATCGGCTACGGACTCAAACTTCAGAAGCTGCCCAAGGCAGAGATCGAGACCCGCGTTCACGACGTGATGAAACTGGTCCGGCTGGATGGTCTGCGCGACCGCTTGCCGCGCGCGATTTCCGGTGGTCAGCAGCAGCGTGTTGCCTTGGCCCGTGCTCTGGTTCTGAAACCGAAACTCCTTTTGTTGGACGAGCCGCTCGCGAACCTTGATGCGCGTCTCCGCGACGAAGTGCGCTGGCTGATCCGCGATCTGCAGCAGCAATCTGGGATCACGGCTTTCTACGTTACGCACGACCAGTCCGAAGCTATGGCAATGTCCGACATGGTTGCTGTGATGAAGGCAGGCCGCGTGGCCCAGTTCGCGACACCTCGTGAAATTTACCAAAAGCCGGTCGAACGTTATGTCGCTGACTTCACCGGCGAAGCGAATTTCATCCCCTGTCAGTCCGTTATCTCGATGGGAGATGGCCGTTACGAGATCAAAGCAGCTGGGGCCAAGCTCGAATTAAGCGGCGTACCTGGCATCGCTGGCCCCGCCGAGTTGCTCTTGCGCCCCGAGGCGTTGGAATTGACCTCGCCTAGTGCTGGCACGTTTGCAGGCAAAGTGACCAAGTCCGCTTTCCTAGGTGCAGCGCTGCACTGCGAAATCACCTTGCAAGACGGTTCTGTCCTGAAGCTGACGGCGCCGCCGAACCATCAGGTCGCGCCCGGCGAAGAGGTTGGCATCGCGATTGACCACAGCCACGCATGGCTGATGCCCGAGGTCGCGCCATGAGCCTGCGCAACCCGAAACTCTTGCTCGCGATCCCTGCGGTTGCCCTGATCTTTGTGTTTATGATCTTGCCGATCACGAACATGATCGAGATGAGCTTTCGCACCCCTGGCCACTCAGAACCCTTTGGGGATGACTACACCACGATGCACTACGACCGCATCCTAAGTGACGGCTATTACTGGGGGGTGTTGGGACGTTCGCTGCTGACTGCGGGCGCGGTAACCCTGCTCTGCTTGATCGTCAGCTATCCGATTGCGTGGCACATGTCCAAAGCCAAAGGGCTGAAGGCTGTTTTCCTCTATGCCTGCATCGCATCCCCGTTGATGACAGGTGTTCTGGTCCGGAACTTTGGCTGGATGATCGCAGCCGCACTGAACGGTCCCCTTAATGAAACGCTGCTCGCACTCGGGATGATCGAACGCCCCCTGCGGCTGCTGTTCACCCAAGGTCTGGTGATCCTAGCGCTGGTGCACGTGTTTGTGCCGTTCATGGTGCTGCCTATCAATAACGCCCTGCGGAATATCTCACCTACGTTGATCGAGGCGTCGTCTTCGATGGGGGCCACCCGCCGCGAAGTGTTCCGCGACATTATCCTGCCGCTAAGCTTTCCTGGCATCTATCCCGGTATGATCCTCGTCTACGTATTGGCGGTGGCCGCCTATGTGACCCCTGCGCTGCTTGGCGGGCAAATGGTCAGCTACATGCCGACGCTTATCATCGGCGAGTTGACGGGCACCTTCCAATGGCCATTTGGCTCTGCGCTCGCCATCGTGCTGTCGGTCTCTACCATTCTTGTCGTGGGTCTGTTTACCGCCCTCACGTCGCGTCTCATGGAAAGGTCCAAGGCATGAGCGAGATGACCAACACCTTTTCCAACCAAAAGCCGGTAAACGTCGGCTTTGGTATCCTGATCGTCCTGCTTTACATCTTCCTGATGGCTCCGCTGGTCATGATCATCGGCGCGTCGTTCACCAATGGTATGATGATTGAATTCCCGCCCCAAGGCTTCTCTTGGCGTTGGTATATCGAGTTCTTCGAGCGCAAAGATCTGGTCGATGGTCTGCTGATGTCTCTTCGGATTGGCGCGATTACAGCGGTGGTCACCATGACCGTCGCAATGATGGCGGCGATGGCTGGTCAGGTGATTTCGGGCAAGCTGTCAGGCTGGTTCCAACTGGGCATGACCCTGCCGCTCTTGGTGCCAGAGTTGTTGACGGCTGTTGGCCTGCTGTTTTTCCTATACAAAATTCAGATGGCCAAGACTGTCATGGGCCTGCAGATGGGACACATTTTGATGTCCTTCCCCTATGCCTATGTGTCGATCGCGGCGGCAATCCGTCAGGTGCCCGCTTCTCTTGAGGAAGCGTCGGCCAGTCTCGGAGCGACGGGATGGCAGACCTTTCGGTTGGTAATCCTGCCGCTGGTAATGCCGGGCCTGGCGATGGGTGGAATCTTTTCTTTTATCAACAGCTTCGATCTCTACACCATCTCGCTGCTGCTAAAGCCGCTTGGGGGCAACACCCTGCCGCTCGCGCTGTTTGACTTCCTGACCTACGAGTTCAAGCCCACAGCGGCAGCGGCTGCGACACTGTCGATCCTGCTCTCGATTGGCGGCGTGGCGCTTGTCCAGAAACTTGTCGGATTGCAGCGCGCTTTCTGACCTCGACCCACCCTTGATCAAAGGACGTTCCCCGATGCTGTATTCATCGGCCACCCCCCGTGTGCTCTATCAACTGGCCAGCCCCCTGCATCGCACCGCCGGGTCGGATGTGGTCGAGCGCCGCCTTCAGATGTTGCGCGGTTGGGCGCCTTCGGCTGCGGTCTTCATCAATTCGCCCGACGACGGCCCCGATGCGATCGAGTCAGCGGCGGACGCAGCGATGGTTTTTCCGGCCCTTCGCGGTGCAGCATCGAAATGGTCCGACCAATACGATGCCGTTCTGATCGGGTGCTTTAGTGACCCTGCTGTGGATGCGCTGACCGAAGTTTCGGGCCTCCCCGTTATTGGACCCGGAGAGGCGGGGCTTTTGGCGGCAACGCAGCTTGGAGAGCGGTTTTCGGTGCTGTCGTCTGACCCCACGCCCAAGGGCTTGCGTCGCCGCATTCGCGGCATCGGGATAGAGGGGAGTTTCGTTTCCGAGGTCACCATTGGAGGGTCTGTCGCCGACCTGAACCGCGACCCCGATCGCCATCTGTCTGCGATCGTGGCACGGGCCAAAGGCTGTGTCGCCCAAGGCGCCGATGTGCTCGTGCTGGGCTGTTTTGCGCTGTCATTCATCCCAGGCTTGCCGGAAAAGCTAACCGCCGCAGTGGGCGTACCGGTCATCAATCCGGTTATCGCTGGCCTCAAGGCGGCCGAGGCCGCCGTTCTGTACCGCGCGGGTTTGCCGCGCGCATCTTTCACCACCACAACCCGGAGTGCGGAATGACTTCCCCAGATCCCACCGCTTCGGCTCAAGACCCGTTCCTGAGCCTTGTTGAGACGGCTCGTTTCCAGCGGGGCCGCCGTATCCCGATTCCCGAATTCGCCTACCCCGAGGGTGTCAAAATCGCGGTGAACTTTACCCTCGACTTCGACGCCATGCTGCTGCGCAGATTGCTGAACGAACCTTGGGGGCAAAAAGCCAAGGGTGAGTTCGGTGGACGTGTCGGCGTCTGGCGGATCATGGAAATGTTTGACGCCGAAGACGTGAAGGTCACTCTGTTCACCCCTGGCCGGATTTGCGAACTCTACCCAGAGGCACTGAAAGACGTGGTCGCGAACGGGCACGAGCTGGCAGACCATATGTGGGAGCACGAGGTCTACGCCGATCCAGTGGTCGAGGATGCTCACCTAACCCGCACTTTGGCAGCGCTAAGCGCCGTGCAGGGCAAGCCCATCACGGGGACACGTTCCAGTCACACGCCCGCGCTGCTGAAATCCAAAGGTGTAGTTTATAATTCGTTCACCTCGGCCAGTGACATGCCGTTCTACGAATTGGACTCAAACGGCCAGAACCCGATCCTGCAATTGCCGTTCCACTACGCTTTGGACGACGCGATGTATTTCAGCTTTGGTTGGCTCGACACGCCCAATGATGCTCAGCGCGTGATGGACGTGGACGAGGTGTTCGAAATCTGGTGGTCCGCGTTTCTGCAGCAGTACAAGCAAGGCGGTTACGTAAACTTTCTGCTTCATCCCTTCGTGTCGGGCCACGCCATGCGCGTCGACATGATCCAGCGCTTGATCCAGCGGATGAAAACCCTGCCCGGCGTCTGGTTCCCGACGTGCGATGAACTGGCGCAGCACATCCTGATGCATCACCCTCTGGCGGAGGCGGAGTAACGATATGCCTTGGAAAGACTTCTACACCACCTCTGACGAGATTGGCATGCGCGACGATGCGGTCTCTTGGCCCAGTGGCCAGCACATGGCGCTGGGACTAACCGTCAATTTGAATCCCGCCGGCGCGGGCAAGGGTATCACTGCCAAGGATCTGGCCTATCCCACATGGCATTATGGTCTGAACGAAGGTTTGGATCGCTTCCTCGACCTTTTCAAAGAACTGAACATCAAGGCAACCTTCGCGGCCCCTGCGGTGATCGTCGAAAGCTACCGCGACATCATCGACCGCATTCTGGATGACGGTCACGAGCTCGCGGCCCAAGGATTGTATGGCGAGGATCCTTCTTTGTTGGCCGCAGGCCAAGAGGCAGAGCACATGGACCGGGCCACCGCCATTCTGACCAACGCCATAGGCGCAGCGCCCAAGGGCTGGTTTGCCCTGTCACGCCCTGACGATCGGGCGGCCACCGGCTGCGCCACGGACGACACAATTGCGCTGCTCAGAGCGCGCGGCTATAGCTACTTTGGCAACGGTCTGGCGGATGATGCGCCCTACTACTGGGTGTCCGATGTCGCCAAGGCCGAGACATTGCTGGCCCTGCCCTACTACTACCATTTCGATGATATCTTCTTCTTGATGTTCCCGCGCGAAGGGACCGGTCTCGAACGTCCGCAAGCCCTGCTCAACAACTGGCGGGCTGAATTCCGCGCGCAGTACCGTCGTGGCCGTTACTTCAACATGTGTGTTTCGCCTGCGCGTTCGGGATGGGGGCACCGGTTCGAAAACCTTGCAGCCATTTTGCGCGATGCAATGGCGCACCCCGGTGTGTGGGCTGCGACCGGGTCTGAGATCGCGGATCATTGGCACAAGGCGCACCCCGCCGAGCAAACTCTGAAGCTCGCCCCGAGCATCTGGCAAGACTACGAAGACAGCCTGAGCTAACCCATGCAGAGCGAAGACATCTTAGAGGGCCTGCTAGAGTGGATCGAAATCGACACTCCGACCGGTGACGTTGCAGGGATTGCAAAGCTCGTCGACCTGATCCAGTCGCAACTGGAACCCCTTGGCTGCGTGATAGAGCGGGTCACTGGCCAGGATGGTATGGGCGATCATCTGATCGCCCGTTTTGCGGGCGGAGATGGACCGGGCGTCTTGGTCACCAGCCATATCGACACAGTCTGCGCGCCGGGCACCGTTGAGATTCGGCGCGATGGAGACCGGCAATACGGCCCCGGTATTGCGGATATGAAAGGCGGCGGTTTCCTAGCGCTTTGCGCGATGAAGGATATCGTGGCCAGCGGTGTGGCTCTGCCGGGCCCCGTCACGCTGATCTACAATTCTGACGAAGAGATCGGCTCTCCGACCTCGCACGCCCTTATCCAAGCAGAGGCGCGCAAGATGGGCGCGGCGCTTATCCCAGAGCCCGCTCGCGGGGACGAGGCAATCACATTTCGCAAGGGGCGCGCCAAGTACACGCTCGATTTTCACGGGGTGGAAAGCCACGCAGGGTCAGCCTTTGCCGATGGGCGCTCGGCGATCCTTCAGATGGCGCGGACCATTGGGCAGCTGGAGCAGATGACCGATTTGGCTACAGAGACTACCGTGAATGTGGGCCGTGTGCGCGGCGGGACAGAACCAAACGTCGTCGCAGGCCACGCCGCGTGCGATATCGATGTGCGCTTTGCCGATGACGCCTTGGGGCATGCGGTCGAAGATGCGTTGCGGGCACTCAAATCGGATGATCCATCGGTCTCGATCACATTGTCTGGTGAAATCGAAAAGCCAAGCCTAGCCCGTACGCCGGAAACCTTGTCAATGTTCGCCCGTGCAGTCCAGATCAACGCATCACTCGACGCTCCTATGATCGAAACCCGTTCTGGAGGGGGCAGCGATGGCAACTTCACTTGTGCAGCTGGCGTGCCGACGCTCGATGGCCTTGGTGCGATTGGCAATAATTGGCACTCGCCGCAGGAACACATCCTCGTCTCGACACTATCGCGCCGAATGGTTTTGCTGCGTGACTTGATACTGACCTATGCGGGCACGCGCCCCACTGGAGAGTCCTCATGAAACCTAGCTTGGGACAGACCCGCTCGGATATCCGCCGAAACCACGCGCTTCTGACGCCAGAAAGCCACGAATGGATCACCCAGCCCGACTGGCCTGGCGCAGAGTTGGCATATCTGATCACTCCGGACATGGGTGCGAAATTTGCCATGGGACTGGTCCGCTGCGTGGATGGTCTGACCGATATTCCACCAGCGCCCGAAGGCATCGCGCGGTTCATCTTTGTGCTTCAGGGAGAGGTTAGCTTTGCGACGGGCCAGACGCTGCAGCGGGATGGATACGCATTTCTGCCGCCAAATGAACCGCTGACTCTGAACGCGTCTGCTGGTGCCTCTTTCGTCCTGTTTGAGTGGCGGTTCTTGGCCCGAGGCGACATTCCCGCACCGGCTTTTGGTGCGGTCGCGGACATCGAAGGCACCCCTCTGCGCGGTGACGACTGGTTGATGGTGCAAAAAATGTTGCCGACGGACGCTGGTTTTGACGGTGAATTCAATATCATGAATTTCCATCCGGGCGCGTCGCTAGCCTATGTGGAAACGCATTTTATGGAACACGGGCTTCTTATTCTGGACGGTGGCGGTGTCTACCGCTTGGATGATCAGTGGTACCCTGTTGGGGCTGGCGATGCCATCTGGATGGGACCACACGTGCCGCAGTGGTTTGGTGCTTTGGGCCGCGAACCTTCGCGCTACCTGATCTACAAAAACTACAATCGCGCCCCGCTGGAGCCGCGATGACCGCATTACCCGCCATATTGGACGAAAATCGTCCGTATCGCTGCACCAAAGGCAACAGAGGACGCCGTTGGCGTGCGCCCCGCCATACGGCAGCAGGCCACTGGCGGGCTCTCGAACGGAAGGTCTTGCAGTTCGACAAAGGAAATACGCTCGCGCCGAATTTGCAGAAAACGGCCAAAGACAATGCCGATGCCAATCCCGCTTTCGACCATTTGGCGCAGCAGGGTGAAGCTATTGGTGTTCATGACCTCGTGGACGCTGACGCCGGCCTGCGCCATGGCTTCGGTCAAGAGCTGGCGCATGGCGATGGACTCATCGGGGAAAATAACTTGTTCCCCGTCCAGATCGGTCAGCCGGACTTTGCGCAACTGCGCCATCGGGTGGTCCAAGGATGTGATCGCGTAGGTTCGCCTGCGCAGGGTTGCGAGCGTTTCGATCTCGGGCGAGGACGGAAAGTTGTAGCCAAGCCCGATGTCGATATCACCCTCTTGCAGGCGTTGGACGATCTCTCGGGTGTTCTCGACCTTGATCGAGAAATTCAGGCCGGGGTGGTTGTATTTCATGTCCCGCAAAATGCCGGGCAGGAGGTCCGAGGCCAGCACTTCGTTCACGCCAAGACGCAGGTGACCGCGCTGCATTCCCTGAAGTTGGTCAATCTCGTCCTGCGCGATGGTCAGTTCATTGACGACCGAAGCGCAGCGAAACAGGAGGATATCTCCGGCTTCGGTCAGTTCCAGACCGCCGCGACCGCGATCTCTGCGAAAGAGCTCTACATCCAGCGCGAGCTCGAGGTTCTTGATCTGTTTGCTGACCGCCGAGGGCGCCACATGCAGACGGTCTGCCGCAGCACGGAAAGATCCCTGTTGAGCAACTTCAATGAAATGTCGCAGACCGGGCAAGCGACCGAGGATGGTGCTAGACGGCATCAGAAACTCCCACAATCGAATGGCCACGGGTCAAGGAGCGCATCATAGATGGACCAAACCGATATTCAACAGGTAAGCCAACAGGATACGGCGCAGCCTGACGTGATCGAGGCGCTGGCTCAAGTCTTTGGTCCTGCAGGAATTCTGACTTCACCAGAGGATTGCGCGCGCTATGCGTCGGACCAATCCGGCCTGCACGGCACGCCGCCGCTCGCTGTTATACGCCCGGCATTGGTTCATGACGTCTCCGAGGCGATGGCGATCTGCAGCCGGTATCGGATCGGCGTCGTTCCTCAGGGGGGACGGACGGGATTGTCCGGCGGGGCCTGCAGTCCGCAAGGCACCGTCGTTCTGTCGACCGAGCGAATGACGGGAATTATCGAGTTGGATCGGGACGCGATGACCCTAACCGCTTGGGCGGGCACCCCGCTAGAAACCGTGCAAGAGGCCGCGCGCGAAGCTGGACTGGATTACCCGGTGGACATTGGCGCACGCGGCTCGGCCACGATTGGCGGAACGATCGCCACCAACGCGGGCGGTATCCGCGTTCTGCAGCATGGCATGACGCGTGCGAACGTTTTGGGTCTAGAAGCCGTTCTCGCTGACGGTGCGGTGGTCTCGCGCCTGAGCAAAACGGTCAAAGACAATTCCGGTTTTGACCTGAAGCACATGTTTATCGGGTCCGAGGGGACGTTGGGGATCGTCACCCGTGCAGTTCTGCAACTGCGCCGGCATGTCCCGCAAAGTGCGCTTGCCCTGTTCGCCCTGCCCGATCATGCGGCCGCGTTGAAATGTCTGACCGCTGCGCGCCAGCGCTTCGGGTCGCGCATCACCGCCTTCGAAGGGATGTGGCCTGATTACTGGGATTTTGTTTGCCACAAAACCAACCTCGCTACCTCGCCGCTTGATGGACGGTACGGGTTCTACCTGCTGATTGAGGTAGAGGCCGAGGGCCCAGAGAGCGAAGCGGAGTTGGAAGCGTTCTTCGCTGACCTGTTCGAAGCTGACTTGGCCCAAGATGGCGTTTTGGCAAAATCCATCAGCGAAATGCGTGCGCTCTGGCAAGTGCGCGAGGCGGTAGGCGAGGTTGACGATGACTTCGGCCATCACATCAACTTTGATATCGGTGTGTCGCCGTCTGCGCTTGGTGGGTTTTGTGATGCGGCGGATATCCTGTTGGCGGATATGCCCGAAGCCCTTGGGGTGATTAAGGTCGGCCACGTCGGGGACGGAAACGTGCACCTGTTGGTGGCCCATGACGGTTCACACGCCGCGGAAGAGAGTATCGAGGCTGCCATCTATGGGTTGCTGCGTGATTGGGACGGCGCTGTCACGGCAGAACATGGCATTGGCCGCATCAAAGCCCGCTGGATGGATCACAGCCGCTCACCCCAAGAGTTGGCTCTGATGCGCGGGCTAAAGGCGCAGATGGATCCGCAGGGAATTTTGAACCCGGGTGCCCTGTTCGATCAGATCTGAATTGCGATGGCAGCTTTGTCGATCACAGACCAGACGTTCACAACCTTGCCGTCCGAGAACTCGTAAAAGACGTTCTCGGTGAACCGTACCCGTTTGCCATTGACGGGCATGCCAAACAGCTGCCCGACAGGCGTGCAGTCGAACGCGAGGCTGCACGCGATCAGGGGTGGATCACAGGAAAAACGCGTGAGATTGAACGAGAGGTCAGGGATCGCTTCGAAATCGCCTACCAGCATGGTGTTGTAGCCGTCTAGGCCGACCAGATGGCCATTATAGGTCACCTGATCAGCCACATAGCGATGCAGGTTAGTCCAGTCTTGGGCATTCAAACAGGCGAGGTAGCCTTCGTATGCCTTGATGATTTCGTCGCGTGTCATGGGCATACTTCTCTGATCATATGGCGTCTTGACTCTACCTAAGCCGACAGCGCGTCGGTGCAGTTCGAGTTTTGGATGCGTTTTTTAACTTTCAATCTCGGCCGCAAAGGATGGCGGCATATATTTGCGGATGCTGTGAAAGAAGATGTCTATCTCGAGTGCCAGCGTCATTTCGAACTCGTTCAGTTCAGACCCACTCCATCGCGTTTCCTCGAGCCGGGCAAGGTAGCCCAATCGGATTTGCTCGTCATTTTTGTCTAGCGGCAGGGTTTCCGCTGCGCGCAGGATGTCGATGCGCTTGTGCACCTCGCGCATTCCATGGAATGCCTCCATCATCACGCGAATGAGCCGTGGCTCGGTTTGCCAAGTCTTGCCGCCGAATACTTCTTGGACCACACGGTTGCCTGCGCCCAAACAGTCGTACGCCACGCAACCCCGGAAGCCATCTTGGCGCAGGGTGTCGTGGATCGAGCATAAATGCCCCGACAGGTTGCGACAGGGTTCGCCCGGGTTCTTGTCAAAGGCAAAGTCATCGCCCTTGTCAAAGGCCAGCATGATGCAGCACAGCGCCGCGCATTTCGAGCAATCGGTGACGAGATGGTCGGTTTGGGACATTCTGACGATCGACCTTGTCTAAGAGGCTTGGAGGTATGGGCCCGTATCCCGCGAAACACCCATAGAACGCAAGTGTCGGGCGATGTTTATGTGGGGTGTCAGCAGGCGCGCGTATTGCGAGAGCCGAGAATGTCCCGTGCTCGCGTCCGGTCAATGCTTTCCAAATCCTGCCGGACGGGGTAGGCAGCGCGATCTTTGCAAGGTTGGGACAGTCCATGGCGCAGAATGCTACCATTTATAAAGTCGAACTTTCCGTGTCGGACATGGATCGCCACTATTACGAGACCCACAAGCTGACCGTGGCCAAGCATCCGTCAGAAACCGATGAGCGGTTGATGGTGCGGCTTGTCGCCTTTGCGCTGAATGCCCACGAGCATCTGGAGATGACCAAAGGCCTATCCTCGGACGACGAGCCTGATATCTGGCAGAAAAGCTTGAGTGGCGAATTAGATGTGTGGGTCGCTCTCGGGTTGCCAAGCGAGAAGGTCATCCGGCAATCCTGTGCCAAGGCGGGCAAAGTCTATATCTACGCCTATGGCGGCAAACCGGCTGAGATTTGGTGGGACAAGGTCAAGAACAGCACCGCCCGTTTTGCGAGCCTAGAGGTCGTAAATCTGACCGAAGAAGACACGGCGGCGCTGGCGGGGCTGGCCAGCCGCGCAATGAAGCTGCAGGTGAATATTCAAGATGGCGATCTGATGGTCAGCGTCGATGAGAGCGTGGTTTATTTGACACCCCAGACCTGGAAACGCGCCGAATAGCGCAGCGTTACCCAAGGGCCGCTTTGACTTCGGCCCACAGGTTTCTGACGACATCCTCTGCTGGTGCGGCCTGTGCGAGAGCGGCGCTTTGGCCGGCCCAAGCCTGTAATCTGGCAATATCGTTGTCCTGTGTTCCAGCCGCGCGCATAGGTCCCGTTGCGGATCGTTGTAGTGGATATGGCAATGGTTCGGGCGCATCGGCCGCTTCGGCTGCGGTCACGTAGTCTGTGCGCAAGGACCGCCCGAGGCGTCCAGAAAATGCGCGGGTGACGGCCGTATCCTCGGGGCGAGCGCGTCCGATGGCATCGGCCCAAGCCGCTGGAATGGCGGCCTCTGGCGTCCGGAGTAAGGCGGTTCCGATCTGGACAGCCGACGCCCCGAGCACCAGTGCTGCGAGCGCACCGCGTGCGTCCGCGATACCGCCAGTTGCAATCACTGGAACCTTCACCGCATCACAAATCGCAGGTACCAAAGAGACAAGCCCAATCGTTTGCGCGGCCGCATTCTGCGCGTCAAAAGCCCCGCGGTGTCCGCCGGCCTCGCTGCCTTGGGCGACAATCGCGTCTGCGCCGGCCTCTTCCGCCGCCAACGCTTCTGCGACACTCGTGGCTGTCGCGAACCATCGAATGCCCTGCGCCTTGAGTTGCGCGAACACTTCCGGCGGGAAAATACCCATGATCGAGGAGACCACAGCGGGGCGCGCCTCAATCAAGGCGTCGCATTGATCAGCGAAAGAGACAGGAAGACCCGCTGATATCTCTGTTGGTCGAGGCCCCCACTGGGCTAAAAAATCCGCCACGCGCGTTTCGTGCGCGCGGTCTCTGGCCGGTTTTGGGTCCGGAACCCACAGGTTCAACTGGAATGGGCCTGCCTGCGTGGTTCGGACATCCGCCGCCCATTGGGCAATAGCGTCAGGCGCCATCAGCAGAGCGCCGCAAGCGCCCATTCCGCCCGCTTTCATAACAGCTGCGGCTAATGCGGGCGGGCAAGCGCCTGCCATTGGCGCCATCAGGATTGGCAGATCCAGACCGAAGTCGTCGCAAAATGTTTGCGCGCGCTGCTTTGCCTGTCCCAGCATATCTCATTCCCCCGCTCTTCATCATTGCCGAGGGTGCTTCTCTTGCTCGCAAATAACAAGCTTTGCCTATGAACGGGCGAAACCACCAACTATTCTTAAGAGAATTTTGATTTTCCGCCCTACTTCGCAATGCTCACAAGCGGTGACCGTCCTTGGTGCAGAAAACAGAGGCTTTGGTCAGGTCAAATTGTAGGCCGACTTCGGACTCAAGAGCGCGGGCCTGATCCACTCCCATTCGGACGCTCAGCCGCTTGCCGTGATACAGCACCCAAGCCAAGGCATCTGCGCCAAGGAGTTCAACGAAGTCGAGTTGCGCGGTGATGTGGCCTGCGGCAGGTGGGACGATCTTGATATCCTCGCAGCGCACGGCAAGGATGGCGTCCTGCGCGGGCCGTGTGCCATTTTCAAAGGCGTAGCCTGACAGATCGATATGTGTTTTTCCGATGTCTAAGGACCCATTGCCAGACAGGTGCCCTGCGATCTGGTTGATTTCAGGCGAGCCGACAAAACTGGCGACAAACAGATTGGCGGGCTTTTCATAAATCTCTTGGGGCGGCGCGAATTGTTCGACCCGTCCCTTGTTCATCACGGCAACACGATCGGCCATCGTCATCGCTTCGACCTGATCGTGGGTCACGTAGAGCATGGTGAAGCCTAGGTCATTGTGCAGCTTCTTCAGTTCTACCCGCGTTTCGGTTCGAAGTTTGGCGTCCAAGTTCGAGAGCGGCTCGTCAAACAGGCACACCCCGGTCGACCGGACGAGTGCACGGCCAATCGCGACCCGCTGGCGCTGACCGCCTGACAGTTGCGAGGGTTTGCGATCCAGCAGAGCGTCAATCTGCAAAAGTTGCGCGACCTTGGCCACCTTGGCCTCGCGTTCTGCTTTGGGAACGCGGGCGACCTCCATTCCGAAGGACAGGTTGCGGCGCACGGTCATCGAAGGGAAAAGCGCATAGCTTTGAAAGACCATGGAAAGATCTCGGTCGCTTGGCTCCAAATCTGTGACGTCCTTGTCGCCGATCAGAATTTGTCCGCTGTCGCAGGTGTCGAGCCCCGCCACGATGTTCAGCAAAGTGGACTTTCCGCAGCCCGATGAGCCAAGGATCACGACAAACTCGCCCTCGGTGATCTCCATCTCGACCGAGTGCAGGATGGTCAGGTCGCCGTAGGTTTTTCTGATTTTGTTCAGAGAGATATTGTACATGTCTTCATCCTTTGACGGCGCCGGTAGCGATGCCCCGGACGAAATAACGACCGGACACGAAGTAAACGATCAGAGTGGGTATGGCGGCCAGCAGCGCGGCGGCCATGTTGACGTTAGGCTCTGCGGCGCCGCGGGAATTGTTCACGATATTGGTCAGCTGGACCGTCATCGGCAGGTTGTCGTTGCCAGCAAAGATCAGACCCAGAAGGTAGTCGTTCCAGATGCCCGTGAACTGCAGGATCGCTACGACAACGATGATGTTGGTCGAAATGGGCAGGATCACGGACCAGAAGGTGCGCAAGAAGCTGGCCCCTTCCATACGCGCTGCGCGACTGATTTCGTCGGGGACACCAACGTAGAAATTCCGAAACAGGAGTGTCGTGTAGGGCAGCCCGTAAACCACATGCACAAAGATAATGCCGGTATAGCTGCGGAAGATGCCCATGCCCGACAAGATTTTGACCGTGGGATAGAGCATCGCCTGATACGGCACGAAAAGGCCAATCAGGATAAACAGCATCAGCCAATCCGCAAAGCGCGAGCGCCATTGGGCCAGCGCATACCCGTTCAGTGCCCCGGTGAGCACCGAGATGACGACGGCGGGCACCGTGATGAGGATTGAATTCCAAAGGCCTGGCTTGATGCCAGAACAATCAAGTCCAGTGCAGGCGCTGCTCCACGCGATGCGCCATGGCTCAAAGGTGATCTCACTGGGCAGGGTTAGCAGGTTCCCGCTACGGATATCTGCCATGGGCTTAACCGAGTTGATCAGGATGACCAAAAACGGAGCTAAAAAGAACAGGGCAGAGACGATCAGGAAGGCGTACATGCCGACGACGGCAACCCGCGGCATTGCGGCGGCATTTGCAGGTGAAGACATCAATCGCGCCTCCGGAATTCACTATAGAGATAGGGCGCGAGCATCAGCAGCGACAAAAGCAGCATCAGGATAGATGCGGCCGAGGCCAGCGACAGGTTCATACGCGAGAAGAAGAAGTCGACCGCGAACTTGGCGGGCATTTCCGTCGAAATACCGGGTCCGCCGTTGGTCATTGCGACGATCAGGTCATACCCGCGAATGACTTCGGACATAAGCAGCACGATGCAGGACGCGAACACGGGGCGCATGCCCGGAAAGATAACTTGGACATAGGCGCGCCACTGAGGGATTTTCTCCATTCGGATGGCTTTCCACAGGTCGCCGTCAACGCTGCGCAGACCCGCCAGAACGATAATCATCACGAGACCTGCTGAACGCCAGACACTGGCGATCACCAAAGTATAGATCGCGCGGTCCGGTTCAGTGATCCAGTCAAAGGCGAAATTTTCCCACCCCATGTCGCGGACCATGGCCTGTATCCCAAGGGTTGGATCGAGCAGCCAGCGCCACCCCAGACCCGTGACAATCAGAGAAATCGCCAATGGATAAAGGAATATTGTGCGAAAGACGCCCTCGAAGCGGATGCCGCGATCAATAAAAATGGCCAAGATCGACCCGAGGATGAGTGATCCAACGATAAACAGCGCGCCGAAGACAACCATGTTGATGCAGGACACGATCCAACGCTTGTTGTCCATCAGGTCTGCATACTTTTCAAAGCCAACGAAATCATAGCGTGGCATCAAGCTGGATTTCGTCAGGGACATTAGAAATGTCCAACCGATTGACCCGTAGAAAAAGATCGCAATTACGGCAAAGAACGCGACAACCGTAAAGGTGGGTCGGAACATCTGCCTTTGAAACCAACGTGCCATAGCTCCTCCTGGGGCGTCATGACAATCAGGGTGCGGGCGGCTTGGGGGCGCCGCCCGCGTCTTGGGATTAGTCTGCCAGAACGTCACGCAGGGCGGCGGCGCCTTCTTCGGCGGTCATGTCGGGATCGGTCCAAAACTGGGTCGCCATATCGATCAGCTGGCCGTTCAGATCACCCGGCAAAGCGTCGTAAGTCGAGGCAACCGCGACGCCGGGCGTGGCCAAGGCTTGCGCGCCGCGGGTTGCGCAGATGTCCAACCCCGAAAGGTCAACATCAGTGCGCGCAGGAACAGAGCCTTTGACGGCAGCCACCTGAACCTCGATCTCGGGGTCCATGACGGTGCGCGCCAAAAGATCCTGACCAGCGATCTGTTCGTCATCGTCGATCTCGGGGAAAACAAACACATCGGTGACTGCTGCGTAGGCGGGCTTATCCGAGGGCATCAGGAAGCATCCGAACTCTTTGCCCGGGGTTTGCCCGGCGGCCAGAAATTCACCTTTGGCCCAATCGCCCATAAACTGCATGGCTGCCTCTTGGGTGATGACCATGTTGGTGGTCTGGTTCCAGGAGCGGCCAGTGCTGCCCGCATCCACGTAGTCGGATACCTTGCGGAAGTATTCGAACGCTGTAACCAGCAGCGGGTCCTGAAGTGCTGCATCGTCGCGTTCGACCATGATTTCGTTCCAGTATGCGGGGCCACCGAGAGACAGGATCATGTCGGTCAGGATGTACAGTTCCTGCCAAGGTTCGCCCCCAACGGCAAAGGCGGTGTAACCCGCGCCTTGGATCGCGTCTGCGGCGGCGAAGAGTTCGTCTATCGTCGTGGGTTCTTCGATCCCGACCTCATCGAAGATCGCAGTGTTGTACCAAATCCAGTTGTCCGCGTGGACGCCTAAGGGGAGTGCGACCATCTCGTCGTCGACGGTCACGCGCTCATAAATGAGCGGGGCCAAGGAGGCTTGCCATCCTTCGGCGTCGCGTAAATCATTCAGGGATCGCAGGATGCCGCCTTCGGCAAGGTCCAGCATAGCGCCATTCGGGGTCATCAGAACGGCGGAGGGCGGCTCGCCCCCAACGATGCGGCTGGTCGCGGCGGCAATAGTGCTGTCGTAGTCCGCCGAAGGGCTGTCGATCCATGTGCCGCCCTTTGCCTTGAAGGCGTCAGCGATCACATTCATCGCCTTGGATTCACTGGCACTGGTCCAGTATTGTTGCACATCCGCGACTTGCGCGAAGCTGTGGGTCGCGGTGGCCGCGAACACGCAGGACAATAGCATGGTCTTTGCAGTCATGAGGGGTCTCCCGGAGGGTGTTGGAGGAATGGCTCGGATTTACGACGCGGGGATCCGCGCGGCTCCGAACTCGCTGTTTATTTGGTCGAGAAAGCTGGTCATTTCGGCCTTGGAGATTTTCTCGCCGGCAACCCATGACACCGTGTCGTAGAGGTTGAGGAACGACCCGCCGCAGTAGTCCAGCATCTGCTCTGTCTCTGCGTCGGTCAGGTCCAAACGACTCTTCAGGAAGTTGCCAAAAGCTGACCGGATTTCAGGGTTTTCGACGATCTGCGAGGCTTCGTTGTTGATATCAAGCAGGGTCGCAGGCAGGGGACGCGCCTCTGCGACGATGTCGAGAATTTGGCGAATGTCTCTGGAGGACGCGCCAACTTCGATCGACATTGGGCCGACATCCAGAAACCACTCCCCGAAGGCGGGATCGTAATAGCGTAGGTCGCGTGCCTCGATCGTGATCTGGATTTCTTTGGTCTCACCTGGCTCTAACGCGACCTTGGCAAAACCCTTGAGCTCGCGAACGGGGCGGCTCAGGCGCGGTGTATGAGGGCGGACGTAAACCTGAACAATCTCTTTGCCCGCGCGCGAACCGGTGTTGGTTACGTCAACCTTGATCGTAAAGGTGCTGTCCTCGGTAATGCGGTCTGTATCGCAGGTCACGTTTGCATAGCTATAAGACGTGTAGCTGAGCCCGAACCCGAACGGGAACAAAGTCTCGGTCTTGCGTATGTCGTAGCCGCGATACCCGACGAACAGCCCTTCGGCGTAGACATGACGGTGATTTTCACCGGGGTAAGACAGGAAACCCGGCACGTCTTCTAGCTTTTCGGGGAAGGTTACTGTCAGCTTGCCACAAGGGTTCTGAGCGCCTGAAAGAACTTGCGCAATGGCATTGCCGACCCCTTGGCCGCCATAGAATGGCATCAACACAGCACCCACCTCGTCGATCCAAGGCATCACGACTGCATCCGGCGTCGCGATAATGACCGCAAGGTTGGGGTTGCGGGCAGCGATCTGCGAAATCGCCGCATCTTGGCCGTCCAGAAGGTTCAAATGGGCGCGATCCGCGCCTTCGCCATCGACGCCTACCTCTGTGTTGCCAAAGAACAAGACGACGTCTGCGGCGCTGAGGGTGTTCAGGACGTCCTCGGCGCTGTCGCCTTGCAAATCAGCAATATCGTAGGTCGTGACGTTGGCATTTGTAGCCAGCTTAACGATCTCGTTCACAGGATTGTCCTCGAACGTTGGGCTGGTCGTGGCACAGCCAGAGCCCTGATAGATAGGCGCGCGCGCTGTTTCGCCGACGATCGCGATAGATCCGATCGCGTCCATGTTAAGAGGCAGCAGATCGTTTTCGTTCTTCAGCAGGACAATGCTTTCGGCGGCGATGCGTCGGGACAGTTCATGGTGAGCTTCGAAATTGGTTTGGGGCTCCGTGATATGAGATGCATGTGCTTTGCGCACCAAATGCAGCATGCGCACGCAGGCCCCATCCAGATCATCCATGGGGACCTCGCCCGCCTCGACCGCGAGGCGTAGGTCTTCTTTGCGCGGGGCGCTTTCGGGCATGTCCAGACAATTCCCTGCCAAGAGCGATGCGGGGCGGTCCTTGATCCCATGCCAGTCAGAGATCACGACCCCGTCGAAACGCCACTCGTCGCGCAGCACATCCGTTAACAACCATTTATTTTCAGCCGCCTGAACACCGTTGATCAGGTTGTAAGAACTCATGACAGTCCATGGCTCAGCCTTGCGGATCGCCCGTTCGAAGGCGGACAGGTAAATCTCGCGTAGCGCGCGTTCCTCGACCTCGGAACTCATGGTGGTTCGGTGGATTTCCGAGTTGTTGCAGGCGAGGTGCTTTAGAGACGCGCCAACGCCGTTGTCCTGCATGCCTTTGATCAGTTCAGTCGCGATTTCGCCCGTTAGAAAGGGGTCTTCGGAAAAGTATTCGTAGCTGCGCCCGCCCAAGGGTGTGCGGCGGATGTTGATGCCGGGCCCGAGCAGGATGTTCACGCCAAAATGGGCACATTCTGCGGCCAACGCTGTGCCCAAGTCATACGCCAGTTCAGGGTCCCACGAACATGCATAGCAGCAGCCATTCGGGAAACACGTTGCCGGCCGCGAGGAGCCGAATGCCCCCTCGACACCGCGCGATAGATCCGCATTCACGACGCTCAGAAAAGCCGAGAGCTGTTCGGCACGGTCCTGTGGGCCATCAATTTGCTCGACCGAGTAGCGCACGCCATAGGTGCCATCCGTCATCAAAATCTCGGGAATATTGTGGGTGTAATTTGGCGATGTCCGCCAAAGCCCGTTGCCAGAGACTAGGTCAATTTTCGCGCTCAGAGACAATTTCGAGACCAGCGCGTCAATTTCCTGATCGGTGATGTTCCATGCCATGAAATGGCCCTTCAAAGCTGTTTCGGACGTTAAAAAGCCCAAGAATCTGTATTGATGCCGATAACATGGCAGCGTTACGCTTGACGGTGACACAGCCGCTTGGACCCATCTAGCGGTGAAAATTGCACTTTATCTGTGACAGTTTTTGACCTTTTGCGCGCAAAAAGCGGAGAGCCCCTTTGAAGACTGACGATGAGCACCGGACCTCGGCCTATGAGACGCAATTCCCGACAGGACAGGCCGGGCTAACAGAACGGCCCTACTGCCGAACTTTTACGCACGGGTGGGCGGATGTGCCCTATCACTGGCACCGTGCACTCGAAGTTGTCTATGTGCTGCGGGGTCAATTGCGCCTGATGGTCGAAGGCTTGGCGTGTGACATGAGCGCGGGTGATGTGATGATCATCAACTCGAACATCCCACACAATTCAGTCTCGAAAACCCGCGACACGCTCGTCTGCGGCGTGCACCTGGACCCCTACCATTTCGAGCGCTCGGGCCTGCCCGAATTCAGTACACGACACTTTTTGTGCCGCAGTTTTCTGCACAGCCGATCCTTTAGCGAAAAGATTGCCCCGATGAAGGCGCTGATCGCCCGCTTGATCATCGGCCTGCCCGACCAACCCGAAGACGCCATGTCCAGAGCGATCGCCGCCGATATGCTCGCGCTTTTTATCTATGCAAATATCCCGTTCAAAGATCAGGACCCGTCAGAAGATGCGGCCCGTTCTGCGGGCCGTGCTCGGATCTTGCGCCTTCTCAACGAGTTGGATCCGGTTGCGGGTGTCGATACTTTGGGCGCGATCGCAGAGCGCGAGAACCTGTCGCTCAGCTACTTGTCCCGCCAGTTCAAGGAGCACTTAGGCATGGGATACAAAACCTATGCTCTAAACCTGCGATTGGACAAAGCCGCAGAGGATCTATTGCGGACAGACGCGACTGTGACGGATATCGCAGCGCGCTTACAGTTCGGAAACCCCACGGTTTTTTATAAAAAGTTCAAAGAGAGGTTTGGCTGGAGCCCGACAGACTACCGTCGCCAGAGACCCGATTTCAGCGGCGACCAGACAATGTCGGATCAGGATATTCGGGACATACGGCAGCTTTTGACCGCGCGCTTTCCGGATATCAAAGACGGGGTCGAGCGGATTCTGTTCCCGACATCTTATGTGGGGCGCCGCCGCTTGATGAGCGGACCACATGAGGCCAGCGCACAGATGCCCGACGCGCTCAGACCCTTGGCCACGCGATAACGCCTTGGGTCAGGTGATGCCGGCGCGGAGCAGGACACTGACTGCGCTATCAAAGTGTTCGGACATTGCTTCTTCGGCGCGGCGAGCGTCTTGGGCCATGATCGCTGTCGCAATGCGTTCGTGACATTTGATGTTGTCGCGGCGGTTCTGATGGTTCGCCCGCGAGCGCCAGCCAATCGGCCATGTTTGCCGCGTGATCACCCAAAAGCTGTCTACGAGCATGGCGTACAGGTGGTTTCCAGAGGCATTGGCAATCAGCGAATGAAAACGGATGTCCAACTCCATCAATTCGGCATGTCCCCCTTCAAGCGCGGTGAACATCTGCGTGGTGATGTCGAGCAGTTCCGTGGCCTCGGCGTCGCTGCGGCGCATGGCGGCCAACGCGACCGTCCGCATTTCCATCGTCCGGCGCACATCCAGAATCTGCTGGATGCTTAGGCCCTGACTGTACGTTGCATGATCCAGCACAAGGCTCAGGGCAGAGGCATCGGGCATGGCCACGCGTGCTTTGCGGGAACCGCCGATGTCTAGAATGCGCAATGTGGCGAGGCCCCTCAAAGCCTCTCGCGTGACAGGGCGGGATACACCGAGATGGGTGGCAAGGGCTGCCTCTGATGGCAGCATATCGCCTGGGCGCAATCCTTGGGACCGAATTAGATCACGGATACCGGACATGGCGATTTCCGCCAGCCCGCTCTGGCTAGAAATTGGTTTTGTCATGGCGTGTGTTTGGTCAGCATCGCGCAACGTACTCTAGGTCTGGGGGCCAAAATGGAGTGTTCTCTGGAAAATTGACAGTTATTGTCTGACAATCAAGTACAGATTGTCACAAAATATTGTCGCCTTAGCGCGGTGGCCCCTACTCTGCCCTTGAAATATCGCCGCTCGGGCCGCCGAGCGCGCAGGGAGGACATCGTCGTGAAAATTACCGCTATCCGCACCTACCGTGCAGAGGAATTTGCCAACGTGCTGTGGGTCCACGTAGAAACCGATGCGGGCATCACAGGCTTGGGAGAGACCTTTTACGGCGCGGAAGCATGCGAGGCGCACATTCACAACACACTGGCTGTGCGTCTTCTGGGACAAAACCCGCTAAATATCGAAGCTCTGCACAAGGAAATGATCAGCCTGCCCAATGCGCAGGCGTCGACTGGCGTGGAATATCGGGCGGCGTCTGCCATCGACATCGCGCTTTGGGACATCTTTGGCAAGGTTGCGGGGCAGCCGGTGCATGTCATGCTCGGCGGGCAATCGTGGGATAAAATCCGCGTCTACAACACCTGTGCGGGTACACGCTACGTTCGAACACACAAGATCAAGCCGGTGGACACATGGAACCGCGGCGAAGGCCAGTACGAGGATCTGGATGCCTTTATGACCGATGCCGGGGCGCTGGCCGAGGATTTGCTGTCGCAGGGTATCACAGCCATGAAAATCTGGCCCTTTGATCCACCCGCGATCGAGAACAAGGGCATGTTTATCACGGCAGAGCAAATGAAGGCCGCCGTGACCCCATTCGAACAGATCCGCAAGGCTGTTGGCGATCGGATGGAGATCATGGTCGAGATGCATTGCCTCTGGAATTTGCCCGTGGCTATGGATATCGCCCGCGTGCTGCAAGATTACGATCCGCGCTGGTACGAAGATCCGATCCGCATGAACAACCCGCAGGCCTTGGCCGAATTCGCGCGATCGACCGACGTCTGGACCTGCGCGTCTGAAACGCTAGGCTCGCGCTTTGCCTACAAGGACTATCTGGACCGCGACGCGGCGCATGTCGTGATGGCGGATCTGTGCTGGACAGGCGGCCTAACCGAGGGGCGCAAGATCGCCGCCTTGGCAGATCTGCACCACAGGCCATTTGCCCCACACGACTGCATCGGACCAGTTGGGTTTGCCGCAGCCATTCACATGAGCTTTAGCCAGCCCAACACCCTGATCCAGGAATCTGTGCGGGCGTTCTACAACGGGTGGTACAAAGAACTGGTGACCGAAGTGCCGCGTATCGAGAACGGCTACGTCTACCCGATGGAAGGGCCAGGTCTCGGGACCGAACTGGTGCCTGACTTCTTCGATCGCGCTGACCTGACAACACGAATTTCGGAGGTCTCATGACCCATCCTCTTTTTGATTTATCCGGTAAAACTGCCCTCATTACAGGCTCTTCTCGTGGTTTGGGCCGCGCCTTTGCCGAAGGGCTGGCGCAAGCTGGTGCGCGCGTCGTGCTCAATGGCGTAAATCCCCAGCGGCTAGAGGAAGCTGCCAAAGAAATGCAAGGGCAAGGGTACGACGTGTTGACCGCGGCCTTTGACGTGGCGGACGAGATGGCCATCAAGGCCGCTTTTGATCAGTTCGATGCGGATGGTGTGGCAATCGACATTCTAGTGAATAATGCGGGCATCCAGTTTCGCAAACCGATGCTCGAGCTTGAGACAGCCGATTGGCAGCGCGTGATTGACATCAATCTGACCGCAGCCTTTGTGGTTGGGCGCGAGGCGGCCAAGAGAATGGCAAAACGCGGCCATGGCAAGATCGTCAATATCGGCTCTCTGACCTCGGAATTGGCGCGCGCCACCGTCGCGCCTTACACGGTCGCAAAAGGCGGCATCAAAATGCTGACCAAGGCAATGGCCGCCGAATGGGGCGAAGCGGGTATTCAGGCAAACGCCATTGGGCCTGGCTATATGGTTACCGATATGAACGAAGCTTTGATCAATAATCCCGACTTCGATGCGTGGGTCAAAGGGCGCACGCCGATGCGCCGCTGGGGTTTGCCAGAAGAGTTAGCAGGTACTTGCATCTATCTGGCCTCGAATGCGTCAAACTACGTGTCGGGACAGATCATCTATGCCGATGGCGGCATGATTTCGGTTCTGTGAGGGCAAATTGAGGATTGTGTTTTACGGCGCCAACGCCGCGACCTTTGAACCGGGCTTGTCCGAACAACTGGAAATGCCTCACGAGATCACCGTAATTTCGGATGCAGCCGATGGCGCGAAAGAGGCGCAGGCTCTGGCAACAGCCGACGTTGTCGTCGGGGTCCATTACGCAGGCGATAGCGTTCAGAACGCGCGGTTGTTTCAGTTGCCCGCTGCAGGATACGACAAGGTGGACATGGCCGCGCTGCCAGAGGGATGCGCGGTCTGCAACGCCTTTGGCCATGAGAATGCTATTGCAGAGTATGTGATGACCGTACTCTTGTCCCGCCATGTGCCTCTGGTCGATGCAGATGCGCGCTTGCGCAAGGGCGATTGGCATTACTGGGCCGGAGGACCGAACGGTTTGCGTACCGAATTGGGCCAGCAGAGTATTGGCATCGTCGGACACGGTCATATTGGCAAAGCGGTTAAAGAGCGTGCCTTGGCCTTTGGGATGCGGGTGTTCGTGGCCAATCGGTCGGCGATTCAGGATCCACGCATCACAGCCTGCGGGCTGGACGAGCTGCCGAATATGGCTGCTCAGGTCGATGTCCTGCTGAACACCCTGCCCTTGACTGATCAGACAGAGGGGATGATCGGGACCGATGTGCTGACGGCGATGCCCGATGGCGCCTTGATTATGAACGTGGGTCGCGGACCTGTCATTGACGAGGACGCCTTGTTCGACGCTTTGAAAGGTGGGCGCCTGAATGGTGTGATTGATACATGGTACATTTACCCATCCGCCGAGGATGGCGCGCCGCAGCCGTCGCATCATCCGTTTCACGAGCTGCCCAACGTTACAATCACGCCGCATATGTCAGGCTGGACCACGGGCACCATCGCACGGCGCACTGCCACGGTGGCCGAGAACATCAACAGGCTCGCGCGGGGCGATGCCTTGATCAACGTCATCAGGAGCGAAGCGGGCTAAGAGCGCAGCACTGGCTCTTTCCCGCCGGTCTTCGAGACCAGCAAACAAACATTCCTGAAACACTTTAAAAGTGTGCTACTTTGCGTGATCATCGAAATCGCGAGGAGGAGCGGGATTTTGTTGGAGAATGCCCTCGTGCGGGATGCCCGAGGCCAGCTCATCCGTCATGGCGCAAGCACGCGCTCTGCGGATTGGGACGAGGTCGAGGCCTTCTGCCAATCGGTTTACATGCCCTATCGGGTGCGTCCGCTACAGCGGCTGTCGCGCCCCGATGCCACCATGATCTCGGCCAAGGCGGGGCGCGTGACGATGACGCGTTTCTCTTATGGCACGGGAATTCATCTGGATCGTTTTGACCCAGAGGCAGGAAATATCCTTGTTCTCAATACCCTTGGCGGAGCCCTTGATCATCAGACCGATGGTGGGTCGGTCGCCACCGGCGCGGGCGAAAGTTTTGTGGTGGACTGTTCACGGACGGACTACTGGCTCGAGGGGGATGCCGATCATATGCAGCTGAACCTGACAGTCCCCCATCAGCGCATGGCGGAAATGGCAGAGCGTTGGTTCGGCTTTGTCCCCGACGACGGGCTGTGGACGCGGCGGGTCAAGTTTGGCGGGCCCGACTCACCTTGGTTATCGCTATTGGATTACGCGGCGCGCACTGTAGCGCAGGCTGGCGACGGAGCGGCCGACACCGCGATGGCTCGCCACATCGAAGAGATCCTGTGCGTTGAACTGCTGCGGCATTGGGCAGAGGCCGCGGGGCTCTCCCTCGAGACTGGCGCGCGCTGCGCAGCGCCGGGTTATGTGCGCCGCGCCGAAGAGATCATGGAGGCCGAAGCGCGCGAGGCGCCCTCGATTGGCGAGGTCGCAGGCCGTGTCGGCGTCACGGCGCGCACCCTGTCTGGCGGCTTTCAAAAGTTTCGAGGGGTCACCCCGCGCGCTTTTCTGGCGGCACGGCGGCTGGAGGGATTTCGGTATGATCTGGAGACGGAGCCAGCGCATCTAACCGTCACTGCGATCGCGAGCGCTTGGGGCTTTAGCAATTTCGGCGCGTTGGCGGGGCGATACCGCGAGCGGTTCGGCGAAACACCTTCGCAAACGCGCGCGCGCAAAGGCGGCGGCTAATTTGGTTTCCGAAATGGGACAGGCTGTACCGGTCAGTGACAGCCTGCCGCGCTGCGAACGCGCATCCTGATCTTCTCATCTCAATGGGAGGATAAGATGAAAGATATTCACACCGAAGATTTGGCGTCCGCGCTCGACACCGTGCTGCGCGATGTCACCCAAGGTCCCGCACGTGTGCCCGGCGTGGTTGCGATGGTGACGGATCGCGAGCGTGACATCTATTCCGGCTGTGCCGGTGAGCGCCGCTTGGGGGATGACGCCATGACAGAGGACGCCGTCTTTGCCATCTTTTCGACGACCAAGGCAATTGCGGGCACCTGTGCGCTGCAATGTGTCGAAGAGGGTCTGCTCGATCTGGACGCCCCCGCCAAGGAATATGCGCCTTGGCTTGGTCAGGTGCAGGTCCTGGAGGGCTTTGACGCCGACGGAAGCCCCCGTCTGCGCGCCCCGAAGACCGAAATCACGACGCGGCAGCTCATGTTGCACACAGCGGGTTTTGGCTATGACTTCTTCAACGAGATGTACAGGCGCATGGCCGACGAGCATGGTCAGCCCTCGATTGTGACAGGGAGCCGCGCGTCCATCGAAACGCCGCTGCTGTTCGATCCGGGCACCAAGTGGGAATACGGCACCAATATCGACTGGGTTGGTCAAGTGGTCGAGGGCATCCGCGGCAAGCGTTTGGGCGAGGTCATGCGCGAGCGCGTTTTTGATCCGCTGGGCATGGAAGATATCACTTTTACCCGCAGCGAAGCGATGAAGGCGCGCACTGCCACGATCCACGCACGGAGTGGGGACATGTCCCTGACCCCAATGGATGAATTCGAACTGCCGGATGATCCCGAAGTGCACATGGGTGGACATGGTCTGTACGGAACTGTGCCAGAATACATGAAATTCATCCGCATGTGGCTGAACGATGGGGCAGGTCCGAACGGCCGCGTTTTGAAGCCAGAGACTGTGGAATGGGCGGTCAAGGGCGCTCTGATCCCGCCGCAGAAAGTCACCATGTTGCCCGGCGTGAACCCGGAACTGTCGAATGATGCTGAATTCTTTCCGGGGCTCGGAAAAGACTGGTCCTATACCTTTATGGTGAACACCGAAGAGGCCCCGACAGGCCGCCCTGCTGGGGCCATCGGCTGGGCCGGGTTGGCCAACAGTTTCTACTGGATTGATCGCGCTGCAGGCGTTGGCGGCTATTGGGCGACGCAAATCCTCCCGTTTGGCGACCCGACCTCCTTCGTGGGCTATCTCGATTTCGAGAGCGCGGTCTACAAGGCGATCCGGAACAGTTGATCGCTCGTTGGCGGGGGCGGCGCACTTGCCCCCGCCCTGTCTCGCATGTCTTTGGGAGGAGGATGCGTGTTGCGCGAGTACATAAGTTACGAAGAACTGCCCAACTGGGTGCCTGGCCGCGTGCTGCTGGCCAGCGACGGTCTGGGATGGAAGAATGTGGCCTGCCGCGCCTATCATTACGTGGGTCAGGACGTGATCGTCCCGCAGATGAAGGACTTTATGCTGGTGGGATATCGCGGCGGTGTGACGCCAATGCAGCGGCGCTTTGACGGACGGTGGACCAAGGAAACCTTGGGACCTGGCGCGGCCTCTTTGCTGACACGGGCCCAGCAAGTGTCGTGGAACTGGAAAGAGCCCATCGACGTCACCCATGTCTACCTATCCGGTGCGCTCGTGGCAGAGGTGGCGAGCGAAGTTCTGGATTGCAACGTGGCCGAAGTGTCTCTTGCGGACATTTTACGCACTGATGATCCTGTGATGACCCACGCGCTGGAGATGATCGCCCGAGAAGCAGCGGCTCAAGGGATCGGCGGCGCGCTTTATGTCGATAGCATCGCGAGGGGGCTCTGCGTGCATCTTTTGCGCCAATATGCCGAGGTCCGCACGCCTGAACCCCGAAACGAAGGCGCTCTGACCACGGCGCAGATGCGCACGATCATCGCCTATATCGAGGTGCATCTGGGCTCCGGGTTAGACTTGAAATCTATGGCGGACGTGCTGGGTTTGACACCTTGCCTGTTTGCGCGGCAGTTCCGCCGCAGTTTCGGCAAGCCGCCTTATGCCTTTGTTACGGCGCGCCGACTGCAGAAGGCTCGCGAGATGCTGGCAACCACACACAATCCAATCAAGACGATTGCCTTAGACTGCGGATTTTCAGATCAAGCGCACCTGACGCGAATGTTCCGTGCGGCCTATGGCAAAACGCCCGCCGTCTTTCGACGGCAAGCGCTCTAGTGTTGGCTGGGGGTCACGGCGCGCCGAACCCCCAGCGGCAAGATCATTCCGCCGGTTCCGCCATCTCGGGGGCGCCGCTCATGGCAAAGCCTTCGTAGCCCTTGTCCGCGATCTCTTGGCACTTGGCGCGGTAGGTGCCAACGCCGCCAGTGTAAGAAAGAACTCGGCGGGGTTTTCCGGGCACGTTAGAGCCAGTGTACCAGCTGTTTGTCTTGGCAATTAGGGTCGCGTTTGCGGTTTCGTCATGGTGCTTGACCCATGCGTCTTCGCCCTCCGCGGTGGGTTCGATGACCGCGGCCCCTTTGTCACGCATTGCCCTGATGCAGTCCGTGATCCATTCTGTCTGTTGTTGCAGGCAAGTGGTCATGTTGCACAGAGCTGCCGACGGCGCGAGCGGGGCACCGGTCATAAAGAGGTTGGGAAACCCATATTTCTGGAGCCCCAAGGTTGTCCGAATGTCTTTGTCCCACTCTCCCTTTAGCGTCATGCCGTTCCGACCCTGAATGTCGATCCGCGCCAGCGCACCTGACCCGGCATCAAAGCCGACGGCCATGATGATCACGTCCAAAGCGTGCACCGTGCCGTCTTCTAGCTTCACGCCTTCTGGCACGATCTCGGCGATGGGGTTTTCCTTGACGGACACCGCTTGGACGTTGTCCTGCAGGTAGACCTCCAGATAGTTTGTCTCGAGCGGGACGCGGTGTGTGCCGAACCCGTAATCGCCCTTTTTCGGAACCAGAATGTCGATCAGTTTTGGGTCCTTGAGGCGAGCTTCCATCTTTTCGCGAACAAACTGACTAATCTCTTCGGAGACGGCCTCATCAAAGAACATCTCGGCGAAGCTGGCGAGCCAGAGCTTGAGCGATCCGTCTGCATGAATTTCTTCGAGGATCGCGCGCCGCTGTTCTGGGGTGCAGTCGGCCCAAGTGTGTTCGAAGTCGTATTCGAAACCCGTGAATGTCTTGGGAAGGTTCGAGGTCAGCTCATCCCAGCGCGCCTTATAAGCTTTGGCCTCGGCGGGGCCATATTTAGGGTTCTTCATGGGCAGGACATATTGCGGGGTGCGGACAAAGACCGTCATCGACCCAACGACCGGCGCGATGGTCTGGATTACTTGAATGCCGGTGGCGCCAATGCCGATCACGCCAACGCGCTTGCCCTCTAGATCAAGCCCTTCTTTGGGGTAGCGGCCCGTATGGACGATCTGGCCTGTGAACGTGTCCTGACCCTTGAACCGGTCCGTCAGCGGGGCAGACAGCATACCTGTGCATCCGATCAGGAATTGGGTGTCATAGGTTTCGCCAGTGTCTGTTTCGACTGTCCAACGTCCATCATCCTCGCGGTAGACCGCTTTGGTGACCTTGGATGAAAAAGTGATATCCTTGCGCAGGTCGAGCCTGTCCGTCACGTAGTGCATCCAGCGCTCGATTTCAGGCTGTGCGGGGAAACGCTCGGACCACGTCCAGTCTTTGTACAGCTTTTCGTCAAACAGGTACTGATAGATGTAGCTCTCGCTATCGAACTTGGCGCCGGGATAGCGGTTCCAGTACCACGTGCCGCCTACGTCAGAGCCGGCCTCGACCCCATGAACAGTCAGGCCCAGTTCGCGCAGCTGGTGAAGCTGATACAGGCCCGCAACGCCTGCACCAATAATCAGGGCATCAATCTTGTTTGTCATGTCTTCCTCCCTTGGAATGTCATCGCGACCGGTGCGGCCTCCTCTGCCGCGGCGCCGGTGCTGATCACCAAGGCTAATCGGGCCGCAAAACGAGGTATTGAACGATCCTGAATGGCGCTTTGAACGAAACAGACATCTGCCAGAAACCTTCAAAGGCTGGGGTGGGAACGTTCAATACCGCCCGTCACGATCTGCCTACCCTGCTCTGACACAATCCAAGGGAGGACGGATGAATGAAGGCTTTGGTTTATAATGGTGTTGGCCAAAAGGAATGGGTCGAGAAGCCAAAACCCACGATCCAATCGGCCACGGACGTGATCGTCAGAGTCACCGCGACCACGATTTGCGGGACGGATTTGCATATCCTCAAGGGGGACGTGCCTACAATCGCGCCGGGCACAACACTGGGCCACGAAGGAGTCGGCGTGGTCGAGGAAGTCGGTGCTGGCATTCGCGGCTTTAAACCCGGCGATCGCGTGCTGATCGCGTGCATCACCGCCTGCGGGTCCTGCCGAAACTGCCGCAAGGGCATGCATTCCCATTGTCTGGACGGCGGGGGGTGGCAGTTAGGTCATCTGATCGATGGCACCCAAGCAGAGTATGTTCGCATCCCGCATGGTGACTTCAGTTTGCACCGCATCCCCGAAGGTATGGACGAGGAGGCCTTAGTGATGCTGTCAGACATCCTGCCCACTGGTTTCGAAATTGGTGTGCTGGCTGGCAAAGTATCGCCCGGCGATATGGTTGCGATTGTGGGCGCTGGCCCTGTCGGAATGGCGGCGCTGCTCACCGCTGGATTCTATTCTCCGGCCAAAATCATCATGGTGGATATGGACAAAAAACGTCTGTCCTTGGCCCGCCAGTTCGGGGCGACCGATGCGGTTGACGTGTCCGAAGGCAATGCCGCCGAAGCAATTATGGCGATGACGGATGGTGTTGGCGTTGATGTCGCGATGGAGGCCGTGGGCATCCCAAAGACCTTTGAGCTTTGTCAGGATATTATTGCGCCCGGCGGCCGGATCGCGAATATCGGCGTTCATGGGACAAAAGTGGATCTCGCTTTAGAGCGGTTGTGGATTCAGAACATCAGCATCTCGATGGGTCTGGTGAACACCGACACGATGCAGCAATTGATGCGGTCGGTTGAGACGGGGCAGATCGACCCATCAGCCCTGATCACCCACCGCTTTGATCTGGACGAGATTGTCGAAGCCTATGAGGTATTTGGGAACGCAGCAGAAGAAGGCGCGCTGAAAGTCTTGCTCAAGGCGCCAGCTGCCTGAGAGTAAATTGAACGTTGGCGCTGCACGACACATTGCAGCGCCAACGTTGCTCACTGATCAAACTGGAAAGACACCGTTGGGGGTAGGACGGACCCAAAGGGCTTGTGGTTTCGATCAGTTGCCCTGAGTGCTCTGGGTTCCACTCGGCTGAGCTTTCCGGCGAACGAGCACCAAGATCAGCGGCAGGCACCAAACAGCGATGGTGAAAAGTCCCAGTCCCGCAGCAATGGGCCGTTCGAAGAACGCGATGAAGCTGCCGTCCGATTTGATCATCGACGTGACAAAGTTTTGCTCCAGCATCGGTCCAAGGACGAGACCAAGGATCGCAGGGGCAATTGGTATGTCGTTCTCCTCCATCAGGAATCCGATGATGCCAAAAACAAACATCAGCCATATACCAAAGACGGAATTGTTGATGGCGAACGATCCAACCATGCAGAACATCAGGATCAGTGGCATCAGTACACGCTGCGGGATCGACAGCACTTGACGTGCGCCCTTGATCGCGAGCCATCCCAGCGGCAGCATCATCAGGTTTGCGACCAGAAACACGATGAACACCGCGTAAATCATCTGCGGTTGCGTGATGAAAACCATCGGCCCGGGGTTGATACCTTTGATGTACAAGACACCAATGACAATCGCCGTAATCGAGTCCCCCGGAATGCCAAAGACGAGTGCAGGGATCCAAGCGCCTGACATCGCGCCGTTATTGGATGACCCAGACTCGACCAAGCCTTCGACATGGCCGCTGCCGAACTTTTCTGGCGTTTTCGAGAATTTTTTGGATACCGCGTAGCTGATCCAAGCGGCGATATCGGCTCCTGCGCCCGGCAAGGCACCAATGGCGGTGCCCAAAACGCTGCCGCGCAGCGCCTGCACTGGATAGCGGGTGAGATTGCGCGCTTGCTCTCGGAAGATGCCACGCTTGCCTGTTGGCGGGGGCTTTTCGTCTGTGCCGCGATGAATAAAGGCGCGGATCACCTCGGAAACTGCGAATAGGCCGATCATCGCGGGAATGAACTGCACACCGCCCATGAGTTCGACGTTGCCAAAGGTGTAACGCGGCTCTCCTGCGGGGTTTTCCAGGCCGATCGTGGCCGCAAAGAGCCCGATAAACAGCGAAATGAGGCCCCGCGCCGGAGAGCCCGGCGAGATGAAAACCGCACAGGACAGGCCTAGCACAACCAGCCAGAAATACTCGAAAGACGAAAACTTCAGTGCCACTTCGGCCAAGATAGGCGAGGCCGTGATTAGAACGAGCGTCCCGAAAATGCCGCCGAGAGAGGAAAAGACTAGCGATGCGCCTAAGGCAGTTTCAGGCCGCCCCTTGCGTGTCAGGGCGTAGGCGTCTTGGACATAGGCCGCGCTGGCAGGCGTGCCTGGCATGCGCAGCAAAGTGCCGGGAATGTCGCCTGCGAAAATGGCCATAGCGGTCGCCGTCACGATCGCGGCGATCGCGGGCACGGGCTCCATAAAGAACGTCACAGGCACCAAGAGCGCAGTCGCCATCGTCGCGGTCAGCCCAGGGATCGCTCCGACAAACATGCCAAAGGCCGCTGAGGCGAAGATCACCAGCAAAACATAGGGTTGGAAAACGAGGCCAGCGGCCTCAAGGATCATGGACATGGTGGGGTCACCAAAGAAATGTCAGAAAAGAACTGCGCGGCAAAGGCACAAGCAGCAGCTTGCCAAAGCTCTGTTGGATGGCGATCGCGGCCACCAACGCGACGGGCGCGGCTATCAGCAGTCGGACCCGCAGGACCAGCATCGCCAGCACCATCACCACAAAGGCCGTGGGCAGAAAGCCGACGATTGGCGAGATCATGATATAGACGACAATCAGGACCAAGACAGAAGCCGCTCGCGCCATCGGGCCGCGCTGCCTCGTCCAGTCCGCCAACACAAGGCCGGGCACCCGTTCGCCTGCCAAAGCGGCTTTGAAGATCAGGAATATCCCAGTCAGTACGGTCACCAGTGCGATGGCACGGGGCATGGTGCCCGCTCCGTAGGCCTGTCCGGGGATGGCCTTGAACCCCAATGCCGAAATATAGATCGCGATGCCCCCAAGCAGGGTCAATAGCCCTAGGGTCAAGTCCGTTACGCGCATTCTGCTGTCCTCATGTGCGGCCCCGTAACACGGGCAAAGGGCCAAAGGGCTGTCTAACCCTCCGGCCGCGATGTGTTTTCATGAACGGTTATTCCGCAGCCAATCCAGCGGCCTTCATCACTTCGCCAAA
Organism: Donghicola eburneus; assembly: GCF_900115865.1. GTDB lineage: Bacteria > Pseudomonadota > Alphaproteobacteria > Rhodobacterales > Rhodobacteraceae > Donghicola > Donghicola eburneus. The sequence goes on along the minus strand of NZ_FOXY01000009.1, from coordinate 104,041 downwards.
GGCGGCATCGTCGTCGGCTACAATTTGAGTGGCCTCATCGCCGCGCGCCCACCGCAGGCCAAAACCGCGGTCCTTCATAAAGGTCTGGTACTCTTCGGAATTGTAGGCAGTTTCGACGGCGTCCATTAGCTTGGTTTTGACATCATCAGGTAGCCCGTCAGGCGCCGCAACCGCACGCCACACGGCGACGGTCCAGTCCGATCCTGTGGTTTCCGCCAGGGTCGGAACATCGGGAAAGGCGTTCTGACGCTCTGCTGACATGCTCGCCAAAGGAACCACGCGGTTTGCGTCGATCATGGAGCGGCCCTCGGCCAGCGACGACGGCACAATGTCCACCCCGCCCGCGACCATGTCGGTCAGGCCCGGTGCTGCCCCTTGGCTGGGGACAAAGGTTACGTAGTCGGGTGCCAAATCTTCGGACAAGAGCCAGCCGGCCAGACCCACATGCCAGATGCCACCTTGGCCGGTGCCTGACGCTTTGAACGTGCCTGCGGGTTGGGATTTGATGTCCTCTAGCAGCGCTTCGACGCTGTCATAGCCTGCATCCGCAGACACCATCACGCCACCAGGATCAGAGTTAACAATGGCGAGGATATCGTAGTCCTCGTAGGTCAGGTCCGTTAGGCCCTGCCAATGCATCATATCAATCTCGATCGTCATGATCCCGATAGTGTAGCCATCTGGGTCAGCGTTTGCGATTGCGCTGTGGCCGACCACGCCAGACCCGCCGGTGCGATTTACGACGTTGACCGGAACCCCCAACTCTTTCTGGATCTCGGCGCCAAGCAGACGTCCAACGGCGTCTGTGCCGCCCCCTGCCCCCCACGGGACGATCATTTGAATCGGGCGCTCGGGAAACTCGGCCCATGCGGCACTAGCAAAAGTTGCAAGCGCCATGGCCGACGCCATGACGGTTGTAGGGAATTTCATGAATCTCCTCCTCAAATTTTCTGGATCAACTGAGGGGCGATTGGGCCTGCTCAGTGAAATGCCAGTGAAAGCTGGAATGGTTCGGCCTGAAACCAACAGGTTGCGTGGCGTCACCTATGTCCAAAGCCCTCCCCGGACCTCCTCCGCCGTTGACGCTATCTAGCGCGGTGATAACGTTCCAATGAATAAATCCGGCTCTGCGACCGCGAAACGCGATTGCTCTGGCCGCCCTGTAAGGAGGAGTTTCGATCTGGATCGAGACATCACCGCCAGCCTAAAGGTCCGACATCTTTCGTTAATCGTGACACTGTCTGATCACGGTACGACCCACAGCGCCGCCGAGGCTCTGAACATGACGCAATCGACAGCTTCCAAAATGCTGCGCGACGTCGAAGAGATTTTTCAGGCCAGTTTGTTCGAGCGTGGCCCCCGAGGTCTGACGCCAACGCCCTTGGGACAGTTCGCTGTGGCCAATGCACGGATGCAACTTTCTCGCCTTAAACGGTTTTCCGACGAATTCTCGGCTCGCCGCGAAGGTGGCTACGGCCGTCTCTCCGTTGGAGCGATCACAGGCGCAGCACCGGATCTGGTCGCCCGCGCCGTCGCGGAAATCAAAGCTCGCCGTCCTCAACTCTTGGTGGAGCTGCACGGAGAGACCAGCGACGGTATTCTAGCAGAGTTAGAGGCGGGACGGCTGGACCTCGCTGTGGGGCGCTTTAGCGCCGACCGCCACAAGACCGTATTTGCCTTTGAGCCCTTGGCCGAAGAGCGCTTGGTCGTGGTGGCCCGTGCAGGTCACAAAACGGCGACCGGTGCGCAGCGGCTGCGCGATTTGCAGAATTGCGTGTGGGCCCTGCAGCCCGCCAGCAATCCTTCGCGGCAGGTGCTGGATGCGGCATTCGACCGAGCCGGCCTGCAACGCCCTGCGGATTTCATCGAGTGCTCTTCGATCCTGCTCATCTTGAACTTGGTACAAGAGTCGAACGCCGTTGCACTCTTGCCCGAAGCCGTGGTTCAAGCGCACCAAAAAGCAGGCCTATTTACCGTGATAGACATCAGGCCGGAAATCCGGCTCTCGGGCTTTGGGCTCGTCACGCGGCGCAAAGAACCCTTGCAGCCAGTGGCCTTGGAATTTTGTGAAATTTTGCGGGACAGAGCCGCAGGATCGCCTGAAGGCTCTGCCGTTTAGGTTTATCCAAGTTAGGCCGACTGAGCGTAGCCGCCGTTGTAAGTCTCGCTTTTGCGGCGGACTTGAGCATGTTCGACGATCCGCTCGCGGGCAATGCCGCGGAATTCCTCGATCGAGGAATACCCCTTGCGATCCAGGTAGTCGGTCAGATCAGTGGTTAGCTCTTTGATCAACTGAACCCCAACACCGCCGCTTCCCTTTTCTTCCATCGCGGCGGTGCAGACCTGCAGATTGCCCGCACCGTGAACGATGAAGTTAAATGCTTCTCGGAATCCTTTGATGCCACCGATGCCCGAAATCGCCCCATCAGGATAGGCGCGAGAGATGTCGGACACGCGTTGCAGCGCTTGGTGCAAAATGGCGAGACCTCCAAGGCCACCTGATGTCACCAAGCCGTCGACCTCGACCTCAAACTTCATGGTTTCAGGGTCCATCAGCGGCAAGGACGGGAAGGTGTTGCACAAGGAAATTGACGATGCGCCCGCCTCGTAAGCTGCACCCGCCGCATCGACGAGGGTCGAGGTCGATGGCGTCAGTTTTACCCAGATCGGCACGCTCACGGCGGATGTTACGGCCTTGAGGACCGAGCGGATGATGTCCTCATCGTTGGCGATGTTCGCGCCCATGTCTTTGCGGTCCATGTGGGGGCACGACATGTTAAGCTCTAGCGCGTCGCAACCGGCGTCCACGCAGGCTCTGGCCAGTTTCTGCCAGTTCGCCATTTCTTCGTCACTGCCCGCGCCTGCCATGATCGAGCCAATCAGCATACGGTCGGGATACGTGCTTTTGATTTCTTCGAGATCGGGCAGCCACTGCTCTAGCGGCTGGTCGGAAATCAGTTCCCAATTCCAAGACGAGTGCGAGACGGTATCAGGGCGTTTGTAGCGCGACACATAAGGTTTCTCGTCGCTTGCGCGCTGGTAGATCGTCTTGGGGCCGGCTACATTTTCGACCGGATGCAGGCCGATGGTTTTTGTCACAACGCCGCCCCATCCGGCCTCGAACGCCTTCAGGATTTTACGTTTGCTTTCCGTCGGTGGCGCAGAGGCCAAGATGAACGGATTGACGAACTCGAGCCCTGTGAAGTGTGTTTTGAGCTTCTCTGACATGGCGTTTCCTCGGTAGACCTTGTGTCTAGGACGCCGCTTTTTGACCATGTAGTCAATAATTTTCGAATTTCGCCTAAGATAAAACGGTGAAACGCTGCCAAACTGTGCGCGAAGTGAGCCAAAGATAAGCAAAACACTTTGGTTTCGAAAGGCTCAGGGCTTGCGCGCTGCTATCGCGTATCGATGTTCCGATTGCCGCAGAAGCCCCTTGCGCCATCCCAATTGACGGGCTTGGGCCAAGTGTATCGCGCTCAGGTTCGTATCAATCTCAATCTTCTCGAAGCCGGCGTCGCGTATGAGGTCCGCAACGGCATCGGACCGCGCACCATCAGAGAAGTGCACGCGGCGTAGGATCGACTGATGGCGCGTGGTGCTGGGGGTGGGCGCCTTGGCTGGCGACAGCCAGCGCGTCCACCAGTTTCGGGACACGAAGTCGCCGTCGACCACCACTAGCTGCCCGCCGGGCAAAAGCAGTCTATGCCATTCAGTGAATGCGGCAGCGGGATCAACCAGCGTCCAGATCAGATGCCGCGTGACGATCACATCAAAGCTGGCCGTGGGCAGCATCGTGCGCTCTGCATCCGCTTGAATAAAAGTGACATCGGGCAATTTGGTGCGCGCCAGTGCAAGCATTGGCTCTGCCCAATCAAGGCCGGTGACATTAAACCCCATATCGCAGCACAGCCGCGCGATTTCTCCTGTGCCGGATGCAAGATCCAGCAACCGGCGTCCCTGTGCGGGACCTAGATGGCGCGTGAACAGGCCGCGCCACGCCCGCATCTCTGGGCCGTCTTGAATGCGATGCCCCGGATCTTGATCAAAGGTGGCGGCGCGGTCAGACCAGTATTCCTTGATTTCATCCCGAATGTCGCGGTTCGAAGCTACCATGTCTTTGTCCGTCTCAAATCTGTTTCGTATGTCAAATCCGTAATGTGACTATTTTTGTCAACTTTAACTTGACGAAAATGGTCGGGTTTTTTATCCGGTCATTAGTTTCGATTTCCAAGGATGCTGACATGACGTTCCGATTGATGCTTGGCGCAGGTGCGCTGACCCTTTTTTCCGCAGGTTTTGCTCTGGCCGAGCCGATCACGGTGACTGATATCGCAGGCCGGGATGTAACTGTTGATGGTCCGGTTGAACGGGTCATCCTTGGTGAAGGCCGCCAGATTTTCTTTGCTGCTGTTCTGGACGGGGAAAACCCGTTCGAGCGCGTGGTGGGCTGGCGCGATGATTTCCGCCAAGCCTCGCCCGAGAGCTACGATCTTTACGCTGCGAAGTTCCCTGAACTGGTTGATATTCCGACCTTTGGTGGGTTCAAAGATGGTACCTTTGACATCGAGCAGGCGGTTTCTTTGAACCCCGACGTGATGATCATGAACCTCGAAGCCAAGGCCGCGACCGACGAGGCGGGCTATGAGGAGAAGCTGGCCAAAGTCGGTATTCCGATTGTCTATGTCGACTTCCGCGAGAAGCCGTTCGAGCATACCGCGTCCTCAATGGAGATCATTGGCAAGCTCTTTGGCAAAGACGAGCGCGCCGCGGAGTTCAACGGCTTTTACGCTGAGCAACTGGCCCGCGTGACTGACGTGATCGAGGCGCAGTCTGATCTGGAACGCCCTGTAGTGTTTGTTGAACGCGCTGGAGGCTATTCCGAAGACTGCTGCATGTCCTTTGGCAACGGCAACTTCGGTACCTTTGTTGAGCTGGCGGGCGGCGAGAATATGGCCAAGCCCTTTATCCCTGGCACCTTTGGCACCGTGAACGCTGAGCAGGTGATCGCGTCGAACCCCGATCAGATCGTCGTGACCGGTGGTAACTGGGATGCCTATGTGCCTGGTGGTAACTGGATCGGCGTAGGGCCCGGGTCTAACATCGAAGTTGCGCAGACCAAACTGGCCAAACTGATGGAGCGCCCCGCTTTCACCGGCGTCAAAGCGGTCGAGACTGGCGATGTCCACGCCATTTGGCATCAATTCTACAACAACCCCTACAGCTTTGTAGCGGTTCAGCGTCTGGCCACTTGGATCCACCCAGAACTGTTCGCGGATCTCGACCCCGAAGCCACGCTGGTTGAGCTGCACGAGCGCTTTCTGCCGGTGGATTACCACCTCGGTTACTGGGTCTCGCTGCCCACCGCCGCAACCAACTAATCTCAAAGGGCGGCTTGCGAGCCGCCCTCTTTTCTGGAGGTCTGAATGACCGCTCTGAGCCTGATGTCTTCTTCCGAGAACGCCAAGAGCTACCGCACTTTGACAGCCCGTAGGATTGCCGTCCTTGGCGGGCTCTTGGCTTTGCTGGTGTTGTCCGTAGCTGTGGACGTCTCACTGGGGCCCGCCCGTTATCCTTTGCCGGATGTATTGCGCACGCTTTTCATGCCGTCATCGGCTGACCTGCAAATGCGTGTGGTCATCTGGGATATCCGCATGCCCATGGCCTTGCTGGCTGTGACCGTCGGAGCGAGCCTGTCGTTGGCGGGGGCCCAGATGCAGACCATTTTGGCGAACCCTTTGGCCAGCCCGTTTACTTTGGGTCTGTCTGCGGCGGCCAGTTTTGGGGCGGCGATTGCGATGGTACTAGGGGTTGCCCTCTTTCCCGCCGCAATTGCGCTGATGGTGCCGATCAATGCCTTTGCCATGGCAATGGCCGCGTCGCTTCTGATTTTTGGGCTCAGCACCTTGCGGGGCGTCACGGTCGAAACGATCATCCTGCTTGGTATTGCGCTGGTCTTTAGTTTCAACGCTGCGTTGGCGTTGTTGCAGTATTTCGCGTCCGAGCAAGCGCTGTCTGCGGTGGTGTTCTGGACCATGGGCAGCCTGACCAAGGCCACTTGGGGCAAAGTGGCTGTCACCGCCATAATTCTTGCGGTTTGCGCCCCGCTTTTTGCTCGACGCGCATGGGCCTTGACCGCTGTACGTCTAGGCGAGACGCGCGCTGCCGCGATGGGTGTTCCGGTCAAACGATTGCGTCTAGAGACACTGTTTCTGGTCTCTTTGCTGGCCGCAGTCCCTGTCAGCTTTGTCGGGACAATCGGGTTCATTGGCATTGTTGGGCCGCACGTGGCGCGACTCTTGCTCGGAGAGGATCAGCGTTTCTTCCTTCCGGGTGCCATGCTCTCGGGCGCCGCGATCCTGTCGGCGACCTCTGTCTTGTCCAAGGCTATCCTGCCCGGTGCTGTGCTGCCGATCGGGATCATCACTGCACTTGTCGGCGTTCCGTTCTTTGCGGCGCTTATCATGACCAAAGGACGCAAATCATGGTAACTCTGACGCTTGATCAGATCGGGGCGCGCTACGGCCGCCGCACTATCCTAGAGGATGCGTCGACGCCCGCATTGAAGGGCGGCGTTCTGACAGCCTTGGTCGGGGCCAACGCCGCGGGGAAATCAACCCTGTTTCGCCGGATCGCAGGGCAAATGCGCGGGACGGGCGCGGTCCGGCTGACGGGCGCGACCAAGGATGATCTGCGCTATATGCCCCAAGATACGGCTATGACGGCGGCGCTGACTGTCTACGAGTCAATTATTCTGGCCTTGAAACAAGGAGCGGGCGGGTGGCGTCTGTCGGCCTCTGAATTGGCGTCGGTGGACAGTGTCCTTCAACGTTTTGGGATCGCTCATCTGGCCGAGCGTCAGTTGCCAGAACTGTCCGGTGGGCAGCGGCAAGCCGTGTCCATCGCACAAACTCTGGTGACACGCCCCAAGGTTGTGCTCATGGATGAACCGACCTCGGCGCTGGACCTTTATCGTCAGTACGAGGTTCTGGAGGCCCTGCGCAGTTATGCTGCCGAAACAGGCGCGGTGATGATCCTCGCGCTCCACGACCTGAACCAAGTGATGCGCGCATGCGAGACGGCGATAGCCCTGTCCCAGGGACGCATTCTGGCCAGCGGCCCCGCGCTCGAGGTTCTAACACCAGCCTTGATCAGCCAGATCTACGGGATTGAAAGCCGTGTTGAGCGGTGCTCTCGCGGATGTCCGATGATGATCGTAGATGGTCCTGCGGTCCCGCGCTCTGCCTAATGGGTGGAGCGCACCTCGATCCGGTTGCTATCCTCGAACCGCAGGATCCGGGGCAAAGGCCCCTCTCGCAGGTCTTCGAAATAATAGGGTTGGATGAGCCATTCCGCCCCAAGCCCATCATACGTCATGCTCAAGTGAATGGTTTCCATTTCCGCCGTCACAGACAAGGTGGCAGTTATCTCGATTTGCCCCTGCCCTGCCTCCAATCGCTCCAACGGGGCGGCGCGGATCTGTGGATCGACAAGAGTGATCGGCTGGGTGTTCCATGAAATTTCCAGAGCTGCGAGCACGGTGTCTAGAAACACTCGTGCTTCGGCGCTGTCCAATTCGCCGTCTTGGTCCAGATCTAGAACCTCGCGCGTCAGGTCGCCCTCGGTTGCCGCTGGGATGATGCGGATGGTGACTTCTGCATGATCGGTCCCGACCGCAAGATGCACCTGCTGGTCCACGCTGCTGTGCGGATGAGCTGCAAGTGGGCCGCTCAGGCCTGCTGCAGCGACGAGACAGAGCCATTTCATTCTGCCGCAATCCACATGGTCCCGTAGTCATTCTGCGGGTCACGATACATGTTGTGCGCATGGTTGGTCGGGTCCGCGTCCAAGTCTTGCGGGGCGTACTCCATCACGACTGACGGCCCTGTCACTCGGAAATATGCTGCGCCAAGGGGGGCTTCTGGTCCCCACCAGCCAAAGTAGGTGTCATCTAGTTGTGACCCAACTACAGCCATCTTGGCCGCAAAGTCATCTGCGTTGATGAACCCCAATCGGGCCTTGATCACATCCATGAGGAGCGCCCGTTGTGAATCGGTTAGATCGCTCCCTTTGACACCTTCGGGGGCGAGGGTTGTTCCAAACTCGCCTGGCCCCAGCAACAGGTTGATCGCTTTGTCGCTGCGGATCGCCTCTTTCTTCTGGGCATCGCTCAAGCTGTGGATCAGAGCGGCTGCGGCTGTGGTTTCCTTTTCCGTGATATAGACGGTTTCGTCGTTCATGTTGATGCGCAGCGGTTCACCGCCTGTCAGCATCGGAGAAAAGGTGAGGTCCGGCCCAAACACTGTGACATTGATTGCAAGGTGGTGACCGCCAAACTGGAACATCCAAGGCACGTCCAAAGCAGGTTCGCCTAGAAAGGAGACGTAGTAGAAGTCGTCTCCAAAATTCGGCTCACTCGGGCCGTTCTCCAAACTCTCCTCTGCGGCCAACTGGTACAAGACGTTTTGGTAGCCCTCTTCGCTTAGGGCGGTGCGCAGCAGAGTGTTGAGGGCATCAAGTTGCGTTTCGCTCATATTGCCGCGCATTACCCCCTGACGCATGACTGGCCCATCCGGAAAATTAGACCAGTTTGCGCGCTGAGTGTTGTCCGCAAAGTCGAAAACTGCCGCCGCGCGTTGTTCTGTGTTTAGCGTGTCTAGAAACGCGTTCGCCGCCGTGATAATCGCATCTGTCTGCGCGTCAGCCCGAGGCACATTGAAGTCCCGTTTAACGTCAATTTGGGCAGCTGGCGTCTGCAAATTGCGCCCCTGCGCCGACATTTCAGAAAGATAGAAGCAGCCGAGTGAAGCTGCTGCGGCGATGCCAAGAAGGCCGAATTTTTGAAAACGTGTAAGTGTCATGTGAAGTCCTGTGTTCGCACTTTACACGCGGCACAGCTGGCATTCCGTCGAAGAAAAGTACCCTGTGAGCAACCTTTCCGAAGGCGAGGTGCGCGGCTAAAGCACCAAAATTATCGATGAGGTTATTGATCTGTCGCGTCACCGCTGCGGTCCTTCGAACAACTGTGCATTTTGTGATCTCTATCGGAGTCAGAGCACGCAAATCCCATTTCGAAGTGGGCAAAGAAGTAGGGGCTTCGGTCTCTGGCAAAACCGAACGTGAGAGCGCCGGCTGAGAGTATTCTCGCTTTGCCTCTTGCCCGCGCTAATACCATGCCATGAAGAGCAACGCGCTCTAGTTCTTTCGTCAATCGCTCAATCAAACCTCGGAACTCGCTTTAGCGCAAGCACCCTTAGACAAACAAACGGGCTTCGAAGAGATTGCCGCAGCGACCCTCCCAAGTCTGTGATATGCTGGTCCGCCACAATGAACCCTTCTCCGAAGTGCCGAGCCACGCTGTTGAAAGTGGCAGGGCAATCCGGCGAGACTAAGTCAGGGCTATAGGTTTAGGAGACTTTTTCTTCTTCGACCGCTTCGCCGAAGGATTTGAAAAACTTGCCCGCCAGCTTCTGGGCAGTCCCTTGGATCAATCGGCTGCCGAGCTGAGCGAGCTTGCCGCCGATCTCTGCCTTGGCGTTGTAAGTCAGGATCGTTTCATCTCCGTCTTCCGTCAATGTGACGTCGGCGCCGCCCTTGGCGTGTCCCGCTGCGCCGCCATTGCCTTGGCCGGTCAAAGAGAACGAGTCCGGCGCGCCTGTGGTGTCCAGCGTCACATCCCCGCTGAACTTGGCCTTGACCGGACCGACTTTCAGCACGACCTTGGCCTCGAGTTCGTTATCGGACTTCTTGATCAGCTCTTCGCAGCCGGGGATGCATTGCTTCAGGATTTTAGGGTCTTGCAGGGCATCGTAGACCACGCGCTTGGGGGCCGAGATCCTGATTTCATCTTTGAGTTCCATAAATCATCCTCTTGGTTAACAGCATGGGAATTTGATCTGCGCCAGCGTTCGGGCCTGCGCATCAGTCATCGAAAAGACTTTCCGAAGGCGCGCGAGCAATCCGCGCGCTTCGGGCTCTGGCCGCTCTGTTGTTTGGGGCTGCGACGTGGCACAGATGTCAGTCTTAGGCATCGGCTTGATCCCCTATAGGCTTGCGGCGCACCTGGATCAGTTCTGCCAAGATAGAGAGCGCGATTTCCTCGGGCGTGACTGCTCCGATATCAAGGCCAGCCGGGGCCGAGACTTGCTCCACCATTGATGATGACACACCGGCGTCGATCAATTTGGCGGCGAGACTCGCGAATTTCTTGTGACTGCCCACGAACGACACATGGTTCGCCCCCGACTTCAGTGCCGCGGTGAGCGCATCCAGATCGCCTTGGCCTTGGGTGGCCACAACAATCGCGCGCATGCGCGGCACGGTTAGGGGCTTTGACATGGCGCCTTCGACGGACCAGTGAAACTGAGGCGCCAGTGCGGCCAATGCCTGTGCGACGGGCGACGCGCCGAGTACAACGAGTTCAGGCATGGGCAGAATGGGCTCGATGAAAATATCGATCGTCCCCCGAGATGGGCAGCCGTTGCGGGCAAAGGTGATCCCGTCCACCTCGGCCCCGGCGGTGACGCCGCGCTGGGTCAGCTGCTCTTCTGGGGTGACCGAAATCAATCGGGGCGCACCGCTTTCTATTGCTGCGAGCGCCGCGCGTTTGACGGCTCCGCGCGTGCATCCACCGCCGAGAAAACCGTGCAGGATCGTGCCTTGGGCGTCCAGAATGGCTTTGGCGCCCGGTTTGGCGGCAGTGGTGCCAGCCGTCCGCACAATCGTCGCGAAAACAAAGGGTTCCTGACGGGATCTCAGGTTCTGCGCAACGTCAGCGAGGTCGGTTCGAAGGATCTCTGCGGGGGTCATAGGCGGGTCAACTCCGGTTCGAGCGCAGCCAGATCGGCCAGCGTGTTGGCAGGTTGAAAAAGATCGAGATAGGGCATCGCAGCGGCCATGCCGGTGGCGATGGGCTGGTAGTCTTTCCAGCCTTTCAAAGGGTTGAGCCAGATGATGCGGCAGCCCCGTTTGCTCAGACGCGCGAGGGCTTGTTCAATGTGGTCTGGCGTCGAGGTGTCATACCCATCGGACAGGATCAGCACGACGCTGCGACCATCGACAAACCGGCGGGCATAGGTCTCGGCGAAACGGTTCAGGCTCTCGCCAATTTTCGATCCACCTCCGAACCCGTCTGCCATCAGGGACATACGGCCGATGGCGCGCAAGGCGTCCTTGTCGCGCAGTGCTTCGGTGATACGCACGAGGCGCGTGTGAAACAGATAGGCATCGGCTGTGCTGTCCCCGCGCATCAAGCCAGCCAGAAACGCGAGGAAGACCTGCGCATAGACGCCCATAGAACCTGATACATCGCACAGCGCGACGATTTTCCGGCTGCGGTCGGGCCGTTGTTTGCGGAACAGGCGCAAGGGTTCGCCTCCGGTCGACAGGCTCCGGCGGATGGTTTTGCGGAAGTGAAGCCTGTCGCCGCGCCGCGCTGCAATCCGGCGACGCGATCGTTTGTCCCGTAACGCAAGGCCCAGACGGCGGGCCACAGCCTCGGCCTCAGCAATATCTTCGGGGCGGACCAGATCGCGCAGGTCGCGGCGGGACAGATTGCGCATCTGGGTTGCGATCAGCTTGCCCTCGCCATCGCGATCCGCCTCCCCGTGGCCGCCGTCCGGTGCGGTGGATTGGCCTGTGCCGCACATATCCTGGCCCACCCCATCCCGAGAGGACTGCATGGAGTCCTGCGGCGTCTGCGGAGTCGCACTGGGCACGACCTTCTGCCGAACGCGGCCCATATCCATCCAGTAGGAGTCAAACAGCGCGTCAAATCTTTGGGCTTCGTCTTTGGTCCCTGTGCACACCGCCTTGAGCGCCGCGCGAGCGAGCAACGGTTGTGTGGACTCGACATGGGTGAGCGCGGTCAGCGCGACTTGGGTCTCTTGGGCCCCAAGGCGCAGGCCGTTGTGACGCAAATGCGCCAGGAATCCCGACACCCGCGCAGTTGGGCCCGGATCGCGGGCGGCAAAGCGGGTCACGCGGCTCATGCAGCTTTCCCCGCGATGCGTTGCGCCACCTCGGTCGGGATCGCGGCGCGATCCGATTGGGTTTTGAGCAATGTTGTCAGTGTGTTCTGCAAGATGGCCGGATCGCGGGTCAAATCCCCGATCCCAAGGCCCATGAGCGCTGCCGCAAAGTCCAGTGTCTCTGCGATGCCGGGAACCTTTTCCAAATCCTCTTTGCGCAGGGTTTGGACAAAGCCGACGATCTGCTCGGCCAAGCGGTCCTCGATGCCTGCGCAACGCGCTTTCAGGATCGCCAGCTCTGTGGTGCGGTCGGGATAGTCCACGTAGGCAAACAGACAGCGGCGGCGCAGGGCATCGGACAGATCGCGGGTACCGTTCGAAGTCAGGATGACGATGGGCTTGCTGACCGCTTGAATGGTGCCAAGTTCGGGCACGGTGATCTGATATTCCGCCAGCATTTCAAGCAGGAAGGCTTCGAATTCCTCGTCCGCGCGGTCAATCTCGTCAATGAGCAGGACGGGCGAGACCTCTTGTGTGATCGCCTGCAACAACGGGCGCTCTAACAAATAGTCCCGAGAAAAGATGCGCTCTTCGATGCCTTTGGTGTCTTCGCCGCGCTCGGCAGCGGCACGGATGGCCAAGAGTTGTCGCTGGTAGTTCCATTCATATATGGCCTGCGCGGCGTCCAACCCTTCGTAGCATTGCAGGCGGATCAGTTGTGTCTCGCGGGCTTTCGATAGCACGCGGGCGACTTCGGTTTTGCCCACACCTGCGGCCCCTTCGAGCAAGAGCGGGCGCTGGAGCTGCAGCGCTAAGTGCAGTGCAACAGACAGATCATCTGATGCAACGTAACCCAAAGTCTTCAGGCAGGCCTGTAGCGCACGATAGTCCTTCATCGGAGCCTCTTGCCGTTCGAAATTCGAAATCTGAGTGCGGTGTTGTGGGGGAGGCCACGCCTCCCCCGGGCGATCGGTGCGCACAGGCCGCTCAGCCATACGCACCGAAGCTCTGTTACCCGTGTAGCCCTAGCTTGTTGGCGGTTTTCCAGATCCGCCAATGGTCGTGGGGCATGTGGGTATGCCGCAGGCCAAAGGCGCGGAAGGCATCGTTCACCGCATTCGAGAAGCAGGGAACACCGCCCACGTGGGGGCTTTCACCGACGCCCTTGGCACCGATCGGGTGATGGGGCGACGGGGTTACGGTATGGTCGGTCTCGTAGTTCGGGACCTCCCATGCGGTGGGCAGGAAGAAGTCCATCAGCGTGCCCGTCTTGACGTTGCCCATGTCGTCATAGGCAATCTCTTGGCCCAGAGCGACGGCGAGCGCCTCGGTCAGACCGCCATGGACCTGCCCTTCGATGATCATCGGGTTGATGCGGGTGCCGCAGTCATCCAATGCATAGAACCGGCGGATATCGACCTCGCCCGTGTCCACGTCAATGTCCATCACGCAGATATAGGCGCCAAACGGGTAGGTCATGTTCGGCGGATCGTAGTAGCTGACGGCCTCTAGGCCCGGCTCGATCCCCGGAATGGCCTGATTGTAGGCCGCAAAGGCGATCTCCTTCATGGTCTTGAACTTCTCGGGCGCGCCTTTGACGACAAAGCGGTCCACGTCGAACTCTACGTCGTCGTCATGCACCTCGAGCAGATAGGCCGCGATCATCTGCGCCTTGGCACGGATCTTCCGACCCGCCATGGCGGTTGCGGCCCCAGCCACAGGAGTAGACCGCGAGCCATAGGTTCCCAAGCCATAGGGCGCGGTGTCGGTGTCGCCCTCTTCGATGGTGATGCTGTCCGCAGGCAGACCAATTTCGCTCGCGAGGATTTGGGCAAACGTGGTGGCATGCCCCTGCCCCTGAGAGATGGTGCCTAAACGTGCGATCGCCGATCCGGTGGGATGGATGCGAATTTCGCAACTGTCGAACATACCGAGGCCCAGGATATCGCAGTTCTTGACCGGACCTGCTCCGACGATCTCGGTAAAGAAGGACAGGCCGACGCCCATCAGCTTGCGTGTTTTTCCAGTTTTGAAGTCCTCTACCCGTTGGGCCTGCTCGGTTCGTAGGCCTTCGTAGTCGACGGCCTTCAGGGCCTTGTCCCAAGCGGTGTGGTAGTCGCCGCTATCGTATTCCCAACCGAGTGCGGACTGGTAGGGGAACTGCTCTTTCTTGATGAAGTTGATCCGGCGCAGCTCTGCGGCGTCCATGTTCATCTCGATCGCCAGCACTTCGATCATCCGCTCGATGAAGTACACCGCTTCTGTCACGCGGAAGGAACAGCGGTAGCTGACCCCGCCCGGCGCTTTGTTGGTGTAGACACCGTCAACAGCCAGATAGGCGGTTGGGATGTCATACGAGCCCGTGCAGATATTCATGAAACCTGCGGGGAACTTCGTCGGGTCAGCGCAAGCGTCAAAGCCGCCGTGGTCCGCGGTCACTTCGCACCACAGGCCGGTGATCTTGCCTTCGGGCGTAGCCGAGATTTTGCCCTTCATCCAGTAGTCGCGGGCAAAGGCGGTGGTCATCAGGTTTTCCATCCGGTCTTCGACCCACTTCACCGGAACGCCGGTGACGATCGAAGCAACGACCGAACAAACGTAGCCGGGATACGCGCCGACCTTGTTGCCAAAGCCCCCGCCGATATCAGGCGAGATGACGCGGATGTTGTGCTCTTCGATGCCCGAAATCAGGCTGACGACCGTCCGGATCGCGTGCGGTGCTTGGAACGTGCCATAGAGGGTCAGCTTGCCGTTCACCTTGTCCATCGAGGCCACACAGCCGCAGGTTTCCAGCGGGCACGGGTGCGTGCGGTGGTAGTACATGGTCTCTTCGGCGACGACCTGAGCGCTGTCGATGACTTGGCTGGTGGCTTCTTTCTCGCCGACTTCCCACGTGAAGATGTGGTTGTGATGTTTGCGCGGGCCGTGAGCGCCGTCGGGAAGCGAGCCGTCCTCTGCCACCAGATCCTCGCGCAGAACGGTGTCCGATTTCATCGATTCAAACGGATCGACAATCACAGGCAGTTCTTCGTAGTCCACGTCGATCAGTTCGACCGCGTCGGCTGCGATGTAGCGGTCCTTGGCCACCACATAGGCAACCTCTTGGCCTTGGAACAGAACCTTGCCGTCGGCCAGAACCATCTGCTTGTCGCCTGCCAAGGTCGGCATCCAGTGCAGACCCAAGGGCCTCAGATCGTCCGCAGTCAGAACCGCAACGACCCCGTCCAAGGCGAGTGCAGCCGATGTGTCGATAGACTTGATCCGCGCATGGGCATAGGGCGAGCGGACAAAGTCCCCGAACAGCATCCCCGGCATTTTGATGTCGTCAACGTAGTTGCCTTTGCCCTGTGTGAAACGGGCATCCTCGACGCGCTTGCGCTTGCAGCCCATGCCACCCAGCGCTTCGACGCGTTGCTCGCGTGTAACTCCTGCATCGTCCTTCATTCCGCGGCCTCCTTGGATGCGCTCATCTCTGCCGCAGCAGCGAGGATGGATTTCACGATGTTCTGGTAGCCTGTGCATCGGCAGATATTGCCTGCCATGCCAAACCGGACCTCTTCCTCAGTGGGGCTGGGGTTTTCCTCAAGCAGTTTCGACGCTCGGGTGATCATACCTGGTGTACAGAACCCGCACTGCAATCCGTGGTGCTCTTTGAATGCCTCTTGCAGCACGTGCAGTTTGTCCGGATTGCCAAGGCCTTCGATGGTGGTGATTTCTGCGCCGTCCGCTTGGGCGACGAAAACAGTGCAGGACTTCACGGATTTGCCGTTCAGGGTGACGGTGCAGGCCCCGCAGTGAGAGGTCTCGCAGCCGATATGAGGACCGGTGATGTTCAACCGTTCCCGCAGGGTGTGGATCAACAGCTCGCGCGGTTCGGCCAGAAATTCCTGCGCCTCGCCGTTTACGGTCAGCTGGATATGCATTTTTTTGGACATGGTTTCCTCCCGATCAGGCGCGCGACCAAGCGCGTGCGATGGCACGGCGCAGGATCACAGCGGCTGCGTGGCGTTTGAATTCGACGGGGCCGCGGTTGTCTTCGGCAGGATCGATGTCTCCCAGCATCGCCTGCACGGCCGCGTCGATGTCGCTGTCAGTGACAGATGTCCCGACCAGTGCCGCACCTGCGGCCTCTGAATAGACCGGCGTGTCGCTCAGGTTGGTCATAGCGATGGAGGCGCGTGCGCAGGTGCCGCCCTCTTTGACGATCTGAACGGCGGCAGCGGCGGTCGCGTAGTCGCCAATCTTTCTTTTCTGCTTTTGGTAGGCGTAGCCGCCCTCGGGCACCTTGAAGGACACGGCGGTCAGCACCTCGTCATCCTCGCGGGCGGTCATATAGGCGGACTCGTAGAAATCCCGCGCCGCGACCTCGCGTTCGCCGTCGGGACCGATCAGCGTAAAGGTCGCATCAAGGCATTGCATCAGGCCTGGCATGTCATTGCCCGGATCACCATTGGCCACGTTCCCTCCGACGGTGCCCATGTAGCGCACTTGCGGGTCAGCAATCTGGAGAGACGCCTCGCGCATGATGGGCGCAGCGTCGGCGAGAACAGCGTCGGCGATGATGTCAGACTGGGTCACCATCGCGCCAAGGCGCACGGTGCCATCGCTGACGGAAATCCCGCCAAGTCCCGCGACGTCTTGCAGGTCGATCAGGTGCGGGACCTCGGCCATGCGCAGCTTCATCATCGGTATCAGGCTGTGTCCGCCGGCAAGGACACGCGCGTCATCACCATGCTCTGTAAGCACCGCGAGAACCCCCTCCATGTCCTTTGGCCGGTAGTATTCGAACGCCGCTGGAATCATCGTCACTCCTCCCTGAGCAATCATTCTGGCGAGGAGAAGGCTGGCGGCCGGACGGGTCTATGGCTTCTGAAAACGCTTTATTTCCGAGCATTTTGCACGAAATGCGCCGCCTGCTGCACGAAATGCGCTCGGTTGAACGAACAGCTTCGGGGTCCGAAGGTCGGGGCACGAGATGGCATGGGACGAGGCGTGGATGCGCGGCGGAGCCGTCCTCAGGAAAAGGCGGTTTCTGCCTCTTTCAGATGGGACCGGCTGACAGGAACTTCGGGCAATCCAGAGGGACCAAAGGAGCAGCGCCCCTTGTCCTTCTTGCGCTCGAAATGGACCACCTTGGACGGATTCACCAAATAGCTGCGGTGGACCTTCATCAGGCCCTCGGGGACCAGACGCTTGGTTGCTTCGGTGATCGGCCAAGCGCAGTAGTAGCGCCCATCTTCGGTGTAGATTTGGGTGTAGTGCCCGTCCGCGCGGACAAAGGCGACCTCTCCTGCTGCGACACGGACCTTGGCGCCCTCGCGTTCGCAGGGCACCCATATTTCAGGGCTGGCTGGGGTGGTCTCGGTAGGCTGGTCGACAGGGGCGGTCGCAACCGGATCAGCGGAATTTGGATCAACCGGAACCAAGACGGTCGAGCCAACCCACAGAAACATGCCAAAAATCACAAAGCTGCTTAGGATCACACCTATCGCCATAACTTCTTTGCTGATCAGGGGGCCGATCTCTTGGGTCCGCTCGAGCGCGACAAAGTTTGTGCTCGACATGGCGAGAAAGTGCACAGCGGTTACAGCTACGCCAAAGCACAGTGTTCCAATCAGGATATTCCGGTTGGACCGCCGCCCATAGGCCACCGCAAAGGCAAGAATGCATAGGCCAATCGCTAAAATCGAAGATCCTATTACGCCGCTCGGGGTATAGACTGGTTGGCACAACTGCATCCCCGCCATGCCGACGTAGTGCATGGCCAGCACCCCTGCACCAACCAATGTGCCCGCGATCAAGATTGTTGTTTTGGTCCGCTTACGGAAGTGCAGCAGCAGAAGCGCCGAAGTGACGATCAGTATGGCGATCAGTGCAGACACAAGGGTTATCGCCGCGTCGTAGTAGAACAGCATCGGCATCCGCAGCCCGAGCATCGCGACAAAGTGCATCGACCAAATCCCGCCCCCCAGCGCAATCGCAGCCAAGGCCACCGAGAGTTTGCGCTGCAGGACGGTCTTTTTCGAAAGGTCTTTGGTGAGCCAAAGGCCGGTCGCGCCCGCCACCAGTGCGACGACGAACGAAATTGCAACGAGCCAGAGGTTATGTCCGTAGTCGATAAACGTCATGCACCGAGCATGCATGACGCGACGGATTGACGCAAACCCCGTTTTGCCGAGCGGCTTCGGGACTTGTCGGAACTCAGGCCCTTAGAGTGGCCGTGCAGGCTGTTTCTACGCGCTAGCGTTGCAGAATGCCCCCCATCGGCACGATCTTGGTCCCGTCCGAAAACCGACTGAGCCGAAATGGCGTGGGATCTACACATGGGCCCTGCCCCGTGATCAGATCGGCCGCCAGCCGCCCTGCGCCTGTCCCGAGCCCGAAGCCATGACCAGAGAAGCCGGCCACGACATAGAGACCGGGAATTCCATTTTTCACGTCTTTGGTATCGGAAATCACGGGGATCACGTCAGGCATCACGTCGATATAACCTGCCCAACGCTGGGCAATTTTAGCGTTTTTGAAGGGTGCGTAAAATCCAGTGAGCGTCGCCAACGCTTTGTCCAGTAGTTTGGTGTCGGGCTCTGGATCAAGGATGCGCGTCTTCTCGAACGGGGTGATATCAGTGGCGCTCCAGCGCTTCGGCATGCGCAGCGCCTCGAAAAACGCGGTCCCGACGCCAAGGCTCAAGCGTCTCCATTCGTTCATCAATGTGGGTAGAAATTTCCCTAGCAGGCGGAAGCTGTCGGGGGTCAGTTGATATCGGCTCGGGATGGCCGAGGCGATGGTGTAGCCGCCATCGCGGCGCTTCCGCATCGTGAAATCGGGGTGCTTGAGCGTGCCTTCGGGCCCATCAGGGATAGCTTCGGTGCGCTGAACGTTGCCCTTGGTCCAGAGTGCGGGCAGATCAATTCCGTGGTTGCCGAGGAAAAGCCGCGACCAGACACCTCCTGCTACAAGCACCGCATCACACTTGATGGTGCCATGCTCGGTGACGACGCCAGAGATCTTGCCGTCTTTTGTCTCCAGGGTCCGGACTGCACAGTTTTGATGAACCGTGCCGCCGTTGGCCATGATCGCGCGTGCGATTGCGGGAGCCGCGGCCTGAGGCTCTGCGCGCCCATCCTGCGGATTATGCAGCGCCCCCTTGATCGACAGTCCCAATCCGGGAAAAGCCTCTTTGACCTCGTCTGCGCTTAGGATCCGTGCGGGAATCTGGTAGGCCTGCAAGTCGTCTGCACTTCGGCGTTCGGTTTCGAGCGCGGCCTCGGAGGTGACAGTGTATGTCGCGCCGCATTGTACATAGCCGGTCTTTTGTCCTGTGCGCTCGTCCATCTGTTTCCACAGTCGCACGGACTCAATCATCAGGGGCATCTCGCGCGGATCGCGGTGGGTTAGCCGGACCCAGCCCCAGTTCCGGCTAGATTGCTCGGCCCCGATCTGGCCCTTTTCGCAGAGGGCGACCGTCTTGCCCCGCTCGACCAATTCCAGTGCGGCAGAGACTCCTGCTATGCCGCCGCCAATAACCACCACGTCGACTTGATCCGGCAATGTGGTGCTACTTTCGACCGGTTCGACTTTCGGTCCGGGCATGAAGTTTCTCCTATCTCATGCAAAAGGGGGGAGCGGCGCGTTCTGGCGTTTCGCTCGCAAATTGTCGCGGATCCGATAACTGCGCAGGGCGGCCTGCGGCGCGACGCTCATGTAGAGCGGTTGCCGGCTCAGGGGTTCGAGTTTCAGGTCCAGATCGGCTTCTGGTGTGCCATTGGCCCAATCTGCCAGAATGCCGCCGATCATTGACCCCGTGGGTACACCGCGTCCCGACAGCCCTGTCATCGCGATCACACCAGGCGCTAAACCGTAAAGCCGCGGCACGGTTCGGCGCTGCATGTCCAACTCGCCGAACCAGAAGAACTCCCAGCGCGGCTCTTCGCGTAGATCAGGGTGCAGCCATTTCAGACGCTCTGACAAGATCTTTCGAGTCAAAGCGGGGTCGCGGCCGCGGGCCCCCATCGGGAACATGGAGGCCACGATCCGGTTTTCGCGGTTGTACTTGTAGACGTAGATGTCACCACGTCCGTCCTGAATGGTTGTGCGCTTGGGCAGAACGATCCGTTGCGCTTCGGCGGACAAGGGCTGCGTTGCGGCAACGAAGACCCGCATGATCTTGAAGGTCTGATCCAGCTTGGGCCAGCCCGCGACGGTGTAGGCGCCGGTGGTGTAGATCACCTTTTCAGCGCGGACAGCCCCTCGGGGCGTTTTGACGACCCAAGCTTGCCCCTGTCGATCACAGATTTCGGCTGGTGTGCGCGTATAAATTACCCCGCCTTCTGCCTGCACGGCGCGGCCAAGCCCACGTGCATACGCCAAAGCGTTCATGCCGCCGGCCTCTTCGTGGAACCAGCCACCGTAAAAGCGCGGCGATCCAGTGATCTCGTGGGCTTCTTCACGGTCCAGCATACGCGTGCGGGCCCCGACGGCATTGTAACTCTTCATATGGCCGCGCAGGGTTTTGAGGTGCGAGGGGAAGAGCGCCCCTTGGACATAGCCGTTCTGCTCCCACTCGCAGTCGATGCCGTAGCGATTGATCATTGCTGCCACTTTGTCATTGGCGCGGGTTTGACGCTGGATCAGGCGGTCCGCCCATGGGGCACCCAAGTGCTTGCGCAGTTCCGGCAGGCTGAAGTGAGTGAAGGTCGGTGTGCAGTGTCCGGCATTGCGGCCCGATCCGCCAAACCCGACCTCTTCGCGTTCCAAAACCACGACCGAGACCCCTGCCCGTGCCAGTTCCAGCGCTGTGGTCAGGCCAGAATACCCCGCCCCGACGACGCAGACGTCAGCTTTGACTTCGCCCTTGAGCGCCGTCGTCTTTGGCGCATCGTGCGCGGTCGCGTACCACAGGGTGTCCTTGAACTCCGAGAACTTGGGCATAGTTTGGCTCATCCCAGATCGCTGCGACTGTCAAAGGCGTCCCGCAGGCCGTCCCCAATGAAGTTGAAGCCAGCGACCGCGATGGTGATCGCCACACCAGGTACGATGGCCAGCCAAGGTGCAGTGGCCAGATACTGCTGTGCGCCGTTCAGCATGTTGCCCCAGCTGGGAAGCGGTGGCTGAATGCCGTAGCCAAGGAACGAGATGTACGCTTCTAGCAGGATCGCGCGGGCCACTGTCAGGGTCGCGGCGACGATGATGGGGCCAATGGCATTGGGTAGCAGCTCGCGGAACATGATCCAGCGGTTGGACAGCCCCAGCATGTGGGCGGCTTGGACAAAGTCCTGATTGCGCAGGGATTTGACTTCGGCTTCGACGATACGGGCGACTTCCATCCAACTGGTGGCCGAAATGATCAGTGCGATCATCACCGGGCCGGGCTGAATGAATGCTGCCAGCGCCAGCAGCAGGAAGACCGACGGGAATGACAGAAAGGCATCGACGACGCGCATCAGTACGGCAGACACAGCGCCCCCATAGTATCCAGAAATCACGCCGATCACAGACCCGATGCACGTCGCGATGATCATCACGGCGAACCCGACTGCCATGGAAATCTGCCCCGCATGGAACAGGCGCGCTGCAATATCACGACCTAATGGGTCTGTACCAAACAGGTGACCGTTCGTGCCCGGCGGGGCAAAGCGGGACATCAGATCAATGTAGAGCTCGTCATAAGGCAGCAGATACGGGCCGACGAAACAGGCAAAAGTTAACGTCAGCACCATGATCGTCCCGATCAGCGCCAACTTGTGGCTCAGGAAGCGGCGCAGGGCGCGGGATTTGATCAAGGGTTTGCGTTCGGCAGAGTTGGTAGAAAGGGTTGTCATGTGCAGCTCCTCAATCAAGACGGATGCGCGGATCAATGAGCGCGACAGTGATGTCGGCCAGCAGATTACCGACCAGAACCAGCATGGCAGAGGCCATCAAGAGCCCCATGACCACGGGGTAATCCGAGTACCCAAGGCTATCGAGGAACAGCCGCCCCATGCCGGGCCACGTGAAAACGGTTTCGGTCACCAGCGCGCCGCCAAGGACCATCGGCAGTTGCAGGCCAGCCAGTGTGATCATCGGAACCAGCGAGTTGCCGACGATGTGCTTGAAAAGGACACGGCGACCGGTCAGCCCTTTGGCTTTGGCGGTGCGGACGAAATCTTGGTTCACTACATTCAGGGTCGAGGTCCGCATGTAGCGGCTCCAGATTGCCACATCGACGAGCGCCAGAACGGTGGCGGGCATGATGAGGTGGCTGATGTAGTCCAGAACCGACCCATCGCCGACGGTGTACATGTTGCCTGCGGGCAGCCAGCCGAGGTTTAGGGAAAAGATGTAGATCGCGATCAGACCGAACCAGAAAGTCGGGATCGACAGGGCAACCATCGCAAAGACGGTCATGGTATAGTCGAACGCTCCGCCACGGCGCAGGGCACTATAGATGCCGATGCTGCTACCAAGGGTGACGGAAATCACGGTGGCGGTGCCCATCAGCAAGAGCGTCGCAAACAGGTGGCTGCCGATCACGTGCAGCACCGACTGGCCATCGCGATAGGAGGTGCCCCAGTCGCCGATCAGCAGATGGCTGAGCCAGTCGAAATACTGAACGACCACGGGACGGTCGAGGCCCATCTGGTTTGCGATCTTGTCGATTTGCTCCTGTGTCATGCCCGGACTGAGCGCGAATTGCGACAGGGGTCCACCGGGGGCCAGCGTGAGCACCGCGAACCCGATAAAGGACACAATCAGCAACAGGATAAGGCTCTGGCCGAGCCGAGACAAAAGATAACGGGCCATGATGTCCCCTCATGTAGGTAAACGTTGGGGGAGGTCAGCCGCGGAGCGCGGCTGACCAAGAGAGTGGGATCAGGTGCGTGCCCAATCGCGCACGTTCCATGTATCGATCCGGTTGTTCACGTTGGGGGTCGGGCCGGTCACGTCGTCTTTCCAGCCTTTGACCACCGCGTATTGGAACATCGGCAAGAAGGGCAGATCCTCGCGCATAACGGCCTGCATTTCCTGATAGATCGCCTTGCGTTCCTCGGGGACGAAGTTCTGCGCGCCTTTGGTCAGCAGCTCGTCCACCTTGGGGTTCTGGTAGGCAAAGGTGTTCTGCCCCGACCCACCCAGCGCGGGCGACATTGTAGACATGAAATAGTCTGAGGTGTCAGGGTCCGCGCCTGCCAGAGTGTTCAGGCCAACAACGACTGTGTCGAACTCGGAATTCATCCAGTAGTCGCCCCACATGACAGCGGGTGGGAAATTCTTGATCGTCATCTCGACGCCGATCATCGCAAAGGTCTGCTGGATGAACTGCTGTGCTTGTTCCCGTAGGTGATTGCCCGCGGTGGTCGAGTTCGAGAAGGACAGACGCACGCCATCTTTGGTGCGAATGCCGTCGGAACCCTTTTCCCAGCCCGCTTCATCAAGCAGCGCGTTTGCCTTTTCGATGTTGAACTCATGCGTCGGCAGGTCGTCGTTATAGTAATAGGACTGCCGGGGCATGTAGGTCTCGGTCGGGGTCGGCACGCCATAATACAGCGCGTCGATGATCGAGGTTTTGTCGATCGCCAGATACAGGGCCTGACGCACGGCTTTTTCCTGAAACTGCGGGCGGGTCATGTTCAGGCCGATGGATTCAAAGGTCGCGGTGCCAGCGACTGTGACCTCTTTGCCTTCTAGTCCTTCGGCTTCGGCCAAATGATCGGGGGTGATGTATTGCAGGCCAATGACGTCGATGTCGCCGGATTTGAACTGGGTGTACATGACGTTCAGGTCAGGCACGTATTTGATGATCAGCGTCTTCAGGAACGGGCCGTCCATGTGGTAGTCGGCGTTAGCTTCCAGCTCAATGTGGTCACCGGCCATGCGGTTTTTGAACTTGAACGGACCGGTTCCGATGGGCGCGGTGTTGAGGATGGTCGCGTTCTTGTCCTCGACCCCGTCGAACACGTGCTTGGGCACGATGTAGGTCGACGCAAGAATGGCCGCCATTGGGGCAAAAGGTTCGCTCATGGTCCATGTCAGTTCGGTGTCCGAAACGACGGTGATGTCCTGCATCAGCTTATAGCCGGTCGAGCGGAACGAGCGGAAATCGGGGTCCACGGTCAATTCGAGCGAGAATTTCACATCCTCGGCCGTAAAGGGCGTACCGTCATGCCAGGTGACACCCTCTTTAAGCTTCAGCGTCCAGTTCAGACCGTCCGCCGAGATGCCGCCATTGGCAACTGTGGGGACTTCGGCGGCAAGAATGGGAAAGAATTCGCCATCAGGATCAAAGTCGAACAGGGTGTCGTAGACCGCGTAATACAGGCCTTCGTCCACTTCGATGTGGGGCATCAGCGGGTTGAAGACGGTCGGCTCTTGGGAAAATGCCAGAACCAGCTGTCCGGTCGCATCCGCGTTTGCGGCAAAGGCCTTGTCACGGCCAATCGCCATAGGCGTCATCAAGGCCGCACCAGCAGCCCCCATCATCATGAGCGCCTGACGGCGGTTGAGATGTGCGGAATTTTTCTTCTCGTCAGTCATCTTGATTTCCCTGTTGCGCACAAAAGGAGGAGGAGAGAACGCCGCCGGCGCAGCGCGCACGTTCTCTGGGACGCGGGCACACCAGTGCCGCGCGAAAGGGGTCAAAAGCCGCTGATGATCTCGATCTTCGAGCCGTCGGAGAAACGGGAGAAGCGGAAGGCCGTCGGGTCGACCACGGGGGTCACGCCGCGCACCAGATCAGACATGAGGCGGCCAGCCGCGGGGCCGATACCAAAGCCGTGGCCTGAAAATCCGGTTGCGATGTAAAAGCCCGGAATGTCATCGACGCCAGAGATCACAGGTATCGCATCGGGCGTCACGTCAATCGCCCCTGCCCACCGCTGCGCGATCTCGGCTTTTTCGAAGACGGGAAACGCTTTTCGCAGGTTGGCAAGCGCTTGGTCCTGTAATGAAAACGCGGGTTTGGGGTCCAATACGCGGTTGTATTCAAAGGGGCTGGCCTCGCTCAGGGACCATTTGTTTGGCAGCCGCGCCTCGTCGTAAAAGCGCCCGCCAAAGCGCAGCATGAGCGCTTTCCACTGCGCGCCCAAAGCTGGCAAAAAGTCCATCATGTAACGGAAATTGTCAGGGACGATATCGACGATATTCCGAAAGCCATCCGCGATGGTGTAGCCGCCATCCTGACGTTTGCGGACAGCGAAGCCGTCGTACCAGATGGCGTGTTCGGGTCCGCCCTCTAGTGGCTTGGTGCGGATGACCGAGTTTTTCACTTTCAATTGCGGCAGGCGCAGGCCGGTGTTTCGTGCAAACAGACTGGACCATGCCCCGCCCGCCAGAACGACCTGTTCGCATTCGATCTCTCCGCGTTCTGTGACCACGCTGCAGACCGCACCGCCCTTGGTCTCGATCCCGCGTACCGCGCATTCGGTTAGAACATGCGCTCCGCGATCACGAGCGGCTTCGGCGATCGCAGGCGCGGCCTTTTGCGGCTCTGCCCGCCCGTCGGCGGAGGTGTAGAGCGCGCCCTCGATGGGCAAGTTGAAGCCCGGCGTCATGGCTTCGAATTCTTCGCGGGACAGCATTTTGCTGTCGAACTGGTAGTCCTTGAGGTACTCGAGCCAGCGCTCATGCTCGGCATAATCTTTTGCCGTGCCGCAGGCAAAGGCGATGCCGGATCGTTTGTAGCCCAAATCGCGACCCGTGCGCTCGGCAAGCGTGGGCCAGATGCGCAGTGCCTCGGCCATCAAGGCGATTTCGCGTGGGTCGCGGCGGGTGATCCGGACCCATCCCCAATTGCGGCTGGACTGTTCGTGCCCGATGCCACCTTTTTCGCAGAGGGCGACTTTCAGGCCCTTTTCGGCCAATTCGAGCGCGGTCGAGCAGCCAATGATGCCGCCGCCTATGACAACCACGTCGACTTTTTTCGGCAGATCAACATCGCCGTGAACAGGTACTACAAAGGGGCCGGGCATTAGTAACGCTCCTCCAACTGGCAATTTACGGCGAATTCGGCGACGCTGGCCTCGTTAGGCAGGTCGATCAGCATGTGCATGACGCGGGCCAGATCCTCTGGCTGGGTCATGGTGTTGGGGGCGCGGTCGGATATCGACGCCGCCATATCGGTCGCGACAAATCCCGGACAGACAGCCGTACATCGGATGCCCTGATCAAAACCCGCCTGGCGCAAGGCATGAGACAACCCGACCACAGCGAATTTCGACATCGAGTAAGAGCCGGCCATTGCAGATTTCACCCGTTTTCCGGAGAGAGAGGCCAGCAGAATAATGCGCCCGCGACCCGAC
Organism: Donghicola eburneus; assembly: GCF_900115865.1. Classification (GTDB taxonomy): domain Bacteria; phylum Pseudomonadota; class Alphaproteobacteria; order Rhodobacterales; family Rhodobacteraceae; genus Donghicola; species Donghicola eburneus. The sequence goes on along the minus strand of NZ_FOXY01000009.1, from coordinate 77,796 downwards.
GCGCCGAGCGCTTCCCAACACGCGGCTGCCAAACGGCGCGGAGCGTGAACGTTGATCTCGAGCATTTCGGTCATTTCTGCGTCGCTAATCTCGACCGGTGTTTTGGGGATCATGATCCCGGCGCTCGCAATCAGCGCGTCGATCTGGCCGAACTGACCTGATGCAGCCTTGGCCCAGTTGTCTGCTGCGTTCTTGTCTGTCGCATCATAAGGGAACAAGTGGACGCGATCTGTGTCGGTTTCAGCCCATCCCGGCATGACCGGTTGGCGCATCCCCAGAGACACGGCCCATCCTGCATTGAATAGGCTCTGCGCTGTCGCTGCGCCGATGCCGCGACTGGCACCGGAAATCAGGGCAACCTTGCGGCTCATTTCAGTTTGTTCCTCATGTTGATATACGCCCTCTGAAGCATCCGCATAAATTCATCGCGATCCTCGGGGGGAATAAAGTCAAAGAAATCATCCTGTTGCTCGCGGATGATGTCGCGGACCTCTTGGGCCAAAGCGCTGCCTTTGTCAGTGATGTACAAGGCTTGTGCGCGCTGATCCTCGGCATCGCTCTCGCGACGTATGTCACCGGCTTTGACCAAGTGGTCGATGATCCTGCCTGTTGCGGGCCGGTCGCGCATCAGGACTTCTGCGATCTGAGAGGGGCGGATTCCCGGATGCCCATCGACCAAAAGCAAGGCTGTAATCTTGCCCTTGCCTTTGGCTACGTCGAGATGAGCGGTGCGTTGATCCAGATCGCGAGAGACGACTGCATCAATTGCGCGGATGTACCAACTGAAGGCGCCCTCCAGAACGTCCATGCGCAGGCCCGCGACGGTAAAGGGCTGTGCCTCGTTTTCTGAGGGGGTTGGTGGTTTGGTCATGGTGTCTCTCTGTTGTCTTAGATTCATCTTTTGGCGGGATTGGATGCGGCGCAACAAAAAGATTGTGTTTCACAACTAGATAATTGTAAAACACAATCAATGCTCGATTTTTCGGCAGTCTCGGCGCTGACAGCTCATGGGGAAGGTTTTTCTTGGAGCTTTGGCCATGTGCACGACCATATCATGCCCAATACCTAGCTCTTGCGCTGACATATCGTCCGATATGTGCACTAGGACCCAAGTATGCTGAGAAGGCCGGCCGCACTGCATTAAGCCGAGCGCGTCAGCAGTTGTTTGCGCGAGAACTGAGCGTAGGGCCGGTGAGTACATGCGTGGCGGCACTCAGGCATGCTCCCTCCTAACCTAATGGCAGAAAGCAACATGGATTCTTGCGCGCCAAGGATGGCGGCAATGGTAGAGAGACAGGGTCCCGGTGTCGGGGCTTTCTAGGTTATCGATACGAGGAAAAGTGTGCTACTCGCGTACAAGATAGGTGCAGCGGCGACCGCCGCCAACGATGTGTTCGTCACGCTGTATCTCAACATCCGGCCCGAGCGCGCTTTGGAATACGGCTTTCTCGGCGCGGCAGAAACCTTGGCAGAACGCGGCTGCAGCACAGATCGGGCAGTGGTTCTCGATCAGGCGAAGGTTGCCGTCCTCTTCGACAACTTCTGCCATGTAGCCTTCAGCGGTACGCAACTCTGCGAGTTTTTCTAATCGCTCTCGGGTGGTCCTGCATTCGGACAGCGACTGTCGGTACCGCGCAAGCGTGGTTGCTTCTCGCTCTTTGATCACACGGTCCAAGGCGTCTGGGCCGAGTACTTCAGAGATACTGCGCAGGATATCGACGGTCAAATCCGCGTGGGTGTCGGGAAAGCGCGCTTGGGCCTTGTCGGTCAGGTGCCAGTAGGTCGCGGGCCGTCCCCGTCCTGCACTGCGGCGCTCTTCTTCCACTAGCCCGTCCTCGTGCAGCTTCATCAACTGCTGGCGCGCCGCCTCTCCGGTAATGCGATGCCTCCGGCCTATTTCTGCCGAGGTTTGGGGGCCCTGCATTTTCAGCGTCATCAGCAACCGCTCGGACGGAGCCCGTGGTGACCACGTTTCTTTTTCCAAGTCATTGCTTGACATATTCGCCTCGATGTTTTTCAAAGTCATTACTTGTTTAAATAACCAAGCGCGCGCCATCACGCAAGCGTCGCGTCCATAGGAGCCTCGAATGACTTTTGAACTTCCCGCGCTGAATTATTCTCACGCCGCCCTCGCCGAGCGCGGAATGAGCCAAGAAACGCTCGAATTGCACCACGACAAGCACCATCAGGCGTATGTCACCGCGCTGAACGGTTTTGTGGAAAAGAATGCAGAATTGCAGGGCAAATCGCTCGAGGAGATCATTGCGCTGAGCTATGCGGACGATGCGCTGGCAGGCGTTTTCAACCAAGCCGGTCAGCACTGGAACCACATCCATTTCTGGAATGCTCTGTCCCCGACCGGTGGCGGCATCCCCAGTGCACTCGAGGCGAAGCTGGTCGAGTCATTTGGATCGGTCGATGATTTCAAGGCAGCTTTTAAAACCGCTGCGACCACACAGTTTGGCTCCGGCTGGGCTTGGCTTATTCAAAAAGCAGACGGTAGCCTCGGCGTGACCAAGACCGCGAATGGCGTGAACCCCTTGGCAACCGGCGAAGGCACTGCGCTTCTGGGCCTCGATGTGTGGGAGCACAGCTACTACGTCGACTTCCGCAACCGCCGGCCCGACTATGTGAGCAACTTCCTCGACAACCTCGCGAACTACGAATTCGCTGAATCCAATCTGGCCTAACGTTGGTGGGCTGGCCCCATGTCGGGGGCCAGCTCCGCGCAATAGGAGACGCCTATGAAAACCCTTCCTTGGCGCGCGTTGATCACGTGGCTGCTTGCTGCGTTCTTTCTGCTTGGCGGTACGCTTAATGTTTTTGCCTCGCCAGAGATACTGGCCGATTACGCGCGCTGGGGGTATCCGGCGGGCTTTCATCTGGTGACTGGGCTGCTTGAATGGTCGGCCGCACTGCTCATACTGCTGCGGCGCACGCGCTTTCTTGGTGGACTGCTAGGCGCAGCAATCATGGGCGCTGCGGCGTTGACGGTTTTGTTGCATGGCGAATTTGCTCACGCAGTGCCCCCGCTGATCGTGATGTCGCTATCGCTACTGACTGCCATGATATGGCGCGCGGACCGGCTCTCTACTGGCTTTCGTCTGGGCGGCTGACGCCCTTTGCTTCTCTGACAATCCTCCCCGCCAGCGATGGCCTCGCAGGCACCCTTCGACCCCCGGGGGGCCGAATGGCGGCCCCTCCTCCGGAGTTTTACTATGTTTCCGATCCCTCGGCGCGCACGCCGCGCCGCTCTACCTTTTTTGTCGCTTCTGGCGCTCTTTCCTGTTGCAGCCAGTGCTCAGGGGTATCCTCCGCCCTCTGTCGGCGTCGTTATCGCCGAGCCGCAGCGCGTCGAGGTTGCCCAAGAGCTGCCCGGACGTATCAGCCCGACACGCGTCGCTGAGGTGCGGCCTCGCATCGGCGGAATCGTCGAACGTCGTGTCTTTACCCAAGGGAGCACTGTCGAGGCGGGGGATGTTCTATATGAATTAGATCCCCTGCCCTACGAGGTCGCTGTCGATGCCGCGCGTGCCACCGTTGCACGGGCCGAGGCAGGGCTGGCTGACGCCCGCCAGACCGAGACGCGGCTGGCATCCCTGCGCTCGCGGAATGTCGCAAGCCGTGCCGATCTGGATAGCGCAGAGACCGCCGTGCTTCAGGCCAACGCCGCGCTGGCCGAAGCCCAAGCCCAGTTGCGTGCTGCTGAGATCAACCTTGGCTATGCTGCCGTACGCGCCCCCATCGCCGGTCGCACCGGACGCGCGCTGACCACAGAAGGTGCACTTGTGAGCGCGCAAGGAGAGGTCATGACCACGATCCAAGCACTCGATACGGTTTATGCGGACATGCAACAGCCGGTCTCGGAGCTCTTGCGTTTGCGTCGCGCGATGGAAGCTGGAGAGATCACGGAACTGGCTCCGGGTGCTGCCGAGGTGCAACTGTATCTCGATGATGGTTCACTCTACCCTCATCCCGGAAAGCTGCTCTTTGCCGAGGCATCGGTTGATCGGTCTAGCGGTCAGGTGACCTTACGGGCCGAAGTGCCGAACCCGGAAGGCGTTCTATTGCCCGGAATGTATGTTCGTGTGCGCGTCGCGCAGGCAGTGCGAGAGGCCGCGCTGGTCGTGCCCGCGCAGGCGTTGCGCCGCGATGCGTCGGGGCAGGCGCAGCTGATGCTGGTACAGGACGGCTCTGTCGCGCCGCGCCCCGTTACAGAGGGGCGAGCCAATGATGACAACACCCTGATTATCGAAGAGGGTTTAGCTCCGGGCGACATCGTCATTGTCGACGGCTTCCAGAAAATCGGATCTGGTGCGCCGGTGACGCCAGTGTGCTGGAGCGATCCCGCCGTCGATGAGACCACGCCTTCCGAAACATGTGCCCGCGCCATTGACGCGCCCGCTCCGACTAACTGAGGCGCGATAGATGGCACGTTTCTTTATCGACAACCCAGTTTTGGCTTGGGTGATCGCAATCTTCATTTCGCTGGCTGGGGTGCTGTCCCTGCCGTCGCTACCCGTTGCGCAATATCCTGATGTCGCGCCGCCGCAGGTCACCATTTCAACCCGTTTTGCCGGAGCCTCGCCCGAGGACCTCTATCAACAGGTTACACGACCCATCGAAGAAGAGCTGAATGGCATTCCGAACCTGCTCTACTTTGAATCCACGTCAGAGGCGACGGGCGCGGTGACGATCACTGTCACCTTTGCGTCTGGCAGCAGTATTTCACAGGCCGTCGTGGACACGCAAAACAGATTGCGCCGCGTGGAGTCTGCCCTGCCCGCTCAGGTGCAACAACAAGGGCTTCTGGTCGAAGAGGCGGGCAGCAGCTACCTGATGTTCGTCTCGCTCGCTGCAGCTCCGGGGTCGGGATATGACTCCGTCGGGCTCGCGGATTACGCAACACGTTTTGTCTTGAATGAGATCCGACGGGTCGATGGTGTCGGCAAAGCGCAGCTCTTTTCTGCGGAGCGGGCGATGCGGGTTTGGATCGATCCAGCCAAGCTTGTGGGCCTAGATCTGTCTGTCACTGACATCACGGCGGCGATTTCCGAGCAAAACGCGCAGGTTGCGGCAGGTGCCATCGGTGTCGATCCCGCGCCCGAGGGCCAGCAAACCCAAGCGACGCTTCTGGTCACTGGCCAATTGCGCACCCCTGCAGAGTTTGGTCAGATCGTCCTGCGCGCTGGCGAAGATGGCTCTATCGTGCGTCTTTCTGACGTGGCGCGCATCGAGATGGACGCCGAGTTCTACTCCTTCAAAGCCTATTTGAACGGCGAAGAAGCCGCACAGATCGGCATTCAACTGTCGCCCGCTGGCAATGCGCTCGAGACGGCCGAAGGGGTTCGAACCTTGTTGGACGAGCTGTCGGCGGGTTTCCCTGCGGGGGTCGAAGCGTCCATTCCCTATGACACCACGCCCTTTGTGTCGGCCTCCATCGAAAAGGTTGTGCACACCCTGCTCGAAGCGGTGGCTCTGGTCTTTGTGGTAATGCTGATCTTCTTACAGAACTTGCGCTACACCCTTATTCCGATGTTGGTGGTTCCAATCGCACTGGCGGGTACATTGGGGGTGATGCTGGGGGCGGGATTCTCGATCAACGTGCTGACCATGTTCGCGATGATTTTGGCCATTGGTATTCTCGTCGACGACGCCATTGTTGTGGTCGAGAACGTCGAGCGTATCATGTCCGAAGAGGGCTTATCGCCCCGCGACGCGTCGAAGAAAGCTATGGGCCAGATTTCTGGCGCCATCGTCGGGATCACGCTGGCACTGATGGCGGTTTTCATCCCGCTGGCCTTCTTTCCCGGCTCGGTTGGCATCATCTATCAGCAGTTCTCGCTGACCATGGTGGTGTCGATTTTCTTCTCGGCATTCCTCGCGCTCTCGCTGACTCCGGCGCTCTGCGCGACATTTTTGAAGCCGATCCCCAAGGGCCACGGCCATGCCCGCAAGGGACCGGCGGGATGGTTCAACCGCAACTTTGACCGCGCTTCAAAGGGATACGCCGGAGGCGTCCGTAGCATGGTGCGCCGCTCTGGGCGGATGATGGTGATCTATGCCGCGCTGGTTGCGGGGCTTGGATATGTGTATGTGCAGATCCCCGCGGCTTTCTTGCCGCAAGAGGACCAAGGTTACCTGATCGCCTCAATGCAGTCTCCGCCCGAGGCGACATCCTTTCGGATGCGCGAAGTCACCAAACAGGCCGAAGCCTTTGCTTTGGGGACCGAAGGTGTGGCCGACGTGGTGACGATCCAAGGTTTCTCGTTCTCTGGTCAGGGTCCGAATTCTGCTGTCAGCTTTGTCACGCTGGAGGATTGGGCCGAGCGGGAAAGTCCGGAACTGAGTGCCGCTTCTTTGGCGGGGCGGTTGTCAGGCATGCTCTTCTCGATCCGCGACACCTTTGCCTTCGCCATTTCTCCGCCCCCGATCCAAGGACTCGGCACGGGTTCTGGCTTCAGCTTCCGGCTTCAGGACCGCGCCAATCTGGGCAACGCGGCGCTGCAACAGGCAGCGGGGCGGATCATGGGCGCGGGCGCGGAAAGCCCGATCCTTGGTCAAATGTATATCGAAGGGCTTCAACCGGGGCCGCAGCTGCGTCTCGACGTAGATCGAGAAAAGGCGAATGCCTTTGGCGTCACCTTTGGTGAAATCAACCGAACCATTTCGGTTGCACTGGGATCAGGTTACGTCAACGACTTCCCGAACAATGGCAAGATGCAGAGCGTGATCGTTCAGGCCGAGGCCGAGGCACGCAGCAACATCGAAGAGGTGCTAAAGCTCAACGTTCGCAACGTACAGGGCGGAATGGTGCCGCTGTCCTCCTTTGCCACCGCTGAATGGGGGTTCGGCCCGTCCCAGATCGTCGGTTACAACGGATACCCGTCGATCCGCATCAACGGCGAAGCCGCGCCGGGTTATTCCTCGGGCGAGGCTTTGGCCGAAATGCAGCGTATTGCCGAAGACCTACCGCCGGGCTTTGGCTACCAATGGACTGGGCAGTCGCTGCAAGAGATCGAAAGTGGCAGCCAAGCACCGATACTGATCGGCCTGTCGGTGCTCTTTGTCTTCCTCTGTCTTGCGGGCCTATACGGCAGCTGGTCAATTCCGCTGTCAGTGATGTTGATCGTGCCGATGGGAGCAATCGGGGCAGTGGCGGCGGTGACGCTGACTGGACTGTCCAACGATGTTTTCTTCACCGTGGGTCTGATCACTATCGTCGGTCTATCTGCCAAGAACGCCATCCTGATCGTCGAGGTCGCAAAGGACTTGATCACCGAGGGCTACAACCTGATCGACGCCACCGTCGAGGCTTGCCGCTTGCGGTTCCGTCCGATCCTGATGACTTCGCTGGCGTTCACCATGGGGGTTATCCCTATGGCGATCGCCACCGGTCCCTCGGCCGCGAGCCAAAACGCGATCGGCATCAATGTGGTTGGCGGAATGATCTCGGCCACCGTGTTAGGCGTGATCTTTGCGCCCGTGTTCTTTGTCTTCGTCATGAAGCTTACAGGCACTCACAAACGGCTTGGCAGCCCTGAACCGGAGCAAGCTGAACCGTCCCAAGTGTGATGGATTGACCCCCCAAGCGACTTGGGGGGCCTTGTTACGCGGTTTCGGTCGGGTGGGTGCTGCTAAGGCCGTAGCCGCTAAATGGGGCAGTTCACTGCCGATGCATCGCATACTGCGGTCTAAGATGAACATAGACACGACATGCAAAAGGGGGCGATGTGTATCGCCCCCTTTTCATATGTCCTTACGGTCTGCGTCTCAGGCCGCAGCCGAACCCGGGATCGCAGCAACCAGCGAACGGGTGTAGTCATGTTCTGGCCGCTGGAAAATTTGGCTTGGCGGTCCGTATTCGACCATCTTGCCACGATGCATCACGATGATTTCGTCGCTGATCTGGCTCGCCACACGCAGATCGTGGGTGATGAAAATCATGGCCAATTTGCGTTCACGCCGGATTTTATCAAGCAACTCCAAAACCTGCGCTTGGATGGACACGTCCAGTGCAGAGACGGCTTCGTCAGCGACGATGACTTCGGGATCAAACATGAGCGCACGGGCGATGCCGACGCGCTGGCGCTGACCGCCCGAAAACTCGTGCGGATAGCGGTCAAAGGCCGACGCGTCCAAGCCGACCAGTTCCAGCAGACCTTCGGCTTTTTTGCGGGCATCCACGCGGGTTAGTAGGCTATGTGCGATGGGGCCAACGGTCAGCGCTTGGCCGATGGTAAAGCGCGGGTTGAGCGAGGCATAGGGATCCTGAAAGATCATCTGAATGCGAGGGCGCAAGTGGCGGAAGTTCTCTTCGTCCATGTCCAGCGTGTTCTTGCCCTGAAAGCGGATTTCGCCGCTGTCGGCTGAGATCAGCTTCATCAGGACCTTCCCCATCGACGATTTTCCGGAGCCGGACTCGCCGACGATTCCAATCGTCTCGCCGCGGTGAAGGGTAAAGCTGATGTCGTCCACGGCCTTGACCTCGCGCATTCGGCCAAGGAAGCCGCTGCGGGTGCGGTAGGTTTTGTGCAGATTGCGCACTTCCATTGCGACGGGGCGCGTCTCTTCGCGGGCCCGGTCCTCTTCGCGCATTTTGGGAACGGCAGCGATCAGCTTTTGTGTGTACCGGTGCTGGGGCGCTGTCAGAACCTTGGCAGCGCGGCCTTGTTCAACCAAGTTGCCCTTTTCCATCACAATCACGCGGTCCGCAATTTCGGCGACAACGCCGAAATCGTGGGTGATGAACATGACGCTCATGCCTTTGCGCTTCTGAATGCGGGCGATCAGGTCAAGGATTTGCGCCTGCGTGGTCACATCCAGCGCCGTTGTCGGCTCGTCCGCGATCAAGATGTCAGGGTCCAGCGCCAAGGCCATGGCAATCATCACGCGCTGACGTTGACCGCCGGACAGGCGGAAAGGATACTGATGCTGGATGAGCAGCGGATCAGGCAGGCCGACCTCGGTCAACATCTCGACCACCTTGTCTGCGCGGCTCTCCTTGGTGCCGATGGCGTGCGCGTCCAAAACCTCGCGGATCTGCTCGCCGACCGTCATCAGCGGGTTCAATGCAGACAATGGGTCTTGGAAGATGATCGAAACCGCGCGACCGCGCAGTTTGCGAAGTTCGGGCTCTGACAGGTTCAGAAGTTCGCGACCTTTGAACTCAATAGAGCCCTTTTCGATGGTCATAACATCGGGCAACAGCCCCATCACCGTGTTTGCTGTCACCGATTTGCCAGAACCGGATTCCCCAATAATACAAAGGATCTCGCCTTGCATGAGATCAAAGCTGATCTCTTTGACCGCATAGGCGCGGTCATGTTTCCCGGGCAGCGCCACCGACAGGTCGCGCACGGACAGGACGGGGGAGGCCCCCGTATGCTTGGTCGTCATAAGTTTTCTCATCGTTTGTTGTTATTATGCCCGACGAGAGAAACTGTTGGAACGGCGTGCTTCATAGGGGCGGCGTGCAAAAAGACTTGCCGCGGCTCCGAATTTTACGTGATGAGATCAAAGCTTAGGAGGTTGGCGACTTTTTAGGCATCATGCGCCCTGACGCGTCTCTGCTCTGCAATCAGAGCAACCCGAATAGCAGGGGCGCCAACACCAAACCCGCAAGAACGGCCGTTTGAACGGCAAGAAGTGCGATGGCTGTCCCGCCGACATCCGCAAGTTTCGCGAGCGAGGTTTTCATGCCCACGGCGGCGACGGCGGTCACGAGCAAGGCGCGGGATAGTGTCGCGGCGGGCGCACTGACGGCCTCCGGCACCAAATGAAACGAGTTCAGCGCGGCCAAAATCAGGAATGCCCCGACAAAGCCCGGCAGCAAGGGCGGTCTGCTGGTTCCAGTTGGTGCGTGGCGCCGCATTACAAGTGCACCGATCAGAACAACGGGGGCCAGCATCGTCACGCGGATCAACTTCACCACCGTCGCAATGTCTCCGGTTTCGTCCGATACGGAATAGCCTGCCCCGACCACTTGGGCGACATCATGAATTGTCCCGCCAAGGAAAAGGCCTGCTTCGTGCGCGTCTAGCCCGAGCGCGTCCGCAACGATTGGATAGAGGACCATCGCCAGAGTAGAAAACGCCGTCACCGAAATAACGGTAAAGGACAAATCCCGCTCTGCTGTGTCGCGCTGGGGCAGGATCGACGAGATGGCCATCGCGGCAGAGGCCCCGCAGATCGCGACGGAGCCCCCAGTGAGAAAGCCAAACGCGCGGTCTTTGCCCACGACGCGCGAAAGGAACACGGAGGCTAGGATCACAAAGGCAACACATAGCGCGATCACCAGAACAAAGCTCCATCCGATCTGCCGCACCATGTCTAGCGAGACCCGCAGCCCAAGGAGTGCGACACCGATCCGCAAAAGCCCCTTGGCCGCATAGCTGATCCCCGGTCCGGTGGTTTCATGCTCTGACAGGAAATGGAACGGGATGCCGAGCAGGATCGCCATCAGCATGACGGGTGCGCCGTAATGGTTCGACAGGAATTGCGCAGCCATCGCCAGCACGACCGTCAGTGCCACACCGGGCCCAAGCAGCTTGCCCTGCGCGAGGGCATCGCGCGGGTTGGTCAGGGCAGAAATGAGGGTGTTCATGAGGTGTCCTAGACAGAATTCCCTGTTCCCGCCCATCGGGCGGTCATGGTCGACAGCTGTGTGCGAACCGGCCATGAAAGTGCGCCTCGGGCCACCCGAGGCGCACCGGATTGTCGTTACTGGATGTCGCGCGAACGCTCTGCTTCTAGCTCTTCAGTGGCTTCGGCGACTGCTGTTTGTAGCGCGTCAAAGATCTTTTCCCCGCCGGTCACATTGCCGCTGAACCAGTCGTAGACAGGCTGCACGGCATCCGCAAAGGCTTGCTTTTCCTCGGGGGTGGGCACGTAGAGGTCACCGCCGCCTTCGACGAATTCCGCATAGGCGGGGATCGATTTGCGCTTGGGCGAAGCAAAGGTCGCCTGCTGCAGCGCATAGAAGCCGTCAACCACCACGCGGCGCTGATCTTCGGGCATGCCCATGAAAGTCTCGTTAGACATCCACCAGAGCGCGCCCATGTAGGCGTGGCCATCAAGGGTCACATATTGCAGGCCCGCTTCGGGGAACTTCATCGACATGATGTCGGTAATGCCGTTCTTGGTGCCCTCTACCACGCCAGTTTGCAGCGAGGTAAACAGTTCTGGCCACGGGATCGGTGTGGGCGCTGCGCCCAATGCACGCACCAGTTCCTGCGGCAGGTCTGCAACCACGGTCCGCATTTTCATGCCTTCCAGATCGGCGGGCGTCTGCACGCGTTTCTGGGTGTTGGCAAAGTTGCGCCAGCCGCCAGTGTTGCCGATGGTCATCAGTCGGATCGCGCCGCCGGAATCCTCGAGCGCCATGTCACGCATGGTACGGGTGAAGTCACCGGACAGCACTTTTTCCGCGATGCGGTCGTCCTGCATGACATATGGCAGATCCAACACCTGAACATAAGGGAACAGGCCAGCCGCGCCGCCCGAGGTCGAGATGTAGACATCAATAGAGCCATCTGCGACGCCTTGCAGACACTCGGCCCCGTTCGAGCACAGCTGGGTGCCCATGTAGATTTCCACCGCAATCGCACCGTTCGATGCGCTCTCGACGTAGGATTTAAAGACCTGCAGGCCGTCGTAATCCTCGTCATTTTCGTTGGAGTTGGCGACGGCGCGGATCGTATAGTCCTGTGCCATAGCCGGACCGGCAAGGGCTGCCGTCATGAGCAGCGCCGCTGCCACCTTTTTCGTTGTTCCGAGCATAATATCCTCCCTGATAGCTCTGAATTGTTCTAGTTCGCGAAGCCCGTCAAACGCGGGATCGTCATGGATAGCGCGGGGAAATAGGTGATCAAAAAGATCACCACGATCTCGACCGCGAGAAAGGGCAAAATAGCCTTGGCGATGGTCGTGACCCGCTCGCCCGACACTGCCGATGCGACGAACAGTACCAATCCCATCGGCGGCGTCGCCAAGCCCACGGTCAGGTTCACGCACATGATGATCGCGAAATGCACAGAGTCGACCCCCATGCTGGTGAACACCGGTCCAAGGATTGGGCCAAGAATGATAATCGCGGGGCCAGCGTCCAGAAACATCCCCACCGCAAAGAGCAAAAGGTTGATCAGGAACAGCAAAAGCAGCGGATTTTCGGTCAGCGTCAGGATGTAATCAGCCATGATCTGCGGCGCGTGGGACAAAGACACCACTGTCTTGAAGGACATGGCCGCACCGACCAGTAAGAGCACCACAGCCGAGGTCAGCCCTGCCCGTCCGAGCACATCGGGTAGTTCTGTCAGGCGCAGGGTTTTCAGGACAAAGATACTGATGAACAGCGCGTAGGCGACTGCCACTGCGGCGGCTTCGGTCGGGGTGAAGACACCGGCCAATATCCCGCCAAGGATGATCACCGGAGTCAGCAGCGGAAAGAATGCCTTCAGGCTGGCATCGCCTCTTTCGCCCCAGCTGTATTTGCGCGAGGCGACGGGGAAATCGTAGCGGTTCGCCATGACCTTGATCAGCAGCATAAGTCCGAGGCCGACCATCAGGCCCGGTACCATGCCTGCAAGGAACAGAGCCGCAACGCTTTCACCCATGACATAGGCGTAGATGATCATGATGCCCGACGGTGGAATGATTGGCCCGATGACCGAACTGGCTGCCGTGATCGCAGCAGCGAAACGGCGCGTGTAGCCTTGCTTCTCCATCGCGGGGATCAGCATCGACCCTAGCGCAGAGGTGTCAGCCACGGCAGATCCAGACAGGCCCGCAAACAGCATCGAAGACATGACGTTTACGTGGGCCAATCCACCCCGCAGGTGCCCCATGAAGGCTTGGCTGAACTCGACCAGTCTATGGGTGATGCCGCCACGGTTCATAATCTCGCCCGCGAGCATGAAGAACGGGATCGCCATCAGAGGAAAACTGTCCATCCCGTTATACAGATTGCGATAAAGCAGTGTCAGGTCGCGTTCTTGACCATTTAGAAATAGCAAAATGCCGGGCGCGGCCAGCAGTCCGAAAAAGACCGGCAAGCCGACCATCAGGAACACAAGAAACAGGGGCAGAAACCAGATCAGCATGTCATTCCGCCCCTTGCGTCTCGGCCAGCGGGATGGGGGGCAGTGGGCGATCAGACACGAGCCTGACAAAGTTGCGCAGGATCAGTTCAATGTTCACCAGAACCAAAAGCGCGACCCCGACGAAGATCGACATCATCATCCAGCTGCGAGGAATGCGGTACCAGCTGCTGAAATCAAGCGCGGTGGGCAGATAAAGCGAGGCCGACGCAAAGCGTCCGCCAAGACCTGTGACCTCTTTCCACCCGATCTGTACAGCGATCACCAAAACCACCAAGCTGATCCCAAGCAGAAGCAGATTTAGCAGGTTGGCCACTCGGCCCGGTAGCAGCGATGGCAGAACGTCAATTGCCACGAACCCGCCACGGCGAAATGCGGTCGGTGCCATCAGCCCTGTCATCCAGAGCATGCAGAAGCGCGCAGCCTCGTCCGGCCACGGTAGGGCATTTCCTAGCACATAACGGCAAAAGACTTGAAGCAGCGTCACCGCGACCATGATAGCGATCGCGACGACCCCGATGCCTCGGCCGAACTTCAACAGGTGTTCGTTGATCCACGACAACAGCCGGATCAACCCGTCGAATAGCACCATACTTTCCTCCCAATCGCACTTGTACACCGCGCCCTCCTCCAAAGGCGCGGTGCTGCGATCAATTCAATTCGAGTCGTGCAACGCGCCCACTGAAGAATGCCAACGGGTCTCCTTGCTGCATCGTAGCCTGAAGAACTTCGCCGACAATGATTGCGTGGTCGCCTGCTTCGTGCACTGCATTGCGCCGACAGTCAAAGCGCGCGAGGCAATGGGGTAGCACTGGAACGCCGTGGGCATTGGTATCCAGATCGGTGGACAGCAGAGCGCCGCCGTCCTTGGCAACAGACCAAGCCAAGTCTTGCTGATCAGCGGCCAACACGTGGATCGCGTAATGTTCTGCCTCTGCAAACAACGGATAGCGGCGCGAGGCCCGTGCAGGCGACCACAGAACCAGCGGCGGGTCCATGGACACCGAGGAAAAGCTGTTCGCAGTGATCGCAACGCACCCCTCTGGCCCGCAGGTGGTGACGATGGTCACCCCCGTCGCAAACAGCCCGAACGCATCGCGCAACGCACGACCGTTACTGGGTTCGGGCACGAAGCTTTGCAGCATCACGCAACCTCCCGTCCCAAGGCAGCCTCGTACAGCTGGAACCACTGCACGCGGGTCAGGTTGACCTTGGTCGCGTCCGAGATTTTGGCGATCCGCTCCAGCGAATTGGTGCCGAGAACGGGCAGGATCTTGGCGGGATGACGGAGCAAAAACGCCACGGCGACCGCCGCGCGGTCTACGCCGAATTCACTGGCGAAACCATCCATCAAGCGCGTCAAGTTGCTGTCATCCGTCATCAAACTACCTCCGCCCAAGGGGGACCACGCCATAACCGCATCGCGCTGGCGCTGGTGGAACGCAAGATCGCCGTCGGTAAAGGGATCGATCCGTGCCAGCGAAATCTCGATCTGGTTGGTGACCAGCTTGCTGCTCATCGCGCTCTGCAGCAATTCTACATCCCAAGGGCGGAAGTTCGAGACACCCGCTGCTCGGATTTTGCCCGCTTTGATCAGACCATCCAGCGCAGCGCCGGTTTCGTCATGGTCCATTAGCGGATCGGGTCGGTGGATCAGCAGCAGGTCGATATAATCGGTGCCCATGTCCCGCAGGGAGTTTTCGACCGACGCTTCGATATGCGCCTTCGAGGTGTCGTAGTGCTTGCATGCGACATCAGCATATTTCCCGCAAGGCGCCACGATATCGCATTTGGTCACGATTTCGACCTGACCGCGCAGGCTGGGATCGGCCTTCAGCGACTGCCCCAGCACCGCTTCGGCAGTGTAATCGCCATAGATATCCGCCTGATCAAGCGTAGTGATCCCTTGGGCCAGACAGGCATCAATCTTGGCGCGCACATGTTTTTCCGAGGTATCGGGATCATCCCCGATCCGCCACATGCCATAAACAAGACGGGAAAAGCTAAGGCCATCGGCCAATTCAACGCGTTCCATTAGCGGCGCTCTCCTACTCCGAGGGGTGTTGCTGGGGTGGACGCGGGGACGCGGTTCCACACCCGATTGAGTTGGCATGTTTTCATCTGTGGCAGCACACGGGTGCCGAAATGCTCTGCCTCTTCGATATGAGGGTAGCCGGACAGAACAAAGGCGCGAATGCCCATTTTTTGCAGTTCTTCCAGCTTGCTGAGGACCTGATCGGTCGAACCGACAATCGCCGCCCCGCAACCAGAACGCGCGCGGCCAATGCCGGTCCAGAGGTTGGGTTCGATGTACCCCTCCAAATCGGCCAGCTCGCGGTTGCGCGCCTGATGACTGACCCCAAGGCTGCTGGCGTCCAGCGCCCGCTCGCGGATCGCTTTGCCGTACTCATCGTCCAGTTTGCTGGCGATATAACGGGCGTATTCTTTTGCTTCCGCCTCAGTGTCGCGCACGATCACATGGCTGCGGAAACCGTAATCCAGTGTACGACCATATTTCTCGGCGGCGGCATTTGCGGCCTTCATGCGCTCGGCGATGTCTTCGGATTTCTCAGGCCACATAAGGTAGACGTCGCAATGCTGGCCACATAGGTCCAGCGCGTCCGGTGAATAGCCCCCGAAATAGAGCATCGGCCCGTTGGTCTGATAGGGTCTGGCGGGATCGGTGGTCAGGCCCTCGAAGGTGTAGACCTGCCCCTGGTAGTTGATCTCGTCTTGCGTCCACGCCTGCTTCAATATCTCAACGACTTCGCGCGAACGCTGGTAGCGGAATGCGCTCTCGGCCTTTTCTCCCGGGAAATCGGATGAGATGATGTTGACGGTCAAACGGCCCTGCAGCATGTGATCCAGCGTCGCGATTGTGCGCGCCAGCATGATCGGCTGCATCTCGCCGCAGCGGACGGCGGCCAGTAGGTTCATGGTGTCGGTAATCGGCGCGCATCCGGCGACAAAGCTCAGTGTGTCCTGTCCCACTTGATAGGACGACGGGCACAGAATGTTGCCAAAGCCCTGCGCCTCGGCGGTTTTCACGATGTCCGAGCAATGCGCCCATGACGACCGCAATTCCCCGTCCGGCACCCCCAGAAACTGATAGTCATCCGAGCAAAGCGCCGAAAACCAAGCCACCTCGACTGCGTCAAGATCGGCAGATGTTACGGGTACGACCGTCATGTTTCCCTCCCTGAGAGCCTCCGAACTTTCCACTTGCATAGCTTTGTCTTTGATGTAAATCAATGGTGTATCAATTATTTTCGAGCGCTGATGCTGTGGAGGAGCCGCAAAGATGCAGGAGAAAAGCAGGAAATCTGCGGGCCGTGCGGATGCGCTGCCCATCTACATGCAGATTTGCGAGCTCATGATCCGTGACATCGCGGCGGGTCGTTTGATTGATGGGCAAAAACTGCCCCCTGAGCGCGAGTTCGCCAAAGCACATGGCACCACGGTGCGGACCTTGCGCAAAGCTTTGGCAGAGCTAGAGAAAAAGGGAATGCTAGAGCGCCGTCAGGGGTCGGGGAATTACGTTCGGGCCAGCACACAAGTCGAGCCCGTGTACTCGATGTTCCGTCTGGAGCTGGCCGAGGGCGGTGGCGGTTTGCCTACGGCTGACATCCTGTCCGTGGACTACCTGCCGAAAGATGCGCGCCAGCCAGATTACGGAACTTCCACCGAAGGCACCCGCTTCCGGCGCCTCAGATTTCTGGACGATCAGATCATCGCGGTCGAGGAGATCTGGCTCGACGGCGGAGCAGGGAAAGTCCCGCGCGAGATGGTGCAGGACTCGCTTTATCTGACCTACAAACGAGCATTGCACCTGTGGATCACCCGCGCCGAAGATCGGGTGGGGGTCGGTCAGGTCCCTGACTGGTCGCCAGAGGCATTTCCCCTGAAGCCCGGCACGACAACTGCCTACATCGAACGGCTGTCATGGGCACAAGAGGCTACCGCGGTCGAGTTTTCCCGCACTTGGTACGACACAAACAAGGCGCTCTATGTGCAGCGCCTGATCTGAAGAATGGGAGGAGGAGACCCCATGACCGTGGATACGCTGGCCCATAGCGGCACTCGTACGATCACCTACGGCGTCATCGGCTGCGGCATGATGGGCCAAGAGCATCTGCGCAATATCGCTCTGTTGGACAACACGGCGGTCGGCGCGATCTTTGAACCCGATGCCGAAATGCGGGCACATGCGCGCCAATTCGCGCCCGATGCGCAATTCGTGGACAGCATTGAGGCTCTGCTCGATGTGCCAGAAGTCGATTGCTTGCTGATCGCCAGCCCGAACTTCCGCCATGTAGAGCAGCTCCAGCAGATTGCGGCGAAACGGCCTCTGCCTGTGTTGGTCGAAAAGCCCCTGTTCACCGATCCAGCGCACGTCGCGGCGATTGATGCGTTCGTGGACGGCTATCCCGCGCCAGTCTGGGTTGCGATGGAATACCGCTACATGCCACCCGTCGCCAAACTGCTCGAGGATGCCGAAGACGTCACCGGTGGCATCAAGATGCTGACCATCCGCGAACACCGCTTCCCCTTCCTCGACAAAGTCGGCGCGTGGAACCGGTTCAACCGCTACACAGGCGGGACGTTTGTCGAGAAGTGCTGCCATTTCTTCGATCTGATGCGCTTGGCGCTGAAATCGAACCCCGTGCGGATCATGGCAATGGGCGGCCAAGCGACCAACCACATGGACGAAACGTATGCTGGCGAAGCGCCTGATATCTTTGACCATGGGTACGTCATGGTCGAGTTTGAAAGCGGCGTGCGCGCGATGCTGGAGCTGTGCATGTTCGCCGAAGGCTCGCGGTACCAAGAGGAAATCTCGGCGGTCGGTCCAAAGGGTAAGATCGAGGCACTCGTGCCTGGACCGGGGCGGTTCTGGCCTGCGAGCCTGGGTCCGGCGCCACTACCGCAAGTGATCGTCTCTCCTCGGGATCCGAAGGGCCCCGAAGTGCGCGATATCCCAGTCGATCCAACGCTTTTAGAGGCAGGAGATCACAACGGGTCGACGTTCTACCAGCACAAAGGTTTTCTGGAATTGGTGCGGGGTGCCAAAGCCACGCCAGACGTGACGCTTGCGGACGGGAAATGGGCCGTGCTCATGGGCTTCGCCGCACAGCGCTCTATGGTCGAAGGGCGCGCGGTTGATCTGGATGAATACGCTGCGGCGTTATGAGAGTGCGGCCCAGAGGTTTAAGTCCTCTGGGCCGGTTCCTCTGATCTACGTGTATGCCTGAAACACCTCGGTTAATTTCGCGCCGCTGAACCCAGCTCCAAGCAAAGCGGACAGCAAGAGACGGGCTTTGATCGCTGACAAATCCCCAGCCAATACCGCGCCGCTACGCTCTAGAGTGACGCCGCCGCTATCTTTGCCATACACTGCACGGGTGCGTCCTTCGTGGCAGCGCGAGGCAGCGATGACAGGGCATCCGCGAGCAATGGCGTTTTCAGCCTCTGCGGCAAACCCTTTGGGCGCATTGCCGCGACCAAAGGCAGACAAAATGATGCCCGAGGCGCCAGCTTGCACAGCAAGCCCCATCAAACGCGGCGTCGTGCCAACCCCAAGAGCAATGAGTTCGACATCGGGATCCAAGTTCGCCGGCGCCAAAATGCGGCGTTCAAATGCAGGGCGGGCGTAAATATGCAGTGTTCCGTGATCGATCTCGCCAAGCTTCCCCTGTCCAACCGAGCGAAAGGTATCAACCCGCGAGGTATGCGCCTTGGTCACGTAGCGCGCGCCGTGAATGTCCCCCTCGAACAGGATCACGGGCCCGACCTCTACCATGTCAGCGCAGGCTGCGGTGCAGATCGCATCGTAAATATTGCGCGGGCCATCGGTGTCGGGTTGCCCTGCATGGCGCTGTGCTCCTGTGAAAACGACGGGCTTGTCGCTTTGCACCAAAAGCCACGCGAGAAAGGCGCTTTCTTCCATCGTGTCCGTGCCGTGGGTCACCACAACCCCGTCCACCTTGGGATCAGCCAAAACCACGTCGATGCGTTTGCACAGCGCGTGTATCGTGGCCAAATCCAAAGCATAGCTGCCCGAGGCTTTGAAGTTTTCGACCGTCACGGTGATCCCGACAAGGGGGTCGTGAAGGCTCTGCATCAGCGCCTCTCCGGTGAGGCCGGCATTCACCGCGCCCGCAGAGGTGTCGGTCGACGAGGCAATGGTCCCGCCGGTTGCGATCAGTGTCACATTTTTCATGGAGTTCTCTTAGCTTGCGCGGCGATTGGGCCGTGTTTTGGAAGATGCGAGGGTCACCAACTCGTTCCAGCGGCGCACAACGTAGTTGTGTTCGTCCATCGTGGTATTCCACAGGGCAATATGATGCGCGCGTTCCGTGCGCGATCCACCCGAGCGAACGTGACCCTTGGGAATGGCGACATGGCCTTCGACGTCGTTCAGAGGTTCGGCAGCGGGCAGGCCTTCGTACCAGTAATCCCAGTCCGCCTTGGGCAAGCACTCTTTGACGCGGTCCGGCACGGACATGTAGTAGCCTTGGCGCGCAACAATCGCGCCCGCAGGGCCGTCCAGATACCAGTTCAACCAGTCATAGGCTCGATCCAGTGTCGCGCCTGACAGACACCGCGACAGACACATTCCGCCATGCCACGCGCGATACCCTTCGGTCGGATGAGCTTGCCTGACGTTCAGCCCTTGGCGCTTCATTTCAACAAGGGTTGGCGACCAAATTGAGGCAAGCTTTAATTCGCCGCTCAGAAAACGATCTACCGGATCGCTGGCGCGCAGCCAGAAGGGGCTAAGGTGGCCCGACTGGACCAAAGATGTGGCGCGGTCGATGACGCCGTCAATCTCGTGGACCGACATGTTTCCGATGTTCTCGAACGTCATCTGCCCGGAGGCAGACAAGGCAAGAGCCAAGTCAAAAAGACCGATCGCGGGCTCGTCAACCAATGCCACCTGCCCCGCCCATTTAGGATCGAGCAACGCGGCCCAACTGCGAATGTCGCGCTCCATATCGATGTCTGCGGCGTTCACCGCAAAGCTGTCGAAGTTATAGAAGGTCGGCAGCATGGAAATCCGCGCCGACGGCGCGTCTGACAGGGACAGGTCCTGCTGCACATAGAGGCGCGATGCTGGCACGTCCCCTAGATTACGACCGGCATTCGGGGGCGAGATGCGCGAGAACGGATCGATATTGTCCCACTGGGAGATGCGTTTCGTCTCAATGGGTTGGACGGCACGCCAGTACCAA
Source organism: Donghicola eburneus (assembly GCF_900115865.1). Classification (GTDB taxonomy): domain Bacteria; phylum Pseudomonadota; class Alphaproteobacteria; order Rhodobacterales; family Rhodobacteraceae; genus Donghicola; species Donghicola eburneus. Next base: position 57,467 of record NZ_FOXY01000009.1, on the reverse strand, counting down.
ACGATGTCCAGATTGTGAAAGCATTGATCATAAACGTCGTAGCTGTCTGGCTCGAGTGCAGCCATCCGTTGGGCGCTGTTGAAATCCGTCTCGATGAATTCCAGCGGGAACCCCAAATCCGCCTCGGCCCGCTCCTTGAGGAACCGCCAAGGCTGGATTTCTGTCGTCAGAATGCGAAGTGGTCCGGTCACGCCGCGGCCCTCACGTCGGCAAGACCGGTAAAGGCAGTGAAAGAGCGCCGGATCGCGTCGGGAGAAATCCCTTCCATGATGAACACCAGACGGGATTGGCGCGGGCCTGCGGGCCAATGGTCCATATGCGTCGGGGCGTGCACCAAATGCTGCACTCCGTGAATCGCGATTGGCCTGTCTTCGCCTTCGAGTGCCAAAATGCCCTTCACCCTGAATATCCTGTCGCCGTGCTTGTGCAGCAATAGCGTAAGCCACGTTCCGAACATAGTCCAATCAATGGCGCCATCGATCACGAGCGAGAAGCTGGTGACATCAAGGTCGGCATCGTGGTGGTGGTGCCCATGGTGGTGATGGTCGTGACCGCAGGTCGGTGTGCAGACATGGTCGGACGACAGGGTGTCGGCAAAAGTGGCAGGGCCAAAGCCCCCGAGGATCGTGGGAACATCCAGATCGGACGTGACACTGCGGGCCGCCGGATTGATGCGCAAAAGGCGCGCGCGAATGTCGCTGATCTGCTCTGGGGTCGCCAAATCGGTTTTGGTCAGCACGATCCGGTCTGCGGCTGCAATCTGGCGCACAGCCTCGGCGCGGTGTTCGACTTGGAGGTTGGCATTTACCGCATCGACGGTCGTCAGGACACCGCCATTGACGAAGTGTGAGCGGAGGACCGGATGGGCGGTCAGGGTTTGCAGTACAGGATAGGGATCTGCCAAGCCAGTCGTCTCAATCACCACGCGGTCAAAAGCAATGTCGCCCGAGGCGCGCATCGTATTTAGGTTCGACAAGGCGTCGGCCACTTCGCCTCGGACGGTACAGCAGATGCAGCCGGATTTCAGCAGCACGACGTTGTCGTCGATCCGGTCGAGCAGGTGGTGGTCGAGCCCCACCTCGCCAAATTCATTAATCAGAACGGCGGCGCCTGCCATTGAAGCATCGGTCAGCAGCCGTTGCAGCAGGGTCGTCTTGCCGGACCCAAGAAAGCCTGTCAGCAGAACAACCGGCGTCATGAGCGCGCCCTCTCTTCCATCCATGACAAGAGCCCTTCGTCCAGAGGGTCAAATTCGCGACCAGCCAATGTCTCGGCCTCTGGCCACAGGTGAGACAGGGCCTCGAATACACTGGACGCCCCCGTGGGCGAGGACACGATATAAGACCGGCTCTGCCAAATATCGAGTTTCAGTCGCCTGTAAGAAAGGATTTCGTTCGCAGCTTTGACCCGTCGCGCGCTTTCGGCGCGGCGCGACTGACTGTCGTGATTGCGCGTGTAGACACCGGGTCGCGCGACAGCGTTGGTCCAGTGATCGTCACATCCCAGAATTCCGCACAGTGAACACATGACACTCTCCTATCCTTCAGAAGACGGCGGGCGGCGAAGGGTCCGCCACCCGCCAAACCTACGACAAGACATTAGCCCCGCGGGAACTTCTTGTCGTAGTTGTCAGCCATCTCGTCCATGGTGACAAACTTTACGCCCTCGTGTGATGCCATGTGCTTGAACAGACGCTCCAGCATCATCAGCACTTGTGGGCGACCCGATACGTCGGGGTGAATGGTGATCGGGAAGACCGCGTAGTCCATGTTCTCGTAGACCCAATCGAACTGATCCTGCCACATCTGTTCGATGTCGCGGGGGTTCACAAAGCCATGGGAGTTCGGCGATTTCTTGATGAACATCATCGGCGGCAGGTCATCAAGATACCAGTTCGCGGGGATCTCGATCAGGTCGGTTTCCTCGCCGCGGACCAGAGGCTTCATCCAGTCTTCGGGCTTGGCCGCGTAGTCGATCTTGGTCCAGCTGTCGCCAACCCGTACGCGGTAGGGTTCGAAATCTTTGTGCATCAGCGAGTGGTCGTACTTGATGCCCTTTTTCAGCAGAAGTTCGTTTGTGACGTTCGAGAACTCCCACCAAGGCGCCACGTAGCCGGTCGGACGCTTGCCCGAGATATCGGTGATCAGGTCAATACACTTGTCCAGAACAGCTTCTTCCTGCTCGGGGGTCATGGCGATCGGGTTTTCGTGGCTGTAGCCGTGGATGCCGATCTCGTGGCCGCGCTTGGCCACCTCTTTCATCTGCTCTGGGAAGGTCTCTGCCGAGTGGCCGGGGATAAACCAAGTTGTCTTGATGTCCAGCTTGTCGAATAGGTCCAGCAGACGCATGGACCCAACCTCGCCTGCGAACATGCCGCGCGAGATGTCGTCCGGGCTGTCCTCGCCGCCGTACGAGCCGAGCCAGCCGGCGACGGCGTCCACATCAATCCCGAAACCGACGAGAATTTCTTTTGCCATTGGGGTAGTCTCCTGTTGGGGTATTAAGCGTGAATGAGGGTGACAGACGCTGGATCAACGCCGAGCGTGACAGGTGCACCGGGTGTCAAAGTCCGCACCTCTGGACGGTCTGCGCTGACCTCGACAGCAATGTCGCGATCACCGGGCAGACGGATTTTCAAATGGCCAACGGCACCAACCAGCTGACGTTCTGCCAGCGTGCCGTGGAGCAGGATTTCGTTCGGGGTCCCCATTGGGACGATACGGAAAGCCTCGGCCGGAACAACGGCGAGCGTCTCGTTCCCCTGCCCCAAGCCCGTCATTATGCCGTAAGGCGTGTCGATCTGCCCAAATCCTGAGCCAGCAGTGCCCTTGGGTGTGCCTTCGAACACGGTATTCGAGCCGATGAAGTCCGCTACAAAGGGGGTGGCTGGGCGGCGATATAGTTCGCGTGGTGGCGAAATTTGCTCGACCACGCCGTTCGACATCACGACGACGCGGTCCGAAAGGCCCAAAGCCTCTGACTGCGCGTGGGTCACAAAGACAAAGGTGATGCCAAGCTCGCGTTGGAGCAGTTTCAGCTCGTTCTGGATGATGCGGCGCAGGTTCGCGTCCAGCGCGCCAAGCGGCTCATCCAAGAGCAGAATTTCGGGTTCGACCACCAGGCCGCGGGCCAATGCGATGCGCTGGCGCTGGCCGCCGGACAGCTTGTCAGCCTTGCGATCGGCGAAAGGTTCAAGGTCGAACATATCAAGGATGCGGTCGACTTTACGGTCACGCTCGGCCTTGGGCGTGCCTTTGACATCCAGACCAAAAGCCACGTTTTCGCGCACGCTCATGTGCGGGAACAGCGCGTAGTTTTGAAAGATCATCGAGGTCGGGCGCTTTTCAGGAGGCACGTGGGTCACGTTGCGACCCATCATCATGACTTCGCCGTTGGTAATATCCTCGAAACCCGCGATCATCCGCAGGGTGGTGGACTTGCCGCAGCCCGACGGCCCGAGAAAGGCGACAAACTCGCCCTTTTCCACTTTGAGGTCGAAGTCAGAGACGGCGACAGTGCCATCAGAATAGGTTTTGCCGACAGAAATCAGCTCGAGGTCATAGACCATGGCGCGCGACTTTCAGGTTATTCGTGGGGGTTGGGCGGGCGCCCGGATGAGGAAAGGCGCCCGCCGCGGGATCAGGCGTTCAGGAACTCGTCCCAGCGCATGATGAGGTGGTCGTATTCGTCGGGCCACTGGTGCCAATAGGCCACGTTCGATGCGCGCTCTTCGAGCGAGCCGCCGTCACGTAGGTCGCCCGGATTGATGCCGCGCTCGGGCTCGCCTTTCCACGGCTGTCCTTCGTACCAGAAGGCGTACTTGTCGGGGTCCATGGCCGCTTTGATGTTGGTCGAGGGCGAATAGTAACCCTGCTCGGTCACGGCGATACCCGGCTCGCCCGACAGCCAGAAATTGGCATAGGCGATCACGGCTTCGCGGTTTGGCGTCCCCTTGAGCATCGACGGGCCGATGGCCCAACCACGGTAGCCCTCTTTGGGGTTGGCGTATTTCGCGGGCTTGCCCTGCGCTTTGACTGCCATGACAGCGGGCTGCCACGCATCACACACCACCATTTCGCCCGACGCCATCAGGTTCACGAGCTCGCCGAAATCACCCCAGAGCGCACGGAACTGGCCGTCTTTCTTCTTGGAGATCAGGAATTTGGCGGCCTCGTCGATCTCGGCCATGGTCGGGTTTCCGGGGTTCTTGGCTTCTAGCAGACCCAGCGAATTCATCGCCAGAACCGCCTGACCGATCGCGATCAGCGGGTCGACGTTCAGGCCGGATTTGCCCTTCCACTTCTCGTCAAAGAGCGCAGTCCACGTGTTGGCTTCTTCGTCGGACAGAAGCTCGGGGTTATAGCCGATCGAATCGTAGTTGTAGACGGCAGGCACCATGTAGAGCTGCGTTTTCGCCTCATCAGCCCAGATTTGACCCGAGATTTGTGCGCGGGCGTCCCACTTGGGGTTGGTCTGGGTAAAGGTATCGCGGATCGAGGCCCAGTTGGGCAGATCGGCAGCGGGGATGGTTTCGACGTTATCGGTTGCGATCAGGGCAGGCAGACGCTCGCCAATGATTTCCCAGCAGTCATAATCCGAAGAGCCCGACAGGATCTTGGTCTGTGCGTCGGGATAAGTCGACGGGGTGCCAGAGGTGGACGCAACGCCGGTCTGGGCTTTGAACATTTCAAGGATGCGGTCCTGCACGGTAGTCTACAAGCCAGTGGTGCGCAGTTCCTGTTCGCTCAGGTTCTGGGCATAGGCCATGCGGGTCCACGGATGCAGACCCGAGCCGAGGGCAGCTGCCCCAGCGGCAGCGCCGTATTTCAAGAAGCTGCGGCGATTAGAAGTCAAAGTCATTCACTCGTTCCCTGTTGGTGGAAATAGACGTTGAGGTTGGAATAGGCGGGGACGTTTGGCGCCCCTCGCTCGCGGGTATTCTCAGTAGCGGCCGGGGGTCAGACCCCCATCCACGGTGATGACCTGGCCCGTGAGGTAAGAGGCATCATCCGAGGCGAGAAATTTGATGACATTCGCGATCTCGGCGGGTTCACCCAGCCGTTTCATCGGGATGTAAGGAGACGCGATTTCTGCCGCGTCCGGCCCAAGGCTGTGGCCCGGGTTCAGCAGTTGCGCGGTGCGGATGTAACCAGGCGCAACACCATTCACGCGGATACCTTTGTCCGCGAATTCCACGGCCAGACCACGGATCAGGCCGATGACGCCGGACTTGGCGGTCGAGTAGTGGACGTGTTCGTCCCAGCCGTAGCTCGTGCCCATGATCGAAGACAGGCAGATGATAGACGCGCCCTCTTTCATCGCGGGCAAGGCGGGACGAATGACGCGGAGCATACCGTAGAGATCGACGTCCATCGTCTTGTGCCACGTCTCGTCGGTCATTTCCGACATGGGGACGCGCAGGGCGATACCAGCATTCGCGACGATCACATCGACGCCGCCGAAGCGGGTATTCAGATCGCCAACCAGTGCATCTGCAGCCTCGGTCGAGGTGACGTCTAGGTGGTGGAACTCGGCGCTGCCGCCAGCAGCTTGGATCTCGGTGACAACTTCTGCGCCTTTGTCGTCTAGAACGTCGGTGACGATCACATGATCCCCCTGCGCGCCAAAAGTCAGGGCAGCAGCGCGGCCAATGCCAATACCGGCGCCGGTAATAAGAACGATACGCTTATTCATCTGGGAAACTTTCATTTTCTGGGGTCAGAGCATGACGTCGCCGGAATTCGGCCCGAGCGTTTGCCCGACGAACAACGCAGCATCGTCAGAGACGAGAAAAGACACGACGCCGCCGACCTCTGCCGGACTGCCAAAGCGGCCCAAGGGTAGATCGGCGCGCTTGGCAGCTTTCCAGTCCTCGGATAGGGCTTCGACCAGCGGTGTGTTGATCGGACCGGGAGCGACGGCGTTGACGCGCACGCCTTTGGCTGAAACTTCGCGGGCCAGTGATTTCGTCATGCCGATGATGGCAGCCTTGGCCCCTGCGTAGTGGACCAGCTCCACCCCGCCGATCTGCCCGAGTTGCGAGGCGATGTTGACGATGTGCCCCTGCCCTGCCTCTAACATCGCGGGCAAACACGCCCGTGTGCACAAATAGTTGCCGCGCACATGAACTGCGAAAATCTTGTCAAACATGGCGGGCTCAATGTCTGTGAATAACGCCTGATGGCCAAAGCCTGCATTGTTCACCAAGATTTCCGGCGCTCCGTGGTCAGCTCTGATCGCGGCGACCATGCTGTTTACGGCAATCTCGTCGCTGACGTCGGCGGCATAGGGGGTCGCTGTGCCGCCCGCTGCGGTGATCCGGTCTACCGTCGCCTGTGCGGCATCCAGCGATAGGTCATTCACAGCGACCACATGTCCATCGGCGGCAAGGCGTTCTGCGATGGCAGCTCCGATGCCGCTGCCTGCTCCTGTGACGAGTGCTATCATCACGCGTCCTCCTGACCACTAAAGCGGGAGGCCTTGGCGGTGAAGCGCTTCATCAGCAGGCCGTAGATCACCAAGAGAGTGAAGCTAAACAGCGCGGTGAGCACGCCAAAGGCAAAAATGTTGGGGTAAATCTCGACCGAGAAGGTGCCGTAGATCGCCAGCGGCAGGGTCAAGTCGCGGCCAGCCGTGAACAGGGTACGGGCGAATTCGTCATAGCTGAGCGTGAAGCTGAAGAGCATTGCCGAGAGCACCCCCGGAAAGATGATTGGAAAGGTCACGCGGCGGAACGTCTGCGCAGGGCTGACGCCAAGGGACAACGAGGCTTCCTCGACGGTACGATCAAAGCGATTGAAGATGGCCAGCATGACGAGGAAGGCGAAGGGATACGTGTAGACCACATGCAGGACAAAGGATGTGCCCCACCAAGCCCGCGCTATCCCTAGCGTGTTCGACAAGAGCGCCATGCCAAGGCCGACCAGTACACCAGGCACCATCATGCCAAGAATGATCAGGTAGAATGCAGGGCCCGAGCCTTTGAACCGTGTGCGGAAGGCTTCGGCGCTCATGACGCCTAGGGTTGTCGAAACGACTGTGGTCATAAAGGCCAGTGCGATCGAGCGCAGCAGGCTATCGCCCACGGGCAGTTGCGAGACGCGCGATGTTTCGGCCAGCCCCAGCAGGTGCTCGTACCAGTAGATCGACCAGTCGCGGATCGGGAATTGCGGACCGCCGTCTATGCTCTGGAATGACAGGATCGCAAGAACGATCATCGGGCCATAGAGGAACAGCAGGAAGATGGCGGTGTACGCGGCCAGAGTTGGGCGCAGGAGACGGGATTCCATGGCTCACATTTCCTTTCGCAGATCGACCAGACGCAGCGCGAGGGCGATCACGGCGGTGATGATGATGGTGAGGACGACGCCAGCAACAGCGGCAAAGGCCCATTTCAAGGAGCCGACCTGGCTGACGATAATGTTGCCCAAGAGGTTGGTTTTGCGGCCCGACAGGGATGCGGCGGTTGCGAATTCCCCCAACACCATGACCGAGACAAAAATCGATCCGACCATGACCCCCGGCATCGAAAGCGGCAGGATAATCCGGCGGAAGATGGTGCCAAAGGACGCTCCCAAATCACGAGCGGCTTCGATCACCGAAACGTCGATACGCCCTAGCATGAAGGTGATCGGTCCGACCATGAAGACGCAGTAAATCTGGGTCATGCCGACCAGTACCGAAAATTCGGAGAACAGCAGGAACGTCAGCGGCTCCGAAATGATGCCAAGCTTCATCAGGATCATATTGATCGCACCTTCGGTCCCCAGCATGGGACGCCACGCGATCACGCGGATCAGGAATGACGTCCAGAAGGGGATGACACAGGCGACGAGGAGCGCAGTCTGAAGCGTCTTGTTCCGAACAAAGAGGCCAATGAACAGCGCGACCGGATATCCGACAACAATCGTCGCGATCAGCACGATCAGCCAGATCCGCAGAGTGGTCCAGATCGCCCCGAGATAGGTCGCGGAACTTAGGAAACGTTCCCAGCTGGCGGTGGTCAGTGTGGAGTTCACCGAAAACGTAGTTTGCGTTCAGAACGACACATAAATGACCATCGCCATCGGCAGGACCATAAACAGTGTCATCCAGAGCAATCCGGGCGTGAGCAGAGTGATCGCGCGGCGACGGTCCTTCTTCTCGCGCATTTCAGCAGGGGATAGGGTGGCCTGGACGGTGCTTTCCGTCGAGATGGCGGACATCAGGCGGCTCCGTGGAATTGGCGCACCGCATCGGATGCAAAGTGAAGGTCGTAGCGGGTGCCCTCGACCAGATCGGGAAGGCGTGGCTGGCTTAGGTGATCTACGATCTGCAGCAGCGTGCCGTCTTCGGCGCGGAAGAATGACAGCGCCGTTGGGCCATTGAATTCACCGGTCAGGTAAGTGGCCGTCAGCGCAGGACGGGCGTCCGGGGCATTGCCGATCGCAGTCACATCCATCTGGTCAAAGCGCACCGCGATCTGGCCGTGACCGAACGCATTGCCGCAGAGGGCGGCGTCGAAGATGTTCCAAGCATTCAGGTGACGCGCAGACTCGGCATTGCGCGGCGCACCAAAGAGCGTGTCGGGCGCGTCAGCCTGCATGATGCGCCCTTGGGCCAGTACAGCAACTTCGTCGCCCATGGTTAAAGCCTCGGTTTCCGAGCCTGTGACGTGCAGGAAGCTCACGCCAAGACGTTCGCGGATGGCTTTGAGTTCGTCACACATCCGCGCGCGCAGATTGGCATCCAGCGCCCCAAGGGGCTCGTCCAGCAGCACGATGCGGGGTTCGCAAACCAGTGTCCGTGCCAATGCAACGCGTTGCCGTTGCCCGCCAGATATCGCCGAAACGCCACGATGGCCGAAGCCATCTAGCCCAACCAGTTTCAGTGCGGCCTCTGTCCGGTCGCGGATCTCTGTCTCGTTGGTCAGCGGCGCGTGTGCACGGTGGCGCAGGCCGAAGGCCACGTTTTCGGAAACTGACAAATGTGGGAACAGCGCAAAGTTCTGGAACACAAATCCAATGTCGCGCAGGTGCGAGGGTTTGCCGTCGATCCGCTCGCCGTGGATAGCAATCTCGCCTTCGTCCGGTTCCTCGAAACCGGCGATCAACCGAAGGAGCGTCGTCTTGCCCGACCCCGATGCACCAAGTAGCGACATGTAGGTGTTTTCGGGCACTGTGAAATCTACGCCATCCAGCGCGACCGTGTCGCTATACCTGCGGCCAACCCGCGTTAACGTCAGCACATCTATCCCCTGCGTTATCATTGAACGATTTTTTAAATACAAACATCGATTCACGCTTCGCCGTAAAGTAAAAAATGATTTTTATGATGCAAAAATCAAAAAATAATACTTGGCATGCAGGCGGGACAGATTTTCAAGTTATTGTTTTAAAGTAAAGAAATGCAGTTTTGCGCTTTTTCTGTGCGCTTGACCTTAGCTCCTATAGAAATGATTTTTGCATGCTGATAAAAGTACCTTCCACTGCCAGTGGCCGCCGCGTATGCTGTCGACAGAGCAGTAGGACGACACCAAATGACCGCAGTGAAAGAGAAAGCGCCCCAAGCAGATGAACAGGACAAGCGCGCTGCTCTGTTCGAGGTGGCGGCCGATTTTATCCGTCACAATATTGCTGAGGGGCATCTCTATGAGGGGCTCGTTCTGCAAGAGAGTGCCCTGTCCGAGCGGCTGGAAATGTCGCGCGCAACAGTGAAGCGCGCTCTTGAAATGATCGAGACCGAGGGATTGATCCGAAAGTTCAGCGGCCGCGGATTTCTAGTGGCGGGACCTGCGGCAGAGGTGAAGCGAGATGATCTGCGCAGTCTGGAGCTTGATACCTCAATCCTAGATGCGTCGTCGGGCAAGCCCAACTGGCTGCGAGTGTATGACGAAGTCGCGTATCATGTGACTCGCTGCCCCGTGTTCGGGCGCTATCGCGTGCTAGAGGCCCAAATGGCCGAAGAGTATGGCGTTTCACGCACAATCATTCGCGACGTATTGGGTCGTCTGCAAGAACGCGGGCTTGTACAAAAGAGCCGCACATCCCGCTGGACCGTTGCACCGCTGACGTCACAGCGGATCAAGGATAAGTACGAACTGCGCAGTATCCTCGAGGTCGCGGCCCTGACTTCGGCAAAGCTGCCGGTGGACAAGCTGAATGCATTTGCGCAAGAGGTGCGTGATCTGCCGGCCGGCGCACCCCTGACGCCGGAACGTTGGTTTGCCCTTGAACGCCGTTTCTTTGAAATGACGGTTCTTACCTCGGCGAACGAGGATCTGACCGAGTATGCTGCTACCAACCGAGTCGCGTTAGAAGCCTGCCAATCGGCACTGTTTTCGCTGGGTTTGCCGCCAGACACCCAATCAATTGTCGAACTAGGCAGGGTCGTCGAACTCGCGCTGTCCGGCTCTTTGCCTGCAGCGACGAGTATGCTCACCATGCATCTGGAAAAGGCGTGCCACCGTACTGTCGCGCAGCTCAAGATCACTGCAATTTTGCCGCCACCGACGGATTTCCCTCCATACCTGCAGTTGAGTTAAAGCGATGCCTGTGGAAGGCAGGCTAATACTTTGTTAATTAAGTGCCTTTGCCTTGTGCATCCTTTCGAAAGTGGTTCTCGGTGGCTGCCGATTTCTGGCAGCTGGTAACTTCCCTAGTGGTCCTGTGTTGCTAGTTGGGCAGCGTCTACTTAGAAGGCAGTTTGGAAAAAATAGCGCCGCTTTTGGCGTATTCTGATCACACGCTCTGGTCGCGGTTTTGAATGCTCTCTTACATGTGGTGAGGAGTTTCAGAGCAATCGATAGGAGGCCAATTGTGTCCAGTGATCCGGTAAGTGCAGCGAAAGCCATTGTCGAACGCTACCTTGAGCTTTCTATGGTGCCTGATCCTGAAGGCGCCTCGCGATTCATAGCGCCTGACTTTCAGATGATTTTCACAGGTGGGCGACATTTTACGTCACCGGCGGAGTCTGCGGCCTTTAACGCAAAGCGCTATAAGTGGGTGAAAAAGCGGTTTTTGCGCACAGATGCCGCATTGGATGCTGAGACCGGAGAAGTGCGGGTCTTCAACACGGGCTATCTCTATGGCGAATGGCCAGACGGCACACCCTTCGAGACAAATCGCTACATCGACATTTTCACCGTCCGCGATGGGCTCATTTTGGAAACTCAGATCTGGAACGACAGTGCAGAGATTCTGCTTGACGGTGCTGGCTTGGCAGAGGCGCCTCTATGAGTTTGGCAGGACATGGGCGATTTGGTTACGTGCCCATCACGCACAGGCCAGATGTGCGATGGCCCGGTGACAAGCGGCTCGCGGTCTATATCGGGCTAAATCTGGAACATTTCGCGTTTGGCGAAGGACTTGGCGCAGAGCTGGCGCCAGGTGGTCCGCAGCCCGATGTTCTGAATTACGCATGGCGGGATTATGGTAATCGCGTCGGGGCCTGGCGGATGCTGGAGCTGTTGGACAACCTCGGGATGCCGACGACGGTTTTGGCCAACAGCGCGATGTATGGATATGCGCCTGCATTGATGGAGGCCTTTCGCGCTCGGGGGGATGAAATTGCGGGGCACGGACGCACGAATTCCGAGCGCCAAAGCACGATGTCAGAGGACGAAGAACGTGCGATGATTGCTGAAGCGACCGGGATACTGAGCGCGGCCGAAGGGGAGGCGCCATCGGGCTGGCTCAGCCCATGGATCGCCGAAAGCAATGTTACGCCAGATCTCTTAGTCGAGGCTGGATATCGTTATGCGCTCAATTGGTGCATGGATGATCAGCCCATTTGGATGACCACGCGCGCTGGCCCGCTGCTGAGCGTGCCCTACCCGCAAGAAGTGAATGATATCCCCGCCATCGTGGCGCGTAAGGAGTCGGGCAGCGACTTTGCCGACATGATTATCGACACGTTCGACGAGATGTTGGAGCAGTCGGAAGGTCAGAGCCTCGTGATGGGGATCGCTTTGCATCCCTACATTGTCGGGCAGCCTTTCCGTCTGCGTCACCTGCGGCGCGCTTTGGCACATATCGCCGAGAACCGGGAAAATATCTGGCTCACCCGCGCTGCCGAGATTGCAGAGCATTGGACAAAGGCCATGCCCTACGGCGCTACAGAGCTGTCGGTTTGAACGAAGAAAAACGCAGCGCTATTGCCATCTGGGGCTATAGCGCTGCGTTTGGTTTCATTGCGTCAGAGAAGTTGTAGATGCAAGTTCAGAGCGATCCCGATCAGGATCAGACCCCCTGCCCACGCGGTCCGTTCGCGCATCGCTTTTTGCCGGTTCAGCACGCGTGTCATCGTGCCGCCCATGTAAGCCACGACCAAATCCGAAGGAATCGCAGTGAGTGGGACCAATGCCCCCAAGACCAGCAACTGCAAAGTCACGCTGGACACTGCGCCCTGAGCATCCCCCGCATGGATGAACGGGGGCAAGAACAGAGCAAAGAACAAGACCGTCTTTGGGTTTAGAACCTCAACGACGACACCTTGCCAGATGATGGAGCCTAGGCTTCTTTTCTGAACGCTGTCGACATCAAGTGTCACTTGGGACTCTGCTTTGGCGCTGCGGATCATGTCCAAGCCCAACCAGATCAGATAGGCCGAACCGATGTAGCGCAGGGCCGCGACCAGCCAATCGGACTGTTGGAACACCGCCGCGAGCCCGAGGGCCGAGGCGACCGCCAGAACAATTCCGCCCAAACACAAGCCAAGCGCAGAGGCCAGACCAGCGGCACGGCTTTGGCCGACCGTGCGAGACAAGACATAGAGCATTGATGGACCCGGAGTCGCACTTAGGGCCAAGCCCGCTAGGGCTACAGCAATCATCGCATCCAAACTTGGCATATTTTAATTTGAACTCCCGTTCATTCTCTTTTCGAAGGGATTTTCCACGTTCTGGTTGCCTTCTGTGGAACCCTTCTGAACTTGATTTCTTAAATACGGAAAATCGCGGATCAGCATCCGCTCCAAATGATCCCCGGCCCTGAAGGGCGCGTACTTTGGTTTTTCCCCACGCCCGACCAATTCGGGGAAAGGGCTAATCACGGTGCCATGGTTCGCTGCAACGAAATATGGCATCGAGAACCGCTCTGGGCTCTGGTTCAGAACACGGTGCGGGGTGGAGCGCAGGAGCCCGTTGGTCCATGCCTCCATCATATCGCCAATATTGACGACATAGACGCGGCGATCGACGGGTACATCGATCCATTCATCTTCGGCTGTCATCACCTGCAGGCCCGCGTTCCGCGTGTGTAGCAGGGTGAGACATTCATAATCGGTGTGCGCCCCCATGTTGACCGACTTGGTGTCAACCTCGGCATTGCGGCGCACATAATGCAGTAGACGCAACTGCGAGATGGGTTTGCTCATTTGATCGGTCATCGAACCGGGTGGCAGTCCCAAGTGCAGCTCCAGCGCGGTGCTGATGATCCGACCAAGCGCCGAAATTTGCGCGTAATAGGCTGATACAGTCTGCTTGAAGCCAACAACACCTGGCCACACGTTCGGACCCAGCAAGCGGTTCCCTGCCAAATAGTCAGGATCGTCATGGGGCAGATCTACCCCAAGGTCGAACGCCTCGTAGCTGCGGTTCACTTCATCTGGATAATCGCCTTTCTCGGTAAAGGGGACATACCCACGGTGGTTCGTGCTCAGGCCGATGTAATAGCGGCGTTTGAATGCCTCCGGCAGGGCAAAGAACTGCTGGGCTTGCTGGTATGTCCTTTCGACCAGATCGAGATCAATGCCATGTCCGATAATTCTGAAGAAGCCGATTTCCCGTGCGGCATTCCCGATTTCATCTGCGATTTCTCGAAGCCGCCTGTTGTCCGCGCTTCTGATACCGCTGATGTCAATTAGTGGCAGGTGCCCAACCGTACCTGCGCTGCTCGCATTCCTTTTTTCGATTATAGTTCCCACAAGCAACGAACCTCCAATGTAATATACTAGGTAACAAATTCATTCACACCGCTGGCTGCTGGAAAGTAGAGGTCAAAGGTCGTGCCTTGGCCGACCTCACTGCGTACTGCGACGGTGCCGCCGGACTGACGCATGACCCCTAAAACCATCGAAAGACCGAGACCGGTGCCTTCTCCAACTGTTTTGGTTGTAAAAAATGGATCAAAAATTTGAGTTAACAGGTCGGGAGAAATTCCGACCCCTTGATCTGTAACGCTAAGGCGCACGTAGCGTCCCGGCGTCAAATCGGTTGGGCTATTCCGCCCGTCTGTCAGAGTATGAAAAATGTTCTCTGTTTTGATTTCGAAGATACCATCGTCTGGCATCGCCTCGATCCCGTTTAAAATAAGGGCGAGGAGCATGTTCTCGAGTGCTGATCGATCCACGGATACGGGCCACAGGCCAGCCGCCAAATTTTGATCGACCTGACGCCCCAATGAGTCCTCGCATTCGAAACAGAACGCCGAGACTAATGCGTTCAGGTCTGCGGTTTCGGGCACAAGCCGCGTTTTCTGGGCAAAGGCGAGCATGTCTCGAATCAACTGTTCGCCCCGCGCCGACGCCATCCGTGCATCGTGTAGGGTGTTGTGCCCGCCCACCTCTGGCGCATCCAACTGGAGCAGTTCGATGTTCCCAGAAATCACGGTGAGTAAGTTGTTGAATTCGTGAGCGAACCGGCCTGCCAGTCGTCCAATTGCCTCTTGCTTACGCGACTCGAACAGCTTGGCTTCCAGAGACTTCCTGTTCTTCGTCTCGCGGGTTAGCTGAGTGTGAGTGATCACCAGATCTTCGTAGCGCCGCTGCGAGCGCTCGGTTTCGGCCAGCAAATCTAACTTGGCGCTCGTCATCGCGGCCACGGTGCTCAGGATTTCCAGTTCGCGCTCGTCAAAGGCGGCGACATCGGGATGCTCGCTGTCGATCACGCCCGCGATGCGGCCTGCACTAATCAATGGGACGCAAATTTCGGATCGTGCCGGTTCGGTGTCTGCGATGTAGTCCACATCGCTCAACAGATCATCGACGATAATAGGCTGGCGGCTTTGCGCTACCTGCCCTGTGATGCCACGGCCAAAAGGGATAATCAGTGGATTGATGATGTTCCGGCCATAGGGATTCTTCTCCCCCCATGCCGCGACTTGCGTCAACTCTGTTTGCATCTCGTTCGATTGATAGATCACGCAGTCGACGAACCCCAACTTACCCACCACATTCTGCGCGACATACCAAAACAGGTCATCCACAGAGGGGATCGACATCAGATCAACCGCAAAAGTGTTGAGAGTACGAAGCATCTGAGCTTCGCTGGCCCGATTTCTCTGGCTAAGGCGCAATGGCACTGGCTGGAGCATGATTTGACTTCCCGAAACTCGTTACGTCAGCCATCCTAATGATTATTTTCGCTTAGGTATATTAATTTTGTGCATTTCTCGCAGGGGTTGCCGTGGCATGCTGCGAGACGATCAAAAATTATTTGCAAATTGCGAGATGATCTCTACTGGCGAACGCGATGAGAGTGCCGCTACAGCAACGGCTGGAAGCCTGAATTTCTCGATCAAATAGTCAGCGGATTGCGTGCGGACTGTCTGGCGCTGATCGCATTTTGATAATCGAAATTTTTTGGATTGATCGGAGCACTTTCCTCCCCTTGCAGCCTTTGGGCGATTACGCCGAGGCGGCATGTTCACATAACGTGTGCGCGGGGTGTTCGCGGGACACGTCGCATGTTACTCGGGTCCATATTTTATTGGGGGCGCCGCGTGATCGGCGAGGTTTTATGGATCAACTGACACCAGCCGGCACGACACTTCTCACCGATCTGAGCCATCGGTACGGCCTCTCGGAGCAAGCAGTGCGTGCGATGATCGACGCAGTTGTCCGCGGCGGAGGGACACAGGCTCAATTTTCGATCCCTGAATTGGGTGGCATGGGGCAATGGTCGTTGGGCGGCATGACCATGGTAGGCGATATGTTCAACACCGGCCTGCAAGCGACTGTGTCCAACCTCTGTGGCGAGATTTCGAGTGCGCACGCCCAATCGCCGCTATATGAACGTCCGCAACACACTGGCAGCTGGCAGGCCCAAGGCAACGGGGTCTCTCTGACATGGTCCGGCGGGAATTGGTGGCCTGCCGAGTTGGGGCAACCCTCCTCTTCGGGGAGTCAGAATGGTCTAAGCTATGCGATCTTCCCTACGTGCCGCCGATTGGCGACAAATTTAGAGGGTCGGATCACTGTCTATGACACGCTTGACCACAGCATCGGCGGTGTGGGCCAGCAGCAATCGGGTGATGCGAGTTGGACTTTCACGAGCCAGTACGGGGCGGTGCGTTTGGCGGACCTGCCCGTGGTAAATCCGGTCTCAGTTGAGGCACATTCGTCGGAGTCTGATCAGCCGACTTCGGAGCAGGCTTTGGCTGAACCTTCCATGCGAGCGGAGGCAGAGCCTGTCCAATCCGCGCCAAGTTCGGCGCAAACGGTACATGGCTCTCTGCAGGACGTTGAGGCCATCTTCTCTGCGCTAGAAAAACTAGGGCAGTTGAAAGAGATGGGTGTTCTAACGGACGAAGAGTTCTCTACCAAAAAGACTGAGCTTCTTGCGCGTCTTTAACGGGCCACCCGTGTGATGTTGATGCAAGCCCGTCATGTCCAACTGTAACGACGTCTATAGAGTGAAAATTATACGCTTTGGGGGCCGCTGACGTCGCGCCACGGAAAGGTCTGCGCAGACGGTTGCAGACCGCTCCGCAATACCACCCACCTTCAATGCTTAGGTTCAAACTGCATTCGCGATGCGTGGACACAGGTCGGGGCAGAGGCCCCGACCCGGCGCCTTAGGCGGCTTTGACCAAGGCCAAGTGAGATAGCCCAAGCGCCTCGAGCGTTTGCGCCTGCACCGGCTCGGTTGTGGCATTGATCTGATCCGCGCCAAAGCCGTTGCCGACCACTAAACGCGCGGCCCTTTGACCTGTAGGTTGGTCGACAAGGCTGGCGACAGCATCTGCGATATCCTGCGGATTTGGGGCATCGTCGCCCGAGAGCATCGACATAAATTGCTCAAACATCGCGGCAGGGATCTGGCCGACCGCGCCATAGGACTCCACGCGCGCCAAATCCGTCGGCTGATCGGCGCTGGCGTACATCTGCGTCGGATAGGCGCTAGGCTGAACAAGAGTCACATCAATGCCAAGTTGCGATAACTCGTAGCGATAGCTCTCGCTCAGTGCTTCGACTGCGAATTTGCTGGCCCCGTAAATCCCAAAAAACGGAAAGGTCACGCGACCCAAAATGGAGCCGATGTTCACAATCAGCCCAGAGCCCTGAGCGCGCATGGACGGCAAAACCGCACGTGTGACGCGCTGCAGTCCTAGCACGTTGACATCAAAGAGTTTGGCCATTTGCGCGTCAGAAAAAGCTTCGGATACACCCGCCGATGCTACACCCGCATTATTCACCACAACGTCAATGTTTCCGATGTTTTCGATCACATGGGAGACTGCGGCCTCGACCGATCTGGTATCAGTCACGTCTAGGTCAACCACATACAGGCCCGCATCGCGCAGGGATCTTGCGTGTTCAAGGTTCTTGGTTTCCGTGGCGCGCATCGTCGCGACCACAGTGTGGCCAGAGGCCGCAAGGGCATTGCCAAGTTGTTTTCATCTGGCCGAATGCAGCCTGACCCCAGCCCGTCAGGCGGTCATCTCGCAGGCATAGTCGGTCCAGAGGCTGAAAGCATCAGCCCTTGCATGACGATAGGAGTTGGCGGT
Organism: Donghicola eburneus; assembly: GCF_900115865.1. GTDB lineage: Bacteria > Pseudomonadota > Alphaproteobacteria > Rhodobacterales > Rhodobacteraceae > Donghicola > Donghicola eburneus. The sequence continues at coordinate 39,762 of NZ_FOXY01000009.1, read as the reverse complement.
GAGGCGATAACGGCGTGGTTTGAAGAGGACGTTGATCTGGTCATGGGCAGCGAGGAACCGCTGTGCCTGCCTGGGTGACTTGAACCGCCCCATGATTTTCTCCCGCCGCCGGGTCGGTCTGTGGCTGCCCTCAATCATGTTGTTGAGACGCTTGTGTGCCCGATGATCGGCACCCGGTGCCTGGCGTGCGATCGGTTTGATGTAGCTGCGTAGCTTGTCGGTGATGACAACCCTTGGCTGGCCGAATTGAGCAATCAGCCTTGCCAGAAAGCGCTTGGCGGCCTTCGCGTTGCGGCGTGTCTGAACCAGAATGTCGAGCGTGTCACCATTGGCGTCGACCGCGCGCCAAAGCCAGTGCTTCACGCCATTGATCGGGATCACAACCTCATCCATGTGCCACTTGTCGTTCGGGCGCGGACGATCGCGGCGAATACAAGCGGCAAAATGCGAACCAAACCGGTTGACCCAAAGGCGTATGATTTCGCGGCTGACGATCACGCCGCGCTCCGCCAAAAGATCTTCCACATCCGCGGTGCTAAGGGCAAAGCGGTGGTAAGCCCAAACCGCATAGGCCACGACGTCACGCGGAAAACGATAGCCCTTCAGGCGAAGCATAGAAGATGGGATCAACATCCCAGACCTCTACCGGCTGCGGCGGCCTTAAACAACTTGGCAATGCCGATGGACACCATCCGGCACATGCACGGAGCCAAGGCTCTATCGCTCGGCACCCAGACAGAAATTGAGGGTGGCTATGTTGGTGCAAAGATCGCCTTCGGACGCATTCCCGACGAAGACGACTTCAGCGATGCTGCCACGAGAGATGAAGAAACCCGTTTCTTGTCATCTTGAGACAGCACCATTCATGAGGCAGCAAGATCACGCCCCAATGGATTGCAAGGCGGAAGCGGCGCAATCTCCATTTACTTCGTTTCCAAAGTGCTGCGGTGCAGCTTCATCAGGTCCTCAAGTCTGTATTGACCCAGCATTTTCTGCTCAGTTTAAGCCGTTAATCTGAATGCCTCGGCAGGCGTGCGCATGGCAAGGGCCTGATGCGGAGCGAGCTTTCCCCTCCCGCGCGGTCCTTGGCAGGTAGGTTTCGCATGGCCTTTGGTCCGCGCCTGCCGCGCCCCGCTTAACTCTTCTTCAATGTATTTCTGAAGCCGCGACCGAAGGGATAAAAGAAAGGGCGCTGACCTGATCCATCCTTCCAAACGAGATGACTCACATCTGATCGCCAAGGGGAAGCTAAACCAGTCAGGTTCAAGCCGAGACGCTCTAGCCATCAGGATTCCGGAGGGGAATTTCTTTCACTGATATGTGCAGCAAGGTCCATTGGGTGACGAATAGTGGATTAAAATGTATGCACGATTGATTGCACTAATGTGTCGCATTGATTGGGTTTTGACGCCGAGGTAATGGTGTTGAGAAGTCGCGTGCGAGTGACACTCGCTCGTGCCGCTTGCGTGCCATAGTCAAGGGAGACACTCCGTGTGTGAAAGTAGAGATTCCAGAACAGCGCTCATGAACGGCTTTCGTTTGCGCTGCCCGAAATGTGGGAATGGCAAATTGTTTCGAGGCTACCTGAAGGTAAAGGCTAGCTGCGAGTCGTGCGCGCTGGACTTAACACCGCAGCGCGCGGATGACGGACCCGCATATGTGGTGATATTGCTCGTTTGCCACATTGCCGGTGTGGCGATGCACCTGATGTACAAACCGTTTGTGGATGCTCCCTTAGTGCTTGCTTTGATCATTAGCGTGGGTGCTATTGCGCTTTCTTTGGCGATGCTTCCTCCCGTAAAAGGCGGATTTGTTGCGATTCAGTGGGCAAAGGGTATGCACGGATTTGGAGAGGCGAAATCAACCGATTAACCCATAAATGTATTTGGAACCAAAGCGTTGGAGAGGCCGTGAAGCGCCTCTTTTAGCCCATCTCTGGTGATCGAGCCACCAAGCCCAACGCGAATTTTCTCTGTAGGCGCACCAAGGACCGTGAACGCGTCAGACGGCATAAGGCCGATCTGCCGACGCGCCATACGCGCAACCACATCGGCGCGTGAAGCTCCCTCGGGCAGCGTAAGCCACAGATTGAAGGCGTTCTCGGCAGAGAGATATTCGAACCCACTCAGAACCTCGGCGGCGATCGCCTGCCGTGCTGCGCTTTCGGAACGGATGAAGCGGCGGATGCTATCCGCTGTGCCATCCTCGATCCACTGCGTTGTCAGCGCCATCGACAAAGGCGACGGCATGACCGAAAGCGCCCGAATGGCTTGAGACAGATGCATTGCGCAACGTGCCGTCGGCGCGATCGTGTACGCCAACCGGAGACCTGCCCCAATACATTTGGCCAACCCACCAATATGCCACGTCAATTCCGGTGCGGACAATGCAATCGGCGCAGGCGCCTTGGACGGGATGAAGCCGTAGGCGTCGTCCTCGATCAGGAAGAGGTTATGCTTCAGCATGACGACCGCAATGGCCTCGCGCCGCTGTGCGGGAGTGGTCAACGTGGTCGGGTTTTGCAACGTCGGATTCAGGTAAAGCGCCTTGGGCTTATGCTCTGCAATGGTCGCAGTCAGCGCTTCGGGGATCACTCCATCCGCATCCATTTCGATCCCGACCAACCGCACTCCGAACCGGCCTGCGACGTTGCGGACACCGGGGTAAGTGACCGCTTCGCACAAGACGACATCGCCAGGTTTGGTGATGATCGAGAAGATCGCCGCCATCGTTGCATGAGCGCCGGGCGTCACGGCGACGCGTTCCAATGACGGAACCATGCCGCGCATCGACAGCCAGCTCGAGGCCGCGACCTTGTCCCTTTCTGCCCCCACGGGCGACTGGTAGCGCAGCAGGTCAATCAGGTTGGCCGAGACATATCCCAGACCCGCCTCCATCTTGCGTAGCAATTCGGGGTCCGTGGGTTCGGGCGCCATGTTCATCGACAGATCCGCATCGCTCGACCGCGCCGGATCGGGCCGGTTCGACACTACACTGCCGCGGACAAACGTGCCCCGCCCCACGTGGCTTTCCACATGGCCGCGGGCCTGCGCCTCGGCATAAGCGCGCGACACAGTGGTAAAGTCGATCCCCAGCGCATCGGCGAGTTTGCGTTGTGGCGGCAAGCGCATCCCGTCCTTGAGGCGGCCCTCTTTGATATCCTGCGCGATGGCGTCGGCGATAGCGAGGTAGCGGGGCTTACCGCTTTCCAAGGTGTTCGGAGTCCAGTGCATCAGATGGCCCTTCGGTTGGAACGTGCCTCTCTGTAGATCAAATTGATTCGGCAATGAAGCGGAAATTGTATGGATCTACAGAGTGGCCGAATTTGTGCTTATGCATTCGGAAGTTGGAATTTCAATGTATGTAAATTGACCGCTTTTGCTGGGAAAATGTGCAGACCGGCCGAGTCTTTGCGAAATCGGCGCCAAATTATTGTATGCAAAATAGACTGCAATTTGATTCCATCAATCCAGACGCGTCAGCCTGTCCCTACGAACGCAATACTAGCAACTGTATCCTTCAGGGATGGCGGGGCTCCCATTTCCGCCGTTTTTTACAGAGAGCATTGGCGATGATGACGAGCTTGCGGGCGACGGCCGTGACGATGACCTTGTGCGGCTTGCCGGCTTTTCGGAGCCGATCCGCGAAGACTTTGAGCATAGGGTTGTGATGTGAGGCAACCAGTGCCGCCTGGAATAGAACATGCCTCAGGGCACGCCTGCCACCGGCGATCGCGCGCCTGCCGCGCAGCGTTCCGCTGTCCTGCGCCACAGGCGCCAGACCGGTCAGCGCTGCAGCTTGTTCGCCAGTGATCGCGCCGAGTTCGGGAAGTTCGGCGATCAGCGTCGAACTGGCGACCGGCCCAATTCCGGGAACGGAACGAAGGATCCGGGCGGTGTCCGCAAGATGCCTGTCGCGACCGAGAAGCTCTGAAATTCGGCTTTCCAGCTCGGCGATCGCGACATCCAACCGCTCTTTCAGCTCCACATCGATATCCTCGAACAGCTCTGCAGTTCCCGATTTCTGATGCGCCCGAATCTGCGCCAAGAGCCGCTTTCGCATTTCGACCGCCTGTGCCCGCCTGGTGGTCAAGGCCCTGAGAAGACGTAGATGTTCCGCGGGAAGTGTTCGTCCCGCCTCAGGTCTGAAGACCAGGAAGCGCGCTATAAGTTCGGCATCGATCCTGTCGGTCTTGGCGCGGGTTCCAAGGCTGCGCGCGAAGGCCTTGACTTGGGCTGGCGGCACTTGACGGGTTTCGACGCCTGCATCCTCCAGATGGAACCAGAGCCGCCATTCCTGCCCGCCCGTCGCTTCGAAACAGACGACGGCTCTCTGGTCGTGAGCGAGATCGGACACCGCGACATGGCCATCATCGGTATTGGGGATACGATGGCGCTGACCGTCCGGGAGACAATGAATGTCTAGCCAATCTCGGCTCACATCTATTCCCATGATCCGACCGTGTGTTACCTTCTCCATGCTCTCCTCCTTCTGATACGCGGTCCCAAGCGGGCCGCTGGCAACTGTTCGAGATAATGAAGGAGAGGTGGTGCCGACAGGCTAGGAAGCGTGGTCATGCCACGAGGGTCAGACGTCGCGCACCACCCCGTCACGGGTCCTGGCCGGGACACGTGACGGGACCACGCTACCAGATCCGAGATACAGAAGGGTCAGGATTCATAACCAAAATATGACGACCGCAGCGAGGGCGATGGCTGATAGGAACACCTTGGGGCATCGATCATAGCGGGTGGCGACTCGCCTCCAATCCTTCAGTCTGCCGAACATGATCTCGATGCGGTTTCGCCGTTTGTAACGGCGCGTGTCGTATTTGACCGGCGTCTTGCGTTGCTTCCGACCGGGGATGCAGGCCCGTATCCCCTTGTTCTGCAAAGCTTCTCTGAACCAGTCAGCGTCATATCCACGATCCCCGAGTAGCCATTTGACGTTTGGTAGGCTACTGAGCAGCGCCCGGGCGCCGATATAGTCGCTCACCTGCCCGGCAGTGACGAACAGGTCGATGGGCCGCCCCTGGCTGTCGCAAATGGCGTGCAGTTTGGTGTTCATGCCGCCTTTGGTGCGACCGATCAAGCGGCCACGCCCCCCTTTTTGGCGGCCATGCTGGTCGCCGTTCGGTGGGCCTTCAGGTATGTAGCATCGATCATCACCGTCGCCTTCTCACCGTGTTCTGCCGCTAGCCCGGCCATCATCCGCGCGAAGATGCCCTTTTCGCTCCAACGCTTCCAGCGGCTGTAGAGTGTTTTGTGAGGGCCATAGGCGGCAGGCGCATCGCGCCACCGCAAGCCATTGCGATTGATGAAGATAATCCCACTCAGTACGCGTCTGTCATCGACCGGAGGCTTACCATGGGATTTGGGGAAGAAAGGCGCCAGACGGGCCATCTGCGCGTCCGTCAGCCAGAAGAGATCGCTCATGTCACCGCTCCGTTTTCCGAGCCGTGAATCATGCGGCGCGACCGAAATCAATGCATCCTGACCCTAGATTTTCTTAATCTTGGAGAATGGAAAAGCCGGCCGAAGTACGGTGTTAAATTTCCACCAAAGGAAATTGGCGATAAGAACGGTCTGGATTACGCGATTTTTGAACTGGAGAAGCCTGTCAAGAACATCGGAAAGCTTAATGTTGAGATCCGTGACCCAGGCAAGGGCGAGAGTATGTTCATCCTCGGTCATCCCAATGGGGATGTGATGCGACTGAGCCGGATGAAATGTAAGTCGGACAGACAGAATCCTATCGCGGGCATTTTTGTTCAACATACCTGCGAGACATTGCCAGGAAGCTCGGGATCGCCCGGCTTTGCGGAGCGGGATGGAATGCTGATCACGCTTCATGCGCGCGGCTTTGACGAAGGTGGCAGCATGTTCAATATCGGCATCTCGATGTCGGCCTTGGTCAAGGAAAGTGCGATCCTGCAGGAGGTCTTCGCGCGCCCTGAAAACGCTGCACAGGGGGCGCAGGCTTTGAAGTCTCAGGATCCGTGCGAGGCAATCGGCTTGGATGATGGGCTTGACCTTGTTTGTCGCGTTGTTGACGGCAAGGTTCAGATCGGCATGCCGCCCGCACGCGATCTGACAGCAAATAACGGCGCGTCCGTTATCCCGTTAACAGAATGCGATCGATTGGCTGGATCCATGGTCGCTAAACGCTCGGGAGAGGTTGAAGGTCTTTTTTTCGAGGACATCGATGGTCCCGCAGCCATTCAGGCCTGCGAAGCTGCAATCAAAGAGTATCCGCAAGAACCCCACTTCCACATTTATTTGGCTAGGGCGCTAAACGCGGTTGATGATCAAGACCCTCGTATCTGGTCGGAACTGGAGTTGGGGAAAGCCGCCAACACCCAGTACGTAACGAATTATCAGGCAGGGCTGCTTGTGGACGGCGAGGCCGGACAGGAGAAAAATCTCGCGAAAGGCATAAGCCTCTACGGCGAATTATGTGACACTGGGTACGCTAACGCCTGCAGGAGCTTAGCGTGGCGCTACAAGAACGGCGAAGGTGGTCTTTCTGTCGATCTGGCCAAAGCGGCCGACCTGTTTGGTCAGGCGTGTGAGGGCGGCAATGCGGACGCCTGCAACTCGCTCGGTGTGATGTACTCTGAAGCTGAAGTCACCGGCGAAGAGGACGAGGCCTTGGCGGTGACATATTTCCAGCGCGCCTGCGATGGGGGCAATATGTACGGCTGCAGCAATTTGGCGTGGCGCTACAAGAACGGCGAAGGTGGTCTTTCTGTCGATCTGGCCAAAGCGGCCGACCTCTATGATCAGGCGTGTGAGGGCGGCAATGCATATGCCTGCAACTCACTCGGTTTTATGTACGCGGACGGTGAGGTCTCCGGCGAAGAGGATGAGGCCTCGGCCGTGACCTATTTCCAGCGCGCCTGTGATGGCGGCGAGATGCACGGCTGCAGGAACTTAGCGTGGCGCTACGAGAACGGCGAAGGTGGTCTTTCTGTCGATCTGGCCAAAGTGGCCGACCTCTACGGTCAGGCGTGTGAGGGCGGCAATGCAGGCGCCTGCAATTGGCTTGGCGTGATGTACGAGCGCGCTGAGGTCACAGGCGAAGCGGAGCAGACGACGGCAGTGACCTACTACCAGCGCGCCTGTGATGGCGGCGAGATGTGGGGATGCAGAAACTTAGCGTTGAATTACAAGAACGGCAAAGGGGGTCTTTCTGTCGATCTGGCCAAAGTGGCCGACCTCTACGGTCAGGCGTGTGAGGGCGGCAATGCAGGCGCCTGCAATTGGCTTGGCGTGATGTACGAGCGCGCTGAAGTCACAGGCGAAGCGGAGCAGACGACGGCAGTGACCTACTACCAGCGCGCCTGTGATGGCGGCGAGATGTGGGGATGCAGAAACTTAGCGTTGAATTACAAGAACGGCAAAGGGGGTCTTTCTGTCGATCTGGCCAAAGCGGCCGACCTCTATGGTCAGGCGTGTGAGGGTGGGAATGCACTCGCCTGCAATGATCTCGGCGTCATGTACTCTGAAGGTGAGGTCACCGGCGAAGAGGACGAGGCCTCCGCAGTGACCTACTACCAGCGTGCCTGCGATGGCGGTGAGATGTGGGGCTGCAGCAACTTGGCCTGGCACTACAAAAACGGCGAAGGTGGCCTGTCTGTCGATCTGGCCAAAGCGGCCGACCTCTATGATCAGGCGTGTGAGGGCGGCAATGCACTCGCCTGCAATGATCTCGGCGTCATGTACTCTGAAGGTGAGGTCACCGGCGAAGAGGACGAGGCCTCCGCAGTGACCTACTACCAGCGTGCCTGCGATGGCGGCGAGATGCACGGCTGCAAAAACTTAGCGTGGAGCTACAAGAACGGCGAAGGTGGTCTTTCTGTCGATCTGGTCAAAGCGGCCGACCTCTATGGTCAGGCGTGTGAGGGCGGCAATGCAGGCGCCTGCAACTCTCTCGGCACTATGTATGCGAAAGGTGAAGTCTCCGGGGAGGAGGATGAGGCGACCGCAGTGAGCTACCGCCAGCGCGCCTGCGATGGCGGTGACATGTGGGGGTGCGGAAACTTAGCGTGGTCCTATGGGCATGGCGAAGGGGGCCTCGAAGTCGATCTGGCTAAGGCGGCTAAACTCTATGGTCAGGCGTGTGAGGGGAATGTTGGGTGGTCATGCTACAGGCTCGCTCATATGTACGGCAGTGGTGAGGTCACTGGCAAAAAAGATGTTGTAACTGGTGTTGCGTACTATGAGAGAGCATGCGACGAGGGTTATATGTGGGGCTGCCATGATTTGGGCTGGTCTTACCTGCATGGCACCGAAGGAAAGCAGGTCGACGTCGACAAGGCCATTTCGCTATATGAACGCGCGTGCGACTCTGAAATCGGATCAGCATGTAACTTTCTTGGCATGATTTGGGAGGGCGAATGGAGTGCCAGTGTTTCGCCTGATTTGAAGCAAGCCGAGTTATTTCATAGAGAAGCATGCAGATTGGGGTTCCCTTGTGGAAACTTATTTTATTTCTTACGAGGTGAGATGAAATGGGAGGAGGCAGCAAATATTCTGTACAAAGAATTGGAAAAATCGCCTTTAGATTCGACCTTTGGAGAGCTCGGGTTTCTGCGGCCAGCAAATTTGCGCGGAGAAGTGCTACGCGCATTGCAGCGCAAACTACGTGATCAGGGCTATTATTCCGGAAAAATAGACGGCGATTTCGGACCCAAGACCAAGTCCGCCATACAGGAACTTTGTCAGTGCAATCCACCTGCCCTCAAATGATGAGTGTTTGGACCCGTGCTCTGCGTGTTAGGCGTTAGGCTATGTGAAGCCGATGCATTTCGGTAAGGATTGGGCTCGGCGATAGTGCCGAGCCCTTATCTGTATGTAAGTCAAACAATCGCTTCTTTACACGATCTCGACGCTCCAGCGCGACTGTTCGCCGATCGATACGAGTATCTTCTGGCCAATTTCCAAGCGTGGCTCTGCCGCAGGCTCATCAAAGATTTTACCGTCGATCCGGAAACCGCCGCCTGTTATTAGTCGGCGGAGGACCTTTCCCGAAGCTTCCGGGCGCAACTCTGATGCAAGCTGCAGAATGCTCAGACCATCTCCCAAGCGAATGGTCTGAGTGGCTCCTACATTCAGATTGTCTGCGCTGACGCCGTCCATGCGAAGATCATGAACGTGTCTTACGGCAGTATGGCCATGACAAATTGCGGTAACTTCGTTTGCAAGGGTCTCTTTCGCGGCATTCAAGTATTCGCCGTCTTTGCGTGTAAGCGCTTCACAGTCGCGGATAGGCAGTTCTGTGAAGAGCTTCAGGAACTGAAGAACCTTGTCGTCGGGTGTATTTCGCCAGTACTGCCAGAATTCGAAAGAAGACGTTTGGGCGGGATTAAGCGAAATGGCCTTTCCATTACTTTTGCCAATCTTGTTACCAGCAGCATCGGTCAGCAAAGGGGTGGTAACCGCAAAGACCTCCTGACCATGAACGCGCCTTACAAGATCAATCCCATTGATGATGTTCCCCCATTGATCTGATCCGCCCATCTGCAAAACACAACCGTGTTGTTGGAAGAGTTCCAAAAAGTCGTAGGCTTGCAGGATCATGTAGTTGAATTCAAGGAACGATAGGGATTTCTGTGTGTCGAGCCGATCTTTGACTGAGTCAAAAGAGAGCATCCTGTTGACGCTGAAGTGCTTTCCTATGTCCCGCAAGAACCCAAGGTAATTCAGGGAATCTAGCCAAAAGCCGTTATTCGCCATAATGGCATCACTGCCGAGGTCCGCATCGTAATCGAGAAAGCGACTAAAAACGGTTTTGATTTTCTCAATGTTGGCGGCTATCGCCGCATCATCGAGCAATGGTCGTTCGGCGTTTCGGAACGAAGGATCCCCTACCTTTGTAGTGCCCCCTCCCATGAGGGTAATAGGCCTGTGGCCACACTTCTGGAACCACCGCAAAAGCATCAGGTTCACCAGATGGCCAACATGTAGCGAAGACGCCGTCGCGTCGTATCCGATGTAGGCGGTTGTGCATCCTTTCTCGAGCTCCTTGCGAAGCTCGATTGTGTTGGAACAGGCATGTACAAACCCGCGCTCTTCTATGATGTTTGCAAAATCCATCGATTTCTTCCTTATTTACGAGGGACAAGAATTACGAAAGGCAGCTCATCAGCGCCTTGGACGACGTACTTGATTTGGTCGGGAGCTTCGTGCTGCGCGACGAAGTCAGGGGCGACGAAGCCGATAGTGCGCTTCAGTGCGCTGTGCATCCGGCGTGCTCTACCGGGTGCTTCCGCGTTGTTGTTGATGTGTTCCAAGGGGCCTTGGATAGGGCATTGGGAAAGAAAGCGGTTTGCTGCGGGGTGCAGGACAATGCTTGCAGGCGTGCCCTCCCCAAACTGCCCATAGACAAATGGTGAGATGCGATCAACGAACGACCCATGGTGCTTAAATCTCACCCAGAGGCTATTGAGAGAAGGGCAAAGAATGGGGACCAACAGCGCATCAGCCTCTCCGCAAAGAACTGCGGTTGCCGCATCGTCGAACTTCTCGAACCCAGAGATCTCATGCTCTGGAAACCAACGAAATGCCGTTGTCATCGAGACCGTCATTTTATCTTTGGGGTTGCCCAAAGCCGCGAGACGATTGGGCACGGGGTGGCCTTGATAGCCATAGAACGGGTCAGGCTTCGGGTCAGACTTCATGTTATTCATTTGAACTAGCCTCCAGATGTGGTGGTCAGCGCCTTTCAACTGCGCTCATCCAATTGCCGGTCAGGGAAGCTGAGATGTTCTCTCAAATAAATTTTAAGATGCTGAAAAATAGTAATAAAAACAAAAATGCGAGCGAGCGTCGGCTTTCTTCATCACAAGCTAAGATATTTTTGGACCTTCTGATCGGACCATTTTTCAAATCCTGACCGGAGGAAAGGCATGGGGTGATGACGCCCTTTGAAACCCGGGAAAGGATACGAGATGAAAACGATCACGAGCATGGCAGCGACTTTTGCGCTTCTGGCCGGTGTGGCCGCGATTGCGGCACCGGAGCGCAGCCGCGCAGCTTTTGAAGCCTTCAATAAAGGTTTGACGGATCTGACGGCACCGGACTGCGATACTGATCCCGTTGCCTGTCTGGATCGTCGGGAAGACGATCTTCAGGCAGCTCTGGGAGATATCTCGCGCGGTGTCTCCGAACTCAAAGCCGAGCAGGAGAATGCGCAGGAAGCAGCGCGCCAGGCGCAAGCTCTCTCCGCGCGCAATGCTCTCTTCGCGGAAGAAGGGCGCCGGCTGCTGGACACGCAGATGAGCGGGCCTTACTCGTTCATTGGCGTGAGCTATCCGGATCGCACGGCGCTGGAGGCGCAGGTTCGTTTTGTGTGGAACGAGAAGCAGACACTTGATGCGAGCGCGGCCGAGGCGGCAACGGTTGCGCGCCATTTGTCGGAAGCACGGGCCAAGGTGAATGCGCAGGAGGCCCAGGTTCTGGCGGCCCTCGAAGTTATTCCTTCGAAGCGTGCGCTTGTGCGGGCAAACAAGATCGTCGGTGGAATTGCCGAAGATCTGTCCTCGATCGACGATGTTCTTGCGTCGAGCCGGGCTGCGTCCAATGCCAAGGACGCGCTTTTGCGGACCACCCGGGAACTTCAGGCGGATGCTGATAGCGGCCTAGTGTCCAATTCCGTCGGAGATGCGGCCTTTGAAGCTTGGCTGAAGCAAGGCAGCCAGCGTCCCTGATTGCAGGGCCCGGGCGTTTCGACGCCCGGGTAATTGATTTGCACTGGAATTCGCGTATACATTTTTGAGAATACGGAATTGATATTGTTGGACTATTGAATGATGAAGCGCCCCATTGAGTTTTTCCTCTCCGTAATTCTGTCATTTATTCTAACAATATCCGCCGAGCCTTCTCACGCTGAAAGTTCTGCGGCAGCTTTAAATAAATGCGAGGGATCACAAAAGTACTCGGAGTTAATGCCAGGCGGGACGCAGTCCTTACTGAATTACACGCCGGCGCCCAAGTACGGAAGTATGGAAGAGCTCCGAGAGTATGGTGAAGCGGCTACGTATCGAGCAATTGGTAAAAATGTGGGTATGCTGCGAATATGCCGGGAAGATGGCAATGTGGATGCTTGCACGGCCATTCTGTTGAATGAAAGGCTGATATTAACCAACGCCCACTGCTTTCAAGCGAATGAAAATGGCCATGCCGCAATTGGCATGAACTTGTTTCTGGAATTTCTGAATCCTGGGGAATGGGAGAACCGCCCAAAGTACGGCGTTAAATTCCCACCAAAGGAAATCGGCGATAAGAACGGGCTCGATTACGCGATCTTTGAACTGGAGAAGCCCGTCAAGAACATTGAAAAGCTTAGCGTTGAGATCCGTGATCCGGGCAAGGGCGAGAGTATGTTCATCCTCGGTCATCCCAATGGGGATGTGATGCGCCTGAGCCGGATGAAATGTAAGTCGGACAGACAGAGGCCTATCGCCGCAGGAAACCTTGTTCAGCATACCTGCGAGACATTGCCAGGAAGCTCGGGCTCACCCGGCTTTGCGGAACGGGATGGAAAGCTGATCACGCTTCATGCACGCGGCGTTGGGGATAGCGGCAGCAGGGTCAATATCGGCATCTTGATGTCGGCCTTGGTTAAGGAAAGTGCAATCTTGCAGGAGGTCTTCGCGCGACCTGAAAACGAAGCACAGGGGGCGCAGACTTCGAAGTCTCAGGATCCGTGCGAGGCAATCGGCTTGGATGATGGGTTGGACCTTGTTTGCCGCGTTGTTGATGGCAAGGTTCAGATCGGCATGCCGCCCGCACGCGATCTGACAGCAAAGAACGGCGCATCGGTTATCCCGTTGACGGAATGCGATCGGCTGGCTGGATCCATGTTCGCTAAGCGCTCGGGAGAGATTGAAGGTCTTTTTCTCGAGGACATCGATGGTCCCGCAGCGATTCAGGCCTGCGAAGCTGCAATCAAAGAGTATCCGCAAGAACCCCACTTCCACATTTACTTGGCCCGGGCACTGAACGCGGTTGATGATCAGCACCCTCGTATCTGGTCGGAACTGGAGTTGGGGAAAGCCGCCAACACCCAGTACGTAACGACTTATCAGGCAGAGCTGCTTGTGGATGGCGAGGCTGGGCAGGAGAAAGATGTCGAGAAAAGGATAAGCCTCCTAGGCGAATTGTGTGACACTGGGTACGCCATTGCCTGTAACTCACTTGGAATTTTGTACGCGGAAGGCGAAGCCACCGGCGCAGAGGACGAGGCCACAGCGGTGACCTACTACCAGCGCGCCTGTGATGGCGGCAATATGTACGGCTGCAGCAATTTGGCGTGGCGCTACAAGAACGGCGAAGGTGGTCTTTCTGTCGATCTGGCCAAAGCGGCCGAGCTTTTTGCTCAGGCGTGTGAGGGCGGCGATGCGGACGACTGCGACTCGCTCGGCACTATGTACGCAGAAGGTGAGGTCTCCGGCGAAGAAGACGAGACCTCGGCAGTGACCTACTACCAGCGCGCCTGCGATGGTGGTGAGATGTACGGCTGCAAAAATTTGGCGTGGCGCTACAAGAACGGCAAAGGTGGTCTTTCTGTCGATCTGGCCAAAGCGGCTGACCTCTATGGTCAGGCGTGCGAGGGTGGGAATGCAAACGCCTGCAATTCGCTTGGCATTATGCACGCGGAAGGTGAGGTCACCGGCGAAGAAGATGAGAGCTCCGCAGTGACCTATTATCAGCGTGCCTGCGATGGCGGCGACATGTGGGGTTGTAGCAACTTGGCGTGGCGCTACGAGAACGGCAAAGGTGGTCTTTCTATCGATCTGGCCAAAGCGGCCGACCTCTATGGCCAGGCGTGTCAGGGCGGCAATGCAGGCGCCTGCAACTCGCTTGGCGTGATGTACGCGGAAGGTGAGGTCACCGGCGAAGAAGATAGGGCGACCGCAGTGACCTACTACCATCGTGCCTGCGAAGGCGGCAACATGACGGGTTGCAAAAACTTAGCGTGGCACTACCAGAACGGCAAAGGTGGTCTTTCTGTCGATCTGGTCAAAGCGGCCGACCTCTACGGCCAAGCGTGTGAGGGCGGCAAGGCAGGCGCCTGCAACTCTCTCGGCGCCATGTACTCTGAAGGTGAGGTCGCCGGCGAAGAGGACGAGGCGACCGCAGTGACCTACTACGAGCGCGCCTGTGATGGCGGCGAGATGTGGGGCTGCACCAACCTAGCTGGGCGCTACAAGAACGGCGAAGGTGGTCTTTCTGTCGATCTGGCCAAAGCGGCCGACCTCTACGGCCAAGCGTGTGAGGGCGGCAAGGCAGTCGCCTGCAACTCTCTCGGCGCCATGTACTCTGAAGGTGAGGTCGCCGGCGAAGAGGACGAGGCGACCGCAGTGACCTACTACCAGCGCGCCTGCGATGGCGGCAACATATACGGCTGCCGCAACCTAGCGTGGCGCTACAGGAACGGCGAAGGTGGTCTTTCTGTCGATCTGGCCAAAGCGGCCGACCTCTTGCAGAAAGGATGCGATGCCGATCACGCGGAGAGTTGTGAAAATCTTGCGGACTTGTACGAGGACGGTGAGGTCACTGGGCAAGAAGATTTAAAACGCTCTTCAAATCTTTTTATCCGCGCCTGTGATTTAGAGAACTCTCGCTGCAATCGTGTCGGATGGCGCTACGAGCACGGTGCGGGAGGCTTCGAGGTCAATTTAGGCAAGGCTGCTGAGTTTTACGGACGGGCTTGCGAAGAGGGGGCAGCAGAAAGTTGCTTCAGCCTTGGATTGATCTTTGCTCGGGGCGGAGAGGGTTTGCCGGTCGATGAACAGAAGGCAGAAACTCTCCTTCAGTCAGCTTGTGAGAGCCAATACGGAGAAGCATGTCGACAGCTGGGCTATAACCACGCAGATGAGACAGAGAAAGCTCTAATTTTCTTCAAGAAGGCATGTGAATTTGAAGACTCTGTTGGATGTGCAGCTTACGCAGAGTGGGTTCTATTCCAGAATCCTGCAGAACGCAGAGAATTTATGGAACGAGGTTGTAATCTAGAGCGAAACGCTGATCTCGCAGGGTTTGCCTGCGCGGGTCTTGTTGCTCTTGAGCTTGAGGAAGAGAATTATCTCAAAGCCGCGTCAATCTCGATGGAGCATTTTAAAGCAGGCTCGAGTGGAATTTACGATCAAAACTACGTTCATAGTAGACCGCCAAATAGTACTCTATTTCATCCAGATTTCACGGGCTATCTCCAACAAGCGCTAAAAGCTGAAGGCTATTACTCGGGCAAAATTGACGGAGACTTCGGGCCCAAGACCATGAGCGCTATCGAAGCACTGTGCGAGTGCAAGGTAGCCGTCTTTCATTGAACCTAGAGGCGCAACGCTCGAAGCATTGGTTTTTGACATCGCTTTTAAGAGTTCGTGGAGGCCGTGCCTTCGAATGGCCGACCAAACCCGCAGAACAGTCAAGCTCCAGCATCTTTTGCATGGAACTGCTTCTGGTCAGCTTTTAGTGGAATCAAACACATCTGAACGCGGCCTCAGGGAAAAAATTTAAAAAATTTCGACCGATCTTTGAAAACCGGACCGGTATAAAGATGGAGCAATTAAGGAGCATAGCATGCAGGAAGTGAATTGGGTTCTTGCCACGCCTCAAGGGAGAGATATTTTACTGCATGCCTTCGGGGCTGGGTTGGATATTGCGGAAAACGGCGCGTGCACAAAGCACGTCGAGGTCCTAGGACAAAAAAGTATTACAAAATTTGGCGATCGAGCGTTCGAGATCGCGTCCGGAACGAAAGATCCAGCCATCAAGGCAGCTTGGGTAAATCGTGAATGTGACGAAGAACAGCATTTTTTGTCCCATCACTGGCTCCGGGGCATCATCCTCTCTCAAAGAAGCAAACCGCTGCCTGTTGCGATTGACCGATGCGTGGTGGAACTGGCTGCTGGAAAGTGTATGCCGGAAATTTCGAGGAAAGTCTGCAACGATACAGAAAGTTCCATGCGAAGAAAAAAGTGCGATTGCGTCCCTGACTACAAAGGTTTCGCCAAAAATATCATGGCAGATGTAAAAAAAGGCCTCTCGTTCGTCCCACTTATGAAGGCAACAGAACTCTCGAAAGAAAGAGTGTTTCGACTTCTCGATGTTAAGAAATCTTGGGTGAGATCAATGAGAGAGGGAGACAAAAGCACGTCTCAAGCACGTGAATACTTTCGTACAGACTACGGCCACAAGTATTTTACAGCAAAAAAAGCCCATGATTTGACAATTAACGAAGCATTCTCAGACTTCGACTTTTATTGGAGCTTGCGGAAGGCCAGTGAAAATCTGGATAAGCCGGAACGCTATTTTTCGGGTGAAAATACGTACTCCGCTAGCGGCAAGTATACTTCAGGACGTGATTTTACCGATACAGAGCCATTGAGTGATAAAGAACATGACTTCATAGAGTTTCTTGAGGGGGACATTCAGCGAACGCTTTTGAGTTCGACGCGTGTTGAGAGGGAAATCGTTGAACTGATACGTCTTTTTGTTTGGGAATATTTCTCTGAGAATGACCCAGAGGTTATAAGGCGTGCAGAATCTGGGGATGGAAGGTTGAATGTTCTGTGGGATAGGGAAAGGGACTATCGAAAGGAATTTCAAGAGTACTTAAGAAAAAAGCTGACAGACATGCTGAAGGAAGAAAAAGATGTTGGATGAGAAAATTGATTGCCTGATCTCAAATTTGATCTCTGGACAAGACGATCTTCCTGATATTCCTGTCAAGTCTAGAGAGTATTGGGAGAGGCGCTTCTTTAATCTTTCCGAGGCAGATAGAATGCTTCTAGCAATTTCTCCCGCAAATCGCCTCGTATTTGAAGAGGCCTGGATCGATCGTCGTGCGGAAAAATTCCAAGACATTGTCGCAAATGACAATAAGCCGAAATTGCGGGCAGCAGCGAGCAGCCGTTCGAGAGATTCTATCACGTTCGACTTGGAGAATGCAGATCTGAATCTTACTTTCGAGCCGGTAGGTAGCGAAGACTGGCAGGCGATCTTGAGAACTAATAATCCGCATAAATTCAGTGGCATCAGGATGAAACTCATGGAGTTATCGTCCGGTCGGATAATACTCAATGATTTTTTCGATGATCAGGGGTACATAAACGGCATTTGGCCACTGAAAGAGCGCCCGGACGCTGTTGGTCTTGATTTTTTGCTCATGCCAGAGGAAGAAATATGACCGCGTCTGTATATCTGGAGAATATTTACTTCCCAACCGATGATGGGGAAATCCACCAGATAATCTCTGATGCCAAATCAACTGGAAACATAGGGCATATTTTTTATAATCCTCAAAAGCTCGCAGGGATAATTAATCCTTTGATAAGCGACAAAGTGAGGACCCACGGTGAAGAAGTCAAAAGATTCAGTGGTCGCGAACTGAGACAGGTTACCCTAACCATTAAGAATTATAGAGATTTTAATGGCAGAAGCTTCGTTCTCTCTATGGTACTTGCAGAAAGGATGGTTTCCTATCTTTCACCACTGAAAGCAACTGCAGCTAGAAAGGCTTGCATCGTCGCAAGTGGGAACTTGGGCGATAATTTCGAGGTGTTGCCGATTGAAGGCTTGGCACGAAAATTGGATGCAGTTCTGTCTTTTGGCGCAGATGACGACATTGCGGAGAAGCTGCTCATCTTGCCCGAGGGTGCTCAAGATGATGAGGCGTTCGTAGATAGAGCAGCTAAATTGAAAGAAGCAGGATGGAATCCTCGCTTTGTAAAAAATTTTTTCGATCTCGCAGACCTGTGGGAGAAACTTGGTTCACCGAACGCTAAAGAGACACAAAGTGAAAATACCTTAGACGACAAAGATCCTGACAATGGCAAACCGCTCTTTGATAGTCGTTTGCTTAGAGGGGTTGCTCTAGGTTTCTTGCTATTCTGCGCGGCACTCGTCGTGACCTTTGTGGATTTTCATCCCATCCCTGCAGAAAACGAAGATCTTCGCGTAGATAATGATGTCGTTGCCTCGCTTGTTCAGGAGAAAGACATGCCATCCGACCCAGTTGACGCGCAGTTCAAGATTGCGCTTTGGAGTGTGAAGCCAGCCGGTGTCTTAGGCGCTGAGTTGGCCCCAGGGCACCTTTTTACCAGCAAGGACGAAGTTGCAGTTGTCATTGATCCTACCAATTATGATGGTCTTTTCGGGGTACAACTTTCTGACGGCACAGAGCTTTTCTCTGACGGTGGTAGAAGGATTGTCACACGTCACCTTCTCGAAAATATCGCGCCAGATTGGTCCTTATTAGCGACTATTGCTCTTTGCGGAGAGGCCGCTGGAAGTTGCTTTCGGAACGGTGCAGAGAGAGTCATCTCTGGCCTCAGGGAATTCTCGATATCAGAAGAAAATCCTTCAGTGCAGTTGGAAGTGAAAATCTCTCACCCATAGGGGGCAATTATGAATGTTTTACGAAACGTTTTTTCAGCATTGTCAATATGCATGATGTCTTCCGCAGTGTTGGCATCGGAATGCATCGAGTTGGATGTAGAGTTTCTGAGGTACAGCAATGAAGGCGATTTCATTGAGAAAGGCCAGCCCAATGAAATTAAATTTCGATATGGAGATTTCTTCAAGATTCAGATCGTCGGAAACTATCCTGGTGAATTTCAGGTAAAGGCTACCGACGAAAACGACAAAACGTCAACGTTGGGGAACTCGTACTTTGCGTTTGGCGACGCTCCCATTGTGCTGCCTTGTTCTCTGGGAGACGCGTGCGCAGATGGTGAGTTTTATGAATTTTACGATCATCGCTTGGATGGGAATGAATCTAACGAAGAAGTCATGGTTCTCTATTATCTACCATGCAAAGTTTCTGGTGAGGACATGAACCAGAATTTGGCCTCTGTATACGAACAGCTACCCAAATGTGACCCTGAAAAGCCCTCGGTAGGCAATAGAGATTACGCGATGTTAAGGTATGAAGCGGTCAGGTTGACATCTTCCAAAACCAAATTGTGTGGACGAGAAGGAGATTCCGAAGGACGTTTGAAACTTTGGCAAAAGCTAGAGTTCGAGGTTGCCAAGTGACCTTAGTAAGGATTTCCGCATTGGTGGCGATTGCTCTCGCCGTCCTGATTGCGCTTCCGAACGAGCCTTCAGCCAGCGAGGTGATTTCCTTTGAAACTATGAAAATGGTCGCTTCGGAAAAAAATCATCAAGATGGCTGTGAAGATGTCACAGTAGTGGATCTGCCAGATATCAACTTCGATTTTGATGCTTCGACGTTGCGGCCAAGCGCAGCTGCGCAAATGAATGACTTCGCAGATGTGCTTTTGAGTGCGGACTTTCGAACATCGCGGTTCTCATTGGAAGGCCATACCGATGCCCGAGGAACCGACGAATATAATGTAGAACTTTCGAAGAAGCGGGTTCTAGCAGTGCGTAATGCTCTGACCGAGCGCGGTGTTCAAACTGATCGTGTCTCGGTTCGCTACTTTGGGGAGCAGCGACTTTTGTTTCCCAACGAACCTGAGAATGAAAGGAACCGCCGTGTCTCGTTGGTCGTATCCGACGAGAACTCAGCGGTCGCCCTCTCTCAAATAAGGGCGGACAGCGGGAGTCCTGAACTCGTCGTCCAATTGAAGCGCAGGCTATCGAGCGGTTATCAAAATTTGAATGCTGAGGTGCCTTTGGTGAAAGAAGGTGATCAACTATTTCTTTGCATGGCTGCTCCAGTGCGGGGCCGCGTCGTCATCGAAGTTTCCGGCAGGAATGGCTTGGAAAAAGTCGGTGATTGGTTGCTTCCTGAACAAACACTGCTGCGGGTACCGGAGCAGTATACGTTCGATGTCGACGGAAAGGCGTTAGAAGAAAAGATCAGGCTGAAGTTCATTCCGTGCGATCATGACTGCACACCAGAGGTCAAGCAGAGCTTTGAAGCGATACGGCTTTCGCGACCAAAACCGGTAGCAGCCAAGGTTTCTTTACCCTTGGATCCTCTATGCGGCACCAAAGGAGTGCAGTGCAAATTAATCAAAATGAAAGTCAGGTAATTTCGAGACCATTTTTCAAATCCTGACCGGAGGAAAGGCATGGGGTGATGACGCCCTTTGAAACCCGGGAAAGGATACGAGATGAAAACGATCACGAGCATGGCAGCGACTTTCGCACTTCTGGCCGGTGTGGCCGCGATTGCGGCACCGGAGCGCAGCCGCGCAGCTTTTGAAGCCTTCAATAAAGGTTTGACCGATCTGACGGCACCAGACTGCGATACTGATCCTGTTGCCTGTCTGGATCGTCGGGAAGACGATCTTCAGGCAGCTCTGGGAGATATCTCTCGCGGTGTCTCCGAACTCAAAGCCGAGCAGGAGAATGCGCAGGAAGCAGCGCGCCAGGCGCAAGCTCTCTCCGCGCGCAATGCTCTCTTCGCGGAAGAAGGGCGCCGGCTGCTGGACACGCAGATGAGCGGGCCTTACTCGTTCATTGGCGTGAGCTATCCGGATCGCACGGCGCTGGAGGCGCAGGTTCGTTTTGTGTGGAACGAGAAGCGGACACTTGATGCGAGCGCGGCCGAGGCGGCAACGGTTGCGCGCCATTTGTCGGAAGCACGGGCCAAGGTGAATGCGCAGGAGGCCCAGGTTCTGGCGGCCCTCGAAGTTATTCCTTCGAAGCGTGCGCTTGTGCGGGCAAACAAGATCGTCGGTGGAATTGCCGAAGATCTGTCCTCGATCGACGATGTTCTTGCGTCGAGCCGGGCTGCGTCCAATGCCAAGGACGCGCTTTTGCGGACCACCCGCGAACTTCAGGCGGATGCTGATAGCGGCTTAGTGTCCAATTCCGTCGGAGATGCAGCCTTTGAAGCTTGGCTGAAGCAAGGCAGCCAGCGTCCCTGATTGCAGCGCCCGGGCGTTTCGATGTCCAGGCAATTGATTTGCACTGGAATTCGCGTATACATTTTTGAGAATACGGAATTGATATTGTTGGGTTGTTGAATGATGA
This sequence comes from Donghicola eburneus, assembly GCF_900115865.1. GTDB lineage: Bacteria > Pseudomonadota > Alphaproteobacteria > Rhodobacterales > Rhodobacteraceae > Donghicola > Donghicola eburneus. The sequence continues at coordinate 18,805 of NZ_FOXY01000009.1, read as the reverse complement.
AGCGCCTCATTGAGTTTTTCCTCTCAGCGATATTGTCATTTATTCTAACAATATCCGCCGAGCCGTCACAAGCGGGGTTCCTGGGTGTTTTTGCGAAAAGTGATTTGGAGAAGTGTGAAGATAGCCAATCATTTTCGGAGTTAAAGCTTGGTCACCATCAGGCATTGACTGGTCCACGGCAGGATAAGAATTTTGGCCAAATGGAGCCCGTGCAAAATATTCTTAAGGGCCCAATTCGGAAGGCGGCCAATCGGACTGGCATGCTTCGCATTTGCCGAGAAGGCGGGGAGGTGGACGCCTGTACAGCAACGCTGCTCAATGATCATTTACTACTAACTAACGCTCATTGCCTCGAAGCAACCCAAAGATCCGGGCGTGCTATCGGAATGTACTTGTTTCTTGGGTATGAAAAATACGCGGACTATTCAGATCGTCCGCGCTACGATGTGCGAATTGAGCCAGTTGAAATCGGCAGCAGTAAGGATCTGGATTACGCCATCCTTGAATTGGAGAAACCGGTCCCAAATATCGCCCCACTTAAGGCGTCCGTTCGTGATCCCGAAGCTGGCGAGACCATGACAATCGTCAGCCATGCGCTAGGAGGGATCATGAGGGTCACCAGAGGCGGATGCGTTGCTGATGCTGGCCGACCAGTGGTAGGCCTCAATGTTCTGCATTGGTGCGACACGCGCGCGGGAAGCTCCGGAGCATTGGGCTTTGCCGATGAAGACCGTGCGCTGCTATTTCTCCATGCGAGTGGCGATGCCGCCGAAGATATCAGGGATCGAGGGCCCAATCAGGGCATTCGTATGACGGCTTTGCTGAAGCAGAGCGACATTCTACGGCAAATGTTCACTCCTAAGCCCGCCGATCCGTGTGAAGATTTGAAGCTGGGTTCAGGTTTATCCTGCGAGGCCATTGATGGGCGAGCCGTGGTGACCAACAATCTAATCCTAGAACCAGTTATCGAAGCTCCGGTGGTGCAAATCGAAGAGCCAATCATAGAAGCACCGATATTTGTAGGAATTGATGAAGAAATAAGATTCCTTAGAGACAATTGTGATCGCGGAAATGCGGAGGCTTGTAGCGACTTAAGCACGATACTTCGGTTTGAAGAGGGGGGCGTTGGCCCTGAGGTTATTGATGCATCTGATAAATCTTGTCATCTGGGTGTAGTTGATGAGTGTACGTTTTTACACTTCATCTTTGAGGATGAATGGTGGAAAAAGTCTAATGAATTTTATGACGAAAGGGCGCTTGATTATATTGTGATCGGTTGCCGGAAGGGGGACGAATTCTCTTGCGAAAAGCTCTGGAGTCTTTTCGAAGAAAACCTAGTCATGCCAACAAGGGAAGAGGCTATCGAGTTCTCTGGAATCTTCAGCAGTGCGTGCAGTCAAGGAGAGCAATTTTCTTGTGAAGTGAAAAGTAAGTTAGTAGCGGGAATAGAAGCCCACAAATAATTAAACAATATTCGCTATAAATTTCGACAAGTCCATCGCGCGACATCATTTCAAAATGTGAGCCACAGAATTGATCTTACCAACCCAGACCTTCGACGTTGCAATATTGGCGGTGCATTCCACCAAATTACGTCCAATATATTTCTCTTTAATTTGCACACTTATTTTCATGGGTACGCTAGCGGTCGGGAGTGGTATGAACCCGGCCAAAGCTTCAGAGAAACCTGAACGCTTTGAAACTATTTTCTACCAGGAGGTTGGGGAATATAGTGTCGATGTTGACATGCTGGATGCCGACATACGCGGTAAGAATTTATTGGTGGCTGGATATAATTACACGGGGGGAGCGAGGGCGCAGATTATAGACTTGGAGGTTGGAAAAACTAAGAATATTGAAGGCTTTCGCTCTGGTGCCCTATCTGCAGTATTTTTCAATGATGATACCTTCTTTATTGGCGGGCAGGAGGGGGGAGTTATTCGGAAATATAACCTTGCGAGCAGTGAACCCTTGGGTGCGATTCACTTGGGGCAAGATGTAAATGAACTTCTTTTGTTTGAAGGTGGATTAGTTGCGGGCACCAGTGCTGAGAAGCTCACTTTAATAAATAAAAACTTGGAAGTGACCGCTGACCTCTTAGAGGAAGATCAGAGGTACATGTCGCCTTATTCTGTAATTCCTCCTGAATATGTTTCCCTCCGATTTCCACCAGTGGGGGTCACACGCCATCCAAATGTTGGTGGTCGTGAAACACTTATCTTCATGATGTACCAAATCGACAAACAAACTGGTAGCACATCAGAATTTACTTCACTCACTTTAGAGGACGAACAGGAAATCGAGCATGCGCCCCATCCTCAAAACTCGTTGATACTGGCGCTTACGCAGGCTCAATACGCGCCCAAATCGCCTATACTCCCGTTTCATCGATACGGAGCTTATAGTTACGACCAGGAGGCAGGAGAGCTTTCTAGGGTCGCAATTTATCGAGTTCCATTGAATGCTGCTGGAGTGACATATAGCCCCAAACTAAATCTAGGTTTCTATTACCAGTTTGATGGAGAGGAGTTTTGCTTAAATGAGTATAGGAGAAGCGATCCTCAACAGGAGCTTTCAGGTTGTCTATCTCTTTCAAATGATATTAAGTCTCAAATCATATGGGGCAATTTCGTTATAAGTGAAGATATGGAACATGTTGTCTTTTCGGGGCGTAATAGCGAAGGGGCGCATCGCGTTCGAGTGTTCAGAATCGTCCTTTGAACCTATTGGTGGCTGCACCCCCAGCCTTGACATTGGGTGAAACCAATGTTTCGGGCATTTGCAGTACTGTCCGTCGTCAGGGGTTTTGGGGCAGATGGTAGCCTGATCTAGGCTCAGGATCCATTGATTTCAGTCGGATGGCGTGCTTCACGGTTTGAAAATCGCGTGGTGAACATGTCTGATCTTTTTTGGCTGACGGATGCGCAGATGGTGCGTCTTGAGCCTTTCTTTCGCAAGTCACATGGCAAGCCACGCGTTGATGATCGGCGACTGGATCAGCTTTTACAATAACCGCCGTCCTCATCAAGCCCTTGCCATGCGCACGCCTGTCGATGCATTCAGATTAGCGGCTTGAATTGAGCAGAAATCGCTGGGTCATTACATTCGTTCCAAAAAAGAGTTGGCCACCGCCAGCTCCCCGATCTTGGCGTGGAGCTCCTTCACCTGCTCCTCGTCGATCTCGGGGCTCTTGCGGCCGCCACGCTCAAACGCGCCGGACGCGCCTTCGAGCAGGGCGCGCTTCCATTGATGGATCATCGTTGGATGCACCCCGAACCGGCTCGCCAGCTCGGCCGCCGTCTCTTCCCCTTTCAGGGCTTCCAGCGCGACCTTCGCCTTGAACTCAGGCGCGTGCTGCTTGCGTTTCGACATCTCTGATCTCCTTCTCGTCGAAGATCAGCAGACTGCAAATCATAGCTTATGTCAGTGTCCGAAATTTGGGGGGTAGCTCACGACACCAGAAGTTGTGCCGCCCCTCATGACCAGATCACATTCCTTCAAGGCTAATACTCCACAGAATGAACTTTAAAATAGCTCCAGTTTTCCTGTGGCTGTTTTTCTGGTCAACGTTTCCGTTGAGAACAATTCAGTGCGTATTTCTGTCCAATAGGTCAAATTCCTGAAATATAAGAATAACTTTATTCGTTTGAGGGTTTTTCTAAGGCCGTTTGGTGAACTGGAAGATGGAAAAAGAGATGAGTTTCTTTGAAAAATGCAAAGAAAATTATTCATTCATGTATTTTAAGAGAATGGACTTTTAGGAAGATGTTCCGACTTTCTTTTGAAGTTTTCTTCCTCCAATCTGGCGATAAACGCAGCTTCCTCTTCAGTGAGGCGCGCCTTGTTTAAGTGCCGCCAATGACGCCGATAGATGCTCCAAGCCTGTTCTTCTGTGAGTTCCATATCGGTTTGACGATGCCAACAAAGGTAGCGAAGCTGGGGGTAGTCAAAAAGGCGAACCGTTTTCATGTGTTTCCCCAATCAGATGTGCTTTGAGAGCGCCGAAGCCAGCAGGGCCCGACGTCGTCAAAGACTACGCATTCCTTTAATGGTCGTCAAAAGGCCTCCGCGCCGGCGTTAGAGACGTGAACGGCGTTTAGAGCAATAAACGCAGACGGCATGTCATACCGCATCAATACTTGAAGACCGGCTCTTCGAAAGCCTTCGGCACAGGATAGAGCATGCTTTCGCATGAAACTTGGCTGCTCTTTGGTCCGCACCTTCAGAGAACGGCTTCCCCTGCCACACCCGTTTTAGTTCATATCTCTGCTGTTCGGGGCGCTTCGCTGCCATTTCAAATCACCGACGCCGTTATCATTCACTACCCGGGCAGAATGGAAAGGCACTACAAAGGGCCGACCCTAAGGCGCCCCCCGCCGCGTAAATTCAGGGGCCCTTTTCAAAAAAAATGTCTCAACTCGTTCAAGAAAATTGCGTGACCCGCATGCTCGCCTTTGCGCAAACTCACGCCGACGCCCTGCGAGCGGAGCGCTAACAAATATTTAACTTTCCTTCGATGGCCCGACAAATCCAATGAAAAACATCATCCTGCCCTTAGCGCTATTTGCCTCTGTATTGGCCTGTTCCACTGCAGGAGCAGCGGAAATTCGGGTGATTGATGGTGATACCCTCTCCGATGGCGAGATCACCTACCGGCTGAACGGGATCGATGCTCCAGAAAGCGGACAGACCTGCTTGAACTCTTCAGGAACATCCTGGCGATGCGGCGAGGCCGCGACAGCGTTTCTTGTCGATCTGCTCGCCAACAGTGACTTGAAGTGCCAAGCAATGGCGCGAGACCGCTACGGCCGAACAATCGCGACATGCTTTGCGTCAGGCACTGACCTTGGGAAAAGCCTTGTCGAAGCGGGCCTTGCTTGGTCGTTCAGGCGCTACGATGATGTCTATTCTGAAGCGGAAGAGACCGCCAAGGCACGCCATAAGGGCGTCTGGACTGGCGTCAACCAAGCCCCCTGGGAATACCGCGAAGAAAGATGGACGGCGGCGAAACAAAGCGCTCCCGAAGGATGCCCCATCAAAGGGAACATTTCAAAGAACGGCAAGATTTACCACGCGCCTTGGTCGCCTTGGTATTCTCGTACTAAGATCTCACCAGCTAAAGGGGAGCGTTGGTTTTGTAATGAAGCCGACGCCATTGCAGCAGGGTGGCGCGCTCCGCATTGGCACTGAGCGAACACATCACCGCCCCAATAGCGCCTCATTCCAAGGTAACTTTGTGATCCTAGATTACAATGACTTAAGAATTCAGAATACAAATGAAACTACTGACTTTGTTGCTTTTAGCAGCGCTTCCCCCAGCGCCAGCATTCGCCGAAGAAGCCTCCCCGATCACGATCTTTAGCCCACAATCGCAACGCCAAATCCACCAAGAAGACACGTATAGGAGCTCATATCGTATTGCGCAAAGCTGGAGTTGCTCTCCAAGGCGCTATTGCTCAAAGAGCATATCCAGCTGCCGCGAAGCGCGGTGGTATTTCACCAACTGCAGTTGGGGCGGCGCTTTAGATGGCGACAATGATGGAGTGCCCTGCGAAAACCTCTGCTGATCGCTTTCGGCAAAGGCTCGGATTTCTGGCTGCTCGGATTTTGAAAATTTTGGCATGCGAACAACGGTCCGAGCCAATATTCGTTCATGGCTCAATGCAGGACATGTGACCAATGATATTGCGACACCCAACTGCGATGGTGGTCTGCAACCCAAGGGCCGATGTTAACTTTTCCGCGGGAATTTTTACGTTCGCGTCTTTCGGTTTCAATGTCCTCAAAGGCAACTAGTGGAGATCACTCTTTGGCTAAAGATCCAGATCCAAATGAAATGTCAGATGTCGATGCCATTCGCAGACTGCTGGCAAATGCAGTTCGCTTAAAGCGAGAGGATATCGCAAATGCGTGCCGAATTCGCGTTTATGAGTTATCTGGCACTGACTACGAGGACCCTATCGAAAGGCGATTGTGGCAAGCGGTGACCGCATATGAAGAAACTCTTCTGGAGAAGCATGGTCGCAGGCAACTAGCCAGCTATACACGTCGAAAGATCGCGGACAAGGGTCCTCTCCAAACCTTGACGGACTGGGCGTTAGATCCAAAAGTAACTCCTGGATTTGAGGCTTTGGTGGCAGCTAACGCAGCCAAGTTTACTGGAGAATACATCGTAGTCGAACACGCAGAAAGTTTTCCAGCCGAAGCCGTGCAAGCCGCTAGGTCAAAGCTGGAAGCCTACGGTGTTGAAGTCACGATGCCTTAACCCTAACGACCCAAATCGGGTCTTGGCAAAGAGGCTTTATACTGCGTTGCGGCCCGTGAGATGAGGCATTAGCTCCAACTGCATATACCGAGAAATGGTGAACCCACAGATCGCGGACAAAACAGTTATCGAAGATTGAAACGACGACGGTGGCGCTTCGGAGTAGTAATACCGCCATCGTTTTTGTAGCTTGCGATTGCTTTAATAGGAGCTAATCGCCGATTGCGGTCAACTTGATGCACCACCACGGTTCATGGATTGTGGCACAAGATAGCATTCCAAGTTGATAGAAACTTCGTTTGCGTATATGTTTTATCAATAGATAATTGAATCCTAAAAAACAAATTCTGTGCTTACAAATCGAGAGTTTTTATAATTGGAGTTGAATCGAGACATGCGGTTTCTGTTGATTTTCCTATGCTCTGGATTGGCGTTCTCTTACGTCCAAGCTGAACCAGCAGGCGATCTTTCGACATTCTTGCATGGTGGCGCATCGAAGACGTGGGTGCAGGAAGCCGTGACCGTCGAGCTCGGCGAAGGTTCGGACTGCCTTACCGGCCACGAACTCACATTCGTGCAAGACGGAACGATGACCGAAAAAGTCTGCGGGGATGGTAGACTCGTTTCTATAGAAAGAAGCTATACGATCACCACGGACGAGCTCGATACGTTCGTTACGTTCGAGGGGCAGTCGTACCGACTCTCGGGGCGCCGCTTCGAGCAGGAATTGCTCCTGTTCGAGGAGGCCATTCTTCGCATCGAAGATGCCAAGGACGTGCCGACCGAAAATCGCATCTTGCAACGTCTTGCCGAGTAGGCCGCTGGGATGAACGAGAAAGATCGTTGGGAGCTCCGCTTCGAATTCGTGAAGTCCGCCCTCACCGGTCTGGGCCTTATTCTGAGTGTGCTCATCTTTGTCATTGGAGACATGTGGACGGCGGAACGCGAGAACGAACTCGCAGAAGCTCGAAACCTCGCAGAGTATGAGCGGCGATTATGGGACGAACGGCGAGACGCGTATCGCGCGCTTGCGGAAGTGCTCGGCGGAATAGCGGCGGATTTGGATTCAGGCTCGGACATCGATGCAGCAAACAAGCGCGCCTTCGATAAAACCTATTGGGGCGCTCTGATTCTGACCGAGAACGAAGAAATCGAGCTACAGATGGTGCGGCTTCGTAATGATCTCCGGGATCTCGAGGCGGGGCGTACGACAAGCGATCAAATCAAGCGTCGCGTTCAGCGAATTGTCTCTCTCAGCAGAGAGCATTTGGAAGAGGTGTCGCAATGAGAAAACTGTTGCTCGGTTTTGTTTTGATCTTCGTGATTCCGATAAAGGTTTGGCCAAAAGATGCTCTCGATGTCCATATCTTAGCTATCGGAAATGGTCATTATGCTGGCAATATCGAAGGTGATGAGACAGGATTTAATCCTACTGGTGCTCCTTTCTCTGCATCGATTGCCCTTAGCCGGCTTGAAAGTATTTTTGGATCGGCATCGCGTCATTTGCTGACGTCGAGTGATAACGCTCTGATTACTCGAAACGACATTTTCAATGCGCTTGATCGCCTGGAAGCCGTGGCAAGAGTGACCCCGCGCGATGATTTTATTATTGTTTATTATATGGGGCACGGCTTTGGCGAGGGATTTGGTTGGAATTACTTTCTGCAACCGGGAAACGTCGTTATACCTCAAGGCGAGATCGGCGAGTCGGACGTGGTCGTTTTGGCCGAGACGCTGATTTATGCAGGCGACATCGTAGATCGCCTCAAAAAAATTGGTTCGCGCTTCTTGGTGATCTTCGATGCTTGTTACGAGGGCGATGAAGTGGAATTCGCATCGCCTGTCTTTAGCGAAGAGGCACTACGCAACATTCGGGACGTCGCTGCGATCATGCGCTTTATAAACGAGTTTCACGGAAACGACCCGGTGATATTCTCGGCAATTCCCGGAGATACCGTTCCCACCGTCTCTTCTCCCGTGCCAGGCTCCGCGAGCAATTTCAACATTGGCCCCCTGGCTCGGCGGCTCGCTCTCGCGCTCGAAAAAAACTTAGGCGTTCAGTCAGGTTCGGTCGCAGATCTCGTGCGCGTGCTTAGCCAGGAGGGATACCTTAGCGATCCCGAAAGCTCTCCGGGCGTTACGCGCTCTGAAGCGACAGCCTTCTATACCGACCCTTCCCGCCGCGTGTCTGAGATCTACCGGTCCAAAGGCTCTGGGTCTGTCGACGCGGCGATCCGACTGTCTTCGAGCGCAGCGGCGTCCTATGGGAATTATGAAGCTGAGGAGCCGTCGTATGTTGTTCGAAACGGAGCATTGTTTTTCACCGGTGTGGATGGCGAATACATATCGGATGGACAGTCGCACGCGTTCTCGACGGAGACCGATGTGATCGAGGTCGAGTATTTCGACGGCAACAGCCTGGAACTCTCAATCGAAAGCGACGGGTGGACGTACCGGGCTTCTTTCGCGGCCCCCGAAGGTCAAGCACTGACTCAGACACGCTATCGCGATGCGCAAAGACAGGGGTTTCAAGATGCGGTTAGCCCTGGACTGAGCATATCTGGCGCAGGTCGCGGCTGCAACGTTATCGACGGTGAGTTCGATGTGGTTGCGTTCAATGAGCGTGGTGGCAAGCGCGATATTGAAATCACATTCAGTCAAGTTTGCGATGAAGACGGACCTGCCCTGAGCGGGAAGCTGAAGCTCTTTCTTGACGAAGTTCGATGATGACGGCTCCGCGCTCGCTTCGACGGTTATGGAAGAGCGCCTTACCTCCGTGTGTGAGGTGCAGCCGGTATATCTGCAACCGGCTCTCAGCCTACCTAGAAGGCAGCGCTGCGTTCCTGGTCGAGCCACGAATTTGCCAATTATGGACGGCCCAATGCGGACCTCCATGCGACCTGCCTCCGCTGCAACGCGGTGTCACGAAAGCGGCCGTTGGCAAAGTAGCGCAGCGTCGTTCATCTCACGGAGGTTCGCCGGGCGGGCAGTGTATCGCCCGCGACCCTTTGCCGCCTCTCTTCGACGTAGGAGTGCTGGCTCGAAGTTGCCATACGAACAATGCTGCATGTTCTTCGGGCTCTGGGTGGCTTTAGTTGTTGTCCAACCGAACAATCCTGGCTTGAATTGAATTAACCGAAAATAGCACAGTCACTTGTGAAGAGAGAAAGGCGTTTTTCATGGCTTCGTTTGATGAATGGAGTGATGAGACAGAAGCCGAAGTCAACGGGCACAGGCTGCGTCTGGTCACTCTTCTGGAAGGCCATGGCGCCGTCGCACAAAAGAAGGCGGTAGAAATCCTGCCCGATCACTATGCCGCACCCGAGCAGGTGGCGCATGTCTTTGAGCGTCTGGGAAAGGAAGCCGCGGCGAAATACCTCCGCCAGAAACTTCCCACCACACCTTCCCTACGCTCGGGCGATTTAGGAGAGATTTATGCGACGGAGTATATCGAAGAACGGACGGACTTCTCTGCCCCTGTGAAAAGGCTGCGGTGGCGCGATCATCGAGAAATGGCCATGCGAGGCGACGATGTAATCGGACTTCGCCCTGCGGCTGAGGGACGGCCAATCAATTTCCTGAAAGTGGAAGCCAAGAGCGAAGCCGCCCTTCAGACACGTACTGTTACGAAGGCCCGAGGTGCGCTGGATGGTGACGGCGGATTGCCTTCGCCACACGCTTTAACCTTCGTCGCAGACCGGTTGCGCGAAATGGGAGAGGAAGAGCTTCCAGATGCCATTCTCAAAGCGCAACTCGTGGACGGGATTACAGCCGCGCACGTCCAGCATTTGCTCTTCACGTTTAGCGGCAATGACCCGAACAACTTCCTTCGTGCTGATCTGAACGGATGCGGTGAAGGCATACCCCAAAACGGCGTAGGACTGAGAATTGCGGACCACCAAGATTTCATCCGAAGGGTTTTTGAAGAGGTGTTCGGCGAATGAATATCGATGAAGTTCAAGCGATTGTCGGACAGGCGATGGAGCCGGGTTATCGGGGCCGATTGCTCGCCCGAGGACAGGCCCGCGCGATGATCTGGCGCAATGGCCAGCTTCCTCCGGGTGCTCCCGGCTTCGCCCCTTCGCTTTCCTATGATCTCATGGGCTACGGCCATGCGCTGCTCTCGTTGGGCATTCGGCTTCGCGAGGAAGGCGGCGACCTGACCATGATGCGCTCTGCGTTCGAACACGCAGGCGATGCCTTCGAGGCCATTGTTTCGAAGGGCGATCCTGACGATCCGCGAAGGGGTTTCGTCCGTCTGTTGGCTTCTGCCTCGTTTCACCTGGCAAGGCTTTCGGCCCGCGCGTTTTCGATGCTGTTCGTCACGTTGGAGGATGTGAACCTTTCGCGCATGGAACGTGCGCTCGCCCTTCTTATCTTGCGATCTCTCGATCAGCTTGAAGCTGAAATCACCGCATGGAACTTGGAAGGCACTGGTTCGGATGCAGCCGTGCGAGCAGAGTTGATGCAGGTCTTGGAGGACGAGGCAGACCAAGGAGCGGGCGAAGAGGATGACGGAGAGGTAATCTCCGGGGCTCTAGACCTCGCCCTCACAGATCAGCTCTACGGCGGCCTCGCTGCTTTCCTACTTGCGCTTCAAACCGGAGAGGCAGACCTTTTGGAGGTGGCGCACGCAGAGATCGAAGACGGATTGGCCGCTGCAGCCGAACTGAATCTGGTTCCCCAGTGGTGGTGCTTCCGTCTGACTAGGCACCTATTGGACGATCTGTGGGGCTCCAGTTTCCATGAAGTTCTGCCGACCAATCCACCGGAAGGCGACGGAGCGGCTTGGCAGCAATTGCGTCGGCTATTCATTGCAACGTTGTTTGGTCGTAAGCGGTCCGAAATTGAATTTTGGCCGTCTCAGATTGATGCGGCCCGGCGTTCGGTGGATTCCAAGGACAATCTTGTCATCTCTCTGCCAACGAGCGCTGGAAAAACGCGCGTGGCGGAACTCTGTATTCTAAAATGCCTATCGGAGGGTCGTCGTATTGTCTTTGTGACTCCCCTCCGCGCACTTTCTGCACAGACAGAGACCGGACTACAGCGCACGTTCGGCCCGTTGGGCAAGACCATTTCAGCGTTGTATGGAAGCATCGGAACGAGCGGCTTTGAAGAAGACGCTCTAAGGACTCGTCATATCGTTGTCGCTACTCCTGAGAAGCTGGACTTCGCACTGAGAAACGACCCGACAATCCTTGATGATGTGGGACTTGTGGTGTTGGACGAAGGCCACATGATCGGTCTCGGCGAACGTGAAATTCGCTACGAGGTCCAGATTCAACGACTCTTGCGGCGCGCCGATGCGGATCAGCGTCGCATTGTTTGCCTGTCGGCGATCCTTCCCGAGGGAAATCAGTTTGATGATTTCGTGGACTGGATACGTCGCGACGAGGACGGCGATGCGGTTTCGGTTGATTGGCGCCCGACGCGTATTCGATTTGGAGAGGTGATCTGGCGCAACAACAGCGCACGCCTGGAGTTACGGGTTGGAGAAGAGAAGCCGTTCGTGCCGGACTTCTTTGGGCAGAGACACCCGACGAGCGGACAGCGAACGATCCCATTTCCACGAGACCAGCGCGAACTGGTTCTAGCTACGGCGTGGCGGCTGGTTGAAGACGGGCAATCTGTTTTGATCTACTGCCCGTTACGAAAATCCGTCGAGCCGTTCGCCGACGCCATTGTTGATCTAGCGGGTCGCGGCTTTCTGGACTCCGTACTTACCATCGATCAAGCACGATTAGCGCCCGCTCTCGCGATTGGCGCAGAATGGCTCGGGGAGAACCACCCCATTCTCAAGTGCTTGTCACTGGGTGTTGCCGTTCACCACGGAGCTTTGCCGACACCATTCCGGAAGGAAATGGAGCGTTTGCTTAGGGACGGCGCTTTGAAGATTACGGTTTCCTCACCCACTCTTGCTCAAGGCCTGAACTTGACGGCAACGGCCGTGATAATGCACTCGCTGCATAGAAATCGTGAGATAATCCCGGCCTCGGAGTTTAAGAACGTCATTGGCAGGGCCGGTCGTGCGTTCATCGACGTTGAGGGCCAAGTTCTTTTTCCAATTTTTGACAACCATAATTACAGGAGAAGGCAGTGGATCGAATTGATCGAAAAAGCCAGCGAGCACAGTCTCGAAAGCGGCCTGTTGCGTCTTCTTGTTACTTTGCTGGTTCGGTTGCAGAAGGCTATCGGAATAAAGCGTCTAGCGGACCTTCAAGAATATGTAGTGAATAACGCCGTTGCTTGGGATTTCCCGGAGATCGCCGAAGAGAAGGCCGAAGTGAGAGAGGCCCAAGAATATCGATGGGATCAGTTTATAACCGTTCTCGATACGGCGTTGTTGAGCCTTTTGGGAGAGCTGGACATTGCCGCGGACGAAATTGCCGCAAAACTTGATGAGGTCTTGCAGTCTTCACTCTGGCAACGCCGTTTGGCTCGTAAGAAAGAAGGGGTGCAGAACCTTTTGAAGGCGAGCCTCGAAGCTCGCGCCAGGCTGATTTGGAACCAGAGCACCACGCAACAAAGACGTGGTTATTTCCTTGCTGGGGTCGGCTTGCAAGCGGGCCAGCAACTTGATGCTTCCGCCGCGGCTGCCAATGACCTCTTGATTGCGGCCAACGGGGCGATCTTGGGGAACGAGAACGAACAGGCAATCGAAGCGATTACAGGGTTGGCCGAAATCGTTTTCAACATAGTGCACTTTGTGCCCGATCCTTTCCCCGACAACTGGCGCGATGTCCTGCGGTTCTGGTTGATGGGGCAACCACTCTCTGAAGTGGTTGCCGATAACCCGTCCGATGTACTGCGGTTCGTCGAGAACGGATTAATCTACAAGCTGCCTTGGGGCATCGAGGCGATTAAGGTTCGAGCGCAAGCCAATGGTGACACCATTGGCGATGACGGAATCTTCACCATCGATGACTTCGAGACCGGTCTTGCCGTTCCGGCCATCGAGACTGGCACGCTCAACCGTAGTGCGGCGATATTGATGCAGGCCGGGTTCACTTCACGGTTGGCCGCGATCAAAGCCGTCTATGACACTGGCGCGAATTTTGAGAATGCCGCTGACATGAGAGCCTGGATGGATTCTGAGGCAGTCGTTGAACTTGGCCAAAACGCCGAGTGGCCAACGCCAGAGAGCCATGAGCTATGGCTGGATTTCACCACCAACTATGTGCCCCCCGAGCGGAGCATCTGGAGTACGCAATCTGCAACTTTCGAAGCTGAATGGCTCAATCCAGAAAATGTGCCTGCAACTGGGGTGGCTGTAAAACTTGTCGGTCACGGAGACGAAATTCTGATCCTTTCTGCCACGATGGATAAAATTGGTCGACTCGCCGATCCGCTCATCATGATGTCGCGGGGCATAACCACAGCGCGAGTCGCGCCGGACAACCAATACCTTGATGTCGTCTACCACGGACCCGACGACTTGAACCTGCTCGCGGCGTAACCACCAAACTGACCCTAGCCATCCATGCCGCGAACGACTGCTCTCCGCCCGTCGTTCTGAAGTCTGCGCGCATGCAGCGAACGGCAGCTCCCGCCCCTCCAAGACTTTAGAATAAAGTGCAGCATCTCAAATTCGAATTGGAAATTGGGCGGAAAGCCGACTTCCACCGCGCTTGCTGTAGACGGCCGCAGTACGCAGAAAGCAGGCTCTGCAAGAGCTGGATTGATGGGTCCGGCACGTCGCTGGGAGGTGCCATAGGTTTCCGGCTCAAACTATCTTGGCAAGGGCCGACGCTGACCGGATGTCACAGTCATTCTTACCAGTCAATTTAGCTCCACAGCTGAAGATACCTCGTCGCAGATAAGCAGCTGCTCCTCGTCGACAAAAAGTTCGTTGTTGAAGATGGCTGGGCCAAAACCGAACTCATATGAAACGTTGTGAAGATTCACTTTGTTGATCCCCTCAACTCTAACCAACCCGGAAACTACCGGACGGTCAAAAAGGCATAGGTTCGCGTGCTTTGCACGAGCGGCCTGCTGAAAATAGCTTTCAACAATGAAACCATCGTAGCCGAGCGACCTGATGTGCGAAGCCAACCGCTGACAACAATCATAGCTGCCATGATCGTAGACAAGACTTTTCAGCCAAATTCGAGGATCATCGAAGGGAGAGATCTCAAAATCCACTTTTGGCGAAGTCAGATCCAAGAGGCGTAGCGTTCTTGTTGGGTGCATCGTTGCAACAAAAATGTCGTCCTCAAGGCTGACTCTGCTCTCATGGAGGCAAGTTTCGACGTCAAGAGAGCAATACAAGATAGGTAGCTTGGGAGAGTCAAATCGTCCGTAGGCCGTCCTAAAATTCTCTGGCGGAGAACAAAATCGTGCATCTTCAGGCGTGAATTCGATGTTCCTTTGGACTCGAAAGAATGTGGAATTACTGTCCAGTTCTCGCTCGTTGTGATAGTCGCAGATTTTTTGGTAGGCAGAATCTTCCCAACGTTGCTTTCCATCTTCCTCAGCGGGCTTTCCAAACATCCACAGCGGAGGGCCGTAAAGGAAAACTTTCAGCCCGAAGGCCTCAGACAATAGCCTAATGTCTTTTCGTAGAGGTTCTCTCCCGACTTCATCGATCGGCCTGTCAAAATAGTTAAATTGGAGCAATGGCGCAAACCACCCTCTGCCCGCGAAAATTGAGCCGCGAACAAAAAATTCAGTGCAAGAAAGTTCCAGCGCGCTGTGGGTAAGCTTAGTCCCGTCCGACGAACCACAGATCGGACAAGTCCCAAACTTACTCTTCCCAAATTTTTCAGCAACTTTACGCAACCCGATATCATCGAAGCACCTTGAGCAGCCGATAATTTTTCCACCAAGTCGACGTTCACGCAGCTTGCGCAGAATTAATGAAATCATTATGCCACCCCGTGAAGGAATTATTCTACTTTCAAATTTTCGAGATCACTTCGAAAGAAGTGATTAGAGTCGGGATCGCGAGCAGTGCAGATCCAATAGTGAACATAACCGCGCAGGAAAGTCGCATACCAAATCTGGACGACTCATCAAAAGTGTAGGTCATATAAAACACGTCCCGTGCTCGATCCTCTACAATAACGCTGATGGCATTGTGCCATAATGCTCGATGAACTCTGCGCCTCGATAGAATGCATTCCAAGACGCGGTCCGTCATTACATAACCCAAGGCATTGTAAAATCCGATATCCGGGTCAGGCTGCTCCGAATTGTTGGAGTGAGGCTCGTCATCAAAAGCATTGTGGCCTGCATGTTCCAAGATAGCATCAAGTTGGAACATCGCTTCCTCCGTGAAGCTTAATGAAATATTCCCGTAGCTATCTGGATTTTCGAAGTATTCTCCTTTCCATGCCGACCGGCCAACCCGTGTTAAACTGTCTATAATAAGCCATTCGGTTTGCGCTGCCCCCATTGCGAGAACGCATTCCTCCGGCGTCTTGTATTTCTTAATGCTAATCGGCGCAAATATGGCAAACAGGATTGCTCCGATGCCAAAAAATATTAGGCCAATATAGAGTAGTGTTAGTTTTAGGTCCCCAAGAAGATCAAGAATGGTGACAGGCTCGGCGCCTGTGCCCCCACCTTTCGATAGAAAGAAAATCAGCAATTAGCTGGTTGTAAATGATAAGGTAACCAATCAGAGGCGCCAACGCAGTTAATCGCGCCGGATAGGAGTTCCCTACGCTCGCCAATGCCGACCACGGAATGAGTAGGCTTAATCTATGCAGAAAGCTTCTTTCCAATCGTGACCCCGATCAATCTACCCGCCCGCTGACGATAAGTTACATCTGAACGCAACCCTACTCGACATACCTTCTGCCTGACTGTCAAGGCAGGCTCCTTTCCGCGAGTGGCACGCGTTGAACGGTGTGGTTTGGCGACGGGTGCCTGCCTATTAAGGCTAGTTCCTCTGCTATTAGAACCGTTGTCTGGCTTCGCCCGAATTTGCCACTTTGCCGATGCGCTCAGGTCTCGCGGCGGAGGTTTCGTCTGATGAACCCGTGACAGAAAAGCGGACTTTCGCCGCGCATATGTGGAAGGTTGGCTGAGGGCCGGATCCTCGCCAGATTAAGGCCTCGCCTAGGTGAGGTGGTCGCCGTGTTGCCGCGAGTCGGCTTCGAGTTCCTGATCCTGCGGCATGGTCTTACCTGCCCCCCTCGCAGGGGCGCACTTGATTAAAGTTTCGCTACCGAAATCCGCCTTCAAACCTTGCCCAATAGTACCTATGTCAGCTTCAAATTCTTGCGTGCGTCTGCGGCGTCGAGCACCTTCCCGCACACGCGATCAAATATGCGTTCGTTATGGAACAAGGTTTCGAGCTCAGTCTGGCACTCCAAGATCGTTGCCAGCTTTCGCAGGTCTCCGAACGAAGCTCCACCGGTGTTCCACTTAACTTTGGTTGCAACGAACACCTCCTCGGTCTCACCTTCCCCATTAGAGACCTGCTGGAGAAACCGTAAATGACGATACATGCCAAGGAAAATTTGACCGTTTGACCCACGGTAGACGGAGATGAACAGCCCGGGCCAGTCACTCTCCTTCATTTCCCAGTTGGAGAAGCAATGGTACTTGAGTGGGCCAGCACCCGCGTCTTCCGCAGTGCCATCGTTATTCGTCAACTCTTCGTCCATAATCGTCTTGGCACCCGCCTGGACCGTCTCGGTAACGTCTTCATTCGAGAAGACAAAGCGGATGCCCTTGAATGCTTCAGGGTCGTGGCGAAGAAGTTGCAAAAGCGTTGGCGGGTCCCCGAGATCGACCGCCTCATTTGTGCCGACCGCAGCGGCGCCGAGGCCCGCCAAGTACTCTGGCGCTCTTGCGAGAGCATCAGCGTCTACACGCACGGCGTTGCTGTAGCGCGTCTCGAAGGTAGCTTCGGCTTCATGGTGCGCTTTGCTTCCGCGGGGCAACCACACTCCATCCTCGATCCGGTCAGCCGAGGATAGTGCGGAGCGCGAGGCATTGGCCGAACATACAACCGCGCCCTTGTCAGACGCGTAGATCTTCGCATGCATTTGCTTGTCAGGGAAGTGGCGTAGGCGTTCGTTGTCAGGGGCTCCTCCGGCGCGAAGTGCCGCCTGAACTGTCATACCCATATGTAGGTCGCACACGACGCGCAGGTTCTCCGGCGCTGCCCCGCCAGCAAACAGTTCATCAATCCAAGTTGGACCTAGAAAGGCGACGCACATCCAAGGGTTGTCGCCAGCCAAAACCTTGCGGATGCGCTGAGCCAGTTGTTCACCAGTGAGGTATTTCTCACTCATAGATTTATTCCTCTCTCCCGTTGGAAATTTTTCTATAGCAAGGTGCATCATACCCATCCAGCCGCGACATTGCGCATTCTGATAGCCAAGGAGAATCACATTCACATTAGTCACAGAAAATGAAATGGATAATTTCCGGCATGCGATCTATCCGCAATTATAGACTGCATCGAAAATGTCGCCATTAGCTTACATATAAAGTACATAGAAGTTAACTATGAGGCGTGATGGTGCTTAAGGATGAATGTGACGTGTAATCCAGTTGAAGCGAAAATTGAAACTTTGTCTGCGCTAGACACATATTGTCACCTTGATGTAAAATTGGCTTGTGTGAAGGGCAGCAGAGAGATGAGTAGTTTTAAATTCATATTTTTCTCATTCTTTCGACTGTATCAGGGATAAAGAACCTTGAAAGTGAAAGTATGAAAGAGTTGATGTAAGATCTGTGTACACCCAACACGTCATCAGGAATTGTTGCCGAAAGCTCTTACTTTATTGTCAGGCTTTTCAGAAATGTACGAATCGATACGTAGATGGATGCACTTGGGAATACTTTTGAGACATCATAAGCAATTGATTTATTGAGTCGTTCGTATGCTGCGCAAGATGTTTTGTTATAAATAAGTGCGAACACAAGGAACTAAGGCTAGGGTAAGAAAGACTCGGTGAGCGTGAGAAATTTTTGGTCTAGGTGAAATTGGATTTGCACACAGCTGCCTGGATTAATTTCATGTGATGAGCATATAGAGGCATTGGAAAGTGGATAAAACTTGGTGGGTTGCAGGCTTGGGGGCAGCTATTGTGGCGGTTTCTGGCGTTTCGACAATTCTGGTGGATTCGATTGCTATTAAAGAAGAGATGGAGGTTATATTTAATGGGCACTCAACTCAAGACGCATATGATTTAATTCATGACCTTCACAGTTCCATATCCTCTTCCGATCGCGAGGTCATTCGATTTATGTCCTCAGCTTATGTCAATGGTGTGGATTTTTACGGCCGCACGTCGTCTATAAATTACGTTGTAGAAGATAAGAGAAAGTTATTTCAACGATGGCCCAATAGGGATTACTATTTTGTCCCTATTCATGAAGAGACGGACTGCAAAGGATCGCGATGTATTGTCGTTGGCGTCACACACTTCAACGTCTCCAATGAAAGCGGCTTATCGAAATCGGGCTCTAATAAATACAAGTATACCCCACATTTCCCAAGTAAGGCGCTGATTTCGCTGTCCTGACCATTATATTTCCTATATAAAACATGGTGTTGAAGGCTGCGAGGGGCGCGTTTCA
>NZ_FOXY01000024.1 GCF_900115865.1 Donghicola eburneus | reverse complement strand
GGCAGAAAGTCATGGCTCTTTGCTGGATCCGAGCGCGGCGGAGACAGGGCGGCCTTCATGTACACTCTCATCGTCTCGGCAAAGATGAACGACATTGATCCACAGGCTTGGTTGGCTGATGTTCTCGCCCGGCTGCCGGACTTGCCCGTCTCGCGTCTCCCAGAATTGCTGCCGTGGCATTGGAAGAAACAACAGGATGCCGTCAACGCTGCCTGACCGTGGCCTACGCCGGATGCATACCCCTGACCAGCGTTGCTGACACAATCAAACGCATGAAAGACGCGAAGCTTATCGGCTGAGCGCATGCGACCAACCCAAGTGTGGTCAAGCCGAAACTCGGTGGGTGATCAGGCGGCGCTTACCCTTGGAGGTTGTTCAAAGCCGACTAATGACATAGCCTAAGCCATTAGCCCCAATACAGGCGGGCGGTCCCAATGGAGCCGTTACAGCCAAGTCGCGGCTGGGGGAAAAGCTGACTTACATCCACCGCCAGTGGGACGGTCTAAAAACTTTCCTGTCCGATGGCCGGGTCGAGATCGACTCCAACGCTGTCGAAAACCTCATTCGTCCGATTGCTCTCACAAGGAAAAACGTATTGTTTGCAGGCCATGATGAAGGCGCCCGGGCTTGCGGCCGCATCGCCTCTCTCATCGCGACCGCGAAGGTCAACAATGTCGAACCCTTTGCCTACCTCAAGGCAACCCTCGAAGCGATCACCGCTGGCCACCCGACAAGCCGCATCGACGAATTGCTGCCCTGGAACTTCAAGCCCGCAAGCTGAATTCCCGTGGCGTGCAGACGCCGCTTACCTTCGAGTTGTGTTTGAAGATATTAGAATTTTTGCCTTTCGGTTGGCCAGAGGAGAGACGCCTCATTTCATACCTCCATTTGCGAAGGAGTGGAATGCGACGCGCAGCAGAAGTCAATGCACCCAACCAGGGTAATGCTTCGGTTCTCTGCTCTCAAAATAAAAAGAATCGCAGCGCGCTACGGAGATGGTGGAGGAAACTACGACTAAAAAATTTTCTATTATCTCGCGCCGCATTGTGTATCATTCGCACATTCCCGAAATACCGGACGCGAACACCGAGTGCCTCAGCGCGTTTGCAAAGGTCGACGTCTTCCATATACATAAAATAACGTTCATCGAAGCCGCCGAGTTTTCTAAAAAGTCCGGCTTTTATCGCTAGAAAAGCGCCGGACGCCCAATCCGAAGTTTGAAGTTTCTCAAGTTGGTCTGCTGTGTAGCGGCTTGGCCCAGAGATTCCGATAAATGATAGCATCAAACTCAAGAGCTGCACCCTGGGTCTGACATTATGATCAAATCGGTCAGTTTTATTGTTCCATAGCATAGGCGCAGCGAACTCGAAGCCCTCAGCTTCCGCCTGATACAACAACTGACGCACCTGCTCGGGCGTTGCTATGATGTCGGGATTACAAATTACAAACCAATCTTCTGGATCCGGCTGAACAGTTTCGAAGGTCTTGTTATGGTTGCTTCCAAACCCGGCTCTGCGGAGATTAAGGGTATAGCTGACATCGTCTGGCACCCGGCGATCGCTCTCAGGTATGTTCTCACGCACAAAAATGCGGAAATCGCCGAATGCTGCGAGTAAACTGTTTTCTAACAGCATCTGCTGATGCCCATGTGATACGATTGAAATGTAGGTCTTCATGTTTTCTCGATATGGAAAGACGTTCCTGACCGCTTGCCTTTCACCGATGGGATAGAAACGGTAAATCGCTATGGGCAGCAGTGGATAGGGATCACTCCGGCATCCCTAAATTTATAGCAAGAGCCTCCCAGCGCCGCGCGATCGTTGGCCATTCTTCAAGGCTCTGGTATGCTGCAATGGCCTTTGAGTTCAATGTGGATGGCCCGCTTTCGATCGTGCGCAACAGGGCATCGGCCAAACTGTCCGAGTCCCCAACAGGGACAGTTTCGCCAAACTTGTCAACAAAATCGCCGGTCCCGTGTGGTTTCGTCGTGATGACAGTTTTGCCCATTCCAGCTGCTTCATAGACCGCCAGCGGAATTTCGGATGGTACCACCAAAAACGGCATCGCAATCGCTACGGCGTTGTCGATATGCGTTTGCAGCGCCACTGGATCTAGAGATGACCACACAAAGGCCAGCTTGTTGTGCGACCAACGCCGCTCAACATCGGCCTTGATTGTTTCAATGTCCAGATGCGCGTCAGACCTGAACAAACACAGCAGTGGAGGCACACTTGGTCTGTCGGCGATTTTGAGATACGCGTCAAGTAGAATGAATGCTCCGCGAATGGGAAGAGGAGGGCCCATGAACAGGAAGAAGGGCGGTTTGGCAAATAGCTCGTGGGCAAGTTGTTCCTCACCTCGAGAAGAGGCATGTAGCGGATCCCGGCCAGGGGCAATAGTTACTACTGGCTGCGTGATATAGTGGGCCAATTTGTTACGAGAGTAGTCCGAATTGGCTATGACTGCCTGCACGCCGAGAGCGTCGAGAGCGCGCCGAACTAAACTTTTGGGGAACACCGCTTGGACGATATAGGGAAGCAGACTATTAAGCGGCATTTTCCTGATGGCGCGGAGTAGATGTCTTAGTTCGAAGACGCTGCCGGGCAGATAGCCGATCCGGACGCCACCAATGCCCTTCATCAATTCCCGCATCATCCGATTGTGCGACCAGCTTACTGGAATGAACATTGCGTCGAAGATGGTTTCACCTAGCAATCTGAGAAGGGTCTTCCGCATGACGCGAATGTCTTCGCGCCGTATCGTGATTGTGCCGCGTTCCACTTCGTGCTCCATGGGTCTACCGATGTCCGCAATCGATAAAACCACTACTTCATGCCCTCTGGCACGCAGTCCTGCTGCAACCTCCAACACCGTGCGCCATGGCATTAAGCGCGTGTTGCGCGATGTCAATCCGAAGCTGACTATGAGAATCCTTGCCATGCTTTGTGATCACTTTTTATCCACGAATTCAGAGATTATTCCATGAAGGTTTTCTATCATGGTGCCTGACTGAAAATTTGTTTCGAAACGTTTACGCGCAGAATGTCCCATCCGCGCACGCAAATCAGGTGAGCATATCAATTCGCAGATCCGCTCTTCTGCTGCCGTATTGTCTAAATCTGCTACCAAAAATCCTTCTTGACCGTGTTGAATAGATTCTGAGTTGCCTCCCACGTCTGTTACTACAAGTGGCAAGCCCGCGCGCATCGCTTCCAATATCGCGACCGAATGGTTCTCTTGTCTTGATGTCATGGCGAAAATGTCAGCTGTGTAAAGAAGGTCTGCAATATCTTTCCGGTTTCCGAGAAAATGAACGCGATCTGAAACGCCAAGAGAAACCGCGAGCGATTTCAGTTCATCTTCGAGTTCTCCGCTTCCAACAATCTCTAACTCTACCTTAGAATATTTTTGTGCTACTCCTGAAAACGCATGCAGCAGAACGTCGATCCCCTTTGCCTCATTCAGACGCGAAACTGTGATGATCTTCACGCTATCTAAGTGACCGCGAGCCACACTGTGTGTTTTCGGTGTGATCAACCGTACGTCAGGTGATATACCGTTGTGCAACACCCTTAATTTCTCCTCTGGAACCCCTTTGTCCTTCAGCACCGCAGCGCTGTGTTGTGATACCGCTATGACGGCAGAAGCGTGACGTTTTATAAAACGTCTTTCGAGACGATCGAATATATAGGCCTTGACGCGCTCAATTATTGTGCGCGGGAAATATGTGCCGTGATAAGTTGACAGGATGGGCATATTGGATGGCAACAGCCTGCGCAGGAGGAAGCCGAGTATGGTTGCGTTGAATCCGTTCAAAAAAACAACATCAGACTCGTTCTCCTTAATGAGCTGAGCGGTCTCGCGCGCAGCGCGAAACAGATGCGACCTTCCTAGAGGCACGATATCAAATGCTGTGCCCGTCTTTGGTGTCTTTTGCGTCCCCATAGCCAACGGTCGCACGATCACCACATGCGAACACACACGCTCTGGCAAGAATTCATCCGCCTGAAGATAACTGTCCAAAACACTGTCCACACCCCCACCGAGATATCCCCAGATGACATGTGACACGCGAATGCCATTGCTCATTTTGGAGGCCTTTCATTTTTCTCTAAGAAGTCGAGAATTGCCTGTGCAACGGCTCGGCCAAATGACTGTTCCTGATCTGCAGACACCTGGCGCTGAGTGGATAGCGCCTGCTCAATTGCCGAAGCAAATTCAGGATAGGTTCGGGCGCTTAAAGCCCTACCACTGGTAGTGAGCTGCTTCACTAGTTCATCCTGATCATCAAGGGATTCCGACATTTCCCTCAACCTAGGCACCAGAACCAAAGGACGACCCATGGCCAATGCGTCAAGGCTACTTCCATAACCGCCCTGCGCCACGACAGCATCGGCCTTTTCCATCAGCTCAATAATTCTATTATGGGAAGTATAATCAAAACAGTGACACCCCACAGGCGGACGGGAAGATCCATGTTGAACCACAATCTCATAGCCCTTTTCCAGAGCCATTCTTTCTAGGAACACTACGAGCCTCTCAAACGGGTACGGATTAGTGCCGAAAAGCGCGAGAAGCATAGTGCAATTTCCGAATTACATAAGAAAAGTTAGGATGTAACGGTCGGACGCGACCGAAGTGGCAGGGGAAGCATAGCGTCTCTAGCATCTTTACGTTTGAACGCTGCATATTAAGTGCAACAACATAATATATTTTACGGCGCGTAATCCGTCAAAGGGTCACAGTATACTCGCCACAATCGCCTTGGGATAGAAGGGGAGCAAGGTTTCATTCTGGACAATAAAAAGAGAACTGAATGGATAGAGGATCCGACCTGTCATAGATGGAGTAGAGATACGAGCTCCTGTCTCCACAAATATGCATACTGAGCCTAACGCTTTTGACAACAAAAAAAATGGCACACTCATTCCCGCTCCTGTAGAAATTACTACGTCTGGTTTTAAGTGACGCGCATAATAGTATGCTTGGCCTAAATTCCTAATAAACCCAAAAATTGACCTGTGAGGATCCCTGATTGGTATAAATGCAAAATCACTAACAATGTTGCGTTCAGCCGCGTCAGTTTCCGTTATAACGGCATATGGGGCTGGCAGGAACCGAACAATAGTTAGAAGTTCAGTCAAGTGACCTCCGCCCGAAGATATACCGATTATACGCATAGCTTGAGGACCCTTCTCGCAGTTTCATTTGGCGGCATCCGATCAGTGTGCACCCCGTGGACAGAATATAGCCGCCGCAAAAGAGTATATATTCTCACCTTTTCAGAATAAGATTTATCCCAAACGATATCCGGCCTCCGCTCCTCAACAACTTTTTGAGAGCAGATCAAAAAAACACATACGTGCCGAGCTTGATGAGACTTGAGGCTAGCATGAAACATCCAAAGAACAAATCGAGTTTGCTTTGTTGAGAGGATTAGGTCAGCTACGATATCAAAGAGAAATCGATCGATTATGGTGACATATTGCGTTTTAAAGCGATCAACGACCCACCATTTAGGTAAAATGAAAACCATGCAGTCAAACCAGGCGAAACAAATATAAATATATGACCACGGAGCCTTATAATTATGGTAGCCTAGCGGGCCTATGGGGGTTTGCTCATAGTAGCTGAAGCCTAGCATTCGGCCAAATAAGTTGAACGCGCGCGCCAGAACGAAACCGAATCTGCGCCAACTAATGTGCACTAACTGTCCTTCGTCCAATTCTCTCGACAGTGCAGCGACAATAGAGGACTTCCCGCTTCCGTCGGGTCCGCTAAAAACAATTTTCATCGGAGGGATCTGTTCTTCTCGAGCGCAGAAATTGGCTCTTGCGCGTCAGGGTATTTTTTCAGCATTTCTGGCGACGAAAATAGCAACGCAGGGACTTCATCTTCTCTCATTCTATCTAAAAATTCATTCTCTGTAAAGCAATACACATCAATTGGTATGAAATTGAGGTTTGCCCATAACCGAATATAAGTCGCATAGCAATATGCCCGAAGAGATTGCACGAAGCCCCGTCGATGCTTGAAGCGCAGATCGAGATCCGAACTAGACTTCATCACGTGTCGACTGAAGCTACCGTAAATCAATATTTCGACTATACCATAGTGCTGCGCCGTCGCCTGCATCTTTCTCAATGCTAACTGCACTTTTTCGCTGGTAAGCCCAACGTCAGATAACACATAGCGCATCATTACTGGCAGCTGCCCATTAGACAAAAAATTAATCGCATGCCCGATAATGAGTGCTGAAATAATGTCCAGGCCGCAAAAGTTCATGAATAACGCTAAAGTAATCGTAATGCTAATTTTAAAGAATCGCTCCCCCAAAGTCATATAACGCATTCCCTGAAAGACAAAATATGACAAGACTGTAACCACAGGGAGATTGATAAGCCTATTTTCGCTTCGATACTTGTTTTTTGCCATTGTTATTTTTCCCGTTTCGCCTCACAATAAAATGGCCAGGCAACACACATTGATCTCAATATTTCCCAATTGGCTATTTGGCTGTCAGCCTACATACTCGATGTAGCTATGACCATCATTGCGAAAGAGGTTCAGTTTTCACTTACCTGAAAATCAAACATCAACCAACCTTAAAGTATAAGGGCTGTTGTGGTAAAGTTAGATGGTGCACTTGCGTTTCTGTTTCTTAGAAATGAATTTCGCAGCTTAGGGACGTTCGGTGTGTTTCGTGCGGCGATTTAAAAGTCCAAATTAATTTTACATTCCGTCCAACTTTTTAACAATGCGTGCTGGCACTCCGGCTGCCACGACGTTGCTTGGCACATCTCGTGTTACCGTGCTGTTTGCCCCAATCATAACATTGGATCCGACAGTGATTTTCCCCACCACGACTGCATTCGCTCCGAGAACTACATTGTCGCCGAATGTAGGGTGGCCGCCCCCAACACCATCGCCACCACATGTAACACCTTGACGGACGAAAAAACCGCTTCCGGCCTTCGTATGTCCGCCGATAACAAGTGTACCATTATGAGCAATAAAGAACCTCGGGCCAATGTTAGCGCGTTCAGAAATATCAGTGCCCGTCAAAAGTTGACCAAATCGTTTGATTAAGTGGCGCAGTGGCCCAAAAAAAATGCGTAAAGGCAAAGGCAATAGAAGCATTGACCTGGAAATCCGATAATAGATAAGCGACCAGGAAGTCAGCCATAAAAAAGGTGAAAGCAAGAAAGCACCTGGGAATGGTTCACGGTTCCCCCAACAACGTTTAAGATCCATCCCGAGATACTGGATTTGTTCAATAGATTTTTTCATTTATTTTAGATTATCTGCCTTTTGCAAAAGTTCCGACGTCGGTTGGTTTTTCACATTTGCCATAAATACGCAAATTGTTGCGGCGATATTGGCGCCTGCGTAGCCTAGAAGAGACAAGCCTACGCCGAGCAAACCATGAGACTTTGCGAAGACACACAACAGATACAAGTACGGTGGCAAAAGAACCATATGTATTCGCGTGATAAACCTCTCTCGGCCACTCATAAGTAAAGCGCTATTCAAAGAAGTCGCTGAACCCTGCAAAGCTCTGGTTGTAACAACCACCAAATACGTCCACTTCGCCTCGGATGGGAACTTTGTGTCAAAAATTGTACCGATAAATGGCAGCAGTGCAATCAAAATGATCCATAAGGTTGCCGACACCGACACACTAGTGAAAGCAAAGGTTCTCATTTGACGCCAAATTTCAATTAAAGGCTGCCCGCGAAGCCTTGCAACGAGGTTCTTCATATAGATGCTGAGTATTGCGATTGGCATGAGAACCAAGCCTGACATTCGCGTGATTATAGCGTAGAGAGCGGCGTCAAAGGGTCGCAGGAAAAAGCCGACGACAAGCCCATCTGCCAGCGACTGTACCGCTTGAAGGACTGAGGTAGCGTAAAAGGAACGGGCTTCAACAACACTTTTTGTGGGAGAGCCGATCCATCCCGTACCCTCAATTACGTCCGTTGGAGGCTTGCTTACGTAAATTGTCGTGAGGATCAGCGTAATAACTGATGCAAAGAGAAAAGAGAAAGCTAGGCCAAGCGCTTCTCCGCGAAAAAGAAAGGCTGCCAAAATTAAAACTAATGGATTGACGATTTCAAACAAGAAAAGCGAAAATTGCACCCGGCCGGATCCTCGAAGGACGAATATGTGGTTCCAACTAATCGCATAAATTGGCGCCGCAACGACTAGAACGGTGAAGACCAAGGCGACGTCTCTGGAATAGAAATGCCAGACAAACGATTGTGCGATCAGTGCAGCTGCTAAACCGGGCAGCGCCAAGAACCACCCGATCCGCACAAGGTTAGCGTAGCTTTTACGGTCACTGGATGCTGCTTCACGTTGTACGAAATGGTCTAGCCCGAATTGCGCGAAAACCATAGTGAGTCCAAAGACGCCTAACGCAATCGAAAATACCCCATACAACTCGGAGCCATAAAGGCGCATTAACACTATGAGCTGCACAGATTTGAGAGCAATCGCCATACCGCGCACCAGTAACGATACGACAATCGGGCTGGTGGCGACGCGCTTTGGAGTAATGATTACCATGATCAGCTTTCTGAGCCATAAGCGATTTCGATAGGCCTAGCTTTTTTCCGCCACGCCAGTTTGGAAGCCGAATTCGGTAAAATCTCGAGCATAGATTTCGTCAATCATCGGTACTATTTCATCATGTTCCAGAAGAGCGCGATATAGGCTCTTGTTTTTCGTACTTTTGTTTAGGTGCTTTAGCGTCACGTCTTTCTTCACTGCGAAGCGCGTGCGAATACTATCTTCCAATCCAGAAAGATCGTTTATGGAGAAAACATCGTTAACCAGCCTCCGCCCTTCTTCGTCGAAAACCCAGTCCGATTGAGGATTTGCTATGGATAACCCTTTAGAATTGTAGGGTCCCACTGGCTCGCACCCTTCGCGAACACTTAAAATGAAGTCCAAGAAACTACCTTCGAACAACGATATGGGCGGTGCAGAAAGATAGGAGTATAGCGAAAAGGCGCGGGCGTAGGGGTTGCGAACAATGCAGAACTTATAAGCTTGCTTGTCGAATTCGTTGGAAACAATCCCTTTGTTCAGTAGAGCGCCGTAATGAACATGACCGAAGGTTACTCGACCAAAGTTCGGAAAACGCGCTAGCTCGTGGGGATTGATGAATTTTACCATATTAATGGCATCTTCGAGCCATTGATAAACCGACGTACCCGCAGATTTGGGTATCCAAACGAAAACCGCACAAGGATATCGCGTCCGGCTTGCGCGTAAGGCGCGGGAATACCCGAATCTTAACCTGCTGGTTTCACGTGCAGTGAGGCGATTTATGAATGTGTACTTCACGGTTTTTACCTATTGATCGGATTTTATCTCGAATCCTAGTTGATTGTAGATTGCAATATACGCGTCGGCCACATGTTCTGGGGCGCAACTCGCAAGAACAGGCCGAGCTGCTGATGCGATTTCTGATTTTTGAGTGTCCCATCCTAAAACATCCATTATAGCCTCTGCGAATTTTTCTGCCTCTGGCGCAACAATTCTGCCTGTCCGCCCATCATCGATTACACTTGCCACATCGCCGACAGGAGTGCTCACAACCGGGATGCCACATGACAAAGCTTCTTTTACAACTGTTGGCGATGCTTCGTGATGCGATGTAAGGAGCAGGACCTTAGCATCTGAAATCGCGTCAACTATAGAAGACGGCGAGACTTGGCCTAGCATGGCAACACTTTCTGAGAGGCCCATTTGCTCGATTGTCTGCTGAAGTTGTTCACGCAACTCACCGTCTCCCGCAATTACAAGACGAGTGTCAGGTTTGTGCTGTATCACAATTTTCCAAGTGTCCAAGAGAAGAGGGAGGTTTTTAACCGAGGCCAAGCGGCCAATAAACAAACAAACAGGCTTGTTGTCCATAAGTTCGGTAAAATAGTGACTCTCCTTCGGTCCGAACGCCGAGAGGTCAACCATCGATGGTATAATACTAATCTTTCGTGAACGCATTCTGGCGCCATGGCGTGTTTGAAACTGTTCTTGCACGTCAGCACTGACTGCAACTATCTGGTCGACACGAGACAGCAGCCATCCCTCAATAAATTTGAAAAAAGGAAAAACTATACGCGAGAGAGACAAACCAAATCGCTCAGGGAATACGGTGAAAGTTCGACCATGCAGCGTAGCGATGCACTTGATCGAACGTCCGAGAAACGGCATTGCAAAATATAAGCGATGAACATGGACCACGGCATCTTGCGCTCCAATGTAACGCCAACGTGCCCACAAGCATTTTAACATAAAGACGAGCGTATTGTCAGTACTGTTAGCGACAGGGATGTAGCGGATATTGCCGCGTGTCTCCGCTTTACCCCCGGCGCCGAAGAAGAAGAGGCGACCGCCTTTGCCCTCAATGGCTAAAGCTAATTGCTTGACATAGCGGACGCCACCACCCTGTCCCTCTACAAATGGATTGGTCTGATAGACCAAAACTAGGATTGGCTTTTGCTTGGATGTCATCAGGTAACAAGGCTCCAGGAATGATCGACGGGTGATTTATGTGAATGTTCGATTTTTGCGCCTGTATTTTTCAATTTTTTTTTACTTACATGATGCAAGACGATCGACAGTATCAGGAATGTGGGCGACAAAACCATGTTAGTGTGAAGTGCGGAAAGAAAGAAAAGTAGCATGTAGCTGTCGAAGCGCGTCCTGATCAGAAGCAGCAGCATCATAACTATGTATAGACCTACACCTAAGAGACCCGTATCATAGAGTAGATATAGAAGATCTAAATGGGGGAATTCTAATCCTTGGCTGGTGAGGCGCTTCACGCCGTTCAATCCTTCAGCACCCAGAAGCAACGATAAAAAGCTGGGCTCAGAAGAAATCCATCCCATAATTACCCTTTGAGTTTGAATTCGGCCACTGGAA
Organism: Donghicola eburneus; assembly: GCF_900115865.1. Lineage (GTDB taxonomy): Bacteria > Pseudomonadota > Alphaproteobacteria > Rhodobacterales > Rhodobacteraceae > Donghicola > Donghicola eburneus. Next base: position 8,567 of record NZ_FOXY01000024.1, on the reverse strand, counting down.
AAGGCTTCGAGGTCAGAGTTACTGCTTATTTGGAGCCGATCAAAAAGCGGAACTTTGGTTAAAATATCTGGGCTTATGGCGATGATGCACGCCATGAGGGTAGCCGCGGCGAACAGCTTAAAGAAAGACCGCACACCTAACAGGTTCTTCACAATTAGAATAATCACTAAAGACAGGAAAGCGCCCCGTGATTGCGTCAAAAATATGGTCCAAATCGGCACTATCGCGAGCGTGCAAAACGTAAATCGATGGAGCCGTCCTTGAGTTAGCATTAACGAGAGGTAAATAAGCATTATAGCGGCCATCAGCGAATAAGTCGTACCGGAGCCAAACCCCTTTGATCTTCCGGTCAATGTGTCAGCTGCAGAAAAGCTGGAATTGTAAAAAACATGGAAAACGAGTTGCAAGGTCAAAAAGACTACAGCAGTCCGGTCAATTGCTTCTTGATTGCGGGCATGCAGCCGTGCACCCGCGAAGGCTGACATCAGGAAGAGTAGCGGAATGCATGGGTTTGTGATGAGCGATGTCGGATTGGAAAAGTTATAAAGAGCAATAATCAATAACACGGCCAGAGAAAAGCAAACTATTCCAATCGAGATAGATCTAATGCGGAACAGCAGGAATAGTGATGCGAGGCCAAGAAAAAGTTGTAATGGCAAAGTGTTCCCGCCACCGGTAAAGTAGCTTAGATTAGTAATGCTCGCATTTAAAGCCGTGCCAGCGAGCATCGCTGTAATCCACCGATTTAGCCCGCTTATTGTCAACGGCCAATCCCCTGTCCGAGTCGAAATTTGTGAATATTTGAGAGGAGGTGTCTGAAACTCTGGCTGAATGTATTATGCAACATTTAGATCCTTAGAGTGTAATCTTCTGAACTACAGTTCCTGGCATGAAGAGACCCTTGTTGCGTTGCTCTATACAAATGAGATGTCATCTACCTTCGGCTAGCGGCAAATTCATATGCCATCGGCGCTTTGAAGCATTTCCCCCGATCGAAAAAGCAGAAGCTTGAGACGTTTTGCTATGAGCGACGGAGGCCATAACAGCCGACTGGGTCTCGACTACGCTCACGCACGACTGCAGGTCAACAGAGAAGATACTAGTTTTTTTTCACACCGTATTGGTAGCGATAACTGCCTCGATAGTAACCATATCTCGTAGAATATGAACCATAACGACTTCGATTTTGATCATAAGAGTTCAAAATAACGCCAGAAAATGAAGCATTTACAGTTTCCAACACCTTAACTGATGCTTCGATTTCTGCAGTAGTTGTTCGAAGATGTGAAATAGCGAGAAAACTAGAAATGCCAGAGCCCGCCACAATTGCTGGATCCGTAACAGCAAGAATTGGTGCGCAATCGAAAATAATAAGATCGTACTCTGTCTCTGAAGCAGAAATTAACGTTTGGAAGTTTATTGTCGATAGCAACTCTGATGGGTTGGGCGGGTAGCCACCTGTTGGGATGAAGTCTAGATCAAACCGAGCTGAATGATGTATAAATTTTCCAACATCTCCCCCTCCAGCCAGAAAATTTGCTAAGCCAGGCGTCTTTCGCGATAAGCCGAATGGCTTATGAAGTTCGCCACGACGCAAATCACTGTCGATCAAAAGAACTTTGGAGCCGGCTTGTGCCGCTATGATTGCCAAATTTAATGATATGAATGACTTACCTTCGTTCGGCGCTGCCGATGTGATTGCGATCGCCTTCGCATTATTCGCTGCTAGGCTAAAATGAAGACCGGTACGTAAGGCACGCAAAGATTCAGTTGCCAAATTTTCAGGCTGGGAGATTGCTAAGGTATAGTTCTTGTCATTTGCATTTGACTTTCGAAGCCCCTCAACGAGTGGGATTGTAGCAAAAACGGACAAGCCTAGCTTCTCAATCTCGCGCTCATCTTCAATGCCGTGTTTTAGCGCGTTTCGGAGGAGGACTACGCAGCAGGCAGAAAACACACCCAACACAATCGCTAGTGCGATGGGATTCATACGGTTCGGGCCACTCAAGAGCGCATCTTCAGCAGTCTCCAGAACGCGAATGGTGCCCACTGCGCTTGCCTTAACGATACGCAACTGGTCCAATCTCAGAAGAAGTTGTTCTTTAAGCTCTCTGGCAGCCTGCACATTCTTTGTGAGCTGAGCCAACTGCTGCTCAGTTTCAGGGACTGAGTCCAATTCTCCACGCAAGGATAGAAGGCGCTGTTCGAACTCTTGCTCCTGAGCCACTAACCTTTGAAAGTCCGGATGGCTTTCCGTGACCTGTGTCGCCAATTGTGACTTCTGAAAGCCGATTTCCTCCAGCTTTGTTTCCAACTCTACAATGCGGGCCAAGACATCTTGCGTCGTCGCTGAAAGGCTTGCGTATGCTCCCGATGAATCGATGTAAGAGTTGAATGCTTGCAGCGCAGATTGAAGGTTTGCGTCAGCAATAGGAAGTTGCTCTTCGATAAATCCAATGCTTTGATCGACCTCTGCGGAGCGCCGATTCAGAGATTGCCGCTGATACTCGCGAACAACCGCATTCACAATCGAAATTGAAGCTTCCGGATCGTAAGCAGTGACGGAAAAGTCTACGATTCCTGTCCCTGAACGACCTCCACGCTCAGAAATGTTCAAGTTTTTTGCGAGCCGCGCCGCAGCAAAGCGAACCGGTACAAACGTCACCTCAAACTGCGCGCCTGGTCGCGCTCGAATTTCTTCCACAAATATTCTGGCCAGACCTTCAATTACAAGTTCTACGCCAACAGTTCCACGATCTTGTGTCATAACTCCGGTGATCGGATCAGTGTAACTGACTAAGTAGCGACCTTGATCTTCCGCTGTTATGAGCAGTTCAAGCGTTTCGAAAGAGCTGAGATTCTCAAAATCTGCAAGATCAACAACTTCATGAGTATATGCATATCGACTGGGTATCCGTTCGCGCACCGTAGCAAGAAAATCAAAATCTTGTAAGAGGTAGGAATAGCGATAAAAAAAGTCTTGAATAAACGGTGGGCCGACCGGCGTCACGGTTACATTCAGATCCAGCGCTCGAACGACTTCTCCCAATGTCAGGCGCGACTTAATGACGTGGAATTCGGTCTGCAGCTCCGATTCTTGATCGACACCTGCCAGTAGCTCACCAATTAATTCACTCGGTAGAGCAATATTGGAAGCGCGCTTCTCAATCTGAACGACTGAAGATGCCGTGTATTCATCTCGAGCAGTCTGGGCATAGATTAAGGCCACGGCAGCAAAGACACAAGCACACCCTAGAATAAACCATTTCTTCGCAAGCAGCTGATGCAGGATAGAGATGAGGTCGACTTCATGTTGCACGTCGTTCTCCTGCACAGCGTTGCCTTTCGAGTACTGCATCAAACGTCCTTTAGTTTTTGCGCCCAAATCTTCGCACTCTCGAGTATGAGCGATACCGAGTGCATGTGTGCGGCGACACCCATCCTGTATGGGTCAGGAATTTTTTTCTGATCTTCAAAGTGACCAAGTAGAAATGTCTTTCCAGAGGCGAAAGGCCAGCGCCGCATTATGTCGCGCCGATGATGATTTTCCATAACAAGAATAGCTTTTGCTCCAAGCACCAACTCTTGAGTACACTGCTGTGCTGAATGCACGGGAACTTCTAATCCCTGCATCTCAGCGGCCTTCCGGGTTTTCGGATCGACATCATTGCCGACAAGTGCCCCTAGACCAGCAGAATCAAAATCAGCGTCTGGTAAGTGAGACGCAAGAGCAAACGCGGCGATCGGTGATCGGCAAATATTACCTGTGCAAACCGTTAAGATCATGACCTTACTTACTCAGTAGCCAATGCGCGACCAGCTGAAGCTGCGCGTGTGACACCAGTGACTGGCGAAAGCACTTTCGTAATATTGTCGGTAACACGAGTGATGGGGTCGCTCGTAACGTAGAGGATATCTTGCGGCAGCACGGCCATCTGAGATGCGATCAAGTAAGTATCTGCGTTTTGTAGATCGATCTGATAAACATCGTATCCTCCAGCCACGGGGCCAGAACGCCGGAATACAAAAACTCCACGCGTGTCAGCGCGAAGCTTGTCCAATCCACCAGATTGCGCCAAGACTGAAGTCACGTTTGTCTCACCGACCTTTATAGGTACTTCACGGGTGGGAACCTCGCCGAACACGTAAATACTCTGACCGTCCAGACGCGGGACTGTCACGATATCGTTTGGCAAGAGAATGGGGTTTGCGCCGATGCCGCGCGTGATGAACGCCTCAAGGTTTACGGTGTACTTTCGCCCTGCCCTTGAGATCGTAACCGCTGAGAGGTCCGCCTCGTCTGTCGGCACCGCGGTGTTCACCAAACTGAGCAGACGGAGGGGATTGTTTGTCAAGATCGTCTCACCCTGCTGAGTAACCTCTCCGGTGAGAGTTACCCGACGTGAAACGAAATCTGCGACACTCACTTCAACCTGCGGCATCGCAATGTACTCGGAAAGCGCCTGCGTCAGATATTCGCGGATCTCTGCAACCGAACGTCCAGCCGCAGGAACGTCACCGACATAAGGATAGAAAAACTTACCTGTTTCCTCCACGACGATCGGCCTCGGCGGCACCAAGGACCCTTGTGCAGAACTACGCTCCGGCCCCGTCCAGATGCGGATATCAAGGCCGTCACCTACTCCAACGCGATAGGTGTAGCGTGAGCTATCTCTCGGCGGGTTACCGATAGCGGCGTCGGGAGCAACGTATTCGGCGGTCAGACGAGCGACATTGTCTCTGGTTACTTTGATAACTCGAATGTCGCGATCGACTAGGTTCTTCTGACCAGCTTCGGTAATTGGAAATGTGGTTTGTGGAGCGCATGCAGTCAGCACAGCAGCGCCCGCGCCCAAAAGTACTGCACGCCGAGCAACGTTCAGTTGACCTCGGAAAGGCTTACATTGTTTCTGAAACACAACACGATTCCCAAATGTCTAAAGTTCTGCAAAATTGATAGTCAGCTAGCACGAAACACATTCCTTTGGCTAGTTCACAAACTCCACCATTGCGTAACCCAAAGTGTCTCCCAACCATTGCCGCGAGGTTACTTGGTGGCTAGTTTGGTCAAAATAGTAGCGGTTTTCGATGTCTCGTCCCGGCCTGATGCAGGTCTCGCTCACAGATGAAAGTTCGGCTCTTCCGTTCAATCTGGGCACAATTTCAGCAGGATTTATCTCATAGAGACACTCATAGCTCACGGTACTAAGCTTGTTTTCCCCGTCCAGAAACGAAAATGAGCGCACCGCTTTTGTCTGATACTCATTCTGCCTAAAAAACTCGCTTGGCACCAAGCCAACGTTGCTGCCCATAAGGTCAAAGGCCAACCCACGCGTTGAAACAACGACGCCGTTTTCGAGTGTGAGGGCTTGGTCTTCAAGAGAACGCCAAGTGACCAAGTCTCCGTTGACGGTATCAATACCTGTCAGAGCAGCCGATTCCGCCTGTGGAAGTTCGACGAGCATCACGCGAACGGGCAGTTGGGCCACAACCTGTGGCGCAAGCTGCCCACGCAGATTTGGCATCTCTTCCTTGGCGCCGCACGCTGCGAGAGCTGTCAAGGCAATACCGACCGCAAAAAGCCTCATTTCCAGAAACGCCCCCAGCTATCTGCCAACTCAGGCTTCTGAAGCTCTCGTACAGCGTCGTACAAGCGCCCGGAAACATTCACCCGCGCGCCGCCGTCCCGCATAATCGGCCGCAGCGTTGTTGAGTATCGATTAGAGGTTGGCTCACCAGATACCAAGTTCGTCGGGATGGTGACTTGAAAACCTTTATCGAATGAGCCTTCACCGAAGTCCTCGAACGACACATCGGTTAGCGTTGCAAATGCGCCGATCCGCCAGCCATTTTCGAACTCTCTGGCGAGCGACAGAGTACCGCCTTTATCCCCTGCCAAATAGCGCCCGACGTCAACCTGAGCGTGGTACCCGCTCCCTAATTCGTAATACAACGACACATGTCCGCTTGCGACATCATAGTCCCTAAGGCCGAAATGCTGGTCGAAATCACGCTGCTTCACATAATTCATTTCGAGACCGACGCCGTAGCGCTTGTCATAAGGCTTCCAAAGCACTTCCGTCGAGATGCCGGCGAACGCAGGCTCCAGATAGCCGATGGTTGCTCGCGTGAAAACACTAGGAGCCGCTTGATAGCGATGATTGTAGGTAAGCTCAGTGAGGAGCAGATCGCCATTCTTGTCGTATCTGTTCATTTCACTGCGGACGCGCGGCAAAACCGAATCTGACTCTCGGGTTGACTCGGACAGGGTACCAGCGACGCGCTGACGCATGATACCTTGAACGTAGCTTCCTTCGAAAAACTCATATGTCCCGCGCACCTGTACGCCGACATCTCCACGGTACGGATCATCAGGGTCAAAGTACGATGACTTTATATAGGGCGTTACGCTGAGCTCTCGATCCAAGGAGCTCGGCAAAACTGGCGCTTGCGTATTAAGGTCCGGCTCTTGGAAGTCAGCCGCGAGATAGCTTTGCCAGCTTCCATCAAAGTGGTTCTCATTTGCCTCAAGCATTTCGCGCATCATCACGACTTCAGCGCCTTTCACACCAGACGACACTGGCGTGATAGAAAACCTCTTAATCTCGGGCGGAAGTGTTCGAGTCATGACCCGCGCCGTGCGCCCGATGACTTGAGCAGGACGTGAATACCCGCTGCGCACAACTTCTACATAGGCAGTGTCCTGCGAGATGTTGAACCGCTTCAAGCTGAGGTTTTGTTGCTCCAAAGCAGCCTGCAATGCCGATGTGCCCGAGGAAACGTCACGCGGCGAAGACCAACCCAAAGCTTGTGCAGATAGAGCCTCCGCAGGCGCAACTGCGGGCGGAGCAGGGTCGAGGCCGGGACCGAAGGTCGGCTCTTTCGGGTTAAGATAAGTCGTCGCCATCACGCCTATTTCTGAACCATACAGGTAATACGCAGACAGCTCGTAATTTTGCTTCCCGACGTATTTGAGGCCAAAGTTATAGGGTGTTTTTTGGTTGAATACCTTTCCTTCGGTCCTGGGATAGACGTCAGGAGAATACTCAGCCATCAAAACTAAATCCGGCCGTGGTCGCCATTCAATACCACCAAAGAACGCTCCATCTCCGCGAAATAGCTGGCCAAACTGGACAGTGCCCCCTTGATCATCTTCCAGACTATAGTCCCTTTGAGGTCGCCTATTAAATTTATCGTCTAGGACCCCAAGGGGATTCTTAAAGTTAGAGCGCCCAGAAATGCGTCCGAAACCGATTCCTGCGCTTAAGCTCAGGGAATCAAAAAGTGATTTTGTTGCTACCAAGTACTCAGATGCCGTAATACCAGTCCCCAGCGCATCATTTACGCCCAACGCAAGAGCGGGAGCAAACTCCGACTCTTTTTTTAATAACAACTGTATGCTAAAGCTCCGATCATAGAGATCGGTGCCGCCTCCGAAATCGCGCAATCGCGAATATCTGAAGCCCAAGTTCACCCTCGGATGAAACTGAAAATTGATGAGATTTCGATTCTCCGCAGTAAAGTGGGATAGGCCGAAGGAGAGACGTGCATCCGGAAATATCTTGGCTACTGGCATCTCGATGATACCTGGCGCTCCATAGCTGTTATGAGTGACAAAAAGAGTATCTCCGCTTTGACTCAAAGCGGAGGAGGCAACCGAGATAAACCCGGCCGCAAGCAACGACACAACTGACTTCATACTCGCCTCTGCATTCTGCCTCGGAGATATCTGTGCATAGATATCTCTAATGGTTTTTTGATCCTAGATTTTCCTCAGCTTGAGCAAGGGTCAACAATTAACTATAATTTACATTTATAGTGTGGCTTAAATTCATCTAACCATTCACAAAATACAGCTTTGCACCCAAGGTCACAAAACACTCGACCTCAGTCACGCGTTAACAAAATCCGTTCGGGCTGGCCAGTCCGAACACCCAGAAGGTGAACCGTTCAGGGGCGCACGACCTCATTTAAAGCTTTGCCACCTTCTGCGAGCCGAACATCTCTCAGTCATCTGCACTAGTACGCAAAATCAAGCGCAGCTTGCTATCATTCGTTGAAAACCAAAGACCATCAACAAACAATGCACCTGCGTAGAACCGCGTCCAAAACACCGAGCAGAAAAAGTAGGCGCAACTAAAATAATTCTACTGACATATCCAACTTGGCAGTGCTGTTCACTTCGCGGTGTGATATACCGAAATATATCCTTCTGACCATATTCTAGAGACACACTTTGCAAAAAATTTCTGTTGTAACGGCAGTCTTCAACCGCGAAGGCACGATTGTGAACGCGTTACAGAGCGTTGCTGAGCAAGATTACCCCAACGTCGAGCACGTCATTTAGGATGGCGGCTCCAAAGACGGCACTCTCGATGTAATAAAGCAGTTCGAGACCCCGAACGTCAGCTTGGAAAGCAAACCCGACGGGGGATCTATGATGGAATCAACAAGGGCATCCAGCGGACGACCGTACGCCTTCGGCGAGGGCCGTCTTAGCGCATTGAGGAATTAGGCTTAAGGCATGGCTTATGTCATGTTTAAGCAACTTCCCCACCGTCGAGGTT
>NZ_FOXY01000001.1 GCF_900115865.1 Donghicola eburneus | reverse complement strand
GCATCAATCTCGTCGGCGATCGCTTCCAAAAACTGCGCGCGCGTCTCGCGGCTGGAATAGCCATACTCCCAGAACGCCTCTTCGGCGGCCTGACAAGCCTGATCCACCAGCTCAGGCGTCCCGACACTAAACTCAAACGCAGCGCCGCTCACCGGCTCGTTCTTGAACGTCGCGTCGCCTGCGACCCACTCTCCGGCCACCAAATGCTTGCCGTGCGGTTCAAATCCCATCTCTCATCTCCTCCGCGCTCCAAGCCAGCCCAAAAGCCAACCCACAAAACGCTCCATCTTTCATCTTTGCAAAAAATACTCCCGCCGGAGGCACACGCCCCCAGCCAAGAGCACACTCAGTGGCTGTCTTTTCCGACAGCATTCCCACGGCACCCTTTCAGGAAATCGAGGTCAGCACCAGTGTCAGCACCTTGCACATGTGTCTGATGCAGCCATGCATACCCGCTGCCGGCCTGCTCATGCGCAGGGTGCCACGCGGCCAGACGGGCGGCCATCTCTTCCTCGGAAATATCGACGTGCAAACGGCGGTTTGGCACGTCCATCTCGATCATGTCCCCGTCGCGGATCACCGCGAGAGGCCCCCCTGCCGCCGCCTCGGGCGAGGTGTGCAGAACCACGGTCCCATAGGCTGTGCCCGACATGCGCGCGTCCGAAATGCGCACCATATCGGTGATGCCTTTCTTTAGAACCTTTGGCGGCAGACCCATGTTTCCGACTTCTGCCATGCCAGGATAGCCCTTGGGACCGCAATTTTTCAGCACCATCACGCAGGTCTCGTCGATATCCAGATCCGGATCGTTGATCTTGGCTTTGTAGTCATCGATATCCTCGAACACGACAGCGCGCCCGCGGTGCTGCAAGAGGTTCGGGCTCGCCGCCGACGGCTTCAGCACCGCGCCATTTGGCGCGAGATTGCCCTTCAGAACAGCGATGCCGCCTTGGTCGGTCAGGGCCTTGTCCAATGGCACGATCACATCTTCGTTGTGATTGACGACGTCCTTGACCTCGTCCCAGATCGTTTCACCAGATACAGTCAGAGCCTCTTTGTGAAGCTGGTCGCCCTCGCCCAAGCGTTTGAGGACCACAGGCAGACCGCCCGCGTAAAAGAACTCTTCCATCAGGTATTCACCTGACGGCATAAGGTTCACAATTGTCGCCACATCCCGACCGCATCGGTCCCAGTCGTCCAGCGTCAAATCAACGCCAACACGGCCAGCGACCGCCAGCAAGTGGATCACGGCATTTGTCGAACCGCCGATTGCACCGTTGCAGCGGATTGCGTTTTCAAAGGCCTCTTTGGTCATAATATCCGAAGGCTTCAAATCGTCCTTGACCATCTGCACAATGCGGCGCCCCGAAAGCTGCGCCATCACGCGGCGGCGGCTGTCCACCGCCGGAATGGCCGCGTTGCCGGACAGGGCCATACCCAGAGCTTCGGCCATCGAGGCCATCGTGCTAGCGGTCCCCATCGTGTTGCAGGTGCCAGAGGAGCGCGACATGCTCTGCTCCGCCTCTAGGAAGTCTTCTTGGGTCATCTCTCCGGCTTTCACCGCCTCGGAGAATTTCCAAAGATGCGTTCCGCTGCCAACGCGTTCCCCACGGAAATAGCCGTTCAACATTGGCCCGCCGGTCACAACGATGGACGGAATATCACAGGAGGCCGCCGCCATCATCAGGCTTGGGGTCGTCTTGTCACAGCCGACCAGCAGAACCGCGCCATCAATGGGCTGCCCGCGAATGGTTTCCTCGATCGATAGGGCGGCAAGGTTGCGGAACATCATCGCCGTGGGGCGGAAGGTGTTTTCGGACGCGCTGAACACGGGCACTTCAACCGGAAAGCCCCCAGCTTCCCAGATGCCGGCCTTCACCTTTTCCGACAGCTCGCGCAGGTGGCCGTTGCAGGGGGTCAGGTCCGACCATGTATTCAGGATGCCGATAATCGGGCGTCCGTCGAACAGATCGTGCGGGTAGCCTTGGTTCTTCATCCAGCCGCGGTGATAGATCGTATCCCGAGAATTGCCCGCGTACCATTCCTGCGAGCGCAGACGACGGGGCCAAGGGGCGGGCGTAAAGTTTGTCGACATGGGGTCAGCTCCGGAGCGTTAGAGAGTGCGGGTGGTGACGAGACCGCTATCGGCCTGCGTCTGCAGTGCATTGCGCAGGGGCGCACCAAACGCGGGCGCGCTGATTTCAAACACATCGCCATCTTCGGTTTTCACACCAGCCCCGAAGGACAAAGTGGCGGTGCCGAACATGTGGACGTGCAGATCCCCTGCCCGCCGGAACGGCGCATACTTGAAATGATGGTGTTCAAGGTTCGCGATGGTGTGGGACATGTTGTCCTCACCCGACACAAAGGGCTGATCAAAGATCACCTCGCCCCCGCGCAGGATGCGGCTGCGGCCCTCAATGTGACGAGGGAGTTCGCCCACCAGAAGCTCGGGACCAAAGGATGCCGGACGCAGTTTCGAATGAGCGAGGAACAGATAGTTGATCCGTTCGGTCACGTGATCTGAGAATTCGTTCGACAGGGTAAAGCCGATGCGGTTGGGCGTGCCGTCCGCACCGATGAGGTAGAATCCCGCGATCTCGGGTTCCTCCCCGCCGTCCAGCGCAAAACCGGGGCTCAGCAGCGGATCGCCGGGGGCGACAGCCTCGGTGCCCGGCCCTTTGTAGAACCATTCGGGCTGCGCGCCGACCGCACCATCCGCAGGCTTGCCGCCCTCGACACCCATCTGGAACATTTTCATGGAGTCGGACACATCTTCGGTGGCCGCTGCGTGCATCGCGTTGCGGGTTGAGGCGGACCCAAGGTGGGTCAGGCCCGTCCCGCACAGGTACATACGAGCCGGTTCAGGATGGCGGACGGGGACATCCAGCTTGCCCTCGGATGCCAGAGCCGCCACGTCGACAGGCTCCCCGCCATCGGGGATCACATCGGCGATCTTGCAGCCCTTGTTCACGGCCAGTTCGGCCAAGGCGTAAACGGTTTTGATCGCGGGGATCAGGCGGGCGTCGTCGCCATCGCGGACGATCACACCACCGGCTTTGAGTTCGGACAAATGCATGATCTTAGGCCTGTTTCTGTTTGTTGTAGACGTCGAAGACAACCGCAGCCAAGAGCACGAGGCCTTTGATCATCTGCTGGTAATCAATCCCGATGCCAAGGATGGACATGCCGTTGTTCAGAACGCCCATGATAAAGGCTCCGACCACAGCGCCCACGATCTTGCCAGAGCCGCCGGACATCGACGCACCACCGATAAAGACCGCCGCGATCACGTCCAGCTCCATGCCGAAACCGGCTTTGGGGGTCGCAGTGTTCAGACGCGCCGCAAAGATCAGGCCCGCGATCGCCGCCAGAACGCCCATGTTCACAAAGGCAAAGAAGGTCAGGCGTTCGGTTTTGATCCCAGACAGCTTCGCAGCTTTCTCGTTGCCGCCAAGGGCATAGATCCTGCGGCCAATCACGGTTTTTTCGGTCACAAAGGCGTAGAAGACGATGAGGATCCCCATGGTCAGCAGCACGTTCGGCAGGCCGCGGAAGGTCGCCAGCTTGAACGACAGGAAGATCAGCGCGCCAAGGACGATGATATTCCGGCCCCAGAAAAACGCGCTGGGTTCACCTTCGATCCCGTAGGCTTTGCCCCGTGCGCGTTGGCGCAGACCGAGCCATACGATGACCATGGCTGAGATGACACCGACCGACAGGCTCAGGACGTTGAAGTTGCGCGACCCGACAAGTTCAGCGATCGGAGCAGTGGTTTCACGGCTAAAGAAGTCGCCGATGAAGCCGGTCGAGAGGACTTGGAAGCTTTGGGGGAACGGACCCACGGATTGCCCTTCGAGCAGCCAGAGGGACGCCCCACGGAACACAAGCATGCCCGCCAATGTCGCGATAAAGCTGGGAATTTTCCAATAGGCCACCCAGTAGCCCTGCGCCGCGCCGATGACGCCGCCCAAGGCCACGCAAATCGGAATGGTCACCCACACGGGCATGTCCCAATTCACGATCATCACCGCCGCCAACGCCCCGATGAAGCCCATGACGGACCCCACGGACAGGTCGATATGCCCCGCGACAATGACGATCAGCATCCCCAGCGCCATCACGATGATGTAGCTGTTCTGCAGGAACAGGTTGGTGATGTTGACGGGCCGCATCAGCGTGCCGTCCGTCATAATCTGGAAAAACGCCATGATCGCGATCAGCGCGAACAAGAGGCCGTAGTCTTTCATATGTGCTGAAAGATAGGATTTTAAACCGTTGTTTTGGCTCGTCATTCCGGTGTTCCCTTATTCCGTGACGATGAGCGACATGATGCGCTCTTGGGTGGCCTCAGCGGCCGGCATTTCGCCGACAAAGGCCCCTTCGTTCATGACGTAGATGCGATCGCACATGCCCAGTAGCTCGGGCATTTCAGAGCTGATCATCACGACGCCTTTGCCTTGGGCGGACAGCTCGTTGATGATCGCGTAGATTTCGTATTTGGCGCCCACGTCGATGCCGCGGGTCGGCTCATCGAGGATCAGAACCTCTGGTCCGGTAAACAGCCATTTACCAAGGACGACCTTCTGCTGGTTTCCGCCCGACAGGTTTCCGACCTTCTGGAAAACGCTGGGGGTGCGGGTGCGCAGGGCCTTGCGATAGTACTCGGCGGCCTTGGTTTCTTCGTTCGGGTTCAGAACGCCCTTGGCCGACACCTCCTCGAGGTTTGCCAGCGTGGTGTTGAACTGGATCGTTTCGTCCAGCACGAGCCCCAGCGATTTGCGATCCTCGGTCACGTAAGCCAAGCCGCCGTTGATGGCGCGGTCCACGGTGGAGACATCCATAGCGCTTCCCCGCAGTTTCGCGGTGCCGCTGATGTTGCGCCCCCAGCTTTGGCCAAAGATCGACATAGCCAATTCAGTGCGTCCCGAGCCCATCACCCCCGCGATCCCGACGACTTCGCCCGCGCGGACGTTAAAGCTGATGTCCTTGATCACCTGACGTTCCGAGTGTTCGGGGTGCCAGACGTTCCAGCCTTCGACCTCGAGCAGCAGATCGCCAGCGCGGCGTTCGCGGTCCGGATAGCGGTTGGACATATCGCGGCCCACCATGTCACGGACAATGTCATCTTCGGACAATCCGGCCTTGGCATCCAAAGTCGAGACGGTCATGCCATCGCGAATAACTGTCACACTATCAGCAACATAGCGGACTTCGTTCAACTTATGGCTGATGATGATGCAGGTCACACCCTGCGCCTTCAGCTCCAGCATCAGATCGAGTAGCTTGCGGCTGTCATTCTCTTGCAGGGCCGCTGTCGGCTCGTCGAGGATCAGCAAGCGCACGTCTTTGGCCAAGGCTTTGGCAATCTCGACCAGCTGCTGTTTGCCCACGCCGATTTTATCGACCTGCGTGCCTGGGGAATCCTTCAGCCCGACCTTTTTCAAGAGTTGCTCGGTCTCCTGAAAGGTTTCGTGCCAGTTCATGACGCCCTTTTGGGCGCGCTCGTTGCCGATGAACAGATTTTCTGCAATCGACAGTTCGGGCACCAGAGCAAGCTCTTGGTGGATAATCACGATGCCGCGGTCCTCGCTGTCGCGCAGGGTGCGGAACTCGGCCAACTGGCCGTCATAATGGATTTCGCCGTCGTAGCTGCCTGCGGGATACACGCCCGACAACACCTTCATCAGGGTGGACTTGCCTGCGCCATTCTCGCCGCAGATGGCGTGGATTTCCCCTTCGGCCACCTGCAGGTTCACGCGGTCCAGCGCTTTGACGCCGGGGAATTCCTTGGTGATCTCTCGCATTTCGAGAAGGATCGACATGGGGCGGACCCTCGTCTGTGGGAATTGTATAAAAAAGGCCGCCCACACCCGAGGACGCAGGCGGCCAGCCCCTTGGGAGGTATTACTTGATCTGGTCTTCGGTGTAGTAACCCGAACCGATCAGCACCTCTTCCCAGTTGCTGGCATCGACCGGAACCGGCTCCAGCAGGTAGGAAGGCACAACTTTGACGCCGTTGTCATAGGTGCTGGTGTCGTTGATTTCGGGCTCTGCATCGTTCAGGACCGCTTCGACCATGCCCACGGTGACGCGGGCCAGTTCGCGGGTGTCCTTAAAGACGGTCGCGTACTGTTCGCCAGCCAGGATCGACTTGACCGAGGGGATTTCGGCGTCCTGACCGGAGACGATCGGCATCTTCAGATCGCCCGAGCCATAGCCAACGCCCTTGAGCGAGGACAGAATACCGATCGACAGACCGTCATAGGGCGACAGAACGCCGTGGACTTCTTTGTCGGTGTAGTTGGCGGACAGGATGTTATCCATGCGCGCCTGAGCAACCGCACCGTCCCAACGCAAGGTGCCGACCTTGTCCATGCCCATCTGGCCGGACTGGATCACGATCTCGCCGCTGTCTATCAACGGCTGCAGAACGCTCATCGCGCCGTCGTAGAAGAAGTAGGCGTTGTTATCGTCGGGCGAGCCGCCGAACAGTTCGACGTTATAGGGGCCATCGCCAAAGCGCTCTTTCAGGCCGTCAACAACGCTGGTCGCCTGCTGCACGCCGACTTTGAAGTTGTCAAAGGTCGCGTAGTAGCTGACGTCACCGGAGTCGCGGATCAGGCGGTCATAGGCAATCACGTCAATGTCAGACGCGGCTGCGTTCGCCAGCGCGTTCGACAGAGTGGTGCCGTCGATGGCTGCAATGACCAGAACGTCCACACCTTTGGTGATCATGTTCTCGATCTGCGCCAGCTGGTTCGGAATGTCATCCTCTGCGTACTGCAGGTCGGTTTCGTAGCCCGCGGCCTGAAACTGTTCGACCATCGAGTTGCCGTCCGAGATCCAGCGCGACGACGACTTGGTGGGCATGGAAATGCCAACGGTGCCTTTGTCTGCGGCGTCAGCGGCAGCTGCAAATGCAACAGCAGAGATCGCGAGCGCACCCGCGAATTTCATGAATTTCATTTTGTATCCTCCCTGTGGGTGCGTCCTCCTGCACCCCTGTCGACCTTTTGGCCGTGCCCAAAACCGTAGAGAGGCGTGACATACCATTCAAATACCAATACAATTATTCTGCATTCCAATATTGGTAAGTGATTGATGGACTACCTGATGAACTTGCGGCCCGCACAGGCGCGGCTGATTGCGGCGGTAGCGTCGCACGGTCAATTGCAGGTGGCCGCCGGTGTCTGCCAGATGACCCAGCCTGCGGCCTCGCGCATGTTGGCCGAGATCGAAAAGAACCTGTCCACCAAACTCTTTGACCGCACGCCCAAGGGGATGGAGCCGACACCCGCAGGCTGGGTGATGGTCCGCCATGCAGAACGCATCGCGAACGACCTCTGGCAGATGTCACAAGAATTCAATGACCTGAAGGACGGCTTGGGTGGGACTGTGCGGGTCGGGGCGGTGACCGGCCCTGCCCTTGGCCAGCTGGTTCCCGCGATCCAGAAACTGAAGTCCGACGCGCCGGGGGTCGAAATTTCGGTGGAAGTGGCGCCATCTGTGCAGTTGATCCAAGCGCTAGATCGCGGCGATCTGGATTTCGTCTTGGGGCGGGTCCCAGCCTCGGCCGACTGGCGGGATTTTGCGGTAGAGATTGCCCAAGACGAAGTGGTGCGATTGCTGGTTCGCGATGGGCATCCGCTGCTCTGTCAGGCGCCCGTGGACATGGCGGCGCTAGAGAACCTGCCTTGGATTCTGCAGGACCGCGGCACCCCGATCCGCGCTGCCATCGAAACCGCCTTTGCCGAAGAGGGGCTGCATTCCCCTAAAGATGTAATCACCACCTCGTCGCTTCTGGTGATCGTGGCTCTGGTCAGCCAGTCCGACGCGGTCGCCCCCATGTCCCAAGAAGTTTTGGACATGATGCTGGAACCGCCCGTTTCTGCGAATTTCAAGAAACTCGCCCTGACCCGTCCCGTCACTGTGGTCCCCTATCAGATCGTCACCAAACGCCACCGCGTCTTGCCAGCGGCGGCGGTGACACTGCTTCGGATGGTCCGTGAAAGAGTGCTCTCGCATCCAAGTTCGCCCATGACGGGTTGAACATGCGGGCCGATTGCGCCTTTGATAGCGCAAACGACCGGCGGAATGGAGGGAGCCCCCGATGAGTGCGGTGATCGAAGGAATTGTGATGGGCCTCGTGGCGACCATCGTCATGGACATCTGGGCTTTGGTCCTGCGCCAATTCGCGGGCATGCCTATGCCAAATTGGGCAATGGTCGGGCGTTGGGCAGGCCATCTACCCTCGGGCAAGGTCTTTCACGATGACATCAGCGCTGCTGCGCCAGTTCAAAACGAGTTAGCGCTGGGATGGGCAGTGCACTACGTGGTCGGGATCATCTACGGGATCTTCTTTGCGCTCATCGCGGGCGCCGCGTGGCTTGCCGAGCCAACCTTCCTGCCCGTTTGGATTTATGCGCTGCTGACCATCGCGGCTGGGTGGTTCCTACTGCAGCCAGGCATGGGCCTTGGTGTGGCGCTGTCTAAAACGCCAAACCCGAACAAAGGCCGCCTGTTCGGCCTGATTGCCCATACGTGGTTTGGCATCGGCCTGTGGATCGGCGCGCTGATTGTTTAACTAAAAAGCCCCGCCCATGGGACGCATAGGCGGGGCTTTGATGGATCACTCGACGCTATAGTCGGCGTCAGAGACCTTTTCCAACCATGTCACGGCTTCGCCGTCGATGGCCTCTTGTACAGCAATGTGGCTCATGGCGGTGTCGGGCGCCGCGCCGTGCCAGTGTTTTTCACCTGCGGGGAACCACACCACGTCGCCTTGGCTGATTTCCTCGACAGGACCCTCTTCGCGCTGCACGCGGCCCCGACCAAAGGTCACGATCAAGGTCTGGCCCGCGGGGTGCGTATGCCATGCGGTGCGCGCACCGGGTTCAAAGGTCACATGGCTGCCCGCCACACGGCCGGGATCTTCGGCTTGGAACATGGGATCGATACGGACGGTGCCGGTGAAGTAATCTTCGG
This sequence comes from Donghicola eburneus, assembly GCF_900115865.1. GTDB lineage: Bacteria > Pseudomonadota > Alphaproteobacteria > Rhodobacterales > Rhodobacteraceae > Donghicola > Donghicola eburneus. The sequence goes on along the minus strand of NZ_FOXY01000001.1, from coordinate 550,153 downwards.
GGCCAGGGACAGAGGCGTTTGCGCCAGAACGAGTGATTTTCATGAGTTTCTCCTTTCAGAGTTTCTTAAAGTTATAGGTCAGGGCTGGCCCGCCCGGTTGTCCGTAAGCGAGCACGGCGGTGACCATGGCGAAAGGTTCGGCGTAGCGACCTGTTTTCAATCCGCCAGCCTCGAGCGGGGCAAACCCCGCGTCTTTGATCAGTTGTTTCGCGACGGCTTTGGCCTGCGGGGCATCGCCATACATCAAGAGATCTGGCGGCGTGCCCTGCCCCTTGTTCGCGTACACGGGCGCGAAGCTTTCGGAGGGAGCGGTGTTGAAACAGCTGACCCAAATCGCTTGAGGACGCAAGCGCGCCAACTCTTCAGCACCAGACGTTTTGGGACCTAGAACGAGCGAGTCATTGGCATCGTCGAGGGGCACGCAGCAGTTCAGCACAACCTTGCCCGCCAAGTCGCCTGCTTGGGTCAAAACGTCATCGACATTCGACCAGTGCACCGACAGCAGAACCGCGTCCGCTTGGTCTACCGCATCCGCAACCGAGGCCGCCGCGCCGCCTGTCTCAGAGGCAAGCCGCTCTAGTTTCGAGGCGCTTCTGGAATAGCTGAAAATAATGTCGTGGCCTGCTTTGGCCCAGACGCGGCCTAGCGCCGCGCCCATCAAACCAGAGCCAAGAATTGCGATCTTCATAAGTGTCTCCAAGTGGATGGCGCGCAATGTTCCTGCGCGCCATCAATGGGTTATTCCGCGCGGTTGGCAAAGACTTCTTTGGCCACCGGCATCGCCGAGAACACACGCGGCCAGCCAGCGTAGAAGGCCAGATGGGCCAGCATGCCGCCCGCTTCTTCTTGGGTCAGGCCGTTGTCCATGGCGCGGTTCAGGTGAAAGGTCATCTGTTCAGGCTGACCGGCGGCGATCAGGCCTGCCACGGTGACGAGGCTGCGGTCACGGGGCGCCAGATCAGGACGCAGCCATAGATCGCGGAAGAGATAGGATTCAGTGTAGTCCACGACGCCTTGGCTCGTGCTGCCGTAATTGTCTTGGACCATGTTCTGACGCTGGGCTTCGGCCTCTTCGTCCAAGGGGAGCAGTTCAGGATCGGCGCCGGGCAGGTCGTCAGCGGTGATGCCGCGCTCGGCATAAACAGGTGCCATGGCTTCGGCGGCGGCAGTGGCATTGCCCCAACCGGTGTAGAAGGCCAGATGCGTGATGGTTTCGCTAAGCTCTGGTGCGGTCACTCCGGCATCAAGCGCAAGTTCGGTAAAGCGGCCAAGTTGATCCGCCTCGTGGCGTGTAACCATCGCGGCAAATGTGACTAGCGCACGATCGCGCACGGAGAGTGTTTCTGCGTTCCAGACCGTGCCAAACAGATCTTTGGCAGCATAGGATTGAAGCGCAGGCGCGACAGACGCGACGCTATCGGGGAGTGTGTTACTCAGGTCCTGAGCAAAGGACTGGGTGCCCATCAAAGCGATTGCAGAGGCGGCGAGATGGGTTTTCATGGGGTGACTCCTTTTTGTTCGGCGTTACCCCACAGAGGTGGTTTCCCTAGCGGAAAACTTAATGCAGAAATCCCGCAGCACAATGATGAGAGCAGATCATCAATCCCGATGGCGCAACGCTTCGAGCACAACTTCGAACGCCGAAGAGGACCGCTGACGGCTGGGATAGTACAGATGAAACCCCGGAAAGCTGGGGCAATATGCGTCCAGACACGTTTTTAGCGTGCCTGCATCGAGATGCGGCTTGGCCAACCGTTCGGGCACACAAGCTAACCCATGGCCGTCCAAGGCCGCGCGGATCACCGTATTGATCGTGTTAAAAGTCGCCTGTCCTTCGACCTTTACACGGATTTCTTTGCCCTCTTCGTCCTCGAATTCCCACGCATAAAGCGCGCCATGGTTCGACAAGCGCAGGTTAATACAGGCGTGCTCCGTCAGGTCGTTGGGATGCTCTGGCGTCTTGGCCGTTGCGAAATACGACGGCGCGCCGACACAGATCATCCGTTCGTCCGGTCCGATCCGCATGGCAATCATGCCCTCGGCCACCTGATCACCATATCGCACGCCCGCATCGCAGCGAGAATGCGCCAGATCGGTGTATTCGTATTCCATGACCAGTTCGACATTTACCGCTGGATACTTGCGCAACATCGGCGAAAGTTTAGGCCACAGAATGCTCTCGATCGCATATTCGACGGCGACAATCCGTACCGTGCCCGTCGGCTCGTCGCGGGTCTCGTTCAGTGCTTGCAGACGGTTTTCAATCCGTTCGAAACAGGGATTGAGCGTGGCGAGCAAGTCTTCGCCCTCGAGCGTCGGAGCCACCGTACGGGTGGTGCGCGTCAACAGGCGCAAGCCAAGACGCTGCTCTAGCCCCTTGATTGTGTGGGACAAAGCGGATTGCGAGACATTTAGCCTTGCGGCAGCACGGGTAAAACTGCGCTCTTCTGCGACGGCAGCAAAGGCAATGAGATCGGTAATATTTTCGCGGATCATGGGGGAGGTAACAGCCTCTGGCTCGGTAATCATCAACCCCTCTCTATATATGATGAAAATTCATAAGGTCGACGGATTATTTCAGATAGCTGCTCTGCGTTCTGCGCCGCCACGGGCACGCAAGACGGACCGGACAATGGGTTCCACCTGGGAGGAGAAAGCAGCTTGTCCAGAGCGCCCTGCGCACTGGAAACGGTAAGCTGCGGGACAGGCAAAGTCCTTGGTCCAAATTGGGATGCAATGATGAAGCGATCTCATCAATTCGGGCTTCGCGCGCGCAGAAGTGCAACTCCGGTCATGAGTGCGATTCATCACTCCTATCGATCTATCTGCATTGTCCTGCGTGTCCGTGCGCCCACATTCATTATGTATCGGGCGCTATGCCCATCCGAGATCAACCGACAAAGGAAGCTTTCATGCAACTGACCGTCAACGGAACATCACACGAGGTCGACGTCGATCCAGACACCCCGCTACTGTGGGTCATCCGCGAAGAATTGGGCCTGACCGGCACGAAATACGGATGCGGGATCGCGCAATGCGGGGCCTGCACTGTCTTGGTCAATGGTGTTGCAACACGGTCCTGCGTCACCCCCGCCGAGTCCGTGGCTGGTCAAAGCATTTCAACCATCGAAACCGTCGAAGAGACCGAAACCGGTCGCCGCGTGGTCGAAGCTTGGGTTGAAAATCAAGTGCCGCAATGTGGGTACTGCCAGTCGGGTCAGGTGCTGGCCGCGACCGCGCTTCTGACCGAAACACCCCAGCCCACGGACGAGGACATCGAATATGCGATGACCAACCTGTGCCGTTGCGGCACGTATAACAAGATCCGTGCCGCTGTGCGCGACGCATCGGAGGCGTAATCATGGGTGTGATGGATCTGTTGAAAAAGACCCCGATCAATGTGTCCCGCCGCGGGTTTCTGGCTGGTGCGGGCTCGCTTGTGCTGGCAACCTCCCTGCCCTCGCGCCCGGTGCGCGGCCAAGAGTCCGAGGCCGGGCCTGACGTTCCCGCATTCCTAGAGTTGCGCCCCGATGGCACGGCCCACCTCATGAGCCCGTGGATCGAAGGCGGTCAGGGTGTCTACACCGCAATGGCACAAATTGTCGGCGAAGAACTGGACCTCGCACCAGAGAATTTCAGTGTCGAGATTGCGCCGCCGGGCGGTCCGTTCGGTGTCATGGGCGGCTTCCGTATCACCGGTGGCAGTGCCTCGACCCGTAGCTCCTATACCCTGATGCGGCGCCTCGGTGCGTCAGCCCGTGCAATGCTGATCGAAGCTGCGGCGCAGGAATTGGGCGTTGAGGCGTCTGAACTGACGACCGAGCCGGGCCAAGTGGTGCACAGCGCCTCGGGCCGGAAGATCGGTTATGGCGCGTTGGCAGAGGCTGCGATGGATATGCCTGTCCCCGCGGATGTCGCGCTGCGCGATCCCGCAGACTTCCGCTATATCCGCAGCGGCACCCCGCGGATTGATGTCCGCGACAAATCAACGGGCAAGGCGCAATACTCGATTGATGTCGAGGTCGAGGGTATGCTGCTGGCGGCCGTCCGTCATGCGCCCCGTCTGGGGATGGCCCCGTCTGCAGTTACCAACCAATCCGATATCGAAGCCATGCGCGGCGTGCATTCGGTCCACATGCTGGACGGTGCGGTCGCGGTTGTTGCCGATAAGTTTTGGCAGGCCCGCAAGGCCATCGACGCGGCAGAGATTGAGTGGACCGAGGGCGATGCGAAATGGCCCATGCCCGCAGATTTCTCGTCCCGAGGGTTCCGCGACACGCTGGCGGGCTTCACGGGCGATGTGGTGTCGGTCGAAAGCGAAGGCGATGCCGCTGGGACGCTGGACGCCGCCGAAACGGTGATCGAGGCCACATATGACGCACCCTACGTGGTGCATGGTCAGTTGGAGCCACCGTCGGCCACGGCGCGCATGAACGAAGATGGTTCTCTGGACCTGTGGTTGCCGAACCAAGCGCCCGAACAGTTTGTGGGCCGCGCCGCAGAGGCGGCGGGCATTGATCCCTCGCAAGTTAAGCTGCATTCGCAGATGCTCGGTGGCTTCTTTGGCCGTCACTTCCTGTATGAAACCGCGAACCCGTTCCCCCAAGCGATTGCTCTGACCCAAGCCACAGGCCGCCCGGTTAAGCTGATCTGGACCCGAGAAGAGGACTTCCTGCGCGATGCGCCCCGTCCGTTGGGATTGGCGCGGTTCCGTGCGACAGTCGGACCAGAAGGCCCCACTGCCCTCAGCATCGAAGCGGTGGGCGAAGGCCCCACGGGCCGTTGGTATGGCGCCCCTGCGGGCAAGGACCCATCGGCCACCGAAGGTCTGTCTGGGAAACCCTACGCCATTGCGAACAAAGCCATCGGTCAGGTCTACACCGATAACCCTGCGGTGATCGGCTACTGGCGCGCGGTCGGGCATTCGATGCACGACTTCATGTACGAAAGCTTTCTCGACGAACTGGCCGAGGCGGCGGGCCTTGATCCGTTCGAAATGCGGTTGTCCCTGCTGTCCGGCTCGGAACGCCACCACACCTTGCTGCAAACAGTCGGCACTCTGTCCGGCGGCTGGAAGGCTGGCACCTATGAGGCCGAAGATGGGTCAACCCGCGCGCGCGGTGTTGCCATGGCCTCGCCCTTTGGGTCCGAAGCCGCAACCATCGCCGAAGTCTCTATCGACGGCGGCGAGGTCAAGGTGCACAACATCTGGACCGCGATTGACCCCGGCCAGATCGTGAACCCTGCGGTGATCGAGGCACAGGTGCAGTCGGCGACGGCCCTTGGCGTATCGCAAACCTTGGCCGAAGAGCTGATCTACGAGAATGGCGAACCCACTGCGCGGAACTTTGACCTCTACTCGATCCTGCGTCCGGACCAGATGCCCGAGGTGCATGTCGAAATCGTTGAAAGCGGTGCCGAGATGGGCGGTGTGGGTGAGCCTGGCCTGCCCGCAGTCGGTCCGGCAATCGTCAATGCGGTTGCGGCCCTCACCGGTCAGCGCATCCGCAGTCTGCCTCTGTCAAAGCACAGCTTTGGTTAATATGAAGGCGGGGGCTCAAACGGTCCCCGCCTTCTTTGCAATGAAACAGTTCCTAATGGCCATGGTCGCGATGACATTCGTCCCCGCCATGGCCCTCTCCCAAGACAAGACCGACCAGATGAAAATTACTGTACACGCTGGCGACACAGCGCTGAGCGCCACGCTCGACGACACCGCCGCCGCTCAGGACTTTGCGTCCATGCTGCCACTCACCCTGACGCTCGAAGATTACCACGGTATCGAAAAGGTCGCCGATCTGGGCCGCAAGCTGGATGCCTCGGACAATCCGGACAGCTATGCGCCCAAGGCTGGCGACATCACTCAGTACGCCCCATGGAAAAACATCGCGATTTTTGTCGCTCCGTTTCAAGCGTCGCGCGGGCTGGTGCGGCTGGGAGAGTTTGACGGTGATTTTTCGACGCTCAGCCGGTCTGGGCCAATCGAGGTCCGGATAGAACGCGCGGATTGATCACAACGGGATGATACAAAAAAGGGGCGCTTCCTTGGTTGCAAAGGAAGCGCCCCTTTCTTTCTGACCCGGATGAAGCCGCTCTTCACCCGAGGTCAAAAAGCTCTTGGTTTAGGCCGCGCCGCTGTACACGGGAAAGACTGATGCGTCGCCATAGTCCTTGGCGGTCAGCGATTTCAGAGCATCCATATCTTCGGCCGAGATTTCGAAATTCACGTCCGCGTTGCTCTTCATGTGGTCAGGGTTCGCGGTTTTGGGTAGTGCCAGCAGGTCCAGTTGCAGGATGTAGCGGATGCACAGCTGCGGAACACTCACATCGTACTTCTCGGCGATGGCACCAATCTCGGCGTTATCAAGGATTTTGCCGTGGGCGATGGGCGAATACGCCTCGACCAGCATGCCGTTGGATTTCGCGTAGTCGATCAGATCAAACGGGGTGTTGCCGACGTGCGCCAGAACCTGATTAATCATCGGCTTGATCGTCGCATTCTCTAGCAGGTTATCAAGATCCTGCTTTTGGAAGTTCGACACGCCAATCGCGCGGATTTTGCCCGCCTCTACGGCCTCTTCCAGAGCTTTCCAAGCGGCCAGATTGCCCTCGAAAAAGCGGTCTTCGCCGGCCCAGTTTTCCCAAGGCTGCGGGCTGTGGATGATCATCAGGTCAAGGTAGTCCAGACCCATGGTCTTGAGCGACTCGTCGATGGCGGCCTTGGCACCTTCGTAATCTTTGACCTCTGCGGCCAGCTTGGTCTGCACGAACAGCTCTTCGCGGGGGATGCCGCAGGTGCGAACGCCTTCGCCCACGCCGCGCTCGTTACCATAAGCTTGGGCGGTGTCGATATGACGGTAGCCAATTTCAACCGCCGCTTTGACCGCGTCGGCCACTTTGTCGTCGTCGATCATCCAAGTGCCCAGAGCAAGCTTGGGGATATCCACGCCGTTCGGCAGGGTTTGTGTCTCTTGCAGGATCATAATCTGTCTCCTTTCCATAGGTCTCTGGCGGGGTCCCCCGCCGTTGATTGTGATCTATGGCGTCTGGTGGCAGATAATAATCATCGTGATCATCAAGGCACTGATGAGGGTCGCTCATTAATCCCGCGTGCGCTGCAAGTTCTCAATGCAGGCAGGCGGTCCCCACAGGCTCGAGGTCAGCTCGGTTTCGGGATCAGCGGTGTGAAACACATCTGCGTAACAAACGGGGGCGTCACCCTCTGCGCGCAGATTGGGGCCTGAGCCCGAGAAGGTCGAAGATGGCCGATCAGGTAGCGTTGCGCGCAAAGCGTCGATATCCGACCGGCTTTCCAGAATGATGGAAACCTGCCCGATCCGTGCGCCCCACGCGTCGATCGCACTATTACTCAGGCATCCCGGTGTTAAAGAGCCCAGCGCGCAGCGTCCTTTGGCGGGCTCTTCGATCAACATTGTCTTGTAGAGCGCAAGTGGCGGCACCTCTGGCGCACCCTCTTCGGCGGTCAGAAGCGATGCGAGTACAGGCATTTGCGTCAGATAAGCATAGGGCGTTCGGTAGTGCGCCATGTTGGTTTCGCACATCTCCTCGGCGCTGATGCAGTCCCTTGCTGCGATTTCGAGCCGATCAAGCCAGATCAGCACATCGTCTTGGAGCGCGCGCAACCGCGATCGGGCCGCCCCTGACGTGACAGGCACAAAGCGGGTCTCACAGCCCGCGCCCGCGCAGAGCTGTTCTGGCACGACATATTGGTCGGGTTCGTCCAAAGCCGCCTGAATGTCTGAGTACATGGACTGGAAACTGCCCCAAAGAGCTGCCAGCTCCTCGTACTCAATCTCCGAACCAGACAGGTTTTCCTCGCGTGGCCAGTTCTGCAGAACTTCGTATGGGGTCACGGAGATGCGGAAAATGCGCTCTGCCTGATCGGCCTGAAGCGCCAGATCCTCGGCCATCCCGATCAATTCGTCCGGCTCGGTGGGCAGTTTCTGGGGCTTGCCGCCCGATTGATAAAAATGGATTTCGCGCTTGGCTTCGCTGCTTCCAGTCTGCGAGTCACCGTTCATCGCGGCATTGACCTTGGCGCCCCACCCTTTTCCTTCGACCTCGGCCGATACGGTCTCGCGCTCTTGTCGGCTGCTGGCCGTGATCGAAATCAGCACCGAAAGTTTGGCGCCGCCATATGTGCCCGAGATGTAGCCTGTGCCGCAGACGTCTTTGAACAGGTCAATGTCACGATTGGCGAGGCGCTCCGCATAAGGGGTCAGCGTGACCGATCTGCTTTCGGCCGCTTCGGGGGGCATGGCCATATGCGGGGCATTCAGCACCTCGGCCTCGATCAGGTAGGTGAGCGCGGACTGGGTCACTTTGGCGGTTTTACTGAACTTTGCTTCGCCTTTGGCCTCGTAGGCCAACGTCTTGACCGAGGCTTCGGCGCTCATATCCATCGCTTGCTGAAGCTCGAATTGGTCGTTCACCTCTGTGAAGTCCAGAGCGCTGGTCTGTCCCTCAAAGGGCCTGGCCGTCGTGAACTCCACACAGCGGGTCGGGATTGCCTCGCCATGAAAGGCGTTCCACCCCCAGCCCAGACTTACCCCCGTTTCCGGTGCGAGCAAAATCGCAATCGGATCGGGCGCATCTTGGTCTCGGCGCCTTTGCTGTTCAATCGGTTTGCTGCTAGGCGCGGTCGGACGGGACGCAAGTGCCTCTGCTATATAGCGGCCAACATCATCTTCGCTCGGTGTTTCTGGGGTGTCGGGATCTGCTTCCGGATCCGGCGCGGTCGGCTGCATCACGGCCAACATCAAGACGGCGACCAGCCACAGCGCGCCTACGGTTAATCCAACTGTCCGTCCAGACATCGCACGCCCTCCTAACACAGTTACAGATACAACCATAACATGTATTCGGAGCCGCCGATCAGATTCTTTTGGAGCGTCTTGTTCCTCAATCCGGGGCGATCAGAATACTTCCGATCACCTTCAGCCCGTCGCCACTGCGCTCGGCCAGCAGCACCTCGCCAGAGCGCGTGCTTTGACCCGTCAGCGCTGAAATGTTCACCTGATGCGACACCAGCATGAGCTTGCCATTCAGCTCGTCGATCAGCGCGAGCGCTTCTTTGGTCTGCGCTTCCCTACCCGAAAAGTCGCGGAAAAAGGAATTGAGCGCCTGCGCATCCTCGACTGGGCCCACGTCCAACAATGTCGCTGTCTCGCGAGTCCGGCACCATTGACTGGTCAGGACGCGATCAAAGGCAATCCCGCGCTCTCGAAGCTCTGCTCCGGTTGTCCGCGCTTGCTCACGGCCCCGATCATCAAGGTTCCTTTGGGTGCTGCAATCGCCGATCTGGAACGGCTCGGGGTCGCCAACGCCGGGCGCCAAAGCGTGGCGCATGATCGCGATCGTGCCCTCTTGGCGCAGAACGTCCCAGTCATTGGCAACCGCAAGAGATGGCAGGAACAGCAGTGCAAAGAGCAACCGTTTCATAGTGCCTCCAGACATGGAAAAGGCCCGGCGTTTATCGCGCGGGCCCAATCGAATTTAGCTCATCTGGGCACCTAGGAAACTGGTGAAGGCCTCCCAGCTCTCGGTGTCTGCACGCTCTTGATAGCGATCAGAGCCGAAAACGGTAAAGGCGTGGGGCGCCTTGGAATAGACTTCGATGGTATATGTGCCGCCCGCGGCCTCCATCTCTTCGGCGAACGTGGCGACATCGGACATTGTAATTGAGGTGTCAGCGCCGCCATGTAAAATTAGGACGGGCGGCTCGTCACCGTCCCAAGATTGCCCTTCGGGCGTTCCAAGGCCGCCATGGAATGTCGCATATCCTGCTGCCGTATCTGCCATGTCACTGCGCGCCATTTCCAAGGTCACGGCGCCGCCAAAACAGTAGCCTGCGACGACCATCTGATCTGTACTCGAGCGCTCCGTCGCTTGGGCGATTCCCGCTTCGATCAAGGCGCGCATGCGCGCGCGGTCCTGATAAAGAGCGCCTGTCGCGGCGCGTCGATGATCCATTGTCTCCGTCGGGGTCTCGTCCCCAAACATATCCAACGCGAAAGCGTTGTAGCCCATCTCTGCCAGCATATCGGCGCGCTGGCGCTCGTAGTCGGTCATGCCGTCCCAGTCATGTACAATAAGGACGAGCCCCTTGGGATCTTCAGCCTCGGCCCAGTATCCGGTGAAGCTTTCACCATCCACCTCATAGGCAACATCTTCTGCAAGCGCGGGGGCGGCCAACACGGTGGCTGCCAGGAACGTAGATACGAAACGCATAGATCCTCCAGTCTTTGGGTGTCGCGGCCCCTTTTTGCGTGGGCCATGCGTTTGGAGATGGCGCAAAGGACGTAAGAGGCAAGGCGTAACGCTGACCTCGTTCGTAGCCATAGCGTCCTGCGTCCTGACCGGTTTGCCCGAAATGATGGCAAGCGGGGCTTGTTTGCAGGGTCTGAGCACCCCCTGCGATCGCGGAAAACGAAACTTCTGGTGTGACCACAGGTGTCCCATGCGTTGATCATTATGCGAGATCGTCACAGAATCTTTCTGCCCCAGATATCGCGAGATGCACCACCACAAAGCCGCAATAGCCCCACAATGACACTGCGACTACTGCAACAAAGCGTCAGTCTGGCATTAAACTCGATCGACTTATTTGCTCGAAAACGAGCGCACAGGGACATGCAACCTTTGATTGTGCTTCAATATTACATTTTTACGATAACTTTGAGGCGGGATTGTACGGTTTCTCTCGGGCATCGCGCGTGCGCCCTTGCCGCACCTAGAACGCATTACATTCGGATGAAGCAAATTTAAGCGGCCACAGCACGGTCAATTTATTCAAATTTCGATGATATTCGAATCGGACCGGCCCAAAAAACGGATCACTCTCAGATATTGGAATCATCAGCTTTTAGATGAATATATTGGCGAAATAATAGCATTATGACAGTATAGCTTACGATACATACTTCGCATCCGCACTCAAATCATAGCAATACTCATTAGACTGCATAGGTTAATCAACAAAGTTTTGCATATTTGTCAAATTATACCTGCAATTTACGCCGATCACTAATAATGCAACGCACCCCAATCTGTAGTCGAAATAAACAAAAACAAAATGTATAAATATGCAATTTGGACAATTGCGAATTCTATCAAAATTAAATAACTATGAATTGTCCGACTGAAGCTCGTTAGCGCGAGTGGAAAGGCTGGATAAATTTTGGAATAGATTCTTTACCTAAATTTAGGAAGGCTACGAAATGAGCATCTCTTTGAATCTCGGCCTCGGCGACCAAGAACTTGCCGTCACTGAAAGCGTGTCGCTCGTCATCAATGGCGAAGGTGGTGACGACACCATCTCGACCGCTGGCGGCGACGACTTTGTCAAAGGTGGCACTGGCGACGACTCCATCAAAGGCGGCACCGGCGACGACACGCTCGTTGGCGGCGAAGGCAACGACACCCTGAGCGGTGGCGACGGCGACGACAAGCTGGTTGGTGGCCTCGGCAACGACCGTATCGCTGGCGGCAACGGCAACGACATCATCTATGGTGGCGGCGGCAACAACATCCTGTTTGGCGGCGCAGACTCTGACACCTTTGTCTTCGGTGACGAAACCGACGGCAACAGCAAGGTCAAAGACTTCACCATCGACGAGGACGTCATCCGTCTTGAAGATGGTGTGACCGTTGCAGACATCACCGAAACCAGCAAAGGCGCGGTGATGGAACTGGACAACGGCTCGACCGTCCTGTTCGAAGGCCTGACCGCCGCAGAACTGGCCGCAGAAGTCGACTGGGTCATGTAATCGCCATCTCGCGATAAAAATTTCAGGGGCCGCCCTTCGTGGTTGGCCCTTGGGTCTTATTAAATCTCGCTCTGGGATCTTGCCCATTCCGGCTTTCATCCTTCGTGTCTCTGGAGCGAGCCACTCAGATTTTCAACTGCGGTCTTGGGACCACGGTGCACGGATTAGATGCGGGCCAATTTCGGGCCCGATGTGAACTGTGCCCAAGATCTTTTTACTGGCGTCAGTATGCACCATGGCCTCTCAGCATCATTCACTGGCTTACCGACCTGAAATTGATGGGCTGCGCGCGATCGCGGTGCTCTCGGTCATCGTGTACCACCTGAAAATACCTATCGGCGGTGGAAGCTTGCTGCCTGGCGGATTTCTCGGTGTCGATTTATTCTTCGTGCTGTCGGGCTTCTTGATCACGCAAATCCTGATCCGAGAATTCGAGAGCACAGGGCGTATCAGTATCGCAGATTTCTATTGGCGCCGCGCCAAGCGCATTCTGCCGCCGTTGCTTCTCGTGATGCTGGCGTCTCTGCCGGCAGCGTGGATGATCCTGCTCCCGAGCGAGCTAGATCGTTTCGCCCTTTCTTTGCTGAGCGCCCTCGGATTTGTCAGCAATTTCTTCTGGTTCTTTGAACTGAGCGAATATGGCGCTCAATCTGGACTGCTCCAGCCGTTTCTGCATACATGGAGCCTCGCGATCGAAGAGCAGTTTTATCTGATCTTCCCCCCGCTTCTGATCATCCTCTTTAAGTTCGGGACAGTCCGAACTGTTTTCTGGGTGGTGTCTGTCGGTTTGGTCCTAAGCCTTGTTGCGGCAGAGGGCCTCACGCGCTTCCATCCTGCATTTTCGTTCTATGCTCCCACCAGCCGAGCGTGGGAAATGCTCGCTGGTGCACTTTTGGCGATCCTCAGGCTAAAGAGACCAGAAGCGCTCATTGGCGGGGTGATAGAACGGGTCGCGCCACCTCTCGCATTTATGGTCTTTGGCGTCTCCATCGCGACGTTGCATCTGAGTAAAATCTCTCATCCGGGTTTCGTTACTCTGCCTGTGGTTATCGCAACCTGCGCGCTTCTCTGGTTTTTGACGCCTCATCAACCACTCACCCGTCTACTTTCAAGTAAACCGATGGTCGAGATTGGTAAGCTTTCGTACTCCCTATACCTCTGGCATTTTCCGATCTTTGCTTTCGGACGCCTCAGCACAGTCGGCTCTCCCACGCTTTCAGAGATGGGTATTTGGGTCGCAGCCACATACGGGGCGTCCTATCTGGGCTATCGTTTCATCGAACGTCCCTTCCGCTTCTCGATGCCACCTATGCGCTTTGCTACGATTTGCGGGGCCGCTCTTCTCCCGATCATCGGGGGCGCGGCATTGGTCACGAGTGGCACGCTGCAACAAACCTCGAAAATGCAGTCTCTCGCCGAGCTTTATGGTGAAAATGAAATCGACAACAAGATGTTGGCACAGGCGAGTTGGTCGTTGCTGGACGCGCTATCTCCTGACGAGGATATCGGGTCTTGGAATGCACTGCGGCCGTCGCAGCACGAATTGAATGACCTTTGGTTTAGCGATGCGCCTACTCGAAAGGTCCTTCTGATCGGGGATTCTCATTCCAAAGACGTCTACAACGCTCTGACCCTCAACGCAGATCTTTTTCCTGACATCGAAGTCGCGCGGTTCAACATTCACCGGAAATCGGTGCCAGAAGGGCTCGAACAGCTCAGGAATACGCCTAATTTTTCCAAATCGGACACGATTGTTATCGCATCGCGTTATTACCGCGAATACGCGACATCATTAGAGCGCATGTTGTCGACACTTGTACCGACAGGCAAGAAGATCATCATTCTAGGCCCAAGTGCTGAATTCGAGGCCGGTGGATCGCAACCTTTATTTGATTGGTTCATTCAGAAGTCTACTGGATCAAGTCCGATACACACGTTGAATCGGATCGCACCAAAGTACGAGCGCCCAAGCAGCAAATCTCTTGAAGAAAGAATTCGCCTAGTTTCAAAAAATGCCAATGTGCAATTCCTATCAAGACGTGATTTAATATGCCCAACATTGAAAGAATGCACGTTGGTGACGCCCAAAGGGCTGAAGACCATGTATGACGACACCCACTGGACGCTACAGGGCGCGCAACTCTTTGGACAGCGTGCCGCCGAGGCTGGCTGGTTCAGCGAACGCCTCGCAATACGAGATTGAAACAGCAGATTTAACGAGCACCAAGGAATTTTCATGGCACGCAATGCCCCCTTCACCGAACGACTGACCCGGCGACTGGCGATCCTTCGGGGCCGGAGCCGTCGCAGCCTGCCCGGCGCGGCGCCAAACCACAAAAGTGTCTTTGTTCACATGCCAAAATGTGGGGGTACTTCTCTATCCGAGGCAATGTATGCCACAGTTCCGTTCAATGAACGGATTGGGGTGATCGACGCAGTTTCCACCCGCTCGGCGGCTGCCATGATGCATTTTGATCAAAACGATCGTTTCCTGTGCCATGAAGATCTAGAGCATGGGCAGCACACATTTGACCTGCGCGAGGCGATGATGCTGCAGCATATGGCTTGGGGGACGATGCTCATCCACGGCCATGTCTTCTGGTCTGACAAGGCGCAGACGCACTTTGGCAATTCCTACAAATATGTGACGCTGCTGCGGGATCCGGTGGCACGGATGGTCTCCAATTTCCGGATGACTCAGCGAGCGGGGATCGTCGGCGAAGACGTTGATGAATATCTGGAAAGCCCCGTCGCCAGAAGACACGCTCAGGTGTATCTGCGCTACCTGTCGGGCCGAAACGACATCGATCCCGCCGGCACAGACCGTATGGTCGCTATGGCCAAGGAGCGACTGGCAGGCTTCGCGCTGGTCGGTTTTCTGGACGATACGGAGAGCTTCTTCGCAAACTACAAAAAGATCTTTGGCGTCCCGCTCAAGATGGCACGTTTGAATTCTGCACCGGACAAGAAACCACCCTATAGCGACAGTCAGATGGCGAAGTTCAAAGAGCTGTGCTCGCCAGATTTGGAAATCTACGATTTCGCCAAAGAGCTACGCGCGTCGAAGCCCAGAACAACCGCGAGCGCTGTTCGCAACGCCACGGCGCCACAGTCCTCATGACCCAGTTTCTGGATATCAGTCCGGCACCCATGCCCATGCAACAGATCACGACGCCATTCTGGGCGCTGGTGGATGTTGGGCTGCTGTTCGCTGTTATGTTGGTGAGTTCCGATGCACTGATTTACTTGGGGTTTGGCCAGTCCTTGATTTGGCTGCTGTGTTACGCGCTCACCTTGCTGCGCGTCCTTATGAACTGGCCACTCGTTTTTGAGATGTTGATGCGGAACAAGGTGCTCTTCGCCTACCCGTTGACGTGTCTGGCTTCTGTTGTGTGGTCCCAAGCACCGGCAGAGACGATGGTTTCAGCGTTTCAGCTGACCATAACATTCCTGATCGCCTCTTATCTGGGATGGCGCTACTCGCTTGATGTGATTGTCAAAGCGGTCGTCGTTGTGCTCAGCATCACAGTCGCGCTGTCTCTGCTGCACTGGGCCAGCGGCGTCTTTCCATGGAAAGTGTATAGCAATGCAGGCGGACTGGTTGGAATCTATTCCCACAAGAACATGCTTGGCCAAAGAGCGCTGTTCTGTGCGCTGGCGATCACTGCAACACTGTTGATGGCGCGATGGCAGACTTCCCTTCCCTTTAAAGCGGCAGCGTTTCTCAGTCTTGGGGGCACGGTGCTAGCGCTCGCTCTCTCTCGGTCCATGACGTCTGTGCTGTTGTTGCCTCCGATGGTCGCCCTGTTCATCATCCTGAGCCGCAGACATATCCCGTCCCAATTATTTACGGCGCTGGCGATCCTGTCTGGGCTTGCGATTGCGCTCGTGCCTGCCGCGTTGGTTATGGCGGGGATTGATCCTGTTCAGACCGTGCTCGACAGTGTTGGCAAAGATGCAACGCTTACGGGACGGACCCAATTGTGGTCGGTCGCGGCTGATGTTAGTCAAGAGCATCCAATCTTTGGGGTGGGCTATTCCGCGTTCTGGGCCGCGCCAGAGTTTGCGTATGAGAGGCTGTTAACCCAGCACGCGGGCGCAACGACCAGCGTGTCATTTCACAACTTTATAATGGAAATTCTGGTTGGCTGTGGTTGGCTCGGTGTCCTATCGATCCTCGCTATCCTGCTCACCAGCTGGAGCAGGCTTCGGATCTATCTGGCGCGCTATCAGTCCGTCTCGGCCGCTCTTGGACTGACTATTTTAGCAGCCGTAGTAATCACCTCTTTGCTCGGGCCGTCCTTCTACCGCGGGCACGAATTCATGATCGTTTTGATCATCGCGATTACCGTGTCCGCCCAAGAAGACATGCGTCAGTACAAGAAGCACTTCTACCCGCGCTTTCCGGTGCAGGCCAGCGGACGGCGCGACCCACTAAAACCAATAGAAACTGACCCAATAACATCCACGTCGCACTCTTATTAGGGAGGCATCAAATCATGCGCTTTTTCATGCTCACATCGGCTCTTGTTGCCATCTCTTTCGGTGCTAGCGCGCAAGCAGAGCCCTACAGGTTGGCCGTCGGTGATCAACTCTCTTTGCAATACGACCTGATCGAAAGCCCCCGCACCTCAACCATCGATCTGGACGGCAACCTGCGTTTACCAGAGCTCGGGAGCATTCCTGCCCAAGGCTGGACGCTCGATGAAATGGAGCAGGAAATTTCGGGTCAAATGCTGGATGCAGGGTTTAGCGGCATCCCGACAGTGTCGGTCGAGATCATAGAGTACGCTCCCGTGATCATCGCAGGTCTGGCAGAAAAAGGCGGCGCGTATGATTTCGTGCCCGGTATGACAGTCGGGGTCGCGCTCGCGATGGCGGGCGGTAGCGATACACTGCATCGTAGTGGCGACGGACTCGAGGTCGCCTCAATGGCGGCGCGGCGCAGGTCGATGGAGCATGCGGACCAGATCGCTGCGAACATCCTGCTGATGGCACGGCTCAATGCCTTTCTTTCAGAAGATGACCAGCCTGCGACCCTGACGAACGAAATGCGCGACGCCATCCCGAACCTAACAGACGCCGACATCGAGCAGCGGCTCGAAGGAGAGAACATCATCTTGACCAGCAAACGGCAAAGCGATGCCGCGTTGATGCAGTCATGGGACCAAGAGATCGCAGAGGGTGGCAAGCAGATCGAGCTCTTGGATCAGCGCATCGCCCTCAAGGGCGAGATCATCGCGCAACTGACCAGTGAATTGGACAACACCAACGCGCTTCAGCAGAAAGGCCTGAGTACCAATTCCCGCGCGCTCGAAGCATGGCGCCGGCTGGCAGAAGAACGCGAAGATCTGCTCGCGCTCGAGAATGCGAAATTGACGGCGCGGCGCGCGATCGGGATGGCAGAGCGGACGCGGCTGAACCATCTGTCAGAGCAGCGCCAGACCGCTTTGGTCCAACTGCAAAACGCCAAAAGCCGTTTGGCGAGTGCGCAGCAGAACTACCTGCTTTCGTTGAACGAAATCGCACTTCTGACTGGCGGCCTTGATAGCTTGTCGGGCGTCACGGGTGGTGCGAGCCTTGTGTTCGAAATTCGGGGGCCGCGCGCCGAGAGTTTTGCGCCGCAGGTCGTCACGATCAACACCGAACTCATGCCTGGCGATATCCTGGTGGTATCTGCAGACCTTGCGGGCTGAAACGAAAAAACCGGCGCGATCAAGCGCCGGATCATCAAAGTTACAAGACCATCTGCAGATGTCAGGTTAAACAGACCAATTCGCGAATTGATGCCCTGTCATCGCGCGAAACCGTGCGGTTTCCGCGGAAAGTTCGCTCTTCATCGTTGCCAACAAATCCGCAGGGAATTCGGGCGCGCGACGCTCTTTGCCACGTGCGAGCAGACCGCGCACTTTGTCCCGTGCGTTACGCGGAACCATCGCGGCCATCCGCTGCCCGCTGCGTGTCTGGGCAAAGCGGAGGATCGGCGCGGGAATGCGTGACAGCTCCACGCTGTCGTTTTGCTTGCCTTTGCGGAAAATCGCGTGACGCGCGATCCCGATGTGGTCGGTGATTTGATCCATGCACTTTTGCGGTGTCGTCGCCAGGTCATCGAAATCCAGAACCAGAATAGATTCTTTGGGATAAACAGCGAGATAAGCATCCATTTGCGAGGCATATTTGCTCGCGTCCATGATGTGCTCGTACTCGTGGCTCCCGTAAAAGGTCTGAATTTCCGGATTGAGTGTGCCTTGAATAAAGCTGTGCTTGAACTGGGACACCGCACGCAACACCGGATCGCGGACGATGTAGATGAGCTTCAGTTCGGGACATAACGCATGCATGCGCTCTGCGACGCCGGGAAAGTCGCGCTGTTTGGTGTAGTTCGGGCTCGCCTCTCCGCGCACCTTCTTATCAGAGGAGAACTGGCTGGAGTACCAATCCATCCCGAGTTCCCAATTCTTCTCCGCGACAAAGAAGTCTGTTTCCTTTTCTCGGGACATCTCGATGTCGGGATGTTCGGCCAGATAGCGATAGAGGCTGGTCGTCCCCGACTTCATGGCACCGATGATGATAAAATGAGGCAGTCTTTTGAGTGTGTTGGACATAAGAGTCTCTTAAATCTGAGCTTTTACAATAGGAGAGGCACGCCGCTTAAAATACGAAAGCAAAGGCTTTTCGACGGCCCTGTGAACAAAGACCCCCACCACACTCACCAGGAGGAGAATGAGCCCGAGCATCGGCAAAGGATGCAAGATGTGGTGGAGGCCTGATCGCGCGATAAACACCGCAGCGATGGTCATGGTTGGCATGTGAACGAGGTAGATCGCGTAGGACGCATCCCCCAGCAGGGTCAGCCAGCGCGGTGCGGGCAGCCCGCCGTTCGCGAGACCGATAATGATAAATGCCGAAGCCACACCATAGGGGATCGGCATCCAAGCTTCGGGAAACGGCGCGTCGTTGAGGCTTTCGAAAGCTCCGAGACTGGCAAAGGCGAGCGCCCCGCCCCAGAAGCAGATGCGCGCCATGCTCTGTGGCACGCGGCGGACAACCGCACCAACGGCAACACCGAATAGAAACAGTATATTGTGTGATTTAAAGATAAAGTCCACGGGATACGCGGTATCGACGCCGGAGACCAGCACAGCAAGGCAACCAAAGACCCAAACCGCACTCAACGCAATGCCAAGGCGGAGGTTGATCATGAGAGTAGCAAAGATCAGATAGAACAGCATCTCGTGCTGCAGGGTCCACGCCACCCGCATAATCGGACCGTTGTCCGGCTGTGGAAACAACAGATATGAAGCCAAGATCGCGATCGGATCCTGCGCATGTTGCGGCCCGCTGCCAGGTGACAGGACATAGAGAAGCAGTAGGACCGTGAGAATGATCCAGTAGATTGGGTAAATACGCAAAATGCGCTTTGACAGGAAAGTGCCCACTTTGTCCGGATGTCCAAGGTCACGGCCATGGACAAACATCATGATAAATCCAGACAAAACAAAGAAGAACTCGACCCCTGCATAGCCAAAGCCGAATATCGCTCCTGCGCCTTGGCCATCATAAAACTTGGCGGGCAAGAGAAAGACGTTGGCGTGGAACACAGCGACCATAAGCGCCGCCACCGCGCGCCCGCATTGCAATCCGTCAAGCTTTGTTGGCTGCATCTTACCCTCCATATAGCTCTGGTTGACGCACCCCCAAGCACCCCGCGCAAACGCCCGCGTGCATGGTTGCGCGCATCATCCAGAACGCTTTTTTGACTGGGTTACGCAGATTTGGCACGGTGCGGAGATAGCAGTAGGCTGACTTCACCGCCGCCAAGCTGAAGAGTTGTGCCCGACGCATCGGCGACTGCGCAGAGGCCGCATAGCTCTGCCCCATGCGGAAACGGCGACTGAGGAGCCAATGCAACGAGAGGCGCGCTGGCGGTACGTCTTCGCGGACAATGGCATCTGTGGCAATCGCGTAGACCGCCCCCATACGCCAAAGACGGAAAAAGAACTCGGTATCCTCACCGCCAGACTTGCCCCGCGTGATGTCAAAGCGCTGCGATTGCCAAGGGGTGGCGCGCCAACGCAGCAGACCGTTGCAGGTGTGGCCTGTTTGAACAATCCCATCACGCGGCGCTGCGAACTGCGAATGAAAGTCGCCCTCGCGGACCCATGCGGGCGCATCTTTGCCATAGTTGGCATAACTCGGACCAAAGACGCCATCTGCTCCAGTCTCAACCTGCCGAGCGATGAGATTGGTCAGCCAATCTGGATCAACCACCTCGTCGTCGTCCAGAAATGCAATCCAGTCCGCGCTTGCGCGGTCCAGCGCTGCGTTGCGCGCGATCGAGATATTCGCACCCGCCACGTGATGGTAAGAGATCGGCAATTGAATCGCTTTTGCCGCCTCGGCAACGCGCTCTGATGCGCTGGGTGTCACATCGTTATCAATGACGATAATGTTCACGGCCGCACCGTCTGGGATCGTTGCCGCCCCAACTGAAAGCAGCGTGTCGCGGATATGAGCGCGTCGGTAGGTACAGATGCAAACGTCGATCTTCATACCCAGCGCCTCACGTTCCGCAACATGTAGACAAGGAACCCCGCCCCCCAGCATTGGTGCATAATGAACAGCGCCGGCGCCGCCATCAGGGCGCATTTACAGCGATGCTTTGCCGCCAGAAATAACGCTGTTCCAGCGAGGATCAGCACGTATGAGACGGGCAGAAGGATGAGCATTGGGAACGTCGTCGCGAGAAGAATGCTGAACAAATTCACCAGAAAAATTACCGGCGGCACCATTTGGCGCAGACGCGGCTGAATCTTGTGATGAAGGATCGTCTGCGCCCTGCCCGTGCCGTAGTTCCAATATTGCTTGGCCAGTTTCATCGCCGTGGCCCGCATGATGTAATCAAGTCGGATCGTGGCATCGAGCCAGATCTTCCCGCCGATCATTCCCAGCCGGTAGTCGAGCTCCGCGTCCTCGTTCGCAATGAAAGTGGTGTCATACCCGCCGGTCTGGCGCCAGAAGTCCAAACGAAACCCTGCATGATGTCCGTGATCGACATAGCCAGACTTATGCCCGCCCCTGTGGCTGGAACCGCCAGTCCCCAGTATCGTCTCCATGGCCCATGCGGAACCACGCTGAAAGCAATTGTCGCCGACAGAATCCATGACGGTCGCGACCGCCGCGGCATCGTGAACCATGAGTGTCTTAGCGACGCGCAAGACATAGCCGCGCGGGTACTTGGCATGAGCGTCGACCCGGACAAGGTACTCGTGATGCGCTTCGGCGCATGTTTCGACCACCCGATTTATTGCTGCGGCTTGGATTCTGTCGGGGTTATGGATGAGTTCTAGATTGGGGTAACGCTCGGCCAATCGGGTCACGATTTCACAGGTGCGGTCTGTGCTCCCCCCGTCCGCGACCACGATCTTAACACTCAGCATGGCGACGTCGTTATCCAATAGCTCGTGCAAGGTGTTAGCGATATGCGCCTCTTCGTTAAAAGTTGGGATAGCGACCAAAACCGAACGCGGATCAAGCGCATTCGCCGTGTAAAAGGATTGGCTTAAGGCGTTCATGAGATTGATCCTTTTTTCTGGCTGCACAGTTGCCTCACAACGGTTTCAATCTCTTCGTAGGATTGGACAAAATCGGTTTCGGGACGATCGAGCAGCGCTTGGCCCTTGGCCTGAATTGCTGAAGGCGAAAGGGTGCTGAGGAGTTCCGCCAAGGCTCTGCCGTCACCCGATGGGATCACCCAGCCCAAGTCATCAGCCTCGATCCGGCGCCCAGTTTCGGTGTCAGCCAGAGCGATGCTGGGGCACCCTGCCCAACTGGCTTCGTAAATCCGGTTGGGGAGGAGCCAGTCAGAGTTATTCCCCCGCTGCCACAGATCCTGCGCCCACACGACATCGCAGTCCTCGTAGACGCGGGTCAGATCATCTGGATACGCGTAACCGCCACAAAACGTCATCGAGGGGCGCGCCGCGACGACGTCATCAAAATCCGGAAGCGCATGGCGATGGACGACACCGTGAATCCGGATTTCGACCTTGGGTCCAAGCCTGTCCGCGAGGTCGGCCAAGATATGCAAGCTTGGCGCACAGCGAATAGTGCCGACCCACCCGATCCGGAGCGGTCGATCCACCAATGGTCGCTGCGTCGGCCGCGCAGGCAAATGGCACCCAGCCGCCAGCTTGTTTTCCCACAGCGCCGTTGGACCAACATAGTTCTGGATCGGCGCAAAATATTCTCTGACAAAGCCCGGAGACGACACCACCAGCAACTGAACGTGTCGCAGCAGAAACCGTTCGGCTGCACGCATGAGCCGGCTCTTTAGATCGTTTCTGCAAAGCGCCCCATTGATATCCAGACATTCGTAGACAATGGGCGTTCGCGGAGCCCCAGCAATCAGACGCGCGGCGCAGGCGATCGCCAGCATGTCCAGATTGCGCGCAATGATCATATCCGCCGTCGCGAGGCTCTTGCGGTATCGCCGCATTTTCCAGATGGATTTCGCGACAACTGCTACACGCTTTTGTAGGTTCTCGTTCTCGGTCATAAACAGGTGCGTGTTCGGCCAATCGGGCTCGAACGCCTTGTTCATGTTCTCACGCCGCATGGTAAAGCTGTGCACTTGGTGACCCAGCGCAGCCAGCGCTCTGATCCGGCGAATTTGTGAGATTTCAGCCACATCAAAGCCAAAGACTTCTATTCGCTTGGGGGCTTGGAGTGTGGGGCTATCACTTCTCATAGGCTTGCTTTCCTTTAGAGAATGAGACGAGTTTTCCGAGAGAGCGCTGCATCGGCGTTTCAACACGCTCGAATATCCAGACACCGATGACGCAGGTCATGGCGAGATACACAGCGATGAACACGAAACCGCTTTGTGACCCATGAAGCGCCGGCAGCATCGACCAGACACGTTCTGCGGGGGCCAATAAAATCACGTGGAAGAGGTAGATGGCGTAGCTCGCGTCACCAAGCTGCTCTAGGCGCGGCATAGCGGGGATTGCCGTACCAAGCCCTACCACGCCAGACAAGACCAGCGCCGCAGGAATGCCAAAGAACAAAGCTCTGCTCCAGTGGTCATTCTCAGCAACGTCGGGCCCGTAGATCGCGAACAAGGACACGCCAAGTCCAATCATCAGCACATTGCGCAGCGGTCCGCCCTGAGCACGGAACCAAAGTTCTGCCACCAGACACCCAGCCGCAAACTCCAGCAGCATCGGGCTAGTGTACGCTTGCGCTAAAGCCGAACTCGGGAACGTCACCATCCCCAAGGAAACAAGACCCATCATCACAGATACGATCCCGAGGAGCCTCTGACGTTCTGGCAGAATAAGCATCGAAGCGAAGACCAGATAAAAGAACATCTCATAGTTCAGCGTCCAACCGGGAATGAGCACAGGCCAAATCCGCTCGGGAAATGTTGGGTTGAAATGCGGTATGAACGTCAGCGATTGGATCACGTGCTCTGGCGTGATCGAAATCCATCCAGCGCCAGTCGCTTGGACCATCAAAAGCCAAACCAACGTTGCCCCCCAGTACATCGGTGCGATCCGAAGGACGCGGCGCATCAGGAACGTGGCGGGATCTTGCTGTGAGCCTCTGCCAATGAACCAAATGATGAAACCGCTGATCACAAAAAACAAATCCACGCCCGCGTGCCCCAGCTGGAAAAGCGGCAACGCCGCTTCAGGCAGCTGATCCTCGACCCGCTTGCTGGCATGAAGGCCCACAACCGCCAGCGCCGCCAATGCGCGCAGGTATTGAATGGAATGAAGTTTCATCATCGTCTCAATCGGTTCAAAATTGGCGTGTCGGGTCTCTGGGCCCCATGAACGGTTCAGAGGTAGTAGCTTTCGTGGCGGCTGGTGGCGTCGTAGGCCTTGAGGCGCACTTGGGTGAACACGATGCCCATTATCTTGGACTTGGCATCGCCTGCCTTGCGGAGGGCGGACTTCACTTCTGGCCGCTGTGTGCCCCCCCATTTGACGACGAAGACGAGGCTCGAGCACAGACCAGACAGGAATGTCGTCTCTGCAACCCCGTGGAACGGAGGCAAGTCCGCGACCACGTAGTCGTACTTGGTCTGCAGGTGCGCCAGTGCTTCGGCCAAAGCATCGCTATGCTGCGGACCAAGGCTGGAAATCTGGTCAAAATTGCCAATCAGGGTCAGGCTCGGGGTGTCAGGCACCGGCTCGAGCCGCGCAGCCGTCTGCTCTGCGTTTTGTAACAACATGGACAGGCTGTTCGTTTCCGGCACGGCAGGGTTCAGCAGATGCGTTGCCTCGGACGACATGACGTCGAGATCCACAAAAACAGTGCGCTCGCCTTGGCTTGCCAGATAGGTCGCAAGGTTCAGCGCAGTGCTGGTCTTGCCCTCGTTTTTGACAGACGAAGTGACACCAACAACCATCCCTTGCCGCGTCTGAGAAGCTTTGCGCCGCAGCATCGTCAGGTTGAAGTGGATCGCCCGCATGGTTTGCGCGAAAATCGACGTTGGATGGGATGCAGCAAAGTCAAACCACATGGCACTGCGGTCCATCTGCGACAGCGCGCCGCCACGAGACCGCAATGCTTTCCACTTGGTCGACAGCGCATTCCGGCGGAAGCTACGATCAGAGCCGAAGCGCGGCGAAATGCCAAGAAAGTCGAGCCCCAACTCCTGAGAGATGTCTTGTTTGTTGCGGTAGCTGTTGTCCCAAGCCTCGAGCACAACGATCAAACCGACAGCCAGAACCAAGCCACTGAAGATTGCGATTGCGACGATCTGCTTGGACCGGGGGGCCGACTTGCTGTCCGGCGGCACGGCCCACGCAATCACCCGTGCCGAAGTCGCGTCAAAGCTAACCAACTGCGAGGCGCTGTTGTATTGCTCGAGCAGACGCTCGTAGAGTTCGCGCTTGGCGTTGGCTTCGCGCTCTAGGCCTCGCAATTCCACGGTCTTCTGCGAGTCATCCCCGTAATCAGCGCTAAGCCCTTCGATCAGGGTTTCGGTCGCAGCGATCTGGCGGTGCAAGGACGCACTTCTCGCTTCGAGCCGTTCTTTCACTTGGCCGTATTCTTCTAGGATCAGCGTTTCTTGCTGCTCAATCCGGTTGCGCAAGTTGATCGCTGCCGCAGACTCTTCGTCGCGGTTCAGCAGAACGATCCGCTCTTGCTGCAGCAGTTCCACATAGATCGCTTCGAATTCCTCGAGCGCTTTGGTGCGGTCTTCGGGCTGGACCTGGACAGCGTCCAACTGCCCTGCAGCGATCTGTTCGCCAAGTTGCTCGATCTGGACGTCAAGCGCCAGCGCCTGCGTGCTCAGGCGGACCTGCTCGTCAATCGCAGCATTTAGCGCAACCTCGATCGGCAGAAGCGATCCTTCGGGGCTCAGCAAATTGTTCTCTTGGCGGAAGACAGAGACTGCGTTTTCCGCCTCCTCCACGTCTTTGCCAAGTTCTTCGATACGGCCAGCCAGCCACTGCTGGTTCCGCTCAACCCCTGCGATGTTCTGCTCGCGCGATAACTCAAGGTATTCGGTGATCAGCGTATTCACCGCCAAAGGCGCAAATTCCAGATCGGGTGAGGTATAGGAAATGTCGATGATATAGCTGTCGCCTGATCGGCGGATCTCAAGGCCGCGGACAAACTCGGTCCTCAGCACTTCGAGTTTGCGCTGGCGGACCAGCTCATCAGACAATCCCTCTGGATCCGCGTCTGCTTCGGAACCGCGCAGGCCCGCCATCAGACCTCTGACCAGATCCATCAAACCAAAACCAGAGCTTTCCTCGCTGTCTGCTTCCACCTCTTCCAGGCCGAGCGCACTGACAACACGGGCAGTGACCTCGCGAGAACCCAGGATGCGAAGCTCGGAATCCACGGTCAGTCCGTCAGAGGTCAGAAGCCCCGGCGCCAAACCTTCGTTTTGACCAGGGTTCAGCCCGGTTCGTGGGTCAATCAGGATCGACGCATTCGCCGTGTACTGCGGCGTTGCACGCGCCACGTAGATCACAGCCAAAGCAGCCGCAACGAAAACGAATACCGCAATCAGGTGCCATCTACGGAACAGCTTTTGCTGCATATTCCGAAGCACGTCGCCTAGATCAACTTCGGGCATGAAACGATCTCGCTCCGTCATATCAAAGCGCACGGCACTCTCTCCACGAAATAGGGACACAAACGAATTGTGTAATTAATTATTACGAAATTGACTTCAGAGGCATTTAACCATCCGATTCCCAATCAATGTACCTAAATGATATTTGTAGGCAATTGAATAAATGCAGTTGGAATTGCAAATTGGTTAATACAGCCCCGAAGATCGACCAAAATCCACATTCAGAAGATTAAATAAACGCAAGGAGTCGATTGATCGATTATTAACGCAAAACACTTAAAGCAGAAGTGTCGATCCCTGCGGATCGATTTGACATTAAACACAAAAGGTATTGTTGAATTGTGTAGGCTAGACTTGCACCAATGATTGCACCGATGGCGCCACCGCCCCAGCCCCCCAAGAGTGTCGCCAAGAACAACAGTATTGCGCCAAAACCCGCGACCACGAAGACGTATCGCTGATGCCCGCTTACATTCAGAACAATTTGCGCTGGCCCAAACAGGCCATCCGCTAGCGGGATGATCGCTGCGGCCAACAATGCCATGTGAGCCGCAAGGTATTCTTCTCCAAACAGTCCCAAGACCCAATCGCCGAGAACGATCACCCCTATGGCACCAGACATCAAAACGCCGAGCTTGAGCTTGGCAGAGGCGCCAACCAATTCGGTAACACGCTGGGTATTCTTGGCCTGCAGGGCTCTGGATAATTGCGGGCTCAAAGAGATATCGACCGCCTTGATCGCAAAGTACAGCAGGCTCATGATCGACAGCGCGAGGGCAACCTGACCAACTTCCGTAGCGTTCAAAACAAGCCCCGCACTCGCGACGATCACGTGTTTCAGGTTGTCACGCAGCAAAAGCAAGGGCGCCATCGCCAAGCCGGTCTCGAGCCACTTGCGTTGGTCAGCATAATTTGGAGCGGCACCTTGGGCGAACCGGAAGGTTTGACGAAGTAGGTAGGCCTGCATGCCCGCTGTCACAACAAAAGCAGCCAAGATAAGGCAGATCAATTGCAGAGCAGTTGGTTGCGCACCACTCAGCCAAACGATCCCTACAAGACAGAAAATTGTTGCCGGCCGTGCAAGCATGATCGGCAATCCGCCCCGCAAGACTTGGCCCAAAGCTGTTGCGTGACGACCGTACACGCGGGTCAGAGCAACGATTGGCGCGGCGATCAACGCGACCCCAAATATTTGCACGACCTCTTGAGACGCATCGAGAACATCTGCCCAACACAGCAGTGCGAAAGCAACAAGTGACAGACCACTGAATGCACCAATCAGCAGACGATTATATTGAACAAAGCCAGTCGCAAGGCTTCGATTTCCAGCATCAATGTATCCAACAAGGAAACGAATAGATCCGGATTCAACATTCAGAGACAGAACAATAGACAAGAGCATCGCCCAAGAGAACCCGGCCATGACGACACCAAATTCCGCTGCGGGCACCAATCTTGCTATCAGAACGGTATATCCTAATGTCAGTATATTGCCAAATACCCGCGCCCCAAGCAAAGACGCAGCTTTCTTAAATATCTCTCGAAATGGAGAACGGGGCGCAGCGCCCGCCGAAGTATCCGCCTGCATGATGCAATCCACGATGCCGTATATTTGCCAATTAATAGCTTCTTAATGACAGAGCCTTTGCTATAATGCTAGTGAAATGACAATAGTCCGCATTTATCAATATCGCGGCAGAGTTGTATTTGCAATTTTCAATGTATCGATTTGGACGTCAGACAATGCATTTCGCCGTACATTTCCCGAAACATCTCCGCCTTTGGGCGACAATCATTTCGATAGGGGTAACGGGTGCGCCAGGTCATTCGGGGCCAGACCTATCGAACACGATTCTTATTTTGGAAGAACGGTTTGAACAGGGGCTGAACCGATTTGACGGCGTGAAAGGACTGTGGAGCACCCTACCCCGAAATGGACGGCTCATGACCAACGCAGCCGAAGCGGTATTTCTGGATCATGGCGTTCTTGAGGGAGATGCCGATGACGCGCTGCCTGTTCTTCACGCGCCAACGAAGGACGGACTCCACCTTCGGTCTGCGCGTTTACCTGCCGTGACCCAAGAGGCTGTGCACGATTACATGCACCGCACCGGCCAAGGAAAACAAGCGCAGCGCGTGCGCTATGCGAGCGCCGAGATCACAACGTCGCAAACGTGGGCGCAGACATATGGGTATTTCGAGATTGTCGCGCGGTTTCCACGGGGCAAAGGCCGATGGCCAGCTTTTTGGTTAACCCACGCCGGACTTGGCTGGCCGCCAGAGATCGATGTCGTCGAAGCGTATGGCGCGGGTCTCGATCAGCCGACGCCCAAAGACAACACTTTCAACACCGCCGTGTTCTTTGATGCACGGGATCGGAACATGGAAGAGACCCACGAGGTCAACATCACGAACCCCTTTGCCGAGCAGCTGAAAAACGCCGTCCCTAAGTCAAAAGAGCGCGGCAACACGACTGTCTATAATTTCTGGCGGCTGGTTGACGCGCAAGGCGAGTTCAAAGCGAATATCTACGATGACTTTCATACGTATGCGGTCATGTGGTCGCCAGAGAGCATCGTCTTTTACTTCGGCAAGGACCGCGACAGCCTAAGGGAAGTTTACCGGACACCAACGCCCGATGACGTGCACGATCCCATGTTTTTGATCGCGAATGACCAGTTTACGGCGCGCGGGGGCTTCTGGTCCCCGCGCCCGAACGCGATTGACCGTGTTCTCGATCCTCAAAACGCTTTCGTCGTGCAAAGCGTCGTGGTGCGCGCCTTGAGTCCTGAAACCAAAATCTCTTTGGCGGACGGGGCCTCTGCTTTCGATCATCGTAGCACCGAGGTGTTCGACACGCTGGGTGACGATTATATCGCGCCAGGTGATGGCTTTGATGTGGTTCACCTAACTGGTGGGCGCGACCAGATTGGACTGACCCGAAGTCGCTTTAACAAGGTGATTTCGGGTTTTGGGCCCGATGATATTGTGACGCTAGAGGGATATCCCTTTGCCTCCTCAGCGAGTGCGATGAAGCGTCTGACTCAGGTAGGTCCCGACGTTTGGCTGCCGACAGGTGCGGACCCTGGTGATCCGCATACCGTTATTTTCAAAGAGACGACCGTAGAAGCGTTCTCTCCTCATCAGTTTGACGTCAAATGGCCGGTGCCTTTGGACCATTGGCGGGTGAATGCCCTGAAACCCAGCGCTGCGCTCAGCGATACCGACGACGATGGCGTATTAAACAGCGATGGCCCAGAGGCGTGGTACACAGACGATGGCGCACCGGTTAGGATGGTTGGGACGGCTGGCTCCGACCGCTATTTTGTCACGCACCCTGAAACCGTGATCGACGAACCCGTAGACGGCGGCGTTGACGAAATCATCTCGCGCATCGACATGGTGGTCCCTGCGAACATTGAACGCGCGATCGCACAGGCCCAAGGCATCACGCTCACCGCGCGACCAGAAGGAAGCAGGCTCGAGACGACGGTAAAGAACGTCACACTAGAAGGCAGCGTGGGAAATGACTTATTTGTCCTTCCTCAAGACCTAGCGAATGTGAGGGTCAGAATTGATCTGCCCAGCGCGCAAGATCAGCTGCGTGGCTTTGGGCCGAACCACAGCCTGTTGTTTTCGGACGCGCTCAACGCGACCCGAGCGGACTGGCGGTTCCGCGACGTCCCCGAGGGGACTCAGATTATTTTTTCGGACGAGGACAGCCTGCTCGTCGAGGGGATCGGTCAGGAAGCGCTGCGCCAAATGATTGGGCTCAGTTAGTGATGACGACCACCACACGACATTTAAAAGCAAAGATTTTTTGGAGACACGGATGAACGATACACGGGCAACCTTCGTGGGGATCGGGGCGCAGAAATGCGCGTCGACCTGGCTATATGGGGTGCTGCAACAGAGCCCCGATGTGCAGGTGAGCGAAGACAAGGAGGTCGATTTCTTTAGCTATTATTTCGACCGCGGCTACGAGTGGTACGATCGTCATTTTGCGTGTGACAGCCCCAGCATCGCGCGCGGTGAAATCTCGCCTTCATATTTCATCCACCCAGATGCGCCCGCACGGGCGTATGCCTACAACCCCAAAATAACTGTCTTTGTCACCTTGCGGGATCCTGTCGCGCGGTGCTTTTCCAACCATTTGCATGAGGTTCGCAAAGGGCATGTCTCTGGCAAGAATACCGTCTTTGAAACCGCACTCGACAACAATCCGCTTTACCGCGATCAGGGTCGTTACGCGCATCACCTTAAGCGATGGTACGATGTCTTTCCCGCAGACCAGATCCACGTGCTGTTTCAAGAAGACATCCATATCGACCGCGCTGCCATGGCGCGGCAGGTCACGGATGCGTTGGGCCTGAGGCCCTTGGACGACTTCTTGGATCTGCGCGCGAACGAGAGCGTGCGCTACAAGAATGCCACTGTTGGAGAGACCCTGTGGAAGTTCGGAAATTTCGCGCGAAAAAACGGCATGGGAAGAATTGTTGAAACGGCCAAAGGCGTACCTCCGATCAAACAACTCCGCGCGTCAAACCGCCAGTCGATCCGCGATGTGGTGGCGCCTATGACCGCGGACACAGAGCGCTATCTAACCGACTACTATGCCCGTGATGTCGAGAAGCTGGAGCGTTTAATCGGCCGCCAAACTCCGTGGCGCCGTTTTGCCGCCCTCGCAGACGTGACTACGGCGTAAACAGACGACTCTGCCCAGTAGTGCACCGGGCAGAGTTTCATTAATCACATCAAAAAAGATAGGCCTCGGTTTGATCCGCAAGCATTTCAACCGTCAGATCACTGGCGACGAAGTCTGTGATCTTGGCCAGCCGTGTTGTTTCGCCATTGATATCGACTTCAAGGAAGATATTGCCGTTCTGATGCTCGAAGACGTCAAAGCTTAGGATGTCGCCAGCGGTCAGCCCGATAATATTGAAGCGATCTCCTTCGGACTGATCGAAGCCCTGAATGAAATCCAAATCATCCGTCTGCGTCACATCCAGAATGTACAAATCCGCACCTTCACCTCCGGTCAGAACATCACGGCCTTCGCCGCCATACAGGGTGTCATCGCCTTTTTGACCGACGAGTTTGTCGTTACCATCATCGCCATACAGTAGGTCATGACGCGTACCGCCACTGACAACGTCGTTACCTGCGCCCCCCGACATGATATCGTTGCCGCCGCCGCCGACCAGCTTGTCGTCGCCCTCGCCGCCGTCAATCCAGTCGCGGTTGCCGTTGCCCTTGATCATGTCGTCTCCGGCACCGCCATTCATCGTGTCCCGAGCGCCATTCCCGAGCAAGGTATCATCGCCCGCGCCACCATCCAGAAAATCGGCGTCCCGACTGGCCCTGAGAGTGTCTTTACCAGCCCCGCCGTACAGTGAGTCGTAGCCAACACCGCCAGTCAGCGTGTCATTGCCGCCCTCACCGTACATCCGGTCGCCATCTTCGAAGCCGCTGTCTGTCAGTACGTCTGCGCCCTTCCAGCCGTAGAGCATATCTACGCCATCCCCGCCGTCGATCGTATCGTCGCCATTCATACCGACCAGCGTATCATCTCCGCCTTCGCCAAGGATGGTGTCGTCATGAACCGAACCGGAGCTGACATTCGCCTCGTCGTCGCCGCGCAGATAGAGCGCGCCAGTCATGTCCCAAACAGTCCCATCTGCAAAGACCACTTGCTCGATATACGAGCCGACATCGTGCCCCCCGAGTCCGGGTGTGACCTTGACCGAAAAGTACTCGGGACCATCCGCACCATCAACCACGATATGCCAACGCGCCCAATCGATGTAGCTGCGGACATCATCTGGCCTTAGATCTGCAAAAACGATCTGGTCGATGCCTTCGCCCGCGGTCTCAATGATCAGCTCGGCTGATGGGGCATCTCCACCGTCACCCGCGCGCAGAATGTAGGTATCGTCCCCTGCGCCGCCAACCAGCGTGTCCGCCCCTTGGCCCCCATCAAGGGTGTCGTCTCCAGATTCGCCAATTAGGTAATCCGCACCACCAAAAGCGACGATTTTGTCATGTCCTGCCAGTCCGTTAAATACCGTACCTTGATGGTTGCCGGTCAAGACATTTGCGTCTGCGGTGCCGACCAGAGTGCTCTGGCCGTCCACAGTCAGCGTCAGGTCGGGCTCTCCTTGAGAAGCGCGCACGACGTCATCGCCATACAAATCAGTCTCACCAAATTCGCTGGTATAAAGGATGCCATTCTCCAGATCGCCGTAAGCGCTCATGTCGGTATTGGCCGCTTGTTCTGCCAGTTCAGGAATGTCCCAAACTCTTACGTAATCAACGTCGAACGAGGCCCCATCTGGTGTCGTTTCGTCGGGGTCGCCGTCCCATCCGCCCAAAGCTAGGTTTAGGTGCAACGAATGAGGTTTGTGCATGCTCGCTGGCGTAGGTGTTTCGAGCATGACCTTTCCATCAAAGGTGTAGACCAGCTTTTCCGGTGTCCAGAGAACCCCATAGGTGTGAAACGACTCGCTGGTATCTGGGACAAGCCACGAATCCGCCATCGTGACCTTATCCCCCCAGAGTTCCCCGTGGGTCGCTGCACGATACACATTGGGCAAGCTCCCAAGCGCCTCAAGAACGTCAGACTCCGGGGGCCAAGTGTAGTCAGACGGCACAAACCAGAAGGCCGGCCAAAGCCCTTGCCCCGCAGGCGTTTTGGCGCGGACCTCGAAATATCCGTAGGTTTGTTCAAAGGTTCCGTGGGTCTCCAGGCTTCCTGAGAGCCATTCCTCCTCGATCTGATCCTGCAGGGCTTCGGGCGTCCGTGTCGCAGTGATCGACAGAACACCATCCTCGACGCTGAACGGGTTCACGTTGATCGGAGTGCCGTCGCTTGTGGTCGAGTCAGCATCGACATACTGCTGGAACCGGTTCCCACGTGCGATCGCATTGGTCACTGGATGACCGTTCGCAGGTGTCGTCGTCCAGAGGCCACTGGTCAACGATGCCTCGCTATCAAAGTTATCCTCGAACACGATCTCAGCATTCTCGAAACGCGCGGGATCCAGCGTTTCAACCAGAACGTCCGCTTCAGAGAAGCTATCCGAAGTGACCCCTTCTAGCAGAACCGATTGCTCGGCAGAAAAGGTAAACAAAAGCCCGTCCGTCGTGTCTGAGGCCAACGCTATCAAGTCCGAGAACTGATCTACCCCCATATCCCAGAAAGTGAGAATATCCTCACCTACTGCAAAATCCGTGATGATGTCGTGCCCGTCTTCCAAAGAGAACGAGAACTGATCGCGCCCTTCGCCGCCCGTCATGGTATCATCGCCAGCACCACCAGCGATGGCTTGGTCGCCTGCCCCTGCGATGATGCTATTGTCGAGCGCGTTCCCTTGGATCGTGTACCAATTCGACGTCCGTTTGAATTCCAAAGCCTCGACATTGTCGGGCATCACCACATGATCATAGGCCCAGATGACATCATAGCCGCCGTTGAGCTCTTCGATGATTGTCGTATCGCCATTATACAAACGATAGTGATCGTTTCCCGCGCCGCCGATCAGCGTTGTGCCTGCCACGTTATTAAAGATGAAATCATTCCCGCCAAGCGCATCTACAACGACGCCCTCTTCCTCTGCCCTGAGAGTGTCACGCTCGCTGGTTCCGGTAATCAGCATATCAATCCTGTTTCAGATGTTTTAATTTCTTTATTAAAAACAATAAAATGGCACTCTGGCATCAAATCGAAGCGTAACCCTGAGCAGCCACGCATCTAACGCTAGTCTGCACGATTTCAGCCCTAGGGCATGATTTTTGATAAAAGCCTGGGAAATTCAGGTTGCGTCAATCAAAATAAACAATTGAACCGATTCAACGATCAAATCAATTATTAGTATTAATTTGATACAAATAAAAATGAAAGGGCTTGATTGGACGTATTTGCAAAACTGTTCGAAATTCGAATTAAATAACAAATAATACCATCAGAGTGCACAGCATTCTGGCGGGGTGAGGACGTCATTTTTCAAGTGAAGTTCTACACTGACAGCGCAGAAGAGCATGCAACCAACACAGCAGAGCTCAGAGGTAGGGAGGTATGGCGGACAGTGAGGGATTCGAACCCTCGAGACGGTTCCCCGCCTACACACTTTCCAGGCGTGCGCCTTCGACCACTCGGCCAACTGTCCAGTGCGGACCCTTATATCCACACATTCAGCGGCTGCAACACCGAATTTCAGTCAATATGCAGGTTTATCCGCCGGTTCTGGCGACCTTTTTTCTCGACCTTGCCAATCCGGACAGATCCGATCTCTGAGGTCGAGCGCACGTGGGTGCCGCCGCAGGGCTGTAGATCAACTTGTTCGGTCGTGTCGCCAATCCTGACCAGGCGCACGCGCCCGGTCCCGCGCGGTGGTTTGACCGACATGGTCTTAATCAAACCGGGATTCGCGTCCAGATCTTCGTCGCTGATCCATTGGGTGGTCACCATGAGATCCCGATCAACCAAGGCGTTCAAGGCATCCTGAATCGCTTGCTTGTCCTCGGGCGCCTCTTCCATGTCAAAGTCGAGACGCCCCTTTTCTTCGGAGATAGAGCCCCCCGTGACGGGCAACGGCACCACAACAGACAACAGGTGCAGCGCTGTGTGCACTCGCATGTGATGGTGCCGCCGTTCCCAATCCAATTCCTGACGAACCACAGAGCCAACGGAGGGCAAAGGCGCAGGCTCTCCGGGGACAAGGATGATCTCATCCCCCTCGCCCTTGATGGTGGTCGCGATCTCGATCCTGCCCCCGTCCCACACAAGTGTTCCGCTGTCTCCGGGTTGGCCGCCGCCTGTGGGGTAAAACACGGTTTGGTCCAGCACAATTCCGCCTTCGTCCGTCAGGCGGGTTACATTGCCATCAGCCGAGCGCAAATACGAGTCGTCGCGGAACAGAGGATCGGTCATTCATCAGCTCCATTGTCAGAAACGTCCGGCAGGCCCGCTGCCGGTTGGTGTGTTGGTGTGTCATCGGTCGGAACAGGCTGCGCGCTGGGGGCTCCACGCATCCACAAGTCGCGCTGCGGGAACGGAATTTCGATCTGCTCTTCTGCAAAGCGCTTGGCAATGGCGTGGTTGAAGTCTGAACTCACGTTGAGCACCCAGTTCACATCGCGAATGATCGCACGGATCTCAAAGTCCATCGAGCTATCCCCGAACCCCTTGAAATAGATGAAAGGCGGTGGTTGTAGCAGAACCATTGGATGTTCTTTGGCAATATCCATCAAGATTTCTTCGACTTTGTGTGTGTCACTGCCATAGGCCACGCCGACCGGAACAATCACACGACCAATCGTATTGCCACGCGTCCAGTTCGTGACCTTGCCGCTGACTAGATCCGAGTTCGGGACGATCACATCCGTACGGTCAAAGGTCTCGATCCGCGTTGAGCGAACAGAGATAGAGCGGACATAGCCCATCTCGCCGCCGACCTCGATCCAATCCCCCTCGGAAATCGGGCGTTCGATCAGCAGGATGATGCCCGACACAAAGTTCGAAACGATATTTTGCAGACCAAAACCGATACCAACTGACAGCGCACCCGCGACGATCGCAAGGTTCGACAGGTCAATCCCAGCTGCGCCAACCGCCGCCATTGCCGCAATAAACACCCCGACATAGCCCATGCCGGACACCATTGCGTTTCGACCCCCTAGGTCGAGACGGGTTTTCGGCAGGATCGAGGTTTTCAGTGCCCGTTGCAGCAGGCGTGTCAGGCCGTAGCCGATGACAAAAACCACGGCAAAGCTGATGAAATCCGTGGGCGAGATATTGGTATCGCCGACCGTATAGCCTGCTCGAAAACGTGCCCAGAGCTCGGTCAGATCCGAGATCCGCGCGCCCCAAATCAGCGCCAGAACCGGTAGCAGACCAAGCGCCAGCAGGTATCCCAAGAGCACCGGTAGCAGCGCGTCATCGGCGCTTTCGGGCTGCGTCGAGAGCATCGCATACAGATCACGTATGAACTGCTGCAGAACCACGTAGATGCCATACAGCGCAAGCGAGCCGACCATCGGATACAGCAGACCTTCGGCCGCGTTCCGGTAGCCCACTGCTGCGATGATCGGTGCAAGAATGGCCGCTAAACCCATGATCCGAAGAGATATCTGCGCGACGTTTGATGCCGTCCCATCGCTCTCCTCGGACTCGCCTTTCATGCTGTGGCGTAGGGTATTCACCAGATGCAGCAGCGTAAAAGCCGTCACCAGCAGGATCGGGAAAATCAGAACGGCCGTCACCCCGACCGAGAATTCCTCTCGGTTGGAGACGTCGTTCACCAACAAATCCGCCGCGAGGCATACCCCAAGCAGGGTGCCACTGCGCCGCACTTTTTTGCGCTTTTCCTGAGGGATCGAAGTGATGGCACGGAAATCCCCGTCAGGGAACAGCAGCCCAGACAGCCAGCCCGCAAACATGATCACGCCCACATAAAGTAGCATGTCCGACAGCAGTGCGGCCCCCCGCTCGCCTGTCAGCTGCAGCACCTGCAAGCCAGAGACGATCATGGCCACCCCAAGCACCGGCACAATCACTTTGCCGAGCGAGATGAGTAGGCTCCACACACCTGGCCCACGTCTGATCCGATGCCAAATCGTTGTGACCAGCGCCTCGATCCAGTCGGGCGCACGGGTCAGAAACAGAACTCCGACGATAATGAACAAGATCGCAGGAAGAACATCTTCGCGCGCGTCATTCAGGCGGTTGCTGTCCGCAAAGACATCGCGCACCTCTTGGACCAGCGCGCTGCCATAGCGGATCAGCGCTTTGCTGGTCTCGTTCCACATCACGGGATTAAGCGGCGTGGGCCCCAAGGAGAACAGCCGCTCTGCTTGTTCGCGGCGAATGATGCGGTCGATTTCAGCGATCAAGCCATCCGCCTGGCGGTAAGCCTCATCCGCTTTTACGCGTGGAACTTCAGCCTCTTGCAGCTGGTCATTCAAGTCCTCGCGACGCTCTGCGATGGCTTGGGGCTCGGTCTCGCCCTCGGCTGGAGGTTCGCCCAAGGCGCTAATCTGCGCCTTGAGTGTATCAATGCGCTCGCTATTTGCGTCTTGGGCGGTTTGGAACTGATTTCGGAAATCAGAGATCCGGCCGCGCAAGGTTTCAAGCGCGTCCACATCGTGCGGCTCGGCCTCGATCTCGGCCTCGACCTCTTGGGTCAGATCGTTCCATGCGCTGTAGTCTACCCTGTCGGCCTGCGCGAGTGCCGCAAAGGGAACCAGTGTCAAGAAAACGGCGGCCCAGAGGAGCCGCCGCAACATCGTAAAGGCCTTAGTTGTCAACAAAGACACCCGGGATGCTCTTGGGGCCGACGGTCATCCAATCTGGGACAGGCAGACCCTTTTCCTTGAGGAAGCTGGGATTGAACAGCTTCGACTGGTAGCGGGTGCCATAGTCACACAGGATGGTCACGATGGTGTGGCCCGGTCCCATCTCCTTGGCCATGCGGATCGCGCCGGCGATGTTAATGCCGGAGCTGCCGCCAAGGCACAGGCCCTCTTCGGACAGGGTATCAAAGACGATCGGCAGCGCCTCTTCGTCGGGGATCTGGTAGGCCATGTCGGGGGTGAACCCTTCGAGGTTCGCGGTAATGCGCCCCTGGCCGATGCCTTCGGTGATCGAGCCACCTTCGGACCTCAACTCGCCGCTGGTGTAGAAGCTATAGAGCGCCGCGCCCATGGGATCAGCCAGACCGATTTTGACACCTTTGGGCTGCAGAGCCTCTGCCACGCCCGCCAGAGTTCCACCAGAGCCGACAGCGCAGACGAAACCGTCCACTTTGCCGCCGGTCTGTTCCCAGATTTCGGGACCGGTGGTTTCCACGTGGGCGCGCTTGTTCGCGACGTTGTCGAACTGGTTGGCCCAGATCGCACCGTGCTTTTCGGACTTCGCCAGTTCCTCGGCCAGACGGCCCGAGTAGCGTACGTAGTTGTTCGGGTTGCGATAAGGCGCTGCGGGCACCTGCACCAGTTCTGCGCCCGCCAAGCGGATCATGTCCTTCTTTTCCTGAGACTGGGTCTCCGGGATGACGATCACGGTGCGGAAGCCCATAGACGCGCCAACCAGCGCCAGACCAATACCGGTGTTACCGGCTGTGCCCTCGACAATGGTGCCACCGGGCTCCAGCAGGCCTTTTTCCAGCGCATCCTTGATGATGTAAAGCGCCGCGCGGTCCTTGACCGACTGACCGGGGTTCATGAACTCACATTTGCCCAGAATCGTGCACCCGGTCTCTTCGCTGGCCTTCTTCAGCTTGATCAGAGGGGTGTTCCCGATGGCTCCGGCCAGATCCTGTGCAATTCGCATCATGCGCCCTTTCTCGTGTTACAGCGACATGAATATGGGTGTCTGTGGGCGAACTCAACCCGTCTGGCGCAATCCGTCGCGTGCCCGTGATAACCAAAGCGCCAAAAGGCAGGTCGGCTGGGTGCTAATCCGGTCGTTGTCGACCATCTCCATCAGCTCTGTGTAGCTGAAAAGATGGGTCCGGATATCCTCTGCCTCGGTTTCTTCGCCGCCGACGCCAACGATGTCATCGGGCAGGTCCGCAAGGCCAACAAACAGGTGGTAATACTCGCTGGAACATCCGGGCGATGGATATCCGCGATTCACCGGAATCAGGCGCGACATCTCCAGCCGTGCTTCCTCGCGGGTTTCGCGCTCGGCAGCTTCGATCGCAGTTTCGCCCGGATCGATACGGCCTGCGACAGGTTCCAGCGCCCAACAATGCGGATCACCACGAAAATAAGGTCCTGCACGGAATTGTTCGACCAGCAAAACGCGGTCCCGCACCGGATCATAGGGCAGCACAATTACCGCATCTGCCGCCATAAACGTCGCACGGTTCACCACTTCGCTGGGGGACCCATCATGGCGTTGAAACGACAGGTCATGCTCATCCACCGCAAAATAGTTCGCATAGGGGATCATGCGGCGATGGCTGATCACATTCTGCGCTGTCAGGCCAGACGGGGTCAGCGCGCTGGGATCAGCCTGCGCATTGGCATAGCTTGCGGCGCGCATCCTGATGGTTCCAAAGCGTGCCCCAACATCGCGCGGGTCCTCGTTGCCAAAAGACATCATGACCTCTTCGGCTGCACGCATGGACGTCGGGGCCCATTTTCCGCCCCATGCGTCCAAATCAAACGGTTCACCTTGGGAATAGAGCTGCCGCGCGGCGATGTAACATGACGCCATCTCATGGCCCGTTCCGGCGTCAACGCAGACATCTGCGCGCTGATACCCGAAAGCCAGTTCGTAATAGTCCAGTCGATCGCGCTGAATGCCTGTGAGATTGCGCAGCAACAGGCCCTCGGCTTGGCCACCCTCTTCGGCAGTAATCATGGGGAAGCTTTCGCCCGCCGCCCAATATACGGCAAAGCCCGAAATACGTGCGGGGGTGGCCTCGACCGGGGCGCCTGCTACCAGATCGAGAAGGGGTTTATGGCGCAGCGTGCCATAAACGAAAAAGTCGTTCATTTTTTATCTCCAGCGGCGCTCTGCGGCTTCGGCCCCCAAACCGGACAACACTGCCCCCATAATCACGGGCAAGATCATCGCAGTCGCAGAAATCGCCAACAAGTCGGTTATTCCAATTTTCACTGCGGCTAGAATGGCCTCTAAAGCATGATCGTAGAATTTTCGAAACGATCGATTTAGCATTTCCCGAAATGCCAATCCGAATACGACAAGGATCAGGGTCACGAAGCCGCCGCTAATCCCTGTGGCTGCGGCCCGTGCCCATCCATGTCCAACGCGCGCGCCGACCAGTTTCCAACCGATGACTGCCCCGAGCAAAGCGTTAAACTCGATAAAGAATGGATAGAAGCGCAAGCTGTCCCGCAGCTCGCGCAACTCAAGCGCCAGAATGATACCCGTCCCTGCCATCAGAAGTGCTGCAATCAGGCGGGACGCGGTAGGCATTTTTAAGCAGGTCTTTCGATTGTCATTTGCGTTACATCGCAAATACCGCCTTTGAACGAGCCAGCGCAAGCTGTCAGGTAGAAATTCCACATGCGGCGGAAACGTTCATCGAAGCCGTGGCTGGCAACCTGATCCCAACGTTCGTTAAAGGTCTCGTGCCAGCGGCGCAGGGTCTGGCTGTAGCTTTGGCCAAACTCAAAGGTATCACGGACTGTGAGCCCAGCTTGCTCAACCTGATTACGAAGGACACGAGGAGACGGCAGCATCCCGCCCGGAAAGATGTATTTCTGGATGAAATCCACGCCCTTACGGTAGGTGTCCCAGCGCTTGTCCTCGATCAAAATGATCTGAAGCGTGGCCGAGGCACCTGGCTTTAGGCAGTTGTGCACGGTCTTGAAATATGTGGGCCAGTATTTCTCTCCAACAGCTTCGAACATCTCGATGCTTGCGATACCGTCATAGACGCCTGTCTCATCACGATAGTCCTGCAATTTGAGCGTTACCTGATCCGACAAACCTGCGTCTGCGATGCGCTTTTGCGCATAGGCAAGCTGCTCTTTGCTGATCGTTAGGCCTGTAACCTTGAGCCCACGCACCTTGGCGGCATATTCGGCGAACCCGCCCCAACCGCAGCCAATCTCGAGCACGTGATCCCCGGGCTTTACGCCCATCCGGTCGACCATCGACTTGTACTTTTCGATCTGCGCAGTCTCCAAATCCTCTTGGCCAGACTTAAAGATCGCCGACGAGTAAGTCATCGTATCGTCCAGCCACAGGCTATAGAAGTCATTCCCAAGATCATAATGATATGAAATGTTTTTGCGCGCTTGGCGCTTGGTATTTGACTGCAGCCAGAAACGGAATTTTTCCATCGCGCGAACAAGCGATTGCCCCGGAAAGCCGTCATAGACCGACTCTTGCTGGTCATGCACCAGATCCATAAAGGCTTGAAGGTCCGGACTGCTCCACCAGCCATCCAGATAGGAATCGCAAAAACCCAGATCGCCCTCGCGGATCAGGCGGCTGAACACGTCCGGATGATGGATCACAATCTCTGCGACCGGACCGGGCAATTTGCCCTCGCACCGGAACACGCGCCCATCCTCAAGTCGGATGTCCAAGCGCCCTGCCCGCATGCCTTCCATCATCGACAGGACGGAGCCCAGATAACGGGGCAATTCGGTCTGGCCTTTGGTGTCTGTCAGGATCATGGTTCTTCTCCCTGTGGGTCTTTCTAGGCTAGGTCCTTGAAGCGGACCGCCGCAAATCTTTTTATTGTGTCTTCAGAAATCGCGGTTTTCATAGGCATCAAGTGCCCGTTTCCGCCCCGCATCGGCGCTAACGATCGCATTCGGATAGTCGTCGTCCGGCGACAGGTTCCAGCTGACCGGCACCGCGTCAAAATACTTCAGAGCATCCTCGTGGGGATTACCGCGCCCTTCGGCGATCCAGCGTGACACGTAGTTGCGCTGCTTGTCGAACTTGTCGAGCTGCGTCACCGGGTTGAATACTCGGAAGTATGGCGTTGCATCTGGCCCCGACCCCGCCGACCATTGCCACCCCATCGCGTTCGACGCGGGGTCCCAATCAATCAGACAGTCCTCAAACCATTTTTGACCGATTTTCCAATGGGTCAGCAGATGTTTGGTCAAGTAGCTGGCCACAATCATGCGGGCCCGATTGTGCATCCGACCAGTGACATAGAGTTCTCGCATGGCGGCATCTACGAACTGGATGCCTGTCCGACCCTGCTTCCACGCCCTGACCTCGTCATTTTCCTTTTCGTTCCAAGGGAATGCAGACCACTCTTCACGCCAATTCTCGGTCGCGATTTGCGGCGTGTGCCAGATCAGATGGTAGGCAAACTCGCGCCACGCCAATTCCTTCATAAAGGTTTCAGCGCCCTTGCTGCCCTCGTGCTGCTTGCGCGCAGCCGCATGCCAGCATTGGCGCGGGCTGATTTCGCCAAGGGCTAGGTTTTCAGACAGACAGCTGGTGCCATCTTCGGAGGGCAAGTCACGAAGGGTGTCGTAATCATCGACGATGTCTTCAATGAAGTGGGCCAAACGATCCTGCGCCGCATCCTCGCCCAACTGGACGAACGGGCGGACCACATCCGCGCCACGGCGCATGTCATCGGCCAAGCCCCAGTCCTCAAGATCGTCCGACTCCGGCCATGACGCTGGAGCCTCAAGGCTCGATACGCGGCCCAGAGGCTGCGGAACGTCGCGATCGCGCACATTCTTCCAATAAGGTGTAAAGACTTTGTAGTAGCCGCCCGTTCCCGTTTCGACCGTCCAAGGCTCGAACATCAAGTGGCCAAGATGGCTTTCCGCTGCAATCCCATCGTCTTTGAGCGCAGCTTTCACCGCTTTGTCACGCTCCACACTGTCTGGATCATAGGCCCGCGACCAATACACCGTGTCTGCGCCGGTCTCTTCGATCAGCGCACGAAGCACCTCTGCCGGGTCGCCCTTGCGCAGAATGAGACGGCTACCAATGTCCTTGAGCGATCCAGACAGGTGCTCCGCCCCAAGGCCCAAACGCCATTTCGGCGCGGCGCCCAACTGTTCGACGAGCCTGTCGCAAATGAAAACTGGAAGAACAGGGCGTCCGGACGACATTGCGGCCCAAAGTGCTGGATGGTCGGACAAACGAAGGTCCCGACGGAACCAGACGATGATAGGAGAAGTCTCTGCCACGCAATGCCTCTTGGTTTTAATTACAAACTATTACGTTGGGCAAAACGCTCCGGATCACTCAATGGTTCACAAAAAGTCAAAATATTTCAAAGCTGTCAAAGCCATGGCCCTGACTCGGGCATCAGGAACAGATCTGTTGGCTCTGGTGTGATCCCGATCTGGGTCAACATAGCGTGCACCTGCCCGCGGTGATGGGTTTGGTGGTTGAAAAAGTGCATCACGCAATCGCCCATGTTTTTCGACACCTCCCGCCCCAGAAGCCCAGAGTGCCAACTGAGGTCCGACACCAAATCAAGCGCGCGCACCTTTTCGGCCCAAATCAGGATGTGGCCGTCCATACGGAACCGCTCGCCGGACCATGCGGCGGCAGTGGGCTGAAATGCCTTGCTCTCTTCGGTCGTCCCGCCCGGCGACGGCTTTCCTTCGAAGCGGGACATCCACATGGTGTCCGCCCACAGCAAATGATTCACGGTCGCAAAAATAGATCCAAAGAATGCGCCGCGATCCTTGGTGAGTTCGGCGCGTGGCATCTCTTGCAGGATTTTGCGCAGCCCCCTGTTCTGCCACGCGTTATACCGTGCCATCGTTATGCAATATTCTTTGGTCAGCATCGGACTTTCCCGCCTTTGTCGGTGTTTTTGCAATCGATCCTCGGGGGTTATGAAAACCGAGCCCGCCCCCGCAGGCAAGAAAATCCATACAGGATTCTGAAGACGACCTCTTGAATTCCGCCAATAAGTTCGTAGGTTAAGCGCGTCGGGCAACCGACTATGGACATAAACGCGCTCGTAGTAAGCGGATCGGACCCGGGGGCGGTACCCGGCGGCTCCACCAAAAATCCTATCGTTTGGGATCATGGGGCCGAAACAGGATCGACGAACGTCTAAAGGGGTTTGCTTTGTCCCGGTGTGATACCGCCGTTATCGGTTCAACAAGTACAATTGCAAACGACAATCGTGCTCCGGTAGCAATGGCTGCGTAAGCAGTCGGAGTTTCCGAAATCTAAGTCCTTGTGCCTAGCAGCGTAAGGCGGGGTTCGGAGGTACCTGGCAACAGAAACCTCCACTTTCCACCATCATCAGACCTTTAACGCTTCGGACAACGACTGCGGTGCTGATGTCTGTTCGCGCAGATCCAAGGACGTCAGCAGGTCCAAGAGGTGGTTCTTCATTAACTCTTCAGCAAGTGCGCCATCCTTGTTGGCCAGCGCCTTGATCAGTGCGTGGTGCGCGTTGCTTTCGCACAAGGCCGCCCGCCTCTGCCAATAGAGCGCGATGATCAGCGAAGAGCGGGCGACGAGCTGTGCAATGATCTCTTCGATTGTGTCCTGATCCGCGATCCGCGCGACCTCTACGTGGAACTGCCCCGAGAGCTGCAGCGCCTTGCCCGTTTGCCCTGCGGCGAGTGCCGCGTGCTCTGCATCGATGTGGGACTGCAAAACCGCTAGGTCCGCTTCGGTCATCCGCTCTGCGGCGTGTCGGGTCATGGTCGGCTCGAGCAGCGCGCGGGCCTCAAAGACTTCGCGTGCCTCTTTCACCGTGGGCCGCGCAACGAAAGCGCCACGGTTCCGCTTCAACTCTACCAAGCGTTGATGGGCTAACTGCTGCAATGCGGCGCGAATGACTGTCCGGCTGACGCCGTAGACTTCGCCAACTTCGTCTTCGTTCAGCTTCGTTCCGGGGGCGATCCGATGCTCGTGGATCGCTTCGGCCAGCGCCTCTGCGACCTTGGTGCTTGCTGTATCTGTTGCCTTTTCCTTGGGTGCCATGTGCCCGAACCCCTATTTCATTGCCTCACTGATCCCCACTTCGGGTCCGAATCGCAAGTCAGGAGGTCCTGCATTCCTCCGTGCACGATATTGTATACGATTTCGGATTATCATTTGTGCACAGCTTTGCACCAGCTGCTTAATTTCGCGCCATCTCAAGTTTCTGCACTGCCGTATGCGGATTTTTTCTTC
Source organism: Donghicola eburneus (assembly GCF_900115865.1). Lineage (GTDB taxonomy): Bacteria > Pseudomonadota > Alphaproteobacteria > Rhodobacterales > Rhodobacteraceae > Donghicola > Donghicola eburneus. The sequence continues at coordinate 505,653 of NZ_FOXY01000001.1, read as the reverse complement.
ACGGTCAGGAAATTTACCGACCAACGTGAACCCAAGACGCAACTCATAGGGGCACAGCACATGCGATCGGGTCAGGATCTGGAACTGGTACACCTGAGCAAACGCTACGGGGACACCACCGCGGTGGACAACATCAATCATGTGTTTCTGAATGGCTCTTATGTGTGCCTTCTGGGACCATCGGGCTGCGGCAAGTCCTCGACCCTGCGCATGATCGCAGGACACGAGAGCGTGTCGGACGGCTCGATTGTGCTGGATGGGCACGATATCTCGCACCTTTCGCCTGCACAGCGCGGCACGGCGATGATGTTCCAGAACTACGCCCTATTTCCGCACCTGAGCGTGCGCGACAACGTCGCTTTTTCCTTGCACATGAAGGGCGTGGACAAGCCGACCCGACACAAGGCGGCTGACGAGATGCTGGAACTGGTGGACATGACCCACCTTGCCGACCGCTTGCCCGACCAACTCTCTGGCGGTCAGCAGCAGCGTGTGGCTCTGGCGCGCGCTCTGGTGACCAAACCTCGCGTCCTGTTGCTGGATGAACCGCTATCCGCGCTCGACCCCTTTCTGCGCATTCGCATGCGGGCTGAATTGAAGCGTCTGCAGCGCGAGCTTGGCATTACCTTTATTCACGTGACCCACGGTCAGGACGAAGCGCTGGCGCTGGCGGACGAGATCGTGGTGATGAACAACGCCGTCATCGAACAGGCGGGCCCGGCGCGCGACGTCTGGATGGCCCCCCGCACCGAATTCGTGGCCCGCTTTATGGGCGGCCACAACGTCATCTCCTTCGAAGGGCACAAAATTGCATTGCGCGCCGATGAGGTCCGCATGGCCGACACCGGCTTGCCCGCCACCGTGACTGCCGTGGAATACCAAGGCGCCCACGTGTCGCTGACAGCGATCACCCCCGCCGGAGAAGAGATCGTGGCTCTCGTGCCCGAGGCAGCCTTCTTTGCTGCACCAAAAGAAACCGGCGAAGCGGTCAGCTTCGTCTGGGACGAAGGGCGGGTTCACCGCCTCCAAGCATAAGCAACTCCTCAATCCACAACAGGGATTTAGTACTATGTCGAAAATGCGTTATTCCCGTCGATCCATCCTGAAAAGCGGCGCAGCAGCCGTTGCGGCATCGACCCTGCCCGCGCCCATGGTCTGGGCGCAAGAGATCAAAGACATCACTCTGCGCCAGTTCGGCACCGGCGTGTCAAACCTGAACGAAGTCGGCCAGAAAGTGAAAGAAGACCTTGGCTTCACGCTGGAAATGACCGCTCTGGATTCCGACAGCGTGACCCAGCGCGCCGCGACCCAGCCCGACAGCTTTGACATTGCGGATATCGAATACTGGATCTGTAAAAAGGTTTGGCCGACCGGCAACCTGCAGGCGATGGATACCAGCAAAATCAAGAACTACGACAAGATCGTTGGCATCTTCCGTTCGGGTAAACTGACCCCCGAAAGCACCATCGCGCAGGGCACTGCCCCCCACACCGTTGGCTTTGTCGAAGAGCCTGGCGCGACCACCTTTGCGGATCAGGAAACCAACTGGATGACCCTGATCCCCACGATTTACAACGCGGACACTCTGGGCATCCGCCCTGACCTGATCAACCGCCCCATCAACACTTGGGCCGAGCTGCTGAACCCCGAGTTCAAAGGCAAAGCTTCGATCCTCGACATTTCGTCGATTGGTATCATGGACATGGCAATGGTCTGCGAAGCTATGGGCGAAATCCAGTACGGCGACAAAGGCAACATGACCAAGGAAGAGATCGACGCGACCTTTGCGATCTTTACCGAAGCCAAGCGTGCTGGCCAGTTCCGCGCGTTCTGGAAAACCTTTGACGAGTCGGTCAACCTGATGGCGTCGGGCGAGGTTGTGATCCAGTCCATGTGGTCGCCTGCGATCACTGCTGTAAAATCACGCGGCATCCCCTGCGTCTATCAGCCTCTGAAGGAAGGCTACCGTTCGTGGGGCGGCGGTCTGGGCCTGTCCAAGTCGCTGAGCGGCATGGAGCTGGATGCAGCCTACGAATACATCAACTGGTACCTCGACGGCTGGGTCGGCGGCTTCCTGATGCGTCAGGGCTACTACTCGGCGGTTCCCGAAACCTCCAAGAACTACATGTCCGAAAACGAATGGGGCTACTGGTTCGAGGGCAAAGAAGCGACCGGCGAAATCACCTCGCCCTTCGGCGACGTGCTGGCCCAAGCGGGCGAAACCCGCGACGGTGGTTCGTTCGAAGAGCGCATGGGTTCGGTGGCGTGCTGGAACGCCGTCATGGACGAGAACCAGTACATGGTTCGCAAGTGGAACGAATTCATCGCGGCATAAGCGGCGGATTTACAGGGGCGTTGCCCCTCTGGACGGGCCTTTGGGCCCGCCCATTCACCCCAGAGTATTTAGCGCAAAGATGAAAGGGGCAGTCGCCCCGGGGATGGATTTATGGCGATGAGCCGGCATGTCACAGGGTGGCTCCAGGCTGTGCCTCTGACCGTGGTTCTAGGGTGTTTCCTGATTGCACCTATTATCATGATTGTCGTGGTAAGCTTTTGGGGCGCGACCGAGTTTTCGATCTATCCCGCCTTTCAGTTTGACAACTACAGCTATCTGTTCGGATCGGCTGTGGTGTGGAAGGTGTTCTTTGCGACGTTCAAATACGCCTTCATTACGTGGGCGTTTACCTTGGCCATCGGGTTTACGGTGGCATATTTTCTGGCATTCCACGTACGCACGCAGTCAATGCAAATCGCACTGTTTTTGCTGTGTACCATTCCGTTCTGGACCTCGAACATCATCCGGATGATCTCTTGGATTCCGTTTCTGGGACGCAACGGGATTGCAAATTCGACGCTCATTTCGTGGGGCGTGATTGATGAGCCGCTGGAATGGCTGCTTTATTCGGATTTCTCGGTCATTCTGGCGTTTGTGCACCTCTATACGCTGTTCATGGTGGTCCCGATCTTTAACACCATGATGCGGATTGACCGGTCCCTGATCGAAGCGGCGGTCGATAATGGCGCCACCGCGATGCAAACCCTGCGTCACGTGATCCTGCCGCTCACCAAGCCTGGCATCATGATCGGCACGATCTTTGTGGTGACGCTGGTGATGGGCGACTTCATCACTGTGCGCTTCATGTCTGGCTCACAAAAGGCCAATGTGGGCCGCCTGATTTCGAACGACATTTCGCTGCTTCAGTATCCGTCGGCGGCGGCTACCTCTGTGGTGCTGCTGATCACCGTTCTGATTGTGATCGGGATCCTGCTGCGCTTTGTTAACATTCGCAAGGAGCTGTAAGTCATGGAAAAACGGTCTCTTTCCTTCTACGTACTGGCAGCGTTCTTTGGCCTGTTTGTTCTGTTTCTGTATGGTCCCACGCTGACCATTGGGATCTTGTCGTTCCAAGGACCCACAGGCGGTCTGACCTTTCCGATGCGCGGTGTGTCCCTCCACTGGTTCCGCGAGCTGTTTGAGCAGCAGGCCGTCGGGGATATCTGGGGCGCGTTCCGCCGGTCCTTTGCCTTGGGGCTAATGGTCATGGTCACAACCGTTGTCGTGTCGGTGATGTCCGGCCTGGCCTTCCGCAAACGGTTCAAGGGCTCTGGCGTTCTGTTCTACATGGCGATCACCTCTTTGGTGATCCCGTCGATCCTGATTTCGCTCGGGGTTGGTCTGATCTTCAACCAGCTGGGGCTGAAGATCCATTGGGCGACCTCCGGGTTTGGCTCGCAGCTGACATGGACCCTGCCCTTTGGTCTGCTGATCATGTTTGCCGTCTTCAACCGGTTTGACAAATCCTACGAGGAAGCCGCGCGGGACCAAGGCGCGACCCAGTGGCAAACCATCCGCCACGTGGTTCTGCCCATCATTGCGCCCTCTTTGATTGGTGTTGCTTTGTTCGGGTTCACCTTGTCCTACGACGAATTCGCGCGGACCCTGCTGACATCGGGGAGCTACAACACCCTACCGCTTGAGGTGTTTGGCATGACCACCAACGTGACCACACCGGTCATCTATGCGCTCGGCACGCTGACCACGCTCTTCTCTTTTGGCATCATCGGGGTCTTCCTGATTTCGGTCCGGATCATGGCGAAACGCCGCGCCAAGATGGGCAATGACGCTGGGAAAGCGGTCTGATGAAAATCGCTTACGTGAACCCAAACGCGACTGCGGCGATGACAGACACCATGGTCGCAGTCGCAGCGCAGGTTCTACCGGCCGCTCAGATCATCGGATTGACCAACCACGACGGGCCGCCTGCGATCCAAGGGGCGGCGGATGGCGAAGCGGCCTTGCCAGGCGTGCTGGCGCGGATTGCGCAGGCCGAGGCAGACGGAGCGGATGCTGTCGTGATCGGTTGTTTTGACGACACAGGCTTGGCCGAGGCGCAGGGCATGACATCCCTGCCCGTCCTTGGGATCGGTCAGTCCTCTTATGTGATGGCCGCGGTTCTGGGGCGAAGGTTCGCAGTCATGACCTCTTTGCCGATTTCGATTCCTGTGATTGAGGGCAATATCAATAGCGGCGGCTACGCCCCCAACTGTGCGGGCGTTCTAGCCAGCGATCTGCCCGTCCTGACCATCGACGAGGGGTCCGAAGAAACCCGCGCTCATCTTGCGGCCTGCATCAATCAGGCGGCACGCGACACCAAGGCTGGCGCGGTTATCTTGGGCTGCGCGGGAATGGCCCCCTTGCGGCAGGATCTGACCACGCGCACAGGCGTCGTCTTGATCGACGGTGTCGCTGCGTCGGCAACTCTCGCGCAGGCAGCCGTTTCTTACCTAAGCTCCGCGCGCTAACCCCGCGGGCTGCCGAACAGCGCCCGCAACAAAATCCTTTGACAATCAGCACGTCTCGGACACTCTACCTCGGCATCGCGGGAGGAGAGATATGATTGCAGTGATTTTCGAAGTGACCCCGAAAGAGGGCATGATGGGCCCCTATCTAGATATGGCCGCCCGCATGAAAGAGCACCTTGAGGGGTTCGACGGATTCATCAGCGTCGAGCGATTTGAAAGCCTGACCACGCCGGGCAAGCTTCTATCTCTGTCATTTTGGGAAGATGAAGAGGCCGTCCAACGCTGGCGCAAGCTCACCGCCCATCGCGGCGCCCAAGAGATGGGGCGTCAGCGCTTTTTCGAGGATTACCGACTGCGCGTGTCCCACGTGTTGCGCGACTACGGGATGGAGGCGCGCGACGAAGCGCCCTTGGACAGCCGCACGCATCACGGCGCTATGTGAAGGTTTCATTACAGTGCGCTGATTTCGCTTGCGTTTCCCTGCCAAGCCCATAGGCCTATCGGAATACGACACATACGAGGGCTTTCTTGATGGCTCCTGACATTCGCACGCTCTTCCAAGTCTTTGGCCGCATCGGCGTTCTGTCCTTTGGCGGACCGGCCGCACAGATTGCGTTGATGCACAAAGAGTTGGTCGAAGATCGGGATTGGCTGAAAGAAGAGCAGTTTTTGCGTGCACTCTCGTTCTGCATGCTCTTGCCAGGACCAGAGGCGATGCAGTTGGCCACCTATGCAGGCTGGAGGTTGCGCGGCACCTTGGGTGGTCTGATAGCGGGCCTGCTGTTTGTGATCCCTGGCGCGCTGGTCGTTGCAGCGCTCGCGCTGGGGTACGCCTATTTCGGGAACATCCCTTGGGTCCAAGCCGCCTTCGTCGGGATTAAGGCGACTGTGACGATCATCGTCCTTCAGGCGCTCTACAAGGTGGCAAAGCGGGCGCTGCACCATGCGACCGACTGGATGATCGCAGGTGCGGGCTTTCTCTGCCTCTTTGCGCTGCATATCCCATTTCCTATCGTTATCGCCGTTGCGGGGATCATTGGTGCGATCCGCAGTCAGAACGACAGCGCGACGCCATCAGACCCTGTTGTCAGGCCCAAAACCCTAAAAACGGTGATCTTCTGGTCTGCCTTGTGGGCCGCGCCCATCGCGCTTTGCATTGCGCTGGAGGCACCGTTTTTCACTGACATCGCACTCTTCTTCTGCAAGCTGGCGATTGTGACCTTTGGCGGTGCCTACGCGGTCCTCGCTTATATGGCCCAAGAAGTCGTGTCCGCTTATGGCTGGATTTCCCCCGAAGCAATGATCGACGCGCTCGGCCTTGCCGAGACGACACCGGGCCCGCTGATTCTGGTGACAGAGTTCGTCGCGCTGCTGGCCGGCTTTGCCGAGGGCGGTCCTGCGGTGGCGCTGGCCGCGGGCGCCCTGTCGCTCTGGGTGACCTTTGTGCCATGCTTTCTGTGGATCTTTGTCGGCGCGCCCTACCTCGATTTGCTGTCCTCGATGCCCCGCATCAGAGGGGCGCTGGCCGCCATCACAGCGGCGGTAGTCGGGGTCATTCTGAACCTGTCAATCTGGTTCGCAGCCCATGTTTTCTTTGGCTCTGTGGGCGAAGCGTCCCTTGGTCCCGTGAATGTCATCGCGCCAGACTGGGCCTCGCTCAATCTGATCTCGTTGGCATTGGCATTGCAGGCTGCCGTTATGCTGCTGTTGCTGAAGATTGGGATCGAAAAGACCCTTCTTGTGACCGCAATTTTCGGCTTGGCATCAGGCATCTACGCAATCTGATTGCATTCTCCCCTTTAGTTTGCTTTTCGATGTACTATGCTGATTGAAAATCGGAGGCACTTGAAATGGGCGATATCGACTACGGCAATCTGATGCACGCTGCGATGCGGGGCCTGATCCGTCAGGTTCTGGAAGGCGTGGCACAGGACGGCCTGCCGGGTGAGCACCATTTCTTTATCACCTTCTCGACGGGCGCCGACGGGGTCGAGCTGGCGGACTGGCTGGTTCAACGCTATCCCACGGAAATGACTGTGGTGCTACAGCACTGGTTCGATTCTCTGGATGTTGATCCCGATGGCTTTGGCGTCACGCTGAACTTCGGTGACAGCCCCGAACGCCTGTACATCCCCTATGATGCGATCCGCACCTTCGTGGACCCCTCAGTCGAATTTGGTCTCCGCTTCGAAAGCGTTGGCGAAGAGGACGAGGAAGAGGATGAACTCGACATCGAACTGGCCGAGGTTGAGGAAGAGCCCACCACCGACGCCGAAATCGTCAGCTTGGACAAATTCCGCAAGTAACTGCGATCACACCTTTTAAATTTGTGATCACATAGGCGATTTTTCGACCCCGTTAACGCTATCCAAGGCCCTGACGCGATTGCGACAGGGCTTTTCTGCCTGTAAACCCACGGCAACCGTTATACAGGAGGTTGCCTCATGGCCGATACCCGTACCGAAACCGACAGCTTTGGTCCTCTCGAAGTTCCCGCAGACAAGTATTGGGGCGCGCAGACCCAGCGCTCGATCATGAACTTCCCCATCGGCTGGGAAAAGCAGCCCGTGCCTGTCATCCGCGCTCTGGGTGTGGTGAAAAAGGCTGCGGCCATCGTGAACGAAAGCTTTGGCGATCTGGACGCGGAACTGTCCAAGGCGATCCAAGCCGCAGCCACCGAAGTCATCGAAGGCAAGTTTGACGACAACTTCCCGCTGGTTGTCTGGCAGACCGGTTCCGGCACCCAGTCGAACATGAACGCGAACGAAGTCATTTCGAACCGCGCGATTGAAATGCTGGGTGGCGAGTTGGCCAGCAAAAAACCTGTGCACCCCAACGACCACTGTAACATGGGTCAGTCGTCGAACGACACCTTCCCGACCGCGATGCACGTCGCCATCGGTATGCACACCCGTGACGTCCTGCTGCCCGGCCTGCGCAAGCTGCACGCCGCTCTGGCCGCCAAGTCCGAAGAGTTCAAGGACATCATCAAGATCGGCCGGACCCACACCCAAGACGCGACCCCGCTAACTCTGGGCCAAGAATTCGGTGGCTACGCTCATCAGGTGGCTCAGGGCATCAAGCGCGTCGAAGCCTGCCTGCCCGACATCTACGAACTGGCGCAGGGCGGCACCGCCGTTGGCACCGGTCTGAACACCCGCAAGGGCTTTGCCGAGAAGGTCGCAGCCGAGATCGCAGAGATCACCGGCCTGCCCTTTGTCACCGCCCCCAACAAATTCGAAGCACTGGCCGCGCACGACGCAATGGTCATGTTCTCGGGCGCGCTGAAAACCGTTGCCGGTTCGCTCTTCAAAATCGCGAACGACATGCGTCTGCTGGGCTCTGGCCCCCGTTCGGGTCTTGGCGAGCTGATCCTGCCCGAAAACGAGCCCGGCTCGTCGATCATGCCCGGCAAAGTGAACCCCACTCAGGCCGAAGCACTGACCATGGTGTGCGCCCACGTCATGGGCAACGACGCAGCCGTTGGTTTCGCTGGCTCGCAGGGTCACTTCGAACTGAACGTTTACAACCCGATGATGTCGTACAACGTTCTGCAGTCGATCCAGCTCTTGGGTGATGCCGCGTCTGCGTTCACCGACAACATGGTTGTTGGCACGCAGGCGAACACCGCGCGCATCGACAAGCTGATGAAAGAGTCGCTGATGCTGGTGACCGCGCTGGCTCCGACCATCGGCTACGACAACGCCACCAAGGTTGCGAAGACCGCGCACAAGAACGGCACCACTCTGAAAGAAGAGGCGATCGCTCTTGGCTTTGTGGACGAAGAAACCTTTGACCGCGTTGTCCGCCCCGAAGACATGATCGGCCCCAAGTAATGGCCGCGCCGGTCAATCTGAACCGGTTTCGCAAAGACAAAGCACGGGCCGAGAAAAAGGCCCGTGCTGATCAGAACGCTGCCAAATTCGGACGCACCAAAGCCGAAAAACAGCGTGACGCGATTGAGGCTGACAAAGCCGAGCGTCACCTAAACCAGCACAAGCGTGAAGACGAATGAGCGGCGGACCCATCAAACGGTCGCTGACCCTGCGCGGGCATCGGACATCCGTGTCTTTGGAAGAGCCCTTCTGGCAGGCATTTCGCGCGATTGCCGAGGATCAGGACAAACCCATCAACCAGCTCGCCGCCGAGATTGACGTGCGCCGTGATCCCGAAACCGAGGGACTGGCCTCAGCCATCCGTGTATTTGTCCTGCGCTGGTATCAGACGAAACTGGACTGAATTTTCTGGCACGCACACAAAGAAAAACGGGGCCTTCTGGATGAAGACCCCGCTCTATCTATCTGTTACCGCTCGGATTAGACCGAAGCGCCATAGATCTTGTTGATGTTCTCTGCCAGAGCAGCATTGAACTCGTCATCCGACTGCTGTGCGCTCAGGCCTTCGGCCAGTGCACGGCTGAACGACGCGATCATCTTCTCGTTTTTCGAGAGCTTCTCGCAAGCATCTGCGGTCGAGTAACCACCCGACAGAGCCACAACGCGCAGAACGCGGGGATGGTCAGCGAGGCTATCGTAGAGGCCAGCTTCGGTGGGAATGGTCAGCTTCAGAACGACGTTCTGGGTCTCGTCCAGCAGGTCCAGCTGCTTTTCGATCTCGGCCTTCAGAATGGTTTCTGCTTCGGCTTTGGTGGGGCTGTCGATCAGAACTTCGGGTTCGACGATCGGCACCAGACCAGCTGCGATCACTTCTTTACCCAGTTCGAACTGCTGCGCCACAACCGCTGCAATGCCGGTTTCGTTGGCTTCGTGGATCACCGAACGCTCTTTGGTGCCAAAGATGCCGAATTCACGAGCAGTTGCCAGCAGTTCGGTCAGACCGGGGATCGGCTTCAGGATCTGAGCGCCGTCTTTGACGTCTTCCATGCCCTTGTCGATTTTCAGGAAGGGAACGACGCCTCGCTCTTCCCAGAGGTAGGTGGGAACGGGCATGCCGTTAACTTCGCCGCGCATGGTGCGCTCGAACAGGATTGCGCCAATGACCTTTTCCGAGGTGAACTCGGGTGCGGTCATGATGCGGCAGCGCATGTCATGGATCAGGCCGAACATCTCTTCTTCGGTCGAGTACGCGTCTTCTTCAATGCCGTACTGCTTCAGAGCCTTGGGGGTCGAGCCACCGCTCTGGTCCAATGCGGCAATAAAACCCGCGCCCGCTGCAATGCGATCGGCTTGGCTCTGCTCGAGTACAGTGTCCTTGGCCATGATCTGAAAATCCCTTCGATGCGTTAAAACCTTGTGGGGTTTTTAACCTATCTCACGGGATCAGCATAGAGTTTTAAGTGATGTTTAGCGCAAACAATGTTATGTTTAACGCTAACATTTAACGCTAACGGCGCTCGACCTCCAGATATATGCCATTCGCGGACCGCAAAGTGAGATGTGCGACCGGTATTGGCGGCGCAGAATCGGTGAGTTTGAACCGGAAATGCTTGAGCAGCATCGACAGGATCAACGGCCCCTCGACCATCGCAAAGCCAGCCCCTGTACAGACGCGCGGCCCCGCTGAAAACGGCATGTAGGCGCAGCGCGATGCGGCGCGGCCCTCTTCGGTCTTGGTCCGGTCGGGATCAAAGCCGTCGGGGTTGTCCCACAGCCGTTCGTGGCGTTGCTGATGCCATGGGCTGAGGACGATCTGCGACCCCTTGGGGACTTTGCGATCGCGAAAGCACTCGGGCCGTGTCGTTTCGCGGACCATCATGGGCACGGGCGGGTAAAGCCGCAAAGCCTCGCGGAACACATCTCGGCTGATCTTCAACGAAGAAACCTCGGAAAAATCGCCTGTTTTCAATGCCTCGGCCTCTGCGGCGACTTTGTCCTGCCATTCGGGATAGAGCGCCATCAGATAGAGCGTCCACCCGAGCGCCGACGCGCTGGTTTCATGCCCCGCCAAGAAGAAGATCGCCACCTGATCCACCATCTCTTCGGTGGTAAACGTCTCACCGCTTTCGGGGTCCGCCGTGGTCATGATCTTGGTCGCCAGATCGTCTGGCGCAGTCCCCGCGCGAATGGCGTCCATACGTTCGGCCGTCAGTTGGGTGATCAACCGGCGGATCAGGCGTGCACTATCCTTGGTGTCCTTTCGAAAAAACCGCGGCATCCATTTTGGCAACGGGATAAAGGCTGCCAAATTCAGGATCGGCTGACTGCGCTGATACGCGCGGAATTCGTGGAAGACTTGGCTCGCGATTTCATGTTCGATCGGAATTGTGAACAATGTGCGAAATATAACATCAGCCGCGACGTGACTGGTCTCTGGTTCGATATCGATCATCTGCCCTACATGACCATCCATGCGCTGAACCGCGGCCTGTGCCGCAGCCCACATGGCCGGATACGTATCGCGCAAACGGCCGCCTTCGAAGGCGGGGTCGATGATGCGGCGCTGACGCTCCCACTCTGCCCCGTTGGTGACAAAGACGGACCGCCCCAGAAGCGGTCGCAACCCTTCGCTCACGCGGTCGGACTTGGGAAAGTCCATCGGCCTGCCCTTGAGCACCAAATCAACCAGTTCAGGCTGGTTCACCAAATAGGACCGGAAGAAAGGTGTTTTGAATTCGGCCATCCACGCCCGATAAAGGCGTTGGGGCTGCGCGGACAGGATATCTTGGCGAAAGAGTTTGAGGTAGCGCCAGAGGGACACCTTGTCCTGTCGGGCTGCTGGCTTTGGCGGGATCACGGGGACATACTCCGGTAGCCAGAGATCGGTTTGCGGATCGTTGACGGCGATGGGGCGCGTTCTGCATAGCGGGCTGCCAAGGTCTGTGGCCCCGCCGTCACGCGGAAATAGTCGTAATCCTCGGCCTGTGGCAGCGCGTAAAGATATTGAAAATGTAGACGAAACCACGCACGGCGCAGACGCTTCCACTGCTCTGCCCCAAGCGTTCGCGAGAAAGCAGCAGAAATCACAAGCGGCCAACGCTGGCCATCCTCTGGTGCCACGCCGCTCACCGCAACTGGATCACACAGCGCAAAGGCACAGCCATCGCCAAGCGCGGTGATATCGACCCACGCCAGAGCGTCTGTCTGGCTCAGATCATGGAGGTCACGCCGCAATCTGTCGGCATTGGGCAGAAAGGACACCATCGGAACCACTTGCCCCAGACTTAGAAATCCAACGGCCGCATGGCTCTGCCCCAGTCGCCCATCGCGGAGGAGATCGGCCAGTACAGATACACCGAGATAAGCCCCTGAGGAATGGCCAACCACCAGCACTTCGTCCGTGTCTGGGTCTGCCATAACGGCCGCAATCTGATCCTGAAACGCGTTTAAGCGCGACTCGAGCGCGGGGGGATAGGCCCCGCGCAGCCCTGCAGAAAACGCGTAGTCGTGCATCAGGTAATAGGCGAGAATACGATTATCCATCCGCCGCCCTGCGCGCAGCAGCATGACCGCCGCGACCAAGCCGACAACAAAGCCGATCCAGCAGAGGCTGAGCGGGAGCAACTCGTAGCCGATATATCCCAGCAATCCCGCAACCGTCGCCGCGAGGATCAATTGCAGCATCAGGAACGCAACCGGATAGAGCGCCGCGATCACCGGCCCGCGCCGCAACCGCATCAAACGAAACAGTGCGCCCGAGCCGATATAAATCCACGCAGTCCGGACCATCTGCAGGTAAGTCGCAAAGATCCCCTGATCCATCGAGGCATTTACGATGTCGGACCATACCAAAACGTCGACGCGGGCCGACACATCTTGGTCCTCGATTGTGGCATCCACCTCCCACGCCGCCGGGCCGGCCCCGCGCAGAGCGATCCGATAGCCAGAGTAGCGCGCTTGGTCAGCACCTTCTTTGCGATAGAATTCGCGGTAACGGCGGGGCGGATAGGGATCGAACCCCGGAATGTAAAACACCCGGCGACGGCGCACTGGTCTGTCAAAGCGTTCGTCCATGCCAACCCCTTAATATAAGGGCATTAAACATGGCAGACGGGCCAAGGGATAGGGCTAAATGTCAGCCCAGTGTCGCAAGAGCAGGAAAAGTTTCCAGCAGCCAATAAGAGAACCGCGAGAAGCCACCTGTCAGCATCAGCAGACCAATGGTCCACAGCAGCAAGCCCATGATCCGCTCGATCTGCTCCATATGGCGCTTCATCCAGCCCATAATCCCGCCCATTTGCGGCAGGAACGCCGCCACAATCAGGAACGGCAGGCCAAGGCCCAGAGCATACACCGCCAACAGCGTCGTGCCCCGCGCAACGCTCGCCTCGCTGGCAGCCAGCGACAGGATTGCGCCGAGCTGCGGGCCAATGCAGGGCGTCCAACCGAAGGCAAACGCAAGGCCAAGGATATAGGCACCGAACGCCGACCCCCCCTGATCGCCAACATCAATCCGCGCTTCGCGGCTTAGAAAGCCAATCCGGATCACCCCAAGGAAGTGCATGCCGAACACCATCACGAGGATGCCCGCGCCGGTGTTAAAATACCCTTGGTACGACAGAAACGCCCGACCCACCGCCGAGGCAGCAAAGCCGAGCAGAAGAAAGACCGTCGACAGACCCAAGACGAAAAAAAGCGCGGCCAGCAAGGTCCGCCCCCGGGCACTGCCGTCCTTGGCCATGTCATTCAGGCTGACGCCGCTCATGTAGGCCAGATACGGCGGTACAATCGGCAACACGCACGGGCTCAGGAAACTGATCACCCCGGCGGTCAGCGCAACGATCATGGCGGGCAAAAGCCCTGCATCAAAGAGGTCGATTCCGAACATGATCTCTCCTTACCGCATCTGGTGCGCGTGCGTCACGTCGCGACCTCTCACAAGTTTGTTGGGCGGGTCAATGCAGCCAAACGATCTACGCTGCGTCCGATTGAAAAAGGGCGCCCGCTTGGGACGCCCTTGGGATCGTTATACGCTCCACCAGCCAGTGCGTTTGGGCTTCGGCGGTTCATTCGACGGCTCTTCAGGCGCAATCTCGGGCTCTGGCGCAGAGGGTGCCGTATCCTCTTGAACAGGCGCGGGCACTTCGCTCACCGGCGCTGGCTGTTCGCTGACGGGCTCGGGCACTTCGACAGGCGTTGTGGTCTCGACAATGGGTGAATCGACAGGCGCTTCGGGGGCAGCAGGCTGCTCTTCGACAGCGGGCTCTGCAGGTTCCGAAGGGGCCTCAGGCGCAGGCTCTTCGGACGCGGGCGCGTCGCTCGCAGGCTGAGCCTCTTCCTTGGCCGGCTCTTCGGTTGCAGGCGCGGGCTCGCTTGTGCTGTCTGCGGCGGGCGCTTCTTCGGATCTGTCTGCGGCCTGAGCATTATCATCAGAGGTATTCTCTGATTTGCCCTCAGCGTCTTGCGACTTGGCCTCATCGCCCTCTTTATTCTTGCCACCACGGCGGCGACGGCGACGGCGCTTCTTGGGCTTGCCGCTGTCATCCCCTTCGGGCTTTTGCTCGGGCGCTTTCGCTTCGGCGGCTTCTTCTGTGGTGTCGTCCTCATCCGAGGGCTGGTCACTATCCGCGTCCAGCGCATCCATGATCGACGTATCTAGCGTTTCCGCCTCGGGGACAAAGCCACCGATCACACGGACCGCCGTCTTAAACTTCTCGATCGAGAAATCAGGGCTGATCAGGTTGCCGTCAACCTCGATCCGAACAGCCATGCCGTAGCGGTTCTCGATCATCGCCATGTGTTCACGCTTGTGGTTGAAAAGGTAGTTCGCGATCTGCAGCGGTACCTTGACCAAGGCTTCTTTGCTGCGGCCACGAACGCCCTCTTCCTCGAGCTGACGCAGGATTGCCAACGCTACGTTATCATCCGAGCGCAGCAGACCTGTGCCGTGACAATGGGGGCATGGCTGGGTGGTCGCCTCGATCATACCCGGACGCAGACGCTGACGGCTCATTTCCATCAGACCAAAGCCCGAGATACGGCCCACCTGAATGCGGGCGCGGTCGGTCTTGAGCTTGTCCTTCATCCGCTTTTCGACGGCGGTGTTGTTCTTGCGCTCGTCCATATCGATGAAGTCGATGACGATCAGACCGGCCAAATCGCGAAGACGCAGCTGGCGCGCCACCTCTTCGGCGGCCTCAAGGTTGGTCTTCAGCGCGGTCTCTTCGATCGAGCCTTCTTTGGTCGCCTTGCCCGAGTTCACGTCGATCGCCACCAGCGCCTCGGTCACACCGATCACGATGTAGCCGCCGGATTTTAGCTGGACGGTCGGGTTGAACATGCTGCTCAGGTAGCTTTCCACCTGATAGCGGGCGAACAGAGGCATCCGCTCGTTGTAGTGCTTCACGTTCTTGGCGTGGGACGGCATGATCATTTTCATGAAGTCCTTGGCGTTGCGGTAGCCGCGATCGCCTTCGACCAGCACTTCATCAATCTCGCGGTTGTACAGGTCGCGGATCGAGCGTTTGATCAGATCGCCTTCTTCGTAGATCTTGCAGGGCGCGACGGATTGCAGCGTATTCTCGCGGATCTGTTCCCACATGCGCTGCAGGTATTCGTAGTCGCGCTTGATCTCGGATTTGGTGCGCTGCGCGCCTGCGGTGCGAATGATCAGGCCAGCGCCAAGCGGCACGGCCAATTCTCCGGCGATCTCTTTCAGCTTCTTGCGGTCAGCCGCATTGGTGATCTTGCGGCTGATGCCACCGCCACGCGCCGTGTTGGGCATCAAGACGCAATACCGACCAGCAAGGCTGAGGTAGGTGGTCAGAGCCGCGCCTTTGTTGCCACGCTCTTCTTTCACGACCTGCACCAGCATGATCTGGCGCACCTTGATCACTTCTTGGATCTTGTAACGGCGAGCGCGGGGCTTGCGCGCGGGGCGAATGTCCTCGGACTCGTCCTCTTCGGCGACCGATTCAATCTCCGATTTGGGGTCTGCGTCAGACTCCTCTTCGGTTTCTTCGACGGCTGCTTTCTTGGTCGACTTGCGCGGGCTACGCTTAGGCTTCGACGGCTGCTTGGCTTCGCCTTCGTCTTTGGCCTCCTCCTCCGCTTTCGGAGCGTCGTCAGATGTCTGAGCGTCGTCGGCGTTGGTCTCTTCGGATGCGCCCTCTTCCTCGTCATCAAGGTCGATGGTTTCCATGCCAGAGATTTCGCGGGTTTCTACCGCGTCATCGCTGTCATCGTTGCGCGCAGCCTGAGCCGGACGCGGACGGTCATCGCCATCTTCGTCCTTAGCCTCTTCTACCGCTGAATCTTCTGCTTGGGTCTCTTCCGCTGCCTGCTCTTCGACCGGAGTGTCTTCGACTTCTGAGGCAGGCGCTTCTTCAACAGACGCTTCTTCAATAGCGGTCTCGACTGCGGGCGCTTCCTCAGCGGCAGGTTCCGCAGATGCCTCTGCTTCGGCAGGAGCCGCCTCGGCTTCAGCGGGCGCCTCTTCGGCAACCGGCGCATCAGCGACAGGTGCTGCGGGCTCTTCGACCGCTGCAGGCTCTACGGCATTTTCGGACGAGGCAGCTTCAGCAGGTGCTTCGGACTTATCCTCGGCTGCCTGGTCTTCGGTAGACGCGTCAGTCTTGGCCGCTTCGGGCTTGTCCGACTTCTTCCGGCGCGAGCGGGACCGCGACCGCTTGGGGCGATCGTTCTCTTCTTCGTCGTCGGATTGCTGTTCAGCGGCCAGAGCGCGCTCTTCGGCCAAAAGCGCTTCGCGATCTGCAACCGGAATCTGGTAGTAATCGGGGTGGATTTCCGAGAACGCCAAGAACCCGTGGCGGTTTCCGCCGTAATCTACAAATGCTGCCTGAAGAGAGGGTTCGACCCGTGTAACTTTTGCTAGATAGATGTTGCCAGCAAGCTGGCGTTTGTTTTCGGACTCAAAGTCAAATTCCTCAACCTTGTTTCCGTCAACCACCACGACGCGGGTCTCTTCCGCGTGGGTGGCGTCGATGAGCATTTTCTTTCCCATGGTATCTCTTTGCACAGTCCATCGGGGTCCGGAACATGCCGGACGCGCGCGGTGTGGCTGTGTTTTGTAAGGGCGAGCGGAAACGCGCAAAGAGTGGGCGCGGATTGCGCCCTACACTTCACTAAACTTACGTTTGCGCGTTTCATCGCGGTTCTTCTCCGACGCCTTGTGGCGCCATGTTTATGGCCCGTCGCTGTTCGCGTGCCGGGCTGATTTCTTTGGACCTGTTTGCAAGTCCCAAGCGGTTCCGTCGGAAAGGGCGGCTCTGGTAGGCGCGCGGCCTTTGCGGCGAGAAAACTGTTCAGAACGCAGAGAATGCGCCTGTTCTTCCACCTTAAAGGCGAAATTCCCGAAAAGACAATGAATAAATTGCCTTTGAACAAGTCGCTTACAGATAATCGGCGCGCTGAAGACCGTATTTGGCCATCTTTTCGTTCAGGGTCCGACGCGGAAGGCACAACTCGTCCATCACGCTGGCGATCGAACCCTTGTGGCGGCGCATGGTGTTGTCGATCAACATGCGTTCGAATGCCTCGACATATTCCTTGAGCGGTTTGCCTTCGGTCGTCACCACGGGGCGCAAATCGTCATTATCCGCCATCAAGAGGCTGGCGATGGTGCCCGATCCACGGCGCGACTGCAGAACTGCGCGCTCGGCAACATTGATCAACTGGCGCACGTTGCCGGGCCAAGGCGCCTGCAAGAGCTGCGCCGCCTCTTGGGCGCTGGGCTCGGGCGCATCACAGCCGTATTCATCGGCGAACTGTTCGGCATGGCGGTTGAACAGGGTCAGAATGTCTTCGCCACGATTGCGCAGGGGCGGCAGAGTGATCCGCAGGGCGGCCAAGCGGTAAAACAAGTCGTTCCGCAGAGCGTCTTCGACTGTCTTGCCCTGCTCTTGCATGTTGCAAATCCCGATGATGCGGGTCTCGGCCGGCGTGCCTTGCTCATTGATAAAGGACAACAGTCGGGCCTGAACTGTATCGCTCAGCGTTTCGATGTCTTCGAGAACGAGTGTCCCGCCACGGGCCTCTTCGACCGCAGGCAATTGGGTGTCTTCGGGCTGCATCGGGCCAAACAGGCGTTTGGTGAGCGTATCTTCGTCATAGGCAGAGCAGGACAACAGAACGAATTTGCGCCCCGCCCGACTGCCGACCGCGTGCAGCGCGTGGGCCGTCAGGGTTTTGCCGGTACCCGTTTCGCCATCGATCATGACATGACCATCCGCCTGACCCAGATCGAGGATGTCCTCTTTCAAACGGGTCATATCGGGGCCTGTGCCGATGATTTTGTTCATCAGCCCTGCCCCGTCGGACAGCTCCCGCCGCAGTGCGCGGTTGTCCAAAACCAGACGCCGCTGGTTCACAGCCTTGCGGGCAATCTCGGTCATCTTGTCTGGATTGAACGGCTTTTCAAGGAAGTCGAACGCGCCCAAACGCATCGCTTCGACCGCGATCGGCACATCACCGTGCCCTGTGATCATGATTACCGGCAGGCTGCTATCGTTGCCCATCAGCTTTTTCAGCAGACCCATACCGCCGATGCCCGGCATTTTGATGTCGCTGATCACGATGCCCGGATAGTCGCTGCCGATCTTGGTCAGCGCATCCTCGGCCGAGGAAAACGTCTCTGTGTCGAAGCCAGAAAGCGCCAGCCACTGGCTAATGGACTGACGCATATCCTGTTCGTCATCCACAATGGCGATCTTAATCACTTGCGACATAGTTTACTCCGCGGCTTCAATATCTTCGAGGTAGATAGGTAATTGCATTTCAAAAACAGCCCCCCCGCCTTCGGCGTTCCGGGCCGTCAGGCGCCCGCCAAGGTCCGTGACAATCCCAGACGAGATCGCCAAACCAAGACCGACACCTTCGCCAGGCTGTTTGGTGGTGTAAAAGGGTTCGAACAATTCATCGAGATCTTCGATCCCGTGGCCATTGTCCCGCACGGTCAAGGTCGCCGTCTCGCCTGCACTCAATAGCACATCGACGCGCGCATCTGTCCGCCCGCCAACAGCATCCAATGCATTGCGCACGAGATTGATCATGACCTGCTCGATCCGCACGCGGTCGCCCATGACGACCACAGGGTTTTCAGGCACAGCCTTTTCCAGACGCACCCGGCCTTGGCGCAGTTGCGGCTCCATCATGGACAGGGCCGAGGACAGCGCTTCTTTCATATCAACCGGTTGCAGCTGGTCAGAGCCCTTGCGAGCATAGGATTTCAACTGCTTGGTAATCGCACCCATCCGCTCGATCAGATCATCAATGCGCTGGATCGAGGCCAGCGCCTCCTCGGCGCGGTTCCGGCTCAGCAGCAGGCGCGCACCCGCCAGATAGGTCTTCATCGCAGCCAGAGGTTGGTTCAGCTCGTGACTTACTGCCGCGGACATCTCGCCCAAAGCAGCCAGTTTCGACGACTGTGCCAGTGATTGCTCGGTCACAGCCAGTGTCTCCTGAACGCGCTCGCGTTCGGCGATCTCTCGCTGCAAACGCAGGTTCAGGGCGCGCAGCTCTGCACTTTCGCGCTGTACCAACATCACCCGCGTGGCGTTCTTGCGGCTCAGAAAATAAAATCCAAGCGCAAGCGCGATCGCAAAGGCCATGATTTCCAGCGCCAGAACGCCATTCACTTTCTCGCGAACACTGCTGTAATTGGTGTAGGTAACGATATTCCAGCCACGGAACGGGATCCGGCCAGACAGCCGCATCACAGCTTCGCCGCGCAGGTAGACGTCGTTCACATCGCCTGTCCACTCGGCGGTCGCCTGCAAAGCGCGTTCGATCGCTGTCGTGGCAGGCTGCCGTTCCAGCGCTGCATCTTCGCTCAGGCCGCGCCACTTGGGTTCGGTGGCCAGAATGATCTGGCCTTCGCTATCCGTGACAATCACCGCGTCGGTGATCCCCGCCCAAGCGCTTTCGAATTTGCCCAAGTCTGCTTCGACAACAATCACGCCGATGGGGACGCCGCCCTCCTCGATCCGGCGGGAATAGGCGAATACGAAAGCCCCCGTGGGACGCAGGGTTTTGGTAAAAACGGTCCCGTTCGAGCGCAAAGCTTCGACAAAGTAATTCGAGTTCCGGTGTGTGCTCCCAAGACGTTCCCGCGCCGTTGCCGCCACGGTCCGACCGTCACGGTCCAGCAGCATCAGGGACGCAGCCCCGATTTCATCTACGAACGAAATCAGACGCTGAGAACTGCGCGAGAAATCTTGCGAATTAAGCGCCCCAATCAAGGATGGATCGCGCGCCAAAAGCTGAGGCACAATGGCGTTGCGGCGGAGCTCACTCAGCAACTGGCCGGAATACAAGGCAAGACGAACCTCGGCCCTATTTTGCGTAGTCTCGATAAAGCGCGAGGTCAGCCAAACCTTGGTGCCCCAGACAATCGCCACGGCCACCAAAAGCAAAAGCGCCACCGCAAAGCGGGTCACCCAGACCCGTTTGCGATGACGCAAGGAACGTGGTTTTGTCCGAGCGGCTTGGTTCATGGTCAAAGACTATGCCAAGCCCCCCTGAGCCTCAAGTCAGGCAGAAACAAAGCCGTCGATCAGTGTGCGGAAAAGCGCCTGTCCATCGGCACTTCCTTGCAAAGGCTCAATCGCCCGCTCGGGGTGCGGCATCATCCCCAGAACGCGGCGGTTCTCGGAAAAGACACCGGCGATGTCGCCAGCCGACCCATTGGGGTTGTCGGTGTAGGTGAATGCCACCTGACCTTCGCCCTGCAGTCGAGCCAGCAGCTCGTCATCGGCGCGGTAGTTGCCATCGTGGTGCGCGACGGGAATGGTGATTTCAGCGCCAGCCGCGTAGCCGCTGGTGAAATCAGTTTCCGCATTCTCGACCTTCAGGCCAACAGGCTTGCACACGAACTTGAGGTTGGTGTTGCGGATCAGCGCGCCGGGAACCAGACGGGTCTCGGTCAGAACCTGAAAACCATTACAGATCCCAAGCACATAGCCGCCGCGGTTCGCGTGATCGACGACGGCGCGGCAGACCGGCGAGTTCGCCGCAATCGCGCCGCAACGCAGATAGTCACCGAACGAAAAACCGCCAGGAATGCCAATCACGTCGACATTTGCGGGCAGCTCTGCATCCTTGTGCCAAACGCGAACAACCTCCGCGCCAGCGCTCTGGAATGCAACCGCGAGATCGCGGTCACAGTTCGATCCGGGAAAGGTGATGACTGCTGCGCGCATCAGACCAGCTCGATCTCGTATTTTTCGATCACGGTGTTTGCCAGCAGCTGTTCGCACATCTGGGTCACGGTCTCTTCGGTGGTGCCTTCGGGCAGATCCAGCTCGATCACTTTGCCCTGACGCACACCGCCAACGCCGTCAAAGCCCAATGCACCAAGAGCGTGGCGCACAGCCTCGCCTTGCGGGTCCAGAACCCCTTCTTTCAGCATCACATGAACGCGCGCCTTCATGGCAGTCTCCTCGGCATGTCGCTTGGGGGCATGGCCCCGTCAGTCTTTGGTAAAGTCAAATGGCGCTGAGGGGACCCCAGCGCCACGAGTATTAGTTGACGGCTACGGGGCCGGTGCCGTTGTTGCCCTCGGGGATGATCCCCAGACGGCGGGCCACTTCGGCATACGCATCGGTCAGGCTGCCCAGATCGCGGCGGAACACGTCCTTGTCCAGCTTCTGGCCGGTCTTCAGGTCCCAGAGGCGGCAGCTATCGGGGCTGATTTCATCCGCCACGACCAGACGCTGGAAGTCACCTTCGTACACGCGGCCAATCTCGATCTTGAAGTCCACCAGACGGATGCCGACGGCCATCATCACGCCCGACATGAAGTCGTTGACGCGGAGCGCAAGGCTGACGATGTCGTCCATGTCCTGCTGGCTGGCCCAACCAAAGGCCGCGATGTGCTCTTCGGACACCAGCGGATCACCCAGCTTGTCGTCTTTGTAGCAGTATTCCACGATGGGACGGGGCAGCGGCGTGCCCTCTTTGATCCCCAAACGCTTGGAGAGCGAGCCAGCCGCGTAGTTGCGGACGATCACTTCCAGAGGAATGATCTCGCAAGAACGGCAGAGCTGCTCGCGCATGTTCAGACGACGCAAGAAGTGCGTCGGGACACCGATATTGTTCAGGCCGGTCATAAAGAACTCGGACAGACGGTTGTTCAACACGCCCTTACCGTCGATCACGTCCTTCTTCTCGGCATTGAAAGCGGTGGCGTCGTCTTTGAAATACTGAACGATAGTGCCCGGCTCGGGGCCTTCGTACAGAATTTTCGCCTTGCCTTCGTAGATTTTCGTGCGCCGTGCCATGAGCTGTGTCGGTCTCCTGAGTTTGGCCCGAACAAGGGCCTTAAAGCGCCCTCATAGAGCAAGCCTTGGAATGTCGCAAGACGGGGTGTCACCTATCCATGCAGTCAGGCGGAATCAGGGCGCTAACATGCTAGGCTTTTCAGGCAGCACACAGGAGGACCCGATGGGACTATTTGATGACCGCCAGCGCGCGTTTGAAGCGCGTTTCGCCTACGAAGAGGACAAAGCGTTCCGCGTGTCGGCATTGCGCAGCCGCATGATGGCGGCTTGGGCTGCGGACCTGATGGGCAAAACGGGCCCCGAGGCGCAGGACTATGTCAACAGCATTGTTCACGATCAGGTCTGTGCGCCGCGCGACCTGGATCAATGTGATACACTCTTGGATCGCCTGAGCGATGATCTACAGGACGCCATTTCTGCGGCAACCTTGGCGGTCAAGATGGACGCGATCGACGCCACCGCCCGGCAAAAGGTAGACGACGGCGCCTGACGCCAGCCCATCACAAGCGCGACACCCCAGACCGAGTGTCGTTTTCCGGTATGGCGGCAACCCCTTCATGATGTTTATGACGATTTCAGATTTGATCCCGTCGCCAATCCGTGGCACCCGCTGGAAAACGAACACACAGGACGACACATAATGACCGATGCGCTGACCAAACTGCTTTATGAACGTGACTGGCTGATGGCCGACGGAGCGACGGGCACCAACCTATTCAATATGGGCCTGTCTTCTGGCGACGCCCCCGAACTGTGGAATGCCGACGAGCCCGAAAAGATCAAAAAGCTCTATAGCCTTGCCGTAAATGCGGGCAGCGACATTTTCCTGACCAACTCGTTTGGCGGCAATGCCTCGCGCCTGAAACTGCACAGTGCTGAAAACCGTGTGCGCGAATTGAACCGTCTGGCGGCTGAACTCGGCCGTGAAGTGGCAGATGCCGCTGGCCGCCCCGTGATCGTTGCAGGCTCTGTCGGCCCGACCGGCGAGATTTTCGAACCAATGGGGCCCCTGACCCATGCCGCCGCCGTCGAGATGTTCCACGAACAGGCCGAGGGCCTGAAGGAAGGCGGCGCGGACGTGCTATGGCTTGAAACCATCTCTGCCCCCGAAGAATACCAAGCTGCTGCCGAAGCCTTTGCGCTGGCGGGCATGCCTTGGTGTGGCACCATGAGCTTTGACACCGCAGGCCGCACCATGATGGGCGTCACCAGCCAATCGATGGTCGACATGGTGAACGCGCTGGACAACAAGCCGCTGGCGTTCGGCGCGAACTGCGGCGTTGGCGCGGCGGACCTGCTGCGCACCGTGGCGGGCTTTGTCGCGACTGGCACCGAAATCCCTGTGATCGCCAAGGGCAACGCGGGCATTCCCAAATACCACGATGGCCACATCCACTATGACGGCACCCCCGAGTTGATGGGCCAGTACGCCGTTCTGGCACGGGACATGGGCGCGCGGATTATCGGCGGATGCTGTGGCACCATGCCCGAGCATTTGGCAGCCATGCGCGCTGCGCTGGAAAACACACCCAAAGGCCCGCGTCCGACGCTCGAAGATATCGCCGAAAAGATGGGCGGATTCTCTTCGGCCAGCGACGGAACAGGCGACCAGAGCGATGCACCTGCCCGTTCGCGCCGCAGCCGTCGTCGCAGCTAATTAACAGAAGTCGGTGAAGTGATCGGGAATGTCGTAAATGCACAGCCCGATCACAGATTTACGACAGTAAAACCAAAGAAAATCGCAGCGCCTTCGGGCCCCATCTCTTTGCAAGGATACGCGCCATGTCGGAAGAAGACGACATCATCCTCTCGGAACTGAATGACGAGGAACTGGTCGAACAGATGATGGACGACCTCTATGACGGTCTCAAGGAAGAGATCGAAGAGGCCGTTAACATTCTGCTCGAACGCGGTTGGGCCCCCTACGACATCCTGACCAAAGCGTTGGTTGCAGGCATGACCATCGTGGGCCACGATTTCCGCGACGGCATCCTGTTCGTTCCCGAAGTGCTGCTGGCCGCCAACGCGATGAAGGGCGGCATGGCCATTCTGAAGCCTCTGCTGGCAGAAACCGGCGCGCCGCGCATGGGCAAGATGGTCATCGGCACCGTCAAAGGCGACATCCACGACATCGGCAAGAACCTTGTTGCGATGATGATGGAAGGCGCTGGCTTTGAAGTGGTCGATATGGGCATCAACAACGCCGTTGAAGCCTATCTGGAGACGCTGGAAGCCGAGAAGCCCGACATTCTGGGCATGTCCGCTCTGCTGACCACCACCATGCCATACATGAAGGTCGTGATCGACACCATGCAGGAGCAAGGCATCCGCGACGACTACATCGTTCTGGTCGGTGGTGCACCCCTGAACGAAGAGTTCGGCAAGGCGATCGGCGCTGACGGCTACTGCCGCGACGCAGCCGTTGCGGTCGAGATGGCCAAAGACTTTATCGCGCGTCGTCACAACCAGATGAACGCCTAAGCGTCATCCACGCTAAAATGGTTTTGATTAAAAGCCGCGCTTGCAAAAGCGCGGTTTTCTTTTTGCGCGTTATGTAAGTTTTACATACCTTTGACACCACCAAAGTGATGCTCTAAGCAACGATAAAATATAACATTCACAAGTCGTTAATCATTATCAGAATAAAGATATTCTGGGAGCACGAGTGTCATGTCTACAACCTTCAATGCGATCTATCTGGGCCAGCATGCGCTGATCGACCCGACCGAAGGGAACTATAGCGCCGAAAATGCAGGCGCGCTTGTTGGCATGACCTTTGGCGGCGAAAATGACGCTTTGGTAAACGACTTTGTCGAGATCGCGCCGGCTGGATTTACCGGCGACTACTACAATCAGGACAACTGGGAAGCGACCGAGCCCTTTACGGTCGACGGCACCAATCAAGCCAACTTCGACGCGATCGTCGCTTACAATGCCACCATCACTTATGTCGATGGGACGACGGCGGATATGGTCGTCGCGGTGTTTCAAGACACCAACGGCGAAACGTATATGGCGCCGTTTTCTGGCGCAGGCCCCTCACAAGACCAGCTCGAGGTCAAACCGATCCGGTCGCTCACGCTGAACTCCGTCAACAAGTCGGACTACAACGGCATGACTGCCGACCGTCAGACGTGGAATTACGCGGTGTGTTTTACCGCTGGAACGCTGATTGAGACAGCGACGGGCGAGCGCCCTGTCGAAACCCTGCGCGCAGGCGATCTGGTCAAGACCGTGGATCACGGCCTGCAACCCCTGCGCTGGATCGGCAAGAAAGAGGTCGAGGCCTCCGGCGCCTTTGCCCCCGTTCGCTTCTCGGCGGGCGCCATGGGCAACAAACGCGCGATCAGCCTGTCACAGCAACATCGCGTGCTGCTGTCCGGTTGGCAGACCGAACTCGTCTCTGGCGCAAGAGAGGCCCTGACCGCGGCCAAAAATCTTGTTACCGGAAGTGACATCATCTTGCAGGCCGGCGGGAGTGTCACCTACGTGCATCTGCTCTTTGACAGGCACGAAATCATCTATGCTGAAGGGATGCCAAGCGAAAGCTTCCACCCCGGTGACAAGTCGTGGTCCATGCTCTCTCGCGCGAGCCAATCGGAAATCATCTCTTTATTTCCGGAGATTAGGTTCTTTGGCGCCGACGGCTTTGGCGAAGTCGCCCGTCCAGTGTTGCGAGGATACGAAGCAAAGCTTGTTCAGAGCATGCTAAAACCCAAGACTGACGCTACGACACCCGCCCTCATGCACTAATTGCAAAAACGTAAATGCATCTTTCCTAAATTTAGCCACAATTAGTTAATACCTCCGGACGTACTGATTAACTTTAGTGCGAGTTTCCGTTGTGGCGACGACGTTTAACGTTCTATTTCTGGGCAATCTGGTCGACCTCGATACCAACGAGGGCAACTATGTTGCGGAAAATGCGGATGCTTTGGTCGGGATGACCTTCGGCTCGCAGGACGCGCCGATCCAAGACAGCTACTACGAGTTTTCCAAGGTTTCGAACCAAAACGGGTACTACCGCACGGACAACTCCGGCCGGGGCGATACTTACGACGACTTCCGAGTGACTGCACAGGATGGGACGTCTTATGTGCTCGAGATGGACTCGACCGTCGTCTACAACGCAACCCTGACCTACATGAACGGCGAAACAGCCCAGATCACGGCTGTTGTGTTCCAAGATCGGTATGGCAACACCTTTCTCGCGCCCGAATACAGCGAAAACCAAGACCAGACCTACCTCGAATATCGCGGCATTCGGATGGTCACGCTGGACTCGCTCGAAAATGACTCCTCTCTTGGCCTGAACGAAGACCGCCAAACCTTTGAATTCGTGACGTGCTTCACCAAAGGCACTATGATCCTGACCTCCAACGGCGAACGCCCAATCGAGGATTTGCGCCCCGGTGACATGATCTGGACGATGGATGACGGTCTACAGCCCCTGCGCTGGATCGGCAGCAAAGACGTCGACGGCACGGGCGATCTGGCCCCCATCGAGTTTGCGGCGGGCAGCCTAGGGTCTGAGCGGGTTCTCAAGGTTTCTCCAAACCACCGGATGTACCTTTTCGGGGCATCGCTCGCCCTGCACTTGGGCGAAGAAGAGGGTCTGGCGATGGCCAAGCATATGGTGAACGGTGCGGATGTGCGTGTCGCGCCGCAGGCCAAAGTCACCTACATGCACATGATGTTCGACCGTCATCAGATCGTACTGGCCAACGGCGTTCTGGCCGAAAGCTTTCATCCCGGCGACTATGCGATGACCTGCCTGACCGACGAAGCGCGGATCGAGGTCCTCAGCCTCTTCCCCGAATTGGTTGATCGTCCTGCCGCGTACGGGACAACCGCGCGCTTTGTGATGAAGCGGCACGAGGTTGCCGCAATCCTGCGCGATGTGGTCGCGACCACACCTTGGAAGCCGTCGGAGTTTGCCTTAGCGTCGTGATCCAGATTTATCCGCGCACAGGTGGCCCATGGCGATCACGCCAAATGATTCCGACCTCATTTACTCTGATGTTGCCCTGCAGACAGGCACCAAATCGGTTCTGCTGATAGCCTGTGGCGCCTTGGCCCGCGAGGTTCTGGCCATTTGCCAGGGCAACGGCTGGTCGCACATCACCGTCACGTGCTTGCCCGCGATTCTGCACAATACGCCGGAAAAGATTCCCGCAGCCGTCAGCGCCGCTGTTGAGAAACACCGCGCGTCCTATGACACGATTTATGTGCTCTATGCGGACTGTGGGACCGGCGGTCTGCTGCAGGCGACATGCGCAGAGCTCGGCGTCGAGATGCTCCGCGGCCCGCATTGCTACAGCTTTTTCGAAGGGAACGCAGCCTTTGCAGCGCGGGACGAATTCACAGCGTTCTACCTAACGGATTTTCTGGTCCGCCAATTCGATGCTTTTGTCTGGAAACCCCTTGGGCTCGACAAACATCCATCGCTCAAGGACATGTACTTCGGAAACTACGAAAAGCTGGTCTACCAAGCGCAAACCGATGATCCGGTCCTGACGGCTAAAGCCGAAGACTGCGCCGCGCGCTTGGGCTTGCCATTCGAACGGCGCTTCACTGGATATGGCGATCTGGCCAATGAAATGCAGGAATTTGTCGGCAGCGCTTAGGTTGCTGCCGCTGCGCTGCTTTCCTTGAGGCGCTGGATCATGGCACGCAGGCCATTTGACCGCTGCGAGGACAGGTTTTCCTCGAGTCCCAGACGTGTCAGTTCCGCCTTGGCATCGACCTGCGCGGCTTCGGCCGGTGGCAATCCGGAATAGAGCGTGTGTAACAAGGCGATCAGACCGCGAACGATCATCGCGTCACTGTCGCCTTGGAAATCGAAACGGCCCTCTTTGACCTCTGGGTGGATCCATACTTGGCTGGCGCAGCCGTCCACCTTGGTCGCGGGCACCTTGAGCGCATCGTCCATCGGGGCCATGTCCTTGCCCATTTCGATAACCATGCGGTACCGGTCCTCCCAATCCTCCAGAAACTCGAAATCCTCGACAATTGCTTCGAATGCTTCGGTTGCCATGGGTGCTCCTTTCAGGTCCTGAGTGTGATCTAAGTCCTGCAGGGGCCAAGGTCCAGCCCGCAAAGGCTTTTCAACGCAGACAGGATCGGTTAGCCCTGTGATCAATCAATTCTCAGAGGGCTTGTTTCGATGTTCCGCACCCTGCCTGTCGCTCTTTGCGCCGTATTGCTGGTTTCTGGCTGTGGCAGCCGGCTCAATCCCATGAACTGGTTCGACAGCGGACCGAGTGGCCCTGCTGATGCGGTTGCCGTTTCGGACTCGGATATGTCCGAGATCATGGAAGAGGCGACCGCCCTGCCGCTGGTCGCTGGTCTGAAATCGCTGAACGCGGAGCCTATCCCTGGGGGCCTGATCCTGCATGCCGTCGGCGTTTCGGCCCGTCAGCAATACCACAGCGCCGCGCTCGTCCCCGTACCGACAGACGAAGCAGGCGTGATGCTGTTCGATTTCGTTGCCCTGCCGCCGGATGTGGCGACCCGCGTGGGCACAGAGCGCAGCCGCGAACTGACTGTCGCGACCAAGCTGACCAACCGCGGACTCGAAGGCATCCGGACCCTGCGCGTGCGCTCTTCCGCGAATGTATTGTCGGTTCGCCGCTAACATCTGCTAACACCTAGAAATATCAAAGGGGCCCTCTAGGCCCCTTTTTTCGTGGTGTCCTACCAAAGGGTCACAGTTCGATAATACGAACCTTCTCGCCCTTGGCCGTCAGGGCAATCTCGCCATCGCACAGACGCAGGGCGTCATTGCCGAACACCTCTTTGCGCCAACCGCGCAACGCCGCCACATCGCGTTGACCTGCGGCAATCGCGTCCAGTTCATTGGCCGAGGCGATCAGCTTCTGCGCCACGTCGGACTCGGCAGTCTTGGCCTTGAGCAGTACACGAAGGAGATCGGCAAGCGCCGGATTAACCTTGAGCTTGTCGTTGCTGTCCGCGACCTTGGGCATGTCCTCGGGCGGGCAATTCACGCCGGCTTTGACGGCGGTTAGAATACCATCCGCGATTTCCCCTTTGCGGGCTTCGCGCAACAGAAGTCGTGACCGGCCCAGATCCTTATGATCGCTGGGCTTAGTCGAGGCCAGCTCGAGGATCGCGTCGTCCTTCATGATCCGGCTGCGGGGAATGTCGTTTTTCTGGGCATAAGCCTCGCGGAAGCGGGCCAATTCGCGCACGATCGCCAGAAACTTGCCCGAGTTGGTGCGCGTCTTGATCCGCATCCACGCATCATCAGGGTCGGTGATGTAAGTTTCCGGCGTTGTCAGCGTGCTCAGTTCCTCGGACACCCATTTCGACCGGCCCGAGCGCTGGAGGCGTTCGTTCAGATATTCATAGATATCGCGCAGATGGGTCACGTCTGCCAGCGCATAGGTCTTTTGTGCGTCGGTCAGCGGGCGGCGCGACCAATCAGTGAAGCGCGAGGTTTTGTCCAGAGACTTCTTAGGGATTTTGCGGACCAGCGTCTCATAACCCACTTGTTCGCCGAAACCGCAGACCATGGCGGCGACCTGCGTGTCGAACAGAGGATGGGGAATAATCTGACGATCCACGTAGAAGATTTCCAGATCCTGACGGGCCGCGTGGAAGACTTTGACCACGCCCGCGTCCTCGAACAGGGTATAGAGCGGCGACAGGTCCAAGCCATCAACCAGCGGGTCCACCAGTACCGCGTCGTTCTCACCATCACCGCGGTAGGCCAGCTGGATCAGACAGAGCTTCGAGTAATAGGTGCGCTCGCGCAGGAACTCGGTATCAACTGTCACGTAGGGCGTTTTTGCCGCCGCTTGGCAAAACGCTTCCAGCTCTTGGGTGGT
Organism: Donghicola eburneus; assembly: GCF_900115865.1. Lineage (GTDB taxonomy): Bacteria > Pseudomonadota > Alphaproteobacteria > Rhodobacterales > Rhodobacteraceae > Donghicola > Donghicola eburneus. Next base: position 475,866 of record NZ_FOXY01000001.1, on the reverse strand, counting down.
GGTGATGGTTTTCATAAACGCAATCTTCTTGTTCTTGGGTCGCGGTGCAGGCTAAAGCCGCGGACCGCGGCTTGCCAAGACGGTGCGCGTAATTATTTCAGTTGCTCGGCAAAGCGCCGGAAAACAGCAGGATAAAGCGAATGTTCTGCCGTCAGAACACGCGCTGCCAGATCGTCGGGCGTGTCGCCTGCGTGGATCGGCACACGCGCCTGACCCAAAATCGGACCATCATCTAGCGCAGGGGTCACCATGTGGACAGTAACGCCAGCCTGAGTGTCGCCCGCTTCGATCGCGCGCTTGTGGGTGTGCAGCCCCTTGTACTTGGGCAGCAGCGAGGGGTGGATGTTCAGCATCCGGCCCTGCCACTTCTGGACGAATTCTGCGGTTAGCACGCGCATGAATCCCGCCAGACAAATCACGTCGGGGTTCGCCGCCAGCAGCGCCTCGTGCAGTTTGGTTTCAAAGGCCGCGCGATCCTCGAATTCTTTGTGATCGACAACCGCGGTCTCGATCCCCATATCGCGCGCTTTGAACAGGCCGCCAGCATCGGGGCGGTTCGACATCACCAGCACAGGGCGTGCGGGGTGGTCGCCGGTCATGGACTCGGCCAGGCGGACCATATTCGATCCGCCGCCTGAAATCAGGATGGCCGTCCGGATCAAAGCAGAGCGCCCTTGTAGCTGACGCCTTCGCCCGCCACCACAGTGCCGAGGGTGTAGACCGTTTCGCCCTGCTCTTCGAGCAGCGCTTTCAGTGCGTCCGCCTCATCTGCCGAAACCGACAAGATCATGCCAACGCCGCAGTTGAAGGTCTTGAGCATTTCTTTTTCCGCGATGCTTGCGGTGTCCGCCAGCCACTCGAACACAGCGGGAAGTTCCCATGCGTTCAGGTCGATCTCTGCGCCCAAGCCCTCGGGCAGAACGCGGGGCAGGTTTTCGGTCAGGCCGCCACCGGTGATGTGCGCCAGTGCGTGAACGCCGCCCGCTTTGACCGCAGCAAGGCACTGCTTGACGTAAAGACGGGTCGGCGCCAGCAGAGCTTGGCCCACGGTTTCACCTGTCGCAAAGGGGGCTGCGTCATCCCACTTCAGGCCAGCCACATCCACAACGCGGCGAACCAGAGAATATCCGTTCGAGTGTACGCCGTTCGAGGCCAGACCCAGCAGAACGTCGCCTTCGGTGACGCCAGCGGGCAGATCCTCGCCACGCTCCATCGCGCCGACGGCAAAGCCCGCCAGATCGAAGTCGCCATCGCTGTACATGCCGGGCATTTCGGCGGTTTCGCCGCCGATCAGGGCACAACCGGACTGTTCGCAGCCTGCTGCGATGCCGTTGATGATGGTGACCGCGTCGTCCAGCTCCAGCTTGCCGGTGGCAAAGTAGTCGAGGAACAGCAGCGGCTCTGCGCCCTGGCAGACCAGATCGTTCACACACATTGCAACCAGATCGACGCCGATGGTTTCAAAGTAACCGGTATCGATGGCAATCCGCAGCTTGGTGCCCACACCGTCGGTGGCCGACACCAGAATAGGATCCTCGTAGCCCGCGGCTTTCAGGTCGAACAGAGCGCCAAAGCCGCCCAGACCTGCCATGACACCGCTGCGCTTGGTGCGGGCCGCTGCCGGTTTGATACGGTTCACCAGCTCGTTGCCTGCGTCGATGTCCACACCAGCGTCGGCGTAGCTCAGCCCATTCTTGCCATCGGTCATGAGGAGTCCCCTTGTTTCGCGTTAGCGTGGCGATACCCAAATGCCGCGCCAAGGGCAATGGCACAGATGCCGGAACCGCGCTGAAATCCCGCGAAAACCACTGCCGGATGCGATCCTGTTTTCCAGTTCACCTGCCACTTGACGTCATTGGCCGCGATGAATAGGAGTTTGCGCACTGGGGGCCTGTAGCTCAACGGTTAGAGCAGAGCGCTCATAACGCTTTGGTTGCGGGTTCAAATCCTGCCGGGCCTACCAGTGAACCTGTCTACGGAACGCGTGTCCTTGGGACACTGCAAGATCGAGCACAGTCCATCTCTCAAAGCGTGTTTGCCTTGAACGTCAGGTAGGGCGACGCACCGAATACAATCGTATGCGATGGCACATCTTGATCTTTGATATAGGCATTGGCCGCGATGATGACATTGTTCCCGATCCGACTTTTGCCCAAGATCTTTGATCCCGACATCATGTTCACGCGTTCACCGATTTCGGGGAAAATTCCCTTGTTGTTCCCAACCGTACAATTCTGCCCAAAGCTGAAATGGTTGGAGTATTTGGCCCGCCCCATAACTGTGCCAACGGGGTGATCCAGCAAGAAGATATCTGGCATCTCGACTTCATAGTAGAGGTCGAGGCCGTTAATCGCTTTGTTCAAGAAGTACAGCTTGTCGCACAGCGTTCGTGCCGCTTCTCGCCTCTCCTTGCGAAAAATGCTGTTGGCAAGAAAATAGAGAAAGATGCACCACTGGCCGGAATGATACGGTGAAAACCGGACTTCACCGTTGTGATGATAATACTTGTTGGTGCTTGCAGCGAAGCAGGTACGCACCCTTTGCTCTGTGTCTGGGTACTACAGGTCGAGCAACTCTTTCTCTGTTTCATTAATGAAGAACAGGTTGTCGACCTGATATGACACCAACTCGTGGGTTAGATTCCGGTCCATGTCCTGTCCAGCTCCTAGAAATAGATTTTGAGCAAACCAGTACAAAATAAATTCGCTTAAGCAAATGCGGCCTTCGCCGACTGGCCGGTTCTACAGTACCGCAGCGCAAGTATAGCCTTTCCTTGCACAAAAGCCGCGTGAAAGATCGACGCGCCGCCTATCTCCGCAGCACAGGCAAAAAGTTTGGCGGACCGACGCCTGTTTGTGTCCCAACATTTACAAACGCCCGTTAATCTCTGATCCAACAAGGAAAACAGAGGGGCACACATGTTTTCATTACAGGGAAAGACGGCCCTTGTGGTCGGGATCGCCAACGAACACTCCATCGCCTATGGGATCGCCAAAGCGCTCAAGGACGCGGGCGCCGAGCTTGTGCTGACCTATCTGAACGCTAAGGCACGCCCCTATGTTGAGCCGCTGGCCGAGGCGCTGGGGGCCAAGTTGTTTATGCCGCTGGATGTGACGAACGCTGACCAGCAGGACGCACTGTTTGCCGCCATCAGCGACACCTGCGGCGGCGTTGACATCATGGTGCATTCCATCGCCTTTTGCCCCGCCGAGGATTTGCATGGCCGCGTCACCGACTGTTCGCGAGATGGCTTTTTGCAGGCGATGGATGTCTCGGTGCATTCCTTCTTGCGCCTGATCAAAGCGGCCGAGCCGCTGATGCCGGATGGTGGCACCTACATGACCGTCAGCTATTACGGAGCGGAAAAGGTGGTGGACCACTACAACATCATGGGGCCGGTGAAATCTGCACTCGAGTCGGTGACGCGTTACACCGCCGCAGAACTAGGCCCCAAAGGCATCCGCGTGCACGCCTTGTCCCCCGGCCCTTTGGCCACCCGTGCTGCCAGCGGGATCGACCACTTTGACCAGCTCTTGAATGATGCGGCAGACCGCGCGCCGACCCATCATCTGGCCACGATCGAAGACGTCGGCGCCTGCGCCGCGTTTCTGGCCAGCGACGGGGCCAAGAACATGACCGGCGGTGTTCATATGATTGACGGCGGCTACTCCATCCTCAGCTAAGCATAGCGCCCGAAAGGCAAATTTATGACCGTTCTGAAAAATACGCCCTTTGACGCGCTGACCATCGGCATGCAGGCAGAGGCAGAGCATCTCTGCGTGGCGGACGATTTCTACGTCTTTGCCCATAGCTCGGGCAACCTGAACCCCATGCATTTGCCCAAAGAGGACGGCGACGGTGATGGCCGCCCCGAAGCGGTGGCGCCGTCGGCTTGGGTCGGCGCACTGATCTCTTCGGTACTGGGCAATCGCCTGCCAGGGCCCGGCACGATGTACGAGAGCCAAACCCTGAACTGGACCGGCCGCGCCCATGCGGGCGACATTCTAGTGGCCACGGTCACGCTCACGGAAAAGATGGACGGCAACCGCGTGCGCTTTGACACCTCGGTCGCGATCAAGGGCGGCGCGACGATCCTGACGGGCGAAGCGGTCGTCATAGCGCCAACCGAACTGCGAAGCTATGACCTGCATGACATTCCCGGTCTGCGGGTCCAGAGCCATGTCCATTTCGACCGCCTGCTGCAACAGGCCGAACCCCTGCCCCCGATCCCAACCGCCGTGGTTGCACCAGAAGAGGCGAACAGCCTTGGTGGGGCCATACTCGGGGCCGAACACACGCTGATCCGCCCGATCCTGGTCGGTAGCCAAGCCAAGATCGAGGCTGCCGCCGCAGAGATTGGCGCGGACCTAAGTGGGTATCAGATCATCGACCAACCCTCCCACACCGAGGCCGCTGCGATGGCTGTCAAACTGGTGCACGAGGGCCAAGCGAATGCTCTGATGAAGGGCCATCTGCACACAGATGTTCTGTTGTCGGCGGTGCTGAAATCCGGCACAGGTCTGCGTATGGGGCGCCGACTGAGCCATGTGTTCGTGATGGATGTCCCCAGTCTGGATCATCTGCTGTTCGTGACAGACGCCGCGATCAACATCGCCCCAGACCTGGAGACCAAGGTCGACATCATCCAGAACGCGATTGATCTGGCCATTGCGCTGGGAATCGAGGCCCCCAAGGTTGGCGTCCTTTCTGCCGTCGAGACCGTGAACCCCAAGATCCCCTCGACGCTCGACGCGGCCATTCTGTCGAAGATGGCGGATCGCGGTCAGATCCGCGGCGGGGTTGTGGACGGCCCGCTGGCCATGGACAACGCAGTCGACATCACTGCCGCACGGATCAAGGGCATCAAGTCCGCGGTCGCAGGGCATGCCGAAATCCTCGTCGCGCCGAACCTTGAATCGGGCAACATGCTGGCCAAGGAGTTGACTTTCCTTGCTGGGGCCGAGGCAGGCGGGATCGTTCTTGGGGCCCGCTGTCCGATCATCCTGACCTCGCGATCCGACGATGACAAAGCACGCCTTGCCTCTTGCGCGGTGGCGGCTCTTTATGCGCGGAAGGTGCCCGTATGAGCGTCCTGTTAACTCTGAATGCGGGTTCCAGTTCGATCAAATTCTCGGTCTACCCGGCAGGGGATGGCGCCGCCCTTGCCCACGGTCAGATCGAGCGGATTGGATCAGACGAAGGCCGTATCGAATTCAACCACGGCAACCAGCAGACCCGTACCGACGTGGGCCCAGTGGATCACGCCGGCGCCTTGAACCGTATCCTTGATGAAATCGGAACCCACCTGAAGCGAAGCAAGATCATCGCGGTCGGGCATCGGATCGTCCATGGCGGACCAGATTTTGACGCTCCGCAACAACTGACGCCAGAGGTGATGACACGGCTGGCAGAGTTCGAACCGCTGGCACCGCTGCATCAGCCCCACAATCTGGCGGGCGTGCGCGCAGCGATGTCTGCTTTTCCAGATGCACTGCAGATCGGCTGCTTTGACACAGCATTTCACCGCCATCACCCATGGGTAAATGACACCTTTGCCCTGCCCCGCAAGTACTATGACCAAGGCGTGCGGCGTTATGGGTTTCACGGCCTGAGCTATGATTTCGTAACCGGCCGTCTGGCCGAGATTGACCACCATGCCGCCCACGGCCGGACCGTGGTCGCGCATCTGGGCAATGGCGCGTCCATGTGTGCCATTCTAGACGGGAAATCCATCGGATCGACCATGGGGTTCTCAGCGCTCGACGGTCTGCCCATGGGAACACGGTCGGGGCAATTGGACCCCGGTGTGCTGCTCTATCTGATGGACCACGAAGGCATGGATTCCACCCAGATTACAAACCTTCTCTACAAAGAGAGCGGGCTGCTTGGCCTCTCGGGCCTCAGCAACGACATGCGCACACTCCAAGAGGCAGGCACCCCCGAATCCGAACAAGCTATCGCCTACTACACCTTCCGCATTCGGCGGGAACTGGGGGCAATGGCGGCGATCCTCGGCGGGCTCGACACGCTGGTTTTCTGCGGCGGGATCGGAGAGCATTCCACGCGCATCCGCGCCGAGGTGTGCAAGGGCATGGAGTGGCTTGGTATTCAACTTGACCCAGCCGCGAACGCCATGCACCTAAGCGTGATCTCCACGGGCCGCGCCACGGTCCGCGTGATCCCAACGGACGAAGAGATCGTGATCGCCCGCGCCGTGCGCGCCGCTCTCTAACGGGGCAGCACCAGATCGGCCATGAGCCCGCCCAATTCTGGGCTCTGGTCCAGCCGCAAGCTGCCCCCGTGCGCCCGTGCAATGTCAGTCACAATCGCCAACCCAAGACCCACGCCGCTGCCCTTGTTCTGGTTGCGCGCGGGATCGAGCCGAGAAAAAGGTTTGATCGCCTCGCCGCGCATCTCTGGCGCGATGCCCGGCCCGTTATCTTCGACCCGAAAACGCACGGATTTTTCGCCAATACGGCAGGATAGGTGCGCCTCAGTGCCGTAGCGCACCGCGTTCCCAATCAGGTTCTCAACTGCGCGGCGCACGGCGACAGGACGCAGGCGTGCCATCCCCTCGCCCTCGACAGGCAAGAGGGTCACGTTATGGCCAGAGCGCTCAAAACCAGACACGATATCCGCCGCCAGATCGGCAGGGTTCAGAAGCTCCGGCTCGCCCTCGCCCTCGCCCTTGGCAAAGCTCAGGAACTCGTCCAGCAGATGCTGCATCTCGTTGACATCGCCTACCAACTCGTCGCGGCTCTCGTCTTCGATCATCGACAGGCCGAGCTTCAGCCGCGTCAAAGGTGTCCGCAAATCGTGACTCACCCCCGACAGCATCAGCGTGCGCTGCTCAATCTGCCGCTCGATCCTCGCGCGCATCTCAAGAAAAGCATTGCCCGCCGCCCGAACTTCGACCGCTCCCGTAGGTTTGTACGGCACGTGCCGTCCCTTACCAAAGGCATCTGCAGCCACAGCCATACGCTTGATCGGGCGCAACTGGTTGCGCAAAAACGAATAGGCGATCAGCGTCATAAAGGCTCCCGCCACCACGGTCCAAACCAGCAGTTGGTGCGGGTTCGAGGCGCTGACCTTCGTGCGGTCAAAATTATAGACGCCAATCCCAGCCGGCATCGCCAGATAAAGCGAGACACGTTTGTCGTCGGGCAAATCCACTGCCAGAACTGTCGGCACCATCTGGTAGAGAACGTCCTGAACGATACTGCCAGAAAAATCGTAAAACCGCCGCCGCTCGGGCAGCGGGCCTGTCACATCCTCGGGTAACACACTGAATTGAAGCTGAAATTGCCGTGCAAGTGGGCGCCCCTGATCGATCGCGTCCAGCCGGTCGGGTGCGGTGATCTGGTCGGTAATGTAGTTCACCTGGAGCGCCAAGCCTTGGCTCAGCTGACGGGTGACATCCTCGAAGTGCCGCTGGATAAATGTTACGGACACCACGAGCTGCACCGTCAAAACAGGCAGGATGAGGATCAATGCGGCCCGACCATAAAGGCTGCGCGGCATATATTTTTTCAGCCAGAGAAACATATCCCTATTGCTAATCGCTTCTGCCGCGGTTGCAATCGCGGAAAAGACAGTGCTTTGCGAAAGTGAACGATGGCCTATACCCCGCCCCCCGCCGGCGACTGCGTGTCTCTAGAGCAGGATGTACGCTGCATTTTGGCGCCGAACCCTTCGCCCATGACATTCCACGGGACCAACACCTATCTGCTGGGCCGAGGCGGGATCTGCGTTATTGATCCCGGCCCCGACCTCAGCACGCACCGCGACGCGATCCTACGGGCCCTTGGCCCGAGCGAACAGATCGTTGCGATCCTGTGCACCCACGCCCATCTCGATCACACGCCCTTGGCGGCGCGCCTGAGTACGGACACCGGCGCGCCCGTTTATGCCTATGGCACAGCTCTGGCGGGCGAAAGCCAAGCGATGTCGCAGTTGCGTCAGACCGGTGGCCTTGGCGGCGGCGAAGGAATCGACCACGCCTTTACGCCTGATGAAACACTTTCGGATGGCCAAGAAATCACGCTTGGGGGGATGACCATCCAAGCGATCTGGACCCCGGGGCACCTAAGCAATCACCTGTGTTTCGCCCAAGGCGACCGTGTCTTCAGTGGTGACCACGTTATGGATTGGGCGACCTCGATGATCTCGCCGCCGGATGGCGACCTCACAGCGTTCATGTCGTCGCTCGACAAGCTGAAGGGCACCTCCGCGCGCGTTTTCTACCCCGGTCACGGTGCCCCTGTCGCAGATCCTGCCGCCCGCGTGTCCGAATTGTATGCCCACCGCAAGACTCGTGAAGCGCAGATCATCGCAGCCCTTGCCACCCAGAGCGGCACTGCCGAGGATCTGGCCAAACGTATCTACACCGACATAGCGCCCGCGCTGATCCCAGCCGCGACCCGCAACGTCCTCGCCCACCTGATTGCACTTTGCGACCAAGCCAAGGCCAGACACATCGGCCACTTGACCGAGACAGCCGAATTCGAAGCAAAGTGAAAAAGTTCGGCGTGACCGCGTTTTTCCTATGGACGTTCCGCGCTCAACTTCTTAGACAGCGCCCTACAGTGTTCCGGCGTAGCTCAGCGGTAGAGCAGTTGACTGTTAATCAATTGGTCGTAGGTTCGATCCCTACCGCCGGAGCCATATTCTTCTAAAGTCCTGATAAAGCCTGTTTTTATATACTGGCAATTGAGTTTCGATGACGATGTGCACACCGTCTTCACAGTAGGCTCAGGACAGGGCCCGAAATCGGCGCTTCCCACCCTACCTCGCGATACGTCGAAGCGGATACTCTTCGCGCCGTCGGTTGCCCGTTTCCCTGCGTCAGGCCACGCCGATCTGCCTCGATGGTGGCCCCGAAAATATCCGGACCGCATTGAGAAGAATGCTCCTGTTTTTTTCACTTCGAACAAATCTCCCCTTCAACGCGAAGACACTGGCGCGTCGCCTCATCAAGATGAGTGACCTTGTCTAAGCCGCAAATGCCGACACAGGCCACCATCTTGATCGTGAAGACGGTGCCCAGCACCATCGCGGCACCGTTCCCGGCGAGATCGTAGGCCAGCAGGCCAAGTGGCACGGTCGCTAGGCCCGTTCCCAGAAGCGCAACGACCTGCGCCAACAAAAGATGTCGGTAGGCGCGGTCGCGCAGGATGTCGAATATCCGGTCCTCACAGGTAGCGAGAGATCGTCTTCAGCTCTTCTCGGTCGTGATCGCCATTAAGGCAGTGGGCCATGTGATCGTGGATCAGCGCCTGCTTGGCATTGCGAATGGCACTTTCGACCGCTTGCATCTGTTGCGCCACATGTAGGCAGGGGCGACCCTCCTCGATCATCGCGATGACCGAACGCAGATGCCCCTCAGCGCGTTTCAGCCGGGATACGACATTGGGGTGACTTGCGTGGCGATGATGTTCTGTCAAACTTTTTGTCTAACCTTCCCCCGGGGATACTGCAGGCGGCACGAGGGATAACGCATGACGGCAGGACGGACAGCTTGGACAGGGCGCCTGACCGCGCTTCTGTGCGCGCTGACGTTGAGCCTTGCCACCGCCCTACCCACGCCGCACGTGCCCCGCCTGATCTAGGTGCTGATCGATCATGCCGAGATGGTTGCCGAACACGGGCACTCGCACGGGTTGGAGGAAGACATCGCCTGGGCATTGCATGGCCACAGCCATGAGAAGATGGACCACGACCATTCCGTGGCCGTTCTACCGGAGCATCGCTTCGATGTCATGGCGCTCAAAGTCGACGTGCTTTGGCATGCGCCTGACACCGGGTATCGGCCCCCGCCGGTCTATCGCCAATTGCGTCCGCCAAGAGCCTGATCCTGCAGGATCGGAGTTTCACGGACACAATCGGAGTATCATATGACATCCCGTCTCGCGGGCAGGCGCGTCGCGCTGCCCATCCTTCTGCTGGCCCTTGCCACGCAGGCTGCTGCCCACAACGTTACGGAAGGTGACGCAGGCTACATCCAAGAAATTTGGGGGGTGCATCTCATCCCCTTCCTATACCTCGGCGCCAAGCACATGGTGACCGGCTACGACCACATCCTGTTTCTGCTGGGCGTGGTCTTCTTCCTCTACAAAATGAAGGACGTGGCGATCTACGTCAGTCTCTTCGCTTTCGGTCACTCGTCGACCATGCTGCTCGGCGTCTGGTTTGGCTGGGGCATCAACAGCTACATCGTCGATGCGATCATCGGTCTGTCGGTGGTCTACAAGGCGCTCGACAACCTCGGCGCCTACCAGCGCTGGTTCGGTGTCCAGCCGAACACCAAGATTGCCACGCTGATCTTCGGCTTCTTCCATGGCACGGGTCTCGCAACGAATATCCTGCAATACGAAATCGCCTCTGATGGGCTGCTTCCCAACCTTCTGGCCTTCAATGTCGGGGTCGAAATCGGCCAGATCCTGGCGCTCGCCGTGATCCTGATCGCCATGGGCTACTGGCGCCGCTCGGAGCGCTTCATGACCCAGGCTTACAGTTTCAATGTGGTGATGATGTCCATGGGCTTCATCCTCACGGGCTACCAGATGACCGGCTACTTCGTCGCCTGACTCTCAGACATAGGAGACACAACATGTTCAATTCCGAACGACCCTCACTCGAAGAGCTGCCCTCCAGCGCGCAGCTTCTGAAATCCACGGCCATCGCGGCCGCCTCCGCCATCGCGATCCTCGTGACCGTAGTGCTGCCGGCCGAATACAACATCGACCCGACCGGCGTGGGTGGCATGCTGGGCCTGGCCGAGATGGGTGAGATCAAGCTGCAACTTGCCGCAGAAGCCGAGGCCCACCGACAGATGGACGCCGGTATCGAAGAACAGTCCTCTCTGCTCGACGACATCTTCGGGCTCTTCGTGGGCTCTGCCGCCGCGCAGGACGCCGTAGCCGAGGAGTGGCGCGACGAGATCAGCTTTACCCTCGAGCCCGGCGAGCACGCCGAATGGAAGCTTTCGATGACCGAAGGCCAGACGGTGTTCTACCGCATGACGGTGACAGGCGGTCGGGTAAACTTCGACATGCATGGCCATGGCAACGGCGCGAATGCGACCTACGAGAAAGCGCGCGGCTCCACCGGCTCCGAAGGTCCACTGGTCGCGCAGTTCGACGGCGACCATGGCTGGTTCTGGCGCAATCGGGACAATGCGGACGTGACAGTGACCCTGCAACTCCGCGGCGAATACCAGGAATTGAAGGACGAGACCTGAGACCAACTCCGGGGCCCAAACGGGCCCCGGTTTCGTTCGGAAGGACGCACCCGCTGCTGAAAAGAGTGACCTGCCGCTCCTGATCATGCCGACCACCGCACACACACAAGGGCCGCGGCACGTTCAAGCCGAACTATCTCTTGTCGCCGCCGGTTTTCTTGATACCATGCTCGAACGCCGTCGCTGCCAGAGACCGGCTTGCTGACATATATTGTCGGTCGCCACTGCACGCCTCATCCCGAAAGTCGACCGCGATCTCATGGTCTCACTCATCAAGTAGGTGTCGAACGCCAAAGCATTGCGTTAGCGGCCCACGATAGCGGACCGTGCAGCATGACGCATGAACGACCGTTTCGATGATGTCGCGCTGCATCCGGCGCCAATCGACCCCTACTCCCATCGCAATGCGCCGGTTTGCGCAAGTCAGGCTTCGGTCGCCTCCGTGACACTGGGCACAGTGTTGTCCAACACGGACTGCCTGAGATCCGAGAGCGTCGTCTTCGCCAGCACGCGCCGCCATTCGGCATCTGCCTGGTGCATTAGTCGCGCGATATTGCAGGGCTTTTGGTATTGACTGGCTGGGGCCGCGCAGGGCCCCTTCTGACGCAACTCGGTGCAGCGAAAAAAGCGCTGATCCTCTTCGAGCGTCAGGACGATCTGCAGAACCGTGATGTCCTCCGCCGGTTTCGGAAGAGCCAACCCACCTGCCCGCCCCTCGAATGAGCGCACCAGTTCGGCGACCACAAGCTTTTGCATCGCCTTCGAATAATAGCTGGGTTTAATCTCGTGATACTCGGCCAGGGCGCAGGCTGGCGAAGATCGGCGCATTGTGGGATGCCTTTTGATCGAACAATATCCGCGCGAAAGTCGAAGACGATGCGTCACGAAGGGTCTATTGCGTCTACCACGACTACACCGGCGGCTTCATGGCCCCCTACCGCATGACAATCGGCTATCGTGTCTCAGGCACCGACTGCAACTTCCGACGATCCGCTTCCACAGAGCCCCCACCGACAAGCCGGTCAGCCCCCCAAACCCCATTTATTGTTCCCAATCATTGCGTTCAGTGTACCTCTTGACCATATGCAGCTACTTGAGCTTGAGTGTGTGCGCTCCGTGATCTCGGCCAGGATTCCTGCAAAATTGCGCTGTATTTCAATTGGTTCGATAGAAATCTCGCAACCCTTACGCTGGCGCCGATCTCCCTTTTTCTTCCAATGACCTCAAGCATCCCCCCCTGGAGCATTCGACCTGTCAGGAACGAAAGCAGTTTTGGCGCACTGCGTGTGTGTTAAGGTTCCTTCGGTATTTCGCACTCCGAATTTCAATTCTTGTACATCTCTGTTGCGATAATGCGCGGCAATTTTGTTGGCGCATAAGCGGCGTACACCTTATTGTTGCCATATCATTTTGATCTTATTTTCTTGTAAGTATGGTTTTACCCATCACGGCGTAAGCAGCTGCGAGAACACATTGCCAGAGACCGCATCCAAGACAGAACAGTCGCTCCTCCAAAACCAGTCGCCCCGATATGCGATGGCTTGTCAGCCGCGTGCATCGACCCGGGCCGTTGAAATGAGCGCCATTGCTACGCGGAATACCTACGCGGCACGCTACCACACACTTCAATTTACATTTTTGGATCGAGTATGAGCGTTCAGGCCCTTAGTCTGTGCGAGGAGCACGGCCTCAACTTTACCAGAGCCTTTGCACAGCAGTTTTTGCTGACGACGGACGCCGGACAAGAGTTACCCCGCTACCAAAGGCGCGCTTTCGGAAAATGGCTTCTTCTGTCGGGCCCTCGCATGCCGATCGCTGAGGCCGAAGTCAAAGACAAGCACGATAAAACCATTCAGGTGATCGTCATGGGACACGCGGTCGACGCGACCGGGACTTTGGCGAGAAACACTCGATTGAATGACGTCCTGAGTGAGAGTACGGACATCGAGAGACTCGAACGGTATATCTCTGGCCTAGGCGGCCGGTATATCGCGCTACTGCGACACGGCGCGCAAGAGCGTCTTTACCTCGACCCAACGGGGTCTATGGGCGCGCTGATCAACCGTGCTCAGGGTCGCATCGCATCAACGCTCCATATGGCTTTGACGCGGCCAACCGAGCCTTCGACCGCTTATCCTGCCGAACTGACGGTCAGCCGGTATGCGTTTGGCCATACGGCGGACAAGGATGTGTTCGCGCTCATGCCGAACCACTATTTGGATCTTGAAACTGGGCAAATGCATAGGTTTTGGCCCAAAGAACAGAGTTTTACCTGCAGCAGCCTAGAAGAACTCGACGCCGGAATCGACAGGGTCATCGCCCGCCATGGCGAAATCATGCATGCCCTAACCGCTGTCAGAGGACCGACCATTCTCCCAGTGACAGGGGGACAAGACAGCCGTGTGCTGATGGCGATTGCCGCAGCGCGCAACCTGTCCCCTGACTACGTCTTCACCCATATCACGACCAAGAACGCCCTCGCGGATTCCGAGGTTGCCGCGCAGCTCTGCGAAGCTCTTGGATGGGAGCGTGACGTGCTGGACGTGATGCACTGGGACTCGCCGCTGGCTTTACCGCCTCGACGTGTCTACCGCTACCTGCGCGAGGCAGCATTGGCGCGGGGCAACGTGAATTTCACCTACCCGACGAAGAGCCCCGAGCACACAATCCCCCGCCGCGAAATGACCGCGACCCAAGCTCTGCCCGATGGCGGCGTTGTTCTTCGGGGACATGTTACCGATATCTCCAAAGCTGTGTTGTGGCGCAAACTCGGGGCCATGGCCTTTATCCGACATGGCGCTGCAGGGATCACGGACGAAATTGGAACCCAGCTTCTTTACCATGACCGGCCCGAACTCGGCCTGTTCCCTTGGCCGCAAAAGCATTTTGCCGCATGGCGCGCGACCCTGCCCGACGGTGCCCGCGATCGAACGTTGGATTTCATGGGGCTCGAACTCTACCGCAATTATTCGCTCGGCGCGTCCTTCTATGGGTTCGTCAAGAATTTCTACGTGGCTCCCGGATGTGACCGCGAGATCATCACCCTCTTAGCCTCCGCTCCGCCGGCCATGCGCTACCGGTTGCAGTATAACCAGCGACTGATCGCGCGCGCGGCTCCTGCGCTCAGGGACATACCCTACACACGCGCCCTAGATAACCAAATGTTGGCCAAAAATCCGCCGTTTTCCAAGTCTCTGAATGCCTATGGTTTGGCTTAACTTACACAAGGACATTCGGCATGAACGCCATGACACCGATCCGGACCCCATTGATTGAGGCCAAACTTCCACAGGACCGCACCCTTTGGATCAAGAACGAAGGTGCGCAGCCAAGCGGGTCGTTCAAGATCAGAGGCCCCTCACATTTCCTGTCGATGAATGACATTCCATCGGGGAGTGTCACGACCGCATCAACCGGAAATCATGCAATTGGGCTATCAATGGCGGCGCGCGCGCATGGCATTAAGGCTATCATTATGGTGCCGGAATCCACCCCAGCCAAGAAACTAGAGGCCATCCGGCGCGCAGGCGGTGAGGTCCGGTTGATCAACGGGGATTACGAAATGGCATTGGCGTGCGCAACGACCTTTGCAGAAGAGAGCGGCGCGCAGCTAGTGCCCAGTTACGACCATCCCGACATTATCGCGGGCAACCGCGCCGTGTTTTCGGAGATTCAACAGGAAATCGACACCACCGGCTACACAGTTTTTGCACCGATAGGTGGCGGAGGTCTGTTTTCGGGTGCGATCACCGCTTTTGAAACCGGCGGGAACAGTGTTATCGGCGTTGAACTTAGCCCCTACGAACGGGTCCAGCGTATTGTTTGGGATGGCGCCGGAGACCTGCCACCCATGTCTCCGCCACCGCCGTCGACCGAAGGTGTCGCGATCCGAACCTTGGGCAAACTCCCCGCGAAGATTATGCGAAACGCAGATCTTGCCAGTTTTACGAGCGTCTCCGTCGCGGATTTGCGAAATACCTGTGGCTGGCTTTGGCATGAGCACAAAATCAGGGCCGAACTTGGTGGCTGTACAGCGGTCGCGGCAGCCCTGCGCGACACTCCCGCAGGTCATTCCTCTATCGCAATTCTGTCAGGCAGCAATATCGACCCCGCCCTCCACGCACAGATCGTCAGCGCTTGGGACGCGCACCAAAACTAAAACAACTCGACCGGCGTCGCGCCACTTGGAGCGACCGCAGCCGCTTCATTCACAAGTTGGGGCTGCTTGGTTTGCACCACACGCGCGCGTCCGGAGGTTGGATGAAAGTGCAACCGGCGTGCCCAAAATCCCCCAAGATCCATGGCAACGATCGGCATTCGTTCGGTTTGCAAATACTCGAGCGCGAATTTCGAGTTCTCTTTCCCAATGTCCCCCAAACCTGATTTCATCAGCGCCCCACCAAAGACTTTGGCCCGTAACCTCGATCTTTCAGCCCCGCGCCGCATTAGGCCGTTGATCACCAGCTCCATGGCAACGGCGCCGTAGCTCGCGTTTTGCCCGCGCCCTGAACTCAGAAAATAATGGTTCGCGCCACCAACGCGGGCGACAGGATCAAATAAGCAGACCGACACGCACGAACCGAGGACCGTTGAAATTACAAGATCGTCCTCGGCCGTAACGCAGGTTTCTCCGGAGACCACAGTTCGGAGCGTACAGCGCATCCCTTCGGGCCAATCGATGCACCGCGCCATCAGGCAGCTCGCCCCCGTGTGGAAGACAACATCTGCGGTCCGATTTGGCTCAGGGGATGCTGGGTCTCCACAGCGCCGATGTCAAAAGCAACCTTTGGCATCCCATATACCATCGAGGTTTCCTCATTCTGCCCCAACGTAACGGCGCCAGAGCGCCGAAGCTCCAGTAGTCCCTCTGCACCATCGCGGCCCATCCCGGTGAGGATTGTCGCAACGCAGCGGCGTGCCACAGGCAGCGCCGACCGAAACAGCACGTCCACGGACGGTCTGTGGCCGGAGACCGCAGGGCCTTCGACCAGTTTGCAGCGCGCGCCGCGTGTCATGTCGAGCTTCATATGATGTCGCCCCGATGGGGCAAGAAGGACGGTCCCACGTTCAAGCAGATCGCCATCGCGTGCCTCTCGGACACTGGCGCGGCAATTGTTATCAAGCAGACGCGCAAGACCTGCCGAGAACCCTTCGCCCGTGTGCTGCACGATCATGACCGGAGGGCAATCGGCGGGCATCGTCCCCAAAACTGTCATGAGCGCATCGACCCCGCCCGTCGAAGAACCGATCAAGAACAGCCTATCCCACGTCCCAGAGCGCGGAGCGTACCGGAAATCAGGCGCCGCGCTATTCGATCGGACAACACTGGCGATTATATTGCGGCACAAGTCCGCTGGCGCGCAGTGCGGATCGACTGACGAAATCTGCCTCTTTGGACGCGAACGGGCATTGAAAACCTCTGCATCGCGGTGAGTTCCTAGCAGGATCCACTTTACCGAAAGCGCCTCAAAGAGATGGGTCATCACCTCGAATTCGATGGCCTGCGCCATCGCAGCTGAGACCAAAACAATAGCGGGCGGGCGGTGCTCGACAGCGTGATAGCAATCGGTGAGATTGGAAAAATGTCCAGCAACCCGGAGTCTGGGGTCTGTCTGAAGCGCGCGGTTTATATGGTCCGCGCGCGCCAGATCAGTATCGGCAATCATGATACGCATGTGTGCCCTCTTAGAAGTCGGTCCAGGTCGGACCATTTCCCGCCGCGGCAAAGGCCTTGGGCGGAGGTCCGCTAAATGTCTCTTCGACATTCATGACCGCAGGAAAGGGCTGCGCTGATTGCATGGGCGCGGCGAGTGGTTCGCCTGGTTTTCCGGACAGCTGAAAGCGCGAGACAAGTTGCGATAGGCCAGAGGCTTCGCTCTTGAGCGTCATGGCTGCGGCTGTCGCATCCTGCACCATAGCAGCGTTTTGTTGCGTGACCTGATCCAGCTGAGACACCCCAACGTTGATTTCGCCTAGGCCCGCAGACTGCTCTCTTGCGCCCACTGCAATCCCGCTCACGAGCTGAGCGATCTGCCCGACGCGGTCCACGATAGAGGTCAGCGCTCCACCTGCACGCCCCACGAGGCCAACACCCGTTTCCACTTGCTCTGTGCTGGAACCGATCAGCGTCTTGATCTGCTTGGCCGCATCCGAAGACCGCTGCGCGAGAGCACGCACTTCCGAGGCAACGACTGCAAATCCTCGGCCCGCGTCGCCCGCCCGCGCCGCTTCGACGCCAGCATTGAGGGCCAGCAGATTGGTCTGGAACGCGATGTCGTCGATCACGTTGATGATTTGTGCAATCTCGTCCGACGATTTCTTGATCTGCGACATAGCATCAACCGCGTCGTTCACGACCTTGCCGCTTTGCTCTGCCTCCGCGCGCGCTTCGGTTACGACACGCTCGACCTCTGCTGCGCCGTCCGCTGCCGATCGGACGCTAGAGGTAAGCTCATCCAAGGCAGCTGCAGTCTGTTCCAGCGTCGCTGCTTGGTTTTCCGTCCGGCGAGACAAGTCATCCGACGAACCGCTGATCTCTTCGGCCCGCGAGCGGATTTCGCTGGCGTTGTCACTGATAGACAGCATGAGCGTATTCAGAGTGTCGACAGTCGCATTAAAGTCCAACCGTAACTGTTCGTAATCGCTATCAAACGGTTCATTCAGTGCGCTTGTCAGGTCGCCGCTCGACAGACGACGTAGGCCCCCCGAAATATCAGCGACGACACGCTCTTGTTCGGCTGTCGCCATTTCGCGCAGACGTGCTGCTTCGCTGCTTTGTTGAAGCTTGATGCGGAAATCTTCGAGGATCCGTGACACACCGCCAAGCTCGTCACCGCGCTCCGTATTAGGGATTTTGGTCTCGTACCGCTCGTTCGCAATTTCCTCCATCGCGTGGGCAAAACCCGCGAGCGGTTTCGTAATGGATCGCGCCATCAGCCAACCAAGCAGAGCCGAGGCAACGAGACCGATCGCGACGAAGGCGAACATGGTGTGACGCAGGCGGGTTAAGGCATTGAACTGGCTTGCTTCGTCAAGCTCTACAATGATGTGCCAATGTTGATCGAATACAGGTATTTCGCTGACCGTGACCATTGCAGGCGCTCCTGACAGACCGGAGACGTGCGGGAAATAGCCATCGGTTTCTGCCCTGACGGCATCGCCGGCAGCGGTGTTCGGAGCGGGGTCCAAAAGTCCCAAGTCAGTATCCGAGCGGGATACCGTTCGTGCCAGAGCATCCTCCCCCAGAAGATAGACCTCGTCGGCGGCACCGAGCCCCCCAATGTTGGAAATCACCTGAAACGGCCCATCTTGGGGCAGCTGCAGGGCCAGAACGCCGGCGACACTACCGTCTTGGGTCATCACTTTGCGTGCGATAAAGGCAGCTGGCGCACCAGCGCTTGGCGCGTAGGGGGCGAAATCCACGAAGGAGAGGTCACCGTTTTGTGCGCTCATCGCTTCGCGAAAAACCTGCCCCAAGCCCGAAGACGCATAGGTGCCCGCAACCAAATTGGTGCCGAAATCCGCCTCTTTGTAGACCGTGTAAATGACGTCGCCGTCAGGATCGATCAGGAACAGGTCGTAGAAGCCAAACCGCTCTGTCACACCGTCAAAGAAGCCATGCTCCTTGCGATGAAAACTTGAATATAGACTGCCGTCGCCTGCATCTTGCAGTTTATTCAACTCACCCATCGGGAAGCTGTTGCTCTCGTGGTACATTTGGCGCACGTCCCGCAAAGAAACCGAGCCGCCCGCTTGCAACGCATCGCCAAAACGCTGAAGGGCCAGCGCGGTGTTTGGATCCTCGGCCAGCGTATCGAGCTGTTGATCAAGAGAGTGGAACCAATTTTGTAGGCTGTTCGTGACCTGCGCGGTCAGAACTTCGGACTTCTGCTCAGCGGCGATCTCTGCCTCTTTGCGAAACTGAAGGTAGTAGGTTTCACTCGCTACGATCACAGTCATGATCAGCGTCCCGACGATCAACGCGGGCAAACGTAGCGAAATCCGGGCCTGGCTCAGGCGTTTGAACATTGGGATCTCCTGACGGATGACAAGGTAGGTAAGTTAAAAGAGTTCGATCTGCGGCTGGGCCGCATCGAAAGAGGCGCCAGAGAGCGCATCGCGCACCCGCTGGAGCCGGACACTGGCAATATCCGCATCGGTGAAATCGACGTGGGCTGTCGCTGCACTTGCGAGCAAATTTGACAGATCGGCGAGGATTTGTGTCGCCGTATCAAAGGCCTGAACCTCTGCGCTCACATCGTTCGAATGCTCTTGGGCGGCTTCGAACGTTGCGAATTGCGCGCGTGCGTCATTCAGGACAGCAACCAGGGCGGAGGTTGGCACCTCCATCACAGCCGCCCGACAACCGCTTCGATCGAGGATTTGAGCGACGCCGTGGTGAAGGGTTTTTTCACCAAGTTATTCAGCCCCAGACTTCGGCCGCGGGTGACGATATCTGACGTGGGCGTGCCGGTCACCAAAATGAAACCGGTTTTTTGCGTCTCTTTGTTTGCGCGCACGTGCTGCAGCAGATCAAGACCGCTCATCCCCGGCATGTTGTAATCGCTGATAACGAGGTGGACGGGGCTTTCAGCCAATTTAGCATAGGCATCTTGGCCAGACTTTTCGTACTCTAGGTTCTGCAGGCCCATTTCCTCGAGACATTGTGCCAAGAGCCCGCGGCTGACCGACATGTCGTCGACGACCATGACTTTCAATTTCGATTTCAAGGACATTAGCGGCCTCCATCCAAGGCAAGTGATTTTCGGTAAAGGGTGATGCCTGCAGGCTGCAGGCCCAGCGTTTCAGGGTGCTCGACGCGTTCGCTGTGGCCGATAAACAGATGGCCGTTTGGCTTTAGGTGGCTCGCAAAGCGCTGCCAAAGCCCTGCCTGTGTCGGCTTGTCGAAATAGATCGCGACGTTCCGGCAAAAGATCGCATCGAACGCGCCCGAAACTGGCCAGGGCTGGATCAAATTGAGCCGCCGAAACGTAACCATGCTGCGCAATTCAGGCCGTACACTTCGGTTTGGACCCCGCTCTTTGGTCCCAAAGACCTGCGCTTCGAGCGCGGGCGACGGAAAGACAACCTCTGCCGCAGGATATGTGCCCCCCTCGGCCTTGTGCAAAACGTCTTGATCGACGTCCGTGGCTAAAATCCGCAGATCAGAGGCCTTGGGCAGCGCGCGCGACAGAGTTGCGGCGATCGAATAAGGCTCTTGCCCTGTCGAACACCCCGCCGACCAAACCCTCACGCTCCGGTGCCCCTGCAAAGCCGGCGCAACGGTTTCCGCGAGATAGTCGAAGTGGTGCTGCTCTCGAAAGAAGTGGGTGACGTTCGTCGTCAGAGCAGAAACAAAGTGGTCACATTCCGCAGCATCCCCTGCTTCGATCAAGGCGATGTAGTCGGCAAAGGACGAAACCCCGGTTGCCGTCACACGCTTGGACAAACGAGCTGTCACCAGCGGGCGTTTGTTCTCTTCAAGATGCAGGCCCCAATTCCCCTTGGCGATGGTCGCGATCCGCTGAAACGCTTCGTCTGAAAGCGTCGGCCTCTCAACGCTGTCCAACTCAGTTATTTGGTTCATGCGGCATCCTCGGTCTCGGCCATCGCAAGGCCGGTCAGGTCAAGCACCCGCAACATCTGGTTATCACGCGAAATCAGGCCAATGATCTGGGCCGGGTTGCCTTCGGTTGCAGATGTCGGGTTCGGCAGGATTCCATCTGCGGGCACCGAAATGATTTCTGAGACGGCTTCGACCAGCAGGCCCAGCGTGCGGCCAGAGAGATTGACGATGACGATCACATTTCGATGGTCTTCGCTTGTGGCTCCCAGACCGAGGCGATCCTTCAGGTCGATGATCGGGATCACCGCACCGCGCAAATTCATGACCCCCAACACCGAAGGCTCTGCAAACGGAAGCGTGGTGACAGGAGTCCAGCTGCGAATTTCCCGTATCGCGTGGATATCAACGCAGAACCCCTGCCCGCCCGCCGTCAGCGAGACAAATTCGGACGGTTGGTCCGCTGAAACATTTGAATCTGTCATGTCAGGCCCCCACTTTTTGCTTGTGTGACGTCATTGCGGTGGGACCGGCTAATGCGATCAGCGCCTCTGGATCGACGATCAACGCAATCTGTCCGTCCCCCAGAATGGTTGCGGCTGAGATCCCTGGAATGGCGCCATAATTGCCTTCTAGGCTTTTGATCACGATCTGACGCTGGTCCCAGATTTCATCGACGGCAAACGCGTAAACAGCGCCGGTTTCTGCTTCGACCAAGATAAAGGGCCCGGCCGCATTGCGCTCTGTCCGGAACCCCAATAGGGGCGCAAGGTCGATGATCGGCACGTAGGCGCCACGGACCTTGAGCACCCAGTTATCCGGCGACAGCTCAATGACATCATCCGAACTCGCGCGGATGGTCTCGATAATGGTCGCAATCGGCACGACCATGGTTTCGTCGGCGACCGACACAACGATGCCGTCCAGCACAGCCAAAGTCAGAGGAAGCAAGATCGTAAAGGTCGATCCGCGGCCCTGCTCGCTGGTAATTGTGACCCGTCCCCCGATCGAGGTGATAGATGTTTTGACCACGTCCATGCCAACCCCGCGTCCAGACAGGTTCGTCACCTGATCTGCGGTCGAAAAGCCGGGCGCGAACAGAAGGTTGTCGATTTCTGTGTCCGACAGGTTGGTATCCTCGGCAACAAGCCCGTTCGCAATCGCCTTTTTCAGGATGCGGGCGCGGTCCAGTCCGGCGCCGTCGTCTGACACCTCGATCATCACATGACCTGACCGATGGGCGGCACTGAGCGTGACCGTACCGGTCGCGTGTTTGTCGGTGGCTGCGCGATCTTCGGGTGACTCCAGCCCGTGATCCACAGCGTTGCGCAACATGTGTGTCAGCGGATCTGCCAGACGTTCAATCAAGGTTTTGTCGATCTCGGTCGCCTCGCCGCGGGTCTCGAAGGACACCGCTTTGCCCGTCGCTTCACCCGCTTCGCGGACGACCCGCGCCATGCGCTGGAACAGAGACTTCACCGGCTGTGCACGGATCGACATGACTGCTTCTTGGATCTCGCGGGCGAGATATCGGTAATCATCCAAAGCGCTGGCGACCTCGGGATCAACAGGCGTTCCATCCCCTTCGATCTTCTGGGCAATAACGGCTTGATTGATAATGAGCTCGCCCACAGTGTTGATCAGCCGGTCGACGCGTTCTGGATCAATGCGCAGGGTTTGCGCCGACGCAGGACGCGCTTTGGCTGGCTTGGCTTGTGTCGAAGGCGGTGCTGGAACCTCTACCGCGATCTCGGACACGGGCCCGACTGGTGCAGGTGCGTCGTCCGAAAGGTAATCGATGCGTCCAAGGCCCTTTGCGTATTCAAAAGCCTCGGCAACCTCGCTTTCGGTTTTCCCTTTGATCTCGAGCGACCACACCAGATAACCGGTATCGACGTTGAAATCAGACAGGAGCGGCACCGTATCAGCGTCGCAGACTGCCGAAACATCGGGGCCCAAAGCCGTGAAAATCCGTTCGGGCTCGTGTCCATTGCGATAGAAACTCGCATCCGGGGCGAATTCGATCCGCACATCTTCGGGCTCGTCCAGTCCCAGTGGCAAGGCGGCAAAGGCGACGGGCGCGAACAAGTCCTCTTCGGGCTCGGGCTCTGCCGCCGTCTCGATATACCCGTTCAGGTCTGTCATGACTGGATCGTAGGCCGCCGGTTTTGCATCAGGTTCGACTTGCGCCAACTCGACCAATTCCGCCAGAACATCACTGGCTCGGGTAATCACACGCAGGACATCGGCGTCGATCCCAAGCGTATTGCTGCGAATTTTGTCCAGTACCGTCTCGTAACGGTGGGCGAAAGCGACCAGCGTCTCGAAACCAAAGGCGCCTGCTGATCCTTTGATCGAATGCACTGCGCGAAAGATGGCGTTGACCGTTTCGCTGCCCCAGTCGTCGTCGCCAATCTGCTGCAGGCCTTCGGTCATCGCTTCGACCAGCTCCTCGCACTCGGCAAAGAAAGTGGCCTTTAGGGCGTCCATACTCATGCCACGTCCTGCCCTGTCACGATGCGGACTGTGTTAACGAGGCCAGCTTCTTCGAAGGGCTTCACCAACCAACCGGTTGCGCCCAAAGATCGTGCGCGATTTCGGAATTCGTCGCTGCTTTCCGTGGTCAGAACCAAAACCGGCACCCGCCGGTTCTTCGGGGCGGATCGGATCGCTTCGATCACACCAAACCCGTCAAGGTTAGGCATATTGATGTCGGTGATCACCGCATCAAAGCGGCGCTGACCAAAGGCTTCGACCCCTTGAACGCCGTCATCCGCCGTCACCACGTCAAAGCCCGCGTTTTCCAAAGCCGCGGTCACCATCATCCGCATCGTCCGGGAATCGTCGATGGCCAGAACAGAGAGCGCCGTCATTGCAAAGCCCCCTCGAAATAGTCGGCAAAGCCCAAGGCGGTCAGGCTGCGCACGACCCCTTCGGATGGAGCGCGCAAAACAAACCGGCCCCCTTGTGCCTCGACCGATTTGCGGGCCGAGATCAGCATTTGTAGAACTTGCGCTGGCAACATGCGCGGGCCGCTTGCGTCGACACACACCTCGCCTGTGGCAACCGCAGCGGACAACGCCCCGATTGCGGTCTCGGGATCGTCCAACCAGTCGTCCGGTTCAAGCGTCAGAGTTGATAGGCTATCGCTCGCCAAAGCAGTCCCCCATTCGTTAAAAAACCGCGTCTTGGGGGAACGCTACGGGCCGAGGCCCTAACAACTCATGAAAGCGGGACCACGGTTCCCCGCGATGTATTTAGGATTTTCGCTAAATCTCAGAAGGTTGGCGGCGTACTCGCACTGATGACGACGCATTCATCTTTGCCGATCGCCCGAAAGGAATGGGGCATGCGGCTGTCGAACAAATAGGCATCCCCGGGCCCCAAAATCTTGCGCTGTTCCCCCACGATAACCTCGAGCCTGCCTTTGATGACAATGCCGCCTTCTTCACCCTCGTGGCTGAGCAGAACGGTGCCCGTGCTCGCCCCGACTTTGTAGGTTTCGTGCAGAATTTGCAGGGTACGACTAGGAATAGTACCGCCCACTTGACGGTAGGAAATGCCGCCCTTGCCAATCTCTTTCAGCTCTTCGGCAGCGAAAAACACCTGCTCGTTTGGCGTAGCATCAAAGGCAAAGAATTCCGCCATTCCAATCGGAAAGCCGGTCAGAACCCGCTTGAGCGCGCCCACTGACGGGTTCATCTGCCCGCTCTCGATCAGAGACACCGTGGAATTGTTGACCCCTGCTGCCTTGGCCAGCGCCCGTTGGGAGAGCCCCCGCGCAAGCCGCAAGCGACGCAGCCGGATGGCCACCTCGTTTTCTGGGTCATCGAAGTTGTTCACCATGTTCACGATCCGCAACGTTTTCCGATCCGGTATCGTTATATCAATATCTTAGAGAAAGCAAAAAACAGACTTCCGCTGGCAAACCAAAGGCGTAATCTGTCTCAAACGACTTATAGGATCGCTCTGATGAATCAAGCTGCGCGCAATATCCCGCTAGACGCCTTCTGGATGCCTTTTACCGCCAACCGCCAGTTCAAGGCCGACCCGCGGATGCTGGTCGGGGCCAAGGGGGTGCACTATACCTCTGACGACGGGCGCGATATTTTGGACGGCACTGCTGGTCTGTGGTGCTGCAACGCCGGGCACGGCTATGAATCGATCGCGAAGGCAGCATATAACCAGCTCTTGGAAATGGACTATGCGCCTGCGTTCCAGATGGGTCACCCGATCGCGTTTGAATTTGCCGATCGTTTGCGCGCCCTCGCGCCCGATGAATTCAAGCACGTGTTCTTCACCGGATCCGGCTCTGAGTCCGTAGATACCGCGCTGAAAATTGCGCTCGCCTACCACCGTGCGCGCGGCGAAGGCCAGCGCACCCGTCTAATCGGTCGCGAGCGTGGGTACCACGGCGTCGGCTTTGGCGGCATTTCCGTGGGCGGTATCGTCAACAACCGCAAGAACTTTGGCACAATGCTGACCGGCGTGGACCACCTGCCCCACACGCACCTGCCCGAGAACGCCTTTAGCAAGGGCCAGCCAGAGCATGGCGCGCATCTCGCCGACGATCTGGAGCGTATCATCGCCCTGCATGGCGCAGAAACCATTGCCGCTGTAATCGTGGAACCCGTCGCTGGCTCTACCGGTGTCTTGATCCCGCCCAAAGGCTATCTGCAGCGCCTGCGCGAGATCACCAGCCAGCACGGCATTCTGCTGATCTTTGACGAGGTTATCACTGGGTTTGGCCGTTTGGGGACGCCTTTTGCCAGCCAGAAATTTGGCGTCGTGCCCGACATGTTCACCACGGCCAAAGGGATCACCAACGGGACGCTGCCCATGGGCGCTGTGTTCGCGCAGGGCTTTATCCACGATGCCTTCATGACCGGCCCCGAGGGCATGATCGAACTGTTCCACGGCTACACCTATTCGGGCCACCCTGTGGCCTGCGCGGCCGGTTTGGCGACGCTCGACATTTACGAGCAGAACGGGTTGCTGACCCGTGCCGCAGAGCTTGAAAGCTACTGGGAAGAAAAGGTCCACAGCCTGCGCGACAAAGGCCCAATCAAGGATATCCGAAACATCGGTCTGATCGGTGGCGTGGAACTGGAAAGCCGCGAAGGTGAATTCGGAACAAGAGCTTACGAGGTCTTCCTCAAGTGCTACAAAGCCGGTGCCATGGTCCGCTATACGGGCGAAACGATTGCAATGTCGCCGCCGCTGATCTTTGAGAAAGAGAATATTGATACCCTGATCGATATTCTTGGCGAAGCGATCAGCACCACCGCCTAAACAGCGACCCCCGCGCCTCACATGGACGCGGGGGTTTCGCTTTACGGCAGTGGCAGAACTTGCACGCGACCCTCCAGCATGTGCGGCAGCAGCAGGTTCACCCCATCGGTCCCAATGTCAGCCAAGCCTGTTGGGAACCTACCGATCACCTCTGCGCCGCCGTCCTGAACTTCGATCAGGGCCCCCTGCACCCAGTCGCTAACGATCAGGCGTCCGTCCACCATCACAACACCGTCGATGTTTCCGACCCCTTCCGCGATCACCTCAATGTCTTGGCTTTCCGCATCAATCGCCAACACATCGCCCGGCGCGTCTGTGGTGAAATCCTCGTGCAGGCCCTGCCCCCAAGACCCAACGATCAACCGATCTTCATCCCAGGCAATCCCGTTCGGATGGCTGAGTGCTGCGCTTTGCACCCAAGGTTCAAAGTTTTCGTCCTGCAGGCGCCAGATCGTGTCAGTCATCAGATCAGAGACATAGACCGCGTCATCGGCCGCCGTCACATCATTTAGGAATTCGGCCGTTTTCGCGTGGTGGACAGCCACCACTGCAGCGCTCTCCAAATCCACTTCAACCAATCCCGTAACGTCTGCCACGAACAGCCGCTTCCCCAAGATCGCCATTCCCTTGGGCGCATCCAAACTCGTCAGCCAATGCTGTGCCATCACTGTCCCGTCAGGGTTCAGGCTGGACAAATAGCCATTCCCATCCGCGTCTGTGAAGCCACCTTTGATGTTGCTCACGATGATCCGGTTATGCGCCGCGTCAAAGATCGCTGACTCGGGCAACTCAAACTCACCTGCGGTTGCCGAATGGGCTGTAAAGGTCGCCGCCACACCTGCCACAAGGGTCGCATTCAAGCGTAAAGTCATTCTGAAATCTCCATCGGTAAAGATGAAAACTTCCTATATGTGTGATACGATTATTGCGCCGATCATCGTTTTGGTATCATTTAACGATACGACACCACCCAATCCCGTATCACAGGAGCCCACATGCGCGGAGATGTCTTCAAAGTCCTTCAAGAGGCTCTGCGTGCACGGCGCATGACCTATGCCGATCTGGCTGACACGCTGGGTCTGTCAGAACCCACAATCAAACGCATCTTTGCGGCGCGGGATTGCAAACTGAGCCGCATCATCGAAATTTGCGACGCACTCGATTTGTCGCTGTCGGACGTGACCGACAATGCTGCCCGCCAGAAGGCAGAGGCGACCGTATTACCCATGGCCACCGAACTAAGTTTGGCGGCCGACCCGCCCCTCTTTTACTTTCTGATCCTGCTGCGTGATCTGCGTGCGCCTGAATACATCGCACAAATCATGGGCCTGAGCCCGACGCGGCTGCACCAGATGGGCATGACGCTGGAACGTCTGGGATTGGCAGAGGTCGGTGCGGGCAACAAAATTCGGCTTTTGTCGCATGCCCCGATCCGGTTCCGACCCAATGGCCCGCTTCTGCCCCTCCTCAAAGAGGTCAACCTGCGCTTCATCGCGCATGGGATCAGCACCCCATCAGGTAACGCAGATCATTTCTTTACCATATCGCGCCGGATGCGGAGCGAAACCGCGCTGGAGATCCGCCAAGATATTCAGGCGCTGAGCGAGAAAATCTCGGAGCTTTCGCGACAGGACCAGCTGGTTGCACCAGAACACCTCCTCAAGCCCTACAAGATTGCGGGATTCTGGGGGGTCGTGGATTTCGGCGCCCTGATGGCGCGCCCTGCGAACACGCTGGAAACCGTGCCCCAAGGGCGCTAGGGTCCGCCGCGACGCGACACCCGAAAGGCCCCTGCCATGACCACCATCCCCCGTATCGACGCCCGCGAGATGATCTCCCGCGCGCCTGAAACGATGGCAGAGCTGCGCCGCGCAGCCCAAGAGGTCGGCTTCATGACTTTGGTGAACAGCGACCTTACGCCAGAGGACGTCTTGCGCGTGATCGACGCCTATCGCGCGTTCTTTCAGTTGCCAGAGGCCGCCAAAGAGCCTGTGAACATGGCCCGCACCGGTGCGAACCGCGGTTGGGGTGCACCCTATTCCGAACAGGTCGATCCCAACGCGAACCCCGACTACAAGCAGGTCTTTGACAGTGGCCTCGCGCTGCCCGCCAATGACCCGCTGGCCCATCTGACCTGCTACGCGCCAAATCAGTGGCCAGATCAGCCCGCCGGTTTCAAACAGATCGTCGAAGATTATGCGGACCGCGCGGTTGGCGTCGCCATGAACACACTTCGCGGGATTATTGCAGCGGTCGGCCTGCCCGAGGGCAGCTTTGACGAAGCCTTTACCAAGCCGATGACCTTGCTGCGCGGGAATTACTACCCCAGCCGTCCGGTCGATGCGGGTGCTAATGATTTCGGGATCGCGGCGCATACGGACTATGGCTGCGTGACGCTCTTGGCGACAGACGGCGTTGCGGGACTGGAAGTGCAGCAGCGCGACGGCTCATGGCTGGCTGTTCAAGCCGAGCCAGGCACATTCATCATTAATTTCGGCGAAATGCTGGAAAGCTGGACCAACGGGCGGATCAAAGCCACCTTGCACCGCGTCATCGGCACGAGCCAAGAACGCGTCAGCGTCCCGCTTTTCTTTAACCCGAATTACGACACCAATGTCGCCCCCCTTGGCTCGGGCGGAACACTGCTGGCGGGCGACCATCTAGAGCGCCGCTTTCGCGAGACCTACCTGCACCTGCAGCGCCCCGCGTGACAATTGGCACCAAGTGTCATGTCTGTGACACCTGCGGTCATGTGAGAAATTGCACCAATCGGTCAAAAGCCGTGTCAGAAAATTCAGACACGGAGCATGACCATGGAAGGTTACTCGAAGCACTTCATCCTCGCCCTATTCGCAGGCACCCTGCTGTCCGCCTGCGGTGACAGCGGCGCAAACTACACACCGATCAATGACGGCCCCACCACGATCGGGTTCCAGAGCGATCTGGCTGCCTGCCAGCGACTGGCCAAGAACCAGACCCAATTGACCCAAGAGACCTACGGTGCTGCCGCCATCGGAGCGGCCGCGGGGGCTCTGCTGTCGGCAGTGGCAGACGATGACGACATGGTTGGTAACGCGTTGGGGGGTGCCGCCATTCTGGGCGGCACGGTCGCGGTCGAAAACCAAGACAAGAAAGAAGACATCGTGATCAACTGCATGAAGGGGCGTGGCCATGCGGTCGTCGGATAGACCCTTTGCGGCGCTGGCGGCAGCAGTGTGCGGGCTAACCTATCTGGTTGGCCTGCTGATGTACGCGACCATCTTTGCTGGGGCAGATCTGGATGCGGCGGGCGTGCCGTCAATCCGGACCATCGCCTTTATCGTCACCCATTCCGGCGCGTTGCGGCTGTGGTATTTCAGCATTTATGTGGTCAACGGGCTGGCGCTGTTAATGCTGGTGCTGGCCCTGTCAGAGCGCAATGCGCCCCTTTGGCGACGCTGGATCACCGGAGTAGGCTTTGTCTGGTCCGCACTGGTGATTGCGGCGGGGCTTGTGGCCGTGGTGGCGCTGGCCAGTTTGCCAGAGATTTACCGCTCCGCCCCGTCGGATGCCGCCCGTCACTGGCACATCGCCACCAGTTTGATCGAGGGGATCGGCGGCGGGACCGAATTGCTTGGGGCACTATGGGTTTTGGGAATCGCAACAGGTTCAGCCCTTGTCCCAGCGCAAAAGGGTTTGGCCGTTGTGGTGGGCACGGCGGGCGTGCTGACCTTGCACCCCGCACTGGCAGAGGCCGGCGGCGCTGTGTTCGGAATTGGCTTTATGGGGCTATTTTTCTGGATCGCGGTGACGCTTTGGCCGAGATGCAATTGGCAATCCATCAAAGCCTGAGCGAATTGAATTGACGGGCCCAGACGGGCCCGTCATGGTCTGCGCAGATGGTTGCCCGCCCTGCTCCGGCAGGAACGGCATGAAAAGGGAACGTGGTGTAAATCCACGACTGCCCCCGCAACTGTAAGCGAAGAGCCCTTCGGCAGAACCACTGGCCCCGCGCCGGGAAGGTCCGAAACGGCAAAGACACGCGAGTCAGGAGACCTGCCATCTAAGCAATGCAAACCCGGACGGGGTGTTCCGGCGGATGCGGTGGCCCCAGCTTCTGCAGCGTTCGGGCATATCGGTTTCCGCCTGTCCTCCTTGGTCCAAACGCGCGGAGGGCGCTATGACCTTAACGACCATCGTGGCCGGACTGACGGCCGCAAAACACTCTCAAATTGATCCGACAGAACGGGCGCGGGCGGGCTTTCTTCAATGGTGTCTGAGCCTTGAGGATACGACCGACATGCGCGCAGAGGCCCGCGCAGCAATCGCGAAACTGCACTATTTCGATTCCGACTCAGCAGCATTGGCCGCGTTCGAAACCATGCTGGTCGAAGCGACACGGCCCATGCCCGCCCCCAGACGCCGCGGGGCCAGACGGGGTCAAATGCGGCTTCAGTAAAAGGTTGCAACCATCTGACCAGCAAACTGCAAACAAATTGATCGGCGCTACCATCGTCAAGGTTGCGCCGTTCCGTCGCAGCCACCCCATACATTGGTCGCAAAGATACCGCGCTAACGGTTTTCTCATTTTGCACCTATCACATTGTTTTCACGAAAATTTCACCTCTCAATTTTCAGTGAATTTACAAAATGACATCTGCGAGTAAACAAGCTTCACAAATAAATTGATGCCTTGCAGGGACTTATTCCATTGTTTTCAAACTCTGGTAATGTCTCGCTAAGGGAGAGACGCCGACATATTCTGTGGCTGCAATTTGCCCCCATACGGGGCGTCCATAAAACGACAGAGGGAGGAGCCTAATGTCCACTCAAGCGCAAACCGCCGAGGTCAAGGAACCGGTCTATCCAGTTCCGACTGAATTCGCGAAAACCGCTCATATTGATGCGGCAAAGTATCAAGAGATGTATGCCCAGTCGGTGAACGACCCCGAAGCATTCTGGGGCGAGCACGGCAAACGTCTGGACTGGATCAAGCCCTACACCCAAGTCAAAGACGTCAACTACAACTTCGGTGAAGTCAGCATCAAGTGGTTCCACGATGGCACCCTGAACGTTGCCTACAACTGTATTGACCGTCACCTCGAAAAGCGCGGCGACCAGACTGCGATCATCTTCGAGCCCGACAATCCGGACGACGAAGCACAGCACATCACTTACAACGAGCTGCACGACAAAGTTTGCCGCATGGCGAACGTCCTGCGCAGCCAGGGTGTGACCAAAGGTGATCGTGTCATCCTGTATCTCCCCATGATCCCCGAAGCGGCGTATGCGATGCTGGCCTGTGCCCGTATCGGCGCGATCCACTCGATCGTGTTTGCGGGCTTCTCGCCCGACGCTCTGGCAAACCGCGTCAACGACTGCGGCGCCAAGGTCATCATCACCGCAGACGAAGCGCCCCGTGGCGGCCGTGTCACCCCGCTGAAGTCGAACGCGGATGCCGCGCTTCTGCACTGCTCGGACAAGGTTCGCTGCCTCGTGGTCAAGCACACCGGCGGTCAGACCACTTGGGTCGACGGTCGCGACGTGGACGTGAACGCTCTGATGGAGCATGCAGCTCCCGAATGCCCCGTCGAGGAAGTGAACGCCGAAGATCCGCTGTTCATCCTGTACACCTCGGGCTCGACCGGCAAACCCAAGGGCGTTGTCCACTGCTCGGGCGGCTATCTGGTCTACGCGGCGATGACCCAAGAGCTGGTCTTCGACTACCACGAGGGCGACGTCTACTGGTGTACCGCTGACGTGGGTTGGGTCACCGGCCACTCGTACATCGTTTATGGCCCGCTGGCGAACGGCGCGACCTCGCTAATGTTCGAAGGTGTTCCTACCTACCCCGACGCCGGTCGTTTCTGGGCTGTCTGCGAAAAGCACAAGGTCAACCAGTTCTACACCGCGCCGACCGCGATCCGCGCTCTGATGGGCAAGGGCACCGAGTTCGTCGAGAAGTATGACCTGTCGTCGATCAAGACCCTTGGCACCGTGGGTGAACCGATCAACCCCGAAGCATGGAATTGGTACAACGACGTTGTCGGCAAGGGCAAAGCGCCTATCGTTGACACGTGGTGGCAGACCGAAACCGGTGGTCACCTGCTGACACCGCTACCCGGCGCAACCGCGCTGAAGCCCGGCTCGGCAACCACGCCCTTCTTTGGTGTTCAGCCGATCGTTCTGGACCCCACCACTGCCGAAGTTCTCGAAGGTGCGACCGAAGGCGTTCTGTGTATCGCCGACAGCTGGCCCGGCCAGATGCGTACCGTCTGGGGCGACCACGAGCGCTTCCAGGACACGTACTTCAGTCAGTACAAGGGCTACTACTTCTCGGGTGACGGCTGCCGCCGTGACGAGGATGGCTACTACTGGATCACTGGCCGTGTGGACGACGTGATCAACGTATCGGGTCACCGCATGGGCACTGCCGAAGTCGAAAGCGCGCTGGTGGCACACGCCAAAGTCGCCGAGGCCGCAGTGGTTGGCTACCCGCACGAGATCAAGGGTCAGGGCATCTACGCCTATGTCACCCTGATGAACGGCGAAGAGCCCACCGAAGAGCTGCGCAAAGAGCTGGAGAAGTGGGTCCGCACCGAGATCGGTCCGATCGCGAAACCCGACCTGATCCAGTGGGCCCCCAACCTGCCCAAGACCCGTTCGGGCAAGATCATGCGCCGTATCCTGCGCAAGATCGCCGAGAACGACTTTGGCGCGCTGGGTGACACTTCGACCTTGGCCGAACCCGGCTGCGTGGACGAGCTGATCGAAAACCGGATGAACCGGGGCTAACGGAGATGGATGGAGCGACAACCATGACCACACCCGCAGTTCTCATTTTGCTTGGCCCCCCCGGGGCCGGCAAAGGCACCCAGGCACGCCGTCTCGAAGAGAAGTTCGGTCTGGTGCAACTGTCGACCGGTGACATGCTGCGCGCAGCTGTTGCCGCCGGCACCGACGCGGGCAAAGCGGCCAAGACCGTGATGGACGCGGGCGAGCTGGTCAGCGACGAGATCGTCATCAACATTCTGCGGGACCGCCTCAAAGAGGAGGACGTCGCCAAAGGCGCCATCCTTGACGGCTTCCCCCGCACCACTGTTCAGGCCGAAGCTCTTGATGGGCTGCTGGCCGAGAATGGCCAGTCGGTCAACGCCGCCATCGCGATGGAAGTCGACGATGCAGCGATGGTCGAGCGTATCTCTGGCCGTTACACCTGCGCCGGTTGCGGCGAAGGATATCATGACAGCTTCAAGCAGCCCGCTGCCGAAGGTGTTTGTGACAACTGCGGAAGCACGGAATTCAAGCGCCGTGCCGACGACAAGGCTGAAACCGTGGGAGCCCGCCTCGAGGCGTACCACGCTCAGACCGCCCCCCTGATCGCCTACTACGACGAAAAGGGGCAACTTAGCCGCGTGGACGCCATGGGCGACATCGATGCGATCACCGCAAAGATGACCGAAATGGTAGAGAGCGCGATCAGCTAGGTTTTCTAGAATGTCTCCGGGGCGAAGGAGGAACCGCCCCGGACTACGACTCAAGACCATAGCTTTTTGGAAAATGGGGAGGATTGCCTATGGCAAGCCAACAGGACAGCTCGGCCTACTGGTCGAAAAATATTAGTATCATCAAAGGGTGCCTGATCGTCTGGTTCGTGTCATCCTTTGGCATGGCCATTCTGCTGCGCCCGCTTCTGTCGGGTATCGAAGTCGGCGGAACGGACCTTGGTTTCTGGTTCGCACAACAGGGAAGCATCCTCGTCTTTCTTGTTCTGATTTTCTTCTACGCATGGCGCATGCACAAGCTCGACGTCGAATACGGCGTGGACGAAGAATAAGTTTTAAGGACCTGATATCATGGATCAATTTACACTAAACCTGCTGGTGGTGGGCGCGACGTTCGCCCTGTACATCGGCATCGCGATCTGGGCCCGCGCGGGTTCAACCTCGGAATTCTACGCAGCCGGCCGCGGCGTTCACCCTGTGGTGAATGGTATGGCAACCGGTGCGGACTGGATGTCGGCAGCTTCGTTCATCTCGATGGCCGGTATCATCGCATTTGGCGGCTACAACACCTCTGCCTACCTGATGGGCTGGACCGGCGGCTACGTTCTGCTGGCGATGCTGCTTGCGCCCTACCTGCGCAAGTTCGGCAAGTTCACCGTGCCTGAGTTCATCGGCGACCGCTTCTACAGCCAGACTGCGCGTACCGTCGCCGTTATCTGCCTGATCGTTGCATCGCTGACCTACGTGATCGGTCAGATGACCGGTGTGGGTGTTGCGTTCTCGCGCTTCCTCGAAGTTGACAAGCTGACCGGCCTTCTGATCGGTGCGGCCATCGTGTTCTTCTACGCGGTTATCGGCGGCATGAAGGGCATCACCTACACTCAGGTTGCGCAGTACGTCGTTCTGATCATCGCATACACCATCCCCGCGATCTTCATCTCGCTGCAGCTGACCGGCAACGCGCTCCCGCCGATGGGCCTGTTCTCGGACGCGACATCGTCGGGCGAGCCTCTGCTGTCGACCCTGAACGGTCTGCTGAACGATCTGGGCTTTGCAAACTACACCGAACAGACCGACACCACCCTGAACATGTTCCTGTTCACCGTGTCGCTGATGATCGGTACCGCGGGTCTGCCCCACGTGATCGTTCGCTTCTTCACCGTTCCTACCGTGAAAGACGCACGTTACTCGGCAGGTTGGGCACTGGTTTTCATCGCACTGCTGTACCTCACCGCTCCTGCGGTTGGCGCAATGGCGCGTCTGAACCTGATCAACACCGTCTACCCCAATGGCACCACCGAGCAGCCTCTGGCCTATGACGATCGTCCCGAGTGGGTCAGCAACTGGGAACAGACCGGTCTGCTGAGCTTCGAAGACAAGAACGGCGACGGCCTGATCCAGTACGTTGCGGATGCAGACGCCAACGAGTTTATCGTAAACCGTGACATCATCACGCTGGCGAACCCCGAAATCGCGCAACTGCCTGCATGGGTGATCGCGCTGGTTGCGGCTGGTGGTCTGGCAGCGGCGCTGTCCACGGCGGCTGGTCTGTTGATGGCGATTTCGTCGGCGGTTTCGCACGACTTGATCAAGTCGCAGATCAATCCCGAGATCTCGGAAAAAGGCGAACTGCTGTCGGCACGTGTGTCGATGGG
Source organism: Donghicola eburneus (assembly GCF_900115865.1). Classification (GTDB taxonomy): domain Bacteria; phylum Pseudomonadota; class Alphaproteobacteria; order Rhodobacterales; family Rhodobacteraceae; genus Donghicola; species Donghicola eburneus. The sequence continues at coordinate 440,634 of NZ_FOXY01000001.1, read as the reverse complement.
TGTGGCTATCGTGATCGCAACCTACCTGGGCGCCAACCCTCCGGGCTTTGCAGCGCAAACCGTGGCTCTGGCCTTCGGTCTGGCAGCGGCATCGATCTTCCCGGCGCTGATGATGGGCATCTTCTCGAAGCGCATCAACAACACCGGCGCGGTTGCTGGCATGGTCACCGGTCTGATCGTCACCCTCGTGTACATCTTCCTGCACAAGGGCTGGTTCTTCATCCCCGGCACCAACAGCTTCACCGATGCTGATCCGCTGCTGCTTTCGATCAAGTCGACTTCGTTCGGTGCGATCGGCGCTCTGCTGAACTTCATCGTAGCCTACTTTGTGTCGAACGCCACCGAAGACACCCCGCAAGAGATCAAAGAACTGGTCGAAGCGGTTCGTGTTCCCCGCGGCTCGAGCGCAGCGGTTGACCACTAATCCCAAGCAGATGGGGCGGTTCGCCGCCCCTTCCCTTGGTTGCCTTTCAGCCCTGTCCGGTTTCAACTGGGCAGGGCTTTTCACATCAGACAGATTTCAACCATGACGATTCCTTTGACAGATATCTCGGCTTTTCTCGGTGGACTGCACCCCTATGACGGTCTGACCGAAGCCGAACGAGAGACGCTGGCGGCGGCGATAGAGGTGCAGACCCTGCCTCAAGGCGCGACGATCTACCGTCATGGGCAGCCGCTCGACGGGCTGTATATCGTGTGGTCCGGCACGGTCGAGGTCGTGGACGCCAACGACATTCCCGTGTCTATTCTGGGCCCCCGCAATTCTTTTGCCGAACGTGGCCTCTTGCGCGAAGGCGTGGCTGTGACCACTGCCACCGCAACCGAACAAACCGTTCTGCTGATGCTGCCCAAAATGCAGTTCGCGGAACTCATCCATGATCATCAGGTCGCCCGCCGTTTCTTTGACCGCTCGCGCACCCCCGCCCCGCGCGGCAGCGATCTGGCCACCAGCCGGGTCGAAACGATCATGCACCCCTCGGCCTATTTCTGCATGCCGGGCACCACAGTACAGGATGCCGCGCGCGAGATGCGCGACCGGCATGTGTCCTGCCTTTGCGTGCTCGAGGATGATCGGCTCGTTGGGATCGTCACCAATCGCGACCTGACCGAAAAGGCGCTGGCGGATGGCATGGCCATCGACACCCACGTAGACAAGGTCATGACCAAAGATCCGCTGACGCTGGAGCCTTCGGCCATCGGGTCAGACGTGCTGCACGCCATGATGGAGCGGCGCATCGGGCATATCCCGATCACGCGCAACGGCGCACTCGTTGGCATTGTTACGCAGACCGATTTGACCCGTTTTCAGGCGGTCAGTTCAGCCGAATTGGTGGCCGAGATCGCAGGCTCTGACAGCGCCGAAGAAATGGCTGCCGTCACGGCCCGCATCCCGAAATTGCTGGTGCAGCTGGTGGCCGCTGGCAATCGGCACGAGGTTGTCACGCGGTTGATCACCGATGTGGCCGACACCGCCACCCGCCGCCTGCTGGCCTTGGCCGAAGAGCAATTGGGCACGCCACCTGTGCCTTACCTCTGGGCCGCATGCGGCAGCCAAGGGCGCCAAGAGCAAACCGGCGTCAGCGACCAAGACAACTGCCTGATCATCGCCGACGGTGTGACCCATGACCAGATGGCGTACTTCCGACGTCTTGCGACCTTTGTGTGCGACGGGCTAAACACATGCGGCTACGTCTATTGTCCCGGCGATATGATGGCGACTGCGGATCGGTGGTGTCAGCCTCTGTCCGTCTGGCGCGGGTACTTCGAGAACTGGATCAACAAACCCAGCCCCGAAGCACAGATGCTGGCCAGCGTGATGTTCGACCTGCGCCCCATCGGCGGCGACACCGCGATGTTCAAGGACCTGCAACTGGACACCCTGCGAAAAGCGTCGGGCAACAGCATCTTTGTTGCGCACATGATCAGCAACTCACTAAAGCACACGCCGCCCTTGGGGCTCTTGCGAGGGTTCGCGACCATCCGCTCGGGCGAGCATAAGAATAGCATCGATCTAAAGCACAACGGCGTCGTCCCGATCGCCGACTTGGGCCGCGTTTACGCGCTGCAAGGACAGTTAACAGCCTTCAACACCCGCGCGCGTCTTGAAGGGGCGGCAGGGGCGGGGCTGATTTCTCCGTCTGGCGCGCGGGATTTGCTGGACGCCTACGATCTGATCGCAGAAACACGACTTCAACATCAGGCCCGCCTGATCAAAGCCGGAGAGGCACCGGACAACTTCATGTCTCCGGCCAGCCTGTCGGATCTGGAACGCAGCCACCTGCGCGACGCCTTTGTCGTCGTCAAGGGCATGCAGGCTGCTGTTGGCCATGGCAAAGGTGCCTTGAGCTAAGGACTACACCGCTTCTTGGGGAGGAAAGCGTATGTTTTGGGGATTTATCGCAGTCATCGTCGCCGGTATCGGCGGTGCGGGCATCTCGATTATTCTAGGGAAAATCACCAAGGGGCGAACGCCGAAATGGCTCACGCCTTTTGCCGCGGCCTTTGCGATGCTGGTGACAACAATCAGCAACGAATACCTGTGGTATGACCAGAGCACGGCGAACCTGAAGCCGGGCGTCGCGGTGGTCAGCACCATCGAAAGCAGCGCGTTCTACCGCCCGTGGACCTATCTCTTTCCGATCACCGACCGCTTTGCCGCGCTCGACACCAATAGCCTGACAGCCCATCCGTCGGGCCAAAATCGCGTGGTGGGCGACCTGTATTTCTTTGCCCGTTGGGAGAACACCCAGCGCCTGCAAATCCTGTTCGACTGCGCCAGCGGCGGCACCTTGCCCATGGTGCCGGGCGAAACATATGACGAGGTGACCGAAGCCGACTTTGCTAATCCCAATGGCGACGAAGAGATGGTCTCCCTCGCCTGCAGCGGAGGGACCGAGTGATGTTTACCAATCTCGGGCTTCGGCTGCGAATTTTCCTGATTTTCTCGGCGCTGGCTGCGGCGCTGATCATTGTCATGATCGGCGCGCTCTTTATGGGGTGGCGGAACTCTTTTTCTGCACCGGACGGGTTTATCACTTCGGGGGTCATTGCGGCCTTTGGCATTCTGGCAGTTTGCGCGGCGGTTTGGCTGCTCTTTGACGAAAATGTCGCCAAGCCAATTCTACGTCTGTCCTCACATCTGCGCACCCGCGCCCACTCTGGCGCCCATGTTGCGCTGAACGCAGATGACGCGAAATACCTTGGCGATCTGGCCCCTGCGGCTCAGGCGATCAGCCAGGAACTGGGCCAATCCGCCATGTCACAGGCCGAGGCCGTCGCCCAAGCCACCGCGCGCCTGTCGGCGGATCGCGACCACCTGACCGCTCTTTTGACCGAGATTCCAGTGGCGATGATCCTTGTGAACCCATCCCATCAGATCGTCCTCTACGATGGCCAAGCGGCAGAGGTACTAAACCAGATTGCACCGCCGCGCATGGGGGCGTCGATCACCGAGTTTTTTGATGAAAGAAGCTTGCTCAACGCCCACGCCAAGCTCTCGAAAACCGGCAAAGAAGTCATTTGCACCCTGCGCGGCGTCAAAGGGCAGCAGGAATACGAGGCCAAACTGCGTCCTCTTGGCGGGGCGCCGGGCTACATGATCGTCATCGACAGCGCCACGGCCCTGATCGCACCAGAGGCGAGCCGCCCGCTCACCTATGATTTTGCCCTGATGGACCGGTCCGTAGACCACGCCCATGCCGACATGCCCCTATGCGAGATGAGTTATGTGGTCTTTGATACGGAGACCACAGGGCTTTTGCCCCACAAGGACGACGTGGTGCAGCTGGGTGCGATGCGCGTCCTGCGCGGTCGGATTGTCGAAGGAGAGGTGATCGACACCCTCGTGGACCCGAAGCGCCCCATCCCCGCCGCCTCGACCAAGGTGCACGGGATCAGTGACCACATGGTGATTGGTGCGCCGGATTTCGGAAGTGTGACCCGCCGCTTTCACGCCTTTTGCACCGGCTCGGTGATTGTGGCGCACAACGCGCCCTTCGACATGGCCTTCTTGCATCGGCAAAGCAAAGAGATGGACATCGCTTTTGACCATCCGATCCTTGATACGGTTCTGGTGTCGGCGGTGCTCTTTGGGGCAGATGCCAAACACACGCTGGATGCGATCTGCGACCGTCTGGGGATCACCATCCCCGAGCATCTGCGGCACACGGCCCTTGGCGATGCACAAGCGACTGCCGAAGTTTTGTGCGCCATGATCCCGATGCTGCAGGCCCAAGGCATGCGCACCTTTGGCGATGTCATTCAGGAAACCCGCAAACACGGGCGCTTGCTGCAGGACCTAAATACCCCCGCCTAGGCCGCTTTTGTCCGATCCTCGGAAACAGAGGCTATCGCTCGGCAGCGGTTCTGGTATCTGTTGAAGAACGCGGTCAATAGCACAAGAGAGGCGGCATGCAGGGGTTCAAGCGCTACGCGATCTACTACGCGCCCGAGTCGGCGGTGTTTGCCGACTTCGGGAAACGGTGGCTGGGCTGGGATCCCTTGGCGGGCTGTGACGTGCCCCACCCGCCCTATGAACTGCCTATGGACGAAATCACGCGGACCCCGCGAAAGTACGGTTTTCATGGGACGATCAAGCCGCCTTTCCGTCTGGCGCGTGGCGTTGACATAGGTGCTCTACACGCCGCGGCCACGGCCTTGATGGCTGGCATGAGTCCCGTCCGCGTTGAGGCACTGAAGCTGAAACGGATCGGCGGTTTTCTGGCACTTGTGCCCGAAGGCGACACCACAGAGTTGAAGTCGATGGCGGGCAAAGTGGTCAAAGCCCTAGACGCCTTTCGCGCACCTATGACCGATGCGGATATCGCACGCCGGAACCCCGCGCGTCTGTCAGACCATCAACTGGACCTGTTGCACCGCTGGGGCTACCCTTATGTGATGGACGAATTTCGGTTTCACCTGACCTTGACCAGCCGCGTGAGCCCCGAACTGGCCGAGCGCACCCGCGAGGTACTGGACACCACCCTGCCCGACATCCTGCCGCGCCCGCTGAAAATCCGGTCTCTTTGTCTCTTTGGCGAAGCGGATGACGGGAATTTCCATATGCTGCACCGTTATCCGTTCGGGGGCTAAACACGCCAGATCACAGGACATTCACTGAACTGTGGTGCCGGTGTCATAGTCCCGAAACAAAGCGCGCCTATCACCTTCGGAACACCTAACCCGAGCAGAGTGATGACCCGTTTTCTTCCGCCCTTGCGCCTTGTGGGCGCGACGATCCTGCGTGACGGCGCCATGCAGTCCCGTTCCATCGCGATTGCAGATGGTCGGATCACGCGCGGGCCCCTGCCCGAAATCGACCTGAGCGGCTACTATGTGATGCCAGGGATGATAGATCTGCATGGTAGCGCCTTTGCCCGCCATCTGGCACCGCGCCCCGCCGCGCAATTCGACCCGATGACAGCCCTCTGCAGCACAGACCGCGAGGCTGCGGCAAACGGGGTGACGACCGCATACCTGTCTCAGGGCTGGTCATGGCATGGGGGCCTGCGCGGTCCCGATTTTGCCGAGACCATGCTGGCGGCGCTTTATCGCTACCAACTGAATGCCTTGATCGATATGCGCATTGCTCTGGACTGCGAGACGCACATGGTCGACACCGCCGCGCGCCTCATGGCGGCCATTCGGCGGTTTGATGTTGGATATGTAATGTTCCGCAACACCCTCGACGATACGCTAGAGCAACTTCGCTATGGTCATTTGACCGCGCTGGACGAGGCCGCGACCGAGGCGTCTCGCGGGCGTCTGCACCGCGCCCAAGCGCGGAGCCGAGAAGTGCCACGCCACCTGTGCCGCTTGGCCGAAGTGTTTGACGAGATGGGCATTGTTTATGGCAGCAGCGGCGACGGTGACGGCGAAACGCGAGAAAGCTATGCAATGATCGGAGCCAAGCACTGCGCTTTTCCCCGTGCACGGCGCGCCGCCGCCGCTGCCAAAGCCATGGGCGATCCGGTCATCCTATCCGCGACTTCTGCCGTACGCCCCAGCGGCCCCAAAAGCGGGGTTTCGGTGATAGAGCTTGTGAAAGAGGGCATTTGTGACGCGCTGGCGTCGGATTACTACTACCCCTCCCTGCTTAGCGCGGTCTGGAGTCTGGTCGACACCCACGGCGTTTCCTTGCCCGCCGCTTGGGCTCTGGTGTCCCAGCGCCCTGCCGAAATCATGCGGACGCCGGATCGCGGGACCCTTGGGCTTGGGCGCCGCGCGGACCTTGTGATCCTTAATCAACAGACCCGCCAGATCGAAGCGACCCTTGTCGCCGGACGTCTGGCCTATCTCTCGGGCGAGGCTGGAGCTCGCTTTCTGGGCCATGGCAGCCAGCCCTCGGCACCCTTTGTACCTGCTGCAAAAATGACAACACGCACGCCGCAGACCCGCAGAAATTAACCAGCGGTGCACTTATCGCTTCGGAGAAGCCCGTCTTTCGATTATACTAAGGGTATACTTAAGGGGTATTTTCAGTACCAAAGCGGGCGGCTCTGATGCCGCCCTTTTTATGCGAACAAGCTGAGTGACGAACTGTTTAAGCAGGTTTCGTTAGAACCGACGTCAGCGCGCCAAGCCGTCGACAGCATGTTTTTTTCCGGCCCCAGTCCCAGCAATGTTGCACAAGGTGAGACGGAGCTTTTTCTTGTGGATATATAAATTACCCTAACTGTTTTCTGTTAAAGCGCTTGCGCGCGTGTCAAAAAATATATCGAAAACCTGATCTCTTACCGGTGTTTTCTACGCTGAGATCAACAGCCCAAGGTCATCGGGGTTTAAAGTTCAAAGCGCTCACACGCGCTTGAACTGACGCGCCCTTAGCGCGCCCCGATCCTACATATTTTCAAAGCCCCTCCCAACCAGTCGATAATTTTCACCGCCCCCAAATCACGGAGTTTCGTGCAGGGGACTGGCAACCGCGGCCAAGCGCCATACATCAGCCACAAGCAAACAGAACCCGAATCGAAACCACCAAGGACAGCAACCGGAATGCTCTTCGTTACCTGTACTGCATTCCAAATGCCGGCCGCCCTCAGAGGGCAGCCCCTTCAGATCAGTGCGGTTGTCCGCACCAACTGACATGACCGCTTTGGACTGTGAAAAGATGTATTTAAGGTCGAACTCGACCGCGAAAAATGGTTTGAGCTGTACGCAGCAGCGATCGGCCACGAGGAAGCCTGATGACCGAAGTCACGACACTTGACGGGTTCACGCCCACGCCTGACCTTCAGCGGGACTTCCGCAATGTTCTAGGGTGCTTTGGCACCGGCGTCACTGTTGTGACTTGTCAGACGGCCAAGGGCCCGATGGGGATCACGGCCAACAGTTTCAGCGCGGTTTCGCTCGATCCACCGCTGGTCCTGTGGTGTCCCGCACATTCCTCTCACCGCTATCCGTTGTTCGCAGAGGCGCGGCATTACGCGATCCACGTGCTCAAGGCGGATCAGCTCGATCTCGGCATCGCGTTTGCCAAAGATGGGTTTGCGTTCGATCACTGCGCATGGACTGAAAACGAATATGGCGTGCCGGTCCTGACCGAAACGCTCGCGCGGTTCGAATGCGAGTCCTATGACTTACACCAAGCAGGCGATCACGCGATCGCGGTTGGACGCGTTTTGCGGGCCCACGCTGGCGAAGGCACACCGCTTTTGTTCACGCGTGGCGAGTATGGGCAGTTCACGGCGTTTGACTAAGAGGGGCGCTGTTTTGTGCTGCGCTGAAAATATCACCCGCGATTCCGAGGTGTGTCTATTTCCTGTGCGATTTCAGGTTTTCATTTCGCACACTTATTGGTCATAAAGGTGCAATTTTCGCTCACATGATGTGCAGTTTTGATAAGTCCTAGGTTTTATGCAGTGGTTATCAACTTTGCACCTTTCTTCCGCAAAGTATGAACGTATGCCTCCCGCAACCAAACGCAGGAGGAAATGAAATGAACGGAGCAGATACCGCCTGGATCCTCGTGGCGACCGCTCTTGTACTGTTTATGTCCCTGCCGGGTCTGGCCATGTTCTATGGCGGTCTGGTGCGGGCGCGGAACGTTCTGTCGGTCTTTATGCACGTGTTCATGATCGCGGCGCTGATGAGTGTGCTGTGGTTGATCGCGGGCTACTCGATCGCATTCGGCGAAGGCGACGCTCTCTGGGGTGGCTTGGGCAAGGCATTCCTGAACGGCATTGACGCAGACACCCTGTCGGGCACCCTGCCCGAGGTTCTGTTCTTTGCCTTCCAGATGACCTTTGCGGTGATCACCCCCGCGCTGATCGTGGGCGCCTATGTGGAGCGTATTGGCTTTGGCTTCGTTCTGGCGTTCTCGGCGCTGTGGATGCTGCTGGTCTACGCACCCGTGACCCACTGGATCTGGGGCGGCGGTCTGATGGCAGACGGCGGCATCTGGGGCGAAACCGGCACCAAAGACTTTGCCGGTGGCATCGTTGTCCACGAAACCGCAGGTCTGGCGGCGCTGCTCTTGGCCGTCATGCTGGGTCGTCGCAAGGACGCGTCCAAGCCCCCGCACAACCCCGGTATGGTCGCCGCTGGCGCAGGGATGCTGTGGGTCGGTTGGTTCGGCTTTAACGGTGGCTCGCAACTGGCAGCCGATGGCGGCGCAGCCATGGCGATCACTGTGACCCACATTTCGGCTGCGGCAGCGACCCTGTCTTGGGCCGCATGGGAACGCATCAAGTTCGGCCGCGCATCCTTGATTGGCGCCGTCACCGGCACCATCGCAGGTCTGGCCTCGATCACCCCCGCGTCTGGTTTTGTCGGCCCCATTGAGGCCCTGATCATCGGTCTGGTCGCAGGTGTTCTGTGTCAGGAAGCGGTCAACCTGATCCGCAACAAGATGCAGATCGACGACACCTTGGACGTGTTCGCGGTACACGGTGTCGGTGGCATCTTCGGCACCATCATGATCGCAGCGTTCGGCGCGGGCAGCTGGACCGCACAGCTGGGTGCTCTGGCAGTTGTCGGTGTTTACACGCTAGTGGTCAGCTTCATCATCGCCAAAGTGGTTGGCATCTTCTTCCCGCTGCGCGTGGATGCCGAGACCGAGCATGAAGGGCTCGATCTGGCGGTCCACGGCGAGCGTGCCTACAGCCACGACTAAGGACGGTAGAGCACGCCAAGGTCGGCGACATTTGTTCCGGTGGCACCCGTCATCAGCAAATCGCCGGCCGCTTTCAAAGCGTGATAACTATCGTTGTTCTTCAGCGCCGCGGCGGGGTCCACCCCTGCCGCGCGCATCTTTTTCAGGGTTTGGCCATTCACCACGGCCCCAGCTGCATCGGTTGGCCCATCGCGCCCATCCGTGCCGCCCTGAATATAAGTCCAGCCTGCAGGCCAGCCCTCTTCTTCGGCCTTCATCGCCAGACGCAGGGCCAGTTCCTGATTACGGCCCCCCATCCCTTTGCCTTTGACCTGCACGGTGCATTCGCCGCCAATCAACCATAGCCCAGAGGGCAGCTTGGCCAGACGCTCCACCGCGTCTTTGACATCCTCTGTCAGGGGCGGCGTCAAGATTTTGGCCTCGGGCGCCTGCTCTTTCATGGTCGCAACAGACACGTCGTTTGAACCAATGATCCGTGTGTCCGTCTCTGGCACATCGCGTTTCTTCGGAGCCTCCCGCAAGTGGTTGCGCACCTCTTGCGAGACTTTGCCGTAGCAGAAATAGCCGCGCAGGGCTTGCACCGCATCTTCGGGTGTCCCCAAGGGCGCGAGCGTCGGGCCAGAGGCCACAGCGCGCAGGTCGTCCCCGATTACATCAGACAGCACCAAGGCCGTCACACGCGCAGGGTCCGCCGCAATCGCGAGGCCCCCACCTTTGATCCGGCTAAGCTGCTGGCGAACCAGATTCATGACCTCGATCGGCGCGCCGCTGGCCAGAAGGGCTTTGGTCACTCTGACTTTATCATCCAGAGTCAGTCCTTTGGCGGGCGCTGGCAGCATCGCCGAAGCGCCGCCGGAAATCAGGATCAGCAGGTGGTCGTCTTTGCCGAGGCCCTCTGCCATCTCTAGAATGGCGTTAGCCGCAGCCTCGCCCTCGGGGTCCGGCACGGGATGACCTGCGCGCATCACCGGCACGCCAAGGTCATCGAAAACGTTCTCGCGGTGGGTGACGATCAACGCCTGCTTGGGCGTCACCGCCTCGAGCACGGGGGCAATCATGCGCGGCGCCGCCTTGCCGACGGCCACAACGCTTAGTTGCGCGGGGTCACCGAACTCCAGATCGGGCAACGCCCGTGTAACAGCACCCGCGGGATCGGCGGCCGCCACCCCCGCATCCCAGATCGCACGCAACTTAGGTTTCATTACCCTGCCTTCAGAATCTCCTCGATAGGGTCATGTTCTGCCACCCAGTGATTTGGCGCAACCTCTTGAAGTTCGGGCATGTAGCTCCTTTGCCCCTTTTTCGACGGCAAGAAGCGCAATTGTGCCCCCGGCTCTAGCGGAGATGGCAATTCGCCGGGCAGTTTTACGCGGGCCCGCGCCCGTTCAAGGTTCGGATCGGGGATTGGCACGGCAGAGATCAGAGACTGCGTGTAAGGGTGCCTTGCGGCTTCGTAGATGGCATGGCGGTCGGCCAGTTCGACCACGCGCCCTAAGTAGAGCACCATGATGCGGTGGCTGATCTCGCGGACCACTGCCAGATCGTGGCTGATAAAGATCATCGACAGGCCAAGGTCGCTTTGCAACTCTTTGAGCAGCTTGATGATTTGCGCTTGAATGGACACGTCCAAAGCCGACACGGCCTCATCGCAGATCACCAGTTTTGGGTTATTGATCATCGCCCGCGCGATGCCGACGCGCTGGTTCTGGCCCCCCGATAATTCGTGCGGGTAGCGGTTGATCATCCGCACATCCAGACCGACCTTCTCCATCATTTCGGCCACCAATTTTTTGCGTGCGGAGGGACCAAGGTCAGGACGGAAGGTTTTCAGCGGCTCCGCGATCGAGGCGCTGATCGTCATGCGGGGATCAAGGCTGGCGAGCGGGTCCTGAAACACCAGTTGCAGGTCCTTGCGCTGGCGGGTCATCTCGCGTTTGGTCATGCCATCCAGATCACGGCCAAGCCAACTGACACTGCCCTGCACTTCGGGCAGCAGTTGCAAGACAGCGCGGGCCAAGGTGGACTTCCCGCAACCGGACTCGCCCACGACCCCCAGTGTTTCCCCCGCCCTCAGGTCAAAGCTGACGCCATCCACCGCCCGCAAGGTCTGGGATTTGGGGAAAATACCGCCGGTCTTTTTGACTTGGAAATGCACCTTGGCATCGCGGACCTTGAGCACAGGGTCGGCGTCGCTGACAGGGTTCATCGCGATCTCTTCGGCATCGATGCGGGGCATCGAGTCGAGTAATTTGCGGGTATAGGAGTCCTTGGGTGCGTAGAAGACGTCACTCGCGCTGCCTTCCTCGACATAAGCACCGTGCTTCATGACGCAGATGCGGTCGCACATGCGGGCTACAACGCCCATGTCGTGCGTGATCAGCGCAATCGCGGTGCCTTCTTCGCGTTGCAGGTTCGCCATCAGATCCAGAATTTCGGCTTGTACAGTCACATCCAGCGCCGTTGTCGGTTCGTCCGCAATCAACAGGCGCGGATTGCACAGCATCGCCTGCGCGATCATCACCCGCTGACGCATCCCGCCGGACAGCTCGTGCGGATACTGGTCCAGACGCGCGCGAGCCTCTGGAATGCGCACGCGATCCAGCCATTCGTAGCACTGCTGTCGCGCTTCGGACCCGCGCAGGCTTTTGTGGAATTTCAGAACCTCAGCCATCTGCTGGCCGACGGTCAGGTGCGGTGTCAGCGCGGTCAGCGGGTCTTGGAAGATCATGGACATAGAAGCGCCGCGGATTTTGTTGGCCTTGCCCACGGGCAGGCCGATCAACTCCTGCCCGTTCAGCTGCGCCGAGCCGGTGATCCGCCCGTTGTCTGCGAGCAACCCCATCGCCGCCATAAAGGTCTGCGATTTGCCCGAGCCGGACTCGCCCACGATCCCAAGGCATTCGCCCGCACCAATACTGAAGGAGACCCCTTTGACCGCTTCCACCGCCCCGTCGGGGGTGTCAAAGGTGACGGCTAGGTCTTTTACCTCGAAAACACTCATATCAGCGGTCCTTCGGGTCTAGGGCGTCACGCAGACCATCGCCGATAAAGAACAGGCTGATGATGGTGACGAGAAAGAAAAACAGCGGGATGAACAGCTGCCAGATGGTGCCGTAAAGGATCGTGCCCGCCCCTTCGGAAATCAGCGCCCCGAGCGAGGTTTGCGGCTCTTGGACCCCAAGACCTAGGAAGCTGATGAAACTTTCGATCAGGATCATCAGAGGCACGAGGAGTGATGCGAAAACGACCACCAGGCCCAAAAGGTTCGGGATGATGTGGCGCAGGATGATAGTGAACCAACCGACACCGCAGGCTTTGGCGGCCTCAACAAATTCGCGGTTCTTCAGGGACAGGGTCTGTCCGCGCACAATCCGCGCCATTTCCAGCCAACTGATAATGCCGATGCCCACGAACAGCATAAAGAAAGAGCGTTCAAACATCACCATCAGCAGGATGATGATAAACATATAGGGAATGGCGATCATGATATCGACAAAGCGCATCATGAGCCCGTCGACCCAGCCCCCGACGAAGCCTGCCGTCGCGCCATAGATCGTGCCGATGGTCACGGCGACGATCGCGCCGATGACACCAACGATCAACGAGGTGCGCGTCGCCTGAATTGTGCGGGAATAGAGATCGCGCCCCAACTCATCCACACCAAAGAAATGGCCGCTTTCGATCGAAGGCGCGCCCTTTTCGGCGACCATGCCCATAACATTCCAGTCGATCTCTTCGTTCGACCAGACGGCGAAGTACGGGCCGATAATAACGAAAAGCACCACGAGCAGCAGCGCAACGACAGCGCCCGTGGCCGCTTTGTTCCGCAAAAACCGGCGGCGTGCATCGGCCCAAAGAGAACGACCCTTGATATCCGCAGCCTCGTCCAAGGCTTCGGTGATCCGGTCCATACGGTCTGAATTTGTGATCATTTCTCAGGCCCCTTAGTAGCGGATCTTGGGGTCAAGCCATGCATAAACAATGTCGGCTACCAGGTTGAAAAGAATTGTCAAAGCGCCATACAGGATCGTCACCCCCAGCATCACCGCATAGTCGCGGTTCAGCGCCGCATTGACATAGTGCAGCCCAACACCTCCGGTCGAGAAATAAAGGTCGATGACAACAGAACCGGTGATCATCGCCACAAAGGACGGCCCCAAGTAGCTGACGACGGGCATCAGAGCAGGCTTCATCGCGTGACGCCAGATGATGGTGCTGCTGGGCAACCCCTTGGCTCGCGCGGTGCGAACGAAATTGGAATGCAGAACCTCTAGCATCGCGGTGCGCTGAATGCGTGCGATCGAGGCCATGTAGCTGGTGGACAAAGCGATCACCGGCATGACCACATACTGCCACTGCCCGCCATTCCAGCCACCACCCGGCAGCCACCCCAGCTGCCATGTGAAGATAATCACCAATATGGGCGCCATGACAAAGTTCGGCAAAGCCTGCGCACTGAACGTGGCCCCAACGGCCAGATAGTCGACCCACGTGTTGTGACGCAGCGCCGCAAAGACCCCCATGGCCACACCCACAATCGTCGCCAGCACAAAGCTGATGGTCCCATAGGTCAGGGTCACGGGGAAACCTTGGGCGATGATGTCATTCACGCTCCGGTCTTTGTAGATAAAGGATGGACCGAAATCGAAGCGGGTCACGACCCCCACCAGATAGTCCCAAAGCTGCGCATAAAGCGGCTTATCCAGACCATATTTGGCTTCGATATTGGCCAGCACTTCGGGAGGCAACGGGCGTTCGCTGGTAAAGGGGCCACCGGGGGCCGCATGCATCATCAGAAAGCAGATGATGACCAACACCAATAGCGTCGGGATCGCGGTCAAGAGCCGCCGCAGGATGTAATTCAGCATGTCAGAGGGGTACCTATGGGCAGATGCAGGCGCCCGCTGCGGGACGCCTGCTCTCAGGATTTATTCAGCAACTTTGTACAGGTTCTTGCCGTACCAGTTGCGCTCGACGTTCTGATAGGGCCAGCCCTTCAGATCGGTGTCGATCATCATCACACCGGCATAGTGGTAGATCGGGATGACCGGCATCTCTTCGGCAAGGATCGCTTCAGCTTGGGTGTACAGCTCGGGCGCGTTCTCGGCTGTTTTGGCCGACTGGATCAGCTCATCGTATTCGGTGTTGGAATACTTGCCGTCGTTGTAGCCCGACGGCGTGGTCAGCAGATCAAGGAAGGTCGAGGCTTCGTTGTAGTCACCACACCATGCACCGCGCGCCAGAGCAAAGTCCTGACGACCGCGTGTATCAAGGAAGGTCTTCCACTCCATGTTGGCAAGGCTGGCCTGAACACCCAGTTTTTGCTTCCACATCTGGCTCAACACGACGGCCACTTTCTTGTGGTTTTCCGAAGTGTTGTAGATCATGTCAAAGGTCAGCGGATTGTCAGCGCCATAGCCCGCTTCGGCCAGCAGTTCCTTGGCTTTGGCGTCGCGCTCGGCTTGGGTCATGTCCGCCATCGCCGATTTCGGGGGCTCAAAGCCCGCAACGGCCGCAGGGGTAAAGCTATAAGCTTCGGGCTGGCCACCCTGCATGACGTTTTCGGTGATGACCTTGCGATCCACGGCCAGCGACAAGGCCTGACGGACACGAACGTCTTTGAACGCCTCGGGGCCGGAATCGCTGACGTTGAAGGTGTAATAGTAGTTGCACAGCCACGGCACGCTGACCGCCTCGTCGGGGTGCTCTGCCTTCATCTTGGGATAAGTACCCGCTGGCAGTTCGATCCGGTCAAACTCGCCGGCCAAATACCGCGTCAAAGCTTGGTTCTGGTCGGTCACAACCAGCGTCTCGATCTTGTCGAGGATGGTGTTCTCATTGTCCCAGTATTCGGGGTTGCGAACCTGAACGATGCGCTCGCCGGGGGTATAATCCTCTAGGATAAAGGCCCCGTTCACCACGATGTTCTCGGGCTTGGTCCATTCGGCGCCGAACTCCTCAATCACCTTTTGCGGTGCGGGAAACGTGGTTGAGTGGGTGGTCATGGTCGCGAAATAGGGCAGCGACGCGGACAGGGTGACTTCGAGTGTGTGGTCGTCAATGGCCTTCACACCCAGCTCTTCTTTGGGCATCTCCCCTGCGATAATCGCCGAGGCGTTTTCGATAGACATCAGCTCCATGAACCACGCATAGGGCGAGGCCAGTTCAGGATCGACCGCGCGCTGCCATGCGTAGACAAAGTCGCTGGCGACCACGGGATCTCCGTTTGACCATTGAGCCTCGGGGCGCAGGGTAAACGTGTAAACGTTCTTGTCATCGTTGACCGAGTAGTCCAGCGCCACACCGGGCACGAGGTTACCATCCGCATCCTGGTTCATCAGGCCTTCGAACATGTTGCGCACCATGGCTGCGCCGTCCGAGTCCTCGACCACTTGGGGGTCAAAGCTGCTGGGGTTGTCGAGGGTCCAGTTGGTGAATGTCTGATCGGCTGCCAGCGCTTCGCCCGTTTCGGGATGGGTCGCGGCGGTGGCGGTGCCAGCGACGATGGTGCTCGCCATCATGGCCGCCAGCAGGGTGCGGGTCATATACGTCATGTGTCCTCCAGTCGGTTTTCTTTTTTATGTCCGCAACGCGGAGTGGCGGACGGCTGGACCGGAGGCATCGGATCTACGACCAGAGGCCCGCTTCGACCAATGGTCCGCTGCGCTACGATCCAAAGGGTTCCCGAGCTTTACCGATTCGTCAAGAAAGCAGATGATCAACTTTTTCGATGGAACGCTTTTGTTCTTGCGACGTCGCGTTATCCAGCGCCATGCTCGCAATCCACGCAATGCTGCCGCAACTTTATTGCGCAGGTTTTGCAGCCTATGGTGCCATGCGCTCCGCGCATTTGCGACTCAGGACGATAGATCAAGCGATCTGCGGTAGGCGGTCTGAAACCAATCCACCATCTGACGCGCGGATTCGGGGCTTGGGGTGGTGCTGCCAGAGGCCAAAAGAAGCTGACTGAACAGCCGGTGTCCCTCTTCGGTCGTGATCAAATTCTGGAACCGTTCTTTGTGCCAAGCGACGGCAGTGTCGTGCGCCTCTGAAACACCGGCCAAGGATTTCAACTGCTCCAGTTCTGCCGCGCGCTGCCCTGCGACGCGGTCCACATCGCTCTCGGTCGTCTCGTTGAAGTTCCGCTCGACCCAATAGGCCAGATCGATGGCCTTTTCGGTGCGGTTGGGCAGCCCGCGGTCTCGTTTGATCAAAAAGCTCTCTGCCGAGCGCAAGGAGTAATGGTTGATCTCGGCCAAATTGCGCCCCATCGGCGTCCCGAAGAGCGAGAGCCGCTTAACATTCCGAACAAACGCTTCAGGCAACCTGCGCCCTGCCCCATCCACGATGACGGGCAGACCGGCCTTCGCCTCTGCCTTTTGCTTGGGACGATGAACGCCGAATTGATTAAAGGGCCCGTTCACACGGAAAATCGTTTTAAAGAACGTCGCCGCGACGGGCCAGAGCGCGTCCGGCCGCTGCGCCATACGGAACTGTTCGGTCACCGGTGCATCGACAAAGCGGTTCACGCCGTTCGCGCCAAACAGGCGCCACGGCAGCACCATGGCGTCGAACTCTTCGAGCACGGTGTTCAGCAAGTCCGAGAAACGCCCCTCGCCAACCTTGATGACCGGAAATTCGTCAACGTCGCAGCACAGAGCCCAATCGACCTCTTTTCGCAGGGGATGTTTCCACGCGGCCCGCAGCGCCGTCCATTGCACGCTCTCGCCCTCGGGGACGTCTTGCTTGATGTGCGTCAGAACGCCCTGATCCTGCAACAGATCAAGCAGCGCGTCACTGCCATCGTCGCAATCATTGGAGTACACCAGCAAGTCTGTGATGCCACAGGCCCGCAAATGCGCAATCCATTCGAGGAGAAAAGGGCCTTCGTTCCGCTGGGTGCTTACGCAAAGTATCCGCATGACTTGCCTGAGAAATTTCCGTTTCCCCAAGCTTATCCGCGACGCGCCCCAGCGGCCAGACCAAAGGGATTAGTGCAGTAAACGGGGCCGTGTGTTAGCCGCGTCTTCGGATTTCCACATCAGGTCGTCGGACTCGTCATCCTCCCACCCTGCGAGCGCGGAGGTGATGTCTTCCATCATTTTTTCTAGCCGTGTGAGAATGTGATAGAGACCGATCATCCCCTCGTGCATCACATGCTCAATCGGGCTCCGACCGCCAAAAACTGGGTCTTTTTCCGAATGTTCCGCGCAGAGCCACTCGGCCGCGGCATTGGCGCAACCGAACAGTTTCTCCAGCCGCTCTCGGATGGCATGCAGCAGGACGATCCGGTCCAGCTGGTCGCGGTTAAAGTGGACATCCGCAGCCTTCATCCAGCTTTCGTAAAGCGGTTCGGACACATCCCCGAGGATGGAACACCGCGTTTCCGCGGACATGCCAAGCCATGCCGCGTCTTGTAGGAATACGCGCCACGCCGAATTCGACACGACTGCGCGGGTCTGTTCACTCGAAAATTGTTCCAATGTCACCATCCGTCACCACAGATATCTCGAACGGAGATATCTTACCCCTTCGGATATAACGCATATCCGAGAGAAATTGAACGTCCGGAGTGGAAAATAGCCTGTTTCCACAATCAGAACTTGCAGAAAATGGTTAACCACAACTTAAGATTTTGGCATCTTCTCACAGAGAAAGAGCATGTTTTTTCACACTCTTCCAGAGGGAGAACCCCATACATACGCAAGTATGGGGTGTGCTCGCGAATCAGTTTCATGTCATTTTGATAGCCGACCGCAGGGACTGGAAGCGGTCAAAGGCGCTTTCGAATGCGTCTGTTAGCTGGGTTTGGGGCGCATATTCCCGTTCAATGGCAGGTCGCAGGCACACAGACTGGGGGTCAGCACCACTCTGAGCCAGCATGCCAAGCCGCGCAGCGCCAAAGGCGGCGCCATAATCGCCGTCCGCTGCGATATGCACAGGGATGTTCAGGACCGTCGCAATCAGTTGCAGCCAATATGGGGACCGCGCGCCGCCACCGACGGCCAGCAGCGCATCCACACGGCCTCCAGCGCTTTGAAGCGCGATCAGGTTCTCCTTGAGCGCAAAGGTGACACCCTCGATCACCGCGCGGGTCAGGTCCTCGGTCTGCGCGGCATGGATCAGGCCTGTGAAGCTGCCCTGAAGCATCGCATCGTTGTGCGGCGTGCGTTCGCCCGACAAGTACGGCAAGAAGGTCACGGCAGTTGGCGCTTGGACCTCTGTGCCAATCGCGGCGGACAGGTCAGACGCAGAGCGCCCCGTGATCCCCGCAAACCAGCCCAAAGCCGAGGCTGCAGACAGGATCACACCCATTTGGTGCCACGTGTCGGGGATGGCATGGCAAAACGCATGCACGGCGCTTTCGGCTTTGGGCAGATAGCTGTCGGTTGCAGCAAAAACGACGCCAGAGGTCCCCAGAGACACAAACCCGTCGCCCGCGCCAATCGTCCCAAGCCCAATGGCAGAGGCCGCGTTGTCCCCAGCGCCACCCGCCACCACGGTGCCAGTCGCGATCCCCCAGCGCTGCGCGAGCTCAGCGCGCAATCCGCCAGAGGCCGCGCTGCCTTCGATCAGGTCGGGCATCTGGTCTGCACGCATGCCGCTCGCATCCAGCAGGTCAGTCGACCAGCATCGGCCCCCTACGTCCAGCCAAGCAGTGCCAGCGGCATCTGACATCTCGGACACATGGGCACCCGTCAGCCAGAGGCGCAGGTAGTCCTTGGGCAACAGCACCTTGGCCACCTTGTCAAAAACCTCTGGCTCATTTTCCCGCACCCAAGCGAGTTTCGGCGCCGTGAACCCGGGGAAGACGATGTTGCCAGAGATCGCGCGAAACTGCGGGTCAGCGTCCAGCGCAGCCGCTTCGGCGTGGCTGCGGACATCGTTCCACAGAATACAGGGGCGCAGCACTTGATCCGCTGCGTCCAGCAGCGTCGCGCCATGCATCTGGCCAGACAGACCGATCCCCTTGACCGCCGCCAAGGCCTGACCTGCTTTGTCCTTGAGCGCCAACAAGGCCTGGTCGGTCGCCGCAATCCAATCTGCGGGGTCCTGCTCTGACCAGAGCGGTTTTGGCTGCTGGACCGTCAGCGCAGCGGTCGCGCTGGCGACAACCTGTTGTGCGTCGTCCATCAACAGCGCCTTGACGCCGGATGTCCCCAAATCAATGCCGAGATACATGTCTTATACCTTTGTTGAAGTCCGCATGGCGTTCAATTCATCGCGGTGCTGCTGCATCCGGAGAAAGATCGCGTAGTCCTGATCGAAAAGATCGCGCAGCGCAGGGTTTGGGCGATAGACACGCCCATCCGTCCGCATGTGACGCACCGCAGCGATCAGATCAGGAAACAGCCCGCCTGTGACCGCCGCCAAGGCCGCCGTCCCAAGAAGGACAGCCTCGCCTTCGGCGGCAATCTGAATGTCGCAGCCCGTGACATCTGCATAGAGTTGCAGCAACAGATCACTGCGCACATGGCCGCCGGTGACGTGCAGAACGCGGATCGTCGGCCCTTGGGCGCGCATGTGTTCGATGATCTGCCGCAGTCCCAAGGCCAAGGACACGGCCGCCCGCCAGTATAGCTTGCACACACTGTCAAAGCTCTGATCCATGGTCAGCCCAGAGATCACGCCGCGCATGTTCGGGTCAGCAAAGGGCGAGCGGTTTCCGTTCACATCCGGCAGGATATGGATGCCATCGGCTAGGCTCGGTCCCTCTTCGTCCAGCATCTGGCGCAAACGCATCTCGACGCGCTGGTGCGCTTCGGGAGCTTCGGTCTTGTCGGGGCCGAAGTTGCGCAGGATGAAGTCGAGCAAGGCGCCCGTGGCCGATTGGCCGCCTTCGCTGGTCCAATAGCCCGGCAAAATGGCGTCGGAATAGGGACCCCAAACACCGCGCGTCACCCATGGGGTGCGATTGATCGACATCACGCATGACGAGGTGCCTGCGATCAAGGCCAGATCAGACCCATCATTCAGCGTATCGCTCGGGCAATGCCCCACGGCACCCAGCGTGCCGCTAAAGGCATCGACCATGCCGGCGCTGACCTTGCAGGCGGTCGTCAGGCCCAGATGCTCTGCTGCGTCGGCGGTCAACGTGCCGACAGCTGTGCCCAAAGGGGTCGCGTGCTCTGGCAGATCCGCCTTGTTGGTGAAATCATCCAAACCGATCTGGTTCAGGAAATCCCGTTGCCACCCACCGCGCTCGGACTGGTAGCTCCATTTCGCGGTCAGAGTGCAATTCGACCGGGCGTTCGATCCGCTGGCCCGAAATGTCAGGAAATCCGCCAAGTCATACGCCGCGCCCAACTGATCCCAGAGCTGCGGCCGACGGGTCTTGAGCCAAAGAAGCTTCGGGACCTGCTTTTCGGGAGAGAACGCGCCGCCCTGAACCTGCAAAACAGGGTGGCCAGTCGCATTGCAGACCTCGGCATGCGGGGCGGCGCGATGATCAAACCACAGGATGGTGTCTCGTCCATCCGGTCCCAGCCGCAAGGGAGCGCCGGTTTTATCCCTCAGGACCAAGGAACAGGTGGCATCAAAGCCGATCGCGACAACCTCCGCAGGATCGATCCCCACCAGAACCTGCCGCACGCAGATCCCAACCGCTTCCCAGATATTCTCAGAGGCATGCTCAGCCCGCGCGCCCTCCATCTGGTAGAGCGCGATGGGGTGGACCGCTTTGGCCAGCCGCGTGCCATCACGATCAAAAAGCGCCGCACGGGCGCTGGCTGTACCGACATCGACGGCACAAACATATTCGGTCATGTGAACGGCCCTGCCTTCAACGAATGGAGTTCAATGTTGCAACCAAGTCGGACATAGTTTCAACCACTCCATTCGGTACTAAAACTTCGGCCTGTTCACGAAGCCGCGCGGGTGCGGCATGGCCCCCGCCCACAAACGCAATAACACGCATCCCAGCACTCTGGGCTGCCTTGATCCCTGCGGGGCTGTCTTCGATCACGACGCAATCTTTGGGATCGACCCCCATTTCCTCGGCCGCATACAGGAACAGATCCGGCGCAGGTTTGCCGCGGCTGACCATGCTGGATGAGAAGATATTGGGTGAGAATTTCTGATAGAGGCCGGTAATCTGGAGCGAGGTCCTGATCCGGTCCGGCTGACTAGAGGACGCGACGCAGACGGGGCAGTCAATCGCATCAATCGCCCCCGCCACATGTTCGATCGGCGACAGCTCTGCACGGAACCGCGCATAGAGCCGCTTGCGCATCTCCTCGAGATGCGCGTCGTTCAAAGTGATGTCCTGCTCGTCCTGCAGTGTTCGGGCGATCGTAGTGATCGACCGCCCGAGCAGTTGTTCGTAGCCTTGGGCTTCGGTCAGGTGACAGCCCTGCTCTGCCAGAACCTCGCGCATGACGGACAGCGAAATCGGCTCGCTGTCCACCAAGACGCCATCGCAATCAAAGATCACGAGGCGAGGCTCCGGCTGCCCCATCACAGGGGCTGGTCCTCTAGATACTTGGTCAGAACCGCTGCAGTGCCGTCGGTCCACAGCGCATTGAGCGCCGCAGCGAACGCGGTGGAGAACGCTTCGTTCTGCGCCAGATCACCGTAAACGGCGGGCAGACCGGTCAGCCATGTCTGCGGGTCGTCCTTGGCCTTGGCCGAGGTTGCGACCAGCATGTCCCAGTTGGGATCATTGGGTTCGATCACCGCACCGCTCTCGCTGGTGCCATAGCAGTAGCGGCACCACAGCGCGCTTTCCAGCGCCAGACCGGTGATGCTGCCGCCACGGGCCAGCGCGTCGCGGATCTGGGGCACAATGAACTTGGGCTGGCGGTTCGAGCCGTCCAGACACAGGCGCCGGATCGTATCGCCAATCTTGGGGTTCGAGAACCGCCGATCGATCAGCTTCTGGTACTCGCTGGTGTCGGTGTTCGGCACCGGAGGCACGCCCGGCAGGAACTCTTCGGCGGTCAGCTTCGCGAGGTAGGCGTTGATGAGCGGATGCTCCATCGCCTCGTGCACGAAGTGAATATCCAAGAGGCCGCCCGGATACGCGATTGCTGCATGGCCACCGTTCAGGATGCGGAGCTTCATCAGCTCGAAGGGAGCAACATCCTCAACGAATTCAACGCCAACAGCCTCGAGCTCCGGACGGCCCAGGGGGAAGTTGTCTTCCATCACCCACTGGATGAAACCTTCGCAGAAGACGGGCCACCCGTCCTGTACGCCGTACTCATCCGCCGCGATCTGGCGTTCTCGGTCCGAGGTTGCGGGGGTAATGCGGTCTACCATAGAGTTCGGGAACGCTACGTTGGTCACGATCCAGTCCGCGAAATCGCGGTCAGACAGGCGCGCAGTTCCGACCACAGCGTTGCGGGTCACGTTCCCGTTGTGGGGGATGTTGTCGCAGCACATGATGGTAAAGGGCGCGTGGCCAGCATCACGGCGGGCCTTGAGGCCAGCGACGATCATGCCGAACACGGTTTTCGGGGTGTCGGGGTTTTCACCATCATGAGCGATCGCCGGATGGGTCGGATCAAAGGTGTCCGTCGCATCAAGGAAATAGCCGCCTTCGGTGATGGTCGTGGACACGATGCGGATCGCAGGATCGGCGAGCTTGGCGATAATCGCCTGCGCATTTGCAGGCTCCAGATAGTCGACCATCGAGCCAATGATCTGCGCGCCGCTGCTGTCTTTTTCCTGTTCAACCAAAGTGGTCAGCCAGTCTTGAGCTGCCAGCACGTCGCGGGCACGCTTGTCGCCCTCCATGACGCCTGCGCCGACGATTGCCCAATCGTGGCCTTTGCCCTGATTGAACAGCTGGTGCAGGTAGGTCGCTTGGTGCGCGCGGTGGAAGTTGCCTACACCAAAATGCAGGATGCCGCCGCTCAGGTCAGAGCGCGCGTAGGACGGTTTGCCGATGGTCTCGGGCAGTTGGTCCAGTGTGTTCAGTGAGAGGGGGGTAGCCATGTCGGGGCCTCAGCTCATCCAGTTGCCGCCGTCCACGTTGTAGGTCTGCGCCACAACATATTCAGCATCATCACTTGCCAAGAAAACCGCCATTCCGGTCAGGTCTTCTGCGGTCCCCATGCGGCCAAAAGGAACGGCCTCGCCGACCTCTTTCTTCTTCTGACCGGGGGCCTTGTTTTCATACTTCGCAAAGAAGGCGTCTACGCCGTCCCAGTGTTCACCATCGACCACGCCGGGGGCGATCGCGTTCACGTTGATCCCGTGCTGGATCAGGTTCAGGCCAGCTGACTGGGTCAGGCTGATCACCGCCGCCTTCGAGGCACAATACACAGCGACAAGGCTTTCGCCGCGACGGCCCGCTTGGGACGCCATGTTGATGATCTTGCCGCCCTGCCCGCGCTCGATCATGTGGCGTGCGACCGCCTGCATGGTGAAAAGCGTGCCGGAGACGTTGATCGCGAAAACCTTGTCGTAATCGTTACGGGTAATCTCGTCGATGGGCGCCGCGGTAAAGATCGCGGCGTTGTTGATCAGAATGTCGATCCCGCCAAGCTGGGTTACAGCCTCGCGGACGCACATCTCAATGCTGTCCTGATTGGTGACATCTATAGGAAGGGCGATAGCGCCCTCCCCGATCTCGGCGGCGGTTTTCGAAGCCGCCTCGAGATTGATGTCCGCGATCACCACACGCGCGCCTTCGGCCACGTAGCGTTCGGCGAACGCACGGCCAATGCCGCGCGCCGAGCCTGTGATGATGGCTGTTTTTCCGGCCAGACGTGTCATTCGAACCGCAGCCCCTGCGCGTCGAACTTGTGCACTTTGTCCATTTCAGGGGTCAGGTACACCGTGTCGCCGTGGCGCAAGCTGAATTCGCCGTTCACGCGCACGGTGATGGTTTCTGCCAAGCCAGAGTCATGCACGTGCAAGAAGGTGTCAGAGCCCAGATGCTCGGCCACGCCGACTTTACCGCTCCACATGCCATCGGTTTCCGACGCAGTGATATGCTCGGGTCGGATGCCAATGGTCTCCGCGCCATGCTGCTGCGCGACAGCCCCTTCGATGAAGTTCATCTTGGGCGAGCCGATGAAGCCAGCAACGAACTTGTTGCGGGGGGCGCGGTACAGTTCCAGCGGGCTGCCAACCTGTTCAATGTGACCTGCGCGCAGAACAACGATTTTGTCCGCCATGGTCATCGCTTCGACCTGATCGTGGGTCACATAGATCATGGTGGTTTCCAGCTGGTTGTGCAGCTCGGAAATCTCCAGACGCATGTTCACACGCAGCGCAGCGTCAAGGTTCGACAGAGGTTCGTCGAACAAGAAGGCGCTGGGTTCGCGGACAATCGCACGGCCGATGGCCACACGCTGGCGCTGACCACCCGACAGCTGGCCCGGACGACGGTCCAGATAGTCGGTCAGGTTCAGAGCTTTGGCCGCGGCTTCGATGCGCTTCTTCTGCTCTGCCTCATCGACACCCGCCATTTTCATGGGGAATGCGATGTTCTTGCGCACCGACATGTGGGGGTACAGCGCGTAGCTCTGGAACACCATGGCCAGTTTGCGTTTGGCGGGCGGCAGGTTGGTCGCGTCTTCACCGTCGATGCGGATCTGGCCACTGGTGACATCTTCGAGACCGGCGATCAGGCGAAGCAAGGTAGACTTACCGCAGCCCGACGGGCCAACAAACACCACGAATTCACCGTCATTAATGGTCAGGTCCAAAGGCGGGATGACATTCACATCGCCAAAGCTTTTGGTGACCTTATCAAGCGTAATACGTCCCATAATGGTTATTCCTTATTTCACCGCGCCAAAGGTCAGGCCGCTGACGAGTTGCTTCTGGCTGAACCAGCCAAGGATGAGGATCGGCGCGATGGCCATGGTCGAGGCCGCGCTGAGTTTTGCGTAGAACAGGCCCTCGGGGCTGGAGTAGCTGGCGATGAACGCTGTCAGCGGAGCCGCTTTGGCTGCGGTCAGGTTCAGGGTCCAGAAGGCTTCGTTCCAAGCGAGGATGACGTTCAGCAGCAGGGTCGACGCGATGCCGGGGATGGCCATGGGCGTCAGGATGTAGATCACCTCTTCCTTCAGCGATGCACCGTCCATGCGGGCTGCCTCGAGGATCTCGCCGGGGATCTCCTTGAAGTAGGTGTAGAGCATCCAGACGATGATCGGCAGGTTGATCAGCATCAGCACGATCACAAGGCCGATCTTGCTGTCGAGGATCCCCATTTTGATGAACAGCAGGTAGATCGGATAAAGAACACCCACCGCCGGCAGCATCTTGGTCGAGAGCATCCAGAGCAGGATGTCTTTGGTTTTCTTCGACGGGACAAAGGCCATCGACCAAGCTGCGGGGACCGCGATGATGATGCCAAGAATGGTCGAGCCACCGGCGATCACGATCGAGTTCCACAGGTATTTGCCATAGTCCGAGCGCTCCATTACCACGGCGTAGTTTTCGAGCGTCCAGTCAAAGCCAAGGAAAATCGGTGGATCTGCAATGGCTTGGGCTTCGGTCTTGAAGCTGGTGAGAATGGTCCAGAGGATCGGGAAGAAGACCAGCAGACCGATACCCCAGGCGACAGCCGTGTTGATGATCTTGCGATTTGTTGTCACTGCGCGTGCCATGATGTCCTCCTCACGCGTCCAGGTTCTTGCCGACGATGCGCATCAGGAAGATCGCAACGATGTTGGCCAGAATGATTGCGTAGACACCGCCCGCAGAGCCGAGGCCCACGTTCTGGCTTTCCAGAACACGCTGGAAGATCAGATAGCTGAGCGTCTTGGTGCCGAATGCGCCGCCGGTGGTCACAAAGATCTCTGCAAAGATCGACAGCAGGAAGATGGTCTGGATCAGGATCACAACGGTGATCGCGCGGCCAAGGTGCGGCAGGGTGATATAGGCGAAACGCTTGGGCGCGGACGCCCCGTCCATTTCCGCCGCTTCGAGTTGCTCGCTGTCCAGTGACTGTATCGCAGTCAGCAGGATCAGGGTCGCAAAGGGCAGCCACTGCCACGACACGATGGTGATGATCGAGGTCATCGAAGCTTTGCTCAGCCACTCCACCGGCTGCGCGCCGAAGAATTCCCAAAGGTATGACAGCAGGCCATAGTTTGGATCCATGAACATGTTCTTCCAAACCAGCGCGGAAACGGTGGGCATGACAAAGAACGGTGCGATCACAAGGATCCGGACAATACCCTGCCCCCACATGGGCTGGTTCAGCAGGATCGCGAGGAAAATCCCCAGCACAACGGTGATCAGCAGAACGCCACCCACGATAGTCAGCGTGGTCACGACAGAGGGCCAGAACGAGCTGGACGTCACAAAGCGGATGTAGTTTTCAAATCCGACCCATCCCAGATCGCCGCCCCGCATGGGCAGATATTTCTTGAATGAAAAATAGAGTGTCATGGTCAGGGGGACGAGCATCCACCCCAGAAGCAAGATCACCGCTGGCGCCATCATGAGGCGCGCCGCTGATCTGGAATGCTGGGTAGCCATTGGCCACACCTCCTCTGTTCACGGCAAAGAGCCGATGCGCATGAACGTTAACGTATTGGGTAAAAGGGTGTGGGGGCGGCCGATACAGCCGCCCCCGTCAGATCGTGGAAGGCTTAGCGGTAGCCAGCTGCTTCCATTGCGTCGTTGGTGATGGCTTGTGCCTTCTCCAGTGCTTCGTCGATCGACTGCTGACCAGCGTAGACGGCCGAGAATTCCTGGCTCACTTCGGTTGCGATACCGGCGAACTCGGGGATCGCTGCGAACTGAACGCCAACATAGGGGCTCTCTTCGACGGTCGAGTTGTTCGGATCAGCCGACAGAATCGAGTCCAGAGTCATCTGAGCGAAGGGAACTTCCATGTAGTTGGGGTTCTCGTACAGCGAGGTACGTGCGCCCGGAGGCACGTTTGCCCAACCTTCGTTCTCTGCGACCAGCTCGATGTAGTCTTTCGAGGTTGCCCACTCGATGAACTGCTTCGCAGCGTCTTCTTTCTGCGAACCTGCGGGGATCGCCAGAGCCCACGCCCACAGCCAGTTAGACCGCTTGCCCAGACCGGTGTCGGGCGCTAGCGCAAAGCCGACGCTGTCTGCAACGGTCGAGTCGTTGGGGTTGGTCACGAAGGATGCCGCAACAGTTGCGTCGATCCACATGCCGCACTTGCCCTGCTGGAACAGCGAGAGGTTCTCGTTGAAGCCATTGGTCGCGTAGCCTGCGGGGCCGCTCTCGTTCATCATGCCGACGTAGAACTCGAGGGTGTCTTTCCACGGCTGGGTGTCGAACTGAGCGTTCCAGTCCATGTCAAACCAGCGTGCGCCGAACGAGTTGGACATCGCGGTGATGAACGCGCCGCCTTCACCCCAACCGGCTTTGCCGCGCAGGCAGATGCCGTTGATGTCGTTTTCGCGATCGGTCATCGCAGCCGCCGCTTCGCGGATGAAGCTCCAGGTCGGGGCTTCGGGCATTTCCAGACCGGCCTTCTCCATCAGGTCGGTGCGGTACATGATCATCGAGCTTTCGCCATAGAACGGTGCCGCATAGAGCGTGCCGTCGTGGCTCAGGCCGCCTGCCATTGCGGGCAGGATGTCGTCAACGTCGTACTCTTCGGACAGATCATCCAGCGGGACCAGCCAGCCGTTCGCACCCCAGATGGGGGTTTCGTACATGCCGATGGTCATGATGTCGAAGGCACCGCCCTTGGTCGAGATGTCGGTGGTGACGCGCTGACGCAGAACGTTCTCTTCCAGAGTGACCCACTCAACTTCGTGACCGGTTTTTGCGGTGAAGTCATCGGTCAGACCCTGCATGCGGATCATGTCGCCGTTGTTCACAGTCGCGATGGTGATGGTTTCTGCATAAGCGGCCGAAGCAAAGGCAACGGTTGCGCATGCGCCAAGAAGAGCGCCGTAGGTGCGTTTCATATTATTCCTCCCAAATCGGGCATCTGCCCTTTCAGTGGGCAAATACTCATACGACCTGAGGTGCGATGTCAACAAAAGAAAAAGCGACCGCCGATAAAAACGGCGATCGCTCGATGATTTTTAGACTTTTGTTAGCGCTGTCAGGTCAGCATCTCTTTCGCCGTCACCTCGTCGGTGACAAGTCCGTTCACCAATCCACCACGGATTGCACCGAGAATCGCAGGCAGCTTTGTCACGCCGCTGGCGGCAGCAATTGTCAGCCCTGATTCGAGCGGCGTCGAACACACACGGTCGTTGGTCAGCCCCTCCAGAAGGCGACCCTCTGCGTCAAAAGTCCAACCCAGGATTTCGCCCACAGCCCCCTTATTTTGCAGTGCAGCAATCGTCTCTAGCGGGACAAAGCCATCGATCCGCAAAGGTGCCACGTCCGAAATGGCACCGATCCCGACGAACTTTACATCCGCCCGCGCAGCAAGGTTCCGCGTGCTGGCGATCGTCTTTTGTCCCAGCAGCATTTCCTTCTCTTCGACCGTGTTCGCGATGACGGGTGTGGGCAACGGATAGGTGGCAGCGGACACTTTCTCGGTCATGGTGAACAGCACGTTGTAATAGGCGGTCGAGCCATCCGGCGCGATGTTCCCCGTCAGCGACACGATCCGGTGCTGACGGCAATCCACATTGGGCAAATGCTCAACAGCTGCGCGTAATGTTCGCCCCGTCCCAAGGCCAATGACCAAGGGCTCGGGGCGGTTGAGCCAGCTTTCGATCACGTCTCCGGTCGCAAAAGACGTTGCGGTCGACGTGGCCGCTGCGTCCGCGACAAACGGAACCACCTCGCAAAATTCGAGCCCGAAGCGATCCTGCAATGCTGTCGCCAAATCCAAGCATTTTGAGATCGGGTGATCCACGCGCACCTTTACCATACCCGATGACATGGCCTGACTGACCATACGCTGTGCCGACTGCCGCGACACGCCAAGCTCGCTAGCAACTTCGTCCTGCGTTTTACCCGCAATGTAGTAGAGCCACGCCGCGCGAGCGACGTCATCCAACCGTTTTTGGGTTTTGTTATCTGCGGACATAGCGATGTTCCCGAACTTCGTTGGCGGATAGCTAAAGCACATGGGAACAGGGGCTTGCAACAAATTCACAGGTCGGCAGCCCTGTTTTCACCGCGCTCTGTTACCAAATGTGGGGTTCGATTTGCATTGATCATCGAGCCCCGCGCCCTTCGCAGAGCCCGCTGGCCTATCGAGGAACGACATGCCACTACGAGGTCCGGAACGGCAGGCCGGTCACCCACGCCACCAATTCCGGCTGGATCGCCGAGACTTAGAAGCTTTCCGTTCTATCGCAGAGGGTTATGCGCAGAAGGCTCCCCGACAGCTTGGCAAAAAATTTCCTCGCAAATCGCGAAAATCGTCTTGCACAGTCTGAACAGCCCATTTAAACGATCCTCCAGTGCCCCTATAGCTCAGCTGGTAGAGCAACTGATTTGTAATCAGTAGGTCCGCGGTTCGAGTCCGTGTGGGGGCACCACTTTTCAGACAGTTTAGATTTCAGCGGTTGGCCCTTGCCAGCATCGCGACTGCGATCAATCCCACAAAGCTTACCATGACAGCCGCGGGCGCCGCATCGCCAAGGTTTTCAAGGCTCGCTTGGTCGTACACGCGGGTGGCCAACGTGCTGTAGTTGAACGGACGCAGTAAAAGCGTCGCAGGCAGCTCTTTGACGCAATCGACAAAGACCAGCAGCAGCGCCGACCCGATCGAGCCGCGCATCAATGGCATGTAAACCTCGGCCAGAACGCGGGCCTTGCCGCGGCCCAGTGAGCGCGCTGCCATGGGCAGGCTCGGGGCGACACGCTCCATTGCGGCGTCCGTGGCCCCTTGGGCAATCGCATAGAATCGGACGCAGTAAGCGACAACAAGCGCAAAGGCAGAGCCGGTCAGAATCAGGCTTGCTCGCTCGTTGGTGATCGCCTCGATCGCGTCAGCGAGCAGGTGATCGACTTGGGCCAAGGGGATCAGGATCCCGACCCCGAGCACCGCGCCCGGCGCCGCGTATCCGATGGTCGTGATCGGGGCAATCATCGCAGGCAGTTTGCGGCCCGACAGGCGAATGCCGTAAACCATAAAGAGGGCCGCAATCACCGTAACCAGCGCCGCAATCCCGCCGACAGTCAGAGTATTCCAGAACGCTTTAAGAAGACCCGGAGCCCAGAAGCCATCGATATTCGACAGTGCATGATCAAGGATGACCCCCGCAGGCAGCACAAATCCGACCAGAAATGGAACGGCACAGGCCGCAGTGGCCAGCCAGCTCGCCGCGCCATGTAGAGGCATACGCTGGATCGGACGATGGCGTTTGGACAAGGCGTAAAAGCGGACCTTCTTTCGGCTGACCTTTTCAAGCGCGACCAGAAAAATCACGAGCGTCAGCACCACACAGGCGATCTGCGCAGCGCCGCCCGCATTATTGCTCTCGAGCCACGTGGTAAAAATGCCAGTCGTCAGTGTCTGGACCGCGAAATAGTCCATCGTTCCGAAATCATTGACGGTTTCCATCATCACGATGGCGGTGCCAGCGGCAATTGCAGGACGCGCCAGTGGCAGCCCGATACGGAAGAAACGCGACACACCCCCTGCCCCCAATGACTGCGCAACCTCGTGCCCGCAGCCCGACTGCTCTCGGAAACCCGCGCGGGCCAAGAGATAGACATAGGGGTACATGGACGCCGCCATGACGACGACCGCCGCCCACTGACTGCGGATCTCTGGGAACCAGTACTCGCGCGAGGTTTGCCAGCCAAAGAGGTCCCGCAGCGCGGTTTGCACCGGTCCCGCATACTCTAGAAAATCGACCAAGGCGTAGGCGCCGATATACGCAGGGATCGCCAAGGGCAGCAAAAGCAGCCACTCCAGCACTCGAACGCCCGGGAAACTGTAACGCACCACGAGCCACGCTGCCCCAGTGCCCGTGGCTGCTGCCACAGCGCCCACGGCAAACATCATCTCAAGCGTGGTGACGAAGTAACGCGGCAGTGTCGTCGCCAAAAGGTGGGGCCAAATGTTCTCGGACGGGTTCAACGCGATCCACAAAACAGACAGGATCGGGGCCAGAACAAGGGCCGCGATAACCATTGCCCCGACCGACCAAGGGTCCGGCAGGCGGAAACGGGCTTTCTTGGAATTCGAAACGCTGAGATCGGTCATGTGGCGTTCCTGCCTGATTGAGGTTTAACTGTCCAGAAAAGACCATATGATAGTGGGAACAAAGAAGACCACGCTCAGAGGCTGAATAAAATGCAGATCGCCTTGCACATCGGTGCGCACGGGACGGACAACGATCGCCTGATACAATGTCTGTCTGCGAATGCAGACCGCCTTGAAACCGCTGGCATTTCCATTCCGCAGGTGAATGACTACCGCAAACCCATGCTCGACATGCTCACCGACGTGATGAAGGGCGAAGCGGTCAACCAGCGGGTCCGCGACAAGATGCTCAAGGATATCGGAATGAGTTCCGGCTGCGACCGGATCGTTCTGTCGCAGGAAAATATCCTTGGCCGCGCCCACCGAATTTTTGAACGCGGCAAGCTGTACCCCATCGCGCCCAAACGTCTGGCGGATATCAACGGCCTGCTGCCGACCAATGATCTGCAGGTCTATATGGCCATTCGCAATCCGGTCACATTTATCGCTGAAACGTTCCGCCTGTCCGGCAGCTCCAGCTTTGCTGAGTTCGTCGATGGCGTACGTCTGGCCGATGTGCGCTGGTCTGACATGATCGAAAAGCTGGTGACAGCCGTCCCGCAGGCGCAATTCACCGTATGGTGCTACGAAGATCTGCCGATCTTGTGGGGAGATATTCTACGAGACATCGCAGGGGTCGAGGCCGACACTGCAATGGTCGGTGAATTCGACATCCTGAGAGATATCATGTCCAAAGACGGCTTCTCGCGGATGAAGACGTATATGGACACGCGCCCGCCCCAGAACGAAGCCCAACGCCAGCGGATCATCATGGCCTTCCTCGACAAATTCGCGATCGAGGACGAATTGGAGCAGGAACTCGACCTGCCCGGTCTGACACAGGACATCGTAGACCGCGTCAGCGCCGACTACGCCGCCGATCTGGAGCGTGTGGCCGCCCTACCCGGTGTCCGACTGCTACAGCCCTAAATGAAAAGGCGCGCCCTGATGGACGCGCCCGAACCTGTCGCAGCTGGCTTGGGATCAGCTCATCCCGAGAGCTTCTTTGTACATCTCGAGAATCGCTTCTTCCTCGGCGATGTCGTCGCGGTCGCGCTTGCGCAGCGAGATGATCTTGCGCATCACCTTGACGTCGTAACCGCGCCCTTTGGCTTCGGCCATGACCTCTTTTTGCTGGTCCGCAATATCTTTCTTTTCAATCTCGAGACGTTCGAAACGTTCGACAAACTGACGCAACTCGTCCGCGGTCACACGATAGTTCGCATCTACGGCGCTTTCGGTCATATCGCTCATGGGGGTCCTCGCGTTTGTGCTGGGGGACGGGATAGACCGTGACCTGCAAGGGTGCAAGGTCTTGCCGCAGGGGCCAGCATGTTTTACCGCTGCCCCGACGCATTTTTTGGAGATGAACCATGAGCTGGATGATCTGGGGCGGCGCTGCCCTGTCGGTACTGGGCCTGACGGGCATTCTTTGGTCGATTGTCACCGTCTGGAAAGCCAAGCGCGCAGACCTGAGCGACGAAGAACTGCGCGAGCGGATCAAAAAGGCGATGCCGATCAACATGGGCGCCTTGTTCGTGTCCGTTATCGGCCTGATGTCAGTGATAATGGGCATCTCTCTGGGCTAAGGCCCGACACATCCGACGCGAAAAGGGCGCACCGTCATAGGCACGCCCTTTGTTGTTTCTGTCATTTAACGAGGCCAGTGTTGTAGCCTTCGGCCCGCCTTAGACGGGGAAATTGTCCATATCAGCCTCGCGGGCTTCGTCTTCGAGCTCTGCCAGCATGTATTTCAGGTTCGCAGAGATGGTATTGCCGTGGCTCTCCAACTCGCTCACCAAGCTTTGCAGCTCTGGCAGCATTTCATGCCGTTCCTCACCAGCCGCGTTGATGCGGGCCAGCAGTTCAGCTTTCTTTTCATAAATGTCCATGCGCGTTTCCTCCCCTAAAGCGCGTGTTCGAGCCACCGACGATGCACACCCTGCACACAGGGTTGCGGTCGGGACCCTTTCCAGTCGCGCGGCAGAGATCGTTTCGCCGCACAACATACATTGACCGTATGTTCCCGAATCAAACCGGCTCAGAGCGGCAGACACCTCTGCCATCGTCTCTGGGGTCTGGTCGGCACATACAAGAAGCTCTCCCCCTTGGCGGACGGATCCATCGTCCGGTCCAGTCCGCTGGGTCCAAGTTTCCGATCCAGTTTCACATGCGTCAAGCCTTGAGGTCAGCTCTTGCAAACGTTCCTGCAACTTGGCGCGATTCAGCTCATGAATGCTCATTTTTCGCACCTTTCTGAAGAGGATTCTTCCACTCTTAATTGTATCGAAGCGCACCCTTTTAAACCTTGACCCAAATCAAGGCGAAAATACTTGCATCTCATATTCATGATATTATATATGTAGCGAAACAGAACACCCGGAGACATAGCCATGACCCCCGAAGTGACAGCCTTCTTTGACGAAGCCACCTTTACCATCTCATATGTGGTTCGCGACCCTCAGGGCAGCGCCTGCGCTGTCGTGGATAGTGTGCTCGACTTCGATTACGCATCGGGCCGGACCGACACCCGCTCGGCCGATGCCATTGTGAAATTCGTTCAGGACAACAACCTGACTGTCGAGTGGCTTCTGGAAAGCCACGTGCACGCGGACCACCTGTCCGCCGCGCCCTACATTCAGGAACGCGTGGGCGGCAAGATCGGCATCGGTGACAACATTACCGTGGTGCAGGACACCTTCGGCAAGGTCTTTAACGAAGGGACCGAGTTCCAGCGGGACGGCAGCCAGTTCGACAAACTCTTCAAAGAGGGCGACAGCTTCCACATCGGCCAGATGCGTGGCGACGTCATGCACACCCCCGGCCACACCCCCGCCTGCCTGACCTATGTGATCGGCGACGCGGCGTTTGTGGGCGACACCCTGTTCATGCCCGACTTCGGCACGGCACGCTGTGACTTCCCCGGCGGCTCGTCGGAAACCCTGTATGCGTCGATCCAAAAGATCCTCGCCCTGCCCGATGAAACCCGCATCTTTGTGGGCCACGATTACAAGGCACCGGGCCGCGACGAATATGCATGGGAAACCACCGTGGGCGAACAGAAGCGCCTGAACATCCACGTGGGCGAAGGCAAAGCCAAAGAGGATTTCGTCCGCATGCGCGATGAACGTGACGCGACCCTCGCGATGCCCCGCCTGATCATCCCTTCTCTTCAGGTGAACATGCGCGCGGGCAACATGCCCGAGCCTGACGAAAAGGGCGACGTGTTCCTCAAGGTACCCGTCAATAAAATCTAACGAGTAACGCGGGGCGGTCCCCCTCCGGACGCGCCCCGCGCACACAGGACATATAGGAAACGACATGGAACAAGACTGGATCATGGGCTTGATCGGCGGACTGCTGATCGGCCTTGCCGGTGCCGTCTACCTGCTTGCGAACGGCAGGATCATGGGCGCCAGCGGCATCATTGGTGGACTTGTGGATGGCAGCGGATGGAGCACCGCCAAAGAGCGCATTGCGTTCCTTGGGGGATTGATCCTGTTTCCCGCCGTTCTCTTGCCGATCTACACAGAGGTCGACACCCACCTGACCAACAACCTTTGGGTCATCGCCGCCGCCGGTATCCTGGTGGGCGTGGGCACCCGCTTTGCCAACGGCTGCACCTCGGGCCACGGCGTGTGCGGAATCTCTCGCCTGTCCCTACGCGGCATCGTCGCGACAGTGATGTACATCCTTGCGGGTGGTCTGACCGTCGTGTTTTTCCGCCACATGCTGGGAGTGATCTGATGCGCACTATCTTTGCACTGATTTCGGGCGCGCTGTTCGGCGCTGGCCTGCTGGTTTCGGGCATGGTCGACACCGCCAAGGTCCAAGGCTGGTTGGACGTCTTCGGCGATTGGGACCCGACTCTGGCCTTTGTTATGGGCGGCGCGATTGTCCCCATGGCGATCGCATGGCAGCTGACCCGTGGCCGCAAACCCCTTGCGGGCGGAGAGTTCCCCCCAAAGCCCGAGGCGCGCCTTGGCCGCAATCTGGTTCTGGGCTCGGTTCTGTTCGGGATGGGCTGGGGTTTGGCCGGTTTGTGCCCCGGTCCCTCAATGGCTTCGCTGACCTTTAACGGGATTGGCGGCGTGGTGTTCGTAGGCGCGATGGCGCTCGGTATGTTTGCTGCGCCAAGCCTACGCGCGAGACTGGACCGCGCCGTTCCGGCAGAGTAAGACAAGCGGATGGATATCCGCGTAATTACACCCCACTATTCGGTCTCTCCGCAGATCAGCCCCGAAGACGTCCCCGCGATTGCGGAGGCCGGCTACAAGGTTCTGATCTGCAACAGACCCGATGCCGAAAACCCGCCCCAACTCTGGGCCGAGGAAGTCGGCAAGGCGGCAGAAGCAGCCGGACTGGAATTCCATGTCCATCCGGTCACGCACAGCACCATGACCCCAGAGGTCATTGCCCGCCATCACGACACGCTCGCGGCCGCTTCCGGCCCCGTGCTGGCCTATTGCGCCTCTGGCACCCGTTGCTCGGTGCTCTGGAGCTTTGCGATGGCCAAGGAAATGCCCGCAGACGAGATTCTGGCTGCGACCGAAAAGGCGGGATACGCCTTGGGACAGTTGCGCCCCCAGCTAGAGATGCTGGCACGCTCCTGATGGCACGCGATCATCGAAGGTGATCAGATGGGGGAGATGGGAACATCTTCCCCATTTTCGTTGTCCCACTCCGTCTCGCTCGGCAGGACAGTCGGCAGAGCGGGCTCTTCGGGCGGCGCAGTCGGCTCTGGGGCGTCTCCGTCAGTTTCCAGCCGGATCGCACGCAGACCGCCCAGACGCCCCACGCGGGCACGGCCCAAGGCCTCTGAGCCGTTGATCTGGACCTCGGCTGCTTCTAGCGCCTCAATCCCAAGGGTCAGGACCGTTCCAATTTGCCATTCCGACATCTCGGCCAGGGACACCTGAAGCGGCCCCAGCATCACGTCCAAACGCACAGTCGAACCTGTGACATTCTCGGCCATGCCGCCGCGCCAGCGGGCGTCCGCTTCGGGGTCGGGCTCAGGCTCTTTGGGAATGGGCTTGGTGGTCAACAGCCACAGCCGCCCTGCCCGCTCCGGCGATATCATCACCTCGACACTGTAAGCATCCAGCGCGCCCTCGGGCATGACCCGCGCGAAGTGCTGAGCCGACAACAGAGCGCCGAATTGCATGGGGGCCTCCGCCCCCTCGCGCCGCGCCGCGACTTCCCCAAGCAACGCACGCACGACGGGTTCGATCACAGCGGCATCCGTAGCCGTCGCGGCCCGACGCGAGACCGGATGGGTCGAGAGCGCGCCAAAGGTCAAAAGCTCGATCAAACCAGCAGCCAACGCGGGCGGAATGATCAGCGCACCAAGGCCACCGTCAGGGGCGTCCAGCAGCAGAACCATACCGCCCTCTGCCATCTCTTGAACTGCATCCCGAGCGGTCATTTCCCCCTGCTCTGATCCAGAAACCTGCACAGGATAATTCAGCGCCGCCCCGATGCCGACCTCGCAGGCCCGCGCAAAGGCGTCCAAAGTTTCTGCTGGTTTCGGACCGGACCGCAGTTTTCGTTCCAGAGCTGACTCGGGCATAAGCATCCGCGCAATTCAAAGGGGTTTACGCCGACCCTAGCCCCATCACGGTTACCGAAGGGTTACGATCAGCGCCCCGATCGCACCACAGTGACCGGCAAGATGACACGAAAGGCACCCCCGCCCTGTCCCGGCAAATAGGACACCGTGCCCCCAAGCCGGTGCATGATCTCTCGGCAGATGGCGAGCCCCAGACCCGCACCCCCCGCCGCCTGATCACTGCCCACCCGCGAGAACTTTTCGAAAATCACATCCTGCGAGGCCATGGGAATGCCGCTGCCATTATCGATGAAGTCGATCGCCAGCGTGTCCCCCAAATCGCGGATCGACACCTCGAGCCGTGGCCGTGCGGCATCACAATACTTCAGCGCATTTGAAATCAGGTTGATAAAGACCTGCGACAGTCGGTCCAGATCGGTGTAGATCATCAGGTCTTCGCGCACTTTGGACCGCACAACGCGCAGCCGGCTATTCTCGATCCCCGCCGCAGCCACAGCCTGATTCAGCACATCCCCGATCTTGCCCACCCGCTCGTTCAGACTGACCTGCCCGTTCTCCAGCACGCTCAAGTCCAGCAGATCATCCAGCAAACGAGTCAATCGGATCGCCTCGTCATGGATGATACCTGCGTATTTCGCGAGCGCGGCATCGTCCAAGCCCCCATCGCGCAAGATTTCAGAAAACGCACGGATCGAGGTCATGGGCGTCCGCAATTCGTGACTGATTTGGGAAAGGAAGGCATCCTTTTGCACCGACATCTGCGTCAGCTTTTCGTTCGCGGCGCGGAGTTGGCGGGCGGTGCGGGTCAATTCGGCCGATTTAGCCTCAAGCTGGTTGGAGTACTCCATGATCTGCGCGGTTTCATCCGCCACCGCCATCAGATCCTCGACCGTGACCGACGCCCGCCCTAGGATTTGCCCCACCATCGCGTGCGCCGTTGCGGCGCCCACGCTACCGGCCATCTCCCGCTCTAGTCGCTGCAAGAATTCGGGCGTGGTTTCGGGTAGATAGCCTGTGATGCCTTGGCTCACAGCTTCGGACCGGAACAGAGACTGCGCCTCGGATGGGCCAAGGATGCGCTGCGCCATGACGAGCAGGTCTTCGGCCTCGGCCAATCCGCGTGACCAACTGCCCGGCCGCGCCGAATGGTCAAACACGTTGACGAACTGCGCGCCCTGAAGCCGCTCGAGCGGTGTGGGGAAGCTGATCAGGGAAAAGATAAAGAAGGTGAAGGTGTTCAGAGACATGCTCCAGACCACCGAATGCACCACTGGATCACTCGAGGCGATGCCGAACAACGCCTCTGGACGCAGCCAGCCCCAACCAAATGGACCCTCGCGCAGGAACGTCTCGGACATAAAGACTTCTGGACCAAAGCTCGGCATGAACAGGGTATAAGCCCATAGGACGAAACCCACGACCATCCCCATCAGCGCGCCCACCCGCGTTGCGCCGCGCCAGAAAATTCCGCCGAGCAGCGCAGGCAAGGTCTGCGCGACGCCCGCAAAACTGATCAAACCAATGGATGCCAGCGCCTCTCCGCCGCCTGTGGTGTGGTGATACAAATAGCCAAGGGTCAGAACACCCATAATCGATAGGCGCCGCGAGAGCAGCACCACATGCCGTACATCGCCCGCAACCATCGCCGTGGAGCCTTGGGTCGACAGCCAGATCGGCATAACAATGTGATTCGACACCATGGTCGAAAGGGCAATTGCCGCCACAATCACCATCGAGGTCGCCGACGAAAAACCACCCAAGAAGCTGAGCATCGCCAGCGTGTTTCGCCCCTCGGCCAAGGGCAAGGTTAGAACGAAAAGGTCAGGGTTCGCGCCATCGGGCATGTATTCTAGGCCCAGCACTGCTATCGGCACCACGAACAGGCTCATGAGCAGCAGATACGCTGGAAAGGCCCAACTCGCTGTCGCCAGATGGCGTTCGTCTTCGTTCTCGACCACCATGACTTGGAACATCCGTGGCAGCGTGAGCAACGCTGCCGATGACAGGAACATCAATCCCATCCAACGCCCCGCCGACACATCCCATCGCGCGATTTCGGACTGGGAAATCCGCTCCATCGTGGGGCCGATCCCGCCGCCGATCCCCCAGATCACAAAGAGTCCAACCGCGACCAGCGCGACCAGCTTGACCACCGCTTCGACCGCGATCGCCATAACAACACCATCGTGCCGTTCGTTCGCATCCAGATTTCGGGTGCCGAACAACACGGTAAACAGCGCAAGACCCACGGCGAGCCACAGCGCCGTGGCCGATGGCCCGACACTCGGCGTCACCTCTTCGCCCGCAAAGGCATCCAGCGCCAATGTGACAGACTGGAGTTGCAGCGCGATGTACGGGGTCGTTCCGACCACAGCGATCACCGTCACCACCACGGCCAAGCTGTTGGACTTACCAAAGCGCGACGAAATGAGGTCCGCGATAGAAGTAACGCGCTGGCTGCGCCCAATTCGCACAAGTTTACGAAGGATCAGCCACCAACCGATCATCACGATGGACGGACCTAGGTAGATGGTCAGGAACTCCACCCCAGAGCGGGCAGCGTAGCCGACGGCCCCGTAAAACGTCCAAGCCGTGCAATAGATCGACAGGGACAGAGTGTAGATCAGTGGGCTCTGCAGCCACTTGGACCGCCCCCGCGCCGCAGCACGATCGGCAAAGAACGCAACCATGAACAGAAAGGTCACGTAGGCCAACGAGACCGTGACCAGCACGTTCAGCATTCCCATTAGGGACGCTCCTGCCACTTATCTCGCGGGATTTTGTGCAGTTTCCGCGACAGA
Source organism: Donghicola eburneus (assembly GCF_900115865.1). Taxonomy (GTDB): domain Bacteria; phylum Pseudomonadota; class Alphaproteobacteria; order Rhodobacterales; family Rhodobacteraceae; genus Donghicola; species Donghicola eburneus. The sequence goes on along the minus strand of NZ_FOXY01000001.1, from coordinate 401,038 downwards.
AACGCCGTCACCGCAGTCAGCAGCCCCCATGCCGCGAACAGGTAGACAAGGACACTGGCAGTTTTCACAGCTTCGCTTGCGGACCACATCAGAGGCAGAAGAAACAGGAATGCGGCCAACACCGGGGCCAGCCGCGCCGCGTCCATCAGGCGGCGCATCCTGTACCGTTCACGCTCCAGAAAGATCGGGTTTTCGGGTTTGCGGGCCATTACTGAGGCGCTTCGACACCGTTGGCCAAACTCCGAACGCTTTCCAGCACTTCGGCATTGGAAAACGGTTTGGTCATAAAGCGAGACACCCCAAGCGCTTTGGCGGTCTCGCGGTCTTTGGTCTGGCCGCGTGCGGTCAGCATCAACACCGGCAGCGCTGCGGTCCCGTCATGGGCCCGCAGGTCGCGCAAGATGTCAAAGCCACTGCGGCCCGGCAACATGACGTCCAAAATAACCAAGTCGGGCTGACGGGCGATCACCTTGTCAACGGCGTCGATTCCGTTGGCGTGGGTGTCCACATCCCATCCGTCCCGGGACAAGATAAAACTGATCGCTTCGATGATGTTTGGCTCATCCTCGATCAGCAAAACTCGCTTCCCCATGCCTAACCCCCTCCCCTGGATATGGCACTTATATCCAGAGAGTATCGCGCATAGCGCAATTAAAAGTCAAAACCCCTCTGCCAAAATAGATGGCTCTCTTCTGGCGCCGCAGGTTGCGCTGGGGCAAATGCGGCAACTGACACCAACCAGTTCGTAATCCTTTTCTACTCCAGCTTCCTCGGGGATGACCAGCATACTTGCTTCAAACCGCATGCTTTTCCCAAAGCTGACGTCCCCAACCGCTTGTGCGATTGAATAACTGCGGAAATGTCCGGCACCTCGGCCCGCTTGAGTCAGGTCCATCATCAGCGGCATCATAGGTTGGCTCAGCGCGCGGAACAGCGGCCACAAGGGACAGGCCGCGCCGAACCTTGGCAGGGGGAAGCCCTCGATCTGCTTGCGGAAGATCAGCGTGCCGGACGCATCGCAGACCACCAGACCGATCGGGCCGTACTCCAGTTCTTTGGGCAGCGCAGCCAATCTGCGGAACAACAGCGGCAAATCTACCCCTGTGTTTGCGGCCAATGCCGAAGGGTCGAGCCCATAGGTCCCCAGTACGGACCGCAACCGCGTCAGCGGCAAGCGCTGCGCGTCTTGTACGTATTGCGTCAGGTGCGAGACCGCCAAGGCTTGCGCCGAAGTCGAGCGCAGCAGATCGACGCCGTTGATCAACTGATTGATAGTCTCTTCGGTCGGGCTCTCTTCGAGATCGGGGAAATGGAAATCGTGCGTCGCAAGAAACGCCTCCAACTCCTCCTGGGGAGAGGTCGAGCTGGCATCGATGTCATCTACCCCGTCCAGATAACTCACCAAAGAGCGCGACGCTTCGGACAGACGTTGGCTGTCCTCATTGATGTTGCGCTGAAACCGGCCGCGCCATTCGGGCTCCAGTTCCGGTGTCTCTACCAGAATAGAAGAGGTCGACCGGATCGAGGCCACCGCTGTCAGGATGTCATGAAGCGCCGCCGACAAAAACGGATCGTGGGTCAAACGGTCGGTCAGAACCTCGACCGTGCGTTCCAGCGCGGCGATGCGCCGTTGCTTTTCAACTACCAACTCTGCCCAACCGGGAAAACGACCTGCGAACTCGTCCACCCGTTCAATTTCAGTCCGTTTGCCGCCATCTGCCGCCGCTTCGCGCAGACGGGCGACCAAGTGTGCCTCTGCTCCCTCGCTCAAGGCAGCGGGTTCGATCTGTAAAGCGGACGCAATATCCATCAGCAGTTTGCCGCCGATTCTGCGCCGGTTATGCTCGATCAGATTGAGGTAACTGGCGGAAATTCCCACATGGCGGGCAAGATCGGCTTGGCGCATCTCCATCATGCTGCGACGCTCGCGGATCCGGCTGCCTGTCAACGCACTTCGCGACATGAAAATTCCCCTTACTTTTCAGCAACCTTCTGCGGTCGCGAGAAAAATACTTTACAGTGTATGCAATCGCATTGTGTATAGCTTTACAAAATTATCATTACAAGCAACAGGGTTGTTGCGTAATTTTACAACCCTCCCTGATACTGAGTTTGCACGAGAGTGCCGCTTGACTGGGGAAGAGGAGCCCCACCGAGCACCTACAAAAATTGGGAGGAAATCCATGTCGAAGATGGATGTGACACGCCGCGGCGTGCTTAAGACCGGTGCGGTTGCCGGCGGCGGCCTGATGCTGCCCACCTACCTGCGCGCAGCTGGTCACGAAGGTTTCACTAACGCACCCACGGGGTCGACCGTCACTCTGGGCTTCAACGTGCCCCAGACCGGTCCCTACGCGGACGAAGGCGCGGACGAACTGCGCGCTTACGAGCTGGCAGTCGAGCACCTGAACGGTGGCGGCGACGGCGGCATGCTGCCGACCTTCAGCTCCAAGGCGCTCGAGGGGAACGGCATTCTGGGCAAGAAGGTTGAGTACGTCACCGGCGACACCCAGACCAAATCGGACGCAGCCCGCGCATCGGCCAAGTCGATGATCGAAAAAGACGGCGCTGTCATGATCACCGGCGGTTCGTCCTCGGGTGTGGCGATCGCGGTTCAGGGCCTGTGCCAAGAAGCGGGCGTCATCTTCATGGCGGGTCTGACCCACTCGAACGACACCACCGGCAAGGACAAGAAGGCGAACGGCTTCCGTCACTTCTTTAACGGCTACATGTCGGGCGCAGCTCTGGCTCCGGTGCTGGCAGACGTCTACGGCAACGACCGTAAAGCCTACCACCTGACCGCAGACTACACATGGGGCTGGACCCAGCAGGAATCGATCGCAGCCGCGACCGAGGCTCTGGGCTGGGAAACCGTGAACAACGTTCTGACCCCGCTGGCAGCGACTGACTTCTCGTCGTACATCGCACCGGTTCTGAACTCGGGTGCGGACGTACTGGTTCTGAACCACTACGGCGGCAACATGGTGAACTCGCTGACCAACGCTGTTCAGTTCGGCCTGCGCGACAAAACCATCAACAACAAGAACTTCGAGATCGTTGTTCCCCTGTTCTCGCGCCTGATGGCACGTGGCGCAGGCGAAAACATCAAGGGCATTCTTGGTTCGACCAACTGGCACTGGTCGCTGCAGGACGAAGGCTCCAAGGCATTCGTCAAGTCGTTCGGCACCAAGTACGGCTTCCCGCCGTCGCAGGCTGCACACACCTGTTACGTACAGACCATCCTGTACGCAGACGCTGTCGCCCGTGCTGGCTCGTTCAACCCCTGCGCCGTTGCCGAAGCTCTCGAAGGCTTCGAATTCGACGGTCTGGGCAACGGTCCCACCCTGTACCGCGCCGAAGACCACCAGTGCTTCAAAGATGTTCTGGTTGTGCGCGGTAAAGAGAACCCGACCTCGGAATTCGACCTTCTCGAGGTTGTTCAGGTCACGCCGCGCGCTCAGGTCGAGTACGCACCCGATCACCCGATGTTCGCGGGTGGTGCGCTGGGTACCTGTAACCCGGGCGCATAATCCCCCGCCACAATCGGTCCGGCCAGCCTTTGCGCTGGCCGGTTGATCAGCCGGTCCGACATCGCTCGGACCGGCCTAGCATCCTATTGAGAAGACGGTCGGAACCATGGACGCGATCCTACTGCAAATCCTAAACGGGCTCGACAAGGGCTCGGCCTATGCGCTGATTGCGCTGGGGCTTACGCTGATTTTCGGCACACTCGGCGTTGTGAACTTTGCCCACGGGGCGCTGTTCATGATCGGTGCCTTCTGCGCTGTGACACTCCAGCGTATCCTGAACCTAAGCTACGAAGTGGTTGACGCCACCCAGACAGACTTCCTTGGCAATCCGCTCAAGGTCAAAGTCCCCTATGTCGAGGCATGGTTCGGCCCCGAGATGGGCGGTTCGATCATCGACTGGTCCGTGCCTTTGGCAATCCTGTTCGCCATTCCGGTGATGATCTTTGTCGGCTTCGCGATGGAACGCGGCCTGATCAAGCACTTCTACAAGCGTCCCCACGCGGACCAGATCCTTGTGACCTTTGGCCTCGCCATTGTTCTGCAAGAGGTCGTCAAGTATTTCTACGGCGCGAACCCGATCCCCACCGGCGCCCCCGAGGCGTTCCGTGGCAGCTTTGATTTCGGCGTTCTGCTCGGCTTTGATCCCAACGCTATCATCTATCCTTACTGGCGTCTGATCTACTTCGGCTTTGCGGCTGTGATCATCGGCGGCGTGTTCAGCTTCTTGCAGTTCACCACGTTTGGCATGGTCGTCCGCGCAGGTATGGCAGACCGCGAAACCGTTGGCCTCTTGGGCATCAATATCGACAAGCGCTTTACCTTCATGTTCGGCCTCGCGGCGGCAGTCGCTGGTCTGGCTGGCGTGATGTACGCACCGATCAACAGCCCGAACTACCACATGGGCATGGACTTCCTCGTGCTGTCCTTCGTGGTTGTGGTTGTGGGCGGCATGGGCTCCTTGCCCGGCGCTGTGGCAGCTGGCTTCCTGCTTGGCATTCTCGAGAGCTTCGCCTCGATGAACGAGATCAAGTCCATCATTCCCGGCATCGACCAGATCATCATCTACGTCGTCGCCATCATCATTCTGCTGACCCGTCCACGGGGCCTCATGGGCCGCAAGGGCGTGATGGAGGACTAATCCATGTTTGGTCTGAACAAAAAAGACACCTCTCTTTTGCTGGTCGTCGCGGCGCTGACACTCTTCGCACCGTTCATCCTGAACCCTTTCCCCACCGATAGCGGTCTGGCGCAGTTCAACGCGGGCTATCCAGACCTGATGCAGCGCTTTGTGATCTTTGGCATCTTTGCTGTGGGCTTCAACATTCTGTTCGGTCTGACCGGCTACCTGTCCTTTGGCCATGCGGCGTTTCTGGGTGTGGGGTCGTACTCGGCAGTCTGGATGTTCAAACTGCTGAGCATGAACGTCATCCCCGCGATCATCCTGTCGGTCATCGTGGCGGGCCTGTTCGCACTGCTTATTGGCTTTGTGTCACTGCGCCGGTCGGGCATCTACTTCTCGATCCTGACGCTGGCCTTCGCGCAAATGTCGTTCAACCTCGCCTACTCGGTTCTGACGCCCATCACCAATGGTGAAACAGGCCTGCAGCTGACCCTCGATGACCCCCGTATTCTGGGTGTGTCGGCAACAGCTGACGGCTCGATCCCCGTGACCAGCCTATTCGGTCTGGAAATGCGCTCGACCTATGAAATGGCTGTCGGCGGCTGGAACTTCCAGTTCAGCGCGGGCTACTACCTGTGTGCGATCATCATGCTGGTGTCGTTCTACATCGCGGTCCGCATCTTCCGCTCGCCCTTTGGCCTGATGCTGCGCGCGGTAAAGTGTAACCAGAACCGGATGCGCTACACCGGCCTGAACACCCGTCCCTACACTCTGGCGGCCTTCGTGATCTCGGGCATGTATGCCGGTCTGGCGGGTGGCCTGATGGCCTCTATGGACCCGCTGGCAGGCGCCGAACGCATGCAGTGGACCGCGTCGGGCGAAGTTGTTCTGATGACCATCCTTGGCGGCGCAGGCACCCTGATCGGCCCCGTTCTTGGCGCAGGTTTCATCAAGTACTTCGAGAACATCTTCTCGAAAATCAACGACAACGTTCTGCACCAGTGGTTCAGCTGGCTGCCCGACGGGATCGAAGACTTCGTGGTCTTCATCATCCATCCCTTCATCGGCAAAGGCTGGCACCTGACCCTCGGCATCCTGTTCATGCTGGTCGTGATCTATCTGCCCGGCGGTCTTGTCGAAGGGGGCCAGCGGATCTCGCGCCTCTTCAAGAAAAACAAGTCCTCGGACGATGGCGCTGCCGCCAAAACCACCCCTGCGGAATAAGGAGAGCAACCGATGGGTATTCTCGAAGTCAAAGGGGTTGGGAAACGCTTCGGCGGTCTGCAAGCCCTCGGTGATGTGAACCTCAGCGTTCAGGAAAACACCGTCCACGCCATTATCGGTCCCAACGGGGCCGGTAAATCCACCCTGCTCAACTGCCTGGTGGGCAAGCTGATCCCCGACACCGGAAGCGTCATGTTCGACGGTCAATCGGTTCTGGGCCGCTCCCCCCACGAGATCAACCAGATGGGCATCAGCCGTGTTTTCCAAACACCTGAAATCTTTGCGGATTTGACGGTTCTGGAAAACGTGATGATCCCCTGCTTCGCGCGCCGTGACGGTTCGTTCCGCATGCATGCTTTTGGCTCTGTCGTGAACGAGTCCGACATGCTGCAAAAGGCAGAGACCATGCTGGACGACGTGAACATGCTGTCCAAAGCGCACCTGCACGCAGGCAGCCTGTCCCGCGGCGATAAGCGCCGACTGGAAATGGCCATGTGTCTGGTACAGGAGCCGCGTCTGCTGCTGCTGGACGAACCCACAGCCGGCATGGCCCGCGCCGACACCAACAACACCATTGATCTGCTCAAAGAGATCAAGACCAAGCGCGACATCACCATGTGTATCATCGAACACGACATGCACGTGGTCTTCTCTTTGGCCGACCGGATCACCGTTCTGGCCCAAGGCACCCCGCTGGTCGAAGACACCCCGCAGAACATCAAAGGCCACCCCAAGGTCCGCGAAGCCTACCTTGGCGAAGCGCAGGTCTAATCAGGAGATTTCCCTATGAACGTAAGACCCGATTTCTCCAAGAACTCGAACCACGCAGAAACGGCGCCCGCCTTCCTGTCGGTCTGGGACATGCACGCCTACTACGGCGAAAGCTACATCGTGCAGGGCGTCAACTTTAACGTCCACGAAGGCGAAATCCTCGCCCTTCTTGGACGCAACGGCGCTGGCAAAACCTCGACCCTGCGCGCCATCGCACGCACAGGCAGCCCGCAGGTCACCCACGGCGAGATCTGGCTGGACCACCAGCCCCTGCACAACATGTCCAGCTATGAGGCTGCAGCGGCGGGCCTCGGCCTCGTCCCCGAAGACCGCCGGATCATCCCCGGCCTCACGGTCGAGGAAAACCTGCAACTGGCCCAAATCGCCCCGCCTATCGGCTGGTCGATCGACCGCCTCTACGATCTGTTTCCCCGCCTCGGCGAGCGCCGCAAACAAGAGGGCGTGACCCTTTCGGGCGGCGAGCAGCAGATGCTCGCCATCGCCCGTGCCCTGGCCCGCGACATCAAGGTCCTCCTCCTCGACGAACCCTACGAAGGCCTCGCGCCCGTGATCGTGGACGAGATCGAGAAAACCCTGATGCACATCAAGGAGCAGGGCATCACCACAGTCATCGTGGAACAGAACGCGGTCCGCGTTCTACAAATCGCAGACCGCGCGATCATCCTCGACACCGGCGGGATCGTCTACGATGGCTCGGCCGCCGAAGTTCTCGCGAACGAAGAGCTCCGCGCCGAATACCTTGCGATCTGACAGGTTCGACCCTCGGAGACAAAAAAGGGCCCGATTGGGCCCTTTTTCTTTTCGCGCTGCGCACGAATGCCTTCGGCGAGGGTATTTATCGCCAAGAAAGAGCGAAGAACCCCGTACTCTTTCTTGGCCCCAGTACCCCGGGGGTGAATTGGCGCGAAGTGGCAAGAGGGGGCAGCGCCCCCAAACGGCTCAGAATTCGACGCCTTTTTGGCCTTTGATGCCAGAGCGGAAGGGATGCTTCACCAAGGTCATCTCGGTCACCAGATCTGCCGCCTCGATCAGGGGCTCTTTGGCATTCCGGCCGGTCAGACACACATGGGTCATGGGCGGCTTTTCTTCTTGCAGGAAGCGCACCACCTCTTCGACGTCCAGATAATCGTAGCGCAGGGCGATATTGATCTCATCCAAAAGCACGAACTTGATCTCGGGGTTCAGGATCAGCTCTTTGGCCTTTTCCCAGCCTTTGTTCGCCATCTCGATGTCGCGGGACTTGTCTTGGGTCTCCCAAGTGAACCCTTCGCCCATGGCGTGGAACTGGCACAGATCGCTGAAATTCGCCTCGATCAAGGTCCGCTCGCCGGTCTCCCATGCGCCCTTGATGAACTGGACCACCGCGCAAGGCATCCCGTGGGCGATACAGCGCAAGATCATTCCGAATCCGGACGACGATTTGCCCTTGCCGGGCCCCGTGTGGACGATGATCAGGCCTTTCTCGCCTTCTTTGGTAGCCATGATTTTATCGCGCGCCGCTTTCTTCTTGGCCATCTTGGCCGCGTGACGGGCTTCATCGGTTTGGGGCTTATCGCTCATAGGACGATCCTTACGCTTGACAAGGTGGGGTGCCTTCCCTCAGGTGGGCGGCGCTGGTTCCTGTCTATGACAGGCGAAGAGGGAATGCGCTACCGCTTTGCGACCAAAATCGCAGCCGAAACGCAGCCGCCCCCGCGACCGTGACCGGAGAGGCCCCGTTGCCACTGGTATCCATATACCGGGAAGGATCGGGCCAGCCGAGGAACCCCTCGGGCTCCGCAAGCCGGGAGACCTGCCAGCGCAAGAAATGTACGGGCGACCGGGGTGTGTCGCGGCCGGCTTTGACAGGCGCGTTTCCCCGTGCCCGATGGCCAGTGACCCCCCGTTTTCCCAGCCAGTTTAGGGAGGCACCACATGGCCGAGGTCACCTTGACCGTCTGCACCACCTGCCGCCGCATCGCGGGCGGAGAGCCCGTCGCGGACGAGCCGCGCCCCGGTGCGCGCCTCTATGAGACACTGACGCGGTCAGAGCTGCCCGAGAACGTCCGCCTGAAGCCCGCCGAATGTCTGTCCGCGTGCTCGCGCGGGTGCTCGATTGCCTTGACCGGAGGCCCCGCCCGTTGGACCTATGTCTACGGCGACATGGACCCCGACACGCAGGTAGAGGACATCCTGACCGGCGTGCGAGCCTATGCCCAAACCACCGACGGGATCGTCCCATGGCGCGAGCGCCCTCAGGCGTTCCGCAAACAATCCATCGCCCGCATTCCCCCGCAGGAGTAACCATGTCTAACCTGTCTAAAATCCCCGTGACCGTGATTACCGGCTTTCTCGGCTCTGGCAAAACCACGCTGATCCGTCACCTGATGCAAAACCCGCAGGGCAAGCGTCTGGCCGTTCTGGTCAACGAATTCGGTACCGCTGGTGTGGATGGTGACATCCTGAAATCTTGCGCTGATGAAAATTGCCCCGAAAACAACATCATGGAGCTGGCGAACGGCTGCATCTGCTGCACCGTGGCCGATGACTTCATCCCGACCATCGAACAGCTGATGGCCCTGCCTGAAACGCCCGAGCACATCATCATCGAGACCTCGGGTCTGGCCCTGCCCAAGCCCCTGCTCAAGGCGTTCGACTGGCCCGCGATCAAATCGCGCATTACCGTCGATGGCGTGATTGCCGTGGCCGATGCCGAAGCCGTGGCGAGTGGCCAGTTCGCCCCCGATCTGGACGCCGTTCAAGCCCAGCGCGAAGCGGACGAGAGCCTAGATCACGAAACGCCGCTGTCCGAGGTCTTCGAAGACCAGATCAGCTGCGCCGACATCGTGCTGCTCTCCAAGGCCGATCTGGCCGGTGAGGCTGGCATCGCCAAGGCCAAAGAAGTGGTAGAGGCCGAAGCCCCCCGCAAGCTGCCGATCATCGCGATCACCGACGGTGCCGTCGATCCCCGCGTGATCCTCGGCCTCGAGGCGGCCGCCGAGAATGATCTGGAGAACCGTCCCTCGCACCACGACGGCCACGATGACCATGAACATGACGATTTCGACAGCGTCGTGGTCGATCTTGGCGAAGTCGAGGACGTTCAGGCGTTGCAAGATGCTATTGTGAAAATGGCAAAGGACCAGAATATCTTGCGTGTCAAAGGCTACGTCGCGGTCAAGGGCAAACCCATGCGCTATCTGGTGCAGGCGGTGGGCACGCGCATTCGTGCGCAGTACGACCAGCCTTGGGGCGACCGTCCGCGCAAGTCCCTCTTGGTGGTGATCGCTGAACACGACCACATCGACGAGACCGCGATCAAAGCGGCATTGGGCGCGTAACCCATGCACGTTGTCTTCCGCGAAAGCCACGGGCTCGATCAGGGCGATACACCGATGGATCTGGGGCAAACGCCCGCAGACCTGATTGTGCTGTCGTTCTCCGACTCCGACCTTGGCGCTTTCGCGGCGGGCTACCATCGGGCCAAGGGGGCCCTGCCGACGGTGCGTCTGGCGAACCTTGTGGCCCTGAAACATCCGCTGTCCGTGGACGTTTACGCCGAACAAACGCTCGAGGGGGCCAAGGGCATCCTCGTCCGTCTGATCGGCGGCGAAAGCTACTGGTCCTACGGTCTGGCGACCCTTCAGGACTTGGCGCGGCGCAAGGGGATTGCGCTGGCCGTCCTGCCCGCCGACGGGCGTCAGGATGACCGGCTGGACCAGCTCAGCACCCTGCCAGTCTCGACCCTGCGACGTCTTCAACACCTGTGCGACGCTGGTGGCGCCGTTGCGGCCCAAGCCGCGCTGGCCCAACTGGCGCTGGCCGCTGGCCTTTATGCGGCCCCCGTGATGGGCGCGAAAACTGTGCCGGATGCGGGCTTTTACCTGCCCGACACAGGCGTCGTCACCGATCCAAAGCGCGACGACCGCCCGCTGGCTCTGGTGACCTTCTACCGCTCTTACCTGACATCCGCCGACACCTCGCCCATCGACGCTATGATCGCGGCGCTGGAGCAGCGCGGGTTCCAAGCCATAGGTGCCTTTGCCAGCAGTCTCAAGGCCCCCGCTGCTGCCGACTGGCTGCGCACCCAGATCGATACTCTGAAACCCGCTGCCATCGTCAACGCGACTGCCTTCTCGGCCCAAGGGCGCAACGGCGAAGCCTCGCCCCTCGATGCGGCTGGCTGCCCCGTGTTCCAGATCGCCCTGTCCACCGCCCGCAAGAAGGATTGGAAGGACGCCGATCGCGGTCTGTCCCCTGCCGACCTTGCCATGCACGTGGTCCTGCCCGAAGTCGATGGCCGCATCTTTGCAGGTGTCGCCAGCTTCAAACAGCCGGGCAAGAAAGACCCCGATCTCGAATATTCCCGCTTTGCTCACCGTGCGGACCCCACGCGGATCGACGCGCTGGCAGACCGTGTGCAGGCATGGCACCGCCTGTCCACCCTGCCCGCTGCGGACAAACGGATCGCGCTGGTTCTGTCGACATATCCCGGCAAGACCTACCAGATCGCCCACGCGGTCGGGATGGACGCCCTCGCCAGCGCCGAGCAGATACTATCGGACCTGAATGCCAGCGGCCACGCCGTGCGGCCCCAGTCGGACCTCGGCCAGCGGCTGACTGTTGAGACCCTGACCTATCCGCTCGCGGCCTATGAGCAAGCGCTAGACACCCTACCCGAGCCCCTGCGCGCTGACCTGATCGCGGCTTGGGGCAATCCCGACACCGACCCGCTGTTCCGTAATGGCGCCTTCCACTTCCCCGCCATCGACGCAGGGAATGCGCTGGTCGCCCTCCAGCCGGAGCGCGGCGACGTGGAGACCCGCGACGACGACTACCACGACCTGTCCCGCACCCCGCGCCACAGCTACGTCGCCTTCTACCTCTGGCTCCGCGCCCAATCCGACGCACTGGTCCACATCGGGGCCCACGGCACGCTGGAATGGCTACCGGGCAAATCCGTGGCCCTGTCCGGTGACTGCTGGCCCGAGGCGCTGATCCGCGACCTGCCCGTCATCTACCCGTTCATCGTCAACGACCCCGGCGAGGCCGCCCAAGCCAAGCGCCGCATCGCTGCCGTCACCATCGGCCACCTGCCGCCCCCCATGGCGCAGACCAAACTGCCCGAGGGGATGGGGCGTCTGGAACACCTGTTGGACGAATACTCGACCGCAGACGGCCTTGACCCCGCCCGCCGCGACCGGCTGATCGCCGACATCCGCGCCGAGGCCCAAGGCACCGGCGTCGAAGAGGACCTTGGCATCCCGCAGGACGCCTCCGCCGCCGAAGCCATCACCCGCATCGACCGCTTTGTCTGCGACATCAAGGAAAGCCAGTACGGCGAGGGCCTGCATATCTTTGGCGCGGGCGACTACGGCGCGCAGGAAAACGAGGGCCTCCATGCTGCGCTGAACGGACGTTTCGTGACCGCTGGCCCCTCTGGGTCACCGTACCGTGGCCGTTCTGACGTGCTGCCCACGGGCCGGAACCTGTTCACGACCGACCCCCGCTCGGTCCCGTCCCGCGCCGCCCACGCCCAAGGCGTCAAGCTGGCCGAGGAACTCTTGCGCCGCCATCTTCAGGACCACGGCGACTGGCCGCGCGGTTTGGTGATCGACCTTTGGGGCAGCGCCACCATGCGCACCGCAGGCGAGGAATTTGCCATGGCCCTGCACCTCGCGGGCCTTGCCCCGAAATGGGACGACGGATCCGAACGCGTCAGCGGGTTCGAAGTCATACCGCTGGCCCTACTGAACCGTCCCCGCATCGACGTGACCCTGCGCGTCTCAGGCCTGTTCCGCGATGTCTTCCCCGGCTTGGCCCAGATGTTCGAAGGCGCCGCCGACAAACTGGCCGAGCGCGAAGAGGCCCCCGAGGACAATCCCTACGTCGCCCGCACCCCCCGCGTCTTTGGCCCCAAGCCGGGCCAATACGGCCTGAACATGGGCGCGGCGCTGGACGACTACAGCGACGAAGCCCGCGCAGCCGCTGGTGAAGCGTGGCTTGCCGCCAGCTCCCACGCGATCGACGCCAAGGGCGAGGTTCACGAGGCCCGCGAAGCGCTGGAAACCCGTCTGCAAACCGCCGACAGCTTTGTTCACCTGCAGGACTTGCCAGAAACCGACGTGCTGATGGCCAGCGACTACGCCGCCCACGAGGCCGGTTTCGCCGCCGCTATGAAGCGCCTTGGCCAAGACGCCCCCGCGCTCTACCACATGGACGCCACCCAACCGGACCGCCCCCGCGCACGCAGCCTGAACGAGGAAATCGCCCGGACCGTCCGCGCCCGCGCTGCCAACCCCGATTGGGCCAACGGCATGATGAACCACGGCTTCCGCGGCGCCGCTGAAATCGCCGCCACCCTCGACCACATGGCCGCCTTTGCCCATCTGGCAGGGGTCGTGGGCCCGCACCTGTTCGACCAGTATTTCGAAGCCACCTTGGGCCGCGAAGACCTGACCGAGTTCATGGAGGGCGCCAACCCGCAAGCGCTTCAGGCGCTCAAGGACCGCTTCCGCGCGCTGATGGACGCGGGCCTTTGGGTCACGCGCCGCAACTCGATCATCGCGGAACTGGAGGCCCTGTCATGAGCGCCCCCATCATCCAAGGCTGGTGCCCCGGTGCCCTGCGTCCCATGCAGTCGGGCGACGGTCTGGTGGTGCGCGTGCGTGCCCCCCTCAGCCGTCTGGCGCAGGACAAGGCCGCCCAAATCGCCGATCTGGCGCAGATCTACGGGAACGGGCTGATCGACATTTCGAACCGCGCGAACCTGCAGATCCGAGGCGTCACGGAGGCCACCCACGCCCCCCTGATCGACGGCCTGCGGATGCTCGGGGTGATCGACCGCGACATCGCGACCGAGACCCGCCGGAATATCGTCCTGACGCCCTATTGGACCGCAGGGGATGACAGCCACCGCATCGCAAGCGCTTTGATGTTGGCCCTGTCATCCGACGATGCCCCCGCCACGCCGGGAAAGTTCGGTTATGCGGTGGATTGCGGAGACACGCCCGTATTGTCCGATATCAGCGCCGATATCCGTATCGAGCGGGGCGAAAACGGCCTGATCGTTCGCGCAGACACCTGCGACATGGGCATCCCCGTCACCGTGGACTCTGCCGCCGAAACCGCGCTGGAGCTGGCCCGCTGGTTCCTGACCTCTGGCGGCGCGCCAGAGGGACGCGGCCGCATGGCCCGCCATCTGAAAACCACTGAACTGCCCGCCGAATACCGCACTGCTCCGGCGCAACCCGCGCAGCACGCGCCCCGGATCGGGCGGACAAGGAACGGCACCCTAGTCGGCCTCGAGTTCGGGCAGATGCAGGCGAGAACCCTCGCCGCACTGGCGAAATTGGCTCCGATCCGCCTGACCCCGTGGCGAATGCTGCTGCTCGAAAACCTGACCACAGTGCGCGACATCGACGGGCTCATCACCGATCCCACCGATCCGCGCCTAAATGTCGTGGCCTGCACCGGCGCGCCCGGTTGTCCCCAAGCCCTGAGCGACACGCGCACTCTGGCCCGCCAACTGGCCCCGCACACGCCGCAGCTCTTGCACGTGTCCGGCTGCGCCAAGGGCTGCGCCCACCCCAGCGCCGCGCCGATCACCCTGACCGCGACGGCCCCAGACACCTTTGACCTGATCCACAATGGCACAGCCAGCGCTAACAGGTCCGCGACCGACCTTGCATCCGACGCGCTGATCCGCCATCCCGACCTTCTGACGACCAAGAGAGCCTGAATGCCCCACGTTTACGAGACCAACGGCGCCGCCATCTACAAGGAAAGCTTTGCGACCATCCGGTCAGAGGCCAACCTCGCCCGCTTCAACAAGGATGAAGAATCCGTTGTCGTGCGGATGATCCACGCGCTCGGCTTTGTGGGCCTAGAGGAACACGTGCGCTTCTCCGAGGGCATGGCCGAAACCGCCCGCGCCGCACTGGCAAACGGTGCGCCGATCCTGTGCGACGTCCGCATGGTGTCCGAGGGCATCACCCGCCCGCGCCTGCCCGCCGACAACGCGATCATCTGCACGCTCAAGGACCCGCAGGTCCCTGAACTAGCCGCCGAAATGCAGAACACCCGTTCGGCCGCAGCAGTGGAACTGTGGCGCCCCCACCTTGATGGCGCTCTGGTCGCTATCGGCAACGCCCCCACGGCGCTGTTTCACCTGCTAAATATGCTCGAGGACCCCGATTGCCCGCGCCCTGCGGCCATCATCGGCTGCCCCGTGGGCTTTGTGGGCGCACGGGAATCCAAGGACGCCCTGATGGCTGATCTGCCGGTCCCCTCAATGATCGTCGAAGGGCGTCTGGGGGGCTCTGCGATCACCGTCGCCGCCGTGAACGCGCTGGCCAGCTGGAAGGAATAACGATGGGCAAGGTCATCTGCGTCGGCCTCGGCCCCGGCGACCGCGAACTCATGAGCGTGAAGTCGGATCGCCTGATCCGCACCGCCCGCCACGTGGCCTATTTCCGCAAGGAAGGCCGTCAGGGTCAGGCCCGCCGCATTGTCGAGGGCATGCTGCCCACAGACGTGACCGAGCACGCCATGGAGTATCCGGTCACCACCGAGATCCACTTCAGCGACCCCGAATACAACCGCCTGCTGTCAGCATTCTATGACGACTGGGCAGACAAGCTATGCGCCCTGACCGCCGACGAAGACGTGGTTGTCCTGTGCGAAGGTGATCCGTTTTTTTACGGCAGTTTCATGCACTTATACACGCGTCTTAAACCGCGCTGCGATATCGATGTGATCCCCGCGATCACCGGTATGTCTGGCTGCTGGACCGCCACGGGCCAGCCGATCACGTGGGGCGACGACGTGCTGACCGTCTGCATGGCGACCCTGCCCGAAGATGAACTGACCCGCCGCGCCAAAGACTCTGACGCACTGGTGTTTATGAAGATCGGCCGCAACCTGCCCAAGGTCAAACGCGCTCTCGAAGCCGCTGGCAAACTGCAGGACGCCTGGCTCGTGGAACGGGGCACCATGCCTGACCAGACTGTCCAGAAACTGACCGATGTGGGCGACACCGTCCCCTATTTCAGCATCGCCATCGTCCACGGCAACGGGAGACGCCCATGACCGGTTCCGTCGTTATCGCAGGCCTTGGGCCGGGTGCCGAAGACCTCGTGACCCCCGAAGTGCGCGCCGCTCTGGAGGTGGCCACAGACATCGTGGGCTACTTCCCCTATGTCGCCCGCGTCGAACCCCGCGAAGGACTGACCCTGCACGGGTCCGACAACCGCGTCGAGGTTGACCGCGCCACCCACGCCCTACAAATGGCCGCCGAAGGGCGCCATGTTGTCGTGGTCAGCAGCGGCGATCCCGGCGTGTTCGCCATGGCCTCTGCCGTGTTCGAGGCGCTGGAAAACCACCCCGAATACCACGATCTGGACATCCGCGTTTTGCCCGGCATCACTGCGATGCTGGCCGCAGCCTCGAAACTCGGCGCGCCCTTGGGCCACGATTTCGCGGCGATCAATCTGTCGGATAACCTGAAACCGTGGAGCCTGATCGAACGCCGCCTGCGCCTTGCCGCCCAAGCCGGTTTCGCCATGGCGTTCTACAATCCGCGCAGCAAATCGCGCCCCTTCCAGTTCGGTCAGGCCCTGACCATTCTACGTGAAGAACTAGGCGATAACGTCCTGATTTCGTTCTGCAAAGATGTGACCAAGGACGGGCAGAAACTGCTGACCGTCCCGCTCGGAGAGGCGACCGAAGATATGGCCGACATGCGCACCGTGGTCATCGTGGGGAACGCCGACACACGCCGCGTCGGTCCCCACGTCTACACCCCGCGTTACGCGCCAACCTCGTCCGAGAGCGCATGATCCAGCCAGTCCATCACATCGGTGACGGTCCGCATGATGGGGCGCGTCGGGATATGGGGGCGGTCGATCAGAATGACCGGAATGCCCAACTCCCGCGCCGCGTCCAGCTTGGCGCGCGCGCCAACGCCGCCCGAATTCTTGGCGACGATCAGATCAATCTTGTGCTCTTGCAGCAGCGCCTTGTCGCCCGCCACGGTAAACGGTCCGCGCGCCTGCACGGCAACCGCATCCGGCAGAGGCAACTCGCCCTCGGGCGCGTCCACCAGACGCAGCAGATAGAAATGCTGGGGCTTGCCCGCAAAGTCGCTCAGGTACTGGCGGCCAATGGCCAGAAAAATCCGGCGCGGGCTCTCGGGCAGCGCCGCAACCGCGCCAGCCATATCCTCCACATGGCTCCAACTGTCGCCGGGTTTGTTCCGCCACGGACCACGCTCCAAGGCACACAGCTCCACCCCAGCCTCTTCGCAGGCCACAACCGCGTTGTTGCTCATCTGCGCGGCAAAAGGGTGCGTAGCATCGACCACGTGGGTGATCCCCTCGTCCCGCAGGTACTGTACCAGCCCCGGCACACCGCCAAAGCCGCCCATCCGCACGGGCAGCGGCGGCATGGTCGGATTGTTCGTGCGCCCCGCATAGCTGAACACCGCATCCACGCCCCAATCGGACAGCGTCGCGGCGAGTTTCATGGCTTCGGTCGTTCCACCGAGAACAAGGATGCGTGTCATGTCTGAACCTTGGCTTAGCATTCTGGGTCTAGGGGAAAATGGACTGGATGGCCTGACAGAGACAAGCCGGAAATTGCTGAACAGCGCAGAGGCGATCTTTGGCGGCCCCCGTCATCTGTCGCTCGTCGGCGCTGGCGCGCGCGGCCACGAATGGCCCATCCCGTTCAGCATCGAGCCCGTTCTGGCCCTGCGCGGTCAAAAGGTGGTCATTCTGGCCTCGGGCGATCCCTTCTGGTTCGGCGCAGGCGGGTCTATCGCCAGCCACCTAGACCCCAACGAATGGGTCAGCGTGCCGACCCCTTCCACCTTCAGCTTGGCGGCAAATACCCAAGGTTGGAAGCTCGAAGAAACACTGTGCTTCGGGCTTCATGCGGCACCGTTCGAGCGCCTGACACCGACCTTGGGACGCGGCGTCCGCGCCATCTGCACCGTGCGCGACGGCGATGCGCCCGCGAAACTGGCCAGCTATCTGACCGAGACCGGCTTTGGCGCATCCGAACTGACCGTTATGGAATGCCTCGGCGGCCCGCGCCAGCGCGTGCGCCGCACCACCGCCCAAGACTTCGCCCTGCAGGACATCCAAGCCCCTGTTGCCGTCGCAATCGACTGCGCGGGGTCCAAGGGGATGCCCCGCGCCTCTGGCCTGCCCGACTCAATGTTCTTGTCCGACGGCCAAATGACCAAGCGCCCCGTCCGCGCCCTGACCCTCTCGGCCCTAGCGCCGCGCTACGGCGAGCATCTGTGGGACATTGGCGGCGGCTCGGGCTCCATTGCGCTAGAATGGTGTCTGGCCGCGCCAAACGCCACCGCCACCAGCTTTGAGCCCAAAGACACCCGCTGCGCCAACATCCGCCAGAACGCCGAACGTTTCGGCCTGTCCCACCGCCTGCAAACCGTCCATGGGTCTGCCCCCGCCATCCTGCAAGGCCACGCCAAACCCGATGCGGTGTTCATCGGTGGCGGCAACAGCGCGACATTGCTGACGGAACTGTGGCAAACCCTGCCAGAGGGCACCCGCATCGTCGCCAACGCCGTCACGCTGGAAACCGAATGCCTGCTCATGAATTGGCACGCGGCCAAGGGCGGGCACCTGCTGCGCGCTGAACTGTCGGAAACAGCGCCTTTGGGCCGGATGCGCGGGTGGAACGCCGCCCGCCCGATCCTGCAATGGAGCGTCACCCGATGAAAATCGCAGGCATAGGCTTCCGAACCGAGGCCCCCACCGCATCGCTCCAAGATGCGCTGAACCAAACCGGCCACACGGTCGACGCCATCGCCACCGCCGCCGACAAAGCCAAAGCGCCCCAGATCACAGAACTCGCCAAGATCCTCGGCGTGCCGCTGATCGCCGTCCCCTTGGACGAACTGAGCCAAGAAATCACCATCACCCAATCCCCCCGCGTGGCGGAACGCTACGGCACCGGCTCTTTGGCCGAAGCTGCCGCGCTTGCCGCTGTCGGAGAGAACGCGCATCTGCTAGACCGCCGCGTAACTTCGACCGATGGCATGGCCACCGCCGCAATTGCTGAAGGACCAGACGCATGACCGTTCACTTTATCGGCGCAGGCCCCGGCGCTGCCGACCTGATCACCCTGCGCGGCCGCGACCTGATCGCGTCCTGCCCTGTCTGCCTCTACGCAGGTTCACTGGTGCCCGAAGCCCTGCTGGACCACTGCCCCGAAGGCGCGCGGATCATCAACACCGCCCCCATGTCTTTGGACGACATCATCGCCGAGATCAAAGCCGCCCATGACGCGGGCCAAGACGTCGCCCGCCTGCACTCCGGCGATCTGTCGGTCTGGTCAGCCATGGGCGAACAGCTGCGCCGCCTGCGGGCCGAGGGCATCCCCTATGACGTGACCCCCGGTGTGCCGTCCTTTGCCGCCGCCGCCGCTGCCTTGGGCGCAGAACTGACTCTGCCGGGCGTCGCGCAATCGCTGGTCCTGACCCGCACCTCGGGGCGCGCCAGCTCCATGCCCGATGGCGAAACGCTGGAAAACTTCGCCAAAACCGGCGCGACCTTGGCCGTGCACCTGTCGGTCCACGTGCTGGAAGAAGTCGTCGCGCGTCTGTCCCCGTCCTATGGCGCAGATTGCCCCGTCGCGATCATCTGGCGCGCCACTTGGCCGGATCAAAAGATCATCAAAGCCACCCTCGGCACCGTCATCGAAGCCACCGAGGGCGAGCGCGGCCGTACCGCGCTGATCATGGTCGGCCACGCGCTTGGGGCCACGGATTTCGACGAATCCTGCCTTTATGCCGCCGACTACGACCGCCGCTACCGCCCCATCGGCACCGATCCCCGCTTCCCCGAGGGGACCGAATGATGCTGCCCAAGGGCCTTTTGATCTCTGCCCCCGCGTCGGGCACCGGCAAGACGACCCTGATGCTGGGCCTGTGCCGTGCGCTGACCCAAGCGGGCGTCACCGTCCAGCCCTTCAAAAGCGGCCCCGACTACATCGATCCCGGTTTCCACAGCGCCGCGGCGGGCCGTGTGTCGGTGAACCTTGATTCATGGGCCATGCCGCGCGGGTTGCTGGCCGATCTGGTCCAAGCCGCCGACGGCGCTGACCTTGTGCTGGCCGAAGGCTCCATGGGCCTGTTCGATGGCGTGGCAAGCCCCGGCGAAACCGGCACCGGCGCCAGCGCTGACATGGCCGCCCTGATGGGCTGGCCCGTGGTGCTGGTCATCGACGTGTCCGGCCAAGCGCAATCGGCTGCCGCCGTCGCCGCTGGCTTTGCCGCCATGCGCCCCGATGTGCAACTGGCGGGTGTGGTCCTGAACCGCGTCGCCTCGCCCCGTCATGAGGCGCTCGTGCGCGTCGGCATGCAACAGGTCGGCATCCCCGTCCTTGGCGCGCTGCCCCGCATGAAAGAGATCGAGATGCCCGAGCGGCACCTCGGCCTCGTCCAAGCCGAAGAGCACAGCGAACTCACCCGTATCCTCGACGCCGCCGCTGCCTTTGTGGCCGAGCATGTGGACCTGAACGCCCTGCGCGCCGCCGCCGCGCAAACCACGCCCCCCGCGATCGACCCGAACCCCTGTCCGCCTCCCGGTCAGCGGATCGCCTTGGCCCGCGACGCGGCCTTCAGCTTTGTCTATCCGCACCAGCTGACCGCATGGCGCAAAGCGGGCGCAGAGATCCTGCCATTCAGCCCCCTGAACGACGAAGCGCCCGATCCCTCAGCCGATGTCGCATGGCTGCCCGGTGGCTACCCAGAGCTGCACGCAGGCAAAATCGCCGCTGCAACAACCTTCCGCAACGGTCTGAAATCATTTGCAGAAACGCGCCCCGTTCATGGTGAATGCGGCGGCTACATGGCCATGGGCACTGCCCTGATCGACAAAGCCGGAGAGCGTCACGAGATGGCCGGCCTCCTTGGTCTCGTGACCAGCTATGAAAAGCGCAAGATGCATCTGGGCTACCGTCTGGCCGATCTGACTGCGCCAATGCCCGGCTATTCCGCCGCCGCCCGTCTGCGCGGCCACGAGTTCCACTATTCCACCATTCTTGACCAGCCCGACGCCCCCTTGGCCCGCGTCACCGATGCCAACGGCGCCGATGTGCCCGAAACCGGCTCGGTACGTGGCAACGCGACCGGCACATTCTTCCACCTGATTTCGGAGGCCACATGAGCGGCTTTGTTCATTTCGTATCTTCTGGCCCCGGCGATCCGGAACTGCTCACGCTCAAGGCCGCGCGCCTGATCAAAGAGGCCGACGCCATCCTCTATGACGATCTCGGCGCCGCCCCCATTCTCGAAGACCTGAAGCCCGAGGCCGAACTCGTCGGCGTCGGCAAGCGCGCAGGCCGCCCCAGCCCCAAACAGGAACACGTCAGCCAGCTCTTGGTCGATTACGCGTCCCAAGGGATCAAAGTCGTCCGCCTGAAATCCGGCGATTGCGGCATCTTTGGCCGTCTGGAAGAGGAAACCACAGCCCTGCGCGCCGCGGGTATCCCCTTTGATATCGTGCCCGGCGTGACCACAGCCTCGGCCGCGGCGGCCGCTGCGAACATCCCGCTGACCCGCCGGATGACCGCGCGCCGACTGCAACTGGTCACAGGCCATGATGTCACCGGCGCGCTGCCCGAACAGTTGAACCTTGCCGCGCTGGCCGATCCTATGGCGACCACAGCGGTCTACATGGGCAAACGGACCTTCGCGAAAATGGTGGATCGGCTGATTTCGGCAGGCATGCCCCCCGAAACCCCCGCCATGCTGTGCGAAGGCGTCTCGAAACCGGAACAAGAGCTGACCCGCAGCACGATCCGCGACCTCGCCGACAGCCTCGAAGGCGCGGACAGCACCCAGCCCGCGCTGATCCTTTATGGCCCCTTGGCGGACTGACCGATGTACCACCTGAAACTTGTCGGCATCGGTACGGGCAACCACAAGCACCTGACCCTCAAAGCGATCGACGCCCTGAACAGCGTCGACGCGATCCTGATCCCGACCAAGGGCGCGGGCAAAGATGATCTGGCGGGTCTGCGCCATGAAATCTGCACCCAAATCCTGACGACCCAGCCCAAAATCGCCGATTTCGCCCTGCCCATCCGCGACGAATCCACCCGCGATTACGGGCAAAAGGTGAACGACTGGCACGACGCCATCGCCGACATCTGGCTGAACACCATGCAAGCCACCCTGCCACAGGGGGGCACCGTCGGTTTCCTCGTCTGGGGCGACCCGAGCCTCTATGATTCGACCCTGCGCATCGCCGACCGCCTGACCAAAACCACCGAAGTCACGGTCGAGGTCATCCCCGGCATCACCTCAATCCAGACCCTGACCGCAGGCCACGCGATCCCGCTGAACGAAATCAACGGCCCCGTGACCATCACCACCGGCCGCCAGATTCGCGACAACGGCTTCCCCGCTGGCTCGGACACCGCGGTCGTCATGCTGGACGGCGCTTGCTCCTTCCAGCACCTCGATCCCACGGGCATCCACATCTACTGGACCGCCTACGCAGGGATGGAAAACGAAATCCGCCGTTCCGGCCCCCTAGCCGAGGTCCAAGCAGACATCATCGACACCCGCGCCGCCGCCCGCGCCGCCCACGGCTGGTGCATGGACATCTACCTGTTGCGCCGCACTGCCGAATAAGCCACCGCTCCCTCTTTCTTGGCAAAAATACCCAAGTCACCAACGCGAACCAAACACCCCACAAACAAATAAGGGCGCCCCGCAGGACGCCCTCACCCATTCCAAGACCGGAACGCTTATTCGTAGGCGACAGCCGTCTGCTCTTGCTCGCCCAAGCCTTCGATCCGCACGGTCATCTTGTCGCCGGGCTTCAGGAACCGCTGGGGCTTCATGCCCATGCCCACACCCGACGGCGTACCGGTCGCTATGATGTCGCCGGGCTGCAGCTTCATAAACTGGCTCATGTAGCTGACGATCTCTTTGACGCTAAAGATCATGTCGTCGGTGTTCGAATCCTGCACAGTCTCGCCGTTCAGGTCCAAGGACAGCGCCAGTGTCTGGGGATCATCCACTTCGTCCGCCGTCACCAGATAGGGACCGGTCGGGCCGAATGTGGGGGCCGATTTACCCTTGATCCACTGGCCGCCCTTTTCGATCTGGAACTCGCGCTCGGACATGTCGTTGATCACGCAATAGCCCGCCACGTAGGACAGCGCGTCCTCTTCGGACACATAGCTGGCCTCTTTGCCAATCACGACACCCAGCTCGACTTCCCAGTCCGACTTCACCGACCCCTTGGGAATCACCACGTCATCAAACGGACCCGACAGCGCCGAGGTCGCCTTGTTAAAGATGATCGGCTCCTTGGGCGGCTCCGCGCCGGTTTCAGCGGCGTGCTTGGCGTAGTTCAGACCGATGCAGAAAAAGTTCGGCACCGAGGCCACGCACGATCCGATCCGGCCGGGCTCTGCCACCACAGGCAGGCTGGTCACATCGATGGCACGAATGGCGTCCAGCGCCTCCAGCGACACGCCCGCACCCGCGAAATCGGGGCACTTGCCCGACAGGTCCCGCACATTGCCGTCGGCGTCCAGAATGCCGGGCTTTTCCTGACCTGCGGGGCCAAAACGTAGAAGTTTCATTGATTTCTCCTCCAAATCATTTGGTGACCAGAGCGGCCTCGGCTTCTTGCTCGAGGACGTTCCGAATATCTCGGTCCAGATGGCCCAGATGGGCCTCGATCGCGACCAGCGCCGATGCGCGGTCACGGGCACGCAGCGCATTTACAATCGCTCCGTGCTGCACAATCACCCGCTCGCGGTTGCGGCGGCGGCGCGCGGCCATATAGCGGGCGCGCCACAGGCGTTCCATCAGGGTCTGGTGCAATTCGGCAATCACGTCGTTATGGGACATGACCGCCAAAGCATGGTGAAAGCCCATGTCGACCTCGAACATGTCGAGCGGATCAGCGGTTTCAAAGTTCTGATCCATGTAATCCATGGTCGCCGCCAGATCATCGATCTCGGCCTCGGTGGCATGCACACAGGCCAGTTCCAGTGACAGTTTCTCAAGGGCAATCAGAACCGTCACCTGATCGGAAATCTCCTTGATCGAGGGCTGCGCCACGATCGGACTTCGGGCCGGACGCAGGATGACCAGACCCTCTTGGGCCAGAATACGGATCGCCTCGCGCATGGGGGTCCGACTGACCCCCAGCTCTGCGGCGTTGTCGCGCTCTTTGATCGTCGTGCCAGGGGGCAGTTTCCCCCTCAGAATGTCGCGGCGCAGTTGGCGCGCGATCTGTTCCGGTAAAGTTTCTTCGGCCATCCCCGCTTTAAAACCCTTATTATTCAGAGTGTTGCTAGACCTATTCTTAGGGCTGTAATCACATTAGAGCATTTTTTTGAATTTGGTATACCAAAAATGATTGAAAGTGAAGATCGCTTTGAGTAGCGTCGATTCAGGATGGTATACCATCTGTTCGCTGGTCGGGTGGAACCGATCATACGAAGGAACGGCGGCAAGAGGAGGCCGCCGAGGGAGGACATAAAGTTATGAAAATTAGCAAGCTTCTTGCATCCGCTGCCCTGACCGCAATCGCGGCAACCGCAGCATCGGCTCAGGACGTAACCCTGCGCATCCAGACACACTACGCGACCGAGCACCCCTCGGGTAAGCTGGCAGCCCAGTTCATCGACGACGTGCAGACCATGTCGGGCGGCGAAATCGCGATTGAAATGTTCTACAGCTCGTCGGTCGTTGCGACCACCGAGACATGGGACGCAGCCGTCAACGGCATCCTCGACTGTGACATGACCGGCGGTGCGTACCAGACCGGTAAAAACCCTGCGTTCCAGTTCGTTGGCGACATCATGGGCGGCTACGACACCCCTTGGCAGCAGATTTCTTGGCTGTACTACGGCGGCGGTTATGACGCGGCTCAGGAACTGTACAACGCGAACGGCATGCAGCTGATCGGCTGGTGGCTCTATGGTCAGGAATCGCTGTCCTCGTCCAAGCCCATCGCCGGCCCCGAAGATCTGAAGGGCTGGAAGTTCCGTTCGCCCCCGGGTCTGGAAACCGAAATCTTCACCGAAATGGGCGCGTCGCCCATCGTGATGGACTTCACCGAAATCTTTACCGCGCTGGAAACCGGCATCATCGACGGTGCAGACGCCTCGGGCATCTACAACAACGTTGGTCTGGGTCTCTATGACATCGTGAAGCACGCCACCTACCCCGGCTTCCACTCGATGCCGTCGGACCACCTGGCGTGTAACAAAGACGTCTGGGACGGCCTGAGCGAAAAGCACCGCCGCATCATCGACACCGCGATGCAGAAACTGACCCTGCACACCGCTCTGTCGAACGAGAAGAAGAACGCCGAAGCTGCTGCTGAACTGGCTGCAAACGGCGTGACCCTGCACGACTGGTCCGCTGAGGACCGCGCGGACTTCCGTGCTGCCGCTCAGAAGTCTTGGGACGGTTGGGCAGCAAAGACCCCCGAGGCTGCAGCGCTGGTGGCAAGCCACCGCGAGTACCTCGGCTCGCTCGGCCTGATCGCCGAATAATCACGTAACGTGAACATAGCCTGACAATCGGGCGGGCCTATTCCATATGGCCCGCCTTTTTTCCACCCGCTCGCAACTGAAACGGGATTCAGGCAAGGAGTTTTCAACAATGGAGAACCAGAGCGTTTGGCTCGGGGGTCTCAGGGGACCAGTGCGACTGGGGATGATCGGCTTTACCGGTCTCGCCCTCGTCACTTTTGTCATCCTGATCGTCAGCCAGTTTGTTTCTGCCGAGCCTATCGGCATGTACGAGATGATCCGCCCCGCGGGCCGTCCTCTTGCGATGCTGATGCTCTTTTCGCTGGCCGGAGCGTTGCTCTTTGCCTCGGTCTACCTGTCCGACACCGTCGGCCCGATCGAAGAGCGCCCCAGCGGTTTCTTTGACTACATTTCGCTTGTGGCCTCGCGTCTGGCCATGATCTCGATCGCCTTTGTCGTGATCGTCATGTTCTACGAAGTGGTCTCGCGCTACGCCTTCAACCGTCCGACCCTGTGGGCGAACGAGCTGTCCCTGTGGATCGCATCGTTCATCTTCCTCTTGGCGGGCCTCTACGCGATGCAGCAGCGCAGCCACATCCGCATCTATGTGATCTACGACATGATGCCCCGCGCGTTCCAGAAAACCGCGGACGTGATCTCTGTCCTCTTGATCCTGCTCTTTACCTTCACCCTCGTCTGGGGCGGCTTTAACGACGCCTGGACCCGGATGCTGCGGATGGAGACCTTTGGCACCGCGTGGGATCCGCCCCTTCCGGGCACCGTGAAACCCGCGATCCTGATCATCATCGTTCTTGTGGCAGTTCAGGCCGTATCCAACCTGATCGCCGACTGGAACAAAGCCCCCGAACACCACGGCCACGACGATATCGACGAGCACGAGATCGAAACCCTGCGTCGTACGCTGGAGGACAAATAAGTTATGGTTGATATCGGTACCCTCAGCATGATCCTGCTGCTTGGCATGTTTGCCTTGCTGGCGATCGGCATGCCGCTGGGCTTTGCGTCCGCCTTCCTTGCGGTGGTGACGCTGGTCCTCAAATTCGACGTCGACATCCTGTTCAACACCTTTGGCCGCGGACCGTTCTCGGTCCTCGGGCAGGCGGTCTACCGCCAGATGACGAACTACGTTCTGATCTCGGTCCCGCTGTTCATCTTTATGGCCGCGCTCCTAGAACGATCCGGCATCGCCAAGGATATGTACTCGGCCCTGAACCAGCTGTTGTCGCGCACCCGTGGCGGTATTGCCCTTGTGACCTCGCTGATGGCGGTGATCATGGCGGCCATGTCCGGCATCATCGGCGGCGAAGTCGTTCTGCTTGGCCTGATCGCCCTGCCCCAGATGCTGCGTCTGGGCTACAACCAGAACCTCGCGATCGGCACCATCTGTGCGTCGGGCTCGCTCGGCACCATGATCCCGCCGTCGATCGTTCTGATCTTCTACGGTCTGGTCACCGAAACCTCGATCAAGGCGCTGTTCACCGCGTCCTTCCTGCCCGGTTTCATGCTGGCCTCGTTCTTCATGATCTACATCCTGTTCCGTAGCATCATGAACCCCGAGATGGCGCCCCTGCCGCCCGAAGATCCCACCGATCCCAAAGGCAAAGAAAAGGGCCTGATGTTCCTTGGCTTCTTGGGTCGCCTGTTCATGTGGATCACCGGTGTTCTGATCGCCCGCAACCTGTTCTTCACCGTCACCGGCGACAACGCTGTGACCGAAGGGGTCGAGCCGATCTTCCTCGGCATGGTCTCTGACCTGCCCTACATCATCGGCGCATTCGTGATCTGTGCTCTTGTCGTCTATCTGGTTGTCGGCAAAGACCGCTCCAAAGAAGGCTGGGACATGTCCAAAGGTCTGGTGGCACCGATCATCGTGATCGGCGTGGTTCTGGGCTCGATCTACGGTGGCATCACCGGCATCACCGAAGCCGCTGGTATGGGTGTGGTTGCCGTGTTCGTCATCGGCCTTGTCCGCCGCGAGATGACCTTTGACATCGTGTGGGACAGCCTGATGCGGACCCTGAAATCGACCGGCACCATCATCTGGGTGACCATCGGTGCGGCCGCACTGGCAGCAGCCTACACGCTGGCAGGTGGTCCGACCTATGTGGCGAACATGATCGTGGGTTCTGACCTGCCGACCATGGGTGTTATTCTGGTGATGATGTTCATCTTCCTGATCATGGGGATGTTCATGGACTGGGTTGGGATCGTTCTGCTGATCATGCCCGTGTTCCTGCCCATCGTGCTGCGCCTTCCGGTCGAAGAGATCGGCGTCCTTGGCCACCTCGAGGCCCGCCACGTCGCGATCTGGTTCGGTGTTGTGTTCTGTATGAACATGCAGGTGAGCTTCCTGTCGCCGCCCTTTGGCCCTGCGGCCTTCTACCTGAAGTCCGTCGCACCGGCGCACATCTCGCTGACCGACATCTTCAAAGGCTTCCTTCCTTTCATCGCGATCCAGCTTATTGCGCTGTCGGTCCTCCTGATTTGGCCCCCGATCGTGACTTTGTTCCTCTAGGAAGAGGTCTTTGAAACCCGGCCGGGGCGGACATGCTGCCGCCCCGGTCCCTACCCCCTCGGGATCGGGTATGATCCCCCAGATTTTCGTCCGGCCCGACGCACGGCGCCGCCCCGGACCCCCAAAGCAAGCACCGGCGCAACGTCATGACGTTTGCCATACGTGAACCAGACGCCAGCCATACCCCGATTTTCGCGCCGTTTCGGCGCAGTGAAGGTCAAGGAATTAACCATGAAAACCGTCCGTCTGTCCGAAGCCGACAACGTTGTGACCGCCAAAACCCCCCTCGAAATCGGCGAAGATGGCGCGACGCAGTTGATCCCGCGCGGGCATAAAATGGCCACATGTGATATTCCTGCGGGCGCCCCTGTTTTGAAATATGCGCAGCTCATCGGCTACGCGGCCACCGACATTCAGGCGGGGCAACATGTCCACACCCACAACCTTGAATTCCGGAATGTGGACACGGACTACGAATTCTCGACCAACCTGCGCCCTGTCGCCCCTGCGACCCAGCAGGACACCTTTATGGGCTATCGCCGCGCCACGGGCCGCGTTGGAACCCGCAACTATATTGCGGTCCTGACCTCTGTGAACTGCTCGGCCACAGCGGCGCGTATGATCGCCCAACACTTCACCCCCGACGTCATGGCCGATTATCCCAATGTCGATGGCGTTGTGGCCTTTGTCCACGGCACCGGATGCGCCATGGGCGGCGACGGCACCGGCTTCGAGCTATTGCAGCGAACCCTCTGGGGTTACGCGAAGAACCCGAATGTGGGCGGTGTGCTCATGGCGGGTCTCGGCTGCGAGATGATGCAGATCGACTGGCTGATCGAAGCCTACGGTCTGACCCCCGGCCCGCTGTTCCAGACCATGAACATTCAGGACCACGGCGGCCTGCGCAAAACGGTTGAGATTGGCATCGAACAAATCACCGCCATGCTGCCCGAAGTGAACAAAGCCACGCGCGCAGAATGCCCTGCGTCCGAGCTGATGGTCGCCCTGCAATGCGGCGGGTCCGACGCGTGGTCCGGCATCACTGCCAACCCCGCCGTCGGCTACGCCTGTGACCTTCTGGTGGCCCAAGGCGGCACCGGCGTTCTGGCCGAAACCCCCGAAATCTACGGGGCAGAACACCTGCTGACCGCCCGCGCCGCTGATCGCGCGATTGGCGACAAGCTGATCGATCTGATCAAATGGTGGGAGGGCTACACAGACCGCAACGGCGGCTCCATGGACAACAACCCCAGCCCTGGCAACAAAAAAGGCGGATTAACCACGATCCTCGAGAAGTCCCTCGGCGCCGCAGCCAAGGGCGGCACCACCCCGTTAACCGGTGTCTACAAGTACGCAGAACCCGTCACGGCCAAGGGTTTCACCTTTATGGACAGCCCCGGCTACGACCCCGCATCCGTGACCGGACAGATCGCAAGTGGCTGTAATCTCGTGTGTTTTACCACGGGCCGCGGATCCGCGTTCGGCGCAAAACCTTCGCCCTCGATGAAGGTCGCGACGAACACAGAGATGTACAACCGCCTGCACGAGGACATGGATGTGAACGCGGGAACGATCATTTCCGACGGCAAAACCGTCGAGGAAGTGGGCCGCGAAATTTACGAAATGTGGCTCCGCATGGCCTCGGGCGAGCAAACAAAATCGGAAAAACTGGACCTTGGGGACTACGAATTCGTCCCATGGCAGGTTGGCGCGGTGATGTAATGGCCCGTTTACCACTTTGCGTCATAGGTGGAGGCTCGATCGGCATGCGTCACGTCGAAGTGGCGCAAAGGTCGGATAAAGTCGATCTGACCTGTATCGTTGAGCCTTCTGACGCGCGTCGCGCAGACCTGGCCCAAATGGGCTTAACCGCCGTCGCAGCCATTGAGGATGCCCCTGCTGCCACTCGCGCTGCCATCTCGGCCACGCCAACGCAGCTGCATCACGACAGTGCCTTGCAAATTCTGGATCGTGGATGGGCAGGCATCATCGAAAAGCCTCTGACCGCCACGGTGGGCGAAGCCAAAGCATTGGCCGAAGTGGCAGGCGATAAGCCCTTGTTTTGCGGGCATCATCGCCGCTGTCACCCCTTTAGCATTGCAGCCCGAGAAGCCCTGCAGCAGATCGGCGATCTGGTCGGGGTGCAAACACTGTGGTCGCTGCGCAAGCACGACACCTACTACGACACCCCGTGGCGCACCCAGCCCGGCGCAGGGGTACTGATGACCAATGTCAGCCACGAGCTCGACCTTCTGCGCTTCTTGATCGGCGAGATTGACGAAGTCTCTGCCCTGACCTCCAATGCGCGACGCGGCATGGTGATCGAAGACACCGCCGCGCTGTCCTTGCGGTTCGCGAATGGCGCGCTTGGATCCGTTCTGATGTCTGACGCTGGCGCATCGCCTTGGGCGTTCGAAGCGGCCAGTGCCGAAAACCCCGCCATCGCCGCCTCGGGTGAGGATTACCTGCGCATCATCGGCACCCAAGGCGCGCTGGCCTTCCCCTCGCTCACCCGCTGGGGCCGCAGCGACGGAGGAGAGATCGAGTGGTCCAAGCCCCTGAGCCGTCACGCCCCGCAAGTATATGACAAGATTGACCCTTTGCTGGCCCAGATTGACAGGTTCGCGGACGTCGTCGCGGGCGGCCAAGATGATATCCTGTGCACGTTGTCCGATGGTGCAGCGGCGCTAGAACTGACCCTCGCTGCGGTCCTGTCGGGCCGCGACGGACGCCCCGTCAAACGCGGCGACGTACCCGATGATTTTCGCGGGGCCTGACCCCGCCCCGAAACCGATAGATTGGAGAATTGAGATGAGGCTGGAAGGAAAACGCGCCTTTATCACCGCAGCGGGCCAAGGCATCGGCCGCGCCGTCGCGGAGCACTACGCCCGCGAGGGCGCCATTGTCACCGCCACCGACCTGAAGGCAGAGCTGCTGGACGGGCTGAACGTCGAGAAAACCATGGCGTTGGATGTCACTGACAAGGCCGCCCTGACCGCCGCCATTCAGGACGCGCAGCCCGATATCTTGGTGAACTGTGCAGGGTTCGTGCACGGCGGCACAATCTTGGAAGCAAACGACGACGAGTTCGACTTTGCCTTTACCCTGAACGTGAAATCCCAGTTCCACGCGATGCAGGCTGCCCTGCCCGGCATGCTCGAACGGGGCGGCGGGTCGATCGTCAACATCGCGTCGGTGGCGAGCAGCCTAATCGCCGCCCCCAATCGCTGCATCTACGGAGCCTCCAAGGCCGCCGTGATTGGCCTGACCAAATCCGTGGCCGTGGACTATGTGAAACAAGGCATCCGCGTGAACTGCATCTGCCCGGGCACCGTGGACAGCCCGTCGCTGCATGACCGCCTGCGCGCCATGGGCAACTACGAAGAAGCCCGCGCCGCGTTCGAGGCCCGTCAGCCCATGGGCCGCATCGGCACCGCAGACGAGATTGCGCATCTGGTCGTCTATCTTGGCTCGGACGAAAGCAGCTTTACCACTGGGCAGGCCCACATCATCGACGGCGGTTGGGCGGCCGGCTAAAGGAGTCCCCCCATGGGGACCTCGATCCCAAGAGAGGACCGCACAGGCGCTGGGCTCTTGCTCATGTGCCTGGCCGTGGGGTTCTTTACCTGCATCGACACCTCGGCCAAGTGGTTGATCCTGTTCGGATTGCCCACGCTTCAGGTGGTCTTCGCCCGCTACTTCGGCCATTTCATTCTGGCGCTCGCCTTCTACGTCCCACGAGAAGGGCGCGCGGCACTGGTGTCGAACGCACCCGTGAAACAGCTGCTGCGCAGCCTGTTTTTGCTGGGCTCCACCGTCATGAACTTCATGGCGCTGAAACATTTGCCGATCACCATCACGACGACGATCTTCTTTGCTGGTCCGATCGTGACCAGCATTCTGGCGATCCCGATCCTTGGGGAAAAGGTCGGCCTGCGCCGTCTCATTGCGGTGTGCGTCGGGTTCAGCGGCGTTCTGGTGGTGATCCAGCCGTGGGGCACGGCCTTTCACCCGGCGATGTTCTTTAGCCTTGCGGGCCTGATGTGCGCATCGCTCTATTTCATTATGACCCGACTGCTGTCGGGGGTCGAGGCGAACGCCACCCAGCAAATCTGGTCGAGCGGGATTGCCATGACCGCCCTGCTGCCCTTTGCTCTGCAAAACTGGGTCTGGCCGGACACGACGCAGGCGTGGATCATCTTTTGCCTGATCGGATTTTTCGGCGCGACAGGTCACACCATTGCCACCATCGCACATCGGTGGGCGGATGCGTCCTTGCTCGCACCAGTGGTCTATATTCAGGTGTTCCTCGCCTCGCTCGCAGGGATCCTTGTGTTCAACACATGGCCCACGTTGTGGACGCTCGCTGGCGGTGCGATCATCATCGCCTCGGGTCTTTATATCTGGCAACGCGAGCGCAGCCTGAAACGCTGAACCGGCGGGTCCCAAAGGGGCCCGTCCTCCCCGCGCAGAAATTCTTAAGACTTGCAACGCATCTTCTTCGCCTAGGGACGCGGCATAAAAAAGCCGCCGACCACAAGGGCCGGCGGGTAAGTCCGGGTTCTAACACCCAACAGGAAGCATAGTTTCGGTTAACGCCGGGTTAACCGCGCCCGATATAGGGCATATTTGTTGCCATCACGGTCATGAACTGAACGTTGGCTTCGATCGGCAGTTCCGCCATGTGCAGGACCGAGCTGGCGACATTGGCCACGTCCATCACAGGCTCCACCGCAATCGATCCATCGGCTTGCGGCACCCCTTGGGTCATCGCCTGCGCCATATCAGTCAGCGCATTGCCGATGTCGATCTGCCCGCACGCGATGTTGAACGGACGCCCGTCCAGCGAAATGCTGCGGGTCAAACCGGTGATCGCGTGTTTCGAGGCCGAATACGGCGCCGAGCCCCAGCGCGGCACATAGGCCGAGACAGAGCCGTTATTGATGATCCGGCCCCCTTGGGGGTCCTGCGCCCGCATCCGAGCAAAAGCCGCCCGAGCGCAGATAAAGCTGCCGGTCACGTTCACGTTGATCAGGTCGCGCCAAGCATCGACATCGACAGTGTCGATGGTCGTGCCCTTCATCGCGACGCCTGCGTTGTTGAACAGGGCGTCGATCCGCCCCCATTCCGCCAGCGCCTTGTCAAAGGCCGCGTCAACTTCGGCCTCGTTCGTTACGTCACATGGCAGGGCCAGTGCATTCTCGTGGCTGTCTGCCATTTCCTGCACCGTGGCGGGTGTGCGGCCGACGATGCCGACCTTCCACCCGTTGTCCAAGAAATGCTGCGCACAGGCTTTGCCCACACCGCGCGCGGCGCCGGTAATGATGATTGTCTTAGCCATCGGGCCTCCCCTCCCTTTGGGTCAGTGGTTGTCGCGCGGCAGGTCTTGGCAGACCTTGTGGTAGGCGGTGGCCAGTTCCAGACAGCCGCCCTTGTCCAACTGCCCCACGTGGGTGCGATAGATCTCTTGCCACGGTGTCTGGTGCTTGATCTCGGGCGGAGTCCAATCCGCCTTGCGCTGCGCCCATTCCTCGTCAGAGACCAAAGCATCCATGGTCGAGGCATTCAGATCCAAGCGCACCATGTCGCCTGTCCGCAAGTAAGCTAATCCCCCACCCACAACCGATTCAGGCGAGGCGTTCAGGATCGACGGGCTCTCCGAGGTGCCCGACTGACGCCCATCGCCCACGGTGGGCAAGTGGTTGATCCCCTGCTTCAACAGGGCATCCGGCGGCTGCATGTTCACGACCTCGGCGCTGCCGGGATAGCCCACGCAGCCCACGCCGCGAATGAACAGAATGCACTTCTCGTCGATGTTCAGAGACGGATCGTTGATCCGGTCGTGGTAATCCTCGGGGCCTTCGAACACGATCGCACGGGCCTCGTGCACGCCCTCTTCGCCCGGACGGGACAAGAAGCGTTTCTGGAAGTCCGCAGAGATCACCGAGGTCTTCATCAGCGCGCTGTCGAATAGGTTGCCCGACAGCACCTTGAAACCCGCGTTCTTGCGCAAGGGGGCATCATAGGTGGTGATCACGTCCTCATCCTCGGAGCCAAGGCCACTCAGGTTGTCGCCCATGGTCTTGCCCGTGGCGGTCATACAGCCCTCGTGGATGTGGCCAGCCTTTTGCAGCTCGGCCATAACCGCAGGAACACCGCCCGCACGGAAGAAGCTTTCGCCCAAATACTTGCCTGCGGGCTGCATGTTCACCATCAGCGGGATTTCGAAACCGACGGTTTCCCAATCCTTGACGTCCAGCTCGACACCGGCATGGCGCGCAATGGCCTGCAGGTGCGGCGGCGCGTTGGTAGAACCGCCAATCGCAGCGTTCACTTTGATCGCGTTTTCAAAGGCTTCACGGGTCAGGATGTCAGAGGGCTTCAGGTCCTCGTAGACCATTTCCACGATCCGCTTGCCGGTCTGATAGGCCATCTCCATCCGCTCGCGGAAGGGCGCGGGGATCGCCGAGTTACCGGTCAGGGACATTCCCAAAGCCTCGGCCATGGCGTTCATGGTCGACGCCGTACCCATGGTGTTGCAGTGCCCCAAAGAGGGCGCAGACGAACACACACGGCTAATGAATTCTTCGTAGTCGATCTCGCCTTCGGACAGCAGACGGCGGCTCTCCCAAACGATCGTGCCCGACCCTGCGCGCTTGCCCTTCCACCAGCCGTCCAGCATGGGGCCGCCGTTCAAGGCAATCGCGGGCAGATCGGCAGTCGCCGCGCCCATCAGCATCGCCGGAGTGGTCTTGTCACAGCCCGTGGTGATCACGACGCCATCAAGCGGATAGCCATGCAGGACTTCGACCAGCCCCAGATAGGACAGGTTCCGGTCCAAAGCCGCCGTGGGGCGTTTGCCGGTTTCCTGAATGGGATGCACGGGGAATTCCATGGGAACCCCGCCTGCCGCGCGGATGCCAGCTTTGATCCGGTCCATGAGGAACACGTGGATCTTGTTACAGGGTGCAATGTCAGAGCCGGTGTTCGCGATGCCAATGATCGGCTTTTCGCCCTGCAATTCCTCGCGGGTGTATTCCTGATTCAGATAGCGCTCTAGGTACAGCGCCGTCATCCCCGGATTATTGGGATTGTCGAACCACTCTTGCGAGCGGAACCGCTTGTTCGCGCGGGTGTTGGACATGGTTTCCTCCCAGAAAATTCATGAGGCATGGCGAATCTTGTTGTTCGCTGCCAGTCCTTCTACAAAACTCAAATGGTATACCAAGCGCAAGAATATTTTGGTATACCAGAATCAACGCGGCTGGGGAGAGCCGTGCGGGAGGATTACTATGAGACTGAGATTTGGCGCAATTGCGGCCATGTCGGCGGCGCTTGTGACAGGCGCAGCACAGGCAGAAATGTCCATGAAAACAGTGGATCAGTGCCTGACAGAGGCCTTTGACGCCCAAACCAATCCGAACAGCTGTGTCGATCTGGCCCACGCCGAATGCGGTGGCATGCCAGAAGACATGCATGCGGCATCCGCCCTGTGCTTTACCAAGACACAAGAGGTCTGGAACGCCGCAATTGCAGAACAGATGGAGGGCATTCGGGCCCGCGGCGATGATCAATTATCCGCAGTTGCAGGAATCGAGACCAAATACGATGTGCTGTCTGCTCTGCTGCAATGTGACCGGATGGAGGAGTTGAACCGCCTGACCGACCAGAGCGCTGAACTGGTGGCGCGGCAAAAAGCTGGATGTGTCTCGACGGCTTCTGGTCTGGCCTATGTGCGTCTGAACTGGCGGGCACGGTCGCTGCAATGACCCAGTTTACCGCGCGCAAGGCGTTCTGGCGCGGCTACATTGACTGCGCGCCCTTTGTGTTGATCGTGATCCCCTATTCCATGCTCTTTGGCGTGGTGGCACGGGATGCGGGTCTGGACCTGTTCCAGACCATGAGCATGACCGTCTTGGTGATCGCAGGGGCCGCGCAATTCACCGCGTTAGCGCTTCTCCAAGACAACGCGCCGGTGTTCATTGCTTTGCTCACCTCGCTCGCTGTGAACCTGCGGATGGCAATGTATTCGGCGGCTCTGGTGCCCCATATCGGTCACGCGAGATTCAGCCTCCGCGCGCTTATGGCCTATCTGATGGTGGACCAAGCCTTTGCCGTTTGCGTCAAAACCTATGAAGAGCGCCCCGACATGCCGCCCGCAGCCAAGGTCGCGTATTACTTTGGCTGCATGATGCTGATCTGCCCTTTCTGGTACGGGTTCAGTTTTGTCGGAGCCTATGTGGGGCAGGCGATCCCAGCGTCCCTGTCGCTCGATTTCGCGCTGCCAATCTGTTTCATCGCACTGACGGGGCCCCTGCTCCGGTCAGTGCCCCACTACGTCGCCGCGCTGGTGTCTGGGGTCAGCATCCTGCTGTTCTCGTGGGTTCCGTGGAACCTCGGGATCATGGTGGCTGCAACGCTGGCGATGATCAGTGGCGCGCAAACGGAACTCTACCTGCGCCGCCGCGCGGAAAAGGAGGCCGCATGATTTCTGATTTCGATTTCTGGGTCCTGACACTGCTCTTGGGGCTTGGGACCTTCCTGATCCGCTTCTCGTTCCTCGGGATTTTTGGCGGCAAGGAGATGCCCGAATGGGCGCTCCTGCATCTGCGCTACGTCGGGGTCGCGGTGTTTCCGGCGATCTTTATGCCGCTGGTCGTCTGGCCCCCTGCCACCGATGGCATCGTCGATCCCATCCGCATTACCGCCGCCCTCGCCGCTCTGGTTGTGGGGCTACGAGTGAACGTCATTTTCTCAATCATTGCGGGCATGGCGACCTTCTATGCCCTGCGCTTTATCTTCTAACCGAAAGGCCGAACCATGCTCGAAGAACCGCCCATCCTGCGCATCCGCCGCAATTTTCCGCGCCCGACTGCCGCTCAGATCGACGCCTTTCGCGGCGTGCCCACGGGGTTCGTCTGTGATGCGATGAACGGCGCAGGATCGCTGGACACCGCGATTGCCCCCATCGGCGCGGCAACCACCAGTGGCCCTGTGGTCGGCACAGCCGTCGTCGCGGAAAACGGTCCCGCCGAAATTCTGGCCACCATGGCCGCGCTGTCCATCGTGCAGGCAGGCGACATTCTGCTGTCTGCGGTCCATGGGCATCAGGGCACTTCGGCCTGCGGGGATTTGATCCTTGGGATGATGAAGAACAACGATCTGGCCGGCTTTGTAACCGACGGTCCCATGCGCGATATCGAAGGCATCGAAGAGGTCGGCCTGCCCGCGTGGTGCACTGGATTGAACCCGAACTCCCCATATTCCAAAGGGCCCGCAACAGTGGGCGATGGTGCGATCGTTGGCGGTCAGTATGTCTGCAGCGGTGACATCATCGTGGCCGACCGCAGCGGTGTCGTCGTGATCCCCCACGCCAAAATCGACGCGACCATCAAAGCGCTCGAAGAAGTCAAAGCCGCCGAAGATGCGTTCGAAGCCAAGGTCAAAGGTGGCGCCAAGTCTTTCTTAGATCTCGACGCGATGGTGGCCGAGGGCAAGGCCGTCTGGATCGACTAAGCCCTGCCTCCGGCCAGTGGAGGGGGCTCAGCCCTCTCCCTTTTTCACTTCTTCGGCCATGTTCATGCCATTCAGTTCCGCCACGATATCCCCGAGCATGGGCACGTAGTCCCCGCCCCGATCAATCGCTTCGGCATGGGTGTAGTACTGCTTTACCGCGGCTGCCATGATCCCCACAATCCCAGCATCAGAGGCCATGTTGTTGGCATAGCGCACGTCCTTGGACGCGTTGGTAATGGTAAACAGGTGCGCGTTCCGATCACGGTCCACAGTGTACTTCATAAAGGTGTCGAAGAACCCGTTGCCCATACGGCTGGACCCGATGACCTGCCGAACGGTTTGCGGCGCGATGCCGACCTTGGCGCCAAGAACAGTCGCCTCGGAGTAGAGCGCCGCGTAGCCCATCGCGATAAAGTTCATCAGCAGCTTCATCTTGTGGCCCGTGCCCGTCCCGCCCGTGCGCGTGATGTTGCCCGCCCAACACTGGATCACCGGCTCGACCTTGGCATAGGTTGCGTCATCTGCGCCGACCATGGCGTCCAGATTACCTTCTTCGGCCTCTTTCGGCGTTCGGCCCAAGGGGGCATCGACCAGCGTGCCGCCCTTTTCTGCCAGTTCCGCCGCCAGCGCCATGGTCGAGGTCGGATCAGCGGTCGAGGTTTCGATCACGATCAACCCTTCGCGTGCGCCAGCCAAGATGCCATCCTCGTCACGGAAGATCGCCTCGACCTGCGTGGAGTTCGACAGGCAGATGTGGATGATATCGCATTTTTCAGCCATCTCGCGGGCGCTCCTGACCTCGGTCGCGCCCATGCCCTTCAGGCTTTCTACGGGGTCGCGGTTGCGGTTGCCCTTGATGTAAAGCGTGTAGCCCTTTTGCAGGATATTCTTGGCCATGCCGTGGCCCATAAATCCCACGCCGATGAACCCGATAACCGGTTTGTCACTCATGTCTTTTCCTCCCCAGTAAAGACAGTTTTACAGGCTGGCGGTGATCCCGCCGTCCACGAACAACGTGTGCCCGTTCACAAAAGAAGCCCCGTCAGACGACAGGAAGATGCAGGCGCCGACCAACTCCTCGACCTTGCCCCAGCGGCCAGCGGGGGTCCGTTTTTCAAGCCAAGCACTAAATTCAGGGTCCGCCACCAAGGCGGCGTTCAAGGGCGTATCAAAATAGCCCGGCGCGATCGCATTGCAGTTTAGACCATGTTTGGCCCAGTCCGTCGCCATGCCTTTGGTCAAGTTCGTGATTGCACCTTTGGACGCCGTGTAGGGCGCGATTCCCGGACGGGCGAGCATTGACTGAACAGAGGCGATATTCACGATCTTGCCCGCGCCGCGTTTGATCATGTGGCGGGCGACGGCCTGCCCCACGTAGAACGCCGAATTCACGTTGGTCCGCATCAGGCGATCAAAGGCATCGACCGGAAAATCCTCTAGCGGGGTACGATGCTGCATGCCTGCGTTGTTCACCAGAATGTCGATTCCGCGCCCCATTTCATAGGCATCCACGGCATCGGCGACCGCTTTAGCGTCGGTTACGTCGAACACAAGCGTGTCCACCTGAGCACCCGTCGCGCGCAAGGCTTTGGCGGCCTCTTCCAAACGCTCGGGGTTGCGCGCGTTTAACACAATGCGCGCCCCAGCCTGCGCCAAACCCAGCGCCAAGGCAAAGCCGATCCCCATAGACGAGCCGGTGATCAGCGCCGTCTTTCCGCTCAGATTGAACAGTTCCATAAATCCTCCCTTACTGCGGAAAATGGGTGGTTGACTTTCCGCCCGATCCCGCATTTTTTGAAATGGTATACCATTTTGGCGGTGATGCAACCGCCTACGGTTCGGGGAGGAGACCAACCGTGAAAGCGTTATTTGCCCATGGCGCAGAGGACCTGCGCCTTTCCGATTGTGTTGCAGATCCACTTGGCCCAACCGATGTCCGCATCCGGATGGAGCGCGGCGGGATTTGCGGCTCGGACCTGCACTATTTCAACCACGGCGGCTTTGGCACCGTGCGCCTTAAGGAACCCATGGTTCTGGGCCACGAGGTTGCCGGACGGGTGGCCGAACTCGGGGCCAACGTGACGAACCTGAAGGTCGGCGATCTGGTGGCCGTGTCCCCGTCCCGCCCCTGCGGTGACTGTGTGGAATGTCATCGTGGTCTGCCGAACGAGTGCCTGAACATGCGGTTCTACGGCTCGGCTATGCCCTTTCCGCACATTCAAGGCGCCTTTCGCGAAGAGATCACGGTCATGGCCAGCCAGTGCCATGTGGCCAACGATCTGACACCGGCCGAGGCTGCGATGGCCGAACCCCTTTCGGTCGCTTTGCACGCTGTCCGCCGCGCAGGCAACCTGATGGGAGCCAAGGTTCTGGTGACCGGATGCGGCCCGATCGGCCTGCTCGCGATTCTAGCCGCCCGCCGTGCTGGGGCCGCGCAGATTATCGCGGTGGACATCACTGACACATCACTTGCGATGGCGGCCAAGGTTGGCGCGGATGTCACCCTGAACACGATGACCAATCCTGACGCGTTGGCAGACTATGCAACGGGCAAGGGCACTTTGGACGTGCTGTTCGAATGCTCGGGGGCAGCCCCTGCTTTGGCCGGTGCGATCCCTGCCCTGCGCCCCCGCGGCGTGATCGTGCAGCTGGGTTTGTCTGGCGACATGCCCCTGCCCATGATGCAGATTACCGCCAAGGAACTGGAATTGCGCGGGTCTTTCCGCTTCCACGAAGAATTCGCCGTGGCTGTCCAGCTGATGTCCGCAGGGCTGATCGACGTGAAACCCCTGCTAACCCACACATTTCCATTGACCGAATTCCAGACCGCCTTCGAGACCGCCAATGACCGCA
Organism: Donghicola eburneus; assembly: GCF_900115865.1. Classification (GTDB taxonomy): domain Bacteria; phylum Pseudomonadota; class Alphaproteobacteria; order Rhodobacterales; family Rhodobacteraceae; genus Donghicola; species Donghicola eburneus. The sequence continues at coordinate 360,945 of NZ_FOXY01000001.1, read as the reverse complement.
CCCAAGCGATCAAAGTGCAGTTGTCCTTTGGTGCCTAAGGAGGATTTATGACCAAACCCTATACCGGCATTTGGCCTGTTGCGCCCACGCCCTTTAACCCCGATGGCACCCTCGATCTGGAGGGCATGAAGCGCGTGCTGGACTGCATGATTGATCAGGGCGTGGATGGCATATGCATCCTCGCCAACTTCTCGGAGCAGTTCCTGATTTCCGACGCCGAACGAGAGACCCTGACCCGCTTGTGTCTGGAGCACGTCGCGGGCCGCGTTCCGGTGATCGTGACCATCAGCCACTATGCGACCCCGATTGTGGTCGAGCGTGCGCAGTTCGCCAAAGACCTTGGCGCGTCCATCGTGATGATGATGCCCCCCTACCATGGCGCCCTGCTCAAGGGCACCGCCGAGCAGACCTTTGAACAGTTCCGCGCCGTGGGCGAGGTTGGCATCCCAATCATGCTGCAAGACGCCCCTCTGTCCGGCGTCGATCTGCCCGTCCCGCTCTTGGTCCAGATGGCCCAAGAGATCGAGATGCTGAAGCTGTTCAAGATCGAATGCCCGCAGGCCGCGATGAAACTGCGCGCCCTGATCGAGCAAGGCGGCGATGCCATCGAAGGCCCCTTTGACGGCGAAGAAGCGATTACACTCTTGGCTGATCTGGACGCAGGCTGCACCGGCACCATGACCAGCGCGATGATCCCTGATCTGATTGGCCCCATTGTCCGCGACTTCCTCGCTGGCAACCGTCAAGCGGCTATCGACGGCTACGCCCGTGTCTTGCCCGCCGTGAACCACGAAAACCGCCAGTGCGGTTTCCGCTCGGCGAAGGCAGCGATGATGGAAGGCGGTGTGATCAAGTCCGACTTCTGCCGCCACCCCATCGCGCCCCTGCATCCCGCCACCCGTGCGATGCTGATGGAACTGCTGACGCCGCTTGATCCGCTGGTCCTGAAGTGGGGCAAGTGATGCACTCTGCTGCGATTACCGAACTGCAAACGCTACTTGGGGACCGTCTGGTCACGACCCAAGCCGACCGCGATCTGCACGGACAGAACGAGACGTGGTATCCGCTGACCCCGCCCGACGCCGTAGCCTATCCCGAGACCACGCAAGAGGTCTCGGACATTCTGAAAATCTGTCACGCCCATGACTGCCCCGTGGTGGCCTATGGCGCGGCAAGTTCGCTCGAGGGTCAGCATCTGGCGACCCGCGGCGGCATCAGTCTGGATATGAACCGGATGAACCGCGTTCTGGAAGTGAATGCCGAAGATCTGAATTGCGTCGTCCAGCCTGGCATTACCCGCATCGCCCTGAACGAGGAGCTGCGCGCCACCGGACTGTTTTTCCCCGTGGACCCCGGCGCGAATGCCAGCATCGGCGGCATGACGGCCACCCGCGCCAGCGGCACCACCGCCGTGCGGTACGGCACCATGCGCGAAAACATTCTGGCGCTCGAGGCTGTCACGGCCGACGGTACCATCGTCCGCACCGGCACACAGGCCCGCAAGTCCAGTACGGGCTATGACCTGACCCACCTGCTGGTCGGCTCCGAAGGGACGCTGGGGATTATCACCGAACTGACCGTCAAACTTCAGGGTATCCCCGAGGCGATCAGCGCCGCCACCTGCCGCTTTCCCACCATCGAAGACGCGGTCAACTGCGTAATCCTGACCATCCAAAGCGCCATCCCCATGGCGCGGATTGAGCTGGTGGACGAGATGATGGTGCGGGGGTTCAACAACTATGCGGACGCGGGCCTGCCCGAAGTCCCGCACCTGTTCCTTGAGTTCCACGGGTCCGAGAACAGTGTGGCAGAGCAAGCCGAAATGTTCGGCGCCATCGCCGAGGATTTCGGGGTCGAGGCCTACCGAACCGCCACCAAAACCGAGGACCGCAACGCCCTTTGGGCCATGCGCCACAAGTCGCACTATGCCTCGGCTTCTTTGGGCAAGACGGGGCATCTGATGCCCACCGACGTCTGCGTGCCAATCAGCAAACTGGCCGAAGCGGTTGTGCAGGCCCAGAATGATGCGAAACGACTGGGGCTGACCTCGACCATCGTGGGGCATGTAGGGGACGGGAATTTCCATTCCGGCATCGCTCTAGACCCCACAGACCCCGAGCAAATGAAGGCCGCCGAAGAGTTCACCGATGCATTGGCCAAGACAGCCATGCGTCTGGGGGGCACCGTCAGCGGCGAGCACGGCATCGGTCTGGGCAAAATGAAATACATGAATGCCGAGCACGGCGCAGGCGTTGCGCTGATGCGGTCGATTAAGGCCGCGCTTGATCCGAAAAACATCCTCAATCCGGGCAAAATGCTGCCCCCCGCTGAATAAAGGAGCCCCCATGCTGCCGTTCGAGAATACCGATCCGACCGCCACTCTGGTGGGCCGCGTCTGGCGCCCCGAAATTGGTCCGTGTCTTATCACTTTGCGCGGGGACGAAGTGATCGACATCACCTCTAAATCCGTGCCGACCATGCGCGATCTGTTGGAACTGGACGACCCCGCTACCTATGTTCGCGACGCGGTGGGCGAAAGCCTTGGGTCACTGACCGATCTGGCGCACCTGAGCGGCGAAGCGGTTGGCGATGACGTGATGCATTTCCTTGCCCCCTGCGATCTGCAAGCGGTCAAGGCGTGCGGGGTGACCTTTGCCGAATCCATGGTTGAGCGCGTGATCGAGGAACAAGCCGCCGGTGACGCCGACCGCGCCGAAGAAATCCGCGCCAAGGTCAAGGACAAGATCGGCGACAGCCTGTCCGGCATCACCCCCGGGAGTGATCAGGCGATGGAGGTCAAGAAGGTCCTGATCGCCGAAGGGCTCTGGTCCCAGTATCTGGAAGTTGGCATTGGCCCCGACGCCGAGGTTTTTTCCAAGGCGCAACCCCTGAGCTCTGTGGGATTCGGAGCCTCCGTCGGCCTGCACCCTGTCAGCAATTGGAACAACCCCGAGCCAGAGATCGTCATCGCAGTAAACAGCCGCGGCGATATCAAAGGCGCGACCCTAGGCAATGACGTCAATCTACGCGACGTCGAAGGGCGCAGCGCCCTGCTGCTCGGGAAAGCCAAAGACAACAATGCCAGCTGCGCAATCGGCCCATTTGTCCGACTGTTCGATGACAGCTACGGTATGGCGCAGGTCGAAACTGCCGAGTTGACGCTCAAGGTCACGGGCGAGGATGGGTTCATTCTGAACGGCCACTCGTCCATGACCAAAATCAGCCGCCACCCCGCCGATCTGGCGGCGCAAACTTGCGGGCGGCATCACCAGTATCCCGATGGGTTCTTCCTGTTCTTGGGCACTCTATTTGCCCCGATTCAGGACCGCGACAATCCCGGTCAGGGCTTTACACACAAAGTTGGCGACGTGGTCAGCATCTCTGAACCCCATCTGGGAGAGTTGCGAAACACCGTGCGTCTGTCCACCGAATGCCCTGAATGGACCTTTGGCACCGCAGCGCTGATGCGCAATCTGGCGGGGCGCGGGCTACTTTAATTCTCTGGGAGGAGATTTTTCATGAAAGTTCTTATCATCGGAGGCGGCGGCCTCGTCGGTCAGAAGCTGGCCAAATCGCTGGCATCGCGTGGCGAACTGCGCGGTCAGAGCATCGATACCCTCGTGCTGGCAGACGTTGTGGACCCCGCGCAGGTTGATGCGCCCTTTGCGGTCGAGACCGCGACATGTGACATCGCCGATCCGGCCAGCGTCAGCAGCGTGATTGATGCCGAAACCGACGTGATCTACCTGCTGGCTGCCATCGTTTCCGGCCAAGCCGAAGAAGATCTGGATCTGGGCTATAAGATCAACATGATGGGCACCATGAACGTGCTAGAACGGTGCCGCGAACTTGGCACCAAGCCGGTTGTGGTCTTCACCTCATCAATCGCCGTCTACGGCGGTGAGGTTGCGGACCCCATCATCGACGACACCTTCTTGAATCCGCAGACCAGCTATGGCGCGCAAAAGGCCATCGGCGAGCTGCTGCTGAACGACTACAGCCGCAAAGGCATCGTGGACGGGCGCGGATTCCGCCTGCCGACCATTTCAGTCCGTCCGGGCAAGCCGAACCGCGCTGCTAGTAGCTTTATGTCGTCGATCATTCGCGAGCCTTTGAACGGCCAAGAGGCGGTGTGCCCTGTCGATCCGAGCTTTGCCCACTTTTACCTGAGCCCGCGCAAGTGCATCGAAAACCTGATCAAGGGCGCCGAAATTCCCGAAGAAGATTTGGGCCAGAACCGCTGCATGATGATGCCTGGCCGGACTTGGACCATCGGCGAGATTGTCGAGGCCCTGCGCAACGTCTGCGGGCCCGAGCCTGAAAAACTGATCCGCTGGGAAGAGCAGCCCGATATCCTCGCGATCGTGCGGGGCTGGCGCTACGACATCCAGCCGTCCAAGGCACTGAAACTGGGCCTCACTGCGGACGAAAGCTTCGAGGATAATATTCGCTACTATCTCGAAGACGACAAACCCGCTGCCTGACGAAAAGGCCCGCCAGAGGAATGGCGGGCCGCACTCGTTACGCCAGCCCGATGATGCACGACCCTGTGTAACCTTGTTGGGGAGAGCCGTTCAGTTGCATCATCTGCTGCTCTTTCTGGGCATCGGTATTGTCCGCAAAGATCATGTCGCGGTCGTAGGATTGACGCTCCAGATGGCGGGTGCCGTTCGTATAGATATCGCTCGCGGCGCGATACACGGCGGCACAGTCTTCTTCAGGCAAGGAAATCTGCGAAGTGAGTAGGCTGTCGCGCCCCGTAACGATTTCATCTGCGCTTTCAAACACTTCGAAGTGAAAGTGCGGCCAGCGCCCATTATAGCAACCGGGGAAGATCGTCGTGAACTTGACCACCCCGTCCGCGTCGGAAATGCCCACGCCGCGTAGGTTGTTGCGGTCGTCGTAATCATAAAGCGAGTACTTCCCGATCGCATCACAGTGCCAGAGATAAAGCGCACGACCCTCGAGCGGTGTGCAGGCGTCATTTGCGTCAACCAAGGTCAGAGCGACCTCTAGGGGGACACCCTCTGCCGTTGGGCTCATGCCGTTGAAACTGGGACGCAAATCCTCGCGGATAATGCCCTCTTGGGTCAGCACGTTGATGCTGCCGCCGCGCCCGTTTGTCCCATCTGCGGGATAAGGCCCTGCGGTCTCGGTGCTGTTGACCACGCATTGCAGCGCGGCCGCAGGGTTGGCGGCCAGCGCCCCTGCCCCCAACAGAAAACCAAGCGCGCTGCGCCGACCAATAAGGCGCGGCAAGTCGTGACGAAGCCCCAGATCGTGGTCGTCTTTGTGGCCCTCTGCTGCGGTGTGAATATGTGTCATGAAAACTCCTTTCATGACTTCAACGCAGCAGATGTCGTTTTCAGTCTCTGTAACGGTTCACAGCAAGGTGAGGATCAGCGCACATAAGCCGATCGCGCCGTCTGGAGACGCTCGCGCAGGTACCGTTGCAGGGCGACCATATCCACATCAACGGCAGTGAACAGGCTGCCCGCCTCGACCGCGATGGCCGTCAACGCGTCGTCCACCGACAAGAATCCCGCCGGCTTGCCAAGTGCCCGAACCCGCTGGATGGCATCGCGGATCGCGGCTTCGACATCGGGGTGGCGCACATTCCCCGCATGGCCGAGCGAGGCCGAAAGGTCCGCCGGTCCAATAAAGACCCCATCAATCCCGTCCAGGGCCGCAATCTCGTCCAGATTATCGAGCCCCTTTTGGGTTTCGATCTGCACCAGCAGGCAGATCTCTTCGCGGGCGCGGGTGAAATAGTCCGGCACTGTCCCGAACCTATTGGCACGAGTGGAGCCGCCCATGCCGCGGAACCCGCGGGGGGCGTAATCCACAGCCTCAATCGCCAGCTTCGCCTCTTCGACAGTCTGGACATAGGGGATCAGCAGGGTTTGAGCGCCCACATCCAAGAGGCGCTTGATCTCGGCCGCGTTCAGTTCTGTGGGGCGCACGACGGGGTGCGTGCCGTAAGTCGACATCGCCTGAAGCATCGACAAAATACTGTTCAGATCGTTGGCCGTATGCTCGCAATCAAGCAGCAGCCAGTCAAAACCCAAACCGGCCAGCATTTCCGTCGCTGCATTGTCGCGGATGGTGGACCACAGGCCGATCTGTTGTTGACCAGCCATGATCGCCTTTTTGAACGGGTTGGCGATCTGTTCCATCAGTTCACCGGCGTAACAAGAGCGTCACCGTTGAAAAACGCGGTCACGTTGGACAGCTGAACCTCGGCCATAGCGCGGCGGGTTTCATGGGTACCGGACCCTTGGTGCGGCTGAAGCACCACGTTGGTCAGATCGTAGAAGCGTTCGTTCAGATGCGGTTCATTGACAAAGACATCAAGGCCCGCCCCCGCGATGGCGCCACTTTCCAGCGCGTCGAGCATCGCCTCTTCGTCAATGGTGGTGCCGCGGCTGATGTTGATGATCACGCCATTTTTCCCGAGCGCGTTAATCACGTCGCGGCTAACATAGCCTTCGGTCTCCTTGCCGCCGACAAGCGCGACGACGTACCAATCCACCGCCTCGGCGAGGCTCTTGGGGTCCGCATGGTAGGTCCAGCCGGGGGTCTCTTTTTCACTGCGCGAATGGTAGTGGATGTCCATCTTGAACGCTGCCAGACGGTCCGCGATTTCGCGGCCAATGCGGCCAAGGCCACAGATGCCCACGGTCCCACCGGTCATCTTGCGGTTCAACGGCAGGCTGCCACCGCCAGCCCAACGGCCAGAGCGGGTCAGGTTATCGCCCTCGATCATGTTGCGGGTCTGTGTCAGCATCAGAGCTACCGCCAGATCCGCCACGTCGTCGTTCAGGACATCGGGGGTGTTGGTGACTTTGACGCCGCGTTCATTGGCCGCATCCACGTCGATCGCGTCATAGCCAACACCAAAGTTCGCAATCAGGCCCAGGTTTTCCAGCGGGTCCATCGCCGCCCCGCCAAAGGGGGCGTGTCCCTTGAACACCACTGCGGTGATACCCGCGCGGGTATCCGCGTCCACGCCCGCGATATCGTCAGGCGACGCGGCATAAACGTTGGGGTAATTCGCATCGAACCGCGCGCGCTCTTCCTCGTTGAAGGCACCACAGACAAGCAGTTTTACATCGGACATTTCACATTTCCTTTCCGTGGTTTAGAGCAATTTCTTGATGCGGCTTATCGCTTCAAGAATGTTCTCGGTCGAGTTCGCGTAAGAGAAGCGCAAGTACCCTTCGCCCCACGCGCCAAAGGACGTGCCCGCGACGGTCGCAACCCCCGCCTCGTCCAGAAATTTGTCCTGCGCCTCTTTTGATGTCAGGCCTGTGCCCTCGATATTCGGAAAGGCATAGAAGGCCCCCGCCGCATCGGCGCAGCGCACTCCGGGCAGGTCATTTAGGGCATCGACGATCACTTGGCGGCGGGCGTCGAATTGGGCCACCATATCGGTCACGCAATCCTGCGATCCGGTCAGGGCGGCCAGTCCCGCGAATTGGGTCGGTGCGTTCACGCAAGAGTGGTCGTTGATACACAGGCGTGTCACATGATCCACCGCCGCATCCGGCCAAACCGCATAGCCCAGTCGCCAGCCGGTCATGGCATAGGTCTTGGACCAGCCATCCAGCATGATCAGGCGATCGCGGATTTCGGGGTATTGCAGCAGGCTGACATGTTCGCGCCCGCCATAGAGCATGTTGCTGTAAATCTCGTCTGACATCAGGGCCACGTGGGGGTGATCCATCAGGCCCGCGACCAGCTTGTCGATTTCCTCTTTGGGTGTGACGCCGCCCGTGGGGTTGGCAGGGCTATTGATGATAATCAGACGGGTGCGCTCGGTAATCTGGGACAGAACCTGTTCGGCGCTGAAGGCAAAGCCGTTCTTTTCCTCCAAGGCAATCGGCACAGGCGTCGCACCGCTGTATTTGATCACCGATTCATAGATCGGGAAGCCCGGATTGGGATACATGATCTCGACACCCGGTTGGCCGAACATCATCACCGCAAAGAACATGGTGGGCTTGCCGCCCGGCACGACGACCACATTGTCAGGGTTCACCTCGACCCCGTGGCGGCGGTTCAGGTCAGCGGCGACGGCCTCTCGCAGCACAGGCAGGCCATTTGCGGGGGTATACCCGTGGTGGCCATCGCGGATCGCCTTGATCGCGGCTTCGGAAATATGTTCGGGCGTTTTGAAATCCGGCTGCCCGATCCCGAGGTTGATAATATCTTTGCCCTGCTGCGCCAGTGCCTGTGCCCGCGCCAGCACCACAAAGGCGGACTCGGTTCCCAGACGCGACAGACTGTCGGCGAAAATCATGCCTGACATGGTCCCTCCCCATAGGCTGATTAAAAGTGTCGGAGCGGGCCCCTCCTTCCCGCTCCGACTTGGTTTGGAAATTTGGTATACCAAAATTCCCCACCTGAAAAGCCCCGAGTTTCGGGGAGTGTTTCAGAGATAGTTTTTCAGCCAACCAATGGTTTGATCAGTGGGTTTGCCCGGCTTGTATTCGGCCCCGATGGGCGCAGAATATCCAAGATCGGCAATCAGTTGCAGGACATAGCTAAAGTCCAGTTCACCATGATCGGGCTGTGCACGGTCGGGGACCGAGGCGATCTGGATGTGCCCGATCTTGGGCAGTAGGTCGCGCAGAGTATTGCTCAGATCGCCCTGCATCAGCTGCATATGATAGCAGTCGAACATGATCTTGATGTTGGGTTCGTCCACCATGTCGATGATCCGTTGCGCTTCGGCGGTCGAGGTCAGGAAGTACCCCGGCACGTCATAGGTGTTCAGAGGTTCGATCAGGATGGTGATGCCAAACGCCGCCGCCCGTTCGCAGGCATATTTCAGGTTAGAGACGAAGGCTTTGGCCGCCTCTGCCCCCTTGGACTTGCCCGCCATGACATGGATGCACTTGGTGCCCGTGGCGTTGGCATAGGCGACGGCCTGGTCGATGGCAGCGCGCCCCTCGTCCATGCGGTCGGGCAGCGCACACAGGCCGAAATCCCCGTCATCCAGATCGCCCGGATGGGTGTTCAGCCCCAGCATGGTCATCCCGGTTTCCTTGAGCGCCTCGCGCACCTCTTTGGCGGGCGTATCATAAGGCCAGTGGCATTCCACATCCGAAAATCCGGCCTTTTTCGCGGCGCGGATGGCGTCGGGCAAGTCCAGTTCTCGCCAGAGGAACCCGAGGTTGGCAGAGAATTTCATCAGTCCCACTCCACATCATATTTGGTCACGATCTGCTGGACCATTTCCGGGCTCAGCATCTTCGCATTATAGCCGCGCATCAGGATGGCGAGCCGCGAGGTGTCTTCGAGTTCTTCGATGGCATTGCAGGCGGACTCCACATCCTTGCCCGCGACGACGGGGCCATGGTTGGCCAACATCACCGCGCTGCGTTTTCCCGCCAGCCCGCGCACCGCATCGCCCATCGCCGGATCGCCGGGGATAAAGAATGGCAGCAGCTTGACCTTGCCCAGTTTCATGATCGCATAGGGCGTCATGGGCGGCAGGAAGTTATCCTCATCCACCTCGGGCATCAGGGACCACGCGACCGAGTGGCAGGAATGCAAGTGCACCACCGCGCCGGTCTTGTTCCGCGTCTCGTAAAAGGCCGCGTGCAGGGGCATTTCCTTGGTCGGTTTATCGCCACCGATCAGGGTACCGCTTGCGTCGAACCGCGACAGCCGCGCCGGATCAAGTCGCCCGAAGCTGGTCCCCGTGGGCGACACCAAGAGCCCCCCGTCCGGCGTCCGCGCCGAAATGTTGCCGGTCGAGCCCCCCGTCAGACCGCGGTCAAACAGGGATTTGGCCAATAGGCACATCTCTTCGCGCAGCTTGGTTTCTTCGGTCATTGATCCTCCAGCACGGCAAGCGCGTCGGCAAAGAACTCTTCTTTGCCAAAGTTGCCGGATTTGAGGGTCAAAGCAATCTTTTCGCCTTCGCTCTCGGTATAGGTCCACGGCACGCCGGGCGCGATCTCTTGGCCGATGTCCAAACGGGTGACCCCTAGCGCTTGTGTGACAGCACCGCTGGTTTCGCCCCCTGCCACAACGAACCGCCGCGCCCCTGAACTGAACGCTGCTTGGGCCAGTTCGGCCAGCGCATCTTCGATCATCGCCCCTACTTGCGGGCCGCCAAAGGCCTCTTGCGCCTTGCGCACTTGATCCGGCTCTGCGGTGGCGTAGATCAGGGGCGCTTTGCTCAGATCCTGTTTCGAAAGCCACGTCAGCACCGGACCAATCCCACGTTTCTCTAAGTCGAAGGCATCTAGACGGTAGCTGGGGGCATTGACCGAATACGCGCTCACCTGCGCGCGGGTCATGGCCGAACAGCTGCCAGACAGAATGATGGTCTTTTCGGGCAAATCCGGTCGCACGGCTTTCTCGGCATCCGCTGACAGCACCCCGTCACGCACATAGAGATCGGGCAAGGGCATCGCGACCGCACTACCGCCGGTCATCAATGGCATATCACGGCAGGCAGCAGCGATGGTATAGAGATCATCATCGGCCACAGCGTCGATCACAACATGCGCGACGCCGGCGCCCTCGAGTTCTGACAGACGTTCGCGCAACGCATCAGCGCCGCGGGCGACGGTCAAGCGATTGGCCAGCCCCACCGGCCCCGAAACCTGGGGTGCGAGCAAGCGCATCAAGTTACTGTCGCGCATGGGCGTCAGGGGGTGATCTTTCATCGGGCTTTCGGCCAAGGGCTGCTCGCCGACAAAAAGGTTGCCCATGAAAATCGCGCGCCCGTTTTCAGGAAACGCGGGACAATACATGGTCTGCTTGGCGTCCAGATCGGCCATCAGGGCCTCGGCCACGGGGCCGATATTGCCCTCGGCCGTGCTGTCAAAGGTCGAGCAGTATTTCCAGAAAAACCGCTCTGCGCCTGCTTGCTTTAGCCAGTCCAAGGCACGGCGGCATTCAGCGACGGCATCGGCCACAGGGGCCGTCCGGCATTTCAGTGCAATCACCTCGAACGGGGCGGTGTCAGAGGGCGCCTCGTCGGGAATGCCCATGCGCAAGGACACGCGCACGCCGGAGCGGGCCAAGAGGCCTGCCAAATCAGTGGCACCGGTAAAATCGTCGGCAATGCAGCCAAGTACGGTCATAGTTACTCCTGTCCAGGAAGGGTGAGCCCCGCCATCGCCGCATAGACCTTGGCCACTGCGGCATCATCTTCGGCCCCAAGGCCCATGCCCTGCGCCGCTAGGTACATCTGGAGCGCCGCGCCGGAAATTGGCGCGCTGAATTGGGCCGAACGTGCGATGTCCTGCACGATACCAAGGTCTTTGGGCCAAATGTTGACCTGACTTTTGGGGGAATAGTCGTTGTCGATAATGTGAGGTGTCCGGTTCTCGAGCGCCCACGAATTGCCAGCGGATTTGGTGATGACCTCGTAGAACCGCTTGGGGTCCACGCCTTGGGTCATGCCAAAGGTCAGCGCTTCGGCCATGGTCGCGATGTGGACACCAACGAGCAACTGGTTCACTGCCTTCATCGCGCTGCCGGGGCCCGCGCAATCGCCCATCTCGAAGACGTCGCTTGCCATGCCATCCAGAGCGGGTTTCAAAGCCGCGAAAGTTTCCGCTGTGCCCGATGCCAGAACCGAGAGCGCGCCATCGGCAGCGCGGATCGGGCCGCCAGAGATCGGCGCATCCAGATAGAGCACGCCGGTTTCGGCGCACTGCGACTCCATCTTGCGGGCGAAATCGGGGGCGACTGTGGCGCAGCTCATCACTGCGGCACCCTTGCGCAGCATCGGGACCGCACCTCCATCACCAAATAGAACAGCTTCGGTTTGGGCTGCGTTCAGGACCACGGTGACCACGGCATCCAGATCGCCAGCCACATCCGCCAACGCCCCCTCGGCGCCGCCAGCCTCGCGGAACTTGGCCATTTGTGCGTCATTGATGTCGTAGCCGTAAACGGTCAGCCCCGCCCGAAGCAGCGAGCTGGCGACGCCATATCCCATCGACCCAAGGCCGATCACGGCCACTTTGTAATTCTGTCCCATAGTCCCTCCTCCGAACATGAGCCACCGGCTTGACGTTGCTTCCGTTACCGGTACCGTTGGGCACTAGGGGTAGTCAGCATTGAGGGGTGCGTCAAGCCTGCTTCCCGTGTAGAAAAGCGAAATCGCGATTGGAAAAGTGAAACCGATGCACAGCAAAGTCACCTTGGCCGACGTGGCCGCCGCCGCCGGCGTGAGCAAGATGACAGCCTCGCGCGCGATGCGGGGTGCCAAGGACGTGTCTCCCAAGACCGTCGAGCGGGTGCGCAAAATCGCGGCTGATCTGGGCTACATGGGAAATTACGTGGCCGCGAGTTTGGCCAACAACCGGACGGACCTGATTGGCGTCGTGGTCCCATCCCTGTCAAACATCGTCTTTTCCGAGGTCATGTCGGGCATCGAAGATGCGATCGCAGGCTCTGGCCTGCAGCCCTTTTTCGGCGTCACAGGCTATGATCCTGAACGCGAATACCAGTTGGTCCGCAAGATGCTCTCTTGGCGTCCTGCGGGGTTGATCGTCACAGGCTTGGACCAAGACAACCAGACCAGAGAGCTCCTTAGCGCGACCAGCGCCCCTGTGGTGCAGATCATGGATACGGACGGGGATCCGGTGGATCTGTGTGTCGGATTTTCCCAAACAGCCGCAGGTGCGGGCATGGCAGAGATGCTTTTGACTGAGGGGCGCAGGCGGTTTGGCTACGTGGGCTGCGCACTGGATCGCGACACGCGCGCGGCCAAGCGCTACCTAGGGTACAAGGCCGCCCTCCAATCGGCGGGCATCACGCGCGTTCCAGAAGCAGTTCGCAACGCGCGCTCCTCTGTCGCGGATGGTAAAGCGTTGACGGCAGACCTGCTGACCCAGCACCCCGATCTTGATGTGATCTACTATTCGAACGACGACCTCGCCATCGGCGGGCTCTTTCACTGCATGGAAATTGGGATTTCTGTGCCAGAGCGACTCATTCTGGCGGGGTTCAACGGGCTCGATTTGACTGCGAGCTTACCTGCCCCGATCGCCACCACCCGCACATCGCGGCGCAATATCGGCATCGAAGCTGCCAAATCTATCCTCAAACGGCACGCTTCCGCGGGGTCATCCGCCCCACCCGCCTTGAAAACAGTAGAAATTCAGCATGTGATGGACGCAAGACAGTCGATCACGTCCATTTGAACGTGACACTATTGTCTTTGTAAGTACCGTGCTAGCTGACGACAAAATAATTGTTGAACTGGTAGGTCTATCATGCGCGTGAGCCAAATCACGGATCACACACCGGCCCCGTCGGAGATTACTGTGGACCCACAGTTGGAAATTGACGCGCTTCGACAGCGCGTGGCCGAGCTGGAGGCCGAAAATGCAGCCCAAGCCCTTCGCCTAAAAACGAAGCGCGCAATGCTGCGTAACTTCGAGGCCATGGTCGAGACGGCCCCAGTTGGCATTCTGGTGGCGGACAAATGTGGACGGATCACATTCGGCAACCACTTGGTTGAGGAAATGCTGCGCCACCCGATCCACTTCTCGGAGAATGTCTCGGATTACCGCGCTTGGACAGCGTATCACGCAGACGGTACATCGGTCGCCCCCGAGGAATATCCACTGGCGAGAATTCTAGCGGGCGAGGATTATGCGGAACTTGATGTTCTATACCACCGCGGCGACGACACAAAGTTCTGGATGCGGATCATCGGGCGTCCCATCTACGATGCCGACGACCAGCGCATCGGCGCCGCTGTGGCCGTGATCGACATCGACCGTGAGCGCAAGTTGCAAGAGACTCAGCGCCTGTTGATCCGCGAATTGAACCACCGTGTGAAAAACGCCTTTAGCGTGGTCAAATCCATTGTGAACCAGTCCTTGCGCTACTCTACCGTCGAAGAGCACGTAAGGCGGACGCTCGATCACAGGCTAGATGCCTACGCGTCTGCCCACGGGCGCCTGATGGACACCAAATGGCAATCGGGTGAATTCCGCGATATTTTGGCCGATATCGTAGACCGCGTCGCGGCGGGACGCGTTCAATACAGTGGCCCTGATTACGAGGTTGGCAGCGCCGAGGCGTTGGCCTTTTCAATGGCTTTTTACGAATTAGCAACCAACGCCGTGAAATATGGGGCCCTGAGTGTCCCCGAAGGCCGCGTCGATGTCACGTGGACCACGTGTGTCATCGATGACACTCCCTCTTTTGTTGTCAACTGGACGGAACTTGGCGGCCCGCCAGTCGTTAAATCCGATAGAAAGGGCTTCGGTTCGTTTATTACAAACCGTGCAATTGCCCTCGAGACTGGAGGCAGCGTCGAGATGGACTACAAGGAGACCGGTGTGACTTGGACATGTATTGTCCCGATTGAGGAGGACGAGCAATGACCTTGGACGGCACACGTGTTCTTGTGGTCGAGGACGAGGTCATTCTGGCGCTTGATTTCACAGAAATCATCGAAGATCACGGGTACAGCGTCGTTGGGCCCTGCTCACGCCTGAAACATGCAGAGCGGGTGGCCAAGGAAGATAACATCGATGTCGCCCTGCTGGACGTGAACCTTGGCTCGGGGAAGACGACCGAAGGGATCGCCGAGATCCTGCGCGAACGGAACATTCCGATTGCGTTCATCACCGCCGATCCGCCTGCCGCAGTTGAATTCCGCAAGATTGAAGAGCCGCTGATCCGCAAGCCCGCATCAACCAAGGCCCTGATGAATTGCATAGAGCGTCTGGTCGCCTGAGCCGAACACGACACGCCCGATACAAAAAGCCCCCTGTGACAGACGTCTCAGGGGGCTTTTGTTTGCTCAGACCAGCACTGGGAGGGGCCTACGCTGAACCCGCGCAAACAATCGCTGCATTTCATCGTCTCCGACCTTGGCCATCTTGGCCCAGACCGCACGGAAATAGAGCTCACCGGTCAGGCGTGCAAAGTCATAGGCCATTTCGGCGGGCGTTTCGCTTGCCGCGACCTCGGCCCGCATGGCGCGCCAAGTGTCCCGTATCGCCAAGACTACCGCGTCATCGGTCAATTCACCGATCAGATCGTCGAAGCCATCAGCCGCACCTGGTAGTTTGAGCCCGCGTGTAGCAATCGTCAGGTCATGAATGCCATTCGCGCCTTCATAGATCGAGCAGATCCGCGCATCGCGCCACGTCTGCGAGACGCGATATTCGGTCAGATAGCCGTAACCGCCAAGGATCTGCATCCCCAGATCAGCGCTGAGCGTACCCGCGTCGGTGCAGAACACCTTGCACACCGGCGTCAGGAAATCGACCAGCGCGGGGCGCGCGTCCAAATCCATTTCGACCATTGCCACGTGCACCATCGCCCGCGCCCCCAAGGCCAGCATCCGCTGCTCGTCTAGCATCCGGCGCACATCAGGGTGATCGGAGAGCACAGCGGGGCTGCCATCAGATTTGCGGCCTTGGGTCCGGTCAGCGGCATAGGTTGACGCAACCTGATAGGCGCGGCTGGCATGGGCGACGCCTTGCAAGGACACATCGATCCGCGCGTGGTTCATCATGGTGAACATGGCCATAAGGCCCTGCCCCTCGGCCCCGACAAGCTCTGCCCGCGCCCCGTCAAAGGACATCTGGCACGTCGGCGAGGCATGGAGGCCGAGCTTCTCTTCGATCCGCGTCACGGTGATGTCGTTCCGGATTCCATCATTTTCGGACAAGCACAGGAACAGGGACAGACCTTTGACGCCATCTTCCATCGCTCCGGTGCGGGCCAGCACCAGATGGAAGATGCCTTCACTCATGTCCTGATCACCGCCAGAGATGAAAATCTTCTCCCCGGTAATTTTGTAGTGATCCCCATCCTGCACCGCCTTGGTCCGCACACGGCCCAGATCACTGCCCGCGCCCGGCTCGGTCAGACACATGGTGGCGAGCCAGCGCCCCTCCGCCAAGGGCGGGATGTAGGCAGATTTCTGATCCTCGGTCCCAAAGCGCATCAGGGTCGAGATCGCCCCCGGCACCAGGTTGCAGACCATTTGCATCGAGTGGTTCGCGCCGCTGAAAATTTCAGAAACACAGGCAGCCGTCACGTGGTCCGCCTGCATTCCGCCAAATTGTTCGGGCGCGGTCAGTCCCTGCCAGCCGCCTTCGGCGAGCTGACTATAGGCATCGCCGAACCCGTCGGGCATCCGAACGCGGCCATTTTCCAGACGGCACCCCTGTGCATCGCCGGACTCGTCAAGCGGGGCGATCACCCCTTCGGCAAAGCTGGCAAAATGGGTTATCACGCCTTCGGCCAGTTCGTTATCCCAGTCAGGCAAACGGTCGACATCGGCCACTTTGCGCAGGCTGAACAGGATATCGTCAACGGGGGCGGCAAAGGGAACCATTACTCCGTCACCCCCAGCAGACGCATCGCATTCTCTTTCAAGATCAGCGGGCGCACTTCATCCTTGAAGTTCTGCTTATCGAACGCATCCAGCCATTTCTCCGGTGCGATCATCGGCCAGTCCGAACCAAACAGCATCTTCTTTTTCAAGAGCGTATTCGAATAGCGGATCAGTATCTCGGGGAAGTACTTGGGCGACCAGCCCGACAGGTCGATATAGACGTTGGGCTTGTGGGTCGCGACGGACAGCGCCTCTTCCTGCCAAGGGAAGGACGGGTGCGCCAGAATGATCGGCATGTCGGGGAAATCCACCGCCAGATCGTCGATGTACATCGGGTTCGAGTACTTCAGGCGCATCCCGTTGCCGCCCTTCATGCCGCTGCCAACGCCGGTCTGGCCGGTGTGGAACAGGGCGGGCTTGCCGGTTTCCGCAATCGCTTCATACAGGTCATAGGCCATGCGGTCGTTCGGGTAGAAGCCCTGCATGGTCGGGTGGAACTTGAAGCCCTGTACGCCGTAATTTGCCACC
Source organism: Donghicola eburneus (assembly GCF_900115865.1). Taxonomy (GTDB): domain Bacteria; phylum Pseudomonadota; class Alphaproteobacteria; order Rhodobacterales; family Rhodobacteraceae; genus Donghicola; species Donghicola eburneus. The sequence continues at coordinate 344,075 of NZ_FOXY01000001.1, read as the reverse complement.
AGATCGCGGGCCTCGCGGGCGCCAAGCTTGCCCTTGTGAGGGTCGATGCTGGCGAACGGGATCAGGATGTCGTCTTCCTTGGCGCAGGCCTCGGCGACCTCGTAGTTATTGTAGCGGCGGTAACCGGTCTCGCGTTCTGCATCCACGGGGAAGATCACAGCCGCAATGTTTTTCTCGCGGTAGTGGTCTGCGGTCTCGGGGATGGTCGGCGGGTGGCTCCACGGGGCACCGAAGTATTTGGCCATGGCGCTTTGCAGGTCATCGTAGCCGTCATCGGCGTGACAGCCGCAGCTTTCCTCGGCGTGGGTGTGGAAATCGATCGCGCGAACTTTGGAGAAATCTACCATTGTGTCACCTCACACCCGGATCAGCGCCGGGTCTTCGTTATCGTAAAGCCGCTCGAGCAGGTCGGCGCGGCGGGTAATGATTTTGCGGACGTTCAGGCTGCCCTTATCCGTGATCTCGTGATCTTTGACCGAGGGCGGCTCGGACAAGATAATAGCGCGGCTGATCCGCTTTGCAGATCCTGTGGCATTATGCGCCATCTCGCGAAGCCGCTCTTCGAGTTCGGCCTGAAGGATCGGGTCGATGACCGCCCCTTCGGAGGTGTTGTCGCCATGCACGTGGTCAGGACGCGGGAAGATAAACAAGCCGATCTGGTCGCGGTCGTGACCACAGATCACAACGTCCTGCACCAAACCGCGCAGCCCTTCCAAGGCTTCGAGACGCAGTTTGCCCGCCTGCACCCAAGTACCGGTCAGCAGCTTAAAATCCTCGGACACGCGGCCATCAAAGGTCAGGCCCCGCTCGGGGTCGTCGTTATTCACAAAGCGCACAGCGTCGCCGGTGATCAAGAAACCCTCTTCGTCAAAGGCTTCGGCGGACTTCTTTTCATCGCCCCAATAGCCGGTCATAACGTTCGGGCCTTTGACGCGCACTTCGCAGCGCATTTCGTCGTCGGGCAGCAGTTTCACAACAGTTTCGGGCAGCGGCACGCCAATCACGCCGGAGCGGCCAATAGGCTCGTGCACCATGATCGTCGCAGGCGCGGTTTCGGTCATGCCCCAGCTCGAAATCATCAGCGGCAAGCGGCCACGGACTTCTATCGCCATCTCTTCGAGACGGGTCCAGACGTCCTGCGGCAGCGACGCGCCAGCATAGAAGATCAGGTCCAGATCACGGAAATATGCTTGGCGCAGCTCCAGATTGGTTTCCATCTCGTGGACCAGCATTGCAAAGCCGACGGGCACGATAAAAGGACAGCGTACCGGGTTTGTCGATGATGTTCTGAACGGTGTGCTTGAAGCCCGACTTGGTCGGTTTGCCGTTGTCGATGTACAGACTGCCGCCATTTGCCAGCATCATGTAGGCGTTGTGCGATCCGCCAAACACGTGGTTCCAAGGCAGCCAGTCGGTGATGCTCGGGGCCTTTTCCTTGAGGAAGGGCATGACAGACGCCATCTGCGCCTGGTTCGCGCACATCATGCGCTGGGTGGTCAAAACGCCCTTGGGGTCCGAAGACGAGCCCGAGGTGAACAGGATTTTCGCCAGCGTATCGGGGCCGACAGTGGCGTGCACCGCGTCCAGATCGACGGTCTCATCACCCGCCAGCAAATCGGCAAAAGAGGTCACGGCGACAGGCGCGCCGTCGGTGGCAGAGGCCACGATTTCCACGTCCGCCAGCTCGGGACGCTTCAGCGCCTCGGCGTAGCGGCCCGCGTCATCGACAAAGGCCATCGCCGGTTTGACCTTGTCCAGCACATAGACCAGACGGGCGTGCGCCTCGGGGATCAGCGAATACTGTTCGGCCAGCGGCACGGTGGGCACCCCTGCCCACTGCGCGCCCAAAGACAGCAGCGCGTGGTCGACCGAGTTGCCGGACATGATCACGATCGGTGTCTCTTGGCCCAGACCGCGAGCCGCCAGAGACGACGCAATCGCTTTGACCTGCTCCAGCAGCGCGGCATAGGTCACTTCGCGCCAGCCGTCCCCTGCCCGCTCTGCGATATAGACCTGATCGGGTGTCTTGGCCGCCCACTGTTCGATCCAGACGCCGGTGTGATCAACGATCGGATCACAGGCAACGTTCGAGCGCATTTCGAGAGTGCTGTCGCGGCGGTCGAGCCGGACAGAGTGCGGGACCATGGTCAGCCCCGTAATCTCATTTTTCATAATTCCCCCTCTGGGCCCTCCCGCCCTTAGTCGGATTGTTCCGTAGCGCCGATGCGCCACAACAGGTCTTTCAATGTCTTTTGCTCGTCTTCGGTCAGGGCCGACAGCATCACACGTTCATGTTCGTGCACGGTCGCTACCGCCTTTTTCCAGAGCTTCTGCCCCGCGAGCGTGGCCCGCAAAGCATAGGAGCGCCGGTCACCCGGGACGCGGTTGCGCCCGATCAGATCGGCATTTTCCAATTCATCCACCAGCACCACCACGCCAGACCGTTCAATACGCAGTGCCTGCGCCAGCTGGGTCTGGGTAATGTCTGGATGGGCGTTGATGATGGCGAGCGCAGAAAACGTCGCCACACGCAGCCCCAAAGGTTCGATCGTCTGGATCATGTCATCGCGGATCAGCAGGTAGCTGTGCTTCAAGCTGTAGCCGTAGAATTGACGCAGAACTTCGTCATTCGGAGCGGGTGCCGCTGCAGTCTGTTTCCGTGCCACTTTCGCCATCATCCTTCTCCTGCTTAGCCGGCCACTATGGCGACAAGCCAATAGCTGAGCGCTGGAAAGCTGACCAGTAGCGCGATCCGGCAGAACTCTGCGATGATGAACGGGGTCGTTCCGCGGAAAATCTGACCGGTCGGAATATCCTTGGCCATGGCCGAGATCACGAACAGGTTCATCCCGACAGGTGGCGTGATCAAGCCCATCTCGACGACCACCAGCGTGATAATCCCGAACCACATAGCCTGCTGTTCCGGCATCAGGCCGAAGTCCAGCGCCATTACGGTCGGGAAGAACACCGGTACGGTCAAGAGGATCATCGACAGACTGTCCATGACGCAGCCCATGATCAGGTAGAACACGATCATTCCCAGCATCACCGTCATCGGCGCGATGTCTGCATTGCGGAAGTAGTCGGCAACCTCTGCAGGCATCTGGCTGAGAGCGAGCGCCACGTTGAAGATGTCCGCACCGAACACGATGGCAAAGATCATTGCGGTCGAACCGGCTGTGTCGATCAGGCAGTCCATGAGTTCACGGAAGCTCAGACCTGCTTTGAACAGACCCACCGCCAGCGTCATCACCACGCCGACAGACGCGCCCTCGGCCGGAGTGAAGAAGCCACCATAGATACCGCCAAGCACCACCACAAAGATCGCGACCACGTGCCAGATTTCACCCAGCGATTTGAGGCGGGTTTTGAAGTCTGCTTTTTCGTGGGTCGGTCCCTCTTCGGGATAAAGGCGTACGTACACCATGATCGCGATAAAGAAGCCAATCACAGCCAGAATGCCGGGGATGGTCGCCGCGAGGAACAGCTTTACGATGTTCTGTTCGGTGAGCAGGGCATAGATGATCAGCACCACCGAGGGCGGGATCAGAATGCCAAGTGTACCGCCAGCCGCGAGTGACCCCGAGGATAGAGCCCCAGAATAGCCATGCTTGCGCATTTCCGGCAGTGCAACCTTGGCCATAGTCGAGGCGGTTGCCAACGAGGAGCCAGAGATCGAGCCGAACATCGCACAGCCCGCCACAGCGGCCATCGCCAAACCGCCACGGAAGTGACCGATCCATGCGTTTGACGCTTGGAAGATCGCACCGGAAATGCCGGTCCGCGTCGCCAAGTGGCCCATCAGGATGAACAGCGGCACAATCGCCAGCTCATAGGACATGAACTTGTCGACCCACGCGGTATTGAAATACGCCATCAAGGCATAGGGGCTGGCCAGAACCGAATAGCCCACAGCGCCCACGGCCCCCATCGCCAACGCGATTGGCATGCGGATGAAGATCGCCAAGAGCAGGACGATCACCATGATTGTTGCAATAGTCGTCGCGTCCATCAGGTTCGCTCCATTCCGCGCATGGATGAAAAGATCATCGGCAGGCTCATGGCAAAGGCCACGATCGCCGACAGCGCGGTACCAAAGACTGCAGGTACATAGACCCACCAGACAGGCGCCCGCAGCAGCATGGTCTTGTCACCGTAGCTGTGGATTTCCTCGAGCCCGATCGACAGGCGCCAGCAGAGCAGCCCCCAGACAAAGGCAAACAACAGGGTCCAAATCCCATCCAAGCGACGCTGCGCCTTGAACGGCATCCACGCGGTGAACAGATCCACCATCACATGCCCTTTGTTCAACTGACAGAGTGGCAGGAATAAGGACGCACAGGCCGCGCAGACCAGCTCGACCAATTCGAAGTCCCCGCGAATACCGCCGAGACCTACATTTCGCATGATGACAGACGCAGTCACCACAATCGCCGCCCCGAAGATCGCCAACCCGCCGATACCGGCCGAGGTCCAACAAATGGGGCGCAGGATCTTGAACAAGGGGCCTTGGACCCCTTGCCAGTCCTCGTTTTCGAGGCGTTCTGCCATGACTTACGCGTCCAGCAGTTCGTTTGCGCGGGCAAGGATCGCCGCGCCGTCCAAACCACGATCGTTCAGCTTTTGCACCCATGCGTCGTGGATCGGGGCTGCCAGTTCCTGCCATTCGGCGATCGTCTCGGCAGGGATTTCCGCAATCTCGTTGCCCTGCTTTTCAACGACCGATTTGCCAAAGGCTTCGAATTCGTCGAACTGCTTGCCGATCCGCTGGGACAGTGCCATGCCCGAATGATCGTCGATGACCTTCTGAACGTCGGGCGACATCTTGTCATACGAACGCTGGTTCATCACGAGCGAGAAGGTGTTGCAGTACAGCCCGCGCGATCCAGCCGCAGGCTGCGACGTGGTGCTGGTCAGTTCCTGCAGTTTGAACGCGGGCACAACCTCGTATGGCAGACAGCAGCCGTCAATCACACCGTTCGACAGACCAACAACCATTTCGGTCACGGGGAAGAAGACAACCTCGGCACCCAGCGCGGTCAGCATTTCGCCGGTCGCCTGGTTCGGGGCGCGCAGCTTCAGACCCTGAAGGTCAGCGGTGCTGGTGACAGGACCGCCGCGGGTGTGAAGTTTACCGCCATCGTGGGTGTGGAAGGCCAGCGTCTTCATGCCGCTGTATTCGCCTTCGCCAAACTCGTCCATCAGGGTCTGCATGACCACCGAGGTCTTCTCGGCGTTCTTGACCATGAAGGGCAGCGCCATGGTTTCTGCGACGGGGAAACGGTCGGGGGTGTAGACAGGCAGGGTCCACGCGATGTCGCATATACCCTGACGGGTCTGATCCGCCAGCTGCGGCGGCTTGCCACCCAGCTGCATCGAGGGGAACATCTGCACGTCAATTGCGCCGTTCGATGCTTCTTTCAGCTCTGCTGCCCAAGGTTCAAAGAATTTGCTCTGCATCGGTGCCACGGCGGGCAGGAAATGGTGCAGGCGCAGGGTAATTTCAGCAGCGTTCGCGCGCGACAGCAGCGCGGGGGTGGCGAGTGCGGCACCCATGGTTGCCATCATGCTACGGCGGGTAAAGTTCGTCATTCTCAGGGCCTCCCTATTGTCCTGTGGGTCGAATGAAATCTGGGTGTCCGCCCCCTCCTCTTCGGGACGGACAAATCTCGTGGCGTTACCGGAAGACCGGCGCGCGCTTTTCGAGGAAGGCTTTCAAGCCCTCTTCTGCATCTTCGCTGGTCTGGGACACCGCAGCGCACAGGCTTTCGGTGAACAGGCCGTCAGCCTTGGACATGTCGTTGATCCGGCTGATCGCGTTAATCATCATGTAGTTGGACAGGCTCGCGTTTTTCGCGATCTTGGCCGCCAGCTTGCGTGCCAGAGGCATCGCCTCACCTTCGCCAACCGAGTAGTGCGTCAGGCCCAGAGTAAAGCCTTCTTCGGCGTTGTACTTGCGGCCTGTGAGCATCATCTCGCACATGCGGTCGGCCCCTAGGATCCGGCCCACGCGCACAGTCGCGCCGCCGCCGACAAAGATGCCGCGCATCCCTTCGGGCAGCTGGAAGATGGTGCTGGGTTCCGCGATCCGCACATGGGTGCTGGTCGCCATTTCCAGACCGCCACCAATCACCGCGCCATACATGGCCGAGATCACAGGCAGACCGCTGAACTGGATCAGGTCCATCACGCGGTGCCAGTTACGGCTATGGCGCATGGTGCCTTCGGCATTGCGGGCCACATGCTCGGACAGGTCGAGGCCCGAGCAATAGTGTCCTTCGGTCCCGGTCAGGATAACCGCACGCACGCCTTCGGGCGGGTTCGAGAAAAACGCGTCGATCGCGTCCAGCAACTCGTCGCACATCGCGTTACGCTTGCCGGGACGGTTCATGGTCAGAGTGGCGATCGCGCCATCAATCTCGACCTTCAGGTATTCGGTGCTCTGGGACATCGATGTTCTTTCTTCTTACTTGGCTGGCATACGGGCAGACGCATCCAGACGGATGACAGTGCCGTTCAGCATGGAATTTTCGACGATTTGCTCGACCAGACGCGCGTACTCGTCGGGCATGCCCATCCGGCTGGGGAACGGGATGCTTTTGCAAATCTCTGCGCGGATGTCATCGGGCAGACCGGCGCTCATGGCGGTCTCGAACAGACCCGGTGCGATGGCCATCACGCGGATACCAAAGCGCGCCAGTTCCCGTGCCGCAGGCAAGGTCATCGAGGCAACGCCCCCCTTGGAAGCGGAGTATGCGGCCTGACCGATCTGGCCATCCTCAAACGCAACAGACGAGGTGTTGATGATCACACCGCGCGAGCCGTCGTCATCCAACGGATCGACCTTGGCCATCTCGCGGGCCGCGATGTTGAGGACCGTGTAGGTACCCAGCAGGTTGACCTTGAGCGCCAAGGCAAAGCTGTCGATGGTCAGCGATCCGTCCCGCGGAAGAATGCGCGAGGCGGTCCCGATCCCTGCGCAACTCACAACAATTGCAGGGGTTGCGCCAAGAACTTCGGCCGCTTTGACAAAGCCTGCTTCGACCTGCTCTGCGTTCGACACGTCCGCTGCGATGCCAACACCGCCGATGCTGTTTGCCACTGCGTCCGCGCGTTCTTGCGACAGATCAACGACGGCGACTTTGGCTCCTGCGGCAGCCAGACGGCGCGCTGTTGCCTCTCCGAGTCCGCTGCCACCACCGGTGACAAGCGCTACTTTGCCCTTGATATCCATGAATGTCCTCCCGTTGCCTGAAACGTGTCACGGATTTAATTGTTCTGTCAATGAACAATTATCCACTCTTCACGTTCCCGTCAGCCCACGCACCCCTTACACACAAAGCCGAATTACGAATGGCAGACACTCCTCCTGAGGCAGAGGGTGGCCGAGAAAACATACATTGAAAATAGAGGAACTGAGCGCAGACTGGTAGTTTTCGTGCATGCCGATCAAGCATAAGAGGATAGGCGTCCGCAGATCAGCCCATCGCGAAAAAGCGAACAAGTGACTGAAAAAGCAGCCACAAAACACGCACTGATTGCAACTTCCTGAGGGCAAACAGGTGCGCGGATCACACCTCTGGCGCGAAGCGAGCTTTGTAAGCGAGCGGGGTCAGACCCTCTTTGGCTTTGAACCGTTTCGAGAAGTAGGAGGGGTCTGAAAACCCAAGTCTGTATCCCACTTCGGACACCTGCAATCGCGTGAAGGCCAGCAGCCTGCGGGCCTCTGCCATCATCGCGGCCTCGATATACACTGCCGCACCCTGCCCTGTGGCGTTGCGGCACAGCCGACTCAGATGGCCAGTCGTGATTGACAGCGCGTCGGCGTAATCTCGGGCACTCCATCCCTCGGACATGTGCGCGGCAATCAGGGCATCGAGCCGCTTGAGCCGGTCATCCGCACCATCCCCCAGTTCCACCGGACTGGCCTCGGCCACCAACGATAGAATCGCCTGCGCCGAGGATACAAGGCTCTGCGCTCTGAATGCCCCGCGCCCCGCAAACAAGGTCGAGAGCACGGAACACAGGTTGCCAATCTCTGGCGTGACCTGCCCCAAGAAGGGCCGCGACAGCGCGCTCGTGATTTGGCCGCCCTCGCCTGCCAAACCCAGAAACACACTGGTTGGAAAAGAGATCACCACACCTTGGGACCCACGGGTAAAGTTAAACCCGTGTACCACGTGGGGCGGAACAAAAAGATACCAGCCTGTGTTCAGGTGCCGCGTTGCACCATCCAACGAGACTTCGGCGCTCCCTTCGTCCATCACAAACAACTGCGCCATCTGGTCATGCCGGTGCGCTGAAATCGCCCAATCATGTTGGGCGGCACGATCAAAATATTGCTCGCAATGCACCACGTCCGGAAACACGGTGGTTTCCCCGAACAGGTTAAAGGAGGGGATGGGATGAGCGCTCGTCATGCGTGAAATGTGCCAGAAGGCACACAGAGCGGCAATCGGCGAATCCACGAGCGGGCCATACTGCGGCGCAGCAACAAATCTACGCAATATTCTTCGACACTGAGCGTTAAATACGCAAACTTCTTCGCAAAAACGCGCCAATCAGACCAACATTCGAAACTCATACGCGGCAACCAAGCGCATGATTACGGCAACGCGAATTCAGGAGAATACAATGCGTATCGGTTGCCCCAAAGAAATCAAGAACCACGAATACCGCGTCGGCTTGACGCCCGAAAGCGCGGCCGAGCTTGTGGCACACGGACATAGTGTGACCATGGAAACTGGCGCAGGCGACGGCATCGGCGCCAGCGATGACGCTTACATCGCCGCAGGCGCGACCATTGCGAGCGTGGACGAGGTTTTCGAGACTGCTGACATCATCGTCAAAGTCAAAGAGCCCCAAGAGGCTGAGCGCAAACGCCTGCGCGCGGACCAGACGCTCTACACTTACCTGCACCTTGCCCCTGACGCACCCCAGACCAATGACCTGATCGACTCTGGTGCGACCTGCATCGCCTATGAAACGGTCACCTCTGCGCGCGGCGGCTTGCCCTTGCTCAAGCCGATGTCACAGGTTGCTGGCCGGATGTCCGTGCAGGCCGGCGCTGCGGCGCTGGAAAAGGCCAAGGGCGGTCGCGGCGTTCTGCTTGGCGGTGTGCCGGGTGTAGCACCGGGCAAGATTGTGATCATCGGCGGCGGTGTCGTTGGCCGAAATGCAGCGCAGATGGCAGTTGGCCTTGGCGCGGATGTTACCATTCTGGACCGGTCGAATGACGTGCTCGAGAGCATCGACCAGCAGTTCGGCGGCGCGGTCAAGACAGTGTATTCGAGCCAAAGCCTGCTCGAAGCCGCCATCAAGGATGCGGATGTCGTTGTCGGAGCGGTCCTGATCCCCGGCGCAGCGGCCCCCAAGCTGGTCACTCGAGAGATGCTGAAAACCATGCAGCCCGGCGCGGTTCTTGTGGACGTGGCGATCGACCAAGGCGGCTGCTTCGAAACTTCGCGCGCAACCACACATGCCGATCCGATCTATATCGAGGAAGGCATCGTGCACTACTGCGTTGCCAACATGCCCGGCGCCGTGGCCCGCACCTCGACCTATGCGCTTAACAACGCCACCCTGCCCCACCTGCTACAACTGGCGGATCTAGGTGTGGCCGAAGCGTTGCGCCGTGACCCCCACCTGCTGAACGGCCTGAACGTCGCCAAAGGGGTTGTGACCTGCGAACCCGTCGCGGTGGCGCAGAACCTACCCTACACGCCTGCCGCCGACATGCTGGCGCAACTCTGACCAAAACCGGCCCGCATCCGTATCAGGGTGCGGGCCGCGTGATCTGGCCCTCTGGCTCTTGGCCTGACCATGTGCAACTCTTTGGCAAACAACCCAAGAGGCAGACTCGTGTTGGACCGCATCCGCGCCTTGTACGAAGGCGACAGCCACGCCGCGCACACCTTTCGCTATATTCTGTTGATCTTTGATCTGGTGACGATCGGGTTCGTGGTGGTCACGTCTTTCTTTACCCACACCCCGCTCATCGAGGCGATCGATGTGGTCTTTGGCATCCTGATCCTTGCTGATTTTATCGTGCGCTTGTGGATCGAACGTCAAAAAAGCCGCTACCTGACGCGCTTGTCTACATGGGCTGACATCGTGTCGGTCGTGTCCTTTCTGGCACCCATCGCGGGCGAAGGCCTTGGGTTCTTGCGCGTGCTGCGTACACTGCGACTGCTGCACACCTATCAGACGTTGGCGCGGCTGCGTCAGGACTTTGGCTATTTCCGCAAGAACGAGGATATCATTCTATCGTCAATGAACTTGGGTGTATTCCTGTTCATCATGACGGGCCTGATCTATGCCACCCAGTACGGCATCAATCCAGAGATCCGAAATTACGTTGACGCGCTATATTTCACGGTCACGACCCTGACCACGACCGGATTTGGGGACATCACGCTCGGCGGGCCATGGGGGCGGCTCTTGTCGGTTTTGGTTATGATCTTTGGTGTGACGCTGTTCTTGCGCCTGCTCCAAGTGCTGTTCCGTCCGTCCAAAGTGCGCCAGGAATGCGATGTGTGCGGGCTGGTGCTGCACGACGCGGATGCGGTCCACTGCAAGCATTGCGGGACGGTGATCCATATCGAAACCGAAGGGAACGTCTGAGGGCGGGCGTTACCCGCGCACGTGGTCTCGGGCGACCGACATGGATTTCAGAACCATGTGACAGGGCTGGCCGACAGCCAGCTCCAGATCTCGCGCGGCGCGTCTGGTGATCCGCGCCAGAACCTCGTCCCCGCCAATCGCAAGGTGCACGATCACGCCGGGCCCTTCGCCAGAAACAATGCGATCCACGACCGCGGGCAGGATGTTCTGCGCCGACAGCCCCTCGGGGCGAGCGCGGGACAGGATGACTTCGTGCGCCAGAACGCGGACACGCAGGGTCGTTCCGACCTCTGCTTTGACGCGCGGCAGCCAAATGGGGCCCGTCGCCGTTTCCAACTGTGTCAGACCATCGTCGTCGTGCGCAGAGACACGCGCCGTCAACAAGGATGCCAGATCCCGCAGCCCCATCGCGCGCAGCGCCGCTGGATCAGACATAACCTCGGCTGTGGGGCCTTGGCGGATCACCCGTCCCTGATCAATCACAACCATTTGGTCGGCCAGCGCTTGGGCCTCGGCCATATCATGGGTGACCAGAATGACAGGCATCGATAGATCAGAGCGCAGCGCGATCAGCTCTGCATGCAGCCGTTCCCGCGTAACGCGGTCTACTGCAGAGAAAGGTTCATCCAAAAGCAGGACATCCGGCGCACGCGCCAAGGCCCGCGCCAAGGCCACGCGCTGTTGCTGCCCGCCTGACAGCTCGGCTGGTTTGCGCTCCGCCATATCCGGCAGGTTCACCCGCGCCAGCCAATCCAATGCGGCGCTCGATTTGTCACGGACAGTGGACGGCATCGCGGACATCACATTCTGCTTGGCCGTCATATGGGGAAACAGTGCGTAATTCTGGAAAACCACCCCGACACGCCGACGATGGGCCGGAACATCAACCCCTGACGCAGTGCGAAGCCACGTTGCCCCGCTGCACTGAACCTCGGCGTTCTGCGGGGCCCAAAGCCCGGCAATTGTACGCAGAATGGTGGTCTTGCCCGACCCAGAATGGCCAACCAGCGCCAGAACCTCGCCCTCCTTGGCCTCGAAAGCCAGATCAATCGGGATGGGCGCGATGGCTTTTGCCGAAAAGCTCAGGCTCATGACAAGCGCCGCCCCACGCGTGCAGAAAGCAAGTAGGTGATCCCAATGGTGAACAGAGAAATCCCCACAAGCACCGCCGACATGACCGCCGCGCCGTCATAGTCAAAGGCCTGCACACGGTCATAGATCGCGATCGCGATGGTGCGCGTCTCGCCCGGAATGGACCCACCTACCATCAGCACAATCCCGAACTCCCCAAGGGTATGCGCAAACGTCAGGACCATCGCAGTCATCAAGCCTGGCCAAGCCAAGGGCAACTCGACCTGCAACAGACTGCGCCACGGCGACATACCACAACAGGCTGCCGCCTCGCGAATATCTTGCGGGACAGCTTCGAACCCGCGCTGCGCGGGCTGGATCGCAAACGGCAGATTAAAGATGACCGAGGCCAGCACGAGCCCTTCGAAACTGAAGACCAAGGGCTGACCAAACGTCTGCTGCCAGAAATCCCCAATCGGGGCACCGCGCCCCAGCACCACCAAAAGGTAATAGCCGAACACCGTGGGCGGCAGGACCAGCGGCAGCATCACGAGCGTCTCGAACAATCCTTTGCCGCGAAAGCTTTGATAGGCCAGCACCCGCCCCATGATCACGGTGACGGGCAGCAGCAGGACAACCGTCCACCCCGCCAGACGCAGAGACAACAAGAGCGCCGTCCAGTCCATCAGTCCCCCTGCGGCAGGGAGAAGCCATAGGTCGCGAGGATCTCTTTGGCCTCTGAGGACTGGACGTAGGCATAAAATGCTTCGGCTTCGGGACCCGCCGAGGGCAAAAGCACCATGCGTTGCAGCAACGGATTGTGCCAGTCTGCCGCGATCAGATCGGATTGCCCCCGCGCCTTCAGTTCAGGCGCCAAAGCCAACGAATGCGCAATCAATCCCCCATCAGCATTGCCGGACATCGCAAACTGCGCGGCTTGAGCTACATTCTCGCCAAGGATCAAGTGCGGCTGGATCGCCTCCCATAGGCCGGCGTGCTGCAGGGCTTCTTTCGCGCGCTGACCATAAGGGGCATGCTCTGGGTTCGCGATGGCAAAACGGGTTACGCGGCCGCCCTCTAACGCGCTCCGCAGATCGTTCAGGGTTCCGTCCGGCTTTAGAACAGAGCCTGACGGCGCGATGAGCGATACCCTGCCTTCGGCATACAGCGTGCCAGCGTCACGCGTCAGACCGTCAGCGGCCAAATCCTTCACAAAGGTTTCGTCCGCCGCCATGAACATCTGATACGGTGCCCCTGCCCTGATCTGCCGCGCGAAGTTGCCCGTCGCGCCCAAAGTGATGCGCAACCCATGACCCGTCTTCTGGGTGAAATGCTCTTGCAGTTCAGCGATCGCAAAGGACAGATCGGACGCGACGGCAATGACCGGCATGTCAGAGGCGTCGGCCGTCTGGCCAAAAGCCGCAGCTGCCAGCCCAAGCATTCCGAATTCTCTACGTGTCAGCCCCAAGGCGCACTCCCTTCAATATTCCCCGCCGGAAATAACGCCATCCAAACAAGAGCCCGTCAACCGTTATTTTCCAGTGGCCATATCCGCGAGCAAGCCGTGCAGCCGGTTAATATCTTCGGCCCCGGCCGCGCTCGCGGTCGTTTCCACAGCGCGATAGAGCCGCAGCACCTCGGCCCCCAGAGGCGTCAATGTCGCCCCGCCCCCGTTGCTGCCCCCTCGCGCGCTATGCACGACAGGTTCGCGAAACATCGTGTTCATCGTCCCCACAAGCAGCCAGGCCCTCTTGTAACTCATCCCCATCTCGCGACCGGCCGCAGAGATAGAGCCCGTGCGATCAATCCGCTCAAGCAATTCTGCTTTGCCCGGTCCAAGCATCGCATCTTGGCCAAACACAATTCTCAGGCGGAGCGTGGGGCGTTCGGTTTCACTGTCCATATCGCAAGACTAGCCGAACCGCGCAAAAACGCTATCCGATAATGGTCTGCGCTCGGTGGCATTTAATTTGTTTGGATCGTTAGCTTTGTCGCATCTCTGAAACGTTGCCGGTCTATGGGTACGCCACCCAACGTGTCGGTGAAATCGCGGGAAGTTTGCCAGACCTCGACACTCAAAAAGCCCGTGGAATCGCCTGTAACGAGTACCCTTTTTCCCATTGAGCCGATCAAACGGCGCGACAAAAAGAGACGACCCCGCCCCTCGGGGCAGGATCGCCATGTCACCTCACTCGTCCCTTGTTCTTGTTTTTGTGGAACAATGTTGCGGCCCCTCCGCCGCAAAACTCATACCTTTGGCGACAAACTCAAATAGATCTCGCGCCCCTCGACGCGCACGGGATAAGAGGCCGTTTGGCCACTGTCCGCGCCTTGGGCCATACCGCTCTCAAGCGAAATCACCCAATTGTGGAGCGGACACGTCACGCAACCGTCATGGACGATACCCTGCGACAAAGGCCCGTTTTTGTGGGGGCATTTGTCCTCGAGGGCGAAGATTTCGTCCTTGGCGGTGCGGAAGATCGCGATGGTCGTCTCGCCGTTTTTCACGCAGCGCGAGCCTTGGAGCGGCACGTCGTCGATGGTGCCGATCAGGCGCCAGTCCAGCTGGCTTTCGGTGACAGGGGCGTTCATTCTGCGGGCTCCATCGCTTCTTCGCCGAACACGGCCAAGGGGTTGAACTCGTGCTTGTCCACGCCGGACACCCGCTCGGACCACGGGTCGGTCTGGCTGAACTTCTGGCTGTAGATGAAGCGCTCGTTATAGGCGCGGCGGCTGTCCAGATCGTCAAAGATCGCGGCTTTGACCGTGTCGTAGCCCACGCGGTCCGCCCACTTGTAGATGCGCTCCAGGTAGAAGCCCTGCTCGCGGTACATCTGGGTCATCGCGCCTGCGATCTCCATGACCTCTTCTTCGGTCTTCACGGTGCCAAGCTTGGTCGTGCCCTGGATGTGCAGGCCGGCCGCGCCGCCATAGACAATCTCGTAGCCGCTATCGACGCAGATCACGCCGATGTCCTTGCAGGTCGCTTCGGCGCAGTTGCGGGGACATCCGGTGACAGCGAGCTTGACCTTGGCGGGCGTCCAAGAACCCCACATGAATTTCTCGAGCTTGATGCCGAGGCCGGTGGAATCCTGCGTGCCAAAGCGGCACCACGTGCTGCCCACACAGGTTTTGACCGTGCGCAGACCCTTGGCGTAAGCGTGGCCCGAGACCATGCCAGCAGCGTTCAGGTCGGCCCAAACGGCAGGCAGATCCTCTTTCTTGACGCCCAAAAGGTCGATGCGCTGGCCGCCGGTGACTTTGACATCTGGGATTTTGAACTTGTCGACCACATCCGCGATGGCCCGCAATTCGTCTGAGGTCGTCATGCCGCCCCACATCCGAGGCACCACAGAATAGGTGCCGTCTTTCTGGATGTTTGCGTGGACACGCTCATTGATAAAGCGCGACTGCTGATCGTCTTTGTACTCGCCGGGCCAATCGGCCAAGAGGTAGTAGTTGAGCGCCGGACGGCACTTCGCGCAGCCGCCAGAGGTTTTCCACTCCAGCTCCTGCATGATCGCGGGGATCGATTTCAAGCCCTTGGCTTTGATCAGGCGGCGCACGTCGCCGTGACCCAGATCGGTACAGCCGCACATGCCTTCGACCTTCTTGGCGTAGCCGTCGCCGAGGGTAATTGCCATCACGCTCTCGACCAGACCGGTGCAGGTCCCGCAAGAGGCCGAGGCTTTGGTGTGGGCGCGCACTTCGGCGAGCGAGGTCAAGCCCTTGTCCTGAATGGTTTTGACGATCTGGCCTTTGCAGATGCCGTTACAGCCACAGATTTCCGCGTCGTCTGCCAGATTGGCCACAGCCGCCAGCGGGTCTGCCGCAGCGCCGCCCTGATGCGCTTGACCAAAGATCAGGGTATCGCGGATTTCGCTGATGTCCTGACCGGATTTCAGCATCTCGTTGTACCACATGCCATCGGTGACATCGCCATACAGAACCGCACCAACGACCTGATTGCCGCGCATGATCACACGGCGATAGGTGCCACGGTTCGCATCGCGCAGAACGACGTCTTCCAGATCGGGACCATCGCCGAATTCGCCAACGGAATAGAGGTTTACGCCGGTGACCTTCAGCTTGGTCGGGGTCTCTGCGTGGACAAAATCGTTGTCTTCCAGCTTGCACAGGTGGTGCGCGGCCGACTTGGCCATCTGATACAGCGGTGCCACCAGACCGTAGACGCGGCCGCCCACTTCGGCACATTCACCGACCGAGTAGATGTCCGGGTCCGAGGTGCACATGGCGCTATCGGTCACAATCCCGCGGTTCACATCGAGACCGGACTCTTTGGCCAGCTCCACATTCGGGCGGATGCCCACGGCCATCACTACCAGCGTTGCGTCGATGATCGTACCGTCTTCCAGCTCGACCTGCTCGACCTTGCCGTCGCCATGGATCGCTTTGGTGTTGGCGCCGCAGCGCACCTCGATCCCGCGCCCTTCGAGCTCTTTTTGCAGCAGGTAGCCTGCGGCAGGGTCCAGCTGACGCTCCATCAGGGTGGGCATCAGGTGCAGAACAGTCACGTCCATGCCGCGCATCTTGAGGCCAGCCGCCGCCTCGAGACCCAAGAGACCGCCGCCGATGACCACCGCACGGCCTCCCTGCTCGACAGCCTTCAGCATGCCATCCACGTCATCGAGATCACGGTAGGCCAGAACACCGTCCAGCTGATGACCCGGGACAGGAATGATAAAGGGGTTCGAGCCCGTCGCCAGCACCAGCTTGTCATAGGGCGCGACGATCCCGCCTTCGGAAGTCACAGTCTTGCCCACGCGGTCGATTTTCACGACCTTTTCGCCGCGGTGCAGCGTGATGCCGTGCTCTTCGTACCAGCCGTCGCCGTGGATAATGATGTCCTCATAGGACTTCTCGCCGGACAGAACGGGCGACAGCATGATGCGGTCGTAGTTTACTCGGGGTTCGGCGTTGAAAATCGTGACGTCGAACGCATCGCCCGCCAGATCGAACAGGTGTTCGAGCATCCGGCCAGGGGCCATTCCGTTTCCAACAATAACAAGACGTGCCTTGGTCATAAGACTCTCCGGTTCGTGTGGCCCGAGCGTCCAAAGGACTGCGATCAAGCCGAAGCAATGGGAACATGGATCAGTTCAGGAGTTTCCGAAGACCTCGGGATGCGAGGCCAGAAACAGCGTCATTGCTGCAACCCGTGACGGGTTAAGATCGGAAAAAGTCGCGCCGTTGCGACCAAGGTGTCGGGCGATACGCCGCCCGCTTGATTTCGGGATAGACCGAAATTTCTGCATGCGCAATATCGCAAGCGCATAAACAGGAATTGGACAGACGTGCAGCCCCGAAATGCCTATTTTCAATGCATAATATGAACAGCTGCGCCTTTGAACACGCAAAAGGGGCCGCGCGCGGCGGCCCCTGATGTCTCTGTTGGGCTTGGCGTTTTGTTAGGCGACCTGCTTCAGGGTCGGCGTCACGCCTTCGATCAGCTGTTTGTGCAGCGCCTTGATGGCGGGCTGCAGATCGTCGCGTTCCAGAATAAACTGGACGTCAACGTTGCGCGGGCCTTGCGACGCGCCAAGGCAAGCCATCCCGGAATTTGCCAAAGCTTGCAGACCTTTGGTCAGGACCGACAGTCCGCGCAGGTCACGCCCAATGATCGAGGCCATGGACAGCGGACGGGCCGAGACTTCGGCACCCGGGTAGCGCTCTGCCAGATCACGTTCTACGCGGCGCATCGTTTTCAGCGAGGCATCCAAATAATGCGTGATCGTGTTCGCGTTCGAGGTCTTGGACACGATGCGGACACCGTGACGGGTCAGCACATCGAGAATGGTGGCGTCATACCCTTTGACCCCGACCATGTCCTGTTCAAACACCTCAAGTGCCACGATATCCAAACCCGTGATCATCTCGACCGCTGCGTTTTCTGCAGGACGGTCGTCGATCAGGGTGCCCGGATCGGCAGGGTCAAAGCAATTCACCACGCGCAGCGGAACATCAGCTTGGCGCAGTGTTTTCGCGGCCTTGGGGTGGATCGCCTCCATCCCCATGTTCGACATCTGGTCCGCCACATCGTAGTTGGTATGACCCAACTTGCGCGCCACCCCTGCCCCAACGAGCTTTGGATCGGCGGAAGACAGATGGAATTCCTTGTGGATGATCGCTTCGCGGGCATGCAGCAGCGCAGCCATACGCGAGAACGTCACTTCGGAATAGCCACGGTCGAATTCCTGCATCAAGCCTTCGGCACACTGAGCATAACCGGTCACAATCGGCATCTCGGTCGCAGGATCGACGTCTTTCATCGCGGTCATGATGCGTTCGTCGAGCGAGACTTCGCCCTGATCCCGCCAGCCGGACAGATCTACGAAACGGGCGCTCACGCCGCGACGTTGCAACATCAGGCTGGTGACGAAGGCCGAATGCGCTTCGCCCAAACCGGACAGCAGTTCGCGGATGTGCAGCATGTGTTCTGACAAGCGGAAATGGCCGTAGCTGCACAGACGCTGCAAGTCCGTCAGACAGTTACGGGCGCCAGCGATACGCTCTGACACAAAGGCATCTGCCTGAGCAATGTCTGCCGAGTGATCTAGAACGCCTGCATGTGCCTTCTGCATTTCGGTTGCGACGCGGCTCAGGGCATCATGCCAGCCGTGATCGTTATCCGCATCGGCAAAGCGGGCGTAGACACCCGATTCACCGGTTTTCTTATGCTCGAGCAGCAAGTTGGTGATACCACCAAACGCCGAGACAACGAAGATGCGGCCATAAATGTCGTCCGAGACGCCGTTCGGGATGAACAGCGTTTCGGTCAACTCGTTCACGCGAGACATCGAGGTCCCGCCGATTTTTTCGACAGTATAGGTCATCAGATCCTTGTCTGCTGTTACGCCAACTCTTCGGCAGGGGCATAAGAGCCGTCTTCGCGGTGTACCTCTTTGCCGGTCACGGGCGGGTTAAAACAGCAAGCCATGTGCAGCTCTTCTTCGGCGCGCAGGATATGCTTGTCGTGCAGGTTCAGGGCGTACATGACACCAGGCTTGATCTCGTGGGTCTCGCCTGTGGCGATATCGGTGATCGAGCCCTTGCCCGCCATGCAGTACACGCTCTCGAAGTGGTGCTTGTAGTGGAACGTGTGTTCCGAGCCCGCCTCAAGAATGGTGATGTGGAACGAGAAGCCCATTCCATCATCCGCCAGAAGCATACGGGTCGACGTCCACTGCGCGTCAGCAACGTGGCGGTCGGTGTTCTTCAATTCGTTAAAATCGCGTACAATCATTACTCTTACTCCGCTGCCAGCTTTGCGTTGTTCAGCACGTCGCGAGCCGCTTTCTCGAGGATCGCGAAGCCTTCTTCGAACAGCTCTTTCGAGGTCGTCAGAGGCGCGAGGATCTTGACCACTTCGTCATTCGGACCCGAGGTCTCGACGATCAGACCGTTCTCGTAGGCGCGGCCACAGATGTCCGAGGCCAGATCACCCGAGCCTACATCAACGCCCTGCATCAGGCCGCGTCCCTTCAGGTAGGCGCCGGGAACGAGGTCCGCGATGCGCTGCAGTTTTTCGGTCATCAGAGCAGCCTTCTCGGCCAACTCGGTCTGGAACGCGTCGTCGGCCCAGAACTTTTCAATCGCGACACGGGCGGTGACGAAGGCGTGGGTGTTGCCACGGAATGTGCCGTTGTGTTCGGCGGGGCCAAAGATGTCGTGCTGCGGGCGGACCAGCATCAGCGCCATCGGAAGGCCAAAGCCCGAAACCGATTTCGCCATGGTCACGATGTCCGGCTGCACGCCCATCTCATCAAACGAGAAGAAAGTGCCAGTACGGCCACAGCCTGCCTGAATGTCGTCGATGATCAGCAATGCGCCATGCTTGTGAGCGATCGCTTGCATCTTGCGAACCCAGTCCGCCGATGCCGGGTTCAGACCGCCTTCGCCTTGGACAGTTTCGAACATGATCGCAGCGGGGGCGTCGATGCCACCCGACGGGTCGCTTAGCATCTGGTCCAAGAGCGCGGCGCTGTCCACACCTTCGGCGTAGCCGTCAAAGGGGAAGCGAGTCACGCCAGCCTTGTCCATACCAGCGCCGCCACGGTGGTAGCCATTGCCGGTTGCTGCAAGCGCGCCCATGGTCACGCCGTGGAAGCCGTTGGTGAACGAGATGATGTTGGTGCGACCAGTTACTTTGCGCGCAACTTTCATTGCCGCTTCAACAGCGTTTGCGCCGGTCGGGCCGGTGAACATCACGCGGTGATCCATCTTGCGGGGCGCAAGGATGTGGTCGTTGAACGCGGTCAGGAACGCGCCTTTTGCATCGGTGTGCAGGTCCAGACCGTGCGCGATGCCGTCACCAGCAATATGCTCGATCAGGGCGGCTTTCATATCGGCGTCGTTGTGGCCGTAATTCAGCGAAGAGCAGCCCGCCAAAAAGTCGATGTAGCGGTTGCCGTCAGCGGTAAAGATTTCGGAGCCACGTGCCTCGGTGAACGAAGCAGGAAAGGCGCGGCAGTAGGAACGCGCCCCGCTTTCGCGGCGTTCATAGATCGTACGTTCAGTAGCCATGTCTTTGGGCATGGGGAAAATCCTTTGGTCAGTCGTAAAAGAGGGGAGAGTTCAAGCGGCGCGTGCAACAGAAGCCTGAGCGCGCGGCAGAGTGATGGTCACCATGTGTTCGGTGGCACACTCGCCTTGAAAGTGCTCGTCTTCTGTAAAGTGCGGCTGATCGGTCAGATCCCCGCCGACGTCGCGGGCAATGCTGCGGAACAGCCCCCACGAAGCTTCGTTGCTTTGCGTGATCGTGGTTTTTAACTCACGCGCCTCTGCGGTCGCATCTCGCGACAGCAATTCACGCAGCATTTTCTTGCCCAAACCCAGACCGCGCGCTTTGGCGCTGACAGCAACCTGCCAGACAAAGAACGCATTCGAGTTCGGGATCATGTGGCCCGAGATCCAGCCAACGACTTCGCCATTCAGCTCGGCCAGAACGCAAGTATCGCGGAAATGGTCAGCCTGAATGATGTTAGCGTAGATCGAGTTTTCATCCAGAGGGCGACAGCTCCGGACGAGCTCCCAGACGTTCTTGCCATCAGTCGCATCCGGCTTGCGCAGGATCGGCTGCATGACTCGCATCGGAGTCGTTTCGGTCTGTACTTGCAACTCTGGCATGTTGGCCTCTCGGGTTGTTTCCTTTGGCTGTCAAAGTAATAGAAGCTGAAAATATTTCAACCACCTAAGTTGTTTTTCTCACATCCCCTAAATGCCCTTGTTTTCTTGATGTTTTTCTTGATTTTTACACCAAGCGGCTAAATTATTTCCCTTCGACAATCGAAGATCACAGGCGAGATACTTAGCCAATTGAAGCATTTTCAGTTTTGTGCGATAAAGGATTATGTCTGAACAACACCGTGACCGAACCGACCAAAGCCTGATCGCCCTGCGCCGTATTCTGCGTGCGACGGAACTCTATTCGCGCAGCCTTGCGCAGTCGGCTGGCCTGACCCCTGCTCAACTGCGGGTGTTGCAGATCACAGCAGCACGGGATGGCAGCGCCACCCCCAAAGAGTTGGCTGTTCAGATGGGCGTGTCGCAGGCCACGGTGACTACGCTTGTGGATAGGTTGGTCGCGCGGAACTATGCGGTGCGCGTACGCTCTGAAACCGACCGCCGCCAGACGAACATCATCCTGACCGAGAGCGGCCAGATGGCGGTCCAGACTGCGCCCGACGCGCTGCAGCAGCGCTACGTTCAGGCGTTTGAAAAGTTGAAAGATTGGGAGCAAGCGCAGCTCCTCGCATCGCTGGAGCGAGTCGCAGCGATGCTGAATGCAGACGATATTGACGCCTCTCCGGTGCTGACCACAGGCGAGATCAAGGGCCACCGCGCCCATTAACCTGCGGGACAGAGTACGCTTTTTCCGTGACCTGCGGCAAATAGCGCCTACATATTGTGCAAAATCGCAAAATTATGCAAAAGGTGATGGTCTTTTAACCAGTACCCTGACGTGAATGCTGCATTGCGGCATTACGCTTGGGCATCCCCTCTGACTGAAAGGATGTCTTTATGATCGAACTTCTCTTCACGGCTTGTCTTGCCACAGCCCCTGACGTCTGTGAGCAAAAGAGCCTGACCTTTGTCGACGTGACCCCCATGGCTTGCATGATGGGTGCACAACCTGAGTTGGCCAAATGGCAGGTCGAGCACCCCAAATTTTCGGTCCAAGGCTGGAAGTGCAAGATGGTGAATCTGGACTCCCAAGCCATCTAATCCGCCAGCACGCAGCCCTGTCAGAGGAGGGGCTGGTTGCGTGCTTGCTTACTGAATGGTGATCTCGACCCGCTGGCTTTCGCCCTTGGATCCCGGAATACGCAGGAAATACGCGCCCGGTTTGATCGCCAGAAATTCAATCTCCATCTCGCCGGCTTCGTCGAACTCGACGCTTTCCATGCCGAAGGGGCGCATTTCCAGCCCATTGACGACGACCTCATTCACCCAGATCGCACGAAAGAAACCAGGCCCTTCGAGCGCCAGTTCCCCGCTGCCGTCTGACTCGATCTCCAGCTCGTACATCATTCCAGACTTCAGCGTGATCGGCCCCTCTGCGATGGGTTTGCCGACGGACAGCGTAATCTCGGGCATCTCACCTTTGTTGTTCGCAGACAGCACCCCCGCGAACCCATAGTCATGGGCGGCTGCACCACCCGCGATCAGCGCCAACGCGCCTGCCGCGATCCAAGTTTTCATGAATCTCTCCCCAATTAGTTCGGTGTGACGACCACGCCCCAAGGCTGCTGGCCGACCTGAATGGACTGAATGGCCTTTTCCTTGGCCACGTCGATCACGGTGATGTCGTTGGAGTTGCCGTTCGTGGTCATCAAGTGCGCGCCGTCGGGCGTAAAGGCCATCTGCCACACCCGTTGCCCGACCAGAATGTAGTCCAGCACTTCGAGCGTATCCCCGTCGATGACGGCCACGCGGTTCGCCGGCCCCAAAGCAACAAAAATCCGACTACCGTCCGACGTGACTTTGACCCCCACAGGCTGAAGCCATTCCGGCAGCACGCCAGCGACTTCGAACCCGATCTTCTTGTTCAGGGTCGGCGTGCCGTCGTCTGCAATGTCGATGACCGATACAGTCCCCCCGATTTCTGAGCTCACGAACAGGCGCTTGCCGTCCGGCGTGTACTCGGCATAGCGCGGCCGCTGATCGACGAGGATGTTGTGTTTGATCTCGTAATCCTCGGTCGAGATGAAGTGCGCCATGTTCGTGGTTTCCGAGGTGTTAATTACGAACTTGGTGTCCGGAGAGATCGCCATGCCTTCGGGTTCGACCCCCACAGGGATTTCCGCCAGAACCGTGTGGCTTTCGGTGTCTGTCACAGTCACCAGATTGTCGTCCTCGTTCGCGATATACAGCGGATTGCCCGACGGGTGCAGAGTGAACAGCTCAGGATCTGGACCAGATGGCAGGCTATAGAGTTCCTCGAAGGTTTCAGTGCTGAACACTTTGACCTGATCATCGTCAGAGGCACAGACATACAGCAAAGTCCCATCAGGGCTGACGGTGATCCCGCGCGGGCGATTTCCAGCAAAAAATTCTGTCTCGACCTGCCACGTCTCTGTGTCGATCACGGTGACTGTATTCCCCCGCTCGTTCGACACGAAGGCGCGGTTGGCAGCGACCGAGGTAGCGGCCATCACGAGGGCAGTCGTCAAAAGCAAAGGTTTCACTAAGGTCTCCATCTAGGGTTAATCAAAGGCGGCACAGGCGCTTTCGGCACGGTCCTGCCCTAGGGTGTCGAGCGGGGATATCTGGTGTAGAAAACCATCCTGCGGACTGACGCTGACTGTAATGTGGTCGTCAAACAGCAAGATCGGCTGGCGCATCTGACCATTCCAATCGCGGAAGGTGACCTTCTGCCCCTTGAACGCGGCCAGTTCGAAGTCATCCGATAGAATATAGTCGCGCAGGACCGCCGGATCGTTGCTGCTGGTTCGAGTCACTGCCTCTCCGATGACGCGCAGGGCCAGCCAGACCTCGTAATCCTCTTCGTGGACATAGCGCCCCGTTAGGTCTTCGAACCGAGTATGGAACTGGGTCGCACCCCACGCCTCGTGCGCGGGGTGAAAGGTCACCGGGCGCAATCCAGCCGACCCCATAACGGGCCGTGGATCCCACAAATGATAGGGCAGATACGCCGCAAAGTAGTCAGAGTTGTCGGCGGACATGACCACATCGTGGCGCGGCAAGTCCTGCATAAAAGTCGGCAATTGGCGCTGTACCAAGACATGACCCGAGTCCGTCCGGCGCGTGCCGCCGGTATCTTCGAATGTGCGGGTCTCGACCACTTTGGCGCCGAACTTTCGGGCAGCACGTTCGTAACTCTGTCCCAATTCCTGATCGGCGGGATTGGAGCCTTCGACAAGTACCCAGCGCGGCCACTTTTTCCACATGGCAAATTGAGCCACGGCATCCGCACGCATGTCATTGGACGGCGCGATGTGCAGCAGGTTTTCACGGCATTCGGCGCCGCGCAGGCTATTATCAGCGGCGCCCGCATTCAGAACGATGCCACCTGCCCCAGCCACTGCATCCGCAATGGCCGCTATGTCGGGCCCATTGGCGATGACCACCACATAAGGCGCGCCGCCAGCGACCAGTTCAACAGCGGCTTCGGCGGCAGCTTCGGGGGGAACGCTCAGAGTGCGGGTTTCATAGTTATGCCCCAGAAAGCGGCCCGTGGTGCTGTTATCTTCGTCAGCGAGCGCCGCACCGGCAAAGCCCAAATCATCCGGCTTCAGGTCATATCGCGAGATCGGCAGCAGTGTCTGATAGTCCACGCGCAACACAGCAGAGGTCACCTCGACCGCCGCCGCGGGTGCCAGTCCGGCCAGCAGAATCGCAGAGGCCACAGCCCATGTTCCCGTTTGTCTGCGCATGCCACCTCCGTACACGTTCACGTCACTGAATACCGACGCATACCAACAGCTTGTCAGAGCGGCGGCGCGGCTCGCTACCGATACTTTCGGAGCAATTGGCAGCAACCCCCGTCCCGCGTGACGATGGCGGTATGCTACGGAACACCGCACTGATCCTGACAACCCTGCTCGGCTTTGGCTCTTCTGCCCAAAGCGCTGAGAGCGTGGCTTTTTTCGGGATCACCTTTCTGGACAGCTCTTTGCAGACTGCTGAACTGGGCCAAGACCCAGCAGAGATGGCGCGGATCGACATGCTCGAGGCAATGGTGCGCGAGCGCTTTACCGAAAACGGGTACGACTTAGTCGATCTAGCCCCTGTGCAAGAGCAGATCGACGCCACCGTGAACCCCGCCAAGTGCTATGGCTGCGACACGCGCATGGCGACCAAGCTGGGGGCAGACTATTCCCTGGTCGGCGAGGTTCAGAAGGTCTCGAACCTGATCCTGAGCATGAATTTACAGATGCGCGATGCCGCGACGGGCACCATGGTCAAAGGCCGTGTGGTCGATATCCGGAACAACACGGACGAAAGCTGGCAGCGCGGCATGCGGTACATCCTGAAAACAACGTTCTTCACAGAAGACAGGGGAGGATCCCAATGAAACGACGCTTATTCCTTGGCGCGGTCGCCTTGGCTGCACTGCCCGGGTTGGCCTATGCCCACGGGCCCACGCGCCAGAAGGTCACACTGACGACCGAAGTCGCCGCAGAGCCCGCAGATGTTTGGGCCGCGATCGGCAATTTTCAGGACATGGGATGGCACCCTGCGGTACATGCGACCGCTGGGAACGGCGGCAACGAGATTGATGCCACGCGCCAATTGGTGCTTGGCGAAGAAGGCGGTCCGACGATCGACGAGATCCTGTACAAGTACGACGCCACCAAGATGAGCTATTCCTACCGGATCACCGACGTGAAGGTCGAGGTCCTACCTGTCACCAACTACTCATCCCATCTGACGGTGACGCCCCGCGATGGCGGTGGCTCCAAGATCGAGTGGAAGGGGGCCTTCTATCGTGGTTACCCGAACAACGATCCGCCTGCCGAGTTGAACGACGAAGCCGCGATTGCCGCAGTCAGCGGAGTGTATCAGGCAGGTCTTGATGCCTTGGTCGAGAAATTTGGTGCGCCGGGTTCTTGAACTGGCGGCGGCGCTGGGATGCGCCGCCTTACCCGCGCTTGGGGATATCGCCTACATCACCTGTCAGAACGGCGAGGCGCTGAGTGTCTTTGATCTGGACGAAGGGCGCGAAATCGCGCGCTGGCCGCTACCCGGTCAACCGGCGGGGATCGCTGTGTCGGAAACAGCCGTGTATACGGTTGCGCCGGAGGCCAAGACCGTCCGGCGTCACCACCCCGAAACCGGCGCTGTCCTGGCAGAGATCGTGCTGGACGGCGGGCCGACGGGAATCGCCTATGATCCTGCGCACGATCAGCTCTTTGTGTCCGACTGGTACAACGCCCGCATCTGGGTGCTATCTGGCCAAGATTTGAGCGTGTTGGGCGCGCTGAAGACCGGCGCCGCGCCTGCAGGGTTGGATATCTCGGCGAACGGCAGGCTTCTGGCCAGTGCCGACCGCGATGGGGATAAGGTCTCTTTGTTTGACACAGACACACTCGAGGTCGTGGCCCGTGTCAAAACCGGCGTGCGCCCCTATGGTCTACGGTTTCATGCAGACGGTCGGTTGTTCGTTGGGAATGTAGGCACGAATGATGTGAGCGTCATTGACCCAGAGGCTGGATCGGTGATTGCGACCATTCCGGTGGGAGAGCGGCCCTACGGGATCGCCTTTGCGGGCGCTGTCGGCTTCGCGACCAACCAATACGCCAACACGCTGAGCCTGTTTGACCTGCAAACTCTGACTCCGCTGAACGAGATCGCCACAAACGAATACCCAGAGGGGATCGATACAACCTCTGACGGGGATATCGTGATTGCAAACTGGTTCGACAATACCATCCAAGTCATTGATCCAGAGAGCCAGAGCATCATTGCGACCTACCCGACAGCGGACGGGCCACGGGCGTTTGGGCGGTTTATCCGACCCTGATCCCCTTACTCCTCGGGAAAGGGTTTGATCTGCTCGGTCGGCAGGTCAAAGAACGTCCAGCCGTCGGTGCCATCGGGATACCAGCTGACATCCTTATAGCCGAACTCCAGCGCACGGCGCGCAGCGTTGTAAGACATCCAGCACTCTTCTAAGCAAAAGAAGACCAGAGGATGCGCCTTGTCCCCACCGCTCGCGGCGTCCAATCCCGAAAGGAAATAGTCGAGCGTCACATCCGCCAACGCGCCGTAACCAGTATTTGGCAGCCAGATCGCGCCGGGGATAGAGTGGCGGGGTTTGTCGCGCCAGATCGTGCCTTCTGGCAGATTGGCAGGCTTGGGCGCTTGGGGCAGCACATCGACAAAAGACGCCTGCCCCTCACGCCAGAGCGCCTCGGCCTCTGGGGTTGTGATGACAGTCCCGCCAGAAAGCTCTGACGGAACTGCAGCCCGATACTGTTGGGTACGGTAGCCCTCGGGCTCGGCCACCTGCGCGAGGAGAACCATGGGCAAGCCGGACATTAGAGCCGCCCATAGCCACCTCACTGGGGGAGCTCCAGCAAGGTCTGCCCCTGCGCATCCAGCAGGGGCACACCCGCCTCCATTAGAATGGCGTTGATCTCATCCTGATGACGACGAATGAGCGAGTTAAGCTTGCGCTGCCAGACCTTCTCTCCCTGACGGACGCCCATGGTGATGCGATAGAACATCTTGGGCGGCAGTGTTTCCCCCAAAAGAGGTAGGACCGTCATCCCAGGATAATCGGATTTCACCAACGGCCCGCCAAGCGGCCCCCACAGAATGGCGGCGTCAATTTCTTGGGCCTTGAGATCTTCGAGCATGTTGACCACGGGGCTCTCGTAGCGGCGGTCCACGGTCAGGTTATAGGGCTTGGCCTTGCCGATCAGGCCGTAGCGCGCCATGTGCGTGGCGGGCGGAGTGCCTGCCACAATACCGATCCGTTTGCCCTGCAGCGCGGGATCAGACAGCCCGCTGACGCTGGACAAGTCGCTATCCCGAGGCGCGACAAGAACAAACCCAGAGGTCATGTAATGGTTCGTGTTGAGAACCATCTCATGCCCCTGGGCATACCCGATCACCACATCGCACTTCGCCGCCTTGAGCGTGTTGCGGATGAAGCCCGTGGCCATCGGATACCACTCGTACTCCACAGGTAAATCCAGTTTTGACGCAAACAGCTCTGCCAGTCGGTTCTCATATCCCCTGCCCTGATCGTCGGACATCGGCAGGTTGGCCGGATCTGCGCACACACGGAACGCATGGTGCGACACCAGATCCGAGGTCTGCGCGGCGCCGCTGACGGGCAAGAGCCCGCAGAGCGCCACGGCCAGAACCTTGAGGGCAGATTTACGTTCCCATGCAGGCATTTTCAGCTTCGCGGATAGCATCGGATTTGGCTTCTTTGCTGCCGGGACGACCGCGTGGCACAGCTTCCATGCCGCGGGCTTTGAGGTAGACATAGATGTCATCCAGATAGCACATCACGTTCAGGTTGGTACCAAAGGCAGGCATGACCGAATTATCTGCAGCATCGACCCGCTGCCGCCCGTTCGTCACCACGTCGAGGAAGTCGTAGTAATCCATGTCCAGCGCGGATTTTTTCAGCGCGGGCGCGTAGGTCGACCCCTCGCCATCGGGGCCGTGGCAGACGTGGCATTCCGAGTGATAGCGGCGAAAGCCCGAGAAGGTCAGCCAGTCAACCTTGCCATCGTCGGTGACGTTAAAGGTCGGAACGTCATCTTCGGTGAAATAGCGGCCATCTTCCTCGTAGGAGACGGCGATGTTCGGGTCGTCCATTGTGTAGCCAGATTCAGCCCAGACACCAGACGCAACCATCAGACCGGTGGTCAGTGCCACCAGAGAAAAACCCTGTCGGATCATCATATTATCCTTAAGTTTTCGGGGGTCGGAGCCGGCCAAACGGCCGGCTCCCTTGGATCAAAAAGATCGCTTAGTCAGGCAGGGTGAACACGGTCAGCTGACCACCCAGAGCGGTGTAGTCGCTGAGCGCCGAGTAGCCGCCCACAGCCCCCAGACCGTCGTTCGGGTTGGTCAGACCAGCCGCAAGGCCAATGCCAGCCCATCCGCCGACCCCCGACAGAACCGCGACGTACTGCTTGCCCGCCTGCTCATAGGTCATCACGTTGCCGATGATGCCCGAGGGGGTCTTGAAGCGGTACAGTTCTTCGCCGGTGTCAGCCGAAACGGCCTTCAGGTAACCTTCGAGCGTGCCGTAGAACACCACGTCGCCAGCGGTAGCCAGAGCACCCGACCAGACCGAGAACTGCTCAGGTATGGACCACTTGATCTCGCCTGCGATGTTGTCCCACGCGATGAAGTTACCCATGCCGCCATGGCTGTCCGGTGCCGGGTACATGGCCAATGTCGCGCCCACATAGGGCTGACCAGCGGTATAGCTCACGCGGAAAGGTTCGTAGTCCATGCAGACGTGGTTGGTGGGTACGTAGAACAGCTCTGTCTTGGGGCTGTAGGACGCGGGCTGCTGGTCTTTGGAGCCCAGAGCCGCCGGACAGATACCGGTCGAGTTCACGTCTTCGCCGTTCTGCTCTGTCGAGTACGCGGCCACCACTGCGGGACGCCCATAGGTCTCCGAATTGGGGTCCATATCGACGCCCGTGGTCCAGTTCACGGCAGGATCGAACTTCTCTGCAAGGATCAGCTCGCCGGTGACGCGGTCCAGTGTGTAGGCCAGACCATTCCGGTCAAAGTGAGTCAGCAGCGGACGGATCGCGCCATCAATCTCTTGATCGGTCAGGATCATTTCGTTGATGCCGTCATAATCCCACTCGTCATGGGGGGTCATCTGGTAGACCCACTTGGCCATGCCGTCATCGGGGTCGCGTGCCATAATGGTCATCGACCAACGGTTATCACCAGGACGCTGCGCCGGGTTCCAAGTCGACGGGTTACCGGTGCCGTAGTAGATCAGATCAGCTTCGGCATCATAGGAATACCAGCCCCAAGTGGTGCCGCCACCGATCATCCACTGATCGCCTTCCCATGTGTTGGTGCCAGAGTCCGCGCCAACGGGCTGGCCAAGATGGGTGGTGGTATCCGGATCAAATAGGATGTCGCTGTCCGGACCCATCGAATAGGCGCGCCATGCGAGGCTGCCGTCTTCCATGTTGTAGGCCGTTACAGAGCCGCGCACACCGAATTCACCCCCCGAGATGCCAACGATGACCTTGTCCTTGACCGGCATGACGGTCGCGGTGTTGGTCTCGCCCTTGCTGGGATCGCCGTTCTTGACCGACCACAGCGCTTCGCCCGTGTTCGCGTCCAGCGCAACGACCGTGGTGTCCGCCTGATGCAAGAAAATCTTACCATCCGCATAGGCCACGCCGCGGTTTACGGTGTCACAGCACATCACAGGGATCACGTTCGGATCCTGCTTGGGCTCATACTTCCAGATGATTTTACCTTCCTGCGTCAGGTCCAGAGCGTAGACCGTATTCGGGAATGGCGTGTGGACGTACATCACGTCTCCCACCACCAGCGGCGAGCCCTCGTGACCACGCAAAACGCCGGTCGAAAAGGTCCACGCAACCTGCATGTCGCCAACGTTGTCCGCGTTGATCTGAGCCAGTTCCGAATAGCGCTGGTTCTCGTAGTCGCCAGTCTGGAT
The DNA here is from genome assembly GCF_900115865.1 of Donghicola eburneus. Classification (GTDB taxonomy): domain Bacteria; phylum Pseudomonadota; class Alphaproteobacteria; order Rhodobacterales; family Rhodobacteraceae; genus Donghicola; species Donghicola eburneus. Next base: position 313,711 of record NZ_FOXY01000001.1, on the reverse strand, counting down.
CGCCCACTGCGCGGGGTTGTCGATCTGGCTTTGTAGATCGGCATTTGCCAGCGCGCCTGTCGCCGAGCAAATCGCCAATACTGATGTTAAGTACTTAAGGCTTTTCATGTTTTCCTCCCTGATTGACGGGCCATCCCCGCCCTCTGGTCATCGGGCACACCTCTCCCGACTGGTGCCTGCGTCCAGCGACCTCTCCCTCCTCTGGGCGCGAGCTTCTTGTGATGGGGCCCTATGATCCCCATGGGTCTGTTACTTGGTAAACGTACCCAAATATGCGATCACGTCTGCGCGCTCTTGCTCCTTGCGCAGACCTGCAAAAGACATCTTTGTTCCCGACACATGCTCGCGCGGTTTTGCGAGGAATGCGTCCAGTTCTTCTACCGTCCAGGTCACCCCGGTCTCGGCAAACTCCTGCATCGCCGGAGAGTAGGAATACCTCTCCGAAGCAGCGACTTCGCTGCCGACAATGCCATTCAAAACGGGTCCGGTTTTCGCTTTGGCGTCCTCCCCCACGGCGTGGCAAGCTTGACACTTCTTAAAGACTGGCTCGCCTTTGGCGGGGTCGCCTTCGGCCATAACCCCATGGGCCGGTACCGAGAGTAGAAGTGCTGCGACAAAAACCCGTTTGGACATGAGTAACTTCCTTTAAATCAGCCGTTCCGCATGCCATGCGACATGCTCGCCAGCGAACGTGCTGACGAAATAGTACGAATGGTCATAGCCCCGCTGCATGCGGAACTCGCCCGGTTGACGGCGGCGCGCCATGGCCGCTGACAGGCTTTCGGGCTTGAGCAGGTCCAGAAATTGGTCCGAAGCCCCCTGATCAATCAGGATATCGCCCTTCCAACCATGCTCCTCTAGCAGGAGCGTGGCGTCGTAATTCGTCCAAGACGTCTCGTCGTCGCCAAGATAGGCCGACAGTTGCTTGCGCCCCCAATCCGAGCAGGTGGGGTTCGTGATCGGCGCAAAAGCCGTCAAGGAATGGTAGCGGTCCGGATTGCGGATCGCGATCGTCAGGGCACCATGGCCGCCCATTGAATGCCCTGTTATACCGTGACGGTCTGTCACCGGATACGTTCGCTCGACCAGTCCCCGAAGCTCATCTGTGACATAGTCATACATCTGAAAGTTAGCTTTCCACGGATCGCAGACAGCGTTCACGTAGAAGCCCGCGCCCTGCCCCAGATCATAGGCCTCATCATTCGCGATCTCGTCGCCGCGCGGCGAGGTATCGGGATAGACGATTGCCAGACCATGGTGGGCAGCATGTTCCTGCAGGCCAGCCTTGCTCATGGCGTTTTCGTGCGTGCAGGTCAGCCCCGATAGATACCAAAGCACCGGGACTGGACCTTCTTCGGCTTGCGGAGGCAAGTAGACCGCAAAGGTCATGTCGCACCCGCAAGCGTCAGAGGGATGTTTCGCGACGATCTGGCGGCCGCCGAAGCTTCTATTTTCCGATACGACCTCCATCTCGTCCCCCAACCTTAGAACTTCACGACAGCGCGGATAGATTTGCCCGCGTGCATCAGTTCAAAGCCTTCGTTGATCTCGTCGAGGGTCAGCTCGTGCGTGATCATGGGGTCGATCTCGATTTTACCGTCCATGTACCAATCAACGAACTTGGGAACGTCGGTGCGGCCCTTGGCGCCACCGAATGCGGTGCCTTTCCAGACGCGGCCGGTGACCAGCTGGAACGGACGGGTGCTGATTTCGGCACCAGCCGGCGCAACGCCGATGATAACCGACACACCCCAACCACGGTGCGAGCATTCCAGCGCGTCACGCATGACTTTGACGTTGCCGGTTGCGTCGAACGAGTAGTCCACACCGCCGATGACATCGTCGCCCTTTTTGGTCAGGTTGACGATTTCCTGCACGACCGAGCCTTCGATCTTGGACGGGTTCACAAAGTGGGTCATGCCGAACTTGCGGGCCATTTCCTCTTTGTCGTCGTTCAGGTCGACACCGATGATCATGTCCGCACCTGCCATGCGCAGGCCCTGGATCACGTTCAGACCGATACCACCCAGACCGAAAACCGCTGCGGTCGAGCCGATCTCGACGCCCGCGGTGTTGATCACGGCACCGATGCCGGTGGTAACGCCACAGCCGATGTAGCAGATCTTTTCGAACGGCGCGTCTTCGCGGACCTTCGCCAGAGCGATCTCGGGCATGACGGTGTGGTTCGCAAAGGTCGAGCAGCCCATGTAGTGATAGATCGGGGTGCCATCCAGCATTTTGAAACGGGTGGTGCCATCGGGCATCAGGCCCTGACCCTGAGTATTGCGGATCGCAGTACACAGGTTGGTCTTGCCCGAACGGCAGCTGGGGCATTCGCGGCACTCTGGCGTATACAGCGGGATTACATGGTCGCCGGGCTTCAGCGTGGTGACGCCTTCGCCGACTTCCAGAACCACACCGGCACCCTCGTGGCCGAGAATGCTGGGGAATAGACCTTCGGGGTCATCACCCGAGCGGGTGAATTCGTCGGTGTGACAAATGCCGGTCGCTTTAATCTCGACCAGAACCTCTCCCTTTCTGGGGCCCTCGAGTTCGACTTCCATAATTTCGAGGGGTTTGCCTGCCTCAAGGGCAACGGCGGCACGGGTTCGCATCCATAGTCTCCATGAATTTGAGTTAGTATTCCGCGGTACACACGGGTTGATCCAAGTATGCTGAGCAGTTTGCATTTCACTCAATGCATACGATGGTTGGTGTCAGGTCTGCATAGACATGCAACCCTTAAGTAGCACATAGTCCAAACGCGGAGGGGGTACTACATGAAGATTTTATGTAATCTTTCTATGGCTCTGGCTTTGTCAGTTGCGACAAATCAGGCTCTGGCTGCGGACTTTTCCGACCCGACTTGGCCGTGCATCCAGCGCAAGGTCGAGCGTTTGTCGGTCGGTCTGATGTGGCCCGATCCCAAACCAGAGATTACCCTAACCGACTCTCAGGAAAGCGCGGTCAAGGCGTTGGCCGCTGCCCTGTCGTTGCAGCGGGTGGATATGGAGACCGCAGGTCAGATGGTGACCGCGTTCGCCCAAACTCATGGTGCAGAACGGGATTTGATGCAGGCGGTCTTTACGCAGGTCTTTGACACCGTCGGCAAGCGGCGCACCCGCATTATCAACGGGATCGGCAATGTCTCGACCGGACAGATCAAGCTGGCCGAGCGGATTGACGAAACACGCTCGGAAATGGACCGTCTGATGGACCAGCCAGAGCCGGACTATGACCGCGTAGACGCCTTGGAAGAGCAGCTCGACTGGGACGACCGCATCTACCGCGAGCGCCAGCAATCCGTCACTTACCTATGCGAATCCCCTGTCCTGCTAGAAAAACGTTTGTTTGCGCTGGCCAATCTACTGCAGAACGCAGCGCTGTAGGGCTTATTCCCACTCCAACTGCGTGTAAGCGATGGTCGCGTTGCGCGGAGTGAAGGTCTCGCACAGGTGCCATTCCTTGGACACTTCTTGCGCAACGGTCGTAGCGGCCTGATCCAGCCGCGTGCCTGCGGCCAGAGCTGCGCGGGTTTCGGCCTCTAACGCTGTCAGATACCGATCCAGCGGCAAATTATCCGGCGGCCAATCCAGAACCTCTCCGTGTCCGGGCACCATGTGATCCACATCTATCGCGATCAGATCGTTCAGCACCGCTTGCCAGCCAGAGATTGACCCATCCAGCGACGGGCAATGGTCATCGAACAACAAATCCCCCGCAAACAGCTGGCGCGCATCCGGCACGTGCACTGTCAAATCGGTCGGGGTATGTGCCAAAGGCCATGCCTGTAGCACCAGACGCCGGCGCCCAAGGTCAAGTTCCATCCGGTCTACAATCTCTAGATCAATTTCGGGCGACGCGGTTCCTGCGACCTGTGCCGCCCCCACCTCTTGGCCCATCCGAAGCATGTAGCTGTCCTGACGGTCTGCCAGAGCGCGGGCCAAACCCTCTCGCCCAACCACTTGCGCACCAGCTTCGGCAAAAACCGAAGCGCCGAGAACATGGTCGGGATGCATGTGGGTCAGGATAAGGTGGCGCACGGGCAAATCCGTGACCTGACGCGCCGCCCGCCAGAGCGATTCGCCCACCTTCCGCGTACTGCCCGAATCAATCACGGCGACTGAATCGCGGCCCACAACCACCCCAAGGTTCGCCACATCCCCCTTATTTTCGGGATTTGGCTCAGCGATTTCCCCGATATGCACGTACACATCCGACGCGATTTCTGTCAGCGACAGAGCGGGGCCTGCGGGCTGACAGAAAGCTTCCACATCGCTCTGCCATTCTGCGGCAAGGCTCTGGCATCCTGACAAAGTTTCCGCCTCGAAGCCTGGAACCAGCTGATCGTGACAGGCCCCTGCCACACACACAGTAGCGATCAATTCAAACATCTGCGCCTCCTTTGGCCCTTGGAAACAAGGGTCCGCGGGGACCGCCGCCCGCACCACACAGACTTTCGGCGGTATGAGAAACGCATGGCTGATCTGGCATACTTCGCCCCAAGGAGGAGCCCGAATGATCACACGTTGCCTAGCCGCTGCGTTGGCCTTGTCCATCGCCATGCCCGCGACCGCTCAGGATAATCCAATGCGCGACAGTCCCACGTGGACTGATCTGCAAGCGGATGTCATCGGTGAAATGACGCCGCTCGCGGCAGATGGCATGTTCCGGGTCGAAACGCCTGCCCGCGCCCAAGACGCCGGTACCGTCCCGATCCGCATCGTGCAAACTGATCCCGCGATGGCTGTCACTGCCGCCACCGTGGTGGTCGACGAAAATCCAGCACCAGTGGCAGGGACCTTTACCTTTGGCCAAGACATGCTGCCGCTGGATTTCGAGTTGCGCGTGCGTGTGAACCAGTACTCCAACGTGCGCGTGCTGGCAAAAACGCCAAACGGGCTGGCAATGGATGGCGGCTACGTCAAAGCATCAGGCGGGTGCTCGGCCCCTGCGACGCGCGATCCAGAGATGGCCAAAGTCGACATGGGCCAGATGAAGCTGCGGCAGTTCGAGCCTTTGGACCACAACCGCCGCGAAGCGCAGATTATGATCCGCCATCCCAACTACTCGGGGCTTCAGCGCGACCAACTCACGCAATTATTCATTCCCGCCCATTTCCTGAGCGAGATTGAAGTGTCTCAAGGTGACACGCCCCTGTTTTCCATGGAGGGCGGGATCTCGATCAGCGAAAATCCCGTGTTCCGGTTCATCTACACAGACAATGGCGAAGATGCGCTGGTGGTCACAGCGACCGACACCGAAGGCAACATCTGGCGCAACGTGCTACCCAAGTCGGGCAGCTGATTAAAAACAGATGACTTCTGCCTCGGCTTGCGCGCGTTTCAGATCCGCCACCAGAGCCGAGGCAGAGGCCGCACTCCGGAAGATCGCCATTCGCTCGCCGCCTGTCCGGCGCATGGACATGACGGTCTCGGCCTCGACATACTTGGCATATGGCAGGATCGTCGCGATTTGGTCGATTGAACAGGAGCACTTCTCAAGCGTTTGGCGGGTCTGCCCATTTGACGCCATGCAAGCAAAGACATAGTCCGCCCGCGCCGCCGTTGGATAATCGTTCAGCCGATCGGCCACGCTCTGCCCATAGGCAGGCAGCGCGGCCAAAGCCAGCAGCAGCGCAAGGCCTCTCATTCCGCATCCTCGATCGCGACAAAGCGAGTTTCAGAACGGTAGCCAACAGCGCTTTCGGGCGGCGTCACGGCGGACATCGACAGGTACCAACCAGGTACGGCATCCGACATCGCAACAATCAGTTCCAGATCCTCGAACCCATGCATCCGGTCCCGGTTCGGATCATCGGCAAAGGGCCGCATCACCACTGTTTTGACCGCGATGCCCGCACCATCCAGATCGGCCTGACCTTCCACCATTTCTGCTGCGCCCACGAGCGCCTCTTTCAAACGATTTCGGATATAGAATGGGCTGCCGCCCGCCGTCTCGGCCATGTCGCGGGCAACCGTTTCCGCAAAGTACATGATCATCGGATTTCCGATGCTGGCTGGAAAACTGCCCAGATTGCGGTGCTTTTCCTCTTGGCGAAACTCAAGGTTCGCCATCAACGCGTCGCCCTGTTCGAGCGAAAGGACGACATTTCCGGTGTCCCTTGCGGCCGTTTCTGGCTTGACCTTGTTGGTCACCTCGCGCCTGTAGACCAGCTTGTCGCCCTCTTCCATTTGCGAGAGCGTGCCCGATTTGAACAGCGTCTCATAGAGTGCGTTGCCTTCGAGAACAGCACCATATGCTGGTGCGCCCAAGGCCGCGATGATCGCCAATGAAAGCAGGTGTTTCCGCATAATTTAGTCCTCCCCTTACCCCAAGCCTATCTTTTGGCATGGGGCAGTCATTGCCGACTTTGGTCTGTGCCAGAGCGCGTGAGCGGCTCCATCGGATCACGGGTCAGCCACTCGATCAGGGGTCGTAATTTGCGCAGGCGCACCGGCTTTGTCAGCACGGGGATGCGATGTTCCGCGCCCATCTTGAGGAGGTGATCCCCACGATCTGCCGTGATCATCACCGCAGGCACGTGCATACCGGTCAAAGTCCGCACTGCATTGATCGCGTTGATGCCTGTATCGGTTTTGCCCAACTGATAGTCCGCAAGCATGATATCCGGCGGAATTCCCATGTCCCGCACATGGCCCAACGCCTCTTCGGTTGAACTAGCCCCAAGAACAGAAGCGCCCCACTGTTCTAGCTTCTTGATCATCGCAAAAAGCACGGCTGGATCGTCTTCGACCACCAGAACAATCAAGTCCATCGTGCTGGATTCGTTGGCATTTATCGGAACACGCTCTTCAATCGCTTCGGGCTGGACTGCCACCCGCTGCATACGAATGGAAAAGACTGAGCCGACATTCGGCTTGGACTTTACGCTGACGGTGTGCCCCATATGGCGGCAGGTTCTCTCGACTATCGAAAGGCCAAGGCCGACGCCGGACCCGATGGGCACATTGCCCGCGCGGGTGAACTCCTCAAAGATTTTGGACTGGTCCTTGAGCGTAATCCCGATGCCGGTGTCCCAAACCTCGAGCACTACGTCATCGCCCTTGCGTCGGCACCCGACCAATACGCGCCCGCCTGACGGAGTGTATTGGATCGCATTTACCACCAAGTTCTGTATCGATCGCAAGAGGTACACTGGGTCAGATCGGACAAAGACCATCGCGGTCACCACATCAAGACGCACGCCGCGCTTTTCCGCCACCCGCAGTTGGTCCTCGTAAACGCCTTGCATCAAAGTCCCGAGACACACGTTCGCAGGCTGAAGCGCACTGGAATCCGCGCTATCGAGCCGCGAAATGTCCAGCAGCGCGTGCAAGAGCTGCTCTGTGGAGGTGAAAGAGGATTGCAAGCGCTCGACCATGGGGTGAACGGTCGCCCCTTGGGTTGCCTCTTTGATCGTCGAGATCAGCAACTTCGCCGCATTGATGGGTTGCAACAGATCATGACTGGCCGCCGCCAAAAAACGGGTTTTGGAGGACACAGCTGCTTCTGCCGCCTCTTTGGCGACGCGCAACTTCTCTTCGACACGCGCCTTTTCCTCGTATTGTTCGCGCAGGCGGGCGTTGGCTTCGGTCAGTTCGGCTGTGCGCTCTGCCACGCGGTTTTCTAACATCTCTGCGGTGCGAATTTCGGCAGAAACGTCGCCAAGGTCCACGACAAAGCCCCCATCGGGCAGAACATGGGAATGCATGTCCAGAATGCGTCCGTTGGCATGGCGCAGACGCGACCTGAATCGCCCTTGCTTTTGCAAACGCTCCATCCAGAACCCAACGTCAAAGGCATCTTCGTCCTCGAACACCGCGTGGGACCGCACGTGCCGCACGATCAACTCCAGTTCTGATCCTGTCTGCAAGAGCGTGTAGGGCAGCCCAAGCAGCTGCCGAAACCGCTGGTTGTACATCTTGACCCGCCCGTCTGAGTCAAAGGTACACACGCCAGAGGTCATGTTTTGAAACACCGCTTGTAGATAGGTCGCCTGACGGTCAATGAGGTTCTCTTTTTCACTGCGGTTCTGGCGGACAATCCGGCTGATGTCGGTCAACAGAATGACGATGTTGTCCTCGCTCGTCCTCTGCAGGTTCACCTGAAAGAACCGATCGCCAATCAACTCGGCCACCACCGCATTGACCGCGGCCCCCACGGCAGATCGGCGCACCTGAGCCAGCGCCCCGAACAAGCGCCCATCTGTGCCGACCAAATCCTCGCTCGAGAGCATGGCCTCGATGTATTCATCAATCTCGAGTCCCGGCTGAATGCGCGCAGAAATATCCGGCAGCAGCATCTGGAACAGCTCGTTGCTAACTTCGAGCCGGCAGCGGTTGAACAGGGCAAAGCCCCCCTCCATTGCGGCCAGCGCACTGGTTAGGTTCTTGCGCGTACGTTCCCGTTCGATCCGGACATTGGCCAGCTCCGAGGTCGTCCGCTCCAGATCGCGCGACTGCTCCATCATCTTGGCCTGCATGGACACTGCCGACTGAAAGGTCGCGTAGGCCGAATTCCCCAATTCGTGCTGGTGGTTCATCCGGCGGATCAAGGCGTCGATGATCTTCGCCTGCTTGCGGATCTGCTCTTCGGGCGGGTCAGAGGGATTGATCAATGCAAATCCTCCGGCGTGTGCTCAAAGAACGCGATCCCAACAAACGTCTGGTTCACATGCACCCCACAATGCTGTTCGCCATAGGTGTTGAAACCCAGCACATTGTGCTTGCGGAACATGGCAGAGACATCGTCCAACATGCCCTTTTGCGTGAACTCCAGCTTGCGCAGGATGCAGTCGAACCCAAGGATGAAGTCCGGCCGTTGTCCCATCGGACCTCGCAAATCGAGCCCCGTATCCAGCGCATTGATAATCTCTGTTCCAGTGCCGAGCGTCAAAATAAGCCCGTCATCAATCGCCCCCATAAACGAAAGCCCGTGATCAGCCTCGACCGAGTGGATCGCGCGGACATGGAACTTGGCATTTTGGCGCACCAGCACAGGGTTTTCGGCAAACACCTCTGGCGACAACTGATCCACAGCGACCCCGATCTTGCGCGAATATTCCAGCGCGGCGGGGGCGCCGTTCAACTCCAGCACCACCCTCTCTTCGGGGATGGCACTGGTGACGACCATCAGTGTTTCTGTAGGCAAGAAGTGGTCAAATCCCACGCCCGTGAAATCGAGCGCCGTCTCAACCAGCAGGACCAGAGCCGCGCCAGAATGGAACTGCCCCCCATAAAGCACAGAGGTTTCTTGAAATTGCAGCCCGTCCCCAGCCGATCCACCGTAGATCGGGATTTCACCGAGGCACAGTTGCAGGGTCGAGGCCAGCAAGTCTTCGGCCTTGGAGACACCATCACACAGAACCAGACCGAACCGGCGCCAGCCCGCTGTGCGTTGAAACTGGGTTTTGATCCGATCAATCTTCTGGCTGAGCTCCTGCATCGGAAAATCGCGCAGATGGTCAATAAACATGGATGCACAGCGGAAATACCGACGCGGAAAGGCGATCAGCATCAGCGCGCCTGTCTCGTAGCCTTCGGGTGTGATTTGGCCTGCGGTCGTACAACCGAATACGGGCACACCGCCCATTTGGCGGTCGAGTTCGCTGGCCAATACTTCCCGATCCAGATGGTCCGGCACAAACGCCATAACAAAACACGTTGCCCGTCGATCCACTTGGGCCACTGCCTCGGTGACCGCTTCTGTCGCGGTCGAGGCGCGCGACAGAGCGACGCGCACAAACCGCGCGGTGTCTCCTTGGTCCAGCATGATTAGTGGGTCAGGAAAGCAAGCGCATCCGGATCCGTGGTCTGTCCCGCCGCCAAAGAGCTTTCCATCATCATAGCCGCCTGCGTTCGGTTCTGGACGCCGAGCCTACGCAGGAGTGCAGTAATGTGGGCTTTGACCGTCGCCTCCGCGAGACACAGCTCATATGCGATCTGTTTGTTCGCCTTGCCCGAACAAATCAGACGCATGATTTTCTGCTGCTGCGGGGTTAGCTCGTCTAGTTTGGTCCCAGTGCCCGCCCCCTCGCTCGGCAGGGTGTCTTCGGCCTTCTGATAGGCGGTCGGCACATAGCGTTCCCCTGCCACGATCGACCCAACCACCTTGCGCAGCACGTCAGAGCACGCATCTTTGGGCAGAAATCCCGCCGCACCCTTATCCATCAGGGCATGGACGACGTCGGTTGACGTCAAAGACGAAATCACAAGGATCGGCAAATCCGGCATCCGCTCGCGCAGGGACAAAAACCCAGATATCCCGCGAACATCCGGCAATTTCAGGTCGAACATCACCAAGTCAGGACGAAACCCGTCATCCAGAGCTTTGAGCGCCGCACGCAAGGACTGAGCGGTCTCGATCCGGCAGCCAGGGTATTCATTCCGAAGGGCTGCGCCCAACGCGTCACCGTATAGCGGATGATCATCTACGATTAGGACAGACCCCACCTGTCCAGTCGACACAGTCACTGGTTCCTGAATCATTAAACTTCCTCCCTATGCGGAAGGGTACCCCATGATTCTTCAAACGCATCAAAAAAAGCGCCATGTTTTTAGCAAAACTGTGATCACCAAGCGGTTAATGACCATCCACTTAGGCAGAAACTCGCTCACCCTCTGACCGGCGACGGACGTATGCGTGATGCGAAATAACATCCATAAGATCCGGAGACAGACAGTCATACGGCTCTAGACCCAAGGCGCGGAGCTGCCGCCGAAGATGCGGCATTTGCTCTGGCGGAAAGCCTGCTTCGACCACGGAACTCACGTATGCCGCGAACGACGGCGCTGACCAGCCTATATCCGCAGACAATTCCGTATGAATAAAGTCGAGCCCGTAAAACCCGTGGCTCTTGCTTTCAATCCGGCCCACCAGATGAACACCGCAGTCGCGACAGGCGTAGCGCTGGATCACTGCCGCCGGATCTACCAGCCCGAGCTTGTCCGCATTCTCCACAACATGCACGGCATTCCGGGGCACCACCGCGATTTGGGAAAAAAGAGCACCGTCAGACTTCCAGCACCGACTGCACCCACATAGATGGTTGTGCTGGCTTTGCGCATTTATCTGCACCAGAACCGGACTGTCATGACAGTGACAGCGCAACGTCCCCCCTTGAAAATCGGGCTTATCGTCTTTGGCCTGCGCGGCGCATGGATGGATGACGCGGCTTTGTCCGTCAAAGGCATGAAGTGCCGTTTCCCTGTCGTACCGTCCCATCTCTATCTCCTTGGCTGCTCAAGGTCGTGGGTACAGACTGCGGTTGCGCCCCGCCTTGGGCAATTCAGCATAAAGTATTGGGCCAACCGATTGGCAGCGACCGAAGCAACTGCGGCAATCGGGGACAGAGCCTTTTTCACGTTGCATCAAACACTTACAGCAGCCCACAAACATTTTCCAATTTTCTCGAATTTCCGCTTGCGCCCGTAGAATGCTGTTATTATACAGCGCCCTACAGTGTTCCGGCGTAGCTCAGCGGTAGAGCAGTTGACTGTTAATCAATTGGTCGTAGGTTCGATCCCTACCGCCGGAGCCACTGAAAATCTCCCAATATGATGATGCATAGGCCCGCGCGAGCAGGGCCTTTTTTGTTTCTGCGCACCGTCTTGGCCGCGCGGCTTTTCGTCAGTCGCCCCAGCTATCCCTTTAGACCTGCTCGATTTTCCGGTCGAACGTTCATCGCGCGTTCGGGCAAGGACGCTTTTCCGACGGCTCACAAAAGTTTTCCTTGCGCTCCCCGCATTCCTAGTATTTCTGTCGGAAATTAAAGGTGACAATATTGATCAACTTTAACCCGTGATTTTCTGATCCACCCAGGAGCTTTGCATGAAACCCCTCTTTGCCGTCCTCGCCATGACCGCCCTGCCCGTCTCTGCCATTGCTGAAACTGTCGAAATCGACACCGCAACCGGCCCGCAGGCTGCGCCGCTGAACCCAGCGAAGGTGGTGGCTCTTGATCTCTCGGCCATCGACACACTGGACGCGCTCGGGGTCGAAATTGATGGCATCCCCAACATCACGCCGCCCGCCTATCTGGCCGACGCGTTTGATGGTGTCGCGACCGTGGGCACCCTGTTTGAGCCAGACTTCGAAGCGCTGGCCGTCATGGCCCCTGACGTCGTCTTCGCGGGGGGCCGCTCGCAGACCGTCATTCCCGCGCTAGCCGAAGTTGCGCCGACTTTGGACATGACCATTGATGCGACCAAGTTGATTGACGACGCCAAGTCGCGCATCACCGCATACGGCGCGATCTTTGGCCTGTCTCCCGAAGCGCAGGCTCTGACCCAAGAGCTCGAAGCCGCTCTGGCAGACGCTAAGGCAATGGCCGAGGGCAAAGGCGACGCGCTGATCCTGATGACAAACGGTGGCAAAGTCTCGGCCTACGGAGACAAGTCGCGTTTTGGCTGGCTGCACACCGCTGTCGGCATTCCCGAAGCCTATCCCGATGTGGCCGACGGCCGCCATGGCGAAGCGGTATCCTTCGAATTCATCGCAGATGTTGACCCCGACTGGATCTTTGTTGTCGATCGCAGCGCTGCGATTGGCCAAGAAGCCGAGGCTGCAGCTGTCACACTGGACAACCCATTGGTCGCTGGCACCAAAGCAGGTCAGAACGGACAGATCGTCTATCTGGATTCCGCACCGCTTTACCTTGCGGGTGGCGGCGTGCAGTCGTTGAACCACACCCTGTCCGAGATCATGACCGCCCTGCGCGACTCGAACAGCTGAGTTCAAAATGCGCGGCCCGCTCTTTGCCAGCCTTGTTTTCGCGTGCCTCGTTGTTGCCAGTTGCCTGATCGGCGTGGCTGGACTGTTTGATGGTGCAATTGACCAGTCCATGCTGCTCGCGGTCAGCCGCCTGCCCCGAACCTTTGCGGCATTGCTCGCCGGTGCGGGGCTGGCCTTGGCAGGTGTCGTGGTCCAGATGAGCGTCCAGAACCGGATGGTTGAACCAGGTCTGGTCGGCACACCCGAGTCTGCCATGCTCGGCCTGCTCGGGATTACCCTGATCGCGCCGGGGGCGGCGCTGATGACCAAGATGTCGGTGGCCGCGGCCTCGGCATTGATGGGCACGCTCGGATTCTTGGCACTCGCTCGGCATGTGCCGCGGCGTGATCCGGTCCTCTTGCCGCTCGTTGGTCTGATTTACAGCGGGATCATTGGGGCCGCCGTGCTCTGGATCGCTTGGACCACGGACCTATTGCAATTCATCGGAACATGGCAAAGCGGCGAGTTCTCTGGTGTTCTTCAGGGGCGGTACGAGTTGCTCTGGATTGTCGCCCTGATTGCGGGCCTGTTGTGGTTGGTGGCGGATCGCATCACGCTGCTTGGACTTGGCGAAGACGCGGCGCGTAGCCTTGGGTTGGATTACCGGCAGACGCTGCTCGCCGGGTTGGTGCTCGTGGCTGTGATCGTATCGGTCGTGGTGGTCAGCGTGGGGTCAATCCCCTTTGTCGGACTGGTGGTGCCGAATATCATCTCACGCTGGCGCGGGGACAATCTGCGGCGGAACCTGCCCCTGATTGCGTGGGCTGGCGGCAGTCTGGTTTTGGCCTGTGACATCTTGGGCCGTGTCATCCGTTACCCCTATGAAATTCCGGCAGGAACGGTGTTTGCCGTGCTTGGCGCAGGCATGTTCCTGTGGCTGCTGCACGCCGCTCCGCGAAAGGCCAGCCATGGCTAAAATTCGTTTCCTTTGTCTGATCGCCGTCTTCTTTGGGGTCTGCGCACTGTTTCTGCTGTGGCAGCTGCGTGATCCCAAAGCCCTGATCCTAAGCCTGCGCCTGACCAAGCTAGGTGCGCTGGTCGTCGTGGGTGCAGCAGTTGGTGCAGCGACGGTCGTGTTCCAAACCATAACCGCGAACCGCCTGCTGACACCCGGCATCGTGGGCTTTGACGCGCTCTATATCTTCTTGCAGACGATGCTTGTCATGACCCTTGGCGGGACCGGCTATGCAACCCTGCCGCAATTGGGGCAGTTCGGGGCAGAGATCGTCACGATGGTGGTCACGGCGCTCTTGCTTTTCGGCCTGATGCTCCGGCGCGGGACCGAGGATATGCTGCGGCTGATCCTGACAGGCGTTATTCTTGGGGTCCTGCTGCGCGGGCTCGCCGGTCTGGCGCAGCGGTTGCTCGACCCGAGCGAGTTCGCCATCGTCCAAGGTGCCAGCTTTGCCAGCTTTGGCGGTGTGGACAAAACCCAGCTGTGGATTGCGATGGTCCTTCTAGCGGTGACGTTGCTGTTCGCGATGCGGCTATCGCGACAACTGGACATCGTCGCCCTTGGTAGAACGACGGCACGTTCGCTGGGCCAAGAGTACGACCGCGTGGTTCTGGCGTCTCTCGCGCTTGTCGCGCTGCTGGTGGCGGTCTCGACCGCGTTGGTCGGACCGGTGACATTCCTTGGGCTTTTGGCGGCAAGCCTGGCTTATGCCTTTGTTCCAACGTGGCGGCATATCTACCTGATCCCCGCCGCCGCGCTGATCGGCGCATCCATTCTTATCTTTGGGCAGTTCGTGTTCGAACGCCTGCTCGGGCTCCAATCGACCCTCGCGGTGATCGTCGAGTTCGCGGGCGGCCTGCTCTTTCTTGCCCTCGTCCTAAGGAGGTCCCCCCGGTGATCACTCTGGAAAACGTCAGCGTTGAAAAAGACCGCACACCCATTCTGACCGATATCTCGCTCTCCTTTGGCGAGGCGGGGATCACCGCCCTGATCGGTCCGAACGGCGCGGGGAAATCCACCCTATTGCACAGCATGTCCGGCCTACTGACCCCGACCAGTGGCCGGGTCAAAATCGACGGGCATGATCTGGCGAGCCTGCGGGCCCCAGACCGCGCGCGCCTGATTTCGCTGCTCGCGCAGGACGAACGGGTGACCGCCCGCCTCACGATTGAGGATCTGGTCTCCTTTGGCCGCTGGCCGCATCACCACGGACGTCCCACGGCCCACGACCACGAGGTGATCGCCGAGGCGCTAGAGACCTTTGACCTGATCAGTCTGAAGTCGCGCCTGATCGCGTCCTTGTCTGGGGGACAACGCCAGCGCGCATTTATCGCAATGGCATGGGCGCAAGAGACGCCGTGGCTCTTGCTGGACGAGCCCCTATCCGCGCTCGACCCTCGGCACACCCGCGATATCATGGACCGCCTTCATACCCTGTCGCGCCCCGGTCCGAACCAGCGCAGTGTGATCATTGTGCTGCACGATCTGGGTGTCGCGGCGCGCTATGCGGACCGGATCATCGCTCTACGCGACGGCCAGCTGGTCACGACCGGGCCGAAATGGCTGTCGATGACCGGCACGATGCTGAGTGATTTGTTCGGTACCGGCCTGTCGGTCGCCGAGATTGACGGCAAGCAGACCGTAGTCCCCGCTTAAAGGACCCTTACTTCGGGTCCTCCTGCAGCGGCAAAGCCCGCGAACGTCCCTCATCGTCGAGCGCCACAAAGGTGAAGGTCGCCGCTGTCACCTTTTCGCGGGCCAATTCAAAGCGATCGCGGCGCCACGCCTCGACGTAAATCTTCATGGATGTGCGGCCCGTAGACTCGAGCTTGGCAAAGAGCGAGACTTCATCGCCCACCTTCACTGGCCGGTGAAAGCTCATGCCCTCGACCGCGACGGTGGCGGATCGTCCGCGCGCAATCCGCGCCGCCATATTGCCCGCAGCAAGGTCCATCTGGGACATCAGCCACCCGCCAAAGATATCCCCCGCGGGGTTTGTATCTGCGGGCATCGCGATGGTCCGGATTTCCGGTTCGGTATTTTCAAGGCTGACGGTCACGGCGCATTCCTTCACAGGCAAAGAGATCAGCAGATCTGATCCAACCAAATAAATTCGCCGTGCTGTCTAACAGAATAAACTGAAATGACGACTGCTATTTTCGTACAGTCGCGAGGACAAGCGCCTCATTTCTGGACATTTTTCAGGTGTTGGGCGGGGCGAACCGATCAATCGCAAAAGCCGAAAGATCGAATTGCGTCGCGCCTGTCTCGATCAATCCAGCCATCGTTTCGCCCGTACCGGGTCCCATCTGGAACCCGTGCGCGCTGAAGCCAAAGCTGTGATACAGCCCGTCGTGCAGCGCAGAGGGCCCGATAACGGGAATATCGTCGGGCATGCGCCCTTCGACCCCCGACCAGCTGCGGACGATGGTTGCGCCGCGCATGATCGGAAAGATGTCCATCGCGGTCGCGGCAGTATTGCGCAGCTCTGGGAACAGCATTTCGGATGTGTTGGTCGCTGTGTCTGCGCGGCCTCTGCGTCCGCCCCCAATCACCACTGTCCCGTTGGGCATTTGTTTGAAGGACAAAGGTCGCCCCGTGGCCCCCACGACGGCATCGCAGAACTTTGGCAAACGTGCGGTGACGATCATCATCGGAGCAATCGCTTCGACCGGCGCATATTCCCCAAGCGATCCGGCCAAGGCCCCTGCCCAAGCGCCCGCCGCATTCAGAACTTTGGGGGCTTGGTATATGTCTTGGTCCGTGGTCACGGTCCAATCCGTCTCGCGCTTCAGGCTCAGAACCCGCTCGCCTTCCTTGAACACCACACCCGCTTGCGTCGCTTTGCGGGCAATCGCAGTGGTGGTCCAGAAGGGCTGCGCGAACCCGTCACGCAAGCTCGCCAGCCCGCCAACCACGTGATCGGCGACAGCAGGCAAGTAGTGGCGCACCTGCGGCTGATCCAGAATGGTTTCGTGGTAAAACCCCATCCGGTTCAGCGTCTGAACCCGCGCACGGTGACGGTCCAGCTCCTCTTCATTTTCGGCGACCTTGATCTGCGGGGCGATCTGAAACCCGCAATCTGCCCCAAGCATGTCTTGCAGCCCGTACCAGATCTCCATCGAATGTTGGGACAGTGGCACCTCGGCCAGATGTCGTCCCAACCTGCGCACGCCGCCCGCGTTCACCCCGCTGGCGTGGCGGGCGACCGTATCTTTTTCGATCACGATAACGGACATGCCCCTTAGGGCGGCAAACAGGGCCGTGCTCGACCCATGAATGCCGCCCCCGATCACGATCAGATCGGCGGTCTGGGTCATTTTTGTGCCACTTCGAGCGGTTGGAAATTTGCCAGCTCTGACAGCGGGATCGGTTTCAGCGGAGGACGGATACGATAATAGCCCGTCTCGTCCATCGAGGCTTTGCGCCGCTCTGCGATAATGCTGGCGACCACAAGCCCGCAGACACGCCCCTGACAGGGCCCCATGCCAGATCGCAAGAAGGATTTCACTTGGTTCGGGCCGGGCGCGCCAAGGTCGACGGCCTCTTGGATCGCACCAGCGGTCACCTCTTCGCAGCGGCAAACAATGGTCTCTTTGGCGGGTTTCACGAATTGCGGCGCGGGGGCGTACATCGCCTCTAGGAATGGGCGCACGGCGCCGTCGCTGGCCAGCGCAGCCTCCAAACGGTCCACCCGCTCCGGCAGGGCTTTGCCTTTTTCCTGCGCGATAGCTAGCGCCACCAATCGGCCCATGAGCGCCGCCGATTTCGCTCCGCCAATGCCCGCTCCGTCGCCCGCCACATACACGTCAGGGACCGAGGTTTTCCCCTGCCCGTCCAGTACCGGCCGGAAACAGTGTTGCGAGGCGTCCCACTTGTGATCGCAGCGCAGAAGGCGCGTGACCTGCTGGTTTGGCACGACACCCTGATGGAGGGCGATGTGATTGCTGTGTATCGTGTGCTCTTTGCCCTTGGAGATAAAGGTCACGCTCTCGGCAACCTCGCCGCCGTTGATCCGCACGTTCGTGGCTGCATTGTAGATCGGAATCCCTGCGCCGCGCACTTGGCGAATCATAGACAGACCCTTGGTCAGGTAGCGATGCCCCTTCAACGCCTGCAGGATATGCGGCATCGCCTGCGCCATGCGGCCCTTCGGCGTGGTTTCTACAATCGCCTTGGGCGGCGTTCCGGCAGAAATCATCTGCGCCGCGACCAGCCACATCAACGGACCAGAGCCGACCAGCACAGCATCCTCTTGAACGACGCCAGAGGCTTTGAGCAGGATTTGCAGCGCGCCAACGGTGGTGACGCCCGCCAAGGTCCAACCGGGCATGGGCGACGGGCGCTCTACCGCGCCGGTGGCTACGATAATCTTGTCCGCGATCAGCTGGCTGGAGCTACCATCGCGGCTCAGGTCCAACATGTTGTCGGTCGAGATATTCCAAACCGTTGTGCGCGGCAGGTAGGTCACATCTGACGCGCGCAGGCTCTGGGCCAAGGTCCGGCCAGCCACATAATCCCGCCCAAGAATACCGTCACGGAACGGCGTCCCGTTCTCGATATTGCGGTAGATCTGACCACCAAGGGACTGGCCTTCGTCCAAGAGGGCGACGCTCAGGCCCGCTTTGCTGGCGGTGACGGCGGCGGCCATGCCTGCGGGACCCGCGCCGATCACGGCGACGTCGACTTTGGTTGGCTCCATCGGGGAATGCTGTGTCATGCGCTGGCCTCCAGAACTTCGGGGGCGCCTTGCTGACTGCAGACAGTCAGCCCTTCGGTCACGGGGACTTGGCAGGCTTGGCGGTTCGGGACGCCGTCCACCTCGACCAGACACTCGAAACAGGTGCCCATCATACAGAACACACCGCGCGGTGCACCGCTGACCACGCTACTGCGCAGGATATCGATCCCTGCAGCGGTCAGCGCAGCGGCGACGGTATCGCCGGATTGGGCCGTGACGGTCTGGCCGTCAAAGGTGAACTGCACGGGTTCGCCCGTGTTCTCAATGCGCTTGGCCATGGAACCTCCTGGCAGAAAAAATCTCGAAATCGGGCTCAAGCTTGCCCGCAGCAATCATCGGCGCGAGCGCCATCGCGTGGGCCCCCGCCAAAGTCACACCAGAGTGGCAGTTGACCGAGAACGCGCCTTTGCAAGTCTCGCTCTCTTGGTAGATCGGAGCGCCATCGGGGCTGAGGATACGCACCGCACCCCAGCTGCGGACGATTTTGAGCTTGGACAAAATGGGGAAGCAACGCACAGCATTGCGGGCCAGATCAGAGATCACCGGCGCGGTCGAGCGGTCGGAATAGCCGGTGTGTTCGTGGCTATCGCCCATCATGACCGTGCCCTCATCGGTCTGGCGGATCACATGGGTCGGCATGTTCAGGAACGGGTCAACCCGTTCGGTCACAAGGATCTGCCCCTTTTCGGGGTGGATTGGAATATCAAGGCCAAGCGACTGGCCAAGCGCCTTGTTCCCATGCCCTGCGGCCAGCACGATCTTGGCCCCGCGATAGGTACTGCTGGCGGTCTTGGCGACATAACCGTCGCCATCTTTGGCCACCGACAGAACCGGTCCGTCAGAGGCATAGGTCGCGCCCAAGGACTTCAGCCCACCATGCAGGCCACGCAGCAGACGCAACGGGCTGGTGTGCCCGTCATGCTGCCCATACGAGCCACCGACCACGTCAGGCCCAAGTCCGGGGATCATCTCGTCCAGCTGCTTGCGGTCTAGAATTTCCGCCCCGTAGCCCAAAGCGCCGTTCACGTTGTGCATCCGGTTGTTCAGGGCGCGGGCTTGATCCAGTTCCTCTTCGCTCAGGCACAGGTGGACACCACCCGCCTTGTGATAGTCGGGGTTTACACCACTTTGCTGCTCTAACAGGCCCGCGAATTCCGGCCAAAGGTCGGCCGAGCGGCGGGACCAGCGGGCGTAGTCAAACAGATTCTTGCCCTTGGTCTGCACCCAGACCAGTCCGAAGTTGCCGCGGGACGCGCGCAAGGCGATGTCCCCTTCATCGATGACAGTGACGGTCTCGCCTTCGCGGGCCAATCCCCACGCCACGGCCGCCCCGACCAGTCCGCCGCCCACGACGATTGTGTCGACTGAGGCGCTCATTTCTTGCCCTCCCCGATGAGCAGGCGGTCCAGACCGTACATGCGGTCCACGGCCACCATGAGAATGATGGTAAAGATCACCGTCAGCGCAGACACAGAGGCCACCAGCGGGTCGGTCGTCTGGGTGATATGAGAGAACATGCGCACCGGCAGCGTGGTGGTCGCCGGGTTCACGATAAAGACGGTCACGGTCAGCTCGTCAAAGCTGGTGATAAAGGCCAAAACCCACCCCCCGATCACGCCCGGCAAAATCGACGGCAGCGTGATACGGCGAAAAATGGTCCAGTTGCTCGCACCAAGGCTCTCGGCTGCGCGGTCCACGGTACGGTCCAGACCGACCACAGCCGCCAGCACCAGACGCAGGATAAACGGCGTGATGATGATCGCGTGGCACAGGACCAGACCGGTAAAGGTGCCGTTCAGGCCGAACAGGCTAAGGAAGCGCAGGAACGCGATCCCCAACACCACCGTCGGCACCATCAGCGGGGACAGGAACAGGGCTTGCAGGGCCTCTCGGCCTTTGAACTTGCCTTGACCGATGGCGAGCGCGGCCGGCACGGCCAGAACGCTTGCCACGGTGGCCGCAACGATGCCGAGCTTCAGGCTAATCCACGCCGCTTCGATGAAGTCGGGGTTGTCGAGGATCGCTTGGTACCAGCGCAGCGATATGCCGCTTGGCGGGAACTCGAGGAAGCCTTCGGGTGTCAGCGAGACGCCCATGACGACCACGATCGGTGCCAGCATAAAAGCGCAGAACAAGATGTTGAATACTTGGGAGAAACGACCGTTCTGGTTCATTCCAAAGCCTCCCCGTAACGGCGCTCGACCAGACGGTTCCACGCCAGCATGATCACCATGACAGAGGCCAGCAGCAGCATGGCGATCGCCGCGCCAAGGGGCCAGTTCAGGGTGTTGAGAAATTCGTCATAGACCGTCGTCGCTACGACTTTGACACGGCGTCCACCTAGGATCGCAGGGGTCGCAAAGCTGCTGGCCGCCATCGAAAACACAATCAACGAACCGGACAGAATACCGGGGATGACCTGCGGCAAGACAATCCGGCGAAAGATAGTAAAGGGACGCGCGCCAAGGCTCTCTGCCGCCGCCTCGACTGCGGGGTCTTTGCGTTGCAGGGCGGCCCAAACGGCCAGCACCATGAAGGGCAGAAAGACGTGGGTCAGCGCCAGAACGATGCCGCCCGAGGTGTACATCATCTTGATCGGGCGTTCGATCAGACCCCAGTTTTGCAGGGCCGAGTTGATGACCCCGTTGTTCCCCAGCAGGATCGCCCATCCCAGCGTCCGTACCACCACAGAAATCAGCAGCGGGCCAATCACGATCAGCACCACAATCGAGCGCCACGCGGGGCTCAGGCGGTACAGGATATAGGCTTGGGGCACACCGAGCAGCGCACAGAAAAACGTGGTCGCCAGCGCGATGGCAAAGGTGCGGCCAAAGATCTCCCAGAAGTAGCTGTCGGAAACGACCTCGGCGTAGTTCTCCATCGAAACGGTGTTTTCGATGCCGGTGTAGAACCCGAAGGAGTTGAAACTGAGAAAGAAGGTCATGCAGAGCGGGACCAGCAGCAAGACGCCAAAGAGCGTCAGCGCCGGCGCGCTCATCATCCATGGTTTTTCATTCATGCCGCCACCTCATTCAGGGGCAGGATGCGCATGTGTTCAGGGGCCCACGACAGGTGCACGGTGTCGCCAATCTCGGCTTCGCGGCGACCGGCGTTGCGGCGGATGACCAGCATATCGCCCAAGGGGGTCGCGACGTTCATCATCCATTGTGCCCCGAGGAAAATACGCTCGCGCACGGTGCCGGTGATCACGGCTTCAGCGGCATCGACAATCTCGATCCGCTCGGGGCGGACGGCAACTTCGACGGTGCCAGGCGTCAGATTCACAGTGGGGCCTGTCAGGGCGCGGCCACCGATCAGCAGTTGCGACGCGGTCGGGCTAACAGATTTAAGTTCAGCCTCGAAGTTATTAGATTTGCCCAAGAATGTGGAAACAAAGCTCGTGCGCGGACGCTCGTAGACTTCGAAGGGCGAGTCCTCTTGCTGCAGGCGGCCTTTCTCCATGACCAGCACGCGGTCTGACATGGCCAGCGCCTCGGATTGGTCGTGGGTTACCATCAGGGTGGTCACGCCGGCTTCGCGCTGGATGCGGCGCAGTTCAAGCTGCATCTCTTCGCGCAGCTTCGCGTCAAGGTTCGACAGCGGCTCGTCCAAGAGCAGAAGCTCAGGTTCGATCACCAGCGCACGGGCCAAGGCCACACGTTGACGCTGGCCGCCCGACATGGCGCGAGGATAGCGGTTTGCCAGATGTCCCAGATGGACCAGTTCCAAGGCATCGGCCACACGGCGCTTGCGCTCGGCCTTGTCGACATTCCGCATCTCCAGACCAAAGGCGACGTTTTCCGCAACGGTCATGTGCATGAACAGCGCGTAGCTCTGGAACACGATGCCAAGGCCGCGGTCCCGCGCCGGGATCGCGGACAGATCACGACCTGCAAGCTTTATCTTGCCCATGGTCGGATCTTCGAACCCTGCGATCATTTGCAGGGTGGTGGTCTTGCCGCAACCGGAGGGGCCAAGCAGCGAGACAAAACTGCCCTTTTCGACCGTGAAGGTCAGGTTATCGACGGCGTTGGTCTCACCATAAGTTTTGGTCAGGCCATGTGCTTCTAGGAATGCCATCCGGTCCGCCTTTCTTTTGTTCGATGGGTGGGGTGGGACCCGCCCGAAAGCAGGCCCCGATGAGCCACGAGGTTACCGCTCGATCTCGCGGGCCCAACGCTTGGTCCAATCCTCGCGGGCGGGGTTGATCACGTCCCAGTCGACCGCCACCAGATCGGCAATCTTGTCGCCATAGGGCAGCACAGCGGCCAGTTCTTCGGGCAGTTCGGCTTCGGTGTTGACGGGGCCTGCGCCCATCGCGTCCGCCAGTTTGACCTGAATTTCAGGCGTCAGCAGATAGTCGATAAAGGCCTGAGCCGCCTCGGGAGCGTCGCTGTCCACAACGGGGCATGCAGCCAGCATCAGCGCGACAGCGCCCTCTTCGGGATAGGAAAAGGCTGCGGGGAAACCGGTGTCCGCCAGCGACTTGGTGCGGCCAGACCCCCAGATCGAGATTGCGATCTCTTCGCTCTGGAACAGTTCGGACATTTTGCCGGAAGAGGGTTCGAACACCAGAACGTTCGGCGCGATTTCGTCGGCCATCACCTCGTAGCCGGGGTCGATGTCGTTCTCGCCGCCGCCGGCAAGACGCGCTTCCATGACCAGCGTGTGGAGGCCGTAGGTGTTCGAGATCGGCGGGATCGACAGGATGTCTTTGTACTTGGGATCTTTCAGGTCGAGCCAGCTTGTGGGCGCGTCCCAACCTTCGCGTTCGAACCATTCGGTGTTGTAGGTAAAGCCGGTCGCGACAAAGCCGATGCCAATCGAGTTCGGGCCCAGTTTCGCGATGTCATATACGTCTGCTTTGACCTCGCTATCGGCCATTTCGGTGCAGAACCCCAGAGCGTCCGCTTGGTACATCGGGCCATCGTCAAGAATGACAACGTCCAGTTCCTGTGAATTCCGCTGCGCCTGGAGGCGGGCCAGGTTCTCGGTCGAGTTACCAGATACGAAGGCAATCTTTACGTCATTGGCGGCTTCGAATTCGGGGATGATCAGCTCTTTCATGAGCGTTTCGAACGACCCACCATAGCCGCCCACAGTCAGCGTGGTTTCTTGGGCAAGCGCCGCAGTTGCGGTGGTGATGCTCAATACGGCGGCAAGTCCGCCAGTCAGTTTGGTCATAATTGAAATCCCTGTTGAATGTTTTGTGACTTCAAGGGACCGTGACGGGTGTCATAACTCAAATGAGTTTAATTTCGACGAGTATTCCGTTTGGTTATACCGAGGCAGCTATGCGACCCAACATCCGTCAGATTGAAGCCTTTAACGCCGTGGTCAAATGCGGCTCTGTCACCCGTGCGGCCGAGGATCTGTTTGTCAGTCAGCCCGCGGTGACCAAACTGATCCGCGCCTTTGAGGATGCCTGCGGTTTTCCTTTGTTTATCAGGGAATCCGGTCGCCTGCGGCCCACACCAGAGGCGCGGCGTCTGTATCTGGAAACCGAAAAGCTACTGCTTGGGGTCGCGCAGATTGATCGCGTTGCAAAATCCATCCGCAACCTAGAGGAAGGCGAGATCACCGTCGTCGGCTTTCCAGCCTTGTCTATGCGGTTATTGCCGAAATCTTGTGCCCGTTTTTTAGCCAAACGCCCTCAGGTGCGGCTGTCCGTTATGACGCGGACCTCGCCGTCGATACCCGACGGGATGCTGACCGGCAAAGCAGACTTTGGGGTGTCTTTGCTGAAAACGCCGGGGGCTGGACTGGAATGTCACCCCTTTGGTGAGTGTAGTATGGTGGCCGCCCTACCCGCAGATCACCCGCTGACCAATAAACGCGCGATCCATATGTCGGACCTAAAGACAGAACGCCTGATCTCGCTGGGTCGGGATGACCTGTCTGCGCAGGTGATCGAACAGGCCTATATCCAAGCCAAAGAGGAATATAGCCCCGCGATCCAAGTACAAATGGCGGACTCCGCATGTACCTTTGTCGCCGAGGGTCAGGGGATCGCGCTTGTGCCCTCGCTTTGCACCGAAGGCTGGTCGCCCACTGATGTCCAGTTCCGCCCTTTCTTGCCCGCGATCAAGACGCCGATGTGGCTCTATACCTCGTCGTCAGAGCCAATGTCGCAGCTGGCCAAAGACCTGCTTGCTCAAATTCGGAGCACTGTCGAAGCGGTCGAGCATCGCTATGCCGTAGTCGAAGAAACGACATAAGCCCGCAATTCTAGGAGGATGGAAGCACCCCATTACAAAATCGAATACTTATCGCAGGTTTTGGTATTAGCATTATAACCCAGCGCTTGCCCTACTGGTCACAGAAGTATGACAGGACGGCAACGTGGAAGATCTGGGAATATTCGATGTCATCGTTATTGGCGGAGGGTTGGTCGGTACCGCGGCTGCTCTGGGTATGGCCAGTGACCGTGCACGCGTCCTGATCTTTGACGGGGACGATGGCAGCTTTCGCGCCTCGCGCGGGAATTTTGGTCTGGTTTGGGCCCAAAGTAAGGGCGCAAACAATCGGGACTATGCGACGTGGACCCGCCGCGCTGTGGCCGATTGGCCGATGCTGGAGCAAGAGGTGAAAGCTCTCTCTGGCGTCGATACCGCCCATAAAATGGGCAATGGTGTGCATATCTGCCTTGATGAGAGCGAACACCTGACCCGTGCGCGCATGGTCGAAAAGATGGCCGCGCACGGTTTGCCCCATGACGACACCCGCATGATCGACGCCTCTGAGTTGCGTGCGATGTTTCCCGGCGTGGGGCCAGACGCCGTCAGCGCCTCGACCTCTTCGGTTGATGGGGCGTGCCATTCTTTGGCGCTGTATCGCGGACTCGCAGCATCGGCGCAGGCCGCGGGGGCACGGCTGGAGCCAAATGCGAAAGTGCGGGCCATCAAGACAGAAAAGGGTGGCTATACCGTTCGAACCGATACCCAGTCTGCCCATGCTGACCGCATCCTGATCGCGGCTGGGCTGGCGACGAATGACCTAGCCAAACCCTTTGGATTTCCCAAATTGGTCCATCCGCAAAAGGGCCAAATCCTTGTGACAGAGCGCGTGGCGCAAACCCTGCCCGTCATCTCATCGCAGATCCGCCAAACGCCCGAAGGCACGATCCTGATCGGCGACACCAAAGAGGATACGGGGCTCGATGACAGCTCCTCTACCGCTGGATTGCACAAACTGGCGCAGCGCGCGGTGCGCATCATGCCTGCCCTTGCCAGCGTCCGGATTGTCCGCAGTTGGGCCGCGCTGCGCGTCCTGACAGCCGACGGAAATCCCGTTTACGATGAATCCCCCACCCACAAGGGGGTCTATGTGGCCACAACCCACTCGGGTGTGACCCTCGCCCCTGCGCATCGCGGTCCCCTCGCGCAATGGATTCTGAACGGCCAGCGGCCGCCAGAATTTCGAAGCTTTACCGCCGGGCGATTTACCCAACAATAATCCCAACAACAGGAACGGTACTATGTTTTCAAAAGGTTTTTCCCTCTCCCTTGTCTCGGTTCTGGGGCTTGGCGCCAGCGTCGCGCAGGCCCAAACCACGTGGACCTTTGGCGGCATCAACCCGCCAAACGCCCCCGTCACCATCGCCTCCAAGAAATTCGCCGAACTGGTCGGTGAACGCACCGAAGGCCGCGTGACCATCGACTTCTACGAGGGCTCGCAGCTCGGCAACGGCCCTGCCCAGATCGAAGCCATGGCGATGGGTGCCCAAGAGGGCTACATCAGCTCTGGCTCGAACGCCTCAAACCTCGTCAAGGAATTCGGCGTCGTGGACATCCCCTTCGTCTTTGAAAGTCAGGACCACTTCCTGAAATTCATGCAGAGCGATCTGGCCCAAGGCCTCAAGGACGAGCTGCGCGATGACTACAACGTCCGCATTCTGGCCACCAATTGGTTCCGCCTGCCGCGCGTCTTCCTGACCAAAGAGAGCTGCGTCACCAGCCCCGCTGATATCGAGGGCAAGCGCGCCCGTTCGCCCAACCTGCCCATGTTCGTCGCTGGCTGGGAAAGCATCGGCACTGTCCCCGTCACCATGGCATACGGTGAAACCTACATGGGCCTGAGCCAAGGCGTCGCCGACATGGCTGAAAGCGCGGGCGAGCAGATCTATTCGTCCAAATTCTACGAAGTCCTGCCCTACGTCACCGAAGCGCAGATGATGTACCCGCAGAACAGCGTCTATGTGGCCGAGAGTGCGTTCCAGTCGATCTCGGAAGAAGATCAGGCGATTGTCATTCAAGCAGCCGAGGACGCGGGCGACTACTTTGTCGAGCTCGTGACCGCGGAAACCGCGCCGAACAAAGCCGCCATGGAAGCCGAAGGCGTGACCTTCTGCGATTTGCCCGCAGACGTTCGTGCGGAATTCAGCGCCAAGGTGTCCGAGTCCGTCCCCGAATTCGAAGCCGAGGGCCTGCTGCCCGAAGGCTGGTGGGCTGAAATTCAGGCCATGAAGTAATCCCTTCGGGGTGGGGTTGGTGCTGATCCTTCTAACATCACGGCGCCAACCCTTTAATTTCCAAGCAGGACAACCGCTTATGACGCTTCTTTTGAACGGGCTGCACCGCCTGATTTTGTGGCTCTGCGCTGCGCTGACCGTTGCGATTATCGGGGCGCTCGCGGTCCAGATCGTGTCTCGGTACGTGTTCAACGCGCCAGTGCACATGACCGATGACATCGCGGAATTGTCGATGGTTTGGCTGACCTTCCTTGGGGCGGCGCTGGTCTACCGCGAGGGCGGGCACATCGGCATGGACGTCCTGAGCGGGTTCGAAAGTGTTGCGATCAAGCGTTTGATCCATGTCCTGCTGCACGGGGCTGTGATTGCGGTGATGCTGTATATCCTGACCCAGATCCAGCAGATCCAGCCCCTGATGTCGCGGCTCGAATTTGGCACGGTGCCCAAGGGGCCGCTGACCTCCAAGTTCATGCTGATCCAGTTCCCGTTCGCCTTGGGCGCAGGGTTCACCATCCTCTTTGCCGCAGAGGCGATCTGGAAAGAGCTGACCGGCACGCCGACCCATCCCACCAAAGAGGTTCACGAATGATTACTGTTGCCTTTCTGGTGATGTTCTTTGGGCTGCTAATCCTTGGCCTACCCGTCGCCTACACGATGCTTGTCTCCTCGGCGCTCTATATCCTGATGGCCGGTCTGCCAGAGGTCCAACTGACCCTGCGCGCCTCCGGCGGGATCGAGAGCTTTAGCCTGCTCGCCATCCCCATGTTCTTGCTGGCGGGCAACCTGATGAATGGCCTTGGCGTGACCGAGCGCATCTTTAACTTCGCGGGTGTTCTGGTGCGTCACATCACCGGCGGTCTGGGGCATGTGAACGTGCTGGCCTCGATCATCTTTGCGGGCATGTCGGGCAGTTCGGTGGCGGATGCGGGCGGCCTTGGCGCGGTCGAGATAAAAGCCATGGAAAAGGCCGGCTACTCGCGCAAGTTCTCTTCTGCGATCACCGCGGCCTCGGCTACAATGGGTCCGATTATTCCGCCCTCAATCACACTGGTTGTCTACGGCTTTCTTGCCGAAGAGTCCGTGGGGCGCCTGTTCCTTGGCGGTGCGCTGCCAGGCCTCCTGGTTGGTTTTGCGCTGATGGTCATGGTCTACATTCTGGTCAAAACCGGCCGCGAAGATGCACCCAAACTGCCCCGCGCCACACTGTCCGAAGTGAACACTGCCTTCTGGCGTGCCCTGCCCGCACTGCTGGCCCCTGTCATTCTGCTTGGTGGCATTCTCGCGGGCATCTTCACCCCGACCGAAGCCTCTGTCGTCGTCGTCCTGTACATCCTGCTGATCGGCTCCATCGCGCTGGGGTTCAACGTCCAGTCCATTTGGGAAGCGATCCTCGGCACCGTGCGCACCTCGGCCTCGACCCTCTTCATCATCGCGGTCTCGGCCGTGTTCGGATGGATCATTTCGATCCAGCGTCTGCCCGTTGAACTCGTGTCGCTGATGGAAGGGCTCTTTGTATCGAAAGCCGCCGCCATAGCCGTGATCATCGCGATCCTCTTGGTCGTGGGCATGTTCATGGAGGTTCTGGCCGCGCTCGTCCTGCTGGTTCCGACTCTGCTGGCCATCGCGACCACCTTTGACATCGACACCGTGCACCTTGGCGTGACCGTGGTTGTGACCATGATGATCGGCACGATCACCCCGCCGGTGGGCCTTGTCCTTTATACCGTGATGTCGGTTGCCGGCATCAGAATGGGTGAACTGACCCGTGCGCTCCTGCCCTTTTATCTGACCTTGGTGATCGTGGCCCTGCTCGTCGCCTTTGTCCCCCAAATCACCATGTTTCTACCTGATCTACTGATGCCTCTGGCGCAGTGATCCAACACCAAAGGACCAACCCTATGTACCGTATCGGCTTCGATGTGGGCGGCACCTTCACTGACTTCACCGCAATCAACACCACCGATGGCGCGGCGACCCACTTCAAGACCTCTTCCACGCCTCATGACCCCTCCGAAGCGATCGAAACCGGCCTGCGCCATTTCGTCGAAGAGCGTGGCATCACCTCCGACCAGTTCGAATTCGTCGGCCACGGCACCACCGTCGCGACCAATATGGTGATCGAGCGGCGCGGTGTTCCCACAGGCCTGATCACGACCCAAGGGGCCCGCGACGTACTGGAGATTGGCCGCCAGACCCGCCCGCATCTCTACGACTATGACATCACCAAGCCCGAACCTCTGGTCGAGCGCTACATGTCCATCGAAGTGCCCGAGCGCATGAATGCCGATGGCGATGTCCTGATACCCTTGGACGAGGATGCGGTTCGCCAAGCCGCTAAACAGATCCGCGATGCGGGGATGCAAGCGGTCGCGATCTGTTTCCTGCATGCCTACCGCGATGGCCGTCACGAACGCCGCGCCGCCGAGATTGTGCGCGAGATGATGCCAGACGCCTATGTCTCTGTCAGTTCTGACGTGCTGCCCGAGTTCCGCGAATTCGAGCGGTTCTCGACCACCGTGATCAACGCTTATGTCGGCCCGCGCATGGACCGCTATCTGGAGCGGTTTCTGGAGCGTCTGCAAAACATCGGCTTCGAAAGCGCACCGCGAACGATCCACTCGAATGGCGGACTGATGTCCGTAGACACCGTACGCGCCTTCCCCGTGCGGACCTGCCTGTCCGGTCCGGCTGCGGGCGTCGTGGGCGCGGCCAAAGTGGCTGGCGCCTCGGGCTATCCAAACATTGTGACCTATGACGTGGGCGGCACCTCGACCGACGTTTCGCTGGTGCTCGAAGGGCGTCCTGCTTTCACCACCAGCCGTCTGGTCGCCGACTATCCTGTGCGCTGTCCGATGCTGGACATCAATGTGATTGGCGCGGGCGGTGGATCGATCGCGGCGCTGGATGATGCGGGCGCACTGAAGGTCGGCCCCCGTTCCGCCGGCGCCTTCCCCGGCCCCGTCGCCTATGGCAAGGGCGGTACAGAACCGACGACCACTGACGCAAACCTTGTCCTTGGCCGCCTAGACGCCGACACCCTGCTGTCCGGCCGCATGACCGTCGACAAAGAGGCCGCGCGCAAGGCCATTGAGACCCAAATCGCCGCCCCCTTGGGACTAAGCGTCGAAGATGCAGCCCTCGGTATCCTGCGCATCGCGGTCGCCAACATGGGCCGCGCCATCCGCGCCGTCTCCACCGAAAAGGGCCACCGCCTGTCGGACTTCGCCCTCTTTGCCTATGGCGGCGCGGGGCCGCTGCACGCTGCTGCCGTCGCGGTCGAAACCGGCATGAAATCGGTACTGGTGCCCGCCCAACCCGGCACCATGTGCGCGCGCGGCATCCTGCTGTCAGACGTGGGCTTTGACTTTGTGCGCACTGGTGTGTCAACCGCTAGCGTCGATGCATGGCCACAAATCACCGCCGCCTTTGCCGAGATGTACAAGGACGGCGACGCGTGGCTGGACGGCGAAGGCATCGCCCCCGAGACCCGCGAAATGCAATACGTGGTCGATGCCCGCTATGACGGTCAGAACCACGAAGTGCAGGTCGTGCTGGATGGGATCGACACCGCCTATGACACCTTCCTTGATGGCTTCCGCGCTGCGCACCGACAGGAATATGGCTACGACATTGCGGATCGCGCTGTGGAAATCGTGAACCTGCGCCTGTCCGTCAAAGGGGCCTCTGGTGCCGATCCCGACACCACCCACACCCCCGAAGACGCAGATCCTAGGATGGGCAAACGGCAGGTCTATTTCGACGGCGGCTGGTTCGAAACCACCCTCTATGACCGCGCCAAACTGCCTGTGGACCAAGTGGTCGCTGGCCCCGCCATCGTGCAGGAAATGTCGTCCACCACCATCGTCGAACCCGGCCAGAACGTGCGCGTCGACGCCACCGGCACCATGATTATCGAGGTTTAACCCATGGCACTCGACACCAAGAAAACCCTGTCCGACCCCATCGCGATGGAGGTCTTTACCAATCGCTTGCTTGCTGTGGCCGACGAAATTGGCACCTCGATGATCCGCGCGTCGTTCTCTTCGAACATCAAGGAACGCAAAGACTGCTCGGTCGCCCTCTTTTCGGCTGACGGGCGCCTGATTGCACAGGCCAGCCATATCCCGCTGCACCTTGGCTCTCTCATGGGGTCCGTGGGTGCGGTTTTGGACGCTTATTCCATAGACCGCATGGTCGAAGGCGATGTGTTTATCTGCAACGATCCCTATGCGGCGGGCGGCACGCACACGCCGGATATCTCAGTGGTCACGCCGGTCTTTGTCGATGGTCAGGTGCGCTATTTTACCGCCAATATCGGCCACCACTCGGACGTAGGCGGCACGGTGCCCGGATCGATCCACGGCGGCGCGACTTCGATCTTTGAAGAGGGCTTGCGCCTGCCCGTGATGAAGCTGTGCCGCGCAGGCGAGCTGGACGAAGACCTGCTGCGCATGATCTCTTTGAACAGCCGCTCGTCCGAAGAACGCTGGCTCGACATCAAGGTTCAGGCCTCTGCCAATGAACGCGGCGCACGTCTGCTGCACGAGATGGCGGACAGCCTTGGCGCGGACAAGGTCGATGAGCTGGTCGAGGACTTGTTCACTTACACCGCCAACCGTCTGCGCAACCGGATCATGGAGATGCAGGATGGCACCGCGACCTTCTATTCCAAGATCGAAAGCGACGGCCTTGGCCCTGTCGAAGTGCCCATTCAGGCCAATGTCACCGTCAAAGGCGACCGCCTGATCGTGGATTTCGAGGGCACCGGCCCGCAGGCGCGCGGCGGTCTGAACGTGGTCGCCTCGGCGCTGAATGCGTCCGTCTATTACGTGGTCAAAACCCTGCTAGATCCCTACCTATTGCCCAACTCCGGCATGTTCGAAGGGATCGAGATTTCCGCCCCCAAAGGCAGCCTGCTGAACCCCATCGCCCCAGCTGCCACTGGCGCGCGGTCGATCACCTGCAACAAGGTGGTGCGGGCACTGATCGGCGCATTCTCGCAACTGTTGCCGCAGGAAAAGGCGCAAGCGGCGGGACAGGATATCGTGCCCGTCATGGTCTTTGCGGGCAAACGACGTGGCCGCGACGAGGGCTATGTCTATCTGGAATCTATCGGTGGCGGCGCTGGCGCGCGCTATGCAGGCAACGGGATGGACGGGGTGCACGTGCACGTCACCAACTCTTCGAACCTGCCAATCGAGCCTTTGGAAATCGAGTACGATCTGGTCGTGGATGAATACGCGCTGGTCGATGACAGTTCTGGCGCGGGGCAGTATCGCGGCGGCATGGGGATTGCGCGGCAAATCTCGGCGCCAAACGGCGATGTGATCTTTACCGCCCGCTCTGATGGCCACAAAGAAGGCGCGCCGGGCGTCGCTGGCGGCACCTCTGGCCGCCCTGCCCACCTGATCAAGAACGCGGACACCGAGGCGGCGCAGGAACTCGACCCGATGGTCGCCAATCTGACCTTGGACAAGGGCGAAACGATCCGGCTCGAGACCCCCGGTGGGGGCGGCTATGGCGACCCGGCGAAACGGTCTGCCGAAGCCTTGGCGCGGGACCTGCGGGACGGGCGCATCTCGACTGAGCGGGCAGAGGCTTTGTACGGGCCGGACAAGGTCCAGCTTGCCAAAGATCTGGTTTGATATCAGGGGCGCTGCGGCGCCCCTTTTCTTTTGTTGGCACCCTGAACGCAAAAAGGCCCCGCCAAACTGGCGAGGCCTGTTGCGTGAGTGATCTGGTCTTTATTTCGCGGCGATGGTCACAACTTCGACCAGCGTGTTGGGCGACAGGTCCGACACGCCAAGGTACGCGCGCACGGGCATGTCCGCAGGCTCCAGCCATTCTTTCCACGCTTCGTTAAAGCCGTCTTTCTGGTTGAAGTCCGACGAGTAGACCATGACCTGCAGCAGCTTTTTCTTGGAGGTGCCAGCGGTTTCCAGCAGCTTGTCGAGCTTGGCAAAAATCTCTTCGGCCTGGCCCTTCATGTCTTTGGATTTGTCGTCAGCCACCAGACCGCCGATGTAGACTGTGTCGCCATGTTCGACAATGCGGTGGTGGATGGGGCCAGAAATGTGCCGAGTGATCATAAGGTCGTTCCTTCGTACGTTCGCGGCACGGACGTGCCTATCTATTGCAGCGATCACAGTGCCAGAGCCCGCAGGCGCGGGAGTGGCGCCACGAGACCCGGGCGCTGTGATCATGGGATGACACTGGGGGATCGGCAGGGTATAAAGCAAATTACTTTAAATGCGGCCCCTATTCTGAAAAGTTATGCATGCTCTCACAACGATCCCTTGAGGCGTTCCGCGCTGTCATTGAATGCGGCACGGTCTCTGGTGCGGCTGAAAATCTGCATGTATCACAGCCTGCCGTAAGCCGCTTGATCAAGGATCTGGAGGATCGGACGGGCCTGCAACTCTTTACCCGTTTCGGGGGCAAGATCGTTCCGACCCCCGAAGCCCGCGAACTGGCCATCGAGATCGACCGCAGCTTCATCGGGCTATCCGCCATCGAAAAGGCTGCACGTGACATCAAGGTCGGCAAGCGCAGCACCATTTCCATCAGTGCGATGCCTGCAATCGCCCATTCAGTGCTGTCAGATACTTTGGTCAGCTATCAGCGCGAACGGCCCGATTTCAGGGTATCTTTGCAGTCGATGCAAACCCACAATGTCGTACGCAAGGTCGCGACGCGCGCTTCGCAATTGGGGTTCACGTCTCCGACCCACCACGAATACGACGTCGACCTCATCCGCACCATAAAGCTACCCTATTGCTGCATTCTGCGCGAAGGGCAAGAATTGACGGCCAAGGCGGAACTCAGCTTTGACGATTTCGGCGGGCAAAACGTGGTGGCGTTCGAACGGTCCACAGCGACAGGCACGATGATGGAGCGCGCCTTTGCCCAGATGACCAACCCGCCCGAGATCACGGTTAGCACGCATCTGTCGACCTTGGTCTCTGGGCTGGTCCTGCGCGGCATGGGCATTTCCATCGTGGATCCTTTCACTGCAGCCGCGCATCGCGCGCAGGGCGGGATCGTGCGCCCCTTTGCCGATGCCGCCGAATTCAGTCTGGCAATCATCCGCCCCCGCGGCCAAAGCCTTGGGCCTGACCTGAGCGCGTTCCTAGAGCAATTCGAGCGCGAACTTATTCCTTACAAAGATGGCTCGTGAGCACACTGCCTTACGCCTCGGCCCGCGTCATCGGTTTGTTACAGCGCGCAGGGTAAAAGGCCCTGTTACTGACGAAACCGGATAGACCGATGACCGACGATGTATTTGACGAGGGTGCGCGTGACTGGCTTGAGGCTGAATTGGCCGACACGCTGGACGAGGATTTCGAAATCGAACTAGAGGACGCCATCCTCAGTCAAGAGATCCGCAAAATCTATGACCGCGCCCACCCCAATCAGATTGATCGCAAAGTCTACTTCCAGTCCTTGCTCCGGTTGCAATCGGAACTGATCAAGCTGCAGGACTGGGTCCAGCACAGCGGGGAAAAAGTCGTTGTTCTGTTCGAGGGCCGCGACTCTGCAGGAAAAGGTGGCGTGATCAAACGGATCACGCAGCGCCTGAATCCACGCGTGGTTCGTGTGGTTGCCCTGCCCGCCCCGTCGGATCGAGAGAAGTCCCAATGGTACTTTCAGCGCTATGTGCCGCACTTGCCGGCAGGCGGCGAGATCGTGCTTTTTGATCGGTCTTGGTACAACCGCGCGGGGGTTGAGCGCGTGATGGGCTTTGCCAATGACGATCAGGTCGAGGACTTCTTTAACGATGTGCCAGAATTTGAGCGCATGCTCGTGCGGTCGGGCATCCGGTTGGTAAAATACTGGTTCTCGATCACTGACGAAGAGCAGCAGATGCGCTTTCTCATGCGGGTCCATGATCCGATGAAGCAGTGGAAGCTCAGCCCCATGGACCTGCAAAGCCGTGTCCGCTGGGAAGAATACACCAAAGCCAAAGAAGAAATGTTGGAGCGCACCAACATCCCCGAAGCCCCGTGGTATATCGTGCCCGGCAACGACAAGAAGCGCGCTCGGTTGAACTGTATTGACCACCTGCTGAGTCAATTTCCATACGGCCCGATTCCGCATGACGATATTTCTTTGCCGGACCGTGTCTTCAAGCCGGACTACGAACGCGCTGTCCTGCCCCGTGATCTCTACGTGCCTGCCAAGTACTAGGGCGAAGATGCGAGATCCGCTCTTTGTTCGGTGGGCCACCAAAATAGCGCCGATCTTTGCATAGCGCTATTTTCGTCACGGCTATCAACGCTAGGAAATCGTTAACAATGCTTACAGTGGTGAGGTGCCACAGTCTCAATGCACCGTGGGACCCGCCGATCGATCAAATACGCTGTCAGCGCTCTGCTTCCCCCTAACGACCGTCTAACGAATTCCGGTGTCGGTCAGCCTGAGCTTCGCAGAAACACCAATTCAGCCCCGCAATAATGTATCTATTTGATACATTATGACGTTATTCCACGGCAGCGGCTTTGACGCGCCATCGCGCAGAATCGGTCGAATTGGCTAGAGCGACCGCCCCAGAACACTCCCCATGCGGGAACCAAAAAATAAAACATACCTTTGCAAAAATATAAACTCGAGAATGCGCAGCTAAGATTGATAGGAACAAACCGCTGGCTGAGCCGAGCATGAACAGAGATTAACATTCTATTTTTTATATATTTTTCCAGACAGCGGCGATCGCGCTGGCAGGAACGCCTCGGAACATCCGAGCGATAGAGCTATCCTTTTATCCGCCTGCCTCCACAAGCTGCAGGAAATTAATACTTGCGGCACGCAACCATAGCTCACATCATGGCTCCAAGTCGAAGCTCAGCAGCTGGGGAGGTGTGTGCCCCATCTTCTGGGCTTTTTTTGTGTCAAATGCCCTCCTGATCTAAAGCCAGAGACCCCACTGATGCATCATGCGAGCCCACCAACACATTATCTTGAGCAAGAGCTCAGGGGCAGCTTGGTGGCGGATAATTCGCTTAAGGCTTTCATCATCCAAGAAATGCACGACGGGCTGTGGTTCTGGGATCTCAAACAGACAGACAACTTGTGGGTCAGTCCAGAGTTTTGGGAGTCCTTGCACTTTGACCCTGCGCAACGCCCTCATAGCCGCGAGGCACTGCTCAACCTGTTGATCGATGAGGATCTGTCCAAAGCGGCTTCCTTGTCTTTCGACATGCTCGATGAGCAGGATTTCGGCTATGACCAAGTTCTACGGTTCGAAAATAACGAAGGTGGCATCACCCACTTCCGGTGCCGCGGCCATCTGATCCGCGACGATCGCGGCAGGCCGCATCGACTGCTTGGAGTACTCAGGGACCTTACATCGACTGCGTCGATTGAATCGTTCAAGGACGCCGCGAGTTTCCGCGCTACGACGCAGGGCGCTTACCGGATGCACAGCGACCTCCAGCACTTTATCTACAGCATGTCACATGACATGGTCTCGCCCCTGCGCACGGCCTCTGCAGCCCTGTCAGAGGTCAAATACGCTCTGGATACGGGCAATCTGCAGGACGCAACCGAGTTAACCGAGATGTGCGAAGCCAGCGTTCAGCGGATGCTGGTTCTGCTCGGCGATATGCGCAACTACTTTTTGCATGCGCAACCCAGCGAGTCCTGCCATGAACTGATCTCCAGCAAGGAGACGGCGCATGCGGTTGTCGAGGACCTGCGCGCAGTGATTGGTGAATATGACGCAGCGGTAGAGATCGACTGCCAACACGACATCATCGGGCATCCCTCGCAAATCAGGGTGGTTCTTCAGAATTTCACACAAAACGCTATCAAGTTCGGTAGCCTGAATGGCCCTGTGTCGGTCAAGATCAGCACGACCCCCCTGCCCGGGACCGCCAAAATCCGCCTGAGCGTGAGCGATGACGGGCCCGGGATCCCCAGTCATCAGCTGAACGGTATCTTTCAACCCTTTGCGCGCCTGCATCTGCGGCGCGACGTCCCCGGATCGGGCCTTGGCCTGTCTATCTGCAGCAAGATTGCAGAAAACCATAACGCCGATATCGGTGTAGAAACGCTTCCGGATGGGGGCTGTCGTTTTTTCCTAGATATTGCAGGGAGCCACTCGTCATGACACTTTCCAAGACGCTCGGATCCATTCTCTTTGTCGACGATGACGAGATTGAGACCGCACTCTTCCAGAGGGTATGCAAACGCTCGCCCGTGGTGCGGTGCTGCAAAGCGATCAACGATCCGGTCGAAGCTTTCTTGCATTTGCTCGCAGCCGACCCGCTGCTGTATGATGTGATCTTCGTGGATCTCAACATGCCCAAAATTAACGGCATCGAACTGCTGCGCTTACTCGAGGTCGAAGCCGCCCACAAATTTTCCCGTGCCAACGTGATCATGCTGACCTCTTCCGTAGAAGAAGAGGACATGCGTGCCGCGCAGAAATGCGGAATCTTGTCCGCTTTCATCAATAAGCCGCTCACGGAAAGCCAGCTTTTGGAGCTGGCCAAGCACTACGGAATGCCCCGTGCAGAGACAGATTGCGTCTCGATCAGCTAAGGACATCCCATCCATGTAGAGCCATTAAAAGGGCGCCTTTATCGGGTGCCCTTTTCCTTGGTCTCGCGCTTTATGTTTCCTGTAGCAGAACCGCAAAAAGCGCCTTATCCGAGATTTCATTGGCCTTGATATACCGCACCTTTACGGCCAGCGGACTTCCATCAAGCTCACCTTCGACCTTGGCTTCGCGCCCTGTTGTACGCACCTGATCACAAAGCTCAGCCCAATCGGCAAACGGCAGCGTGATCCCGACGGACCGGATCGTCCGGCCCCTGTCAGACCGCACCAATTCCAGCAGGCGTCCCGCCCCTTGGGTAAAGGCCTCAAGACGCATCTCTGCGTCCAAGAACAGCGCCGACAGCCCTGCCATTTGCAGCGCGCTCTCATAGGCACTGATCTGCTCGGCCTCACTTTTGACCTGACGCTCGAAATCGCTGGTCACAATTTGCAACTCTTCGTTCACAGCGTGCAATTCTTTGTTTGCGGCCTGCAATTCCTCGTTCGAAGTCTGGAGTTCCTCGTTCGCGAAACGAAGCTCTTCGTTCGAAGCCCGCAGAAGGTCTGCGTTGCTCTCCATCGCTTCGATCACATATTGCAGGCTCTCTTCGGTCAGGCGCAGGTCTTTGTCCAACTCGGCGACCCGTGCCCGCAACTTGGCAGCATCCTCTTCGCCTGCGGCATTGGGCACAGCTTGTTCATCGTCCGACACCCGCCGCAACCCGACGACGACAAAGCGGGCATAAGGCGGTGTGAGCGCCAAAGGTTCGACCTTGACCGCGACACGATGGTTGTCCGTCTCGGTCAACTGCAAGTCGATCTCGTGCTCGGTCACTTCGATCTTTTTCTCGCGAATGGCCATCAGCGCATCAGCGATCACTGTCCGCATACCGGGATGAAGGACATCTTCGACGTGCCAGCCCCCGGTTTTACCCTTGGTATCCACATACAGACCCGCAAGCCCGTACCAAGTCAGGACTTCTCCGTCAGCGTTGATCAGGATCGAGGACGGCGCGTAACGCCGAAGCATCGCATCAAGGCCTTCGTAGGTCTTGAACGCGATCCATCCGTCTCTCGCAGTCTGGGAGCGCGCGGCACTTTCTCTGGTGTCGCGGCTGTCCGAGTTGAGGTTCGGCGCAATGTTCGGTTTCGGATCTTCGGTCGTCATCGCCAGTGGGCCCTCTCGATCGGCCGGGGCATGTCCCGTGTGAAGCATAGCGGGGTGTTTATGATACACACGCCATTTTTCATTCACAGCGCTGTATTGATCCAGAAGCGCGCCCGGTGTTTCCGATGGCCCTAGCGTCAGGTACCCGCCCTGCTTCAGCCCGAAATTGAAATTCGCCAACGTTTTGGCCTGCGCTTCGTCCGTCAGATAGATCAGCATGTTCCGGCACGACACCAGATCCAAGCGCAAAAACGGGGCGTCTGCCTGCGCGTTCTGAACCGAGAAGATGAGCTTTTGCCGAAGCTGGGATTTGACCTGATAGCCGCGGCCAGACCGATAAAAGTACTTCTGCAACAGGTCAGGCGCGATGTGCTGGACCTGTTGCTCTTGGTAAATTCCTGCCGAGGCTGTCTTGATCGCAGGCGCATACACATCTGTCGCCAGTATCCGGAAATTCGCGGGCAGTCCCACTTCTTCCATCGCCTCGCTTAATTCAATCGCCAGCGTATATGCCTCTTCGCCGGTCGAACACGCCGCGACCCAAATCCGCAGCGGCGTCTCTTCGTTGGCACCGTGAAGCATCTCGGGAAAGACGTCTTTGCGCAGCGCGTGAAAGTAGCCGATGTCACGGTAGAACCGCGTGACCCCGATCAGTACATCGCCATACAGTTCTTCAAGCGCCTCGCGGCTTTGGGCGAGCAGATCCAGATAATCGCGTTCGTCATTGAACCCGTTCAGAGCCATGCGCCGTTCGACGCGGCGGCGGACATTGTCGGGTTTATAATCGTCCGCTTCGAACCCAAAGGTGTCCTGCAACAGACGGATAATGCCCTGATAAGCGCTGAGTTCGGACCATGCGACCGGAGCGCGCGTGGCGCCAGACAAGCGCGCATGAATGAGCGCGGGCAACTCGCCTGCCGTCGCGACTTCGGCACTCGGTATGGCCTTGATCAATGCTTCGGGCATCGTGGGGAATTCAGATTCTTCGGGATCTTGGGCAAAGGCCAGCCCACCCGCTTGCGTAATCTTCAATGCACCCTGAGCCCCATCCGACGCGCTGCCGGTCATCACGACAGCCGCCACAGGTTGATACGCACTTTGCGCCAGAGACGAGAAAAAGTGATCGATCGGCAAACGCGGCGCGCGGCCCGCGCGGTCAAAGGGGCGCACACGAAAGCGATCATCTTCCACCTCAATATAGGTCGAGGGCGTATTCAGATAAATCGTATTGGCGAGGATTGGGTCCCCATCTTCGATCTTGCGAATGTCCAGCGTCGATATGCGTGCCAAAAGCCGGTCCATCATTGAGACGAAGTCAGGGCTTAGGTGCTGAACAACCACATAGCACATATCTGATGGGTGCTGCGTCGCCGCGAAAAAAGTCTCTAGCGCAGAGAGGCCCCCTGCGGATGTGCCAATAGCAACGATTTTAACCAAGTTTGCCCCCCGCAAAGAAACCAAGGCCAACCTAGGTCGAAAAGGTTTGCGTATTTCTAGGGGCACAATAGCGAAAGGGATAGTCGAGGACAACGAATTCGACATATAATATGCGTCGATAGGTTGATTAATATGTACGAACGATAGAGCCGGCAAAAATGCCGGAGGATGACTGAGATGGCGCGACTTCTACTTTGTGACGATGATCCGATGTATTCACTGGCGTTGTCTGCGCTTCTCGGGGATTGGGGCCATTCGGTCAAAACGACAGAGACAGCGCAAGAGGCGCTGGATCACCTCGCCTCTCATACGGTGGATCTGGCCATTCTGGATGTGGTCATGCCCGGCGGCGGCGGAGTGAGCTTGCTGCACCAGATCAAAGATCTTTACCCGAACCTGCCCACAATCGTCTGCACAGGCCGTGATTTCCTGTTCGAGACTCCCTTGATGGAGATCGGGATGGAAAAGGCCGACGAGAAGATAAAGAAAACGATTGACCCTGCCGATCTGCTCGCTGTGATCAATCGGCTGCTGAAACAGGCCAAGAAGGTCGGATGATGGCCGCACCTACAGGCCGCAAACCAACATATGTTTGGGGCGTCGGACTGCTATGGATTTCCGTCTTTACGTGCATCCTCTTTTTCACGGGATTCACCGCACTGAATATCTTGCATCGACAGCAGGCCTTTCAGCAAAAAATCGTTCAAGCTGACATCATTCTGGTGCGCTTAAACAATCAGTTGGGCTATGGCGGCTTTATCCACAATTTCAAAAATGCCGTCCTGCGTCCCGATGAAAAAGACCGTTACCTAGATGCCTTTGGCCAGAATGCTTTGGCGATCAAAGCGCTGATCGAGCAGACCGAACAGCATTTCCCAGACCTGACAAACGAGATCAAGAACCTTGGGGAAACGCTTAATGAATATACAGAAAATGCCGAATTTCTTCGTCAGACCGAACTGCGGCAACCCTTGGATATCGACCCGATTGTCAGGGTAAACGACGACTTCGCCGTTCAGGCTTTGCTCAATCTGCTGCAAAGCAATCGGGACCAGATGACAGAGACTTTGTCTCAGATGGAATCACGCAAGATCGTGCTAAGCGTTGGGGCAGCGATCTCTTTCATCAGTGCCATTACGGCGACGGCCGGATTGCTGATCTATGCTCGCAACCGCAGCCGCATTTTCCGAGCCGCCGTGGAGGAGAACCGCCGCACATCGGAAATGATCGAAGACGTCGGAGGCGCAATTTTCAAGCTGGGATCGGACGGCGAAGTCGAAGTCACGAACCGCAAAGGGCGCGCCATGTTCGGTGCCCTGATCGAGCGTCAGTCTGTGCCCTTGGTTGACCGAATGCTCGAAACCTTTCCTGAAATCGCGTTGGATGATCCATTGCTGCGCGCCTTTCTGGGCAGGAAGGTCGATAGCGAAATCAGTCTTTATACATTTCCGGACCAATCACAGCGTTACCTGCGGATTTTCTCGGCGCCATTGTCGAACCAAAATCAAGGCGGCGCTGTGATCGAGATCACGGATGTCACCCAGAACATGGTTGCAGAGAAACTAGAGGACCAAAATCGTAACATCCTGGTGCTGGGGCAAGTGGCGCGCAGCGTGGTGCACGATGTGCGCAACGTGAACGCGACGCTGCGGTTCACCCTGGAACGGCTCAAAGGTCAGGACCTTGGTGGATCAACACCCGCCCTGATTACAAATGCCCTGTCCGCGCTCTCTGTGAGCGACAAGCTTGCAAAGCGCCTTCTGGATTTTGCGACAGCGGGGCGGGACGAAGTCACAAATTTCGAGGCGTCGGACGTTCTAACAATGTTGCGCAGCTTGTCCGACGGGATCGCACAGGACCAAATTCTGATTGATGTACGCAAAGCACCAGCAGGAGCCCGGCTGACAGGCAGTCCAAACGCAGTGCTCGCGGCGCTGATCAATCTGGTGGTGAACGCGCGCAACGCTCTTGTCGCTGCCGGACAGGATGGTCAGATCACCGTTCACTTGGACAGCGAGGAATTGCACCCTAGCATTCCGGGGTGGGTGTTCCGCGTCACCGATACGGGCCCCGGCTTCCCACAAGAGATCATCGCAGGCTCGCGCAGCAGTGCCCCGACCCGATCTGCCGAAGGCTACGGCCTTGGACTGTCCATCGTGCATTCGGTTGCGGTCGATATGGGGGGCTATGTTCAGCTGTCAAACCGCGCAGGGCGCGGTGCCGAGGTGTCGATCCACCTACCCGCGCACCATTCAGCAGAACCGCTGATGCAGACAGCGCAAACGTTACATGCTTCTGCACGGGTGCTCTTGGTTGATGACAGCATGATGGTCACCCGCTTGCTGGAGCGGCAATTCGCCAAGATCGGCATCGCAACGCACCAAAGTCATTCTGCCAAGGCCGCCCTACTGTCGCTTCAGACCCACCAGTACGATCTGGTCATCACAGACTACGACTTGGGTGAAGAGCAAAGCGGCAAGGATATCGCCGCTGCCACGCATGAGCTTCAGCCAGACGTGCCCGTCATCGTCTTTACCAAAACGCCGGAATGGGCGACCGAGGCATTCGCCCACTTGAATGTCGAGATTTTTGGCAAGGGCAACCAAACCGAGACGCTGATATCGCGCGCAAAAAGCTTGCTCGCTCGTTCACCGGAACCCGCAGACGCAGCATTCAGCACTAAAAACCAGTAAGTTATTTTATGCAATTTCGGATATGTATTTTAGTAGCGCGCAACCATCGAAAGTTGCATGATGCAAACAACAAGTCGTGGAAAGAGTACCACGCACGAGGCGCGTGCTTTGAAGGGCGCTCGGGGCATAACGGGACAGGGTCGGAATGACGGAGAATACCATTGTTGCAATCGGGGCGTCGGCTGGCGGGCTCGAAGCTTTGTCCGAGTTCATGGCAGCATTGTCGACCGACGCCACCCTCTCGGTCATCGTGGCCCAGCACCTAGCACCGCATAATAGCTCTGTCTTAACTCAATTGATTTCGCGCCAAACCTCGTTGCAAGTGCACACGTTAGAGGCTGACGTCGCCCCTGCCCCCGGCACAATTTACATCACGCCCCCTAATTCTGATGTGATCCTAGAGAACGGTGTGATCCGACTGCTGAAGGCCAGCGAGAAGGTTGGCCCCAAGCCCAGCATAAACCGCCTGTTTCACTCGATGGCCAAAGAGGCCGAGCGGGGCTTGCCCGACACCAACTACGTGGCAGCGGTGTTTTCGGGAACAGGGACGGATGGGTCCGAGTACCTATCGGAACTGCGCGAGGCTGGTGTCATTGTCGTCGTCCAAGACCCTGAAAGCGCGCGTTATAACGGCATGCCCTTCGCGGCGATCCACAAGAACCAATATGATTTGGTTGTCACGACCGACCGCTTTGCCGAACTGCTCAGCATGGGCGACCTGTCGATGCTCAAGGAAGTCGGCGGTGGACGGGATTTCCGCGACAGTCAGGTGCTGCGCTCGATCACAGACACGGTGCATCAAGAAACCGGCGTCGACTTTTCAGATTACAAACGCTCGACGACCGAACGGCGCGTCAAACGCCGCATGTCAGCCTTGGGGATCAAGAGCTACGAAGACTACTTCGAGTTCATGTCGGTCAATGACGAAGAGCCTCATGCTCTGCAGCAAGAGTTGTTAGTTCCGGTAACCGAATTCTTTAGGGACTACCAAGCGTTTGAAGTGCTGCGCAAGCACCTGCTCGCTTACCTTCAGCAGATGGACCCTGGCAGTACCTTCCGTGCTTGGTGCGTTGGCTGTAGCTCGGGGCAAGAGGCTTATAGCATCGCCATGCTGGCCAGCGAACTCATTGATGCCAATGGAATGCAGCTTGGGGTT
This sequence comes from Donghicola eburneus, assembly GCF_900115865.1. Taxonomy (GTDB): domain Bacteria; phylum Pseudomonadota; class Alphaproteobacteria; order Rhodobacterales; family Rhodobacteraceae; genus Donghicola; species Donghicola eburneus. Next base: position 269,778 of record NZ_FOXY01000001.1, on the reverse strand, counting down.
CAGATCTTTGCGACAGATCTGGATGAAAAGGCATTGGCCGATGCGCGGCGCGCGGAATACGACGTGCGCGAAATTTCCGGCATCCCGTCTCATGTGGTGAACCGCTGTTTCGTTTATCGGGACGGTATCTATCAGGTCAAAGACAACCTGCGCGACATGGTCACGTTTTCCAAACACGGGCTTGGCACGGACGCGCCCTTTTCTCGGATCGACCTGATTTCGTGCCGCAACCTGATGATCTATTACAACGCGACGAGCCAAGCCACGTTCAGTCGTATTTTCCGCTACTCGCTCAACCGCGGCGGGCTATTGTTCTTGGGTCAGGCCGAAGCGCTTGGCGAGGAGAGCGGCTTCGAAACGCTTGATCTGCGTGCCAAGGTGTTCTGCCGGTCTATGAGCGCGAATTACTATTCCGGCCTTTCTATGACCCTACCAAATTTTCGTAATCCTGTTGCCAGTGACACGGCCCGCAAGACACCGCCAAAAGAGGCAACGCCGCTGGCGGACCCGACTCTCAACCTGCTGAATGTGTTGTTTCAGAAGTCCTTTATCGGGATCACGGATCGCCGAAAGTTGGCCTATATCTCGGAAAAGCTGCGCCACATCTTCAAACTGCGTACCGGTTTGGTGGGCGGCACGATTGATGACTTTTTCGAGTCCGAGATCGCCGACGCAATGAAAGCAAGTGTGTCTTCTGTTTCCAAACAGCATGTCCGGATGAACATCGTCCCGATCGAGATGCCAGATCCAGAGACAGGCGAAATCCGGCGCTATTACACCCAAGCATTCTCGGTGCCGCGGAACAATCTGGGCATCACCGTCGCCATCGTCTTTATTGAGGGGCATACGGACGACGCGGATGTCGGACTGAGCGACGCGCATCATGAGATCATCTATCTGAAAGAAGCGCTGCATAACGCTGTTCAAGAGCTGGAACAGGCCAATGAGGCGCTACAGCTGGCCAACGAGGAACTGCAAAGCTCCAACGAAGAGCTGCAGAGTTCGAACGAGGAACTGCAAACCACCAACGAAGAGCTTCAATCCACCAACGAAGAGCTCTTGACCGTCAATGACGAAGTTCTGGCAAAATCAGCCATTCTCAACACGGCGCAGCAAACGCTGACCGCCCTACGCTCTGTCATGAGCGGTGATGTGATGGTGCTGTCGCAGGACGGTGAAATCCTGTTCGGGCAAAGCACGGGTTGCGCCATCTCGAACAAGACGGGCGCATTGGACGGGCTGAAGTTCAGCGATCTGCGTTGGACCATTGATGTCGGTGAGGTCACCAACATCCTCTTTGGCCCCGCAGGCTGGGGCGGTGACGCGGTCAATATGGTGCTTGGGGATGACGACAACCAGTGCACCGTCGTTCTGGCTGCGGAAAAGCAGAGCGGATCACAGTTGATCTCGGTCTCCTTTACCCCGATTTCCAATACCTAAGGCGCGGTGCTGCAGTGCACCGCGCCTGACAAACAGTAACCAGTTCCCTTTTCCCCGCAGGTGCCCCGTTTCGGCCCTGCGCCGTGTGTAGCGAGTGCCTGTTTTCAGACGTCTCTGGCTGCCCCGCATTTTCGGGCGGCCGCACCACACAGAGCACTTGGCCCTTGGGCCACTGCGGAGAAAGACGGAACGCAATTTGTCCCTTCACGAAGGACAGAAAGACGCTGCCTTTACGCCGAAACGCTTGTTTCTGGGGTCATTTCCGCTTGCGCCTCTGATCTGCGCTGCGATCGATTTCGCTTATTTCGGGCTGACCATTCAATTCTTCGGCTTTCTTTGTGCCGCCCTCTTTGCCGCAATGTTGATCGGGACTAAACGCCAGACCCAAACGCGCACTCTAATCACCGAGGTATCGCTGTTTTTCGCCTCGGCCACGATGGTTTTTGCCATACACGACTGGGGTTTGGTGGCGTCTCTTTCCCTGATGGTGGCTGTGTCCTTCGGGTACGGTATCCTCTCTCACGTCAAAGCGCGTGTACTCGCGCTGATGAATGGCACGATCATCGCAGCCAGCCCACTCTATGCCCCCGTACCAAATCTCATCGAGTACGTTCTGTTCCTGCTGTGTTTTGTCAATTTAACGATCTTTGGCGAGTGGTCCCAATCTGTAGTCGCAACCAAGACACAACAACTCGACGCCCAGTTCCAAGACCTCCGCAGTGCGTTTGACCGCCTGCACCAAAGCCGCCAACAACTGACCGCAGCCAGAGGGGATTTGGCCCATACCCGTGAAGAACGGCAGAAGTCCATCACCCTGCTTAATGAAAAAGATCAGCGAATGCAGCTGTTGCAAGACGAACTGAGCGTGATGCAACAACTGGCGCTGGCCTATATCCACCACGCGACCACGCCCATTTTTATCCGCGATAAAATCGGGCAGTTGATCCAGTTGAATTCAGCAGCCAAGGCGCTGTTTGAACATATTGGGTTGGCCACCGAACTGGGGCAGCCCTTTGACATTCATGCTGCGGACCAAAGCAAGATGAGGATCGACGCACATGGCGAGACCGGCGATCAGGTCCCGATCCAAGTCTTTTTCGACGACAAGGATCCCCAATATTATCAACTCAGCGAAACTCTTGCTGAGATTAGCCTAGGCCGAAGCATCACTATCACCACTTTGCATGACGTGACCGACGTGGTGACTGCAAATCTGGCTCTGGAAACCGCGCTGGCAGAAGTCGACACCGCCAACCTTGCCCTGCGAAACACCAAGGAAGAGGCGGTTCAACTGAACGGCGTGCTGCACAGGCAGCCGGTCGCGGCACTGGTCTGGCGCGCAGATACCAAGGCCTTTGTCTACGCGAATGAGGCATTTTCCGAATTTGCAGCCGCGTATTTCTGCGACCCCGAGGAAACGCCAGCCCATTTCGAGCACCCCGCCTCTGCGGTCTCTAGCAAATTTTCAAAGACGATCTCGCAGTCAATCCGCCAACTTCAAACCGAGGTCGCAGCGGCCTTTGCCAAGAGCGACGGTCAGAGCGTGACGTTGTCGCTTGACGATCACAAAGACCGGCACTTCAGCGCCAGCTGTCACATCGTCGATCTACGCGGCGACATGGGCAACCTGGTGCTCTTGAACATCTTTGACATCACAGCCTCGGTGAACCTGCAAAAGCGTCAAGCAGAGCTGACCACATTATTCGAAAGCCAGTCTGTTCCGGCGGTCGCATGGGCAATGGGAGAGCCTGACCGCTTGGCCTATGTGAACCACGCCTTTTTCAAACTGCAACGGGGCATCATTCTGCTCGAAGACATCCACGATCTGCCCGGCCGCACAGTCGAGGAAATTTTCACTCCAAGCGAGCATGGGCGGATCAAGCGCGCCATGGATGAATTCAGGGGCATCCTTAAAACCAAACCCTATGGCAGCATGTTTCTACCAGAGCAGCCCCATCACCACGGGCACCGCTATCAGGTGAACTACAGCGTCGTGTCTCTGAACGAAGAAGAAAACCCATTCATTGTCTTCAATTACATCGACATCACCAAAATCGAACAGGCCCGCAGAAAACTGGAGAGGCAGCTGAACCATGACGATCTGACCGGCATCCTGTCGCGGCGGGGGATCAAGCAAGCGCTCGCCGACAAGGACCCAGAGCAGACCCAAGCGCTCTATCTGATCGATCTGGATCACTTCAAATCCGTGAACGACACCTTTGGCCACGAAGCTGGGGACCGTCTGCTGCGCGCCTTGGGCAAGACGCTCGACGGTATTGCAGCAGACACAGAGATCATCGGTCGATTGGGCGGCGAAGAGTTTCTGATCCTGCGCGACTTCGAAGGGTGGGAGGACTGCCAGACATACGCGCAACAGCTGTTGGACGCGATCGCCAAGAACCAAGTGCCGACAGAACGCGGGCCTGTATCGCGTACCGCCAGTATCGGTGTCGCGCTCCTTGATGGGATCGGCGGGCTTTCGGACGCGCTCGCGGTGGCGGATGTTGCCCTAGAGGATTCAAAGACAGGCGGTCGCAATCAGGTGACCATGGCCACGCCGGCCTACTTGAAAAGCAGCGAAAGCAAAGGCAGCTTTGTCACCGAACATGATATCCGACAGGCCCTGCTGGATGACGAGATGTACTATGTCGTCCAGCCCATCATGGACACCCACCGCAACTTCATCACCGGCTTCGAGGCACTGATCCGCTGGAAACGCGCCGACGGCACCACGGTCTCGCCCGAGGTCTTTGGCGCTAAACTGGTCGAGGTGACCAAGAACAAACCCTTTAGCGATATCTCATGGAAGATGCGCGCGGGGTTGCTGCAGGACTTGGCGTACTTTGACGACCGCTACATCTCTTTCAATCACCGCGTCGAAGAGCTGAGCGCAAAGGGGGCCGCCGAGGACCTGATCCAACGCTTCGAGTCCATCCGCGACAATCCCAACCGCGTCTTCGTCATCGAACTGTCCGAGCGGTCCCTGACAGAGCGTGTGGCGATGCATGACGTGCTACACAACCTCGACCTCTTGCGCGAACATGGTATCCAGATCGCGCTAGACGATTTCGGGGTAGAGGCGAGCAACCTGAACCGGCTGACAGAATTCCCGATCGACATCATCAAGATCGACAAATCCTTGGTCCAACAAATCGAGACCGGCCCCAAGACCCGCGAAGTCTTGCGTTCGACCGCGATCATGGCGATGAAACTGGGCATCCGCACCATTGTCGAAGGGGTGGAGACCGACCAACAGGCCCGCATCGTCCACCATATGCGCGCCGTCTTGCAGCAAGGGTTCCTGCATGCGGTGCCCATGCGGCCCGAACAGATTTACGAGAACCTTCTCGACATCGGGGCGGATATACGGTCCGCGCATGAGCGGCCCCAAGCCGATGTAATCAAGCACGCTTCGCCGGAATTCGCGCGCGCGATCCGGCGACGATAAACGTCCATTGACAGGTCAGCTCCGAACACGAGACTTTGCGGCATTCGTTTATGATATTGATTGCCATTTGCAGACCGGAGCCGCGACACACCATGCCCAACGGCCTATACAACCTCCCGACCAATCTAGACTTGCCCTACTGGATCTCTGCCCTTGGTCCGACCGCGCGCCTTGGTTCAACCGAACTGGGCCAAGCAGAAACCATCGGCATCACCTATTTGGAAAGTGGCACCTCGCCCTATGGCGAGTCCCTACGTGCCTTTACCGATGCAGAGAAGGCCAATGTTCTAGCCTCTTTGGCGGCGGTGTCGGACGCCAGCGGGCTGGAGTTCGTATTTGTTGATCCCGCAGAGGCTTCGGTTCGCATAGCAGTCAGCGATTACGCCGACGCCGGTAGCGTCTATGGCCGAACATGGAGCAACACGTCCTCTCCGGTGATTACACTGGCCTATGACGCCGTTTATGACAGCACCGATGGGCTGGCGAACAACAGCTATATCTACATCCACGAACTGATGCACGCGGTCGGTTTGAACCACCTGACGCTCACGTCAGAGCGCGTCGGCACCTCGCTTTACGGGTCTTGGACCAGCGCGTGGCAAGATGGCCTGCAACTGTTTGACACCGCCGCGATGCAGTATCTCTATGGCGTAGACCCGACCCAGCGTGCGGGAAACGACACCTATGACATGGGAACGCTCGGCGCATTTTCCCAAGACCGGACAACTCGTTTAAACGACCCTCTGATCTGGGATGGTGCAGGCAAGGATACCATTGATCTGTCCAGCGCCATGGGCGCTGCACAAGCGAGCCTGACACCCGGCGTCATGTCCCGCGTCGGCACCACCAGCGACCTGATCACGGACGCGGGCACCTTTTCAATCAACTACGGCACGCAGATCGAAAAGCTGATTGGCACCGATTACAGCGACACTCTGAGCGGGAGCACCGCCAAGGACAAGCTGATTGGCGGGCTTGGCGATGACACCCTCTTGGGTCTAGAGGGCAACGACAAATTGGCAGGGGCCAAGGGTGATGACAGCCTGATTGGCGACGCGGGCAAAGACAAATTGATCGGCGGTGCGGGGGATGACACCCTGTCAGGCGGCGCGCAAAAGGACAAGATTGTTGGCGGCGCAGATGACGACATGCTGTCTGGCGGCGGCGGTCGCGATCGCTTTGTCTTTGCGGCGAATGACGGGGCGGACACGATCACCGATTTCCGCGGTAGCAAGGATCGCATCATCATCAAATCCGGAGCCGAGAGCATAGATGACATCACTTTTTCCGACGCTGTCGATGCGGTCACTCTCTCTTACGCTGCGACCTCAGTAACCCTAGAGGGTGTTGCGCTGAGCGATCTGGCAGAGAGCGACTTTCTCTTCCTCTGAGCACTCCGCACCATTGGGCCGCCCCTTGCTCTGTGCCAAAGTGCCCACACACACCCAGAGGGAGGGACAGAGCATGAAGGTATCGGTGATCGGCGCAGGGGCCATCGGAGGCTGGTTGACCGCTGGTTTTGTCAAAGGCGGCGCAGAAGCCACCGTACTGGCGCGCGGCGCTTCTCTTGCAGCGCTCCAAAACACTGGCCTTGTGTTGGAGGCAGACGGAACCACGGAAACGATCCCTGTGACAGCCACCAACGATCCCGATCAGTTGCGCGGAGCGGACCTGCTGCTCTTGGGAGTCAAGGCGCATGACCTACCCGCTCTAGCGCCTGTGATCGAACAGATCATGACAGCCGAAACTCTTGTCATGCCCGCCGTGAACGGCCTGCCCTTCTGGTTCCTTTCGGGCTTCGGCGGGCCGGCAGAGGGCAAAACTCTGGCCTCCGTCGATCCAGGCGGGACGCTAGCCAAGCTGATGCCGGTCGAGCGCGTGGTCGCAAATGTGGTGCACGCCGCAAGCCGCGTCGCCGCGCCCGGCCATATCCAGTTGGTCAAAGCGAACAAGGTCATCCTAGGCGGTCAGCCCGACGGCCTTTCCGATATCGCCGCATGTCTTCAGCGGGGTGGCATCCCGATTGAGACGACCGACGCAATCCACCGTGAGGTTTGGATGAAGCTGTGGGGCAATTCCAACATGAACCCTCTGTCCGCGCTGGCCCGCGCGGATGCCGCTCAGCTGCACGATGACCCCGGTGCGAACAGTGTGATCAGGACGATGATGCAAGAGATGGCGGACCTAGGCGTTCGGATCGGTCTGGAGGGCTTTGACGATATCGAAGGCCGCATGGCAACCACGCGCAAACTGGGTCCGATACGCACCTCGATGCTGCAAGATGTTGAGGCAGGCCGCCCGTTTGAATTGGGCCCGATCCTCGGGGCCTTGGTCGAATTGGCCGAATTGGTCGATCAGCCCGTCCCGATGATGAAGGGGATCCACGGGCTTGCGGGACTGTTGGACCGGAATTTACGTGCAGTCTAACGCACCATAGGAAAACGCACCGCCCGAGGCCCCCGAGCGGTGCGCAGTGTCCCTAGCGCCAGCCCATCGCGGGCGCCACGTGGGTCATGATGTTTTCCAGCACGTGGGTGTTATACTCGACCCCGAGCATGTTGGGCACGGTCAGAAGCAGAGTATCCGCTTCGGCAATCGCCTCGTCCCCTTTCAGTTGCTCGACCAAACGATCCGGTTCGTCCGCATAGCCACGGCCGAAGATACCGCGGAAATTGTCTATATACCCGATTTGATCATCGCTTTTGCTACGGCCGAAATAGGCGCGATCCATGTCATTGGTCAGAGCAAAGATTGACCGGCTGACCGACACGCGCGGTTCGAAGTCATGACCCGCCTCTTTCCATGCCTCACGATACGCGCGAATTTGTTTGCCCTGCTGGATGTGAAACGGCTCGCCGCTCTCATCGACCTTGAGCGTCGAGCTCTGCAAATTCATACCCATCTGCGCGACCCAAATTGCAGTGCCGTTCGATCCCGAGCCCCACCAAATCCGGCGGCGCAAACCTTCGGAATGGGGCTCCAGTCGCAAAAGGCCCGGCGGGTTGGGGAACATCGGCTGCGGGTTTGGTTGGGCAAAGCCCTCTCCGTCCAGATGCTTCAGGAAAATTTCGGCATGCCGGCGCGCCATGTCCGAGGGGTCCTCACCCTCGACCGGCTGATACCCGAAATAGCGCCAGCCATCGTTGACCTGTTCAGGTGATCCACGACTGATCCCCAGCTGCAGACGCCCGCCTGAAATCAAATCCGCCGCGCCTGCATCTTCGATCATATAAAGCGGGTTTTCGTAGCGCATATCGATCACGCCAGTCCCGATCTCGATCTTGGATGTCTTGGCCCCGACCGCCGCGAGCAACGGAAACGGCGACGCGAGCTGCCGTGCAAAGTGGTGCACGCGGTAGTAGGCGCCGTCGACGCCCAATTCCTCGGCCGCGACAGCCAGATCGATGGACTGCAGCAGGGTGTCGCCCGCAGTTCTCAGGGGCGAACCCGCTTCGGGGTTCCAATGACCAAAGGACAGAAAACCGATCTTCTTCATAACGCACCTCTGAAAACTACTGTTCGCTAGAGGCAGAGCTAATCACGCGGCCACCGCGACATAAGTTGCCGAACCGCGCAGGCCCTGTTCCTCAGAGCGCAATGCTCAGAGACGGCGCAGCAGATCGAGAGAGGGCTCTCCGGTCACAGGCAGGCCCTGACTGCGTTGATAGGCACTGATGGCACTACGGGTTTTGTCCCCGAACACACCATCCGCGCCCCCCGCATCAAAGCCGCGCGCGGTCAGCCCGCGCTGCAGGGCGATCCGGTCGTCCTTGGTAAAGCCATAGGAGTCCGGCGGGAAATCCGCACGCAGCGGGCCGCCGCCAGCAATTCGGTCGGCCAGATGCCCCACCCCGATCGCGTAGGCATCAGAGTTGTTGTAGCGCTTGATCGCGCGGAAATTGGCGGTGGTGGTAAAGCGCGGTCCACCCGGCTGAGGCTGGATCGTTCCGGATGCATCAGGCCCCGCCTCTGAGCCCCACCGCAGGCCGCGTTGCCATCCGTTGCGGGCCAGATAGGCGGCGGTCGATGCAAGTGCATCGGTGGGGTCTTCGGACCAGATATCCGCGCGGCCATCGCCTGTAAAATCCACCGCAAAGGCCAGATACGACGTTGGAATAAACTGCGTGTGCCCCATCGCGCCCGCCCAACTGCCGGTGAAGTTCTGTGGCGCCACTTGGCCACGGTCTAGGATCTTGAGCGCAGCGATGAGTTGCTTTTCAAAGAATGTCCCGCGCCGCCCGTCATAGGCCAGCGTAGAGGTAGACGAGATCACCGGAATATCGCCGCGCCGTTCCCCGTAAAAGCTCTCGAGTCCCCAAATCGCCGCGATGATGTGGGCGTCCACGCCGTACTCACGCTCCAGCGCGGTCAAGGTCGACCGATGTCGGGCATAGGCTGCCCTGCCCTTTGCGACCCGTTCGTCGGACACGGCGATTGACAGATAATCCTCGAGCGAGCGTTTGAACTCTGTCTGGTTGCGATCCCGTTCGACCACCCCCGGCAAGAAGCCCGTGCCGCGAAATGCCCGATCCAAGAGAGCGTTCGAGAAGCCCTGCGACGTGGCCCTTGCGCGGAAACCGGCCACCCAATTGGTGTAACCTGCATTCGCCACGGGGCGCATCCCGTCGGGCACACCTGCGCGGCGCACGGGCGCCTGCGGAGAGCTCGGTGCGCAGGCCGCCAAGGGCAGCGCCGCAACGGACAGGGCAAATTGGCGTCTATTCAAGTGCATGGGCAGCTCCTCGGGCCTGTGGCAGAGCATAAATGGGACGAACGCGCGCCCCGTTTTCTAAATGTGTGACGTGGGGCAACGCGAATGGCAATCAATGTCGTGCGGGCCAAAGATCGCGTCCGGAAAACCAGCAATTATCCGCTGGCACCCTGCAAAAATATAGGGCACCCGCCGTAACGGGTACCCTGATGCCGTTAGGCTGCTGCGAACAAAACCGCGGGCAATTACCCCGCAAAGGCCTTGGTGAAGAAGGCGTTCAGCTTCTCGAACGGGATCTTGTCCAACTTGTCATAAAGGTCCACGTGGTTCGCATCCTCGACGATGAACAGCTCTTTGGGCTGGGGCGCGGCCTCGTAGACGTCTTCGGAGAAGTAACGCGAATGGGCGCCGTCCCCCATGATCAGCAGGATCGGCCGGCCAGCCAGCCACTCTAGATCGTCCAGCAGCGCGAAGTTCATCCATGACTGGGTCGAGCTCATGGTAAACTGCGCAATCGCCCGGTGGTGGTAGCCGCGAGGACGCGAGTAAAATTCACCGAACTCTGCGCCGACAGGGTTCTCTTCGGCGTCCCATGTCAGGGGCGCACCGCGTCCGGTCAGAACGGGATCACCGCTCTCGTAATCGGCCCAGCGCTGTTCTGCGATGGTTTTGAGCGTGGCAAGGCGATCATCGTCTGACATGCTATCCCCGAAGCCATTCTTTTGCATCCGGCTGATGTCGTACATCGAAGCGGTCGCCACGGCCTTGATCCTCGGATCGACTTTGGCCGCGGACAGGGCAAAGCCACCCGACCCGCAGATACCGATCACGCCAATCTTGTCGCGGTCCACATAGGGGCGCGTCCCGATATAATCGACGCAAGCCAAGAAATCCTCGACCATCTGGTCGGGCGAGGAAAGGTGCTTCGTCCCGCCTTCGGACGCGCCGTTCCACGCAGGGTCAAAGGTCAAGACACGTAGCCCATCTGCGCCAGTTGGTTGGCATAAACACCGGGCCCCTGTTCTTTGACACCGCCATACGGCGCGCCGACGATCAAGGCGGGATAGCGTGCAGTTTGGTCGAAATCTGCAGGGGTGTAGATGTCCGCTGACAGCGTCACGCCAAAGCGTGTTTCGAAGGAAGCAGGGGCGCGGGTGACGTTCTCTGACAGATCAAAAATGTAGTTGTCTTTAGGCATTGGAGTGTCCTCTAGAATTGTTTCAAACACGGCGCGTTATGGTCCGAATTGTCTGAGCCAGGGGTCAGAACGGCCTGATGCCAAACGACTTATTCCGATGCGGCCAGAGGATTACCGCCCGTTATTCCATGCGCGGCATGAGCAGTTTTCATAGGTGTGGCGGGAACCTGCCCGGGTTTCATGAAGGACGCTCATTACTGCATCCCGTATTCACGCCATGAAGACTGTGGGCCCGCCGCCTAGCTCAATGTGGAAGGCAACGGATCCTCCGTGCCACAGGCCAAAGAGGCCGCCTCTAGACCATAGGAGACGACCAAATGAAGACGATTTCCCTGACCGCGCTCGCCCTTGCGATTGCCACCACCGGTGCCACCGCCCAAGAGATGACACAGACCACCCAACTGGAGCGTGGCGGCCAAATCGGCGGCGAAGAGACCTTTACCGGCACTGTTTTCGTCGCGCCTGTTTTCCCCGGCAACATGAATGACGTGAGCGCGGGCGAAGTGACCTTCATGCCCGGCGCGCGTTCGGCATGGCACACGCACCCCATCGGGCAGTACCTTGTCGTGACCTCGGGCACCGGTTGGTATCAGGAAGAAGGCCAGCCCAAACAGATCATGCGCACTGGCGACGTCGTCTTTGCCCCAGCGGATGTGAACCATTGGCACGGCGCGACCGACAGCACGGCTGTCACACACTACGCGATCCAAGCAGCGGAGGACGGCACCGCAGTGGTTTGGGGTGATCTAGTCACCGACGAAGAATACGCGGCTAACTAAGCCTGTGTTTTGGCGCGGCCCCTCGGGGCTGCGTCAGATGACAGCACGTACAGGCTCGGCACTGTCGAGCACAACGCATGTGTGCAAATGGCTCGGTGATGGCGTGTCTCTATCGACAAATTCGATGACAAGTCGCTGCTTGAACAAACGCCCTTCGGCGACAAAGAAGAGCTCAGCTTGAAACGGGCGAAAGCAAATATCGGACCGCGCGCAGCCCTGGGCTAACTTCATCCCCGTTCCGCTCATGTCCTACACTGGCAGGTGGCATCCGCCAAACACGAGCGACCCTGCAACACCCATATGCGGGAATTTCCGGCGTTCGTTGCGAGCATTGGTCGGGACGGGATGCGCAATCAGGGTGCGGCAATCAGAGTTCGGACGCGGCCCGATTATGCCGCCCGGTATCTGCATATCAGCCCATAGCGAGGTATTCCCCTCTGCCCCGTGCTGAGGGTAGTCCGCCTTCGCGGAGGGTCCCAAGATGGCCTGATGTGTCATTTTCTCTCCCCCACCCTCTGCGTAATGCAAAAAAGGATACGTTCTAATCAACGGAATGCAGATCCAAAGTGTTATATCTTTGGAGCAGTTTTTCTTCGGAAAAGGTGGTATACGATTTAGATAGTCCGCCCCGCGAGATCTCAGCGTCCCACTTCCATCCAATGGTGCCACGGCATCTTTGAACCAAAGCGCGGACAAAGCTTCCTCGAGCAAAAGCCGACACAATACTCAGATGATCCAGCTATTGATCACCATTCGACTGGTAATAGACGCTTAACCCTGCGCCTACGGCAGCGACACGCCGCCGAGCGGCGCCAGCCTGTCATTCGGTGGATACGATGATTTTCTTGCCTCATTCTTCTGGTTTCAACGCAAACTCCTCCAATTTCCCCCTTCCACGGCACGGAAAATCCATGAACCATATCGCGGCGTATCGCTTCGATGCGCCAGTTTTTGTTTGTTTCATTGGTTAACAGGTTATCTGGAATGGTCAGTCCGACTGTCTTGGCTCAGGCGAGCCTTTTCTCTCATTTTGTCTATGGCGAAGACCGCCTTCCTGCGTCCTACCGTGGGTCTGGCGACAACGGCATGGACGATAGATACGACAGCTACCTAAGCACGCTGGGTTGGGACGTTTTGGAACTGCCGCTCTCGGGCAACGCGGCAAGCTACAAGACCGGCGGGCTCTACAGCGGTGGCGCGGACCAAGGCGACGCGGATGCGCAGGCCTTGGTCGCGGAGACGGTGATGCCTGATGGGTCCAAGACCGTCGTGCTCAGCTTTCGCGGCACTGATGACATCGCGAACGCTGTGCAGGGCCAAGCCTTTACCAAAAGTGGCCTGCAAGCATATTACGCAGGCTTCGACGCGCTGATTGATGCCGTGGTGACTTATGTAAATCAAAGCGGTAACGGCATCGACCGTCTGGTGGTGACGGGCCACAGTTTGGGTGGGTCCATGGTCGATGCCTTCATGATGTCGGATCGGGATCGTGTTTCCTCTAAGGTAGACCTTGAGGCGGTGGCGATCGGGTCAGCAGGCCTGCACCCAGATATGATCAAGGATGTGGATCTAAGTGGTTATACACTCGTCTCGCATGACGGCGATCTGGTGGTCCAACCTGAACTGGCGAAGTGGTGGCTGCCGACCACCGTCCTATTGAACAACGACCATCCCGATGGCGTTGAGTTTGTTTTCAAGCTGCCCAATCTGGATCGCCTGCCCAGCGGTGTGAATTGGCAGTCAACAAACTATGCTGTCGGACTGCAGCACGAAAGCAAGCTCTACTACGAAAACGCCTATGCCATCGCAACTGACCCGCTGGCGCAGTATTTCACGTGGTCCAAGGCGATCATGGGGAACGGCGCAGACGCGGATGGCGACAATGTCGAGGCAACAGGATCGGACGCTGATGACCCCAGCGCGAATGATAGCGGGAGCCGGACTTTAACCGGAACCAACGTCAGAGACTTTATCTTGGGCCGCGAAGGCAACGACGCCCTGAAGGGGCATGGCGGCAATGATTTGTTGTCGGGCGGGACGGGCAACGACACTTTGTACGGGGACAAAGGCTCGGACCGGATGCATGGGGGCTACGGACACGACAAGCTGGACGGCGGAGAGCAGAATGACTGGCTCTGGGGCGGATCTGGCGATGACACGCTCATTGGCTTTCACGGTGATGATGCTCTGGACGGCGGAAGCGGCAAGGACCGTCTCTTTGGCCAAAACGGGCACGACCGTCTGGACGGAGGAGATGATGGGGATCTGCTGCGCGGTGGCTCTGGCAATGACAAGCTCGTTGGTGCTGGCGGGAACGACACCATGTTCGGCGACACGGGGAATGACAGCCTGCTCGGCGGAGATGGATCGGACCAGATGCGTGGCGGACGCGGACACGACAACGTAGTGGGCTATGGCGGCAACGACCGGCTATACGGCGAAGATGGGAACGACTGGATCAAAGGCGGAGACGGTCATGATAGCCTGTACGGAGCCGACGGGAGCGACCGGCTCGTGGCAGATGAAGGCAACGATCGGCTCTATGGTGGCACAGGCGTGGACCGCATGGCCGGCGGCGCGGGGAATGATGTGCTAAAGGGCGAAAATGGCGCAGATTTCCTGCGCGGGGACAGCGGCAATGACACCCTGCATGGCGGCGCCTACATGGACACGTTGGTTGGCGGCACGGGCAACGACACGCTGACGGGCGGCACAGGTCCGGATGTGTTTGTCTTTGCCGAAGGGAACGGCAAAGACGTGATCACGGATTACGAGGCAGGCTTTGACCGGCTGCAGTTCAATGGGCTGAAATCCAGCGATTTGAGCGCCTCGCAAAAGGGATCCGACACAGTGATCGTGGCGGATGGTCTGGAAATCCGGCTGAACGACGTGGATCTGTCAGACCTGACGGCCTCGGACTTCGTCTTTTGATTGCGAACCGCGCGGGGCAGGCCCCGCGCGTGTTTAAACCTCTAGCAAAACCGCGCCCGCGCGCTGACCAGAGGCCACGATATCGTGCGCTTTGGCGCAGTCCGCAAGCGGCATCACCTCGGCCACCCGCATCGCCAGCGCCTTGCGCTCTAGCAGGTCGGTCAATTGAACTGCGCAATTGGCCCGCTGGTCCGCGCTCAGGATATAAACCAGCACCAACTCTAGCGTCACAGCTTTGAACATCAGTGGATAAAACGGCATGACAGGCGACATGTCCTTGGCCGAGCCATAGGCCGCAATGGTGCCGCGCTCTGCGATTAGCTTGGTGTTGGTTTCGGCATTTGCGCCAAACTCGACCTCTACAATCCGGTCAATCAAATCGCCATCAGTGGCATCTAGCACCTGCTCGGCCAGATCGGACGCGCTGTAGTCAAAGACCTGCTCGGCCCCTGCAACCTTGGCCGCGGCGATGCCTGCCTCGCCTCGTGCTGTGGCAAAAACACGGGCCCCCGAAGCCGCAGCGACTTGGACCGCCAAGTTGCCGACGGTCCCTGCCCCGCCAGAGACCAGCACGGTTTTGCCCCTGACATCGCCACCGCCCAGCACGCTCTGGACGGCGGTCATTCCGGGGATCCCCAGAATGGCGCCCTCTTCAAAGCTGGTGACATCAGGCAGCGGGACCGCCTGTAACGACGGCACCGCAATGTATTCGGCCGCCGTGCCAAAGGCGCGCTGCCATTGACCGTTCCAGATCCAGACCCTCTGACCCACGCGGGCGGTGTCGACGCCCTCTCCCACCGCTTCGATTACACCCGCGCCGTCGCTGTGGGGGATGACGAGCGGAAAGGGCGGCTCTGTGACGCCAGGCCGCGTGCCTGCCCGTGCCTTGACGTCCGAGGGATTCACCCCCGACACTTTCAGTCCGACCAGAACTTCGCCGGCTGCAGGGGCCGGCGTTTCGACCTCTTGCAGTTCCAGAACCTCGGCTGCAGCGCCGAAACGGTTGTATGTGATTGCGCGCATCATCCTCCCCTTCGATGAGTTTGGCCTATTAGCTGGGGCGAACCTTGCCCCGTTGTGGCGGCCAAAGAAAGGACCCGATCGTATATCCCTGAAATCGTGACCGGCGCGACCGGTCACCGCATGGACGCGCCGCCGCCGCGTTCTAGATCGCTCATCACTCTACAATGCGAACAGGAGGAGAAACGATGTTCAAAGGTCTAGGCCTTGCGATGACCCTGATTTGTGGCGGCATGCTGGCCGTCCCAGCGCTGATCCTGCAGCTGGTCTAAGCACCCGAGGGGCGCGGCATTCAAACGTTTGCCGCGCCTGACTTAAATGGCGCGTTGTTCCCGTGGGGTGACGCCAAAGGTTTGACGGTATAGCCTGCTGAAATGGCTGGGGTTTTCAAATCCGCAGGCCAAGGTCACTTCGGTCACCGACATCTCGGTTTCCTGGAGCAATTGGCGCCCCTTGGCCAACCTCAGGGACATGAGGTACTTTTTAGGCGTCACATCCAGATACCGTTTGAACAGCCGCTCCAACTGCCGGTTCGAAACGCCGGATTCCTCGGCCACGTCGGTCATGGTAATGATCTGGTCCAGATCCCGCTCCATAATCCGGATGGCTTGCGAGAGCTTCTCTGACCGAATGCCGTAGCGCGCCTGAAAGGACACGCGCTGTGGCGCACCACCCTGCCGCACGGTGTTGTACAGCATCTGATCAGAGACGGTCTCTGCCAAGGCCCGCCCATGGGTGTCCTGAATTAGAGACAGCACCAGATCCGCCGCAGCTTGCCCGCCGGCCGCGGTCATCACCGGTCCGTTCTTGATGAACACCGCATTACTTAGATGGACCTGTGGGAATTCTTCTTTGAAGGGCGCGTGAAATTCCCAGTGCAGCGCAGCCTCTTGATCATCTAGCAGTCCAGCCTCTGCAAAGGCAAAGGCGCCGGAACAGAAGGTTGCGATGGTCGCGCCTTGGTAGCGGGCACGGCGCAAGAGCGAGAGCAAAGGTTTGTCGATATGGTCGCGCAGGTCGTTGCCGGGCACCAGAAACAGGTAGTCATACTTCACCACGTCAGCAAAGCTGTGATCCACCATCATCCGCACCTCGTTCGAGGCCGTAACAGGCGCGCCGTCCGCAGACATGAAGGACCAAGAGTACAGACGCTCACCTGACATGCGGTTCGCAATGCGCAAAGGTTCAAGGGCGTTCGAGAACGCAAGGTGGGTGAATTCCCCCACAAACACAAAGAGCACTTGCGACGTCTTATCCATCACATTCCTTTACTCGAATTTTAAATCCGGCTCAGAGCCATTCTTAGGCGGCGGACCCGCGCGTTCACAAGAGCCACAAATGTCTCAGTCGGTTTCGCTTAGGACTTTGCGCGCCACGCGGAAACACTCTAGCGCCTGCGGGACACCGCAATAGATGCCCACCACGTGGATAATGGCGCGAATTTCATCAGGCGAGACGCCGTTGTTGATTGCGCCGCGGCAATGAATTTCCCATTCATGCATTTTGCCCAAGGCACCTATCATCGACAGGTTCATCATGGACCGCGTCTTGGGGTCGATCACATCGTCGCCCCAGCCAAAGCCCCAGCACCAAGCGGTCATGGCCTCTTGGAACGGACGGGTAAAATCATCAGCGGCGGCCAAATTCTTCTCAACGTACTCCGCGCCCAGGGTCGCTTTGCGTTGCTCCAGCCCCTTGAGGAAGAGGTCTTCGTCGAATGTGCTCATGGCGGATCTCCTGCTGCTTCGGCCAGATTTGGCTCCTAGGCTTATCTACCGCCAAGCTAAGGGGCAGGTCACCTGTGCAGGTAGCCAAAGGGGCGCTGAAAATGCGCCCCTGCTCTCATGTTCTTGGTGCTGGCTCACGCGCACATCGTACCGCTGCGGCGCACCCAAACTCAGGCATGTGCTTTGAGATGCTGAGCAATGGTCTTTGTCCCCTTGCTCTGGCGCGTCGGCAGGACGCGGTAGATTGTCTCGATCCAGCAATAGATGCCAAAGGCGAACATCCCCGCCGCCAAAAATCCCAAGAGGTATCGGCCATAGGCTTGGCTCCGCACAAATTCAAAGGCTTGAGACAGGCCCCCCGCTTGGTCCGCATCGGCTTGCATTGCAGCAAACAAGAAGAAACCGCCGATGATGGCCACGACGACGCCGCGCGCCATCAGGCCCAGCCGGATCGGGGTCGAGAGTTTCTCCAAAATGGGCGACCAGCGCAGGTTTTCACGGTATTTCTCGGACCAGCCTTTGTACAGGTAAGCAAGGCCAGCGCCGATCACACCCAACCCAACGGCCCCCACAATGATCTGTCCAAAGGGCATGGCGAGCAGCTTGGAGGTCAAAGCCTCTTTGCCATCACCGCCGCCACTGCTTCCAAGGGCGAAGCGCGCAATGGATAGCGACAGGGCGACGTTGACAGCGCCGCTCAGACCTTGGCCAATCCGCGCAATCAGGCCCTTGGTCTCGTTGCCCTCGTCTTCTAAATCCATGTAGCCGCAGACCAGACGCCATATGCCGTAGCACAAGAGCCCCGCTGCAATCGCCAGAATGATAAATTGGCCAAAAGGCTGTCCGAACAAAGAACTCAGAGCGCCCTTCTTATCCTCGCCCGAGCCGCCGTGCCACGCCGACAAGAGCGCCAGACCACCGGTCAAAAGGTAAACTACACCGCGTGCAGCGTATCCTGCCCGCATCAAATACTCGACCCAGACGGGTGCCCGCTCTGCCATGAAACAATCCTCTTTCCGTATGGGGACCCAAGAGAAAAGCAGGACCCTTTGTTCCCTGAAATCTTGCAGAGCGCCTTATTTCTTTGGGCCAGAGAGATGGTACCCACGGGCACAGACCCAGCAGCGCCGCCCCATGTAAAGGATTTGGTTGCCGTGCGGGCCGCGCTTACTGTCTGGCCAGTGGGGCGAAGGTTTGGCTTTCGAGAAATATCATCCTGCAAGCCAAGCCTTCCCAATCGCGGCGCGGCAGAAACACATGAAAAAGCGGATAAAAATTCGATTACTCCGGAAAACCTCTATTCTTTCGGGTAGGGCTCTCGTTATACTCACGGTTGTTTCGCTTACATAACAATAAGAACTTTTGTTTCAGGAACGGTGCATTGGTTGAACTTGGATTACTCGCCCTCATGGCTGGGCTTTCGCTCGGGACGTTTTTTATGGATCAGGACAATGACGGAGGCGACGATGACGGCGCGGACCCAGTCCCTGACTCCGACCAAGAGACGGCAGAAACGCCAGCGGCCAGCACAGTCGTCAACATAAGCCAGAACGACGGTGTCGATATCCAGGTGCCAGAGGACGAGACACGTTCGCTTGCTGTGATCTATTTTAAGGACACGCAGGACGACCCCGATGACTTTGTAAAGACCGACGAAGCACGATTCTATCTGGTCCCCGAAGATGTGGATTGGTCCAGCGTTTCTTGGGAGACCCAAGTGGAGATGCCCGATGCTGGCCCCGTTCCAGAGGGGACACAGACCCTGTACAATTATAATCTGCCAAGGTTCGAAGAGCATTTCGGTCTGGAGCTGATCGCGACCGTCGACCTCAAAGGCGTTTCAGACGAGGTCGAGAGCCCTGCCGACCGGCTTGGCGGGATTACATCGAATGTCCCGATCAAAGGCTACTATCTGGAAGCCGTGACTGATGGCGATAACCTCGGGTCCTTTTTGCCAGAGGACTACGTGGAACTTCGTGATGGTCTGGCACAAGAAACCGTGACCGAGGACACCACCGGATCGGACTTTGCGGAATGGTTTTACGCAGAAACGGACGGCCTGACGCTCGACGGTGCTGGTGGCGACGACATTCTAGAAAGCGCGGGGGACCATGCGTCTATCATCGGCGGCGCGGGCGATGACCGGATTGAAGTGACCGGCGTTGATACCGTGATAGATAGCGGCGCTGGCGACGACCAAGTTACAGCCTTGGGCGGCACGTTCTCTCTTGGGGCGGGCGACGACAGCGCGCGCTTCTCTGGAGGAGAGATTTTGGCCCGTGGCGGCGCCGGAGACGATACGATCAGTGCCTACGATACAGACAACGCTGTCATTCACGGCGAATCCGGTGATGACAACCTTAATGTTTCGGGGAGCGGCGCCGTCGCGCGCGGCGGCGGCGGCGCAGATTTCGTTAGCATCAACAATGGCGCGACAGGCTATGGCGGAACCGGCGATGACCACCTGAGTGTCGATAGTGGCAGCATGGGCGTTGGCGGCGCGGGCGATGATCTGTTTACCGTGTGGAACTTTTTCCGCGACGAAGACGGCGCAGCCACAGTCACCGGCGGCGAAGGCGCAGACACATTTGATGCCCAAGTGCGGAACGCCTATCGCGGTGAAGCCGACGATATCTACATGCGCATCACAGATTTCGATCCAGAAGAAGATGTCTTGCAGGTCGGCGTATTCTCTTCACACAACGCGGTCAAAAGCATCGACATTGTCGAAGCAGAGGATGGCAGCTACACAGACGTCATGGTCAAATACAAAGCGTACCAAGGCATCAAAGGCGGCTTAGCTGTCATTCGTCTGGATGGCACGCCAGGCATTACGACAGATCAAATCGTGATCACCGATTGATGGACGCGCTGACGGGGCCCCTGTCAGCGCTTAACCTTACTGCTCGGGTTGCCGGTTAGAAGATCACGATGTCCTCGGCGATCACATCTAGCGCCGCCTCTGTCACGCCAAGCAGCGTGATGACGTTGCCATTACCAAGGTCAAAAACCACGTCGCCTTGGGCGTTCACTCCGCCATAAGCCTCGACCAGTGCGTCTTGGTCGGTGATGCCGTCCGTGGCAAGGTCGTCAATGCGCAACATATCGACACCCAGCTCATAATCGAGGACCGTGTCCCGCCCCCAGAAGGTCGAAAACACAAAGACGTCGTCGCCATCACCGCCACCTAGGGTGTCTTCCCCGTGACCGGCGTCCAAACGGTCGTTTCCCGCACCGCCGAACAGAGTATCCGACCCTTTACCCCCCAGAAGCGTGTCGTCGCCTGACATGCCCACCAACGAGTCGTTTGCCGTACCGCCGTCCAGCACGTCATTGCCCTTTTCGCCCCATAGGCTGTCGTTGCCCTTGGCGCCTTTGATTGTGTCGTTCCCCGCACCGCCTTTCCCGAAGTCATGACCGGCATCGAGCCACAAGCTATCGTGTCCCGCGCCGCCATCGACAGAGTCGCCGCCAGCGCCACCGCGCAAGACGTCAGTGCCACCACCCCCCTTGAGCAGGTCTTTTCCGGCGTTGCCTCTCAAAACGTCAAAGCCCGCGCCCCCGTAGAGTTTGTCGTTCCCAGCAGCACCGAACAAGAGATCCTGCCCTCCATCCCCATGAAGTTTGTCCCGCCCATTATTGCCGAGCAAAGTATCGTTGCCCGCGCGGCCAAAGAGCTTGTCGTGCCCTGCCCCGCCTTTGATAAAATCGTCGCCATCGCCGGCATCTAAGGTGTCGTTGTTCTGACTGCCATACAGGCTGTCCCCATGAGCCGATCCCGCGATCTCTACAGTCGCGGCTCGGTCCATATCTGGTAGGGTCAGGCGGATTTCGACTCCTTCGCCGGACTGGCCGTTGATCTGATCCAAGATGTCCCCGAAGTTAAAGAACTCGAGCAGGCCAATGCTCAGATCCACGTCTTCAGCGAACTGGAACTCGACGCTCTGGGTCAGTGTGCCCGCGCTGATATCGTGATACAGAAATTCAGAGAGCCGACTGTCAGCCGCTGCAGCGTGCCACGCGTCGATGTCGTCAGTGTCAAACTCTTGGGCCGGATCAATCCGCGCGGGAAAGCTGCCGGTAAAGGTGTAGGAGGTTGCGCCATCGATCGGCGTATAATTGACGATTGTCGGATCAACACCCAACACCGCAAAGGCATTGGCCCCGCCCGTGGTGAGCACGCTCCAACTCTGATCCGCAAACGCATCAAAGATGAAACCGGATGTCGTGCTGACACTCAAACTTGGGTCGAGCGAGCGAATCTGAATAACCGTCGTCATGAGATGAAATCTCCAGAGCTATAGAAAGAAAGAATATCTCTTTCTATCGCAATGCGGCAAAAAATTCTATTTGGATTAAGGCAACCGACTAACAGGTTTTCCGGACTTGAGTTGTCGATTTCAGAATATCGAGGGTCGCAGGGGTTTGTCAGTGTCTTCACCATTCTTGGTCACTTCTGTCAGATCGATTTGGAAAATCCCAGCCAATCCACGGGCAGATTCAGGTTGGTATAATTCCCCTCAGCCTCGGTGAATTGTAATCTTTGCAGTCATAACCACCGCAGACGAGCGTTCAGTCGTTACGTATGCCGTACATCACCGACGCAGGCTTGGACGCGCGACGTAATTCCGGCGCAGCCTCTAGATTTTCAGCAAGGCTTTTGCGAACCCCAACCGATCGCAATTCAACTCTTGCAGAATTTATTGTCGAACTTGGGCGTGTGCCAATCTTTCGAAAAAATCCTTATTTTATTGGGTTATTGTTTCCATAAACCGCCAGAATCAATCTAAAGTTGTACTCACGGTGCCCTATAAACCTGAGTTTAATTAGTTCAACTTTTCACGAGGATCACAGAGATGACCGCTATTGGCCAGCGCGTTTATGACGATTATGCCTTTACCAATGACTTACCAATTAACCCCCAGATCGACACCAAGTGGACAAAGTCTCTGACCTTACAAATGCAGGAGACTGAGCAATTCCTTGGCATGTATGACGAGGATGGCAATAAGCTGATGACGTCCGTGTGGGGCTATTCGATGCCTGGCATGACGCCCGGCTTTCATGGCCCGACCATCATTGCTTATGAAAACAGAAAGCTCGCGATCACTTACGAAAACGCGCTGGATGTGGACGGTCACCTTTTGCCTGTGGATGACACTATTCACCAAGCGCGCCCGTCGAACGGCACCATTGATGATGGTGTCATTCCGGTGGTCGCCCACTTGCACGGCGGTCACACAGACTCGATCTATGACGGCAGCCCAGAGCAATGGTATACTCAGGATGTCGACACCAGCTCGGGCTACTCGGCCAAGCTCCTGACGGGCTCTCTTTTTGGCGGCCTGCCCATTCTTGGCGATGTGCTCAAGAACGTCGGCCACTGGTTCTCTTTCAAGAAATCTTGGTACAACAACAGTGACAAGGACACACCAGAGACCAATCCTGGTGACACCGGAGAGGATTATATCGGCAATACTTTTATCTACGACAATGACCAAGAATCTGCGCCGCTGTGGTACCACGACCACGCCTTGGGCCTGACGCGCCTAAACGTCTACGCGGGCCTTGCGGGCATGTATATCGTCAAGGACAACGAGCGGAAGCTGCTGGAGAAGAAGGGCATCCTCGCGGACACCAAGGATGTGGTGGACGTGGTTCTGCAGGACTACTCCTTTGATGACGAAGGCAACCTGTATTACCCCGGCCATGGGCACGACGTCCTGCCCGGCGATCCTGACACGATGGTCATGGATGAAATCCCGCAGGAGTTCTACGACGACAATGGCGATGATGCTGTCTCGATCCTGCCCGAGTATTTCGGTGACGTTATTTTGGCCAACGGGATGGCTTGGCCCAAGATGGATGTGGGCACAGGCGAAGTCCAGATGACTTTCCTGAACGGGTCGGACTCGCGTTTCTACAAGCTGGAATTGGACAACGCGAACGTCCGCGCCACGCTGGTCGGAACCGAGGGAGGTCTCCTGCCCAACGCGCGCAAAGTCTTTGACGGGGACGGCAAGTTCGAAGCCAACGAATTCATTTTGCTCGCCCCCTCAGAACGGGTCGAGGTTGTGTTCGACTTCTCGAAACTCAAGGACGGTGAAAAAGTCACCCTGCTGAACACCGGTGCCGCTTATGAGCCCTACAAAGGCGTGAGCTACAACACCGGCGAGTTGAACATCGCAGAGGCCGCGACCATCGACGATCCCGTCGGCGCAGTTATGCAGTTTGTCGCGGACGATAGCATCGAGATGGAGAACCTGCTGGTCAAGCACAACACCAAGCTCGACTACGACTTCAGCACCATCAAGAAGCGCGACATCGACAATGTCCGCAAACTGGGTCTGTTCGAAGGGTCCGACGAGTATGGCCGCATCAAGCCGCAGCTCGGCACCGCCGAAGAGGGCAAGCTGCACACCGATGACATGACGCCCGACGGCGCCTTTGGTCCTTTGGGCTGGATGGCAGAGACAACCGAGAAGGTGAAACTCGGCGACTCTGAGTACTGGGATATCTTCAACTTCACAGAGGACGCACACCCCGTTCACATCCACCTCGTGCAGTTCCAAAACGTCCGGAAATACGCCATCGACTATGAAGACGAGGACGAAGACGGCATTCCCGACGATCTGGATGGGGATGGCGAGATCACCTACGGCTACCAGAAAAAGGGCGATACCCTTGGCGCGGATTGCGATGTGATGATCTTTGACAAAAAGAGCTTGTCTTTCCGTACCGAAGATCGCGGATGGCAAGACACCACCACCGTCGGACCCAAAGAGATGGTGCGGGTCGCAGCCACTTACGACAAGCCCGGTGAGTATGTCTGGCACTGCCACATTCTAAGCCACGAAGATAACGACATGATGCGTCCCTTCATGGTGGAAGAGCTCATCTAAAACCATGTCTGGCCGGAATTGCCTCCGGCCAGACGTCAACGGATTATGGATACGGCTCGCAGGCCATCACGGCATAGTCCCTGATCAGGTTTGGAACACATACGTCCCCGGTGCAGCCCCAAGAACGGGATAACCCGCCTTG
Source organism: Donghicola eburneus (assembly GCF_900115865.1). Taxonomy (GTDB): domain Bacteria; phylum Pseudomonadota; class Alphaproteobacteria; order Rhodobacterales; family Rhodobacteraceae; genus Donghicola; species Donghicola eburneus. The sequence continues at coordinate 245,480 of NZ_FOXY01000001.1, read as the reverse complement.
GGGGCTCCCATCTGGGGGGCATCAGTTTGTCCCGACGATCGTCCGGCCAGCCATTTGGCCCAGTGCGTCCACCAAGATCCCTCGATCGGTGGCTCCGAGGCGAACCAAGTATCTGGATCAACATAGCGTTCCCCCTCCCCGCGATGCCCGACACGGTAGTGGCGACGCGGGTGGCCAGGCTCGCTGATGATGCCGCCATTATGGCCAGAGCTGGTCAGGGCAAATGTGAGATCACAATCACTAAACAGGCGGATTTTGTAGACGGACTTCCACGGTGCGATGTGGTCGCTTTCTGTCCCCACAACATAAAGAGGCACCGAAATATCCTTGAGCGCGATCACGCGGCCCTCTACGGCAAAGCGCCCCGCGGTCAGCCGATTTTCCAAGAACAGACCGCGCAGGTATTCAGAATGCATCTTGGCAGGCATCCGCGTGGTGTCATTGTTCCAGACCGTCAGGTCCGAGGGTAGATCCTCCTTGCCCAGCCAGTAGCGTTTGACCGCACGGGTGTAGATCAGATCCTCGGCCCGAATGGTCGCGAAGGTTCGGCTCATCTGCGGGCGATCCAAGTAGCCTTGGGCCCACATTAGATCCTCTAGGAAGGCGACCTGACTTTCATCTAGGAAGAGCAGAAGTTCCCCCGCCTCGGAGAAATCGGTTTGCGCGGCCAACAAGGTCACAGAGGCAAGACGATCATCCTCGTCCCGCGCCATGGTGGCCGCTGTGATGGACAGGATCGTACCGCCCAGACAGTAGCCGACCGCCTGAATTTTCTGCTCGGGGACGATGACACTGATCGCATCAATCGCTGCCATGACCCCGTCTTTGCGATAGTTTTCCAGCGTCAGGTCCGCATGATCGCGCTCCGGATTGCACCAAGAGATCGCAAAGACCGTAGACCCTTGGGAGACCAGATAGCGGATCATTGAGTTGTGAGGCGACAGGTCGAGGATGTAGTATTTCATGATCCAAGCGGGGACGATTAGGATCGGCTCTGCCTGCACCTTGGCGGTGGTCGGCGTGTACTGGATCAGTTCGAACAGGTCATTGCGGTAGACCACCTGCCCCGGCGTGCAGGCCAAATCCTCGCCCACGCGAAAGTCTTCGGGCGCTTCAGGACGTGCTTGGGTCATGGTGTGGATCATATCCTCGGTCAGGTGCCGCGCCCCTTCGAGGATGTTTTGCCCGCCACATTTGCGGGTCTGTTCAATGATCTCGGGGTTGCTAATCGGCAGGTTCGACGGCGACACCACATCAAGCGCTTGTCGCACCATGAACCGCACCCGGTCGGAATCCGCCTCGCTAAGACCCCGAAGCTCTTCGGTCGCGTGGTTCCACCAGTCCTGCGTGGCCAAAAAGGACTGCTGCCAAAACCGGAAAGGCATCTTGGCCCAACCCGCATGGGTGAAGCGGTGATCATATGCCATCGGTTTAAAAGGCGGAGGATCAGTTGGCTCAAAGGCATTGTGCGCGGTGTCCGCCATCACTTTGAACGCGTTTGTCACGGCCCTCTCGCCCAATTCCAACTGCCGCCCCGGCGCACGGCTCATATGGAGCGCCCAGTCATTCCACGCCTGATAGATCGAAAACGGAGAGACCCCGCCCGTATTCCGCGCCAGAACCGCGCGGGACATTCGATCCAGATCGGCATAGGGATGGCGGTCGGCGGCAGTTTCGGCTGATTGTGTCTGTTCTTGGGGACGAATGTCTTGGTGGTCGCGCATGTCACATACTCCTCGGAAACGGCAGAGGCTCGCTTCTGGTCCTGTCGCAGTCTTTGCGGTGACGATAGGCGGGCCAACGGGCGCCGCCTTGATTTCGGTCAATGAATTGCGGACCTCACGGAGCTGTGCGCAGACCAAATGGATGCAGGAGGAAGCGGTGACCCGCTCCCCCCTTTTGCCGGCGCAGGAGGTCGTGCCGGCGGTGTACCAAGGCCACCAATGACCGCACGCTAACAGACACTCGTGACACACAATCGCTGGGATCAGGCAGAGGCTCGCAGTGGCGGCTGATCCTTCTTGATCCGGATGACGAAACAGGCCCCGCCCAACGTACGCGGGCATTCAGCAGCAATTGTCCCGTTCATCCGCTCGACCAACCGTTTGATGATCGACAGGCCAAGACCGCTGGACCCCGATACATGCTTGGGCTCTGATGTCTCGAAGGGCAAAAAGACTTTGCGGCGCTGTTCTGGCGCAATGCCGCGGCCGTTGTCCTCGAACAGGATTTCGATCCCGTCTGCCTTGTCTGCACCCGTGAACAGCAGAGAGATATCCTCGCGCTGTCCATGCTGGATCGAGTTCTCTATCATATTCTCGACCACCCTCTTGAGCGCCTGCGGATCGGCAGAGACTTCGACCTGATCCAGTCCAACAACCTGCACTCCGGCGCGGCCCTTGAACTGTTCAGCCACACCTTTGATCAGCTGACCGACTTTGATGGGGGTAAAGTCCATCGGTTCGCTCTGACTGTGGATGAAGTGGACGAAGCTGCGGCTCAGGTCCTCGACCCGTTTCAGCGTTTTGAGCAGCAATTCATCAACGGCCTCGTCGGTCATGCCTTTGGCTTGCTTATAGCCCTCTCGCATGGTGATCAGAGTGCGCGCATTGCGGATCGGCGCTTTCAGATCATGAGAGAGCGAACTGACCAGCAAAGACTGGTCCGCGTTTTGCCGCTCGATCATCTTGGCCTGCAATTCGTTTTTGTGCGCAAGGGCTGCATTCTCTGCACCGAACTGCAGGACGCGGGTCAGGCCCATCACCAGCAGCGTGAACATCCCAAAGACAACAAGGCATTCAAGCACATTGTCGGGGTGCGGCACGTTCGAGAACCAACTCAGCAGCAAAAGGACTGCCACAGGCGCCGCTAGGTAATGCTGCCAATCCTTCAGGATCAGGCGCGTTTGACGCACCGCCACGACCCATAGCACGGCCGCAAATGTCAGGATCGTCGCGATCCCCATCCCATTGCCAACGGTCAATTGCAAAATGTGTTCGTCCTCCATCAACAGGTCGATCACGCCATAGAGGGTCAATCCAAGCACGATGAAAAACCGCGCTGGCTGCGCAAAGTCCTGACGGAATCCTGCCAAACGGACCGCGACGAGCATCGCAAAACCAGTTTCCAAAGTCGGCACGCCGGGCAGAGCAACGCCTGCGCGATCCGACAACTGGGTGAACGCAAAGTGGCTAAGAAAAACATTCGAAAGCTGGAACAGCACCACGATCATCGAGATCGCGATCAGTGCATTTCCCGCACATCGCTGCAATTTCTGCAACAACGCGGCATTCGGGCGGTACATCAACGTGCACAGCACGATCAAGAGTACGGCGGCAGTGGCCTCGGTTCGTTCAACACGCGCAAAGAAAGGAAGAACCGTCTCAATCTGCGCGCGCCAGATTTCGAGGTATTGGGAAATCGCAATCACAAAAATCATAAAAGACCAGAACAGATTGTTCTGCTGCGTAGACATACGCTTGAGGAGTTTATGCGTCTTCATACTTTTATACTTGTTCAACCACAGCGCATTCTGGCGGTGCGGCGGGCAATCCGGCTTTTAAGTTATGTTCAGGACAGCCCACTTGAGGGAAAGGCAGCACAGACAGCACTGGGCAATGAGGGGAGAATGTCATCGGCGGGCTCGGGAGTGATCCAATTCCACCAAGGACGGCACAGTTCAGTTGGGGCCAATTTCGTGCCCATATTGTATGTAGACCTTCTGATCTATCTTGGTTTTGTATACATGACGTTGCATTTCGGTCCGATAGTTTCGCATCACTTACAAAAGTCTTAACGGCAAAATCGCGAGATAGTTTCACCAAACTACCAACCTCATCCCATTGATAACAAAATATCTTTTGATGTACGACCATCGTCCCACCAGAACCGTTAGCGCTACCGCATTGATACAAAACGAAGATTTGCCCAACAGTTGAGAATTCTCCCACTTTGGTCTGAGATTGTTTTTTAATCACTTGGTCCAAACTTCCGAACCTCGCGGTCTCCGATCCTGCTTTTTACGACAGCCAGGGTCCGTACACGGCCCCCTACGATTCCGACTGGCGCGTCCGAAATTCGCCAAGACCTGCCGGAAATCACTGGCCATTCCGATGACGCTTGCACTGGTGTGACCACCTGCCTAGAACTTTTGCATTGGTTTATTTTGTCTTAGGTCATTTCCGATATGGCGCCTCTCACCATACAACGCAGCGCTTCGGTTCCCGATGAACTGCGCGTTGCGCGCTGTCTGAGTGCCCCGCACCGTGGCCCGAGACTGGTGTTTTTCAGTGGTGGCAGTGCGCTGAACGGTATCTCGCGCCGATTAAAGCGGTACACCCACAACTCGGCCCACCTGATTACCCCGTTTGACAGTGGCGGCAGTTCCGAAGTGCTGCGCAACGCCTTTGCCATGCCCGCCGTTGGTGACCTGCGCAGCCGCCTTATGGCCTTGGCCGAGGAAACAGATCTGGGTCAGCCAGATATCGTGCGGCTCTTTTCCCATCGCTTTCCCGTAGATGCAGCCCCTGCTGTGCTAGAGAGCGAGGTGGAGCAAGTGCTGGCGGGCGAACACCCCTTGGTCCGCGCTGTGCCGCAGCCCATGCGGATGCTTGTTGTGTCACACCTGCAGTCCTTTGCCCAACACGCGCCCGTAGACTTTGACTATGCTGGCGGCAGTGTTGGCAATCTGGTCATAGCGGGGGGCTATCTGGCGAACGAACGCCTGCTCGAGCCCGTTCTTTTCATGATGTCCAAAATGATGGATGTGCTTGGCACGGTCCGGTCGGTCGTGGACGTCAACCTGCATATCGGAGCAGAGTACGCAGATGGGCGCGTGGTCATCGGTCAAAAAGAGATCACCGGCAAAGAGCTGCCCCCGCCCGAAGAACGCATCCAGCGCCTGTTTCTGTCCGACGGCATGACCGAAGTGCCCAGAGCAGAGATCATCCTGCCAAAGCGCAATCGCCGCTTGATCCAAAAGGCCGATCTGATCTGCTATCCTCCGGGCAGCCTGTTTTCCTCGGTGGGCGCGAACCTTTTGCCTGCACGTGTCGGCCAAGAGATCGCCGCAACGCAAGTGCCTAAGGTCTACGTCCCCAGCTTGGGCTGCGATCCCGAAAGCTATGGTATGAGCCTGTGCGAACAGGTGGGTGCGCTGCTCGACATTCTTTGGTCAGATGCGGGCCCAGAGGTGCCAGCGACCGCGCTCATGACCCACGTGATCTGCGACAGCTCTGTGCCGACCTCGGAATGTGATGCTGTCATCGAACGGTTCGGCATTCCCTGCGTGCCCCTGCCCGTGGCCGATGAAACAGGCAAGCGCTACGATGCGACGTCCTTTTGTGAAATGTTGGTGTCACTGGTTTAGGGCGCTGAAAATCGACCGCCATTCGATTGCCCCTTGCGTCACGAGACACGGCAGACCACCATACCGATATGGTCAAAGAGCTTACATATCCTGATGGATTCGAAGGGATTATTGCCCGCTGGGAAGAGCGCCGTGATCCCCTGACTGCGCGCGAGGGCGAAGGTTTGCCACAGCTGGATTGCGATCTGGATGCTTTGGCGACAGGCACGATGCCTGATCCGCCGGAGCCTTTAATCAAGCCAGCGTCAAGCTATGCTTTCAAGGCCCATGCACTGGCAACCGAGCTCGCTGGAGCCTCTCGCCTTGCACATCTGAACGCGCTGCTCATCGCGCACCTGCGCCGCCATGCGTGGCCCGATCATGCCCCCGCCCTTTTCTGTCGTATCTGGGAGGAGCACGCAGCAACCCTGTTGCAAGAGCTAAATGCCAGATGGTTGGTGTCGTCTCTTCAGACCTTCGCCGACCATGGCCAAACAGAGACGCAACGACGTGTTGGTGCCAGCCTTGGCCTGCTTTTTTCGATGATGAAGCTGTACGAATTCGAACGCACCTTCAGCGGCACTCCACCCGAAGAGCCCTATCGTTTGGGCAAACGCGCCAAAGTCCCCCTGCCGATGGAAATGGACGACTTCTCGCTGAAATCGGGCGGTCTGGACTACAACACCCTCGCTCCGCTGTGGCGCGACGCGGGCTCTGATCCAGTCATCGCCCCACTGGCACATCACTTGCTGGATATGCTGAACCGCGATCCCGGCACGCTCTTTCGCCGCATCCAAACCATGAGAGAGCGCATCGCGCGCCGAGAGGAGCGCGGCACATGACACGTTGGGGGATTGTGGCGACCGTCAAAGCCACCGCCAAAGAGATCATGAGCTTTGCCGCCTATCACATAGAATTGGGCGTCGACGAACTGCACCTCTATCTGGACGCCCCCTGCCCCCGCGCAGAGGCTGCGCTCGTGGACCACCCCCGCGTCAAACTCATCCAGACTGACGAGAAATACTGGCGGATGCGCCGCCCTCGCGAAGAGCACCAGCGCCCGCCAAAGCATCAATCTCGCCAATTCGCGAACGCCAAATGGGCCTATATGCATAATGACGTCGACTGGTTGATCCATATCGACGTGGACGAGTTCCTCTGGGCCGAGAAAGATGTGCGCAGTCAGTTGGACGCCCTGCCCGAAAGCGCCCTTTGTGCGCGCATTCATCCGCTCGAGGCGCTTTCGACCGAAGGGCAAGGCTCCTTTGATGGGGCCATCCCTTTCAAATCTGCCGCTCTGGCTTGGGAACAGCGCCGAGCAGAAACGCGCGAGATCTATCCAACCTATGGGACTTTCCTGAATGGAGGATTTTTGTCCCATATCATGGGCAAAATGGCCGTGCGCACCAAACAGCCCGATATGATGGTCCGGATTCACAACGTCGTCATGGATGGGGTCGAAAACCCGGGCGAAGCAGCACTCCCCGAGCTGACACTCTGCCATCTGCACGCGCATTCTTGGGATCAATGGCGCAAGTCTTTGAACTATCGCCGCCGCAAAGGTTCCTACCGCCCGGAACTGGCCTCGCCCGTCGCGCCCCTCGGCACTCAAAACGCGCTCAACATGAACCAACTCTTCGAGATGATCGAGCAACACGGCGGCGATGATGCCCTGCGCGGGTTCTTTGAAGAGGTCTGCCTTGCCACCCCAGAGCTACGTGCACGGCTGGATTCGTTCGGCAGGCTTCATATGCGCAATCTGGACCTACAGGGCGCCAGAGAGCGCCAATTTGGCCGCGAATGGGCCTAAAGCACCGCTCTCATTGACCGCAAACGCTTTTTCCGCTATGCCGCCCTCGGAAACAGCCCTCACCGGAGGGCGTTTGGCGCAAATCGCGCCTCCTGAAACCGCTACGGGCCGAGACGCGTCCGTAAACCACGGATACACATGACGAAATTTTCTGACCTGTCGCTCGACCCGAAAGTCCTGAAAGCTATTGAAGAGGCCGGCTACGAAACGCCGACCCCGATTCAGGCCGGAGCGATTCCGCCCGCTCTCGAAGGGCGAGACGTTCTTGGGATCGCCCAAACAGGCACAGGCAAGACCGCCAGCTTCACGCTGCCGATGATCACCTTGCTTGGCAAGGGCCGCGCGCGTGCACGCATGCCCCGTTCCTTGGTTTTGGCGCCGACCCGCGAACTGGCGGCACAGGTGGCCGAGAACTTCGACACCTATACCAAGCACATGAAGCTGACCAAAGCTCTGCTGATTGGTGGCGTATCGTTTAAGGAACAAGAAGCCCTGATCGACAAGGGCGTCGACGTTCTGATCGCGACCCCCGGCCGTCTGCTCGACCATTTTGAGCGTGGCAAGCTGCTGTTGACCGGCGTGCAAATCATGGTGGTGGACGAAGCTGACCGTATGCTCGACATGGGTTTCATCCCCGACATCGAACGCATCTTCAGCCTGACGCCTTTTACCCGCCAGACCCTGTTCTTCTCGGCGACCATGGCGCCAGAAATCGAACGGATCACCAACACCTTCCTTTCGGCCCCTGCCAAGGTTGAAGTGGCCCGTCAGGCCACTGCGTCCGAGCGGATTGCGCAGAACGTCTGCATCTTTGAAGGGGCCAAGCGCGACCGTTCCGGCACTCGCAAGCGCGCCCTGCTGCGCAAACTGATCGATGCCGAAGGCGAAAGCGTCGACAATGCCGTGATTTTCTGCAACCGCAAGTCGGACGTGGATATCGTTTCGAAGTCGCTCAAAAAGTATGGCTACGACGCCGCGCCGATCCATGGTGATCTTGACCAGTCGCAGCGGAACCGTACGCTGGATGATTTCCGCGAAGGCAAGATCAAGTTCCTCGTAGCCTCTGATGTGGCTGCGCGCGGTCTCGACGTTCCAAGCGTGACCCATGTGTTCAATTTTGACGTTCCGACCCACGCGGAGGACTATGTCCACCGCATCGGCCGGACTGGCCGCGCAGGCCGTGATGGCAAAGCTGTCATGATCAGCGAGCCCCGCGACGACAAGAACTTGGCTGCAATCGAAGCGCTGCTGCAAAAAGAAATTCCGCGTCTGGAAAACCCGCTCGCGGACGAACCAGAAGAGCAAACCAAAGAGCCGCGCAACAGCCGCTCCAAGTCGCGCTCGGATGATCGCCCCAAGGCAGCGGCAGAGGCCGCACCCGAAGAGCAGCCCAAGCGCAACCCGCGCAGCAGCAAGTCGCGCAAGCGTGGCGGCAGCCCTGCCGATCAAGTGGCCGAGAGCAACAAAGGCCGCGGCGTGATCGTTGGCATGGGCGACCACATGCCGAGCTTCATCGCCATGAGCTTTGACGAGCGCCGCGCAGCCGGCCTCTGATCAAGCCACCAAAGTGAAACACAGAAAGCGCCCCCGTTTCGGGAGGCGCTTTTTTCTTGTCCGTGTCTCTTGCACAAGGCCCGTGAAAAAGGCCGCCAGAGGCGACCTTTTCTAATCTTATGCGAGGCGGCTGATGACCACGGTGACTTCGGGCTTCTTGCCGATCTCATCCAGAGCGGACTTGCGGGCGGCTCGGCGCAACGCCTCTTCCAGCGCGTCGTCATCGACCAAGGTTTTGTTCCCTGCCCGTCCGATGGCTTGCGAAAGGTCTTCCTCCAGAACGTCCACAAGCGGCACGCCGCTGCGACCCATCTGCGGCAAGCCCTTGATTTCGCACCAAGGTTCGCCAAGAGGTTCATCCTCTTCGTCCATGATCACCGTCACAGTGACATGTCCGTTCAACGCCATGCGGATACGATCGCGGACGATCCCGTCCATCGCGCCGATCTGAACCGAGCCGTCCAAATAAGTGCGGCCAGTGTCGATGTATTCAGCAACCTTGGGCGCGTCGCCAGTCAGGTCGAGCATCATGCCATTGACCGCGACGATCCCTTGCAGACCACGCTCGGCGGCGACCTTCACATGCTCTCGCAGGTGGCGGTGCTCACCGTGCATCGGAACCAGCATCTGGGGTTTCACCAGATCATGCATGGTGACCAAATCGGGGCGGTTCGCGTGGCCCGACACGTGATAAAGACCACCAGCGTCGTCTACAATGTCCACGCCCATTTCCGAGAACTGGTTCATGATGCGGATCACGCCGCGCTCATTGCCCGGAATGACTTTGGACGAAAAGAGGAAGGTATCGCCCTCTTTCATAGTCAGGCCCAGATACTTGCCTTGCGCCAGCTGCGCGGTCGCGGCGCGGCGTTCGCCCTGCGACCCGGTCACGATCAGCATCAGGTTCTCGCGCGGGATGCTGTTGGCATCCTCGGCGCTTACCGTCTTGGGGAAATCGGTCAGAATGCCGGTTTGCACGCCCGTTTCGACCATGCGACGCATAGCGCGCCCCAGCAGACAGATCGAACGCCCCGCAGCCTGACCCGCTGTCGCAAGCGACTGGAGACGCGCGATGTTTGACGCGAAAGTGGTCGCAACGACCATGCCTTTCTGCGCCGCGATCAACTCTTCGAGGTTCGGCTTCAGGGTTGCTTCGGAACGGCCGGGATTGTCACTGAACACGTTGGTGCTGTCACACATCAGCGCCTTGACACCGGATGCGCCGATCTCGGCCCACATCTGATGATCAAAAGGCTCGCCAATGACCGGTGTGGTGTCGATCTTGAAATCGCCCGAATGCACGATCCGGCCTGCGGGGGTGTCGATCACGAGACCCGAGCTTTCGGGGATCGAGTGCGAAATCGGGGCAAAGCTGACCTTGAACGGACCAATCTCGGTCGTCTCGGGATAAGCCGACGCAGTACGCACCGCGCCTTCGTGCACGCCGTACTCGGCCAACTTGTGACGGGCGATCGCGGCGGTAAAGGCCCGCGCGTAAATCGGCGCGCCGAGGCGGCTGTACAGGTGACCCACCGCGCCCACGTGGTCTTCGTGCGCGTGGGTGATAAAGATCGCATCCAGCTGGTTCTTGCGTTCTTCGAGCCACTGGATGTCGGGCATGATCAGGTCGACACCGGGGGTGCTGTCCATGTCCGGAAAGGTCACACCCAGATCAACGAGGATCAGGCGCTCGTTGTCCTTGGGGCCATAGCCGTACACATAGGCGTTCATCCCGATCTCCCCCGCGCCACCGAGGGGAAGATAGATCAGTCTCTCACTGCTCAAGCGTTTTATCCTTGTTGTAGTCGTGGATGACGGTCAGGCCGTGCATCGTCAAAAATTCATCAAACACGTCAAATAGGGTATCACCCTGCTGGAACAAGGGTGCAAGCCCACCCGTGGCAATTACTTTCATCGGGCGCGCTCTTTCTGCCTTGATCCGGCTGGTTATGCCGCTGACCAGACCAACATAGCCCCAAAAAACGCCGGATTGCATACACGCCACCGTGTTTGTCCCGATTACAAGATCGGGCTTGCTGACATCCACATGGGGCAATGCGGCGGCGGCTTGGTGCAGCGCCTCAAGGCTCAGGTTCACACCGGGGGCGATGACACCACCGATATACGCGCCATCCGTATCCACCACGTCAAAGGTCGTCGCCGTCCCGAAATCCACCACGATCAGATCGCCGCCGTAGCGGTCATACCCCGCAACCGTATTCACCAGACGGTCAGGGCCCACTTGGGTCCCTGCATCGACACGTGCCTCGACCGGAAGCTCACAGCCCGGTTTGCCGACAACCAGCGGTCGGGTGTTGAAATACCGGTCTGCAAAGACACGAAGGTTGAAAACAACCCGCGGCACAGTGGTCGAGATAATCACATCGGTGATGTCAGCCTCGATCCCGCGGTGCTTCATCAGCGTGGTCAGCCAGACATAGTACTGATCAGCAGTCCGTTGGTGTTCGGTGGCGGTGCGCCATGTGGCAATAAATTCGCTGCCATCCCAGATCGAAAACACGGTGTTTGTGTTTCCGCAGTCAATCGCAAGGAGCATACGCTGGTCCTCTTAGAAAAAGACGTCGGCAGCGGGGATCGCTTCGCGCCCCTGTGCGGTCCTTAGAACCAGGTTGCCGTGTTCGTCCAAAGTCTCGAATGTGCCGACTCGCTCGGTATTGCCGGTGCGGGCGGTAATGACTTCGCCAAGCTTCGCCGCTCGGGCCAGCCACGCTTGGCGGATGGGCTCAAAGCCATAGGTCTGAAATTGGGTCTCGTAGGCCGCGTAGGCTATGGCCAGCGCCTCAAGGAATTCTTCAGGGGTTACGTGCGCGCCGGTCTCTGACATCAGAGACACAGGACGGACAGCGCGTTCCTCAAGTTGGGCGGGATCGGGCGCGGCAATCAGGTTCACACCGATACCCACCGCCAAGTAACTCACGCCGTGAAAGACCCCTAATGACTCGAGCAAAATGCCAGCGACTTTGCCGCCATTCAGCAGCACATCATTAGGCCACTTCAGCGAGAATGCCTCGGGCCGACCGCTGACCGTCACGAAAGCCTCGTGCAGCGCCAGTGCCGCAACAAAGGACCGCAGGGCCGTCAGATGCGGGGCCTCGGTCGGGCGCAGCAGCAGGGTCGCTGCGAAATTTCCGGGGGGATTAGCCCATACCCTGCCACGCCGACCGCGTCCGGCGGTCTGCTCTCGCGCAAGGATCCATGTGGGTTGAGTCATTTCGGTCGCGGTCCGCGCCGCTTCGGCGTTGGTGCTGTCTACGGTAGACAGCACCCGCCGTGCGTATTCAACGGGCCAGCCGCTCATGCACTCTGGCCCGCGATCATATTAGTTGACCAGCGACGCGGCTGCCGCCGCAGCTGCACCGTCGATGCCGAACATGTTCAGCAGGACTGCGGCAATCATCACAACAGCCGAACCAACCAGCAGACCCGACAGGATGGGGTTGCGGGGGGCGTCCAGCTCTTCGGTTTCTTCGCCAAAGTACATGAAGAACACGATGCGCAGGTAGTAGTAGGCACCGATCACAGATGCGACCACACCAGCCACGGCCAGCCACGCCAGACCACCTTCGTAAGCGGCACGCAGAACGTAGAGCTTACCGAAGAAGCCGAGCATCGGGGGCACGCCAGCCAAGCTGAACATCAGCACGAGCAACGAGAATGCGCGACCGGGTGCATAGCTGGACAGGTTGCTGAGCGATTTGATGTCGGTCACTGGGGTGCCGTTGCGCTCCATCGACAGGATGAAGGCAAAGGTGCCGACGTTCATGGTGACGTAGATCGCCATGTAAACCAACATCGATTCAACACCAAGCGCGGTACCCGACGCCAGACCCATCAGGGCATAGCCCATATGAGCGATCGACGAGTAGGCCATCAGACGCTTGATGTTCGACTGACCAATGGCAGCGATCGAGCCAAGGAACATCGACAGAACCGCGAGGAACGCGATGACCTGCTGCCAGTCGCCTACAGCACCGCCAAAGGCATCGTGCATGACGCGCGCGAACAGACCCATCGCAGCCATCTTGGGCGCGGTCGCGAAGAACGCGGTGACGGGGGTCGGCGAACCTTCGTAGACGTCAGGGGTCCACATGTGGAACGGAACTGCCGACACCTTGAATGCCAGACCCGAGGTGATGAACACCAGACCGAACAGTACGCCGAGCGACAGATGATCGCCCTGCACCGCCTGAATGATGCCCGAGAACGATGTGGTGCCCGAGAAGCCATAGGTCAGCGATGCACCGTAGAGCAGCAGACCGGAGCTAAGCGCGCCGAGTACAAAGTACTTCATGCCCGCTTCGGTCGACTTTGCGCTGTCGCGGCGCAGAGATGCCACAACGTACAGAGCCAGCGATTGCAGCTCGAGACCCATGTAAAGCGCGATCAGGTCACCAGCAGAGACCATCACCATCATACCCACCGCAGAGAGCGAAACGAGGATCGGGTATTCGAAGCGCAGGATGTCCCGGCGCTTCATGTATTCCTGGCTCATGACCAAGACGATGGCCGCCGAGATCAGGATCACGACTTTGGAGAAACGGGCAAAGCCGTCATTGATGAAAGTGCCGTCGAACGCGATCTGGGTGGTTGCGTCCCCCAGACCGATCCACGCGGCCAGCACCAGCATCACGGCGCTGGTCAGCCAGACCAGAGCGGATGCCATTTTGTCCTTGCCGGTGTAGACGGCAGCGAGCAGCGCAGCCAGAGCGAACAGCGACAAGAGGATTTCGGGCAGAAGGATTGCTAGGTCAGCCTGCATCGGGCCACCCTCCTCAGTGTTGGGCCACTTGGCCGGCGGTTTCGTGGGAAACCGCTGCCAGTGCCGTGTCGTAGTTGTCGATCAGAGCCGAAACGCTCGGCCCGATGATGTCGGTGATCAGTGCGGGGTACACACCCAGCAGGATCGTCATGATGATCAGCGGCGCGAAAATCGCGCGCTCGCGGGTCGACATGTCGGTGATCGCCTTCAGGCTTTCCTTGATCAGTGCGCCCATGACAACGCGGCGGTACAGCCACAGCGCATAAGCCGCCGAGAAGATCACGCCCGATGCGGCCACAGCGGCAACCCAGGTATTCTCTTGGAAAATGCCCATGAGGACGAGGAATTCACCGATGAAGCCAGAGGTGCCCGGCAAACCCACGTTCGCCATGGTGAACAGCATGAACACCAGCGCGTATTTGGGCATACGGTTCACAAGGCCACCGTAGGCGTCGATCTCGCGGGTGTGCATACGGTCGTAGATCACACCGACGCAGAGAAAGAGCGCGCCAGAGATAAAGCCGTGCGACAGCATCTGGAAGATCGCACCGTCGATACCCTGCTGGTTCGCAGCAAAGATACCCATGGTCACGTAGCCCATGTGCGCAACCGACGAGTACGCGATCAGCTTTTTCATGTCTTCTTGCACCAGCGCGACCAGCGAGGTGTAGACGATCGCGATGGCCGACATCCAGAAAACCACGGGGGTCAGGATCTCCGCCCCAACGGGGAACATCGGCAGGCTGAAGCGCAGGAAGCCGTAGCCACCCATTTTCAGCAGGATCGCTGCCAGAACAACCGAGCCAGCGGTCGGTGCCTGAACGTGCGCGTCGGGCAACCATGTGTGGACGGGCCACATCGGCATCTTCACCGCGAAGGACGCGAAGAAGGCGATGAACATCAGTGTCTGCATGCCGCCGATGATCTGGAAGCCGAAGAGGTTCAGCGTTTCAGAGGCAAAGGTGTGGTTCAGCAGGGTCGGAATGTCGGTGGTGCCCGCGTCGGTATACATTGCAACCATCGCCACCAGCATCAGCACCGAACCAAAGAAGGTGTAGAGGAAGAACTTGAACGATGCGTAGATGCGGTTCGCGCCACCCCAGATCCCGATGATCAGAAACATGGGGATCAGCGACGCTTCGAAGAACAGGTAGAACAGAACCAGATCCAGCGAAACGAACACGCCGATCATCAGGGTTTCCAGCGCAAGGAACGCAATCATGTATTCCTTGACGCGCTTGGAGACGTCCCAGCTGCAGGCAATAACCAGCGGCATGATGAAAGTGGTCAGCAGGACGAACAGAACCGAAATTCCGTCGACGCCCACTTTGTATTTCAGGCCCAAGAGCCAATCACGCTCTTCGACATACTGGAAACCGGTGTTCGCAGGGTCGAATTCCGCCAGAATGAAGAGCGAGATCAGGAAAGTGACAGCGGTCGCGACCAGCGCCAGCCATTTGGCATTGCGCTGTGCCGCCTCGTCATTGCCCCTGAGGAAGACGGCGAGAACAATTGCCGCCACCAGAGGCAAGAAGGTTACGATTGAGAGTAGGTTTCCCATTAATTCGCTCCCCCGGTGAGCGTCATCCAGGTGATTAGTACGGCGATACCCAGCACCATGGCGAAGGCATAGCCAAAGATGTAGCCAGACTGCGCACGGCCAGCGAGGCGGGTGAAGAAGGGAATGATACCCATCGCCAGACCATTGATGGCCCCGTCGATGACCGTCCCGTCACCCTTCTTCCAGAAGAAGCGGCCGATGGCTTTGGCAGGCTGAACGAAGATGAAATCGTAGATTTCGTCGAAGTACCATTTGTTCAGCAAGAACTGGTAGAGCGGGCGCTGGTTTGCAGCCAGACGGCCAGGCAGCGACGGGTTGATCAGGTAGAACCAGACCGCCATCAGCAGACCACCGAGCATTGCGACAAAGGGGCTAACCTTGACCCAAGCCGGAACAGCGTGCGCGTCATCCAACACAGTGTTGTCTGCACCGATGTAGATCGCGCCCTCGCCCGGCTGACCTGTGAATGCATAGTGATGCTCGCCCTCGGCCGCGTCGCCATGATGCTCTTCGGCTTCGGCGGCGTGATCATCCGCAGCGTGGGTTTCGTCCGTGTGACCATCCATCTCGTGCTCACCCTCGGCAGCATGCGCCGAAGCCTCTGCGACGGGGATGCCAAAGAACTTACCAACCTGATCAGCGTGACCAAAGAAGCTGTTGTACCAGAGCATACCAGCAAAGACCGCACCAAGGCTCAGGACACCAAGCGGAACCAGCATGACCATCGGGCTCTCGTGAGCGTGGTCGTGGGTGTGCTTGTCGCCGCGGGGCTTGCCGTAGAAGGTCAGGAAGATCAGACGCCAGCTGTAGAACGAGGTGAACGCGGCGGCGATGACCAGCATCCAGAAGGCATACATGTTGCCGCCCGCAAATGCGCTTTCGATGATCGCGTCTTTGGACAGGAAGCCAGCGAAACCGATGTGGGTCAGCGGGATACCAACGCCTGTGATGGCGAGTGTACCGATCATCATTGCGTAGAAGGTCATGGGGATCTTCTTACGCAGACCACCGTAGTTCATCATGTCCTGCTCGTGGTGCATCGCGTGGATGACCGAGCCGGCGCCAAGGAACAGCATTGCTTTGAAGAAGGCGTGCGTGAACAGGTGGAACATGGCCGGACCGTAAGCGCCTACACCAGCGGCAACAAACATGTACCCGAGCTGCGAACAGGTCGAGTACGCAATCACGCGCTTAATGTCGGTTTGAACCAGACCGATGGTCGCCGCAAAGAACGCGGTGGTGCCACCCAGGAAAGTAATGAAGGTCGTCGCGTTGGGCGCGAATTCCATGATCGGCGACATACGGCAGACCAGGAAAACACCCGCGGTCACCATGGTCGCCGCGTGGATCAGAGCCGACACAGGTGTCGGGCCTTCCATCGCGTCGGGCAGCCAGGTGTGCAGCAGCAACTGAGCCGACTTACCCATCGCGCCGATGAACAGCAGGAAGGCAATGATCTCGGCCGCGTTCCAGTCCTGCCAGAGGAAAGTGATCGTGGTCTGCGAGATGGTCTCGGCGTTAGCGAAGATGTCGTTGAAGTTGATGCTGTCGGTCAGCATGAACAGCGCGAAGATGCCCAGAGCAAAACCGAAGTCACCAACACGGTTCACAACGAACGCTTTCATAGCTGCCGCGTTTGCCGAAGGCTTGCGGAAGTAGAAGCCGATCAGCAGGTACGAGGCCAGACCCACGCCTTCCCAGCCGAAGAACATCTGAACGAGGTTCGAGGCGGTGACGAGCATCAGCATCGCAAAGGTGAACAGCGACAGGTACGCAAAGAAGCGCGCCTTGTAGTGCTCGTGGTGGAAATTCTCATCATGCGCCATATATCCAAGGCTATAAAGGTGCACGAGCGACGAGACGCTGGTGATCACGATCAGCATGATCGCGGTCAAGCGGTCCAAACGGATGGCCCAAGATGTATCGAGCGAGCCGGACTGGATCCAGCGCAGCACATTGATGGTCTCGGTGGTGCCATCGAAGCTAAGAAATACGATCCACGACAGGAGTGCGGTAAAGAACAGCATGCCCGTTGCGAAATAACAGGCGATCTGCTCGCCGATGAAGCGCCAGCCGAAGCCGGCGACAATCGCCCCCACTAGCGGGGCAAAGAGAATGATGGTTTCCATTGGCCCCTTAGCCTTTCATCACGTTGACGTCTTCCACGGCGATGGTGCCGCGGTTCCGGAAGAAGCAGACCAGAATGGCCAGACCAATCGCGGCCTCGGCTGCAGCAACCGTGAGGATGAAGAGTGTGAAGACCTGTCCGACGAGATCGCCCAAGTGGCTGGAGAAAGCCACCATGTTGATGTTCACGGCCAGCAGCATCAGTTCGATCGACATCAGCAGAATGATGACGTTCTTCCGGTTGAGGAAGAGGCCGAAGATGCCAATGACGAACAGCGTCGCCGCGACCACCAGGTAATGTTCCAAACCAATCATGTCGTCCCTCGGGTCTTGTCCTTGGTGGTGCCCGCCGTACATTGCGGCGGACGTTTCAGTTCTTGGGGTGGGCGCCGGCCTTAGCCGACGCGCCGTCTATTTCTAAACCAGCGCAACCCAATCCATGTTGCACCCGCTTTCAGAGCCCACATCGCTGCTACACCAACCACGCCAAACGTGGCCCAAAAGCGCTCGAGCAGCAGCGCAAGCTCGTGCACCTATCAGAGCCCTTGGCCGGGCTTCACGTCCTTCAGTTCCATCGCCTTTGCAGGGTCGCGGTACATCTGGGCCAGAACGTTCTGGCGCTTGACGTCCGGACGGTGGCGCAGGGTCAGCACAATCGCACCGATCATCGCGACCAGCAGGATCAGGCCCGCGAGTTGGAACAGGAGGAAGTATTTGTCGTAGATCAGGCCACCCAGCTGCGCGGTGTTCTGAACATCCGCCGCGACGGGTGCTGCGCGCAGACCTTCGGCCAGTTCGCTGCTGTCCCATGCGCCGAACGCCATGGCAAACTGCATCATCAGGATCACAGCAATCAAAAGCGCGACCGGCAGATACTTGGCCATGCCGGCCTTCAGCTCTGCAAAGTCGACGTCCAGCATCATGACCACAAAGAGGAAGAGCACAGCGACCGCGCCCACATAAACGATGACCAACAGCATCGCCACAAATTCAGCGCCCATCAGTACAAACAGACCCGCCGACGAAATGAACGCCAGAATGAGCCAGAGCACCGAGTGAACGGGGTTGCGTCCAAGCACGGTCATCAGACCGCCGATCACGGTGCTTAGCGCGAAGAGGTAGAAGGAAAGTTCAGCTACGCTCATTTCGGTTCGTCCTTTGTCTCTGCCATGACCTCTTGGGCGATGGACGCCGCTTTGGACATGGCGGGAATACCCGCGAACATCGCCATCTGGCCAATAGCCTCGGCGATCTCCTGTTTGGTTGCGCCTGCCTCGAGCGCGTGGCGCACGGTCAGACGAATTTGGGGTTCGGCCACTGCGCCCTGACAGGTCAGACCTGCCAGCGTCAAAAGCAGCCGCGTCTTGCTGTCCAGACCTTCGGGATTCATGGTCTTGCCAAAAGCAAGTTCCATCATATCCCGCGGGACCGTCGGCCACATTGCCTCGAAGTCTTTGGGCGAGAAGTTCTCAAGCGCGGGGTTGATGGCCTTCGCCATTTCCAGCGATTGAGCCATCATCTGCTCGAAGATGTTCTTGGCGTCGGTCATCGGTAAGGTGCATCCAGCTCGAGGTTACGGGCGATCTCTGCTTCCCAGCGTGCACCGTTCTCAAGGAGCTTTTCCTTGTTGTAGAACAATTCCTCGCGGGTTTCGGTCGCAAATTCGAAGTTCGGGCCCTCGACAATCGCGTCTACGGGGCAAGCTTCCTGGCAGAAACCGCAGTAGATGCACTTGGTCATGTCGATGTCGTAGCGCGTGGTGCGGCGGCTGCCGTCATCGCGGGGCTCGGCGTCGATGGTAATGGCCTGCGCGGGGCAAATCGCTTCGCAGAGTTTGCAGGCGATGCAGCGCTCTTCGCCGTTGGGATAGCGGCGCAGGGCGTGTTCGCCACGGAAACGAGGCGACAGCGGGCCTTTCTCGTGGGGGTAGTTCACGGTCGGCTTGGGTGCGAAGAAATACTTCATGCCAAGCTTGAAGCCTTTGAAGAAGTCCGCGAGCAGGAAGTACTTGGCCGCGCGGGTATAGTCGATGTCAGCCATTAGCTCTCTCCGTGGGTTCCGGTCATCGCTGCCCACCGAAAGATGGCAGCGGCGAGTTCCGATTGCTGGGGCAGCGGATGTCCATCCGCGTCCTCAGCCGGCAGGTTGCAGTCCGTGACGATGAAATCGGCGAGCGAGATCATGTCCTTGTATTTCGCCTCCAGAATGGAGTCGCGCAGGTCCATATCAGCCCCCTACTGTCCAGCGGGCATACGCACCCCAGAACAGTTCGAACTTGGCAAAGAAGGAGACGATCACGACCCAACCCAGCGACAGCGGCAGGAAGATTTTCCAGCCCAGACGCATCAGCTGGTCGTAGCGGTAACGCGGGGTGATCGCTTTGACCATTGCGAACAGGAAGAAGAAGAACGCCATCTTCGCAACCATCCACAGAACGCCATCGGGCAGACCGGGGATCGGCGACAGCCAGCCACCAAAGAACAGCAGCGAGGTCAGCGCGCACATCAGGAAGATCGCGATGTATTCACCGGCCATGAACAGCAAGAACGGGGTCGAGCTGTATTCCACCTGATAGCCGGCGACCAGTTCGGATTCAGCTTCGGGAAGGTCGAACGGAGGACGGTTGGTTTCCGCCAGCGCCGAGATGAAGAAAAGGAAGACCATCGGCAGGTGCGGCAGCCAGTACCAGCTGAAGAAACCAAAGCGGCCATCCTGAGCAGCAACGATGTCGCCGAAGTTCATCGAACCAGTCGAGATGATCACACCGATGATGATCAGACCGATGGAGACCTCATAAGAAATCATCTGAGCCGCCGAGCGCAGCGAGCCAAGGAACGGGTACTTTGAGTTCGACGCCCAACCGCCCATAATCACGCCATAAACCTCGAGCGAGCTAACGGCGAAGACGTAAAGGATCGCAACGTTGATGTCAGAGACGACCCAGCCATCTGCGAACGGGATCACCGCCCAAGCAATCACCGCCAGAACAAAGCTGGTCAGCGGGGCCATCATAAAGACAACCTTGTCCGAGCCCGCCGGAATGACGATCTCTTTGGTGACGTATTTCAGCGCGTCAGCCACCGACTGCAGCAAGCCGAAGACGCCCACCACGTTGGGGCCACGACGCATCTGGACCGCAGCCCAGATTTTACGGTCGCCGTAAACGAGAAAGAGCAGCGAAACCATCACGAACCCCAGCACGGCAAGGCACTGAGCTAGGATGATGACGAAGACGCCCAAAGGGGTGGTGAAAAAGTCAGCCATAGGTCCTCACACCGTCGGTATTCCGTTTTCTGCGCAGTTCTGCACGGTGACTTCGGCGTCAATCGTGCTAAGGCCGCGCGGCAGCGCCGGCGAGATGGTGTAAACCGCATCTGCTCGCCAAAGGCTACCCTGATTATCTACATTCGTCCGCACATGGCGGGCAAAACCGTATCCGCGGATCAGCGCATATTGCGCGGCCGCACACTCTGCATAGGCTTCCACATCGCTTGCGCCCCGCGCACCCTTCATTTCGACCAGGAAATTCACCAGGTCACCCTCGAGCAGCGCAGTGCGAACACCGCTATACTCGGGGGAAAAGGGCACAGGTGCAGCCGCATCGGTCGAGGCACAGGCCGCAACCGACAAGGCCATCAGGCCGCAGGATATGGCAACCGCGCCGCGCATTACTCAGCGGCGATCTTCTGGTCGCGGCGCGCTTTGGCATTGGCCGACAGTTCGGCCATCAATGCGCTCGCGCGGGCAATCGGGTTGGTCAGGTAGTGATCTTTGACCGCATAGACGAAGGTCGCCTCGCCCTTGCCCAGAGGTTTGTCCTCGAGGCTGGGGGCTTCGTTCTCGATCACCTGATCCACCATCGCGAGGTGTGCAACATCACCGACCAGCGCCTGACGCAGCTGGATCAGAGTGTCCCACGGCTGGGTAGCGTCCAGATGCGTGGACAGCGCACGCAGGATGGCCCAGTTTTCTTTGGCTTCACCCGGAGGGAAGGCTGCGCGCAGCGCCAGCTGCGGACGGCCTTCGGTGTTCACGAACAGGCCCTGCTCTTCGACATAGGCTGCGCCGGGCAGAATAATGTCCGCGCGGTGTGCACCGCGGTCGCCGTGGCTGCCCTGATAGATCACAGTTGCGCCAGCGTCGATTTCGACTTCGTCTGCGCCAAGGTTGTAGATCACATCTGCGCCGTCCAGAGCCGCCTTTAGGCCGCCCTCGGTCACAGCGTTCACGTCCATCGCGCCAACGCGCGATGCTGCGGTGTGCAGAACCAGAACCTTCGCGCCCGAAGCAGCGGCCATCTTGAAGACAGACGCCAGAACAGCTTCGCCGTCCAGCTCGTTCAGAGCGCCCTGCCCCACGATGATCACGCCACCGTTGACAGACGCATCGGCCAGAGCCGCGCGGTCGGTGCCGACGTGGGTGTAGTCATAGGTCAGGTCGACACCTTCGCCGATCATCGACACGTTCGCGCCGCGCAGCCAAGCCTTGCGGATGCGTGCATTCAGAACTGGTGCTTCAGCGCGGGGGTTGGTGCCAACCAGCAGGATTTCTGCCGCGTCGTCCAGATCCTCGATTGCTGCAGTGCCAGCGTAGGCGCCGCGAACGCCCGCAGGCAATTTCGCGCCATCGGTGCGGCATTCGACGTTGCCACCCAAACCTTCGACCAGTTGCTTCAGAGCGTAGGCAGCCTCAACAGGGACCAGATCACCGATCAGACCAGCGACCTTCTTGCCTTTCATTGCCGCAGCGGCAGCGCTAAGCGCTTCTTCCCACGATGCGGGGCGCAGCTTGCCGTTCTCACGGACATAGGGGCGATCCAGACGCTGACGACGCAGGCCGTCCCAGACGAAACGCGATTTGTCCGACAGCCACTCTTCGTTCACACCATCGTTGTTGCGCGGGATAATGCGCATAACTTCGCGACCTTTGGTGTCCACGCGGATGTTTGACCCCAGAGCGTCCATCACGTCGATGGTTTCAGTCTTGGTCAGTTCCCAAGGACGCGCGGTAAAGGCGTAGGGCTTCGAAGTCAGCGCACCAACGGGGCACAAGTCGATGATGTTGCCCTGCAGCTCGCTGTCCAGAGTCTGGTTCAGGTAGCTGGTGATTTCCGCATCCTCGCCGCGGCCGGTCTGGCCCATCTGGGTGATACCAGCGACTTCGGTGGTGAAGCGCACGCAGCGGGTGCAGCTGATGCAGCGGGTCATCGCGGTGCCGACAAGCGGCCCAAGGTTCAGGTTGTCCACGGCGCGCTTGGGCTCGCGGTAGCGCGAGAAGTCCACACCATACGCCATCGCCTGATCTTGCAGGTCGCACTCGCCGCCCTGATCGCAGATCGGGCAATCCAGCGGGTGGTTGATCAGCAGGAATTCCATCACGCCTTCGCGGGCCTTTTTGACCATGGGCGAGTTGGTTTTCACGACGGGCGGTTGGCCTTCGGGGCCAGGGCGCAGGTCACGGACCTGCATTGCGCAGCTGGCTGCGGGCTTCGGCGGACCGCCGACAACCTCGACAAGGCACATGCGGCAGTTGCCCGCGATGGTCAGGCGCTCGTGATAGCAGAAGCGCGGAATTTCGACCCCAGCCTCTTCACAGGCCTGAATCAAGGTCATGGCGGGATCGACCTCGATCTCTTTGTCGTCAATGATGATCTTGCGAAGTTCCGTCATCTTCTCACCTGCTTTCCAGAACAGCGCCCACGGGGCTGCCCTTCGTCATCTCTTCGGTCCCGAACGCGCAAAGGTCCTTGGCCTTTTGCGGGTCGAAGCCACGTTCCTTGATCTGGGCCACAGCGGCCTCTTCGATCTCTTCGTTGAAGGCAGCGTCCTGCAAAGGCGCTGCTTCTTCGACGGTGTAATTTTCCGCTTCGATATGCGCGGTCACATCCAGCTGCAAGGCCAGAAGCCCCTCTGTCGAAACAGAAATCTTTTTACAGCCCTGCGCGACCTTTGCCGCCAGAACCGAAGTCGTTACGAACCCGCGCACAGTCTCGTCCGCAGTGATATCCCGCGCCTGTGCGGCCAAGGGCATCAGAACAGCGGCGGAGAGCAGGATCAGCTTGCGCATTCTCAATTCTCCCTCAGAAGTTGGCCAATGGGCGAGTTTGCGGCGATCTCGGCACGGCCAAGGGCACACAGGGTCTTGGCGTCCTTGGGCTGCGCGTTGTGGGCGCGAATGTAGTCCGCCGCCAAACCAGCCACACGCTTCTTCTCGGACTTATCGGTGACGAAATCTTCGATCTCGTCTTCCGAGTACCCCATCTCTTTGGCCTGATCTTCGAGCTGACCGATATAGCGCCACGCCACAACGAGACGGGCCGAGATATTGTCACAGTTCACACGGATATGGTCCGCGATCGCAACAGCGGTCAGCCCATCATTGATTGGCTTCACATCGCTGAGCGGAACTTTGGCCTGAGCCGTCCCCGCCGCGAAAAGCGTTGCTATGAGGATAGCTGCTCTCACGCCGCGCACTCCCCGGAGAAGGTCACGACTTCACCATCGATCGGTAGTTGGTCATCGGCTGTGTCGGGCCCAACGGTCCAGTTGATGTCAGACGTACCGAAATAGTGGATGCAGTGACGGGTTGCTTCGAATTCCGCCGCAGCCTTTGCGCCTTCCAGGCCGTCAGATACACGCTTGGTGGGGATGACCATCACAGCACGGTCTGAACGAGCTGACTTGACCTTCGCGCGGTGGTTCGAGCCCGCATATTCATAAGGATCCTTGCCGCAAGCCGACAGAGCCAGCGCCGAGATCAGAAGAGTTGCTGTCAGACCACGCATACCAATCACTCCGCAGCAATGGCGCCGCAGCGCCCTGCCTTGTATAGTTTCGCCTGCTCGAGCCATGCCCAATCAAACGCAAAATCGCTGGCACCGTTCTCGCGCAGATGCGCCAACTTCTCGAGACCTTCTTCGAGCGAGGGCCGATGCCCCTCGGGCACCCACCACATCACGAAATGCATCTCGCCAAGCACTTCGAACCATTCGGTTCTACGCTCGTAGAACTGGCGATGAACGGTGTTCCAGACAAAGCTTTCCAGCGCCTCGACATTTTCCCAAACTGTCAGGTTACTGACGTACTTCGGATCACCGCCGATCTTGGCTTCGGTATTGCCGGTGCCGGGCTCGCCCGACCCTTCCATCATCCAGACAAAGCCGGGCATCCGCTTGCCAAGGCCATTGATGCGGTCAATCGCACCCATGAACTCGGCCACGCGCGGATCGTCAGTCGGCGCAACAAGGCGCCCGACGTTCAGCTCTGCCAGATGGTGGTTGAGGGGCTGCTGCACTGGGTCTTACTCCGCCGCAACCGCTGCGCTGATTTTCCCAGCCTTCTGAGCCTTGATGCGATCCTCGATTTCCTCGCGGAAGTTGCGGATCAGACCTTGGATCGGCCATGCAGCCGCGTCACCCAGAGCACAGATGGTGTGGCCTTCGACCTGCTTGGTCACTTGGAACAGCATGTCGATTTCTTCCAGCTCGGCTTCGCCGCGAACCAGACGGTCCATGACGCGCATCATCCAGCCGGTGCCTTCACGGCAAGGGGTACACTGGCCACAGCTCTCGTGCTTGTAGAACTTCGACAGGCGCCAGATCGCTTTGACGATGTCAGTCTGCTTGTCCATGACGATCACCGCTGCGGTGCCAAGGCCCGAGCCCAGTTCGCCGCGCAGGTAGTCAAAGTCCATGACCGCATCGCGCATCTTTTCGCCGCGGACACAGGGCACGGACGAACCGCCGGGGATAACCGCCAGCAGGTTGTCCCAGCCGCCACGGATGCCGCCGCAATGCTTTTCGATCAGTTCTTCGAACGAGATCGACATCGCTTCTTCGACGACGCAGGGGTTGTTCACATGGCCCGAGATCGCGAACAGCTTGGTGCCCGCGTTGTTGGGACGGCCAAAGCCCGCGAACCACTCGGGGCCGCGACGCAGAATGGTCGGCACAACTGCGATCGACTCAACGTTGTTCACGGTGGTCGGGCACCCATAGAGACCAGCCATCGCGGGGAATGGCGGCTTCATCCGGGGCATGCCCTTTTTGCCTTCGAGGCTTTCGATCAGAGCGGTCTCTTCGCCGCAGATGTATGCGCCCGCGCCGTGGTGCAGGTAGAGGTCAAAGTCAAAGCCCGACTTTGCTGCATTCTTACCCAGCAGGCCAGCGTCGTAGCATTCGTCAATCGCGGCCTGCAGCGCCTCGCGCTCGCGGATGTATTCGCCGCGGATGTAGATGTAGCAGGTGTTTGCGTTCATCGCGAACGACGCAATCAGCGCACCCTCGATCAGGGTGTGCGGATCGTGACGCATGATCTCGCGGTCTTTACAGGTGCCGGGCTCGGATTCGTCCGCGTTGATAACCAGATAGGCAGGGCGGCCGTCGCTCTGCTTGGGCATGAACGACCACTTCAAACCGGTGGGGAAGCCCGCACCGCCGCGACCGCGCAGGCCGGATGCCTTCATGCGCTCGATAATCTCGTCGCGACCCAGCGCGATCAGATCAGCAGTTTTGTCCCAATGGCCGCGCTTCATTGCGCCCTTCAGGCTACGGTCTTGCATCCCGTAGATGTTGGTAAAGATGCGGTCCTGATCCTTCAGCATGAGAGATCACCTTTCATTGTCGTGACGGTTGGTACGCCAGATCCGGAATGCCACGACGATGGCCCAGACAAAGGCCGCCAACGCAGCGAAATCAAACAAGAAGACGTATCGCACCGGCAATCCCAAACGGGGACCAAGCCACTGCGCCGCCATCCAAACCAGCATGGTGCCGGCAACAACCAAGGCCAGGGTCCGGCCCTGACGGGCGGTATGTTGGTCTTGATGGCTGCTCATGCGCCCATCTACTCCTTGCTCGGGGGCCCTACCCCCACATCTGTGCCGCAGAATGCCCTGCGACGCGACTTACCCCTCTGCGCCGGTCCCCTGTTCCGCGCCCTCGCGAAACGTGGAGCCAACCGGCGAGACGGGTGACATTTCAGCTCCCAGTACTGTCGACTGGGAAACATGGGACAACTCAGCAACGCCGACGCCCAATTCCTCGGGGCAGAGCATCCACATCAGGTAGAGCCCCGCGCTCAGGAACATGATGCCAGACCATGCAAGCGACACGATGACCGAGAATTCAGCCATCCCCAAGGACATACCGAACACAATCACAGCCAACACACCCGCAATGCCCCAGCATGCGGCGGTATGGTCCATCTTGTAGGTTTCGGTGGTCATTGCGAAGGCTGTGTCCCGGTCAGTCGATTAGTTGTCGTAAATGCCGTCTTTCTTGGCACGTGCAGCGAACTCGGTTTCCTCGCCTGAGGCGAGTTGCTTGGCCTGAGAGACCCACTCGTCACGGCTCGCGCGGCCTTTGAACCCTTCGAGGTTCTGATCGACCCATGCCAGTTCCTTGTCGGTCCAGGCAGCGATCTGGTCAAAGTGGTAGAAGCCCATGCCATTCAGCATTTCTTCGAGCTTGGGACCAACGCCCTTGATCAGTTTCAGATCGTCGGCTTGACCATCACGTGCAGCGTCCAAAGTCGCGGGCTTGTCTGCCTCGGTTGCGACAGGCTCGTCTTTGTTTTCTGTGGCGACCGGCTTAGTGGTGTCGGTCTCGGGCTTGGCCGCGCTATCATCTGCGACCGGCTTCGTCGCGGGGGCGTCGGCTGCTGCTTCGCGCTGGGTCTGCGGTCCACCTGCCTGACGCGAGCCGTGATCGGCCGCCTTGTCGAGCCAAGGCGCCGAGAACGGAACTTCGGTCCCGTCGATACGCTTCAGGGTGTCGCCGATGTCGTGCGCCAGCTGAACCGAGCCGTTGTACTCGTGCTCGCGGTCACCTTCGGTCAGCGCGGTCAGACCGCCCTTGGGTTCCGACGTATAGCGGCCATTCGCGGGACCGGGCAGCGGAACCTCGCCTTTGGCCATGTCGTCGATCATCTTTTCCAAACCCTCAGGGGTCAGGTCTTCGTAGTAGTCTTTGCCGATCTGAGCCATGGGCGCGTTGGTGCAAGCACCGAGGCACTCGACCTCTTCCCAGCTGAACTTGCCGTCCTCGGACACCTGATGCGCCTTGGCTGCGATCTTCTTCTTGCAGACCGACACCAGATCTTCTGCGCCCATGATCATGCAGCTTGTGGTGCCGCAAATCTGGAAGTGTGCAACGGAACCAACGGGTTGCAGCTGGAACATGAAGTAAAATGTCGCGACTTCGAGTGCACGGATGTACGCCATGCCCAGCATCTCTGCCACGTGTTCAATCGCAGGGCGGCTCAGCCAGCCTTCCTGTTCCTGAGCACGCCACAGCAGCGGAATAATGGCACTGGCGGCACGGCCGTCGGGATACTTCTGGATCTGCGCTTCGGCCCACTTCTGGTTGTCAGGCGTGAACGCAAAGCTCTCGGGTTGTTCAGGATGCAGACGGCGAAGCATATCTTTACGGTCCTTACGGGTCTTGCGGCGCGCCAGCGCTGGGGCCGCGATGTAGCAGTATGTCGCCCGCCCCGTCGGGGCAGGCGCGAAATTAGGTCAGCGGTCGATTTCGCCGAACACGACATCCATGGTTCCGATGATCGCCGCCACGTCAGCCAGCTGGTGGCCGCGGGTCAGGTGATCCATCGCCTGCAGGTGCAGGTACCCTGGCGCGCGCAGCTTGGCGCGGTAGGGTTTGTTGGAACCGTCGGACTTGATGTAGACGCCAAACTCGCCTTTGGGCGCTTCGACAGCCGCATAAACCTCACCTTCGGGCACGTGGAAGCCTTCGGTGTAGAGTTTGAAGTGGTGGATCAGAGCCTCCATCGAGGTCTTCATCTCGCCACGCTTCGGCGGAGTCATCTTGCCACGTGCCAGCACGTCGCCCTGGTTTTCCGGCATCCGCAATTTTTCAACAGCTTGCAGGATGATGCGGATCGACTGACGCATCTCTTCCATACGGACGAGGTAGCGGTCGTAGCAGTCACCGTTCTTGCCGACAGGGATCTGGAAGTCGAACTCGTCGTAGCACTCGTAGGGCTGCGCGCGGCGCAAGTCCCAAGCAAGGCCCGAACCGCGCACCATCACGCCCGAGAAACCCCATTCTTGGATGTCTTCTTCGGTCACAACGCCGATGTCGGCGTTACGCTGTTTGAAGATACGGTTCTCGGTCAGCAGGCCGTCGAGATCCTCCATAAACTGGGGGAATTCGTTCTTGGCCCAATCCTCGATGTCGTCGATCAGCGCAGGAGGCAGATCCTGGTGGACACCACCGGGGCGGAAATACGCTGCGTGCAAGCGTGCACCACAGGCGCGCTCGTAGAAGATCATCAGCTTTTCACGCTCTTCAAAGCCCCACAGCGGCGGGGTCAGCGCGCCAACGTCCATCGCCTGCGTGGTGACGTTCAAGAGGTGATTCAGAATGCGGCCAATTTCCGAGAACAGAACGCGGATTAGGCTCGCTCGGCGAGGCACCACAGTGCCGGTCAGCTTTTCGATCGCCAGACACCATGCGTGTTCCTGGTTCATGGGCGCCACGTAGTCGAGGCGGTCCAGATACGGCAGGTTCTGCAGGTACGTGCGGCTTTCCATCAGTTTTTCGGTGCCACGGTGCAGCAGGCCGATGTGCGGGTCCACACGCTCCACAATCTCGCCGTCCAGTTCCAGAACCAGACGCAGAACGCCGTGCGCCGCAGGGTGCTGCGGGCCGAAGTTCAGGTTGAAGTTGCGGATCTTCTGTTCGCCGGTCAGGGCGTCGTCGAATTTTGCGCCATCCATCATGTCACAAGCCTTCCCTTAACCGTTCGCCTTGGACTTCTCGTCACCGGGCAGGATGTACTCGGCACCCTCCCAAGGCGACATGAAGTCGAACTGGCGGTATTCCTGAACAAGTTTCACCGGTTCATAGACGACGCGCTTCTGCTCTTCGTCGTAGCGGACTTCGGTGTAACCGGTGGTCGGGAAGTCCTTGCGCAGGGGGTGGCCACGGAAACCGTAGTCCGTCAGCAGGCGGCGCAGGTCGGGGTGACCCGAGAACAGGATCCCGAACATGTCGAACACTTCACGCTCGAACCAGTTCGCGCTGGGGTGCACTGGGGTGATCGAGGGCACAACGTCCTCTTCACGGGTCGCAACGCGCACACGAATACGGTGGTTCTGGTACATCGACAGGAAGTGGTAGACCACGTCGAAACGCTTGGCGCGCTCGGGGTAGTCCACAGCCGTGATGTCGACCAGCGAGTTGAATTTGCAGGTCGCGTCGGTCTTCAGCCAATCGACGAAAGCGACGATGTTCGACAGCGCCACATCAACGTTCAGCTCGCCGTAAGCGACATCCCAACCGATAACACAGTCAGGACGCTGCATTTCGATGTGCGCACCAAGTTCTTTCAAAGCGTCGGACATGGGGCCTTACCTTTCGATCGTACCGGTGCGGCGGATTTTACGCTGCAGCTGCAGGATGCCGTACACCAGCGCTTCTGCAGTCGGGGGGCACCCGGGAACATAGACGTCCACAGGAACGACACGGTCACAGCCACGCACAACCGAATAGCTGTAGTGATAGTAGCCGCCACCGTTCGCGCAGGAGCCCATCGAGATCACGTAACGCGGCTCGGGCATCTGGTCATAAACCTTGCGAAGCGCGGGCGCCATCTTGTTTGTCAGGGTGCCGGCCACGATCATCAGGTCCGACTGACGCGGGGATGCGCGCGGGGCGGTACCAAAGCGTTCCAGATCGTAACGGGGCATCGAGGTGTGCATCATCTCGACCGCGCAGCACGCCAGACCAAAGGTCATCCAGTGCAGCGAACCGGTACGTGCCCAGTTGATGATATCCTCGGTCGAGGTCAGCAGGAAACCTTTGTCCTGCAGCTCTTTGTTCAACTGCTGGGTTGCGACCTCACGGTCGAAACCTGCGGTGTTGGCTCCGGTCATCACTCCCATTCGAGTGCTCCCTTCTTCCATTCATAGGCAAAGCCGACGGTCAGCACGCCAAGGAACAACATCATGGACCAGAAGCCGACCATGCTGATGTCCTTGAACGCAACGGCCCAAGGGAACAGGAAGGCGATTTCGAGGTCGAAAATGATGAACAGGATCGACACGAGGTAGAACCGGACGTCGAACTTCATGCGCGCATCGTCAAAGGCGTTAAAGCCACACTCATATGCGCTGACCTTTTCGGGGTCGGGGTTGCGGACGGCGATAATGGCTGCTGCTAGGATCAGCACGATCCCGAGGCCGATTGCGACCGCCAGAAAGATGATAATGGGGAGGTATTCCCGTAGCATCTCTTCCACGCGTGGCTCCTTTCCTGCGATAGACGCATTCACTGGCTGCTATGCTTGGCCTGCTTCTTACGCCTGACCCCTCAAAGGGTCAACACAGACAGGCACTTATTCACAAAGTGGAATGTTGAAAAAATCCTTTGTGTACATAAGTACACCGGTTTTTTTCTGCACGCTACGGATGTGGTCACTTTGTCCATGCTGCAGGGCGGCGTTCAAAGAAGGATGCGATTCCCTCGGACGACTCGTCACCTGCCCAGATTTCGGCCAAAGCTGTAACAGAAACATCGATTTGCGCGGCGTCAGCCCCCCCGCCCAACTCACGCACCAGCGCCTTCGCACGTGCAACAGCGCCGGGGGCTGTCTTCAGGTAGGGAGCGACCTCGGCCTCGACTGCTTCGTCCAGATTTTCAGGGGAAACCACACGCGACAGGAGTCCCAGCCTCTCTGCCTCGGGTGCGTCGAAAACACGCCCCTGGAAAAAAACTTGCCGCGCGCGTGCCGCTCCCATGCGAGCGATAACATACGGTCCGATGGTCGCGGGGATCAAACCGAGCTTGACTTCCGTAAGTCCCATTTGAATGTGGTCCGCCCCGATGGCGCAGTCGCAGACCGATGCAAGGCCCACGCCGCCCCCCAGCGCATTGCCTTGAAGTCGGCCGATCAGGGGCTTTGGCAGACGATCCAGCGCCAGTAACATCTCTGCTAGTCTACGGGCTTCGCTCATTCGAGTGGCAGAGTCTGCTTCGAATTGGTCCCGCATCCACGCCAGATCCCCGCCAGCGCAAAAGGTTTTTCCTTCGGCTGCCAGAATCACCACACGGACGGAATCATCAGAGCCAAGCGTTTCGGCCGCATGACGCAATTCATCCATCATGAGTGCTGACATGGCATTATGCTTTTCAGTGCGGGTTAGCCAAAGGGTTGCGACACCGCGGTCGTCTTGGTCAATGCGGATGGTATCAGGCATCGCTCGCCCCTCTGATCTGGCGAGCAAATGCCGCCGCTTCTTCAAGAATGTCAGGGTCGAGGCCAGTGCTCAGCCCCAACTCTGTCAGGCGCCGATGGACGGCCTCTGTTGCGACGTTGCCCGCTGCGCCGGGCGCATAAGGGCATCCCCCCAATCCACCGACGGCGGCGTCGAATACGCGCAGACCTTTGTCCAAGGAGACCTCGATGTTCCTCAGCGCCCTACCCGCGGTGTCATGATAATGGCCCGCCAGTTTGCCGGCGGGTATCACGGCCAAGACTGCGTCCAACATGGCTGCCAATCTCTCTGGCTGCGCTTGACCAATCGTGTCGCCCAAGGACACCTCGTAACAGCCAAAGGTCAGAAGCCGCTCGACCACCCGCGCTGCAGCGGCAGGGTCAATTTGTCCGTCATAAGGGCAGTCAGTCACGCAGCTGACATAGCCTCGTACCGGCAGACCGGCCTCCCGCGCGGCTTCCGCAACGGGGGCAAAACGGTCAAAGCTTTCGTCGATGGTGCAATTCAGGTTGGCCTTGGAAAACCCCTCGGATGCCGAGGCGAAAATCGCGATCTCATCTGCTTTGGCTGCGATCGCACCTTCTAATCCCCGCATGTTCGGGGTCAATGCGGCATAGGAAATCCCCTGCCCTCGCCTGATCGCCCCCAACACTTCGGCGCTATCTGCCATCTGCGGAACCCATTTGGGGCTCACAAAGCTGGCGACCTCAATCCGCCGGAAGCCTGCTGTGCTTAGCAGATCGACCAATGCCACTTTGTCAGCGGTTGGGATCAACTGCTTTTCGTTTTGCAGACCGTCCCTTGGACCGACCTCAAAAATCTCTACCTGTTCCATACTGCCCCTCCCCGAGCGGTCCGGATCAACTTAATTGAACAGATGTTCACTTAACTCGGCAACCCCTTTCTGACAGTCACAGAACATTCTCGGCTTTACCGATATACATTCATATGTATTTATCTGTTTCGGGAGGATTTCACATGACCAGATTTTTCATCGCCGCGCTTCTAAGTGCGAGCGCCACCTTTGCCACCGCAAGCGAAGACATTCCGGACCAGTATCCGCAATCCGAACTTTACGCCAAGCCGGTCGAAGTCATCCCACATGTCTTTTCCGCCATCGGCGCGACCGCTCCGCCGACCTACGAAAACTCCGGCCACAATAATAATCTGTCTTTCATTGTGACAGACGAAGGCGTGGTGGTGATCAATGGTGGCGCGTCCTATCGACTGGCGGCAGCCCTGCACGAAGAAATCAGGGCCGTTACGGACCAACCCGTTGTTCTGGTGATCAACGAGAATGGCCAAGGGCACGCGATGCTCGGCAATTCCTATTGGGCGGAGCGAGGCGTCGAGATTTTGGCCCACGTGGACGCGACTGCAGCGTTTGAGGAGGAGGCCGATTTCATTCTTCAGGGAATGCAGCGGTACAATCGGGACAAGGCCGAAGGCACCACCATCGCCCTGCCCACGCGCAGCTTTACGGAAAGTGAAACTGTGTCCTTGGGCGGCGTCGACATTCAGGTTCTGCATCTGGGCCCTGCGCACGATCCGGGTGACACGCAAGTCTGGATTCCGCAGTGGGGCATAATGATCGCGGGCGACATCGCGTTCCATGAGCGCATGCTACCGATTTTCCAAGGCACCTGCACCAAATGCTGGATCGAAACGTGGGACGAAAAGCTAGAGCCACTGGCGCCGACCTACGTGATCCCCGGTCATGGACACCCGACCAACTTTGAGCAAGTGCGCCGCTACACCCGTGATTATCTGCTCGACCTGCGGGACAAGATCGGTGCGCATATAGATGAGGGCGGCGATTTGGCGGGCGCCTACTATGTGGATCAAGAGCGGTGGAAGCACCTCGACACGTTCGAAGAGCTCGCCACCAAGAACGCGGGCCGCGTCTATGAGGAGATGGAGTGGGAATAACCCACTCCGTTAGCCTTTGGCGATGACGCCTGCGGCGGCGGCCACGGCCCCGCCAGTGTGCGGAATTTGCAGGGCTTGAAGCCCCGCTTCCATCACGCCGATCACACCCATCATGCCGTGAGCGTTCAGGTGCCCCATGTGGCCGACGCGGAAGAACCCGTGCCACGCGGGATCACCCATCTCGACCATCCCGAGGCCGATCCCTAAAGTTACACCCGCGTTCGCGGAGACCCAGTCACGCAACGCAGTCGCGTTCGGGCTTTCCAACCGCAAAGAGGTCACCGCGCGACTCCGGCAGGCGGGGTCGGCGATGTTCAACTCCATCGGACCGTCTTGCCCCCAGACGTCCGCAGCCGCCCAAAGGGCGCGAGCCAGAACGTCGTGACGCTTCCAAATCGACTCGAGCCCTTCCTCGCGCATCATGTTCAGGGCTTCGCGCAACGCGAACAGGTGGTGCGTCGGCGCGGTACCCCCAAAGAATTCATAGAACATCTGCGGGAAGGCGCGCGCGTTCCAGTCCCAGTGGGGCGAGACCATCTTCATCCCCTCGCGGGCGGCCTGCGCCTTGGGCGAGAAGAATATGAAAGCCATACCGGGCGGGGTCATCAAGCCCTTCTGGCTGGCGGTGATGGCCAGATCGACGCCCCATGCGTCCATCTCGAACCGGTCACAGCCCATGGACGCGACGCAGTCAGCCCACAGCATCGCCGGATGCCCCAGATCGTCTATCAGTTTGCGTAGAGCCGGAATGTCATTCAGCACAGAGGACGAGGTATCCACGTGGGTCGCCAGAACGGCTTTGATCTTGTGATCCTTGTCCGCCTCGAGCGCGCGGCCCACGACCTCTAGGTCCATCGGCGCGCGTTTGCCGAAATCGATCAACTCGACCTCGATCCCCATGCGGGTCGCGAATTCCGCCCATCCGTGACCGAACCGGCCACAGGACGGCACCAGTACCTTTTCTCCCGGCGCGACAGTATTCGCCAGCGCGGCCTCCCAAACGCCATGACCGTTAGATATATACATGGCAACGTGGTGCTCTGTGCCAGCGACCCATTTCAAATCGGGGACCAATCCGGCGGTCAGCTCGACCAAAGCGCCTTCGTAGATATTCGGAGCGGGTTGGTGCATCGCCTGCAACACGCGGTCCGGCATGATCGAAGGACCGGGGATAGCAAGGTGGGAACGACCGTTCGCAAGACTCATGACAGGCTCCGTATAATAATGTCCCGCGACCTTAGTCTCAGAAGTCATAACGTCAATTCCCCCCAACCTCTTGCCTCGACACATGTTAGGCGATAGGGCAACGTGGCTTGGAATTCAGGACGGTAAAGAATGTTGAAAAAGATCAAAGACTGGATCTTCGACCTCGAAGTGCGGTTCCGCAATTCCTTCGGGGACGACATCTCGACGCCGTACAAGCGGTTCACGGCGCACATGCACCTGCAGTTCATCGACCATATGTTCCTGCGTTACCTGTGGACCAACGAGTTCGAAATCGCCCCCGGCGTGTGGCGTTCTAACCAACCCGACCCCTACCGCCTGAAGAAGTTCAAGAAACGCGGCATTAATACGGTGCTGAATTTGCGCGGCGTGGACACCTATGCCCACTACCTTTTTGAGAAAGAGGCGACCGACGCACTGGGGATGACCCTGATCAATCGCAAGCTCTATGCCCGCAAGGCCCCGCGCCCCGAGCGGATCATGGAAGTGCTGGAGACGTTTGACACGATCGAGCGCCCTTTTGTCATGCACTGCAAATCCGGTGCAGACCGCGCAGGCTTTGCCAGTGCGATCTACCTGCTGGATCAGGAAAACGCGCCTGTTGCCGAAGCCAAGAAGATGCTGGCGTGGAAGTACTTTCACCAGCGCTACACCAAGACCGGCATCTTGGATCACGTGCTGGACGCTTACGAAGAGCGGATCAACACCAAAGGGCACATCCCCTTCCGCGAGTGGGTGCAGACGGACTACGACTACAAAGGCTTGCAAAAGAAGTTCAACGCAACGCCAATGTTCGAGCGCTAAGGTCTTTTACTCGGGCATCTTTGCGCCTACCTCTGGCGCAAAGGAGTTCCCATGCCAGAGCACGCCCGCAAGATTTACGAGATCACCGGCCCCGACGCCCGCGATTTTCTGCAGAACATTGTGACCAATGACATGGCCCGTCTCAAGGACGGCGCGATGTACACGGCTATTCTGACCCCGCAGGGGAAATATCTGGCCGACTTCCTGCTGGTGGCCCACGGCGATGCAATCCTGCTGGACGTGGCAGAGCCTCTGGCGGCGGGCTTGGTTCAGCGACTGAACATGTACAAACTTCGCGCCGATGCGCAGATCAGCGAGAGCCCTCTCAAGGTACAGCGTGGCACTGGCGAGGCGCCAGAGGGCGCCGTCGAGGATCCCCGCCACCCTGCCCTTGGCTGGCGTCTTTATGGCGAGACCGAAGGCGACGATGGCTCGGACTGGGACGCAATCCGCGTGGCGCACTGCATCCCGGAGAGCGGGATCGAACTGACTGGCGATACCTTCATCCTCGAAGCGGGTTTCGAGCGTCTGAACGGCGTCGACTTCAAAAAGGGGTGCTATGTGGGCCAAGAGGTCACCGCCCGCATGAAGCACAAAACAGAACTGCGCAAAGGTTTGGTGACAGTGGACGTCTACGGCAGCGCCCCTGTTGGCTCCGAAATCAAAACCGAGGACGGCAAAACAGCCGGCACGCTGTTTACCCAGTCAGGCAGCCAAGCCATCGCATATCTGCGCTTTGACCGTGCAAATGGCGCCTTGAGCGCCGACTCTGCGCAGATTTCTATGCCACAGTCCGTGGGATAAAGTTCGGGGCGGTTGTTCCTTTGTCTTAAGTCTCTATAACGCGCGGCAAGTGCCTTGGCCCGTTAGCGCCAATCAACTGCCACCGTTCTGGCCCCCGCAGCGGGGCCGGACCAGAACAATCGGACACGAGATGAACTTGACCGCCTATCGCCAGCAATGGTTCGGCAATGTGCGCGCCGACCTTTTGTCGGGCCTTGTCGTTGCCCTTGCGCTGATCCCCGAAGCCATCGCCTTTTCCATTATCGCAGGTGTCGACCCCAAAGTGGGTCTCTATGCCTCTTTCTCGATCGCCGTTCTGACCGCCATCGTCGGCGGGCGCCCCGGCATGATCAGCGCCGCCACCGCCGCGACTGCGGTTCTGATGGTTACGCTGGTCCGCGATCACGGTCTTGAGTACCTGCTGGCCGCAACAATCTTGGCCGGTGTGCTGCAGGTGATAGCAGGCTTTGCCCGACTTGGTTTTGTGATGCGGTTCGTGTCGCGATCTGTGATGACGGGCTTTGTGAACGCGCTGGCGATCCTGATTTTCCTCGCGCAGTTGCCCGAGTTGGATCCGTCCAATGTGCCGTTTCTGACCTTCCCGCTGGTCGTTGCGGGCCTCGCGATCATCTACCTGTTCCCGTACGTGACCAAAGCGGTGCCGTCACCGCTGGTGAACATTTTGGTTCTGACAGCAGCCGCGATCCTCTTTGGCTGGGACGTGCGTACAGTGTCCGACATGGGCGCTCTGCCCGACACCCTGCCCGTGTTCCTGCTGCCTGATGTTCCGCTGAACCTAGAGACTTTGCAGATTGTATTCCCCTACGCTGCCGCGGTGGCCGCTGTGGGCCTGCTGGAATCGCTCATGACCCAGAACTTGGTGGACGATCTGACCGACACCACCTCGGACCGCAATCAGGAATGCATCGGCCAAGGCGTCGCGAACTTCTGCACCGGGTTTATCGGCGGCATGGCAGGGTGTGCTATGATCGGCCAGTCGATGATCAACGTCAAATCCGGTGGTCGTGGCCGTCTGTCCTGTGCCTTTGCCGGTGTGATGCTGCTGATTTTCTGCGTGGTGCTTGGCGACTGGGTCGGCCTGATCCCGATGCCCGCACTTGTGGCGATCATGATCATGGTGTCGGTTGGTACGTTCAGCTGGTCCTCGATCAAGGATCTGCGGGAACACCCTGCCTCATCCTCAATCGTGATGGTGGCAACTGTCGTCGTCGTGGTCTGGACCCACAACTTGGCGATTGGCGTGCTGACCGGTGTGCTGCTGTCGGGCATCTTCTTTGCGTGGAAGATTTCGCAACTGTTCCGCGTTCGCTCCGAGCTGTCCGCAGATGGCCGCGCCCGCACCTACCACGTCGAAGGACAGCTGTTCTTTGCCTCTGCCGAAGACTTCATGAAGGCGTTCGACTTCCGCGAAGCGCTGGAAAAAGTCACCATCGACGTCACCCATGCCCACATCTGGGACATTTCGTCGGTTGCGGTGCTGGACATGGCTGTGCTCAAGTTCCGCCGTGAGGGCGCAGAGGTCGAAATCCTTGGCCTGAATGACGCCTCGCAAACCATCGTTGACCGTCTGGCGCTGCACGACAAACCGGGCGGCATGGACAAGTTGATGTCGCACTAAGGAGCGGACCAGATGAGCAATTCTAACATCCTCGCCCTGATCGACGGCTCGGCCTACTCGGAAAGCCTGTGCCATTATGTGGGTTGGATCGCAGCCCGCAGCGCGGCCTCGGTCGAACTGACACACGTGCTTGGTCGCCGCGAGGGCGGCGCCGAGCAAGACCTGTCCGGCTCGATCCGTCTGGGGGCCCGCACCGCCCTGCTCGAAGAGCTGAGCTCGCTGGACGCGCAGCGCAACAAGCTGGCGCAAGCCACGGGCCGCGCCATCCTAGAGGACGGCAAAGCCATCGTGGAACAGCACGGTGAAATCACAGTCAGCACCCGCCTGCGTAGCGGTGACTTGATCGATACCGTGTCAGAGCGCGAAGCCAGCGCCTCAATGCTGGCGATTGGCAAACGCGGAGAGGCGGCGGATTTCGCCAAACTGCACCTTGGCTCGAACCTAGAGCGGATCGTGCGTGCGACCTCGAAGCCCGTTTTCGTTGCCAACCGCGCCTACTCAGAGCCCAAGAAGGTCCTGATCGCCTATGATGGTGGCGTCTCCTCGATGAAGGCAATCGACACAGTTGCGCGCGACCCGCTGTTTGCGGGCCTAGACGTGACCGTCGTGACTGTCGGCACCGAGAGCGATAGCCTGCGCGCCGATCTGGACAGCGCTGCGGCCACACTGGCCGCTGGCGGCCACACCGCGACCACCAAGATCGTGCAGGGCAGCCCTGACCACGTGCTTGGCGATATGACCGACCACGAAGGCTACGACCTGCTGGTCATGGGCGCCTATGGCCATTCGCGCATTCGCAGCATGATCATCGGCTCGACCACCACCGAAATGATCCGCAGCTGCAAAGTGCCAATCGTGCTGATGAAATAAGAAAGACCCGCCTGAGCACTTCAGGCGGGCCTCATTTATCTAAATGCGTTCAGAGCGGCCCCGAAACGGGCCGCTTTTCTTATGCGCGTTCGACGTATTCCATGGTTTCGGTATTCACGATGATCTCTTCGTCCTGACCGACGAAGGGAGGCACCATCACCTTGACACCATTGTCCAAGATCGCTGGCTTGAAGCTGTTCGCTGCGGTCTGGCCTTTGACAACCGGCTCGGTCTCTTCGATCTTGCACTGGACCTTCTGGGGAAGAGTCGCGTTCAGCGCTTCGCTTTCGTAGAATTCCACGACGATGGTCATGCCATCCTGAAGGAAGGGACGGCGATCACCAAGGATGTCAGCGGGCAGCTCGATCTGGTCATAGGTCTCTGCATCCATGAACACCAGCATGCCGTCGGACTCATACAAGAACTGCTGGTCTTTCTGCTCCAGACGCACACGCTCGACTTTGTCGGCGCTGCGGAAACGTTCGTTCAGCTTAGAGCCGTTGCGCAGGTTCTTCATCTCGACCTGAGCGAATGCGCCGCCCTTGCCGGGTTTGACGTGATCGACTTTGACAGCGCCCCAAAGGCCGCCATTGTGTTCCAGTACATAGCCGGGACGGATTTCGTTACCGTTGATCTTGGGCATAAGACTACCTTGCAGGACGGTTGATATTAGGATTTTGATCCCTATATCTGGGGCTCAAGACCAAAGCAAGCGTAGTAGACGCGCCATATACATGTTGAAGCTATGCACAAAATGCATAGCAGGCATTCAAAAACAGGTTGCCAGAATCGACATAATTACGTCATAAAGCGCGCCACGCCCCAAGACGCAAGATCGAAACAACAAGGACGAATCATGAAAGATTTCGTTGACGGCACGGCCTACAGTAATGAACAGGGCAACCGTGCACGCAAACTTTTTGCCGCTGTTGTGTTGGCGGCTCTAGATGATGCCATCGCCGATGATAAAAAATACGGCAATGGGCCCGAGCAAATCGCACGTTGGGCACGTTCGCGTGATGGGCGCGAAGTGTTGTCCTGCGCAGGGATCGACCCCAGCGAACGCGTTGTCTCTGGCCTGATGGAATTCGTTGCCAAGGGTGTTCGTACCTCTGTTGCGCTGTCGCGCGAAGAGAGCGAGCGTCGCAACGCTGCCGTAATGCATCTGGACGCCGCATAACTCCGGCTTTCTGATATCCCCGATAAAAAAAGGGTGCGCACCGGGCGCACCCTTTTTTATTCCGCCCTGCCCCGCCTTGGAAGATCCACGCTATAAAAAAAGAGCGCCGGAGCGCTCTCGTTTATTTAAATCAGGATCACTTCAGGCGAGGTCTTGGATCGCCAGCGCACGGTTGATTTCGCGTCGGATCAACTTGCGGACGTTGCGCGTGATACGCTCGCCCATCTCGCCCTGCAGTTCTTCGCGGACAATCTGAGCCACCATGGCACGCAGCATGTCCTCGTTCAGGCCAACGAGACTGCCGCTCGCTGTATCGTCATGATCGTCGATCGTCTCGTCCTCAAATGCATCGCCATCCATGTCAGAGGCGTCTTCCCCTTCGGCCCTGCCGGACAGCGGGTCGTTGGGATGTGTTTCGGCCCACGGCAGCGGCGTTTTGGAGAGTCCCCCAAACATGTCGCCCTCTTCGGGCTCGTACTCCTCAGCGGCTCGGCTGACCGCAGCGCTGAGTGACGAAATCTTGTGATTGATCGACAGATTGTCAGAGGGCCCACGGTTGAGCAGAAGCGGCGCCTCAGCGACATCTTCATGCTCGGCTGGGGGTATGTCCGGTCCGCTGTCGTCAGTGCCCTCAGCAGCCTCGGGCGGCGTCTCTGCGTCTGCAATCCGCAGCGCAGGTGTCAAGACCAGCCGATCTGCAGAACGCTGAGGCTTCACTTGATCGAGAACAGCATCATGCGCCTCTTCCGACACAAGCCGCCGGATCGACGTGAGGACATCCTCGATATCTACGCTGGTGGTTGGCTCTGACATGAAACCCTCACGAAACACTGGGGTAAGGGTAGCCGCTGGCACGCGATCTCACAACCGTTTGCCAGCAGAACTGTTACTTTTTGCCGATCGCGCGCAGGACGTCGTCCAGCTTCTCACCACGGGTGTTGATCATGGCAGGCGCGTTCTTGACCGTGTTATAGTAGGCTTCGGGATCATAGGTCGGCACGTTGAGCTTCAGATACTCCACGTTTAGCAGACCCATAGCGGATAGCAGCGAGTAGGCCGCGATATATTCATTGGCAGCTGCAGTAATGCTCGATGCACGCGCATCCAGCAGGTCCTGCTCTGCATCCAGAACGTCCAGAGTGGTCCGCGCGCCGAGCGAAGCCTCTTCACGGACACCGCGATACGCCACAGTGTTCGCACGGATCGATTCTTCGGCCGCGTCGCGGGCGGCGCGGGCTTGGGTCAGCGCCGAGTACGCGACACGCACGGCCTCTTCGACCGACAGTTTCGTTTGCAACAGCTCAGCGCGCGCCGAATCGCGACGCGCCATTGCCTGGCGCACAGCAGAGCTAATCGCGCCGCCGTAATAGATGGGGCCAGTGACGTTTAAGCCAACCGATGCACTATTTGTGTAGTTCCCCTCGGAGCGATCCGTGTCTTCTGCCAAGAAACGCGTATGTCCCAATTCCGCGCCAAGCGTCACCTCTGGCTTGCGTGCCGCCTGAGCGATCTTCACGCCAAGTTCTACCTGAGTGACTGCGTGCTGCGCCGCAAGAAGCGTCGGATGGCTGCGCATCGCAATGCGCAGGGCTTCTTCGACTGTGTCCACGGCGACAGGAAATGCACCAGGCGTGCTCACGGAGCCAGCACCCTCGCCCACGGCGGTGATGTAACCGGCGCGCGAGTCGGCCAAGTCGCCCTGTGCTGCCACGAGATCGCTGTTCGAGCTCGCGCGCGCCGCTTCGGACAGCGCTACATCAGTGCGAGTGATTTCGCCCACGTCAAAGCGTTCACGTGCAGCACGAAGCTGTTCGCTCAGCACACGCAAGTTATTTTGCTGCAGGGTAACGATCTGGCCCGACGCCAGAACGTTCATGTAGGCGGCCACTGCATTTAGCAGAACGGTCTGCTCTGCCGCCCGCAGTGTTTGGCGGGTCGCAAGGACGGCTTCCTTGGCCACATCAATCCCCATACGAGACGCGCCGCCGTCGTAAAGGAGCAAGCTCGCGGTCAGCCCCAGCGTTCCAAGCGTGGTCTCGTCGACGCCGGTCTCAATCCGGTTCGTGCTTGTGCCGGTCACCGTGAAATCACGGCTAGAGGTAATGCCAGCCGAATATCCAAGAATGGGACGCAGTTCAGCGACCGCGCCGGCCACATCCTCGTCCGCCGCGCGCAGCAGCGCACGGTTTTGTTCCAGCAGACCGCTATTCTTGTAGGCTTTGACCAGGGCGTCTCCCAGGGTATCTGCGCTTGCAGGTAGTGCTGCCGCAACCGAGAGCGCGAGAGCCGCTACGCCGCCCCGCAGGTACTTCTTAAAATCCGCCATTTACAAACTCCTTCGCCCCTAACGCATGGGACATCTTTAAAAATCAACACCCATGCCGCAAGGTTCAGAGCGCAAAGCTTGGCTGTTTTGCAAATCCTTTTAACACCGGAGCGCCGGCATTGAACGAATAGCGCCAATTGATCAGGCCATCCAGTTTGTAACCGATTTTAACAGTGCCCAATGCGCCCTCTTGAAAGATGCAGCCGATTCGACCGCCCTCTTTCAACTGATCCGCGATGGCGGTTGGCAACTCCTCGACGCCGCCTTCGATAACGATGACATCATAAGGACCGTGCTTGGCCGCTCCTGCCGCCAACTCACCTTCGACGACAGCGACGTTATCGACGCCGTTCTGGCTCAGGTTGGCTTCGGCTTCTTTGGCGAAATCTTCGGCTTCAACAGCGATAACAGCCTCGGCGAGATGGGCAATGACTGCAGCAGAATAGCCATATGCGCAGCCCAGATCGAGCACCAGCTCATCGGGCTGGATATCGAGCGCGTCCAGCAGTTTGCCTGTTGTGCGGGGCTCCAGAACAACACGGTCGGCCGCCAGTTCAATGTTTTCCCCCATATAAGCGGCTTCTTTACGCGCTTCGGGGACGTAGACTTCGCGGGGAACTGCCAGCATCGCTTCGATCACGTTAAACTTGGTCACGTCCGAGGGGCGGACCTGCGTATCCACCATCATTGTGCGGCGATTTGCGAAATCAGTCATGGACTAAACTCTTTCGTTCAGTGAGGTCTTTGGGGTCATGCCACATTACCACAGGCACGGCAACGGTTGTATCGTCGTTTCATCGAACATGAGGGCTTGCGCCCCCCGAATGGATCGTCTAATCAGCGCGAACCACACCACGGCGGCGAGTTGGCGGAGTGGTGACGCAGCGGATTGCAAATCCGTGTACACCGGTTCGATTCCGGTACTCGCCTCCACTTAAATCCTCATTTGACAGTGATATACGGACTTTGCGCGTCGCAGTTGCCACGCGATTGTCCCTTATTCTCCTGAGATAGTTCTCAATTTGGACACGATTGCGGGATTAATATCTGAGCATCTAAGACCGACCGGTACATGCTCTGGATCCCCAATGAAACACGCTCCGCTTCGCCTGCCCTCAGATCAGACCAAAGAAATCAATTGTTCGGACAGCGCGCAGACGATACCTTTGGCCTTAGAACACGTTGCAACGACACTGCCGCGATCAAGCGGCGACGCCTGTTCAGATGTACCTTTTTGCGAGTTTCCAAGCGGCGACGCCCCTGTTGGCAAGTCAAACTCAGAGACTTTGATGTCCGAAGCCGAGCAGAAGCAAAAAGACTGGAAAGCCAACCTTGCCGAAATTGGCGAGAAAGAGGGATTCTTTGAGCAGATCGGGGATCTGCACTCTGCCCTGTTTGTTAAGCGCGGCGAAACACTAATTGTTACGTTTGAAAACCTCGACCACGTGTTTGAACATGCCGATACACGGATGCCTTGGGGGCACCATTTTGTAGAAACCAATGGCTGGTCGATGCTCGGGATGATGGCCCAAGGCTGGACATGGTATCGCGACGAGGCCGTTTTTGATTTCTTTGATCGACTTCGGGACGAGAGGTTTTTCGATCAGTTTGAGCAGGTGATTTTCTATGGTGCTTCCATGGGCGGCTATGCAGCGGCTGCCTTTTCCTCCGCCTGCCCCGACGCGACCGTCATTTGCATTTCCCCCCAAGCCACGCTTGATCGCGACATCGCCTCTTGGGAGACGCGCTACAAAAAAGCATGGCATCGCAATTTTTCGTCGCGCTACGGCTTTGCGCCCAAGATGATTGCCGCCGCGCACAGGGTTTACGTGTTCTATGATCCGACCCAACATCTGGACGCGATGCACGCGGCTCTCTTTTCCGGTGAGAACGTACAAAAATTCCAATGCCGTTACTTCGGACACCGCATTGCCTCTCTCTGGCAGCAGATTGGTATTCTGAAACCAGTGATACTGGATTGCGTAGGCGGCACCCTGACGCGACCCAAGTTCTACAAGTATTTGCGGGCACGCCGTGACAACAATCGCTACCACAAAGAGCTGATCGCACGGCTCGAGGCAGCGCGTCGGTACTCTCTGGTGATTAAGCTCGGAAAAGCTATTCTTGCACGCCGACGCGGGCCCTTCTTTCGGCAAGCAATCAAGCGGGCAGAGACCGCCCTCGCTTCGCCGAAGAAGCGCGCCAGAGCCTAGAACTCCTGTACAGCTGCTATTACGGGGCTCAACGGGGGCCTCATCTTCCGTCGGATTTTGCACGAACTATCGACAATTTTGCATAGCATGCGTTTGTCGAACCCAGACAACACGGCCCATTCCCGCAGAAGATGACGAGCGCATCCGGTGAACTCGCCCGCTGAGATAGCGATTCTGATCGTGGAATCGCACAGGTTGGGCAGCGATCTGCCGATGCGACTCGTCCGATTTTGTCTGCCAAGTGCCTTTTCAATCACCTTCTGTCCGCGCACAAAAATTTGACTTAGTGCAACAAGGTAACACCCAACTCTATCTGCAGTGCAGCACGGATGTCAGGACCACTAACAGTAGTAGCCGGTCCAAAGGGGGCAAGAGTCTCAAAGTGGTCTAAAACGGTGCAAGAACCCCTTATAAACCATAGAGATAAAAGGATAAACCTGCGGATTCGCCGTGCGAATTGACTTAAGAAACGGACGCAAGACGCCGACTGACGCCAGTTTGTGCAAATCCGCCGATCAGCGATTTTCTGCCGTGCAG
The DNA here is from genome assembly GCF_900115865.1 of Donghicola eburneus. Classification (GTDB taxonomy): domain Bacteria; phylum Pseudomonadota; class Alphaproteobacteria; order Rhodobacterales; family Rhodobacteraceae; genus Donghicola; species Donghicola eburneus. The sequence continues at coordinate 200,561 of NZ_FOXY01000001.1, read as the reverse complement.
CAATAACTTTCCCTCTTGCGCAACAGTGCCTGTGATTAAAATAAGAGGATTGGTACCAATCACGTTTTTTGCTGGAGTCGCTATTGTTTAAGATGCAGCAGCTTACTACCCCACGTCTCGAATACCCCGCGTTCAACCGGCGTGCCTTTCTTGCCGGACTCGCTTGCTCTGCTGCAGCGCCCGCATTGACATCCGCAACCTATGCGAAAGCACAGGAAGCGCTTGGAGAGCCGTTCTCGTTCGACATGTTGTCCGAGCGGATGAAGAAAGCAGCCGAAGCCCCGCTCCCTGATCCGGAAACAATCGGCGGCTTTCTGGCAGACCTGAACTACGACGCGTACCAACGCATCCGCTTCTTGCCAGAACGCGCTCGGTGGCAGGATCAGGGCCAGCACTTCCGTATGCACGCGTTTCATCTGGGCTGGCTGTTCAAACAGCCTGTGCACATCAACGAGGTGGTGAACGGCGAGTCGCGGCCGATGACCTTCTCGACCAAGGACTTCTACTACCCCGAAAGCCTTGGTGTGCCCGAAAATGCCGAAATGCCCGGCGTTGCTGGTTTCCGCATCCACGCGCCCATGAACCGCGCCGATATTTTTGACGAACTGATCGTGTTCCTTGGCGCGAGCTACTTCCGCGCTCTGGGCCGCGACAACGTCTACGGGCTAAGCGCCCGCGGTCTGGCGGTGAATACAGGTCTGTCGGGGTCCGAAGAATTCCCCCGCTTTTCCGAATTCTGGCTAGAACGCCCCACGCCCTACTCTGACACTGTGACCATCTGCGCGGCGCTCACCAGCCGCTCGGTCACGGGGGCCTATCGCTTTGTCGTTAATCCTGGCGACTCGACCATCGTCGACGTCACCGCCCGCCTCTTTATGCGCAACGATGTGGAACAATTGGGCATTGCACCGCTGACCTCGATGTTCCTGTTTGCTGGCAACGACAAAGGCGACTTTGATGATTTCCGCGCCGCCGTGCATGACAGCGAGGCGTTGGTCCTGAACACCCAAAGCGGCGAGACATTCTATCGTCCGCTCAAAAACCCGATGCGTCTGGCGAGCTCTTATCTTGGTGCAGAAAACCCCAAGTCCTTTGGATTGGTCCAACGCAGCCGTGATTTCGACAGCTATCTTGACGCGCAGGCGCATTACGAAAAGCGCCCCTCGCTGATGATCGAACCCAAGGGCGACTGGGGCAAAGGCTCTGTCCGTTTGGTGGAAATCCCGTCTGATATGGAAACGAACGACAACATCGTCGCTTTCTGGATCCCCGAAGCTCCGGCAGAGGCCGGACAGTCCATCGAACTCAGCTACCGCATGCACTGGGGCTTCGCGCCCGAGGGCGATGGATCGGCCACCCGCGCCCGTGTAATCCGGACGCGCGTCGGCGAAGGTGGGGTCGCGGGTATCGAAGAAAAGGCCGATACGCGGAAATTCGTCGTCGATTTCCAAGGCGGCACGCTGTCGGAACTTCCTGGCGATGCAGACGTTGAACCCACAGTAACAGTGAACCGAGGCGAAGTTGCCGAAGCCATTCTGAGCAAGATCAGCGGAACGGACATTTGGCGGCTCGTGATCGAAGTCAAAGCGACCTCGGATTCTGTTGTTGAACTCAAGGCAGCCGTCGAAGGCTACGAGCAGACTCTGACCGAAACATGGCTTTATCAGTGGATGAAGGAATGACCATTCAGATCCGCACTACCCACGCCCGCGCTCCCGAGCTCGAGGCTATGGATAATTTCGCAGCACCGCCCTCGGCGCCTCTGGACATGCCCCAGCAGGTCATTGAACGCCGAGACGATGCTCGCCTGACCTTTTCCAGCTTGATCCGCCTTCTGGTTCCCCGCCAGTGGGCCTGATCTCTAGATTCCGAATTTAAAAATGAGACGCCTGCCGCCGCTAGACCGTCGCACTCTATTTTACCGCATCGCGACACTGGCTTTTGCCGCAGTCTCTGCGACGGCAGCCACCGTTCTGATGGTCGATGCGACCATTCAGGACGGGGTTGATATCTGGGACATCCTGCGGGGCGTCCTGATCCTGATCACAACAGCTTGGCTTGCGTGGGGCGCGGCGCAAGCCTGCTTGGGTCTTGCCGCACGACATCGACCCGTCCCAGCGCCCGATCTGACAGAGCCGGTGCCTCCTACAGTCGTTCTGGTCCCGATCTGTAACGAAGATCCCGTTTCCACATTTGCCCGCATCGCGGCGATGGACCGATCGCTCGAAGCAGCGGGCTTGCCCGCTGACATCGCGATCCTGTCGGACACCCGTGACCCGCTCAACGCTCGTGCCGAAGAACAGGTTTACCGCCGCCTGATCGAAGAAACGCAGGGCCGTGGTCGCATCTTCTATCGACGCCGCACGGACAACCGTGGCCGCAAAGCAGGAAATATCGAAGATTTCATTCGCAAATCCGGTGGCGCCTATGAGTTGGCCGTCATTCTAGACGCGGACAGTCTGATGGAAGGCGCCACGATCCGCCGTATGGTAGCTCGGATGCAGGCAGACACGGACATTGGCCTGCTGCAAACCCTGCCGAAAATCGTGAACGCCAACTCCTTTTTCGGGCGCGCCATGCAGTTCGCCGCCAGCTTCCACAGCCCGATTTTCAGCCGCGGGCTTGCCCGGATGCAGGGATCGACAGGTCCCTTCTGGGGGCACAATGCGATCATCCGTGTGCGCGCGTTTGCCGAAAGCTGCGCTTTGCCCGAGTTGAACGGCCCACCGCCCTTTGGTGGCCACATCCTGAGCCACGACTACGTCGAAGCCGCTCTCTTAGCGCGCAACGGGTGGAAGGTTCTGGTCGATGAAACGATGGGTGGCTCTTACGAAGAGGGCCCCGAAAACATTTTATCCTATGCCCGCCGTGACCGCCGCTGGTGTCAGGGCAACCTGCAGCACACACGCCTGCTATTTGCACCCGGTCTGGCAGCGTGGAGCCGCTTTGTTTTCGTACAGGGTATCTTTGCCTACATCGTTTCGCTGATTTGGGCTTGTTTTCTGGTAGCCTCGGTTCTGGCGACGATCATGGCGCCCCTGCCTGATTACTTCCCAGAGCCTTACCAGCTGTTTCCTGTGTTCCCCGATGATCGGACCAAAGAGATTACCGCTCTGTTCCTCGGGATCGTCGGTTTGCTGATCGTGCCCAAGTTCCTGATCCTGACCTCGGTCGCCCGCGAGGGTCGGATCGACGGCTTTGGCGGCACCCTACGCGCGGCTCTATCCGTAGCGACAGAGATTATCCTGTCCTCGTTCCTCGCACCGATCATGCTGATGTACCAAAGCCGTGCCGTTATTCAGGTACTGCTGGGCAAGGATGGCGGTTGGCCGTCGAACCAACGCGGCGAAGGCAAACTAACCCTGTGGCAAGGCATCGGCGCGGGCATGTGGATCACGGGCACCGGCGCCATTGCGTTGACAGTGGTGCACTACATCGCACCGGATTTAACTCTGTGGCTACTGCCGGTTTGTGTCCCCATGCTGCTGGCGCCCATTCTGATCGCGATCACCTCGCGGCCCCTGACCCATTTCCTGTTTATCACCCCCGAAGAGCGCAGTGTTGCGCCTGTGGTGGACCTTTATCATCGTATTCACGCCCGCTGGCAGTCAGAGAACGTTCCGAACGCGTCTGCCAGCGAAGGACTTTCCAAACATGTCACAGCCTGAAGCCAAGCTGGTGCCGTTTCCCAAGGCATCAGCCAGCCACACCGCCGGCCCCTCAAAACCTCGCGATCCCCGTCTTGATGTTTTTCGCGGCCTCGCCTTGGTCATGATTTTTATCAACCATGTGCCGGGCAATCCCTACGAAGATTACACCAACCGGAACTTCGGCTTTTCCGACGCGGCCGAGGCGTTCTTTATGCTGTCCGGTATGGCGGCTGGTCTGGCCTATTCCGGCCGCTTCATGCAGGCGCAGCGCGGAACCGGCAGCTTGTGGGCTGCGATCCAGCCGATGTGGTCGCGCGCGTGGACGCTGTATATGACGCAAATCTTGCTGACCGCGTGGGCTATCGCGATTTTCAGCGCGGGCGCACTATGGCTCGGCGTCCCCGAGATGATCACGAAGATCAACCTGACCCGCGTTTTTGGCAACACGGCAGAGGCGCTGGTGGGCATCCCGACCCTTGGGCACCAACTCGGATATGTGAACATCCTGCCCGCCTATTCGGTGCTCCTGATAACCGCCCCCATCGCGATCCTCGTAGGTCTGCGCAGCCCTGCGCTGATGATGGCGCTGTCTGTGGCCTTCTGGTTTCTGACTGGACTTTATCGCTGGAACATCCCTGCGTTCCCCAATCCGGGCGGATGGTTCTTTAACCCGCTTGCGTGGCAGGTGCTGTTCGTTGCTGGCCTGATGACTGGCCTGAGTAAACGGCAGGGCAAACAATTCATCCCTTATAAACCCCTGCTCTTTTGGGGGGCGATCTGCTTCTTGCTGTTCGTTCTGGCATGGATGAAGATCCCGCCCTTGGGCAAAGGCATGAACCAGTTCATGCTCATGGCAGGCCGTGCGGGGGCACCGTTTCACCTTGTGGCGCACGACAAAACCTTTGTTGGGCTGCCTCGGATGTTGCACGTTATGGCGCTCACCTATGTGCTGGCCCATGCTGGGATCGTGCTGCGCCTGTGTGCCCAGAACTGGACAAAGCCTTTGGCCCTGATGGGACGCCAAGGTTTGCTTGTGTTTTCAACTGGGACGCTGATGTCTTTGACGGGCCAAGTGATCCTGAATGCGACGGACCACACCGAATGGCTGACGTGGACACTGCCCTTGGTAGGCGTGGCACTTATGATCTTGATCGCGTGGGTCGCCGAAGCGATATCGCTCAAGCCGAAAAAGCCCCAAGGCCTGATCGCGCCCGCGCCAGAACCGGCCTTCGACACGCTCGGTACCGCGGCGCAAACAACCCCTCGGGCCTAGTCCGATTGCGCCGACCTGCCCGAAAGGAGAGGTCATAGGCGAAACCTCCCCGAATTACTCAGTGGTTTAGCCCAGAGGGCACCTCCTTTATTGTGGTGTTCTCTGGCAGTTCTGATGGAACGGCGCAGCGCCCGCGCCTAATTTCCAAGGGACGTCCGCTGTGCACTTGCCTCAATGTTTTGATTTTACCGCGCCCCAACTGCCTGCCTATCTAGCTATGGGCACGTTGGCAGGGGTCTGTGCAGCCGGTGTGATGATCCTGCGCAAGCGCGAGTTCCACGGACGGCCCTTTTTCTTGATCGGCTACTTGGCGACGATGGGGTGGCTGACGCTGGTCCTGATGGAACTGCTGGCCGCCGCTCCCAACTGCAAAATGTTCTGGGCCGAGTTCAGCTATTTGTTCATCGCGCTACTGCCGACGGCTTGGTGTTATTTCCTGTTCGACTATTCGCATGCGCGAACGGTCACGATCAGCCTGCCACGGCTTGCCTCGCTCATCGTCGCACCGACGGTGATCGTGCTGATGGCGACGACAAACTCCGAACATCAGCTTTTCTATCTGCCAGAAACAAAAGTCATAGAGACCGCCCAAGGCCCCGCTCTGGACTACGCGCACGGGCCCCTATTCTTTCTCGCGGTCGCTTACCTCTATGTCTTTATGGCGGGCGGGGTTTTGATCGTCGCCCAAGGTGTGCTGCGCGCTCGCGAAGCCTACCGTGGGTACTTTTTGTACCTGCTGACAATTACGCTCATTCCGACCGTCGGGAATGTCGCCTATGTGATTTTTGATCTGTCTTTTTTTGGGTTTGATCCGACGCCATTTCTGTTTTCGTTTGTGATGATGCTTCTGGTGCGCATCATCATGACGAACAGCATGTTCGACGTGGCCTCTGTGGCAAAGAACTACCTCTTTTATGACGCCGAACAGCCCGTGGTCGTCATTGACGAGAGCGGAACGTTCAAGGTCACCAACCCATCGTTCGAGCGCTTGCTCGAGATCAGCGGGCATACAGGCATCACCAAGCTGTCTGACTGGGACGAATTGAACACACTCGCCTTCGATCCCAGCTTCCCCAAAAACACCGTGTTCGAGGTCGCCGACCGCGCTTTTGAATTGCGCGTGATCCCCATCGACAAGCCGTTGCGGGACTCGGCCAATTGCATGGGCTGGACCCTGCTGCTCAAGGACATTACCGACATCCGCAGCACCAACGCAGAGCTGAGCCGCGCCGTTCACAAGGCCGAAAGCGCCAATCGGATGAAGTCGCAGTTCATCGCGAATATGAGCCACGAAATCCGCACGCCCTTGAATGGCATTCTGGGCATGGCAGAGGTCCTGTCGCACGAGATCACCTCTCCCCGTCATGCAGAGATGGTCGAGACCATCCGGCAATCCGGTGACGTGCTCTTGAACATCCTCAATGACATTCTCGACCTGTCCAAGATCGAGGCTGGCAAACTCGCTCTGATGCCAGAGGAGTTCGACACCCGCGAAATCATCCGACGCGCGTCGGGCCTGAACCGTCTGTCTGCCGAAGCCAAGAATGTGCAATTGAACGTCGAGGCAGACCAGAATGGCCCCCGCCGCGTAGGTGACCCTATGCGCTTGATGCAAATCCTGAACAACCTGCTAGGCAACGCGATCAAGTTTACCGACGTTGGCAGTGTAACCCTGCGCATGTCGAACCCCAGTTATGGCGATGTAGTCTTTTCAGTGATCGACACCGGCATCGGCATGACCGAAGAACAAATCAGCCGCATTTTTGAGGATTTCGAACAAGCCGACGGTGCCATCACCCGCCGCTATGGGGGCACCGGTCTGGGAATGTCTATCGTGCGCCGACTGGTCAGCATGATGAACGGCCGCGTCGATATCTCGAGCCGCAAGGGCGCAGGCACCTTGGTCAAGATCACGCTGCCTCTTCCCCTCGCTTCCGAGGTCAAAGCGCGCAGGGCCGCAGCCAAAGAAACCGTTATCGAGAAACTGGAACCATCCAAGGCGCTTGAGGGCCTGAATATTCTAGCCGCAGATGACAACGGAACGAACCGGCTCGTACTTGGTAGCCTGCTGAAACGCGCTGGGATCAAAGCTGTCATGGTCTCTGACGGGCGCGAGGCCGTCGAGCGCTTTCCTGACACGGATTGGGACGCGGTCCTACTGGATATATCAATGCCCGAAATGGACGGGCTGACTGCGCTAGGGGCAATTGACGCTATCGCCCGCAAGACCGGCAAGAAACGCCCGCCCTGCATCGCGATTTCGGCAAACGTGATGCCGGATCAGATCCGCGAATACCGCGCTGCTGGCTTCAATGCTTGTATCAGTAAACCCTTCCGCGGCGCCGATGTCATGCAAACACTCAAAGAGCAGTTGGACCTACCGGACTAGTAAACCATCGGCTGTTTCACGGGCAAGCGGATCGTGAAACACGCCCCTTTGCCCGCTTCGCTGCTCACGCTGATTGACCCGCCTGCGCGGCGCAGGATATCCCGCGTGATCGACAGCCCCAGACCTGTCCCCTTCGCCCCCTTGGTCGAAAAGAACGGGTCAAAGACCTTGGCCCGCACCTCTTCGGCCATCCCCGAACCGGTATCGCAGACTTCGATCACTACCATGGGGCGTGCCCACCCGTCATCGCGGTGGCTGCGCACAGTGATCTGGCCGCCGTCAGGCATCGCTTGGACGCCATTCGTGATCAGATTCACGATCACCTGCTGCAGTTCTGTTTCATTCATCACGACCTCGCCTTTGGCCGATAGGTCCAGATGAAGCGAAACATTCGTGTTCGACAGCGTATGCTGCACCAAGGGCACCGTTGCTTCGATCACCCGATCCGGGCAAAGCCCCTCTTCGGGCAGGTCGAATTCTTCGGGGCGCGAGAAACTCAGCAGCTTGGTCACCAGAATGCTGATCGCCTGAATTTGCTCTTGGATCAGCTTAAATTCGGTCCGGTATTCCAGTGCGCTCTCGCCCATCAGGTCCTGAATGACGTCCAGATTGCCTTGGATCACGGCTAGAGGATTGTTGATCTCGTGGGCAACCCCAGCGGTGATCTCGCCCAACGCGGCCAGTTTTTCGGACAGGATCAACTGGCGTGTCGTGATTTCTAGCTGGCGGTTCACCTCTTGCAGGTCTGCAGTCCGCTCCGTCACGCGGGTCTCGAGCTCTTCAGCCCAGTTGCGCAAACGGCGGTCCCGCTCTTGGATCTGGTCAAGCAGACTATCAAGGTGGGCCGCCAAACGCGCAATCTCGTCATCCCTGCCCGAAATCTCGGACCGCGCACTCAAATCGCCGCCTTCGACGCGGGCAATGGCATGGTTCATCCGTTCAAGGGGTACGAAGATCGAGCGCGCAAAAAAGAGCAGAACGGGCACCGTGACCGCGATGACCGCCAAGAAGCTAAACCAGATCACCATCTGGGTCCGCTGCTCGGCTTGGCGGAAGGGCTCTTCTAGGAAGCCTACATAAAGCATGCCAATCCGCCGATTGAAGCTGTCGCGGATCGGCTCGTAGGCCGATATATACCAATCGTTCACCACAAAGGCGCGGGCCGTCCAAACATCCCCCGTCTGCAAGACGCGGTCGCGGACTTCGGCAGAGACGCGGGTGCCAAGGGCGCGCTGCCCTTCGAACAAGCGCACATTCGTGCTGACCCGCACGTCGTCCAAGAACAGCGTGGCCGTGCCGTCAGTGCCGCCAGTCAGGCTGCCCTCTGGGTAGACCAGATCGTTGATATCGTCGATGAAACCGAGGTTGCGGTTCAACAGAACGCCGCCCACCAAGGCCCCACCCGGCGCGGGCGCCGCCGCGTGCACCACCATCCCGCGGGATTCAACCGCGCGATCCGAAGGAACAGCGCCTTGGGTCGGCAATAGTTCAATGCGGGCCCGTGCAGCAAGATCGGGAGACAAGGACGCAAGATCGCTCTCTGCAAATACGTCAATGGCCGCCCCGCTGCGCCCGTTCAATGCCGCGTTTACCACGGGCCAGTTGCGCGGGTCGGCCACCCCGCCGCTGCCGCCCGCCATAATCACGTAGGCCCGCGGGGTAACGTAGTACAGGAAATCGAGCCCCATTTGCCGCCGCTGACGTTCCAGAAAATCTGCCATATCCGTGCGGGCTTGATCGCGAAACAGGGCCGACCGACCCAATGCGTCAATGGCCGCGCTGCGATCTTCGACCAGCCCTTCCAGATGTTGACGCGCCACGGTCAATTCACCAGACACTTTGGCGATCAGCACTTCATTCAATCGGTCGGACCAACTTTTGACCGCAGTGACCAAGAGCAAAGGCAACAGGATCAGAATAGGCAACAGCGCGATCACCAAGAGGCGCGCGCGCACTGTGTTACGTAGGCTTACCGGAGTCGTGAGTCTGTCAGACATTCCACATGCTGCATTTACGGTCGATCGTCTTGCGGCTGACCCCAAGACGCCGCGCCGCCTCGGCACGGTTGCCGCCACAGGCTTCCAGCACGCTCAGGATGTGCCGACGTTCGACCGCATGCAAGCTTTCAACAGGCTCATTGTCGCTGTCTTCGGTGTTGCCTGCGAATTCCGGAGGAAATTCTCCAAGGATGAGAGAGCGTTCGATCAAGTTCTTCAGCTCTCTGACATTGCCCTGCCAATCGTAGCGGGCCATGTTCAAAAGTACGTGATCTGTAAGCACCAGCGGCTCCACCCCCAGCTGCCGCGAGAATTTGCCCATAAATAGCTCCGCTAATTCTGGGATATCTCCGACCCGTTCGCGCAAGGGGGGCATCTGAATGTTGACCACGTTGATCCGGTGATACAGGTCGCGGCGGAAGCGACCTTCGTCCATCGCCTTGTCCAGATCGGCGTTGGTCGCAAACACAAACCGCAAATTCAGGGGCATCTCGCGCTCTGACCCGTGGGGGCGCAGGCTGCCATCCTCTAGCACACGCAAAAGCTCGCCCTGCATCGGCAGGGGAAGCTCGGCCACTTCATCAAGGAAAATCGTGCCGCCGGACGCATGGACCAACAGGCCATCCGATCCGGGCTGGTTCGGATCACCGAACAGGTCCTGCGACAGACGATCCGGTGAAATGCTGGCGCAGTTGATCGGGACAAAGGGCGCGTTGGCGCGGTCCGACATGGCGTGCAGCGTGCGGGCGCAGATTTCCTTGCCTGTGCCGCTTTCGCCCGTGAACAAGACCGGTGTGGGCATAGGTGCAACGCGTTCTAGCGTCTTGCGCACGCTTTCGATCCCCGGAGAGGTGCCGATCAAACGGCCACGGGCGGCCAGACTATCGGCCTGCAGTTCGTATTTAAGCAGGAAGTTCTCACGACGCAGGTACTTTTGCACCATGCAGCGATTGACCGCGTTCAGGATTTGATTGGACCGGAACGGCTTCAGAACGAAATCCGAGGCCCCCACCCGCATCGCGTGGATGGCCGTTTCCAGATCGGCGTAGGCGGTCATCAGAATCGCTTCAGCGAACAGGCCTACGCGGCGCTGCTCGGCCAACCAATCCAGACCAGATTGCCCTGGCATGACGTTGTCCAAGAGCACCAGATCGAAGTGATGCGCATCCAGCAATGCGCTCGCCTCTTCTGCACTGGCGGCGGCCATGACTTTCTTGCAGCGGGGCTCCAACGTGCGGGTCAGATAGTTCCGCATCCCGGGCTCGTCGTCCACGACCAGAATGGAGACGTGACGGATCGCTCGGTCGATATGAGACTGCGCAGCCCCCTCGGTGGGGGGCTGCACGGTGGGTTGAAGATTGCTGGTCATCTCTATCCGCTCTGACTGTTCGGCTTAGTCTAACCGAACCGACGGGGCGGACGTAACCTCGTCAATCGCGAAACCGGCGCGGTGCAGGACCTGATCCGCCGCGACGGCAATCACGAATATCCCGACAAAGGCAATGAACATCGCTTTCATAACTTCTGCTCCTTGCTCTTATTCCGCCGGATGGGCGTCTTTGTAGGCGGGCTTGCCGGTGACTTCTTCGTACCACAGGCCATGGTGTTCCTTGGCCCATTGTTCGTCCACCTGACCGCTGCCCATGGCGTCAAACGCGCCTTCCATACCGATCGAACCGATATAGATGTGACCGATGATCAACGCCATAAACAGGAAGCCAACGATCGCATGCCATGTCTGTGACAGCTGCATTTCCGTGTGCGGCGCCAGATCGGTGGGCAGAGCCTCCATTCCGAACAGCTGCGGCAGGCCCAAATCGTTCATATGGGCAAAGGTGGCCGCGAACATGGGCAATTCGAACGGGAACAGCAGCGACAGACCAGACACAGAGATCGAGACACCAAGGAAGATGACGCCCCAGAAGATGATCTTCTGACCGGCATTAAATTTCTTGGCGGGCGGGTGCACGCCCTTGGAAAAGAGACCGCCGCCAACCGCGAACCATTTCAGGTCCAGCTTGTTGGGGATGTTGTGTTTGACCCACATGACGGTGACCATCACCAGACCCAGCATGAACGCCCAAGAGACGTTGTTGTGGATCCACTTCCCACCAATGGCGACGGGCGCAAAGGCCTCGTGCCCAATCAGCGGGATGATAAAGAAGCGGCCGAACAACTGCACCAGACCGGTGATCGCCAAGAGCACAAAGCTGCCCGCCAAAGTCCAGTGGGCAAACCGTTCGATCCCTTTGAAACGCGTGATGGTTTTTCCCGATTTCCCGCCATCAATCATGATGCGGCCACGGAACAGGAAGAATACGGCAAGGATCGCGATGGTCCCCAGCAAAAGGTAGCCGCCATATTCCTTGAGCGGGCCACGGCGGAACTTCAGCCAGGTCATGCCGGTGTCCTGAATGACCACCTGCGTGACCGAGGTATCGCCCGACGGCCCCTTGGCCGATGCTTTGACTGTCCCCAGTTCGTCCAGCTCGTTATATCGGTAGGCCCGCCAGAATTCTGCGTCCGACACGCCGCCCAAGGTGCCAAGCTGACCTGTTGCGGGCGCGGCTGCGTCAGGGTTGCCGATGTTGTCACTGCGGAAGCTGTCGTCCAGCTTCTGGTTTTCCTGCCGGCGCAGGATGTCTTCTAGGGTCTGGGCCCCGCCTGTTTCCGCGCGGGGCTCGCCCTCTGCCGGTACGGTCTGGGCCGAAGCCGCGCTGGTCAGCGTCATAAAGGCCGCCACCAGAAGGGTTAGAAATCTGATAGAACTGCGCGCCATTCCCGAAGGTCCCTGAATTCAGAAGATGCGCCCGCGGACTATGGTAATCCGCGGGCACTTTGTTTCACATCCCGCGCCCTGTCTGTCAGGGCGCGGATCAATCGGATCAGTTGCCGGCCTTCTGCTCGTAAGCAGTGCCCCAACCCCAAGCCCCGGAGCCGAAGCCACGGGCTACAACGCGCTCGCGGTAGATCGCCGACACGATGTCGCCGTCGCCAGCCAGAAGTGCCTTGGTCGAGCACATTTCGGCGCAGATCGGCAGCTTGCCTTCGGCGATACGGTTGCGACCGTACTTCTGGAACTCCTCGACCGAGTTGTCGGCCTCGGGGCCACCGGCGCAGAAGGTACACTTGTCCATCTTGCCGCGGGTGCCGAAGTTGCCTGCCTGCGGGTACTGCGGCGCGCCAAAGGGGCACGCGTAGAAGCAATAGCCGCAGCCAATGCACAGGTCCTTCGAGTGCAGCACCACACCGTCTTCGGTCTGGTAGAAGCAATCGGTTGGACAGACGGCCATACAGGGCGCGTCCGAGCAGTGCATACAAGCGACCGAGATCGAACGCTCACCGGGTTTGCCGTCGTTGATGGTGATCACACGGCGGCGGTTGATGCCCCACGGCACTTCGTGCTCGTTCTTACAGGCGGTGACGCAGGCGTTACACTCGATGCAGCGCTCGGCGTCGCAGAGAAATTTTGCTCTTGCCATATCCTTGTCTCCTTAGGCTGCGCTGATCTTGCAGAGGGTGGCTTTGGTTTCCTGCATGAGGGTCACCGAGTCATAGCCATAGGTCTGCGCCGTGTTGGTCGATTCACCCAAGACATAGGGGTCTGCACCATCGGGATATTTGTCCCGCAGATCCTGTCCTTGGAAGTGACCGCCAAAGTGGAACGGCATGAACGCCACGCCATTGCCCACACGTTCGGTGATCATGGCTTTCACCTTGACCTTGCCGCCCTCGGGGCCTTCGACCCAGACCATGCTGCCGTCCCGTACACCAAGGTTGTTGGCATCGCGCGGGTTCATTTCGACAAACATTTCCTGCTGAAGTTCTGCCAGCCACGGGTTCGAACGTGTCTCGTCGCCGCCACCTTCGTATTCGACCAGTCGGCCCGAGGTCAGAATGATCGGATAATCATTGCTGAAGTCGTTCTTCTGGATCGACGCATACATGGTCGGCAGACGGTACAGCTTGCGGTCTTCGTAGGTCGGATAGTCTTCGACCAGATCGCGGCGGTTGGTGTAGAGCGGCTCGCGGTGGAGCGGCACCGGATCCGGGAAGGTCCAGACCACAGCACGGGCCTTGGCGTTCCCATAGGGTGCACAACCATGCTTGATCGCGACGCGCTGGATACCACCCGATAGGTCGGTCTTCCAGTTCGTGCCCGGACCAGCCACAGCGTCGATGGACGCGCGCTCCTCGTCTGTCAGATCGCTATCCCACCCCAGATCCATCAGCATCTGCATGGTGAACTCGGGATAACCGTCCTGAATGTCCGCACCGGGGTTCGACACCCCTTCGGCCAAGAGATTGTCGCCGTTCCGCTCGACACCATAGCGCGCACGGAAGGGCAAGCCGCCATCCGCCACAGGCTTGTTGATGTCATAGAGGTTGGGCGAGCCGGGATGCTTCATCTCGGGGGTGCCCCAGCAGGGCCACGGCATACCGTAGTAATCCCCGTCTGCGGGTCCACCAACAGCCTTGAGCGTCGTTTTGTCAAAGGTGTGCTGGTTCGCCATGTGCAGCTTGATGCGCTCGGGCGACTGGCCGGTGTAGCCAACAGTCCACATACCTGCGTTGAACTCGCGGGTGATGCTTTCGATGTTGGGCGTTTCCGCGTCTTCCATCTCGATGTTGCGGAACAGGCGGTCGGCAAAGCCGAACTTGTTCGCGAATTTCGCGATGATGACGTGGTCGGGCTTCGATTCAAACAGCGGGTCCACAACCTGATCGCGCCACTGGATCGAGCGGTTCGAGGCGGTCACAGAGCCACGGGTTTCGAACTGGGTGGTCGCGGGCAGCAGGTAGACACCATCGGTGCGGTCATGCAGCACGGCCGAAACAGTGGGGAACGGATCAATCACGACAAGCATGTCGAGCTTTTCCATCGCCGTTTTCATCTCGGTCATACGGGTCTGCGAGTTGGGCGCGTGGCCCCACAGAACCATGGCACGCACGTTGTCGGGCTGGTCGATGTTTTCGGCATCTTCGAGAACACCGTCGATCCAGCGGGACACCGGAATACCGGTCCGCTCCATCAGGTTGACATCTTTGCCGTCGGCATCGGTCTCGGACTGGAATTGGCCCTTGAGCCAGTCCATATCCTCGCCCCAGACACGGCCCCAGTGCGCCCATGCGCCCGAAGACAGGCCGTAGTAGCCCGGCAGAGTGTGCGACAGAACGCCAAGGTCGGTCGCGCCCTGCACGTTGTCGTGGCCGCGGAAGATGTTGGTGCCGCCACCCGAGACGCCCATGTTGCCAAGGGCAAGCTGCAGAATGCAGTAGGCGCGGGTGTTGTTGTTACCGTTGGTGTGCTGGGTGCCACCCATGCACCAGATCACGGTGCCGGGACGGCTGTTGACCAGCGTGCGAGCCACGCGTTCCAGCTGCGCACCGGGCGCTCCGGTGACACGCTCTGTCTCTTCGGGGTTCCACTTGGCGACTTCTTCCTTGATCTGGTCCATGCCCCAGACGCGGGTACGGATGAACTCTTTGTCCTCCCAGCCGTTTTCAAAGATGTGCCACAGGATGCCCCAGACCAGCGCAACGTCAGTGCCGGGACGGAAACGCACATATTCGTCCGCGTGGGCCGCAGTCCGAGTGAAGCGCGGATCGCAGACGATCAGGGGTGCGTTGTTTTCCTCTTTGGCCTTCAGCACGTGCAACAGCGAGACGGGGTGCGCCTCGGCAGGGTTGCCGCCGATGATGAAGATCGCCTTGGAGTTATGGATGTCGTTGTAGCTGTTGGTCATGGCGCCGTAGCCCCATGTGTTCGCAACACCCGCAACGGTGGTCGAGTGACAGATACGTGCCTGGTGGTCGACGTTGTTGGTGCCCCAGTAGGCCGCAAACTTGCGGAACAGGTAGGCCTGTTCGTTGTTGTGCTTGGCCGAACCCAGCCAGTAGACGCTGTCGGGACCGCTTTCTTCGCGGATCGACATCATCTTGTCGCCGATTTCGTTGATCGCCTGCTCCCAAGAGATGCGGGTCCACTCACCGTTGACCTTCTTCATGGGGTACTTCAGGCGGCGTTCACCGTGGGCGTGCTCTCGCACAGCCGCGCCTTTGGCACAGTGCGAGCCAAGGTTGAACGGGCTGTCGTATCCGGGCTCCTGACCGATCCAGACGCCATTGTCCACTTCTGCCACGACGGTACAACCGACCGAGCAGTGGGTACATACGGACTTCACGGTATCCACCGCGCGTGCCACGCTTTCTTGCGCGTCGGCTTTGGTCACAGTGCCGCCGGTGACACCCAAGGCGGTCAGACCGCCGATCGCCAGACCGGACCCACGCAGGAATGCGCGGCGGTCGACGGATTTCTCCGCTGCTGCGGACAGGAGTGATGCGCGCTGTGTAGAGCGGGCGACTCCGTTCGTCTTTTTTCTTAGCATTTTTGCCTCCCCTTGCTCGCTAGGGCCGATGGCCCGTCGCTCGTGCTAGGTCTTTCCAATCCTAAAGCCGGACCGTCCTTAGAAGCGGGCGGTCTGATAGTAAGCGCGAGTCTGCGCCGTATCTTTCATGCCCGAAGCGGGCTTGGCATCCGTGGCGGCCTCTGCGCTGGTTGCGCTCGTTGCCACGACGGCCACGGCAGCAGGCGCGCTGGTCGCTGCCAGTTTCAGAAACTCTCGACGGCTGGACCCTTGGTCCTTGCGCGTGTCTGACATCGTTGGTGTCCTCCTGTTTCGCGGCCCCGTGGGGCCAGATGATGCCGCGGGCCCACATGGCCCGAAGCGATGGTCTCGAAGCTCAGTTTCCGGCGAGCCGGAATGCCTCGGTTTCAATTTGCATAAACACTTTGCCCACGGTCCCGACCGGCGCGTAGAGCACCGAGTTCTGAGCCTTTTCCAGGTCCGCAAAGAACGGCGACGCCCATGGCGCGATGTGGCGGTTAAAGAACGTCTGCTGCTGGCCAATGCTAGCGGGCGTGCCAAAGCGACCCTCGATCAGGCCTGCCATCATCTCCATCAGGCTGGCGATGTTGTCTTCGGGTTCGTACACGTTGGGTGCACGGCGGATCTGCTGTTCAGCCATATCGCGGCGCAGACTGGCCAGCGGCTTTTCGTTCAAGAAACCGGTCATGTAGTAGCTGGCATAGGGCAGGAGCTCGCCGCGACCGATGCCGATAAACAGGGTGTTGAACTCGCGCTCTGCAGCCTTTGCACTGGTCTTGCCCGCCAGAGTGGCCAGCGTCTGGATACCCTGCCCCAAATCGGTCTCGTCACCGGTCAGCTTCGCGGTATTGCGCAGCAACCCTTCGGTCGGCGGGTTCGCCAGCAATGCAGCGAGAAAGTCATACAGTTCCGCCCGAAGTTTATCCTCGGGTGTGATCTGCGGGGTTTGTACAGCGGCCTGCGTCATGAGCGTCCTCAGTGGCTATCGGCAAAAACAAAGCGCATGTGACGCCGCGGCATCGGCTGCGCGTCGTCATCGTGCGTGTCGTCTGGTGTGGTGTCCGGCGTCTCGGCACGTGTTGCGGGTTGCTCGTTTTCAGACGAATCCGCGGAAACTGTCTCTTCAACAGGCGCCTCGTCGGTGTTGGCGACCTCTTCCGGCATTTCACGCGCACCTGCCAAGGCTTCGGCCTCGGCAGCCAGCTTCTGAACGTGGGCCATCATGCCCTTGCCGACCTGATAAGCGGTCTTCAGGTCAGGGATCACAACGGCAGAGTCGCGAAAGTCGTCCGCGTAGTCGACCATGCCATCCAAATTGGCGAGCAGCGGGTTCGACACCCACAGTTTGCGCAGCGCGCGTGTCCGCAAGCGCTGGGGGACGGCCTTCGACATGAATGCCGAGAAGTCATCGCCCTGCTCCATGCTGTCCGGATCTGGCAGACCCAGTTCAGCAAGCAACTCTTCGTCCGTCTTTTCCGCTTCGCGCTTGGCGCGCTCTTCGGCCTCTTGCGCTTCCGTCAGGCGCTGGCTCTCCAGCGCCTCGGCCTCAGCTTCGGCATGCACGGCAGCGCGGCGGCGGCTCCAGAAATCACGGGCCATCAGTTCACCCTCCCCGACGAGTTACGAGGCGCACGGAACACGTCAGAGGTCTGACGGATGCGGATATCGCCCTTGCCGTCCTCAACCAGATCAATCCGCTTTTTATCGCGGCGGCGTTTGATGAACTCTTCTTCGACGTGATGCTTTTCAATGAAATCGCGCAGCCATGCGATCATCGGCACAGGCATCGGGACCAGTTCCACCAAGCCTTCGCCGCTTTCGTTGTACCCCTGACCCTCGAACGCGTTCACTGTGATCAGCTTGGGGGTCCAAGGGCATCCATTCACCGGATCCGCCGCATCGCTCATTACCACATAAAGGCTTGGCGTGCGCGAGTTCAGGGTCGCGCGGTACGCATCCGTGTCGGACGAATAAATGGTCAGGTTTAGGGTCGCTGCATGATACTCCACAGTATCGCCGTCACGGCGCAACTCGCGCCACTCCGCATCACCAGCGCCAGGGATCAGCCCAACAGGCTGCCATATCCACTTGACCCAGCGCGTAACGCCGGGCTGCTTACGAATGATCAGGCCGACAGGCATGGTGTCAGTGATCAGTGCCATCGTGGATATGTTCCCCCCTTCGTCTCGGTGTACCATCGCACACTCTTGCTTACTTTGATGCCTTCGCTGGTCCGGTGCTGTCCAACCCAAACCGCATTCGGCACATCGCTTTTCAGTTTCGAGATAGCGCTAGGGACAAAATGTCCAGTTTTCCCAAAAGGTCGAAATTTTAGCCTAGACGATTTGTCCAGATTTACCTTTCCGTCTTTTTTAGTCGGGAATTTTGATGTGGAAATCCGCGCGAATCACTTCATTTCACGCTTTACGTTTGCGGGGGAAACATGCCTAGCTGCCCCCTGCGCCGACAGGCCGCGCCACCCAGCCAGTATCAGCCCGGGGAGAGGATGATGACTAAGCAACTGATTTTGTGCGATTGTTCAGGATCTCAGAAGATTGATCCGTCACGTATCGAAGGCGCGACCGGCCTGACATGTTCTAAGATCCATACGGCACTCTGCACCAAAGAGACTGAAAGCGCGGCCAAGGCCATCTCGTCCGGCAATGCCATCATCGCCTGTCAGCAAGAGGCCCAAAGGTTCGAAGAACTGGCAACTGAATTGTCAGCCGAGGTGCCACTTTTCGTCGACATTCGCGACCGCGCGGGCTGGAATGATGAAAATGACGCCAGCCCCAAAATGGCCGCGCTGGTGGCAGAGGCGCTAGCGCCCGCCCCCGCAACCAAGACCATTGATGTGACGTCAGAGGGCATGTGCCTGATCATTGGCGCGGGCGCCGTGGCCTTGCCTGCGGCGGACAAGCTGTCAGAGACCTTGGCCGTGACTGTTCTGCTGACCGATGATGCGGAACTGCCGCTAACACGCGCCTATGAAGTTGTACGGGGCAAATTAGCCAAAGCGACTGGCAGCTTTGGCGACTTCAAGCTGCGGATTGATCAGTTCCAGATGATCGACCCATCGGGCCGCGGCGGCTTTGCTCTGACGGCGCCGCGCGACGGTGCTGAGACTCAGTGCGATGTGATCGTCGACCTTAGCGGTCAAACGTCGCTCTTCCCTGCGCCGCATAAACGCGATGGCTACCTGCGCGCTGATCCGGGCAGCCAACCTGCGGTGGCAGAGGTCGTCACGCAGGCACGCGATCTAGTGGGCACCTTTGAAAAAACACTCTACTTGTCGCTAGAGCCCCATCTGTGCGCCCACTCCCGCGCCGAGCAAACCGGCTGTACTCGCTGCTTGGACATCTGTCCGACCGGCGCAATCTTTCCCGCGGGCGAACATGTGGATGTGGACCCGATGGTCTGCGCAGGATGCGGCGCCTGTGCGTCCCTGTGCCCATCGGGAGCGATCAAGTACGACGCCCCGCCTGTCAGCCACATTCTGACCC
This sequence comes from Donghicola eburneus, assembly GCF_900115865.1. Lineage (GTDB taxonomy): Bacteria > Pseudomonadota > Alphaproteobacteria > Rhodobacterales > Rhodobacteraceae > Donghicola > Donghicola eburneus. Next base: position 181,360 of record NZ_FOXY01000001.1, on the reverse strand, counting down.
GCGTCCGCACGCTAGCCGAAACCTATGCCAAGGCCGGCGGCAAAGCGCCCCGCCTACTGGTCCACGACGACACCCACGGGGCCGAGATGATCAGCCTCGCGGCGCGGTTTGACCGTGGCCTGCCCGCTGACGTGATCCCCCTTTCGATTGCCGCGCTGGCCGAGTTTGGACACGCAGAAATGCTGGCCGCGCTGGTCAGCGGATTTGCGAGCGTTCAGATCCTACCAAGCCCCCGCACCGAGCGTGACCCCATCGAGCGCGAGATCGCATTGGCGAACGCCATGGGCGGCGATGATCGTCTCTCTATGATTGATGCAGAAACACCGGACGGCCTGAGCAGTGCACTCTATGATGCTGAAATCACGCCCCTCGATGTCGCGCCAAAGTTGATGATGGGTGACCGCCGCCAAGTCGCGCGCGTGGCCGCGAAATCCCTATTGGACGACGACGCGCCGGTCGCTTTGCCCGCCGGAGCGCCCTATGGCGCGACCGTCGTGAACAAGGACGCGTGTACCCTGTGCCTGTCCTGCGTCTCGCTCTGCCCTTCGGGCGCACTGGTGGACAACCCTGACAAACCCGAGCTGCGTTTCCAAGAGGACGCCTGCCTGCAATGCGGCATCTGCGCTACCATTTGCCCCGAGCAGGCGATCACGCTAGAGCCGCGCTTCAATCCTTCGGACGAGGCGATGAAGCTGGTCACCCTGAACGAAGAAGAGCCCTTCTGCTGCATTGAGTGCAACAAGCCCTTTGGCGTGAAATCCACGGTCGAAAAGATCATGCAAAAGCTCGAAGGCAAGCATTCCATGTTCGAAGGCAATGGCGCGGGTCGTCTGATCCAGATGTGTGACACCTGCCGCATTCAGGCCCAGTATCACAACGAGTCAAATCCCTTTGCCTCGGCAGAGCGCCCACGCGTTCGCACCACTGACGACTACCTCAAGCGCCGCGATCACTGATGCGCCACCTCTGCCCCAAGGTCCGCAGGCGCGACGCTCTGCACATAGGCCAACAGGTCGTTCAACTCGTCCACGGTAATCTCGACCGGGACGAGCGACGGCGGCCTGCGCGGGTCAAAGGGGGCGGTCATATCCTCGATCTGGATAAAGGACGGATGCGGGTTCAGCAGGTAGAACTGTGCAAACCGATCCGCCCAATCGGGGATCGCTTTGAGCGCCATGAAGGACGGCGTGGAGCCAATCGTGCTCCGATCCTCGGGGGACACTTTGTGGCAACGCGTGCAATGGGCCGCAGCAACGTCGTGGCCCGCATTCGCATCCCCTTCGAAATAGATCACATCGGCCTCTACCTCTTTGCTGACCTCTGCGAAGGGCTCCCCGCTATGTTCGGCATAGGTCAGTACGGTTTTGATGCCCACGTCAGAGCGCAGCCAGTCCAAGAAACGCGCCGCGGCGTCGCTTTCGCTCAGGGCCTGCGCTCCGTAAACATCATCTTGGTACGTAAAAACCGGATCGCCCTGCCCTACGCCCAAGCTCACATCGGGAGCCAAGTCGGGGTCAACGCGCCTTCCGGTCTTGAGGGCAAAGCGCGGCAAGATATAGTCAAGCAAACCCGAGGTCTGCAGCGCCGTGTCGGCTTGCAAACCAAAGGTCCGCACCTCTTGGGCCATGGCGGGGCGCACCATCAGCGCCGCGAGCATCAGGCCAGCCAGTATTCCAGTGGTCCTTTCCATGGACCAAGTATGGACCGCCGCGCCCTTGGGTCAACGGAAATTGAAACGAACAGGAGACGCCAATGGATGACGATCTTAACATGTCGATCCGCAAATTTCTCAAGCAGGTCGGTGTGACCTCGCAGCAGGCCATCGAAGAAGCCCTGCGCGCCGAGGGCGTAGATCCGTCAAAGGCACGGCAGATCAAGGTGGTCATGACCATCGAGGATCTGGGTGTTGAACACGTTGTCACTGGCGAAATCAAAGGAAAGCAAGCATGAGCGTGACCCGCGAGGACGTTCTGAACGCCCTGAAAACCGTCAAAGATCCGGTCACCGGCAACGATCTTGTGGCCGCAGGTCTGGTCCGCGCGCTGACAGTGGACGAAAACGGCGTGCGCTTTGTCATGGAAATTGACCCTGCGAAAGCCGACCCGATGGAAAAGGCTCGGGCCGAAGCCGAGGCCAAACTGAAATCGCTGGGAATCGACAAGGTGTCGGTCGCAATGACCGCCCACTCGGCAGCGCCAAAGCCGCCAGAACTCAAGGGCACCGCCCGTCCCAAGCCCGCAGGTCCCGAAGCCGTGCCCGGTGTGGCGCGCATCATCGCCATAGCCTCGGGCAAGGGCGGCGTGGGCAAATCCACCGTGTCCGCCAACATCGCCACCGCTCTGGCCGCCGAAGGGCGCAAAGTCGGGCTCTTGGATGCCGACGTCTATGGTCCCAGCCAGCCGCGGATGCTGGGGGTCACGGGCCGCCCGGCCTCGCCCGACAACAAAACTATCCTGCCCCTGCGCAACCACGGCGTCACCATGATGTCGCTGGGTCTGATGACTCAAGAGGACGAAGCTGTCGTCTGGCGTGGTCCGATGCTGATGGGCGCACTGCAGCAGATGTTGTTCCAAGTGCAGTGGGGCGCCTTGGACGTCCTGATCGTGGACCTACCGCCGGGCACTGGTGACGTGCAAATGACCCTCGCGCAGAAGACGCACCTGAACGGCGCGATCGTGGTCTCGACCCCGCAAGACATTGCGCTGCTCGACGCCCGCAAGGGGATCGACATGTTCAACAAGCTGAACGTGCCGATCTATGGCTTGATCGAGAATATGAGCACGCACATCTGCTCGAACTGCGGCCACGAAGAGCACATCTTTGGTCATGGCGGCGTTGCCAAGCAAGCCGAGAAGATGGGCGTGCCCCTGCTGGCCGAAGTGCCGCTTCATCTCGACATCCGGACGGCCTCTGATGGCGGCGCTCCGATTGTGGTCAGCCAGCCCGACAGCCCGCAGGCCCAAGTCTTCCGCGGAATTGCCAAGCAACTGATTGCGGACGGCAACGCATGATCCGCGTCGCGCCTCAGTTTCCGCCACTGATCAAGGGGATGGCCGCAGGTCCGGCCAACCCTCTGACCATTGCCAGCGCCGAGGCGCAGCGCGGCACTGATGCGGGCCTTTTGGTTTGGTCATTGACAGATGACCGAATGCGGGCCGCGCTGGTGCTGGCCCCCGAAACACCCCTGTCCCATGCCGCGTCCGCGCTGGTCGCTTGCGGCGTGGGTCTGCAGAACGCTCTTGGCGTGTTGGTCCCACCGGAAACCGCTGTCCATCTGGAATGGGCGGGCGGCATCCGCCTGAATGGCGGGCACGCAGGCGGCATGCGACTTTATTCCAGCACACTCAATGCCGACGACATTCCTGACTGGATGATCGTCTCGCTCGAACTGACACTGCGCTTGCCTGACAAGGCAGAGATTGAGCCTGGGGAAACCCCGGACTGGACGGCGCTAGACCAAGAAGGCGCTGGCGAGGTTGATGCCATGGACCTGCTCGAAGGATGGTCCAAGCACGCCCTCCTTTGGCTTGGCGAGCTTGAACACCCGAACGGTCTGGCCACGCTCTACCGCGAATGGCGCGGGCTGGTCTGGCAACTTGGCGAAGATACCGCCGTGACCCTGCCCGGAGAACGCATTGGCGGTCGTTTCCTTGGCGTTGATGAAAACTTCGGGATGATCCTGAAAGCAGGCGAAGACACCCGCCTGATCCCCCTGACCACACTGGCCGAAAGGGTTTAAAATGCACCTCGCTCGCGCGATCCACTTTGATGAAAGCGACCGCAACGTGTTCCATTCGCCTGCCCGTACCGGAGAATGGTGCATCTCGGGGGGCTTTGAGTTCTCCAACTGGGGCGAAGGCGATCTGGTCGGCAAAGCCCGCCAAGCCTTTGCCAACGGCTGGTTGGGGCTCGAGACGTATGGCCGTGTCACCTTTGTCGCCGTGACCCAGATCGAGCCGTCCGAATACGACGCCCTTTGCCAATCTTTGGCCCAGCATTTCGTGCAGGTGTATAACGCCCCCAGCGTCGAGGCCGCCTTGCCCGTCGCCCAAGAAGAGCTGGCCCAGATGGCAGAGCTTTGCGCCGATCACAGCCCGAATATCGTTCTGACGGTGGCACGCTCCCTGACCGATGCGGGCGTACGCGAAGAGTTCCGGTTCATTGAACCCAGTGATGCGGGGCTAGAGCAGTTCGCGATCCACGGCTCTTTGGATGACGATCACGGGCACAGCCACTAACGGCGGCGCAGGCAAGTTCGCCTGCTCATTTCACCACACCTCCTCACAGCCGAACACGGTACCGTTCGCATTCGCACAATGCTTTGCGGAACAAATGCTGCGTGTGCACTGTTGCTTTATCTGAATGAACAACAGATCGGAGCACAGATGCCCCTTCAGGACACCCCCAGCCGATATGGCTTGATCTCGCGCGCCCTCCATTGGGGCATGGCCTTGCTTTTCTTGGCCCAATTCGCTTCTGCCGCAGCTCATTGGGCTTTGCCACGCGAAAACGCCCTTCGGGAAACGCTGTGGAGCTATCACGTCGACCTTGGGATTACATTGTTCGTTCTGGTGCTCTTGCGCGGCATCTGGGGGCTGATCAATCTACAACGCCGTCCTGCGCACAGCGGCGCCCTTGGCGCTGCGGCTCAGGCAGGACACGCAGCACTTTACGCCCTGATGATTGTCGTGCCCGGCACGCGCATTCTGGCGGCAGCAGGCAGCGACCGCGGCCTAAGCTATCTGGGCATGACCATCTTTGCCCCCCGCGAGGCTGAGATTGCTTGGATGCAGGCGCCATCCGAGTGGCATGGCGAGCTGGGTTGGATTTTGGCGCTGATCGTTCTGGGCCACATCGCGATGGCCGTGGGCTGGCACCATTTGATCCAACGCGACGGACAGTTGCAGCGGATGACTAGCTAACTTCACACGAAAAAGCAGCGCCCACTGAGGCGCTGCTATCCTTTCCAGACCTGATAAGAGATCACTCGCCAGCGTTATAAACGAAGAGCTGCTGGCCTTCGATGGTGTAGGCGTTGATCAGTTCTGCCGCTTCATCGCTCAGCAGCCATGCCTCAAGTTGGTTGACGAGGTCAGTTTTCACGTGCGGGTGCTTCTCGGGGTTCACAGGCAGATAGGCGTACTGATTGAACAGCACCGGATCGCCCTCGAAGACGATGCCCAGATCGCCCTTGTTCGCAAATTTCAGCCAGCTGGCGCGGTCCGACATGATGTAGGCGTTCATGCCTGATGCAGTGTTCAGCGCCGCGCCCATGCCCTGCCCCACCGCTTTGTACCAGTCGCCCTCGGGCGTCACGTCCGCGGCTTTCCACAGACGCAGCTCCATCTTGTGGGTGCCGCTGTCATCGCCGCGGCTGACAAAGGGGGCTTCTGCCCCTGCAATGGCTTGCAATGCGCCAGTCGCAGCCTCTGCCGCGCCAGCTTCGGCAGGGTCCGCCTGCGGGCCGACAAAGACAAAATCGTTATACATGATTTCTGTGCGGTGGGTGCCATTGCCCGCAGCCAACCACTTTTCCTCGGCCGCTTTGGAGTGGACCAGTACCGCATCCACATCGCCCGCCGCGCCCAGAGCCAGCGCCTGACCCGTGCCAACGATCAAGAGCTGCACTTCGATGCCGGTATCTTCTTTGATCTCGGGCAGCAGAACATCCGCGAGACCAGAGTTCGCAAAGGACGTGGTCACCGCCATTTTCATCTCTTCGGCCATTGCGGCGGTCGAGGTCATCAGAGCGGCAACCGCCCCCAAAACGACTGTTTTGAATGTCATAGTAGGATCTCTCCCTTAAGATAGGCCTTTGCCTCGGCCGTTTGCGGGGCGCGAAAAAAGTCGTCCCCAATTGCTTGTTCCACCAACTTGCCCGCATGCAGGAACAGGACACTGTCCGCGAGCCGCCGTGCCTGCCCCAGATCGTGAGTGGACATCAGAATGCGGGTACCGCCGTCTTTGATCCGCAGCAGGATTTCTTCGATTTCCTTGACCGATCGGCCATCGAGATTCGCGCAGGGCTCGTCCAGAAACAGGATGCGCGGACGGCGCATCAGCGCGCGGGCCAAGGCCATCTTTTGCTTCTCTCCGCCCGACAAGAACATCACCGCCTGATCAAGATTGACGTTCAGCCCAACTTCATTGGCACGGGCGCGGGCCTGTTCGCGGGCCTCTGCCCGTTTCACACCATCGAGCTGCAAAGGGTACGCGATGCAGTCCAGCACAGAGCGGCGCATCAACACAGGCGTCTGAAACACAAAACCTTGGTTTCGCCCCTCGGCGTCCTTTGGATCGGTCCAATGGATATCTCCGGTGCTCACACGCTCCAGCCCATGCAGGGCGCGCAGCAAGGTTGTCTTGCCCGCCCCGTTCGGCCCCATCAGGATCGACAGACCGCCCCCGTTCAGAGAGGCATCCAGCGGCCCCAGAATGGACCGGCCACGGCGGCGCACAGACACGCCGGTAAGGGTCACCCAGCCACTCACCAACGTGCCCCCCGTTCTGTACGGCTGATAAAGTGCAGCCCCAAATTCACAAGGATCGCGAGCCCGATCAGCACAAAGCCCAAGGCCAGCGCCATGTCGAACTCCCCTTTGCCGGTCTCCAACGCGATGGCAGTGGTCAGGACCCGTGTGGCATGGTCGATGTTGCCGCCGACGATCATGATCGCCCCGACCTCTCCGATGGCGCGACCGAAGCCAGCCAATGACGCGGTCATCAAGGCGCGGCGTCCGTCCCAGAGCAGGGTTTTGATCCGCTGCAACCGCGTCGCCTGAAGCGAGATGAGCAAGTCATGATAATCCGCCCAAAGCTCGCGGATCGCTTGGTGCGCGACAGAGGCAATAATAGGCGTGATGATAATGACTTGCGCAATGACCATCGCGGTCGGCGTGAACAGCAGGCCCAGAACACCGAATGGCCCAGAGCGCGAGAACAGCATGTAGACCATCAGACCCACCACCACTGGCGGCAGTCCCATGAGCGCATTCAGGATCGCGATCACAAAGCGGCGGGCGGGAAAGCGGTTCACCGCAAGCCACGCCCCCAGCGGCAGCCCGATCAAAGACGCAATGACTGTCGCGCCCAACGAGACGCGCAAGGACAGCGCCGTAATCTCGACCAGATCAGGGTCGAACGTCGCAACGAGTCGCGCCGCTTGCCACAATCCATCTCCGATCGAATTCATCTTGGGTCACACCGTGTCTGTTAGGTCAGGACGGGGTAACATCCCGCAAAAACGCGCTAAATGGACAAATTGGGGTTTCTGGAAAATCAGGTGGACAATTTGTCCACCCTAGCCGTCGATCTGGGTCCGCACCCAATCCATGACCGTCTCTGGCTCTGCGGGCAGTTCCTGCCCGAAGTCATCGGCAAAAGCGCGAAATCCCTCCACATTGCCGGGAGCGACAGCGGTCAGGACGGGGATACCACGACCCAAAGCCTCTCCGATCACGGGGCGAAATCCGCGGCCGTCCAGCTCTTGTTTTCCGAATTTATTCAGGATCATCACCTGCGGGTCAGCCTCTAGCGCACTGGCCACAAGGCCCACTGCGCGCTCCAGCCCCTCGGGGTCCAGACGGCACCCCTGCGAGAGGGTCCCAAGGTCCTGAGAAATCCGCACAACGTCCGCACCCGTCAGAATATGAAGGTCCATCTGGCATTTGTAGGCGGGATCGGTCTCGATATTGAACTGCACCGCGCCAGCCATGCTGACCCCTGCCTCGCGCAGCATCTCGGACACTTTGACCAGACAGCGATCCGCGTCGCCGCGCCCCAGACCGACAACATATCCCAGCATGCAGACCTCCCCCTTGCAAAACCTCGGTGCGGCATAAATGATGCCCCGAAATCAAAAAAAGCAACCACTTGCTGCGGAACCTCGCCCAATGGACCACGATCCCATACTGCCGAACCCATCGGACCCGCGCCTCACGCGGCGCGTGACGGGGCACGATCACACAGGGGCCGAGGTCGACGTCTCGGTCGTCGAGGAACGCCCCCTGACCATCTATCTCAACAGTCAGGAAATCGTCACCGCCATGACCATCGGGGACTACCCCGAATATTTGGCGCTGGGGTTCCTGCGCAATCAAGGGATGCTGCGGGACGACGACGTGGTCACCGGTATCGACTACGAAGAAGATATCGAAACGGTCGTGGTCCGCACCACCCGCCAGACCAGCTACGAAGAGAAGGTCAAGAAAAAGACCCGTACTTCTGGCTGCGCCGTGGGCACTGTGTTCGGTGACATGATGGAGGGGCTCGAGGGGCTGACCCTGCCTGCAACCCCTGTCCGCACCTCTTGGCTGTACTCACTGGCCAAAGAGATCAACACCACCCCCTCCCTCTATTTGGAGGCTGGCGCGATCCACGGCACAGTCCTATGCTGCGGCGACAAGCCCTTGGTGTACATGGAGGATGTGGGCCGACACAACGCCGTCGACAAAATCTCGGGCTACATGTTCCAGCACGGCGTCTCGCCTGATGACAAAATCCTGTACACCACGGGCCGCCTGACCTCTGAAATGGTGATCAAGACTGCGATGATGGGCATTCCGGTGCTGGCGTCGCGCTCTGGCTTCACCGCGTGGGGGGTGGAAATCGCCCGCCAAGTCGGTCTGACCGTGATTGGCCGCATGCGGGGTCAGCGCTTTGTCTGCCTATCGGGCGAGGAACGCCTGATCCGCGACGCCGATGTCTCTGCCGTGGGCGACGAGGGTCGCAAGCACCGCCGCAAGGGAGCAGATCATGACTAAGCCCCCCGCAGTGATCCTTGCTGGCGGCAAAGCGACCCGTATGGGCGGCGGCGACAAGGGTCTGCGCACCATCGGCGGCAAGCCCCTGCTGGACCACGTGCTGGACCGTATGCGCCCTCAGTCCGGCCCGATCGCCCTGAACGCCAACGGAGATCCCGCGCGGTTTACGGACTACGACTTGCCTGTGCTGCCTGATACCTTGCCCGACCACCCCGGTCCCTTGGCGGGCGTTCTCGCGGGCCTTGACTGGGCCGCTGCAAATGGACACGAGGCGATCGTGACCGCCGCCGCCGATACGCCCTTTTTCCCCGCCGATCTGGTGGACCGCCTACAGCAGGCCGCTGGCCCGAGTGGCCTCGCCCTTGCCGCCACCCGCGAAGGCGAGAAAATCTGGCGTCAGCCGACCTTTGGCCTCTGGCCTGTGGCCCTGCGGGATGACCTGCGCGACGACCTGCAAAACGGGCTCCGCAAGATCGTGATGTGGACCGATCAGCACGACGCGGGCCTTGCCATTTTTGACACCGATCCTGTTGATCCCTTTTTCAACGTTAACACCCCCGACGACATTACCGAGGCCGAACGCCTCTTGGAGGCCTTGTGAAAGTTTACGGCGTAACCGGTTGGAAGAATTCTGGAAAAACCGGATTGATGGAGCGTCTCGTGGCCGAATTCACCGCCCGAGGGTACCGTGTCTCGACCATCAAGCACGCCCATCACACCACTGATGTGGACCAACCGGGCCGCGACAGTTTCCGCCACCGAGAGGCCGGCGCGACCGAAGTCATGCTCGCCTCGCCTAACCGCTGGGCCCTGATGCACGAGCTGCGGGACGAGGGCGAGCCGCCCCTCCACGAGCTCTTGGCGCGCATGTCCCCCGTGGACCTGATCCTGATCGAAGGCTTCAAACGCGACGCCCACCCAAAGGTCGAGTGCGTGCGCGCCGAAACGGGCCGCGCGCCGCTTGCGACCGACAGCACGACGATCCGCGCGATTGCGACCGACACACCCTTGGACATCGACAAGCCCCAGTTCGACCTGAACGACACCGCGGCAATCGCCGACTTTATCGCCGCTGAAACAGGGCTGTAACCATGTTTGACCGCATCGCCATTTTGGACTGGTCCGCCGCCGGAACGCCGAAAACCGGCAAGGACAGTATCTGGCTGGCGATTGCGGATGGCTCTGGCGTGCGGTCCGAGAACATCCCCACGCGGATGCAGGCTGAAGAGCGCCTAAGCGCGCTACTGGCCGAGGGCGACCGTCTGCTGATCGGCGTGGATTTTTCGCTGTCATTTCCTGCTGCGGCTTTGGAACGGCTGGGGGTGGATGCTGCCGGACTATGGCGCCATCTTGCGACCAACCACACGGACACGGCGAAAAACCTGTCTAATTACCGGCACGTGGCGGCCGAACTGAACCAACGTCTCGAGGGCGACGGTCCCTTTTGGGGCAATGGAGCAAAGGCAGACACACCGCATTTGCCGCGCACCAAGCCCGCCAGCGCTCTGCCCGAATGGCGCGCCTGCGAAGAGGTTGCGCAAGCCAATGGACTAAACCCGAAATCCTGCTGGCAACTGGCTGGTGCGGGCGCGGTCGGGGCGCAATCCTTGACCGGAATGCCCATGGTCTACCGCTTGCGCGAACAGGGCGCGACCGTCTGGCCGTTTGACCCGATCAGCCGCGTGACCATCGCCGAGGTCTACCCTTCGATCCTAAGCGCTGAGGTCCGCGCGCACCTGTCCCGACATCCTGATATGGTGCTCGATCAGGCTCAGGTCGAACTACTGGCGCAAGCCTTGTGGGTGCTGAATGCGGGCGGAACGCTGCCCCCTTTGTTCGATGTGGAGCCGACCAAAGAGGGCCATATCCTTGGCCTGAACCACGAACTCGCCCTGCGTGCGGCGGAGCCCTCTGCCATCCTGCCGCCCCGCCTACGGAACGACTGTTTCGCCATGCCCCAAGGGGTGAACTGGGTGCCCGTCGACGCCGCCTTGGACAAGCTGAAACAGGCGCTCCATCCGATAAAGGGCGTCGAGACAATCAACAGCCACAAGGCACAGGGCTGCATTCTGGCCGCTGATGCTGTGGCTCGCAGATCCAACCCGCCCCGTCCAAATTCCGCCGTGGACGGTTACGGGTTCGCGCACGAGGCCACGAGCGATGGCCCGCAAAAATTGCCGCTGCTTCAGGGCCGCGCTGCCGCCGGTCAACCCTTCGATGGCGCTGTGCCCCATGGCGCAGCAGTTCGCATCCTGACGGGCGCAATCCTGCCCGATGGCGTAGACACGGTGGTGCTGGAGGAAGACTGCGCCCTCGACGGGGCCTCTGTGATCTTTGACGGGCCGGTCAAGCCCCGCGCCAACACGCGAAAAGCGGGCGAGGATGTGGAATCGGGCCAAACCGCCATCCGTGCGGGCCATGTTCTACGCGCACCGGATATCGCGCTGCTGTCCGCGCTCGGGATCGCCGATGTGCAGGTCTATGAGCCTCTTCGTGTCGGTGTTCTGTCCACGGGAGACGAGCTTATCGCCCGCCCCGATATGGACGCCCTGCCCCACCAGATTTTCGACGCAAATCGCCCGATGCTTCTCAGCCTGCTGAACGGATGGGGGTACGCCCCCGTCGATCTGGGCCACTGCGAGGACGACCCAAAACTGATCGAACGCACTCTGGACAGAGCGAACGTCGATGTCATCCTGACCTCTGGCGGCGCCTCTGCAGGGGATGAGGATCACGTCTCGCATCTGCTACGGACCAAGGGCACCCTATCCAGCTGGCGCATTGCCCTGAAACCGGGTCGCCCCTTGGCGCTGGCGATGTGGGACGGCACCCCCGTGTTTGGCTTGCCCGGGAACCCCGTGGCGGCGCTGGTCTGTGCGCTGGTCTTTGCCCGCCCCGCCCTATCCCTGATGGCGGGCAGCGGATGGGCAGAGCCTGTGGGCTTTACCGTCCCCGCGGCTTTTGAAAAGCACAAGAAAGCAGGCCGCCGAGAATACCTGCGAGCGCGGCTGAACGACCAAGGCAAGGCAGAGGCGTTCAAGTCCGAAGGGTCAGGCCGGATCAGCGGCCTGTCATGGGCCGACGGGCTGGTGGAACTGCCCGATGAGGCCGCAGAAATCACCCACGGCACGCCGGTCAGATACATTCCCTATGCGATGCTCGGCCTGCGTTAGGCCTTGCGGATCAGGTAGATCTGGCTCTCGCCCTCGTCCGACTGGCTGATCAGTTCATTCCCGCTCTCGAAACAGAAATGCGGTACGTCAATTACGGCCGCCGGATCAGTTGCAACCAGACGCAGAACCTGACCAGACTCCATGCCCTTTAGGCGCTTGCGTGCCTTCAAAACAGGCAGCGGGCACAAAAGTCCGATCGCATCAATTTCTTCGTTCCATTCCATGAGTGTCGATTTAGGGCCCACTTATGTCGGTGTCCATCTTTATATCGCCGCCGATATGATAGTGTGCGCATGCAAACTCCAAATAAATTGTGAGTTGATTTTCTGCCCCCATTTGTGGGCACTTGCGTCGGAAACCCACCGGCTTCGGGAAGGCAAATTAGATGGCTCTGGATCACAAAGACGTCCCGTGGACGTCAGGCCGCAGCGGCAAGAAGGGACGCGCCCACACCAAGGGGCGTCCGCTGGATGAACAAGCATGGACCGAGGTCAAGGATCTCTTGGGGGACCGCCCCCGCCGCCGTGACCTGCTGATCGAGCATCTACACCTGATTCAGGATCGCTATGGCCACCTGTCCGCGCCCCATCTGCGCGCATTGGCCGAGGAGATGCGCCTGTCCATGGCCGAGGTTTGGGAGGTGGCCAGCTTCTATGCGCACTTCGATCTGGTCAAAGAGGGCGAAACCCCGCCCCCAGATTTGACCATCCGCGTGTGCGACTCCTTGTCCTGCGAACTGGCCGGATCAGAGGCTCTGATCACCGCGCTGGAGTCCGGCATGGACCCCGCCAAGGTCCGCGTGCTGCGCGCACCTTGTATGGGCCGCTGTGACACCGCACCGGTTGTCGAACTGGGCCACCGCCATGTGGACAATGCCACCCCTGCCCTGATCGAAGACGTCATCGCTGGCGGCGACTTCCATCCCATCATGCCTGAATACGAAGACCTGACCGCCTACCAAGCCCGGGGTGGCTACGACAAGCTGGCCCAGTACCGCGATGGCGGCGATTGGGAACAGGTACAGGACATGCTGCTGTCCGCCGGTCTGCGCGGCCTAGGCGGTGCTGGCTTTCCGTCCGGCAAAAAATGGGGCTTTGTCCGTGCCGAAGCAGGCCCCCGTTATCTGGCTGTGAACGGGGACGAAGGCGAGCCTGGCACTTTCAAAGACCGCTACCATCTGGAGCGCGAGCCGCATGTCTTTCTTGAGGGGATGCTGATCGCCGCGTGGGCCGTCGAGGCGGATAAATGCTTTATCTACATGCGCGACGAATACCCCTCCGTGCTGAAGCTGCTGCGCAAAGAGATCGCCGCGCTGGAAGAGGCTGGCATCGTAGAGGCTGGCTATATCGACCTGCGCCGCGGCGCAGGCGCCTATATCTGTGGCGAAGAAAGCGCGATGATCGAGAGCATCGAAGGTAAGCGCGGCATTCCCCGCCTGCGTCCGCCGTACGTGGCGCAGGTCGGAATCTTTGACCGCCCAACGCTGGTGCATAACGTCGAAACCCTGCACTGGGTGGCCATGATCTGCCGCGAAGGTCCCGAGGTCATGAACACCGTGGTCCACAACGAACGCACCGGCCTGCGGAACTACTCAGTCTCTGGCCGCGTCGCAAATCCGGGCGTCTACCTGCTGCCCGCCGGCTCGACCATTCTAGACATCATCGCCGCCGCTGGTGGCATGGCCGAGGGGCACACCTTCAAAGCCTACCAGCCCGGTGGCCCTTCTTCGGGTCTGCTGCCCGCGCATATGAACGACGTGCCGCTCGACTTTGACACGCTGCAACCCCACGGCACCTTTATCGGGTCCGCCGCTGTGGTCGTTCTGTCGGATCAGGACAGCGCTCGCGATGCCGCCCTGAACATGCTCCGGTTCTTTGAATCCGAAAGCTGCGGCCAGTGCACCCCCTGCCGCGTTGGCTGCGAAAAGGCCGTGAAGCTGATGCAGGCCGACACATGGGACCGCGAACTTCTGACCGATCTGTGCGAGGTCATGACCGACGCGTCGATCTGCGGCCTCGGCCAAGCGGCCCCCAACCCCATCAAGCTAGTGATGCAACATTTCAGCGAGGAGGTGTGATCATGGACGGCAACAACATCGAACAGGTCACCTTTACCCTCGACGGCGAACAAGTCACCGCCGTGGATGGCGAAACCATCTGGGAGGTCGCGCAGCGCCACGGCAAAACCATCCCGCACCTGTGCCACAAGCCCCAGACCGGCTACCGCCCCGACGGCAACTGCCGCGCTTGTGTGGTCGAGATTGATGGCGAGCGGACCTTGGCTGCGTCCTGCTGCCGAAACCCGTCGAACGGCATGACGGTTAAGACCGAGAGCGAGCGCGCGGTCAAATCCCGCGCTATGGTGATGGAACTGCTGCTGGCCGACCAGCCAGAGCGCGAGGCCGCCCATGACGCGGGCAGCCACCTGTGGGACATGGCTGACGCACAAGGCGTGACCGAGAGCCGTTTTCCGACACTGGATGTGGACCGCATCCCCCTGCTTGATGACAGCCATGTGGCCATGCGCGTCAACCTTGATGCCTGCATCCAGTGCGGTCTCTGCGTGCGGGCCTGCCGCGAAGTGCAGGTGAACGATGTGATCGGCATGGGCGGCCGTGGGCACGACGCCTTTCCCGTGTTCGATCTGGACGACGATATGGGCGCCAGTTCCTGTGTGGCCTGCGGTGAATGCGTGCAGGCCTGCCCAACGGGCGCGCTCATGCCCTCGACCGTTCTCGACGCGGACCAGCAGGGCGATAGCACCGATTACGACAACGAAGTGCAGTCCGTCTGCCCTTTCTGCGGGGTCGGCTGTCAGGTCAGCCTGAAGCTCAAGGACGGCAAGGTAAAGTATGTCGAGGGCATCAACGGCCCCGCCAACGAAGGCCGCCTGTGTGTGAAGGGCCGCTTTGGCTACGACTACATCCACCACCCCCACCGCTTGACCAAGCCGCTGATCCGTTTGGAAAACGCGCCCAAAGAGATGGCGGTGGACCCTGCGAACCCCTTTACGCACTTCCGCGAGGCCACGTGGGAAGAGGCGCTGGATGCGGCTGCGAACGGCCTTGGCGGTCTGCGTGACAGCTACGGCGGCCCAAGCGTCGCCGGGTTCGGCAGTGCCAAGTGCACCAACGAAGAGGCCTATCTGTTCCAGAAGCTGATCCGTCAGGGCTTTGGCCACAACAATGTGGACCACTGCACGCGTCTGTGCCACGCCAGTTCCGTGGCCGCGCTGATGGAGAACGTGGGCAGCGGCGCTGTGACCGCGACCTTTAACGAGATCGAGAATGCGGATGTGGCGATCGTCATCGGGGCCAACCCCAGCGAAAACCACCCTGTGGCTGCGACCTACTTCAAGCAGTTCGCCAAGCGCGGCGGCAAGCTGATCATCATGGACCCGCGCGGCACCGCCATGAAGCGCCACGCCGAGCATATGGTCCAGTTCCGCCCCGGCACCGACGTGGCCCTGCTGAATGCGATCATGTGCGTGATCGTCGAAGAAGGTCTGTACGACCAGTCCTACATCGACCAGCACACCGAAAACTGGGAGGCTGAGAAGCAGCACCTTGCTGGCTTTGCCCCCGAGAAGATGGCCGAGATCTGCGGCATTGATGCCCAGACCATCCGTACCGTGGCCCGTGATTTTGCATCGGCCGAGGCAGGTATGATCTTCTGGGGCATGGGCGTGTCGCAGCACATCCACGGCACGGACAACTCGCGCTGCCTGATTTCGCTGGCGCTTATGACCGGCAACGTGGGCAAACCGGGCGCTGGTCTGCACCCCCTGCGCGGTCAGAACAACGTTCAGGGCGCGTCCGATGCGGGCCTGATCCCCATGTTCCTGCCCGACTATCAGGACGTGACCGACGACAAAATTCGCGGCCATTTCAATAAAATCTGGGGAACCGATGACTTCAGTAACCAAAAGGGTCTGACCGTCACCGAAATCCTTGATGGCGTCCACGCGGGCGAGATTAAGGGCATGTATGTGCTGGGGGAAAACCCCGCCATGTCCGATCCCGACGTGACCCACGCCCGCGAGGCGCTGGCCAAGCTGGAGTGTCTGGTCGTTCAAGACATCTTCCTGACGGAAACGGCGAACTATGCGGATGTGGTCCTGCCCGCTGCAGCGTTCTACGAAAAGAACGGCACGGTCACGAACACCAACCGTCAGGTTCAGATGGGCCGCGCGGCTGCGACGCCTCCGGGTGAGGCGCGCGAGGATTGGGCGATCACCGTGGCCTTGGCGCAGAAGCTGGGGCTCGACTGGACCTACACCCACCCCAGTCAGGTCTTTGCCGAGATGAAAGAGGGGATGCCCAGCCTCGACAACATCACGTGGGATCGTCTGGAAGGCGAGAATGCCGTCACCTACCCGTCCCTGTCGCCCGAAGACCCCGGTCAGGCGATTGTGTTTGGCGACGAATTCCCGCGGGCGGGCGGACGGGCGAAGTTTACGCCTGCCGACGTGATCCCGCCGGACGAGGCCCCCGATGCCGACTACCCGATGATCATGACCACGGGCCGCCAGCTAGAGCATTGGCACACAGGCTCGATGACCCGCCGCAGCACCGTTCTAGACGCGATCGAGCCAGAGGCGAACTGCTCGCTCCACCCGTCCACCCTGCGCAAGCTGGGGGTTCAGGTCGGTGACAAGGTCAAGCTGGAAACCCGCCGTGGCAGCATCACCCTGCTGGCCCGAGAGGACCGTGCGGTGTCGCCTGACATGGTGTTTGTGCCCTTTGCCTATGTGGAAGCTGCGGCCAACGTGCTGACCAACCCTGCGCTTGATCCCTATGGTAAAATCCCGGAGTTCAAGTTCGCAGCGGTCAAGGTATCGGCGCTCTAACCCGCGCCGACATTCTGAAAATAAAAAGGCAGCGCAGGATGGGGGTCCTGCGCTGCCTTGTCTTGACTGCTCCCGATAAAGTGGGGGTCGGGATCAGCCGAGATTGAATTCGAAGGTTTCTTTCTTTTTGCCTTCGGGTTTGTGCACGGTGCCGTCATCCGCAACGAAATCTGCATCCGCGTGGGTCTCGTGGGTCAGTGTCGGTGCGGGGACGTCAGCAACCGGCGCGACATCGGCCACCTTGTCACTGGCGCGCATCCATGCGGCACCTTCCGAGATTTCATCGTCTTCGCCTGTGCGGAAGAACGAGATGGTATCGGCAAGCTGCTCTGCCTGACTGGAGAGTTCGGTCGCAGCCGAGGACATCTCCTCGGAGGCCGAGCTGGTCGACTGGGTGATGCGGTCCAGTTCCTGCACAGAGCCTGAGATGTTCTGCGACCCGTTCGCCAGTTCACGCGAAGCCTGAGAAATCTGGGTCACCAGCTCCGACGTCCGGCCAATGTCAGGCACCAGATCCTCGAGCATTTTGCCTGCCGCAGCAGCGGACTGGACGGTGTTGGCCGACAGAGCAGAAATTTCCGAGGCCGCCTTCTGGCTGTTCTCGGCCAGCTTGCGCACCTCAGAGGCCACAACCGCAAAACCGCGACCATGTTCACCAGCGCGGGCCGCTTCAACCGCTGCGTTCAGAGCCAACAGGTCGGTCTGACGGGCGATTTCCTGCACCACGTTGATACGCTCTGCAATGGCGCGCATCGCTTTGACCGCATCCCCGACCACTTTGCCGGATTCCGCTGCGTCGTTCGCCGACTTCACAGCAATCTCTTCGGTCAGGCTCGCGTTTTCCGAGGTGCTGGCAATATTGCCAGACATCTGCTCGACCGCGCTCGACACACGCTCGGTCGAAGCTGCCTGAGTGGTGGAGTCGGTCGCCAGCGATTCCGAAGTCGAAGCCATCTGGTTCGCACCAGCCGCCACGTTGCGAGCGGCAGAGGCAACGTTGCCCACAGTGCTCCGCAGCTTCAGGACCATGTCATTCTGTGCGTGCAGCACATCACCCACTTCGTCGTTGCGCTTGAAGGTCGCAATCGCACGAAGATCGCCTTCGGACACACTCCGTGCTTGGGCAACAGCTTTGCGCAGACCGCGGGTGAGCGATGTGATAATGAAGAAGGCGCAGATCGTGCCGACCAGAATGCTGGCAATGCCGACAGAGACAAGCAGAAGGCGGGCACGTTCATACAGCGCTTGCGACGCAGCAACGGCCTCTTCCATGTGATCCAGCAGGTGACCACGGATCTCTTCGGTGATCTCAACAACGTCATCAGTCGCCGATTTGGCCGCGTTGTGGAAATTGATATTCGCCATGCCGTCGCCCTGAAGCTCGTACCCGATGGTGGCGTTGTTCACCACCATGGCAGCGTCGTGCGCAGTCATCAGATCGCGGTACAGCTCGGCCTCTTCGGCATCAGCGTCTGCAGCCAATTCCTCTAGGTTCAAAACCATCGTATCGGACAGGGCTGTGATCTCGTTTTGCAGAGCGATGATGCGCTCTTCGCCAGTGCCGTCCAAGCCAACCAGGGCTTCACCTACTTTGGCGCGGATTCCGATTTCGGCCTCTGCGATGACACTGATGGCGCGAATATCGACTTCCTGATCTTCCATGATGTGACTGAAAGACGTGTTCACGCGTTGAAAGTCATTCAGAGCGAGCGTCAAAGAACCCGCAGACATCGCGAACACCGCCCCGAAGGTTAGGATGAGTTTAGACTTTAAAGTGAAGCGCATGGCAGTCCCTGATAAAAGGTGGCGCCCTGCTGTATCCCCCATGAATACAGGCCCTGCTGCCACAGTTTCAGCGACAATAAACTGCTTACAAATGCCCGCGTAGTAGCCCCACGGCAAAGGGATGCCAAACCTATACCACATGACGTACCGGCTCGACTCTCGGCGATAGGGCTAAAGTCTTATTATGTTTGATGTCTCTGGCACTTTGCTGCGCTGCAAAATCGCCTTTTCACCTTTATTTTCTAGGGCTTTCGAGCCGCAAACCTATCCAAAGGCGCTTTGCCGCATGGTCAGAGGTTGTGTAAGCCAGTCTGCCAGCCGGTTTGCTGACGGGGGCGCATCAGGATGTATCCGAACGTAGAAGTCTTTGGGAGTGGCGATTCCCTCGGGCACGAGGGGCACCAATTTACCGGTTGCCATCCGGTCGCCAAGGAGTTCGGTCCAGCCCAGAACAGCCCCCATATCATCCTGCGCAGCCCCGAGCGCGACCACGTAGTTGTTCACCCAAAACCCCCGCCCCTCTTCGTAGTCGGTATTCAGGGCTTCGAACCAGTCCGACCACTTGGTCCAATCCCGATCTTCGGCCGTCAGATGGATCAGGGGAACGTGCGCCAGATCATCGAGCGTTTCGATTCGGTTCTGCTCTTTGAACGCGGGACTGCCCAAAGCCAGGATTTGGCCGTTGAACAGAGGCCGAATGCTGTCGGGCACGTCGTCTGGCAGGGGGCCATATTCGATACTCAGGTCACAATTGCTGGTGGCAACAGGCTCGTCACTGACGTGTTGCGATACAATGGTTTCAGGGTGATGCTTCCAAAACGTCGCGAGCCGCGGGGTCAACCACAGGGCGCTGACGGCGGTGCTGGCGTGGACGACCACATCGGTCCGCTCGGCGCGAATGCGCAGCTGGCTGACAGAGTCAGAGATTCCCTCGAACCCACGCTGCACTGCGATGAATAAATAAGCGCCACTCTCACTTAATTCGACACCGCGATGATGCCTTCGGAACAGTTGGCGCCCCAGATCCCGCTCCAGTCCCTTGATCTGATGCGACACGGCGGCAGGGGTCACATTCAGCTCTGCTGCAGCCAATTTGAAGCTCTGATGTCTCGCCGCCGACTCAAAACAGGCCAAAGACGTCATCGAGGGCATGTCGTAGGGGCGTTTTGCCATAAACCATCTGTTCCAAAATACGGGAATGTGCATGCCTGTCAGGGCCCTGACAAAGCTACAGATGAATTCAATTCACCTCAAGCTGAGAATTATTGGCGTTGTCTTGGAGACAGGATGTGAAAAACGGTCACTCCATAATACAGGTTTATCCGCACACAGGACCCCTCCCATGGACGGCTCTCTCAACATCACCGACCTGCTGGCCCGTCGCCGCTCCGGTTATTCGCTCGAACGCCCGTTTTACACCGCACCAGAGATTTTCGATCTGGACATGCAGAACATCTTTTACCGCGAGTGGCTGTTCGCCATCCCTGCGGCGCAGCTGACCAAAGGTGGCAGCTATGTGGTGCACACCGTCGGCGACTACAGCGTCATCATCATCCGCGGTCAGGACGGCGTGATCCGCGCAATGCACAACTCTTGCCGCCATCGCGGCTCTGTTCTGTGCAAGGTTGCCTCGGGCCACGTGCCCAAGTTGGTCTGCCCCTACCACCAGTGGACCTACGAGCTGGACGGCAAGCTGCTGTACGCCCGCGATATGGGCGCGGATTTCGACGCCAGCCAGCACGGGCTGAAGCCGGTGCACTGCCGCGAACTCTGCGGTCTGGTCTATATCTGTCTGGCAGACGAAGCGCCTGATTTCGACGAGTTCGCTGCTGTTGCCCGCCCCTATCTGGAAGTGCACGACCTGACCGATGCAAAAGTCGCCCACGTGTCGAGCATCACTGAGAATGGCAACTGGAAACTGGTCTGGGAAAACAACCGCGAGTGCTATCACTGCAGCGGCAACCACCCTTCTTTGTGCCGGTCGTTCCCGCTGGATCCCGACGTCGCAGGCATCTTGCCCGACGGCAGCGTTCCCCCGCGTCTGCAAGCCCACTATGACCGTTGCGAGGCCGCAGGAGCGCCATCGCAGTTCAAAATCTCGGACAATGGCCAGTACCGTCTGGCACGTCAGCCCCTGCAAGAGGGCGCAGTCAGCTACACCATGGACACCAAACCAGCTGTGGCCAAAAATCTGGGCCGCGTCGCGCTGCAAGATGCGGGCACGCTGCTGAAGTTCCACTACCCCACAACGTGGAACCACTTCCTGCCGGATCACTCGATCACCTTCCGCGTGACGCCTGTCAGCCCCACCGAGACCCAAGTCACGACCACATGGCTGGTGCACAAAGATGCGGTCGAAGGTGTTGATTACGACCTGAAGCGCCTGACCGAGGTTTGGGAGCACACCAACGACGAAGACCGCGTTGTGGTTGAAAACAACCAAAAGGGCATCAACTCGCCCGTTTACCAACCCGGTCCCTACTCGCCGATCGAAGAGACAGGCGTGGCGCAGTTCGTCGATTGGTACGCCGAAACGCTGGAGCGTTCCCTGACCCCCACCCGACTGGCAGCGGAGTAATCTATGGCCCTTCCCGACAAACCGACATTCTGGACGGATAAAGAGCCCCTTGAGTGCGTCTCGGTCTTGGCCGAGACCCGCGATGTGGTCACGTTCTGCTTCCAAGCACCCTCGGGCGCACTGTTCCGCTTTGATCCGGGCCAGTTCCTGACCTTGGAACTGCCGGTACCGGGGGGGCCGCTCTATCGGACTTACACCATCTCGTCTTCGCCCTCGCGCCCCATGTCGATCACGGTCACGGTCAAAGCGCAGGACAACTCCATCGGCACCCGCTGGATGCTGGACAATCTGACCGTGGGCACACAGGTCAAAGCGACCGGCCCCGGCGGAACATTTACCAACGCGGGCAAGCCGGACGGCAAGCTGCTGTTCATCTCGGCGGGCACAGGCATCACTCCGATGATGTCAATGACGACCTATCTGTACGACTTGGGGCGCGACCCTGACATCGTCTTTGTAAACTGCGCGCGCCGCCCGTCGGACATCATCTTCCGCGAGCGGCTAGAGCACATGGCCAGCCGTGCCAACGGCATCGACCTGAAATGGGTTGTGTCCGGATCGGACCGTTATCGCCCTTGGACCGGCTACCAAGGCCGCTTCAACCAGCTGATGTTGGGTCTGATGGCCCCCGACTATCTGGAACGGGACGTGTATTGCTGTGGCCCAGAAGCCTTCATGACCTCTGTTCGCGAGGCATTGGCCGGTCTGGGCTTCGACATGTCGCGCTATTTCCAAGAGAGCTTCCATGCGCCTCTGCCCGAGGTCGAGGATGTCCCCGAGGACGCCGTCCCCGAAGAGGACGCGAAGTCCGAAATCGTCTTTGTCGGATCCGGCGAGCGCGTCAAATGCCAAGAGACAGACACCGTGCTGGCCGTCGCCCGTCAGGCGGGGCACAACATTCCATCGGGCTGTAGCTTTGGCGTGTGTGGCACCTGCAAGACCAAGAAGGTCTCTGGCGATGTGCACATGGTCCACAACGGCGGCATCACTGAAGAGGACATCGCAGAGGGCTACATTCTGGCCTGCTGTTCACATCCAATCGGAACGGTGGAGATCGAAGCCTAAGCTTCAACACCAGTCTGGATGATCTGAAGGAATTCGAGGGGGCGTTTGCCCCCTCTTGCCGTTTGTATTGGCGACGCTCACCGTAGTCCTTGCGCCAGAAGAAAGCTCGCGCTGCACGCTGAAAATCTGTGCGGCGCCGCATTTATCTTACCATTCGGTCAAAATATTATTTGACCAAGTGGTAAAATTTCTCGTTGTATCGGATCAAAAGACCGACAGACGAGGAAAGAATGACAACCAGCCCCAGAGAAAACGGGATCGTGGCCGGCCGGCTGCCAGACCCGGTGCTCCAGGAAAACTTCTGTGACTTGCACGCCCCGCTCGATCCGCACGAGGCCCATGTGGCGGCGGATCGCTGCTACTTCTGTCATGACGCACCATGCATGACCGCCTGCCCGACCAGCATCGATATTCCGCTGTTCATCCGGCAGATCGCGACGGGGACACAGGACGCCGCCGCAAAGACCATTTTCGAGCAGAACATTCTTGGCGGGATGTGCGCCCGTGTTTGCCCCACTGAAACCCTGTGCGAAGAGGCCTGCGTACGCGAAACAGCCGAGGGCCAACCGGTCGAGATTGGCCGCTTGCAGCGCTACGCGACCGATACGGTGATGGCCAAGGGTATCCACCCCTTTGACCGCGCCGAACCGACAGGTCGCACAGTTGCTGTTGTCGGAGCAGGACCCGCAGGATTGGCCTGTGCGCACCGGCTCGCGATGCTGGGGCATCAGGTTGTGGTCTACGAGGCCCGCCCCAAGTCTGGCGGCCTGAACGAATACGGGATCGCCAGCTACAAATCCGTTGAAAACTTTGCGCAAAAGGAAGTCGACTGGCTGCTGCAGATTGGCGGGATCGAAATTCGTCATGAGGCAAAGCTGGGTCAGCACATTTCGCTCGAAGGCCTGCAAGAGGATTATGATGCGGTCTTTTTAGGGATGGGTCTGGGGGCGGTGAATGCCTTGGGACTGGACGACGCCAAAGTGGGCGTCGCGGATGCCGTGGATTTCATTGCCGAATTGCGCCAGTCCAGCGACCTAAGCAAGATGCCCATAGGACGCCGCGTGGTCGTCATCGGCGGCGGCATGACTGCCGTGGATGCCGCCGTTCAAGCCAAGCTCTTGGGCGCCGAGGAGGTCACCATTGCCTATCGCCGCGGCAAAGAGGCTATGGCCGCTTCGGCGTTCGAACAAAAGCTCGCAGCCAGCAAAGGCGTGCGCATTCTTTACAACGTCGTGCCTATCGGGGTGACTGGAAATGGCAGCCTGACCGGTGTCACGTTGGCCTACACAGAGAGTGTGGAGGGCAAGCTAGTCCTGACCGACGACACCTTTACCCTGCCCGCCGATCAGCTGTTCCGCGCGATAGGACAGACCCTGAGTGCTGCCCCCCGAGGTTTGGAGTTCGAGAAAGGCAAGATCAAGGTTGATGCGGCCGGACACACCTCGGCCCCCGGTGTGTGGGCAGGCGGAGACTGTGCAAGCGGCGGAGACGACCTGACCGTTACGGCCGTTGCCGAAGGGCGCGACGCTGCCATGAACATCCACACCGTTCTGATGGGAGGCAAATAATGGCCGATCTTACGACAAATTTCCTTGGCATTTCCTCACCCAATCCGTTCTGGCTGGCCTCTGCCCCGCCCACAGACAAAGAGTACAACGTCCGACGTGCCTTTGAAGCAGGCTGGGGTGGCGTGGTCTGGAAGACCCTCGGGATGGAAGGCCCGCCCGTGGTTAATGTAAACGGTCCCCGATATGGTGCGATCCATGGGGCGGATCGCCGACTGCTTGCCCTGAACAATCTGGAACTGATCACCGACCGACCGCTCGAGGTGAACCTCGAGGAAATGACCCGTGTGAAAAAGGACTACCCCGACCGTGCGCTCATTGCCTCTGTCATGGTGCCTTGCGAAGAGGCCGCGTGGAAAGAGATCCTGCCGCGCATAGCAGAGACCGGCTGTGACGGGTTCGAACTTAACTTTGGCTGCCCGCATGGGATGGCCGAGCGCGGGATGGGCTCTGCCGTCGGTCAGGTGCCTGAATACATCGAAATGGTCGCCCGATGGTGCAAAGAGGCCACTGACCTGCCGGTGATCGTGAAGCTGACGCCGAACATCACCAATGTGCTCTACCCTGCCGAGGCAGCGAAACGAGGCGGCGCGGACGCGGTGTCCCTGATCAACACGATCAATTCAATCACCTCTGTCGACTTGGACAGCATGGCGCCAGAACCCACCATTGACGGCAAGGGCACCCATGGCGGCATGTGCGGCCCAGCGGTCAAGCCGATTGCCCTGAACATGGTGGCAGAGATCGCGCGCAATCCAGAGACACGTGACCTTCCGATCAGTGGCATTGGCGGCGTGACCACGTGGCGCGACGCGGCCGAGTTCATGGTCTTGGGCGCTGGCAACGTACAGGTTTGTACGGCAGCGATGACGTATGGCTTCAAGGTCGTGCAGGAGATGATCAGCGGACTGTCCCAGTGGATGGACGAAAAGGGATACACCAGCACCTCGGACTTTATCGGGTCGGCAGTTCCGAACGTCACGGACTGGCAGTACCTGAACCTGAACCACGTGACCAAGGCGCGGATCAGCCAAGACGACTGCATCAAGTGTGGCCGCTGTTATGCCGCGTGCGAAGACACCAGCCACCAAGCCATCACCATGTCCGAGGACCGCGTGTTCGAGGTGCAAGACGACGAATGCGTGGCCTGCAATCTGTGCGTCAACGTTTGCCCCGTCGAAAACTGCATCACGATGGAGACTCTGCCCGCAGGCGCTGTGGATGAACGCACGGGCAAGATTGTGTCGGGCGACTATGCCAACTGGACCACGCACCCAAACAATCCATCCGCCACAGCGGCCGAGTGACGCTGCAGGGCAATTCAACGGGCCGGATACAGGTTTTCCATTTGCCTATTTTTTACGCAAACACCCGAGCCGTCCGGCCTACGCCCCACCCCTTCCGCGATGTTTTTGCGTAGGTTTTGCGAAAAGGTTTGACCAGATGGTCAAGACGCCATTCCACTAAGGGCAGACGCAGGGCGCCGCATTGGGCGCCCCTCCCGCCCCCACACGGGACTGCCGACAGAACGAAAAGGATACCACCGATGGTTGCCGCCGGAGAGAACCTGAAGATCAACAAAGAACGGCTGTGGGACAGCCTGATGGAGATGGCCAAAATCGGCCCCGGAATTGCGGGGGGCAACAACCGCCAGACCCTCACTGACGAGGATGCCGAGGGCCGCGCCCTTTTCCAGAAGTGGTGCGAGGCCGAGGGCATGACCATGGGCGTGGACACCATGGGCAACATGTTCATGACCCGCGAGGGCACCGATCCCGACGCTCTGCCCGTCTATATGGGCAGCCACTTGGATACCCAGCCCACGGGCGGGAAGTATGACGGCGTTCTGGGGGTTTTGGGCGCGCTAGAGGCGGTCCGGACCATGAACGATCTGGACATCAAGACCAAGCACCCGATCGTCATCGCCAACTGGTCGAACGAAGAAGGCACACGCTTTGCCCCTGCTATGCTGGCGTCTGGCGTTTTCGCAGGCATTCACACGCAGGACTGGGCCTATGACCGCGTGGACGCCAAGGGCAAACGCTTTGGCGACGAGCTGGAGCGTATTGGTTGGAAGGGCGACGAGCCCGTTGGCGCTCGCAAGATGCACGCCATGCTGGAGCTGCATATCGAACAGGGCCCCATTCTGGAGGCTGAGGGCAAGGATATCGGCGTTGTTACCCACGGTCAGGGCCTTCGCTGGGTCCAGTGCACCGTGACGGGCAAAGAAAGCCACACAGGCTCCACCCCCATGCCCATGCGCAAGAATGCAGGGCGCGGATTGGCGCGCATCACCGAGTTGGTGCACGAGATCGCCATGAAGCACCAGCCCAACGCCGTTGGTGCGATCGGGCATATCGACGTTTACCCGAACTCGCGCAACATCATCCCAGGCAAGGTGGTTTTTACCGTCGATCTGCGCTCGCACCTGCCAGAGATCATCGACGCGATGCTTGATGAGTTCTACGAGAAGGCGCCGAAGCTGTGCGAAGAGATTGGCGTCGGCCTAGAGACCGAGGTGGTCGGTCAGTTCGACCCGCCCGCCTTTGACGAAGGGTTGGTCACGTCGATCCGTAACGCGGCAGAAACGCTGGGGTATTCGCACATGGACATCGTGTCCGGTGCGGGTCACGACGCCTGCTGGATCAACGATGTCGCCCCGACCGCGATGATCATGTGCCCCTGCGTGGACGGCCTGTCCCACAACGAGGCCGAAGAGATCAGCCCGGAATGGGCGGCCGCCGGAACCGACGTCTTGCTGCACGCCGCACTGGAAACTGCGCAAATCCAAGAGTGAGATACCCCAACTCGTACAGGAAATTCTGCAAGACCACACTGCAACATTGAGCGTTTTATGAGAGCCCCGAAGTCTTATCTCTGGTCAGGAAGCGCCGCGCATCAAACCCGCGCGGCGCACAGTGACCAGTTTTCGACCGAAAGGAGCGATCATGCCTCTTATCCGCTTTTATGTTCAAGAAGGCCGCACACCCGAAGCCACCCGCACCCTGCTGGATGCGGCACACGAGGTGGTGGTCGACGTCTTTGGGGTCCCTCAGCGCGACCGCTACCAGATCGTGACAGAGCACAAGCCCGATCAGATGATCCTAGAGGACACGGGACTTGGCTTCGAACGGGACCCGTCCGAGCAAATTCTGGTGCAGGTCTTTACCTCGCCCCGTTCGCAAGAGGCCAAGCTGGCCTTTTTCGACAAGCTCGCGGCCAAGCTGCAAGATGTCTGCGGGCTCGATCCGAAAGACCTTATGATCTCGATCTTCGAGAACACTCAGGCCGACTGGAGCTTTGGCTTTGGTCGCGCCCAATACGTTACCGGCGAATTGGGCTGATCTCTCTGCACTGGATGGGTGCGGACAGGTCTGCCCGCGCCCAATCCAGAACAGGGAGATACCAATGACCACAGTCATCAAGGGCGGCACCGTTGTCACCGCCGATCTGACCTACAAGGCAGATGTGAAAATCGACGGGGGCAAGATCATCGAGATTGGCCCCGAACTGAGCGGGGACGAGGTTCTGGACGCAGCCGGCTGCTATGTCATGCCCGGCGGGATCGACCCCCACACCCACCTAGAGATGCCGTTCATGGGCACCTATTCGGCGGACGACTTCGCCAGCGGCACCCGTGCTGCACTGGCGGGCGGCACCACGATGGTTGTCGATTTCGCCCTGCCCTCTCCCGGTCAGAGCCTGCTGGACGCATTGCAAGTCTGGGACAACAAGTCGGCGCAGGCCTCTTGTGATTACAGCTACCACATGGCGATCACATGGTGGAGCGAACAGGTCTTTGACGAAATGAAGGCCGTCACCGAAAAGGGCATCAACACCTTCAAGCACTTCCTCGCCTACAAAGGTGCGCTGATGGTCAACGATGACGAGCTTTACGCCAGCTTCAGCCGCTGCGCGGAGCTGGGGGCGACACCGCTCGTCCATGCGGAAAATGGCGATGTGGTTGCCGAGCTGACCGCCAAGCTGCTGGCCGAGGGCAACACAGGCCCCGAGGGACACGCCTACTCGCGCCCCACGCAAGTCGAAGGCGAGGCCACCAACCGCGCCATTATGATCGCGGATATGGCGGGGGCGCCGCTCTATGTGGTCCACACCTCTTGCGAAGAGGCGCACGAGGCCATTCGCCGCGCGAAGATGCAGGGCAAGCGCGTTTGGGGCGAGCCGCTGATCCAGCACCTTGTTCTGGATGAAAGCGAGTACTTCAACGAAGACTGGGACCACGCCGCCCGCCGCGTGATGTCGCCGCCCTTCCGCAACAAACAGCATCAGGACAGCCTTTGGGCCGGTCTGGCGTCGGGCACTCTGTCCTGTGTGGCAACCGACCACTGCGCCTTTACCACGGATCAGAAACGCTACGGCGTGGGCGATTTCTCGAAGATCCCGAACGGCACAGGCGGGCTCGAAGACCGTCTGCCCGTGCTTTGGACGTATGGCGTGGACACCGGCCGCATCACGATGAACGAATTTGTGGCCGTCACCTCGACCAACATCGCGAAAATCCTGAATTGTTACCCAAAGAAGGGCGCTATTCTGGTGGGATCGGACGCAGATATCGTGGTCATGGATCCTTCGATGAAGAAAACTATCAGCGCGGACAAACAGGCTTCTGCCATTGATTACAACGTGTTCGAAGGCGTCGAGGTCTCGGCCCTGCCTCGTTACGTGCTGACCCGCGGTTATGTTGCTGTCGACAAGGGCGACTTGAAAGCGAAAGAAGGGCATGGTGAATTCGTTGCACGCGATCCCAATGCGACCGTCAACAAAGCCCTGTCCAAGTGGAAGGAACTGACCGCGCCCCGCCCCGTCGAGCGTAGCGGCATTCCGGCCACTGGCGTATAAAGCCCGTTTGGGGCGGGCCCCGCGCCTGCCCCCAATAAAATTGCCAGCAAAGAAGACCTTATGAAAAAGCCAGTGATTGATGCGTCGGGGGTCGACCTGACCTTCCAGACCAAAGACGCACCCGTCCACGCCCTCAAAGACGTGAACCTGCAGATCGACAAAGGAGACTTCGTGTCCTTTATCGGCCCGTCAGGTTGCGGCAAGACCACTCTGCTGCGCTGTATTGCAGCACTGGAAACACCTACAGGCGGATCGCTGACCGTCAACGGGCTGTCGCCGGACGAGGCGCGCAAGGCGCGGTCGTACGGCTATGTGTTTCAGGCCGCAGGGCTCTATCCGTGGCGCACGATTGAGAAGAACATCAAGCTGCCTTTGGAAATCATGGGCTACCCCAAGGCCGAGATGGACGAACGGGTTAAGCGCGTGCTCGATCTGGTGGACCTGTCCGGTTTCGGCAAGAAATTCCCGTGGCAGCTGTCTGGCGGGATGCAGCAGCGCGCCTCGATCGCGCGGGCCTTGGCGTTTGACGCGGATATCCTGCTGATGGACGAACCCTTTGGCGCGCTGGATGAAATCGTCCGCGACAAGCTGAACGAGGAACTTCTAAAGCTGTGGGACCGTACCGGCAAGACGATCTGTTTCGTCACCCACTCGATCCCCGAAGCGGTGTATCTGTCCACCAAGATCGTGGTCATGTCCCCCCGCCCCGGCCGTATCACCGACGTGATCGAGAGCCCCTTGCCCCGTGAGCGCCCCCTCGAAATCCGCGATACGCCCGAATTCATCGAGATCGCCCACCGCGTCCGCGAAGGTCTGCGCGAGGGGCACAACACATGAGGAATATCCTGCCCATCCTGACCGTGCTCTTGGTCATCGTGGCAGTCTGGTATGCCGCCGCGATCAAGATGAACGCAGCTTGGACCTATGCCCAAGCGAACCGTGCGGGCACCGAGGTCACCTTCAGCGAAGTTGTCCGCGACACCCTGAACCAAGAGCGCCCCGTCCTGCCCGCGCCCCATCAGGTGGCCGCAGAACTCTGGGCCACCACGGCCCAGAAAAAGATCACGTCGAAACGTAGTCTGGTGTTCCACGGCTGGGTCACCCTGTCCGCGACCCTGCTGGGCTTCGCGATTGGCACCACGGCGGGCATTCTGCTGGCCATCGGCATCACCCATAACCGCGCGATGGAGCTGGGGGTGATGCCTTGGGCAATTGCGTCCCAAACCATCCCGATCCTTGCCATTGCGCCCATGATCATTGTGGTTCTGAACAGTATGGGCATCTCGGGGCTGATCCCGAAGTCCATCATCGCCGCCTACCTCAGCTTTTTCCCCGTCGCGGTCGGCATGGTCAAAGGCCTACGTGCGCCCGATGCCATGCAGCTGGACCTGATGCGGACCTATAGCGCCTCGGACAACCAGACTTTCTGGAAACTGCGCCTGCCCTCTTCGATGCCCTATCTGTTTGCTTCGCTCAAAGTGGGTGTGGCGGCATCCTTGGTTGGCACCATCGTGGCCGAGCTGCCCTCTGGGGCGACCCGTGGTCTTGGCGCGCGTCTGTTGAGTGGGTCGTATTACGGGCAAACCGTGCAGATATGGTCGGCGCTGTTTGCGGCCGCCCTACTGGCGGCGAGCCTCGTCATCATCGTCGGCGTGATCGAAAAGATCACCCTGCGCAAAATGGGGATGGCCGCATGAAGATCGCGATTATCCTTTTGGTGTGGATCGGCCTGTGGTGGCTGAACACCCGCCTTGCCCGCAGCACCAAAACCGCGTGGTTCGTGCCGATCCTGTTCGGCATCACCCTTCTGCTGCTGTGGGAGCTGACCGTGCGCCTATTCGGGGTCAGCCCCGTGATCCTACCCCCGCCCACGGACATCGCGCTGACCTTTGCCAGCGAAATCCCGACCCTGTGGGAGGATTTCGTCCAGACCATCATCAAGGGCGCGTTCAGTGGCTATATCATCGGCTGCGGCGCGGCGTTCGTTACTGCGATCATCATCGACCGCTCGCCGTTTCTGCAGCGGGGCCTGCTGCCCATCGGGAACTTCGTCGCCGCCCTGCCCATCGTGGGCGTCGCACCGATCCTTGTGATGTGGTTCGGCTTCGACTGGCAGTCCAAAGCCGCCGTCGTTGTGATCATGGTGTTCTTCCCCATGCTGGTGAACACCGTTGCAGGCCTGCAAGCCAGCGATAACATGCAGCGCGATTTGATGCGGACCTACAATGCGTCCTACGTCCAGACGCTGGCCAAGCTGCGCATCCCCACCGCCATGCCGTTCATCTTTAACGGTCTGAAAATCGCGACCACCCTGGCGCTGATCGGAGCCATTGTTGCCGAGTTTTTCGGCTCTCCGATCAAGGGCATGGGCTTTCGCATCTCGACCGAGGTCGGGCGCTTGAATCTGGACATGGTCTGGGCCGAAATCACGGTAGCTGCGATTGCAGGTTCCGCGCTCTATGGGCTCGTGTCCTACATCGAACAACGGGTGACTTTCTGGCACCCGTCCCAACGCGGGTAATCCCGTCACAAAAAGCCGGAAATCCGGCACCACAACTCGGAGGTTGTTCACATGAAAACTCTACTGACCAGTGCTGTATCTCTGGCCGCGATGGCCACCGGCGCGTTTGCCGCCGATGATGTCACCCTGCAACTGAAGTGGGTCACGCAGGCGCAGTTCGCAGGCTACTACGTGGCGCTGGAAAACGGCTACTACGAAGAGGCCGATCTGGACGTCGAAATCAAAGCGGGCGGCCCCGACATTGCCCCCGTTCAGGTGCTGCTGGGTGGCGGCGCGGACGTGATGGTGGACTGGATGCCCTCAGCTCTCGCGGCCCGCGAAAACGGCGCGCCGATCGTGAACATCGCGCAGCCCTTCAAATCGTCGGGCATGATGCTGACCTGTCTGAAAGAGAACGGCGTCGCCTCGCCCGAGGATTTCCCCGGCAAGACACTTGGCGTCTGGTTCTTTGGCAACGAGTACCCATTCCTGTCGTGGATGTCGAAGCTGGAGATCCCGACCGATGGCGGCGAAGAGGGCGTCGAAGTCCTGAAGCAAGGCTTCAACGTCGATCCTCTGCTGCAGGGTCAGGCGGCGTGTATCTCGACCATGACCTATAACGAATACTGGCAGGTCATCGATGCGGGCATCTCCGAGGATGACCTGATCACCTTCAAGTACGAGGACGAGGGCGTCGCGACACTGGAAGACGGCCTGTACGTTCTGGAAGAGAACCTTGGCGACCCCGCGTTCGAGGACAAGATGGTGCGCTTCGTGGCCGCCTCGATGAAGGGCTGGAAATGGGCCGAAGAGAACCCCGAAGCGGCCGCCGAAATCGTGCTGGAATACGATGAAACCGGCGCGCAGACCCTAAGCCATCAGGTCCGCATGATGGGCGAAGTGGCGAAGCTGACCGCAGGTTCGAACGGCGCTCTGGACGAGGCGGATTACACCCGCACCGTCGAGACTCTGATGGGCGGCGGTTCTGACCCCGTGATCACCAAAGAGCCCGAAGGCGCGTGGACCCACGCGATCACCGACAAAGCGCTGAACTAATCGACACAGCCGGCGCATTTTTGCGATGCGCCGGCTGACTTCATCCTCTTGTCGAAAACTAAGGGCATGCGGAACCAGAGCGACCTGCTATAGGTTGAGCCGGATACACCTTCTCTCCCTGAGTTTTGACATGCAAATTTTCCACTGCCCCGCCTGCTCCCGCCGCGTCTATTTCGACAATCTCGCCTGCACCTGTGGGCAGACGCTCGTGTTTGACCCCGAAGCGCAGGTGATGACCACCAACGCGCCGGTCTGTGCAAACCGCGAACAGATCAACTGCAACTGGGCTGCGACTGATGGGAAATTCTGCCGATCCTGCGCGATGACCGAGACCGTGCCGGACATTGAACTGCCGAAAAATGTCAGTCTGTGGGCCCAGACCGAGGCCGCCAAACGCTGGATGCTGGCGAATTTGGGCCGCTGGGGTTGGTTCGATGCCTCCGACTCTGGCGCTCGGCCCGTCTTCCAATTGCTTGGCGAAAAGACGACAGAGGGCAAAGAAAACGTGATCATGGGCCACGCGGATGGCGAGATCACCATCAACGTCACCGAGGCAAGCCCTGTCATTCTGGCCCGCCGCCGCGCAGCTTTAGGCGAGCTGTACCGAACCATGGTCGGCCACATGCGCCACGAGATGGCGCACTTCCTGTTCCTGCGCCTGTCCGAAGATCAGCAGTTCCTGACCGAGTTCCGCGATCTGTTCGGTGACGAACGCGCCGACTACGGCGAAGCACTGAAAGTCCACTACGAGAACCCCGCCCCCGCAGGGCAAACCCATATCACCAGCTACGCGACCTCTCACCCGCACGAGGACTGGGCTGAAACCACGGCGCATCTCTTGCACCTGGTCGATCTGTTGGACAGCGCCCAAGCGGCTGGCATCCATGTCCAAGGCGGGCCTGACAGTGGGTTTGACGCCTATGCCTCTGGTGATACCGACACACTCATCCGCATGGCGGTAGACGCGACCCTCGCGATCAACCACGTGAACCGCGCGCTGGATCTTCCTGATCTCTATCCATTTATTCTAACCGATCAGGTCAAAACCAAGCTCGCCCTGGCCCACCGCTATCTGCGCCGGAACGCGCAAAGCATGACGCAGACAAATCTGGTGGCGTGACCGCTGCGGACGGCTCGGCTATACACCAGAGATAACGATTTAGGACTTCGAAGAACCTCATGAGCGGATTGATCGCCCTACTGGATGACGTGGCAGCTATTGCCAAAGTGGCCTCTGCCTCGGTGGATGACGTGGTGGGACAGGCTGTCAAAGCCTCGACCAAGACAGCAGGTGCGGTGATCGACGACGCCGCAGTGACCCCCAAATACGTGCACGGTTTCAAGCCAGAGCGCGAATTGCCCATCGTCTGGAAAATCACCAAGGGTTCGCTCTTTAACAAGCTGGTGCTTTTGCTGCCTGCGGCGCTTCTGCTGTCGATCTTTGCCCCGTGGCTCGTCTACCCCCTGCTAATGATTGGCGGCTGCTATCTGGCGTATGAGGGCACAGAGAAAGTCTGGCACGCCATCAGCCCCAAGCACCATGATCAAGCCGACGCGATCAAGGAAAAGGCCGCCGGCAAGACCATGGAAGACGACAAGGTCAAAGGCGCAATCCAGACGGATTTCATTCTATCGGCCGAGATCATGACCATCGTGCTGTCTGCGGTCCCAGCCGAGGAAAGCCTGATCATGAAGGCAGCCGTACTGGCCGTCGCCGGGCTGCTGATCACGATCGTCGTCTACGGCGCCGTGGCACTGATCGTCAAAGCGGACGATGTCGGTCTGTCGTTGGCAAAGAACGGTCGGCTTGGTGCAACGCGCGCTGTGGGCCGGTTCATCGTTCGCGCCATGCCCATCTTGATGCACGTTCTGATCGTTGTCGGCACTGCAGCGATGATCTGGGTGGGCGGTTCTATTCTGGTCCACAGTCTGCACGAGTTGGGCGTCCACGGCCCCTATGATTTCATCCACCACATTGCGGTCAACCTCTCGCAGATGGTCGTGCAGTTCCAAGGTGCGTTGGAATGGTTCGTGACGGCTTTCCTTGACGGTTTGATCGGCTTGGCGGTCGGCGCGGTTTTGATCCCGCTGGTCGGCTTTGTCATGGGTCTGCTCGGCAAGAAAGCCCACTGATCGTTTCCCGCTCGACTACCTTGGTCGCTGAACAATGGCGACCAAGGCTTTCAGTTTAGAACGGTCCAACACGCGGCACCCGCGCTTTGGTGCGCAGCAAAGTATAAAGCCCCGAGGCGACAATGATGCCAGCGCCGATGACCGTGAACATATCCGGCAGGTTGCCAAAGATCAGGTAGCCATAGCCCGTCGTCCAAAAAATCATGGTGTACTGCAAGGGCGCCACAACCACAGCTTGGGAAATCTCGAGCGCCTTGATCACCAAAAGCTCGCCAAATCCGCTGCACGCCGCATAGATGGCGAAAAGCAGGATGTCTTCTTGGGCGACAGGCTTCCACACAAAGGGCTGCACCACCGCCAAGAGGCACACGCTGGTAATCGCAGTAAAGGCAACCGTGGTCACAGTGGAGTCTACCCCAGCCAAAGAGCGCGACACCACCTGCCGCGTGGCAAACAGGAAGGCAGAGAATACGACGATGAGGTAGGCTGGATGAAAACTGTCAAAGCCCGGCCGGATAATCACCAAAGTGCCGACAAATCCCATCGTGATCGCCACAATTCGGCGCACACCGACGTATTCCCCCAAAAAGACAGCCCCTAGGATCGTCACAAAGAACGGCGCGACAAAGGCGATCGAACTGGCGTCGGTCAAGGGGATGTACCGCAGACCAACGACGAACAGCACGCCCGACACGGTCGCGCAAAGCCCGCGAAACACTTGCAGCTTTGGTTTCTTGGTACGCAGCGGATTGGTGCGCGTGAGCAGCACAAAAAGCAGGACACCGATCAGCAGGCCGGATTGCCGTATGCCTGCGATCTGCATGGGGTGGTATCCGCCCGTCATGAATTTGGCGATCGTATCAGCAGAGCCGAAGCTAAACATCCCGAGCGTCATAAGAGCGATCCCTTTGACATTCGAGCGCGCGGAAATCTGTGTCATAGAGACCTATGTAAAATGAGTTCAAACGCGGCCGGACGGCCACGCCCTGTATCTTTAGCGGCATTTAGGTGGCAGCCGCTGGTGCTGTCCAACCCCCTCGCCAGCGGCCATCCATTTGCGCAATTCCGTCACTGGCACGATCCGAGCAGAGAAAGACGATGACCTCGGTGCTCCAGCGCTTTGCCCCGAGCGGTTTAGCGACATGGCTTCGATGCGCGCTTGGGATCCGACCGACAATTTGGTGCGCATGCGCGCCAGTCAGCGGCGTTGGCGCAGGTGCCATATTCGCCAAGCTCTACGGCCTGCTGTTTTATAAGCGGTATTACGGCAGCTTTGGATGTGGCACAGGCCGCGCGCAAGGTTGATGCGCGCAATCCCGATATTGACGCAATGTTGACAAGCTGCGCCATCCGGTTGGTGTCATTGATCCTCTCCTCCCGCATTGCTTCGCCGACGGGCTTGCACCTTGACTGCCGCACGGGATGCAACAGTCGCGCACAGGATACGCCCGCGGCTCTTGGTCTGTAAATGGAAACCTACGCGCCGTGTCAGCGAGGCGGGCGCAAGTGCAGCCCGTATTCACGCCAGAACACTGGAGTGAACAAGACCAGAACCGTCAGCATCTCCAGCCGTCCCAGATACATTCCGAACGCAAGAACAGTCTTCACCGCATCACTAAGCGCGGCGAAGTTTCCAGCCGGTCCGATGAGGGACCCAACCCCGGGCCCCACATTCGCCAAAGCGGTCAGGGCGCCGCTTGTTGCAGTCTCCAAATCCAGTCCCAACAACGCCAGTACGATGGTCAACATAAGGAACGTCGCAAAATAGAACACCAAGAAGACAACAACGCCATTTAACACATCTTCTTCAACGGCTTGCCCCTGAAACTTAATGCGGGTGACGCGGTGCTTGGACTGTAGGTTCGTGACCTTGGCCACCACGGCGCGCCAAGCCAGCAGCCAGCGCATCGCTTTGCCCCCTCCGGCGGTCGATCCGGTACACCCACCGACTGCGGTCAGGAAGAAAAACGCCGTAACAAAGAGCGGCCCCCACCCCGTATAGTCCGCTGTTGCGTAACCCGTCGTTGTCACCACAGAAACGACGTTGAAGGCCACAAGCCGCAGCGCCTCGAGCGGGGCATGGTGGGAGGTCGCGATCAACCGCGCCGTCAGGAGCAGGATGACAATCGCCAAACACCAGAGCATTGCACTGACCTGATCGTTGCGGAACACGCGCCGGTTCACCACGCGG
The DNA here is from genome assembly GCF_900115865.1 of Donghicola eburneus. Lineage (GTDB taxonomy): Bacteria > Pseudomonadota > Alphaproteobacteria > Rhodobacterales > Rhodobacteraceae > Donghicola > Donghicola eburneus. Next base: position 144,844 of record NZ_FOXY01000001.1, on the reverse strand, counting down.
ATATACCACGCAAAAGGCAACGCCCCGAGCAACATAAATCCGGTGCAGGTCCACTGCAGAAATGGGCTCTGAAAATGACCGAAAGACGCGTCATAGCCAGAGTATCCCCCCGTCGACAGCGTGGTCATCGCATGGGTGATCGCATCGAAAAGCGACATGCCCCCCGCCAGATATAACAGAGCGCAAAGCGTGATCAGCGCCAGATAAACCCGCAACGTGGCCGCCGCGAACATGGCCGCGTTTCGCATCTCCTTGTCACCTTTGTCAGAGCTTTCGGTGCGAAACAGCTGCATGCCACCAACCTTGAGCACCGGCATAACCGCAATCGCAGTTACGACAAAGCCGACGCCTCCGACCGCCTGAAGCATGGCCCTCCAGAAGATAATCCCACGGGGTGTCTTATCGAGCCCGCTCATCACGGTAGAGCCTGTGGTGGTGATCCCCGACATCGCCTCAAAGAATGCGTCTGCTGGGGTCATACCCCACAGGAATAGGGGCACTCCGCCTGCGACAGCCGCTGTCATCCACACAGACGACGTCATGACAAAGGCATCCAGCCGCGCCATCTGCACCTGCGATTGGCGAGCCGCGAGGGTCAGCATGCTGCCCGCAAAGGCTGTCAGAAGGCCACCCAGCAAGAAGATCCGGTTTGTCGATTGAAAAAGGATCGCATCCAGCCCCATCGCCCCACCAAAGAAGATGAGCACGGCGCCGTTGATGAATATGACAAAGTGCATCTGCGGCACCCCAACAGAGCAGACCAGACGGGGCCCACGCCCAAACGCTTACGCCTGCGGGCCGCGAGGTACGAGCCTGCGAGCGTTGGGACACACGGATGTGATCAGCTTCGAACTTCTGGCAGTTTACCCCGTGTCTGCGCAAATTCGCGGACAAGTGCGACGCGCCTCGGGCGAAAGCTTTCGGTGCCTGTCGCCAAATCTTGCATCTTGGGGACGTGAAACAGCCTAAAATCCATACGGGTCCGGCAATGCCCCAGTAGCATCAGATGGCCCTCGCCATAGGACAGCGCCAGCGGCCAGACTTCGCGATCGGTGCCGCGCCCCTTCAGGTCGGTGTAGTGAAAGGTGACGCTGTGCTCTTCCCAGATCGCCTCGCGCAGCAGGGTCATGTCGATAGTCACGGGCGGGCGGTCATCAGGGCGGCGAAAGCTGCGCAAGGCGGTATTCATGGCCTGCCGCGCCTGACGGTCGGGCAGAGTGGCAATGATACGTGCCATCGCGTCCTGCCCCGCCCGCGTCAGCGCCGGATCGGCCAGTTGGTCCAACCCAGACAGCGCCAGCACCAGTGCCTCAATCTCGAGCCGGCTAAAGCTTTGAGGCGGCAAAGCGCTGTCTTCGGTCAGCGTGTAGCCCAAGCCCGCCTCGCCGTCGATCAGTGCACCGCCTGCGCGCAGCGTGGCAATATCACGATAGAGTTGGCGGTTAGAAACACCCGTTTCCTGAGCCAATTGCTGTGCAGTGACAGGCCCGCGTGTGCGGCGCAGCGCATCCATCAAACGCATCAAACGATCTGTACGGGCCATGGCATCCTCCTGACAGGAATTGTCAGCAGGGCCAGATTAGAAGAGTCCTATTACAACCGAAAGGACACAATCCCATGACCACGCTCTACCACGCCCCGATGTCGCGCTCTTCGTCCATTCTGGCACTTGTACGCGAGTTGGACCCGACGATCGACGTGCAGACCGTCACCGTCCGGCGCCCCGATGGATCGGGGGGGCCCGATCCCAAGAACCCCCACCCCGAAGGCCGCGTGCCCTATCTGGTCGACGGCGCCGAACATTTGCGCGAACGCGGAGCCATCGTGCTGTACTTGACGGACAAATACCCCGACGCCGGACTGGCGCCAAAGGTCGGCGAACCGGGACGCGGAGCCTATCTCGCTTGGCTGTCCTATTACCAAGGGGTGATGGAGCCGGTTTTCATCATGACTATGCTGGATCAGGCCACGCCTGAGTTGATCAGGGCCTATGGCAGTTTTGACGATGTCATCGCCAGCCTCGACCGTGCGCTTCAGAAGGGACCGTATCTGCTTGGTAAGCACTATTCTGCGGCGGATTTGCTATGCGCCAGCCCGTTCCAATGGATGCCGCATATGGTGCCCGACAATGCCCGCATTCGCGACTGGGTGGCGCGCTGCAGTGAACGCCCCTCGGTTGCGCAGGTCGTCGCAGAAGAGATGGCCCCAGCCTAGGGCCCCAGCACCTCGACAGATTGAATGGTGGGCAGGTGGCGGGCTATCTCGTGCCAGTTGTCCCCTTCGTCAAAGCTGGCAAAGACCGATCCGCTGTTGGTGCCGAAATACACCCCTGCCGGACTGGCAGGATCCACCGCCATGGCCTGCCGCAGCACCGTAAAAAAGCAGGCGGTTTGTGGAAGTCCTTGGCGCATGGCGTGCCAGCTTTGCCCACCATCGCGCGTGCGCCACACAGCAGCGGCAGCGTTAGGCGGGAACCGACCCTGCGTGTCACCGTTCAAGGGGATCGTCCATGCCGTCTGCGGATCGCGGGGATGCGCCCCAATCGGAAAGCCAAAGGTCGAGGGCAAGCCATCGGTCACATCCTCCCAACTGCGGCCACCATCAACAGAGCGCCAGACACCGTGGTGGTTCTGTTGGTACAGCAGGTCCCCCTGCCCCGCACCATGAGCAATGTTGTGCACACAGTGGCCTGTTTCACCATCCTTAGGAGCCGCGGGATGGTGGTGATGGGTGCAGGCCGCTGCATTGGCCAACCGGTTGCGCCGCTCCCATGTCGCGCCGCCATCTTCGGTAGCAAAGACCCCAGCGGCAGAGATGCCCACCCACATTTTCCGGGGGTCGTCCGGGCTTGGGACGATGCTGTGCAAAATGAGCCCCGAAGCGCCACCATTCCAATCGGGACGTGATGGGTGATCGGTCAGCCCTGACACCTTCTGCCAAGTGACACCGCCATCATGGCTGGCCAACAGTCCCGCAGGCTTCGTTCCCGCATAGACAACGCCGTGCGCGACCGCCATGGACCAGACTTGCGAAAATTCCTCGCCAAAGGGCGTCGGCTCGGAAGTCCAGCCGACCATCTGCGCGAAATCAGGGTCATTTTCGGCCCAGTCATCCATCATGCCTTTGGTCAGCCTTGCCAGCGTCCATGTCTGGCCCCCATCGGTCGAACGCCAGACACCAGCGCCGGACCAATCGCCGCCGCCCCCCGCCCACAGATGCCCTGTTTCAGGATCGCCAATGACATGATGAATGGGCCACCCATCGCAATGTGGGCCCGAGACGGTCCATCCATCGGGGTCCACCGACCCATGCAACAAGAAAGCCCCTTTGGTCGTGCCGATCAGTACCTGCGTAACGCGCATCGCGCTTTCCCTCTGGCAATATACAACCCCAGGGTATCACAGGCCGGCGCGTCCGCTCAGTGTCTTTTGCGTGCGACGTTGACGATCCTGCAGATGCGCTGTTACCTCGGCCCCATGCGCGAAGCCGACCTTTATGAACCTGTCAAAAACTATCTCGAAGGCCAAGGCTACACCGTCAAAGCCGAGATCGGAGCCTGCGATGTCATGGCCGTGCGCGGCGAAGAGCCGCCTGTGATCGTGGAGCTGAAAACGACTTTTTCGCTCGCTCTGATCTTTCAGGGGGTCGAGCGTCAGACTGTGAGCGACACGGTATATCTGGCAGTGCCTGTGTCCAGCGATCGCGGGTGGAAACTACGATACAAAGACATCACGCGTCTGTGCCGCCGTTTAGGGCTGGGGCTGCTGGCCGTCGACGTGAAAAAATGCAGCGTCACCGCTCATTTGGACCCCGAGGATTATACGCCGCGCAAAAACACCAAGCGGCTTGGCCGTCTGCTGCGCGAATTCGAGCGCCGCGTGGGCGACCCGAACAAGGGCGGCACAACGGGCACCAAACGCATGACAGCGTATCGGCAGGATGCCTTGCGCTGTCTGGTCTACATGGCCGGCAAAGACCCTTGCCCACCCGCCGAGATCGCCCGCGCCACAGGGGTGACGACAGCGGGCAAAATCCTGCGGGCCGATCACTATGGCTGGTTTGAGCGGCCTGAACGCGGGCGCTACATCGTCACGCCCAAAGGCCTCGAAGCCATCACGCTGCATGCAGACGACATCGCCGCGCTAAATGCGTAAGCGCTGCGCCTAGTCGGCCAGCAAATGCTCGTACCGCGCGTCGGTCAAAGTTTTGAGGAACGCAACAATCGCGTCGATCTCGCGATCCTTAAGAGCCGGTCCTTCGGTCAACTCCACCTCGGCCAACGTTTCCGGCACGGGCGGCGGGCCAAATGGCTCTCCGGTCTCTGTGTTGATCTGACGGGCTTCGGACACAGAGTTGTATTTATTGTAAAACAGAACGACCGTGCGCAGGTCCTCGAACACTCCGTTGTGCATGTAAGGAGCCGTCACAGCGACATTGCGCAGAGTGGGTACTTTGAACTTCCCGCGGTGGCCGTCTTCCTTCAGTTTGGGGTGCGCGCCCAAGCCCGCGTCCAAGACATCCATCCCGATCCCGTTCAGCGCCCGAAGGTCAGGATTCCGCGGAACGCCAATGTTAAAGAACTGGTAGTTGGTAAAGGTCTCGCCCTCTGCCCCAGGCCGTTCATTGAGCTGATGGCACATGTTGCAGTTGGTGAACTGCTGGGAAAAGAACAGCGTCTCGCCCAACAACTCTTCGGATGTCAGCTTTGCATCGCCGCGCAGGTAGCGGTCGTACTTGCTGTCAAACGTCTGAAACTGGCCCGTGCGTTCGAATGCGGCGAGTGCAGCGGTCATGGCTGCAAAGCCAGCGTCGGCATCATCCAGCGTCCCTTCGCCGTACAGCGATCCAAAGGCCGCAACGTAGCTTTCGTTCTCTTTCAGGCGGTCCACCACAGACGCTTTGTCCGGCATCCCCATCTCGATCGGGTTCAGGGGCGGTCCGCCCGCCTGATCCTCGAGCCGCGCGGCGCGTCCCTCCCAGAATTGGCCACCATGCCAGCGTCCATCCTTGTTGCGCCCGAACTCTGGCGTCAGGGCGGCATAGGTCAGCGTGGGGGCGTTGCGGTCCCCGAATGACGCCCCATCATCCCCGATGGATGCCATTCCGCGCGGATCGGCGAACCCGCTCTCGGGATCGTGGCAGGTCGCGCAAGCCTGTGTCCGGTTCGCAGAGAGGTTGGTGTCAAAGAACAGAGATTCTCCCAGCGCCTCGACCGTATCCAAGGGCCCAGCCGCCCCGACGGGTAGCGCAGCCATCCCCGACAGAACGCAGGCCAGAAAACCGTTTCGAATTTGAACCATGGGTACGCTCCTGAACTGCGCCAGCTGAGTTGCCGAGTCTTTCAATAAGGTACAGTGCCCGAGGCATGCACCCCCATGCGACAAAACGCAAGAGGCCCCCGAAGGAGCCTCTTTTGGATTTCAGGATCGCGGCCCGATCAGAAGTCGAAGCTGTCCGCCGTCAGCAGAGTGGCATCAACGTCGGTTAGCGTGATGCTGCCCCCCGAGTAGGTCACGAGCGCATCCGCACCGCTGTCTGTGATCGTGATATCCGCGAAAGTCTCTTCCAGTTCCGTATCGATCTTGATCAGGTCCACGCCGATCTCGAAGTCCGAAATGGTGTCAGCGCCATCGGCGTCTTTGAAGATAAAGCGATCTTCGCCCGCACCGCCGGTCAGAGTGTCATCGCCCGCGTTCCCGAACAGACGGTCGTTATCCGCACCGCCATCCAAGACGTCATTGCCGGCGCCGCCCTTCAGGCGGTCTTTGCCATCGCCGCCGTCCAGCGTGTCATTTCCACCGTTGCCGAACAGGCGGTCATTGCCAGCCTCGCCCGCAAGGCTGTCATTGCCCGCGCCGCCTTTGATCATGTCGCGGCCCTCTCCACCAGAGATCGTGTCGTCGCCCGCACCGCCAAAGAGACGGTCTTTGCCACGGCCACCGTCCATGTCATCGTTGCCGCCATTGCCGCGCATCCGGTCGTGGCCGCCGTTTCCGACGAAACGGTTGTCGTCCGAGTTGCCCTCAAAGTCGTCGCGGTCGTCCGACCCGTCATAGCTGTCGTCGTCGTGGTAGCGCGTGTAGGAACCAGGCACGTAGGCCGCGACAAGAGCGTCAATGTCGGTCAGGTCAGGTGTGCCCTCGCCTTCTGCAACCTCGGCGTAATAGCCAGTGGTGGCATCTAGCTGATAGACACTCCATTCGGTCCCATAGGAATAGGTCTCAACCTCGACCACGTAGTCGCCCGAAACGGTATAGGTTTCGTTTGCGTCGATGGTTTCCTGCTCAAGGGAGCCGTCGTCTTCGACCTCGTAAACTGCAGTCACAGACGTGCCTGTTGCATCCAGCACAAAGCTGTACAAATCACCCGAAAGGCCACCGTGATCGTCGCCCGACCCGTCGTGGTCGTCGTCAGAGCCATCGTCGTCGTCAGAACTGGAAGACGTCGTGCCGGCCGCCACGATCTGCGCCAATGTGGTGCTGTCGACGGTGCCGTAGCCTTCTGCGATCTCGCGCCAGTAGCCGGTAGTCGCGTCCTCTTCGTAGATTTCGTACTCGGTCTGGCCGTTTTCGGTTTCGGTCTTGACCACATAGCCATCAAGCAGGCTGTAGGTCTCGTCCCAATCGATCCCCTCAGCCTCAAGTGTGCCATTATGAGAGACTTCGAATACGGCTGTGATGGCGCCAGTGTTGTCGAAGGTAAAGCTGTACAGGTCGTTCGAGGACATCGTCGTGCTCCGTTAGTGCGTCTGAGATTGACCCAAAGATGACCGAAAAACAGGCAGGTTGATAATCGTCGGAATGTTAGATTTTACGTCAAGAACGGATATAGACCTGAAGTTTAGGGCCCGATTTCGTGGAATTTTCCTATATCATTCGGGGGATATCAGGTGTTTCGAGCCGCTTGGGAGCGGTGCGCCAAACGCGATCATTTTGAAAGAATAGGACAACGATCCCCTGCGGGAATCAGATCACGAGGTCTTTGATTGGCGCAACCGCTGACGCCGAGGCAACCCGGACACCAAGGATGCCATGTCGCTCATGATCACCAAAGGCGAGACGTTTGGTGGCAGCGCGACATAGCGCGGGTGCCATTCGGGGTCGAACCACTGCTTGAAAGTGCGCAACGCTTCGAAACTGTCGAACGCGCCGCCGTGACGATAGATCAAGCGGCCAAACTGGTTCCATGTCCGGCCCACTGTTTTGTCCGACAGACCTGCAAGCGGCGCGATGCCCAAACTGAAATACTGCGCGCCCGTCTCGGCTGCATAGGCCATAGAATGTGACAGCAGGGTGCCGATGATCTCTGCCCCTTCTTCGGGGCGATATCGCAGCAAATCGACGCCTTGGGTCTGGCCGTTATTGGCCGGCAGCAGGTTGGCAAACGCCACGATCTGGCCTGCGCGGCGCAGCACCGCAATCTCGAAATTCGACAAATACTCGGGTGCGAACAGCCCGACCGAGAATTTTTTGTCCTGCCCAGAGGCACCGTGAAGCCACGCATCAGACACCTCTTTGAGCTCTGTGAAAACGTGGTTGTGCGGCGGATGCAGGACCTCGAAGGTCAGGTCAGTCGGGGGTGTTGTGCCGCGACCCTTCAGGTTCACGATGGCCTCGTCCCCGATCCGGTTCATACCAAAGCCCAGATCGGTCCAGATCGGCAAATGCGCCTGACTGACGCCATACAGCACTGGTCGGGCATTGGCCCGCGCCGCCTGATCAATGAACTGCGCCCCAAGGCTTGCAAACCGCTCTGGGTTGCCAATCGGATCACCAAAGGCCACCCAGCGCCCGCGATACACCGCATACATCAAAAAGGCATCGTTCTGCTCGGAAAAGAGCAGCTTTTTGTCTCCGGTCAGGGCCAGCCAGCCTGCGGGATCTTGGGTCTGCTGCAAGATGGCGGCCGCGCGGGCCATCGGGTCTGGTGCCGAGCCGCTGCGCTGCTGTGTGGGGCGCAAAGCCAAGAACAAACAGAAGAAAAGCAGCATTGCCGACGCCGCCAGCCCAGATCGCAGCGCCCGAGGCGTGTCAGAATCCGGCGCAAATTCGACCCAGAGATCGGTGGTATAGGGCACCGTGCGGTTCACATAGTAGGCAAAAGCCGCCGTGGCACAGACCACCGCCGTCATCATCAGGAACCAACGCGGGCCAAAGACGCCTTGGGTCAGCGGGCCGTGGCGGTCAAAGGACTTGTGCAGGGGCAACAGCGCCAAGACGCCAAGCGAGAGGACGAGCGCACTTGGCCAGTTGCCACCGTCCAGCAGCGCCCCCGCAGCGCCGCCCAAGAGTGTCACAATCGCCAGCCAATAGGCCGAAGACACCCGCCGCGCGAGGCCGTGCGCGATGATCAGGAGCGTAACCCCTGCCACGGCAGAAGCGAGCGTGCCGCCCTCGCGGAGCAGTGTGGAGATCAGATCGCCTTCGGCCATTGCGTCGGTCCGCACGGACGGGATCATGGTAATCGCGAGCAGATAAATCCCGTATCCAAAGGCCACCAACCCCGTCAGCGACGGCACGAGCCCGTGCAAGGTCGACAGCGCGGGCTGCATCGGCGCTGGCAGGCGGGACAGCAAGCGGCCCACCCAGCCGCCAGCCACGCGCGCTTCGTTCAAGGCGACAATCAAAAAGCCAATTGCAAAGGGGACGAGATAGTAGATCAAGCGGAACAGCAGTAGCGCGGCGGCGGCATCCCCCACAGGAACGTCGGCGGGCAGCGTGCCGATCACAACCGTTTCGAACACCCCCACCCCGCCGGGCACGTGGCTTAGGACGCCGACCATCATGGCCGTCGAATAAATCGCGACAAAGGTTGCGAAATCCGGCTTGCCCGCAGGCAGCAGGATCCACAAGGCAAACGAGGCGCTGGCAATATCGAGGAGCACTACGATCACCTGCCCGCCCAAATCGCGCGGCGGCGGCATGCGCAGCTGATAGCCCATCACAGTCAACCGCCTGTCGGCAAAGGACATCCAGACAATCAACGCAACGGACACAGCAAAGAGACCGCCCGCGACGACACGCACAGTCATAGGACCATATGGCAGATAGCCGATCACGGCGTGGGGATGGACCGCCAACGCAGCCAATCCGACCAGTGTGAGCCCCGTCCCAAGCGCAAGCCCGATGTAACCCGAGATAGCCGCAACCTCGAACGCATTCAAACCATAGGCAGAATAGATCCGGTAGCGGACTGCACCGCCCGACACGACACTGACACCAATCGTATTGCCAAAGGCGTATCCCAGAAAACCGCCAAGGGCGACGATCCCGCCGGACAAGGATTTCCCGATATAACGCAGGGCGTAAACGTCATAAAAGGCCAGCGCGACATAGGCGACAAACGTGCCGCCGATGGCCCCCCAAAGCGCCGTCCACGGAGTTGATTTGATCTGGGCCAGGATCGCGCCGGAGTCCACATCACGCAGCAAATGGAGCAGCGCGTAAATGCCCATAGCAAACAGCACAGCCCCCAGCAGGATCGGAAACGCCCTGCGCAGAACCTGAAGAGTTTGACCCGACACGTGTGCTCCTGCCCTTTGGAATTGTGCTGCTATGGCACAGAACGGCTGCGGTATGGAATGACTTCTCATGATCAAACTGCGCGATCCGCGGGATTTGTAAAGTAGGACCAAACGCTTCCCTGCCGTCACGTGGCCCGTTTGTGCCGACCTTGGGGGCCAAAATGGGTCACCGACCCACTCCGTTTGATATCTTTCGCAGTGGGGAGCGAAGCGTAAACTCTCGTCAGGATTGTTCAATAGGTCAGAGGAAGCAGGGGATGACGACAACGCACTGGAACGGGCTGACCCTCAGCTATCTATCACAAGACGAGTTTGATGCAGTGCTCGACGGGGTCCACCGGAATGCTCAACTTCTACTGACGAATACTTCCTCCGACACGACCCCGACGCTCTACTACCAAGTCGCCGTGCAGGACGAAGAGGGCAACGGATTAGAAGGCTGGCCCCTGCCTGTGGATTCGGGAGGCTTTGCCACCTTTCCCAACGGCGGATTAATCACGCTGGACGCGGGCGAGAGCCTGATTGTTCAGAACTGGCTCAGCGGCGTCTACGAGACACGGTTTGGCAACACCCCGCCAGAGGTCGGCGAGACCGCCACCTACAGCTTTACCTTCTACATCAGCAAAACTCAGGATGCTTGGCGCGATCTGTCACTACTGCAAGACGCTGACGTGACAATGTCGCTGACGGTCCCGATCACCTTTGTGAACACGGACGGAGCCGCCCTGCCCTCTGGCGATCAGAACCTGTCGGGGACATTTACGCTGCCCGCGGGGATCGACCGTGTGATGGTCGAGGTGGGCACAGAATATGGCCAGTGGTACAGCGTCGAGAGCACGATCAATGACGGCAAGCTGCGGTTTTCTGTCGATGTTCCCGAGCGGGACGATTGGTTCGTGCGCGTCTCTGGCGAAGAGATCGAGAGCGCGGTCTACACCGGCGCCGATCTGGACGAGCGTATCCGCGAAACGCTGTTGGAGACGGACGCAACGCCGGATGTGTTCACGGTGGGCACCGCGATGGACACGGACACCGGATTTTGGCGCGGGGCCGCCTCTGAAATGGAGGGGACGTTTGTCGCCATCCCCGGACAGGAGAATTGGGCCGGATCGACGGATGAAGAACGTGCCGATCACAAGGAAAACAGCACGCTAGTCAAAATGACCTTTGACGGTGATGTCTTGTGGACCCACGACACCGGATGGGAGGCGTGGGGCGGCGCCATGTCCGAAGACGGCGCGTTCGTGGCCTATCTGACCACACCGCACACAGGCCCCAGCGGCTATACAGGCGATCTGGTTGTGCTGGACGGCACCGATGGCAGCGAAATCTGGCGGGAAAGCTATGGCCAGACCGGCAACCGCGCGATCGAAGGCCTAGAGATCGGGATGAACGCCTCAGGGACGCGGCTCTTGTCGGGCGGCAGTTTCGGCAATCTGTCCATGTACAACGTTCGCAAAGGCAACATGATCTGGGACAGCACCTTGGTTCAGGGACAGGTGCGCAAGATCGTCTTTTGCGAGGATGGCGAGTCCGTGCTGGTCGGCGCAGGAGACAACTATCTGTACAAGTTGGACACCGCGACCGGTGATCTGATTTGGAAGGCCGAGATCGGCGGCTGGCCCTTTGTGAACGGGCTCGACATCTCGCCCGACGGGACCAAGGTGGCCGTGGGCACCAAGTCCAAGGAAGTGTCCGTCATCGACCTCGACACCGGAGATGTACTCTGGCGCAAAGAGGCGTGGATGGACGCGGTGTTTTCCCCCGATGGAGCCTATGTGGCGGATTCCTCTGGCGGGATTTATGACGCGGAAACGGGCGATCTGATCGGCAATTCGGGGCGCTATGGGACGGTGCAGTTTAGCGCGGACGAGCAATGGCTCTATCAGGCGGACCGCGGCGGGATCACGGTCAGCGACCTGACCGGCGCGACCGAAACCGGATACGAGGACGCCTCAGACACCACCCGCGATGGCGGCGAACAAGCTCAGTGGTCTTTCCTGACCGAGAACGATGGGTACTTTGTGGTTCTGGGGCGCGACATGTCCGACCCGTCCGAGCGCGGCATCACCATCTGGGAAAACGAGGCGGCTTTGAACAGTGATGGAGAAACCCTGCGCGGCACACGTGGGGCAGATGATCTGGATGGAACCGCTGGGGGCGACAGGCTGATCGGCAAACGTGGCGGGGACACTTTGTTGGGGCTGGAGGGCGACGACACCCTGATCGGCGGCGATGGCAAAGATATTCTGGCCGGCGGGATCGGAGAGGACACCGCCCTCTTCAAAGGCGACGACGACCTGACCATTGATCTGTCGAGCATCCGGTTCCAGAACACCGGCCAAGGGCAAGACCGATTCATTTCGATCGAGAATGTGATCGCAGGGCGCGGCGACGACAGCCTGACGGGCTCTGACCAAGACAATACGATAAAGGGCAACGCTGGGGCAGATACCATCACCGGCGGCGAAGGTCAGGATCGGCTCTATGCGGGGCGAGATAGCGACGTCGACACCTTTGTCTTTACCGACACCGAGGACAGCGGGCCGCGAGCGCGCGAGCGGGACAAGCTCTATCAGTTCAACGCAGGCGAGGACCTGATCGACCTGTCAGCTATTGATGGAAACGAGAACAAGGCCGGATCGCAGGCTCTGAAGTGGTCGGACAGCGCCGCTGCCTACTCTGTCTGGGCCGAGGATACGGGACGTCACATGCTGCTGAGTGCGGATGTGACAGGTGACGGGCAAGCAGATTTCTCGGTGCTCGTCACGCGGATCAATGTATTGACCGAAGGTGACCTGTTGCTCTGAGCCGCGGCTCAGGCAACAGCCATTTCATTGCGCAGAAGCGCCGCATATTCGCGGAAGGTCAGCAGGCGACGGGTTTTCACGTCCCACAGGTGACGGCGTGCGCAGGCGAAGCTTTCGCCAATGGTCAGCTGCTGCGCCTCTCCCAGCGCGGGGTAGTCGCGCAGAACTTCAGGCAGACGGTAGAACGGAATACGGCTGTACAGGTGGTGCACGTGGTGGATGCCGATATAGCCCACCATCCACGCCATCCAACCGGGCATGATGTAATGCGAGCTGCCGTGCAGAGCCGCGTGGTGCAAATCCCAATCGGTGCTGTCATCCCAGCAGGTCTCTTCGAACTGGTGCTGGATGTAGAACAGCCACACGCCCACAGTCGCGCCCACGACCACAGAAGGCAGCCATACCAGCAGGATCGCGGACCAGCCGCCGATCAGCCAGAACACCGCCAGCAGACCAAGGATCGCCAGATTGGTGCCCATTGCGCTGGTCCAGTAGCGACGCTCGTTCATCAGACCCAGCGGGATGCGGTTCTGGAACAGGAACAACAGCGCAGGCGCCAAGCCGAACAGGAACAGAGGATGACGGTACGCGCGATAGCCCAGACGCCCCCAGAAGCCGCGCGCGCGGTATTCCTCGGTGGTCAGGGTGGTCACGTCTCCCATGCCGCGCTTGTCCAGATGGCCCGCAGCCGAGTGGTGCACCGCGTGAGTTTGACGCCATACTGCATAGGGGGTGACGGTCAGAATGCCCATCATGCGGCCCAGCATGTCCTGCGCCTTGCGATTGGGCAGCAATGAGCCGTGCCCGCAGTCGTGCTGCAGAATGAACGCGCGGACCAGAAACAGGCCTGCAACCGCCGCGACGGGTAGTGCCAGGATCGGCAAAACACTCGACAGCCAAATGCCCACACCCCAAAGCGCCAGAAGCGGCCCCAGAGTGACGGCGATTTCGGTGATGCTACGGGACAGTACGGGATCACGATACTTGGCAAGCACCCGCACCCATTCCCGCTCGGTGCGGATCACTGCTTCGGTTTTCTCTGCGTTCATTGTCCGGCTCGTTCACTTTTTTAATGGGGCTCCATTCGCAAAAACGAACAAGCCGTGCGCCGATTTACACAAAACACACCTATCGAGAAAGAAGAATTGCAGATGAGCCCGCCCTTTGACAGTCAATCTATGCGAATGCGCTCGCCAAAGTTTGTGCCCGCAATGGGTGACGTAGGGGCCACTTGGACAGGGCCGCTGCCGCCTAGGATCAACCAGTCCGTGGCGCATTTTAGTGGCAAGACGGACTTTTCACGCGTGAAAATTGACGCACAACGTCATGAAAACGTTGACAGAGTGCGGGAGCTATGTAGCGCGCCTTCAAGCGCCGGTCGCATCGAGCACTGAATGCGATGCTTACAGATCCCGCCCCTTCACGGTATCTGGCGCGCTCTCTTTCTGAGCGTAAATCAAGCCAGAGCGCTGCGTCCAAAGGGCGCGTGCGCTAGCAAAATTATTTCCGAGGTATCGTCGGAAATCAGCAGATTTCATGGGTCATTCGGCGTCAACGCTCAGGCGCGCAGGGTCTCGGATGGCCTTTCGCCGAACATCTGGCGATAGGCGGCAGAGAACCGCCCAAAGTGCGTAAACCCATGATCCAGCGCGGCTTGGGTAACGTTGACCTGACCAAATTCACCTTCGCGCAGGATGCGGTACACATCGCTCAGGCGGCGCGACGTTAGCATCTCGTCCAGACGAAATCCGGTTGTCGTCTGGCAAGCAGTCCGCAAATCCGTCCGCGACATGTTGAGGTGTTTCGACAACCGCGAGACGGTCATTTCCTCGGCTGGAAGCTCTTCGCAGGCCTCAAGGATCCGCTTCAGCACGACCACGTCGTGGTGATTATTGCGCAAAACCCGCGCCTCTGGATAGCCGAACAGCAGCGACAAGCGGTCCATCACTAGCTCCGGTAGCATCGTCGTCAGGCCCTTGGCCTCGCTCGCACTGCCCGCCATGCCGATCAAACCTCTAATCCATGCCCCTACGGGCTTGGCAACCTCGGACGGCAAGGTCCGGCCCGTCAGCATGTCGTCCGGCACCTCTTCTCGCGCAATCGACGCGATCACAAACTCTGTCTTTTCAGCCACGTAGCTGACATGTTCGTGCCCGCCGGGCAAAACAGCGACCTGTCCGTTGAATACCTCGTTCTTGAACAGGTCGTACATGTGCCCTGCCCCCATGACAAAGCCGATCGCGACCGTGCCATCGTTCACTGACACCTGCTGTTCCAGTCCCTGATTCATCGCTTCGTGGGTCAGCGTCAGCGTGCCGTAATCAACGGATTTCACGAATCCCTCAAAGCAACCGGGGGTCAGTTGACGATAAATTTGATCAAATTTTGGGAGCGCCTTTTCCTGATCCACAAAGCTTGAAAATTTATGCTCTGAAATCTGCGGATCGGACGGCGCGCGACACAAGACTTGGTCGGGAACCATGTAAATATCCTGAAAACAAGGGGAGTGGTCTTATTCTTCTTTCTATTGCTGCGCCTGCAAGACGCCTTTTGTCAAAGCGTTACATTCTACCGCACGAACAGTTTTCGCAGAGTGCTCGATTTTTGCGCAAATTTAATGGGGGAACGTGGATAGTCCGGTGCTGCACCTGCGGCATAGCCTGATCGGGAACTCACCGACAGGAGACCAAGAATGAAATACAGTACCGCCATGGCTCTGGCCTTGATGGCTCTGGCTGCGCCCGCCGTTGCGCAAGAGGCCATCGAGCCCGAAACCCTGACCGTCAAAGAAACCATCGATCCGGGCCACAACGTGTTCGTCATGGATCAGGCTTGGGCCGGTCCCAGTTCTGTCTACGTGGTGGGCTCGGACGAACTGACAATGAAGGGCAACGTCGGCCCCGGCACCGTGGGCCAGATGACCCTGAACGCGGCGGGCGACACCCTGTTCACCTCCTCGGTTTACATGGAGCGCTACACCTTCGGCGATCTGACCGCGGTTGTGCAGGAGTGGGACGTCCAGACCCTGAAGCTGAAGCGCGAGATCGAAGTGTCCAACAAGATGGCACAGGTCGAAAGCCAGCCCGGCTTGCTGACCTTTGTCAGCGGCGAAGACTACCTGCTGGCCCAGAACGCGACCCCCGCGACCTCTTTGTCGCTGGTCGATCTGGCGGCGGGTGAGCAAATTGCCGAAATCCCGATCCCCGGCTGCTGGCTGGCCATTCCCGCGACCGAGGGCATGAAGTTTAGCACCATCTGCGGCGACGGCACTCTGAAATCCTTCACTTTCGAGGCGGACGGCACATATTCCGAGCCCGCAAGCTCCGAGAAGATCTTTGACGTCGATGACGATGCACTTTTCAGCAACCCGACCCGCGTCGGCGAAAATCTGGTGTTCGTCTCGTTCACCGGCAATCTCTATGTGGTTGATGACAGCGGCGAATCCGCTGTGCTGCTGGACAAATTCTCGATCACCGAAGGCACTCTTGGCGGTTGGGCCCCCAGCGGGTCGGAGCTGATCGCCTATCACGCGCCCTCTGACACCGCGTTCGTCCTGATGCATTCGGGCAAGTATGACGGCAGCCACAAGAACGCAGCCGAAGAAATCTGGGCCGTCAACATGACCTCGAAAACCGTGGTCGGCCGTGGGCACGCGCACCACGAGAATGGCCTAGCCGTCACCCAGACCGAAGCCCCGATCATCTTTGCCGCCAGCGAAGAAGGCGCTCTGGTCAAGTATGACGTGACCCTTGGCGACGAAGTCACCTTTGAGATGGCAGGTGAATTCGAAGGTCTGGCCGGCTTCCCGACCCTGATCAAGCTGGATCAATAAGCATGGCAGATCTGGGTTCATATACCTCGGCAGCGGCGGTCTGTTTCCTGACCGCAGTGCTGGTGCGGGCAGCCCTGCACAAATGGCAGAACTATCCCGAAACGGTCGGCTTTGCCCAAGGCTACGGGCTGGTCCCTGACACCATAACACCCGCAATTGTCCGGTTTCTCGCCGTCATCGAGCCGCTGATCGTGTTGGGGTTGCTGCTGCCCCTCACGCGGGAGGGCGCGGCTCTGGCCGCTGCGGGGCTGTTCGCAGGGTACGGCGTCCTGATGACGCTGGCCCTGCGAGCGGGCCGCGACCGGATCGACTGCGGCTGCGGGGGTGCGCCCCAGATCGTGTCGGGGCTGACTCTGGGCCGGAACGCTGTGCTGGCGCTGATCGCCCTGTCCGTCGCGCTGCTGCCTTCGGGCACCGTGGGGCCGGCAGGCGCGGCTGTGGCGATTGCCACGGGGCTGACCTTTTTCGCGATCTACTCGGTCGTGGAAAAGCTGGCCTCGCACCTGCCCAACATCCGCCAGACCCCGTGACTTGACGTAAGACACAAGGATAATTTCATGGAACTTCTTATCTTTTCGAACATCGCCCTGTGGATTGCGGTTCTGGTGCAGATTGCGGTGATCTTTGCCCTCGCCCGCCAGATCGGCATTTTGTACGAGCGTGTGTCCCCCGTGGGCGCGATGATCAGCGACTCTGGCCCCGACATCGGCGTACGGGTACCCGCCCTGACCCTGCCCAACTTGAACGGCGCGGAACTGCCCCTTGGCGGCCCAGAGGGACGCGCGCAACTGGTGTTCTTCTTGTCCACCACCTGCCCGATCTGCAAGGCCCTGCTGCCCGCCCTGCGCTCTATCCGCGATGACGAAGGCCGCTGGCTGGACGTCGTTCTGGCCTCGGATGGCCGCGAGGCCATCCACCGCCGCCTGATCGAATCCGAGAACCTGCAAAGCTTCCCCTACGCGCTCAGTTCCGAGCTGGGGATGACCTTCAAGGTCGCCAAGCTGCCCTTTGCCGTGCTGATCGGCCCCGATGGCAAAGTCCGCGCCAAAGGTCTCGTGAACAGCCGCGAACAGCTCGAAAGCCTCTTTACCGCCTCGGAAACCGGCATCGCCTCGGTTCAGGCCGCCGCTGCCCTGCCGGCCTGATCCATCCCGAATTTTCTGACAAAGGAAACCAACATGAACAGTCTGTTTGACCGTCTCTTCTCCAAGCTCGACAAAGTGGTCGAGACCCGCACCCGCGCAAGTGCCCGCGAATTCGGCCGCCGCAGTTTTCTGGCCCGCGCAGGTGTGTCGGTGCTGGGTGCCGCCGTCGCGACCCCGATCCTGCCCTTCGACCGCCGTGCCTCTGCCGCCGGAGCCCTGCCCGAGGACGAGTGCAGCTACTGGCGCCACTGCGCGTTGGATGGCAACCTGTGCTCGGCTTCTGGCGGCTCGCTGACCTCGTGCCCTCCGGGGTCGACCGTCTCGGCCGTATCTTGGGTCGGCACCTGCTCGAACCCTGATGATGGCAAGGACTATCTGGTCAGCTACAACGACTGCTGTGGCAAGCCGACCGTGAATTCGGCAACCTTCTGCTACACCTCCGAAGGCGAGCGCCCCGGCTACCGCATGGGCCTGTATAACGACATCAACTGGTGCATGGCGAACACCGACAAGGGCTACCACTGCACCGTGTCGGTCGTGGTTGGCCTTGCGGAGTAACCCGATGCATCTGAACTATTTTGCAGCCCGTGTCGCGGGCTGCCTGATCCTTGGCGCCAGCCTCCCTGCGCAAGCCCAAGAGATCGACGGAACGACCCTATTTAACGACAACTGCGCGGTCTGCCACGCCGAGGGCGGCACCGGAAACCCTGGCTTTGCGCCACCGTTGAACCGCCCTGCCTTCTGGCAGGCCATGGACGCGCCGACTGATTATGTGGCCGCCGTAGTCATCGCCGGATTGCACGGGACTATGACCGTGGATGGCCAGATGTATGCGGGCCTGCGCATGCCGCCTCTGCCCCAGATCGAGGACGCTGAGCTGGCCGCCATCGCAACATATGTCGCGGGTGAACTCGGGGAAACCGAAGCCGACGCCACTGTCGAAAGCGTCGCCGCCGTACGCGCGGAATTGCCGGACAATGCCGCCCTGATGGCGGCGCGTCCGGCTGAATAACCGAAAGGAGCCGCACCGATGAAACGACTCTTTGCCCTTGGGCTGATCGCCCTGACAGCCAGCCCTGCCACCGCCGAGATGTCGGCGCGCGGCAACTACATCCTGCGCTGCACAGGCTGCCACGGGATCGAAGGCATGGGCACCGCAGAGGGCGGCGTCCCCCCATTCCCCGGCTCGGTCGGCCATATCGCCAACACCGAGGCGGGCCGTGACTACATGATGCACGTTCCCGGCGTGATCGCCTCGTCCCTGTCGGACAGCGAAATCGCGTCGGTCATGAACTATGTCATTGCGACCTTTGACACCACCGAGGCCCCCGACTTCACCACCCAAGAGGTCACCCGCCGCCGCGCCTTGCCGATGACCGATATCGTCGTCGCCCGCCGCGCGGTGGTCCAAGAACTAGAGACAAAAGGGATCAGCATCGTCGATTACCCTTGGCCATAAACCACTCACATCAGAACGCATTGGGGCCGCCGGATCATTCTGGCGGCCCTTTTTATTGCTTTACGCGGATCAGAGCCCACCAAAGTGGAAGGCTTTGGTTTCTAGGTATTCCTCAATCCCCTCCTGCGCGCCCTCGCGGCCCAGGCCCGAGGATTTGACGCCCCCGAACGGGGCCTCGGCATGGCTGACCGCGCCGGTGTTCAGGCCCACAAGGCCCGCCTGCAACGCCTCGCCCACGCGGAACGCGCGCGCCATGTCTGTGGTATAGAAATACGCAGCGAGGCCGAACGGCGTGCCGTTTGCGATGGCCAGCGCCTCTTCCTCGGTCTCGAACTTGAAGATCGGCGCAACGGGGCCAAAGGTTTCCTCGGACGCCAAGCGCATGTCGGTAGTCGCGCCCACCAGCACCACAGGGTCCGCGAACCCTTCGGCCAAGTCGCGCTCGGCGGTGGCTTTGGTCGCGCCTTTTGACATGGCATCGGCCACATGCGCATCGATCTTGTCGATGGCGGCGGCGTTGATCATCGGGCCGATCATCGCGCCCTCTTCGGTGCCTGCAGCGACTTTCAACGCATCCACCTTGGCCGCCAGAGCCGCAACGAACGCATCATGAATGCCCGACTGCACCAGAATTCGGTTGGCGCAGACGCAGGTCTGCCCCCCATTGCGGAACTTCGAGGCCATGGCGCCCTCGACTGCGGCGTCCAGATCGGCGTCGTTGAACACGATGAACGGCGCGTTGCCGCCCAATTCCAGCGACATCTTTTTCAGGGTCGGCGCGCATTGTTCCGCCAGCAGAGCCCCCACGCGGGTCGAACCGGTAAAGGACAGTTTGCGCACCACGGGGCTGGAAGTCAGGGTCGCGCCGATGACTTCGGGGCGGCCCGTCAGGATGTTCAGGACGCCCTTGGGGATGCCCGCCCGCTCGGCCAAGACACCCAAGGCCAGCGCCGAATAGGGCGTGAAGTCCGACGGCTTGATCACCATGGTGCAGCCCGCCGCGAGGCCCGGCGCGACCTTGCGGGTGATCATGGCGTTCGGAAAATTCCAAGGGGTGATGATCGCGCAGACACCCACGGGCTCTTTCATCGCGAAAATCTTCTTGCCCGCGACAGGCGACGGGATGATGTGTCCGTTGATGCGGCGCCCCTCTTCGGCGAACCAGCGGACGAAGGATGCGCCGTACAGGATCTCGCCCTTGGCCTCGGCCAGCGGTTTACCCTGTTCGCAGGTCAGGATCATCGCCAGATCGTCGGCGTGTTCCAGCATCAGATCGTACCACGCCATGAGCAGGTCCGCGCGTTCCAGATGGGTCTTGGCCTTCCACGCGACCATCGCCTCTTCGGCGGCGGCGATGGCTTCGGTCGTTTCATCGGCCGTGCAGTCCGGCATATGGCCCATGGGCGCGGCGGTGGCGGGGTTGATCACCGGCATATCATCGCGGGCAATCCAGTCACCGTTGATCAACGCGGCCTGACGGAAAAGATCGGGATCGTTCAACTGCATGGCTCAAGCCTCCAGCGCGGACAGGATCGCCGCTGTGATTTCGGATGTAGAGTTCAGGCCCGGACGGATGCCGATGCCCTGTCCCGTGGCGGCCTCAATCGCTTTCAGAACAGCGGCTGAGGCTTCGGTCTGACCCAGATGGTCCAGCATCATCGCCCCCGACCAGATCGCCGCGATCGGGTTCGCGATGTCCTGCCCCGCGATATCGGGGGCCGAGCCGTGGACAGGTTCGAACATGGACGGCAGCGCGCGATCGGGGCTGATATTGGCCGAGGCCGCAAACCCTAGCCCGCCCTGAATGGCCGCCCCAAGATCGGTCAGAATATCACCAAAGAGGTTCGAGGCGACGATCACGTCCAGATCCTGCGGGGCCATCACCATCTTGGCGGCCATAGCGTCGATATGCATGTGGCTGACGGTGACTTCGGGGCAATCGGCGGCAACCTCGCGCGTCACCTCGTCCCAGAACACCATCGAGAATTTCTGCGCGTTGGATTTTGTGACCGATGTCAGATGCTTGCGGCGCATCATCGCCTGTTCAAAGCCGAACCGGATGATCCGTTCCACCCCTTCGCGGGTGAAAATGGCGGTTTCAACAGCGACCTCGTTGCCCTGCCCCTGATGGACACGGCCACCGGCGCCGGAATACTCGCCTTCAGTGTTCTCACGGATACACAGGATGTCGAACCCTTCGGCCTTTAGCGGGCCTTCGACACCGTTCAGCAGGCGGTGGGGCCGAATGTTGGCGTATTGCTTAAAGGCTTTGCGGATCGGCAGCAGCAGCCCGTGCAAGGATACCGCATCGGGCACCGTCGCGGGCCAGCCGACCGCCCCCAGATAGATCGCATCGAAGTCCTTCAGCGTCTCGATCCCGTCGGCGGGCATCATGGCCCCATGCTCCAGATAGTATTCGCAGGACCATGGGAACGTCGTCGGCTCCAACGCGAAACCGAACTTGGCGGCGGCCGCGTCCAGCACCTGCATCGTGGCCTGGGTCACATCCACACCGATGCCATCACCGGGGATCAGAGCGATCTTGTAGGGGGTCATTCATAGTCTCCTTTGGCTGATCAGAGGTCGATCAGCACCGATTTCGTGCGGCGGTTGGCGTGATAGGCCTCTCGGCCCAAATCCTTGCCTAGGCCAGAGGCTTTCCATCCGCCGGTGGGCAGTATGTGGTCGCGGCTGCGGCCATAGCGGTTGATCCAGACAGTCCCTGCCTCGAGTTTCCGCGACAGACGCAGCGCGCGGGACAGATCGCGGGTAAAGAGCCCCGCGCAAAGGCCGTAGGTCGGATGGACCGCAAGTTGCATCGCCTCTTCTTCGGTCTCGAAGGTCTGGAATGTCGCAACGGGGCCAAAGATTTCCTCGGTCACGGCGGGGTTTGCGGCATCGACACCAGCGATCAGGGTCGGCTGATAGAAGCTGCCCGGATGGTCGAAATGTGCCCCACCACACAGGATTTCTCCGCCCTGCTGCGCACCCGCCTTCACGATGCTATCGATCCGCTGCAGCTGGCGGTCCGAGATGATCGGGCAGAACCCCGGATCAGCGGCAAAGGTATCCATGGGGCGGTATTTGGCGAACCGTTCGGCCAGCCGCGCGGCTAGTTCATCGGCGATCTCTCGGGCGACGATGATGCGCGATCCGGCCACGCAGAATTGGCCTGCATTGGGGGTAATGCCGCGATCCAGACAGTCTACCGCCAGATCCAGATCGGCGTCGGCAAAGACCACCATCGGGCTCTTGCCCCCCAATTCCAGCGTCATGGGTTTGATGCCGGTGCGGGCGATATTCTCCATGATCGCGGCACCTGCGCGGGTCGATCCTGTAAAAGACACCTTATCGATGCCCCCGTGCCCTGTAATCGCGTTCCCCGTGGTCGGGCCATCGCCAATCACCACATTGATCAGGCCTGCGGGAATGCCTGCCCGCACGGCCAATTCCGCCATGTAGAGCGTGGAATAAGGCGTCATCTCGGACGGTTTCAGGACCACAGCATTTCCTGCGGCTAAGGCCGGACCCAGCTTCCACCCCGCCATGGAAATCGGAAAGTTCCATGGCGTGATCGCCCCGATCACCCCATAGGGCGCATCGTCGATATAGCCAAAACTGCTGTCACTGGTCGGGGCGAGCGCGCCTGCTTCTTTGTCTGCGAATTCAGCGCAAAACCGGATTTGTTCAGCAGTGACAGCCACATCTCCGGTCAAGGCATGGGCGTAGGGACGCGAAGAACAGATCACCTCAAGCCCCGCCAGAGTACTGGCCTCGGCCTCGATCAGATCGGCCCACTTGTGCAACGCCTTCAGCCGGTCCCGCGGCGCGCATCCAGCCCAACCAGAAGTCGCCAGCGCATCGCGTGCTGCCTGAACTGCCCGATCCACTGTGTCCGCGTCAGCCATAGGCACCGCGCCCACCGCCATTCCAGTCGAAGGTGAGGTCACGGTCATCTCCTCGGTCGCCGAAACATATGCGCCGCCGATGTAGTGCGCGCAAGGCAAGGTCAGGGTCGCAGGATCAAAGGCCAGTGTCATCGCAAGTTCTTTCGCAAGGGGTCAGGTTGAAAATCCCGCGGTGGGCGCGGGCAATGCTGCCGAATGCTTGGGCAACGCGGCATAATCCACTGCGGCGCACGGGGCACCGCGCAGAAGATTGTGCCGTCAGTCAGAGCTGTCTTGGATCAGAGCGCTGATGGGAACGGGCCGCACGGGCGCTTGAGACCGCAGTCGACCGACATCTTCGGTGCGCATTCCAGCCTTGGCCGCAATCACCTCTGCCCCGGCCAGTTGACAGTAGCGCCCTTGGCACCGTCCCATTCCGACACGCCCCAGCGATTTGGCACGGTTCGCTTCGGGGCCGGACCAGTCGGCGGTTTGTCGCAAATCGCCCGCCGTCACGCCTTCGCAGCGGCATAGGACCGTGTGATCGTCGGCCTGACGCACTAGATCAGCGGGCCAAGGGAACGCGTGCTGCATGGCCCGCGCGAACCGCTCCATCCGATCAATCCTGCGCAAATCTGCAGTCGGATCAGGGGCAGCGAGGTGCATATCACGCAGACACGCTATGGCCGCCAAACGCCCTGCGATTTCAGCCGCATCGGCCCCAAGCAAACGGGCGCCGTCCCCTGCGAGATAAAGGTCTGCGCGCGCCCTGCCAAATCCGTCGATCTCTGGCAGCCACTGCGCGAAATCTTTGTCCCAGTAAAATTGCGCGCCTGCCAGATCAGCAAGGTGCGTTTCAGCGCGCAGGTGCCAGCCCATCCCGACCGCATCGCAAGACGTCACGTGCTGGGTCCCCTTGGCATCGCGCCAGTGCACGGCGGTTGGGCCCTGCTCGTCCGTCTCGATACGCAGCGGAGTGATCCCCGCGTGATATCGGCGCCCCAATTGGCGGCGCATTCCGAGCCCGCGCAAAGTGACCCAAGGCCGCGCCGCAGCCATCGCCACGCCTCCGCGCACTTGCCCGAGCATGTCAGAAGTATCAAGCACCGCGCGCACATCTGCCCCAGACTGCACTAACTGCGCGGCCAGCAAAGTCAGCAAAGGCCCCGTTCCCAGCAGCACAATCTGCTGCCCCAGAGCAACGCCCTGCGCCTTGAGCGCGATCTGCATGGCCCCCAGCGTGTAAACCCCGCCTGTTTGCCAGCCAGCAATGGGCACAACACGGTCCATCGCCCCCGTTGCCAGAATGAGCCGCTCAAAACCAATCTGCTCGTACCCCGCAGGTCCTGACAGGTGCGCCGTCCCATCCCCCAGCCCCAAGACAGAGGTCTGCGCGCGATACTCTACCCTATTCTGCGTCACCAACGTGTCGAAGCATTGGTGCAACGCGACGGCTTTGGACGCTTCAGAGCCGTATAGCGCCTCGGGGCGTCTTATGAACCCACGCGGCGGACGGCGGTAGATCTGCCCGCCGGCCCGAGCGCCCTCGTCCACAACCACAGGGGTGATACCCGCCGTGGCCAGCATCTCTGCAGCGCGCATTCCCGCAGGGCCCGCACCGACGATCAGCACCCGCGTCATGGCCTGTCCCACGCCTGCGGCGCTACGGTGCGTAGCCGCATCCCGCTGCGGATTTCGGTGGAACAGGCACGCAAACGGAAGCCCCTCTCCTGCCAGATCCAGCAGTCCTGACAGGCCCCCATCAGACAAAAGCCGGCACGCCCCTCGGGTCCGAATTCCGCCTGCCGCAGGATGGGACGCAGACTCAGGATCGCCGTTAGCACTGTATCACCGGACAACGCACTGACAGGCGCTCCGTCCAGATGAAAGGCGACAACGGCGCGGTCCCTTTCTGCCAATCTGTGTACGCGGCCGCCGGTCATTCTGCGGCTCGTGCATAGGCAGCGGGACGGGGCACTTCAGAGAACCGCACGCACACTTCGTCAAAGGCCGCAGCCACGCCCGCAGCGCCGGACCGCCCTTCCATCCGCTTGAAGACCTCGGTTTTCACAAAGAAGCGCCAATGGATGGGCAGATCCGCCAGAATATCCGTCAGCAAATCATAGGCCCCATCGGTCCACTGCTGCTCGTACGTTGACCTCTCTGGACCGTAATGGAAATGCTCTGTGTGGCGGGGCATCGATGCCCGCAAAGCCTCTGTCGCCGTCACATCCACCGCGCCATCCACCAGCACGACGCCATACTCATCCCGCGCAGCCGCTTCGGAGACATAGCCCCCTGCCACATCCCGCGCGACCCGTTCGGCAGGACGGTCCAAGGGGCACCCTCGGCCCGCACCGCCCGCCGAACGCACGGTCAGTACATCCCCTGGCTCTAGAATAGCGGTGTCCACTGCACCCAACCGGTGCTCGGCCTTGGTCCCTGCGTTCACGACCATGTCGGACAGGCCCGCCGCCTTGCCCCCCATCACCCCCCAAGGGCGAAAGAACGACCGGTCGCGGTTCCGCGCCGTGATCCGCGTGTCGGGTGCAAAGACGCGGAACGCCATCTCGGTCGCCAGCCCGCCGCGCCAATAGCCCGCCCCACCGCTGTCCTGCGCCAGCCCGTAGCAGACGAATTCCACGGGGACTTCGGTCTCGGTGATCTCGATCGGCGTGTTTTTCAGATAGGCCGCGTCCGCACCCGAGCCGTTCGTGCCGTCGCGATGAGGCATCCCTCCACCGCCGCCGACCACAGGATTTACGGCGGCGATCACGGTTTTCTGGGTGCGCTCGTCGCGGGTCATGACATTGACGATGCAGTTGTTGCCCGCAGGCGCGGCAGGCATCCTGTCGGGAATGGCCTGAGAGAACGCGCCAAAGATCACCGACCGCAGGCGGGCGCAGGTCAGTGACCGCATCCCCACGGCAGCCGGGGCAACGGGGTTCAAGACGGTCCCTTCGGGCGCGATGCAGGTGAAGGGGCGCGTCAGGCCGGTGTTCAGCAAAATCCTCGGATTCATGGTGTAGAGCACGTAATACACCCCCACAAGCAACATGGTATGGCGAGGGTCACCCCCGCTTGGCACGTTCAAGGATGACGCCAGCTGCGGATCAGACCCTGTGAAATCCAGAACCGCACTGTCCTCCCTGATCTTCAGGGTCAGCTTCAGACGGCACGGGTTAGCCTGATCGCTGTCCTCGTCGGCATAATCGGCAAAGACATAATCGCCATCGGGGATTTCGGTCAGCACAGCACGGGCCTGCGCCTCAGCCTGATCCATCAGGGCAGCGACGCCGTTCACGAACCCCGCCTTGCCAAAGCGCTGGATCATCGCCTGCACCTTGCGCTCGCCGGTATTGAGCGCGCCGACGAGCGCCTTGATGTCCCCGATGTTCAGCGTGGGCTTGCGGACGTTCGTCTCCATAATCCGCAGGATTTGCTCGTCAAAGACGCCTTCGCGGACCAGCTTCATCGGAGGAAAGCGGATGCCCTCTTGGTGGATTTCGGTCAGCGAACGGGACAAGGACGCCGGCACCGCGCCGCCCATATCCGTGTTGTGAATGTGTCCGCCGGTCCACGCGACGATCTCTCCGTCCGCAAAGACCGGTTTCCACAGGTGGGTGTCCGGCGCGTGGGTTGCGACGTGGCCCGAATAAGGATCGTTGGTAAATGCCACATCGCCGGGGCGGTAATCCTCGACCATCTCGATTGCGCGGCCATAGGTCAGGCCCGGATACCACGTGGCCCCCAGTTTCATCGGGACAGCAAAGGTATCGCCCGCGCGGTCCATCAGCATGACGGTGAAGTCTTGAGTTTCCTTGACGAACGCGGAATGGGCGGTGCGGTGCAGAGTGTGGGCCATGTTCTCGGCCGCTGCGCGGGCATGGTTGGCCAGCACCGAAAGGGTCATTTTGTCGAACATAGGCTCACTCCGCATAGGTCAGGTGAATATTCAGGTGGGCGTCCACGTGGGCCGTCGTGCCATCGGGGATCGCAAAGGTCGTGTCCTCTTGCGCCACGATGGCGGGGCCTGCGAACGTGGCCCCAGCGCCAATGGTGGCGCGGTCGAACAAGGGCACGTCCTGCCAGCCAGCCAGATAAACGGGGACGAGACGGCTGGGATTGGCGGCCGCGCTATCAGCCGCTTGAACTGGGAATTCGGGCTTCGGCGCCGCGCCAATGGCCGACAGGCGCAGGTTGACGACTTCGATCCGGCCTGCGGGGTCGTCAAAATCATAAATCCGGCGATGGGTTTCGTGGAACGCCTGCGCAATCATTTTCGGGTCGTTCAGCCAGCCCGTGTCAATCGCCACCTCGATTTCATAGCTTTGGCCCGCGTAGCGCATATCCGCAGAGAGGCGCAGGTCGCCCGCCCCTCGGTGCCC
This sequence comes from Donghicola eburneus, assembly GCF_900115865.1. Taxonomy (GTDB): domain Bacteria; phylum Pseudomonadota; class Alphaproteobacteria; order Rhodobacterales; family Rhodobacteraceae; genus Donghicola; species Donghicola eburneus. Next base: position 117,800 of record NZ_FOXY01000001.1, on the reverse strand, counting down.
TTGGGCCAGAAGCCACGCCTGCCCTTCGCTGGCCAGATCGTCGTAGGCGTCAGTCAGACGTGCACCCGCCAGCGCCTCCAGATCGGCAAAGATCGTGCGGATGAAATCGCCGCGCAGATCCGCCACAAGTCCGCCCAACGCGGACACAACCCCCGGTCTGCGCGGCGCGATCACGCTGCGCATCCCCAATTCGCGGGCCAGAAAAGCCCCCAGCATCGGGCCGCCCCCGCCGAACGGCATCAGGGCAAAGTCCCGCAGGTCCACCCCCGCGCGAGAGGACAGTTTCTCGACCTCGACGAACATTTCGGAAATGGCGATGTCGAGGATGGCTTGGGCAGTTTCTTCCAGCCCGCGGCCCAGTTGCGCGGCCAGCCTGCCAATCACTTCCCGAGCAAAATCCACATCCATCTGGAGCTGCCCGTAAGCCATCTGGGAATGCCCCAGCCAGCCGCAAACCGCCATCGCGTCGGTCACTGTGGCGCGGTCGCCCCCCCGAGCATAGCAGGCAGGTCCGGGCAAAGACCCAGCCGACTCTGGCCCAACGCGCAGCACGCCGTGGTCGTCCACCGACGCGATAGAGCCGCCTCCGATCCCGATTGAACTGACCGAAACGGACGGGATGTGCAGCGGGAATTCCCCGATCAATTCGTCGGTGCCAAACCGGACCTCTCCGTCGATGATCAGCGCGAAATCCGCAGATGTGCCGCCGATATCCAGCGTCAGCACGCGGTCCGCGCCTGCCTGACGTGCCAGCCAAGACGCCCCGATCACCCCCGAAGCCGTACCGGACAGCAGCATAGAAACGCAGTCACGGCGCCCCTCACCAGCGGTCATGAGGCCCCCGTTCGACTTGGTCAGCATGGGCCGCGCTGGCACACCCTGCCCGACCAGCCGGTCTTGCAGAGCGGTCAGATAACCCGACACCCGCGGATGCACATAGCCGTTCAAGATCGCGGTCGAGGTGCGTTCGTATTCGCGGATCACGGGCCAAACCTCGGACGAGGTGAAGACGAACAGATCGGGCGCCATTTCCTGCACCCACGCCTTGGCCTGCGCCTCTTGGGCAGGGTCCGACCAGCTGTGCAAAAAGGCGATGATCACCCCCTCGGCGCCAGCATTCTGCGCCTCCGCCACCGCGTTCGCCAAGGCCGCGCGGTCCAAGGGCACCGTTTCCTGACCGCCCGCCCGCATCCGTACTGGCACGCCGAAAATCCGTTCGCGGGGGATCAGGGGGTCGGGCCGGTGGCAGAACAGCGAATACATGTCAGGCATCCGCAGGCGGGCCAGCTCGATCACATCCTCGAAGCCCGCGTTGGTGATCAGTGCCAGATCGGCCCCTTTGCGCTGGATGATCGTGTTGATCCCGACGGTCGTCCCGTGAACAAAGCGGCTGACGGTTTCGGGAGCCAGCCCCTCGCGCTCGGTCAGCAACCGTAGGCCGGTCAGCAGCTCGGCCCCCGGATCATCGGGGGTGGTCAGCACCTTGAGCGAGGCAATCCACCCCGAGCGCGTTTCCAGCGCGCAGAAATCCATGAAAGTGCCGCCGATATCGACGCCGATTTTCCAGTCCGCGCCGTCGGGGATCGGGGTGCTGCCGTCCATCTGATAAGCCTCTGGTTGGGTCATTTCCGTTGGCTTCGATGGCATCAGAAAGCGGCCCGTCCGTCCAAGACGCATGGCGCGGCAGGCCATAAGGCGGACTTATGGAATGGCGGCGCGGATCTGGTCCGCCATCAGCGTTTCGGCGCGGGACAAGGCTTTGCCCGCCAATGTCAGCAAGGCCAGCGGCATGTCCGGCGATCCAGTCAGAGGCCGCGTGACAACCCCCGCAAACTGCCCCCAAGGCAGCAGGTCATCGACCACCGCGATCCCCAGACCAGCCTGCACAAATCCAACGGCCGAGATAGATACGTCAATTTCGAGCTGGGGAGTGAACCGCAGGCCCTGTGCTCTGGCGGCTTGGTCCAACTCGTCATGGGGGCGGGTCGCGGCGCGGTAAGAAATGACGTGTTCAGCCTCCAGATCAGCAAAGGTCAGCGCGGCTTTTTCGGCCAAATGATGCCCTTCGGGCAGCAAGCAACAGAACCCCACCCGCTGCAAGATTTCCACGTCAATGTCAGGGGCGAGCCGGTCATCCAAAGCCAGCGCCAGCGCCGCATCGCCCGCCCTGAGCATCGCGATCAAGCTGGCAAGCGGCGCAACATGGGACCGGAGCAAAATATCGGGATGACGCGCCCGAAACGTCGCCATGACCTGCGGCAGCAGGGACATCGCGGGTGGGGCCGAGGATGCGATCCGCACCAGACCCGCCCGCCCGAGTCGCAGATCCTGCGTCTTGCGGCGCAGCCCTTCGAGGCTGGCGAAAAGGCGCTCTGCCTCGGGGTACAATTCTAATGCTTCGGGGGTGGGCCGCAGACGTCCCTTTTCACGGTCGAACAGTGGGAAGCCCAGCTCGTCCTCGCAATGCAGTAGAACTTGAGACAGCGCGGGCTGGGAAATGTTCAAGAGCCGCGCCGCCCCTGTCACGGTGCCCGCCCGCATGACGGCGGTGAAAACCTCGAGCTGTCTGGCGCGCATCGCGGCCTCCTATAAGAGCGGCTTATGGCCGACCCTGTTTCCCGTCTTTGACCCCTGCCTCGTGGTCGGGCTGAGATGGACTAAACGCAACAGGGGGCCGGAATGGATGTGATCGTGATCGGGGGCGGGCTGATGGGCAGCGCGGCGGCGTTCTTTCTGACGCGGCGCGGGGCACGGGTGCGCCTGATCGAGCGCGGGTATATCGGCGCGGGGGCGACGGTGGCGTCGTTCGGCAACATTCGGCGGTCGGGGCGCTACTTGCCGCAACTGCCCTTGGCGCACCGGTCGCTGGCCTTGTGGCATCAAGCCGAAGCCCTGCTGGGACGCGACGTCGAATTCCGCGCGACGGGCCACTTGCGGCTGATCTTTGACGAGGCCAGCTTGGCCGACATGCGCCGATTTGCTCAGGATGCCGTGCATTGGGGGCTGAAGTTGGAGGAACTGTCCGCCGCCGAACTGCACCACCGTTACCCGATATTGGGGCCCACCGCTATCGGGGCGTCTTTTTCCCCCAATGACGGATCGGCGAACCCGAGGCTGGCCGCGCCAGCGTTCGCCAGCGCGGCGGCGCGGGATGGGGCGGAGATTTTGGATCACACGACCATCACCAGCATTCAGAGGACAGAGGCCGGTTTCACGGTCGAGACCACCAAAGGAACCTATCACGCGGAGGCCGTTCTGAACTGCGCCGGTGCTTGGGGTCGCCAGATCGCCGCGGATTTCGGGGAAATCGTCCCCCTGACCATGCACGGCCCGCAGATGGGCGTGACCGAGCCCATGCCCCACCATATCCTGCCCGTGATCGGCGTTTGGGCGCAGCATCATGGGGCCTATTTCCGGCAGGTCGAGCGGGGGAGTATCGTGTTCGGTGGCGGGGTCCCGCGGTCCGATGTGGGGCCGGATGGCTATGCCAAGGTGCAGTTCGATGTGCTGCCCGAACAACTCCGCCAGTTGGTGCAGATTTTCCCTGCCCTGCGCGATGTGGCTGTGATCCGCCAGTGGTCGGGGTGCGAGGGATACGTGGCCAATGGCCTGCCCGTGATGGGCGCTTCGGGCACCACTCAGGGGTTGTTCCACGCCTTTGGCTTTTGCGGGCACGGGTTCCAGCTGGGGCCCGGTGTGGGCGATGCGATGGCCGAACTGATCACCACCGGCGCGTGCGAAACGCCGCTGGAGGCGTTCAGCATATCGCGGTTCGCGTGATGGCATCAGAACTCGGCCACCTTGCCCCATTGGGTGCCTTGGAAGCGGGACAGTTTGTACTGTGCCGTCTCGGTGATCGGGGTGCGGTCCAGCAGCATGTCGGCCACCAGATGCCCTACGCCCGGCCCGATGCCAAAGCCATGACCCGACAGGCCCGCAGCAAGGGTGAGCCCGCCAATCCCGATATCGCTGTCTATCACCGGCACGCCATCGGGGGTGCTGTCGATGTAACCGGCCCAAGTGGCCTGCACGGCGACCTTCTTCATTTCAGGCAGCAGATCGCGGGCTCGGGTCAGGGTCAGGTTGACCAAGGCCTTCGACGGTCTCGGGTCCAATATCCGCATCCGCTCCATCGGGGTTTCACGGTCCAGCGCCCATGTCTGGCGGGTCTCGTGTCCCGCTTGCCACGCCTGCAAGCCCCCCGGTCGCAGCGCGCGCCAGCGTTTCGCGAACATCGGCAAGAAGTGTTTGGCCCCCAGCAAGGCCCCCGGCGTCGGGTCCAGATTGGCGCGGCCCGATACGGCCAGCGTATGGCCCCCATCCCCGCGGCGGGTCACCGAAACCTCGTTCGTATGCAGCGCATCGGGCAGCCCTTCGGCCCCCGGTTGCACGGACAGGATCGAACTACGGACCGCCGCCTGAGGGAAGAACAGCCCCGACTGATGCAGGAAACTCGCGGCCCAAGCGCCGCCGGCCATGACCACTTGCCGTGTTTTGATCGTTCCGCGTTCGGTGATGACAGCGCTAACGTTTCCGTTCTGCACATCAATCCCGCGAGCCGCACAATTTTGCAGCACAACGCCCTGATGCTGCATCACGCCCTTGGCAATGATCGGGGCCGCGCGGGACGGGTCCGCGATGCCATCGGTGGGCGACCAAACACCCCCGAGCCAGCGCTTCCCCGTGGCCGCGCCGCTCTCGGACGCCTGATCCGCAGTCAACATTTGCGTGTCCACACCCTGCCCCCGCGCGAACTGGCCCCAGCGGTCCCAGCCGTAAATCTCGGCCTGATCGTTCGACAGATACAGCAGCCCGCAGCGCCGAAATCCCATGTCCTCGCCGATGTCGGCGGTCATGTCTTCCCACAGGGCCAAGCTGCGGGTGGACAGGGGCAATTCCCGTGCGTCCCTGTTTTGCTGGCGGCACCAGCCCCAGTTGCGGCTGGACTGCTCGGCGCCAATGCGCCCCTTTTCCAAGAGCATAACTTTCATGCCCCCGCGCGCCAACCAATAGGCCGCGCTGACGCCCACGATGCCCGCGCCAATCACGACGACGTCGGCGCTGTCAGGCAAATTGTCGGGGGTGTCGATCTGCATCAAGGGGGCGGGCATGGGTCGTCTCTCCGGTCTGTTGCCTGACCCTAGCCCGCGCCGTGCAGCCGGATGTGCCGGATTGCGCAGGTCGGGCGGCATTTCCTGTCGAATGTCAAACCCTTGCCCCTGCCCGCGGACTCGCCCAATAGTGACCCATAGTAAAGACCCCGAAGGACCCTGTTATGAGTAGCCAGCTGAAACTCGATCGGATCGACGTAAAGATTCTTGCCGAGTTGCAGCGCAACGGTCGCATTACGAATGTCGAGCTGGCGGAACTGGTGGCGCTGTCGCCCTCGCCCTGCCTGATGCGGGTGAAAAAGCTGCAGCAAGCGGGCTATATCACCGGCTATACCGCTCAGATCGACGTGGCAAAGCTGGGGGATACGCTGACGGTGTTCACCGAGTTCACCCTGAAAAACCACCGCCAGATTGACTTTGCCCGCTTTCAGGAAGCGCTGGAAAAGGTCGATAGCTGCGTGGAATGCCATCTGGTCTCGGGCGGTTACGACTATCTGGCGAAATTTGTCTGTGCGTCGATCACCGACTATCAGAACATCATCGAAGCACTGATCGACCGCGGTGTCGGGATCGACAAATACTTCAGCTTTGTCGTGATGAAGACGCCGTTTGTGAAAAACCAGATCCCCCTGACGCGTCTGTTCGGAGATCGGGTGGGATAACGCCCCGACCTGCGGGGCGTGTCCTTAGCGGTTCGCAAATTGGGCGACCAGATTGGGGTCTTGCTCCAGCCCTGCCAGCCAGCCGGTATCCAGCTGCGGGATCGAGGAAATGAGCAACCGCGAATAGGGGTGCTGCGCCTCGGCGGACATGCGGGCAGCGGGCAGCGCCTCGACCACCTCGCCTTTGAGCATCACCAGCACGTCGTCGCAGATCGCCTCGACCGTGGACAGATCGTGGCTGATGAACATGTAGCTGAGGCTGAGTTCGCGCTGGAGTTCCTTGAGTAGGTCCAGAATGGCCGCCGCGACGACGGTATCGAGGGCCAAGGTGATCTCGTCGCACAGGATCAACTCAGGCTCCGCCGCTAGGGCACGGGCCAGGTTGATGCGCTGCTTCTGACCGCCAGACAGTTCCCCCGGCAGCCGGTGCCGCAGGTTCGCGGGCAAGCGCACCATGTCGAGCAGTTCTTTGACCCGCGCCTCGCGTTTCGCGCCCTTCAGACCGTGGTAAAAGGCGAGCGGTCGGCCAAGAATCTGCTCGATCGAATGGGCGGGGTTCAGGGCCGTATCGGCCAACTGGAACACGATTTGGGCCTTGCGTAGCTGCTCTTTGCTGCGGCGTTTCAGGTCACCGCGCAATTCTTGGCCATCCAGCAGAATGCCCCCTTGGTAAGGCGGCAGGATACCGGCGATGGCGCGGGCAAGTGTGGATTTGCCGCTGCCGGATTCACCAATGACGCCCAAATTGCGGCCCCTTTCGAGAGTGAAATTCACGTCCTTGAGGATCTTGATTTCCGGCTCGCCCTTGCGGATCGCGCCGTAGCCTGCGTGCAGGTGGATCACCTCTAGGATCGGTTTGGGAACCGCCTTTGCTTCGGGCTGAAACGGCTGGTGGGGCACGGGTTCGAACGCAGCCAGAAGCTGGCGTGTGTAGGGATGCGCAGGATGGGTTAGGATTTGCTCGGTGTTGCCGGTTTCCTGAATTTCCCCGCCCTTCAGTACAATGATCCGGTCGGCAATCTGCGCTACGACGGCCAGATCGTGACTGACGTAGACACCGGCCATTCCGCCCTGCTGCATCACGGATTTAAAGGCCCGCAGGACCTCAATCTGGGTGGTGACATCAAGAGCCGTGGTGGGTTCATCAAAGATCACCAGTTTGGGCCCGCCAATCAACGCCATCGCAGCCGATAGGCGCTGCAACTGGCCGCCAGAGACTTGGTGCGGATAGCGGTGGCCGATGTTTTCGGGGTCCGGCAGGGCCAAGGCGCGGAAAAGGTCGACCGCTTTGGCTTCGGCCTCGGCTTTGGGCATCAGCTCGTGGATTGCGGTGATCTCGATCACCTGATCCATGATCCGCTTGGACGGGTTGAACGCCGCCGCTGCAGACTGAGGCACGTAGCTGACCTCGGTCCCGCGCAAGGCCGCGCGGTTGCGTTCGGGCAGCGCGGTGACATCGTTCCCGTCAAGGGTGATCTGCCCGCCGGTGATCGAACAGCCCGTGCGGGTGTAGCCCATCAGGGACAGAGCGATGGTCGTCTTGCCACTGCCAGACTCGCCGATCAGCGCGACGATTTCGCCGGGGGCGATCTCAAAGGACACGCCTCGGATGATCTCGACCTTGCGGCCTGCGTCGGTGACCGCGCCGATGCGCAGGTCGTTCACGGTGACAAGAGGCTGGGTCATCATTCGCTCCGATCCCGAATTTTGGTGGGCAGGTTGTCGATGAACATGTTCACCGAGATGGTCAGGGTCGCGATAGCGATGGACGGAAAGATCACCGCAGGCGCACCCAAGGACAGCCCTTCGATGTTTTCACGGACCAAGGCCCCCCAGTCCGCGTTCGGCGGCTGCACCCCGAGGCCGAGGAAGGACAGCCCAGACAGGACCAGCACAATGAATACAAACCGCAGACCAAGGTCGGCCAGCACGGGGCCGAGTATGTTCGGAAAGATTTCGCGGGTGATCAGATAGGGCGTGCTCTCGCCCCGTGCGCGGGCGACAGTGACGTAATCGGTGGCGTTCACGTTCACCGCCAAGGCGCGGGCAAAGCGGTATGAGCCGGGCAGATAGATTGCCGCCAAGGTCAGGATCAGAACTGGGATCGAGGAGCCGACCGCCGCCACGACCACCAGACCAAACAGCAACGAAGGAATGCCATTGAACGCGTCCAAGAGGCGCGACAGGATCATATCGAACCACCCGCCGATGACCGCAGCCACCATTCCAAGGATGACGCCGCCCGCACAGGCCAGCACGACCGAAGCCAGCGCGATCCCCACAGTATAGCGTGCGCCCATCAGGATGCGGCTAAAAATGTCGCGGCCCAAATAATCGGTGCCCATCCAGAAATCCGCGGTGACGGGGCCGAAATAATCCCAATCCACGATCTCGCCGGGGGGGTGCGGTGCGATCCACGGGCCGACGATGGCGACCACGGCCCAGAACAGGATCACCGCCAGACCAACGCGGCCCGCCCAGTTAAAGGAATAGCCCAGACGCTTCGGGGTCGGGATCACGAATGCATTGGATCGTTCAATCATCATCGACGAAGCCTCGGGTTGGAGAGGATGGCGATCAGGTCGGCCAGCGTGATCAGCGACAGGTAGCTGACGCAAAAGATCATCGCGCAGGACTGGATCAGGGGCAGATCGCGGGTGGCGACCGCATCGACCATCAGCTTGGCCACACCGGGGTAATTGAAGATCGTCTCGACGATGATCACACCGCCCACCAGATAACTGAGCGACAGGGCAACCGCATTGGCAATTGGGCCCAAAGCGTTGGGCAGCGCGTGACCCAGAACCATGCGGCGGCGCGACGCGCCCTTCAGCAGCGCCATTTCGACGTAGGGGGTGTTGATCGTCTCGATCACGGCGGCGCGGCTCATGCGGATCATCTGCGCGGACACCACAAAAGACAGGGTGATTACGGGCATCGCATAGGCCCGCAGCATCGCGCTCCAGCTGTCCACATTCGCGCCATAGGCCAGCGCGGGCAGCCAGCCGAGCCACACGGCAAAGATCAGAACGGCCAACGTCGCGACCATGAATTCTGGCACCGAAATGACCGAGATTGTCGCAACGGACACCACGCGGTCGAACATCGAACCCTTCCACATGGCAGCGCCGATCCCAAGCGCCAGCGCAATCGGCACAGATACCAAGGTCGTCACGGCTGCCAGACGCAAGGAATTGACCAGACGTCCGCCCATCAGATCGCTAACTGCCATCTTGTTCACATACGATGTGCCCATATCGCCCCCCGCCAGACCGACCAGCCAGCCGACAAACCGGTGCATGGCGGGCTCGTCCAATCCCATCGCCGTGCGCAGTCCGGCCACAGCTTCGGGGGTCGCGGCCTGCCCCAGCAGGATTTCAGCGACGTCACCGGGCAGCAGCTCGGTGGCGAAAAAGACGGCAAAGGACACAATGACCAGCGTCAGCAAGGCAATGCCAAGCCGCTGGGAAACAAGGATCCATGGCAAGAGCGATTTGGGCAAACGAACACCTCGGCCAACTGGGAATTCAATGGAGTGGCCCGCGCCGATGGGCACGGGCCGGAAATTGGCTTAGGCCGCGCCGTCCAGCCAGACATACTCGGCGAAGGCATAGCCCATCTGGCCACCCAGCGGGTTCGGAGCCAGACCCTTGAGGTTCGAGGAGATCGCATCGACGTTCGAAATGTAGGCGGGAATGATGGTGCCTGCCTCGTTTGCGACCATCTCCTGCATGTCCCAGTAGATCGCGGTGCGCTTCTCTTCGTCCAGTGCGCCGCGCGCCTCGACCAGCATGGAGTCGAACTTGTCCGACTTGTACTGGCTCTCGTTCCACGGCGCGTCCGAGGTGTAGAGCAGCGAGAACAGGATATCGGGCGTGGGACGCGGGTTGATGTTGCCGAAGTGCACAGGCGCCTTGAGCCAGTAGTTCGACCAGTAGCCATCGGACGGCACGCGATCGACCTTGAGGTTCATGCCGATCTCGGACCCCGCCTGCTGGACGATCATCGCCATATCCACCGAAGAGGTCGCCGCATCGGACGCCACAATCGGAACCTCGGCGCCCATCAAGCCGGCCTTTTCAAAGTAGAACTTGGCCTGCTAGGGGTCATAGGCTTTGGGCGCGATGTTGGGATTGTGGTACTTGTTCGCGGCCGACACGGGCTGGTCGTTGCCGATTTCGGCCAGACCACGGAACACCGATTTCTGGATGGCTTCGCGGTTGATCAGGTACTTCATGCCTTCGATGAAGCCCTCTTTCATACCGGGGTCCAGGTCCTTGCGGATATTCAGGTTGGTGTAGTTGCCCGAAGTGGTGATCGAGGTCGCGACCGAAGGCTGACCTTCGAGCATCCGCAGCGAGCGGGCGTTCACGGCAGCCGCCACTTGGATATCACCGGACAGCAGGGCGTTTACGCGGGCGTTGTTATCGGGGATCGCAAAGTACTCGTAGCTGTCCAGATAGACAGTGTTGCCCTTGAAATAGTTCGGGTTCTTCACTGCGACAGAGCGCACGCCGGGTTCGAACACTTCGCAGATGAAGGGGCCTGTGCCGTTGGCGGTGGTGAAGTCTGTGGTTCCGTCCTTGATGATCATGAAGTGGTGCAGCGCCAGAATGGTGGGCAGGTCGGCGTTGGGCGCGGCCAGCACGACCTTGACAGTTGTGTCGTCCAGCTTGGTGATCTCGGTCATCTGCTTGGCGATCGAGTTCACTTTGGAGCCAACCGCTTCGTCCAGATGGCGTTTCAGAGAGAAAACAACGTCATCGGCGGTCAGCGTCGAACCGTCGTGGAATTCCACGCCGGACTTCAGCTTGATTTCCCATGTCTGCGCGTCATCGGTCGAGAGGCTCTCGGCCAGCTCCATTTCGGTCACGCCGCCTTCGGCGAGGAAGGTCAGGCGGTTGTAGAAGGAACAGCAGCGCACGTAGTCGGTGGAGAGCGACGCCTTGGCCGGATCAAGGGTATCCGCGGTCGAGGACGACCAGCCCGCCGCCTTGATGCTGCCGCCAAAAACGGGGGTCGCTGCAACGGCCTGCGTGGCGCGGGTCAGCAGCGAGCTACCAACGGCCATGCCAACGCCCGACGCCATCAGCATCTTCAGAAGTTCACGGCGCGAGGCACCGCGGCGGATCATCCCTTCGACCATCGCGTCGTCGCGGCTGGTCCAGTTATTCGGGGTGTTCTTGGTCATGTGTTTATTCCCTGTTGTTCTGTTGGAGAGGAAGACGGCCTTGCGATCTTGTTGCCGCATAAGCCGCTGATCTTATTTGCCAAACGCTGCGTCAGCGGCCTCGGCCAGTTCCATAAGCGAGTGGAAGTGGTAATCGGGTTCGGTGAACTCTTTGGGCTCGATCGTGCCGCCGTAGCCGTTCTGTGCGTGGCGGCGCTGGATCCATGCGTTGGTCATGCCCAAGGCGCGAGAGATGCCAATGTCGTGGTACTGGCTTTGGGCCGTGTGCAGGATGTCGGCTTTGGAGCCGCCATCGGTCTCGACCCACGAAAAGACATGGTGGAAATAGGCGGGATCAGGCTTCTCGGTCTTGGTGTCGTCGGTGGTGAAGCCTGCATAGAACGGATGGCCCAGTTTCTCGGCGAACTTGTCAAAGGCCCATCGCTGCGCGTTTGTCATCGCAACCAGCTTGTAGTGCTGCTTCAATTTGGCCATCGCAGCGGCGCTGTCGGGGAACGGTTTCGCGTCGCCCACGCTGTCAATCATGAACCGACGGTATTCGGGGGTATCGGGCAGACCGAACGCTTCGGCGATGCGGCCATAGCAGCGCCCAAGGTCATCGGGGAACAGGCCCGCGCCGGGCTCATAGCGGGCATCACGGTAAACGGCCAGCGCGGCCTCTCCGTCCACGACGATGCCTTCCTTGTCGGCGATGGTGGCTAGGGCGTCTTTGATCGCGCCTTCGAAGTCGATCAGCGTACCGACAACGTCAAAGGTCAGGTAGCTGAACGCGGTCAAGGGTTTCACGGCAGTCGTGGTTGCCATTTGGGGCGGTCCTTTGTTGTCGAGCACGCCCGAGGGCGCTAGATCAGATGCTGGGAAACGTGGGGCAAACAGCAGAACCTTCTGTCTGTCGCAGCGGTGCGCGGCAAAGGTATTTTCTGCGCGCAACCCTTGTTTTATTGACCTATAAGCTGGCCTATCGTTTCCCTGTTACAATCAGCTTCGCCCCAAAGCGCACAGGCAAAACGCTTAAAATGTGTGGGGTCGCGGAATATTCTGCTGAACTGGGGCGAGACGCGGCATTTCGCACCGCGGCCCGAAAAGGCGTCTTAGTAGCCCCGCGATTGGTCCACCAAACCTGGGATATCCTCGCCCGAGCGAAGCGCGCGGATCACGTTGAGCGCGTGTTCTGCACCCTCGGCATAATCGGTGACCGAGCCCACGTGGGGGGTGATAATCACGCGCGGATCAGTCCAAGCCCAATGGTCAGCGGGCAAGGGTTCTGGATTGGTCACATCCATCATCACGCTGTGGATTTGACCGGAGTCGAGCGCCGATTTCAGCGCTTTCATATCCAGTTGGCCGCCCCGGCCCGCGTGAACCAGCATTGCGCCTGCGGGCAGTTGATTGAACGCATCCTGTCCCAGAATACCGCGCGTTTCCTTGGTCAGGGGCAGCAGGCAGACCAGCAGGTCGGTGCGCTGCAAGAATGCAGGCAGATCCTCTGCGCCGTACACGTCAATACTGTCCACATGGGTCCCCGAGCGGCTCCAGCCCGCAACATCAAACCCGAGGCTCGACAGCGTCTGCGCGGTCAAGGCGCCGATCCGCCCCATACCCATGATCCCCACTCGGCGGCTCTGGCTGGATTGGATGCCTTGGGATTTCCATGTTCCTGTCTTCGCTTGCTCTATGTAAGCGGGCATCTGGCGGTGCAGCATGAGCGTTGCCATAACCACCCAATCGCGGACCATGGGGGCGATGCTGCTCGCGATGGTACGCGTCAGCACAACCCCCTCTGGCATCGGGGGCATGTGATCCACGCCAGCCGCTACGCAGATCACAGCCTTTAGGTTGGGATAAATGCTTAGGTCGACGGGAGGCTGCCAACAGGCGATATAAGTGACTTCGGCGGGGTCGAGGACGGCCTCTTCGCCGATAATCATCGGTACGCCCGCAGCGTCGAAGATAGGCTGCCAAACCGCGGCGCGGTCTGGCAAAGAGATGTAGAGCAGCGCCATTAGCGCAGCGCCTCGCGGACTTCGGGATCTTCTAGGGTCAGGTCCAGCACTTTGCGGGTACGTTCGATGATCATATCGATTTCCTCTTCGGTGCAGCAGAGCGGCGGCGCGTAGCCAAAGATTCCTTGGGCGAACGAGCGCACGATCAGCCCATGCTCCCATGCACGGTCAAACAGGCGCGTGGCAGGCTGGACGCTGGCGGGCAGCGGAGTCTTGGCGTCCTTGTCGATGACCAGTTCCACGGCGGCCAGCATCCCGCGACCGCGCACATCACCGACCAGCGGATGATCCATCAGGTCATTCAGACCGTCCATCAGACGCGCGCCCATCTTCTCGCCATTCTCCAACAGGCCGCCCTCGTACAGGGCCAAAACCTCTAGCCCCACAGCCGCCGACACAGGGTGACCAGAGTAGGTGAAGCCGTGGCCGATCGCCTTGGCCCCTGCCCCGTCGCTCAGGGTTTGGTAGACGTGATCCGACATGAGCACCGCGCCCATGGGCACATAGCCAGAGGTGAGGCCCTTGGCGGTGGTCATTAGGTCGGGGACGATGCCCTCTTCGGCGCAGGCAAACAGCGGACCGGTGCGGCCGAAACCGGTGATCACCTCGTCTGCGATGAACAGCACACCGTATTCGGTACAGACCTCGCGCATCGCCTTGATCCAGCCCTTGGGCGGCACCAGAACGCCGCCCGAGCCTTGGATCGGCTCCACGTAGAAGGCCGCGACTTTGTCCGCGCCGATGGCTTCGATCTTGGCCCGCAGTTCGGCGACCGAAGCGTCGATGATCGCCTGCGGATCGGTGCCCACGGGGTTGCGATACACATAATGCGACGAAATTTTATGCTGCCACGGATAGGGCAAGCCAAACCCGTCATGAAAGGCGCTGAGCGCGGTCAAGCCGGCCCCGAGCGAGGACGAGCCGTGATAGCCATTCTCGACCGAGATGAACTGGTCGCGCTCCGGCTGCCCCTTGGCATGCCAGTAGTAGCGGACAAAGCGGATAGTGCTGTCAACGGCGTCCGACCCGCCCAGAGTGAAATAGACGTGGTTCAGATCACCGGGGGCACGTTCGGCCAGCGCGGCAGCCAGCTTGATCGGCGCCTCGGCCCCCAAATCAAAGTACCCAGTGGCATAGGGCAAACGGCGCATCTGTTCGGTTGCGGCCTCGATCACAGACTCCTGCCCATAGCCCGCGTTCACACACCACAGGCCCGCGAAACCGTCGATCAACTCGCGCCCTTCAGCATCGGTGACGCGCGCGCCCTTGGCCGAGGTCAAGACGCGGACGCCGCGTGCCTCGTGGCCCTGAAAGGACGACACGGGGTGGATCAGGTGCTGGCGGTCCAGCTCGACAAGGGAATTGGTCAGCATAATCTTGCTCCGGAATTAGCCGAGTGCCTGAGACACGAGGGCGAAGGTTTTGAAAGGGGTGGGATGGGGCGCGTGAGCGGGCCTTTGCATGGCGGTGCCGCCGCCCACATGGGTCAGACCCAGCGTTTCCATGTGCCCGTCAAGAGCGTCCGAGGTCAGGTCGATCCGCAGGAATTTGCCTTTGGCGTGGGTTGCCGCTGCGTCGATCAGGGCACGGGCGGCGATAGCATCCTCGGCCACCACGGGGCCAACGACCATCCCGCGGCCGAACGCGCGCACCATGGCAAAGCCGCCAGCGGTCGTCAGGACGGTGCCGGTGGCGGCGATCTGTTCCAGCAACGCATGGCGCGACATGCCGGACGCGGCCTGATCGATCTTGGTCAGGTCATGCAGGTCGGCCTTGTCCTTTTTTACAGGCTGTTCAGGGGCCCGCGCCTGCGCGATGCCTTGGTACTGGTGGATCTGGCCATGGGCGACGAACCCCAGCTTTTCATACAAAGGCAGGCCATCAGCGGTCGCCACCAGCCGTAGGGTTTTCCCTTGCCCCAGCGCAATGATTGCATCCATCAAGCGGCGGCCAAGACCGCGTCCACGGCAGGCCTCGTCCACTATGATCATGTTCAGGGTTGCCACATCGCCAAAGTCGGAACACAGGGCCGTGCCAACGATCTGTCCGCCATCCAGCGCCACAACCCCTTGGGCGGTGGACAGGGTTAGGGCCCAATCCTCGGCGCGGTGGGGCCAACCGGCCTGCTGGGACAGACGCACGGCCCCGTCAATATGCTCGGGGCCAAAGGAGACCAAGGTGATTTGCGTTGGCTCGGGGGTGTTCAGGGTATCCATTGTCTTTGGGTCCGTGCTGTTCATCGCCAGAGTAGGAGCGCCACTGCGGCATGATCGGTTTGATGCTGCGGCGCCGCGGCAGTTTGGACTGGCAGGGCCCTACTCCGCCGCAGAAAATGCTGTCAGTCCGAGGGGTTAATCGGACAGGTATCGGCCCAATGCCAGTACCATTTGCGCTGCGGCATGCAGTTCTTGGGTCGTGAGGTATTCCTCGGGCTTGTGCGCGCGGGAAATGTCGCCCGGCCCGCAGATCACAGAGGGGATGCCCGCTTTCTGGAACAGGCCCGCTTCGGTGCCATAACTCACTGCGCCGATTGGGGAATTCTCCGAAATCTGTTCTGCGATCTGGGCCAGGGGCGCATCTGGTGCCAAAGCCAATGCGGGATAGGAGGATATGATTTCGGCGCGGACAGACGGCCCGCAGGCCGCAAGGATCGGCGCCAGCAATGCCTCGGGATCGACACCCGCGATGGCGCGGGCCTCGATCTGAGCCGTGGCGTGGTCGGGAATGATGTTGACGGCTTGGCCGCCCGACACCGTCCCGATTTGCAGGGATGAACAGGGCGGCGCAAACCGCTCGTCCGTGTCGCCGGATTTCAGCACCTCTGCCTGTGTTGCCGCCGCCAGTAAAACCGGCAGCAGGGCATGGATCGCGTTCGCCCCCAGATCGGGGCGGGAGCTGTGGCCAGAGATCCCTTTGGCGGTCAGGCTTAGGGCGGCTTTGCCCTTGTGCGCCAGAACCGGCGTCATGTTCGACGGCTCGCCGACAAAGCAGCCCAAGGGCGCAGCGATCAGGTCAGGAAGGGCGGCGATCAGGTGCGGCACACCTTTGCACCCTGCCTCTTCGTCATAGGACAGGGCGATGTGGATGGGCGCATACAGGGGCATCGCGGCCAGATCGGGGGCCATCGCCAAAACGGCGGCGACATAGCCTTTCATATCGCAGGCCCCGCGCCCGATCAGCCGGTCGCCGTCGCGGCGCAGGGTGAACGGATCGGCCAGCCACTCGGGTTCAGCCGCAGGCACGACATCCACATGACCCGACAGGATGTACCCCGGCACTAAGGGATCGCCGATAGTGGCAAGCAGATTATACCGGTCGCCCTCGGGCCCTAGCAGCAGATGATGCGGGATGCCGTGGCCGGTCAGGTAGGCTCTGACAAACTCCATCAGCGCGCCGTTGCCCTGCCCCACTACTGTCGGGAAACCAACCAGCCGTTCCAGCATCTGCTCGGGCGTATACCGATCCGCCATGACTTAGGACGCGATCACAAAGATTTTGCGCAGGGTTTCCAGCGTCTCCCACGTGCCGACAAAGCCGGGCTTCATGATGAAGCTATCGCCCGCGGCAAAGGTATGGCTTTCGCCGCTGTCCTCGGTGATCACACACTTACCCGACAGAATGTGACAGAATTCAAAAGTTTCGCCCTTCATCGAGATTGTCTTGCAGGGGGTCGTCTCCCAGATTCCGGTGCGGATTTTACCCCACTTAGAGGCTTCGGCGATAGCAGCGTCCAGCTCCCATGTTTGATAGGCGGGATTGCCGTCGATCAGGAGGTCGGGCGCCGCCGTCGCGTGCACGGGGTCAAAGGTCGGCGCGGTGTTTACGGGCAAGAGTTTGGTCATGTCAGGTCCATTCCATTGGTCTGCCACCAACGTGCCCTGCCCGCCCCCGTGCCAGTCACCGAACATCGCCCCTTGGCGGCATCCCGTGCCGTGGACGATCGGGGATACGGAATTTCATGCCACGAAACCGGCAAACGCGGCGCACTGTGCCTAGCCGCCCGCGCCAGACTGACAGCATCCAGAGAACGTCCAAGGACCGCTGACATGACCTTCCGCCCCAAATTCATCACCTTCGACTGCCACGGCACCATGATCCTGTTCGACATGGCTGGTGCGGCACGCGATCACTACAGTGCGATGCTGACACCAGCGCAGATGGACATATTCATCGCCGATTTCTCGGCTTACCGTCTCGACGAGGTGCTCGGCGCGTGGAAACCCTATGCCGAGATCGTCCACAACGCGCTGGAGCGGACCTGTAAGCGGAACAGCATCCCCTTTGATCCTGCTGTGGCCGAGGATATCTATAACCGCGTGCCCACTTGGGGACCGCATGCGGATGTGCCCGCCGGTCTGGCCAAAATCGCGCAGGAAATCCCGCTGGTGGCGCTGACCAACTCGATGAACGCGCAGATCCCGCATAATATTGCGAAACTCGGCGCTCCGACTGCGCATGTGTTTACGGCCGAAAGCGCTGGTGCCTACAAGCCGCAAATGAAGGCGTTCGAATACATGCTGGATCAACTGGGCTGCGGACCGGAGGATATCCTGCACGTCTCTTCCAGCTTTCGCTACGATCTGATGACCGCCCACGACTTGGGGATCACGAACAAGGTCTGGGTGAACCGCGGCCACGAGCCCGCGAACCCATATTATGGCTACACCGAGATCAAGGATGTGTCCGAACTGCCCGCCGTTGTGGGCCTGTAAACGGAGGCCGCTATGAAATACATGTCCTACTGGCATGACACGGCGGCGCCCTTTGCCGCCGCGAGGCAGGGCCCCGTCGAAGGCAAGGTCGATGTGGCGATCATCGGCGCAGGCTTCACCGGCCTGAACGCCGCCCGCAAGCTGGCCCGCGAAGGGGTCAGCGTTGCTGTTCTGGAAGCCGACCATGTGGGCGCTGGCGGTTCGGGGCGCAACGGGGGGCACCTGAACAACGGGGTCGCCCACGGATATGCTGATGCCAAGGCGCATCTGGGGGCCGAACAGGCGCATAGGCTCTACCACGCTTATGACCGGTCCATTGATATGATTGAGGATGTGATCCGCGAAGAAGCGATCGATTGCGATTTCCGTCGCTCTGGCAAGCTAAAGCTGGCGTCCAAGCCCTCGCATGTGGACGGGCTGAAGGCCAATTTTGATCTGATCCACCGCGAAGTCGATCCCGACACACGCTGGCTGTCCAAGTCCGATCTGGCGGGCGAAGTGGGTGGCGACGCGTTTCACGGTGGGATGCTCTACGAGAAGTCCGCGATGATGCATATGGGCAAGTATGTGCAGGGTCTGGGGACGGCCGCTGCACGTCATGGCGCGCAGATTTGGGAAAATGCGGCGGTCACCGCGCGGGACAAAACCGCAACAGGCTGGCGTCTGACCACCACAAAGGGCACAATCGAGGCGGGGCGCGTGATCGCCGCCACGGGCGCCTATGGCGGGCGGGTCAAGGGATCGCCCTTGGGCTATTTCCGCCGCCGGATCATCTCGGTCGGATCTTTCATCATCGCAACGCGTCCACTGACCCCCGAAGAGACCAAGCAAACCGTGCCGGGGAACCGAACCTATGTGACCTCGATGAATATCGGGAACTACTTCCGCCTGTCGCCGGACAACCGGCTGATCTTTGGCGGGCGGGCGCGGTTTTCGGCCACGTCGGATCAGCAATCGGATGCCAAATCCGGCGAAATCCTGCGCGCCAGCATGGAGCGCCTGTTCCCGCATCTGAAGGACATCCAGATTGATTACTGCTGGGGTGGTCTCGTTGGTATGACCCAAGACCGCTACCCCCGCGCGGGCGAGGCGGACGGCATGATCTATGGCATGGGCTATTCCGGCCACGGCGCGCAGATGTCGACCCTGCTGGGGCAATCTCTAGCCGATCTGGCGATGGGACGGACGGACACCAACCCGCTGACAGGCATGGACTGGCCGACGATCCCGATGCACAGCGGCAAGCCGTGGTTCCTGCCTCTGGTTGGTATGTATTTCGGGCTGAAAGACCGCCTAAGCTGAAACGTAGGGGGCCGCTTTGGCCCCTTTTTCAGTTACCCCAGCGAATGCGCTGCAAGCCCGTAGGTCAGCGGCCCCTCTTCGGCGCGGCGCTGACGGCCCAGATACATCTCTGTCACGGTGTCGAACACACCGAGCCCCGCCGCCGCCAGAAACGCTTTGAAGGGTTCGCTCTGTTGGGGGGTATCCATGCGGGTGAACTTGCCCTCGCAGGCCTGGATCAAAGGCGCAACAAGTCGCATGGCGGTCGCGTCATCTTCGGCGACGACAGGCCCGATCAACTCGCCCTTGCCAAAGCTCCGGCGGAGCGCGTAACCGCAAACGGCCCCGCCCCGCTCGGCCACGACGCCGCTGGAAACGGCCAGCAGGGCATCCATCACCTTGGTCCGCGTTGCACCGTAGGCGTGGGCGTCCAGCGCCATCAGCGCGGCGTGATCCTCTGGTTCCGTTCGGCGAATGGTCAGGCCAGACAACGGTTCTGGCGCGCGGAACGGGCGGGCGATCCCTTGGTGCTGCCAAATCAGACCAACAGGGTCAAACCCCGCCGCGACATAGAGCCGATAGCCCGAACGCGTCGCACTAAGCCGCAGATCACGACCTGCACAGTCCTGCATAATGTGCTGCAACAGGCGGCGCCCCGCCCCAAGCGATTGCAAACGCGGTGTGGTAACCATCATCCCGAGCATCGCGAAATCACTGTCGACAGGGAAATACATCGAAGAGCCCAAGGGGCGCCCGATCGCGTCCAGTGCGATATACCCTTGGCCCAGACCGACAAACAGCTCCAGATCGCGGGGGCGATGGGGCCAGAACACGCCGACTGACAGCTCGTGCAGCAGCCCGACGCGCGACCGATCCACCGGTTCGACCACCGCAGAGAACGTGTCTAGCACGAGCTCAGCCTCTTCGGGCAAAGGTGCCCCAGCCATGAAGGCCGCCTGACGCTCTGCCGAGGGGGTCACGGGGCTGGCGGGACGCGAGTCCGTTGCGGGCATCATTGATCTTCGTATCCGTCTTTTGGTTCGTGTCACGGGGGCCGTCGGTGGCCGCCCGCTGATGGGCTTTGCCAATATGGCGCGGTTCCAGAGGCGTTTTCTACCGAATACCTGCGCGCTCCGACAGATTATGCCGCTGCTGATTGGGCAGCCGTCCGCGCCGCTGTCCGCTATGCCAGCTTGACGCGGGAAAAATCAGGCGTAAATGCGCGATCGCGGACGCTGTGCTCCGTTCTATTTCCGAACCTTCGATGATTCCCGTTTTGATGTCTTCTGGCGATCTGATTGCTGATCGCCGTGCCGATTATGCCGAAGCGCTCTTGCCCGGTGACCCTGCGGCCGCTGCCGATCTCTATGCGCAGGCTCTAGAGTTGGCCCCCGCATGGACGGCCGGATGGTACCGGCTCGGTGACATTCGGGCAAAATTTGACCTGCCCGACGCAGATCAAGCGTTCGAAGCTGCGCTTGCCACTGATCCAACCGACCGGCTTGGGGCCAGCTTGCGTCTGGATATGCTGCGCGAACGGTCAATGACAGATGCTATGCCACCTGCCTTTGTCGAAGCCTTGTTTGATCAATACGCGCCGCGGTTCGAGACCGCGCTGATCGAGGGGTTGGCCTATTGCGGCCCACTATTGATGGCCGAGCAGCTTCGGGCCCCCATTGGCGCCGCGCTGGATTTGGGATGTGGCACCGGTCTGATGGGCGAAGCGCTGCGCCCCCTCTGCACCACACTCACAGGCTGGGATATTTCCACCGAGATGCTGCGCGCCGCCGAGGCCAAGGGCATTTACGATCATCTGGACAAACGCGACCTGAACCGCCTGTCCCCGCCCCAAGAGCGTTGGCAGGTGATCACCGCTGCAGATGTCTTCATCTATCTCGGAGCGCTAGAGAAGATCATCGGCTGGGTGGCTCTGGCTTTGGAAAGTGGCGGGCAGTTCGTCTTTTCCGTCGAAGAGCATACCGGCCCAGAGGCTTACGTTCTGCGCGACACTTGCCGCTACGCGCACAGTGCACACGCCCTACAGGATCTGCTAGATCAGGCAGGCTTCGACAGCCGCATTACCCGCGCTGTGCTGCGCGAAGATCGCGGTGCGCCGGTCTGGGCTCTGGTCGTTCATGCGGTCAAGCGCGGTCCTGCGCCATCGGCTGAACAAATCGACGTGGGCCACGCGGGAATCCCAGCCTAACAGGCAGAAAGCTGCCGGATGCGCAGGCTTTACACCCCAAGGGCGAGCAGTCCGTGTATAGTGGCACGGTCTGCTCCGTCCCGAAGGTGTCTCTATGTTTCGCTTTGCCCTCTGCGCTTTGGCCGCAATCTCGCTCTCTGCCTGTGTCGCAACCCCGCCATTGCCCAGCGAAACCACGCCTGCAGTTGCGGCACCCGTCGCTTCTGCCAGCAATGACGCCCAAATCATTGCCTTGATCAACGCAGAGCGGGCCAAGGTCGGGCGCGCCGCCCTCTCTCCAGATGTGCACCTTTCAGAGATTGCCCGGGAACATGCGGAACTTATGGTTCGGAACGACTTTTTCAGCCACGACGTACCGGGCGGCCTGACCTACGAACAGCGTATGGCTGCCGCGGGCTACGATGACAGCAAACATGGGGAAAACATCTCTTACGGTCGGCAGGACCCAAGTTACACGGTGGCGGATTGGATGGATTCGCGCCTGCACCGGAACAACATTTTGGACCGGAAGTTCGAAAAAATTGGCGTTGGATCGGCGCGGCCCTACTACTACGTAACCATTTTCTCTGATCGCTGACGGCCCCGCATTTCGCGCTTTTCAATCGGTCCCGTTTTCTATTTGATCAAATCCCGTAGCGGGCAAATGTGCGCCGTATTCCATTGATCAAGCGGGACCTCTCATGACCCAGCCCTGCCCTTCCGGCGCGAACCTGACTGAAGCCGAAGATTTTCTGAACGCTCACCCAGAGGTCGAAGCGGTCGATATCGTGCTGCACGACTCCAACGGGATCGGACGCGGCAAGATCATCCGGCGGCACGAACTGCTGGCTCTGTACAAATCGGGTCGGCATATCCCGATCTCGATCCTTGGTCTGGATATCTGCAGCGAAGACGTGCACGAAACGGGCCTATGCTGGGATCACGGCGACGGTGACTTGCGCGCCTGGCCCATCCCCGGATCGCTGAAATTGCTGCACAACACCCAGCCCGCCCGCGCCGAGGTGCTGCTGTCCATGTACGAACTTGATGGCCGTCCGATGGGATCGGACCCGCGCCACGCAATGCAGCGGCAGGTTGATGCCTTTGCCGCGCGCGGCCTGAAACCGGCTGGCGCATTCGAGCTGGAATTCTTTTTGCTGGCAAACGAACGGGACGCCTATGGCAGGGTGAAGCCCGCCAGCGACGTGCTGGATGGCCGCGCTCCGACTTACCGCACAGACGTCTATTCCGTGGACCACCTCCAAGGCATGTTGCCCCTGTTCAACGACATCTATGCGGGCGCCAAAAAGGCGGGGATCAATGCGGAAACCGTGATCTCTGAATTCGCGCCCGGTCAGTACGAGCTGACCCTCAACTACCGCGAAGACATCATGCAGGCCGCCGATGATCTGGTGTGCCTGAAACGGATCGTCCGGCAGCAAGCCCGCGCACATGGGGTCACGGCGTGTTTCATGGCCAAACCGATCGAAGAGCATCCAGGATCGGGGATGCATTTCCACGTCTCGGTGCAGAATCAAGCCGGTCGTAATATCTTTGCCGAAGAGCCTGGCGCGGGTTGGACTGACACCTTGCTGCACGCTTTGGGCGGTTTGCGTCAAACGATGGTCGAGTCCATGTTGGTCTTTGCCCCGCATCTGAATTCGTGGCGACGCTTTGCCAATCAGAGCTATGCGCCGGTGAACACTGCTTGGGGGGTGAACAACCGATCCGTGGCCCTGCGTGTGCCCGAGGGTGATCTGAAATCCCGCCGGATCGAGCATCGCCCTGCTGGCGTGGACGCCAATCCCTATTTGGTGGGGGCGACCGTTCTGGCGGGTATCCTGTACGGGCTGGACAACAAGATCGATCCCGGCCCGCAGACCAAAGGCAACGCCTACGAGACCGAAGACCGCGCCAACATCCCCCGCGACTGGCGCGAGGCGATTGACGCAGCCAAAGCCTCTGAGTTCCTGAAAACCGCCCTAGGCGCCGATATGCATCGCACCTTTACCGAGGTCAAAGCCGCCGAATACGCCCGCGTGGCGCGGACGATCAGCAACGTGGATTTCGACCTGTATCTGCACACTATCTAAGGGGCGCCCTTAGGCCAAGGGCTCCCGCATGTCGCGGTCCAGCATCTCACCGTGCTTTTTCTGCTTTAGCAGTTCGCGCGCCTTGGCGTACTCGGGATCGTTCCAGAACATCAGGCAGCCATTGCACCCGCGTCCGCAGCAGCCTTCGACACCCTTGCGGGACGTGCGGGCGCGTTTTTCCATGGTGTCAGAGCCAATGGCGTCTTGCAGCTTGCCGACCTGAGACTTGTACGCACCTTCGCGGGCGGTCTCGCCCAGTTCGATGCGTTGCGCGGTCTTGTCTAGCTTGAGGCGGCGCCAATCCTCGTCCAAGAGCATCGACTCTTTGCGGACGATGGTAAACGCGGGGAAGTTCCGGCGCACGGTCTCGGGGTCTTCGTGGTCGAACGCGCTGTAAGGGATGAAAATCACGTCCTGACGGCTGCCAAAGACACTCTCGACCGGCTTTTCGGGGCTCTTGATCGTGGTGTATTCATAAAGGCGCAGCAACACCGGTTCCGCGCGGCTGTCGGGCGGCAGGAATTCCATCACATCGCCCGCGTCCAGACGGCTGCGGACCTCTAGGACCAAGCCATCCTCACGAGCCTCGCGCACGATGCCAGCGTACTCCCACGGGGCCATCGCCTTTGTGTGTTCGTAGTTGTGGGCGTAATTCTGCAAGCGCCCTTCGTGGAAGGCGATCGTGTAGCCGCGGCTGCCTGCACCCTCTAGGTCGCGCATATACTCATCAGGCCGCCAGCCTTCGGGATCGCGATAGTAGTCGTCGATGGCACGGCGATAGGCGCGGGCCACGGTGGCCACGTAATAGGGGCTCTTGTTCCGCCCTTCGACCTTCAGGCTATCCACCCCGATCCGCAGCAGGTCGTTCAGCTTGGGCATCAGGCACATATCTTTGGAATTCAAGATGTACGAGCCGCGAATATCCTCTTCGATGGGCATCAACTCGCCCGGACGTGCGCCCTCTTCCAGCACCCATTCGAAGAGCTTGCTGTTGTTTTCGTCCAACTCCAGTTCCTTGATTGTACCGTCCTTGAGGCGCAGGTGCACCTTGTATTGCCAGCGGCAAGAGTTGGCGCAGTTCCCTTGGTTCGCGCCCCGCTCTGCCATGAAGTTCGACAAGAGACAGCGGCCTGAATAGGTCATGCACATCGCCCCGTGAACGAAGCTTTCCAGCCGGATATCTGGGCAGTGCTCGCGGATCTCTGCCATCTCGGCAAAGGTCACCTCGCGGGCCAGAACTACCAGTTCGGCGCCTTGATCCTTCCAGAAATCCACTGTCAGGGACGAGCAAACGTTCGCTTGGGTCGAAATGTGCAGGTTGATGCCGGGCGCGTGTTTGCGGACATAATGGAACACTCCCGGGTCAGCGATGATCACGCCGTCGGGCTGGATGTCTTTCAGCGTTTCCACATACTCGGCCAGCTTGGGAATGTCTTTGTTGTGGGTAAACAGGTTCAGCGTCAGATACACCCGCACCCCATGCTGGTGGGCAAAAGCGACGCCTTCTTTGATCTCTTCCAAAGAAAACTTTGACTTCGTCCGCAGGGACATGTCCGGCGTGCCCAGATAGACGGCGTCAGCGCCATACAGAACGGCGACCTTCAGACGCTCCAGCGATCCTGCGGGCATCAAGAGTTCGGAACGGCGGTCGGTCATGGCAAGGGTCTCGTGCTGGTCGCCCCCACCGCGTGAAAACCGGAAAAACGCCGGTACGATCGCAACGAGGACGAGTTGGCCAAATCAAAGGAGATGGCCGCCCCTTACCGAAAAGCCTGTCCCGTTACCAGCCGCTTTGGTCCCATGCCCCTGCGGTCAAATGTCGTTACGGGGAATCCGTAAGACTTGGCCCGAATAAATCTCGTTCGCATTGTCGAGAATATCCTGATTGGCGGCAAAGATCGGGCCATAATCTGGCGTACCGTACATGCGCTGCGCAACCCCGATCAGCGTATCTCCGGGCTGCACCGTATAAGGCTGCCAGCCCGAATAGCCCGGCAAAATGAGCGGGCCGTACAGGATCGGGATTGTTACCTTGGGTCCGTTTTCATTGCCCGTGTCGTCAGCAAGGGTCAGAAATACACGGCTCAGGGTAAAGGCTGTCTCGGGCGGGACTGTGACCGCCCCTTGGAACTGCTTCAGGCCCGTGGCACCCACCTGAATATGGGTCGCGAATTCGTCATGCCCATCGCTGAGACGTACGGTCATCGTCCCCTCAAACGCGGCAGCCATACCCGCGATCTGGATCGTTTCTGTTACCAGATCATAGGGCTGGGGCTGCTGGATATCGAGCGTCACTACCATCGGGACTCCCCTTCGGAAAACCGGAAAATTCACACAACTTAAGCGTGTATTGTCACTGATTCCCTGAAAACATGAAAGAGGGCGAAATTGTGGCGAAACACGTTATTGGAATTAGCGACCCAAATCCTTCAACTCAAAATCTAACTTACATTCCATTGATCTTATCAAAGAGGATGCAACATAAACTATCGATAAATACCAAAGATAAAGCCGTTGCAAACGTATGAGCAATCAGAGACCATTCCGTATAATATACGTAACTTCTACTTAATTGTGCCGCATTTGAAGCGTAGATTGTGAGGACGCTAACACAGTTCCGTAAGTGGTGAGAGTGCTATGTCTACAACGTTTCAAGTGATGTATCTGGGCCAGCTCGCGCTCATTGATAGTGTCCAAGGTGACGAAACGGCTGAAAATGCGGGCGCGATCCTCGGCTCCTATTATAACAGCACCGATCCGGCATACGACCACACTTACCAGCTGACGGCAGACCGCCTGAGCGAAGATGCGGACGACACCTACGATGTCGACAATGGCGGCGGTCACGACAGGTTTTTTGTCAACGGCACGGGGCCGTATGATTTCGACGCTGTCGCAGAATACCAGATCACGCTCACCTACATCGACGGCACAACAGCGAACATCACGGCTTACGTGTTTCAGGACACGACCGGGCACACATTCATCGCGCCCGAGACGACCTACAACGCCGATCAGGCTGCCCTGACGGACAAACCCATCCAGTCGGTCAGTCTGAACTCTGTCACCAGTTACACCGGTGACAAAGACGGCGACATGATCGCGTCGCGTGTGAACGAGCCCTATGCGGGCCCTGTCGACGGCACCAATGGCAATGACAGCATGGGCGTCGGCTACACAGACGCTCAGGGGCACGCGATCACAGAAGACGCGGATGTCATCTATGGTTACGACGGTGCGGACACCATTGATGGCGGAGGCGGTTCGGATCTGATCGAGTCCGGCGCAGGGTCCGACGTTGTTTATGGCGGTGCAGGCAATGACACTATCTATTACGGCACCGGCAACGACACGATTTATGGTGGTGACGGCAACGACCTGATCGATGACGAAGACGGGGTTCGCTACACCGGCTCAAACGAAATTCACGGCGGAGAAGGCAACGACACCGTCTATTCCGGCGATGGGTCGGAAACGATTTATGGCGATGGTGGCGACGACAACTTATTCGGCGAAGGCGGCAATGACACGCTCTTCGGGGGCACGGGCAATGACGTTCTCTGGGGCGGCAGCGGCGATGACTACCTCGCGGGCGAGGATGGCAACGACTGGCTTGTCGGCGAGGCTGGGAATGACACGCTTATCGGTGGCGCGGGCAATGACAGCCTATATGGCGGGACTGGCAACGATAGTATGCTGGGTGGCGACGGCGACGACACCTTTTACTATTTCGCGGGCGACGGCCTAGACACGATTGCCGATTTCGGCTTTGGCAACACCGGTTCGACCACCGACGGCATCAGCACAAACAACGACTTTATCGATCTGTCGTCCTACTACGACGCGATGAACGAACTGCGTGCCGACTTCTTGGATGACGGCATTCTCAACCAGTCGAACGCAGCAGACTACTCGAACAATACCCAGTTCCAGCCCGGCGACGGGATCGTGTTTCAGGGCGCGACCACGAGCGACTTTACAACAGACTCCACGGGCGTGGTATGCTTTACCACGGGCACGCAAATCCGCACGCCAGACGGCGACCGCCCGATTGAGGAGCTGAAAGTCGGCGATCTGGTCGAGACTTTGGATGGCGGCCCTCAGCCGATCAAATGGATCGGCACGTCGCACTATGACGAAGCGGCCCTGATTGAGAACCCCAAGCTGCGCCCCATCGTGGTCAGCGCCCGTGTCTTTGGCGCAGAGCGTGACTTGGTCGTTTCCCGTCAGCATGCCTTCCTTTTGCCCAAAGAGGACTTGCTCGCGCGGGCGATCCAGTTGGTCAAGATGAACGTGGCAGGTGTCCGCATCGCCCATGGCCGCAAGCGTGTCACCTACCACCACATCATGTTCGAAAAGCACGAACTGATCTATTCCGAGGGCATCGCGACCGAGAGCATGTATCCCGGCCCGCAAGCGCTGCGCGCGCTCTGCCCAGAGGCAATGGAAAGCTTGCTCAGGGTTTTCCCCGAATTCAAAGGGATAGAGACCCGCGAAGGTGCCGAGGCCGCCTATGGGCCCACCGCCCGCGAGATGATCGATATGTCAAACTGGCGCGCCGAAGCCGCCGCATAACGACAAAAACTAAAAGGCCTGACATTTTGTCAGGCCTTCGTCGTTTTACAGGATTTCCACGAAGGGTTTGATCTGATCTGGATCCTCGATATTCTTGAAACTGATCCAGTCCGTCTCCCCATACCGCAAGCTGAGGCGACCATCGATGATCGTGAACTCATAAGCCTCTGCACCAGCGATCACGATTTTGTCTCCTTCCTCTCCGTCGAAATCGGTGATCAAATCCTGACCGTGCCCTACCTTGAACTGAAAGGTATCGGCATTTTCGCCACCCGTCAGAACGTCGTTGTCGGCCCCGCCTACCAGAAGATCCTCGCCATCTTCGCCCTCTAAGGTGTCATTTCCAAAGCCGCCTTCCAGCGTATCGTTGCCCAAGAGGCCCCACAGCGCATTGCCCGATGTATCGCCCACGAGACTGTCTTTGAACTTGGTGCCGACGACGTTTTCGATCCCGCTCCAGGTATCCATGCCATAAGTGCCCAGATCGTCGTTGCCTCGCGCCAAGCGGAACGTGACCCCCGCGCCTCCGGAAGAGAAGTCCAGCCAATCCAATCCTGCGCCACCGACATAGCTGTCGTCCCCGTCGCCCTCGCGCATGACAAAGACGTCTGCGTTCGCTCCTCCATCGATGGTGTCACTGCCGCTGCCGCCAATCAGGGTATCTTTGCCGTCTGCGCCGGACAGGATGTTATCCCCGGCATCGCCCGTCAGGTGGTCGGCCCCATTGGTGCCCCGCAACGCCTCGAACCCTGATGCGGTAATAGAGCCAACGTCGGTGTCTTGTGACCCGACATTGGCCAAGCTGAATCGGACTCCGCTCAGGCTGCTGTCAAAGCCAAGGGTATCGTACCCCTCTTCGCCATAGACGTGGTCCACGCCGTCGCCAGCGAGCACGGTATCGTTGCCTGCCCCGCCGAACATGTGGTCGCGCCCGCCACCTCCAGAGAGACTGTCATCGCCGCCATAAGCAAGGAAAGTACTGTCCGAAGCGTCGCCAATGATCGTGTCATTACCCCCCGCGGTGGTGATGTTTTCGATCCCGCTCAGGATATCAGAGCCCTCGCCTTGGGCGGTCCCTGCAGACAGGTCCACAGCAACCGCAGCGCCGGAAGTGAACTCGGCCAAATCCGTCGCTGCCCCACCTTCGAGTGTGTCGTCGCCGCCTCCACCGTTCAGGGTGTCCATGCCACCGTTCGACCAGAAGTGGTTGTCTGATGCGTCTCCGGTAATGCTATCGTCACCTTCTTTGGTGATGACATTCTCGATGTTGACGAAGTCGACAGTCAGGCCAAAGTCGTCCTGATATTTTTGTTGGCCCAAATCGACGATCCGGTCAGACTTGCCCAGAAACTCTAGGGTGTCTTGGTCCTGTCCGCCATTGATCTGCTTTTCGCCAACCTCGACCAGGAACAGGTCATCCCCCTCTTGGCCAAGGATCTGTTCGAAGCCATCGCCGCAGATGACCGTGTCATTGCCCGAGCCGCCCTCGGCGGAATCGTTGCCATCGCCGGTTTCAATGCGGTCCGCCCCCTCTCCGCCGAACAGGGTGTCCGACCCTGCCCCGCCGATCAGGGTATCTTTACCTGCGTCACCAAAGAGGCTGTCGTTTCCCGTCCCGCCCTCAAGCGTATCAGCCCCGTCGCCGCCATAGAACGTGTCGTTCCCACGAACCCCCTGCAAAGAGTCATCCTGATCCCCGCCCGCCACTAGGTCGCCGCGGCGTGATCCATAGAAGTTGAGCTGGAGTGTACTTTCGACCTCAATCCGCTCGAACCGCGAAAACGCACCGGACTCCTCTTCGCTCAGCGCGGTCAAAGAGACGTCGTACCCATAAAGCGCATGATGGGCGTCCACGGCGACCATTGTGTAGCTATCCGCCTGAAACGTCAGCGTATCCTGCCCGCGTTCACCGTCGACAACAGCGTGAACCCCGTCGATATAGACCTGATCGTTGTGCCGTCCCCCCAACACCCCAGCGCCGTCCGCCTGCACCCAAAGCGTATCGTCCTGATCCCCGCCAGTAACTCTGGTCTCGTCCGTGCGGACATAGATTAGGTCACTCCCGCCACGAGCATCGACGTAATCCAGATCATTCCCGGAAACCGATGCAATAAACAGCGTGTCATCCACGCGCGATCCCAAGATACGCTCTATTCCGGTCAAGGTGATCGCGGTGCTCGTCCCCGTTTCCAAATCCTCGAGCAGGCCGTTTTCCAAGTCCAGCCCGAACCCGACAGCGCCGCTCGTCACGAAGCTCAGAGTGTCGCGATTGCCGCCATCGCCCCTGACTTCATAAGTGAAGGCACCAACCTCGTTGACCGCAAAAGTGTCGTTGTGGATACCACCCACAAACACGCCGCCATCCCCAAGGTACAGGTAGTCGCGCCCCGCATCACCGTACAGGGTGTCGAAGCCGTCCGCCCCATCTAGCGTGTCTTTGCCCGAATTTCCGCGCAACTCATCAGCGTCGTCTCCGCCATAAAGATGGTCTTTGCCGCCACCGCCAATCAGGGTGTCCTGACCCGCGCCACCGAGCAGCGTGTCGTTACCGCCCTCCCCCTCTAGGCTATCGTCACCGTCTTCGCCCCGCAGAGTATCGCGGCCCGCGCCACCCGTGACGGTATCGTTTCCACCGCCCGCAAAAACCTCGTTCTTGGCATTATTGCCAGTGATATGGTCCTTGGCGTCATCGCTGTAGACGTTTTCGATGACTGAACTGCTATGGATAAACAGATTATCCTTGCCCGACAGAATGTCGGAATAGGACCCCGGCGTCAGATCCAAACGCACGGCCACATCAATCAAAGACGAGCGCAGATTCAGAGTATCCTTGCCGCCCGTATCGATGATTGTCAGTGCCGGCGCATAGCTTCCACCCGCGGCATGGTTTTGCTCGACGATATCAAAATTCTCGTTGATGAAATCATGCGAAACGGTCCCGTCAAAGCCCCACTGGGTGGCGCGCTCTTCCATGCTGAGCTCGCGGCCGTAATGCACGTCCAGCGCAACCAGATCCACCTCGCGATAGGTCCACGGCTTGCCGTTAAAATGGAAGCGCCCCGTCTCGTACTCATTCGGTGCCACATAGGACATCAGTGAATAGCCGCGGCTGTCGTTGTCAAACACCAGATCGCTCTCGGTCTGTGAGCCGCCGTTGTAATCTCCCAAATGCCCAAGTCCGAGCAGATGGCTGAGTTCGTGGATAAACGTCGTCCTGTGATCAATCACGTCACGAGGGTTGTCGAAATTAAATTTCGAATTATCGAAGCTGATGTCTGGATAGTACTGGTAGTGGTCGCGGTCAGTGAAAATAAGGCTCAAACCCAAATCCGCAGAGGCCGCCGCATATTCTGTCCCGCCAAAGAACGAATCCCAGTCGTCAACGCGATGAATGTTGACGTCCCCGTCATCTCCGTCTGCAACCTTGAAAGAGACTTTGATGTCCAAGACGTCTGCAACATAGCGAAATGCCTCTTTCACAAGGTCCTTCATATCGCGGGAAATCGGATCATCTTCGTCAAAATGAACCTTGAGCTTGCCGTCTTTCGGGGCCCAGCCTTCGTCGTCAAAGTTGAATTTGCGCCAGTGGTCGTCTAATCCCCCCCGCCATTCCCAGTAGCCGTGACGCAACTGGTAGACCATGTCGTCGATTGAACCCTCTGCCATCTCTTCGCCCTCCCGTATGGGGCTGAGACCGTTGCCCCTCTGAGAAAAGCTAACCTAGGGTAAACAATCGTGTGGCGAGGACGTGAATATCTTTGGCGTGGCACGCTAACCCGTTGATGGGCGCCTCAAGGCGCTGTGGACGGGCCCGCGATATGGGCCAACATAGCCTGCTCGAGCGCGCGCCAAACGTGGTCGACCTTGGGCGTGTGACGCAACACTTCTGGTGCGGTTAGCCAAACAGGCAAAGCTGGCGCGGGCAGGTCTGGGAGCACCTGTTCCAGCGTCGGGTCCGCCGCACCCAGCGATACTTGCCCAAATCCGATCCCGCAGCCTGCGCGCACCATCTCCCAATACACCGATTGATTGTCTGTCCGCAGAGCAAAGCTGTCTCGCGTCGCCTCCATCCCCAAGGCGCGCATGCCGCGCAACAGCAGGTCGCTGCGATCGTAACCGATCATGTCGTGGTCGCGCAGATCCCTTAGGCTGGTGGGCCTCCCTCTTTGCTCCAAATAGCGACGCGCGGCAAAAGCTCCGATCAAGATATCCCCCAGATGGCGCGTGATCATGTCCAACTGACGCGGGCGATACATGCGCAAGGCAATATCGGCCTCGCGAAAGAGCAGGTTTTCCGTCCGGTCCGAGGGCACGAGATCGATATGCAAATGCGGCGCACTGCGCCGCACATCCGCCAAGACAGCGGGCAACACATAGTGAGAGATTGCCACAGACGCCGTGATCCGAACCGTGCCTGACAGGCTAGGCTCCGCCCCTGCAGCGGCGAGCCGCATTTGCGTGGCGGCGTCCTCCATCCTTTTCGCGTGGGGCAGCAAAGTCCGCCCTGCTTCGGTCAGGGCCAGCCCCCGCGGCTGGCGATAGAACAACTCGACCCCCAGCGCCTGCTCCAATGCATGCACCTGTCGGCCCACCGTTGGCTGCGACGACCCCATCGCCCGTGCCGCACCGGACAAGGAGCCCGCTTGCGCTACGCGGGCAAAGACTTTCATTAAGGTCCAATCCAAGTCATCGAGCGAAATATTCATTCATAAATGGATATCATACACCCGAATTCATTCAATTCCCATTCACATCAGAATGACCAAAGCTCCTAATCATCAATGCATTCGGGAGAAGATGATGAGCGAGACAGTGCTAATTCTAGGGGCCTCCGGTAAAATCGGGCGACAAGCGGCAGCGGCGTTCGGCGCAGCGGGATGGACAGTGCGTCTCTATGAACGGCGCGCCGGAGACATGGTCCGCCAAGCAGAAGGCGCACAGGTTATCGTGAACGGGCTGAACCCGCCGAACTATCACAATTGGGCAAAACTGGTCCCGCAGATCACTGCACAAGTGCTGGATGCAGCCCGGTCGTCGGGCGCCACTGTGATCGTCCCGGGCAACGTCTATGTGTTCGGCGACACGCCCGGCCTCTGGTCGGAAACCACACCTCATCGCCCTGTCAGTCGCAAGGGCCGCATCCGCGAAGAGATGGAGCAAGCCTATGCGGCATCAGGTGTGCAGACGATCCTTCTACGGGCTGGTGACTTCATCTCTGGGACCGCTGGGGATACCGATCTGATGAGCCACGTGCACTTGCGCGGGCTGGGCCGCGGTGTCGTCACCTCTCTTGGTCCGCCAGACACGCTACATGCCTATGCCTATCTGCCTGATTGGGCGAGATGTGCGGTCGGGCTGGCCGAAAAGCGATCCACGTTGCCTGTTTGGACAGACGTCAGCCTTGGTGAGGCGAATTTTACGGTCACGGAACTCGCCGACACCCTATCAGAGGCCCTCGGGCGCCCGCTACGGATCAAGGAATTCGGCTGGTGGCAGATGCGCTTGGCCGCGCCAGTCTGGGAGTTGGCGCGGGAACTTCTAGAGATGCGGTACCTGTGGGCGACGCCCCATGGTTTGGACCAAAGCAAACTCGAGGCTCTGCTACCCGACTTCCGGAACACAGATTTAGCGACAGTCATGTGCTCTGGATTGGGACCGGCAAAGCGCCCTCGCCCCACGGCCACGCGCCCGACATGAGTCTTTTGGGCAAAAAGAAGCCGTAACGCGAGGAGCAGTGCGGTCAGCAGTAGCGCTCTGGCCCGAGGTTCTGCGCTTCGGAGTAGCGATCGCCTGCGGCCCAACCAACGGGCAAGACCTCTTCTATGCGGGCGAAATCGCTGTCGGTCAGCTGCAAATGCCCGCCTTCGACCAGTTGGCGCAGGTGAGCTGTCGAGCGGGTGCCCGGGATGGACAGGATTTGCGGTCCTTGGGCCAAGACCCAGCCGTTGGCGAGGCCAGCCGTGCTGACGCCCATTTCGGCCGCGAGCTTGGCAAAAGCCGCCGCACGTTCAAGATTGCGGTTCAGGTTTTCGCCTGTGAAGCGCGGATTCACCCCAAGGAACGGGTTTCCCGCAGCACGCGCCGCATCGGGCGGGGTGTCAGTGAGCAGCCCACGACCAACCGGCGAAAACGCGACCATCGACGTCCCCATCCGCGCGCATTCCTGATTCATTCCCATCTCTGGCAGCCGCGTCGAAAGCGAATATTCGTTCTGAACCGCATCAACGGGATGCACCGCAGCAGCGTCTCGCAAGGAGTAAGGTGCAATTTCCGAGAAACCGAAGCCACCGATCTTGCCTTCTTTCTTCAGCGCAACGAGTGTTTCGGTGACCTCTTCGATCGGGATGCTGTGTTGGCGGCGGTGCACGTAGAAGAGATCTACCTGTTCGAGTCCCAATCTTTTGAGGCTGCCTTCGAGTTGGGTGCGCAAGTGCTGCTCTGAGTTATCAAAGCAGCGCTCGCCCGTGTCGGGATTGCTGGTAATGCCCGCTTTGGTCGCAATGACAAAAGGGCTCTCGCCGCCGTTGGCCTTGAGAAACTGGCCGATCACCGTCTCGGACCGCCCCATTCCGTAGATGTTCGAGGTGTCGATGTGGTTGATGCCAAGCTCCAGCGCCAGTTCCATCACATCGAAGGATTCCGCTTGGTCGGTTGGGCCGTAGAAATCGGAAAAGCTCATGCCGCCTAGGCCAATGCTGGACACCATTTTGCCGGTATGACCTAGGGGGCGACGTTCCATTTCTAATTCCTTTCAAGGCTCAAATTTGCCCTTAACGAATACTCTATCCCGCGCCGGATCAACGGAAAAATGCGCTAGTTCTACGGTGCGGGGACCGGAGCGCGGCGGGGACGACGCGCCGCGATTTCTGACAGCAGCAAGGCGGCAGCTCCGGCAAACAGGATCGCACTGCCCATGGGTGTGACCGTGCCAGCGTAAAACGCCGAAGCCGCGAGGGCGACGCCCGTGGCCACTAGACTGGAGAGCGATGCGATCAGCGATGCCCCCAGCCCCGCGACCTGCCCCAAATCCAGCATCGCCATGGCGTTCAAATTGCCGAACAGGATGCCGATGGCACAGAACGCCGCAAACCCGGCACTCAGGAAGAGCCAAAGTGGCGGGTGGCCCTGCGAAACCAGAGCCGCACTCGTCATGGTGGCCCCAGACAGGCTTAGCCCGATGAACCCCGCACGGGCCATCACATCGGAGCCAAATCGCTGGACCAGTCTGCCATTCAGAAAAGACGCAAGGCCGATGCCCGCAGCCAGTCCCGCGAAGAGGTAGGGGAAACCATGCGTGATCCCATAGACATCCGCGAAGACATCAGCGGCAAGGCTCAGGAACGTGAGTTGCGCGCCAAAGACCAATCCCGTCGCGACGATCAACAGGCTCACTCGGGCACAGCCCAAAATCCGGAACGCATTGCGCCCCAACCGCCGTACCGACAGCGGCACACGGCGCTCGGGTCTCAGGGTTTCGGGATGGCGCAGCGTCAGCCAGCCGCCAAGCAGCAGAGCGGTGACAAGGTATCCGCCAAAGATCATCCGCCAGCCAAAGCTGCCCGCGATCCATTGCCCGACAGCAGGGGCGACCATGGGCACGAGGATGAAAAGCGTGAACAGAAACGACATAACCCGCGCCATGGCATCGCCTTGGTACTGATCACGGATCATCGCACGCGTCGCGATTTTGGGACCAGAAACCCCTGCTCCTTGGAGGATACGGCCAAGGATCAGCCATTCCAGCGATCCGGCCCACAGGCATATCAGCGTTCCGCAGCCATACAGCACCAGCCCCCCGACAAGCGCGGGCTTGCGACCCATCGCGTCGGAAATCGGCCCCAAGCAAAGCTCGCCAAAG
Organism: Donghicola eburneus; assembly: GCF_900115865.1. GTDB lineage: Bacteria > Pseudomonadota > Alphaproteobacteria > Rhodobacterales > Rhodobacteraceae > Donghicola > Donghicola eburneus. The sequence continues at coordinate 82,129 of NZ_FOXY01000001.1, read as the reverse complement.
ACCATGCCAAAGATAAACAAAGACACGACATGGTGCGGATCAAGCATTGCGGTCGGGGGAAGCTCTGCCTCGATCAGCCGCAGCGCGGGAAGCAACGCATCGATGCTGAGCGCGGTCAGCGAGGTCAGAAGCGCATAGAGGACAAGGCGTTCCCGCCATACAATTCGGTTCATATTTCGGGTTAGAGCATACGCGCCGCGAAAACCGAACCACTTTCGCTCCGTTCCGCGAGCCAGTTTATGCTAGTCCGATGTTGCGGGATCAGCAGGCACCGGCTCTGTTGGGGTCTCTGGCAATGTGGCAGGCGCGTCCTCTGGCTGCGGGATCACAAAGCCCAGATCCCCGATCCGCGTGTCGCGCCCAAAGTCCTTGTACCGGAGCTGACCATTCACGATATACAGGCGCGAGACCCGATAACTGGTCCATGTCATCGGGCGGCCATGGGTGTTCCAACTTTTGGCCAGCTTCAGCAGATGCGTTTCGCCTGTTTGCAGATCCTCGGGAGTGACGGAGGCATCCATTTGCTCTGCTGCAACGGTCAGGTCGACCACGCGCAAAAAATCCGGATCCGCATTCTCCGACAAGTTCTGCAGGACGGGCAGCACCTCTTCGGGGGATGTGCGACGATCATCCACGGCATAATAGCAGTAGCCCTCGTAAATCAGACTGCCCCCGCCCACGATCGCAGCACCGATGATTGTCGCTGGCGCAGTCAAGACAGCCGCAACGCCGCCCATGCTGCCCAAGACACCCGTCGTGCCTGTCGCTGCAGCCCCCGCTCCGGCGGCGCCAGCCGCCGTGACTGTGCCGCCAGAGACAACTTGAGTTAGGGTATAAAAGCCCGCAGCTTTGGCCGCAGAGCCAGCCGTTTGCAGTGCCGCTCCAGAGTGCTGTTTGGCCACAGAGGCCCCTGCACCGACAAGCGCGCTTGGGCGGTAATCACACAGTTCTGCCGCCGCGCTGGAGCCTAGGGCGACCGCGAATAAGGAGCCAAGAAGGATGGGTTTCATGAAAACTCTCAGACAAAGAGGACAGAAGGCCTGCCAACCGGAATCGCGGGATTGGATGAGATCGGCACCGCAGCCAAACTGCCTTTCACGGCCCCTGTCTAATCACAGCCGCGTTAGCTGAATTGCTCGCGATATCGCGCTTATGTGGAAGAACAGGTTATATCCGAATTGCGGCAGACGCGCTGAAACAGCACGACAAATCTCAGTCTTTCATCGCAACGGTCGCCAGACGCAGAGTTGCGAGGCGGCGAACAATTGCCAGTGCACCTCTAGTGACCTGAACTCACAGGACAATCTGCCGAGCCGCGCGCAAGCTGACGCTCAGATACCCCCGATTTCTGCCCGCAAAACGGGCAAAACACACCACACGCATTCCGAGCCCTGAGGAACCTCGGCCCGTTGAAAGGGTTGAGGCCCCAACGCGCGGCGACGCCGCAATTGGTTAGGGAGACGTATTTTGAAAACCTTTAAGAATTCGACGGCGCTTGTACTGGCACTCAGCATGTCGATCCCCCAGCACGGCATTGCCCAGCAAGAGGCTTTGGATTTGAACGATGTCCCCGACGACATTCGCGCACAGGTCGAAGCCTGCATCGCAGAGACCGGCGACGAAGGACAATGTTACACCGATTTGCTGACCTCACAATTCGAGGCGCTGCAAAACGGTGATCCGGAACAAACTGCAGAAGCCGAGGCTGAAGAGCAGACCGAACCAACTCAGGCCGCCGAAGTTGAGGCTGAGGCCAACGCAGACGTGAGGGCCGAAAACGAGGCTGAGTCTACTGCTTCGGTCGAAGCCGAAACGCAGACAGAGGTCGCGCCCGAAACAGCGGAAAACGCGCCAGAAGCAGCTGCGGAAGCCGATGCGCAGGGCGTAGCGGAAGCCAACGCGTCAACAGCAGACGCAGAAGCTGACCCCGCACCCAAAGCCGCCCAGGCCGAGGCTGACGCCCAAGATGCGCAGGGCGTGGCGGAAACCAACGCGTCAACAGCAGAAGCAGAAGCGGACCCCGCCCCCAAAGCCGCCAAAGCCAAGGCTGACGCCCAAAAGGCAGCCAACGCTGAAAAGAAAGCCAAGAAAAAGAACAAACTGACCAAAGAAGAGCGTCAGGCCCGCAGAGCCCAGAAGCAAGCTGAAGCAGAAGCGGCGCTAGAGCAATCGCTCGCCGCCGAAGAAGAGGGCGGCGCGTCGACTGCAGCGGCCTTGGCCGATGCGGACAACGCTGACATGGACGCCGAAGCGACCGAAGAGACCATCACTCAGGACACGGCCCGCAGCTCGGACGAAGACTTCAACACACGCGTCAGCCAAGATGCCAACAACGATGATGACGAGGCTGATGAAGAGGGCATGACCAACTTCGAGAAAGCCGCACTGGCTGGCCTTGCCGCGCTTGCCGTCGGGTCGATCCTGAAGAACGGCAGCCAAGTGGCATCGAATTCAGGCGACCGCGTTGTGCTGGAACAACCCGACGGCAGCTACCGCGTGATCAAGGATGATGGCGCCCTGCTCCGTCAGCCCGGCACCACGGTTCGTACGCAAACCTACGACGATGGCTCCAGCCGCACCATCTCGACCCGCGAGGACGGGACGCAGATCATCACCATTTACGACAGCCAAAAGCGTATCGTCCGCCGAGAGCGGGTCGAGCCGAACGGTGACCGCTATGTGCTGGTCGACGACAGCCGCGAAACCGCGCCCGTCGAGGTGACCGAGCTGCCCGAAGCCGATGTGAACGATAGCATTACCACGGATGATCAGGACGCCCTGCGGGCGGCTCTTGCGCAACAGGCGCAAACCGATCGCAGCTTTAGCCTCAGTCAGATTCGCCAGATTTCGCAGGTGCGTGCACTGGCTCCTTCGGTTGCGGTCGAGAATGTAACCTTTGCTAGCGGGTCGGCAGCAATCCGTCCCGAGCAGGCCGAAGCCCTCTCTGAATTGGGCACCGCGATCCGTGACCGTATTGCCGAAAACCCGCGCGAGATTTTCCTTGTCGAAGGGCACACGGACGCAGTGGGCAATGGCGCGTTTAATTTGGCGCTGTCGGACCGCCGCGCGGAGTCGCTGGCTCTGGCATTGACTGAATATTTTGAGGTACCGCCAGAGAACCTCGTGGTCCAAGGGTATGGCGAAGAGTATCTGAAGGTCGAAACCCTAGAGGCCGAAGAGCGCAACCGCCGCGCGACTGTTCGCCGGATCACGGATCTGCTGCGCACGGCACAAGCCGACTAAGCTGGCTGCCCCCGGAATTTCTGGGGGCACCACCGATACCTATGAAATCCCATTGATGGTCCTCCTCTCATTGTTCTAGGCTCCGCGTGAAATGAGGAGGAGTCATCATGAGCGAGCAATCTTTGGGATTCGGCACTCTCGCCGTCCACGCGGGCACAGAGCCTGATCCGGCCACCGGCGCACGCCAAGTTCCCATCTACCAATCCACATCCTATGTCTTTCGCGACGCAGAGCACGCAGCGCGTCTCTTCAACCTAGAAGAAGTCGGCTACATCTACTCGCGCCTGACCAACCCGACCGTGTCGGCGCTGGCCAACCGCGTCGCAGCGCTCGAGGGCGGCGCAGGGGCGATTTGCTGCTCGTCGGGGCATGCTGCACAGATTATGGCACTGTTTCCGCTGATGGGACCGGGCTGCAATGTGGTCGCGTCCTCGCGCCTGTACGGCGGCACGATCACGCAGTTCAGCCAGACGATCAAACGCTTTGGCTGGTCGGCCACTTTCGTGGACACCGACGATCTGGAGGCCATCAAGGCGGCCATCAACGAAGACACCCGCGCCCTGTTCTGCGAGACCATCGCAAACCCTGGCGGGTATGTGACCGATCTGGACGCGATGGCGAAAATCGCGGACGAGGCTGGCATTCCTCTGATCGTCGACAACACCACAGCGACACCCTACCTCTGCCGCCCCATCGACCATGGCGCGACGTTGGTGGTGCACTCGGCCACCAAATACATGACCGGCAACGGCACCGTGACCGGCGGCGTGGTCGTGGACTCAGGAAAATTCGACTGGTCCGCATCGGACAAATTCCCCTCGCTCTCCGCGCCCGAGCCTGCCTATCACGGCCTGAAGTTCCACGAGGCGCTGGGGCCGATGGCGTTCACATTCCACTCGATTGCCGTGGGTCTGCGCGATCTGGGCATGACTATGAACCCGCAGGGCGCGCACTACACGCTGATGGGCATCGAAACGCTGGGTCTGCGGATGCAGCGCCACATCGAAAACGCCAAGGCCGTGGCAGAATGGCTGGAAAAAGATCCTCGCGTCGAAGGCGTGACCTTTGCTGGCCTGCCGTCCTCGCCCTCGTATGAAAAGGCGCAGCGGATCGTGCCCAAAGGCGCAGGCGCACTGTTCACCGTGGCGGTCAAAGGCGGCTATGACGCCTGCGTCAAACTGGTGGATAGCCTGAACCTGTTCAGCCACGTGGCGAACCTTGGGGATACGCGCAGCCTGATCATCCATCCGGCATCGACCACCCACCGCCAGCTGGAAGAAGAGCAACAGATCAAAGCGGGCGCGGCCCCGAATGTGGTCCGCATCTCGATCGGGATCGAAGAGGTCGAGGACATTATCGCCGATCTGGATCAGGGTCTGGCCAAAGCAACGGCCTGATCCCTGCCCTGACGCAAAAGAAGCGCGGCCCCGATTGGGACCGCGCTTTTTGTTACAAACGGTGGGAAGTTATCCCAGAACCTTTGCCACGGCTTTAGCGGTCTTCTCGGCCACCTCGTCCGCCTCGGCCTGTGTCAGGCAGAACGGCGGCGCAAAGCCAAGGATATCGCCCTGCGGCATCGCGCGGCCGATCACGCCCTGCTCCAGCAGCGCTGCAGCAACGCTGGGCCCGACTTTCTCTGATGCATCAAAGAAGGTGCGGCTGTCGCGGTCTGCGACGAACTCGATCGCGGCCATCATGCCCTCGCCGCGAATTTCGCCGACATTTGCGTGCTCGGACAGAGCATTCCGCAGAGCCGCCTGGAAGTAGGCGCCATTCTCACCTGCCGCCTGCACAAGGTTCAGCTCGTCGATCAGCTTTAGGTTGGCGACACCCGCCGCTGCGCCAATGGGGTGCGCCGAGTAGGTCCAGCCGTGGCCGATGGGGCCGTTTTCGTCGGTGCCCTGCTCCAGCACTTTCCACATCTTGTCGCTGACGATCGAACCGGACAGCGGCGCGTAGGCCGAGGTCAGACCCTTGGCGATGGTGATCAGGTCAGGCTTCAGATCGTAGTGAAGCGAGCCGAACATGCTGCCCAAACGGCCAAAACCGGTGACAACCTCGTCGGCGATCAGCAGGATGTCATGCTTTTGAAGGATCGGCTGGATCGCCTCCCAATAGCCTGCGGGCGGGGGCACGATGCCGCCGGTGCCCAGAACAGGCTCGCCGATAAAGGCTGCGATGGTGTCCGCGCCCTCGCGCTCGATCAGCGCCTCCAGTTCGGCAGCGCAATGGGCCACGAACTGCTCTTCGGTCATCGAAACATCGTTGCGTCGATAGTAATACGGCGCCTCGGTGTGGATGACTTGGGTCAGCGGCAGGTCGAACTTCTTGTGGAACAGTTCCAGACCCGTCAGCGAGCCAGTCATCAGGCCCGACCCGTGGTAGCCGCGCCACCGCGAGATGATCTTCTTCTTCTCGGGGCGGCCAAGGATGTTGTTGTAGTACCAGACCAGCTTGATGTTGGTCTCGTTCGCATCAGAGCCGGACATGCCGAAGTACACCTTGGACATGTGGTCCGGGGCGCGGTCCAGAACCATTTTGGCCAGAGTGATGCTGGCTTCGGTCCCGTGACCCACATAAGAGTGGTAATAGGCCAGTTCACGCGCCTGATCGGCAATCGCATCAGCGATATCGGTGCGGCCATAGCCCACGTTCACGCAATACAGGCCAGCGAACGCGTCCAGCAGCTTGGTGCCGTCACGGTCCTCGATATGGCAGCCGGTCGCGGTTTTGATCACGCGCTGGGGCGCCTCGCCTCGGGCAAACTGGCCCAGATGGGTCGAGGGATGGAAGAAGTTTTCGCGATCCCACTGTTCGAGCATATCGTTTCTTAGCATAGGTCCTCTCCTGTCAGCCCCAATCGCGGCAGACGTATTTGATGTCAGTGAATGCTTCGAGGCCTTGGCGCGCACCTTCGCGCCCCAGACCGGATTGTTTGACCCCGCCAAAGGGGATCGGCGCGCCCGTCACCTTGGTCCGATTGACCGCCACCATGCCGAATTGCAGGGCGCGGGTCAGGCGGTAGATGCGGCGCGGGTCCAGACTGTGCACATAGGCGACCAGTCCGTATTCTGTGGCATTGGCGCGCTGAATCGCCTCTTCTTCGGTGTCAAAGGCGGTAATTGGCGCGACAGGGCCAAAGTTCTCTTGGCTCATGATCGCAGCGGTGTCGGGCACATCGGCCAGCACCGTCGGCTGGAAAAACAGCGGGCCAAGGCTCTCGTCCACAGCGCCGCCGGTCAGCACTTTGGCGCCGTTGGCCAGTGCATCGGTGACTTGCTCGACCTGCTTCTGGATCGCCTTTTCGTTGATCAACGGTCCGATATCGGGGTCGTTCTGGCCGCTTCCCATGCTCAGGGCTTGGACCGCTTGGGTGAAACGTGCGCAAAACTCGGCGTAAACCTCGCGCTGCACGTAAATGCGGTTGGCCCCTAGGCAATCCTGACCAGAGGTCGCGAACTTGGCTTTGACAGCTTCAGTGACCGCGCGGTCCAAATCAGCGTCATCAAAGACGATGAATGGCGCGTGACCGCCCAATTCTAGCACCAGACGTTTCACCGTATCTGCGGACTGGCGATAGAGCAGTTTGCCCACTTCGGTTGACCCAGTGAAAGACAGCGCCCGCACACGCGCATCAGCAGTCCACTCGCCTACGATGGTGGCGGCGTCGCCCACCACAGTGCTCATGACCCCCTCGGGGAAGCCTGCGCGGCGGGCCAGTTCGGCCAGAGCCAGCGCGGACAGCGGCGTTTCGGCAGAGGGATGGATGATGACCGTGCAGCCCGCAGCCAAGGCGGCGGCGGCTTTGCGGGTGATCATCGCACTGGGGAAGTTCCACGGCGTAATCAGTGCAGCCACCCCCACGGGTTCACGCCACAATTCCATCTCTGCATCGGGCAGATGGCTGGTGACGCCCTCGATATTCGGGCGCAGCGCCTCTTCGGCATAGAACCGGACAAAGCTGGCGGCGTAGTCAATCTCGCCCCGCGCTTCGCTGATCGGCTTGCCCTGCTCGGCGACCATGATCTGGGCCAAATCCTCTTTGGCATCGAGGATTAGGTCGTGCCAACGGTGCAGCAGGCTAGCGCGATCTTGCGGCAGCATCCCCGCCCAATCGCCAAAAGCCTCATCGGCCGCATCCACGGCAGCGCGGGCACCGATGGCGTCGCTTAGAGCGACCTGCGCCACCAGATCACCAGTGGCAGGATCGCGGACGGCCAGCCGCCCCTGCCCTGCGAAATCTCCGTTGCCGCGCAGGAGGGCCGCGTCAGTAATCCATGGCGTCAAACGCTTCGACATCTCGGTCATGGCTGTGGTCTCCTTTCACCACGACCTTAGACCGCCCCAGAGAGAGGTTTTCGCTGTTCTAAGTGAAAACGGCAGAGAGGTTCTCTTTTCCCGCGGCCTTGGCTAGAGGAAATCTCTAGTCCCCGCGCAAGAGGCCCATGGCGGGCGGATCGGCTTTGATCGGCTTGGTCACGATATAGCTGTAGTAGCGGCGCACGCCCGCGCGGCTTTCCAGCAGACCGTCCATAAGCTCTTGGAAAGTGGCGACATCTGTCGTGACCATCTGCATCAGATAATCATAGCCGCCACCGATCGCCCAACAGCCCGTCACTGCGTCCATCCGGCCCACGGTACGCTCGAACAGTTGAAAACTCTCTGCTTTGTGGCTTTCCAACTCGACCGTGACAAAGACCTGCACGTGGGGACCCAACGCCTCTAGGTCGATTTCGGCGCGGTAGCCGCGGATCAGGCCCGCCTTTTCCAGACGCTTCATCCGTTCCCAGCATGGCGTCGGAGACAGGTTCACCCGCGCCGCCAATTCGGTTTTGGCGATCCGGCCCTCGCGGCTGAGGGTGGCTAGAATGGCGATATCTCGGTCATCAAGGCGGGTGCGGTCCATGCACAGGTTGTTCCGCGAGGCGCAAGGATTTGTCAATCCAAGACATAATCTGTCCTTCCGTATGGGCGGACCCAGAATTTTCATCTCTCCCACTTGCCGAGCGTTCATGAGATTGACAGGATCGCGCTATCGCATGACCGGCGGGCCGATTTGGTCCCGACCGAGACCAAGCCCGACCGCCTGACCCGATCAGGCAAGGCCACCTTGGGACACCTCTGGCGCGATGCCCCGCCCTGTTTTTGGCCCAGCCAAAACGCAGGTCGGCACGACTTGAACGAAAGGCCTACATGAACAAACTGCAACGAACACCAGAGCGGTACACCACCGAAGAGTACCGCGCGCGGCTGGTCAAAATCCGCGCCAAGATGGAAAAGCAAGGGCTCGATATGCTGATTGTCAGCGACCCTTCGAACATGTCTTGGGTGTCTGGCTATGGGGGCTGGTCCTTCTATGTGCACCAGTGCGTTGTGATCGGGCCCACGGGTGATCCGGTCTGGTTTGGCCGCTCTCAGGACGCCCAAGGCGCCTATCGCACGGTCTGGGTTAGCCGCGACAACGTCATCGGCTATCCCGACCATTACGTGCAGTCGACGGAAATCCACCCGATGGAATACCTGTGCGACCGCCTGACCGATATGGGCTGGGACAAGGGCACCATCGGCGTCGAGATGGACAACTACTGGTTCTCGGCCCGCGCCTTCGAGCGTCTGCAAAACGGCCTGCCCAACGCGAAATTTAAGGACTCGACCGGCTTCATCAACTGGGAGCGCGCGGTCAAATCCGAAAAAGAGCTGGAATACATGCGCCAAGCCGCCCGCATCGTCGAGCGGATGCACCACCGCATTGCCGACAAGATTGAGGTCGGCGTGCGGAAATGCGATCTGGTGGCGGAAATCTACGATGCGGGCCTGCGCTACGACGAATGGTACGGCCATGGCGGCGACTATCCCGCCATCGTGCCCCTGCTGCCATCGGGCCCAGACGCCGCCGCCCCGCACCTGACGTGGGACGACCTGCCCATGAAAGAGAACGAAGGCACGTTCTTTGAAATCGCGGGCTGCTATCAGCGCTACCACGTGCCCCTATCGCGGACGATCTTCCTGGGCAAACCGCCGCAAGAGATCATCGAAGCGGAAAAGGCCGTGCTCGAGGGCATGGACGCGGGCCTAGAGGCTGCGCGGGCAGGCAACACCTGTCACGACATCGCAGATGCATTCTTTAAGTCTTTGGAGAAGCGTGGGATCGTCAAGGACAACCGCTGTGGCTACTCCATCGGTCTGAGCTACCCGCCGGATTGGGGCGAGCGCACCATGTCCCTGCGCCGCGGCGACATGACCGAGTTGCAGCCCGGGATGACTTTCCATTTCATGACGGGCCTGTGGATGGAGACTTGGGGCTACGAGACCACAGAGTCCATCGCCATCACCGACGGCGCACCCGAGGTCTTTTGCGACCTGCCACGCAAGATGCTGGTGAAAAGCTAGGCCAAATCAAACAGTGGCCCGAGGTATCCCCTCGGGCCACTATTTTAGCTGACAGACAGAACCGGACCTTCGAGCAACTGCATCAAATCGCCGAAATAGCCCCCCGATCGCGCGGGCTGCATGGGGTCCGATGTGATTGCAACTGCCAAGTCCCGCTCGGGATGGGCCGCAATGATCTGGCCGCCGTATCCGCGGCCAAGGATGTAGCCGGTGTCAGACAAGAACCACCCGTATCCATAGGCCAAGCCCGACCACGGCGAACGGGCGCGCGGCTTTACCGACTCCGCGATCCAGCGTTCAGAAATCACCTGGGTGCCGTCGTACATGCCACGATCCCGCACCATCGCCGCGATTTTCAGCATATCACGCGGGCGCAAGGCCATCTCGTTGCCGCCCATGTAGTAACCTTGTGGATCGCGGGTCCACGGCGGTATCTCGATCCCCATCGGGCGCCCAAGCCGGTCACGCGCCAAGGACAGCAGGCTCTGCCCCGTTGCTTCGGCCAAAGCGGCGCCCAGAATGTGGGTCGATCCTGTTGAATACAGCATGCGCCCGCCTGGCTCTGCGACCATCGGTCGGCTCAGAGCGTCGGCGAGCCAGTTTCGTGAACTGACCCACGCCCCGTAATTGCCGCCGGACGTCCGTTCCAGCCCCGCACGCAGGGTGACCAAATCCTCCATCGTGATCTCATCCGCACCGTCGGTGGCGTTTGCGGGCAAAATGCTTGGAGCCACCTGCCCCAATGTGGCGTCGACGGACGGAATGTCCCCTTGATCAATGGCAGAGCCCAGTAGCAACGCCACAATGCTCTTGGAACAGGATTTGATGTTGGCCGCGCGGTCCAGCCCCGGCCCGCGCGGGGCAGCGGCATAAATCACCTCGTCCCCCTGCTGGACCTGAAGCGAGTGCAACTGGGACAGCCCAGAGATCGCAGCATCCAGCCCCCCAGATTGCGCGCGGATCAAAGACGGGGTTGCCACAGCCGCAGCGGCGGAAATCATGAAAAAACGTCGGTGTATCATGACGCTTAGGTTGACTGCCCCTGCGCGCCTGTCCACAAACGTCCGTTCACAACGCCGTGGGCGCGGTCAATGGCCCTCGACCGGCAGGGCAAAGCCCGTTTTCACGCGGTCCATCACAGCACTTGTCCGAAATTTCAGCACATTCTCGTTGGCAAAGAAATACTGCCGCGTAAACGCCTCGTAATCAGCCATGTCTTTGGCGGACAGGATCAGCACGAAATCTTCGGCCCCAGTGACGTAGTAGCACTGCATGACCTCTGGTGCGGCTTGCATCAGCTCTTTGAAGCGGTCGATATCGGCCATCCGCTCGTTTTGCAGAGACACCTCGACAATCAGCAAAAGCCCCCGTCCGACAGCCTCTGGCGATAGAACCGCGATTTCTGCCTCTATCACGCCAGAGGCGCGAAGTTTGGCAAGACGTTTCCGGCAGGCATCCGGCGACAGGCCCACGGTTTCTGACAGCGCCTCGGCGGTTAGGCGGGCATTGGTTTGCAGGGCATTCAGGATGTGTGCGTCGAATCTGTCCATAGCGGCAGGATGTCTGAATATCGGCCACTGACGAAGCCCAATTCGCAGAGTGATCCCTATTTCGGACCAAACCCGATAAATCACGCTGAAAATCGGCCCAAAGCACCCGAATTGATCCGGCGACATGAGCGCCATTTCCGATAGTCTGAGGTCAAAACCAAGTCCCGGAGGTCCGAGCATGCCCATCACTTTCGCCAATCCATACCGCGGCACGGGGCTCGCTCTGGACGCACCGATGCCTTGCGATGACGCGAGCGGCGTCGCGGCCTTGCTGCGTCGGTGCCCTGCCCACGCCGAAACGCCGCTCTTGTCCTTGCCCGCCGTCGCCAAAGCCGCTGGTGTTACCGAGGTCTACGCCAAGGACGAGCGCGAGCGCATGGGTCTGGGAAGTTTCAAGGCGCTGGGGGCCGCCCACGCCATCGCCCGAGAGGCCGCTGCCGCCGGTGGGGACATCGCTACCGCACTCTCGGGTTGCACCTATGTCACGGCCAGCGCGGGCAATCACGGGCTGTCTGTGGCCGCAGGTGCCGCGCTTTTTGGCGCGCAGGCAGTGGTGTATCTGTCAAAAACCGTGCCCGCCGCATTTGCAGGGCGATTGAAGGACAAGGGCGCGCGCGTGGTGATCGAAGGCGATGATTACGAAGCCAGCATGACCGCTGCCGCGCAGGCCGCCAAAGAGAACGGCTGGACCCTTCTGTCTGACAGTTCTTGGCCCGGCTACATGGACCTGCCCTACCGCGTGATGGAAGGCTACCTGATGCTAGCCGAAGAGACCGTGGCGCAGATGCCTGCCCCGCCGACACACATTCTGCTCCAAGCAGGCGTGGGGGGCTTGGCTGCCGCCGCCGCTGCCCTGTTTCGGGCCAAATGGGCGGAGCTGCCGCACATCATCGTGGTCGAGCCCGACGCCGCCCCTGCTTTGGTCGAGAGCGTCAAGAACGGCAGAGTCGTCGACACCACGGGGCCTGTGTCCGCCATGGGACGGCTCGATTGCAAAACCCCGTCAATGATCGCGCTAAATGGCCTGTCGCGCGATGCCGATACCTTTGCCACCATCACCGAGGACGAGGCAGCGCAAGGGATCACGGCTCTGGCAGCGATGGGGGTCGCGACATCTCCGTCTGGCGGCGCAGGTCTGGCCGCTTTGCTGGCTGGGTTGGAATTGGGCCCTGACGCGCGCGTGCTCGCGATCCTTAGCGAAGGGCCTGCCGATGACTGAAAGGTCCCTGATCTTTCCAGCTGCCGAGTATCGCACGCGTGTCCAGAACCTGCAGACCCGCATGGCGCAGGATGGGTTGGATGCGCTGCTCCTGACCACACCAGCGGACGTGTTCTACGTCACCGGTTTCTTGACCCGTTTCTGGGAGAGCCCCGCGCGGCCGTGGTTCATCATCCTACCTGCAGAAGGCGACCCCGTGGCTGTCATTCCGGCGATCGGAGCAGACCTGATGGGGCGGACATGGCTGCAGGACATTATCACGTGGGATGCGCCCCACCCCGAGGATGATGGTGTGAGCCTGCTGGCCCAGACCTTGTGTGACTTGACGGCCGTTGATGCACGGATCGGCGTGCCGATGGGGCTGGAAACGCATCTGCGGATGCCGCTCTCCGACTATGCCCGTCTGTCCAGCCGCATTGCCCCCCGCCGTTTCGCGGATGGGACAGCAACCGTCCAGCGGGTCAGGGAGATCAAGTCCGCCGCCGAAGTCGTCAAAATCCAAGAGATCTGCGCAATCGCAGGCCGCGCCTATGATCGCGTGCCCGAGTTTGCCCATGTGGGCCGCCCGTTGGACGCTGTGTTCCGCGACTTTCAAATCGCGCTCCTGCAAGAGGGCGCCGATTGGATCAGCTACGTGGCGGGCGGTGCAGGTCCGGACGGCTACGGCGACGTGATCTCGCCTGCGCCGCCCACGCCCCTCGCCGCGGGTGATGTTCTGATGCTGGACACGGGCGCTGTGCGCGACGGCTACTTCTGCGATTTTGATCGAAACTACGCTGTCGGGAGAGCGTCCGACGCCGCGCGCCGCGTGCAGGACGCCCTCTGGCACACGACCGAAGATGTCCTGACCCGCTTGCACCCTGGCATGCTGGCCTGCGATGTCCACGCGCTCTTTGCACAGGGATTGACCGCCCAAGGCGTTACCCCAGGCGGGGGACGTCTGGGTCATGGCCTTGGGATCACGTTGACGGAATGGCCGTCCTTCACCCCGCTTGACACGACACCGTTGCAAGCGGGCATGGTCCTGACTCTCGAACCCGGCGCGCAAGTCTCGGACGGCACCTACATCGTGCACGAAGAGAACATACATCTGACCGACGCAGGCGCGGTCCTGCTGTCTCCTCGCGCCCCGCGCACTCTGCCGGAGATCTAGGATGCAGCCCTTTCCCTACACGCTGGCCCCCAGCACATTGCCCAAACTGGGTTTGATCGTTCTGGCCGCAGACGAAACGCTAGAGGAAGACATGCGCCGCATCTTCCCGCCAGATGTCGCGCGGCTCCACGTGACGCGTATTCCGTCAGACACCGCTCTGAACCCCGATACGATCCACGCGATGGAGGCTGCGTTGCCCTCGGCCGCAGCTCTGTTCCCCGCGACCGCACATTTCGAGAGCGTCGGCTATGGCTGCACCTCTGGCACAACATTGATTGGCGAAGGCCGCGTCGCAGAGCTGGTGTCTGGCGCAGTCTCGACGCAGCAAGTCAGTAACCCGTTGACCGCAACGCTCGCCGCAATGCAGGCCTTGGGCATCCGTCGATTGGGACTGGTGTCGCCGTACATCGACACCGTTGCGGGGCCAGTGAAAGAGGCGTTAGAAAGGCGGGACATCTCTGTTCCCGCCACCCTATCATTTGGCGAAGAGCAAGAGGCCAACGTCGCACGCATCGCGCCCGCATCCATCTGCGACGCAGCGCGAGCCCTCGCCCAAGAGGGCGAGATCGACGGCATTTTCTTGTCCTGCACCAATCTTAGAACGCTGGACATCATCCCCAAGCTGGAGACTGAACTGGCGCTTCCCGTGCTAAGCTCCAACCAAACCTTGGCTTGGCATATGGCTGCGCAGGCCGGTCTGCTGGAGCAGGCCAACGGCGTCGGTAGGCTCTGGGCCGCCTCTGCCCCCGCCCCCTAATCAGGCGTGGCGCGGTGCTCGGCGGCGCACGCTCGCCCCCCGACCGGGCAAAGACAATGTTGCGTCTCCGCGCGGACTACGCGAGATGACTTTGCCTTTGGATACGACTGCCAACCGCGCAGGTCGCAAGCGCAGCGCATCCACCGGCCCTGCTGCATCCAGCACCACCAGCGAGGCCAGCGCGCCCTTGCGCAGACCGAAATCGGACAGCCCCATAATCTGCGCGTTCGTTTCGGTGACCATGGTAAAGCAGCGCGCCATCTCGGCCGGGTGAGTCATCTGCGCCACGTGCATCCCCATAAAAGCAACATCCAGCATGTCAGCCGTCCCCAGTGAATACCAAGGGTCCAGAACGCAGTCCTGCCCCCATCCTACGGTGATCCCAGCCGCCTGCATCTCCTTGACCCGCGTCAACCCGCGGCGTTTGGGATAGGTGTCATGACGCCCTTGCAGCACGATGTTGATCAAGGGGTTCGGGATCGCCGCGATCTCTGCCTCGGCGATCAGGGGCAAGAGTTTGGACACATAGTAATTGTCCATCGAATGCATCGAAGTCAGGTGCGATCCGGCAACCCGGCCTTGCAAGCTCAAACGCTGGGTTTCATAGGCCAATGTCTCGATATGGCGGCTAAGTGGGTCGTCCGTTTCGTCGCAATGGATATCCACGCGCAAGCCCCGATCCGCTGCGATCTGGCAGAGGTCGGTCAGGCTGTCCGCGCCCGCCTGCATCGTCCGCTCGAAATGAGGAATGCCGCCGACAATCTCGATCCCCATATCCAGCGCGCGGATCAGGTTCTCGCGCCCGTTCGGCGCACGGTAAAGGCCATCCTGCGGGAAGGCGACCAGTTGTAGATCAATGTAGTCTTTGACCTTTTCGCGCACTTCCAACATGGCGGTGGCGGTGTTCAGGTGATCGGGCGTCGTGTCCACATGGCTGCGAATGGCAAGCAGCCCCATCGACGCCGCCCAATCACAGTAGGTCAGCGCGCGCTCGACCATTTCGTCCACCGTCGCGATATCCCGCAACTCGCCCCACAGAGAAATCCCTTCGAGCAGCGTGCCAGAGGCGTTCACCCGCGGCAGCCCATAGCTGAGCGTTGCGTCCA
The DNA here is from genome assembly GCF_900115865.1 of Donghicola eburneus. Lineage (GTDB taxonomy): Bacteria > Pseudomonadota > Alphaproteobacteria > Rhodobacterales > Rhodobacteraceae > Donghicola > Donghicola eburneus. The sequence goes on along the minus strand of NZ_FOXY01000001.1, from coordinate 66,711 downwards.
GATGGAAATGGGGATCGCAAAACGGTGGGGACACCAGATCACCGCTGGCATCAATGACCTCGGCGGCCTCGTCCTCGATCATAGGGGCGATATCGGCAATCCGGTCGCCTTTGATTGCAATATCCATGACAGAGCCGTCGGGCAGTGTGCCGCCTTTGACCAAGAGATCGAACATCATCGTGTTCCTTTATTGAATGGGACCATCAGGGCCGCGGGCACCTGTGCGCTACGCGACATCAGAACCAGCGCCAGAATGGACAGCACATAGGGCATCATCAAGAAGATCTGGTAGGGAATGACCGTGCCGAGGCTGGTCTGCTGTACGCGGATTTGCAGCGCGTCAAAGGCGGCAAAGAGGATCGCACCCAGCAGCGCCTTGCCCGGTCGCCATGCCCCGAACACCACCAGCGCGATACAGATCCAGCCGCGCCCGCCGACCATATCGAAAAAGAAGCTGTCGAACGCGGACATGGTCAGGAACGCCCCGCCGACGGCCATCAAGCCACTGCCAACGACCACAGCGCCCATGCGGATGGCGGTGACGGACAGCCCTTGGGCCGCGACGGCAGATGGATTCTCGCCCGCGGCGCGGACAGCCAGCCCCAGAGGTGTTCGGAACAGGACAAATGCCGTCAGGGCCGCCACGACGAACGCTGCATAGGTCAATGGCGTCTGGGAAAAGAGCGCAGGCCCCAGCAGCGGGATGTCCGACAAAAGCGGGATTTCAAACGGCTGGAACGCCTCAATTTTCGGGGGCGAAGAGACTTCGGGCAGAACAACGCGGTAGGTGTAGAATGTCACCGACGTCGCCAAGAGCGTGATCCCCACGCCGACCACGTGTTGGGACAGCCCGAACGGCACGGACAGCACCGAATGCAGCAACCCAAACGCCATCCCAACGAACATCGCGACCGCAACCCCACCCCACAGGGGCAGACCGGCCCAGACCGAAATCCAACCGGCAAAGGCGCCCGCGACCATGATCCCCTCGATCCCGAGGTTCAGCACACCTGCCCGCTCGCAAATCAGCTCGCCGATTGTCGCAAAGATCAGTGGGCTGGCGATACGGATCGCCGCCGCCCAAAAGGACGCCGAGAGCAGGATATCAAGCAGCTCCATCAGTCCCTCCTGACGCGGAATTTGGTGAACAGGATCGCCAGAACCATGAGCAGCAGCGCCGAGGCCAGCATGATGTCTGCCAGATAGGTCGGCACACCGATAGCGCGGCTCATGCTGTCTGCGCCGACGAAAATGATCGCGACGAACAGCGCCGCCGCCACAACCCCGAGCGGGTTCAGCAGCGCCAGCATTGCGACCACGATGCCGGTGTACCCAAAGCCCGGAGACAGATCGAGCGTCAGCGATCCCTTGAGCCCTGCGACTTCGGAAAAGCCACCCAACGCCGCCAAGCCACCAGACAGCAGCGCCGTTTTCAGGATGACTTTGGTGACTGGAATGCCCGCAAAGCGCGCCGCTTCGGGGTTCTGGCCGACAGCGCGCATCTCGAACCCGAGTGTCGTTTTTCGGTCAATCACCCAGATCGCTACCGCGCAGATCAAAGCCAATGCGAACCCCCAGTGAAGGCGCAAGCCTTCGACGATGCGGGGCAAGCGGGCCTCGGGGATCAGGCGGGCGGATTTGGGCCATCCCATGCCCATCGGATCCTTCAGCGGACCTTCGAGAAGGTAAGAGACAAACAGCAAAAAGATGAAGTTAAAGAGCAGCGTGGTGACGACTTCGTCCACGCCGAAACGGGTTTTCAGCATAGCCGGGATCAGCAGCACGATGGCGCCCGCAAGCGCCGCGCCAATTGCAAGCGTTGGCAACAGGACCGGCGCAGGCCACGCCAAAGCGCCAGTCCCCAAAACCACGGTGATCACTGCCCCCGCATAAAGCTGCGCCTCGGCCCCGATGTTCCACAGCTTGGCGCGGAAGGCGACCGCCACGGCGAGGCCTGTGAAAATCAGCGGCGTCGCGCGGTTCAAGGTTTCAAGCAGCGCAAATTGGGAACCCAAAGCCCCTTTGAAAATCAGGCCGAAGACCGCAAACGGGTTGCCACCGGCGATTTGCGCTAATAGCGCGGCGATAACAAAAGACGCCACTATGGCCAGCATTGGCGGAAAGATCCGGCGGCTGACACTTGGCTGAGAAATCGCTTCAAGACGCATGGGCAAACCCTTGTCCTGCCATCCATTTCCCCAGTTCGGCAACCGTCAGAGCGCCGCGTTGGAACGCAGGGCTCAGCCGCCCTTCGGAGATCACATGGATTTTGTCCGACAGCTTCATAATCTCGTCCAGGTCTTCGGAGATCAGCAAGATGGCCGATCCGCTTTCGCGCGCAGCGGCGAGCCGCGCATGGACATAGTTCACCGCCCCGATATCAAGGCCCCGCACAGGCTGGTTCGCCACAATGATCTGTGGGTTTTCTTCTAGCACGCGGCCCAAGATAAGCTTCTGCATGTTGCCCCCAGACAAGAGCCGGATGCGGGTGTCGGGTCCCGGACAGCGGACATCGTAGGTCTGGATCAAGTGTTCAGTATGGCGACGCGCTTTGGTCCAATCCATCCACCCGGCGCGAGCGAAATCAGTCTGGTAGGTCTCGAGAATTGCGTTCTCGGTCAGGTCAAAATCAGCGATAGTACCGGTCTTGTGCCGATCTTCGGGGATACGGCCGACACCGTGGGCAATGGCCGTGCGCGCGTCCCATTGCGCAGGTGTTTGGCCTGCGATCTGCATCTCGCCCGACTGCAAACTCAGGACGCCACTGATCAGGTCCGACAAAGCCCCCTGCCCGTTGCCAGACACACCAGCAATGCCGGTGATCTGCCCTGCATTCAGCGACAAGTTCACGTCCTGCAAGACCCCGGCAGAGGCCTTGGACAATGTGAGCAGCGCGGGGCCGGCAGGCATGGCGGGCACGTCTGGTGCGCGCACCTCGCCGCCGACCATGATGCTGGCCAGTTCTTCGGCGCTGGTATCGCCAATCCCGCGCTCGGCCACCAGACGCCCGTGGCGCAGGACCAAGACACGGTGGGCAATCGCCATGACCTCGTGCAGCTTGTGAGAGATAAAGACGATGGACAGGCCCATGCTGATTGCCTCTCGCAGGGTCGCGAACAGGGCGTCGGTTTCTTGGGGCGTCAGAACGGCGGTCGGCTCGTCTAAAATCAGCACCTTTGCCTCGCGGTACAGTGCCTTGAGGATTTCGACCCTCTGCCGTTCGCCAACGGTCAGCGCACCGACGCGGGCGTCTGGATCAACGCTCAGATGAAATCGCGCGGACAGATCGCGGATTTTGTCTTTGACCCGCGCGGGACGCAGGCTGAATGCCCCTAGTCCTTGCGTGCCAAGGGCGATGTTCTCCCAAACGGTTAGGTTATCCGCTAGGGTAAAGTGCTGGTGCACCATCCCCACGCCTGCATCTAGGGCCGCACGAGGAGCGCCTGCGGGCAAAGGTTTCCCAAACGCCTCGACCATCCCTTCGTCCGCCAAATACTGGCCAAAGAGAATGTTCATCAGCGTGGTTTTTCCCGCCCCGTTTTCACCCAGCAGCGCGATGACCTCTCCTTTGTGCAAGGAAAAGCTGATGTCTTCATTCGCGGTGACAGAGCCGAACCGCTTGGTGATGCCTTGCATGCGCAGAACGGGATCACCCCGTTCCGCGCCCATTCTCAGTGCGGTCATTTACGAGGATTTCGGCTCTTCGTCGTTGATCTCGACCACGTATTCGCCGGACTTGATCGCGGCTTCGCGCTCGGCCACCAGATCCAGCGCCTCTTGAGGGATTTTGCCTTCGAAGGTGCCGTAAGGGGCGAGTGAGCAACCGCCCTCTTTCATGAACGAGTAGATGCCGTAGTCCTCGGCGGTGAAGGTGCCGTCTTTGACCTTGGCGATGGCAGCGTTCAGGGTCGGCTCAAAGTGCCAAATGGCCGAGGCAACAACTGTTTCAGGATAGTCGGGCTGCGTGTCGATGACGTTGCCGATGGCAAGAATACCCTTCTCCGCCGCGGCATCGGACACGCCGAAACGCTCTGCATAAAGCAGGTCCGCGCCGTTCTCGATCATAGCATAGGCGGTCTCTTTGGCTTTGGGCGGATCGAACCAGCTGCCGATGAAGGACACCTGAAACTCCATGTCAGGCTTCATCTCTTTGGCGCCCGCCATAAAGGCGTGCATCAGGCGGTTCACCTCGGGGATCGGGAAGCCGCCGACCATGCCGATCTTACCGTTTTCGGACATGGCGCCTGCAATGATGCCAGACAGGTAGGATGCATCCTGAATGTAGTTGTCAAAGACAGATAGGTTCGGAACGGCTGGGTCCTCTTTGAACGACGAGCCCATCAGGAAAGCCACGTCGGGATAGTCCGCAGCCACTTCGCGCGCTTCGGCCTCTACCCCGAAAATCTCGCCGACAATTAGGTCGTAGCCCTGTTCGGCGTATTCCCGCATCACGCGGGGATAGTCGGTGTTCGCGGTGTTTTCCGAGTAAGTATATTCGATGTCGCCAGCCTCTTGGGCGGCGGTGGCCGCAATGTGGATGCGGCTGACCCACTGCTGTTCGACGGGCACCGTGTAGATACCCGCGACTTTCAGAACTTTGCCGTCTTGGGCAAAGGCTCCGGCGGGCAGCGCCACAGCGACAGCAGCCCCCGCGATCGAGGATTTCAGAAACGACCGGCGCGACGGGGTCTGGAACGACGATTTGAACACGATTGGGCTCCCAGTTGGTCTTTGTGATTGAGTTTTGACCAAGTGGTTCATTTTGAAAGCGGCGCTGTCAAAGACTTCTGCTCCGCCGGACCAGCAAGACGGTATTGCGCGCGCCAAGTCGCCCAAAAAACAATCACCGCCCTTGGGCGACCCAAGGACGGTGACATGTCGTGTTAACCTGATGGCGAGGCTTAGAAGCCCGCGCCCACCACGCCGTTGATGGCCATGTAGATGCCAGCCGACAGCAGAGCTGCTGCGGGCACCGTGATCACCCACGCGGCGATGATGGTCATGAAGTGCGAGCGGCGCACCAGTTTGCGGCGGCGGCGCTCTTCGGGGGCGATCTCGGGGTTGCCAACCACGGCTTTGGCTGCGCGCATCCGGCGGGCCGCATCCCACTCGCGGAAGAAGCCCACGCCAAACACGCCGCCCACAGCAATGTGGGTTGAGCTGACGGGCAGACCCAGCCAACTGGCCACGATCACGGTGATCGCTGCTGACAGCGCCACACAGTAAGCGCGCATCGGGTTCAGTTTGGTGATCTGGTTGCCGACCATCTTGATCAGTTTGGGGCCAAACAGGAACAGGCCGAACGAAATCCCCAGCGCGCCAATGACCATAACCCAAGTCGGGATGCCGAAGGCATGGGTGAAATCACCGGTTTCCGTCGCCTGCACGATGGCCGCCAAGGGGCCAACCGCGTTCGCCACGTCGTTCGCACCATGGGCGAAGCTGAGCAGTGCCGCCGAGACGATCAGCGGAATGCCAAACAGCTTTTTCAGGGATTTGTTGCGGTTCTCCAGACCTTCGGATTGCTTGCGAATGACCGGGATCATCACCAGCCAGATCAAAATAGCCGAGGCCAGACCGATCAGCAGGGCGTCGCTGAAGTCGATCTTGACGATCTTTTTCACGCCTTTGACCGACAGGTAAGTGGCAAAGGCACCGCCCATGATCCCGACCAGCACCGGTACCCAACGACGGGCCGACGCGATTTTGTCTTCGCGGTAGATGATGTTCGACTTGATGAACCACAGGAAGGCTGCAGCAATCACGCCACCCAGCAGCGGCGAGATCACCCAAGAGGCCGCAATCGCGCCCATTTTGCCCCAGCTGACCGCGGCAAAGCCTGCGGCGGTGATGCCTGCGCCCATCACGCCGCCGACAACAGAGTGTGTCGTCGAAACGGGTGCGCCGATCCAGGTGGCAAGGTTCACCCAAAGCGCCGAAGCCAGCAGCGCTGCCATCATCGCAGTGACGAAAGAGCCAGAGGTTCCCATGCTTTCGGGGGCGATGATGCCTTTGGCAATCGTCGAAACGACGTCCCCGCCCGCGATCAGCGCACCGGCGCTTTCAAAAACAACAGCGATGATGATGGCGCCGCCCATGGTCAACGCGTTTGCACCAACAGCGGGGCCCATGTTGTTTGCAACGTCATTCGCACCGATGTTCAGCGCCATATACGCACCGAAAGCCGCAGCGATGATGACGACCAGAGAATGGTCTGCGCCGCCAAACAGAACGGCAGCCACAATCGCAGCGAAGACGACAAACAAGAGACCAGCGCCAAGGCCGATCAACGGACGGCTGACGTAGCCGGTGGCTTGTTCCAGCGTCGAAAGACGCCCCAAATCGCGATCCAGCGTCTCTAGATGGCGCGGATCAATATCGTTGTTCGACATTTTGCCCTCCTTGGTTCCAGAGGGCGTTAGGGCAATTACGACAGTTTTACAACAATGGCCCTGCGGACCTATCCCAATTAATTAGAAATCGCGCAGGATGTCCTGAAGACCGGGTTCATCAACCATATTCGCCGCATCACGGGGGCGAACCCACGCGCGCTTACGCTGCGTGGCCTCTGGAAAGTCGTCTTCCAGTTTGGTGACGCGCACAGGGTACACCAGAACTTCGACATCGACCGGCAGTCCGCTGCCCTTAATCTTCTTGTAGTTAAACGATCCAAGCGGTTCGGCAGGTTCAGCGTAGGGGCGCACTCCGGCTTCTTCCCATGCTTCGACGACGGCCGCCTGCCCTGCATTCAGCCCGCGCATCGTCCATCCTTTGGGGATCACCCAACGCCCTGTGCCGCGGCTGGTAATCAGCAACACCTGCTTCTCACCCTCGGCCTCGCGATAGCACAGCGCTGCTGTTTGCAGCTGGCTTGGCCGCTGCATCATAGGAAGGACGTAGTCGTTAAAAGAGCTTTTGAGGAGAGCGGCGATGCCGTTGTTCAAATCTTGGCCTTTCTTATTGTTCATTTTTAACCTGCTCGTCTGAAGCAACAAACATACCATTCAAATAGGCATAGTCCGACAAAGCGCCAGTTAACGCCCTGTAACTTCCTACAAAAAAGTCGCATTTGCCTGCTTTATTGGCGCTTTTGAGAGCCTGATTATATTGTAGGGACAGGATATAACCCAGAAGGACCCTAAAAAGCAATATTTTTAAGGATCCTTTGCCGCGCGGTACGCTGCGTAGAAAGGCTGATAGCGCCCTTCACTTGGTTACCTTAGGCAACAAGAGGGCACCGAAGCGCCCTCTTGCAATCATTTGGCCAGAGATTAGGACGCCTGTCCTGCATCCAGCAGCTCGTTTGCGCGGGCCAGAATGGCGGCGCCATCCAGACCGCGATCGTTCAGCTTCTGGACCCACTCATCGTGGACCGGAGCGGCCAGTTCGCGCCAGCTCTCGATCTCTTCGGCTGCGATTTCGCCGATGGTGTTGCCGTTGTTGACGACGACCTCTTTGCCCTTGGCTTCGAATGCGTCGAACTGCTTGCCGATACGCTCGGACAGGCCAATGCCGGAGTGGTCGTCAATCACCTTGCGCAGATCGTCGGGCATGCCCTCGTAGGCGCGTTCGTTCATCAACAGCGAGAAGGTGTTGGCATAAAGGCCGCGGCCCGCAGGCGCCGGCGCCGAGGTGTACTTGGTCAGTTCTTGCAGCTTGAAGGCAGGAACAACTTCATAGGGCAGACAGCAGCCGTCGATCACGCCGTTGGACAGACCCACAACCATGTCGGTCACGGGGAAGAACACAGTCTCTGCCCCCATGTTTTCCAGCATTTTACCGGTCGCTTGGTTCGGAGCGCGGAGTTTCAGTCCCTTCAGGTCATCAGCGGTCTGGATCAGACCCTCGCGGGTGTGGATCTTGCCGCCATCATGGGTGTGGAAGGCCAGCGTCTTGGTGCCGCGATACTCGTCCTGACCGAACTCATCCATCAGCTTGTGCATCACGACCGAGGTCTTTTCGGCGTTAGTGACCATGTAGGGCAGCGCCAGCGTTTCCGCGACAGGGAAGCGGTCGGGCGTGTATACGGGCAGTGTCCAAGTGATGTCGCAGATGCCCTGACGAACCTGATCGGCCAGCTGCGGGGGTTTGCCACCCAGCTGCATGGACGGATACAGGTCGATCTTGATCCCGCCTTCGGACGCGGTCTCGATATCGCTGATCCACTGGGCAAAGAACACCGAGTTCATCGGTGCGGGCGCGGGTAGCATGCAGTGCAGCTTGAGCGTGACTTCGGCAGCGTTGGCGCGGCGCACAAAAGCGGGGGCGGCGAGTGCAGCGCCCAAGCTGGCCAAGGCAGTCCGGCGTGTCATGTTCATGGTCATAGTTCTCCTCCGTGTTGGTCCGGCTCTCCCTGCCGGCCCATTGTTATGGGCATAAACCCTTCTGCGTCGGCGCTGGTCAGACCTGCGCCGAAACAAAATCCTCCTTGGTCAGGATGCTCCCCTGCCCCATCCCCTTGCGCGTCCTCATGTGCGCTCTGGCGTTGTTGACGGTCTCAACCGCTGTCACCTGATCTCCCTTCAGGCGCAGCACGGTGCCATCAGGCAGAGTTTCGGCTGCATCGGTCGCTTCGGCAAGCCCCGCAATCTGCAATTTCCAATCGGATTGGTCCGACCAGAACCAAGGGACGGCCCGATACGCGCTCTGGTCCCCTGTCACGAGGCGCTTGGCGATCAATCGGGCGTGGTCTGTTGCGGCCTGAACGCTCTCGAGGCGGACAAGCCGCCCTGTCGCGGGATCGGGGAAACAGGCGCAGTCGCCCAAGACCGAGATTGACGGGTCGCTAGTCAACAGCGTGTTCCCAACAACGATCCCGTTATCCACGTCCAGCCCCGCATCCAGCGCCAGTTCAACGTTCGGGACGACGCCAGCGGCCAGCAAAACGAAATCTGCCGAAATCTGCGTGCCGTCCGCCAAGGTCATCCCGTCCGGCGTGACAGCTGCCACAGGACTGGCAAGGCGAATGTCGGTTCCCATTTCCCCGTGTTTCTGGGCAAAGCGGTCTGACATCTGGGATGACACTGCGCGGCCCATCAGCCGTGCACCAGCCTCTGCGACAGTGACATGGTGCCCTGCCGCTCGCGCAACAGCCGCATATTCCAGACCGATGAAGCCGCCGCCGATGACGCCGATCCTCTCTGCACGCGCCAAGGCATCCCTCAGCGCGGCTGCATCTGCCAAGGTACGCAGATCGCGGGTATTCTCTAACCCCGCAATCGGAGGACGCATGTTGCGCGTCCCTGTCGCGAGGATCAGATGATCATAGGCCAGATCCTCGTCGCCGATCTGGATGCGCTGTGCCCGACGATCGATCGCATCGACCCGTGTGCCCTTGCGCAACTCAATGGCATTTGTGTCGTAAAACGCCGCAGGACGCAGAGCCAATTGGCCTGCGTCTCCGGTCTTCATATAGGCTTTGGACAAGGGCGGCCGTTGATAGGGCGCCTCGGGTTCTTCGCCGATCAGGATGATCCGCCCGTCATAGCCTTCTTGCCGCAAAGAGGCTGCGGCCTGAAATCCGCCTTGCCCCGCGCCAACGATAACAATCTGGCCGATCATTCGACCGGAACCGGCAGATGAACGATCAAGCCGTCCAGCCCTTCGGTCACTGTGATCTGGCAACTCAGTCGCGATGTGTCGCGGACCTCATCCTCGGCGCACTCCAGCATATCTTGCTCGCCCTCGGACGCTGCGCCAGTACGGTCGTCGTCGATATAGCAGTGGCACGTCGCGCACATCATGGCCCCGCCGCATTCAGCGAAAATGCCGTCGATGCTGTGGGCCAGTGCGGTTTGCATGATGCTGTCGCCCTCGCGGGCCTCGACGGTCTGGCTCGCGCCACCTGGCTGAACGAACGTAATCTTCGCCATAAATTCCTCCCTCAAAGAATGGTGTGCTGGCCCGCTTAGTTCAGCGTGACCGGCAGGTTCAGCGGACCGCGGAACCCGAACCCGCTCCAGACCACTTTGGACGGGTCCTCGAGCGTCATGTTCGGAAAGCGGTCAAACAGCAGCGGCAACATAATCTGCCCCAAGGTCCGGCGCGCCACCTGCGCGCCCGCGCAATGGTGCGGACCACTGCCAAAAGACTGATGCGGGTGTTTTTCGCGGAAAACGTTGAAGTCCTCGCCGGTGTCGCCGTAAATCGCCTCGTCACGGTTGGCCGAAGCTTGAATGGTCAGCACGCGCTCGTCTTTGGCGACAGCGACGTCCCCGATCTCGACATCCTGTGTTACACGGCGACCAGAGACCTGAATGGGCGCCACCCAGCGCACCCCCTCTTCGAAGGCGTCGTCCCAGCATTCCTGCCGCTTCACTTCCTCGAACTGGTCAGGGTTGGTCAGCAGGCCGTACACTATCGTCGCCAAAGCATCGCGGGGCTCGTTGATCCCGCCCCCGATGGCGATTTTCACGTTGGCGTACATCTGGCTCAGCGGGATCGGGTTGCGGGCGTTCAGCATGACCGAGAATGCAGAGTTGTTCGGCTCGGACTTTTGGCGCGGGATGATGCGCTCGAACAGGGCGTTCATCTCAGCATTGGCCTGATCCGAGATTTCGAACAGCTTGGGGTCGTAGCCAAAATTTCCGGCCCCATCGATCAACGACTGGGACCAGCGGATCATTTCGGCATCGGTCGCTTCTTCCAGTCCCAGCATATGGGCCAGAATGCGGGCCGCGACAGGCGCGCACAGATCGGTAAACAGGTCGACCGTCTCGCCCCGCGGCAGTCGCGAGACATATTCATCGGCCAATCGGGCATAAAGGTCGGCCCAGTCGGACCGGATCACCTTGGGCGAGAACGACGGCTGCATGGCCATCCGCTCGGCCCGATGTTCTGCCCCGTCCTTGCGCATCAGGGTGTGGGCCTGAAACGCGGGCTTCATCGGGGTGGTCGGGTCGTCCGAGCTGAAAATCTCGGGGTTTTCCTTGATCCACTTGGTGTGTTCGGCGCGGGTGACCAGAATGCGGCCGGTCTGCGCCATCCGCACCACAGGCGTCTCGGCGCGCATCCGCTTGTAGATCGGGTAAGGGTCGCGTGTCAGGTCGGCCAAAGTGACCGCCTCGTTCAAGGGAACATCCAGCATCTACAGGTCTCCTCCCAAAGCTGTAGTTGAGCCAATGAACCAAATGATGGGCCTATCAATCAATGCGATTGATTAGATAAGCTGCATCTGAATTTCCGATTCACCTGCGTATGAAGGAGGGGACATGCGCAAACCCGTTGATATCATGGCCACGGACTTCCGTGCGCTCGAGGTGCTGGTCCGTGTCTACCACCTTGGATCTTTTACCCGCGCAGCAGAGGAACTGGACCTGAACCAGTCGGTCGTCAGCTACACGATCGAAAAGCTGCGGGGGGTATTCGACGACCCCCTTTTCGTCCGCGAAGGGCGTCAGTTGATCCCCACACCGCGCTGCGAGGAAGTCGTAATAGCGGCGGGGGACCTGCTGGCCCAATTTGCGGGGATCACCGCGGCAGGTGCGTTTGATCCGTCTAGCAGCACGGACACGATCACCATTGCCTGCAACTACTATGAACGGGCGCTGATCATTCCCCATCTTGTCCACGCCATGCGCGCCGAGGCGCCGAACATCAAGATCGAGATCGTAGACGCGTCCTATCTAGGTCATGACAAGCTGATGCGAATGGAGGCAGACCTGCTGATCGGGCCATTTGTACAGCTTGGGGCGGCGTTCTACAGCCGCACGCTCTACGAGGACCCTTATGTCTGCATGATGGACCCAGCCAATCCGGCGGCCAAAGGACCACTCAGCCTAGAGCAATATCTCGCGCTAGAGCATGTCTACATCACGTACGGCGGCAATTGGAAATCGCGGTATATGCAGGTGCTTGAGGCGCAGGGGCACGCTCTGTCGATCGCCATGCGCACCCCCAGCCCTGCGGGCATCCGCAACCTGATTTCCGGCACCGAACTCGCCGTGACCGTGGGCGCACGTCTGTCGCGTCACTTGGGCGAAGGGCTGTTCCTCACCCCTTGTCCAGTCGAAGCTCCGGTCGCGATACAGATGGTTTGGACCGCACGCACCCACGAGTCAGCCATGCACAAATGGGTCCGAAACCACGTAGTACAAACCATTCGCGCCACCGCCTGAGTCACGGCGTGGCAAGGTATTCGTAGTCGCCACTCAGGTTCAGCGTCAGGGTCACGGGCACGTCAGATCGGTTGCGCCAATACCAGCCATGCATCCCCTCGAACGCGGCGGTCAACGCGCCCGAGCGCGCCGTCTTGTTCCGGTTCTTGTCGTAGCTGATTTCACCGCCAGCGCCGTCCCCGTGCATATCGTAATTCAGGGAACCGCCCTCTGCGCGCCATTCGAATTGCGCGGTCTGTCCCTTGAGCATTTCCATCTTGGCCTCGATGCCTTGATCCGGTTGCAGGGTGTAGGTCCATGTATCTCGCCACCCGTCTGACCCGGGCGCTTCGGGGACCTCGGACATCGGCGCAGCCCCACCCGCAAGCTTTGCATTCAAGGCCGCCAACTGGCTTTCAATCTCGGCGAGCCGCGCCAGTACCTGTGGGTCCGTGGCCGCTTCGGCCTCTGCCTCGTCTGCCAATTGCTTTTTGATCTCGCCCATCTCGGTCAGACCGATCTTGCGGCCAAAACCTGTCAGGTCGACCCCATATTCTGCGGGCAGCCACATCAAAACCAGCAGCGAACCCGCCGCCAGCGCAGCGCCCACAGTCGCACCAACCAGACCGCCGCCGCTGGCCTCGACCCCGCGAATATGGGTTTGGGATTTCGAAGAAGACATCGCGTACTCCGCCGCTTCAGGCCAGCACGTAGCCAGCGATTTGATAGCCCATCAGGGCAAAGCCCGCAGTCATCATCAGGACATTGACCGCATACGCCTGCCGCACAAAGGCGGGCCTGCGCCGCCAGCGCGTCATCACAGCCAAAATAGCAGCCAAGGCCAAGAGCCGCCCGATCTCGACCCCGACATTGAAGGACAGCAAGTTCACCCACAGCCCCTCTGGGGCGATGTCGTAATCCAGAATTTTCGACGCCAGACCAAATCCGTGCAGCAAGCCAAAAATCAGGGTCGCAATCCGCGTATCCGGCTGCACCCCGAACCACCTTTGAAACGCGCCCAGATTGTCCAGCGCCTTGTAGACCACCGAGAATCCTATGATCGCGTCAATGATATAGCTGTTGAGGCCGAAATCGAACCACACCCCCAGCAGCATGGTCGACGAATGACCGACCGCAAAGAGTGTCACATAGAGGCCGATCTCCTTCATCCCGTAGAGAAAGAAGATCACCCCAAGCAGAAACAGGATGTGATCGTATCCGGTTACCATGTGCTTGGCGCCCAAGTAGACGAACGGCACAATATGTGGGCCAGAAATTTCCTGAATGTAACCTTTGTCACCCTGCGCGACCGCATGGGCAAAGGCCGGATGGGCGAGGAGAAAGAAAACAAGCGCCAAACTGACCAGAGCCCAGACGCGCCCGCCCATTATGGGCCATATCTGTGGGCGATGGGTCTTGGCGGGCATTCGGGTGTCTCATCCTTGGCGCTTTCTGCCAGTCTCGACCAAGCGGGCGGACCGGGCCAGAGAGACGTTGGTCGAAGCCTTAGCCCCGCGCGCCATGGGCAGGGATGGCGCAGCGCGGATCCGTGCCATCCGCAGGACTGGACAGGCCGCTTTCGTCGATGCGCTGCCCGCGCCAGTTGCCAAAGATGTAGTACACGATTGCCATCAGCATGGTCGCCACAAAAGCGGCGGGGAAGCTGATCCAGATTGCGTCCGCGCCGTAGGTCGGCTGAAGCGCATAGATCAGGCCCAGTCGCACTGGGTAGAGGGACACCGTCAGGATCAGCAGCGGTACAATCACCTGCCCCGCCGCACGAACTGTGCCGAACAGCACCTGACTGACACCGAACGCCACAAAGCCCCAAGTCGCCACACTCAGGATATGTTCGGCGATGTCCATCGCGCCCTCGGAACCGGTCAGAAACACGCCCAGCGCCAAGCGGTCCGCCAAAAGCAACAGCACCACAAGTCCACCGGTAAGCGCAAAGTTGAACCCTATTCCGGCGCGGGTGATGCGGGCGACACGCTCCATCTTGCCCGCGCCAATGTTTTGAGCCGCCATCGCCGATACTGCGCCGCCCAAGGCCATGGCCGGCATCTGCACATAGGTCCAGATTTGCTGAGTCGCGCCATAGGCCGCGGTGGTGTCCACGCCCTCGGCATTGATCAGACGCAGCACAGTCAGCGCGGCCGTGGTCACAACGATCATTTGCAAGCCAATCGGCAGCCCCTTTTGCACCATCATACGCAGGATCACCGGATCAGGGCGCAGATATGCCAATTCCTTGCCTCGCAGCCGCAGGGGTAAATCGCGCGCGTAGATATACGCAAGCATCGCCGCCAATGTCAGGTAGTTGGCGACAGCCGTCGACAAGGCCGAGCCCGCAATCCCAAGGGCAGGCAACGGCCCGAGGCCCAGAATGAACACAGGGTTCAGCATGGCCCCCAACGACACCGCCATGATCATGAAGCGCAGAGGCGTGGTTGCGTCGCCCGCCCCGCGCAGGGTCATCATCAGCATCGTCTGGATCAAGAGCGCGGGCACCGCGACAAACGTCAGCTGCAGATACGCCCGCGCCAAGTCCCGAATGTCCTGAGCCGTGCCCAGCAAATCCAATAGATGTGGCGCGAGGAAATAGCCTGCCACAGCCACAAGCGTGACCAAGGGCAGAAAGCTGCCAACAGCCGTCCCGACCACGCGGCGCGCTCGGTCCGTATTGCCAGCCCCCACGGCCTGCCCCACAAGGATCGTTGCCGCCATTCCAAAGCCAAAAACAAAGCTGGTCAGCAAAAACATGATCAGGTTGCCGTTCGTGGTCGCGGCCAAGGCCGCCTCTCCCAGCAGGTTGCCGACCCACGCGCTGTCAATGGAACCGTTGGCAGATTGCAGGACAGAGCTGCCCAAAGTCGGAAGCGCAAAGAGCAGAAGTCGGCTGGCGATCGGCCCTTCGGTCAAAGGTCTGTCCTGCGCCATAACTCAGTCTCCTATCCGTGCGGCCTTGGGCTCTTTGAGGTGTTATGTGTGGACAGACACACGGCTTTCAATCACGCTTAGGGGCGCAAACGCCGCACACGGGATGTGCATCAAGTGCCTCTGAAAACGGGAACTTTTCCTACCCGCCCTGCGGCTTTGCGTCCCGCGCAGTGGGCGTGTCGCGGCCTTGCATGAGCTTGGCGCACGGGGCTATCCCCTTGGAACGATTGCCCGTAGGCCTTATGGACGAGTCCCCGATGCAGAACTTTCTGATCCTTCTAACCACGGTTGCAACGGCGGCAGTGCTGATGCACCCGCGCGTGGCCAACGCACCGCTTTGGCGGGCGACCATCACGCCCCTCGCCTCGATCATCGGTAGTGGATTTCTGGTGCTGGGACCGATCCTCAAGGAGAATTACGGCGCCTACGCCCCACTGATCATGCTGGGGCTCTGCGCGGCGGCCTATCTCTTTGGCGGGGCGATCCGGTACAATATGGCCAGCCTTGCAGCCCGCACGCGTGGCGGAACCGAGCGGCGACTAGAGACGCTGGCCTCTTGGATGTTGGCCTTTGCCTACGTGATCTCGGTTGCCTACTACATCAATCTCTTTGGCTCCTTTGGCGTCAGTCTGACTACGGTGGACGACGCCTATCATGCGCGCCTCTTGGCAAGTGCGCTGTTCGTCCTGATCCTGCTGGTAGGATGGACCCGAGGGTTCGCCGCGATGGAGCGGCTAGAGCAGATCTCTGTGGGCATCAAACTGGCGATCATCATGGGTCTGCTCTGCGGGCTTGCGCTGTATTTCGGCGAACAGGCCAAGGCGGGCGCATTGTCAGCGCCCCCTCCGACCTTGGGGCTCTGGGGCGCGATCACGTTGGGCTTTGGCCTGATCGTCACGGTCCAAGGGTTCGAAACCTCGCGCTACCTGACCCACGTTTATGATTGGCGCGTCTGCACGCGATCAATGAAGGCCGCACAGGCCAGTTCCTCTGTGATCTATATGGTCTACATCGCGCTCCTGACCTACGCCCTGCCCGCGATGGCCATGTCCACGAATGAGACCGCCATCATCGACGCGATGGAGATCGTTGCGCCCATCCTGCCGCTTTTGCTGGTTGCTGCCGCCCTGAGTGCGCAGCTCAGCGCGGCCGTCGCAGATACCAGCGGCTCTGGCGGTTTGGTCGAAGAGTTGACTGATGGCCGGATTTCGCCCCGCCAAGGCTATGCAGTTCTGGTGGGCATCGGTCTGGTACTGACGTGGACGACGAATGTCTTTCAGATCATCAGCTACGCGTCGCAGGCCTTTGCCGCCTATTACGCCCTGCAAAGTGCGATCGCGACGGTCCATTCTATACGGCAGCAAAACACAGTCCGCACGGGGATGTATGGTGCAGCGACAGTGTTGGCGGGGCTGATCGTGCTATTCGGGCGGCCGGTGGAGTAAGACGCGCCCTAAACCTTATCCTGCACCGCAGGCTTCGGCACGGCGGGCCATAAACGTAGCGCCAAAGCGACGCCGATGATTGCAACGCTCGCGAGCCCGACCAAGGCCGTCACCGCCCCGAACCCCGACATCAACCAGCCCGCCAAGGGGTAGCAGATCAACCAGCAGGCATGGGACAACGCAAACTGCGCCGCAAATAGCGCGGGCCGATCCGCCGATCCCGCCGACCGGCGCAGCAATCGGCCCGATGGCGTCTGAACGCAGGCCCAGCCCAAACCGCTTAGCAGCCAGCCGCCAAGAAGCGCGGCCCAACTCAGCTCCGATATCATGATAACCGCAGCAAGTGCCAAGAGCGCAGCGATCATTAGCCCAGCCCCCAGCAGCATCACTGGACGGTCTGTCATGCGGTCCAGCACACGCGGCAACGCCAAAGCCGCGAGCATAGACCCCGCCCCATAGGCGAACATCGTCCACGCCAGCGCCTGTTCATCTAAACCCAGCACGCCGCGCACCAAAACCACCGAATTGATCAGAACCATCGCGCCCGCCGCAGCAGCCGTTAAATTCAAGGCCAACAGCCCTCGTAACCGAGGGGTCTGCAAATACATCCTGATACCGCGCGTGGTGCGCTCGTACACGCTGCGCTGTGGTGTCGCCGTAGCGATGGGCAAAGCGGTCGTCAGCACCAGCACCGCTGCGCCCAGAAAACCAGCCGTCGTTCCCCAGAACAGCCCGTTCGACGAAACCACCATCAACAGCAGCGCGGCGATGGTCGGGCTCGCAATATTCTCGAGATCATGGGCCAGTCGCGACAATGACAGTGCGCGCGTGTACTGCGCCTCGTCCGGCAGAACATCGGGGATCGTGGCTTGGAACGTCGGCGTATAAGCAGCCGAGGCCGACTGCATGACAAAGATCAGGCCGTAAATCTGCCAAACCTCGGTGACAAAGGGCAGGCATGCGGCGGTCAGTGCTCGGATCAGGCTCAGACCCACCAACAGTTTTTTGCGATCCCACGTCCCGACAAAGGCCCCAGCGACAGGGGCTATTCCGACATAGGCGATCATCTTGATTGTGAAAACGGTGCCCAGAACCATTGCGGCCCCGCCCCCTGCCAGATCATAGGCCAAGAGCCCCAAGGCGACAGTCGCCAGACCCGTGCCAAGCAGGGTGACTACCTGCGAAAGGAACAGATGCAAATAGGTGCGATTGCGTAGAACATACAGCATGGCAAACCTCGGGCGGGGGCTTCAGGCCATCCTACGCGCATAGGGCCCGCTTGGCGCAAGTCATGAAATAGCAGGCTTGCGCGCCAAGCGTTTAGTCGCTGTCCGACTTACGTTCCCGCAAGATGGTAAAGACACCGCTCAGGATAATGATCCCCGCCCCGACAAAGGTTACTCTGTCCGGCACCTCGTTCCAGAACAGCCAGCCCAGGCCCGTGGCCCAGACCAGTGCTGTATAATCGAGCGGTGCCACCACTGCCGCCGGGGCCAGCCGGAACGCTTGTGTCATCAGGGTCATTCCAGCTGTGCCAAACAGCGCGATGCCTGCAAAGAGCCACAGATCCTCGGCCCGCACGGCTTGCCAAAAGAACGGCACGATCCCCGCACTCAGCACCACCCCAGCACCAGTGAGATACAGCAGCAGGGTCCACACACTCTCGGCGCTGTCGACGAAACGCGCGCTCAGCATCAGCAGGGCGTAGACAAAGGCGGTGGCAACGGGCAACAGCATGACCAGTTCGAACGCCGCCGTGCCCGGCCGTACGATCACCAGAACGCCCGCAAAACCGACCAGCACGGCAGACCATCGCCGCCAGCCCACTTGCTCCTTGAGGAACACAGCCGAGATCGCTGTGATGAAAAGTGGGGCGACAAAAATGAGCGCTGTCGCCTCGGCCAGCCCCAGATACCGGATGCTGGTAAAGAACAGGACCGTCGCTCCGATCCATAGGATGCCGCGCAAGAGATGCGCCATGGGCGTGCGCGATCGCAAGGCTCCTGCACCGCCCATGCGCCACGCGATCAGGATGGCAAAAGGCAGCGCAATCAGATTGCGCAAGAACATGATCTGGATCGGTGCATAGTGCTGGGTCAACGTCTTGGCCATGGCATCACTGACACACAGACTGGCCACGCCGATCGTCATCAGGGTGATCCCCACGGCGGCGGTATCGACAGACTTTTCAGTGAGTGCGGTCATGGAATGCCCCCCTTGCAAGCTGCCACCCTAACAGACGCCCGCCGCTTGTCATACAATTTGATCATATTGCGTCCCGCACAGGTCAGCCTATTGAAATCGCGGAAAAAAGAAATAGCCCGAGCGCGGAGGCACGGGTGGCCCTTGGGCGCGTGTCTGCGTAGGGTGCGCGCAACACGACCCAAAACAAAGGACCCGCCCCATGGCCAAAGCCATCCATTCGATGATCCGCGTACTGAACGAAGAACGCGCGGTTGCCTTCTATGAAAAAGCGTTTGGCCTGACCGTGGCTGACCGTCTGGACTTTGCCGATTTCACGCTTGTCTACCTGAGCAATCCCGAGTCCGACTTCGAACTGAAACTGACCGTCAACAAAAGCCAGAGCGAGCCCTACGATCTGGGCAACGGCTACGGCCACCTTGCTGTGTCAGTCGAAGATGCTGCCGCAGAGCACGCCCGTTTCGAAGCCGAAGGCCTGTCCCCCCGCAAGCTGGTCGATTTCGCACCCGGTGGCGAAGTGATCGCACGCTTCTTCTTTGTGCAAGACCCCGACGGTTACGAGATTGAGGTGCTACAGCGCGCCGGCCGCTACAAATAATCGCGGCCCGTTGGTGCGGGGCTGTTAGAATGTCCGGCAGTCCCAAGCGCACAGGAGGCCCATGTGAAACTTGCTGTCATCGCCGATATCCACGGAAACTCAGACGCCTTGAGGGCGGTTTTGAACGACATGGATCGGCAAGAGATCACGCAGGCGGTCAACCTTGGCGACCACTTCAGCGGACCGATGGATGCCGCTGGGACCGCTGAACTGCTGCTGGCCCGTGATTTCCCGTCGATCCGCGGGAACCACGACCGCTGGCTGATCGAAACGCCGGCAGAAGAGATGGACACGCTAGAACGCATTTCCTCTGCTCAACTCTTGGCTGACCACATCGACTGGCTGCGTGGCTTGCCCGCGACACGGACGCTTGGGGATATCTTCTTGTGCCACGCGACACCCACAGACGATTTGACCTATTGGCTCGAGCATGTGTCCCCTGACGGGTCTGTCAGGCCTGCCACCTTGCCGGAAATCGAACCTCAAGCCGCAGGGATCAAGGCAAGCCTGATCCTGTGCGCGCACACTCACATACCGCGCTGCGTTCGTCTGCCGGACGGGCGCACAATACTGAACCCCGGCAGCGTCGGCTGTCCGGCCTATAAGGACGACGCGCCGTATTATCACGAAATGCAGACAGGCTCGCCGAACGCCTCTTACGCCATTGCGGAACAGACAAGGCAAGGTTGGGACGTGACCTTTCGCTCGGTGCCCTATGATCCGGCCCGCATGATTGCGATGGCGCATGACAACGACCATGACTGGTGGGAGACAAGGCTCGCGACTGGCTGGGTGTGATCAGGGCTGTGCCCAATCCATTCTACGCTGCTCCCAAATCTTTTCGCCGACGAGGCAATCGGACGGATCACGCAAGGCGTACTGGATTGGTTGCACAACCTCGGTCATGGGCAAGGACGCGATTTCCAACACCAGTTTGCGGCGCACCGCTTCGGCGAAATCCTCCCAATTCAGGACGGGGATCACAAAGGAACCAGGCCCGCCGATCACGCAGGTTTCGTAGTAGTAATCCAGATTGTCGAGATGCCATTGGGTGCCCATGCCCTCTTTAGTCATGAGCGGTAGGCCGTTGATCACGATCCCTTCGGCAACCACGGCATCACGCGTTGGGACGACCGGACGGCCTTGATTGTTTGGGCCATCGCCAGAGATATCGATGACTTTGCGCATGCCCTCGTATGAATTGGACTGGATGAACTCTGCCCCGAACGACAACGCCTCCGAGATCGAGGTCCGGCGCTGCCCAATCGTAAAGGAATTCAGCAGCGTGTCGGCAAAGCCGTTCAGATCCTCTTGGCTCTCAATCACAGTCCAGTCGATGATCACATTCTGCGATCCAGCCCATTCGACGTAGCTGAGCGCCACCTTTTGCAGAAGACCCGAGCGCACCGCCGCATACACGCCAGCAGACCGAAGCGCAGCCGCATATCCCTGCCGCTGGATCTCCAACTCGTTCTGGGTCATCGAGCGGGACACATCGACCATGAGAACCAGCTCTAGGTCGACCTCTATGGTTTGAGCCTGTGCAGGCAGCGCCAGCCACGCGGCGGATAGAAAGGCGAAATGTCGATGCATAGTGAAAGCGTCCGGCATCGACCCGCGATTGGTCAAATCACAAAGAAATTAACTCGCCCGCCCGCCAACTAGGCAATCGTACGCAAAACCGCAGCGACGATGGCCTCTGGGGCGTCCTCTTGGACCAAGTGCCCTGCGTTTGGGATCGGGGTCATCGGGCGGGCGGTGAGACGGCTGGCCAACTCTTGGCCCTTGGCCATCGGGATCCACCCATCCTCGGCCCCCCACAGAACGGTCACAGGGCAGTCCATGCGGTCATAAAGACCTTCAACCTCGTCGGTAAAGCGTTGATCCATCTGGACAATCTGGCGGTAGAAGGCGGGCTGCCCCACGGGCCCCGTCCAAGGGGCCGCGTAGATCTGTAGCGCCTCTTCGGACAGGGGAACGTGAGCAGCTGTTTGCAGATACGCCCGCAATAGGGCGTCGTGCATGTAGGCTGGCATCCCCGCAAACGCAGCCTCGTGCTGACGCACATGCTGCACAAAGGGCGAGCCCCACGGCGCCAACGCCACTGCGTCGAAAATGGTCAGGGACGCATAGCGCAGACCGTCCAAATAATAGCCACGCAAGGCAGTCGCGCCGCCAAAATCATGGGCAAGGATGTCGGGCCGCTCTAGCCCCCACTCCTGCAGCAGACCTGCCAGAATCCTGTTCTGCACTCCTAACGAGACATCCTGATCCGCCCTCATTTCTGACTGCCCATAACCCGCGAGGTCGAAATAATAGACCGTCCGCCGATCACAAAGATGCGGCACAATCCGCCGCCAGACCTGCGACGAGAACGGCGTGCCGTGGATCGCGACCAAGGGCGGCCCCGCCCCTATTTGACCCCACCGAATAGCGTTGCCTTCGATCAAGGATGTGTTGGGCAGATCAAGCATCGTCCGACTCGCATTGTCATTTAGCTAATTAACTATATGATTGCCGTCATGGAGCGATCAACACAAATCAAATCAATGGCGAGCGAACAGCGGCTAAAGATTTTGCACCTGCTGGCCCGTCCGGCAGACCATTTCGGCGACCAGTGGTCGGCGGACCCTGCGGAGTTCGGCGTATGCATGACCTTGATCGCCGAGGCATTGGGCGTCTCGCAACCCACCGCCAGCCGTCATCTCGACATCCTGAAGCAAGCCGGTTTCATCACCGTGCAGCGCCACATGAAGTGGTCTTATTGCAAGCGGGATGAGACCGCGATCAGCGGCTATCTAGAGTGGCTTCGTGTCGAGTTGGGCGTAGTGGCGGAAATATAAAAGCGGGGCACCTTTCGGCACCCCGCTCACTAAAACTGTTTGGGTCTGTCAGTTAGCCGTAGACCAACCGTGGCAGCCACGTGACAATCTGCGGAAAGACCATGCAGAGCACCAAGCCCACGATCTGCAAGAACAGGAACGGCAGTGCCGACTTGAAGATATCGCTCATCGGAATCTCGGGCGGTGCAACGCCCCGCAGATAGAACAATGCGTAGCCAAAGGGCGGCGACAGGAACGACATCTGCATGTTCACGAGGTAAAGAACCCCGAACCACAGCACCAAATCCTCGGGCGTTTCCAGACCAAAGGCCTGCGCGCCGAGCGCCTTGATGATCGGCACAAAGATCGGGACACAGAGCAGTAGAATGCCAACCCAATCAAGGAACATACCCAAGATCACCAGCAGGATCTGCATCAGGATCAGAATGCCCCACGGACCCAAACCTGTGGCCGCCAATGACTCTTGCACGAACTGCTGTCCCCCTTCGAGCACGTACAGTCCCACAAAGATGGTCGCGCCAAACATGATCCAGATGACCATGGCAGATGCCTTGAGCGTGGTCACACAAGCTTCGCGGACTGTGGGCCAGTCCAGCTTCCGATGAATCGCCGCCACAATGAATGCGCCAAAAGTGCCGATCCCCGCAGCCTCGACCGGAGTTGCCACGCCAGAAAAGATGATCCCCAGCACCACGACCACCAACGTGATGGGTGCGGCCATCTTGCCAACCAGACGCAGTTTCTCGGCATTGCTTACACGCTCGTCTACCGGAATGGCCGGACCAAGAGCAGGGTTAATGTAGCTGCGGACGACCACGTACATCATGTACATCCCCGACAGCAGTAGGCCGGGAATGACAGCGCCGATGAACAGCTCGCCCACCGATTGCTCGGCCACCACAGCGTAGATGATGGCAAGGATCGACGGCGGGATCAGGATGCCCAGAGTGCCCCCAGCCATGATAGAGCCCATGGCGATCTTGGGGTCGTAGTGCCGCTTGAGCATGGCAGGCAGCGCGATGATCCCCATGGTTACCACCGCCGCGCCGATGACGCCGACCATCGCCGCCAGAATGGTAGACGCGATGATGGTTGCCGCCGCAAGGCCGCCTTTGAGCCCGCCCATGACCTTGTAGATCACATCGAACATGTCGTTGATGATCCCTGCCCTTTCGAGCATGGCCGCCATAAAGATAAACAGCGGAATGGCCGACAGCTGGTAGTTCGTCATCAGCGGGAAGATCCGCGAGGGCACAATATTCAGCGCCCGCGCATCCCCGAGGATGAACAGAAACACGCAAGCCAGACCACCCGTCACAAAGGCCAGCGGCAGACCCGCCATCAGCAGCGCCAAGAGGCTGCCGAACATGATCAGCGTGAGCCACGCAATCTCGATTTCGATACCCATAGCTCAGTTCCCCCGCGCAATTTCACGGATGTCTTTCGACAGTTTCGAGATGCCCTGCAGGACCAGCAGCAGGCCGCCCATCACCATGACCCACTTCATCGGCCAGAGCGGAACTTCCCATTCGTTGAAGCTGATTTCACCCCAGCGAATATTGGGATCGGTCCACTGGTTCAGTCCCATTCCGCCGAACATCTCGCCAAGGCCGATCTGGCCTCGTGCCCAGTCCGAGACGACCGAATTCCCCGAAGGCACGGCAATCGCGTCCATGGCAAAGATCCAGCTTGTGACAAGCAAGGTGCCCGCAAAGATGAAGAAAAAGATCGAGGTCACCAAATCGACCCAAGCTTTTTTCGGTCGGGACATCGGCGCATAGAAAATATCCACGCGCACGTGGCTTTCGGTCAGCATCGCATAGGCGCCTGCGATCAGGTATTGCATCCCGAACATCAGGTACATCGCCTCGTGGGCCCAGTTGGTAGGCGAGCCAAAGACGTAGCGCGCGATCACTTCGTAGTAGTACACAAAGACCGCGATCACAGCCCAGTATGAGACGAATTCCCCGCAAAAGAGCGAGAGACGGTCGATCCAATTTTCGGCGTAGTCCTTGTCTTTCTTGGGGCCTTCTTCCGCCTCGGCGGCAGCAAGCGCTTTTTCCGCTTCAGAGATTTCCTCTTCGCGGGGCAGTTGCGCATTGGCGCGGCGCACCAGTCCCGGCAACAGCACCAAATCCACCGCCAAAAGAGCGAGCAACAAATAGAACGCGTAGCCCGCAGAGTTGTCCCATGACTGCCGCGTGGCCGCTGCGGCATCACGCTCGGGTGTCATAGTGTCCAGTGTCGCGCGTGCCTCTTCGAGGCGCTCTTCGCCCTTGGAAATTGTATCTTCTGCGCGGGTCAAACGGCGCTCTGCCGACTTTTTGGCAAAAGAGCCTTCTTCAGCGGCCGCAACGGCAGCCTGCAATTCTGCCAGACCCTCTCTGGCTTCGGTGACGCGACCTTCTTCGCGGTCCAGAACCCGCTGCGCAACGCGCAACTCGTTTTCGAAACCCGAGAGAATGGTCCGCGCGTCATGGGTCTGCGCGTTTGCGTAGAGAATGAAGAGAAAGACTGGCAGGTACACCAGTCCCCACAGGCTTTTGAGATAGAACCGATGCAAGCCAAGAATACCGCCCGTCACAGCGATCATGTAACCAAGCGGCAAGGTAAAACGTTTCTGTGTTGGCTGGGGACGGCGCGACAAAATCATCGCGATGATCGGAAAACCGATCAGGCCGATCCAGTACAACCAATGCGGCAGCGTAAAGCTGAGCCCCGGCATGGCGTTCCTCGTTTATTGAGACAGACAAAAGGCCGCCCGGATGATCTCCGGGCGGCAAGTCGGGCGCTGTTCCGCGATCAGAGCTTCAGTTCGAGCCCCTGCGTCAGCGCCGGGTCTACGTAGCCCAGCGAACCGGACATCATGTAGTCCAGCTGGATTTTGAACACCCGCGCCGCTTGTGGGTCGCGGTTGGCGTAGTCGTACCAGATCGGCACTGCGACCTCGGTCATCAGTTCCACGTCGTCTTGGCTCAGGCGGGTGACTTCGGTGCCATCCGCCTCGAACTTGCCCCAAGCCTCTTGGTCCGCCTTCTGAATCGCAGCGTGGTGCATGTCGGAGTAGACGTGGGTTTCCATTTCGACGAACTGCTGCATCTGGGGCGACAGCGCGTCCCACGCGGCCTTGCCCACGGTGATGTCCATGATGTCCACGGGCTGGTACAGCGACATAAAGCCCGGAGGGCCCATGACGATGTAGTCGGTGACTTGGCTGAACCCGAGCGCGTAGTTGACCGCAGGGCCCACATAGTCGGCCACGTCGATGGTGCCCTTTTCCAGTGCGGGGAAAATTTCAGAGCCAGGCAGAACCGTCGTCTCGGCCCCGATCGCGGTAAAGATTTCGGCAACCATCCCGCCGGGCAGACGCATCTTGCGGCCCGCGAAGTCGTCGATCGAGCGGATCGGCACCTTGGAGTGGATGATGTTCGGGCCGTGGTGGACGGGGCCGACAAAGTGCAGACCCTGCGCCGCATAGAGTTCGCGCGCGATGTCGATGCCGCCAAGGCCGTAGTAGAAAACGTCGAATTCGTGGGGATTGCGCAATCCCAGCGGGATCGAGGTCAAGAAGGTCGCCGCCGGAATGATGCCCTGCGCGTAGATGGTAAAGGGGTTCACCGCCTCGAGCACGCCGTTCTTTACCGCGTCATAAAGTTGGAAGTCGCCGACAACGTCATTCGCGCCAAAGGGGGTAAAGGACAGCTCCCCACCTGTCTTTTCCTCGATGGTGGCGCACCAGTCCTTGAAAATCTGAAGGCCCGCGCCACCTGGCCAGCTGGTCTGGATCTTCCAGTTGGTGCCTTTGGCCTGCGCGCCTGCGATATGGGGTGCAGCCAGCGTCGCAGCCCCTGCGCCCGCCAATGTGCGCAGCGCGGCGCGCCGTGTCGTAACTTTGGTCATATGATTTCCTCCCTTTGCTTGCCAAAGGGGCCAGTCTCCTCCACTCGCCCCGCCGACACCGAAGAAGGTAACGCAGCACAACCAAATTTGTATACAAAATTTAACAGGTATCAATTTTTCGTGCACAAGATAGCGATAACGCCGCAGGGCCGCATGCACAAAGCGACGCAAGATCAGTGGTATAGTGACAACGCAGCGAAATAAAAAACTTACAGGATGCAGTGCAGCACAGAGCCTTTGCTGGCGGGTTTCGCCTGTGAGCTGAGTCGTAGGCCAGCCTATTTGGTCGATCAATCTCGCCTCTTCTGCGGAGGAAGTGCAGCGGTGCCGCATGAAAGCGCAACAATCAAATTCCAGAATAATCCTTCCCAACAGGCGATTAATTTCGCACCATCCGACTATTGATCCGCCATATTTTTAAGGACTTTTCTGATGGAAAGCGATTTTGACCGCGACGCGGAGGGCACGCCTGTTTTTGTCATCGGGCTCACCATGGCGGGTGCAATCTCTGCCGGTGCCTATACGGCAGGCGTCGTAGACTACCTGATGCGCGCGATGCATGCCCACAACAAACGCGCCGGCACGCCCGGCGGCCCCAAACACAAAGTAATGGTCAAAGCGATCTCGGGCGCCTCTGCTGGCGGCATTTGCGCCGGACTGATTGCGACAAACCTGTTGGCTGTCGGCCGCAATGGCGCGCCGGACTGGGACACGCCACAACCCCTGCCGTATCCTGGCGGCGAAACAAAACTGGTTCTGGACCGCATCTACAAAGCATGGGTTCAAGACATCAAAATGTGGGACGAAGGGTCGAAAACCGGCCTGCTCGCTATGGAGGATTTGGACGACGCCGATCGCAAGACGTTGGACCAAGAGGCGGCGGGCCTAGAAGCGGCTGGTGCGATCTCTGCCCTGAACGGTCACCACCTGGATGATGTGGCCAAGGCCGCGGTGGGCGGGATTCCGGCGTGGACCGCATCTGATGCCGGCTATGATTTTCTATCTTCAGAACTCGAACTCTTTCTGACCACGACAGCGATCAATCCCACGGTCTACGAGGTGACCTTTGGCGGCAACGCGCCCTTCAAGATGTCGCAGCACGGTATTGTACGGCACTTCTGCGTCGAAGGCTTGGGGTCAGGCCCGCAGCTGCCCTCGCCGTGGCTCGTGTCTTGGCGCGATACAGGGATCAGACTGAACCCGCGCAACGCCCCGTCGCCCTTGCCACTGGACAGCGCGAATGGCGGCGGTTGGACAAAGCTCACGGTTTCGAGCCTTGCCACGGGGGCGTTTCCAATGGCGCTCGCGCCGCGCGTCATCGACACAACCCCTTGGGAAATGGGTGGGCTTGGCGGCCCTGATCGCACCAGCCAAGGCGGCGCCCTGCCCTACGATCTGGACGCGCGATACACGGCCCGCCCCTATTTCGGCCTAAATGCGGTCGAGACGCGTGCACCCTATGTTGCGCTGGATGGCGGCGCTGTGGACAACGAACCCTTTGCCTATGCCCGTTACGCGATCCGCAAGGGCGGGCCTGACGCGAGCGGCGCGCTACAACTTGACCCGAACCCCCGCACCGCCAAAGAGGCGCACCGCGCGGTTCTGATGGTCGATCCCTTCCCCGAGGGCGATACCTTTAGCGTGTTAGACCCCCCGCGCCTGCTCAAGATGCTGGGGATCGCCGCCGTTGGAAAACGACTACAAAAGACGCTGGTCGGTCAAGCGCGCTTCAAACCTGCTGAACTTCTGCAAGCCCAAGACCCCGAGGTCCATTCGCGGTTCATGATCACGCCGCGGCGCGGCTCGGACGGCAGGACCGACGGCATTGGTGCAGGCGCGATTTCTTGCGGATTGCTCGGTGGATTTGGCGGATTTTTGGACGAAAGTTTCCGCAAGCACGACTTCGTTCTGGGTCAGCGCAACTGCCAATGGTTTCTGAAGCGCCACTTTGTTCTGGACCCAGAAAATGCCGTCTTGGGCATGTCGGGTAGCAGCGCGACTGAACCTGTCCGCATCATTGATCCGGGGCCTGACAGCGACCTGACCCCCGAGATCCATCTACATGAATGGCCGCAGATGGCAGGGTCAGGATTTGACGCAATGGTTGCTCAGCTGGACACGCGCTTGAAGAAGCTGGGGAAAGTCGAGATCGACAAGCTGTCCTCCAAGGGAGCCATGGGGTTTGTTCTCAAGACCGCCTGGTCCAATTTCACGGGGCTCAGCCTGCGCAGCATGTTGGTGGACACGGCCAACCGCGCGATGATGGCTGACCTGATCCTGCGCAATCAACACGCGGACTATGCCGCCTATTCCGACGCAGAGCGCGTATTGTTGGTGGGCCTGATCCGGCAGGGCGACACACCCATCTCAGCCGCTGATCTGGAGTCCTATGTGGTCAACGCCCAAAGCTCCGAGGAATTGGACGCCCAACTGCCGCAGGTCGAGCTGCCCAAACCTCCGGACATCGAATTCTTCTTGAAGCGTCAAGAAAAGAAAACCCCGGTCACGCGCAGCCTGAAAAGCATGTTCGGAACGCCGAAATTCTACTTCAAAGTCTGATCCAACAACAAAGGCCCCTGCCCGACGTCGGAGGCAAGGGCCTGTCGCCTGTATCAGACGCGCGTTACTCGGGCAGGGCATACACCGCGATCTGGTCGCCGACCTGATCCTTCAGGATCGTGTTTCCGCCCGCGACAAAGGCAACGTACTGGCGCCCTTCGTGCTCATACACTGCGGGGATCGATACGGCAGGGGCCTCGACGATGTCTTCCCACAGCTCTTCGCCAGTGGCCTCGTCATAGGCGCGGACTTTGGCGTCCATGGTTGCCCCGATAAAGATCACGCCGCCCGCCGTCACAGCCGGACCGCCGATGGTGGGCGAGCCCATGCTTTCGGGCATGTAGAACCCATAGCGCTGCGAGGACCCGATGGGCCGACGCCATTTGATGTCGCCGGTGCCCATGTCGATGGCGGCAATCTCGCCATAAGGCGGTTCCCAGCAGGGCATTCCGGCCCAGTTCAACGCTGTTTTCAAAGACATGCCATAGGGCGCGCCGGTCTGCGGGTGAAAGCCGCCTTCGCCGTTGGTGGCCCCTTCGGTCTGCTGATCGTAATCCTCGCGGGTGTAAAGCTGGATGTATTGAACAATGTGCGAGAAGTTCACGATGGCCGTCTGGCTTTCTGGGTCAAAGGCCACACCGCCCCACTGCACACCGCCCGAGCTGTCGGGATAGGTGAATACACCGCTGCCATTGAGCGTCGGCGGGGTGTACATGCCCTCGTACCACAAATCATCCCACAGCTTGGAACAGCCCCCTAGGCTCACCGCGTCCGCGATCCACCAGACGTCCGGTTTATGCGACTGGTCCAGAAGGGGCGCAGGCTTGGTCGGGAAGGGCTGGGTTTCGGCGTAGACCTCGCCCTCAATCGTGCCGTCCCCACCGGGCACGGGTCGCTCTTCGATGGGCCAGACATCTTCGCCAGTGAGGCGGTTCACCACAAAGAGAAAGCCCTGCTTGGTCGCTTGGATCAATGCGGGGATTTCTTCGCCATCAACGGTGATGTCCATCAGGGTCGGGGCAGAGTTGATGTCATAGTCCCAGATATCGTGGTGCACCCACTGGCGCGACCAGACAACCTCTCCGGTCTCTAGATCAAGCGCGGTGGTTGAGGTGGCGTAGGGGATCTCTTCGGTCCGATTGCCGCCCCAATAATTTGGCGAGGGCGATGCGATGGGCAAATAGACCAGCCCTGCCCCTTCGTCTGCAGACATGGCCGTCCAGACGTTCGCTGTGCCGGTCTGCTGGCGAATATCCTCGGGCAGTGTTTCAAAAGTCCACTGCAATTCGCCCGACTGCGGGTCTAGCGAAAAGACCGCGCCCGGAGGAGCTTCGGCCCAATCCCAGTCCGATCCGGCCCACCCGAGCACCACGTGGTTGCCCACGACAGTCGGGGGCTGCAACAGAGAGGTCGGGAAGCGCGCGTTGACGGTGTTGTACTGGTTGGTGTCGAACACGCCATCCTCGCCGAAATCGGAGCAGGGCTCGCCCGTGTCTGCATCAACCGCAAAGAGACGTGCGTCCATCGTGCCAAGGTATACGATCTTCTGGCAGGCCTCGCCTTCGATGGGTTCATCGGCCTCCCAATAGGCCACACCGCGGTTCTTGATGGCAGGCTGGGTCAGCGGCTCTAGCGTGGATTTGGTGTCAAAGCTCCACTTTTCCTCGCCCGTTGCAGGATCAAGCGCCAGAATGCGGTAAAATGGCGTACCGATATACAGAGTATCATTGGCGAAAACCGGCGTCGCAGACCAAACGGTCGCAGCCAGATCGCCGGTGCCGTCGGAGAGGTCGCCGGTATGCACCTCCCAGACCTTTTCCAGTTGATCCACATTGTCCGCCGTAATCTGCGACAGAGGCGAATATTTCTGCGCATTCAGCTGTCCATGGAAGCCGTCCCATGTGGCGGTTTCGGGCACCAGCGGGGCAGTGCGCTCGGTTTGCGCTTGTGCAGCAACTCCCGCAACCAGCGCGCTTGTCAGGAGCAAGGTGAAACGGATCACAGCAAAGCTCCTTCCATTAGGCTTGCGCGGCGCGCGGGACGCATGCAGTCCAAGATCAGACCGATGGCCGCAACGACCATCGCAAGGATCAACATCGGCTGATGCAAGAAGCCCGCCGCAAGCGCGGTACCAAGAATACCCAAACCGGTCAGAACACGCAGAACATTCCGGCCAAATCGCGAGGCAATGAGAGCAATGATCAGCCCCGCTCCGGCCACGAGCAACGACGATACAATAACGAGCAGCGCGCCAGCCGAGCCATTAATACCAGTCAAAGGGGTGAGATAGGCATAGAGCGCGACCGCAGCCCCAGCCAGCCCGCCGGCGACCGTCAGCACGGCCCCGAAGCGGTAGGAATTTTGTGTAATCGACATGAAAAGTGCCTTTGAACAGAGTTCAAACCAAATCAAACGGTGAGGACAAAAACCTTGTCTGCACAGTGTGTTACGGTCGAACGTGTCGCAGAACGGATAGTTCCAGCACTTTTTCACATTTTATATCGCGTCCTTGTCAGGGGCCTGTTTTCCAAGACCGAAATGCGCTGCTCGCCCCCGTCATCTCGGGATCGTGAAGTGGCCCACCGCGTCAGTGCGAGATCATCCAAGGCCGCTTGGCCGGAAAACTCTTGGACCCATCAGGCCGGTAGAGCGTACCGGACGACTTTTTGGATGATCCAGAACAACACGAGCATCCAGCCCCATGACCGCTGCGCTTGGGTTCGTGCTGCGCGCGTTCGTTGGTTTCGAATGCGGTACGGCGGCCTTTGTCCATGCCAGCAATCTTGGGCGCTGTGAACAGAACGCGCGGCGCGTCTGCCGCGCATGTGGGGCAGCTGCAGGGCTGATCGAACACAGACATCGGCGCATGACTGGTAAAGGGACCGCAATCTTCGCAGAGGTAATCATAATAGGGCATCTGAATTCCTTTCGGGACGGTTGGTGGCTGCTGCGCGCGAGGCGCAGCAACCTTGGCTTTGGAGTGGTGGTCAGAGATCCGGCGCCAACGGAATGTCGATCGATCCGTCGAGATACTTGGTCGGCCCGTCGGGCCCCAGTTTGACATCGAAATCAAAGATGTCCGTCGGGAGCCATAGAGTTGCACAGGCGTTCGGAATATCCACCACGCCCGAAATATGTCCTTGGACGGGCGCGGTCCCGAGGATCGCGTAGGCCTGCGCCCCTGTGTATCCGAACTTCTTCAGGTACTCGATCGCGTTTAGACAGGCCTGACGGTAGGCGACGTGGACGTCCAGATAATGCTGGGTGCCCGCCTCATCGACAGAGATACCTTCGAAAATCAGATAATCATCGTATTTCGGCGCGATGGGCGATGGTTTGAAGATCGGGTTTTTCACACCGTATTTGCTGACGCCCTCTTTGATCAGCGACACCTTCAGATGCAGCCAGCCCGCCATCTCGATTGCACCACAGAAGGTGATCTCGCCGTCGCCTTGGCTGAAGTGCAGATCGCCCATCGAAAGACCCGCGCCGTCCACATAGACGGGGAAATAGATCTTACAACCGCGGCTCAGGTCCTTGATATCGCAGTTGCCGCCATGTTCCCGCGGCGGCACGGTGCGAGCGCCCTCGGCTGCAGCCTTGTCGCGTTCCTCGCCCTTCAATGCGCCCATATGGGCGGACTGGGTGTTGGGCAGAGCAGCCAAAGGCGGCGTACGCTCTGGATTGGTGTCAAATAGGGCCTTTTCGCGGCTGTTCCACATATCCAGCATTTTGCGGTCAGGAAGACAGCCGATCAGGCCGGGGTGGATCAGACCGGCATAATTCACACCAGGCACGTGGCGCGAAGACGTGAACATGCCATGGAAATCCCAGATCGATTTTTGGGCTTCGGGGAAATGCTCAGTGAGAAAGCCGCCGCCGTTCTGCTTGGAAAAGAAGCCGTTAAAGCCCCAGTTCATCTCTTCTTTGGCACCGATATCCAGAATTTCGACCACCAGCAGGTCGCCCGGTTCTGCGCCTTTGACCCCGATGGGGCCGGACAGATAGTGGACCTGCTCTAGCTCCACATCACGGACGTCGGCAGCGTCGTCGTTGTTCTTGATCTGGCCGCCGGTCCAGTCATAGGTCTCGATCTTGAAATCATCGCCGGGCTCGACCCAGACGTTGATCGGAATGTCCGGATGCCAACGGTTATGCACGTTCTCGTTGGTGTGCGGGCTTTCGCTAAGATCAACGGAAATGAGCGTGTCAGCCATGGGTATTACCTCCTTGCTTGAAATTTTTTAGACGGACAGGAATTTCGACACCCTGTCCGCGTCGATGCCGTCGCGGGGGCTGTCGTGGACGAATTGGCCGTTTTCGATCACCATCACGCGGTCCGCCACGTCGAGGGCGAAGCTCAGCACCTGTTCAGAGACGATGATCGACAGGTTCCGTTCGTCACGGATGCGGCGCAGGGTGCGGGCCATTTCGCGGATGATCGAGGGCTGGATGCCTTCGGTCGGTTCATCCAGCAGCAGGACCTTGGGGTCAGAGGCCAAGGCGCGGGCAATCGCGAGCTGCTGCTGCTGGCCGCCGGACAAGTTCCCGCCGCGGCGGCCCTTCATTTCCAAGAGCACGGGAAACAGCTCGTAAATATCTGTCGGCACAGACTTTTTGCCAGTGACGGTCAGGCCTGTTTCCACGTTCTCCTGCACAGTCATCGCCGAAAAGATCATGCGCCCTTGCGGGACATAGGCGATGCCGTTTGCCACACGCTTGTGGGACTTCATCGCGGTCA
Organism: Donghicola eburneus; assembly: GCF_900115865.1. Lineage (GTDB taxonomy): Bacteria > Pseudomonadota > Alphaproteobacteria > Rhodobacterales > Rhodobacteraceae > Donghicola > Donghicola eburneus. Next base: position 33,388 of record NZ_FOXY01000001.1, on the reverse strand, counting down.
CGTCCGTGCCGCCCACAGTGACCGACCCGTTCGAGGTCGGCACGATCCCCATCATCGTCTTCATCAGGGTGGTTTTTCCCATCCCGTTTCGACCCATGATGGCGACAATCTCGCCGGGTTGGACGTTCAGGTTCAGACCGTGCAGCACCTCGGATTCCCCGTAGGCCGCACGTAGGTTTGTCAGGTTCAGCATAACGGTGCTCCTTTAGTGGCCGAGGTAGACTTCGATGACTTTGGGATCGTTTTGCACCCGCTCCATGGAGCCTTCGGACAGAACCTTGCCCTGATGCAGAACCGTGACGCGGGTGGCGATATCGGCGACGAAACCCATGTCGTGCTCGATCACGATGACAGAGCGGTCGGCGATAATACGATTGAGCAGCTCCGCCGTTTTCTTGCGCTCTGCCACGGACATGCCCGCAACGGGCTCGTCCAGCATCAAAAGCTCAGGGTCCTGGATCAGCAGCATCCCGATTTCGAGCCACTGCTTCTGGCCGTGGCTCAGGAACGCCGCTTTTTCCTCCAGTAGGTCCTGGAGGAAGATCATCTCGGCGATTTCCTGAATACGGGCCTTCACTGCGTCATCGCGGCGAAAGAACAGCGCGCCAAAAACGTTGTGTCCCTTGGGATAGCTGAGCTCTAGGTTTTCAAAGACTGTCAGGTCTTCGTACACCGACGGGGTCTGGAATTTGCGGCCGACACCTGCGTGAACGATCTGATCCTCGCGCATATTCAAGAGCTCGTGCCCCTTGAAGTTGACCGACCCGCCCGTCGCTTTGGTGCGCCCGCAGATCAGGTCAAGCACAGTGGTCTTGCCCGCGCCGTTCGGGCCGATGATGACCCGGCATTCGTTGGGCTCGACATAGAAGCTAAGTTCGTTGACTGCCTTGAACCCATCGAAGGAGACCGTCAGATCCTCGACCATCAGGACAAAGTTGGGATTGTTCTGAACCATGATGTCACCTCATTCCGCAGGGGTTTTCGGGGCGGCAGAGCTGCTGCTCTGGCGGCTGAACAGCCCGTCGATACGGGGGGCGATCCAGTCGGCCCAGATGCCTGCCAAACCACGGGGGAAGGCCATGACAACAGCGATAAAGAGCGCCCCAAGGCCCAAGAGCCAGACTTCGGGAAAGCTTTCCGAGAAGGTGGTTTTGGCAAAGTTTACCAAGAGCGTGCCGTAGACCGCGCCGATGATGGACAAGCGTCCGCCCACTGCGCAAAAGATCACCATCTCGATCGAGGGAACGATGCCGACCAGCGTGGGCGACATGAAGCCGACCTGCAGGGTGAACATGGCCCCACCGATGGCCGCAAAGGCCGCGCCAAGACAGAAGACAAATATCTTGAAGCTGGCCACGTCATAGCCCGAGAAGCGCACGCGATCCTCTTGGTCGCGCATGGCGATCAGCAGACGGCCCAGTTTGGATTTGCGCACGTAGTGGGCGGCGAAAAGGCAGGCGAACAAAAGGATGCCGTTGACGAAGTAGAGGATATTCTTGGCCTCGTCCGTGCGGATATCCCAACCATTCAGGGTACGCAGGTCGGTGATGCCATTAACCCCGCCGGTAAAACCCTGCTGCCCGATGATCAGGATGGTCAGGATCGCCGCAATCGCTTGGGTGATGATCGCGAAATAGACTCCGCCCACACGACGCCGGAACATGGCGAAAGCGATGATGAAGGCGAACACGACGGGCACTGCGATGATCGCGATCAGGGTCAGGCCGAACGAGTGGAAAGGCTCCCACCACCACGGCAGGGCGGTAATCTGGTTCCAGTCCATGAAATCGGGGATGCCGGGTGTGGACTGGATCGCGGTGTTCTCTGGGGTCGACGCCTCGAGCTTGAGAAACATGGCCATGCAGTAGCCACCAAGACCGAAAAACACCCCCTGCCCCAGGCTCAGAATGCCGCCCGCGCCCCAGCACAGGACCAGACCGACCGCAACAAAGGCATAGGTCAGGTACTTGCCGAACAGGTTCAGACGGAAGGTGTCCAGCGCCATGGGCAGGACCACAAAGATCAGCGCCGCAAGGATCGCAAAGGCGATGGCTTCTTTGGGGGTGATGAAAGCTGTTTTGCTGTTGGATAACATGGGGCTCTCCTTATTTCCGCAGTTTCAGGGCAAAGAGACCCTGCGGACGCAGCATCAGGATGCCGACCACGGTCAGCAGCGTGAGAACCTTGGCCATCGAGCCCGAGAGGAAGAATTCAAGGATGGACTGCGCCTGAGAGATGCTGAACGCACTGGCGATGGTGCCCAGCAGACTGCCCGCGCCGCCAAAGACGACCACGAGGAAAGTATCGACGATATAAAGCTGGCCCGCCGTCGGACCGGTGGACCCGATCATGGTAAAGGCCGAGCCCGCAACACCCGCCACACCGCAGCCGATGCCAAAGGTCAGACGGTCGGTCCATTCGGTATTGATGCCCACAGCGCCCGCCATAATGCGGTTCTGGTTGATGGCGCGCACTTGCTTGCCCCAGGTCGAGCGGAACATCAGGACGTAAATCGCGATGGAAATGCCGACAGCCAGCACCATGACAAACATGCCGTTGATGGGCACCTCAATCAGGTCGGTCAGGGGCAGCGATCCCATCATCCAGTCGGGAATGCTGACGCCCACTTCGCGCGCACCAAAGACGCTGCGGTAAATCTGCTGCAGGATCAGGCTCAGACCCCAAGTGGCCAGAAGCGTGTCCAGTGGCCGCTTGTAAAGGTGCCGGATCATCGCCCATTCGACGAACATCCCCAGCGCCCCCGTGACCACAAAGGCCAGCGCCATGGCGACAAAGAAATAGATGGAAAAGGCAAAGGGGATGTACGTGGCGAACAGGTTCGAGACCAGATAGGTCACATAGGCCCCAAGGATCATGAACTCGCCATGGGCCATATTGATGACGCCCATCTGGCCGAAAATAATCGCCAGACCCAACGCCATTAGGACAAAAACGGAAAAGAGGATCAGACCCGCAAAGCCCTGCATGGCAAAGATCGCGGTTAATTCCCCCATGGAATAGTCGGCAAACATCTAGGTTCCTTCCTGTCGATGTGCAGGGGAAAAGAGCCCGTGCCATGTCTGGCGGAGTGCCGTGGGCACGGGCAGTTCGGGGTTCGTGCAACCATCAACCCCGTTTCAGGATCGGGATCCGCAGGGAGCGTGGCCCTTACTGGTAGCCCTCGGGGAACGGATCAGGCTCGACCAGATCTGCGGTCTCGAACACCACTTCGTACTGGCCGTCGGCCTGCGCTTTGCCCACGCGGGTTTTGGACCAGAGGTGGTGATTTGGGTGGACCTTGACGTAGCCTTCGGGCGCGCTCTCCAGTTCAATCCCGGGCGAGGCTTCGCGGACCTTGTCCACGTCAAAGCTGCCAGCCTTCTCTACTGCCGCTTTCCACAGCCACGGACCCAGATAGGCCGCCTGCGTCACGTCGCCGATCACCATGTCATCGCCCCACATCTCTTTGAACGCGGCCACGAATTCTTCGTTGTTCTCGTTCTCAAGCGACTGGAAGTATTTCATGCAAGCATAGGCGCCTTCGATGTTTTCACCGCCGATGCCGCGGATTTCGTCCTCGGTCACAGAGATGGTCAGCAGGACGGGGCTTTCTTTGGTCATGTCGATGCCCGCCGCCTTGAGTTGCTTGTAGAAGGCCACGTTCGAGCCGCCCACAACGATCGCGTAGATCACGTCAGGTTTCTTGAGCTTGATCTTGTTAATGACTGAGTTGAACTGGGTGTGGCCCAGCGGGTAATACTCTTCGCCGACGACCTTCAGGCCCAGCTTTTCGATGTGCTTGCGCGCGATCTTGTTCGAGGTGCGCGGCCAGATGTAGTCCGAGCCCAGCAGATAGAAGCTCTCTGCGCCCTTCTCCTTGGTTACCCAGTCGATACCCGCGATGATCTGCTGGGTGGCTTCCTGACCGGTGTAAATCACGTTGGGCGACTGCTCTAGGCCTTCGTAGAAGGTGGGGTAGTAGAGCATGCCGTTATACTGTTCGAACACAGGCAGAACCGCCTTGCGGCTGGCCGAGGTCCAGCAGCCCATGACCGACGCGACGTTGTCGTTCACCAAGAGCTTTTTGGCTTTTTCCGCAAAGGTCGGCCAATCGGATGCGCCGTCTTCCTGAATGTATTCGATCTTGCGACCCAGAACGCCGCCTTGCGCGTTGATCTGGTCGATAGCCAGCTTTTCCGCCTGCACCGAACCGGTTTCCGAGATCGCCATGGTGCCGGTGACCGAGTGCAGGATGCCCACAGTCACGGTGTCATCGGTGACGGCCAGTCCGGTCGTATTGACCGCATCGGTCGGATAATCCTGCGCTCTTAGGTTCTTGGGCAGAAACAATGAGGCCGACAAAGCGGCGCCACCGGCCAAGATTGCGCGGCGGCTGACGTTCATATTCGGGGAGTTTTTGGTGGATTTGGTCACAGTGCCCTCCTTGTTGGCTTAATTCTTGAGCAGGGTTTCGATCCGCTCTTGCCCACAAGGCTGACAAAGTTTTCTGCGCCGCAGTATACGTCAAATAACGTATATGAGTGCGCGTTTTTCCCCCTATGCTGATCCCCCAAGGGAACGTGGGACAAAAACGCAAGTTTGTAATTCATCTTTTTGCACCCAGTAACACTGGGGCAATTCGTTTGAATGCAAACCATCGAGACAGAGTCCTGCGCCACTGTAGAGTACAGAGTGAAAGAGGCGCATTTTCATGCACTTGCCATACAGCGCCACCGGAGGCCGCAGAAGCTACAACCGGTGGGTCGCCAATGAGACGATGGAAGATTTCGCCCTGCGCTACACCGCGCGGCGGGCGCGGCGTTGGGGCTCTGACCGGATCGCGAACACAGCGATCGGCTCGATTTCGTTCCTCGCGCTCGAAGCAATTGGGGGTACCATAACACTCACCTACGGGTTCGATGCTGCACTTGCAGCAATCCTCTTGGTAGGGCTGCTTCTGTTCCTGACAGGCCTGCCCATCTGCTATTACGCAGCCCGCTATGGGGTGGACATTGACCTACTCACCCGCGGTGCGGGCTTTGGTTACATCGGGTCAACAATCACATCTCTGATCTACGCCAGCTTCACCTTTATCTTTTTTGCCCTCGAGGCTTCGATCCTCGCCTTTGCGCTGGAATTTTGCTTCGGGCTCCCAGTCTCCTTGGGCTATTTGGTGTCAGCGTTGGTCGTCATTCCGCTGGTGCTGAACGGCTTTTCCAAGATTTCGGCATTTCAGACATGGACCCAACCGCTGTGGATCGGACTGCACATCCTGCCTTTTGTGATCCTGCTGTCCCAAGGGGTAGATTGGTCCTACTGGACCAGCTTTGGCATCGATCCCGACGCTTCTGGGCTGAACTGGCTGTCTGTCGGCTTTGCCTCGGCGATTGTGTTCTCTCTGTCGGCGCAAATCGGCGAACAGGTGGATTTCCTTCGGTTCCTGCCAGAACCCAAGGACCGCAAGAGCCGCATCCAATGGTGGGCCACCCTACTGGCCGCAGGCCCCGGTTGGTCCATTATAGGGGTGGCCAAAATGCTGGCGGGCTCGTTCCTGACCACCTACGCAATCCTGCAGGGCGAAACCGTCGAGGCCGCCACCGACCCCACCCATATGTACTTTGTCCTTTTCGATCTGGCCTTCCGCTGGGAATGGTTGGCGGTGGGCGCAACAGGGCTGTTCGTGATCCTGAGCCAGCTGAAAATCAACGTGACCAACGCCTATGCGGGCTCGATCGCGTGGTCGAATTTCTTTTCTCGTCTCAGCCATTCACATCCGGGTCGGGTGATCTGGCTGGTGTTCAACGTCGCCATCGCGGTCATGCTGATGGAACTGGGGGTCTTTGCTGCGATCGGGCATATTCTGGGCCTCTACTCCCACGTGGCCGTTGCGTGGATCGGGGCCATTACGGCCGATCTGGTGATTAACAAACCCCTCGGCCTCAGCCCCAAGGGGATCGAGTTCCGCCGCGCGCATCTTTATGACATCAACCCCGTAGGCGTCGGGGCCATGCTGACAGCGGTGGTGCTATCGATTCTCGCCCATAGCGGCATGATGGGCCTGATGGCAGAGGCTTATTCTGCCGGCATCGCCCTGGTCACGGCACTTGTCACCTCGCCCGTGCTGGCCGCCCTCACCCGCGGCAAGTACTACATCGCGCGCCCCGTACCAGAGGCACACTCGGCCCAAGAACAAACCTGCTGCGTCTGTGAATACAGCTTCGACCCCGAAGATATGACTGACTGCCCGTTCTACGCGGGACCGATCTGTTCGCTCTGCTGCACGCTGGACAGTTCGTGCCGTGATACGTGCAAACCCCACGGGCGGTTGGACACCATGGTCAGCGGCACCATGCAATCAATCTTGCCGGACCACCTATTTCGCGCCCTGACCTCCCGGCTGTCATTGTTCCTATTTGCCGCGTCGGTCCCGGCTGCGGTCTTTGGCGGGCTGCTGCTGATCATACGCTCTCATGCGGCCAGTCCCGATCTAGATGCGATCATGACCCTGATCTTTTGTTCAGTGCTGGTCTGTATCGGAATTATCACGTGGACGCTCATTCTAGCACGCGAAAGCCAGCACAAAGCGCGGGACGAAGCAGACTTGCAAACCCAACGCCTGCTGCGTGAAATTCGCGCCCACGAGCGCACGGACGCCGAACTCCAGCGCGCGATGGAAAAGGCAGAGGCCGCCAATCTGGCCAAGACTCGCTACATGGCCGGAATCAGCCACGAGTTGCGCACGCCGCTAAACGCGATCTATGGCTATGCACAAATTCTAGAGGGCGACAGCTCCCTCCCTGTCCGTCGCCGCGATGCAGCCAAATCCATCCGCCGCAGCTCTGAACATCTGGCGGGACTGATTGAAAACCTGCTGGATATCTCCAAGATCGAGGCAGGCCGTCTGGAAATCTCTCGCGACCGGATCAACTTGCGGTCTTTCATGGCGCAGGTGACCTCTATCTTCGAAGGGCAAGCCAAGGCCAAGGCGCTGGATTTCCGCATCACAACCCGTGGCAACATACCCACATGGGTCGACTGCGATGAAAAGCGTCTGCGTCAGATCATCATCAACCTACTCTCGAACGCCTTTCGTTACACGGATCAGGGCCGTGTGGACCTAGAAGTCGCCTACCGCAACGAGGTCGCCACGATTACCGTTTCTGACACGGGCATCGGCATCCCCGAAGACCAAATCCACCGCATCTGGAAACCCTTTGAGAGGCTATCGCGTGCGGGCGCGGGCGGCTCCGGTCTGGGACTGACGATCACGCGCCTCTTGGTTGAAATTCTGGGCGGCGAGATCAAAGTCGAGAGCGAAGTCGGCGTCGGCAGCCGTTTTACACTGCGCTTGATGCTGCCATCTGTCCGGCCCTCGGTCATCTCTCATCTTCCTGATGTCCCAGACACACCGCGCGTCCACGCAACCGGCTACGTCGGTCCCCGCAAAGCCATTCTGGCGGTGGATGACGATCTGGATCACCTTGCCCTGTTGGAAACACTCCTCAAACCGATGGGCTTCTTGATCCAATGCCAGCCCAGTCCCGTGACCGCGCTGGCCAGCCTAGAGGACGTGGTGCCCGATCTGTTTATTCTAGATATCGACATGCCAGAAATGGATGGCTGGAGCCTCGCCCAAAAGCTGCGGGACGATCCGAAATTCCGGTCGACCCCGATCCTGATGGTCAGTGCCCATGCCCTAGAGGCGCGACGTCAGGTACAGCGCGAGGGCCTATTTGATGCGTTTATCGTTAAACCCTACTCGCTCGAGGACTTGCTGCTGCGCATTGCAGAGCTGCTGCGCGTGCCATTGCTCAACGATACCGCACCCGACACGGCTGAACCGCGCCCTGCCGCAATTCCAACGGAAACCTACGAGCGCATTCGCGATCTGGCCCATTTGGGGCACGCCGCCCCCTTGCGCCGCATCATCGACGATCTGGATGGCGGAACGGACCGTACCGCTCGCAAGCTCCGTCAGATGATGTCCGAATTTGACATGGCGGGGATCGCTCAATGCGCAGAGGAGGCGCTGTCTCATGACGCTTAACACCGCTCAGGCCAACGCTTTTGGAACCCGCGCCATCGCCTTGGTGATCGACGACGCCCCTGAAACCTTAGGGGTGATTTCCGAAGCGCTCGAGGCGAACGGCATGACGGTTTTGGTGGCGCGCAGTGGCGCCGAAGGGATCGCCCTGACCCACCGTGTGCAGCCCGACGTGATCCTGCTGGATGCCCAAATGCCAGAGATGGACGGGTTCGAAACCTGCCGCGCCCTGAAATCCAGTCCGGGATCGACGGATGCGCCTGTGATCTTCATGACGGGGCTGACCGACCCGGAATACATCCTCAAGGGGCTACAATCGGGCGGGGTCGACTACATCACCAAGCCTGTGGTTCTGGATGAGTTGATCGCCCGCATCATCACGCACGTGCTGAATGCTCGGGCCATTTCGTCGGCACGGCGAGCGCTGGATCAGACAGGGCAATCACTGCTGGCCTTTGACAAATCGGGGCGGTTCAGTTGGGGCACGCCAAAGTCACTGGGGCTGGCCGACACAAACGAAGAGGCCCGACACCTGCTGTCCGACACCCCGCCAGACGTGTTCAGGAAATGGCTGCTCTCCTTGGGCCATACGGCGCTCTCTCACTCGGCTCCCCTGCACCTGGGCCCCTTGGTCCTGAAGTACGTAGGCACCGCCAATGACCAAACGCTGATCGAGGTGCACGAAGCTCAGGGCTCCACGCCTGTCGCGCCCTTGATGCAAGCGCATGGTCTGACGGAACGCGAGGCCGAAGTGCTGCTCTGGCTCAGTCAGGGCAAAACGAACAAGGACATCGCAGAAATACTGAGCCTGAGCGCCCGCACGGTGAACAAGCATCTAGAGCAGATTTTCTACAAGATGGGCGTGGACAACCGGACCTCTGCGGCGGTCATGGCGGACCGCCTGCTGCACAGAGCGTGACGTGCCTCAGGCTTTGGGCAATTCGATAACAAAAACCGCACCGCCCTGTGCGCCCGGATCGACGCACGTCACTGTCCCATCCAGATTGCCGATCAAGCGGCGCACAATGGTCAGACCCAACCCCGAAGAGTCCGGACGCCGCTTGCCATCGCCTGTGTCAAAAGGTTTGAAAATCCGCTCTCGAAGCGCTGCGGGGATGCCCCGCCCATTGTCGCGGAAGTGGATGCTGTAAAGACCGGCAGCTTCTGTAACCGAGACTGTGATCTGCACATTGCCATCTTCGGACGCATTGATCGCGTTCTCGACCAGATTGTCGAACACCCGGGCCAAAAGCAGACGGTCGGTTTCGATTACCATCGGACCATCTGTCTGCACGTTAATCCGGCATCGATCCGCAAACCGCCGTTCCACGTCATGCAGGAAATCGGTCAGAGCCATCGGCTCTTTCTGGACCAAGGCCACACGGGCCGACAGGAAGTCCGTGAACGACAGGCTCAGTTTCTCGAGACGAGTCAGGTTGTCCAGAATGCGGTCCTTCAGATCCTGATCGGTCAGGCCCTTGGCCTCTTTCAACTGGTCCCACATCGTGGTGACAGTTCGCACGTTTCGGATCGGGGACTTCAGATCATGGGCCAAGGACGAGCGCATCAGCGAAATCTCGGCTTCTTGGGATTCCATGATTGTCTGTGCTGCGACCAAGTCCGAATTCCGCGCCTGTAGTTTCTGGTTTTTGCTTTGTGCCAGTCGTGCCCGCTCCACCGCGAAAACGATCACGATGAATGCCAGAATGCGCGTAAAGGCAAATCGCTGCCCCCAGACATAGGCTTCAATGAACGCCTCGCCCGAAATCGGCACCGACAGCGTCCAATCGCGGCTGATCGCACGAATGGTGCTTTGAACGTGGAAGTCTTGCGCGTTACCCTTGGCGAAAACCAATTGCTCGCCCTCTGTGACGGAATAGGCAAACGTGTCTCCCACCTCTCTGGAAATCTCAGAAAACAGGGCTTCTAGATTCAGGGCATTTCCCAGAAGCCCGATAGTCTGCCCATCCCTGACGATGGGCGCGACCATAGCGACTTGCGCCTTCGTCAGACCAAATTCAAAGGGGGCAGACACAGTGACCTCTTGGGTCTCGGCAGCTTGCAGCAAGTTTTCTTTGCGCACCGGACTGAAATCCGGCCCGACCTCTTTTCCCATCGGCAGCAGGGCCGCCGGAGAGGCTTGCATGAAGCGGAAATTCTCGTCCATCCAGCCAATGCCAGAAAGGCTATCGAAGCCAGTAACATAGTTGTCCGCATCACTCTGCCATGCTGCAATGTCCGGATAGGCGCCCACAGCGATGCGATCGGCCATGCGGTCCAAGGCTTCGGCCAGATTGGCCAGTTCGTTTTCGATGCGATGCGCGCAAATCTCGGCCAGTGTGCGGGCGCGAGAGGCTTCTACGTTTAGCATCGTATCCATAAACACGCGCCGCGCGGTCAGTGCCCCCGCGCTGGTGATCAAGGCCACGGCCAGCAAAATCAAAAGGGTCCTGCGGGTGATGTCCTCTGGGTAGCGCAGCCGATCCAGATACCCATTTCCCGCGACGATCAGCACCAAGAGCGCCGAAAAGAGCGGCATCGCGTCGGTTCTCACCTGCAAGACCCCCGATGGCGGCACGATGAAATGAAAGACGATGCTGATCAAGGCAAAGGCGCTCACAGACACCAAGGATGCGACCCCAAGCCCGAAGGCAAAGCTCACTCGTGTGAATTTGGTGGTCATGTGGCGCGAGAACCAAAGCAAATACGCCGTGAGCGGGAAAACAATGGAATGGGCGCGGAAGTCTTCGAGATGTGCGCTGTCCTTGCTGAGCAGCATTAAGATCGCGGCCAAGAGGTTCAGCGCGGCATCGGCGTGCAGCACGACAAGCCCCTTGGTCACATGCTCTTGCGGCTTCCAGAACACTTGAGCGACCAAGAGAGCAATAGTGCCAAAACACACCAAAATATCGAGCGCGCTGTGCGGCATCATCAACAGCAACTCGCCCATCGCAAGCGCCGCTGCGATCAGGGCCAAGCCCTGTATCAGACGTGTTTTGAGTTTGCCGAAGTTCATGCGCTCTTCCATCGTGACAAGTCATTGACCCGGCATTGCGCCGGAATGGGGAACAGAGCACTGATGAAACCGAATGCAGCCGCCGCGCCGCAGTGACCCGCAAAATACACACTCTCGGGAGGTTCGGACTACCATGACAGCCTGCTTATCGAAAGCTGTTCTATCTAATCCACGTTCTAGCGCATCATTAGATTAGGCCAACCCTGCAGCCCGCAAAAGCAAAGGACCGCAATCCTTTGCGGCGATGCGGCCCAATGATGTCACGATGCGTGAACAGGTTAGCCGTGTTCCAGAATGCGCCCTAAAAAGTCACGGGTGCGTTCATGTTGCGGATTGCCGAGAACCTCGGCCGCGGGGCCTTCTTCCAAAATCAGGCCGCCGTGCATAAACAGCACCCGATCGGCCACCTCTCGGGCGAAGCCCATCTCATGGGTTACGACCAGCATGGTCATCCCCTCCTCGGCAAGTTGGCGCATTGCGGCCAACACCTCGCCTACCAATTCCGGATCAAGAGCCGAAGTGGGCTCGTCAAACAGGATCGCCTCGGGTCGCATAGCCAGCGCGCGCGCAATAGCGACGCGCTGTTGTTGTCCGCCGGACAGACGGTCGGGATAGGCATCAGCCTTGTCCGCCAATCCGATACGCGCCAAAAGCTCTCGGCCATAAGCTTCGGCCTCGGCACGAGGTTCGCCTTTGACGTAGATCGGACCTTCTATGACATTTTCGAGCGCTGTGCGGTGCGGAAACAGGTTGAACCGTTGGAAGACCATAGTCACGCGGGTGCGGATGTCGCGGATGGACTTGCGCTCTGCCTCGACCAGTCTGTCATCCACGCGGATCGCCCCACCTTGGTAGACCTCTAGCCCATTCACGCAGCGCAGAAGCGTCGATTTTCCGGATCCGGATGCGCCGATCAGGCAGACGACCTCGCCCTTTTTGACGGTCAGGTCGATGCCCTTCAGGACCTCAAGATCACCATAGCTTTTGTGTAATCCTTGGATGTCGATCATTTCTTGCCGAACCTCCGTTCAAGCCAGGATGCCAGAATGAACAGCGGCACCGACAATGTAAGATAGAGCCCTGCCACCAGCGTGTAGACGGTCAGGTTTTCAAACGTGGACGCTGCCAGCATTTTCGCCTGAAACGTCATCTCGGCAACGGTGATGACAGAGGCCTGCGAGGTGTCTTTCAGCAACATGATCATCGTATTGCCATAGGGCGGCAGCACCGTTCGGAAGGCTTGGGGTAGGATCACGCGACGCATGGTCATCCCCCAGCCCATGCCAATAGACTGTGCCGCCTCGATCTGGCCATCCTCTACGGCCTCTAGGCCCGCACGGAAGTTTTCCGCCATATAGCAGGAATAGGCGAGACCGAGGCCGATGGCCCCAGCCTGAAATGCGGTCAGGTCGATGCCCCAGTCAGGCAAAACAAAGTAGATGTAGAACAACTGGACAAGGATCGGAATGCCGCGCACCACATTCACAAAGCTGCGCGAGGTCCACGACAGGATAGGATTGCCCGAATACCGTATCAGCGCCAGCACGAGGCCAAAGAGCGTCGCGATCACCAACGCGCAGAACGCGATACCAACCGTTGTCGCCGCCCCGCGGAGGAGGATGGGCAGGTAAGCCTGCGCATCCGTCAAAAAATTCATCATGGTCTGGGGTGTCCAGCGATCAATCCAGATTCCACTTGGCGATCAAGGCATCCAGCTCTCCGCTTTCCTTGAGTTCGGCCAAGCCAGTGTTGATCCGCTCTAGGAGTTCAGGCTGCTCTTTGGCGATGGCCAGACCCAAGGGCGCGACGAACTGCTGCTCGTAGCCTTCGGCCATCTTGAGCTCTGGGAATTTCCCCTGCCCGATCTGGTAGGCCATGATCGGCTGGTCGGCAAAGCCCACATCAATGCGGCCCAGTTCGACCTCTTTCATAATGTCGGCGATGTTCTCGTAGACCTTGATGTCCCCAATCCCCTCGAGCGTTTCAAGATCGGTCAGATATTTGGTGCCCTGCTGGACACCAATGGTCTTGCCCGCCGTCTCTGTCAGACCGGCAGTGTACATGGTGTCATCATCGGCACGAACCACCAGCCCCTCGCCATATGGAAAGATCGGGTCCGAGAAGTCGACGACCTCTTTACGCTTTTCGGTGATCGACATCGCAGCCGAGATGATATCGATCCGGCCCGATTGCAGCGCAGGCAGCAAGGACACCCAGTCGGTAGACTGCACGTCGGCCTCGAACCCCGCCTTGTCACCGATCGCCTTGACCACATCGACCATCATGCCTGTTATCTCGCCGCTGGACACGTCAAGGAAAGTAAAAGGCACGCCGGTCGGGGTAGACCCCACCTTGAGCGTTTCGGCCATGGCCGGTAGGGCGCCGAACGCCAGAGCGGCTGCGGTGAGTGCGATCTTGGTGAATGTCATTTCAGTATACCCTGCAGGATGGCCGACCCCATTCATCAAAGGGCGGCGGGATCAGCGTTACGCTTGAACATGCCCTCTGCACGCCAGCTTTGAGCATGCGTCAGGCTATTCAAAATGATGGCGAATATGAGGATCATCTAATCTGGCTGTTGCATATGCATTCAGCAACATCCACGCGGCAATGCACAAAACATCATCCCATTGGGTATACTGAAAGGACATAATTTGCCCCTTCGCGGCAGCTCTCGCATTTAAATTTGCCCAAACGTCAAACTCAGTATACCGAATCAAGATATGACCGATCATTCGCTCACTCAGCCTGCACCGACCCAAACCCCGACTCGTGCGGCGGATATCCATGCGCAACTAAAAGACCGCCTACTGTCTCACCGCTTTCGCATGGGCGACATTCTGCGCGAAGAAGAGGTCGCCTCTTGGTTCGGGGCCAGCCGCCTGCCCGCCCGAGATGCGATGCGCCAACTAGAGCATGAAGGCCTGCTAGAGCGTCACGGTCGGCGCTATCGCGTGCGTCTTTATGATTACAAGGCCGTGCAGGTGACCTACCGCATGCGCGCAGCGCTGGAATATTTATCCGTCGATCTGGCGATCGCACATGGAGAGCCAGAGGATTTCGAAGAGCTGGCCCGTCTCTTGGAGCATCAAAAAGAACTGGTAGAGGCTGAAGATCGCGCGCTTTTCTCGGCCAGTGACGCCGAATTCCACCTTGCGCTGGCACGCATGGGCCGCAACCCCACTCTGGTGCAGGAACTGGGCAAGCTGCTGGACCGTGTGCGCCTGATCCGGTCGGACGAGATCGGCAAGGACAACGGCCCCTCTGCGGCCTATGAGGACCACCTGCGGATTCTACACGCCCTGAAACGGGGCGATGCGAACACAGCAAAGGCCGAACTTGACTACCACTACGACACGACCGTGCGCCTGCATGACCAGTCTACAGGGCCCGGCCTTTCCTGACATTTTCCCCAAAGGCCTTTGATATGGATATCGACAAGGACTGCATTCACCATTTCCCGTCGCTCTGGATGGAGACCGCGTCCGAACCGGATGTTTCGGTTCCTTTGGACGGAGACACCTCTGCCGAGATCGCGATCGTAGGCGAAGGGTTCACTGGTCTGTGCTGCGCCATATCTTTGGCGGATGCGGGGCGTGACGTGGTCTTAATCGATGGCGGAGGACCTGGTTGGGGCGGATCAGGGCGCAATTCGGGGGCTGTCATTCGCGGGTTCAAAATGGGCCGCACCGCTCTGTCCGAACGCTTTGGCGAAACGGGCGATGCGATGTTCGAGTTCGGCACACGCAATGCCGAGATGCTCTATGGCTTGGTCGAACGTTTCGGAATCGACTGCCAACTGCGCAAGACGGGCTGGGTTTTGCCCGCCCACAACGCGGCGGGCCTGCGCAGCGTACAGGATCGTCATGCCACATGGGTCAAAGACGGCGTCACCGGCGTCGAACTCTTGGACCGACAAGAGACCGCTAAAGCTGTGGGCTCTGACGCCTATATCGGCGGGCTGATCGACCGAGAGTGCGGGG
Organism: Donghicola eburneus; assembly: GCF_900115865.1. GTDB lineage: Bacteria > Pseudomonadota > Alphaproteobacteria > Rhodobacterales > Rhodobacteraceae > Donghicola > Donghicola eburneus. The sequence continues at coordinate 18,345 of NZ_FOXY01000001.1, read as the reverse complement.
TACTGCAGCCCTTCTCCTATGCCCGAGGCTTGGCGCGGGCGGCGCACTCCCTTGGGGTGCGGGTGTATGGCCAGACCCGCGTGACGCACAAAACCTACAGTGGCGGGCACTGGTACCTGCAGACCCCTGCGGGCAAAATCAAAGCCAAAACTGTCGTAATCGCCACCGATGCGTGGACGGACAAACTAGAGCCGCGCATGTCCGACCGCATGGTCAGCACCCATTCACAGATCGTCGCAACAGCACCATTGCCGCCATCCATCGCAGACAGCCTGTTGCCCGAGGGCCCCTGTGCATCGGACAGCCGCAGGATCCTGCTCTACTGGAACAAAACTCCAGACAACCGGATCGTCTTTGGCACCCGTGGCAAGGTGGACGGGCCCAAGACAGACGGCGACTTCGCCCATGTCGAAAAGGCGATGGTCGCGCTCTATCCTGCGCTCAAAGGTGCAAAGATCACCCATAGATGGGGCGGCCGGATCGGGCTAACGCGGGACTTCATGCCACGCATTGACCAGCCGCAACCTGGCCTTTGGACGGCGCACGGCTACTCGGGGCGCGGTGTCGCGATGGGCACAGCCTTTGGCCTGTTGATGGGAGAGGCGATTGCGGCCAACCGTTCGACCAGCACGCTGCCGGTCCCTGTCGGGCCCGCCCCAGACCTGCCGCCAAAATTCACACACCGCGCTGGGATCGTCCGAGCGACCCTCTGGTACAGACTGTTGGATCGCTGGATGTAAAACCCCTTGGACCTGTGTCCTACCCGTTTGCTGCGGTAGCGAAGTTACAGCAGATCGGGTAGTCAGAAAGAAAACAAAAGAGGTCCGAGCATGGTTTCACGCAAATTTTCCGTTCTTCTCGCCCTGACGCTTCTCGCCAGTTGTGGGGGCGTTACCTATGATCGCACCGTCGTGCGAGGCGCGGGTCCTGATGAGCTGCTCAAGCTGCGCGCAGGACCTGGCTTGGGCTTTCGCGTGGTGCTTGGACTGCCAGACGGCACAGTGCTGAACCGCCGTGACTGCGTGACCGAGATTGGCCAACTCTGGTGCCGCGTCTCGCTGGCCGATGCACCCCGTATCACCGGATACGTCTCTGCCGACTACATTGATTTGCCCTAAGGGGCAAACAGGCCCCAGCCACAGGCAGCGCAACCCAAGTCTACATCACCGGGCGCCCAACGCCGATCTGAGGCGCGCGAAATCAGGACCAGCTCTCGTGCAATATTGCCCCTGCCCTAAATCGGGCGGGGCTGCGCCCGTTATTCTCCAAGCATCCAGCGACGCCTTGGCGCAAACGCCCTCTTGTAGACGGATCGGCGCGGAATGGAGTACCGTGGATATCTGCGATAGGAGGAGATTGCATCATGTGCCAGGTTTTTGCAGGACAAGACCCAGCTCGCTACACATCAACCACACGCCGGTTGCGCTTGAATGGCCAGAGCACGAGCATCCGGCTCGAGAACGCCTTTTGGGACATTCTGGACCAAATCGCCAAGGCGGACGGCGTTTCGACGCCCGCGTTTATCTCGCGCCTGCACTCCGAGGTGCTGGAAGCACGCGGAGAACCCGTGAACTTTACGTCGTTACTTCGCACAGCTTGCCTTATTTTTATGGGCCAAAGCAGCGCAACAGCCCATCAAGAGCAAACGCTGGCCGTTGCCGCGGAATAAGGTTTAGAGGCTGAATTTCGCCCAATCTGGCGTGTAGTACACTGCTACTACCCACGCATTTTCAGATTCGCGCATTCTGAATTGGTCAAACAAAGATACCAATTCAGGAGATGTGTCCTTGGCCAAAGCCATCCACAGCATGATCCGCGTCCTCGACGAGGACCGATCCGTCGCGTTCTACTCCAAGGCATTCGGTCTATCTGTCGCCGACCGCTTGGACTTCCCCGATTTCACGCTTGTCTACATGAGCAATGACGAAACCGGGTTCGAGGTCGAACTCACCATCAACAAGGGCCGCACCGAATCCTACGATCTGGGGGACGGCTACGGTCATCTTGCCGTGTCTGTCGCCGATCTGGCCGCCGAACACGCCCGCTTCGAGGCCGAGGGCCTGAATCCCCGCAAACTCGTCGAGTTCGCACCTGCCGGTGAATTGGTGGGGCGGTTCTTCTTTGTCGCTGATCCGGACGGTTACCAGATCGAAGTGCTCGAAAGGTCGGGCCGCTTCCAGTGACGCACACCTGACATCACGCATTCTAAGGGAGGAGATTAGAATGGAACGTACAGAGCGCCCTCAGGGGCTGACTCGTCGCCAGCTTTTGTCGCGGGCCACCGCGGCAGGGACGGCATTTGTGGTGGGCTCCGGCTTTGTCGCGGCCCCGAACGCGGCTTGGGCCTATGAAACCAGCCATCTGGACGCGCGGGCTTTAGCGACGCTGGTCCAGATGGCGCGGGACATTTACCCCCACGACCGCATCCCCGACGAAAACTACGTCGCCGCCGTCAAAGGCTACGACACCACAGATGCGGCCCCTGCGATCATCGCAGGTTTGGCAGCGTTGGATGCCGCCGCTCGGGGCAAGGGCTTTAGCTCTTACCTCGATATGGGCTGGGAACGCGACCGCGTGGATATTCTGCGCGGCATGGAGGAAAGCGCGTTCTTCCAGCAGATCCGAGGCGGGCTCGTGACCGGTCTTTATAACCAGAAAGCCGTGTGGCCGATCTTTGGCTACGAAGGAGAGAGCTTCTCTCAGGGTGGTTACATCGACCGCGGCTTTGACGACATCAACTGGCTTTAAGGCCATAGGGGAGGAGAATAACTATGGCTGCACCTTTTGATCTGAATGACGACAGCGTGGTCGTCATCATCGGCACTGGCGCCGGTGGCGGCACATTGGCGAACGAACTGGCCCAGAAGGGCATCAAGGTCGTCGCGCTCGAGGCAGGCGGACGCTATCTGCCTGACGATTACATCAACGATGAATGGGAAAGCTTTGGCCAACTGGCCTGGACCGACCCGCGCACCACGTCGGGCGACTGGCGCGTGGCCAAGGATTTCAGCGGTCTGCCCGCGTGGATCGTCAAGGCGGTAGGCGGCACCACCACCCACTGGGCTGGCGCATCCCTACGCTTCCAAGAGCATGAGTGGAAGGCGGCGACCAACTATGGCGCGGTACAGGGCGCGAACCTCTTGGACTGGCCGATTGACGCGGCTGAGATGGACCCGTGGTACGCCAAAGCCGAAGAAAAGATGGGCGTGACCCGCACCGGCAACCGCCCCGGCCTGCCAGGCAACAACAACTACAAAGTGTTCGAAGCGGGCGCCAAAGCCTTGGGCTACGAGAAGGTCCACACCGGCCGCATGGCGATCCAGACCCGCGACGATGGCGACCGCATTCCCTGCCAACAGACCGGTTTCTGCTTCCAAGGCTGTAAGTGGGGTGCCAAATGGTCCACCGCTTACACCGAAGTCCCCGCAGGCGAGGCGACCGGCAACCTTGAGGTGCGCGAGCGTGCCCATGTTGCCCGCATCCTGCACAACGAAGCAGGCAAGGTCACTGGCGTCGAGTACTTTGACGCGGACGGCAATCTGCAGATGCAGAAGGCGCGGATTGCCTGCCTTGCAGGCAACTCGTTTGAATCGCCGCGTTTGCTGCTGAACTCGGCATCCTCGATGTTCCCAGATGGTCTGGCCAACAGCTCGGGTCAGGTCGGGCGCAACTACATGCGGCATATGACCGGCTCGGTCTACGCGGTGTTCGACAAGCCCGTGCGCATGTGGCGCGGCACAACCATGGCTGGCATCGTTCAGGACGAAGCGCGCCACGACCCCTCGCGCGGGTTTGTTGGCGGGTACGAGCTGGAGACGCTGAGCCTTGGTATCCCGTTCATGGCGGCATTCTTGGATCCGGGCGCATGGGGGCGCGAGTTCACCACCGCTCTGGATGGCTATGAAAACATGGCTGGCATGTGGATTGTGGGCGAAGACATGCCCCAAGAGACCAACCGCGTGACCCTGAACCACGACGTGACGGACCAGCACGGCTTGCCCGTGGCGAACGTCCACTTCAGCGACCACGCCAACGACAAGGCCATGCGTGCCCACGCTTACAAACAGGGTATGGCAATGTACGAGGCCGTCGGGGCAACCCGCGTCTTCCCGACGCCGCCCTATCCGTCGACACATAACTTAGGCACCAACCGGATGTCGGCGAATGCACGGGATGGCGTTGTGAACCGTTGGGGCCAGACCCATGACATTTCGAACCTGTTCATCTCGGACGGCTCGCAATTCACGACGGGCGCGGCAGAGAACCCGACCCTGACCATCGTCGCTCTGGCGATCCGTCAGGCGGACCACATCGCGTCCGAAATGGCCAAGGGGAACGTCTGATCCTGCCAAAACGATCCATGAAGAGCGCGCCTTACATCAGGGCGCGCTCTTGATATTGGTCGATTTTGCTCTGAGACCGCTCGGGCAGCCGAAAGGCTTTGTTCATCCACGCTGCTGGGTTCACCGAGAGAACCGAGGGGTATTGGCTCGCGACTTGGTTAAAGTTGGCTTTCAGAAATCATGCTGCTTCGTGCGGGACAGCCTTCGGCGCACATTCCCCTTCGGCGACTGATGGCAACGCGGTGTCCTTCTCGCGACCGACAAAAATCGCACACGATCTCTGTCCGCCTGCAGCCGCATGCCCAGGCATCAAGGCCGTGCCGACCCTGAAATCAATGCTTGGTATGCCCCCACCCCTCAGCCGCATAAAAAGCGGAGACCACCCAATGACGCCCCCACGAAGACATCGCGTCAAGCGTCAGCCTGCTTCTCCTCGACATTTTCGACAGACCAAGCTGTGGCAGCTTCGATGGCAACCGGAGACGCGGTGGGAATGATGTTCAAGTAGGCCTCGGTCTCTTCCACCGGCGTCGAGGCACGCTGTGTCATACGGTATAGGGCGTAGGCGGCGATCATGGCAAAGGTCGCGGTGAGCACGAGCCAAAAGCCATTGGGACCGATGAGCTGCATAGCCCAACCGCATAGCAGCGGGCCCCCGATTGCTCCGACGCCAAAGATGAACACCAAACCACCTGATGCGGCGGGCATTTCATCCGGGGATAGGTCGTCATTCGTGTACGCAAGGAACAGCGAATAGAGGGGCGTCGTGACACCGCCCGCGACAAATGCAGCAACCAGCAGCAACTCTGAACGCATCTCCGAAACCAGGCCCAGTCCGCAGCCAACGGCCCCAAGCAAGGCTGACCCAAAAATAAGTTTTCGGCGGTCCATGTTGTCGGACAGCCAGCCGATCGGAAACTGCAAGAACAGCGCCCCTGCGAACAGCATCGCGACGAAGAGCGCGATTTGCGGTGCGGACATGCCGATTTGAGTTCCAAACACAGCAGCCATCCCCGATTGCGTCGCGTAAATGCTGCCCAGAAAGAAGGTCCCAGCAGTGCCCAATGGCGCAGCCTTGAACAGGCGCTTCAAAGACATCGGTTGCGTCACAGTGACGGCAGGCGTTGGCGTGACGGATAACAGGATCGGGGCAAAAGAAATCGAAACAAGGATTGAGGCGACAATGAACAACACTGACGTGGCCGCATCGCCCAAAGTGAGCAGCCACTGCGCGCCAATAATCCCTATCGTCTGAGCAATCATATAGGCTGAGAGAATCTTGCCTCGGGACTCGTTGGTTGCCGCGTGATTGAGCCAGCTTTCGGCGGACACATAGACCCCAGCCATGCAAAAACCGATTACCAGCCGCAGTGGTGTCCAGGCCCAAGGCTCTGCGGCCAGTGGAAGGGCGATCAGACCTGCGGACATGAAGCTCCCGAGTGCGGCAAAAACGCGGACGTGGCCCACCCTGCGAATGAGAATGGGTGTGACCCGCGCGCCTGAAAGAAACCCGATATAATACCCAGACGTGATGATCGCGAGTGTCCCCGCAGAGAACCCTTCGATATCCCCACGCAGACCGATCAGTGTAAATTGCATCCCGTTGCCGAGCATGATGAGAAGCGTGCCGAGAAGAAGTGCCCAAACGCTCCCAAGGACTGAAATCATGTCGCTACCCGTTTGCTAAATGCTGCCTAAGACGACGCCAAATACATTCCTGTAGAATGCCATCAACGCGTCGACTCGGGCCCAGAATGCAGCATTGCCGCCAAGTGTCTAACTCTGCGAGAACGATTGGCGCATTGCGCGTGGGCCGTGCCGAAAAACGAGGCGTTTCCTTTCTATGCGACCGTGGAAGAATGATCGTTCTGCCGAGACCCCTCGTGCGCCTGCCGCCACACCGCACTTTTTTTAGACCATATGATCAATTCTATAGCACAGCGCCACGTAAACCGGTTCTTTCAGTGCCAAAGCCTCGCTAAGAATTCCCACTCAGCAATACGTGATGAACAGTCCTGTTGTGTAATTCTCAGGAGGAAATCTTGTTTAATCGCTTCATCTCTGCAGCCTTCGCTGCCTCAGTCGCCATGGCAGGGACATCCAGCGTCGCCATAGCGGAAACGGATGTTCCATTCGCACTCGATTGGAAGTTCGAAGGTCCCTCCGCTCCCTACTTCCACGCAATCGACGCAGGTATTTTCGCGGACGCGGATCTGAATGTGACAATTACAGAAGGTCAGGGTTCCTTGGATGCGATCCCGAAAGTTGCGACCGGCGCATTCCCGTTTGGGTTTGCCGATATCAACAGCCTGATGCGCTTCCTTGACCAAAACCCGGAGGCACCGGTCAAGGCCGTCATGATGATTTATGACAAGCCGCCCTTTGCCGTTGTTGGGCGCAAGTCACTGGGTGTTGAAACGCCCAAAGATCTGGAAGGCAAGGTTCTAGGCGCACCGCCGCCGGATGGCGCTTGGGCACAGTTCCCGATTTTTGCCGCCGAGAACGATCTCGACATGGACGCGATCACGGTAGAGCCTGTGGGCTTCCCGACCCGCGAACCCATGCTCGCCGAAGGCAAGGTTGCTTCGGTCACGGGCTTCTCGTTCTCGTCGACTTTGAACCTCAAACGCCTTGGCGTGCCGATGGAGGATCAGAGCGTACTGTTGATGGCCGACTATGGCGTGGCGCTTTATGGCAACGCGATCATCGTCAACACCGACTACGCTAGTGAAAACCCCGAAGTCGTCACTGGTTTCCTGACTTCAATCGCAGCGGGTTGGAAAGGTGCCATCGCGGACCCCGCCACAGCCATCGAAGCCCTGATCGAACGGAATCCGGCAGCAGATGCCGATCTGGAAACAGAGCGCCTGCAAATGGCGATCGACGCGAATGTTCTGACCGATTACGTGCAGGAAAACGGCATTGGCGGTATTGATGAAGAGAGGATGACCACGGCTATTGAACAGACCAAATCGGTCTACGAGTTCAGCACAGAGCCAGAAATCTCTACATATTTTGATGGCAGCTACCTGCCCGCCGCAGACCTGCGGATGCTCCAGTAAAGGTATCGACTGCCGGCGGCCCTCTGCCGGCAGTCAAGCATACGCATGACCAATCTGATCGACATCAAGGGCGTGACCCACGCCTACAAAACGCCCAAAGGCTTGCTACCTGTCCTGAGCAATCTGAATTTGTCAGTGCCAGAAGGCGAATTCGCCGCCGTTGTAGGTCCTTCGGGATGCGGAAAATCGACCCTGACACGGCTTGTGGCCGGACTGATGAAGCCGGATCAGGGCGAGGTCTGGCTCCACGGCAATCTCGTGAAGTCCCCGCGCAAAACTGTAGGGATGGCGTTCCAGAACCCTGTCCTGCTGGAATGGCGCTCCATTTTGGATAACGTGATCCTACCACTCGAAATCGTCGCACCGTCGATGCCACGCGCCAAGAAAATCGCGAGAGCCGAAGAACTCCTCGCGCTGGTCGGTCTGTCAGGTTTTGAGGCGAAACGTCCATCAGAGTTGTCAGGCGGGATGCGGCAACGCGCATCGCTGTGCCGGTCCATTGTGCACAAGCCCGAGGTCCTGATCATGGACGAACCGTTCGGAGCATTGGACGCCTTCACGCGCGAAGACCTGTGGCAGACGATGCACGAATTGCGTGCAAAAGAACCCTTTACCGCCGTGCTGATCACCCACGATCTGCGCGAAAGCGTGTATCTCGGGGATCAGGTTTTTGTTCTGTCCGGCCGTCCCGCGACAACCCAATTTGTTTTGGATGTTCAGTACCCGGGTCAGGATGGACAGCGGAAACTCGACGGGCTGTACACGCCCGAGTGTTCCGACATGCTCGCGACATTGCGCGAGCAAATCAAGATCGCCCAAGGGCGCAACGCCGACGTAGCAGGCCACTGATGCAGACCTTTCAAAAGATTGCAGTCCCCTTTGCCGCCATCATACTATTTGTGGCTCTGTGGGAATTTCTGGTGTGGGCAAACAATTGGCCCGACTATGTGATGGCCTCGCCATCTGACCTGCCTGCCGCCTATAGCAAATTCTGGGAACTGTTCCTGATCGGCAGCTGGCAAACGCTTTGGCGGACGGTGGCAGGCCTCGCCTTGGCAGTCCTGTTTGGCACGCTTCTGGGGATGGTCATGGGGTTTTCTCGAATTGCCCGCGACGCGCTCTATCCCATTTTGGTGGGGTTTAACGCGATCCCCAAAGCGACACTGGTGCCCGTCCTCGCGCTGTTGTTCATAGGTCAGCACAATTTCAATACAGTGTTGATGGCGTTTCTGATTTCCTTCTTTCCAATCGCTGTATCGGTTGGCATCGGGTTGTCGACGCTGGAACCTGAATACCGCGATATCCTGCGCTCTCTCGGCGCGAGCCGATTTACGATCTTTCGCAAGATCGCCTTGCCCAAGACCTTGCCCGAGTTCTTCGGCGCGCTCAAAGTCTCTGTCACACTCGCGTTCATCGGCACCAATCTGGTCGAGATTATCTCGCCTCATGGGCGTGGATTGGGGGCGTTGTTTCTTTCGGGTCAGACGAACTCGAACTATCCGCTTATGTTCGCCGTGCTCATCGCACTCGCTGTGCTCGGGATCATCCTTTATTACGTCGTGGTCTTGCTGGAACGCATTTTTGCCGGATGGGCAGAGCGCCCGCAGCAGTAGCACGCCACGTCGCGGGGCTGTGCTTGCTGTCGGTGGACAATAGGAACCGGACCTGTGTCGCCGGTAACACGCGCTATGACGCTGAGAGCAAGACCGCGCCCGCGATGAGCACACCGCATCCAACCAAGCGCCACGGGCCAACCGCCTCGCGCAGGATGAGCATCCCCATAAGGGCGCCCACCATCATCGACATCTCTCGCATTGGGGCCACGATACTTAGTGGCGCCCCGCCCGTCAGCGCCGCAAGCACGAAGATATAAGATAGCGGCGACAACAAACCCACGCCGAGCGCGGTCCACCAGTAGCCACGCATCGACTCGATGGCGCGGCGTGGATTGGCCAGCACCAGCGGCAACAGCAGGAAGAACCGCAAAAGGTTCGAGAACCACTCCAGCACCACTGGCGCAATCCCAAGCGTCTTGACCGCATAGGCGTCAACCACCGTGTAGCAGGCGATCAGGCCTCCGGTCGTCGTCCCCCACCGAACCCCGACAAGGCCGCTGGGGCGAGAGAATGCGGACAGCCTGCCCTGTGTGGCGATGAGCACGATACCTGTCACAACCAGCAAAAGGCCAATCAGACCCATTCCGGTCGGCGTTTCGCCCAAGATGACGAAAGCGCCGATGCTCGACAGCATCGGCCCAGTCCCGCGCGCCACGGGATATACCACGGACAGGTCGGCCACCTGATAGCCTCGCTGCAAGCACAGGCTATAGGTCAGATGGAGCAGCCCGCTCAGGACAATGAAGCCGATACCTGTCTGTGTCCAAGTGATGTTTCCCTGCCCAAGCAGCCAGATCACCCAAGGCGCATAAGCAATGCAGGCCACCAGATTGTAGGCAAACACGAAAACCGCGCCAACCGATGCGGCCCGTTTGGCCAGCAAGTTCCAACTGGCATGGATGAGAGATGCAAGAACAACAAGAAAGACTGAGCCAAGCGTCATTGAGACCTCCTTATGCGCGGCAAGTGCGCGGTTGATCTCGACGTCTCCTCCCCTGGGCTTTTATCCCTTGGGTGCAGCCAGGAACACCCCGGTCTCTGCAACGCTCGGTCCTGCGGCTGATCGCCCGGAACCCTAGTTGCCACTCAGTCGATACTTCAAATCTAGCCGCGGAAAAGCTGCAGTATCAAGGACGGATTGGCAGCACAGTCGACCCCACTAGCCCTACCTGCGCCGATTTTTGGCGCGATTGGCGAAACCTGATGTGACGCGCCCTTAAACCGGGCATTCCGAAACAGCGCGGAATCCCAAAGAGGCACGGCTTAGAAGTTAAATCCCAAAAAGCCTCGACAACACGGTCCAAATGATGGGAAGCAGCAGCGCCGTCGCCAACGCGTTCAGACCCATCGCAAGACCCGCGAAAGCTCCGGCAGTTTCATTGACCTGCAGGGCGCGCGCAGTACCGATGCCGTGGCTTGCCGTGCCGATGGCCAAACCGCGGGCTTGCCAGTCCTTTACCCCCACAAGATTAAGGACGGCCGAGCCGAACATCGCTCCGAAGATGCCTGTCACGATCACCAGAACCGCTGTCAAAGAGGGCAAGCCGCCAAGCTCTTCGGCGATGGCCATTGCGACCGGGGCTGTGACCGATTTGGGCGCAACAGAGGCCAGCACTTCGCCAGAGCCCCCCAGCACCCAAGTCACCGCAGTCGCTGTCAGAATGGCGGTGAGCGACCCAGCGATCAAGCTGAGGGTGATGGCCAAGGCGGAGCGGCGCACGTGGTGCCATTGACGATAGAGCGGCACGGCCAACGCCACGGTCGCTGGACCAAGAAGGAAATGCACAAACTGTGCACCTTCGAAATAGGTCCCGTAATCGGTGCCCGTCATGATCAGGACAGCAACGACCAAAAGGACCGCACCAAGAACCGGATTGAGCAGTGGATTGCGCCCTGCTTTCTCGAAGACCCAATTTGCGGCCTGAAACGCGACAAGGGTCAGCGTCAGGTGAAACAAAGGTGTCGCGCTGAGATAGACCCAAGTCTCTTGTAGGTTATCCATCAGATGCTTTCCGACCTAGCCAGCGCATGAGCAAGCCTGTGACGAAGATGGTCGCCAAAGTGCTGATCACCAATGCGAGCCCGAGCGGCAACAACGCCTCGCCAAGCAGTTGGAAGTGCAAGATCACACCGGTTCCTGCTGGCACGAAGAGTAGGGACATCGACCGCAGCAGTCCGTTTGACGTCTGCTCCAGTTGCGCCGGCACCTGACCGCGGATCAATAGGATGAGAAAAAGAAACACCATCCCCAGCACAGGCCCGGGAACAGGCAGGGCCAATGCTCCGACGACGAGTTCCCCTGCAAGCTGACAGAGGAGTATTAATGTTAAAAAAGGCAGCATTGGGTATCTCCGAATTTCTTCGCAAAGTTGTGTCACCTTAGCCCGAAAGCCACAAATCAAAGAATGGCTTCTGACCAAAGCTTTGGGGTGCAGTCATCGCAATGTCTGTGAATGTCAGGGGCCGCAGAGTCGGCAAATGAACCCATCGTCGATTTAACTCTCACAGGCGGACTCGTTTCGCGGTGCAACTTTCTTTACAAAACATGCACAACTTCGTTGGCTCGGTGGTGGCAACACGTGGCATTCGGGGCAGACAATCCATTAAGGACGGCAATGGGAGAAGATACTATGCAGACTCGCGACGCAGCGCAGGCGGCGTTGGACCCCTTTGCTATCAGGTTCGCCAAAAGAACGGTCCTGATCCTGTTGGGGCCGATTTACTTTGTTATCATCGCTTTTGCGCCGCTGTTTTGCGCGAAGCGCCAAGGCTTCACTGGATGGTATTGGCGCCTTGTAAAGCGTGCATGCTCGCGGCTTTTGTGGCTTCTGAGTATTCGCGCAAAGATGTCAGAGGCGGATCGGCGCACCCTGAGTACCGATACCAACAGCATTATCGTCATTAACCATCGCAGCCATCTAGACGGGTTTACCCTGATGGACACGGTGCCAGATCAGAAGTGGTTTACCTTTGCCGCGAAGAAAGAGCTGTTTGACACCCCGTTGCTCCGAACCGGCTTTATCGGTGCGGGTTTGATAGAGATCGACCGCAAGAGCGGGAAACGCGCCATGGAAACACTCCGAGAAGCAGTTAAACAGATGGCCTCGCGGCGATCGGTGGTCCTGTTTCCAGAAGGCACACGGACCCAAACTGCCTCACTGGGTGAATTTAAAGCAGGTGCGGTCTTGGCGGCGCGCGCCACGGGACGCAGCATTCGGCCGATTGTTATCTTGGGGTCCGACAGATTGCTGCCTCGGGGGCAATTTGTGCCAAAAAGTGGCTGTGTCAGACTGGTGGTTTTGCCTTCGTTCCATTGCGACATGGGAGCTTCGGTCGATGAAGACGTTGCGCGCCTGCGCGACGCGATGGTTCAGGTGTTCAATGATGGCCACGTACCCCCTTTGACCTGAGAGGTTTGACCCCACTTGGCCAAGCGGCAATTGGAACCGCGATTTCTTTGTCCGCTCGCAAGGAAGGCTTAACGCTCTGATCGAAACGTCTTGGTCAACACTTCCGCAACGAAATAAGCCGAACGCGCGAGACGCGCGCTTTGTCTTCGCGCAGTGTCAAATACAATGGGCGCGACAGGACTGCATCCCCGACAGGCGGCAATCCTCTGGCGTAAAAGTCCGGAAACAGCGCGATCCCCTGCCCCTCGACCGATCCAATGCGGACAGCCAGATCTGCCTCTGCCAGCTGCGGCTTCAGCTTTCTCGACAGGGGCCGACGCTTCGGGCGTTGGACGCCACCCGCGTGCCAAACGATCAAAGAGCTTAAGCCCGAGCGCGGCCTCCAACCGAACGATCCGGCGGGCGATCGTGGCACGCTCGACGCGCAACGACCGCGCGGCACCTGACGGGCTGCCATCTCGGATCAGCGCCAGAAACGGTTTCAGATCATCCCAATTCATTGTGCGGGCCCATCGGGAGATTTTTTAACGGATAATGTTCGAATTCAGCATATTACGGATCGTTTTCTAACCATCAATATTCAGAGGCACAGCAATCGGCGTTGACAGGAGAACAGGATGAACGCTCTGAACCCTCCGCCCAAAACCCGATTTTTGGCACACATATCGGACCAGAGCGGGCACAGGCATTTTTCACTGCCTTTGGCGCTGTGATCGAACCAGGCGAATTTAAGATCAGCGACACATCCGGCAAACCCTTTGTGAGCGACTGGGCCCTGACTACACGTTTTGCGCAGGGCAAACTGGTAGACTACCATTTTTACGAAGATACTGCTGCGCTGGCTGACGCGATGCGGGCCAGCTGATACGCGGTGTGCTCACCTCATGGCGAGAGACCAAGGGCCCCCAACAACCACATTTCGAGGTCATCGAGGATGTACGCCTCAAGACTGTGGCCAGTGTGGCTGAACATCTTCAGCTCTGCTCTCTCAATCAACGCATGAGCACGATGCGAACTCTCTGGAAGAATACAGCGATCCTGCTCCGCGCCTATCACCAACGAGGGGGCTGTGATCCTTTGCAGATACTCGGTCCGGTCACCGGAAGACGTTATAGCAGACAATTGTCTACCATAGCCGCCGGTTGTGAACCCTGATTTTTGCATCGCCGTTGCCAAGTCCACAGCTTCCGAAGGGCTTACGGGCGACGGCGCAGCGCACCAGATAAGGTCATCGGCGAGATGCGCTACCATCTCAGCATCAGTCTCAAAGCCCTTCGCCACGCGTTCAAATCGTTTCATGGTGACCGCCGGAATGGGGGCTTCTGCCTCTCCCGCAGAGCTACAGATCTGCGCAAAAGCGGTTAGCCTATCCCCTGCCTTGGCGGCGACGAGCTGTGCGATCATGCCGCCCATCGAAAAGCCCACCACAGCAAAGCGCGGAAGGTTCAATTCGCGCGTCACGCGCATCACGTCGTCACGCATGTCGAACAGACTATACGCGACCTGCGATGCATGCCCGCCCAGAGCAGCATCCTGCGCATTCTTGTCTGGGCCACATCGGCCCGAGCGCCCCATATCTCGGTTCTCGATACAAACGACGCGAAAGTGACGCGCGAGTTTGTCCAGAAACGGCCTTGGCCATTCGTCCAGCTGCATTCCGAGGCCCAACAGCAAGACAAGAGCGGGCGCCGTTTCGCGCCCGCGCACTTCGACATAAATCGGGCACGGGCCATCAATAATTCTTTGCAAAAGCACCGTGTCGATCCGAATGTCAGAGCCCAAGATGGGCCCGCACGGCAGACAGACCGTCTCGGTCATCCTTGGTGGTGACACCCTGAAGCCAGTTCTCCAGATACTCGGGGTGCGCCTTCAGCAGCTTTGCAGCGGCATCATTTGGATCCTCGCCGTCCTCTAGGATATAGCCCATGCCCTCACTTTCCATGGCCACATCGAACGTCATCTGGGTCAGCAGCTTTCCGACATTGGGACATTCATCCAGATAACCTTTGCGCACCTGTGTATGCACTGTCGCGCCGCCATAGTTCGGACCGTAAAAATCATCCCCACCAGTCAGGTATTCGATCTCTAACTCCGTATTCATCGGGTGTGGAGCCCACGCCAGAAAAACGATCCAGTCTTCCTTTCGTGCGCTGCGTTTCACCTGCGCCAGCATTCCCTGTTCAGAGCTTTCGACAACCTTCCAATCACCAAGACCAAAGGCGTCTGTAGCCACGACATCCAGCATGATGTCATTGGATCCGGGCTCGATCCCGTACAGACGGCTGTCAAATTCCTCGGCGTGTTCTGCGAGATCCGAAAAATCTGTCACGCCCGCCTCATAGACGTATTTCGGCACGGCAAAGGTGAACTTTGCGCCCTCTAGATTTTGGTGGATTGTCTCGATCTCGCCAGTGTCGCGATATGCCTGATAATAGGTCTCCATTGCCGGATCCCAATACCCTAGGAAAACATCCAAGTCGCTGCGCAGCATGGATTCATAGATCACCGGAATGCCCAACACACTGGTCTCCGCGGTGTAACCCAACCCTTCGAGCACGGTGCTGGCAACGCCTGTCGTCAGCGCCAAATCAGACCATCCTGGTTCTGCCATTCGAACAGTTTCACAACTTGCCGCGGCCTGTTGGGCACAAAGCACGAGCACGGCGGTTGCGGTTCCACCAAGGATTGTCGATTTCATCATCTGCTTCCCTCTTAAACCAATAGATTGACCGCGTGGTCAGTATATGAACCCTACGAATACATTGACCCACGAGTCAATAAATTCTACCTCTGCTTCGGGAGGTAACGTTCATGGGCCGAAAGAGCATTGCGGATATCAGGCGCGTTGAATTTGCAACTGCAGCCTTCGAAGTTCTGTCTATTCACGGGATGAAAGGCACGACTTTACAACGCGTTGCCGATCACACGGGGGCTTCAAAGGCCAGCGTGCTGCATTACTTTTCCAACAAACAGATCCTGATCGAAACCGCACTGCGGCAGGCGAATGCCACGCTTAGAAAAGAGGCGGTCGCCCTCATGAACCTCGCCTCGACCCCTTGGGAAAAGTTTTATGGCATTCTCGAAGCCAATTTTTCGCCGACGACATTTCGTCCCGAAGTAGCCCACGGCTGGATTTCCATGTGTGCCGAAGTCCCTCACAATCCGCAGTTTCAGAGGCTACAGACCGTGATCTATCGCCGGCTCCATAGTAATTTGGTCACGGCTTTAAAAGAAACTGGGATGACCCCAGCCGAAGCAGAGCGCGGCGCGAATGTCGTGAGCCTTTTGATTGACGGCATTTGGATGAGATGCGGCTTGCAGATCGGCGGATTGAACCGAGAGGATGCCTTTGCGCATATCGAGGGCGTCCTTAACAATTTATTCGGGGATTTGACCGAGCGGCACTCTGCCAAAACAAAGATGAGTGCACTCGCAAATGCTCTGACCCTGAATGCGGCAAAGCCGTAAGGTTTTGAAGTATGAAGTCGCGGTAAATAGCATGATCCGCGGTTCGCAAACCAGCGGAGAACATTTCTGGTCAGATCTGGCTTCAGTAGCCGCAGAAAGTCGGTCTGAAGTCCCTCCTTCTCTAGCTCCACAACAAGCAACTCGTTGCTGATCAACGCATTCTTTAAGGGAGTTGTTTTTATAATACCCGAAATCTGACTTACTCAAACACTTCAGTGACTTACGCGACGCTTTAAAAACCGTCATGAGCGGTGAGAGACAACAGGCCTTATACACTCATGTTGGCCAGTCTGGTTGCAAAATACCGCGAACAACAGTTCTACTCAAAGCAACCTAACCGCAGCCCCAACGCTCAGAGACGTTTGCTCTTCAGAGGGGGGGACGCTTGCGCATAATTGGTCGCACTAAAGGCGGTATGAAGACGCCTCTGCAAATGACAAACACCACTTGGCCGAAAATCCGCTTTTCGCACTATCCACAACAGTTATGAAATGCGGTTTGTGCGGCACGACAAAGGAATTAGCGCACTGGTCAAACCCTTGAAGAGCTTAGCTTTTTGAAAAAGTGAGTAAATAATATTCTTAGCCACGTTCAGTGGCGGAGACGAAGCCCGCCAGCATTCATTTGCATTCAGTAACAATCGGTCGCACATGGTATTGTTATCAATACCATACACCACTTTCCATGTCGTATCATGTTGCAATGCGCCGCAATAGAGCGCACCCTTTTTGGCGGGTAGATAGGCGGGTATAGATGCCACAGCGTGCGAAGGAACTGTCAGCGATAGAGGTAAAGCGGCTTGAGCATTCTGGCACAAGTCGGAATGAGACCCATGCCGTAGGCGGTGTATCAGGTTTACTTCTACAAATCACGCCCAAGGGCGGTAGGTCATGGATACTTAGAACAAGTGTGGGACAGAAGCGCCGTGAAATCGGTCTAGGTGCGTTTCCAGAAGTGTCATTAGCCAGAGCGCGTGAAAAGGCCCGTGAGGCGAAGGAACTGATTGCCTCGGGCGTTGACCCTATCGAAGAGCGCAAAGCAGCCAGAGCAGCCCTTACAGCCGCCCAGCGCCGGGGTCTTACCTTTGAAGAAGCCGTCGAGCGCTACCTTGAGGCCAAGCTCGACCAATATCGGAACGCCAAGCACCGAAACCAGTGGCGCAGCACCTTGACCAACTATGCTGTGCCGACAATGGGCAAGATGCTCGTGGGCGACATTCAAACTCAAGATGTTCTTCGTACATTGCAACCAATTTGGCAGGACAAGACGGAAACCGCTTCCCGCCTCAGAGGCCGGATTGAAGCCGTTTTGTCTTGGGCGACGGTTGCTGGCCACAGGACAGGCGACAACCCCGCCCGCTGGGCCGGAAACCTCAAAGAGTTACTTCCCCAGCCGAAAAAAATCGCAAAGGCAGAGAACCAGCCCGCGTTGAAGATTGATGAAGCGCCGCGCTGGTTCGCGGATCTGCGCTCTAGGAAAGGAATTGGCAATCGCGCCTTGGAATTTCTGGCTATGACAGCAACGCGCTCTCAAGAAGTGCGCGGCGCGACTTGGGACGAATTCGACCTTGAGGCGCGCATTTGGATAATCCCTGCCGAACGCATGAAGATGGACAGAGAACACCGCGTCCCGCTCACTCTAGACACCATTTCACTGTTACAGGCGCTTCCACGCCACGAAGGAACCCCCCTTGTGTTCCCTGCCCCTCGCGGCGGAATGTTAAGCGATATGACCCTTAGTGCCGCAATGAAGCGCATGCACAAGGCTGACGTCGAGAAAGGGGGCGAAGGGTACGTTGACCGAACCAGCAAGCGCCCAGCAGTCCCCCACGGTATCCGCTCGACCTTTCGTGACTGGGTGGCAGAGCGTACCGAGTTCGCCGGAGATATGGCCGAAGTCGCATTGGCCCACAGGGTCTCAAATGCCGTTGAGGCTGCCTATCGGCGTGGAGACATGTTGGAGCGCAGGCGCGAGATGAGCGTAAGCATTCGGCGTAGGCCACGGCGCGGTCAATGCGCGTGGTCTTGATCCATTTCGATGCGCTCTTTCAGGTTTTCGATCCCGAACGGAGAAAATGCGATGACACTGTCGTCGCCGAGGCCGTAGACCCATATGACGCCGTCTTCGGTTTCCATATCGATCGCTAGTTCAAAGATCCGCTCAACAGTTTCGCCGAGTTCGGCCGCAACGCGCTCGATGGTTTTGACGGAATGAACCTTGTTGAGCTGCATCGTCACGCGGCCTGTGTGAGGGATCGAGCTGTCCAATTCCAAGGGAGAAGTTCTTGCACCCGCGACATCGGCATGTTGGGCAGCCGGGCGAGAACATCAGCCAACCAAGCCTGTGGATCGATGTCGTTCATCTTTGCCGAGACGATGAGAGTGTACATGAAGGCCGCCCTGTCTCCGCCGCGCTCGGATCCAGCAAAGAGCCATGACTTTCTGCC
>NZ_FOXY01000022.1 GCF_900115865.1 Donghicola eburneus | reverse complement strand
TCTTTCTCTTTCTCTTTCTCTTTCTCTTTCTCTTTCTCTTTCCCCTAATGCCCATTCGCCTGATCGCCGACGCCGTTAGGCGGAGAAGGGATGGCGCTGCACAACGCAGGTGATACGCAAATCGTCATTGAGATTTCTCTTGGAATCTTCGCAGATCCCTTGCGTGAACATCCAAAGGTACATCAGCGTGGCACCGATCATGATGCAGATCAGCGCGAGAACTCCGCCGATGAGACGTCCTGATGTGTGCTTTTGCTTCGCGAGGAGGGCGCTTGGAATTGTCGCCTTCTGGATCGCAGCCTCGGCAATTCGGGTGGCGCTTTTGTCGATCATATTTTCGACAGCTTGCCGGGCCTTGGCGTCCGCGAGATGGCCCGATTGGGCCATGATTTTTTCGACCCGGCCGATTTCGGCATTTACCTCTTTGACCAGTTGAGCACGCGCCCGAAGATGAATCTGCGAGTAATGGTCTAACGTCAGAATGAATGGCCAAAGCTCGTCGCGACTGGAAAGTCCAAGATGGGCCTTAGTGGCAATCAGACGATTTCGGTCCTGATCAGTTGGTGCCCGATTATAAACCTGCTGGAAAAGATCTTCGGGGATATCAGTCATTGAGTAGTCCCACCTTTTGTAATTCCGACGACCATAAGCGCATGGCAGCCTTGGCCCGCATTTTGTGAATAGCGCTGGCTTCCGGATGGGTGCTGAATGAATCTAAGCCACATTTCAGAGTCCCCATGGCTTCGACGACAGCCGGATCTAGACGCGTCATGTCGATAATTCGACCGCCAGATTCCAGAAGTTTTTTCTTTGTGATGCTATTTTCAAAACGCGTGAACGGCCGATCCTGAAAGTGGTTGCGGACTACAATCCAGTCTGTCTGCTCTGGGGGAAATGATTTTAATTCGTCCCGTAATGCAAAAATAGGTTCGATGCTCTGATCGATGACAAACAGAACCACGGCTCTGGCGTCGATTTCCTGAAGGAGGACGCCGAGATCAATTGTCCCTTCTGCAGATCCATCCATTTGCATGTTTGCGGTTGCGTCCGATCCGCCCGCAGGCATATCGATCAGCACGTCTCCATGCGCATTTGCAATCGCTTCGAAGAGGGTTTCCATCCCAGCGGTTTTTCGGAGATCCATGCACCGGACTTTGTTGCCGAAGAGCAAGTCAACGCCGGGGTTCTTGGCATCTCCATCTATGAGATCCAGCGGCTGTCCCGCAGCTTCAAAAGCCGCTACTGTCCGCGTGGCGCATTGGGTTTTTCCGACGCCGCCCTTGTCGCCATGTACAAAGATAATCCGTTTCATACGGAGCCCCTCATTTTTCTGATGTTTGGTGTGTGAGCGTCATTTCGAGGCTCTGTTTCTTTGCTCTGTTGGGAGGGTGGTAGCTTCGGCGGCGCTTTTGCCGTGCTCGGCTGTGACGGCTTCTTGGCGGCCAGCTTTTTACGTTTGGGCTGAACAGGGGGCAGGCCCTGTTCTTTGCGCACGGCCTGCAGATAGTTGCGGAAAGTTTGCGTGTTGATCTGCTGATCGGAAGCGCGCGTTTCGTTGAGCCTCGCCACGATGTCATTGATCGTGTGCCCTTGGCGCATGCTCTCCTGCACGTCATGGACGATTGCGCGTATGAGCCTCATCAGTGGACTGCCCTTCGAGGGGCGGATCGCATTCAGTTCTTTCAGCGCACTTTTGGCAGCGGCGATGTCATCAGTTTCAGTCATGGTTTGCCCCCATTTTCCTATACGTAGGTATGGGGTGATGCATTTGAAAGATGCATAAGTTAAATTGCAAAAATGCAATTCACTTACTTGACCGATAATCTGTATTGAGGTGTCGGTATACTGATAAGTATACCGACAAGTATACTGAAGTTAACTGATAGTGTTGCACGCAAGTATACCGGCCTGCGTTGATCTTTAGCAGGGTATGGCGACGGTAAACCGTCTCCCCTGCTTTTATCGCGGCGGCCCTGACGGGCCTTCTTGATAAAAGAAAACTTCTCAGCACCCTCCGGGCGCTTCGGCGTTAAAATTGGGCATTAGGGGAGAGCAGGAAGACCCCATCGAAGCGGTGAGATGTGACGGTTTCAGCGTGCCGTTTGGATGTGAGGATAGTGGTGGAGAATGGGCCTCGGCGCGGGTGTGAATTGGTGGCGTGACGCATTCCGTTCGTGGTAGTGGAATAATGTTTTCGTATATACAGTAACTATGTTAGACTGCGCAGGGTAAAGAGATGCTGATGATCGTCTGGGATGAGCCAAAACGGCAGACCAACCTTGCAAAGCACGGGCTGGATTTCGCGGATTTGGATGAAACATTCTTCCTGGCTTCGCTTGTCGTCCCCGTGAAGAGAAACCGACATATGGCAATCGGACGACTGCAGGACGGGACCATTGCCGTCGTCTTCGCGGTCTTGGGAACTGAAGGGATTTCTGTAGTTTCCATGCGCCCGGCCAGCCGAAAGGAAAGGGAATTGCTATGACCAAGACGCCACTAACTGAAGCTGACATCCAGGGGATGATCGCAAGTGACCCTGATGCGCCTGAGGCCACCGATGAACAGCTCGCGAAAGCCGTCCCGTTCACCGAAGCGTTCCCGGCTCTTGCAGATGAAATGCGCAAGAATGTCGGTGGCCGGCCCAAGGCCGAAAACCCGAAGGTCGCCGTGTCTCTACGCCTTGACCCTGATGTTGTTGCCCGCTTCAAAGCCCAAGGCCCAGGTTGGCAGACGCGTATGAATGAAGCGCTCCGGCAGGCTGCGGGTTTGGGGTGAGCCGTCGAAGCTTGTCATGTTGTTGCGCAGACGTTTCGCAATTTGCCAGCGCAAACGCATGCGTTTGCACTGTGAGAGAAGAAGACCCTACTCCCAGACAAAATGATCTACTCTAATCAGAACCATCTATCTTAAGGATAGTTGCGTATTGCATTTAGTCGCCGCTAGGGTTCGACTGGAAAAGTGTCGTGTCCTCCTAGAAATCCCACCCCAGAAGGCACCTCTGAGCCAGCGTTTCGGCGCTGGCTTTTTTCATGAAAAAACGCCCCCGTTCGGGGGTGTACTCGTACGTTGAGTTGGGGACGCGCGAGTGCTCGCGCTGTGGATAGATTAAAGCCGCACAGAAATTAGACAATGCCTATTTGTTTGAGAAAGAAGAGCTTTCAAAAGGGGTGGGTTGTTAAGTGACGAAAATGCAAAGCGTTTTGTGCGCCAAAGCAGAATTGCAAATTCAAGATGCACAATTTGGTGTCTCAGGTTTCTAGAGAAAATGTGGATAAACAAGCACAGAGAGAAAATTTGTGAAAATATGAAAAACCGTAGTTACATTAATTATGTAGATGAGACCCTCTCGTTATTACGGGTTATTGCCATATATCGTGAATAAAGGTAAGGTTTTCCATACCCATCCTTTTGTGTAAGTAGAGGTATACGTAGGGCGATCTCGTGAGTGGTGTTGGCCAAAGTTCTGAGCGGTTATGAATCGGAGGCCATGCTAGGGATCGCGGCATATCCGTTACCGGAATTATACATGTCGTGCGCACATTTTATGACGAACACCGGCTGAAGCGTGTGCTTCAGCCGGTTTTTGTTTCCCGAAATATGCTCAGTCCAGCATCCCCTCACCGGTCTGAATAGTTTTGAATAAATCGGGAAAGTGGAATGTTAAGACATTCCGTTCGCGCGGTGGTGGTGTGTCGCGTATAGATTTTATCGTACAGGCTGTCAAAGCGAGTTGGTATCGGGCATAGAAACAAGAATAAATATATTGAGAATTTTGGATTTTTGAGCACTTCGTTGAAAGTTTCATGTGGCTGTGAGTAAGATTGTGTTCGACATTGAAGTCGTCGGATTGGGTTAAACGTTTTGCAGGCCGCTTTGGAAATTTTTCGCGAGAATGATAACGCTGATGAAGCGGGTCTCGCGACACAAGGCTGAAATTGGAGCAATCAGGGATGGATCGTCCAGAGCACGCCGTCATTCTTTTGGTAGAAGACAATGAAGGGGATATTGTTATTGCGGAATATGCGATGCGCCAAGCGAAGCTGGTCAACCGTATGATGATTGCCCGAGATGGAGATGAGGCTCTGGACGTGCTGTTCAAGCGCAATGGCTTTGAGGACGCTGCTACGCCAGATTTAATCCTTCTCGATTTGAACTTGCCTAAGACAGACGGGTTTGAAGTTCTAGAAACGATAAAGAGCGACAAAATACTGTTGAGGATTCCGGTGGTTGTTCTGACCTCTTCCAGCGCGGATATTGATCGCATCAAGAGCTACGATCTGCACGCAAACTGCTTCGTCTCAAAACCGGTGAGGTCTTCGGATTTCGTTCATGTTGTCCAAGAAATCGAAGCGTTCTGGTTCAGTATCGTCAAACTGGGGCCCAAGTCAGATCGACACTGAACAGCCGTCCTGCTTGGTTCGATTGTGCAGATGCAATCGCAATTCTGAGTACATGACTTGGGGCACTAGGAGCATGTCGTGCCGCCATCTCTAGAGTTATCCAAGGTGATGGTCGGCCGTGGATCACTTGCATAGGGTGGGGCGCCCTCTTGGCCAAAGCGCGAGGGGCAGAAAACAAAAATGGAAGTGATCGCGGGAGGGGCCGCCTGGCATTTGGGGCACTTTTTGAGGGATTTTTGAGTTTCACCGAACATGAAACTCGGGAGCTCGGCGGTGACCGCCAAGTTTCGCGCCGTGAATATATCTTTTGGATATTGGTATATCTGCGGGTGTGTGGTTTTGGTAATGGATAGATGTACATCTTTGGTGCAGTTGCGCTGTGATTGTGTCAGAAGGGTGTCTCATGTGTTCTTAAGTGGTTTCTCCCTCAGTCTGTTATGCTGACCCTCCATTGAGAGACCGAGCAAATTGCACAGATTTCCTGATGCCCCCGGACGTGATTTTTGGCAGCTGTCAGGCATATCGATCACGCTGACTTTGATCGTTGCCCTTATGGCCCTCTTTGGATGGGCAATTGGCGATTACCTCTTGGTGTCGGTGGATGTTGATAGGGCGCCGATGCAGGCGACAACGGCACTTTGCTTCTTGTGCTTTGTCGCTCACATCCTCGCCCGAACGGCATCCATCACGACCTTCGCCTTGAACTCAGGCGCATGCTGTTTCCGCTTCGACATCTCTGATCTCCTTCTCGTCGAAGATCAGCAGACTGCAAATAGTAGCTTATGTCAGTGTCCGAATTTCGGGGGGTAGCTCAGATATGAGTAAATTCATCGAAGTTGTCCGAGTGATCGAGAACTTCTGGGTCCAAGTCGTAAAATTGCCTCTGTGAGTGACGATGCCAAAGACGAAACTTCTTGAGGAGGCGCTCTCGCTCATCGTGCATGACGGAACCGCGCCCTTGCGGAGCGCGGATTTCTTTATTGAACGCGCTGAAGAGAACCTAGAAAGCGGAAATTTTGCTTCGGTTGGGGACGACCTTCAAAAACTCAAGGAGTCGATCGATCAATCTAGAGCTGTCATCAATGCAGTGCGCAAGACGCGTGAAATTATGCAGCGTGCGGGCTCTCAGTCATCCTTTAGCGCGTCTGATTTGCAAGTCGAACTTGCCTTTACATTCCGGAACGACAACGTCACATTCGATATGAAAGATGTCATGATCGAGGGCTGTTACCCACTGCTGATCATGGCTCTCTCGGAGTTGGTAGGAAACGCGCTGCAACACTCCACTGCGGGAGCCGCAGAGGTTAGGATCGAGCAAACCTCTGAAAGTGTGATTTACACTGTTGGTGATAGCGGCCCGGGAATTCCTGAAGAATTCCAAAAGAACGCGACCAAACCGTTTCAGGTCGGAACCATAGAGAAAAAACGCGCGGGTTTTCGGGGGCTGGGACTATTTTATGCCCGGCTTGCGGCGGTCACAATAGAAGCGGACCTTGAATTTCGGCGAAGGGACGGAGCGTTCGAAGTGGCCATTGTCCAACAAGTGAATAGCCCCATGTAAGTGGATGCCTTCGTCGCTAATTTTGAGGCAAGGAGGCCATGATGGGCACAGTCCGACGTTCACCCCCACATCCTTGCTGCAATGTCCTGCTCTTCGCGACCGACTGCGTCGGCGTAGATCGCAGTCGTCGACAATTGCGCATGGCCAAGCCAGCGCTGCAGCATGTGCAGAGGGACGCCCTGAACAGTCGCATGGACGCCGAACCCGTGGCGGAGGCCTTTCGGAGACCGGTGGGGGGCATCGGGAATGCCTGCGGCGATCATGACCCCTTTGACGATCTGCCAGATGCGCACGCGGCTCAGGGGCCAGATGGGCGCCGCTGACTTTTTGCGCGAGCGCTGCGCTTCGCGAACGCCATGGGCTGTGTTCAGGGTGTCGAGGAAGTCTGCGGGCACCGGAACCGATCGGAAGACGATTTTGTCTTTGCCCGTCGCATCCTTTCGCTTCTTCAGGCTGCGGAGGGTGATGGTCCCACCTGAGAGATCCACGCGGGCTGGTGTGATCTCGATAAGCTCTGACGGCCGACACCCGGTCCAGTGCAGCGTTTCGCAGAGGGTCCGGTCCCGCGCCGGCTGTTGCCGGGCAGCGGCGAGGAAGGCAGACCGCTCTTCGGCGTTGAGATAGAGCCGGTTTCCGGCGGGGTCGTAGAGGCGCATTTCAGACATGGGAAACAGAATGCCCGAATTCTGTTAAATGCAGAAGCCCTGATGGCCCCCCTGCCCCGTGGATCTAGTGCCGCCCTGGACCGCAGGCTTAACAGAATTACTAATAGTGTTAAACCAAGATCCTTTCGTCTTCTCGTTTCTATGATCCACAGAGTGCTTCGGCCGAAAGTCCGCTCCACACTCCAGAGACTTTGAGGACTTTCTAAAAGCCAGCGATAGCCAAGATGCGGTGTGGCAAGTCACAGAGCTCAGATCAAAAGGGCAAATGACAACAAACGTGAAATCTCTCATTGACTTCATGAATTCTGAGGCATATATCAACAATCATGAGTTCACACGAGGTTATACTTGAGATGAGGAAGATCGTCCGAGACTACAAAAAGCTTTGCGCTACAGAAGGATTCGAGTTGCTCGATGTCGCAACGAGGGGCGGCCACTACGCGCTGCAGTTCGAGCGCGGCACGATCTTCTGCCCCTCCACACCCTCCGACCGCCGCAATATGCGCAACCTCCGCGCTTCCATGCGCCGCCTGCACGCCTGAAGGATATTGACCATGACGACTACGCTTCCCGAAAACATGACCGCCGCCGACCGCCGCCAGGCTTGGTTTGAGAACGAACTCACCGGCTACGCCCGCTCCGGCACCTCCGAGGCCAATATGTCTTGGGACTACGGCGATGAGCTCCTCGAAATCCTCACGGGCCACTTCCTTGCTCTCGAGAAGATCCTTGGCGCCAAGGAAATCGCCGCGCCGCTCTTTGCCCTGCTGCACGGCCCCGACATCGAGGGTGAGACCTGGCGCGAGGCTTTTGAGACCTACCAGCCGACGCTGACCCAGGCATGGACCGGCACCCTGCTGATCGACAACGCCGGGATCTACGGTCTCTATGGTGTGACGCCTGCGGAGATTGCCCATACTGATCGCGCTGCTTGGGTCGAGGATTTGGCGCAGCGTCTGGTCGCTTTCCGTGCCGATGTGCATCCGGTGCCTGGGGGCGTGATCGACCGCATCACGAACCTGGCCTTGGCGCGCCGTGCCATCGATGCCCGCGAGGGGGAGGTTGATCTCGTTTCCCTGGCGCTTCTCGGTGGCGTGACCGAGGGACGCATCCGCAACATCCTCTCGGGCAGTGACAGCGCGCTGGAGCGCAGCGCTCAGGGTGTCACCGCCGCCAGCGCCGCCGATTGGCTGAAGGGCCGGAAGGAGTATTTCGCGTCGATTTGGCAGAATCCGGATGAGGTGGCCCCCGAGCCCGCCAGTGCGGATTTCACTGGTGAGGTGATTTTTGTTCCTGTTGCCGGTGATGGAAGTACCTTTGGCCCTGAGTTGCTGCGCAACGGGCACTACACGATCGGCGCGAAGGGAGCCGAGGTTCAGTATGACACGTTCGAGGCTGCCTTGAAGGCGCTGCACAGGATGGACACGCCGCGTTGGCGTCGTCCGAACACGGCCGGCAACTGGGGGATCGTCTCCGGTCGCGACTGGAAGCGTGTCGAGAAGAAGTGAGTTCAGATATGACTATTCCCACCGCAGTCGAAATCCTCGAAATCCTGAAGCGGGCTACGCCCCGGCCCACCTCTGAGGCACCCCGCGATGCGCGCGGCATCTACGGGCTTTATGACCACACTGGGGCGTTCCGATACATCGGGTCTACCTCGTCCAGCGCCGAGACCTTCTACAAGCGTATCCACCATCGGCACCGCACCGGGTCCGAGAGCACCAGCCACTACTTCTCTCGGATGTACAATACCGGGCGTATGTGGCGGCAGCGGAACGATCCCGCAACGAAGACCGATGGGGACATCGCAAAGTCAGTTCGCAATGAGTTCATCGCGCGCCATTGCGGCTGCACTTGGGTGTCGCTGCCGGATCACGCTGACATTGCAGGGTTGGAGGCGCAGGTCATCGCCCTCGCCCCGCCCGAAATGGTGGCTTGGAACGGTCGGGGCATGGCCGAGTACGACGAACCGGTGGATCTGGTCGACACGCTGATCGCGGAGCTGCGGCTCTCCCCTGTCGAGCGCGCGGCCTTGACCCGCCAGCGTGACCGCTTCCATGGTGGAGTCCCGGCTACGAAGTCCGCTGTCAGCCAGAGTGCCGGCGGTGTGCCTTCCCTGCCCGATGGGCCTTTCCGTTTCTTCGCGCTGGACGTGGAGACCGCGAACCACGACCGCGCCAGCATCTGCCAAGTGGGTGTCGCCTGCGTGCGTCCGGACGACAGCATCGAGACCTGGGTGACACTGGTCAATCCGCAGACTGAAACTTGGAGGTTCACTTATCTGCATGGCATCAACGCCGAGATGACTCGTGGCGCGCCGACCATCGGCGAGGTGCTGACGATGCTCGAAGGGCTGCTTTCCGGACGCACCGTCTACCAGCATTCGGGCTTCGATCGCAGCGCCATCCGCGCTGCTTGCGTGGGTCTTGGCCGTTCCGAGCCAGACTGGATCTGGAAGGACAGCGTCGGAATTGCGCGTACCGCTTGGCCGGAGCTGAATGGCAACGGTGGACATGGGCTGGCCTCGCTTAAGCAGCATCTTGGCCTGCGCTTCGAGCACCACGATGCTGGAGAAGATGCACGGGCAGCTGCGCAGGTCGTTCTGTTCGCGGAAAAGGGCGTCAAGGGAACGGCAAAGCCGCGTTCCACGACCGAGGAGGATGCTTTGCTCGACGATGCGGATATCGGGACTATCGCCCCGTCTCACTCTGAGGCGTCGGGCGCCCCCCGGCACCACGCGGACACTGATCGGCAGCGTAATAAATCTCTGCTGCAGCGCCTTGGCTCTGCTCTCTTCGGAGAAGAAAAACCCGCAGTTATGCCCAATATGGTTCCTTCCATGCACTCCGATACGGTGCGTCAGGTGCCGCCGTCCGTGAGCGCTACGCCCACAGCAAATACGATCTGCGTTCCCGTCGCTGGTGATGGCAGTACTTTCGGGCCTGAGCTGGTCCGGAAAGGGCGCTACACCGTCGGAGCTAAGGGCGCGGAAGAGCAGTATGACAGCTTCGATGCGGCATTGGCTGCACTGCGGCAGATGGATACCCCGCGCTGGCGCCGCCCGAACGCGGCTGGCAACTGGGGGATCGTAACTGGTCGTAATTGGACGCAAATCGAGAAAGCTTAATTGGCATCAGCTTTGGCGAATGTCGTAAACCAGAGTAAGCGAGAAGGTTGTATTCGAAGGTGCTCTTTTGAATTTAACGCTTTCGCATCGTTCCCGCCGAACACGTATCGGCCTTGAAAACAGTCGTAAATAGGACTTTCTTGTCGTTGTAAAAGGTGATCAGAAGCATTTCTTGTTCAATCAGGATTCGTGTTCCTGTACGGGTTACTTCAGTCAGCGGGTATGGGGCGAAACTCGATAGGCCGGTAATTCTGACGATGATATCGTCGTGCGTCTGGTATATTTTTTTCGTATAACTATTGATGGCGTTTGAATGCAGCCAAGATATTTAGCCCTATAGGCACCAACAACTTACATTCACTTCTCGGGAAATCCATGCCTTACTTACACGACCACAAGCTATTCATCAGCCATGCTTGGAAATACAGTGACCGTTACAAGAGGGCGGTTGAGTTCCTGAATGCCGCATCTAACTTCAAGTGGTCCAACTATTCCGTACCTGAGGATAAAGCCTTCGAGGGTATGAATTCTGAAGAATTAGGCGAGCAGATGAAGCGCCAAATTCGGCCAGCTCAGTGTGTAGTGATCGTCTCTGGTATGTATGTGAACCACAGTGGCTGGATTCAATATGAAATGGATTTTGCAAAGCAGATTGGTAAGCCAATTTTGGGGATAAAGCGCTGGGGTGCGCAGCGCAGTCCTCAGTCGGTTGTCGACTGCGCGGATGAGATGGTGGCTTGGAACTCTGCATCTATTGTGGCTGCAATCCGCCGTTTGGTGCCTTAGATCATGTTCGAATATCCGGCGCTTTATGAGACTGCGGGCGACTTGTCCGCCAAGTCGCAGTCTTCCTATCTATGGCTCATTCGAGCCGAATATGCTCTGCTGTTCATAGCGGCCATTCTTTCGATGAACTGGAGCAAGGAGCCAACCTTTTTCATTGTTTATGCCCTTGTTCTTCTTGCTTCTCTGGGGGTTCTTATTTGCCGGGGTTGGACAAAGCCTGAACAGGACTGGTATCGGGGAAGAGCGCTTGCTGAATCGATTAAGACCTCTTCGTGGCGCTTTGTAATGAGGGCGAGCCCGTTTGAGGATGCTACCTCCATTACCATACCACGAGGGGAATTTAGAGATCACCTGCTGACCATATTGACGACTAACCGCTTCATTGGCGACAAAATGCCGGCTGATAGCGCTGCGAAACAACAAATACCGATAAGTATGGAGGAGGTCCGGGCGAGTGACCTTGAGCAGCGGAAAGCATTCTATCTAGAACATCGGATCAAAGATCAGAGAAATTGGTATTCGGTAAAAGCTTGTGCCAACAAGCGAGCGAGCCGGTATTGGATGTCGGCGGGTATCGCAGCCTACGCGCTAGCCATTGTGCTAGCGCTGATCCGAGTCGAATATCCGAATTGGGAACTTTGGCCCATCGAGCCGGTGATTGTCCTTGCCTCTTCCTTCGTTGGCTGGACACAGATCAAGAAGTTCAATGAACTAGCTTCATCTTACACCCTTACTGCGCATGAAATCGGGATAATTCAAAATCGCATTGGGGAAATAGATGATGAGGATGATTTCTCCGAGTTTGTGAACGATGCGGAGCAGGCCTTCTCGCGGGAACACACCCAATGGGTCGCACGTCAGCAAGCTCAGTAGAGCGGTGTGCAAAGATTACAATCACTACGCTCCCAAGAGCCTTTATGTGCCATCGCAGGCCCGCCGTGGCACATTGAGGCCTTTGGGGGCGGTCATATTATCATCAGATTTACTAAGACCTACTCTTTACAAACCGCCGGGTCGCATCAGTACGCTCGATTTCGCTTGTCACCCACCGACCGTCACCAAGATAGTGGATATCGCGCACCAAGTTTCGATCTATGAGGTAGGCTACAGCGGGGTTCAGGCGGCGCGGCACCCATTCATACAGCTCGGCAATTTCCGATATCTTATTCGGAAAATTTGGCGAGTTCATCATATCAGCAGCAATGGTTAGAGCGTCTGCCTGTGGGTCTGCGCCATCAAGGAAATACCTATCAAACTCCGTCCAAAGACCTTTGTCTGGTAAGACAGAAAAATGACTTTCACGAAAAAAATCTCGTAATTCGTACAGCGCGTCTTTGGTATCTTCGAGTGATAAACCAACCGCTGTCGCTAAGTCTTCCTCGATGATTTGCGGATCAGCCCAAACCGCATTTGTCGTTTCACGGCAAAAATATTCTGCAAC
Source organism: Donghicola eburneus (assembly GCF_900115865.1). Lineage (GTDB taxonomy): Bacteria > Pseudomonadota > Alphaproteobacteria > Rhodobacterales > Rhodobacteraceae > Donghicola > Donghicola eburneus. The sequence goes on along the minus strand of NZ_FOXY01000022.1, from coordinate 10,494 downwards.
AGCCATTGCAGCAGAAGAATATGGCGACGGTGGTTGTTCGGCGACTGACGGTTTTGCTCCTAATTTAGGCTTTCGCGTGAGCTGATAGATATCGCTTATAAGTTGCTCGATTTCCTTCTCTGGCGTTTCGGAGAGTGCCGGAGAATGAAGAGCTCGCAAAAGAGGCGGCAACTGTTCTGCTAAGATATTGCAGCGAAGGGGTATGAACTTTGCTTCTCCGTGAACTCTACGAACGAACCCCGCATCAATCTCAGTTTGCACCCATGGTTTGTTGATCGAATTGGGTGAAAGAAGAACTATGAAGTGTGTGCAACCATCGAGACCTTGGTTGATTTTTTGCACGATGCTATCGCCTGCCCCGATTTCCCAACGGTCCCACCATGTTTCTACGCCAGCGGCTTGTATCCCTTCGGCTACGCGCTGCGCTATCTCACGATCTTCGCTGGCGTAGCTTAGGAAAGCTTTGGGCGATACAACCTGTTCGATCTCTGTAAAGTCGATCATTGCGATTTCCTCCAACGGCAAGCGATCTCGGATGATGGCAATAAGCTGCTGTGAGGCCTCTACTGCTAGCCTCATATCCTCCAGTTGATGGCCTCGCACCACGACTACAGGGAACTCCCCTGTATTAGGATCTCGTATCGATCCGATCCTTTCCTGCATTTCGGTGGCGACAATGTCTCTCATTTTTCGCTTCATGTCCTTTTCAAAGTCACCCGTTTTGAAAGGCTTACCGTTATAGGTCACCGAAATCATGGCATTCCTCCGATCTACCTCGCAGCCACTGCGGCTATGTGGCCTGCAAACTCTGTGACGAACGTGCGAAGCGACGTCAGATCACTTATATGCCGGTATGCACCATCGGCGACGGCTTCTCGTGGTGAAGTGAGAAAGGTCGCGCTGGTGTAAAGCCGCTCTTGCACGAGACGCTTGCAAAGGATGTCATATCTCTGAGCGTAAGATGCTCCGCGAAAAGCTGAATCTACAGAAAAATGCGGTTGCTTGTCTGAAACTGGAGCGTTCGACTTTGGGCAGTCCTCTAGCAGCATGATCCAAGCTAAGAAGGGGCGTGGAGCATCCTCCCCGAAAGCTCCTTCCCTGTAGGCCGTCCAAAGGTCGTGCGCGGTTCCGATAGACTCTTCACAACGGTTGTTAAAGTTGTTGCCGAATGACGGACCGACTTGAGACTTGAATTCAAGCGCGGCCACAAGCTGCCCTCGATGCATCACCAGCATGTCCCACAGCTTTGTCGAGCGGTAGAAGCCCGGCAGGGTCAAGGCGCGTTGCTGCACGCAAACTTGGGCCTCGTGAAGTCCATTGGCTTCAATGAGGCTTTGAGCGATGACCAAAAAGCCATCCATGTTCTTGCCGGCTGTAACAGCGCCACGCGTTCCGGCATCGGCGTTTCCAGATTCAGCCTGCCGTGCGAGCGCCGCTTCGCGGTTGCCCCAGAAAAGTTTGACTGCCTCACGGGCTTGGTATTCATAGTTCGCAAGATTTAGGGTCATGCACTTGCCCCTCTCTCAATGAGTGCCATGTCAGCCACCGACAGTCCGTAAAGCTCTGCCACGGCGGTGTTGCGTTCCCTGATATTATCGGTGTCTGCCAAAGCTATAAGCTTTGCCCGCAGCTCATTACTGACTGTATCCCAAGATGGGATGCAGATACGGCGCAGATATTGTGCTTGGAAGCGCAAGAAACCGCCGCGCATCTTGGTCGAGTAGAGTGAAATGAACAGTCGCGCGATACCGGATTTCATAACCGTTTGCAGGGCGCGCACGTCCCACGTGCTCGAGGTAATGAAGTATAGATTATGGTGTGGGTAAAGCTGGCCCCGCTCATAGACGATGGTAGCATCCCCTTTGATATCAGGGATCAGAAGCTTTTCTTGAGCCATGATCGCGGGATAAATCCGGTCGATTGTCCGGTACCAGTTTGCCGGAGCTTTGGTCGCCACATGGCGACCAGCGATCACGTCGCGCCGCTCTGCGAGATATCGAGCCAATTTGGGATAGTTCTCGAGACGGACGAGCTTTCCATCGTCAGTGAACGGGTTGATGACGCCCCTGCCCTGCCATTGCACTTTACCCGTAAGAATATCCTTGGTCGTCACCAAGGGCAGCTTGCGTGAGGGCTCTACATCGAGCGTTTCAAAATCTCCGATAAAAGCTTTGTCCGCGCCTGTCGCAACACCAATGCCGACCTTGCAGCCTACGGCCTCGATCTGCGGAAAATTCGCCTCAAGTCGGCGTACCAACGCTAGTTGGTCAAAGGCGCTCAAGACCCACGGCGCAGCACCAATAGCAACATCTTTGACTTCTTGCACGGTGCTTTTTTTATTTAAATCCGATGCGGTCAAGTCACGGCTGAGGGCGCGGAGCGCCTTGCGGTCGATATCGGGGCGTGCGAACACACGGGTTCGGTTTTCTCTGGTCCGTTTAATGACAGTGATTGCAGGGTAGGCGGTGACGTCACTGTGAAACGCGGGTGTGTCTACCATGTCCACGTAGATGGACAGTGAATATTCACGGCTGACCATTTCACGTAGCTTACTACCATAGCGATTTTTCATCCAACGATCTGCGCAAATAAAGCTAAGCTGACCGCCCTGCACGAGTGCGTTCAACGATTTCTCGATGAACGGTATGTAGATATCCGCACGGTCGAAGATAGTTTCATAGCGCTTGCGGTATTCGGCCATAAGAATATTCGGAATGACTTCTTGCCGGATGTACGGTGGGTTACCGACAACATGCGTGAAATCGTGTTCGAAATCATGGAGCAAGAAATCGCCTTGAACAAACCAGGCCGAAACCAATTCTTCGGTTTCCTCGAGCGAAAAGCCGTATCCTTGGAGCTTTGAGGCGATACTTGACCGATGACGATAAAATGTTGCGCGATGCAGTTCAACCGCTCGTAGCGTAGGTTTCAGTCGCTCAACCGTCAGTCCACCCGCTTCACGCTGAGCTGCAGTAAGCAGCCGGTCAATAATCGGATGGATGAAATCACCGTCGCCAAAAGATGGTTCAAGGATGCGATAGCTGGTTAGGGGCTTGTCCGCCTCATACCCCACCAGATCGAGGATGAAATCTACCACCTCCCGTTTGGTGTAAATTGCCCCCCTTTCCTCAAGACCGGACTCGTTTGCCAGCCGTTCAACCGCGTCGGATATGGGGCAAAAGCCTTCAAATCGAGGCTGCATCGAAATTGGTGTGTTCATGTGGCTTTTATTGTGTGTGTCGAACGTTGGGGGAACATTTGGGACTTCATAGCACCATTAGAGCATGACTTCCTAGCAAAACGCAAAATGTTGAAGTCACTTACCCCAATGGGAATGGGCAAAATGTTGTGGTCAAGCGGCCCGCTTTGAGACGCCTAGCCTTCCGTCAAGAACAGCAGCCCGAGTAACGGCAACCCGATGCGCGCCCTGAGCTGACCATCTCATACACCGCCGCTTGCCCATGCGGGTGTTGCCAATGTCGTCAACACAGCTTTCTGCCTGGGACGATGAGACTGCGAGGCCACTTCGGTACCTGTGACCATAATCCGGAAGCGCGTCGAAGTTGTTCGCAAGGTAGGAATAGAGGTCCTGGCACCGCGCTCTGACGCGCTTTGCCGCTTCTCGTAATTCTTGGGTTTCGGCGTGCAGGCGATCGCAATTGATTTGAAGAACTTTTAGGATTGTCGCGGCGGTCATCACTTTGCCGTGCCAAAGGTACCAACGCAATGTATCGGAAGGTCGCTCGAAGAGGAGCAGCGACCCTGAAACGTCCTTCGATTGCAGAAGCCCCGCCCCGCGTTTTCTATGTGCTTGACCCGCATCGAGATATGCCCCCCAGTCCAGTATGTGGGTGACTGGACCTCGAACGGCGCGCCTCACCAAATTCGGCAATGAAGGTTCGCCGTCTGAAATCACGGTCACTTTGACCTGACCATCCCAGCCCTGCGCAATAAAGTCATTTCGGAGCTGCTTTGCAGGAGAACTGGCGGCTTGTTGCACGAGGCCAAACCGCCGGCTCATATTGAGGCTTTCAATCGTGCCGACCACGACATCCAGGTGGCGTTTCTGGTACTCCGGCCGACATCGTATATGCACACCATCTAGGAAAACGGTCAGTGGGGCGGGCGATGCGATTGTATCCGCGTCTCCTTGACTTGCGTCGCCGTGGCCCAACTCGTCGGCAATGCGACCCAGGCGATTTCGAACGGTCGTGTTCGACTGAGCGGAACAGGGCAGGAACATCTCGATCAATCGAGCGCTTCCCGAAACGAGTGCCTAGCCTCCAATTCAGCCTGCAGGCGCCGAAGTTCGGGAGACGCACGTTCAGAGAACAGTCCGGCAAGTGGTGATTGCGGTCCAGCTTTCGAGATCCCAGCCGGTTGGCACAAGCAGGGTCGAAGTCTGGGCCACTTCACCTGAATTCGCCCGAAAAGAGTGGCGAGAATACGGCCTCGATCATCATGGATCGCACGGTGTTTGCCACAGTCATCGCATTTCCAGCGAGCCTATATTGCTTCACCGACCTGATCTTGCACAATCGCTTCCTGCAAGCGCCTCAACAAGGTCTTTGCGTCGTCGAGGAGAAGGCCCACATTCTCGGAACCAAACTCATCCAGCGCACGGCGAAGTCGACCGATTTTGTGCCTCTTGGTTTCTCCATCGTCAAAAGTCGTCTCGATAAAATGCTTACATCCATGGTGGGTCCCGTCTTGTTCTGAAACCCTACCCTACCACGTTGACCACCAGGCTTTTCCCACTCCCGGAGCGCTCTATTCCAACTTGAAACGTTGGTCCAGCTTGTGGAGCGAGTGTGTATCTCTGAGAGGTATATGTATAATTATCAGATATTTTAAATTACCGGATAATAATTATAATTGGATTTTTTGATTTATCCGGTATGTTTGGAGGGAGGTTGTGCAACACGAGCAGAAAATATGCCTGTCATTGTCATCGCATCGCCCAAGGGCGGTTCTGGAAAATCAACAACAGCCGTCCTCTTGGGCACAGAATTGGCGCACGCCGGTGCGGCTGTCACTCTGATGGATTGCGACCCTAACGGGTCATTAACTCTTTGGTCACAACGCGGTGCGATTCCGGCTCGGATCGAAGTTCTGTCGAACGTTGGAGAGGGAGATATCATCAAGGCGATCAGATCCCACGATCGAGACGGCAGCGTAGTTATTGTTGACCTCGAAGGGGTCGCATCTCGCCTCGTATCTAGGGCAATCTCACAGGCTGACCTTGTCATCACACCTATGCGGGCGACGACACTTGATGCGACGATCGGCGTTCGAGCTTTACAGCTAATCGCTGAAGAAGAGGAAGCTCTAGGACGCACAATTAGTCACTCGGTTGTTTTTACGATGACCCGTGCCATCCGGTCGAAGCAACATTCAGGTATTGAGGAGAGTCTACTCAATCAGGGAGTCGACATAATCACTCCATCACTGATGGAACGTGCCGCCTTCTCAGCTTTGTTCGAGTTCGGAGGTGACCTGCATAATATGCCTGCCCAAGGACGCATGGAGGGAGCTCTAGAGAACGCAAGTCTGTTCGCGCAAGCAGTGTATAGTCGGTTAACGCAGGAGGCTGCGGCATGAGCGATAAACCTACCTTTAGCATCGACGTCGGCGGATTAAAGAGCCGTGACAAGGGCACTTCAAGCCTGCGGGAAGTCGAGAAGATTGATAGAGCAGGAGATGCACTTGGCTTCGTGGATCGCAGCCCGAAGCGGAAGCGCGGACGCCCTGCCAGCCCGCGTACCGGTCAAGTGCATGCCAAAGTGCTACCCCATGTCTCTGATGAAATCTCAGCAGAAGCAAAGCGCCGTGGTGTTCAGCAGGGAGTGCTGATTGAGGAGGCATGGGCATTATATTGCAAACACCAGACGACCTAGTTTTATGTTATCCGATATTTTGAATTACCGGATAACATAAAATATCGGATAATCATTTTAGGCGTTTAGCTTGCTGTTTGCAGTACCCTAGGAAAGCGGCATCCAAACTCCGGGGTGCCTCGTTTTGCTTTGATGCAAAGATCCGCCAATCCTGGAATAGTGCATAGATATCAAGGTCAGGAGCGATCTTTCTGGCTTTTTCCAGCAGTGCTGGAGACGGCGCAGCCGGTAGACCTAGGTCGAGTTCTCCTTGAACTCGGGTAAACCCCAGACGCTTTGCTGTGAACGTTACGTTCTTATTCTCCAGCGCGATATCATAATCTGGAATATGTCCATCCTGAGCAATCTGCTTCATGAAGAATTTGAACTTCTTCTCTGGCGAGTTGCTTCCGACCTTCTTTTGAAGCTTATCCAGACCGATCCGGAAGGTGTGACCTTGATCTCCGACGTGCTTTCGCGCCAGTTCGTAAATTCGTCGCTCCAAAGGTCTACGCAAACGAAAATACTTTGGGTTTATTGTCAGTACTTCCATGCCTTGCACCGCTCGGAAGGTCCAGTCAGATACCTTGACACGCACACGTGTCATCCGACCGAAAGCAGACTCTTCCCCTGCCTCATCACGACGGGTGATTTCGTATTCATCGATCAGTCCAAAACCGCGAACTTGCGAATGCCCCCCAGTTTTTACGTTCGTCTTGATTGTCGTGCCACGTAACCGGTCAAGTGCATCTTCAAACCGCTTATAACTCTCGCGATTTGTTCGCCAATTTGTAGCGACCATAACCTCGTGCGCAGTCAGCTCGACCCATGGACTGATTTCATCGCCAGCATTAAGCTGATGTACCAGCTTACTAATGCAATAAAGCAAGATGTCCTTGTCCATAATGGTGGCAAGACCCTTGCCGCTCGGGACCACGACAACACGCTTTCCATCGTGCTGATAATCCAATTCTCGCATGTCAGGTTTAACTGAAAGAGAGAATACGGGATGCTCCATCGAGGCCATATCATCTTTAGGTGCAGCATCCGATACATCGAGAATGAAGAAGTCTCTGTTCGGATGACGGTCGGGAAGAAGCTCACCCATTGTTTGCCTCACAATCATTCGTCGTTCTAGGAACTAACTTCGTCGATCTAAGAACTCATCGAAAACAGCATTTGATTCGTCGTTTTAGGAACCTGCAACAAGTCATACACTTCGATGAGAGCGAAAAAAAGGCTTCGCCCCTCTAGGAACCGATCTTCGCCCCTCTGGGAACCACTTTTCGCCCCTCTGGGAACCGATCTTCGCCCCTCTGGGAACCAAACCCACACTGTCGAAGGATATTTATTTATATTAATCAATATATTAATGCGTCGCGCCAGAAAGCGTAACTTACTAACACCTGTTATAACTAATATAACACTACTTGATTGTGGATAATTCTACGAAAACTGACCTCATGGCCCTAGATCCATCTCTAAAAAATCACCACTCGAAGTATCATCTTTAACAATCTCCTCATCAAACCTCTGTACAATCGTCTCCTGCGCTTTGATTGCATTGAGCACATCAAGCCAATCCTTGCAGACGCGCTTAGATCCATCGATCCGTGACGGCGGAGAATAACGCTCAGACGCAGGAACGAGGGCTAAGAGCCTCTTGTGAAGAGCTTCACCTGCTAGATCGTTGTCAAAGCCAGAGAGCACCTGACGGCCCTCTGAGAGCCTCTGGAGCGCGACTTCAGTCTTAGGCCCAAATCCGCCCCCCGTGCTGACGTAGAGCGTGTCTGCGCGTCCCTCCAGTTCTGCAAACGCTAAGGCATCAAGCCCGCCCTCGAACACAACCATGCGCGTCGCCGTCCTAGGATCACCAAGAACGGAGACGGTTTTGATCCCGCCTTTGGCAAAGCGCGCGGTGTTGCGAGTACCGTCCTTCTCCCACGCCTGCTCAAAGCCCTGAATGCTCCCCGTCTCAAAATTACGGTGGGCAAAATAGATCCCGCCGAAAACACCCGCGCGGACCTGATTGCGGTACCGCAGAAGGGTTGCCTTCGAAATCCCCCGATCCTCCGCGTAGGTGCGCTGGTCGTCGACGTAAGGAGCCTCTTCCCAACGCCGCCGTGCTTGAGTGTGATCCTGTCGCTCTTGCCGCTCCGGTCGCTGGTGCTCAGGCAGTGATCGGACAGAAGATCCCGCCCTGAATATCTCGCGGAAAGCTTTGCGGGCTTCACCGAGGGTGCTGCCGGGATTGTCCGCAAGCCATAGATCGATGACCGATCCGCTTTGTCCGGTTTTGTTGTTGGTCCAAACCCAGACAGAGCCCTTTTTCGTTGCCTTGATAGTTTCGGAGCCGCGGGTGTAAGTCCGCATCCTCACTCCTTGCGGATCGTTATGGCCGTCTTTATGGCGCGGCTCGAAGCACCACCCACCGAGAGAGGCGATGTCGTCGATGGGCATCGCCTTCATGTGGTCCAGCTCGGAGCGGTCGTTTTCTCGTAAAGTCTTTTCGATCCGCCGTACCTTGGCCGGCGCGACCTTGTCTGCATCCGGTGCAGGCTGCGGGTGAGAGACTGTGCGGGGGGCGGGCAGGGGGGAGCCCTCGTCCAGCGTCAGATCGGAGACAGCATCTGTTTGCCAGCCAAGGGCCTTCTGGACAGCCTCGACCTGCACAGCCGCGCGGCTTGCGCGTTCCTGATCGTTCTGCGCCAGAGCCGTGTCGCGATCCGCTACTGCGTTTTGAATGGCAGCGTTGACCTTTCTGGTTGTGGCCGCAAGGCGAGGTTCCTCTTTCGCCTGCTTCTCCAGGATTTCATTGCAGGCGGCCTGCACATCGTCAGGCACACCGAACACCGGAAGCCCCGCACGCGCTGCATCGAGCGCAGCATCCCGAACAAAGTCCGGGGGGCCTGTGAAGGTGACGGAGGACCAGCCCTTGGCCTGCGCCATGGCAATGAGGATGGTCCTAGCTTCTTTCGTATTGCCTGAAGTGGTGACCTTTGCCCCGTGATCAAGGATGGTCGTCGTGTCCTTCAGGGTGAGCCGTGGAGGCACCTCATCCAAGGCTACGTATTTGATCGCGCGGACAACCATCGGGTCCACATGGATGTCGCAGTACACCCGGCGAAGGAGCGTGAGCTTGAAGGACGAGGCAGAGGTCTGTTTGCGCGCGGCGTCCGACATCCTGCCGGACATCGACGCCGCCGGGGTGGGGAGTGCCTCTGGTGCTGACCTGCGCGGTCGGGGCGGGGCCTCAAAAGGTCCAAAGCGCTCCTGCATCTTCCCAATGGAGAACTTTGCGCCAAAGGCTGACGCTTTCACATACTCTCCGCTGCCGATCAGCGTGATCCGTGCTCCGGAGCCGTGTTTGTCGTACCGCAGTCCCATCTCGGCAAGAGTGGCATGAAGGGCAGGCCAGTCCGTGGCTGTGGACACGACCTCGGCAAAGCGGACACGCAACGCGTCGGTTAGGGAATGTTCGAAGGTTTCAAAACCCGTCGACTTCTCGAACTTCCGGTCTCCGCTGGTTTTGGGGCGTTTGCCCTTGTCACGGTTTGCCGTCTTGGCCTCATAGGCGACAGGATCGGGTTTGAGGGTGACGGTGCCATCACGGGCAACATCGAAGTCAAATCGCCCGCGATCATGACTCCAGCCTTGCATGACCTCGATCTCGCGACTGGCCTTCTCCGCACGTAAATGGTCGTTGGACTTCGACCAGACTTTGCCGGTCACGGGATGGACGGTGTTCACCACCACATGGAAGTGGGCTTCCTTCTTATCGCGATGGATGGCGATGATGGCCTGATGCTCCTCAAGGCCCATGGCCGTGAGGAGATAGTCAGCGGCTTCCATCATTTGTGCATTTGTGGGTTGCTCTAGCGCGTGCCAGCTGGCGGCCATGTGGTAGTAGGGCTTCTGAACGCGACTATTCAATTCCGAGACAAGCCGCATTTCAGTGGCGGCGCCCTCCCAATCACGCGAGGCGAGATTGCGCATTTCAAAGTGATCTGCTTTCTCACAGACGTAGCGGGCTCCGGGTTTGAAAGCTTCGGCCGACCCGCCCGATCCTTTTTCCCCTGGCTTTTTGATAATCTCGACAATCATAAGAGCCGCTTCCGCAAGTTTTCAGAACAGGTCGTGACGGCGCTATGAGCGGAGCTGATTATCGCCATCTGGTCCGCCGAAAGGTTTTTGATCTTTCCGGAGTTGATGGCATGAGCCAACTGGTTGAGGTTGGATCCCTGTTTGCCAAGTTCCGCCAGAATTTTGACCAGGTCTTTGCGGTCCCGCCGCACGATTGCTTCACGTCCCAGAATGAAGGCCTCAAGATAGGCACTTCCGGTTTCATAGCCTTGGTCACGGGCGCGGGCCTCGAAGGCCGCCTTCTGTGCCGGTGTTACACGCTTCTGCACGGTCGCCGTTGCGCGACGTTTTTCCGATCTGGGCTGTCCGTCCTTTGCCTTTACCATCTACTCGTACTCTCTGCCTTATATTGATCTTTACCCTCCCCAAGGAATTCTCGATCTTTCTCTTTCTCTTTCTCTTTCTCTTTCTCTTTCTCTTTCCCCTAATGCCCATTCGCCTGATCGCCGACGCCGTTAGGCGGAGAAGGGATGGC
>NZ_FOXY01000004.1 GCF_900115865.1 Donghicola eburneus | reverse complement strand
CGAACCTTCCAGCCTTCCGACCGTCCCGTCCGCCCCAACCGCGCCTCAGCGCCGCCGGTGAGGGGCCTTCTACGGATACCAACAAAGAGTCGCAAGAGGAAAAATCACAGAAATCCAAAAAAAATGAAACAGGGCCCAATTTATTGGAAAGCCGCCCAAATTTCAGATGTTAGCGCACCCCTCTCTCTGAAGCCGAGTAGTCTGCTAGGCCGCCTCAGACGGTGCCTGCAGATTTACCACGCCCTCTCATCGCCCCGAGGACGCCCAAAGCCCCCAAGAAAAGCCATGCTGTCGCAGGCAGCGGGATCGGTGGCGGCGTATAGGCCTCGAACTGCATCGCGCCGAGAACCGCTTCGGACTGCCAGTTCCAGCTCTGAAAATCACCATCAATAGCGAACGTCGTGTTTTTGGGAATGATGATGTTCTGCTCCGATAGATCCAGCCACCCCCATTGATAGGCGGGGAATGCGAGATTGTCGGCCTGCACCTCTTCTCGGACCAAGACTGAGAATGGCAGGCTCGCGCCGCTCGGGTCCAACTTGGTGGTCTTACCATTCAAGCGCGTCAACTGGATTGCTTCGCTCGCCACAATCGTCAGTGCGTGCATATAGGAGTAGCCGAAACTGAGCCCCCCGTTCTTGAAGAACCGCTCAGGTGTCCCAGCTGACTCGGCCCAAAAGGTCAGATCGATGCCATCCACAGAATAGGTCACCGTCGACTTGGTGTCAGAAAAGAGTGATGACGAGAAGTTCACGGTGGATGCAGCCGCCGACTGCCCGAGTGCGACAACCATTGCCGCAGTGATCATTGCCTTTGTCATATGCGCCCCCAATAAGTCGTGACGCCTAAGGTCTTAGGCCTCAGCGTTTAACAAAGGCTTGCCGGAATGAAGAAAGAGGCATCCAGCGCATCGCGACCAAGAACGCAATCGCAGCGAGGTACACCAAAGGCTCGAGCTGAAAGCCTTTGGCTTGCATCACCATATGGAGACCGGCCAACAGCACTGCCGGATAGACAAGCTTGTGCACAGTCCGCCAACGGGCGCCCATTTTTCGGATGGACCAGTTGTTCGATGTGACCGCCAAAGGCAACAGCAACAGCAGCGCGGCCATGCCCACTGTCACATAAGGACGCTTGATAATATCCGCGACGATCTGCGAGGGGATCTGCACATCCAGCACCAACCACGTCAGGAAGTGCACAAGCACATAGAAGAAGGCCACAACCCCAATCGGTCGCCGCAGCTTGATCAAGCGAAGAGGCGTCAGGCGCTGAAGTGGCGTAATGCACAAGCCAGCGATCAACAGCCACAGCGCCCAAAGTCCTAGATTACGTTCGATCGCATCTACGGGATCCGCACCCAGAGCATTCTGGAAACCCAGCACATAGAGCCATATGACAGGCACTGCGCCCGCCACATAGAGAACCCAATTCGGGATCGCCCTAACCGACCGGTTCACGACATCGATCATTAGAAGTTCTTTCGCAGGTCCATGCCTTGGTACAGCGAAGCGACCTCGTCGTAGCCATTGAACATCAAGGTGGGCTCGCGCTTGGCGAACAGGCCACCCCCAATCCGGCGCTCGGTCGCTTGGGACCAACGTGGGTGAGCGACTTCGGGGTTCACGTTACTATAGAAACCGTACTCGCGTGCGTTCGCCATATTCCAGCTGGTCGGCGGCTCTTGGTCCGTCAGGGTGATGCGGGAGATGGATTTGGCGTATTTGAACCCGTACTTCCACGGCACGACCAGACGGATCGGCGCACCATTCTGGTTCGGCATGGGTTTCCCATAGATGCCGGTGGCCAGCAGCGTCAGGGGATGACGTGCCTCGTCCAGACGCAAGCCCTCGCGATAGGGCCAGTCCAGAACAGGGAAACGCGTGCCCGGCATTTCCTCGGGACGTAGCACGGTTTCAAAGGCCACATACTTGGCGCCGCTTTTCACCCCGACCAGTTCCAGCAGATCCGCCAGCTCAAAGCCATTCCATGGCACAACCATCGACCACGCCTCAACGCAGCGGAAGCGATAGATGCGCTCTTCGATTGTCATCTGAGGAACAAGATCGGACAGAGCATAATCGCCGGGCTTTTCGACCAGGCCATCAATCTTGATGGTCCACGGATCAGTGGTCAGTTGATCCGCGTAACGCGCAGGGTCGTCTTTGCCCGTGCCAAACTCATAATAGTTATTGTAGCTGGTAATGTCTTCGAAGCTGTTGGGCTCAAGACCAGCGGCACGCAGAGGAGATGCCGTTAACCCAAGCCCAAGCGCTGCGGCCCCCGCCATCATTTGACGGCGATTTACAAACATCGCCTCGGGGGTCACATCGTCAGAAGTCAGGGTATTGCGCCAGCGGTTCGCCATCGGATCCTCCTTGAAAGCTCTGCATGACATAGCATCACCGCCCTCGTTGACCAAAAAACTCCTTTTAACACTGTCGTAAAGCGGCTGAAACGTTTGGCCACGCCATTGCCAGCGACCCACGCAACGTGCCATGAATTCACAAACTCGAATTTGTTTTCACGGGGGAGGGAAAACCATGAAACATTGGATCACAGTCGGCCTGATCGCGGCTGCCACGACAGCTGCTGCCGAAGAGCCCTTTATGTATGTCACGGACCAAAGCTTCGATGACGTCACTTTTGGGCTAGAAAGTGCGATCATCGACGCAGGGCTCGTGGTCGACCACATCAGCCACACGGGCGACATGCTAGAGCGGACCCGCGCAGACGTCGGCTCGGACGTGGTGCTATTCGAGGCCGCCGACGTCTATAGCTTCTGCTCGGCCACTGTGTCCCGCAGCGTGATGGAGGCAAACCCCCTGAACCTGATGTACTGCCCCTATGACATCTTTGTCGCCGTCCTCGCTGACAAACCAGGCGAGACCATCATCGGCTTCCGCCCCTACCCTGACGGCCCAATGCAAGAGGTTCATGACCTGCTAGACGGCATTGCACGTGCAGCAATTGGGCTGGAATAACGGCCGGTTCAATCACGACCGCTGACGAAAATGTCAGTGGTCTCCTCCAGAAGCGCTGGCTTAGTCGGCAGATCGCTTAGATCAAGAAATTAAACACGATATCTCGAGTGATCTTTTTCGCGGCTGGCGCGTACTTTCTCCAACAACGCCAACACTGGGTTGTGATTGAAACTAAAATTTGGAGATATACAATGTTCCGTCGTACTGTTCTTGCTCTTGGTACCGCAGCTCTGATGGCAGGCCCCGCGCTCGCTGAAACTCATTCCATGGACATCGTCGACACCGCAGCTGGTGCAGGCAACTTTAACACTCTGGCGACCGCAATCGAAGCTGCTGGTCTGACCGAGACGCTGAAGGGCGAAGGTCCGTTCACCGTATTTGCCCCCAACGACGATGCATTTGCCGCTCTGCCCGCTGGTACGCTGGACACCCTACTAGCAGACCCCGAGGCCCTGGCCGAAATCCTGACATATCACGTAGTCCCCGGCGCCGTGATGTCGTCTGACATTGAAGTTGGCATCATGCCTGTCACCACCGTTAATGGTGCAGAAGCAACCGTGACCAACAGCGACGACGTCATCTCGATTGATGATGCGACCGTGGTGGGTGCAGACATCGCAGCATCGAACGGCGTGATCCACGAAATCGACGCTGTGATTATGCCCCAATAATCACCACTCACGCGAAAGGCCCCGGAGAACGATCTCCGGGGCCTTTTTTATGCTCGGGTCTTAGTGGACAACGGCGTCATCCGGCTTTGGGCGATTACTGGCGCCGATACGGTCGCCAATCAACAATCCCTCGGCACCCGCGCTAACGGTCACGACAGTATCGTCGCGCACGTCCCCGCCGAGGATCATCTCGGCCAGCGGGTCTTGCAGGGCACGCTGGATCACGCGCTTCAGCGGGCGGGCACCGAACACAGGATCATAGCCTTCGTCGGCCAGCCACTTACGGGCGTCCTCATCCAACTCCAGCCTGATCTTGCGCGCAGCCAGACGTTTTTCCAGACGGCGCAACTGGATGCTGACAATGCCATCCATATCCGCGCGGCCCAGACGGTCAAAGATGATCGTCTCGTCCAGACGGTTCAAGAATTCGGGGCGGAAGTGCGCTCGCACCGCATCCATCACGTCGCGCTTGGCATCGCTAGCATCCGCGCCATCCGGCAGGGTGCTGAGCGATTGGGCCCCAAGGTTCGACGTCAGAATGATCAACGTCTGCTTGAAGTCCACAGTCCGGCCTTGGCCATCAGTCAGCACACCGTCGTCCAGAACCTGCAACAGCACGTTAAAGACATCGGGGTGCGCCTTCTCGACCTCGTCGAACAGAACCACCTGATAAGGACGGCGACGGACCGCTTCGGTCAGAACACCACCTTCGTCATAGCCGACGTAGCCCGGAGGAGCACCGATCAGACGGCTGACCGCGTGTTTCTCCATGAACTCGGACATGTCGATGCGGACCATCGCGTTGTCGTCGTCAAAGAGGTACTCGGCCAGAGCCTTGGTCAGCTCGGTCTTACCCACACCCGTCGGCCCGAGGAACAAGAAGCTGCCCAACGGGCGGTTCTCGTCGTTCAGACCAGCGCGGGCACGCCGTACGGCGTTCGACACAGCCTTGACCGCCTGACGTTGACCGATGACGCGGCGTCCCAGCTCCTCTTCCATCTTGAGTAGCTTTTCACGCTCGCCTTCCAGCATCTTGGTGGTCGGGATACCCGTCCAACGCTCTACGACCTGAGCGATCTGCTCGGGGCGCACAGCCTCTTCGACCATGACACCGTCGGCTTCTGCGGTCTCAGCGTCGCCTAGCTGTTTTTCCAGCTGAGGGATCACGCCATAAGACAGCTCACCGGCACGGGCCAGATTGCCTTCGCGTTTCGCTTGCTCCAGTTCGGCGCGGGCACGGTCCAGCTTTTCTTTCAGGTCGCGTGCACCAGCCAGCTTGTCCCGTTCCGCCTGCCAGCGGGCAGTCAGTTCGGCACTGCGGTCTTGCAGGTCTGCCAGTTCCTTCTCCAGCTTTTCGAGGCGGTCGCGCGAGGCATCATCATCCTCTTTCTTCAGCGCTTCGGCTTCGATCTGCTTTTGCAGGATCTCGCGGTCGATCGCGTCCAGTTCCTCGGGCTTGCTGTCCACAGCCATACGCAGACGGCTGGCGGCTTCGTCCATCAAGTCGATGGCCTTGTCCGGCAGGAAGCGGTCCGTGATATAGCGGTGTGACAGGGTTGCCGCCGCCACAAGGGCCGAGTCACTGATCCGCACACCGTGGTGCAGCTCGTACTTCTCTTTGATGCCGCGCAGGATACTGATGGTATCCTCGACCGTGGGCTCCTCGACCACGAGGGGCTGGAACCGGCGGGCCAGAGCCGCATCTTTTTCGATGTACTTGCGGTACTCGTCCAGCGTGGTTGCGCCGACACAGTGCAGCTCACCCCGAGCCAGCGCAGGCTTGATCAGATTGGCCGCATCCATCGCGCCATCGGTTTTACCCGCGCCGACCAGAACGTGCATCTCGTCGATGAACAAGATGATCTCGCCAGCAGCGGCGGTCACCTCGTTCAGAACGGCTTTCAGACGCTCTTCGAATTCACCGCGGTATTTCGCACCGGCGATCAGCGCACCCATATCTAGCGCAAGCAGCTTCTTGTTGCGTAGGGATTCAGGCACGTCGCCGTTCACGATCCGTAGGGCAAGGCCCTCGGCAATCGCGGTTTTCCCCACGCCCGGCTCACCGATCAGAACTGGGTTGTTCTTGGTCCGGCGAGACAGAACCTGCATCGCACGGCGGATTTCCTCGTCCCGGCCAATGATCGGGTCGATTTTGCCGTCGGCAGCGCGCTGTGTCAGGTCGGCCGCGTATTTCTTTAGGGCGTCATAGCCATCCTCAGCCGATGCGCTGTCTGCGGTGCGTCCTTTGCGAATGTCGTTGATCGCTTCGTTCAGCTTTTGCGCAGTCACGCCACCTGCATCCAGAGCGTCCTTGGCTTTGGTTTTCACCATGGCCAGCGCCATCAGAATGCGTTCGACGGGAACAAAGCTGTCACCGGCTTTTTGCGCTAGGGTTTCAGCCTCGGCCAGCACCTTGGCAGTTGGCTGCGCCATGTAGGTCTGACCAGCATCGCCGCTGACCTTGGGCAATTTATCGACAGCCAAATCTACGGCCAGACCAACCTGATTTGCCTGACCACCGGAACGCGAGATCAGATTAGCGGCCAAGCCTTGGTCGTCATCCATAAGAGCCTTCAGCAGGTGCTCGGGGGTCAGTTGCTGGTGCCCCTCGCGCATAGCAATCGTCTGCGCGGCCTGAAGGAAACCACGCGACCGCTCCGTGAACTTCTCTAAGTTCATGGCAGTTCTCCTCTATATAAGCGCCCGATTACGGCGATGCCCGCTAAGCGGCACATCATGTTGTGGGCCTCTTACAAAAAGATGGAGCGCACACGCGTGGGTTTCAAGAGGTCACACACTCTTGACCGTTCGATTTTCACAGCGCATCACGGGCGAAATTTTCCCACAGGAGACTGCCATGATCGCCGATGACCGCCTGATCGTCGCACTGGATGTGCCGAACGCCCTCGAAGGACTGAAAGTTGCCGAAACACTCGGCGATGCGGTCAGTTTCTATAAGATCGGTTTGGGGATGCTGACCGGCGGCGGATTGGCCTTGGCCAACGAGCTGAAAGACGAGCACGGCAAGAAGATCTTTCTGGACATGAAGCTGTTCGACATTGGCCAGACCGTTGAGAACGCAGTACGCGGACTGGCGCAGTTCAATCTGGATTTCCTGACCGTCCACGGTGACCCCTATGTGGTGAAGGCAGCCAAAGAAGGCGCGGCTGGCAGCAACATGAAAATCCTCAGCGTGACCATCCTAACTTCGCTGGATCGCGGCGATCTGGATGGCGCGCTGATCAAGGACGGGGCCATCGACGATCTGGTGGTCGAGCGCGCAGGCAAGGCCTTTGACGCGGGCGCGGATGGCATCATCTGTTCGCCTAACGAGGCGGCGCGCATCCGTGCCCTACCCGAATCCGAAGGCCGCCTGATCGTGACCCCCGGTGTGCGCCCTGCGGGCAGCGCGACCGACGACCAGAAGCGGATCGCCACCCCCGCGATGGCCGTGGAGAGCGGTGTGGACCACATTGTCTGCGGGCGCCCGATCTGGCGCGCAGCTGATCCGCGTCAGGCTGCGTTGGACGTGGTGGCTGAAATGCGTGCGGCTGCGGCCCCTAACGCTTGAGTTTGGCGCTAAAGCGCCACGGCCTGCGGCCGATTGGGTATTTTGGCCAAGATGAAGGAGGCGGGTGCCATTAGGTGTCCGCCTCTCTTATATTTGCTGCCGGAGGTGGGGTCCTATGCCTGCACTGTGTCGCAATTGTTTGCACGAGTTCGAAAACGGGGCGCGATGCCCCAAGTGCCGCAGCCCCCGCGTGGTTGCGCATGACGAGTTGTGGGATCTGGGAATCGCCCACATGGACTGCGACGCCTTTTACGCCAGTGTTGAGAAGCGGGATCGGCCCGAGCTGGCCGCCAAGCCGGTGATTATCGGTGGTGGGCGGCGCGGGGTGGTCTCGACTGCCTGTTATGTGGCGCGGATTCGCGGTGTGCGGTCCGCCATGCCGATGTTTAAGGCACTGGAGCTGTGCCCCGATGCCGTAGTGATCAAACCCCGCATGGAGGTTTACGCCGAGGTTTCACGTGAAGTGCGCGCGCGGATGGAGGCACTAACGCCAGCGGTGGAGCCATTATCCCTGGATGAGGCATTCATGGATCTGCGCGGGACGGCCAAGTTGCATGGCGCTCCGCCAGCGGTTCTGGTTGCGCGACTGGTCAAAGGCATGAAGGACGATCTGGGGATCACCGGATCCATAGGGCTGTCGCATAACAAGTTTCTCGCCAAGATCGCGTCAGAGATCGACAAGCCAAACGGGTTCGCGGTGATCGGCAAGGCCGAGACAGCAGACTTTCTGCGCGACAAAGATGTGGGAATCATTTGGGGCGTTGGCGGTGCGACTAGAGCATCGCTGGACCGTGCAGGGATTCGGACCATCTCTGATCTGCTGCGCTGGGACGAGACGGAACTGGTCGCGCGATTCGGCAGCATGGGGCTACGGCTATTCCATCTTGCCCGCGGCGAAGATGCGCGCGCTGTGAAACCCGATCGCGGGATGAAATCCGTCAGCAACGAGACAACCTTTGACGAAGATATCTCGGATATCGATCTGCTGGACGGCCATCTGTGGCGCATGGCGGAGAAAGTTTCGGATCGTGCCAAGGCGAAGGGGATCGCGGGCCGTACTGTGACCCTGAAACTGAAACGCGCGGATTTCCGTCTACTGACCCGTCGCGTGACCCTGACCGATTCGACCCAGTACGCCGACAAGCTGTACCGCGCGGCCCGTGGGCTATTGGATCAAGCCATAGACGCAGCACCGTTCCGTTTGATCGGCGTCGGGCTCGGTGATCTGGTGGATAGCGGAGATGCGGATCGGTCCGGCGATCTGTTGGACCCTGACGCAGAGCGGCGCGCCCGCGCCGAGAAAGCAACCGACGCCATCCGTCAGAAGTTTGGAAGCGACGCGATCATCAAAGGGCGCTCTTTGCGGTAATCACTCGGCCGCCATACGTGTGGGCGTTGCCCTCGCAAACTCTGCCATCCCTGCGATCACACGGCCGATCAACGCCTTGAAGTCTTCATAGCCCTCATGTGGGGTGATCGTCGCCTCGTTCATATACAGCGAGCGATCTATCTCGATCTGGATCGCGTGCTGATTGCGGCCAGGTCGTCCGTAATGCTGCACGGTGTAGGCCCCCGCAAAGGGGCTGTTACGGGTCACCACCAATCCTTCGGCACGGAACAGAGACTCGAGATGCGTGACTATGGCCAAATCAGCCGAAGCTCCGAAACGGTCCCCCAGAACGACTTGTGGGCGCGGTAGGTCGCTGCGCACCAGATTATCGACCGCTTCGTGCGGCATCGAGTGGCAATCAATCAGAATGGCACGACCGAATGACTCACTAGTGTCGTCCATCAACCCGCGCAAAGCCTGATGATAGGGCACCCAGCATCGCTCGATTCGCTCTTGGGCCGCGTCTTGGGTCATCTTGCCCCGATAGATCGCGCGCCCGTTTGACACCACGCGGGGAATCACACCAAGCCCCGATGCGATTCTCGGAGAATTGTAGCGGCGGCGGACACCCTCGATCAGGGCGGGGTCCAGTTCATCGCGGCTACGATTCAGATCTAGGTAGGCGCGCGGGAATCGCGCGGACAGAAACGGCGCGCCTTGATCGGGCGCACTGCTGAACAGGTCGTGGACATAGGCATCTTCGGACGACCGGATGGTGTGCGCGTCAAGGATCGTGCGCTCCATCAAGTCTATCGGATATTCATTGCCGCTATGAGGGGATGCAAACACCACCGCAGTGGTTTGCCGCGCAGGGCGGTCCAAGTCGAATATCCGGTGATGCATGGCGGCTCCTTTGAGACAAATCCTAAACCGAAAAGAATCCTTGTCAAAAGCCCTTGAACACCCCGACGACTCCTTTTATAGAGCGCGAACCGAAACGAAGCAGACGGGTTCTTCGGAGCCTTTGACGCAGACATTTAGGTAAGCGCGCGTAGCTCAGCGGTAGAGCACTACGTTGACATCGTAGGGGTCACTGGTTCAATCCCAGTCGTGCGCACCACGAATTCACCGGTCCTTTTGGGTCCAACTGCTAACAGGCGCACGCGCGCCGCGACAAGGAGAGATACGATGAAAGTCAAGAACTCGCTCCGCTCGCTCAAGCAGCGTCACCGCGATTGCCGTGTCGTGCGCCGTAAGGGCCGCGTCTACGTCATCAACAAGACGCAGCGCCGCTTCAAAGCCCGTCAGGGCTAAGAGCATCCTGAGCAGCAGAATAAGCCGTCCTTCTGGGGCGGCTTTTTTCTTTGGTAGCCTATGCGATCGCACAGAAAAGAGGCGGCTCTCTGGTTCAGAGGCCGCCTTTTCCACGTGAACTGGTGAATGTCGGGTCAGCCGCCGTAGCTGCGCCGGTCGTCGATCACCTTGCCATCGTTCGGCAAGCTGCCCACAGGCACACACTCTACGGCACCCTTCAGCTTCAGCACCTCGGCCACAGAGCCCTCGTAAGAGGACGCATCTGTACCCCCCTCGATTTGGACACGCATGACATCCATCTCGCCCTCACGCAGTGCGATGACGCGCGCTTTGGTGATCTCTGGGTGCTTGGCCACCAGTTGGGCGACCTGTTCGGGGCGGACGAACATGCCCTTGATCTTGGTCGTCTGGTCCGCACGGCCCATCCAGCCCTTGATCCGCTTGTTCGTGCGGCCACAGGGGCTGGTGCCCTCCATGATCGCACTTAGATCGCCTGTGGCAAAGCGGATCAGAGGGTAGTCGGGGTTCAGACTGGTCACCACGACCTCGCCAACCTCGCCTTCGGCAACAGGGATCCCTGTGCCGGGCCTGACGATTTCCACGATGACACCTTCGTCGATGATCATCCCGTCCATCGCGGGGCTCTCGTAGGCGATGTTACCCAGATCGGCGGTCGCATAGCACTGTAGGCAGGAAATCCCACGATCAGTGTATTCTTGGCGCAGGCTCGGGAACAGCGCCCCGCCACCCACAGCCGCTTTGGTGATTTTGAGAGCGACTCCCATCTCGTCGGCCTTATCCAGAATCACCTTCAGGTAATCCGGCGTGCCCGCATAAGCCGTTGTGCCCACATCCGCTGCCGCACGCACCTGCAATTCGGTCTGCCCTACGCCGGCGGGCAACACTGCGGCCTGCACAGCCCGGGCCCCACTTTCAAAGATCATGCCCGCAGGCGTCAGGTGATAGCCAAAGCAGTTCTGCACGATATCGCCACGCCCGATTCCCGCCGCGTGCAGGAATCGCCCGACGCGCCACCAGTCATGGCTGATCTCGCCGGGTTCATAGATCGGGCCCGGAGATTGGAAGATATGCGCGAACTCGCCCACCGTTTTGGCAGTGAACCCGCCAAAGGGTGAGCTCTGCCCCTGTGCAGCCCCCAATTCGGACTTTCGCAGAACCGGCAGGACTGCCAGATCGGCCATTCCGTCGATCTCTGACGGATCAATCAGCCCCAACGAATCGCGATATCCCCGCAATCCCTGCACCGCGCGCAGTTGCGTACGCAAAGCTTCCATCTGCGCGGCCTCGCGTTCATCAGCGCTCCGCGTTTCGAGGTCATCAAAATATGTGGTCATCGGCGCCTCCTCAGCTTAGCCAACGCTTGCGGCGGCGATAGCTCCGCACATCACGGAAACTCTTGCGGCCCTCTTCGGACATCCCGAGATAGAATTCTTTGACGTCAGGGTTCTCGCGCAGATCGGCGGCGCTACCGTCCATCACCACGCGGCCCGATTCCAGAATGTAGCCGTGGTGCGCGTATCGCAGGGCCACATTGGTGTTCTGCTCAGCAAGCAGGAACGACACACCTTCGTTCTCGTTCACCGATTTCACGATTTCGAAGATCTGTTCGACCAGCTGCGGGGCCAGACCCATGCTGGGTTCGTCCAGCAGAATGCACTCGGGGCGGGACATCAGCGCACGGCCGATCGCGACCATCTGCTGCTCGCCGCCCGAGGTGTAGCCGGCCTGCGATTTGCGGCGCTCTTTGAGGCGCGGGAAATAGTCGTAGACCATCTGCAAATCCGCATCGACAGCACCACGGCCATCGTGACGCGTGTAGGCGCCGGTCATCAGGTTCTCTTCGACGGTCAGGTGCTCGAAACAGTGACGGCCTTCCATCACCTGAATGACACCCTTTTTCACCAGCGCCGCAGGGTCCAGATCCTGCACCCGCTCGCCCTTGTAGATCACA
Organism: Donghicola eburneus; assembly: GCF_900115865.1. GTDB lineage: Bacteria > Pseudomonadota > Alphaproteobacteria > Rhodobacterales > Rhodobacteraceae > Donghicola > Donghicola eburneus. The sequence continues at coordinate 410,367 of NZ_FOXY01000004.1, read as the reverse complement.
GACCCTTTGGTGACCTCGCCGCGTTCAGAATGCAGCAGGTTGGAAATGGCCTTCAAAGTCGTTGTCTTGCCTGCCCCGTTGCCCCCGAGCAGCGCCGTAATGCCGCCCTTGGGGACCGACAGGCTCACCCCTTTCAGCACAAGGATGACGTGGTTGTAGATCACCTCGATATTGTTGACCTCGAGCAAGGTCTCTTGGGTTCGTCCCGCGTCCAGCATGGCTCTTCTTCTTTGGAAAAATACCTAAAGGTTCTCCGGCGGCGACCCGCGCCGCCGGAGCCGTTTCAGATCAGCTGTCGCACTCGACGACGGGCCAAGGCGCGTTGGCATCGGCATATTCAGCCGCTTTGGCTTCAGCGAGCGACTTGATCACCGACTGGTCAGCCTGCAGCAGATCGCTGGCTTGGGTGAACTTTGCGCCATCCCATTCCAGAATCCACGCGCCCGAGTGACCGGTGTGGTTCGAGCAAGACGTCGAGAACGGCGGCACCATGCCTTCCATCCCCAGCTCTGCGAGCTTCTCGTCGGTGATGTTCAGGTTCTCGAGGCCCCAACGCAGGTCCTTGGGACCGATGGTCGCGTTACCGGTGTGCTCCTGAGCAGCCTTGATGCCTTCGGCCAGCATCATCGACATGACCAGACCACGCTGATAGAAAACGCTGTTCAACTGGTCTTCGGTGGTCTGGGTTTTGCCGGTGTCGATGACATACTTCTTGATGTCCGCCATCAGACCACTGTCGGGCTGCGGCATCGACCAGCTGATCGATTTGTAGCCTTTGCCCTCTTCGCCGACAGCTGCCAGATCGGGATCGTGGCCCGCCCACCAGACGCCATAGAACTGATCCATGGGATAGCGGGTTTTGACCGCTTCTTGGATCGCGGCGCTGTTCATCGCACCCCAGCCCCACATGATCACGTTGTCCGGACGCTCGCGGCGGATTTGCAGCCACTGCGCCGACTGGTTCTGCATTTCCTTCAGGCCAACGGGGACCGGAACCAGCTCAAAGCCATGCTCTTCGGCCATCTGCTCCAGCAGGGGCAGAGGCTCTTTGCCGAACGGGTGGTCAAGGTGCAGGAACGCAATCTTCTTGCCCTTCAGGGTCGACATATCACCGCCCGCAATGTGCGAAACGATCATATAGGCGCCATCCCAATAGGATGCGGGCGGGTTGTATGCCCACTGGAAAGTGCCGCCTTCGGACATGGGGCTAAAGCCATAGCCAGGCGCAAGGATCGGGATCTCGTCGACATTGGTCTTGGGCAGAACCTGCAGGGTGATGCCGGTGGACCAAGGCTGGGTCACGATCGCAGTGCCTTTGGTCTTTTCATAGCACTCGACGCCTTTTTCGGTCGAATAGCCGGTCTCGCACTCCGAGAAATCAACGGGAACACCGCCGACACCGCCATCGCGTTCGTTCAGCATGGTCATGTAGTCAGCCTGACCGTTCATCAGCGGGATACCCAGCGCTGCGAACGGGCCTGTGCGGTAGGCCATGTTCGGGGCATACAGGCCCTCTGCCATAGCCCCGCCTGCAATTACGGTCAGCGCAGTTGCGGCTGCCAGTTTCTTCCACAGTTTCATCCGGTCTCCTCCCTTGGATCACGTGGATGGAATTCAGCGGGCTCCCTCCTCAAAGAGCACGCCAATGGTTGGGCTGCCCCGCGTTAGTGCGGGAACGGCCAGATCACGAGCTTCTCACGGATCAGCGCCCATAGGCGGGCCAAGCCGTGCGGTTCGATGATTAGGAAAAACACGATCAGTGCACCGACGATCATGATGTTCAGGTGTTCGACCGTGGCCGAACTGATCGGAATGCCAAAGGTTTCAGGCAAGGTGTTCAGGATCACCGGCAGGCCCACAATCAGGATCGCGCCCAAGTAGTTGCCCAAAATCGAGCCAAGACCGCCGATGATCGCGATGAACAGGATGCGGAACGACAGCGGAATGTCGAACAGGTTCGGCTCTGCCGCACCGCGCCACATGAATACGAACAGCGCCCCCGACACACCCACGATGTAGCTACTGATCGCAAAGGCGGTTAGCTTGGACTTCATCAGGTTAATGCCAATCAGTTCGGCCGCAATGTCCATGTCGCGGGTCGCCTTCCACGTCCGACCCAAAGTGCCGCGTGTCAGGTTGATGCATAGGATGGTCATCAGACTGACGATCCCAAGCACCACATAATACTGCACATGGCTGCTGGCGGTCGGACCGGCAACGGTTACGCCGAACATCTGCAGCGTGGGCACCTGAATCGCGCCCGAAGCGTTGTAGTTGTAGAGCCACGCCCACTTCTCGAAAAGCCAGACGAGGAAGAACTGCGCAGCAAGGGTGGCAATCGCCAGATAGAAGCCCTTGATCCGCAGGCTGGGGATACCAAAGGCCACCCCGACCCCCGCCGAGAACACACCCGACAGCAGGATCGCCACCACAGGGTTCATCCACGGCATGATCGTCACCAGCTTGTAGCAGGCATAGGCGCCGACCCCCATGAACGCGGCAGTCCCAAGGCTCAGTTGCCCCGCATAGCCGGTCAGGATGTTCAGACCCATCGCGGCCAGCGAATAGATCAGGATCGGGATCAATAGGGTCTGAAACGCGAACTCGCTCGCGGTCAGGGGCAGGATCACCCAAGCAAAGGCCAGAATAATCGCCAGCAGGATGGCATCCTGACGGACCGGGAACAGGGCCATATCTGCCGTGTAGCTGGTCTTGAACTGGCCAGACGTACGATAAAACATCGGTTCTCTTTCTTGTTCTTAACCGGGGATCAGACTGCGGACTCGACGGTGTCTTCTTTGACCGCCCACTTCGGCGGCTGCGCCTTGCCGGTGCGTTCGGAATGACGGACCAGCCACAGGTGCGCCCACATACCGATCGCTCCACCGGCTGCGGCCAGTAGCACCGCTGTCACCAGCCGGTCGGCCTGTCCGGTGTTTTCGGTCAGCGCCAGATACCCAAAGGCCCAGAACCCACACCACGCGACGACATTCAGAATTGCGATAAGCTTCGGCATCGTCAGACCCTTTCGATGATGCGTTCGCCGAACAGCCCCTGAGGACGGAACAGCAGCACAAACAGCGCCAGAACAAAGGCGAACCACGTCTCGGTGTTGCCGCCTAGCAGCGGCTGGCCCCAGTAAATCTCGAACAATTTTTCAAAGAGCCCGATCATCAGACCGCCAATGATGGCCCCCGTGATCGATTCCAGACCGCCCAGCATCAGAACCGGCAGCGCCTTGTAGGCAATGACCTCCAGCGCAAAACTGACGCCCGCGCGCGCACCCCAGGCAATGCCAGTGACCAGCGCGATGATGCCTGCGATGAACCAGACCAGAACCCAGATCGTCTGCAGGCTGATGCCCACGGACAGCGCCGCCTGATGGTCATCACCCAAAGCGCGGATCGCACGGCCCATGCGGGTCTTGTTCAAGAACGCGAGCAGCGCGATCACCAGCACAGCCGCCACGACAACAGCGGTCACGTCCTTCTGCTCCAGCAGAAGGAAACCGCCGAAGGGTTCAAAGATGAACTCACCGGTGGGGATACCCAACTCTTCGGTGATCATGATCTTGTTTTCGCCGCCGAAAATAAGCTCGCCAAAGCCGATCAGGAACAGCGTGATCCCGATAGTTGCCATGAACAAGATGATGTCCGGCTGGCCCACCAGCGGGCGGAGGACAACCCTTTCGATGCTGACCGCCAGCACGAACATCACCCCCAGCGACAGGATCACCGAGATCCACGCTGGAACACCCATTTCATGGAAGCCCACCAGCGTCAGCGCGGCGAACACCACCATGATCCCTTGGGCAAAGTTAAAGATACGGCTCGACCGGAAGATCAGCACAAACCCCAACGCGATCAACGCATAGAGGATACCGGAGACCAGACCCTCCCACAGCACCTGCATCAAGAAGTCAGGCGCCGCGAACATGTCGGCAAAGGGTTGCACCAAAAGGCTATTCAAAAAATCCATCTGCTCGTTCCTTTAGTGCTGCACGCCAAGATAGGCGTCGATCACGTCTTGATTGTTGCGCACCTCATCGGGTGTGCCGTCACCGATCTTCTTGCCGTAATCCATCACGACCACGCGGTCGCTCAGGTCCATGACCACGCCCATATCGTGTTCGATCAGGGCAATCGTGGTCCCGAATTCGTCGTTCACATCCAGAATAAAGCGGCTCATGTCCTCTTTTTCTTCGACGTTCATGCCCGCCATAGGTTCGTCCAGCAGCAGGATCGACGGCTCTGCCGCCAGCGCCCGCGCCAACTCCACCCGCTTTTTCAGACCATAAGGCAGACGCCCCACGGGCGTTTTGCGGATCGCCTGAATTTCAAGGAAGTCGATGATCTCCTCGACCTTCTCGCGGTTCGCGACCTCTTCGTCCCGCGCCTTGCCCCACCAGAGGGCCTGATTTGCGATCCCGGCGTTCATCTTGGTCAAACGGCCCGTCATCACGTTGTCCAGAACGGTCATCCCTTCAAACAAGGCGATGTTCTGGAACGTCCGCGCGACCCCCATCCGCGCCACCTCATACGGGCGCATCGGCGGACGCGGCGCACCCTGGTACCAGACCGACCCTTCGCTCGGGGTGTAGAACCCCGAAATGATGTTCAACATCGAGGACTTGCCCGCCCCGTTCGGCCCGATGATCGCGCGGATCTCGCCCTCGCGAATGTCAAAGCTGATGTCCTTGATCGCCACCACACCGCCAAACCGCAGCGTGATGTTCTTCATCTCCATCAAGACGCCGCCGATCTGGCGACCGTCCTCGGTCACGTATCCTGCGCTCGCGTCCATCACTGCGTCCGCTCCTTCAAACACAGGTCCATTCCTTCTTTTTTCTGAAAATACTCATGCTGACTGATCCACCGGCTCATTCGGCTGCCACCTTCTGGGTCGCGACCGGCGCCACTTCGGCATCGCGAATCTCAAGCGTTGCGCGGATCTTGCCCTTGCGGCCATCCTCGTAGGTGACCTCGGTTTCCGTGTAGATGCTCGGCGAGCCATCATAGAGCGCGCCCACTAGATCCGCGAACTTCTCAGCGATGATCTTGCGGCGGACTTTGCGGGTGCGGGTCAGTTCACCATCATCCGCGTCCAGTTCCTTGTGCAGCACAAGGAAACGGTGGATCTGGCAGCCCGACAGCATCTCGTCCTGCGCGACGCTGCGGTTCACCTCTTCGACGTGGCTCTGGATCGTCTCCAGCACCTGCGGATGCCCCGCCAGCTCCTGATAAGAGGCGTAAGCGATATTGTTCCGCTCGGCCCAGTTCCCCACAGCCGTCAGGTCGATGTTGATAAACGCCGTGCAGCGATCTTTGCCGGCGCCGAACACCACAGCCTCGAGGATATTCGGGAAGAACTTCAACTTGTTCTCGACGTACTTGGGCGCGAACAGGCTGCCATCAGCCATCTGGCCCACATCCTTGGCGCGGTCGATGATCCGCAGATGGCCAGTCGAAGGCTCAAAGAAGCCCGCGTCACCGGTGGCGACCCAACCCTCAGGATCCTTGGTGTCGGCCGTGCTTTCAGCATTCTTGTAGTACTCGACGAACGTTCCGGGGCTACGATAGAACACCTCGCCATTCTCGGCGATGCGCACCTCGACACCGGGCGAAGGCACGCCCACCGTATCCGAGCGCACCTCTCCATCGGGCTGCTGGGTGATAAAGACGCTGGCCTCGGTCTGACCATACAGCTGCTTCAGGTTGATCCCAAGCGAGCGGTAGAAGTCAAAAATCTCGGGCCCGATCGCCTCGCCTGCCGTATAGCCCACGCGCACGCGGCCAAAGCCCAGCATGTTCTTGAGCGGGCCATACACCATGAATTCGCCCAATGCGTACTTCAGCCGGTCAATCGCACTCACGGATTTGCCGTCCAGAATAGCCGGTCCCACCTTACGGGCGTGCGCCATGAAGTGATCAAAGATCTTCTTCTTGGTTGGCCCTGCATCCTCCATGCGGATCATGGTCTGGGTCAGCTGGGTCTCGAAAATCCGCGGCGGGGCGAAATAGTAGCTTGGCCCGATTTCCCGCAGATCGGTCATCATCGTCTCAGGGCTTTCGGGGCAGTTCACGCAGAACCCCGTCCAGTACGCCTGCCCGATCGAGAAAATAAAGTCGCCCACCCACGCCATGGGCAGATAGGCCAGAACCTCGTCCCCTGCCTTCAGATGGTCGAACTCCGACGAGTTCTTGGCGGTCTCGATCATGTTGCGATTAGAAAGAACCACGCCCTTGGGCTTGCCCGTGGTGCCCGAGGTATAAAGCATCACGCAGGTGCTGTCGTAGTTCAGCTTGGCAGTGCGGCGGTGCAGTTCGGGTGTTAGCTCGTCCCGCGCGGCATGGCCCTGTTCCTGCACATGGCTGTATTCGTGCAGACGGGTGTGATCGTATTTCCGCATCCCCTTGGGATCGAGATAGATCATATGCTCGAACTGGTGCAGGTCGTCCTGGATGTCGATGACTTTGTCGACCTGCTCTTGATCGCCCGCAATCACGAAACGCGCGCCGCAGTGGTCCAGCACATAGGCCATCTCTTCGGCGTTTGCGTCTTGGTACAGCGGTACCGGAATGGCGCCCACCGCCTGCGCGGCCACCATGGACCAGTACAAATAAGGGCGATTGCGCCCGATAATGGCGATGTAGTCGCCCTCGGCGATGCCCATATTGATCAGGCCAAGCGCCAGCGATTCAATTTCTTTGGCCGTTTCGGACCACGTCCAGCTTTGCCAGATACCGAACTCTTTTTCGCGATACGCCGGTTTGGCCGCGTACAGTCGGGCATTACGCTCCAACAGCGCTGGAAAGCTCTCCAGCGCGTCGGACGCAGTATGCGTCAGTGTCACGTTATTTTCCTCCCTATGTCCGGTCTCCCCTCCGGACAAGCCGCCGAAGCGACTCTTGACCTATTGGGTCATGGTCTCAGCCTGTCGGTCAACTTTTTCCTGAAAATTTCTGAAACCTAACGAATTGTAACAGCCGCCGCGTCGGCCTTGCACCTGCCTGTTTGATAGCGACTAATACTGCTCGGAGGAGCCATGACACAAAGCGATCACGCCATTCACGCGATGACGACAGCGGGGTTGGATTTGATCCAGCAAGCCCTGTCGATTTTCGATTCCGACCTACGTCTGGTGATCGCGAACCGCCGCATGCAAGAGATGTTCAACCTGCCCGACCCGCTCGCCACGCCCGGCGCGAGTTTCGAGGATGTGATCCGCTATCTGGCCGAACGCGGCGAATATGGCGAGATTGACGATATCCCTGACTACGTGGCGACACGCCTCGAACAAGCCCGTACCTTTGCCCCGCACTACATGGAGCGCACCCGCGCCAATGGCCGCGTGATCAGCGTCGAAGGGAACCCCCTGCCCGAAGGCGGCTGGGTCACTGTCTACACCGACATCACCCAGATCAAACGCCAAGAGGCCCTTCTGCGCGCACGGTCCGAAGAACTGAGCGACCAAGTCTTGTCCTATGCCGAGGAACTGTCCAGCGCGAACCGTGAACTGGCTGCCACGAACGCCGCGTTGGAACAGGCCAAAGCCCGCGCGAATGAGGCAGAGGCCCGCATCCGTCTGACGACCGAGATGATGCCCGCCCACATCGCTCGCGTCGATCTGAACCTGCGCTATACCTATTCGAACCGGCAGCTGTCGTGGGTGATGCCAGGCCGGCGTAAAGACATTCTGGGCATGACCATGACCGAGGCGTTAGGCGAATCCTTCCCCAAGGTGCTGCCAGCCGTCCAGCGCGCCCTGTCCGGCGAATCCGCCGTGATCGAATTTACCGACGCGCCCACGTCCCGCCGCATCCGCGCAGCCTTTACGCCCGACTTCAGCACGGGCCAGATTTCTGGCGTGAACGTTCTGTCCCTTGATGTGACCGAAGAAACCCAAGCTCGTACCGCGCTCCAGCAGACGAAAAAACGCGAGATGGCCGCGCAACTGACCAGCGGCTTGGCCCATGATTTTTCGAACCTGCTCACGATCATTCTGGGGATGCAGGGGAAACTGGCCCGCATGTCCCTGCCCGCTGATGCAGCCGACCTGATCAGCGCAACGATCAATGCCGCGAACCGTGGCGGGCGCCTGTTGAACAAGATCGCAGGGATCACAGCAGGGCGTGAATTACGTCTGCACGCAGTGGATATGAATGCCTTTACCAAGGATCTGATCACCTTGGCGCGGTCCACGCTGCCCGATGGCGTCTACCTGAAGGTCGAAACGGAGTTGCCGGACACCCCGCTGCTGCTGGACTCCGGCCTCTTGCAAGACGCCGCCCTGAACCTTGTCCTGAACGCGCGCGATGCCTGCGGTACCAAGGGGCAGATCACCCTGCGCCTGCGGGCGATCAGCGACACGTGGCTAGAACTGTCCGTCGGGGACACGGGGCCAGGATTCTCCGAAACCGCCCTGAAACACGCGCTTGACCCGTTCTTTACGACCAAAGGCGGCGAAGGCTCGGGCCTTGGACTGCCGATGGTGTACGACATGACCAAAACGGCCGGCGGTACTGTCACCTTGGGCAACACGTCCCAAGGCGCGCGCGTCACCATCCGCCTGCCCCTGCGCGCCGCCCCCACCGCAGTTGCCCCCGCGCTGGTCCTTTTGGTCGAGGACAGCGACGACATCCGGACCACCGTCCGCGATATGCTGACCGGCCAAGGGCATTCAGTGATCGAGGCGACCTCTGTCGACGAAGGGCTTGCTCTGGCCCGCGACCTGCCCGACATCGCCTACGTGGTCTCTGACATTTCCCTGACCGGAGAGGCAACGGGGCTCGACCTGCGCGCCGCCCTCTTTGCGACGAACCATCCTGCCAAGATTGTGCTCATGACATCTCTGCCCGAAACACACCCACATCACATCGCCGCCCGCGCCAGTGGAACGGTGCTGCGTAAACCCTTTGACGCGCCTGATCTGGCCGCGGCCCTCGGGTCGGAGGAGCCAGCATGACCGAACCTCTTGTCACCATTCTGGACGATGAACCCGAGATCCGGCAGCTCTTGGCCGACACGCTCCAAGAGGCTGGCTTTCGCACCATGTCTTTTGGCCGCGCGACGGAATTTGAGGCCGCGCTGAAGTCCTGCCAGCCCGATCTGTGTCTGGTGGATCTGTCCTTGCCGGATCGTGACGGGCTGACCTTGGTGCACAGGCTGGCGCTGGAACAGGGCGCGACGGTCATCATCATCTCAGGGCGTGCGCAGGTACAGGACCGGATCACGGGGCTGGAACTGGGGGCGGATGACTACATCATCAAACCCTTTGACCCGTCCGAGGTCGTTGCCCGCATCCGTGCCCGCCTGCGCAAGGGCAAAGCCACCAAATCCAGCGGGGACACTGCCCAATTCGAGGGCTGGACCGCGCATTTCGACCGCTTCACTCTGGAAGATATCGAAGGTACAGAGACCCCTTTCAGCCATGCCGAAGGAGCGGTGTTGCGGCTGTTTCTGGAAAGCCCGAAACGTCTGGTCACCCGCGCCTATATGCAGGAAACGTTGGGCGGGGCAGCGGGCGAAAGCTTTGATCGCGCGATGGACGTGCGGATCTCGCGATTGCGGACCAAGCTGCAAGAAGACCCCAAGAACCCCCGTCTGATCAAAACGATCTACGGGGCGGGCTACATCTTTCTTGGTGATGTGAGCTGGCGATAGGGGTTGCGACCCGCCCTGCCCCCAGCCTAAGCACCAGAGGCAAGAACAGGAGTCGCAGATGACCGAGATTACACTGGTGCGCCACGGGCAGGCCAATACCGGCGCACAGGACGAAGCCAGCTATGACCGCCTGTCTGAACTGGGCCATCGGCAGGCCGCCTGGCTTGGCCAGCATCTGGAAACCGTCGCGCCCTATGACCGCATTATTTCTGGCGCGATGCGCCGCCAGATCGAGACTGCGCAAGGCCTGAACCGCCGCGCCTTGCCCCACGACACAGACGCGCGCCTGAACGAGCTGGATTACTTTGGCCTCGCCGAGTCGCTGAAAAACAGCCACGGGGTGCCAATCCCGACCTGCGCCGCCGAGTTTGCCGCCCACGTCCCTCAAGTGCTGGACGCGTGGCGCAATGATGGGATCCATCCTGATGTCGAAAGCTATGACGCCTTTCACGACCGGATTTTCGGCGCGCTTCGGGCAGCGGCTGGCACGGGCGAGCGCTGTCTGCTGGTCACATCAACAGGTGTGATTTCGACCCTAACCGCGATTGCCTTGGGTCTGGAGACCGCCGCCAAGGTCAAGATGTTCCTGGCTGTTGCCCACACCTCGGTGCACAAATTCGAGTTGCGTGGGGATGACTTGTATCTGACCCAGTTCGGCGCGACGCCGCACTTGGATGTGCCCGACCGCATCCACGCCAAAACTCATGCCTGATAGACCAAAGGAAACCACGATGACTCACCTCTGGGTCCGCACCGAAAGCCGCCAGAACGAACAGCGCGTCGGCATCACGCCCGAAGGCGTGGCCGAAATGATCGCTGCCGGATATCAGGTCACCGTCGAAGAAAGCAGCCAGCGCATTATCCCGATTAACGCGTACCGCAAGGCAGGCGCGGAAATCGCCGCCGAAGGCAGCTGGCCGGACGCCCCGAAAGACGCCATCATCTTTGGCCTCAAAGAGCTGCCAGAAGAGGACACGCCGCTCATTCACCGCCATATCATGTTCGGCCATGCCTACAAAGGTCAGTCCGCAGGTCAACGCCTGCTGAAACGGTTCAAAGCTGGCGGCGGGACTCTGTTTGATCTGGAATATTTGGTGAACGAACAGGGGCGCCGCGTGGCCGCGTTCGGGTATTGGGCCGGTTACGCGGGTGCAGCCGTGGCGCTGCGCGCTTGGGCCGCGCAGAAATCTGGCGGGATTTGCCCCCCGATGCAAGGCTACGCCAATGCAAAAACCATGTGCGCCATGCTGCGGGACGAACTGGACCGCGCCGATCAGCCCCGCCCCGACGCCATCGTCATAGGCGCGCTTGGCCGCGTCGGAACAGGCGCGAGCGATCTGTGCGGCGAACTAGGTGTGGACGTGACCAAATGGGACATGAAGGAAACCGCTCACGGGGGACCATTCCCAGAAATTCTCGAACATGACGTCTTTCTAAACTGCATTCTGGCAGGACCAAGGACGCCCGTTTTCGTTCCCGCGTCTGCCAAAGATACGGAACGCAAGCTGTCTGTCATCGGGGATATCGCCTGCGATCCGGACAGCGACTTTAACCCTGTGCCCTTGTACCATGAGGCCACCACTTGGGCAGAGCCCGCGACCCGCGTCCACGACGATACGCCCTTGGATGTCACCGCGATCGATAACTTGCCCTCGATGCTACCGCTCGAAAGCTCTCAGGATTTCTCGGGACAATTGCTGCCATGGCTGATGCAGCTCGAGGATACCTATTCCGGCGTGTGGGGCCGCGCGATGGCGACCTACCGCAAGCATCTGGTTAATATCTGATCCAAAGGGGGCCGAGGGCCCCTTTTTCACATGATGTCGTCTTCTTCGTCCTCGGCAGAGATGCCAAAGGCGTCCAAACCGCTTTCCAGATACTCAGCAAGCTCCGGCATCCCCAGCAGGTAATCTGCCGTTTCGCTGGTGGCTTCGGACACAACGGTCGCCCGCGCTTCGTCCAGTTCATCGACGGTGAAGGTGTCGCGCCCGATCCACGCCAAGGCGATAAGATCGGTTTGCTCTTCTTCGTTCAGATCGCCGATGAAAGAGCGGATCGCGTCATCGTCCATCCGTCCCATGGTTTGCACTTCGTCTTCGGACAGGTCTTCGGTCAGGATTTCCATTTCGCCCGAATTCATCCGCAGCTCATGCGCCAGCAAAATGATCTGAGCAACTTTTGACGAGGATATTCTTAGCATGGCTCATTTCCTTCTTCGGCCCTGATCCAGCATTCGGCGTTTTGCGCCTGCCGTCCTTGATCTAGGGCAACACAGTTTGGTTCAGGAGATCAGGCGGAAATAGGCCCAATCCGGTAGCAAATTGGCAAGTCGGAACACCCACGAGAACATCGTGGGGAAATTGCGGGCAAAGCTGGGGGAGTTCATGTGGTCAAAGATTTCGCGCGCCGCGTCCTCTGGCTCCATGAGAAAGGGCATCTTGAAATCATTTTTGTTGGTCAACCGCGTCTTAATAAAGCCGGGGTTTGCCAATTGAATCCGAACGTTTGTTTTGCGCAAATCTGCATAAAGCGTTTCTGCCAGTGACATTACGCCGGCCTTGGACGCACCGTATCCGACCGCGCCCGGCAATCCGCGAAATCCAGACAGGCTGCCGGTAAAGACGATGTGACCACGGCCTTGGTTGGCAAATTTCGGCACCATCACCCCTGCAACGCGCATCGCACCGCCCAAATTCACATCTGCCATCAGCTCTAGCTTCTCGGCGTCGATTTCCTTCGGCTTCATCGGCCAATAGACGCCCGCCAAATAGACGACACCATCGACATCTCCGACCTCCTCGGCGGCCTTGGACACACTCTCGAGGCTAGATACATCGCACGTCACGGCGCGGGCCCGGCCCGGCAGCTCTGCGACCAAGTCGTTCAACCGATCCTCGGAGCGCGCGCTCACAATCACTTCGACACCGACGCGGCTCAATTGGTGGGCCAGAGCGCGGCCCAGCCCTTCGCTCGCCCCGATCAACCAATACCGCTTGCCGTTCCAATCTATCACGCAACCTCCTTTGGACGCATGGTGGCGACCAATTCGCCCACCGTGATCCCGAATTTTTTGAACTGGCTGCGATTCATGATCACCCCGTTCGGCGTCATGTACATCCAGTCCGTCACATCCAAAACATGCCCCCCTGCGTCCTCCATCAGGCGAATGCGGTAATTGAGTTGCACCGCGTCTCCGCGCTGCCATCCGCGTCCGGTTCCGATCAAGTCTTCTGCTTCGGCCGCGATGGTGCCGTCGTCGGACACCACCAGCTGCCATTCGCGATCCTGCCGAGAGCCACTGTCATATGTGAAGAATTCGCTCAGCGTCCCTTTGTTCCCGTCCCAACGCCCTTCCATTTCCGCACAAAAGCGCGAGGCGACGCGGCCGGTCGGTCCGTAGATCACGCCTTCGCACAACAGAGGGCCAGAAAGCGCCTTTCGAACGTCAAAAGAGAGGGGTCCGTCGTAATCCGCGGGCTTTTGCGCGGAGAATGACATTTTCCGCTTCACGATCACGAAACCGATCAGGGAAATCGCAAAGCCCAAGAAAATCCATAGGACAGTCATCGTCTACAGCTCCTTTTCGATGGGGGTACGCATGAGCAATGCCATGGCGCATAACTTCAAAAAACAGGGCACACCTGCATAGAGGATCGTGAGCAGGTACAGGGTCTCGGGCGCATTCGGCCCGCCGCTCTGGAACCCAGCGCCTTGGAGAATGGGCAGCAGAACCGCCGCCGCAAACGCCAGGCTGACCTTGGTCGCAAAGGACCACAGGCCGAAGCCTGCCGCGCCATTTGGATCAATCCGCGCCATGCGCCCCGCAAAGATCGCAGGCAGGATGGTCATATCTGCCCCAAGGGCGAGTCCCGTCGCCACACACACAGCCGCAAAAGGCCAAACATCACCCGCCCCCAAGGTCAGCGCCCAGAGAAACGCCGCGATGGATAGGGCCATGCCGTAGATCAGGGCACGCCGAGCCCCGACCCGTTGGGCAATCGTCGACCAGATCGGTGCACCCACTGCAGCGGACACAAAGAACAGCACCAGAAGCGGGCCCTCGCTGCCGATGCTCTGAAGACGGCTTTCGACAAAGAATAGGAACAAGGTCGAAGTCACCGCGACAGGGGCTGCATTGACAACACCCAACAGCAGAAGCCTGCGGGCAGCACTGTCCCCGAGGATGCGGCGGATGTCAGGCTGTTCCGGCACGGAATGGGTCGCGCTCCATTCGGGTGCCATCACGATACCGGCCACCGCGGCCAAAGCCACGAACCCGACCGCAAATCCGGCAAAGGGCGCCTCTAGCACCCCAGCAAGCATAACCGGCGCAATCGCGGCCAGACACACGCCAACCAGCGCGCCGCCCTCGCGCCACCCAGCCAGTCGCAGATGGGCGCGACCCAAAGCCTCGGCCCGCTTCACACCCACTGCGTAGAACGTGATGCTCAGAAAACTGTAGGCCGAGAACATCAAAATCAGCATGGCGGCGAACCACAGTGCGGGTCCGAACAACGGCGAGACTGCGAACAAACCGACCATCGCGGCAGCCAGTACAGCCAATCCGATGAACACGGCCAGACTGCGGTATCGAATGCGGGCAGAAAGCAACCCCAACAGGGGATCCTGCACAACATCCAGCAAACGCAGCCCAGCTAGGATGGCCCCAAGGCTCCCCAACCCGACGCCATAGGAATCCACGTAAAATTTTGGCGCGTGCATGTAGATCGGAAGACCCGCCGCCGCCAGCACTCCTGCAAACACTGAATATGACCACAAGGGCCGATGCTGTGTCACCGGCTGACCTCTGACTCGGGCGCCTCCGGTGCGGGTCGATATCCTGCGCGCTTGATCCACAACTTCAGCGCTTGCCAATGGATCAGAAACACAACGCGCCGCGCGCCAAAGGGCCGGCGGAACACCGACTTCAGAATGGAACGGTTCGTGAGCGGTGCCCGTTTGCCCGTCAACGTCGCCGTCAGCCCACCCTTGTCATGGGTTAGGTCAATCCAGATCCCGATCCGATCTCTTCGGATGTCGAAGCGAAACTGATACTCGCCCGCGATCGGCTGGAAGGGAGAGACGTGGAAAATCTTGCGCGCGACCAACTTGTCGCTGGGATCAATTGGGGACAGGTCATCGTGGTGGCACAGATAGCTGTGACGTTGGCCAAAGGTATTTGTGACCTCCGCGATCACCACGCGCAGGGTTTGTTCAGCGTCGTAGCACAGCCAGAAACTCACCGGATTGAACACGTGGCCCAGAACACGGGGCTGGGTCAGAAGCAAAATTTCGCCGTCGACCTCTACACCATTGTCTCGCAGTACGGTCCGAGCCCAAGGCGCGCCGCGCCCATCTTTGGGTGCGCCGCCATGATCCTTGTCCTGCAAAGAAAAAAGGTTGCCGGAATTGCGCGAAAACAAGCGTGGTGGCTGTACCTCTTGCTCAGGGTTCAACAGCACGTAATCAACGCTGTAGCGAAAGGCGTTCTCGATGCCGCCCTTGCGCCCGTGCCATGTGTAACCCGCGATGTGGTCCACCGTATTCATTCGGCAGCCACCTGTTGTCGGACCCGCAGACGCAGGCTGTCAGCGACTTCTAGACCGCTGGACAGCCCATCTTCGTGGAAGCCATTCTTCATCCAAGCGCCGCAGAACCACGTGTTGGCTGTGCCGTTGACCAAAGGCATCTTCTTTTGCGCATCCCACGCTGCCATGTCGTAGACGGGGTGCATGAAGGTAACCTCGTCGTAGATCAGGTCCTCGCGGATGGCACGGCGCGAATTCAGCGTCACAAAATGCGGGTCATCCATCGGGATCGGCTGAAGTGAGTTCATCCAGTAGGTCAAGTCGATCCGGTCACTGGGGGCATCGCGATCTTCGGTATAGACCCATGATGACCAGCAAAGACGACGCTTGGGCATCACCGAAGCATCCGCGTGCAGCACGATTTTGTTCGGCTGGTATTTCACCGCGCTCAGGATATCGGTCTCGTGCGGCATCGGGTCTTCGAGCAAAGCGAGCGACACGTCAGAGTGCGTCGCAAAGACAATCTCATCAAATTGCTCCCACTCTCCGCCAGAGCTGCGAACTTGCGGACCAACAGCGGTACGGCGCACCCCTTGGACCGGCGATCCGATGCGTAGCTCGACCCCTTTGCGCTGCAACGCCGCTTTCAGGCGCGTCACGTATTGAATGGACCCGCCCTGCACGGTGTACCATTGGTGCTGTCCTGTGTGGCTCAAGAGCGCGTGGTTCTCCAAAAAGGTAATCATCGCCTGCGCGGGGAAATCCAGAATTTCATCGACCGGCGTAGACCAGATCGCACCGGACAACGGCGCGAGGTAATATTTGCGGAACCACTCGCCGAGTTGCAGATAATCCAGAAGCTCGCCAATCGTGGCGTCCGGTAGATTTTCAGCTGCCTCGACCGCCGATTTGTTGAATCGGAAAATGTCGCGGATCATTCCCAGATACTTCGGCCGCATCAGGTTGCGCCGCTGCGCAAACGTCGCATTTACCGACCCGAAGCCATATTCCAGCCACCCGCCATCGATAGAAGCGCCAAAGCTCATGTCGCTTTTTACTGTGGGCACATCCAGACGCTCGAACAGCTCGACCATGTTCGGGTAGTTCACGTGGTTAAACACGATAAAGCCCGTATCAACGGGCTGATCCCCGTTTTTACCCGCCATAACAGTACGCGCATGCCCGCCGAGACGGGGCTCGGCCTCGAACAGGGTCACATTATGGTCCTCGGCCAATGAATAGGCTGCCCCCATCCCGGAAATGCCACCACCAATAACGGCGATCTTGCGTGCGATAGAGGACGATGTCTCGAAGGGCATTAGTGTGTGACTCCTGTTTTTCTATTCTCTGTTACGCTGGTCAGACGCGGACGGATGAAAAAAATAATCTGAGGTGATCCAAACGTTTTATTGATGCGTATAGGATGCATGTTGATGGAACGGTTGGATATTTCGGAAAACAGGTTGCCAGCACCCGCGAAGCGTCGTGTTATGGAGGGTGACGTACGCTCTCCACGCCTGAAAGACGCCGCAGTGCCCGACGCCCCACAACAGCCCGCACAGGACTGGACAGACCATATCCATCGCATCCGTGCTCAGGACCAGGCAGCTTTTAAAGAGCTGTTTGCCCACTTCGCCCCCCGGGTGAAGGGGTTTTTGATCAAGTCCGGCGCGGACGAAGCCTTGGCCGAGGAATGCACCCAAGAGGTGATGGCCACGATCTGGCGCAAGTCAGAGATGTTCGACCCCTCGCGGGCCTCGGTTTCCACGTGGATCTATACGATCGCACGGAACCGCAAAATTGACATGCTGCGCAAACGGCGCCGCCCCGAACCCGAGGATCTGCCTTGGGGACCAGAGGCCGAGCCCGACGCCGAAGACACCTTCGCAATGCAGCAAGAGACACAAAGACTGGGAGAGGCAATCCGCGCTCTACCAGAAAAACAACGGCAGCTGGTCGAGAAAGCCTACTTTGGCGATCTTACTCACAGTGAAATCGCCGAGGAAACGGGTCTGCCCTTGGGCACGATCAAATCTAGGATACGGTTGGCGCTGGACCGCTTGCGCCACCAGATGAAGTGACTGTGATGATGCGCGATATTAAACACCACCTGACCGACCAACTGTTGATGGCCTACTCTGCAGGAACCCTGCCCGAGGCCTTTGACCTGATTGTTGCCGCCCATCTTTCGATGTGCGACGCCTGCCGTGCTGCAGCCGAGAGTTTTGATGCAACCGGCGGAGCCTTGATCGAGGATTTGGATACCGCCGAGCTGTCCGATGACAGCTTTGCTGCGACCATGCGCCTGATCGAAGGCGCGCCGAAACTATCCGCTCCAAAACCTCGCAAAAAGGGTGTTTTGCCCGGTCCGGTGCAGGATTTTGTTGGCGGCGACCTGGAAAGCGTGAAGTGGCGGTCGATCGGCATGGGCGTAAAGCAAGCGATTATCCCAACCGAAAAGGATGCAACCGCGCGCCTGCTCTACATTCCTGCAGGATGCGCTGTGCCGGATCATGGGCATCGCGGGACCGAGCTGACCTTGGTGCTGCAGGGTGCGTTTCAGGACGAAACCGATCACTTTGGTCCCGGTGACATTGAAGTTGCGGACGAGGACCTGTTCCACACCCCTGTTGCGGATATCGGCGAGGATTGTATCTGTCTGGCCGCGACCGACGCACCGCTTCGGTTCCGCAGCTTGCTGCCGCGGCTCGCGCAGCCGTTTCTACGCATCTAAACTCAGGCAAGAAAAAAGGGCTGCTTAACGCAGCCCTGTTTCGTCCAGCAGACCTTTGGCTTTGGCCGCATAGTAGTAGCCGCGTGCGTAGTGCATGACGGCTTCTTTTTCGTTGCCATCTGCCACCAGATAGGCACCGCGCAGGTACTTGCCCGCGTACTTCAGATTGGTTTCCGCATCCAAAAGATCCGTCGGTTCGCCTTTGAAGCCCATGCTGCGGGCCGTGGCGGGCAGGATCTGCATCAGGCCGTAGTAGGGGCCATTGCGCGCACCCGGGCGGTGAGTGCTTTCGCGGATTACGACGCGTTGGATCAGCGTCGGGGGAATTTGGTATTCTTCTGCGTATTTCAGAATGAGAGACCGGAGTTCCGGTGTTTCGTTCGGGTAAAGGGGCGCGGCATAGTCGGCAAATGCGAGCGGTTTCACATCGGGGTCCGGCTGCGCCATCTGACTGCAAGCACTGGTCAATACGAATAGGCCAAAGGCCACACAGGTGAGGGTGCGCTTCATCATGTCTTCCACTATCGTCCCAAGGTCGCCACTGCGCGCTAAGGCACGTCTTCGGCAGAATTGCGGGGAAGAAACACAGAAATTGCGGTTGCGTCACCCCTGAATTGTTCGCGCGTCGAACGATCGGCGGATTTAGACAGTTTTTTGCGTATTGATGGCTAACTGATCGGCGGTTTCTGGCGCAAGTTCTTCGAAATCGAAATTATCCAGTCGACGAGCGCGTTTGCCTGCCTTTTCAGCACTAATCTTGATTTCAGAGATATCCTTGGCCGCCTGATTGAAATGCCGGTCCAGATTTTCGACGCGTGAACCCAAACGGTCCACGTCGGAATAAAGCAGACCCAACTCTTTGCGAATGGCACCCGCCTGCTCTCTCATCCGCGCATCCTTGAGGATCGCACGCATGGTGTTCAGGGTTGCCATGCAAGTGGTCGGAGACACGATCCAAACCCGCTTTTCAAACCCTTCGCGCACCAGTTCGGGGAAATTGGCGTGCAGCTCGGCATAAACAGCCTCGGACGGTAGGAACATGATCGCGCCGTCAGCGGTCTCGCCCTCTAGGATGTATTTCTCGGAAATGGCCTTGATATGGTTGCGCACCGACTGGCGCAGCATCCGCGCTGCTTCGTTCAACAGGGCCTGCGTGTCGGCCTTGCGCAGCGCCTCGTAAGCCTCGAGCGGAAATTTACTGTCGATGACGATTGGACCCGGCGGATTGGGCAAGTGGATCAAACAGTCCGCCCTGCGCCCGTTAGACAGCGTGTGCTGCAGCGCGTAGCTGTCCGACGGCAACGCCTTGCCCACAATGTCGTTCAACTGGATCTCGCCGAATGCACCACGGGTCTGTTTATTCGACAGAATATCCTGAAGGCTCAGGACATCTCCCGACAGTTTGGTGATGTTCTCTTGCGCCTTGTCGATCGCAACGAGCCTCTGCTGCAACTCCCCCAGCGACTTTGCCGTCCGCTGCGCTGAACCATGCAGGTTGACATTCATCTGCTCGGTCACCGTCGCCAGACGCTGCTCCATCAGTTGTAGCATGTGCTTTTGACTAGAGGCCTGCGCCTCTGACACATGGTTCAATCCCCCCGCCAATTGCTGCTGACCATCAGAAAGAGACTGAACGCGCTGGTCCAACGCCCACATCTGACGCGCCATCGGCTCCATCATCTGGGCAGACTTCCCAGCAGAGCGCATGACCGCGAACAGCATAAGCAGCACCAACCCACCAAGGATGAGGGCACCCAGAACCAAAGGATTCTGAAGGGTCAAAGTAAGTGCGGTGTCGTCGGTCATGTGCGCCCGAACAGCCTTTCGATGTCAGAGAGTTTTAGCTCCACGTAGGTGGGGCGGCCATGGTTGCACTGACCTGAATGAGGCGTGGTCTCCATCTCGCGCAGAAGTGCATCCATTTCTTCGGCGCGCATACGGCGGCCGGATCGGATTGAGCCATGGCAGGCGACGCGGGACAGGATTGCCTCGAGCCGCGCCTGCAGGGACAGGCTTTCGCCCTGATCAGACAACTCGTCCAAGATGTCGAGAACCATCGCTTTGGCGTCTACATTTCCGAGGATCGCTGGGGTCTCGCGGACTGCGACAGCACCAGCGCCAAAGGGTTCAATGCTCAGCCCCATGCGCGCCAGATCATCCGCGTGTTCTAGCAACCGCGCGCTGTCGCCCTCGGACAGATCCACCACTTCAGGGATAAGCAGGGCTTGGGCCGCGACGCCATTTTCAGCCATCTGCTTTTTCAGTTTTTCGTAGACCAGACGTTCGTGAGCGGCATGCTGATCGACGATCACCATACCGTCTTGGGTCTGCGCGATGATGTAGTTCTCGTGCACCTGGCCGCGTGCGACACCCAAGGGCAAATGCGCGGGTTCCGGCGCTTCGGTTTCAGGTTCGGGACGCGTATCAGGGACAGGCGGGGTTTCCACGACGCGCCCGCTATAGGCGGTCGAAAACTCGGCAAAGCCAGTGTCACGCGGCGGGACAGGCTGGATCGCAGGGGCCTGTCCCATGTAGCTGGCACTGCGCGCGGCAGCAGACGGCCGATCCATCTGGTATTGAAACACACGCGGCTGGGTCGGCTCGGTTCGCATCGCCCCCAAGGTAGCGCCCGACACGGTGCTGGACGCGCGATGCCCAGCCTCGGCCAAAGCATGGCGCAAGGACGAGACGATTAATCCGCGCACCAGACCGGGGTCGCGGAACCGAACCTCGGACTTGGCAGGGTGGACGTTCACGTCGACCTTTTGCGGGTCACAATCGACGAACAGAACAGCTGCGGGATGTCGGTCACGGGACAGAAAGTCCATATAGGCAGCGCGCAATGCGCCGGTGAGCTGTTTGTCCCGCACAGGACGCCCGTTCACGAACAGATACTGTGAGACAGCCGCGCCGCGTGAATAGGTGGGCAGGGCCGCGTAGCCCGTCAGGCGGACGCCCTCGCGCTCGGCATCAATCGCCAGAGCATTTTCAGAGAACTCTCCGCCAAGGACTCCGGCCAACCGCCCGCGAAGCGCGTCGAACAGATCGCCTGTTTCGGGATCGCTGCGAAAGGTCACGCGCCCCGAACCGCCACCCGTTACATCGCGCAAGGTAAACCCGATAGAAGGCTCGGCCATCGCCAAGCGTTTCACCACATCGCTGATCGCTTGGGACTCGGCGCGGTCGCTGCGCATGAATTTCAGGCGGGCAGGCGTAGCGTAAAACAGGTCCCGCAACTCGACCACGGTCCCGCTGGTCAGGGCCGCTGGTTTGACAGGGCCCATCTCGCCGCCAGCGACGGTGATTTGCGCAGCGTCCTCGCCCGTCGGGCGCGAGGTGATGGTCAGCCGCCCAACAGCGCCAAGGGACGGCAGCGCCTCGCCTCGGAAACCGAAGGTGTGAATATTCAAGAGATCAGAGCCGTCGATCTTGCTGGTGGCGTGGCGCGACAACGCCAATGGCAAGTCCTCTGCAGACATGCCACAGCCGTCATCCGTCACGCGTATCAAGGTCTTGCCGCCATCGGCCACACAGACTTCAATCCGGCGCGCGCCAGCGTCGACAGCGTTCTCGACCAGCTCCTTCACGGCCGATGCAGGCCGCTCGACAACTTCGCCAGCGGCAATGCGGTTGATGGCGCCACTGTCAAGCTGACGAATTACAGGGCGAGAGGCCTGATCTGTGGATATCTTGGGGCTGCTCATGGTCATACCCCAAGACTTAGCACGCGATCTTACGAATCTCTAGGGCAGATCATAGGCCCGCGGGCTGACCAACCACGCTAAATGTCAGCTTATCCGGCTGCATCAGCTCCGAGGCAACGCGGTTAATCTGCTCTAGCGTCACTGCGTTCATCCGATCATTTCTGGTCTCGACGTAGGAGACCGGCAGATCATCCATCTGCATCCCCACGAGGATCCGTGCAATGGCGGCATTGCTGTCGAATCGCAGGGGATAGGCGCCAGTCAAATAGGTCTTGGCCTGCTCCAACTCCTCTCCGGTGACGCCTTCGGTCGCCAGTTTGGCCCACTCGTCGCGCACGACACTGATCGCGTCTGCCATACGGTCGTTGCCCGATGCGACTTGGCCCACCCAAAGCTCGGCATGATCGCGCGGGACAAGATAGCTGCCGATGCCATAGGTCAGGCCCCGCTTTTCGCGGACTTCTGTCATCAGGCGGCTGTCAAAACCCGAACCACCAAGGATTTGGTTCAGGATGTACGCGGCAAAGTAGTCAGGATCGTCCCGTTTCATCCCCGGCTGCGCAAACAGCGCGACCGACTGCGGCGTCTCGAACGGCACAACAGTTGTTTCGCCGTCAAAGGTCAGGATCGCGTCTCCCGGCAGTTCTGGACCACTCTCCGGAAGACCAGTCAGCAGATCGTCCAACATTTGCCCCAGTTCTTCGGCGGTGATGTCACCCACGGCAGACACATATACGCGGTCCAAGGTTAGCGCATTCTGGTGGGCCTGCACGATATCTTCGCGGGTTAGGGCTGCAACACTTTCGGCGGTACCTTCGAATTCCGTCGCATAGGGGTGATCCCCATAAACTTGGGCGGCAAACGCGCGGCTGGCGATGTCGTTGGGATCTGTTTGGCT
The DNA here is from genome assembly GCF_900115865.1 of Donghicola eburneus. Classification (GTDB taxonomy): domain Bacteria; phylum Pseudomonadota; class Alphaproteobacteria; order Rhodobacterales; family Rhodobacteraceae; genus Donghicola; species Donghicola eburneus. The sequence continues at coordinate 387,840 of NZ_FOXY01000004.1, read as the reverse complement.
GCTCCGAATGCCGGTCAGCACCTGCTGGCGCACGCGCTCGACTGCGGTCTCGTCGAAGCTGGGAGAGACGAGCGCCTGACGAAGCAGGTCCATCGACTCTTCTTTGTTTTCGGTTAGGAACCGCGCCGAGATCGAGACCGAATCCGCGTTGGTGTTAAACCGATAAGAGGCGGCCAGTGTATCCCGAGCCCTTGCAAAAGCGCGGGCGTCCATGTCGCCGGTGCCCTCTTCTAACAGACCCATCATCAGGTTCGTCGCCCCGCGCTTGCCTTCGGCGTCCAGATTTCCACCACCACGGAACCGCAGTTCCAGTGCGACAAAGGGGATGGAGTGCTCTTCGACGAGCCAGGCTTTGATGCCATTCGGGCTCTCGACTTCTTGGATGTCCACGGCAGCGGTGGCGCGCAGGGTCGACAGTGCGACCAGACACAATGCGATAAGGAATCTCATGATTAACCCTCTGTTCCGGCTTCAGGGGTATTCCCCGCCGTCACATAACCGGTGACGGAACTGCTGCGCTCGAGCACGGATTTCGCCACTTCGATGATCTCTTCTTCGGTGATGTCGAGCACCGTCGGCACCCAGTTTTGCACGTCCTCGACGGTCAAGCCGATCGACAGGGCTGCCCCATAGCGGTTCGCGCGGGTGCTGGTGCTGTCCATTGCGTAAATCTCGGACGCGCGGAACTGTGTCTTGATCCGTTCTAGATCGTCTGGGTCTGGTCCCTCGGCGATAAAGGCCTGGATAGCGTCATCCATAGCCGCTTCAGCCTCGGACAACTCCACATCCGGAGCGGGCACAACGACAAAGGTGAATTTGGTATCATCCAGTGTGGCCCCAGAATACGACGCGCTGGTGTATACGGCGGTCTGGGTATCGAACTGAAGTTTGGTCGCCAGATACGACGTGGCGCCATCTCCCCCTAGCAGGTTCGACAGCAGCGTTAGAGCCGCCGCCTCTCGCTGGTCGCCACTGTCCCGTTCGGGCGCCAGATAGCTGCGGATCATGTAGGGCTGACTGATGCGCGGATCACTAAAGCTAAGGCGTCGCTCCGCACGCTGTGGGGGCTCTTGCGGGCGCATGCGGGGGCCAAGTTCGGGGTTCGGCTCCAGATCACCAAAATGCTTCTCTGCCAAATCGCGGACGTCCGATGGAACGACATCACCCGCGACAACAAGAATCGCATTATTCGGCGCATAGTACTGGTGGTAGAAGGACAGCGCATCCTCTTGGGTCAGACCCTCCATCTCTTGGCGCCAGCCAATGACGGGGATCCCATAGGCGTGATTGAGGTACTGGGCCGCGTCGGCTTGCTCAGAGAACAGAGCCTGCGGGCTGTTCTCAATACGCATATTCCGCTCTTCGAGAATCACGTCACGCTCGGTCAAAACCTCTGCCTCGGTCATGCGCAGATTGACCATGCGGTCCGCCTCCATCCCCAGCATCAGGTCCAAGCGGTCTGCCGCCACATTCTGGTAGTACGCCGTGTAATCCTGAGAGGTGAAAGCGTTGTCTGTGCCACCATTCGCCGCCACAGTGGCCGAGAATTCGCCAGCTTCCATGTCCTTGGTCCCCTTGAACATGAGATGTTCAAGGAAGTGCGCAATGCCAGACTTGCCTGCTGGCTCGTCTGCGGCACCAACTTTGTACCAAACCATATTGGTCAGGGCGGACGAGCGGTGATCTTCGATCACAACAACGTCCATCCCATTATCAAGGGTAAAGGTGGTCACGTCGTCAGCTTGCGCCAACGCGGTCGTGGCAAATAATCCGAAGGTCAGGCCCAATGGGGACAGGATGGCTTTCATGGCAGCTCCCTTTTTCCAAAGGAAGCTACGCGAAGACCGCAGGCATTCAAGGGGGCTGACAGGACTGTGACCGCCCGTGTCGCGATTATTCGTCTTCGAGAGGCGGCGGCGTCGGGACGCGGTAGCCGCGCGCACGGTATGAGTCGATCAGCTCGTATGGATCGAGACGCATCTCGTTGTAGGGCAACTCTGGCCCCAGCAGACGACGGCGACGTTTGACCCAGATCTGGTCTTCTTCTGCCAGAACCGCGCGGATGTCAGGCGAGAGGCCGCCACGAGCAGCATAGCTGACCAGCGCGCCATCAGCGGCAGGATACTGACCATCAACGGCCTCGGTCCGGCCGCCCAATGCAGCAACACCATCCGCGAGCGGGGTCAGGTCCGACCGATTGGCACTGCCAGTGGTGGGCACGGGCAAGGCCGCTGTGTCAGGTATTTCCAGAGGCTTCACAGGAACAATGGCAAATTCGTCCGGTCCCCGAGACAGACGATCGGGGTTTCCGTTATCGCAGGCCCCAAGAGCCAACGCTGCAATGACGAGCACGAAACGCTTCATGCCTAACTAGACCTCCGCTACTTTGCTCAACGCTTAACAGCAGATAAGGGCGGCGTCACGCACCCTTTTTCCGTGCTTTGCTCGGCTCAAAGATCACAAGTCCGATCGCCCCAGCAAAAATAGCAATATCTGCAATATTAAACGCATAGGGATTGTTGATCCCGCAGCATGACATGTTCAGGAAATCGGCGACCGCGCCATAAAGAACGCGATCCACCACATTTGCGAGAGCACCGCCCACCAGCACGCCAGCGGACAGAGTTGCCCAACGACCGGGCTTGGTGCGCAGGGTCCAAAAGATCACGCCGATGCTGATTGCCAGCGCAATCGCGATCAGAATCCAGCGCCCCATGTCCCCGTCCGAGGTGAAGAGGCCAAAGTTGATCCCGCGATTCCACGCCATGTGGAATTGCAAGAACGGCGGCAGCACATCGATCTGCCCAAGGGTGCGCAGTTCCATCATGTGGACCACGATGTATTTGCTGGCTTGGTCCGCCAGAAACACCCAAAAGGCAGGCCAGAAGAGTTGTGCTACCGCGCGGGTCATGGCTGTCCTCTTAGTGGCGGAAGTGACGCTGGCCGGTAAAGACCATCGCGAGGCCTGCCTCGTCAGCGGCCTTAATCACTTCGTCGTCACGCATGGAGCCACCGGGCTGGATCACAGCCGTTGCGCCCGCTTCGGCGGCGGTCAGCAGACCGTCGGGGAAGGGGAAGAATGCGTCCGACGCCACAACAGACCCCATCACGGTCGGCTCTTTCAGGCCCAGAACGTCGGCCATGTCCTGGCTCTTACGCGCTGCGATACGGGTCGAGTCCACGCGGCTCATCTGGCCTGCGCCGATGCCGACAGTCGCGCCATTTTTCGCATAGACGATGGCGTTCGACTTCACGTGCTTGGCGACTTTCCACGCGAACAGCAGATCTTCGAGCTCTTGCTGGGTGGGCGCAACCTTGGTCACAACCTTCAGATCTTCGAAGGTCATCATGCCATTGTCGCGGTCTTGAACCAGCAGGCCACCAGACACCTGTTTGAACGCCAAACCAGCTGACGCCGCATTTGCCAGACCGGGGGTGGTCAGAAGGCGCAGGTTCTTCTTCTTCGCAAAGATTTCCTTGGCCGCATCGTCCGCACCGGGGGCAATCACAACCTCAGTAAAGATTTCAGTGATCGCCAGAGCGGTTTCTGCGTCCAGAATCTGGTTCAGGGCGATGATGCCGCCGAACGCGCTGGTGCGGTCACAATCGAACGCGCGCTGATACGCTTCTTTCAGAGTTTCGCCGCGCGACACACCACAGGGGTTCGCGTGTTTGATGATCGCACAAGCAGGGCCGTCCTTGGGCAGGAATTCCGAAACCAGTTCGAAAGCCGCGTCGGTGTCGTTGATGTTGTTGTACGACAGCTCTTTGCCCTGGTGCTGTTCGAAGTTCGAAACGCCGGGGCGGTTGCCGCCATCCACGTAGAACGCCGCTTGCTGATGGGGGTTTTCACCGTAACGCAGGGTCTGCTTGATTTCGCCGGCAAAGGCACGGCGGCGCGGGGTTTCGACGCCAGCAGCGCCCGCCATCCAGTTCGACACGGCCGCGTCGTAGGCCGCGGTGCGGGCGTATGCGTTCTGCGCCATCTTCTGACGGAAGCCGTAAGTGGTCTTGCCGTCGTTGGCTTCCAGCTCTGCCAGCAGCGCGTCGTAGTCTTCGACATCAACGATGGTGGTAGTAAAACCGTGGTTCTTGGCCGAAGCGCGGATCATTGCGGGACCGCCGATGTCGATGTTCTCGATCATCTCGTCATACTCGGCACCGCGGGCCAGAGCGGCCTCGAACGGATAAAGGTTCACAACCAGCAGGTCGATCTCGGGGATGCCGTGTTCTTGCATCGCCTGAATGTGGGTGCCGTTGTCGCGCAGCGCCAGTAGACCACCGTGGACCATGGGGTGCAGGGTCTTGACGCGGCCGTCCATCATTTCGGGGAAATTGGTGATCTCGGAGACGTCTTTGACCTCGAGACCTGCGTCGCGCAGGGCCTTGGAGGTACCGCCGGTGGACAGCAGCTCGACGCCGCGTGCGGCCAGCGCTTTGCCCAGATCTACGAGGCCGGTTTTATCGGATACGGAAATGAGCGCACGGCGCATGGGTGCGAGGTCTTGCATCGAGGGGTCTCCTAAGGTCGCGTTCGGTCAGTCGGTCTCGGCCGTGGCAGGGGCGAGATCACGGATCGCGCCTTCGCTATCCTGTGCTTTGGCAAAAGACCAGCGGATGCGGGTCGCATAATCTATCGCGCGGGCAGATAAAACGATCTGTTTCGTCGTTCGGGGCCGAATCCGACCTTTTTCCAGATAAACACTCGGCTGTAAGGCCAATTCACCCACGCCATCGTGGCGGAAGACCCAAACCTCACCACTTCTGAGTGTCATGGACACAGCCGTCCCACCCATGTCCAGAGTCGGCTCGACTTCTGGGTGAAGGTGGAAGCGGATGTTGAACGGCACCCCAGTCAGCGCGGTGTCATCAAGCGCCGCGTCGAATTGGCGGCGCGATTTGGGGTCGATCGTCGCCAGCAAGTCCTCTCCGACCACAGCGCGCCCGTCAAAGCTCAGGTCCATCATGCGGGCGTGGGTCAGGCCATGACTTTCGGCATATCCGTTGTGGCCACCCTCGAACTGCATCCCCTCTGGCGAGCGGGTGATCTGTGCACGCACATCGTCGGGCGCGTTGACCAAATATTCGCGCAGAATACCGCCGCGCCACGTCTCTGGCCCAAGTTGCGACGAGGACAGGCCGGTCAGGCTGAGCGTCGAATGAGAGGGCGTTGCCCGCCCTGCCCGACGCCAGTCCGCGCCAAAATCGCGGCCCGATCCGCAGTTCACCACGATAGGGCGGCGCCCTGAAGTCAGTTCGAACGCCAGTGTCGAGGCATGCGCGGCAAATCCGGTCGGTGCGGTATCTGGCGCAGCGGCATCAATCACCACGCTGGTTCGGCCCGCAGACAGGCGCGCATAGCCCATAGCAAGACCCGAACGCGGCGTAGCCTTGATCCTTGCGTTCGCCAGTGCGCGGTCCAAGCGCCCTTCAACACCGCGACCGCCACCATGGAACCGCGCCAAATCTCCGTCTGCGTGGCGCAAGGCCCGTAGGGTCGGCGCGATTCGCTCTAGCGCATCGTGAAGCGACGGCGGAACGCGATGGCCGGAGTCTTTGAGCGCAACCTTGACCCAAGCCAGCAGGTTGAAGACTTCGAGCAACTCTTCGGGATTGCGCGAGGCAATACCACCGCTCGAATCGATATGACTGTCACAGTGCCGCGCCAAGGCATCAACAGCAGGGCCGACCAACTTCTCCATGCCTTCAAGCGCGAGACCTGCGTAGACAAGGCCCGCCAGCGCTTCGGTACGAGGCAGACCAGCGCCGGCGGCGCGCCATCTGCGGGACAGAAACGTCGTCTGTCGGGCAAGCGCTGCGTAAAATTTCTGAGACTGTTTGGGTTCCGCCCCGCGCAGGATGACCAACGCATGGTTGATCCAGCGGATAATCCGGCGGCCCGTTAGATCAGGCGACCAGCCTTCTCCTTTGCCCGCACCATAAAGCGCGATCCATTCCAGCACCCATGTCTGGGCTGCAGCGCGCGCCTCTGGCGAGCCGAGCGCCGCCAGATCATCGAGCCAGGCGCACCCGTGCACTTCCATCGCAAAGCGCCCTGTGGGCATGCGGATTTTCCAGATCGAGGTATCTGGCGCTTCGATCAAGCGCCCCGCGAACAGGAAATTCCCCGCCAGCAACTGCCGCCCCCGCGCAACAGAGCCGATCGTGCGCGGTTCGGGGCTGGTCGTAAACGCGTTTGCCTTGGCCCCAAAACCAGCCAACCGGGCGTGAATGTGGTTCACGGTCCGCGTGCGTCGTTCCTGCAAACTAAGGTGCTCTGCCATTTGTAAGCCTGCCTGCAAATGCGGGCGCCGTTTCGACGTCCCTATTTTTAAGTCAGACTCTACATCCGGTAGAGATCAAAGTCACGCATTCAAGCGCAGGCACACCACGTAGAACCCGTCCATACCGCCCCGATCTGCCCAATAATCAGGGCGAAGGCGCAATCCGCCCTCGGGCGAGCGCCAAGCGTCCTCAACCCATGGCAGGTCCATCGCAACAGTATCAACTTGAACATTTGGGTTACGCGCCAGCAGCTCTTCAATCTGGACTTCGCCTTCGTCCGGTAGCAGCGAACAGGTGCAATAGACCAGACGCCCGCCGGGGTTCAGCAGTGTCAGGGCACGGTCCAGCATAACCTCTTGCAACTCGATCAAAGAGAAGAATCCGCTGCCATCCTTGGCATAGGGCAAATCGGGGTGACGGCGGATGGTACCCGTGGCCGAGCAAGGCGCGTCCAGCAAGATCGCATCGTATTTGCCCTCATGCTCTAGCGCGTCACCTTGGACGACTTTCGCCTTCAGCCCGCAGCGCTCCAGATTTTCGTGGACGCGCTTGAGACGGTCGGCGGAGATATCAAGCGCCGTGACTTTCGCGCCAACATTGGCCATTTGCAGCGTTTTGCCACCGGGCGCAGAGCAGAGATCCAGCACCTTTTCGCCCGATTGAGCATTCAGGATTTTCGCAGGGACAGCTGCGGCAGCGTCCTGCACCCACCAATCGCCTGTCTCATAGCCGTCCAGAGCGGTCACCTGCCCCGGATCGCGCAGACGCACAGAGCCCGTGGGAAGCAATTCACCGCCCAAACGCTCTGCCAGAGCAGCAGCGTCGCCTTTGGGCGTTAGATCCAGCGGAGCGCCTGCAAACTGCACCTCTTCCATGGCGGCGATGGGCTTGGCACCCCAAGCCTCGGCCAGCGGATCACGCAGCCACTTGGGCATACGCGGGGTGCGCAGGGCATCCCATGCCTCTGGCCCGTCGGTGGTGAACTTGCGCAGAACGGCGTTCACCAGACCTTTGAGCATGGCGTTGCGTTTATTGCGCGAGATGAGTTCGACATAAGAGTTCACGACCCCATGCCCTGCCTCGCGGCGGGCACAGATTTCGATCACGCCGAGGCGCAGCGCATTCTTCACGGTCAAAGACGGCTCTTTACGCAGATGCTTTTGCAGCATGCGGTCCGCACGCTCCATTCCGCGCAGAGTGTCCATGACCAGACCTTGGGCGCGGGCGCGCTCTTCGGGGGCCAAACGCTCTAGAACACCGCTGGCGACCATCTCGGCCATCAGGCGTCCTTCGCCGGTAATCTGATCTAGCAGGTACAGCGCCGTACGGCGCGGTGCGAGGCCGCTCTTGTCCATGAAACACTCCGTCATCTTGCCCGTGGGCAGATGCTGCGTATATCAAGACAATAGCCGGAAAGGAACCAAGATGAGCGAAGAGCAAAAGCGTGGCCTGCCGCCTGCTGCACAGCGGGCACTGGCCGAAGCCGAAGAGCGCCGCAAAAAGGACCAAGGACTGGACCTGCCGCCAGAGCTTGGCGGACGCGACGGCCCCGAACCCGTGCGCTATGGCGACTGGGAGAAAAAAGGCATCGCGGTCGATTTCTGAGCGCGATTAATCCAGTCCGAAATTGGCGTGGCGCCCCGCGCCGCGATCCGAGGTAAAGCGGATATCGTTGCCGTCCAGGGCAACCTGCTGGCAATTATTGCCCAGATCCTGCTGCCCCCAGAACAGGCTGCGGCAGAAGTAGCTGTCGTGCCATTGCCACGCGCCAGACACCTGTTTTCCAAAGGCGCGGCCTGTGATTTCACCGTTTTCAGAGACTTGTAGTGTGATCCCCAGACGGGTCAGATCACGCCCCTTGACCAGATTCAGGAATGCGCTCTGGTCTTTGACCACCTGCAGTTCCGCAGAGGCGCCCGTTGCCATCGCGCAGAGGGCAAGAGCAGAGAGTATGGCTTTGGTCTTCATCGCGGCCTCCGTTCACCTGTTCATAAGGAAACGTCTCAGAGGCCGCTTTGGTTTTCACATCGGGTTCACCATTCGGTGAACGGGCGACTCACAGCCCCAGCACGTCCAGCATATCATAATCGCCGGCATCTTTCCCCTGTGCCCAGAGCGCCGCTTTGATCGCACCGCGGGCGAAAACGCCGCGATCAGTGGCAACGTGGCGCAGGGTGATGCGCTCTCCATCAGCGGCGAACAGCACGTCGTGCTCGCCAACAATGTCCCCACCGCGAATCACACTGAAGCCGATATCACCGCGCTTGCGCTCTCCGGTGATGCCATCGCGGGCTCGGTCCTCAACGTCTTTCAGCGCCACACCGCGACCTTCGGCGGCAGCCTCCCCCAACATCAACGCTGTGCCCGAAGGCGCGTCGACTTTGCGGCGGTGGTGCGCCTCGATCACTTCGATGTCAAAATCTTCGTCTAGGGCTGCCGCGACCTTCTTGGTCAGCTGCACCAGCAGATTCACACCAAGGCTCATGTTGCCCGCGCGGATGGTGACGCCGCCCTGCCCAGCTTCGGCAAGCGCATTCAGGTCGTCCTCGGTGAAGCCGGTGGTGCCGATGATGTGGGCCGCGCCCGCCACAGCCGCTGTTTTGGCAAAGGAAATCGTCGCAGCTGGAGCCGTGAAATCGATCACTGCCTGCGCCCCTGCAAAGGCCGCTGCAGGATCGTCCGACACGATCACACCGCTTTCAGTGCCGCCCAACAGAACGCCCAGGTCCTGACCGACCCAGTCATGGCCCGCACGCTCGACAGCACCTGCCAGATGGACGCCGTCACGCTCGTTCACGGTTTTGACCAGCATCTGCCCCATACGGCCCGATGCGCCTGTGATGACAATACCGATGCTTTCCGACATAACCCGCGTCCTTTTCTGATATGATGCAGGTGTGACTAGCCGAGAGTTGCTGCTTTGGCAAAGGCTGCTTGGCATGGCGCGGTCAAAGGATTAGATGCGCACTATGGCTAAGAACAAATTCTCCGAAGGCCCCGGACCTTCGCAGCGTCAGCTGCGCGTGGGCGAACTCATCCGACGCACCCTGTCAGAGGTGCTGCAACGGGGCGATATCCACGACCCTGACCTGAACCGTTTGTCGGTCAGCGTGGGCGAGGTGCGGACATCGCCCGACCTCAAGATCGCTACGGCCTATGTCATGCCTTTGGGCGGTCAGGGTCAGGATCAGGTGGTCGAACTGCTGGCCCGCAACAAGAACGAGTTGCGCCGTGCCATCGGCAAGGTCACCAACCTGAAATACACGCCCGACCTGCGCTTCCGTCTGGACGAAACCTTTGACCAGATGGACGAGACGCGCCGCCTGTTCGATCAGGATACCGTCCGCCGCGATCTGGAGGAGTGATGCGCCGACTGCTTCTTGCAGCCGCGATCCTGATGAGCAGCGCGATTGCGGCGCCTGCCTCTGATTGCCGTGATCTTGAGTATCAGGGCAATGACTACACCCTTTGCGCGGTCGATCTGACCCAAGAAGACGTCCGCCTGTTCCTGAACGACGGGGAAGGCAACATCTGGGGCCAGTTCCGCAAACTGGACAACGGCCTCAAGGCCAAGGGCATGCAGCTTGGCTTTGCCATGAACGCGGGCATGTACCACCCCAACCGCGCTCCCGTCGGTCACTATGTCGAGAATGGCAAAGAAGAGATGCGCGTGATCCCCAACGCGGGACCGGGCAACTTTGGCATGCTCCCGAACGGCGTGCTCTGCCTGAACGATGGCAGCGCACAGGTCTATGAAACCCTGCGCTACGCCGAGGAAAAGCCGACCTGCCGCGATGCCAACCAATCCGGCCCGATGCTGGTGATCAACGGCGAACTGCACCCCCGTTTCCTGAAGGACTCGGATTCGCGTTACATCCGCAATGGCGTCGGCACGACCGAAGACGGCAAGACGGCGTATTTCGTCATCTCGAACAACACTGTCACGTTCCACGAATTCAGCAGCCTGTTCCGCGACGCGCTCAAGACCCCTAATGCCCTGTACTTTGACGGGAATATCTCGCGCCTTTACGCGCCGGAATTGAACCGGCACGACGGGGGGTTCCCGATGGGACCGATTGTCGGCACAGTGGTGCCAGCAGACGATTGACCAAAGCCGGTCGCTGGGGTAGGTCCGCCGACCTTGGCAGACAGTAGGGACCACTATGGCACGCAAGAAAAAAGGCCGCGATATTTCGGGCTGGCTGGTGATCGACAAACCGGCAGGCATGACTTCGACCGCTGTGGTGAACAAGGTCAAATGGGCCTTTAACGCGAACAAGGCGGGCCATGCGGGCACCCTTGATCCCGATGCAACCGGCGTTCTGGCCGTGGCATTGGGCGAGGCGACCAAAACCGTGCCCTACATCACCGATGCCATGAAGGCCTATGAGTTCACAGTCACCCTTGGCGCGGCCACCAATACCGACGACGAAGAAGGCCAAGTGATCGCGACCTCGGCCAATCGCCCGACGGATGACGAGATCAAAGAAGCCCTGTTCGGCTTTGTCGGCGACATCATGCAGGTCCCCCCCAAATTCAGCGCTGTGAAGATCGACGGACAGCGCGCCTATAAACTGGCCCGCGATGGCGAAGACGTGGAACTGGCAGCCCGCCCCTTGTTCGTCGAGGAACTGCTGCTGGTGGACCGTCCCGACGCGGACCACGTGGTTCTGGAAATGACCTGCGGCAAGGGTGGCTATGTCCGCTCGATCGCGCGCGATTTGGGCGAAAAGCTGGGCTGCCATGGCCACGTGCAGCGCCTGCGCCGCATCTGGTCCGGTCCCTTTGATGCCGCCGAAGACGGTGTGACGCTAGAGCAGATTGAAGAAAGAGCGCGCACGCCCGAGTTGGACGAGTTCCTGCTACCCGTAGAAGCCGGCCTTGATGACATGACCGAAGTGACCGCCACCCCCGAAGGCGCCGTGCGTCTGAAGAACGGCAACCCCGGCATGGTGATCGCATCGGGCGTTGAATACGGCGAAGAGGTTTGGGCCAGCTACGAAGGCAAGGCGCTGGCCGTCGGCACCTTTAAGTCCGGCAACCTGCATCCCGTGCGCGTGTTCAATCTGGACTAAGCGTCAGCCGATCTGGGAAATCTGGGTGATGTTTTCGTGCACTTTCACGACGACATTCGCCCGGAGGCCCTCGGCCAAGGGCTGCCCATCCAGCCCGTAAACGGTGTCGTCACCGCCATTCACGTAGCCGACCGTCACCCAGCTGCAGTTTTCCAGAACGACAGCGGGCTGATCATCGATCAGGATGGTCGTCGCACCGCTCTCCTCATCAAAGGCCGAGGACACACGACCACTTAGGTCATACGTGTCGTCCTCCTGCATCATCTGATCCAGCCCGGCGTCAGAGAGCTTACCCACCAGCGTACCGCTCCCGTGAGTGATCATAGTCCCGCCCGTGCCGTAGATCGTCAGGGTCTCTTGCCCGGGCCGGAAATCCGTAATCACCGACGCTTCGTCACCCGCAATCGCGCTAAATGTGTCCGTCCCGTGCCCGCCGGTGATCGTATCGCCAGCGTCGATATAATTGATGATATCATCACCATCATCGCCGTGGGCATCATCGGCAGCGCCGTTCCCGCCCAAGCTCACATCCGCGACACGGGTGTAGGTAGTCACGCCCATATCGTCACCGATATAGCTGTGCTCGACAAAGTCGTCGCCAAGCATGACGGTGTCGTTGCCAGAGCCACCGATGATGGTATTCGCCCCATAAGACGTGATGTGGTCATTCCCGGTACCGCCGCGCAGAACCGCATTATCGCCGTTCGCGACGAGGGTGTCGTCCCCTTGGTTTCCGTTCAGGATGCCACCACCCCCGGTTATCAGGTCGTCATTCCCGTCACCCGCCTGCACATTCGAACCGCTTGAGTCGCCTGACATTCGGATCACATCGACACCAGCGCCGCCATAGACCGAGGCATTGCCCGTTCCCATCACATAGCCCGTCCAGTCATCGCAGAGATAGGCCGTGTCATCATCCTCGACGTGAAGAACGGTGTATCCTGAGCCGTCGCAAATATAGACGGTGTCAGCGCCAGCGCCTGTGACGATCTCTGTCGCGGCATGGCCCCAAACCTCAATATAGTCGTCGCCATCACCGCTATCGACCTGTAGCAGAGCATCACTGTCCTTGGCCGCAGCAAAGCCGTTTTCGGGATCAGAGCGGTCATCCGACTCGTAAAACCACGCCATTTCATCTTGGCCAGACAGCAAGTTGTCCAAGTCAGTGCGGGCAGCATAGGTCCAATTGCCTGTCGCATCATCTTCGGCTGTGACGTAGATTTCGTCGTCATGGGCCCCAGACAGGAAATCTTCCATGCTGGAGACTTCGAACGGTCCAACAGGCTCGACATCTTGTGTGTCTTCGCCTTCGTTCAGGGACTCCTCATCCGCCTCGCGCAAACCAGTTCGCGCGAGCATGCTCAGGCCGCCGTCCCACCCAAGCACTAAGCCCGAGAGAGCGCCGCCCAAACCAAGCAGCATCAAAAGTTCCATCCATTACTCCATGGGCGTGAGTCGGCCCATCAAGGTAATCGGCACGCTGATCCCGCTTTTTAGGGAGACATTTCAAAAAAGCGGAAATCCGAGACACTTTGCGCCCAGAGGCACAAAGCAACATTCGCGTTGCAATTTCTGCGCGTTTGCCTGCACTACAGCGCTATGCTGACACGGACCCATATCAAAGACGACGCACCTTCGGTCGCCACATATTCAGATTGCGAACGCTATCGCTACAGCCTGACTCGGACGTGGGACCCTGACGGCAAACGCGCTCTTTTCGTCATGCTGAACCCCTCTACCGCCACCGAGGTTCAAAACGACCCCACGGTTGAACGCTGCGAACGGCGCGCGCGCACTCTGGGCTTTGGCAGCTTTGAAGTCACCAACATCTTTGCGTGGCGTGATACCGACCCCAAGGCGATGCGAGCGGCAGCAGACCCAATAGGCCCTTACAATGACCAAGCAATCCATGACGGCGCCCTACAGGCGGACCAGATCGTCTGCGCTTGGGGGACACATGGCGCCCATTTGAACAGAGGCCCCGAAGTCGAGCGTCTACTTCGCGCAACAGGTCGGCCCCTGTTCCACCTAGGACTTAGCAAAGCTGGCCACCCCAAGCACCCCTTGTATATTGCATATAACGTACAGCCCGTTCTTTGGAGCCAGAAATGAGTCAGACAGAAACCGCACAGCTGCGCCAAGAGATTGAGCGCCTGAACAACCACAAGTTCCTGCGCGTCCACGACAGCTACCGCAAAATGATGTTTTACCAGTTTTTGCGCGGGATTTCGTTTGGGCTGGGTTCGGTCATGGGGGCGACGATTCTTGTTTCCTTCGTTGGTTTCTGGCTGTCCAAGATCGAATTCGTCCCACTGATCGGGGACTATGCCGCACAGATCGCGACAGAGATCATGCAAGAAATGCCTGAAGACTCTCGCAACTAATCAACTGTTAACCGGTTTCTCGAAAAACACTGCGATTCCATAGCGTTCCAGAGTAGCTTCAACACTGTTCATGTGTAGGAGGCCGAAATGCTGATGCTGGCCAGTTTACTTGGTGCCCTGATGGTCGGGGCCATGACGGTAATGCCCGAGACCGGTCAGGTCGATGCAGAGCCGGATGATAGCACCGAAGACGAAACCGAAGAATTACGCGCCGAAACGCCAGAGTCCGGCGATATTCTGACCGGCAGCGCAGATGACGACACGCTGGATGGCGGCAGTGCCTCTGAGCAACTGGTTGGCTCTGACGGCGACGATCTGATGTCCGGCCACGCTGGGAACGACAGCCTGAACGGGCAATCAGGCGCAGATAGTTTGTTGGGGGGTGATGGCACCGACACACTCTCTGGCGGCGACGGAGACGACTTGCTTGATGGCGGTCAGCACGAAGATGTCCTGAGTGGTATGACAGGCGGCGACACTTTGGTGGGTGGTTCGGGGACCGATAGCCTGAACGGCGGCCCAGATAACGACCTGCTCCGCGGCTCAGGGGGCGACGATCAACTTTCCGGCTGCTTGGGGGATGATACTCTGGTTGGCGGCGGCGGGAGCGATGCACTCTTTGGCGGCCAAGGCAACGATGTGATCGTCGATCGCAGCGATGATCTGGATTTTCTGAATGGGGGCCTTGGGGATGATACGCTGATCGGCGGCATGGGCGACTACTTCCATGGCGGAGACGGCAGCGACATCTACGCAATAGAGCTGTCCGAGGAAATCAGTGACGAAACAGCACCCGCCATCATTCAAGATTTCGACGCAAAAGAGGACGATCTCTTTGTGCTGTACGACGATAGCATGGACGAAGACACGCCAACCCTCAGTCTGGATCAAGGCCTAGGCGAAGATGGAATGCGGTGCATTCGCGTTGACGGTACAGTGGTGGCAAAGACAGATAGCACCAGTCTGACAGAGGATGACGTGATCCTGCTTAGCGCGCGCGAAGCTGCGTCTTTCGGGCTTCACGCATTCGCCTGACAAAGAGCCTTTATTTTTCAGACAGAATCGCGTAACAGCACGCATCCGCTGTTGCGGATATCTCCAAGGGCCTTGCTGGACGACATCCCGGCCTGAGCCATAACCCTTAACCTAACAGGAGACCCCGATGTCGATCACTGTTGAAGAAAAAGCACGCATTCTCAAAGAATTCGCAACCAAAGAAGGCGACACCGGTTCGCCCGAAGTACAGGTTGCTATCCTGACCTCGCGTATCACCACCCTGACCGAGCACTTCAAAACCCACAAGAAAGACAACCACTCGCGTCGTGGTCTGCTGATGATGGTTGCTCAGCGCCGCAAGCTGCTGGACTACTTGAAGGGCAAAGAAGAAGCACGTTACCAGGACCTGATCAAGCGTCTGGGCATCCGTCGCTAATTCAGGAACCTAGACAGGTTTCGAAAGGGTCGCCCGAGGGCGGCCCTTTTTCGTTTTTCAAAACCCGCCAATTTTCGACAGCAGCTCCACGACCTGATCCACACCCTCTTCCTTGCGGACAGACGCGAAGACAAAGGGCAGGCCTTTACGGACGCGGGTGGCGTCTCGGTCCATGACCTCGAGCGATGCGCCCACATGGGGGGCCAGATCCGTCTTGTTAATCACCAGAATGTCCGAGCGCGTGATGGCGGGGCCACCTTTGCGCGGAATTTCCTCGCCCGCGGCGACATCGATTACATAGATGGTCACGTCCGCCAGTTCGGGGCTGAAAGTCGCCGACAGGTTATCGCCACCGCTCTCGATCAGAACGATTTCCACGTCGGGATGGCGTTCCTGCATTTCGGCAACAGCGGCAAGGTTGATCGACGCATCCTCGCGGATCGCCGTGTGCGGGCAGCCGCCCGTTTCCACGCCGATGATGCGGTCCTGCGGCAGGATCTGCATGCGCATCAAGGCCTCGGCATCCTCTTGGGTGTAGATGTCGTTGGTGATCACTCCGATCGAATGCGTGTCTTTGAGGCGCTTGGACAGGGCGGCGGTCAGGCTGGTCTTGCCGGCGCCGACAGGACCCCCGATCCCGACCCGCAGCGGGCCATTCCGTTTGCTCATGTGCGGAAAATCCTTGGACTTAGTACTTCGTGCTGCATGGCCGCGATGTCGGCGGCAAAGCATTGGCTGGTGATGTCATCGCACCCCAACCCTTTGGTTTCTTCGGCAACTTCTGCGCAGAGCGGCGTCAGGTCCGTCAGGATGCGCTGGCCATTCGTGTGCCCCAGCGGCATCAAGCGTTGCGCCGCCGCGATCATATTAGAGACATAAGCGTGCAGGTACATCTGGATCGCCAGATCGACCGGCAAGTCCAGCGCCCGCAGCCCCTGCCCCAAGGCAACCGGGTAGCTCAGGTTTGCTACGGGCAAATTCCAAACATTCGCCAACTGCAGGCAAAACGCACGGCCGATGGATTCGGTCTCCAGCAACCGCTCCCGACTGGCGCAAAACGCGCGGGCGACCTCGTCCACCTCGGCGGCATTGTCGGTTTCGGCAGCGGCGCGGATCAGGATCGCGTCCGACCGTCCCGTGCCGTGGACCAGAAAATCCGCCAGCCAGTCCTGCAATCCATCGACGGTCAGGCCACCCGCCACAGCCGACTCGAGCCCGCTGGAATAGGCGAACGCGCCCACCGGAAAGGCAGGCGAGAGCCATTGGGCCAGCAGGATCGTGGCGTCAGTGCGCATGGGAATGGGTGCGTCCGTGACCATAGGCCCCACCTTCGGGGGTGAAGGGCTCGGTGACTTCGGCCACATCGGCCCCCAGTTTCCCCAGCATATCTTGGATCACGTGGTCGGGCTGGATCAGCAGGCGATCCTCTTCGATCTGGCAGGGCGTGTGGCGGTTGCCGATGTGCCATGCCAACCGCACCAGATGCTCCCCGCGCACTTGCAGCAGGGTTTCAGGAGCAGCAACGATTTCGATCTCGCGACCGTCCTCAAGGATCAGGGCACCGCCATGATCCAAAGAGGTGGTCTGTTCGAGGTCCAGCAGGAATTCGAGCCCGTCGTCCGTGACCAGCACGCGGCGGCGCAGGAAGCGCGCCTCGTAAGTCAGGGAAATGCGGGCAGCCGGAGTGCCGTGGGTGTGGTTATGGTAGGTATTTGCGACGATCATAGTCTTAGAACAGGAAGTAACGTTGGGCCATCGGCAGGGACTCGGCGGGCTGACAGGTCAGCAATTCGCCGTCTGCGCGGACTTCATAGGTTTCGGGGTTCACCTCGACCTTGGGCAGGGCGGTGTTCAGCTTCAGATCGCTCTTTCCGATGCCGCGGGTGTTTTGCACCGCGACGGTCTGCTTGAATATCCCCAGCTTCTTGCCGATGTCGTCCGCTTGGGCGGCCTCGGACACGAAGATAACCGCCGAGTTCTCGACCGCACGGCCATAGGCGCCGAACATCGGGCGCGAATAGACCGGCTGCGGCGTCGGGATTGAGGCGTTGGGATCGCCCATCTGGGCCATCGCAATACTGCCACCGATCAAGACCATCTCGGGCTTCACGCCAAAGAATGCGGGGTTCCACAGCACGAGGTCGGCGCGCTTGCCTTCTTCGATGCTGCCGATCTGGTGGCCGATGCCATGCGCAATCGCAGGATTGATAGTGTACTTGGCGATGTAGCGGCGGACACGGAAGTTGTCGTTGTCGCCGGTTTCTTCGGGCAGGCGACCACGCTGCTTCTTCATCTTGTCGGCGGTCTGCCATGTGCGAATCAGCACCTCGCCGACGCGCCCCATAGCCTGACTGTCCGACGCGATGATCGAGAACGCGCCCATGTCGTGCAGGATGTCCTCGGCGGCGATGGTTTCGCGGCGGATGCGGCTTTCGGCAAAGGCGATGTCTTCGGGGATCGATTTATCAAGGTGATGACAGACCATGAGCATGTCGAGGTGTTCCTCGAGCGTGTTCACCGTGAAGGGGCGGGTCGGGTTGGTGGACGAGGGCAGAACATGCTCTTCGCCGCAGATTTTGATGATGTCGGGGGCGTGACCACCGCCCGCACCTTCGGTGTGGAAGGCGTGGATGGTGCGACCCTTCATGGCTTTAACGGTATGCTCAACAAAGCCGGATTCGTTCAGGGTGTCCGTGTGGATCATCACCTGAACGTCCATCGCATCGGCCACGCCAAGGCAGCAATCGATCGCGCCGGGGGTGGTGCCCCAGTCCTCGTGCAGCTTCAAGGCGCAAGCACCCGCCTTGATCTGTTCTTCAAGAGCCGCAGGGAGCGACGCGTTACCCTTGCCCGCGAAGGCAAGGTTCATCGGGAAGGCATCCGCCGATTGCAGCATCCGGCCAATATGCCAAGGGCCGGGGGTACAGGTGGTTGCCAGCGTGCCGTGCGCGGGGCCAGTGCCGCCGCCAAGCATAGTGGTCAGGCCGGAATGCAGGGCGTCCTCGATCTGCTGGGGGCAGATATAATGGATGTGGCTGTCGAACCCGCCTGCGGTCAGGATGCGACCTTCGCCCGCGATGACCTCGGTGCCGGGGCCAACGATGATGTTGACGCCAGGTTGGGTGTCAGGGTTACCCGCCTTGCCGATCTTGTGAATCCGCCCATCCTTGAGGCCAACATCCGCTTTGTAAATGCCAGTCCAGTCTACAATGAGCGCATTGGTGACCACGGTATCAACGGCACCGTCAGCGCGCGTAGTCTGGGCTTGGCCCATACCGTCACGGATGACTTTGCCTCCGCCGAACTTCACCTCTTCGCCGTAGATCGCAGCGTTGGGGCCATCGCCACCGGTGCGGGCGGCACCAACGGCTTCGGCGGTCAGGTCGCGCTCGACCTCGATGATCAGATCAGTGTCGGCTAGGCGCAGACGATCGCCCGTGGTCGGGCCGAACATCGCTGCGTAATCGGAGCGTTTAATCGTTGCGGGCATAGGAAACTCCTAGAAAGTCTTCGGACCGAGGCGGGTCAGGCGTTTGTGGTTGGCAGAGGTCCGGCGGCGCAAAGGCTTCGCGGCTTCCATCATCACGACGTCAGCAGTTTTTCCGCTCATGGCGGCGATAAACGCCTTTTGGCTGGACTTGGCAAAAGCGACTTGTTTTTCGCTGATCATGCGGCTGTTTTCGCTGTTTGGCACCGCCCACAGACCCGACATACCCAGCATTCGCATTCCGATCACGGCAGAGGCCTCAATGGCCATGGCAGTGACATACATCTGTGCACTGAATAATTTGAACGGGTCCGGGAAGGGGTTGTTCATTCAAGCTCGCCCATGATCTGCTGATTGAAGCCATAAATTTTGCGGGCACCGCCCACTGGGATCAGTTGCACTTCGCGGCGCTGGCCCGGCTCGAAACGGACGGCGGTCCCTGCGGCGATGTCCAGACGCATGCCGCGCGCAGCGGCGCGGTCAAAGTCGAGCGCAGGATTGGTTTCCGCAAAGTGGTAGTGGCTGCCGACCTGAACGGGGCGGTCACCTGTGTTTGCAACCATCAGGGTGATCGCCTCGCGATCCGCGTTCAGGGTCAGGTCCCCTTCGGCGGGAAAAAGTTCTCCGGGGATCATTGGCGCGCCTTCCATGCAACCGCAGCCAGCGCGATGATGCCCAACGCGACCGCAACGGGCAGCCAGTTTTCGGTGCCGTGGGGATGCATGTGGATGCCATCGTTGTGAGCCTGAGCAGCAGTCGCGGTCAGAAGAACGGCCAAGGGAGCAACAAAACGTTTCATGATAAATGTCCTCTGATCGGGAAGTTAGCGAATAGGGTTGTGGACGGTGACCAGCTTGGTCCCGTCAGGAAAGGTGGCCTCTACCTGCACTTCGTGGATCATTTCGGCGATCCCATCCATGCACTGCTCGCGGGTGATGACTTCGGCACCGGCTTGCATCAAATCTGCGACCGAGCGGCCATCGCGCGCGCCTTCGACAACCGCGTCGGTGATCAGGGCAATCGCTTCGGGGTGATTCAGTTTAACACCGCGGGACAGACGCTTGCGCGCGACCTCGGCGGCCATAGCCACCAGCAGCTTGTCTTTTTCGCGAGGCGTGAGGTTCATTCTATAGTCTCCATGAACGTGGAAGATCGTTACCCGTCAGTAAATCGAGAACAGGCAAAAGCGATTGGCGCAGGCCAAAACCGTCGGCGGCCAGAAAGCGCATCACGAGCGCCCCCTCGGCGACCAAAGAGGCACCAGCAGTGTTGGGCAGCAGATCACGAATCCGGTCAAGGTAAGCTTCGGCATCAGGGGCAGCGTACAGGACAAAGGCCATCGCGCGAGCGCCATTTCCAACACCGGGCCGGTCAAGCTGGCTCGCGATGTCCCCGCGCAACAGAGTTGCATCACGGAACAGCACTTTATCGTCTCTGGTGATGGTGATGCGGTCGGACAGTTGCGCCTGCTGCACCGTCTCACCCATCGCGAGACGACCGAACAAAACGGGCTCTACCATGAGGAAGCGACTGTCGCTGGTGATCGAGGCCTCTAGACTTCGGCGCAGATAAGCATTGTCGAACAGAATGGTCTCTTGCGGCAGCCAATCCAGCCTGGATCCAGGCTCTGCACACAAGCGCGTGGTCACGGACCCAGCGGTCTGGTCACTGCTGCGATAGATTCGCTCTGCCGCTTGCGTGGTGAGTCGCAGCGTCGAATCGGCACCTGCGTGCGCGTCGATCCGCAGCGTATCCCCGCCCGTGATCCCACCCGACGTATTAATGACGACGCCTTCGACAGCATCACGGCGCGAGACCGATAGAAACTTGGCAGAGCCCTGCTGACGCAAGGTTCCCAAAGAAGAAGCCCCGCGCCCCAATGCCTTGGAGGTAATCTGCAACGTCCCGTGCGATCGAGGCTGCGTATTGGATATGGTGTCGAGACAGGTGATCTTTTTTCTTCCGGTAAAAAACTTGCTCTCTGGATAGGCAGTTTGACCGACAAGATGCCAGATGTGCACGTCAAATCAGCATGGGTCTCATTATTTTAGATTAACAAATGGGCAATCAACAACATAATCGCACACTAATTAATCAAATAACCGCGTTCCCTCACGAAGTTGGGAACCAGCACTTTCAATCAAGCGACCAAGCGGCAACCAATTCCGACACCAACAGGTGAGACTTCTCACAAGGGTGTGTGGCGGCCGAACGACTGCAATCAAACAACCGCCACACTTAGTGCAACTCAAGTTGCAGGGCATCGCTAAGGGAACCGGCCACATCAAACAAGGCCGTCAGCCGTGCTCTGCTGGAGAAAAGGTATGATGAACATCAAAACCGCCCTGCGTACTGTACTTCTGGCCAGCACCATCGCTTCGCCCGCTCTGGCACAGGATTGCCCCGCGGACGGCCCGATCAAGGTTGGCGTTCTGCACTCGCTCTCGGGCACCATGGCCATTTCGGAGACCACTCTGAAAGACACCATGGAAATGCTGGTGGCAGCTCAGAACGAAAAAGGCGGCGTCTTGGGTTGTGAACTCGAAGCGGTCGTCGTTGACCCTGCGTCCGACTGGCCCCTGTTCGCTGAAAAAGCGCGCGAGCTGCTGACCGTGCACGAAGTTGACGTCATCTTTGGCAACTGGACCTCGGTGTCGCGTAAATCGGTTCTGCCCGTCATCGAAGAATTGAACGGCCTGCTGTTCTACCCCGTTCAGTACGAAGGCGAAGAGTCCTCGAAGAACGTGTTCTACACCGGTGCGGCTCCGAACCAGCAGGCGATCCCTGCGGTTGACTACTTCCTCGACGAACTGGGTGTAGAGAAGTTCGCTCTGCTCGGCACCGACTATGTCTACCCCCGCACCACAAACAACATCCTCGAGTCCTATCTCGAAGGTAAGGGCATCGCGGCCGAAGACATCTTCGTCAACTACACACCCTTCGGTCACTCGGACTGGTCCAAGATCGTTTCCGACGTTGTCGCACTGGGTGCAGACGGCAAGCAGGTTGGCGTGATCTCGACCATCAACGGCGATGCGAACATCGGCTTCTACAAAGAACTGGCAGCAGCGGGCATTTCGGCTGACGACATCCCCGTCGTTGCATTCTCGGTTGGCGAAGAAGAACTGTCGGGCCTCGACACTTCGAACCTCGTGGGTCACCTGGCAGCATGGAACTACTTCATGTCGGCAGAAACCGAAGCCAACGCAGAGTTCATCAAGCAGTGGCACGCCTTTATCGGCGACGAAGCACGCGTCACCAACGACCCCATGGAAGCACACTACATCGGCTTCAACATGTGGGTGAACGCTGTGACCGACGCTGGCACCACCGACGTTGACGCCGTGCGCGAAGCAATGTGGGGCCAAGAGTTCCCGAACCTGACTGGCGGCACCGCAGTCATGGGCACCAACCACCACCTCGCGAAGCCTGTTCTGATCGGCGAAATCCGCGCAGACGGTCAGTTCGACATCATCAGCCAGACCGAGCCGGTTGCTGGCGACGCATGGACCGACTTCCTGCCCGCTTCGGCTGTTCTGGAGTCGGATTGGAAAGATCTGGGCTGCGGTATGTACAACACCGAGACCCAAACCTGCGTTCAGATCGAATCGAACTACTAATCTGATCGAACGATCCAGAGGGGGCCACGTGCCCCCTCTGACCCCTTACGCCCTCCTCAAAAACCGGCGGCTTTTTCCATGAAACGACTGTTCTTTGCGTGCCTTGCCGTGCTGGCTTGGGCCTCGGTCGGTCATGCCGAGGGGCCTTTGCAAGACATCCTGCAAGAGCACCGCGCGCTGATCGAAAAACCTTCTCGCAAAACCATCTCTCCGGCGATTGACGATATCGCAGCCAGTGGCCTGGATCAGGCCCAGCGTATGTTGCAGGCTTGGGAAGCCAAGAACCTTTGGCAGCGCACCGAAGATGGCCTGTTCTATATCGGCACCACCAGCGGCGACGCCCTGACGCTGATCGACGTGGACACTGGCGAAGAGCTGCCCGAGACAGACAAATCCGCCGCTGATCAGTTGAAGCCCAACGCGGGCGTCCGCCGTCTGATTTCTAGCGCACTGGTCCAGTTTCAGCTGTCCGACCCGAACGAGACTCGCCGCCTTGAGGCACTGGAGTCCATCGCACGCCGCCCCGAAGAAAGTCATCTTGCGCCGCTCCAAGCCTCGATCGAGGGCGAAGAGAACCGCGCCATTCGCGCCCGCAAAGAGCGTCTGGTCAAGCTGTTGTCGATCGCCTTTGCCGACACGCCCCAAGCCCAGATCGAAGCGATCGAAGGCGTTTCAGGCGATCTGAACCTCGAAGTGCGTGCGGCACTGAACCCCTTGCTCGCGACGACCCGCAAGGTCAGCGACGTGATCCCTGCAGGCGAAAATGTGGCCCACGTCATGCGCCTTGGCGAAGATATCTCGCGCGATGAGGCCTATGCCGCGCTGGTCGAGGCTGGCTATGCAACGAAGCGCCTGACCCCCGCTGCGATCAAAGATATCCTTGCCGCGAACATCGTGGATGGTCAGGTCGGCGGCGTACCCGTTGCGGATCTCGATACACCTGAAGCCCGCGACGAAGCCTATCGCGCTCTGGCTGCCGCAGGCACCGTGCCCCCCTTCGTTTCTGCCGAAGAGGTGGACGAGAAACTGCGCACCCATGTTATCTACGACGCCTACAACGAGCCCAACGGCGATGTGACCAAAGCCGCTCAATCGGCACTCAAGGCCATCGATCTGAACGTCGGCCTGAACCAAGCCGCGGACCTTGGGCTGGACGCGTTATCACTGGCGTCGATCTACTTCCTTGCCGCGATCGGTCTGGCCATCACCTTTGGTGTGATGGGCGTGATCAACATGGCCCATGGCGAATTCATCATGATGGGCGCCTACACAGGCTACGTGGTTCAACAGGTCATCCCGAACCACACCCTGTCGCTGGTCGTGGCGCTGCCGCTGGCATTCGTGATCACCTTTGCCGCCGGTGTCGCGATGGAGCGTCTGGTCATCCGCAAGCTCTATCACCGCCCCTTGGAAACCCTGCTGGCGACCTTCGGCATCTCGATCGCGCTGCAGCAGTTGGCCAAGAACATCTTTGGCACCCAAGCCCGTCCCCTGACCGCCCCCGGTTGGCTGGATGGCGCGTGGGTGCTGAACGATGTGGTATCCATCAGCTATATCCGCATCGCGATTTTCGTCTTGGCTCTGTGCTTCCTGTTCCTGTTCCTCTTCATCATGAAGAAGACCCGCTTGGGCCTCGAAACCCGCGCCGTCACGCAAAACCCGCGTATGGCGTCGTCCATGGGCATTAACCCTGACAAGGTGAACATGCTGACCTTCGGCCTCGGCTCTGGCATCGCAGGTATTGCAGGCGTCGCGATTGGCCTATTCGCCAAAGTGACCTCGGAGCTCGGCAACGACTACATCGTTCAAAGCTTCATGACCGTTGTGGTTGGCGGCGTCGGCAACATCTGGGGCACCCTAGCTGGTGCGGCCATGATCGGCACACTGCAAAAGGGGATCGAATGGCTGAACCCGTCCAACACTTTGGCGGCTCAGACCTTCATGATCATCTTTATCATTATCTTCATCCAGTTCCGCCCCCGAGGGATCGTTGCCCTCAAGGGCCGCGCCGCAGGAGATTGATCCGATGGGTAAGTCTTTCCTCAAAAACCACCCGACCATGCTGGTCTTTCTGGCCCTGCTTGCCCTGTTCACGCTGGCAATTACGGTCTTCTCCGAAGCGTACGGCTCTGGCCTTGTCTCGACCAGCTTTGTGAAAACATTGGGCAAGACCCTGTGCCTGTGCCTCGTGGCCATCGCGATGGACGTGATCTGGGGCTATGCGGGCATCCTGAGCCTCGGGCACTTCGCCTTCTTTGGCCTTGGCGGCTACATGATCGGCATGTGGCTGATGTACGAACGCACCAAAGAGGTCGTCCTGCGCAGCCTTGAAAACCAGACCATTCCGCCGACCGAGACAGAGATCAGCGACGCCATCGCCACGCAGATTTTCGGCGTGGTCGGCAGCTCTGACTTCCCGCTGATCTGGAGCTTTGCGCACAGCCTGACCCTGCAACTGATCCTCGTCGTGGCCGTCCCCGGTATTCTGGCGCTGATCTTTGGCTGGTTGGCGTTCCGCAGCCGCGTCACCGGTGTTTACCTGTCGATCCTGACTCAGGCGATGACTTTGGCGCTGGCGCTGTATCTGTTCCAAAATGACAGCGGACTGCGCGGCAACAACGGCCTGTCGGGCCTGCAGAACCTGCCCCACGTCACCGCCCCCCAGTCCGAGATTTCGATGTGGTTCCTCTGGGCCTCTGCGGCGGCGCTTGGCTTTGGCTACGTGTTCTTTACCATGATGCTGTCGGGCAAGTTTGGCATGGTCGTCAAAGGCATCCGCGACAACGAACAGCGCGTGCGGTTCCTTGGCTATGAGGTCGAGCATTACAAGCTGTTCCTGTTCACCGTGACCGCGATTGTGGCCGCTGTGGCTGGCGCCCTGTATTACCCTCAAGCCGGCATCATTAACCCTGCCGAGATTATGCCAATAGCCTCGATCTATTTGGCCGTTTGGGTCGCGATTGGTGGCCGTGGTCGTCTGTACGGCGCGGTGATTGGCGCGGCGTTCGTCAGCCTGCTGTCCACTTGGTTCACTGGTGGTCAGGCCCCCGACATCCCGCTTGGGTTCTACACCATCTCTTGGGTGGACTGGTGGCAGGTCCTGCTGGGTGTCAGCTTTGTGCTGGTCACGCTTTACGCCCCCAAGGGAATCGGCGGTCTGTTTGACCTGCTGAAACGCAAGGAGGTGCAGAAATGAGCACCCTTCTCGAAGTCTCCGGCGTCTCGGTCAGTTTTGACGGGTTCAAGGCGATCAACAATCTGTCCTTCCAGATCGGCAAGGCCGAACTGCGGGCGGTGATCGGCCCCAACGGCGCGGGTAAAACCACGTTCATGGACATCATCACCGGCAAAACCAAGCCCGACGAGGGCCGCGTGATCTGGGGGGATCGCTCGATCTCCTTGCTTGGGATGTCCGAAGCCAAGATCGCCCAAGAAGGCGTCTGCCGAAAATTCCAAAAACCCACAGTGTTCGAAGACCAAAGCGTCCGCGACAATCTGATGATGGCCCTCAAACGCGGCCGCTCTGTCTGGGACGTACTGAAGTACCGCCCCGGTGCGGACAACGCGCGACTAGAGCAGCTGGCCGACGAAATTGGCTTGCTGAGTGAATTCTCGCGCCCGTCCGGCGAACTCAGCCACGGACAAAAGCAGTGGCTCGAAATCGGGATGCTGTTGGCCCAAGACCCGCAACTTTTGCTGGTGGACGAACCGGCTGCGGGCATGACACCGGCAGAGCGGGAACACACCACCAATCTGTTGGTCGAAGCTGCCAAAACCCGCGCGGTTGTCGTGGTCGAGCACGATATGGAATTCATCCGCCGCCTGAACTGCAAGGTCACCGTGCTGCACGAAGGCTCGGTTCTGGCCGAGGGCAGCTTGGACCACGTGACCTCGAACCAAGAAGTCATCGACGTATATCTGGGGCGCTAAACGATGCTGAATGTGAATGATCTGACCCTGCACTACGGGCACAGCAAAATCCTGAATGGCATTTCGATGACGGCCCAGACTGGCGAAATCACCTGCGTCATGGGTCCGAACGGTGTCGGCAAAACAAGCCTGATCAAAGCGATCTCTGGCACGCATCCGCGCTCTGGTGGCACTGTGTCTGTGGATGGAGAGGACTTGTCGGTCCTGCCCGCCCATGCCTTGGCACAAAAGGGCGTCGCGATTGTCCCTCAGGGTCGCGACATCTTTCCCTTGCTCACGGTAAAGGAAAATCTGGAAACCGGTTTTGCCTGCCTGCCCAAGGAAGAGCACTTCGTCCCCGACGAAATCTACGAGCTGTTCCCTGTGCTGCAAAAGATGACGGCCCGTCGTGGCGGTGACCTGTCAGGCGGTCAGCAACAGCAGCTAGCCATCGCCCGAGCGCTGATCACCAAGCCGAAGCTCCTGCTGTTGGACGAACCAACCGAGGGTATTCAGCCCAACATCATCCAGCACATCGGCGAAGTCATCAAACATCTGCGCACCCAAGGCCAGATGGCGATTGTACTGGTCGAACAGTATTTCGACTTTGCTTGGGATCTGGCCGATCAGTTCGTGGCCCTGCGCCGCGGCGAAGTCATTCTATCAGAGCGCAAGACCAACACGACACGTCAGCAAGTTCTCGACCTCGTCTCGGTCTGAAACAAAAAAGCGCGCCAAATGGCGCGCTTCCTACAACTTTGATGGCACGCAGACTATGCGCCGCCAGCAGCAATCAAAGTGCCATCTGCGTCGAAAAGGATGGCCACACCGAACTCGGTATCCCACGCACACTCTCCGAAAACGCCGACCATCAGGCGCGATTCGCCGTCTGCATTCGACGCACGCACGATCTGAACTTCCTTCATCCTCACGGCATTCATCACGTTAGCCGGGCCGGTCGGCGCGCGCTGCCCGAAAAACTTACGATTCATCAGCGCCTCACTATCGCAAAGATCCTGAAGTGTTGCGAATTGAGAGAGCGATGCTTCTAGTCTCTCGCATGCTGCCTGCCACATACGTTCCTGAATTTCATGGAGAATCTCTGCGGATACTTTTTCCAAGTTTTTCAGGGCAAAACAGGCGTCTTCCGAAAATACTTCGTCCGCATAAGACGAAACAGGCAGGATTTCACCATCCAAAAACGCTAGCTGAACGACTGCAGGGGGATAGGAGATAGCCGCAATATTCTGAGTTGCAGCAATTGGCTGAAACGCACTCTGACCCATAATTATTTTACTCTTATTATCACTACTCTGTAAGCCTGCGTTATATATACACAGATTTATTTACAGGAGTCGTCAGTTTTCCTGACCATTTGGATATTTTTATGATTGTTGCGGACTTTCCACGATTTACCGCTCAGGAAAGATGCAGATAGCAACAAACGCGAGGTGCACCCAAGTTTGCTGACGCAGGGGTGTTCAAACGATCTCTTTCCCCAAAGACCGAATTCGTGTAAGGCGGCGCAATCTGAGACGTGGTGCGCAGACCTCCGCACTGTGAAAGTGAATGATGATTGAGGTCGGCGGCAATGGGGCCGCCATGCAAACGGGAGCCCCAAGA
The DNA here is from genome assembly GCF_900115865.1 of Donghicola eburneus. Taxonomy (GTDB): domain Bacteria; phylum Pseudomonadota; class Alphaproteobacteria; order Rhodobacterales; family Rhodobacteraceae; genus Donghicola; species Donghicola eburneus. Next base: position 360,025 of record NZ_FOXY01000004.1, on the reverse strand, counting down.
GGGCTTGGAAGAGCTCCCAGCTAGGATACGCTGATGTTCAACGAATTCAAAAAATCTATGCAGTGGGGCGAAGAGACCCTCACGCTGGAAACCGGTAAGGTTGCCCGCCAGGCAGACGGTACCGTGATCGCCACCTTGGGTGAGACCTCGGTTATGGCGAACGTGACCTTTGCCAAAGAGGCAAAGCCGGGTCAGGACTTCTTTCCCCTGACCGTCCACTATCAGGAAAAATACTACGCAGCCGGTAAGATCCCCGGTGGCTTTTTCAAGCGCGAAGCGCGTCCCTCGGAAAAAGAGACCCTGACCGCGCGTCTGATCGACCGTCCGATCCGCCCGCTGTTCGTCTCGGGCTTCAAGCACGAAGTTCTGGTGATGTGCACCGTGCTGAGCCACGATCTGGTGAACGACCCCGACGTCGTTGCGATGATCGCTGCTTCGGCTGCTTTGACCATTTCGGGCGTTCCCTTCATGGGTCCGATCGCTGGCGCACGCGTTGGCTTCTCGAATGGCGAATACGTCCTGAACCCCTCGGTCGAGGATATGGATCATCTGCGTTCGAACCCGGAGCAGCGTCTGGACCTGGTCATCGCCGGCACCAAAGACGCCGTGATGATGGTGGAATCCGAAGCTTACGAGCTGACCGAAGAAGAAATGCTGGGTGCCGTTCAGTTCGGCCACGACGCAATCAAGCCTGTTGTTGATCTAATCATCAGCCTGGCTGAAGAGTGCGCGAAAGAGCCCTTCAACTTCGTCGCGCCCGACTACAGCGAACTGTACGCCAAGGTCAAAGCCGCTGGCGAAGACCAGATGCGCGCAGCCTTCGCGATCAAGGACAAGCAAGAGCGCGTCAACGCAGTAGCTGCGGCACGTGACGCTGTGAAAGCAACCCTGACCGAGGAAGAGCTGGAAGACAGCAACCTGGGTTCGGCGTTCAAGAAACTGGAAAGCTCGATCCTGCGCGGCGACGTCATCAATGGCGGCGCACGTATCGACGGCCGTTCGAACACCGACGTTCGCGCGATCTCGTCCGAAGTTGGCATCCTGCCCCGTACCCACGGTTCGGCTCTGTTCACCCGCGGCGAAACTCAGGGTCTGGTTGTGACCACTCTGGGCACCGGCGACGACGAGCAGATCATCGACGCCCTGCACGGCAACTCGCGCTCGAACTTCCTGCTGCACTACAACTTCCCTCCCTACTCGGTTGGTGAAGTAGGCCGCGTTGGTTCGCCCGGCCGCCGCGAAATCGGCCACGGCAAACTGGCATGGCGCGCGCTGCAGGCGGTTCTGCCCGCGGCAACCGACTTCCCCTACACCATCCGCGTTGTATCTGAGATCACCGAATCGAATGGCTCGTCCTCGATGGCGTCGGTCTGTGGTGGCTCGCTGTCGATGATGGACGCAGGCGTTCCGCTGACCGCTCCGGTTGCTGGCGTCGCGATGGGTCTGATCCTGGAAGAAGACGGCCGCTTTGCGGTTCTGACCGACATTCTGGGTGACGAAGACCACCTTGGCGACATGGACTTCAAAGTTGCAGGTACCGAAAACGGCATCACCTCGCTGCAGATGGACATCAAGGTTGCAGGCATCACCGCCGAGATCATGAAGCAGGCTCTGGCTCAGGCCAAAGACGGCCGCATGCACATTCTAGGTGAGATGTCCAAAGCACTGACTTCGGCTGGCGAATTCTCGGTCCACGCACCGCGTATCGAAACCATGCAGATTCCCACCGACAAGATCCGTGAAGTGATCGGTTCGGGCGGCAAGGTCATCCGCGAAATCGTGGAAACCTCGGGCGCGAAGGTCGACATCAACGACGACGGCATCATCAAGATCGCATCGTCGAACGGTGAAGCCATCCAAAAGGCCTACGACATGATCTACTCGATCGTGGCAGAGCCCGAAGTTGGCAAGATTTACAAAGGCAAAGTCGTGAAGATCGTCGATTTCGGCGCCTTCGTGAACTTCTTCGGCAAGCGTGACGGCCTCGTGCACGTCAGCCAGCTGGAAGCACGCCGTGTGAACCATCCTTCGGACGTTGTGAAAGAGGGTCAGGAAGTCTGGGTCAAACTGCTTGGCTTCGACGATCGCGGCAAAGTCCGTCTGGCGATGCGCGACGTTGATCAGGAAACTGGTGAAGAGATCGCCAAGGAAGAAAAAGCCGACTAATCGGTTCTTTCCCCCGAGATTTGAAGGCTCCGCTTTTGCGGGGCCTTTTTCTTTCGGGGTCCACAAAAAAGGCCCCGCATCGCTGCGAGGCCCCTTTGAATTTCCGCCAGCTGTAATCAGACTTTGGTGGTCCGGATGTAGGGCAGCTTCTGTTCGAACTCGCCAAACTTCTCTTTCGCTTGCTCGTCATTCAGCGACAGCGCGATGATCACGTCCTGACCCTCGGTCCAGTTCGCGGGGGTCGCCAGAGGCGCGCCCCAAGTCTTCTGCAGAGCATCAACGGCACGCAAAACTTCGGCAAAGTTGCGACCCACGGACATCGGATAGGTCATCGACAGCTGCAGCTTCTTGTCAGGGCTGATGATGAATACCGAACGCACGGTGGCGCTGTCGGCAGGGGTACGGCCATCGGGCAGGTACGCATCTGCGGGCAGCATGTCGAACGCTTTGGACACCTCTAGGTCGCTGTCCGCGATAATCGGGAAGCCAGCCTTGGCGCCCGACCAAGTCTCGATGTCGCCTTTCCACGCCTTGTGCTCTTCGACGCCATCGACCGACAGGCCGATCACTTTGACGCCGCGCTTTTCCCACTCGTCGGCCAGCTGCGAAACAGCGCCGAATTCAGTAGTGCAGACGGGGGTAAAGTCTTTGGGGTGCGAGAACAGGATCGCCCACGAATCTCCAATCCAGTCGTGGAACGAGAACTCGCCCTGATCGGTTGTCAGCGTCAGGTTAGGCACAATATCATTAATGCGCAGGCCCATGGAAATACCCTCCTTAGGTCATGGAAATTTCTGTTGGCCCCATACGTAGGAATTTACCTGCGCGGCGTCACCCCCTCTCTTGCCAGAACCGGTCATGAGTGACACATTGCCGCCAACTCTAAGGAGAAAAATTATGATCAAAAAACGCGAATTCTATATCGACGGTCAGTGGGTGTCTCCGGTTCAGGCCAATGATTTCGACGTGATCGACCCTTCGACGGAAGAGGTTGCAGCCGTTATCTCGTTGGGAAGTCAGTCGGATACAGACGCTGCGGTCGCCGCTGCCAAGGGTGCCTTCCCTGCATGGTCGGCACTGCCGCTTGCCGAGCGCGTTAAAGTGATCAAAAAATTCCTCGAAATTTACAACGCACGTGCTCAGGAAATGGCAGACGCCATAACAACCGAGATGGGCGCGCCGCTGGATTGGGCACTCGAAGAGCAGGTCGGCGCAGGCACGTGGCACACCGAAGGCTTCCTTGAGGCGTTGGAAAAGTTTGAGTTTGAACGCCGCTATACGGACACCGAGATGCACGTGCTGGACCCCATCGGTGTGGTCGGTCTGATCACCCCCTGGAACTGGCCGATGAACCAGATCTGCCTCAAAGTGATCCCCGCGCTAGCGGTCGGCTGCACAATGGTTCTGAAGCCTTCGGAAATCGCGCCTCTCTCTGGAGTTCTGTTCGCTGAAATGCTGCATGAGGCGGGTGTTCCCGCTGGCGTCTTTAACCTCGTGAACGGCGATGGCCCCGGTGTTGGCACCCAGTTGTCGACCCACCCCGACGTCGCAATGATCAGCTTCACCGGCTCGACCCGCGCAGGCATTGCGATCAGCAAAGCCGCCGCCGACACGCTGAAGCGCGTGAGCCTCGAACTCGGTGGCAAGGGCGCGAACATCGTCTTTGCAGATGCGGACGAGAACGCCGTGACTCGCGGCGCGATGCACTGTTTCAACAATTCGGGCCAGTCGTGCAACGCGCCGACCCGTATGCTGGTGGAACGCTCGCGCTATGATCAGGCGGTCGAGGATGCGGTGAAGGCCGCTGAAACCCGTGGCGTCGCGTCGGCGCACGAGCACGGCACCCACATCGGGCCCGTCGTGAGTGATCTACAGTACGGCAAAATTCAGGACCTGATACAAAAGGGCATCGACGAAGGCGCCCGTCTGGCCGCTGGTGGCACAGGCCGTCCCGCCGGTCTAAACCGTGGGTATTTCGTGCGTCCCACCGTTTTCGCGGACGTGACCAACGACATGACAATCGCGCAGACCGAAATCTTTGGCCCAGTGCTGTCGATTATCCCCTTTGACACCGAAGAGGAAGCGACCGAGATCGCGAACGACTCACCTTATGGCCTGACCCACTACGTCCAAAGCCAAGACAACGCCAAGCGGATGCGCGTCGCGCGCCGTCTGCACGCGGGCATGATCCAGACCAATGGTCAGGGCCTCGCCAAGGGCGCGCCCTTTGGCGGCGTCAAAGCGTCGGGCAATGGGCGCGAGGGTGGCCACTACGGTCTGGAAGATTTCTGCGAAGTGAAGGTGATTACCGCCTACGCCGACTAACGGATGTTGCGCGATCCGCGCAGGCAGAATACTCAGGCGGGCATGAAAACTTTGCCCGCCGATACCCAGTTTGTGCAGGAAACTGTACACAAGCGTGACCCCTTCTCGGAAACTGTCTCTGGCTATGCCGCGGACGATCCCAATGAAAAGCTAGTCATGCGCCGCCTTGGCTCTTTGCCGCTTTGGTCCCGCTGGATCGGATGGGCGCTGGCCCGCAAGGAAATCCGTGGGCTGAAAGCGGTCGCTGGCATTGAGGGCACCCCCCAACTGATCCGTGTGGACCGCGAGGGCATTCTGCGGACATGGAGCCACGGCACCCCCCTTCAGCTCGCCAAACCCAAAGACGCCGCATGGTACAAGGATGCCAAGCGTCTGCTGCGCGAGATGCGCAAGCGGGGTGTGAGCCATAACGATCTTGCAAAGCCGCAGAACTGGTTGATGACCCCCGATGGCCGCGCCAGTGTCATCGATTTCCAGCTAGCTGCTGTTCATAACAACCGTGGGCGATTGCACCGAATTATGGCCTACGAGGATCTACGCCACCTGCTGAAGCAGAAACGGAAATACGCGAAATCCCTTCTGACCCCTGCCGAGAAGAAGATGCTAGAGCGCCGCGCGCTGCCGTCACGCATCTGGATGGCGACAGCCAAGCCGCTCTATAACTTCGTGACCCGCAAACTGATGAACTGGTCCGATGGCGAGGGCACCGAAAACCGTGTCGCCAAAGAGGGCCCCGCCCTGCGCGAAGAGCTGATGTCCCATCCGCGCGTACAAGACGTCGCCTTCGCGACCTTTGCTCTGCCCGCACGCGGCGTCGGTCTTTATGGCTTTGTTGAAACCGATCTGGATCAGTCCATTGTCCGCAGCTTCATCCCTGAGAAGCGGGTTGAGCATCTGCAGGCCGTCATGCGACTGCCGCGAGGCATGGATGGATCTATCCGCAGCGACATCCTGCAACTGGTCGCCATGAACCGCGCCGAAGAGCTTCAGATGGTGATGGAGCAGGACTCAGCCTTGGCCGAAACGCTGCGCCCAATCGTCAATGAACGCCTAAATCTGACGGACCGACAACTGCGCGGATCGTAACGCCTAGAATGGTGCTTTGGCGCGGAATTTCAGCCCGCGTCCGTCTTCGGGGTGCTTCAGCTTGAGCTCCTCGGAGTGGAGCATCAGACGCGGAAATGCCAGCGCCTCCCCGTCAGCATAGAAGGGATCCCCCAAGATCGGATGCCCGAGCGCCAGCATATGCACGCGCAACTGGTGACTTCGGCCAGTTTTTGGCATCAACCGCATACGGGTTTCGTTGTCGCCGCGCTTCGTTACCTTCCATTCCGTGACCGCTGGTTTGCCGTTCTCGTGGTCCACCATCTGCTTGGGGCGGTTCGGCCAATCCACAATCAGCGGCAGGTCGACAGTGCCTTCATCGCCCTCGACATCGCCATAAACGCGGGCAACGTAGGTTTTCTTGGTCATCCGCTTCTCGAATTGCAGACCCAAGTGCCGTTGCGCTGCGGGCGTCTGAGCAAAGACCATCACACCCGAGGTATCTCGATCCAACCGATGCACCAGTAGCGCCGTCGGAAAGACCGCCTGCAAGCGGCTGATCAGACAGTCTGCCAGATGCTCACCCTTTCCGGGCACGGACAGCAGGCCGCTTGGTTTGTTTACCAGGATGATATGCGCGTCTTCGTGCAGAATCTCGAGCGGTTCAGAAGGCGGATTGTAGGCGTCACTCATCACAGATGCCCGAAAGTCGCGGCAAGGATCGCTGCCAGTTGGTCAGCGTCCTGCTGATCAAAAGCATCTGGCTGATTGCTGTCGATATCCAGTACGCCTATCACGTCGCCAGCCTTATTGAAGACCGGCAGAACAATCTCTGACCGCGTGCTGGTCGAACACGCGATATGTCCGGGGAATGCTTCGACATCCGCGACCAGTTGGGTTTGCTGAGTCCGTGCCGCCGCACCGCATACACCGCGCGAGAATGGAATCACCAGACATCCGTGGCCGCCTTGGTACGGCCCGATTTTCATCAGTTCCGGCTCTGTAACGCGGTAAAACCCCGTCCAGTCAAAACGGTCATCTGCATGATGCAACTCGCAGGCAAGAGTCGCCATCAGCGCAACCTCGTCGGTTTCGCCGCTGGTGAGGGCAGCGATAGTCTTTGTCAGAGTCTCGTAATCTGCGCGCATTGGGCCTCCGATCCGTCGCGCGCCGTGTGATGGCACGCGGATTTGACTGTGATCTCTAATATCCGGACCCGATATCGCGATTTGGCAAGAATCGCCAGCCATCGCGTCGGGCGCCTTGCTCGTGGTGCATTTGCCTCAAATCGTTTGGAAAAGCCCTGCCGCCGGTTCTGAATTGATTAACGAACCGCCCGTAGCGTGACCGAGGAACCACTCATGGAGGGGACATTGGACCTGACTCATACTGATTACCCCGGTCTGCGCGTGATTCACGTGGCGGCGGGTCGGATCGATTCCGCAGCAGCCATCCAGTTCAAGGATCAAATGCGCGAATTGACCCACGACTTGGACTATCGGGCCGTTTTGGACCTGCGAAACGTCAAATTTATCGACTCGAGCGGGCTAGGGGCGATCGTTGCATCGATGAAGCAGATGCCATCGGGCATTCGACTGGATCTGGCCGATCTACAGTCGGACGTCGCGCGCGTTCTGCGCTTGACCCGTATGGATAAGGTCTTTGTCATTCACGAGGCTCTGGATACGGCGGTGGCTCCCAATGGGATCTAGGCATAGCGCGCAGTTCAGTTGCGAGGCCACAGCACTCGCCGTGCGCCACACGCTGGAAGAGTTGACGGGGCGGCTTGCGGATTGGGCCGTACCGCCTGACCCGCGGGTCGAACTGGCCGTGGCAGAAGCGATGAACAACATCGTCGAGCATGCCTACGCGGACAATCCCACCGGCCGTATCCGGCTGGACCTGGAATTGCTGCCCGAGGGCGTCTCGATCGCGTTGTCCGACCGCGGTGTCGCCATGCCAGACGGCGCCGTTCCCGTTGGATCGATGCCCGCACCGGAAACCCTCCCCGAGGGCGGCTGGGGCTGGAGCCTGATCCACGCCTGTTGCGACGGTCTGCACTACGAACGGGTCCAAGGTGCCAACGAACTGACCATGGTTTTCCAACAGGTGGAAATCTAGGCTCGGACAGCTTGGCTTCTGGATCACGCAAGGTACTCTTGCCCCAATATCAGGGAGGTATCATGCGCGATTTTCATCAACCCGGCCGGTCCATGGTGATCGCCACGAACGGGATGTGCGCAACATCGCATCCGATCGCGGCTCAAACTGCCGTCAGCACGCTGCAAGCTGGCGGTAATGCGATGGACGCTGCGCTCTCGGCAGCGGTTCTGCTCGGCATTGCCGAGCCGCAGATGACCGGCATCGGCGGCGACTGCTTTGTCCTCTTTAAACCCTCTGGCTCCGAAGATGTGCTAGCGCTCAACGGATCGGGCCGCGCCCCGGCAGGTACAAGTGCCGCCGCCCTTCGCGAGAGGGGGCTTAGCACGGTCCCCACCGAAGGCGCAGATCCGGTTACAATTCCTACCGCAATGGACGCCTTTTGCCGGCTGAATGCAGACTGGGGCCGCATGACGCTTGGCGATGTTCTGGCCCCCGCCATTCGCTATGCGGACGAAGGGATTCCGATCGCGCCGCGCGTTGCGTTCGACCTCGCCAAGGATGCGCCGCGCCTCAGCGAATCGGGTCGGCGCCACTATTTGATCAACGGAGAGCCCCCGCGCGCTGGCCAAATCTTCCGCGCACCCGGTCAGGCAGAAGTCCTGCGCAAGGTCACACAACAGGGTCGCGACGGCTTCTACACAGGCGAAGTCGCCGAGGATATGGTCAACACTCTGCGTGCCGCCGGTGGATGCCACACGCTGGATGATTTTGCCAACGCCGAGGCAAATTACACCACGCCGATAAGCAGCGCGTACCAAGGAATCGAGCTACTAGAGCATCCGCCAAACGGCCATGGCGCGACCGCAATGCTGATGCTGAACATCCTGTCCAAGTTCGATCTGCCGTCGATGGGCCTGCTCAGCGCAGATCGCGCCCACGTCGAAGCCGAAGCCGCGAAACTGGCCTACGATACCCGCAACCGCGTGATCGCGGACCCTGACCACTGCGCGCGACTGGACCACATGCTTTCGATGGAGACGGCGGATAAATTGGGGGCCCTGATCCAGATGGATCAAGCTCTGCCCATGCCCGCCCCTAGCGCCGAAGCGATCCATAAAGACACGATCTACATCACTGTCGTGGACAAAGACCGGATGGCGGTGTCCTTGATCTACTCGATTTTTCACGGCTTCGGCTCGGGACTCGCGAGCGATAAATTCGGAATTTTGCTCCAGAACCGTGGTGCGGGTTTCACGCTGGAAGAAGGCCACCCGAACGAACTTGCGCCAGGTAAGCGCCCGCTGCACACCATTATTCCTGGAATGCTCCGCCGCAATGGCAAGGTTCTGATGCCCTTTGGCGTCATGGGCGGGGCCTATCAACCGAACGGACATACGCGCCTGATCACGAACCTTCATGACTTTGGCTTGGACGTCCAAGAAGCATTAGACGCACCACGCAGTTTCGCGGACGGGCAAACCATGCAGATCGAACGCGGGTATTCAGAAGAGGTAAGAGCCGATCTAGCACAGCGCGGCCATAATGTCGTTGTGCCCGAGACGCCCTTGGGCGGCGGACAGGCGATCATTTTGCGAGAGGATGGTTTGCTAGAAGCCGGCTCGGACCCGCGCAAAGACGGATGCGCTCTTGGCTACTAACCGATCAAAGCCTCGCCCATCTGGCGGGGCTTTTAATTCAGTTGCACTTCGAGCGGGTAGAAGCCGTCGGAATACGGACCGAACATCTCTGCGATATCGGGATGGTCCACAGGCTCGCCCGAGGTGTCCATCATGAGGTTCTGTTCGGACACATAGGCCACGTAATAGGTGGTCTCGTTCTCGGCAAAGAGATGGTAGTAAGGCTGATCGCGCTCGGGGCGACTGTCCTCTGGGATCGCCTCGTACCACTCTTCGGTGTTCGAGAATTCGGGGTCCACGTCAAAGATAACACCGCGAAAAGGATGCTTGCGGTGACGGACAACCTGTCCCAGATGATATTTGGCGAGAAACGTTTCCATACCTGCGGCCTAACTGTCTCTTTCACAGCCCGCAAGGGGCCAAGGGTGATTCCGGCACTCTATCCGGATTTTTCACCAGCCCGCACTAGATGGCTATGTTGGCCTATCTTTCAATGGGGCAAACACGATTTCTTACATAGTGTGATTTGCTGTGAGACCGCATATTCCTTATAGTGAACGCAAAGAAAAGCGAGAGAGGCAGATGAGCAGACCCTTCCGCGCCCTGATGTTACTTCTGCTGTTGGCCTCGTGCGGCAGCTCCGATTATCGCGCTCCGCGCGATTTGGAAAACGCCTGTGCGATCGTCAAAGAACGGCCCCATTATCTGCGGGCCATGCAGCGTACAGAGCGGAAGTATGGCGCCCCCGTTCCCGTCCTGATGGCCATGATCCATCAAGAGAGCAAATTTATCGGCAACGCCAAAACGCCGCGCAGTTACGCGCTAGGTGTGATCCCGATGGGCCGCATCAGTTCGGCTTACGGCTACTCGCAAGCGCTGGATGGCACTTGGGAAGAGTACCAAAAAGAAACTCGTAATCGCCGCGCGCGCCGTGATGACATCGACGACGCGACCGATTTTATGGGTTGGTACATGACCAAGACGGTCCAGAAAAACGGCATCCCGATGTACGACGCCCGCAACCAATATCTAGCCTACCACGAGGGACACGCAGGCTTCCGCCGCGGATCCTATCGCAGCAAAGGCTGGCTTGTGAACGTTGCGAACCGCGTTGCATCGCGCGCCCAAACTTACCAAGCACAACTTATTGCCTGCCGCCGCTACTAAGCAGCGGTGGCCACAGCCTGCGCTTTATTGACGGCGCAGGCGTTCGTGCTCGATATTAAAGAGCGCGTTGCTCAGGCTCATGCCTGTCTTCGTATCCCCAAGGATCATCGTCGTCTGATTGCCGCTGTCGTCCGTGATCACCCACTGGCGCAGCTCAACAGGGTTATCGGTAAACACGAGCTGAATGTTTCCATATTCGGGATGCTCGGGATCTTGGGCCGTAACAACAGTGGTGTTGTCCACTTGGCGGTGCCCAGTGACCATCCGTGCCTGACCCAAATTCACATTCTTGGCCAGAATGATGCTCAGCGGCGTCCGTCGCAGGGGATAAATGTTCGCGTTATCCGGTGACACAGGGTCAAACACAGCGACTTGGCTCCCCCCAGCCATAACAAGCGCATTGTTCGGCGGATTGTATTCGAACCGCGCACGACCGGGACGCCGGATATAAATCGTTCCCGTATCGATGCTGCCATCGGCATTCACTTGGGTGAAGTCGCCCTGCACGGTCTGAAGGTCATTCAGGTAGGCCGACAAACGGTTCAAAGAGATCGGGGCCGCGAATGCTGGCGCAGCGATACTCAGGAGGGCGCCGACCAGCGGCGCGATGACAAAGGCACGTCTTTTCATAAGGCAATAAATAAGGGCTGTATGTGTTTCATACAGCCCCCAACGTTTTCACAAGGCAGTAAGTTGCCTGTCACAATCGCTATTCTTGCTCTGGCACCAGAATTTCGCGCTTACCCACATGGTTGGCGGGACTGACGAGCTGGTTTTCTTCCATCTGTTCGACCAGACGCGCCGCTTTGTTGTAGCCGATGCCCAGTTTCCGCTGGATGTAACTGGTCGAGCATTTGCGATCCTTGATCACGATCTGCACCGCTTGGTCGTACAGGGCATCCTCGCCACCTGTGTTCCCGCCGGTGTTCAGACCCAAAACCGCATCGAGTTCTGATTCTTTCTCGGCATCGGGGCCGGACTGCACGCCGCTGACGTATTCGGGCGGGCCATAGGCCTTTAGGTGATTGACGATCTCTTCGACTTCCTCGTCGCTGACAAAGGGGCCGTGGCAACGCTGGATACGGCCGCCACCGGCCATATAAAGCATGTCACCCATCCCCAGCAGCTGCTCGGCGCCCTGTTCCCCCAGAATGGTGCGGCTGTCGATTTTCGACGTCACCTGGAAGGAAATACGGGTCGGGAAGTTCGCCTTGATCGTACCGGTGATCACGTCCACCGAGGGACGCTGGGTCGCCATGATCAGGTGGATACCCGACGCACGGGCCATCTGCGCCAGACGCTGGATACAGGCTTCGATCTCTTTGCCCGCGACCATCATCAGGTCGGCCATTTCGTCGACGATAACCACGATATAGGGCATCGCCTCGGGTGCAAATTCCTCGGTCTCGAACACGGGATCGCCGGTTTCATCGTCAAAGCCGGTCTGAACGGTGCGGCTGAACATCTCGCCCTTGGACAGGGCATCCTTTACGCGGCCGTTGTAGCCGTCGATGTTCCGCACGCCCATCTTGGACATCTTGCGGTAGCGCTCTTCCATCTCGGCCACGACCCATTTCAGGGCCACGACGGCCTTTTTCGGGTCGGTCACAACGGGCGACAGCAGGTGCGGGATGCCGTCATAGACCGACAGTTCCAGCATCTTGGGGTCGATCATGATCAGACGGCATTCGTCCGGCGTCAGGCGATATAGCAGCGACAGGATCATAGTGTTGATCGCTACCGACTTACCCGAACCTGTCGTACCCGCGATCAAGAGGTGAGGCATCTTGGCCAGGTTCGCGACAACCGGATCACCGCCGATATCCTTGCCCAAAGCCAGAGGCAGCTTCAGCTTGTGATCGTCGAACGAACGGCTCGACAGGATCTCGCGGAAGACAACCATTTCGCGCTTTTCGTTTGGCAGTTCGATACCGATCACGCTGCGGCCGGGCACGGTAGACACACGCGCCGACAGAGCGGACATCGAACGGGCGATGTCGTCTGCGAGGCCAATCACGCGGCTGGCTTTCAAGCCAGGCGCAGGCTCCAATTCATACATGGTGACAACAGGGCCAGGGCGAACAGAAACAATTTCACCTTTGATACCGTAGTCATCGAGCACATTTTCCAGCATCCGCGCATTCTCTTCGAGCGCGTCGTTGGACAGGGTGTAACGCTCAACGCTGTCGGGCCGAGTTAGCAGCTCCAGCGGCGGCAGCTCGTACTCGTCCTCGGGCGAGTGGTAGATCGGCACGGCACTGCGCGGCTCATAAGAGCTCTTGGCCGGAACCACGGTCTGCGGGCGGGGCGCTGGCGCCTCGGAGGCAGACTTGTCGTAGGACTGGTAGGCCACGGGTTCAGGCTGCGTAGCTTCGGGCTCAGGCTCAGCGGCGTAGGTTTGGACCTCGTCTACCTCGGGTTCGGGCGGCAGAGGCAGTTCGATGCGTTCGGAACCATCCTGCAAAGAAATCTGGATACCGGCCAAATTCTCCATCCCCATTGCAGGGGGAACCTCTGCGGCGGGCATGTCGGGCGCAACATCGACCTGAGTGGCCGCAACCTCTGCCACGCTCGGGGCCATTACGGGCGGCTCTTCGCGGCTTGCGGTCAAAGGCGGCTCGCCGCGGCGGCGGTTCGGCTGGCTGGTGTCTAGAATCAGAGCGTCGGGACGACGGCCACGCCCTTTGGTCAGCGGGGCCTCTTCGGCAGCGGGACGGCGCGTGCGGGTCCGAACGACGTCTGTGATGCGCGCGCGGATTCGGTCCTCGGCAGGAGCTTCGACCTCGTGGTCCGGTCCTTCATTCTCGACCAATTCCGGTTCGGGCATCACGGCGGGGGCTTTATTCCGGCGCAAGAGGTTCGGCATCAGGCCGCGCAGGCCGCCTTGCTCTTCGGGGGCGTCGTCCTCGACCAAGAATTCGGGATCTTCTTCGTAGGCATCCTGACGGATCACGCGGGCGGTGCGCGACGGTGCATAATCCTCTTCGATCATGTCGTAGTCGTCTTCGGTGTTCCGACGTGCACTCATGGCGCGGGCCCCAGCGAGCGCACCACCAGCGCCACGGCCCATCAGGCGCATCAGCCCGTCATAGGCATGGATCAAGCCATGCAGCAGGAAGCGTCCGGCGCGGCGCAATTCGTCCTTGGTAAAGCCCAGAACCAGCGCAGCCAGAGCCAGCACAACAGGCCCCAGCAACAGCGAAATCAGCTTCAGCGAAATGCCGGTCGCCAAAGGCAGGATGGCCAGCGCCATCCCCATCAGCATATCGCCCAAATGGCCACCCAGACCGCTGTCCTGCGTCCACGCCTCGCCCGGCGTTAGGGACGACGCGTACATGGCGCAGATCACGACCCACACGGGTGCCATCATCAGGCGGGACACTGCACGATCAGACCCGCGATGCAGCACAAAACGCAGACCCCAGCCGATCAGCAGCGCGACAAACGCTAGCGCGCCCCAGCCGATGATCATGAACACGGGTGCCGCGATCGAGGCACCGGTCCGCCCCAGCATATTCTGCACAGGCGCGTCAGTTGCGGACAGGAAAGACGGGTCGGACGGTGTGTAGGTCAAGCTCATTGCCGCGCCAGCAAGTCCCAGCACGGTCAGCGCCAGGCCGAACAGCTCTTTGCCACGGCGTTCGATCAGTTCCTGCGTGTTGCTATCCAACAGAGGGTCGCGTTGTCTTGTCTGATAGGCCATCGGTCCTCCCTCTTATTGCTCGTAGAGACACGCTTTGATCGCGGTCAGGCCGCGGCGCACCTCTTCTGCCGAGGCGACAAGCGCCACGCGGATGTATTCATCGCCCGGGCTCACGCCGTTGGCGTCGGGCTTGCTCAGGTAGCGACCGGGCAGCACACGCACACCGGTTTCGGTCCAGAGCTTAACGGCAGCGTCTTCGCCATTGGGCACCCGCAGCCACAAGAAGAACCCCGCCTCGGGCGACATGTAGCCTGGCGTGTTCCCCAGAATTTCGTCGGCGATCTCGAACTTCTCGCGGTACAGGCGGCGGTTCTCGATCACGTGGTCCTCGTCGGCCCAGACCTTTTCGGACACACGCTGGATCGGCAGAGGCAGCGGCGCACCGGAATAGTTCCGCAACTGCTTCATGTGCTTCAGGCTCTCGGGGCCACCCACGGCAAAGCCAGAGCGCAAACCGGGCAGGTTCGAGCGCTTGGACAGCGAGTGGAAAATGATGACCCGCTCGGGGTCCGCACCCATCTTGGTTGCGATTTCCAGCGCACCAGGGGGCGGAGTATCGCGGTAAATCTCGGAATAGCACTCATCGGCCAGAATACGGATGTCATGCTTTTCGGCCAAAGCGATCAGATCCCGCCAGTATGATTCCGAGGCCACGGCCCCTTGGGGATTCGCGGGCGAACAGATGTAAAGCATGGCCGCACGGTCCAGAATATCGGACGGCAGGCCTGCGAAATCAGGCAGGTGACCCGTCTCGGCTGTGGCGGGCACGAACACCGGCTCGGCTCCCGCACTGATCGAGGAGATCATGTAGACCTGATAGAACGGATTGGGCATCAGGACCGTCGGGCGCTGACCGTTTTTCTGCTCTGGGCAAAGGGCCATTCCGACGTTGTACAGACCTTCGCGCGTCCCGTTCAGAGGCAAAATCTGGGATGCTGCGTCGATTTCGACACCATATCTGCGATGAACCCATGCCGCGATGGCCTCTCGCAACTCGGGCGTTCCGTCGTTCGGGGGATAGCTGTTGAACCCATCCACATTGGCCGCCAACACATCCTTTACCCAGTCGGGGAAAGCGTGCTTGGGCTCACCAATCGTCATGTGGATTACGTCGCCTCCGGGCTGGAGATGATCCAGCAGCGCCCGCAGACGCGGGAATGCATACGGGGGCAGCGACGCAAACCGCTCGGGGAACGGGTCGTTTGTCATGGGTCCTGCTATTTGCCTCTTATCAGGGCGCGATGGCCCTTGTTTTTTGGCAAGAATAGCTAACCCTCGCCTTCACGTCCAGTTCAGCGAGGGTCCCATTGGTATGGGTGTGTCTTTTCAGGCGCGAAGCGCAGCTTCGGCGGCGACCCCGATGTGCAGCAGGCGCTCTTCGCTGCCCGCCAGACCCATCAGGCTGATCCCTGTCGAAGGCACGCCAGTCGGCAGCGTCAGTGCCGCACCACCGGTCAAATTCCCGATCCGCGTGTTTCGCAAGGCCAGCAAATTTTCCTGCGCAAAGTACCCGTGATCCGCCATCAGATCGTCGATCTTTGGCGGCATAGAGGGTGCGGTGGGCAGCAGAACTGCATCGAAGCCCGCGACCTTGGCGGCATAGCTCTGGCGCAGGTTGTCCAGTGACAGCCACGCTTTGACATAGTCCATCGCGCTATGGTCACGTCCTGCACGGAAACGTTCGAGCACGGGCGGGAACATCTTTTCCGGCGCACTCTCGATCAGATCGCCGCAAGTGCCATAGGTTTCCGGCGTGTACAGGACGCCCGCCATGCCCATGATCTCTGCTACTTCGGGGATTTCGAGCTCGACCAGCGTTGCACCAGCCGACTCGAGTTTGCGGAGCGCAGCCGAGAACCCTTCGGCAGGTGTGTCGCGCAAATCGTCTTGCGCCACGGTTTTCAACACGGCAAAGCGGCGCCCGGACAGGCTGCTGCCCCCAAGGTCGACCGCCTTGGCACCTGTCAGCATGGCGAACATCAGCGTCGCATCTTCAACCGAGCGGGTAAGCGGGCCAACCGTGTCAAATTTCGCGGCCAGTTTCACCACGCCATCCAGAGAAATCCGCCCCGAGGTCGTCTTAAGCCCCACCAGATCGCTCCAGCACGCGGGCACACGCACCGATCCGCCGGTGTCCGACCCAACAGCCGCCGCCGCCAAGCCCCATGCAACCGATGCCGCCGCCCCAGAGGACGACCCTCCAGAGACCGCTTCAGGGTCGTTCACGTTCGGCGGACTCTCGGTCACGGGGTTCAACCCGAGGCCCGAGAAGGCCAGTTCAGTCATGTGGGTTTTGCCCAGACAGACGCCCCCTTGCAGGGTGGCTTCGGTCAGAACCGCGGCGTCTGCATCAGGCACGCGGCGCTCAAGCAGCGCCGAGCCTGCCTCGGTTGCGACGCCCGCGCTGTCGAACAAGTCTTTCCAACTAATCGCCACACCGTCCAGAATGCCCCGACGCACCCCGTTTTTGGCGCGAAACGCCGCTGCTTCGGCCTCTGCCATCGCGCGTTCCGGCGTCAGTCGGGCATAGATGCGCATGCCGTGCGGATGATTGGCAGCCGCATCCAGATAGGCTTCGGTCAGTGCGACAGGGTCCAAGGCCCCCTGCCCGATCGCACGTCCTTGATCTGCCGCGCTTTTCGTCAACCAATCCTGCATTGCTGCCTCCGTCTAAATGCCGCAGATCGACCCTATCCCTGCCGTATCCCGTGGACAATCCCGACCGGCAGCGCATATTGCAAGGCATGACCCAGACGAGTGACATCCTGATCGTCGGCGGTGGGCTGGCTGGCCCATCCTTGGCGCTTGCACTGGCCCTACAGGGCCTGACTGTAACCATCATCGACGCCCTGCCTGCCACCACGCGGGCAGAGAGCGGCTTTGACGGGCGCTCTTATGCGCTGTCGCTGGCCAGCCAGCGGCTGCTTGGCGCGCTTGGCCTCTGGCGTGATCTGGCGGACACCGCGCAGCCCATGCTCGAGATCAAGGTAACGGACGGCCGCGCAGGCGAAGGCCCCTCGCCGTTCTGGATGCATTTCGACCACGCCGAGATCGAAGAAGGCCCAATGGGCTACATGGTCGAGGATCGTCACCTGCGCCCCGTTCTTTTGGCCGCAATGGATGCAGAGCCGAATATCACCCAGATTTCAGGCCAGACCGCAGTCGACCAGACCGTCGATGCCACTGGCGTCACTGTCACGCTCGACAATGGCGACACCCTGCGCACTCGCCTGCTGATCGGCGCCGATGGTCGCCGTAGTGGCGTGCAGGCACGCGCGGGCATCAAACGCAGCGGGTGGGACTACAATCAGACCGCTCTGGTCTGCGCGATTGAGCACGAGAAGCCCCACTTTGGCACTGCCCACCAGTTCTTCATGCCGCCCGGTCCGCTGGCAATCCTGCCCCTGCGCGGCAATGTCAGCTCTATCGTTTGGAGCGAGCGCACCGATCAGGCCGCCGCGATCAACGCGCTGGACGACGCCAGCTATATTAAGGTGCTGCGCCCCCGCTTTGGCGACTTCCTTGGCGACATCAAACTGGCGGGCAAACGGTTCACCTACCCGCTGAACATCACAATCGCGAACAGCTTTGTCGCAGACCGCGTGGCGCTGATCGGGGATGCCGCGCACGGGGTTCACCCCATCGCCGGTCAAGGCCTGAATGCGGGTCTCAAAGACGTCGGGGCACTGGCCGAAGTCCTGATCGACGCACAGCGCCGCGGCGAAGATATCGCCAGCCCGCTGGTTCTGGAGCGTTATCAGGAATGGCGCCGGTTCGACGCGACCTCAATGGCGCTGGCCATGGACGCGTTCAACAAGCTGTTCTCGAACGACAACCCGCTCCTGCGGATGGGTCGTGATTTGGGGATGGGTGTGATCAACGCGATGCCGCGTTTGCGCCGGACCTTTATCCGCGAGGCGGCAGGTCTGACGGGGGATGTGCCCCGCCTGCTGAAGGGCGAGGCGCTGTAGGCTGGATCAATCCAGCTTGCGGGCCTCATCGGGCAGCATAATCGGGATACCGTCGCGGATCGGGAACGCCAGCTTGGCCGACTTCGAGATCAGCTCCTGCTTCTCCGCATCATAGTCCAGCGTGGTCAGGGTCAGCGGACAAATCAGCGCCTCGAGCATACGGCGATCAAAGGTTGTTTGAGTCATTGCATGAAATCTCCGGCGTCTCGGCCACTGTGCAGGGCATATTCGAGCAGCGTTATGATCGTCTCGCGGCGTGTGGTCAATGACGGGGCCTCGAGCAGCGCTTGCTTGTCCTCTGGCGAGAACGGGCAAAGCATCGACAGCGCGTTGATCAGCATCTCGTCATCCGCATCGCCAAGGCTTTCCCAGTCCGTCGACAGGTCTTGGGACGCAAAATAGCGCGACAGCAGGTCCATAAACGGCCCGCGATTAAAGGCCCCGTCGGTCTCGGGTTTCCCCAGATCGCGCTCGAACCCGCTCCAATCCACTTCGCAACGACGATAGGGCGTGAACCCGCCGATCTCGCGCTTCATGCGGAACCGCGACACGCCGGTCAGGGTGATCATGTAGCGTCCATCCTCGGTTTCCGAGAATTGGGTCAACCGACCGGCACAGCCGATGGTACTTAGGCCCGATGCGCCCCCTGCCGGCCCCTTTTCGGGCTGGATCATGCCAATCAGACGCTGGGGCGTCTTCATGCAGTCTTCGATCATCGCCAGATAGCGCGGCTCGAAGATATGCAAAGGCAGCCTAGCACGCGGCAAGAGCAGCGCACCAGGCAGAGGAAAAATCGCAATTGTTTCGGGCAGATCAGATGATGACAGCATACACATCAACTAGGCCCCGTTAGCGATCAGGCAAATATCATCGAGCTCAATTTACGGCGCCCATTCAACACAACCGGATCATTGGGCTTCAGCGCCTCGAAGATGGTGAACAATTGAGCTTTGGCAGCACCGTCATTCCATTCGCGATCCTTGCGGAACAGCTCTAGCAGTTCGTTCACCGCACCTTCGGCATCGCCGTTTGCATAGAGCGCTTGCGCCAGATCGAAACGGGCTTGCAGATCGTCGGGGTTTGCCTCGACTGCGGCACGCAGTTCGGCCACCGGACCCGCGTCTGCTGCCTGCTTGGCAAGCTCAAGCTGCGCGTGGGCTGCTTCCAGCTCGGGGGCTTTCGAAATCTCGGCGGGGGCGCCGTTCAGGATCGCCTCGGCTTGGTCCAGATCACCGGTTGCGATGTGCGCGCGGACAAGACCGCCATATGCCTTGGCGTGGTTCGGGTCCTCTTCGAGGATTGCCGCAAAGACCTGAGCCGCGTCCACAGCCTCGCCGTTTTCCATCATCTCTTCGGCCGCTGCGATCGCGTCATCCAGACCGCCGCTGGCATCACCGCCAGCCGCCTGAACCACGCGCTCGACGAACGCCTTGATCTCGGAACCGGGGACGGCACCTTGGAAGCCATCAACCGGCTGACCCTGCCAGAAGGCATAGACGGTCGGGATCGACTGCACGCGCAGCTGGCCCGCGATCATCTGGTTTTCGTCAACGTTGACCTTGGCCATCTTGACCGCGCCTTTGACGGCTTTGACTGCGTCTTCAAGCTGCGGGCCAAGGGTTTTGCACGGGCCGCACCACGGGGCCCAGAAATCCACGATGACAGGGGTGGTCATGCTGGCCTGCACGACCTTGTCCATGAAGTCCGCTTCGCTCACGTCCATGATCAGATCGTCGGCTGCGGGGGCGGGGGTGCCTTGTCCCAGTTCGAACATCGTCAAATTCCCTTAGTGGTCTGTTGCACCCTATATGAGGGCGCAAGAATGAATATCAAAGGTCAAAGCTTGCGAAAACAGGCGCGTGGTCGCTGGGTTGCTCCCATCCGCGTACATCGCGGCGAATTCGGCTGGAATGACCGGCGTTCGCGATGTCCTGCGTGGCCCAGATGTGGTCCAGACGGCGGCCTTTGTCCGCGCCTGACCAGTCTTTAGCGCGATAGGACCACCAGCTGTAAATCTGCCCCTCTGGGATGTCCTGACGAGTGATGTCGACCCAGTTGCCCGCGTCCTGCGCCTGCGCCAGATGCTCGACCTCGATCGGGGTGTGGCTGACGATCTTGAGCAACTGCTTGTGGTTCCAGACGTCATCCTCGCGCGGAGCAATGTTCAGATCGCCAAGCATGATCGATTTCTGCGGCGCGTTCGCGTGCCACCAGTCCCTCATCTCGGTCAGGTAATCCAGCTTCTGGCCAAACTTCTCGTTGATCTCGCGGTCTGGCTTGTCCCCGCCAGCGGGGACGTAGAAGTTGTGCACCGTCACGCCGTTTTCCAGCTGGCCCGCGATGTGGCGCGCATGGCCCAAACCGGCAAAGTCAAAGCTAGCCACTTCGGTGATCGGCTGCTTGGACAGAATTGCGACGCCGTTATAGCCCTTCTGGCCACGGGCAATCATGTGCTCATACCCCAGGGCGCGGAACGCCTCCATCGGGATCAATTCGACGGGGCTCTTGCATTCTTGTAGGCACAGAACGTCTGGGGCGTCTTCGGTCATCAAACGCTCGACCAGACCAGCACGCAGCCGGACCGAGTTGATGTTCCACGTTGCCAAAGAAAAGCCCATGTCGCCCTCGTTCATTCAAAGTCTTCCCCTGCGATATACCTGCCCACCCCCAGCGGTGAAAGGCAGTGCCGGAATAAAAAAGACCCGAGCCGAAGCTCGGGCCAAGTCCAACAGGGAGGTACATGTCATAACCCGGACATGCGCGGGGTAGTTAACTGTAGGTTGCCTGCATATGCCGTGCCAAACATTGATCTGGCGCAAAGCTTAGGCATTTAGTCGATAGCCGCCGGATTCCGTCACAAGCAGACGCGCATTCGAGGGATCGGGTTCGATTTTCTGGCGAAGCCGATAAATATGCGTCTCTAGCGTGTGCGTCGTCACCCCAGCGTTGTATCCCCATACTTCATGCAAGAGGATGTCTCTGGCAACTACCCCATCGGGAGAGCGGTGTAGAAACTTTAGAATGTTCGTCTCTTTTTCGGTGAGACGGATCTTTTTCTCATCAGCAGTGATCAACATTTTCATCGAAGGCTTAAAAGTGTAGGGCCCAACGACGAAAACTGCGTCTTCGCTTTGCTCATGCTGGCGCAGCTGTGCGCGAATCCGTGCCAAGAGGACGGGAAACTTGAATGGCTTGGTCACGTAGTCGTTCGCGCCAGCATCCAAACCCAGAATGGTGTCAGCGTCGCTGTCATGACCGGTCAGCATCAGGACGGGCGCTTTGACCCCTTGCTTGCGCATCCGGCGGCACAGTTCGCGGCCATCGGTATCGGGCAAGCCAACGTCGAGAATCACCAGATCGAACAGACCGTCTTTGACCTTTTCCATGGCTTCGGCGCCGTTGCCCGCCTCGAACACATCGAAATCCTCGGTCATCACCAGCTGTTCGCTCAGCGCTTCGCGAAGGTCCTCGTCATCGTCTACCAGAAGGATCTTACGCAGTTGCGACATTTCAGTTCTCCGTTGTCTCGCTTTCCTGTGAGATGAGCCTCACATGCGCTCACGACAAGGTTTGTGGCACGAACCTCACGCCCTCGTGTCGGGGTGAAGGGTTTTATTTCAATTTCCGGCTCAAAGAGTTACAGAACTCTTCGAATTAAGAGAGGAGCCGTAACAATGGCCTTCGCCCCTGACATCATCGAGGATTTGGCCCGCGCCCGTGGCGACTTGCGGATGGGCGTGCCTATTATGCTGCGTGGCACCGACTCTCTGCTGGTCATGGCCGCAGAGAGCCTGTCAGTCGCGCGTCTGGCCGATCTGCGCAGTCTGGGGAAGCCGCCGGTCGTTGTCCTGACCTCTCATCGCGCCGAAACCCTGAAGGCGACGCCATATGACGGCGATCTGGCACGCATCACTGTACCGGACGAAGCTGACCTCTGGTGGGTGCGCGCCATGGCAGACCCCAAGCACGACATGGACGTGCCCATGAAGGGACCGTTCCAGATCGCTCGTGGCGGGGATGCCAGCCTGCACCGCTTGGCCATCCAGCTTGTGAAAACGGCACACCTGTTGCCCGCCGCGCTGGTGATCCCCCTGGACAACCCCGAGGCATTCGCTGCTGAACACCGCCTGACCTTGATCGACGCAGGGCTCGCCGGACCTGCCATCGCCGCCGAGGCGTCCTTGCACCCCGTCGCCGCCGCGCGCCTGCCCATGGTCGCGTCAGAGGCTGGCCGTCTGCACATCTACCGCCCCGAAGACGGCAACGAAGAGCATTACGCGATCGAGATTGGAAATCCCTCTCGCGACGAACCTGTGTTGGCCCGCCTGCATTCTGCTTGCTTCACCGGTGACGTGTTGGGCAGCCTGAAATGCGACTGCGGCCCGCAGCTCAACGGCGCCCTGAACCAGATGGGCACCGAAGGCGCGGGCGTCCTGCTCTACCTAAACCAAGAGGGGCGCGGCATCGGCCTTGCTAACAAAATGCGCGCCTATGCCCTGCAGGACCAAGGGTTCGATACCGTCGAGGCCAACCACCGTCTGGGTTTCGAAGATGACGAACGCGATTTCCGCATCGGTGCCGCGATCCTACGCCGCTTGGGCTTCAACTCGGTACGCTTGATGACAAACAACCCGCGCAAGATGGCGATGATGGAAAAGATGGGCATCTCGGTTGCCGAACGTGTGCCACTGATCCTCGGGCAGACCCCTCAGAACGCAGCCTACCTCGCGACCAAGGCCAAGAAGTCGGGGCACCTGCTATGAACCGCCACGATCTGGTCGTCACCCCGACCTGCGTCCGCTTTCTGAACCGCCGCTTCCCCCGCACCATCGGGCGCGGCGGGATCACCAGCGCCCAAGACAAACGCGAGGGCGACGGCGCCACCCCGCGCGGCACACACCGCATTGTTGGGATGCTGTACAGGCCCGACCGCATGGCCCGCCCTGCCGACTGGGCCGTGCCCATCCGCCCACGCGACCTGTGGTCCGACGATGTCAAAGATCAGGACTACAACCTGATGGTCCGCGCCCCCTACCCCCACGGTCACGAGGCCTTGCGCCGCGCTGATCCGCTCTATGATTTGGTGCTGATCACCGACTGGAACTGGCCTCGCGCCGAACGCGGCAAAGGCAGCGCGATCTTTATCCACCAGTGGCGCCACCCCGGATATCCGACCGCAGGGTGCGTGGCCTTTGACCCGCAGGACCTGCGCTGGATTGCCAGACGGATCACTTACGAGACAAAAC
The DNA here is from genome assembly GCF_900115865.1 of Donghicola eburneus. Lineage (GTDB taxonomy): Bacteria > Pseudomonadota > Alphaproteobacteria > Rhodobacterales > Rhodobacteraceae > Donghicola > Donghicola eburneus. The sequence goes on along the minus strand of NZ_FOXY01000004.1, from coordinate 336,663 downwards.
TGATCGTTCTGTAATTATTCGGGGTAGTTCCTGCGCATCCACGCGGTGTAGAGCGGCTTGAGCCCTTTGTAAGCGGTCACGTTCCATTGGTAGGTGTGGATCGCATTTTTGGGGCAGGGCCCCGCGTAGTAGAACAGCCCCTTGGGAATGGTCATATCCCCCGTCGCATTCAGCTTTAGCTTCTTCACCCCGTGATTGCGCCACGGGTCATCCAGATCGACCATCCAGAGCCGCAGATGCGTCGCGCCTTCTGGCACATCCTTGATGATGATTTCAGGGTTGGGCACCGCCATCGGTTTGCCCGTCGTGCATCGCGGCATCCGTCCCCATTCGAATGACATCGACATATCTGCCGCTGCTACAGAAGGGAGCGCCATTAGCGCCGCCAGAACCAATACACGAAACCGCATTTCTCACTCCAAGCTCAGTGCGGACAGTCCAGCATCTGCTCCGCACAAGGGCAAGTCACATTACCCGTAGTCGCGCGCGCCAAAGATCGCACTGCCGACACGAACGTGTGTCGCACCGAAACTGATCGCTTTTTCAAAGTCATCACTCATGCCCATGGACAAACCAGACAACCCGTTCCGCTCTGCGATCTTGCGCAGCAACGCGAAATGCAGGCTTGCCTCTTCGTCAACGGGGGGGATGCACATCAAGCCGCGAATGGGCAAATCCATACCCTGACATTCCTTGATAAACGCATCGGCATCTGCGGGCGCGATGCCCGCTTTCTGAGGCTCTTCGCCCGTGTTGACCTGAATGAACAGCTCGGGGCAGTGCCCCATCTCCTGCGCCAAACGCGCGATAGTCGTCGCGATTTTCGGGCGGTCAACCGTGTGGATCGACTGCGCCAGTTCCATCGCCTGACGGGCCTTGTTGCTTTGCAGCGGGCCGATCAGATGCAGTTCAATCCCGTCGTAGGTTTCACGGAACATCGGCCATTTTCCCGCCGCTTCCTGCACCTTGTTTTCACCGAACACTCGGTGGCCCGCTTTCAGCACTTCTTCGACGCGCTCGTTCGGTTGCACCTTGGACACCGCGATCAGAGTGACGTCTGCCTCGTTGCGGCCGTGGTCGGCACAGGCTTTGGATAGACGTTGTTTAATCTCGGAGAGGGACATTGCTGAGGGCCTCGTAAGTCTCGATAAAGGGTTGCATCTCGTCGGCAAAGCGGCGCCAGCCACCTTTGGCAGACTTGTAAACCGGCACGCGCACCTGTCCAAGGCTCAATGTCCGCACAGCGCCTTCACCCTCTTCTGGATGCAGGCAAGCCTCTTGCCATGGCAGTTTCACACCCTCGATCAGACGCGGGATTTGGGTATCGGGATCCTCGACCAGGTCTTCGTACTGAACCTCGATCATGCGATCGCCCATCTGATCGCGAAAGGCTTCGACACACTTCTGGAACAGCACGACCTGCTTGGCGATATCCTCCAGCTTAAAGGCGTATTTGTGCGTCCCCTCAGCAAAGTGGTTCCGGTAGATCGACAGTGCGACATCGCGCGGATCACGGCGCACCACGACAAAGCGCGCATCCGGCATCGCCATCGCAAGCGCGGGCAGCGTCAGGAAGGTCATGATCGACTTGTCCGTGACGTACTTTGCGTCCCCATCAGCCGTTTCCCCCAGCGCTGCGCGCAGCCTGCGCGCCACCGTCTCCAGCGTCGAGGGCTTCACGTCTTGCAGGTTGCCTGGCTCTTTGGTCGTCCCGCCCAAAGCCGCGCGCGCAAGTTTGCTGCCGATGGCCAACTCCTCGGCGTTCGCAACTTCGGAGTGACGACCAAGAATACGTTCGACCAGAGTGGTGCCAGAGCGCGGCATGCCGCATACGAAAATGGGCGTCGGTCGCGCATCGCTTTCCGCGATCGGCGGCAGCACAACGTCCTTCTGCGCCGCGATCAAACGATCCACCTCTAGCGCTGCACCGTCCATGTTCGGAACGGCGGCGGCTCGTTGCAACCTATTGGCTTCGTTCAGATATTTGAAAACCTTCTCATCCTGACGAAGATCGCCGTACGCCTTGCCCAAGGCATAGGCGATGTGGCACCGCGAGTCATCTTTCAGGTCCTCGCGCTGGTAGATGTCCAGCATCTTGTCGATGATCGGGTCGCCCTCTTTGATCCGGCGGGGCTGCACGTAGCTGCGGTAATTCTCGCCATACAAGGGGTTCGAGTCGATCAAATCCGCGATAAGTTTTTGCGCTGCATCGAACTCACCCAGCTGCATCCGGATCAGCGTCTCCTCCAGCTTGATTGATCGCTTTTTCGGGAAGATTACGCGCAGCTTCTTCAGCGTTTTGAGCGCATCTTCGTGCTGATAGCAGGCCATTTGCGCCGTGCACAGTGCCTTGAGGATGTCAGGGGATTTAGGCTTGAGCCGATCAGCCGTTTTCAGTGCTTTGACAGCGGTCCGAGGCAGATGCAACTCGTTTGCGGCAAGCGCGAGGTGGTAGTAGCCATCGGCAAATCGCGGAGCTGCAGCAATGACCTTCTGCAAGAGTTGGAACGACTGACTAAACTGGCCTGACAAACGCAGGTTGATTGCCTGCTGCGTGGCGGCCTTGATTTGGGCTGGCGAGGGGGAGGCCATCTCAATTCCTTTGAACGAATACCTGCCCGAAATAGTGTCTACCGCGTCCGAGCGAAAGGCTTCGCCCAAAAGAAAAGAGCGGGCAAAAGCCCGCTCTTCCCTGATCAAAGATCTAGATGACCTTAGAAGGACATCGACAGACCCAGCGAGTACATGTTGATCGGATCGTCGCCCGAAACACCTACGAGGTCCACGGTCTGCTCACCGTAGCCAGCCTGCAGAACCAGGCCGCCGCCGAGGTCGTAGTTCGCCGCCAGACCGAAGCCTTTGTCGGTCGAAGCGCCGTCGGTGTGGATCTCACCGTAGTTTGCACCCAGCGACAGAGCGTCCATGGTGTAAACCATTGCGATGTTGTAGCGAGCTGCAACTGCGTCAACTGCGCCGTCTACGTTGGTGATGCCCTCACCGTAGTTTGCAACTACGTCAACTGCACCGAAGGTGGTCGAAGCCGAAACCATCCAGCCTTCTTGGTCTTCACCGCCCTGGTAGCCGGCACCGAAGTCGTAGCCTGCTACCGAGTAGGTTGCGCCGAAGCCCCAAGTGGTGCGGTCTACGCCCTCGTCGTCGGTCTCAGCCGACAGCGACAGGCCGAAGCCAGCGATCGAGTAGTCGTAACGCGCAACCTGGCCGTCCAGCAGGCCGTCCATGAACGCTGCGCTCTTGACCGAGTAGGTGGTCGATGCGTCTGCGATGTCACCGATCAGGTCGGTTTCAGCAACTGCTTTGTCCAGAGCGCCGTCGGTGTCGCCCATGGTCAGGGTGCCGAAGTCGCCCGAGATGAATACCGCTTCGGGGCCGCCGTCGGTTGCCGCGAAATTACCGTTCGAGTCTTGCGACTCGTCCAGGTCAATGGTCGCACCGAAGGTGATACCGTTGTCCGACTCACCCGACAGGGTGAAGGTGACGTCGATGTCGGTGTGGAACTGGTCAGCGAAGTTCTCGTCGTTGTTGTTACCAGCAACGTTGGTGATACCCTGATCGCCGCCGATGATACCCATTTCTGCCGAGCCCGAGAGGCTCACTTCTGCCGAGGCGATGCCTGCGGTTGCGATCAGCGCGGTGGTCGCGAAAAGAACGTTTTTCATTTTTTCCCTCATGTGTCGTAAGGCACGTACCAATCCGGTGTACCGGTTTTGATGAAGTTTGAATGCACCCAACGACCCCCTTGTTGCAAGTCAACGATGGCACCCCTTGGCAACAAACAGTTAAGTGATGCTCATTTGCCACAAGAGAATTTCCGGAGCGTTTCCACAGTCTTTCGATGATCAGACGCGCACGAAATGCGGCCCCTTATAGTACAAGAAACAAAAGCTGCCTTGTCGGCAGGGATCAGGACCGCTAAGCAGCTAAAGTGACTTTTCGACTTTTTAGGAGAGCCCGCATGACCCGCGCGACGGCCCGTATTGTTCTACTCTCACTTGCGATGGCGACAGGCCTGACCGGATGCGGGAAATTTGCTTCCGAGAAGTCGGCACAGCAAGCCCGTGAGGATTTCTTTGAAGAGCAAGAAGTCGAAACTGACCGCACCAAGATTTTCAGCATGTTTATCAAGCCAGACCGCGAAGAGGTTGGCGAGGTTAACAGGTACCTCTGGAATGCGTCACTCGAAGTTCTGAATTTCCTACCTGTCGAAACCATCGACCCTTTCTCGGGTGTTGTGTCGACCGGCTACGGTACGCCTCCGGGCGGTGGTCGCGCATATCGCGCGACTGTTTACGTCACCGACAGTGCACTTGATGCCCGCTCGCTGAACGTAGCGCTCCAATCGCGGGGCGGTCCGGTCAGCATCGACACCCAGCGCGCAGTCGAGGATGCGATTCTTACCCGCGCACGCCAGTTGCGAGTTGCTGATCTGGGCATGTAAGCCCTTTGCAAACACCGGTGAATGAAAAGGGGCCCGCGGGCCCCTTTGTTATGTCTGCTATTCCCGCGCCTTTAATCTTGGGGATCGATTCTGGGTCGGGCGATCAGATTCTCGATCCAGTTCAGCTGATTGGGCATGCACACAGATTTCAGATCGTACTTGGAAACCGCCAACTCCCGCGCAGCCTTGCCCATCCGAGCTGCCAGTTCCTTGTCGTCCAGAACGGTGCACACGCGGTCAACCAGTCCATCTTTATCAAAGAAATCGACGAGGAGGCCGTTCTGCCCATCGACCAAAACTTCAGTCACAGGGGCCACATCGTTGGCAACGATCGGCGCTTCGCTCGCCATCGCCTCGATCATCGACCACGACAGAACAAACGGATACGTTAGATACACGTGCGCGCTCGTGACCTGCAGCATGGTCAGGAACTTGTCGTAAGGGATCTTGCCCAAGAAGTGGACGCGCGCCCAATCCTCGTCCGAGATCTGACCGCGCACTTCATCAATGAATATTTGCTTCCACGTCTGTCCGCGCGGCGCGGCGGCCCCGTAGCTGACACCATCGCCGCCCACGATCAGAACCGTCGCGTTCGGGCGCCGCTTGAGCAGCTCTGGCAGAGCCCGCATAAAGATGTGGTAGCCGCGATATGGCTCGAGGTTACGATTCACAAAGGTGATCACCTCGTCCTCTTTGGTTAGCGACAGCCCCGCAATCTCGAGACGCGCCTCCGGATTGGGGCGCACATTGTTTGTGTCGATCCCGTCATGAGAGATCGTGATCTTGGACTTCAAAGAATCCGGGTAGCTCGACAGCTGGAATTTCGTCGGGCAAATGCCCGCATCCATAATCTCGTGATGCAGGCGGTTGTTCAGGTTCTTCATCCGGATTCGCAGCGGCTCTGTCGCGACTTCGCGCACAGGGAATTCAGGATCGAAGTTCATCCCGCCATCCACGGACTGATAATACAGCTCACAAAACAGGCCGAGTCGGGCGTCAGGCCACACGTCCTTCATGAACAGCGACTCGCCCCAACCGGGGTGAGCGATCACGGCGACAGGGTTGAACCCTTGCTTTTTCAGATCAACAGCCGCGCGATAGGCGCCCTCGGCGCGGTGCAGCTTGGTGTCCATATCCAAGAGCCAACTGTGCACCTGCTGCGCTTTGGGCGCTTTGATCTGGTAGGGGACAACCGTGACACCTTCCCACTTCTTGACGCCATCGACCCGCGGGGTCAGCGCCAACACCCGATGTCCCTGAGCGGCAAGCGCCGGAGCCAAATGCTTGAACTGTCCGGGGAAGTTGTTGTGAATAAAAAGAATGTCCATAAAATAATCACTTCCACAAATCTGCCGCCCCAAGAGATAGTCAGAAGGCACGCGCCTTCACAACGGTAAATCCGTAAAAAAACAGGCTGCCTCTGGACCAAAAGGCCGCACAAGCCTATCACCCCGCGCAAGTATTGCATGATCGGGGACCACGAGATGTCGCGCTATTCCGCCAACGAGATCGAAGCCAAATGGCAAAAGGCCTGGGACGAGGCCGGAGTTTTCACCGCGGAACGCAGTGACGACAAGCCCAAGTACTATGTGCTCGAGATGTTCCCCTATCCGTCGGGCCGCATCCACATGGGCCACGTCCGCAATTACACCATGGGCGACGTGATCGCGCGCTACAAGCTGTCGACCGGCCATAACGTACTGCATCCCATGGGCTTTGACGCCTTTGGCATGCCTGCGGAAAACGCGGCGATGAAATCGGGCGGTCACCCCAAGGACTGGACCTATGGCAACATCGACGAGATGGTCAGCCAGATGAAGCCCATGGGCTGGTCGCTGGACTGGAACCGCATGTTCGCCACCTGTGACGTGGAATACTACGGTCAGCAGCAGGCGCTGTTCCTTGATATGCTGGAAGCCGGTCTGGTCTACCGCAAGAACGCCGTCGTGAACTGGGACCCGGTCGACATGACCGTTCTGGCAAACGAACAGGTGGAAAACGGCCGCGGTTGGCGCTCTGGCGCTCTGGTCGAGCGCCGCGAGCTGACCCAGTGGTTCTTCAAGATCAGCGATTACTCGGACGAACTTCTGTCCGCACTGGACACGCTGGACAACTGGCCCGCCAAGGTGAAAACCATGCAGGCCAACTGGATCGGCAAATCGCGTGGTCTGCAGTTTGCCTTCTCGACCGTGGACGCACCCGACGGGTTCGACCGGATCGAGGTCTACACCACCCGCCCCGACACGCTGATGGGCGCCAGCTTTATGGGCATCTCGCCTGATCACCCGCTGGCCAAGCAGCTGGAGCAGACCAACCCCGAGATCGCGGCGTTCTGCGCGGACTGCCGCCGCATGGGCACGACCGAAGAAGAGCTGGAAAAAGCCGAGAAGAAGGGTTTTGACACCGGCCTGACCGTGCGCCACCCCTTTGACACCTCGTGGGAGCTGCCGATCTACATCGCGAACTTCATCCTGATGGATTATGGCACCGGCGCGATCTTTGGTTGCCCCGCCCATGACCAGCGGGACTTTGAATTCGCCACCAAGTATGGCCTGCCCATCGCCCCTGTTTTCGTGTCTGCGGACGTGGAAGCGGACGGTGCAGATGAGTATTTCAAGCAAAAAGAAGAGGCCTTAGTTCCGATGAAGTCGGAAAAGGTCCGCTACATTCGCGGTTTCTGCGGCGCCGAGCTTCAGACCGGCGAAGAGGCTGTGGATGCTGCGGTCACTTTCTGCGAAGAGCAAGGCGTGGGCCAAGGCGTGACCAAGTTCCGTCTGCGCGACTGGGGTCTGTCCCGTCAGCGCTACTGGGGCTGCCCGATTCCCGTGGTGAATTGTGAGGCCTGCGGTGTGGTTCCCGAGAAGAAAGAGAACCTGCCGGTCAAACTGCCCGACGATGTAACCTTTGACGTGCCCGGCAACCCGCTGGACCGTCACCCCACATGGCGCAACTGTGACTGTCCGTCCTGTGGTGCGCCCGCGCGCCGCGAGACCGACACCATGGACACCTTTGTGGACAGCTCATGGTACTTTGCCCGCTTTACCGCGCCCCGTGCAGGCACCCCGACCGATGCGACCGAGGCCGAGTACTGGATGAACGTCGACCAGTATATCGGCGGCATCGAGCATGCGATTCTGCACCTGCTGTATTCGCGCTTCTTTGCCCGCGCGATGAACATCACCGGCCACCTGCCCGAAAAGTCCAAAGAGCCGTTCAATGCTCTGTTCACCCAAGGCATGGTGACCCACGCGATCTACAAAACCGAGGATGCCGATGGCCGCCCCGTCTACCACTACCCCGAGGAAGTGGAGACCAAGGATGGCAAGGTTGTCCTGAAAGACACCGGCGCCGAGGTCGAGGTTGTGCCCTCGGCCAAGATGTCGAAATCCAAGAACAACGTGGTCGATCCCTTGGCGATCATCGACACCTATGGCGCGGACACCGCCCGTTGGTTCATGCTGTCCGACAGCCCGCCCGAGCGTGACGTGGAATGGACTGCATCGGGCGCCGAAGCGACCTATAAGCACCTGAGCCGCGTCTGGCGTATTGCCACCGATGCTGTCGCCGACGAGACCGCTGCGAACGATCAGGACAAAGCCCTGCTGCGCGAGATGCACAAGGCGATCCACGATGTGACCGCAGGCGTCGAGAGCTTTGGCTTCAACGCGTCGATCGCGAAGCTCTATGGCTTCACCAACACGCTGGCGAAATCCAAGGCAGGCGGTGATGCAAAGCGCGAAGCGACCAAGATCCTTGCACAGCTCATGTCGCCCATCACCCCCCACTTGGCCGAGGAAATCTGGGCCCTTCTTGGTGGCGCCGGTCTGATCGCGCAGGCCGACTGGCCGCAGGCGGACGAATCGATGCTGGTCGAGGACGAGGTGACCCTACCCATCCAGATCAACGGCAAGCGCCGTGGGGAAATCACTGTCCCCAAAGATCTGGCAAAGGAAGAGGTTGAAAAGCTGGCCCTCGCACACGAAGCTGTGGTGCGTGCGCTTGATGGAAACGCACCGAAAAAGCTGATTGTTGTGCCGGGACGGATCGTCAATGTCGTCGTTTAACCTGACCCGCCGCGCCTTTGCCCTTGGCGCGGCAATGACCCTTGCTCTGGCCGGATGCGGTTTGAAACCGTCCCTGGCGCCGGGCGGGGCTGCACAGTCGCTGTTCGGGCGGCTGCGGGCACGTGACCCCGAGAACCGCACAGAATACCTGTTCGTGCGCCGGTTCGAGGAACGCGTCGGCCTGACCACGTCGGGCGATCTGGTGCTGGTCTATGATCTGGAGTTCTCGCGTACCGCCCAAGGCATCACGTCCGACCAGATCACCAGCCGCTTTATGTTGTCGGGCAAGGCGACCTATTCCGTCCGCCGCGCGGGTAGCGAGGCGTCCTTGGCCCACGGGTCTGTCACGGCCTTTACGGGCTATTCGGCCACCGGCTCGACCGTTGCGACTCAGGCCGCCCAAGCGGATGCCGCCGAACGTCTAGCCACCCAGCTGGCCGATCTGGTCGTCGCCCGCCTGACGGCAGAGGCCACGCGCCTGCAATGAAACTGTCTCCGCGCGACGCCACAAGCTATATCGCGCGCCCCGACCCAGGGAGGCCGGGGATACTGCTGTACGGTGCGGACCCCATGCGGGTCGCCGACCGGCGGCAAAAGATCGTCTCTCACCTGATCGGCCCCGAAGGCGAGGCCGAGATGCGCCTGAACCGCGTCCAAGGCGCGGACGTGCGCAAAGACGGCGCGCTCTTGTTCGACGCTTTAAAAGAACAAGGCTTCTTCCCCGGCCAGCGCTGCGTGTTTGTCGAGGACGCGACCGACGGCTGTGCCAAACCCATTGCCGCAGCTTTAGAAGGCTGGCGTCCGGGCGATGCCGTTCTTGTGGTCACGGCAGGCCAGCTTGCTGCCAAATCCGCCCTGCGCAAGGTTTTTGAAAGCCACCCACAGGCCTATGCCCTTGGCATTTACAACGATCCGCCCGGCCGAGAAGAGATTGAGGGCATCGTGCGGGAATCGGGCCTCGACCTGCCCGACCGCGATGCGATGGACGGGCTGGTTGCACTGGCCCAAACGCTGGAACCCGGCGATTTCCGCCAGACGGTTCAGAAGCTGGCGCTCTACAAATACGGTGACACCTCGCCCGTGACCGCCGAGGATATCACCGCCTGCGCCCCCGCCTCGACCGAGGCCGCGATTGACGACGTGCTCGATATCGTGTCGGACGGCAGCCCGCAAAAGCTTGGCCCCGTCATGCGGCGGCTCGAAGCCCAAGGCACCAAGCCGACCGAGTTGATGATCTTTGCCCTGCGGCACTTCAAAACCCTGCATGCCGTGGCCTCCGCCCCAGGCGGCCCCTCTGCTGGCATCGCTGCGCTCCGTCCTCCCGTTTTCGGCCCCCGCCGCTCGAAACTGGAACGTCAGGCCGGCCGCTGGCCCAGCCTGAAACTCCAAACCGCCATCGGGCTTTTGGTGGAAACCGACCTCAAACTACGCTCCGCAGGGCAAACCGCCCCGGACATGGCGCTGGTCGAACGCGCGCTCCTGCGCCTCACGATGCTGGGCAACAGCCGTTAATACCGCGCCGCGGCTAAGCCTGCCCAGCGCCCACTGGCCAGACACGCGGTCAGCAGATAGCCCCCCGTCAGGGCCTCCCAATCCAGCATCTCGCCGCAGGCAAACACACCGGGCCGCTCCCGCAGCATCAGATTCCCGTCCAGCGCGCTGAACCGCAGTCCACCCGCGACCGATATCGCCTCGTCCAAGGGACGCGGCCCCGCCAAGGCCAAAGGCAACCCCTTCAGCACAGGCGCCAGATCATCGGGCAAAGGCCGCGCGAATTCCTGTACCAAAGCCACCTTCACCGCCGGCATCGACAACGTTTTGCGCAGCCGGTTGGCCAGCGAATCCTTCGCCTTGCCCCGCGCCAAACGCTTGCGCACCTCGTCCACGGACAAATGCGGCAGCAGGTCCACGCGCAGGTCCGCCCCCTCTCGAACCGCCCGCGAAACAGCGTAAATCCCGCCGCCCTCGACCCCGCGGGCCGAGACAACGAACTCCCCCCGCTCTACCTGATCCCCCGCGATCAGGGCCACATCCTTCACCGGCTCGCCAAAATGCTTGGCCATATGTTCTGACCAATCGACCAGAAACCCCATGTTCGCAGGCTGGAACGGGGCCACATCCCCCACATACTCCGCCCAAGAACCGTCCGACCCCAGCCGCGCCCAGCTCGCACCACCGCATGCCAGCACAGTCACACCAGCGCGCAACACGACACGCCCCTCCGGCCCATCGACCAACACGTCATCGCCATCCCAACCGGCCCAGCGATGCCGCACCCGAATCTCGACCCCGTATCCGTCCAGCCGCCGCAACCAACTGCGCAACAAGGGCGAGGCTTTCATCACCTTCGGAAACACCCGCCCTGAACTGCCCACGAACAAGGGCACGCCCAGATCTTCGGCCCAGCCCATCACCTCGACCGGCCCAAAGTCGCGCAACGCCGGAACCAAAGGCTCCACCCCCGCACCATAAGCCGCCACAAACGCCGACATCTCCTCGTCCTTGGTGATGTTCAGGCCCGACTTACCCGCCATCAGGAACTTGCGCGCCACACTCGGCTTAGCCTCCAGAACAACCACGCGCCGTCCCTCGGCGCCCAGCATTTCGGCCGCCATCAGCCCAGCGGGTCCCGCGCCGATCACCAGCGCATCCACAACCTCGACCATGCCAGCCCCCTTGTTCCGAACAGAATTCGCGCCATGATTACCCACCGAGGCCCCGATGACACAAGAGCACCCCAATCCGATCTGCCCCCTTTGCGACCGCCCGATCCCACCGGGCGTCCCGCAAAGCTTGCACCACCTGATCCCGCGCCTGCGCGGCGGCAAAGGTGGCCCGACCATCCTGATCCACCACATCTGCCACAAAGAAATCCACGCCGCGATCAGCGAAACAGAGCTCGCGCGCCACTACAACACGCCCGAATCCCTGCGCGCTCATCCGCAGCTTGCCAAATTCTTTGCATGGGTCGCAAAACGGCCGCCCGACTTCATCTCGAAATCCAAAGGCGGCCGCCGCAAACGCTAATCTCTTTCTTGGGTAAAATACCCCGGGGGTGAATTGGCCAACGGCCAAGAGGGGGCAGCGCCCCCTGCATCACTCGTCCAGTGACAACGTCCCCAAATGGGTCTCTCCCCGCTCGCGGGCCAGTGCCATCTGCTTCTGCCGCTCGCGGAACCGCGCCTTGTCCGCATCAGTCGTCTCGTCCACGCACTGATGACAGCTCACACCCGCCTCATATTCAGGACGGCCCTTGTCCTCTGGCAGGATGGGGCGGCGACAGGCGTGGCACAACTCGTGCGGCCCTTCCTTCAAGCCGTGGCCCACGGACACCCGCCCGTCGAACACAAAGCATTCACCTTCCCACGTGCTCTCTTCTTCGGGCATCTCTTCGAGGTACCGCAGAATCCCACCCTTTAGGTGGTACACCTCGGGCACGCCCTGCTGCAGCAGGAAATTCGTCGACTTCTCGCAGCGGATGCCACCAGTGCAGAACATCGCCACGCGCTTGTTGTGAAAGCGGTCCTTGTTCTCTTCCCACCACTGGGGGAATTCACGAAAGGACTTGGTCATCGGATCGACCGCGCCCTCGAACGTTCCGATCGCCACCTCATAGTCGTTACGGGTGTCGATGGTCACCACATCGGGGCTGCGGATCAGCTCGTTCCATTCCTCGGGCTCCACGTAGTTGCCCACATGGGCCGTGGGGTCCACGTCGGGCTGGCCCATGGTTACGATCTCTTTCTTCAACCGCACCTTCATGCGGGGAAAGGGCGCCTTCTCGGCCGTTGCCTCTTTCCACTCCAGCCCTGCGCACCCGGGCAGGCTACGGATATGGGCCAGCACAGCGTCCAGACCATCACGCGGACCAGCGATGGTGCCGTTGATCCCCTCGCGCGCGAGCAAGAGCGAGCCTTTGACATCCCCCGCATCACAGACAGCCTTCAAGGGCCCCTGAAGCGCAGCGGGATCGTCGAAACGGGTGAATTGGTAGAGAGCAGCAATATAATACATGGCCGATGCACTTATTCCCCTCGTCAAATGCGATCAAGAGGCATGATTGACGCCGCCCCGCCCGCACCCTAGCGTAGACTCAGATGGGATGAAAAAATCACAATGCAGTACGCAGATACGGCTCTGATAGTCATAGATGTGCAGAACGACTTCTGCACTGGCGGTGCGCTCGCCGTCCCCGACGGCGAGGCCGTCGTTCCCCTGATCAACGCAATGCTGCCCGACTACGGGGCCTGTATCTTGACCCAAGACTGGCATCCCGGAGGACACAGCTCTTTTGCCAGCCAGCACGCGGGCAAAGAGCCCTTCGGAACCGTAGAGATGTCTTACGGCACCCAAGTCTTGTGGCCTGATCATTGTGTTCAGGGCACCCAAGGCGCTGAATTTCACGCCGATTTGCAAACGGACGCCGCAAACATGATCATTCGCAAAGGCTTCCGCCGCGACATCGACAGCTACTCAGCGTTTTTCGAGAATGACAGGACCACGCCGACTGGCCTAACGGGTTACTTACGCACGATAAATGTGCAAAAGGTCACGTTAGCCGGACTCGCAACTGATTTTTGCGTGGCGTATTCGGCTCTCGACGCAGCCCGTCAGGGATTTGATGTCACAGTAGACCTGCGGGCCTGCCGTGCCATTGATCTGGAAGGGTCTTTGGAATATGCGCTTTCCCAGATGGCGCAGAATTCCGTTCGGGTTGTGGACTAAAGGATCGACGTCCACAGTTCTTTTACAAGGTGCTTGGGTGTAGGTCCTGCCGCAAAGAGACCGAATGCAATGAGTGACGCCACCGCGCCGCAAGATCAAAACCAAAAGCTCTCGGCCAAAGAGGGCAAGTTCCGCGACTATGTCGGCGGACGGCTTGACCTCATGTATGTGCGTCTGGTCGTGGGCTCGCTTGGGGCGCTGATCCTGTATTTCCCGTACTCTTGGCACCTGACCGCCGTCGCCGTGGTCGCGGTATGTATGGCAGAGGCACTGGACACCATCTCGCTCAACCAATCGCTCAAGCGTCTGGACAAGGGCGGCCCTCTGACACCGGAACTGCGGTTCAGCACCGTCACCGCCGGATTTCAGGCCGTGCTCTTTTCTGCGGTCGTGATTGGCGCTGCGGCGCTGCAGCCCAATGAAACCATCGACATGTTCGTCATCTGCTACCTGTTCGCAGCGGTGATGAACTCAGGGGCCATTCTTTATTACAACCCGCCCGCCATTTTCATCCGCCTGCTGATCTACGGCTGCGCTCTGATCCTGATCCTGTCCGTACGCTGGATGACAATCGGGGCCTCGCCGCAACTGGCATACGAAACGCTGGCGTCGCTCCTTTTGGCGTACGTCGCCTATCGGCTCATCGAATTCACCGACGCCAGCTTCCAGCAACAGGACGCGGACCGCAGCGCAGCCGAAACGGCCCAAGCCTCTTTGCGCAAGGCGAACCAGCAGCTTGTGAAAAACGAAAAGTACCTGCAGCAGCTGGCCGCCGTGGCTGAAAACGCGAATGACTCGGTGATCGTCTTCGACAAAACCGGTCGCATCACGTGGGTGAACGACGCCTTTACCCGCCTGACGGGCTACAGCCTCAACGAAGTGATGGGCCGCCGCCCCAATGGCTTGCTGAATGGGCCGCTCACCTCGCGCGAAACAATTGCCAAGATTGACCACGCCGCAGCCACCCACACGCCTCTCCGGATCGAAGTGCAGAACTACACCAAGGCGGGCGAGCCGATCTGGGTCGAAACCAACCTCGTGCCCCTGCCGGATGTCGCCCAGAACGCGGGTGGCATGATCGCGATCGAGCGCAACATCACCCACTCCAAGGCGCGCGAAACCGAGTTGGCCGAAGCCATGCTCAAGGCCGAACGCAGCGAGCGGGCCAAGACCGAATTCCTTGCCACCACCAGCCACGAAATCCGGACCCCGATGAACAGCATCGTCGGCCTCGCGGATCTGCTGGCTGAACAGGACCTTTCGGACCAGTCGCGCCAGTATGTGGCCGCCCTTCAGGACACCGCCGAGTCTCTGGTGCGGATCGTGAACGACATCCTCGACCTGTCCAAACTCGAAGCAGGCAAGCTCAAGATCACCTCCAATGTGTTCGAACTGCACGAGTTCTTTGACAAACTCGACGGCCTGCTCCGCCCCCGCGCAGAGGCCAAGGGCCTGTCATTCTCCATCGACCTGCCCGACGATCTGCCGATGATCTACGCAGACGAAGGGCGCATCCGCCAAATTCTGGTCAACGTGATCGACAACGCGATCAAGTTCACCCCCACCGGCGGCGTCACCGTTTCAGTCCAAGGCTCGCGCATCGCCAACACCTGCCGCTTTGCCGTGGACGTGACGGACAGCGGGATCGGCATCTCGGAAGACGGCATGCGCCGCCTCTTTGGCTACTACGCACAGGCCGAAGACACGACCGCGCAGGAGTTCGGTGGCGCGGGCCTCGGCCTTGCCATTTCGCGCCATCTGGCCCGCGAAATGGGTGGCGATCTGACCGCCGTCTCCCACGAGGGCCAAGGCTCCTGCTTCTCGCTCTTCCTGCCCGTGCCCTGCGCCACCCGCCGCACGATCGAAGAACTACCCACCGCCGAAACCCCCGCCCCCGCGCCAGAGGATCTGACCGGCCGCACCGTCCTAGTGGCCGAGGACAACGCCACCAACCGTATGCTCATGAGCAAATTCCTCGAAAAATGCGGGGCAGAGATCCTCTTTGCCGAAGATGGACAGCAAGCGATCGACACCACGACTGCCGCCCATCCCGACCTGATCCTGATGGACATGCAGATGCCCGGCGTTGACGGGATCGAAGCGACCCGCCGCATCCGAACGCTCGACCTGCCCCAACCCTATATCATCGCCCTGACCGCCAACGCCCAAAAGGACGACCGCGACTCTTGCATCGCAGCGGGCATGGACGATTTCATGACCAAACCCGTGCGCAAGGTCCAACTGCTCGAGACCCTACATCAGGTCCTGTCAGAGCGCCCCGTCGTGGAAAAACCGCTTTGATAACAAGGCACGCCTAGCGTACACCTGTCCTGTTACCGCGACCGCAAGGGATCCGTGCCATGGACATCGCCACCCGCGTCTATAACCACAAGTGGAAGATCGACCCCATCGTCCGGTCCCTGATCGACACCGATTTCTACAAACTGCTGATGTGTCAATCGGTGTTCCGCAACAAACCGGACACCCGCGTTGCCTTTAGCCTGATCAATCGCAGCAAAACCGTCCGCCTCGCCGAATTGATTGACGAGGGCGAGCTGCGCGAGCAACTGGACCACATCCGCAGCCTATCGCTATCCCGCGGGGAATCCACATGGCTGCGCGGCAACACCTTCTACGGCAAACGCCAGATGTTCCGCCCCGACTTCATGGAGTGGTTCGAAAACCTGCGCCTGCCCCCCTATCACCTCGAGAAAATCGACGGCCAGTACGAGCTGACCTTCGAAGGGTCGTGGCCCGAGGTCATGCTCTGGGAAATCCCCGCCCTCGCCGTGCTGATGGAACTGCGCGGCCGCGCTGTCCTGAATGAAATGGGCCGCTTTGAACTGCAGGTCCTCTATGCCCGCGCCATGACCCAGATGTGGGAAAAGGTGCAGCGCCTGCGCACCATCGACGGCCTGAAAATCGCGGACTTCGGCACACGCCGCCGTCATTCTTTCCTCTGGCAGGACTGGTGCGTCCAAGCCATGATGGAGGGGCTGGGGGACAAATTCACCGGCACGTCCAACTGCCTCATCGCCATGAAACGCGAGGTCGAGGCGATCGGCACCAACGCCCACGAACTGCCCATGGTCTACGCCGCGCTGGCCGAAACCGACGCCGAACTGGCAGAGGCCCCCTATCAGGTGCTGGCCGACTGGCACGAGGAGCATTCGGGCAACCTGCGCATCATCCTGCCCGACACCTACGGCACCGACGGCTTCCTGAAGCGTGCGCCCGACTGGCTGGCAGGCTGGACGGGCATCCGCATCGACAGCGGCGATCCGGCCTCTGGCGCCGAAACCGCCATCCGCTGGTGGCAAGACAGGGGCGAGGACCCCACCCAGAAACTGGTGATCTTTTCGGACGGGCTGGACGTGGACCAGATTGAATCCCTCTCCGCCCAATTCGCCGGCCGCGTCCGCGTCAGCTTTGGCTGGGGCACGCTCCTGACCAACGATTTCCGAGGGCTGGCCCCGAACGACGCCCTCGCCCCGTTCTCATTGGTGTGCAAAGCCGTCAGCGCCAACGGCCGCCCGACGGTCAAACTCTCGGACAACCCCGAAAAAGCGATGGGCCCCAAGGACGAAATCGAACGCTACAAGCGCGTGTTCGGGGTTGGGGAGCAGGAGAGAAGAGAGGTTGTGGTTTGAACTTCTTACAACATTAGCAGATTTTTAAATTTAGCGGTCCATAGATAATTCATGCGGAAAACTTTTCATTTCTACAAAAATTTGGTCGCCTTCATCGCCGCCCTTCAAATTGTATGGTTTTTCTTTATATTACTGAGCTTTAACAAGCATGCGAATGCTGAGGAAGCTGGGTCGGAAGTCTTAGCACTTTCGGTAACCATGGTAGAGGTTGTGCTAGGTGTTTTAGGACTTGGCTTAGCACTGATCGCCTTCCTTGGTTACGGAATTTTCAAGAAGGACGTTGAAGCTGAGGCTTGCAAAGCGGCTAAGGAGGCCGCAAAGGCTGCGACCTTCGAGTACTTGCAAAGTGACTCCATTGCTTTAATTAGAAAGGCAATCGGTGATGATGAGTTCATCAGTCAACTTCAAGTCAGGATGAACGAACTTGGGTTGGACGACGAGGACTTGGCAGATTTCGTTGATACAGATGCCGAATGGACCGAAGATGAGTGAAGCAAACGTATACGAAAGAATTCGACCGCTACTGATTAAGGCGCCTGTCCCTCTTGAGCAAATTGCTCGTTCCTTGGGCCTGGCTGTTGAAATGTCTGCCAATCTTGAGCAGGGAATTTCAGGTGAAATCGCCTGCGAAAACGGCCGATATAAAATCAGCACCGCTTCCAGTGAACACCCATATCGGCAGCGTTTTACACTTGCGCACGAACTTGGCCACTTTGCGCTTCACAGAAGCCTCATTGGTAATGGCTTGGACGACAACAAGATGTATCGTAGCGATGCGCATATCGGAAAGTATGCAAATAGCGAAATCAAACTGGTACATGAACGTCAAGCGAATGCTTTTGCTGCTAAAATACTCATGCCCAGAGAGTTGCTTGAAGCTGAGATCGCAAAAGAGAAATCAACGCTTGGAAGTTCGAAAGCACCGCTTACTAAGCTATACAGAACATTTCAGGTTTCACCTTCGGCAATGCAGTGGAGGCTAAAAAACTTGGGGCTTAGTGAACAAGTTGACATGGACTCATAGAGTTCACTCCACCTTCCCCCGAAGCGCCTTCACTTCCCCCCGCTGCTTCTTCGCGTCGAGGCGGCGGCGGACAGAGCCTTTGGTAGGCTTGGTGGGGATGCGGCGTTTGGGGACTTCTAGGGATTTCAGGATCAGTTCCACCAGCCGCTCGCGGGCGATCTCGCGGTTGCGGGCCTGACTGCGGGTGTCCTCGACCCGCAGGATCAGCGCCCCGTCCAAGGTCCAGCGGCGCCCAGCCAGCTTCTTCAAACGTCGTTTCACAGAGTCGGTCAGCGCGGGGCTGCGCTCGGCCTCGAACCGCAGTTCGACCGCCGTTGACACCTTGTTCACATTCTGGCCGCCGGGGCCCGAACTGCGGGTGAACTGCTCGGTCAGTTCCCAGTCCTGAATTGTGATCTTGTCGTTTACACGCAGCACGGGTGCCCTCCGAACGTCATGACGTTTGCCATACGCAAACCATACGTGGGCCAGACGTGCAATTTGACAATGAAAAAGGGCCGCCGTGAAGCACTACGGTGGCCCTTCCGAAAGTTGCAGGAGGCGGGCGGTTAGGCCGACGCCAATCCGGTGAATTTAGCGCCCAAGGGCTGCCCTAGACGAAAAACCCTCCGATTGTCCCGACACCTCGCTCCAATACCTTTCTCGACACTGGACCACCTCCTTTCAATATGTTGCTCCTATAGAAAAAGGTGGCACAGTTTCTTGTGATGTCAAAAAGAATTATTGGGTAGTCGCGTTCAACTTTCCGGTAATGATGCGAAACGGAACGAGAGCGATCAAAGCGACAGCAATTTTGACCATCCAGTCAGCCACGGCGAGCGTGACCCACAGGGGCTGGTACGGTCCAACCGTCATAAAAGGCATAGAATCCAACGCCCAAGCGGTCGCTGCATCCGAATCTGCCCCAAAACTGATCTGCGCCGAAAACGCGACGGTGAAAAACAGGGCCGTGTCGATCACAGAGCCCACAACGGTCGACGCCAGCGGCGCTTTCCACCAAACACCCCTGCGCAAGCGGTCGAACACCGCAATGTCCAGAAGTTGAGCGGTCAGGAACGCAAAGCCCGATGCAACGCCAATCCGCAGGGGCACAGCGGGACCGAACTCTAGCATAACCTGGCTGCCAATCAGCGAGCATATGATGCCCGTGACAAAGCCAACCAGCACGACTTTGCGCGCCTCGGCGGCACCGTAGATACGGTTCATCAGGTCGGTCACCAGAAACGCGATGGGATAGGTAAACGCGCCCCAGGTCAGCAGACCATCAAGGATCAGGAATTGAACAAGGATGTTCGAGGCAACCACAACGGCTGCCATGGCGATCACGCCAGGAAGGATACGGTTCATGATGTCGGTCCGTTTTTTGTCGAAGGTGACGGCAACTCGCGCCCACACAGGGGCGAACGGACCGCGCATAAGGGGAGTCGCCCCCTTATGGCAAGCTCCCCTTTTGGTTAACGGATGGTTAACGTGGCGAGAGGATGGCCGCGCATTGCTGCGGCAGGTCCGCGACTTGGATCAGACGGCGCGGCTTGGGTTTGGGCGCGTTCGGGTCCGGCGGCGGCGGGTCGATGATGTTGTTCACCCATTGCTGCGCGTCATCACAGCCGTCCCCAGCGGGCGGCGGATCTTGGTTCACGCAGCCGCTCATGCCCGCAGGACAGCTTAGGCGGACGTGGAAGTGGTAGTGATGCCCCCACCACGGGCGCACCTTGCGCAGCCAGCTACGATCGCCCTTTTCAGCGTTGCACATGGCGACCTTGGCCCCAGGGAAGACAAAGATGCGCGCGGTACGCGGGTCTTTGGCGGCGGCCTTGATCACCTCCATATGCTGGGGGGTCCAGTTGCTGTTGGTGTAGGCCCCGTTGGCACGGCGCATGGAGATTGAGGAAATGCTCTCGCGCTCGGCAACGCTCAGGTTCAACCGTTTCGGGGGCAGCATCCAGATGTCGGCGTCCAGCCCCATCTGGTGGCTCGCATGGCCTGTCAGCATGGGGCCCCCACGCGGCTGGCTCATATCGCCGATATAGATGCCTTCCCACCCGGGTTGGCGGGCGGCCTTGGCGCTCAGGGTTTTCAGGAAGTCCACCAGCTCTGGGTGACCCCAGTTTCGGTTCCGCGACAGGCGCATGGCCTGCCACGTGGGACCGGTTTCGGCCAGTTGCTCGGCGCCGGACACGCAGCCCTTGGCATAAGAGCCAAAGGCGAACGAGGGATGAGGCGAGCCTGTCTTTTCCGCGCCAAAGGCGAATTTCGCCGTCTGGTTCAGATCGACCCCGGGCGCGGGACCGTCAGAAAAGGCGATGGATTGCACGCGCGCCGACGCGGAGGGCGTCGGGACGTCGCCCGACTCTCCGCAAGCGGCGAGTGCAAAAAGTAGTGCGAAACTTAAGAGGCGTTTGACCATGATGCTGGATCTCCGTCTTTCGCTACAAAGCGTATCAGGAAGAGACCCGCGAGAAAAAGAACAATCAGAGGGGTTACCCCAATTTGCTGGCTACCCGTAAATAGGGTTACCGCCCCGATCAACATGGGCGCAAGGAAACTGGTCGCCTTGCCCGCCAGTGCATACAGGCCAAATGCCTCGGTCATGCGGGCCGGATTGGCTTGACGTACCAGCATCGTACGGCTCGCCGATTGCAGCACACCGCCCGCCGCCCCGATCAGCGCCCCGACAAAGAAGAACGCGATATCCGGCAGCTTTGACCCTTCGGGCACAGGCATAAGCAAGACCGTTTCACGTGAAATCAGAACCGTCAGAACAGAGGCCAGCAGTAGGAACAGGATCGACACGACAATCACGGGGCGCGGCCCAAATCGCACGTCCAGCCGTCCACCCAGCCAAGAGAACAGCGCGCCAGAGATGATCGCCAGCAGGCCAAAGATACCGGTTTGCTGGACGCTCCAGTCCAGAACGCCCGCCGCATAGATGCCGCCAAACACGTACATCCCGTTCAATGCGTCCCGATACAGCATGGACGAGGCCAAATAAGCGGTCAGCGACGGATGCTTGGGCAGACCTTTTACCGTGCGGCCCAAATCCTTGAGCGCGGCCGAAACAGCGCCTGCCGGCGCACGAACGGGCTTGGGGTCGCGCACGAACAGAAAAAACGGGATCATGAACACCGCAAACCAGATCGCGGTCAGCGGACCGACAGCGCGGGTGCCCTCGCGGGTGCTTGCGTCCAGCCCAAACACAGGATCAAGGCCAAGGAAGGTCTTGCCCGTCACCGCATTGTCCGCAAACAGCGCCAGCATGATGATCAGCGCGACCAAGCCGCCAAGGTAGCCAAACGCCCAACCATTGCCCGAAATACGGCCCACATCCTCTTTGGGTCCCAGACCGGGCAGCATCGAGTTGGTAAAGATCGTGGCGAACTCCATCCCGATCATACCGATCGCAAAGCTCGTCATCACGAACGTCATATTGAGATTGTTCGGGTCCGCCCACCACAGACCATAGGCCCCAACAAAGTACATGACCGAGAAGATCCAGATCCAGCCGCGGCGATTGCCCGACGTATCCGCCAACGCGCCAAGGATCGGCGCCAGCAAAGCAATAACGATTCCGGCAAGCCCAACCCCGAAACCCCAGGTTGCCTGTGCTGCGGCCCCATCATTAAGCAGCTCTTTCACATAAGGCGCAAAGATAAAGGTCAGTAGGAGGGTGGCATAAGGCTGGCTCGCCCAATCGAAAAAATACCATCCCCATATGCGTTTACGCACTTCCGCAGTTGCCATACGACACACCCCAATCTTGTTGCTTTGAAAGAACAGCTTTGGGGTGTCCAGTGCAAGCTATTCTTGCATAGGCGGCCAAGGCCGAACGGCCTCTGCGCTGATCCACGCAGCAACCCAATCGGGGATTGGCGGGCTTTCGGCGGGCATATTCATCGCGGCGCAGACGCGTTCGGGCGCGACGATGCCGTTCCGATCCGTCACAGCCGTGCGGTACAACACGTGGCTCGCGCATTCGCCGTTCGTCTTCCACATGCTTTGCTCGATGTAGATAAACTTGTCATCCCAACACAGGCCGCGACTGCGGATCGTAAACTTGTCGAACATGCGGACGCGGCGGCGCCAGCGGACCGTGACTCCGGCCATCGTCATCAGCCATCCCTCTTTGCGCAGCGCTTTCCACAGCGGAGTGCGCATCGCCAAGGGAATGCGGGCCAGATCATAGAGCGACAAGGACCGACCGTTGTTCAGTTCCATCCAGATATCGATGTCCCAAGGCCAGCAGATGTGCTGCGTTTCCATCGTCTCGGTCAAACCGATGGGCGGCTGTTTACGCTGTTTTAGGACACCGTAGGCTAGACGAATGAATGGGTACATGGGGCTCTCCGTTCCGCATTGCAGCATGACGCGTGCAATTGTCGGGTCAACGCGCAACGTTGCGTCACGCGGCACCCTTGCCCTCGGGCGTTCGGTCGCCTACCTATTTTGCGATGAAATTTGACAGGGTGCGCCGATGACTTCGCTTTACCAGATCCTCATGCTGATCCTCGACGTGGTGTGGTTCATCATGATCGCCCATATCATCATGAGCTGGCTGATCAGCTTTCAGGTGCTGAACCTGTACCAGCCCTTGGTGCGTCAGATCTGGGACGGCCTGAATCGTTTGCTCGAGCCGATTTATGGCCCGATCCGCAGCATCCTGCCTGCAACGCCAGGCTTGGACCTTGCGCCGCTGGTCGCGTTCATCATCCTGATCGCGATCCGGATCATCTTGCAGAACAACGTCGGGCTGTTCCTCTAAATCTGGGGGCTTCGGCCCCTTGCCTGCCGAGTCTTGGTGTGGGACAGTCGCGCCCACCTCGAGCAGTATCCCAGAAGACACCCCATGCAGCACGCACATGATCTGTTGCGGCAGGTATTCGGATTCGATGCCTTTCGCCCCGGACAGCAAGATATCGTCGAAGCCGTAACAGGCGGCCAGAATGTGCTGGCCATCATGCCCACAGGTGGGGGCAAATCCCTGTGTTTTCAGCTGCCCGCTTTGGTACGCGATGGCGTCACGGTGGTGATTTCCCCACTGATCGCCTTGATGCGCGATCAGGTACGCGGGCTGCGCGAAGCAGGTGTTGGCGCAGGTGCCCTGACATCCGGCAACAGCGCCGAGGAAAACGATGCTGTGATGGAGGCTCTGCACCGCGGCGAAATCAAGCTACTGTATATGGCGCCCGAACGCCTTGCCTCGATGGGGACAGAACGTCTGTTGCGCAACGTTGGCACCAGCCTGATTGCGGTGGACGAGGCGCACTGCGTCAGCCAATGGGGCCACGATTTCCGCCCCGACTATCTGCGGATCGGAGAGTTGCGACAGGCTTTGGACGTGCCCTTGGCCGCCTTTACCGCCACCGCCGATGCCGAAACCCGTGACGAAATCGTCCAAAAACTGTTCGCCGGTGTCCAGCCCACCTCTTTCCTGCGCGGCTTTGACAGACCCAACATCCATCTGGCCTTTGCTGCCAAAGACAGCCCGCGCAACCAAATCCTGTCCTACGCCGCCGCACGACGGGGCCGCTCTGGCATCGTCTATTGCGGGACACGCGCGAAAACCGAAGGGCTCGCCAAGGCCCTGCGTGACGAAGGACATCTGGCCTGCCACTATCACGGCGGGATGGAGGCTGACGACCGCCGCGACGTGGAACGCCGCTTCCAGCAAGAAGACGGTCTGATCGTCGTCGCCACTGTCGCCTTCGGCATGGGGATCGACAAACCGGACATCCGCTGGGTTGCCCACGCAGACCTGCCCAAGTCCATCGAAGCCTATTACCAAGAGATCGGCCGCGCGGGCCGAGACGGGGCCCCAGCCGAGACATTAACTTTGTTTGGCCCTGACGACATCCGCCTGCGTCGCAATCAGATCGACGAAGGGCTCGCCCCACCTGAACGCCGCGCTGCCGACCATGCCCGCCTGAATTCGCTGCTCGGGCTGGCCGAAGCTGTCACGTGCCGCCGCCAGTCCCTGCTGTCCTATTTCGGCGAGGACAGTGGACCTTGCAGTAATTGCGATCTGTGTGACCAGCCGCCAGAGACCTTTGACGGCACCGAAGCCGTCCGCAAAGCCCTGTCCGCTATCCTACGCACGGGCGAATATTTTGGTTCGGGCCATCTGATCGACATTCTGACCGGCAACGCGACCGACAAAGTCCGCGATCGCGGGCACGACGGCCTACCGACCTTTGGCGTGGGCAAGGAATTCGACCGCCGCGGCTGGCAGGCTGTGTTCCGCCAGATGATGGGCCACGATCTGGTGCGCCCCGATCCCGAACGCCACGGTGCCCTGCGCATGACCGATCCGGCGATCCCGATCCTCAAGGGTGAGCAATCCATCACACTCCGCCGCGACACAATATCTGTCACGTCACGCCGACCCGCCATCAAGATGATGGTGTCCGAAGAAGACATGCCGCTACTGTCCGCGCTCAAGGCCAAACGCCGCGCATTGGCCGAAGCCGCCAGCGTGCCTGCTTATGTCATCTTCAACGACAAGACCCTGATCGAGATGGCAGAGCGCCGTCCATCGAACCTTGACGAAATGGCGCGCATCTCTGGCGTTGGGGCGAAAAAGCTGGAACGCTATGGGACAGATTTCCTCGAAGTCATCAACGGCGAGGCGGCAGCCTTGCACCCCAGCCGACGAAAATTGGCAGGCCGCAGCGCTGCGAACCTCTATGACGCATTGCTAGAGGCGCAGGCCGATCTGCTACGAGGATCAGACGGATTGGACAAACCGCTGAGTTGCTCTGCCTCGCAGCTGGCGAAAATCGCGGAACTCCGCCCTCGGGACAATCAAACACTGGTTCGACTGCTCGGGGATCGGCGCGCCGAAAGATTTGGCGAAGCATTTCTGGACGTCCTACGGGAGGCGGGCTAAATCCGAGCGAAAGACTAAGGAGACAGAGATGCTGGCCGTTCTATCCCCCGCCAAAAAGATGGACATGGAGCCCCGCGACGGCGCCACAACCACGCCCGATTTCTGGGACAGCGCCGTAGAGCTAGCAGGCGTGGCCCGCGATCTGACCGCCGCCGATCTGTCCAAGCTGATGCACATCAGCGACAACCTCGGGAAATTGAACGAAGAGCGTTTTGCCAATTTCGGCGAACAAGAGCGCAAGGCTGCCGTCTATGCCTTTGCCGGTGACACTTATCAGGGTCTAGAAGCCAAGACTCTAGACCCTGACGCCATGCGGTGGGCCGACGACCATCTGCGGATTTTGTCCGGCCTTTACGGAGTATTGCGTCCGCGCGACGCGATCGAACCCTACCGCCTAGAGATGGGCAGCCGCCTGAAAAACCCGCGCGGCAAGAACCTGTATGAATACTGGGGCCCACGCCTGTCTGAAGCGTTGAATGCTCAGGCCGAAGCTGCCGAAACAGATGTTTTGGTGAACTGTGCCAGCCAAGAATACTTTGGCGCGGTTGACCAAAAGGCTTTGAACCTGCGCATCATCACGCCTGTTTTCATGGAAGAAAAAAACGGAACGCCCAAGATCGTCAGCTTCTATGCCAAAAAGGCGCGTGGCTCGATGGCGCGCTACATGATGGAAAACCGTCTGACCGATCCAGCCGCGCTGCGCGACTTTGACATTGGTGGATATGTCTATCAGCCCGACTTGAGCGAAGACGACAAGCCGGTATTCGTGCGCCCCGCCTCCTGAAGAGTTTCTCTGCGCTGATCGATTTGCTCCAGAACCTCTGCCTTGCGCAGGGGTTTTGTCAGATAGTGATCGGCCCCTGCTGCGATCATCTTCTCCCGATCTTCGGGCAGCGCATGGGCAGTCATCGCGATAACAGGGGTCCGCGGCCAACCCTGCGCCTCTTCCTCGTGGCGGATTGTCCGTGTCGCCTCCATCCCGTCCATGCCGGGCATCGAGATATCCATAAAGATCAGATCAGGCCGAATTTTCGGGAATAGATCGACCGCCTCGGCACCATTGTTGGCGAACGTCAGCTCGATTCCCGCCGCTTTGACCATCTTGGAAAAAACGAGTTGGTTGGTTTTGTTATCCTCGGCAGCAAGGACGCGCAGAACCATCTGCTCGGTCGGCGTCGGTGGCTCAGGCACGACGGCGGGCTCTGGGGCTGTCTCGGCGATGTCTTGCAAGGTAGCATACAGGAATTCACGGGGAATCGGCTTCTGCAGGATGCGCTTGAACAGGTGCTTTGAGGGATCGTTCGCCGCCGCGCCAGGGTTTGATGACAAGAGAACCATGGGCAACCGGATGCCCGCATCCTCTAGAGCCTGCGCGAGCTCCAGCCCGTCCATCCCCGGCATTTGGTGATCGGTCAGCAGGATATCAAACCCCTGATCCGCCTGAAGCGTGGCGAGTGCGGCGGGCCCGTCCGCAACGGCGGTAACCTCTACTCCCATCAGTGAAAGCTGCTTTTCCAGAATGCACCGATGCCCTTGTTCGTCGTCCGCGACCAATGCTCTGCGAATGCGCTCACCAATTGCAGGCGGGGCGGGCAGTTCCCCATTTTCAGGCAGAGGCAGGCGGAAGCCAAAACACGTTCCCTTGTCAGGTTCGGATTCGCACCAAAGCTCGCCTTGCATCATGTCGATCAAGCGGCGCGTGATGGCCAACCCAAGGCCTGTGCCTTCGAATTTGCGGTTCCTGTCATCCTCGACCTGATTGAATTCGCCAAAAATGTGCTCGATCATTTCGGGCAGAATGCCGATGCCGGTGTCTTCAATCAGGACGTGGATGTTGGATTTTTTGTCGTCTTTGTGGCCAGTGACGCGTACCCGCACGTGACCCGTTTCCGTAAACTTCACGGCATTTCCGATCAGGTTCGTTAGAATCTGCCGGATGCGGCCGGGATCGCCAACGAACTGGGTCGGCATAAACAGATCATAATCCAAGAGCAGCGCCAGCCCTTTTTCCCGCGCTTTGGGTTGCAAGAGCATCAGGATCTCGTGGATGCAGCGCTCCAGATCAAAGGGGACAGCGTGCAGAGCCATCTTGCCCGCTTCGATCTTAGAGTAATCCAGAACGTCGTTAATGATGACAAGCAGTGCCTCGGCGGAATTGCGGATCGTATCCACATACAGTCTCTGTTCGTCATCAAGCTGCGTGTCACCAAGCAGGTCCGCCATTCCCATGACACCGTTCATCGGCGTGCGGATTTCGTGGCTCATATTCGCCAAGAAGCTGGATTTCGCCCGAGAGGCTGCCTCGGCTCGGACTTTGGCATCCTTGAGTTCGGCTTGGTTTTTCTTGGTTTGGGTAATGTCCACACGCAGACCGACACGGCCGCCATCCGGCGTTTGATGCTCTAGGATGCGCAGCCAACGCCCGTCGCTCATCTGCTGCTCGCGCTCGGCGCCCGTCCGGTGATGCGACAGCCGCGCCTCGAGCCACTCTTTCTCGTGACCCAGAGCCTCGGCGTATTGTCCGCGATCCAATCCGAAGCGCAGGATTTCTTCGAACGAGGCACCAGGCACCAGCGCTGGCGCCGTGTCCGCATAGTATTGCCTGAACGTGTCATTGCAGGTGATCAGGCGATCATCTTGATCGTACAGGATAAAGCCGTCCGGAACCGAATGCACAGCAGCCCAAAGCCGCATCAGATCCGTCACGTCGACCCCAAGGGTCACCATACCACCTTGGGGCGTCCGTTGATCCACCAGCTTGATGAACTGGCCATTCCAGAGCCGGAGAACCTCTGGCTCGGTCTCATGGGATTGCCATCTTTGGATCATCCTCTGACACCAATCCATGGGCGTCTCACCCTGCAAATCCACAGTACCTTCGAACGCAAGCGCATGGATGATGCTGGTGTAGCTAACCCCTTCTTGAATCTCGGCCAGCCCGTCAAAAATCTGCAAATAGGCACGATTGGCGAGGATCAGCCGCGCGTTTTCATCAAACAGCGCAAAGCCGTCCTGCACTGCTTCGATCGCTTGCCACAGACGCATTTCTGCGACCTCGGCCTTGGTCATCGCGACACCTAAGTCGACCAGAACACGGCTGTGGTCTTTGCGGATCGTCTCGACTTC
Source organism: Donghicola eburneus (assembly GCF_900115865.1). Lineage (GTDB taxonomy): Bacteria > Pseudomonadota > Alphaproteobacteria > Rhodobacterales > Rhodobacteraceae > Donghicola > Donghicola eburneus. The sequence goes on along the minus strand of NZ_FOXY01000004.1, from coordinate 308,735 downwards.
ATTGCGGGTTTCGGCAAGGTCGGCGGACAGAGCCTCGGCATGACGACCCAACTTGCGATTGGCCGCACTCAACTCTTCTTGCTTCATCTCGAGCAAGCGTTCCGCCGCCAGTCGCGCGCGTCGTTCCTGAGCCAGTCTGGAGGCCAGATCCATGAGCCGATTCCCTGTTCCGAATAGGGGCAACCTGACGGAACAGGGTGAATAGGCTCTTAAATTGCGGTGGATTTAGCGTTCAATCGCCAGCGCAATGCCCTGCCCGCCGCCGATACACATGGTGATCAGGGCGCGCTTGCCGCCAATCCGCTCGAGTTCATACATCGCTTTGACGGTGATAATCGCGCCAGTTGCGCCCACCGGATGACCCAGCGCTATCGCGCCGCCATTCGGGTTCACCTTGGCCGGATCAAGTCCCAGTTCGCGGTTCACAGCGATGGCTTGCGCGGCAAAGGCCTCGTTCGACTCGATGACGTCGAAATCGCCGACAGTCAGTCCGGTTTTCGCCAACAAGGCCTGCACGGCAGGGACAGGGCCGATGCCCATCACCTCGGGGCGTACACCAGCGTGGGCATAGCCAATGATGCGCGCCCGCGGCGTCAGGCCCGCGGCATTTGCAGCCTCTTCCCGCGCCAGAACCAAGGACGCCGCGCCATCATTCAAACCACTCGCATTGCCTGCGGTGACAGAGCCGTCCTTGCGGAAGGCAGGGCGTAGTCCGGCCAAAGTTTCCAATGTGGTCGCCTTGGGATGCTCATCGGTGTCAAAGGGCACCAACTCGCGCTTGCGCTTTACCTCGACCGGTACGATTTGATCTGAGAAATAGCCAGCTTCGATTGCAGCGGCGGTGCGGCGTTGGCTTTCGACCGCAAAGGCGTCCTGATCTCCGCGGCTCACGCTATGCTCGCTGGCCACATTTTCGGCGGTGATCCCCATGTGACCCGTGCCAAAAGGACAGTTCAGCGCCCCCAGCATCATGTCCTGCGCCTGCATATCGCCCATTTTGGTGCCCCAGCGCGCGCCGGGCACGATGTAGGGTGAACGGCTCATACTCTCGGCACCACCCGCCAGCGCGTAGTCCGCATCGCCCAGCATCAGCGATTGCGCGGCCGAGATAATGGCCTGCACGCCCGACCCGCAGAGCCGGTTCACGTTCATAGCAGGGACGCTGTCGGGAATACCCGCATCCATCGCAGCGACGCGCGACAGGTACATGTCGCGTGGCTGAGTATTGATGATGTGGCCATAGGCAACGTGACCGATTTGCTCCGGCGCGACGCCAGCCCGCTCCATAGCTGCTTTGGCCGTGATCGTCCCCAAAGCCGCTGGCTCGATCCCCGCCAAGCTACCGCCAAATGTGCCGATGGCTGTCCGTGCGCCGCCTAGAATTACGATACCTGTCATGGGTGCTCCCTCCCCCTGTGATTGCAGGTAGGTTAACCCTGCAAAGAGCAGCATGTCATAAAAACGTGGGGTCATATTTCGCGGCGGGATTGCTTGACTTTGGGGCTCGTGCAGGGGCTTAGTTCCGCTATGACGGATGAAGCCTCCACCCCCGAAACCGAAGTCCTCTCGCTACTGCCCACTCGCCTGCGCGCTGCGCGTCGGGACAAGGGGCTGTCGCTGGATGCAGTCGCCAAACTCTCAGGCGTATCGCGTAGCATGGTCAGCCAGATCGAGCGCGGGGAGTCTAGCCCCACGATCGCGACCCTGTGGAACCTGACTCGCGCCCTTCAGGTGGATTTCGCGGGGCTTTTGGAGGGCGTGGATGAACCCGCAGGCATCGAAGTGCTGCGTAACGCGAACGTCCCGCTGATCGCTAATGCGGGTCAGGGATGCTCGATCCGCATTCTATCCCCGCCCGAGGAAGTCGGTCGTCACGAAGTCTACGACATCCGGTTTCAGGACAGCGGTATTCTGGACAGCGCCCCTCATAAACGCGGAGCGCGGGAACATTTGACCGTCATTAGTGGTAATGTCCGTATCAAGGCTGGTGACAAGGTCGAGATGCTCGGACCCGGAGACACAGCCCGCTATCCGGTCGACCAGCCCCACACGATCAGCGCCGAGGCTGGCCCTGCACAGGTGTTTCTGGTGGTTCAGGATGCCTAATTCCACCGTACAGTCGCAAATTTCCGAAATCACGGAAATTTTCCCTTAAAGCAGATTTCCGGTATTTTGGAAATTCATCCGCCATGCTACCTTTGTGGAAACACGGAGGTGATTCATGACGACCGCATTTCTGAACCAGATCACAGAAACCCTGCACGAGATCGAAAAAGACGGTCTGTATAAACGGGAGCGGATGATCACCTCACCCCAGTCGGGATGGGTATCTGTGGGCGATCGCAAGGTTCTGAACCTGTGTGCGAACAACTATCTGGGGCTTGCGGATCACCCCGACCTGATCGCCGCCGCCAAAGGCGCGATGGATGACCACGGGTACGGTATGGCCTCGGTCCGGTTCATCTGCGGCACGCAGGATTTGCACCGAGAGCTGGAACAGCGGCTGGCAGACTTCCTTGCCAAAGATGACGCGATCCTGTTCGCCGCCTGTTTTGACGCGAACGGCGCGCTGTTCGAACCCCTACTGGGGCCCGAGGACGCGATCATCTCGGACGCGCTGAACCATGCCTCAATCATCGACGGCATCCGGCTGTGCAAGGCGCAGCGCTATCGCTACGCCAACTCGGACATGGCGGATTTAGAGGCCAAACTAATCGAGGCTAAAGAGGCCAGCGCGCGTCACATCATGATCGCCACCGATGGCGTCTTTAGCATGGACGGCTATCTGGCCAAGCTGCCCGAGATCACGCATCTGGCTGCCCAATACGGCGCAGTGGTGATGGTGGATGACTGCCACTCGACCGGCTTTATGGGTCCAAAGGGGGAAGGCACCGCAGCGCACCAAGCGGTCGACGTCGATATTCTGACCGGCACCTTAGGCAAGGCTTTGGGCGGCGCGTTGGGCGGCTACATTGCTGGCCCCCAACCCGTGATCGACCTGCTGCGCCAGCGCGCACGGCCTTATCTGTTCTCGAACGCGCTACCGCCTTCGGTCGTGGCTGCAGGAATCAAGGCGCTGGACTTGGTAGAACAGGGCGACGCGCTGCGCGAGCAGCTTTTTGAGAACGCGAAGTACTGGCGTGCTGGTTTGACCGACCTTGGTTTTGACCTGCTGCCGGGCGAACACCCCATCATCCCCGTCATGCTCGGCGAGGCGCAAAAGGCCCAAGCTATGGCGAACGCCCTGTTCGAAGAGGGGGTCTATGTCTCGGGCTTCTTCTTCCCCGTGGTACCAAAGGGCCAAGCCCGCATCCGCACCCAAATGAACGCAGCCCTGACCCGCGAGGATCTGGATTTCGGCCTGAACGCCTTTGCCAGTGCTGGCCGCAAGATCGGAGTGATCGCATGACCCGCCCCAACACCATGAGCGCGCTGGTCAAGGCGCAGCCTGCCGTCGGCCTCTGGCAGGAGCAACGCCCTGTCCCTGAGATTGGCCCCGATGACGTGCTGATCCGCGTCAAGAAAGCCGGCATCTGCGGGACCGACATCCATATCTGGAACTGGGACGAGTGGGCGCAGAAAACCGTTCCTGTCCCGCTGATCACCGGCCACGAATTTGCGGGCGAAATCGTGGATATGGGCCGCAACGTCGAAGGGCTCTCGATCGGCCAACGTTGTAGCGGCGAAGGGCACCTGATCGGCAAAACCAGTCGCCAAAGCCGCGCGGGCCGTTTCCACCTCGACCCTGAAACGCGGGGGATCGGGGTGAATGAACAAGGCGCGTTTGCCGAGTACCTGCGGCTGCCTGCGTTTAACGTGGTGCCCCTGCCCGACGAGATCAGCGACGACATTGGCGCGATCCTAGATCCACTGGGGAACGCGGTGCACACGGCGCTGAGTTTCGATCTTCTGGGGGAGGACGTGCTGATCACCGGCGCGGGGCCTATCGGGATCATGGCCGCCGCGGTTGCCCGCCATGCTGGTGCACGCCATGTAGTAATTACGGACGTGAACGCTGACCGCTTGGCCTTGGCCGGGCAGGTTGCGGACGTCACCCCCGTGAATGTCGCCCAAGAAGACCTGCGGGATGTGATCGCTCGCCTCAAGATGAAGCAAGGCTTTGACGTGGGACTAGAGATGTCCGGCAATCAGCAAGCACTGGACCAGATGGTTGAGGCGCTGGTGATGGGCGGGCGGATTGCCCTACTCGGCATCCCGCCGGGCAAGAGCCCGGTGGATTGGTCTCGAATCGTTTTTAAAGCAATCACCCTCAAAGGCGTCTACGGCCGAGAGATTTTTGAGACGTGGTACAAGATGATTGCGATGCTGCAAAACGGCCTCGACGTGAGCCGCGTCATCACCCACCGGTTTGCGAAAGACGACTACATTCAGGCCTTTGAGACCATGCGATCAGGCAAGTCCGGTAAAATTGTTTTGGACTGGACGTGAATCCCCTCGAAATCCGCAATTTCGCGCGTGCAGCATGCGATATTTTTAGGTCGGAACCTTTGGCGTAGTTTGAAGTTGTCATCATGAGTGACTGATATTCAGACCGCTCTGCCGACAGCCTGACCCGCAATTTACGCGGCACGGTGGCAATTCCCGCGATTGCGGGCTGCATCGCCCCAACGATGCCATGTAGTTAAAGACCTTTGGAATCAAAGGGGGAGAGTTGCGAAGCCTCTCCCCCTTTCTTTTATTCGACAGTCACGTGCGGCCGAACGGGCACGCGTCCCTCTTCGGTCAGCTGCCAGATGTCACGTCCCTCGACGACCACTGCAGAGATCGGACCGCCGTATGCAGCGCCTGTGTCGATATCCACGCGGTTCCCGAAATGCGTGATCCGGTCCAGATGGGTATGACCATGCAGGATTAGGGGACCAAAGCTGTCTTTATGTTCGTGAAACGGGCCACGAATCCAGACCAGATCGTCCTGTACCTGCTGATCCAGCGGCACGCCGGGGCGCACCCCAGCATGACAGTAAAAGACATCATTCGTGGGATAGTATTCCCGCAAGCCCGCGATGAAGTCCAAATGCTCGATAGGCACTTTTGCGCGACCTTCGGCGTGGATTTCGTGGATCGGGCGGTCGTCGGACACATCGACACCATAGGACGCCAGCGTTTTGCGCCCGCCGATATTGATGTCCAACATCAGCCAATGCAGGTCGTGACGTAGAGGGTCGGGTTGTTCGACTGGTTGCAGAAAATGCCACATCATGCGGTCGTGATTGCCCAAGAGATTGATCCAAGGCTTCCCTTCGGCCTCGCCCGCCATCAGATAGTCCAGCACCCCGCGCACATTCGGTCCACGGTCGGCGTAATCCCCCAGATGGATCACGGGGGCATCCACGTCACCGCAGCGCGTACGATCCAATTCAATCAAGCGGTGCACGCCTTGCAGTTTGTCCAAATGACCGTGGATATCGCCAATCGCGTAGCAGCGCATGAAACCTCCGAAATGAAAAAGCCTGCCGCATTTCTGCGACAGGCCGATCTTTAGCACACCTAAAAGGTGATTACTTGACGTCGAATTGAAGCGGCTTGACCTGCTTGAATTTACCGGTGCCTTTCAGCGCGCTGACAACAGTCTCGTTGATCGGTGCATCGACATAGAGCAGAGCGATTGCTTCGTCGCCCGATGCCTTACGGCCAAGGGTAAAGTTCGCGATGTTGACGCCGTTCTCACCCAGAACGCCACCCAGAGTACCGATGATGCCCGGCACGTCGTCGTTGGTCGTGTAGAGCATGTGCTCACCGATCTCGGCGTCGATGTTGATGCCTTTGATCTGGATGAAGCGCGGCTTGCCATCGCTGAATACGGTGCCAGCGATCGAACGCTCGAAGTTTTCGGTGACGACGGTCACTTTGATATAGCCTTCGAACGCGCCAGATTTGTCCTGCGTGGTGGTCGAAATCTGCACGCCGCGCTCTTTGGCGATGACGGGTGCGGAAACCATGTTCACGTCAGGGTTGGTCGCCTGCATGATGCCAGCCACAACAGCCGAGGTCAGCGCGTCAGTGTTCATGTCAGCCGACACACCGTCGTACAGAACGTTGATCGCCTTGATCGCGTCGTCGGTCATCTGACCGATGAACGCACCTTCGTGACCCGCCAGTTCAATCCACGGTCCCATGACCTTGGCTTCTTCGGCAGTGATCGAGGGCATGTTCAGCGCGTTTTCAACAGCGCCGGTCAGCAGGTAGTTCGACATCTGCTCGGCAACCTGCAGGGCAACGTTTTCCTGTGCCTCGGTGGTCGATGCGCCCAAGTGGGGGGTGCAGACAACGTTGGGCAGGTTGAACAGAACGTTCTCTTTCGCGGGCTCTTCTGCGAACACGTCGAATGCTGCGCCAGCCACATGGCCGGACTTCAACAGTTCTGCCAGAGCCTCTTCGTCAACCAGACCACCGCGGGCACAGTTGATGATGCGAACGCCCTTCTTGGTCTTCGCAAGGTTCTCTTTGGACAGGATATTGCGGGTGCCGTCGGTCAGAGGAACGTGCAGAGTGATGAAGTCGGCGCGCGACAGCAGCTCGTCCAGCTCAACTTTCTCGACCTGCATCTTCTCGGCTTTGTCTTCCGACAGGTAGGGGTCGAATGCGACGACCTTCATTTTCAGGCCGCGAGCACGGTCGCACACGATGCCACCGATGTTGCCTGCGCCGATGACGCCAAGGGTCTTGCCGGTCAGCTCAACGCCCATGAACTTGGACTTTTCCCACTTGCCCGCGTGGGTCGAGGCCGACGCTTCGGGGATCTGGCGCGCAACAGCGAACATCATAGCGATGGCGTGCTCGGCAGTGGTGATCATGTTGCCGAAGGGCGTGTTCATGACGATCACACCTTTTTTCGACGACGCTTCTTTGTCGACGTTGTCGGTGCCGATGCCAGCGCGGCCAACGACCTTCAGGTTGGTGGCATGCTCGAGCAGCGAAGGCGTGACTTTGGTCGCCGAGCGGATGGCCAAGCCGTCATACTTGCCGATAACTTCGGCCAGCTTTTCTTTGTCTTTGCCCAGTTCGGGCATGAAGTCGACGTCGATGCCACGATCGCGGAAGATCTGAACGGCGGTTTCGGACAGCTTGTCGGATACGAGAACTTTGGGAGCCATTTTGATGGTCCTTTGATCTGAGAATTCTATGAGGATGTTCGGGGGCGACGAGGCGCCCCCAAGAGGGAAAGCTTAGGCTTGCGCTTCGATTTCAGCTTCGAAGGCCCACTCGAGCCAAGGCATCAGAGCCTCGACATCAGCGGTTTCCACGGTGGCACCGCACCAGATGCGCAGACCTGCGGGCGCGTCACGGTATGCACCGATGTCCAGCGCAACGCCTTCTTTTTCCAGACGCTTGGCAACAGCCTTGGCGAATGCCGCGCCGTCCTGAATGCGGTCGTCGGTGAACTTCAGGCAGACCGAGGTGTTCGAACGGTTTTCGTCGTTCACGGCCAGATTCGCGACCCAGTCTTTCTGCTCGCAGAAGTCCCAGATGACTTTGGCGTTTGCATCCGCGCGCGCCATCAGAGCAGGCAGGCCACCGATTTCGCGGGCCCAGTCCAGAGCAACCAGATAATCTTCAACAGCCAGCATCGAGGGGGTGTTGATGGTCTCGCCGCGGAAGATACCGTCGATCAGCTTGCCGCCTTTGGTCATGCGGAAGATCTTGGGCATCGGCCATGCGGGGGTGTAGCTTTCCAGACGCTCAACCGCGCGGGGGCTCAGGATCAGCATACCGTGAGCCGCTTCGCCGCCCATAACCTTCTGCCAAGAGAAGGTGGTCACATCCAGTTTGTCCCAAGGCAGGTCCTGCGCAAATGCGGCCGAGGTGGCGTCGCAGATGGTCAGACCTTCGCGGTCGGCGGGGATCGCATCGCCATTGGCTACGCGCACGCCCGAGGTGGTGCCGTTCCAAGTAAAGACGACGTCGGTGTTGTAGTCGATGGACGCCATGTCAACGATCTCGCCGTAGCCGGCCTCTTTGACCTCTGCGTCGATTTTCAGCTGCTTGACCACATCACTGACCCAGCCAGCGCCAAAGCTTTCCCAAGCAACCATGGTCGCCTTGCGGGCACCCAGCAGCGACCACATGGCCATTTCAACCGCACCAGTGTCGGATGCGGGAACGATGCCGATTTTGTAGTCAGCGGGGATGCCAAGAATATCACGGGTTTCTTCGATGGCAGCCTTCAGCTTGTCCTTGCCCACAGCGGCACGGTGCGAACGGCCCAAAGCAGCATCCGACAGCAGTTCCAGCTTGAATGTGGGGATTTTGGCGCAGGGGCCCGAAGAAAAACGCGGATTTGCCGGCCGCGTAGCCGGTTGTGCGATAGCCATTTCTGGTACCCTTCCAGATAATCGCCTCTCGTTGGGGAGAGGTGTCCCGCTGACGCAGATACGGGGCTTCGCGCTCTTTCACAATAGCCAATTTGTCGCTATAGCGCCGCTTGAGTGACGAAAAACGACGACTTTGTTCCCTATAGGAAACTTCCCCCATGTATATGGCAACCCTACTGACCAATCCTGCCAATCCTGCGCTGGACGCGATGCTTGTTGATTCCCTGCGCAATGCGTGGGGCGGTGGGGCCGTTCAGTGGCTGTGCCCCGACGTGGCTGCAGAGTTCGGTCTGGACGTGTTGCCAGACAATCAGTGGGATGTGTGGGAAGACCTGCAAAAGCAAGGCGTTGACCTGGTGATCCAGCCTGCGGAAGGTCGCAAAAAGAAGATGCTGCTAGCGGATATGGACAGCACCATGATCCAGCAAGAGTGCATCGACGAATTGGCGGACGAAGCAGGCGTCGGCGAGCGCGTCAAAGACATCACCGCCCGCGCGATGAACGGCGAGCTGGACTTCGAAGGTGCCCTGACCGAGCGCGTCGGCCTGCTGAAAGGTCTGCCCGAAAGCGTTATCGACAAGGTTCTGGCCGAGCGCATTACCTTTATGCCGGGTGGCCGCGAATTGCTGGCAACGATGAAAGCCAACGGTGCTTACTGCGCTTTGGTATCTGGCGGTTTCACAGCGTTCACTGCGAAGGTGGCAGCGGAACTAGGCTTTGACGAGAACCGAGCGAACACGCTGATTGCCGAAGGTGGGGAGCTGACCGGTGACGTTGGTCGTCCGATTCTGGGCCGTGAAGCAAAAGTTCAGGCTTTGGAAGAGATTACAAAGCGTTTGGGGATCACCGAGGCGGATGTTGTGGCCGTGGGGGATGGTGCGAATGATCTGGGAATGCTGGGTCGGGCTGGCGCAGGCGTGGCGCTGCACGCCAAGCCCTCAGTCGCGGCGCAATGTGATATCCGCATCAACAACGGCGATCTGAGTGCGCTGCTCTACATTCAGGGCTACGCGAAAACCGAATTCGCCGGATAACGGGGCGCGGCTGACGCCGCGCTGCCTTCGGCGAGGGTATTTTCACCAAGATGAAGGGGCGCCGTGGCCCCTTTTGCTTTACGTCAGCGGAACGGGGTTCCATGGCTCCAGATCGTCAGGCTCTGGCGGGTGCCGTCGGTTACAGGGGTTACGCGGTGCATCATGAAGCTGGGGAACAGGGTCGCCGTACCGCGCGCAGTACTCGCAGCAAGACAATCGCGTCCAGTCATGAGCTCGAGCTTGCCGCCTTGGTAGGCATCGGTTTCGGAGAGTTGGACCACCATGGTCAGTTTGCGACGGCTGGCGATGCGGCCCTCGCCAATGTCAGAGTGCCAATCGAAATGCCCACCAGCGCTAGCGCGATAGGTGGCGACTTGGGCGCTTTCTGCAAATTCGCTGATCTCGAAATCAAATACGTCGCGGTTGGCCAAGCGCACCAGTTCCAGGATTCGGTCCATCACCCATTCTGTATCCGAGACTTCGTCCAGCCAAACCAGTTCAGCGCGGCGATAATTATGATCTTTCTGGTCACGAACCAGTTTGGCATCACTCGGGATCGCATCATTTACGATCTGAGTGATGCGGTCACATTCGGCCGCCGAGAAGGCGTCGGGTATCTGGTGCACAGTAATCATTGAAGATGTCCGTAGAACGAGAATTCGGAAGCGTTCCGTTAGGGCCATTGCCCTGAGTCGTCTGATAGAATTCCGACACGGCATCCCAAATGCGACATGAAAATGCACGCCACGTTCTACCACGGGCTGTGATGCTACGGAGACCGCGCAACGTCACGGAAATGGCGTATGGCATCGGCCAGATCGTCGAAATCGCCAAAAACCCGACTGCCCTCTACCTCCGCGAAAATTTCGTCCGTAGGGTGCTGCAGGATTTGGTAGATGGTCCCCATGTTGCCTTGTGCCACACGGCGCACGCGCGAGAAGTCTTGCCAACGCAACGAATGGCCATCCGGCAGATGAATACCAAGCGCATCTGCGCGCATGACCTCTGGCGCGCTGCGGATCATCCTATCCCTTTGCCACAAACGCCCTGCACCGATCAAAGTGATCAACGCGCAGAGCGGCAAAAACACAAGGATCAGATTCGAAAATCCGCGCTGCACCCCGAGGGAAACGCAAAGTAAAAAAGAGGCCGGCCCAACCAAGAGGGCCCAGAATGCCAAGGCCCACGTTACGCGCGCCCAAAGCGGGCGCTCGTATATGATCAGTGGCGTCACTTTCCGGTCCGGAAGCGGTTCACGATCGGGTAGCGCCGGTCCATCCAGAACGCCTTGGTCGTGAGACGCGTGCCAGGGGCCGCCTGATACCGCTTCCATTCATTAATGTAGAGTAGATGTTCCACCCGCTTGACGTCGTCGCGGTCATAGCCGCGCGAGACTAGGTCATCGACCGATTCCTCGTGGTCAACGAGACCGGTCAGGATCGCGTCCAGCACGTCGTAGGGCGGCAGGCTGTCCTCGTCCTTTTGGTCGGGGCGCAGCTCGGCGCTTGGCGGTTTGGTGATGATACGGGGCGGGCAAACCTCACCTTCGGGGCCCTTCATCCACGGGCGGTGGTGGGCGTTGCGCCAGCGACAGGTCTCGAATACGCGGCTTTTGTACATATCTTTGATCGGGTTGTAGCCACCGTTCATGTCGCCGTAGATCGTGCAGTAGCCCGTGGCCATTTCCGATTTGTTGCCAGTGGTCAGGAGCATTTCCCCGAACTTGTTCGACAGCGCCATCAGGATGGTGCCGCGGATGCGGGACTGGATGTTTTCCTCGGTCACGTCTTCGGCCAAGCCCTCGAACATCGGGGCCAGCGTTTCGGTAAAGGCGTCGCGGGCGGGCGTGATCGGGACGGTGTGATATTTCACGCCAAGGTTTTCCGCGATCTCTTTGGCGTCTTCAAGCGAGTGCTCAGAGGTGTATTCGGAGGGCAGCATAATGCAGCGCACATTGTCAGCGCCGATCGCATCCACAGCGACCATCGCGACCAAGGCCGAGTCGATGCCACCGGACAGACCCAAGAGCACCTTCTTAAAACCGGACTTGCCGAGGTAATCGCGCAAGGTGACGACCATCGCGTGGTAGTCTTGCTCCCATGCATCGGGGTGAGCGGCCAGTTTGGTTTGCTCTGCGTCCCAGCCGTCATCGGTGCGGTTCAAGGTGATGTGGGCGACAGCCTCTTCGAACACTGGCAACAGAGCGGCCAATTTACCACCACGATTCAACACGAATGAGCCACCGTCAAACGCCTGATCGTCTTGACCGCCGACCATATTCACATAGACCAGCGGCATGTCATTCTCGATCACACGCGACACCATGTGGGTCAGGCGGGTGTCGTACTTTTCCCGGCGATAGGGCGAGCCGTTGGGGACTACCAGAAACTCTGCGCCCGTTTCGGCCAGTGTTTCGGCGACGTCTTCGTGCCAAGCATCCTCGCAGATTGGGGTGCCGATGCGGACGCCGTTCAGCACATAGGGGCCGTTCATTTCGCCAGATTTGAAAGTCCGTTGTTCGTCAAACACGTTGTAGTTCGGCAGGTGATGCTTCAGAAGTTGGGCGCTGATCTTGCCCCCGCTCAGAACAAAGTAACCGTTGTGCAAGTTCGGCCCGACCATCACAGGCGCACCAATCCCGATGGCAGGGCCGTCGGCGCAATCGGCCGCCAGTGCCTCCAGATGCTCCATGCAAGCGTTCTGCAGGGCAGGCTTCATCACTAGATCCTGCGGATTGTAGCCAAGAAGGAACATCTCGGGGCAGACCACATAATCAGAACTGGCCTCTTTTGCCTCGGCCCAGACCTGACGCACGCGATTGGCATTGCCCGAAAGGTCCCCCATCACTGGGTTCAACTGGGTCATGGTCAGGCGGAAACTCTGGGTCATGTCGATAGCCTCTTGCGGTCATATGCAGGGGTCGCGTCCCCACCGCTTTACCAGAATGCGGCCCGAGGGAAAGAGATCGCGCGAAATCCGTTGCCCGAAGTCGGGGGGTGAATTAGGGTCCGATGTAGGTTGTTTACTGGGATCTTCCCCGTAAGAGGAGTGAAAGATGCGCGATTTCAAAAGCTTTGCGGCGACGACAGCACTTGCCGTGATGTTAGGCGGATCGGTTCTGGCACAAGACACGGGCGAGGTAATTACCAAGCAATATGACGACGGCGGCATCTACGAGGGCACGTTCAAAGACGGTCTTCAGGATGGCACCGGCACCTATCGTTTGCCGAACGGATTTACTTACACGGGCGATTGGGTCGCGGGTGAAATCCGCGGCGAAGGTGAGGCGCGTTTCCCCAACGGATCAGTCTATGTGGGCCAGTTCGCCAAGGGTAAACCCGATGGCGTCGGCAAAATCACCTTTGCCGATGGCGGCACCTACGAGGGCGAGTGGGTCCAAGGTGAGATCACCGGCCAAGGCGTGGCCGATTACGCAACTGGCGTCCACTACGAAGGCGGCTTCCTAAAGGCTATGCACCACGGCAAGGGCCGGATGGAGAGCCCCGGCGGCTATGTCTACGAGGGTGACTGGGCCAACGGCGTCAAAGAGGGGCGCGGCACGATCACCTACCCCGACGGCGCGGTCTACGAGGGCGAAATCAAGGACGGCACCCGCGCAGGCGAGGGCACTTTGACCATGTCCGACGGACTGACCTATCAGGGCAACTGGTCAGAGGGTCAAATCAACGGCGTGGGCAAACTGACTTTGGCCAACGGCGACGTGTACGAAGGCGAACTGGTCGACGGCAAGCGTCAGGGTCAGGGCAAAGTCACCTATGCCAACGGCGACACCTACGAAGGCGCGTTCGAAAATGACCAGCGCCACGGCCAAGGCACGTTCACCGGCGCGGACGGCTACGTCTACAACGGCGACTGGGTCAGCGGCGAAATTCAAGGGCGGGGCAAGATGACCTACCCCGACGGTTCGGTCTACGTGGGCGAGGTCGCCAAAGGCTTGCCCGACGGGCGCGGGACCATCCGCTATCCCGACGGCAACAGCTACACAGGCGACTGGGACTCCGGGGTGATCGAAGGTCAGGGCAAGATCACTTATACCAACGGCCTAGTCTACGAGGGCGGTTTCAAAAACGCCCGCAACGATGGCCAAGGCGTCCTGACCATGCCCGACGGCTATCGCTACGAAGGGGAATGGTCGAACGGCGAGCGTCAGGGCAAAGGCACTGCAACCTACGCAGACGGCACTGTCTACGAAGGGGACTTTGTCGCGGGCAAGCGCGAGGGCACCGGCACGATCACCATGCCCGATGGCTTCCGCTACGAGGGTGAGTGGAAGAATGGCGAAATCAGCGGCGAAGGCAGGGCGACCTATGCAAACGGGGACGTCTACCAAGGCACCTTTGTCGAGGGCAAACGTCAGGGCTTTGGCGTCATGCGCTACACCACCGGCCAGCAGACCGAAGGGCAGTGGGACAACGGTGCACTCGTTACCGAAGGCGCAGAGGAGGTGCCGGCTGACACCTCGACCGATGCGCCCGAAGTTCCTGCGGAGACTGAAACCGAGGCCCCTGCAAACGACGACGCAGAGCCCGAAGCAGAGGCCCCAGCAACCGAGTGAATTAGGCCGGTGTCAGATAACCCCGCCCTGATCCATCCGGCGCAGCAGGCTATCAGCTTCAGAGAGCACCGTTTCGCGGTGCTCTTCGTCCATCCGGTCCCATGTGCGATACATATTCCCCATGCGCGGGTTCTTTTCGAACCGCTCGCGGTGGCGATCCAGAAAATGCCAGTACAGCAGGTTAAACGGGCAGGCCCCCTCACCCGTCTTCTTGCTAACCTTGTACTCACAGGATTTGCAGTGATCCGACATCCGATTGATGTAGCTGCCAGAGCTGACATAGGGCTTGGACCCCAATAGGCCCCCGTCGGCGAACTGGCTCATCCCAATCGTGTTCGGTGCCTCGACCCACTCATAGGCATCTGCATAAACGCCCAAGTACCATTCGTGCACCTCGGCAGGATCAACACCCGCGAGCAGCGCGAAATTCCCAGTGATCATTAGTCGTTGGATGTGGTGCGCGTAGGCCTCTTCCTGAGTAACCTTAACCGCACATTCCACGCACTTCATCTTGGTCTCTGCGCCCCAGTAAAACGCGGGCAACTTGCGGCCATGCTCCAATGTATTGCTCTTCATATAATCCGGCCCTTGCAGGAAATAGATGCCGCGCACGTATTCCCGCCACCCAATGATCTGCCGGATGAACCCCTCGACCGCATTGATCGGCGCATTGCCGTTCTCGTATTCCTTTGCCGCCGCCTCACAGACCTCCAGCGGGTTTAACAGTCCCGCGTTGATGTAGGGCGACAGGATCGAATGATAGAGCCACTTCTGATCCGTAAGCATTGCGTCCTGAAAGTCCCCAAACTTGGGCAGCGCGTTCGTCATGAAGTCCTTCATCGCATCCAGCGCTTGCTCCCGCGTGGTCGCAAAGAAGAAGCCATCCAGATCACCGAAGTGGCTGCCGAAGCTGTCTCCAACCAGATCCAGAACTTCTTGGACGTCTTCGTCAGGCTCGAACGTCAGGGGGCCATCATGGCTCACGTCATCGGGTGCAGGCTTGCGATTGTCGTGGTCGAAATTCCACTTTCCCTCGACCGGATCGTCGCCATCCATGAGCAAACCGGTCTTGCGCCGCATATCGCGATAGAAATACTCCATCCGTAGGGATTTGCGCCCCTCGGCCCAGTCCTGAAATTCGGTGTGCGATGCCAGAAAGCGATCATCGTTGAACATGTGCACACTGACCGGACAATTTTCGAGCGCACTGATCAGGCGGAACTCTCCCGGCTCGGTCGCGATGACCTCGTGAGCGTCGAATTCTTTGGCGCGGCGCATCAACTCACCACAAATGCTGTCGCTGCCCTCTTCGTCGAACCGCTTGTACGCGACCTGCCAGCCATCTGCCTCCAGCGCCTTGGCAAATTTGCGCATCGCCGCAAAGACAAAGGCGATCTTCTTGGGATGGTGCTTTACGTAAGCCGCCTCGTCCCCGACCTCGGCCATGACGACGACGTCATGCTCTTTGTCCCCCTCTTTCAGAGCAGACAGGTCCATCGACAGCTGGTCTCCCAGAACCAGAATCAAGCGCTTCTTCTGGCTCACCACGGAATCTCCTTCATCGCGTAATCGTAAAACCCACCGGATTGCGCGGGCTGCAGCCCCTCAATCACATCTACCAGACGCGCTGCCGCCACTTCGGGTTCCACGGCCGGATGCCGCCCCAGATACTTCCGCGTGAACTCGGTCGCGACGGTCCCGGGATGCAAGGCCACACAAATACAGTCTTTGTGCGTCCGCCCCAATTCAATCGCTGCCCCCCGCACGATCTGATTCACCGCCGCCTTTGACGCGCGATAGCTGTGCCACCCTCCAAGCCTGTTGTCCCCGATGCTCCCGACACGCGCGGACAACACCGCCAGAACAGAGCGCCCTTCCTTCGGCAACAACCGCGCCGCATGCTTTAGAACCAAGGCCGGCCCGATGCAGTTCACCGCAAACTGGTCCGACATCGCCTTCGCATCCAACTGGCGCACAGATTTCTCTGGCGCCGCGCCATCCACTTCCAACGCACCCGTGGCATTGAACACCACCTCAAACTGTCCCTCCAGACGCCCGAGAACTTCGGCAACAGAGGCCTCATCCGTGACATCCAGCCCATCCAAGGACCGCGACACACCAACGACATCGTATCCGCGACGCGTAAACTCCGCGCACATGGCCGATCCGATTCCCCCCGATGCCCCGATCACCAGTGCCCTTTTCATGCGTGCCCCTTGCAGACTTCTTTTTGCGATAAATACTCAACGGCGCGCGGCCCATAGCCTGCGAACACCTTCTGGCATAGGCACTTAGGGCCGATCCGGCCCCTATCAACAAATCTGCTCTTTTCTTCCCTGCATCCGCATGTATAGATGCCGCCCATGATGATGATGGGACATATTGCGTCTAACGCTCCTGCTGGCCGTGCTCTTGCACAGGCCCTGTCCCTACTTCTCCTAACTCGCCTCTGAGCGTGCCCGATGGGCGCGTCCGCTCAGAGGAGTAATCTATCGCGCCCCTGTTTGCCTATGAACAGCCCTCGGGCTCCGGAGAATAAAGCGAGATTCCTATGACCACAGCGACCAACCGCGTCAAAATTTTCGACACCACCCTGCGTGACGGCGAGCAAAGCCCCGGCGCAACCATGACCCATGACGAAAAGCTCGAGATTGCAGAGCTTCTGGATCTGATGGGTGTCGACATCATCGAAGCGGGTTTCCCGATCGCGTCCGAAGGCGACTTCCGCGCCGTGTCTGAAATTGCGCAGCGTAGCAAGAACGCCAGCATTTGTGGCCTTGCCCGTGCCAATTACAAAGACATTGACCGCTGCTGGGAGGCTGTGAAGCACGCCGCCAAGCCGCGCATCCACACCTTTATCGGCACCTCGCCGCTGCACCGCGCTATTCCAAACCTGTCTCAGGACGAAATGGCCGAGCGTATCCATGATACTGTCACCCACGCCCGCAACCTCTGCGAGGATGTGCAATGGTCACCCATGGACGCGACCCGCACCGAGTGGGATTACCTGTGCCGCGTGATCGAAATTGCCATCAAGGCCGGCGCGACCACCATCAATATCCCCGACACCGTGGGCTACACAGCACCGCGCGAGAGCGCAGACCTGATCCGCCGCCTGATCGAAACTGTGCCCGGCGCAGACGAAATTATCTTTGCGACCCACTGCCACAACGACCTTGGCATGGCGACTGCGAACTCGCTGGCCGCAGTCGAAGGCGGCGCGCGCCAGATCGAATGTACCATCAACGGTCTTGGCGAACGTGCGGGCAACACCGCACTCGAAGAAGTCGTCATGGCGCTGAAGGTCCGTCACGATATCATGCCGTTCACCACAGGCGTCGACACGACCAAGATCATGAACATCTCGCGCCGTGTGGCGTCGGCCTCGGGCTTTAACGTCCAGTACAACAAAGCGATCGTTGGCAAGAACGCCTTTGCCCACGAGAGCGGCATTCACCAAGACGGTATGCTCAAGAACGCAGAGACGTTTGAAATTATGCGCCCTGCTGACGTGGGCCTTGCGGGCACCTCGCTGCCGTTGGGCAAGCACTCGGGCCGTGCCGCACTGCGCGCCAAGCTGAACGATATCGGCTACGAGGTGGGCGACAACGAACTGATGGACATCTTCGTCCGGTTCAAGGAACTCGCTGACCGCAAGAAAGAGGTCTATGACGAGGATATCGTCGCTCTCGTGCAGGCGGGGGCCCCCGCGAGCGAGCATCTGAAGGTCAAATTCCTGCGCGTGATCTGCGGCACCGAAGCGCCCCAATCCGCCGACCTGACCCTGACCGTCGATGGCGAGGACAAACAAGTCACCGCGCAGGGTGACGGTCCTGTCGATGCGACCTTTAACGCCGTCAAGCAGATTTTCCCCCACGGCGCGCGCCTGCAGCTTTATCAAGTGCACGCCGTGACCGAGGGCACGGATGCACAGGCCACCGTCACCGTGCGCCTGGAAGAGGATGGTTTGGTTGTTACCGGTCAGTCAGCGGACACCGACACCGTGGTCGCCAGCGCCAAGGCCTATGTGGGTGCACTGAACCGACTGATCGTCCGCCGCCAGAAATCGGGCAAAGACACTAAAGAGGTCAGCTACAAAGACACCGTTTGATCGGGTTTCTGACCTCTCAATCTTGGGGCTGGCCATTGGGCCGGCCCTTTTCTTTGTCAGCGGTGCGCTTGGCCACTGATGCGACGTGAGTATTTGTACAAAGCAGAAAGAGCAGGTGCGGCGAAAGCTCAGCGTTTGAAGAGCTTGTCGACCTGCTTCATCGCGTCTTTAGTCCCCCAAGGCGCGTTCGCGATGTACATGCCAGAGCCGATCATGCGGTGCCCTTCGCGGACGGGCGGGAAACGGACCTCATGCACCATAGCGTTCGGCAGGTTTTGGGACTTCAGCGCGGCGATCATCGGCTTGTGGGCGTCCGAGGTCAGGATTGGATACCACAGGGCGATGATCCCCACGTTCCACTTGCGATGCAGGTTCGCAATCTCGCGCGGGATACGCGCGTAGTCCTCTTTGACCTCGTAGCTGGGGTCGATCAGGCAGAGCCCGCGGCGCGGGGTCGGCGGGCACATGGCTTGGGCCAGTTCAAAGCCATCCTGTTTGTGCACTTTGGCACCCGTTCCGCGCATCGCCGTGCGCAGGGCATCGAATTCACGCGGGTGCAATTCGGCCAGATTGATGCTGTCCATCGGCCGCAAGAGCTGCGACGAGATCATGGGGGATCCGGGGTAGGCCGTTGGGCCGTGTTCCGCGCGGATCGCAGTCACAGCGCGCACATAGGGGTGATCGGCAGGTAGCGCTTTGCGCGCGAGTGCGGATGTGATCCCAGCCTCGGCCTCGCCGGTTTTCACCGCCTCTGGCGCGTCCAGCATGTACAGACCGCGACCCGAGTGGGTCTCGATGTAGGACAGAGGTTTGTCCTTTTGCGTCAAATAGGACAGCACCGCTGCAAGAAGCATGTGCTTTTGCAGATCTGCGGGATTTCCAGCGTGGTAGATGTGTTGATAGGACAGCATAGCGCCTCTTACCCGTGCAAGTGGCCCCATGGAAAGGCGGAATGGTGCTGATTTGACCGTTCTGGCCCCTTTTCCGCAGAGGAATGCGCCCCTATAAGGTCACACGCCTGCCCCTCTGGAGTCGCGGGTACCGAATTATTTAATGTGAGGCCTCCACAATGGCGTTCCTTGGAAGTTTGCAGGGCGTATTTTCATCTGACATGGCGATCGACCTCGGCACCGCCAACACTCTGGTTTACGTGAAGGGTCGCGGTGTGATCCTGTCCGAGCCCTCTGTGGTCGCTTATCACGTCAAGGACGGCACCAAGAAAGTGCTGGCTGTCGGCGAAGATGCAAAGCTGATGCTGGGCCGGACCCCCGGCAGCATCGAGGCCATCCGCCCCATGCGCGAAGGCGTCATCGCGGACTTTGACGTGGCTGAAGAGATGATCAAGCACTTCATTCGCAAGGTGCACAAGCGCTCGACCTTTTCAAAGCCCAAGATCATCGTCTGCGTGCCCCACGGCGCGACCCCTGTTGAAAAGCGCGCGATCCGCCAGTCGGTTCTGTCCGCAGGTGCCCGCCGCGCTGGCCTGATTGCAGAGCCTATCGCGGCCGCCATCGGTGCAGGGATGCCCATCACTGACCCGACCGGCAACATGGTCGTTGACATCGGCGGTGGTACCACTGAGGTGGCCGTTCTGTCGCTGGGTGACATCGTATACGCGCGTTCAGTCCGCGTCGGTGGTGACCGGATGGACGAAGCAATTATAAACTATCTGCGCCGCCAGCATAACCTGCTCATCGGTGAAGCCACCGCAGAGCGTATCAAGACCAGCATCGGCACCGCCCGTATGCCCGACGATGGCCGCGGTGCATGTATGTTGATCCGTGGTCGTGACCTGCTGAACGGTGTGCCCAAAGAGATCGAAATCAGCCAAGGCCAAGTTGCCGAAGCCCTGAGCGAACCTGTCCAGTCAATCTGCGAAGCCGTGATGACCGCGCTGGAAGCGACGCCTCCGGATCTGGCGGCGGACATCGTGGACCGCGGTGTGATGCTGACCGGTGGCGGCGCGCTGCTGGGTGAACTGGATCTGGCCCTGCGCGAGGCAACCGGTCTTGCGATCAGCGTTGCGGACGACAGCCTGAACTGTGTGGCCTTGGGCACCGGCAAAGCGCTGGAATACGAAAAGCAGCTGCGTCACGTCATCGACTACGACAGCTGAGGTGGGCCGCTGCGGCGGCTGCGTGCTGGAGTAAATTTTGGCAAAGCACGGAAACAACGGCGAAGACTATTACGCACCGCTACGCAGATTGGGCTTGGCGGTGCTTATTCTTTTGCTGTCTGCGATTTTCTTGGTCTGGCGGATCGACTCGCCCCGTGTCGAACGCTTTCGCATGGCTGTGATTGACCGCGTTGTGCCGAGCATGGACTGGGCAATGGCCCCCGTGACCGCGACGGTCGAACTGTTTCGCGACCTGCAAAGCTATCGCCGCCTGACCGAACAAAACGCCGAGCTGCGCCGCGAATTGCAGCAGATGAAGGCGTGGAAAGAGGCGGCACTTCAGCTCGAACAAGAGAACGCGCGCCTGCTGGACCTGAACAACATGCGCTTGGACCCCGCGCTGACCAAGATCTCTGGCGAGGTTCTGGCCGATAGCGGCTCCCCTTTCCGTCAGTCGGTTCTGCTGAACGTGGGTGCACGTGACGGGATCGTTGACGGGTGGGCCACCATGGACGGGATCGGCCTTGTGGGCCGGATCGCGGGCGTGGGTGAGCGCACCAGCCGTGTGATCCTGCTAACCGACACCAACAGCCGTGTGCCTGTCAGCGTGCAGCCCTCTGGCCAGCGTGCGATGATCGTGGGCGACAACAGCCCCGCTCCGCCTCTGGAATTCATCGAGAACTCTGATCTGGTGCGCCCCGGAGACCGCGTCGTGTCGTCTGGTGACGGCGGAGTGTTCCCCGCCGGTCTCTTGGTCGGTCAGGTTGCCCAAGACCGCAATGGGCGCCTGCGTGTGCGTCTGGCGGCCGATTATGAGCGTCTGAAGTTCCTAAAGGTACTACGCAGCCAACCCGCCGAAGATATCGGCACCCACGGGGGTCTTGTTGCCCCTCTGACATCGTCCGAAAGTTTCCCCGATGCCGTGGACTTGGGTGTTCCCGTCGACACCCCCGAGTTGAGCACCGGCGAGCCAGAGGCCAGTGCCAATGGCGGATAGCGAGTTTCCGGGCCGCTGGGTCCTGACCCTTGGCTACGTGGCTGTCTGCGCGGCGCTGATGTTCACGCGCCTTTTGCCGCTCGATTCCTTGCCGCCGTCATGGGCGGGGCCTGATCTGGTAATTTGCGTGACCATGGCGTGGATGCTGCGCCGCCCTGATTCGGTCCCGATGGTCGTGATTGCTGCAGTGGCCCTGATGGCGGACCTATTGTTTCAGCGTCCGCCCGGTCTGTGGGCCGCGATTACGCTGGGACTCAGCGACTTCTTGCGCAGACGCGAAGAAGGGCTGCGCGATGCGCCCTTTCCCATCGAATGGGGCGTCGTCAGTCTGGCATTTGTGATCTCCAAGGTGTTGTACCGCGTGATGCAGACATTATTTGTGGTGCCCAACGAGCCTCTGGGGCTAACCTTGACCCAGATCGTTGTCACAATCGCAGCCTACCCGCTGGTCGTCCTGACGCTGAACACCGTTTTCAAATTGCGCAGGGCCGCCCCCGGTGAGGTCGATTCTCTGGGGCACAAACGATGAGACGCAGTGAACGGGACACCAGCCTGAGCCACCGGCGCATCACGCGGCGTGGATTGATCGTGGGCGGACTGCAGGTCAGCTTTATCGCGCTGCTGGCCGCGCGCATGCGGCATATGCAAGTCAATCAGGCCGAAGAATTCCGTCTGCTGGCCGAAGAGAACCGGATCAAGGTCCGCCTGCTGCCCCCTGCCCGCGGCCTTATCATGGACCGCGAAGGCACGCCGATCGCCACCAACGAACCCAGCTACCGGATCGTAATCGTTCCCGAAGATGCGGGCGACGTCGAAGAAGTTCTAAGCCGCCTGTCGCAGATAATCGAACTTAGCGAAGACGAACTGAACCGCGCCCGCCAAGAGATGGAGCGGACACGTTCCGCGCCCTTCCTGCCCGTGACCATCGCAGACCGCGTCAGCTGGGATGCAATTTCCAAGGTCGCTGTGAACGCCCCTGCCCTCCCCGGCATCACGCCCGAGGTTGGGCTGTCGCGCAAATACCCCTTGGGTGGCGATTTCGCCCATGTCGTCGGCTATGTAGGCCCCGTTTCGGACTACGACCTGTCCAAGATAGAAGAGCCTGATCAGCTCTTGCGTATTCCGCGGTTTCAGATCGGCAAGGTCGGCGTTGAAGCCAAGATGGAAGACATGCTGCGCGGCTCTGCCGGTGCCAAGCAGGAAGAAGTCAACGCAGCTGGCCGCGTCATGCGCGAGCTAGACCGCCGCGAAGGGATCGCAGGCGCGAACCTGCAGTTGACCGTTGATCACAAGCTTCAGGGCTACATCCAAGCCCGTCTCGGCAGCGAGAGCGCCAGCGCCGTCGTCATGGACGTGGAAACGGGCGATATCCTGTCCATTGCATCAGCGCCTAGCTTCGACCCGAACCTTTTTGTTCGCGGCATTTCGGTAGCGGACTACTCAATCCTGCGGGACAACGATCACCGCCCCTTGGCGTCAAAAACCGTGCAGGATGCCTATCCGCCTGGCTCGACCTTCAAAATGGTGACCGCTCTGGCTGGGTTGGAAGCGGGGGTTATTACCTCGAACGACACGGCCTACTGCCCCGGCCATTTCGAGGTCGGAGGGCGCCGTTTCCACTGCTGGAAGCGTGGCGGGCACGGCTCGATGGACCTGATTTCGTCCCTGCGTCACAGCTGCGACGTCTACTATTACGACCTCGCGCTGAAAGTGGGCATCGAAAAGATCGCCGAAACGGCCCGCAAACTCGGGCTGGGAGAGCGCTTCGACGTGCCCATGTCCGCAGTCGCCGAAGGCTTGACTCCAGACAAACAATGGAAGCTGGAAGCGCGCGGCGCGGAATGGCTCATCGGTGACACGGTAAACGCCAGCATCGGTCAGGGCTTTGTCCTGACGACACCGCTGCAACTTGCGGTGATGACGTCTCGGATCGCGACAGGCCGCAGGATCATGCCGCGCCTGATCAAGTCCATAGATGGTAAGCCGACAGAGCCCGAAGGCGGCGAAGATCTGGGTCTGAATGAGGATTACCTGCGCCAAGTCCGTCGCGGCATGTTTGCCGTGGTCAACAACCGACGAGGCACGGCCTATCGGTCCCGCATCGCGGACGAGGCAAACCGGATGGCGGGTAAGACCGGCACCGCGCAGGTCAGCAACCGTGTTGTCCGCAATGACGAAGTCCCGTGGGAAGAGCGGGACCATGCCTTGTTCGTGTCGTTCGCGCCCTATGAGCGGCCCAAAATCGCCGTGGCGGTTGTGGTTGAACATGGCGGCGGCGGCTCTTCGGTTGCGGCCCCTATTGCGCGCGACATCACGCTCGAGGCCCTATTCCGCGGACCGCCCCCACCCGAGGCTTATCCCGCAAGCGACCGCGAAAAGAAGATGGAAGAGCGCCAAGAGATTGAGGAACGGCTCAATGCCCTCGGATCCGAAGGCAGCACACGCGCATGAGTTACCTCGAGTATAATGTCAAATACGTGCCTTCGGGCGCGCGCAAGATCCTCTATTTAAACTGGCCCCTGATCCTGCTGATCACTGCTGCAGCCTCAGCGGGTTTTTTGATGCTGTACTCCGTGGCAGGTGGTTCTTTGCGGCCCTACGCATGGGCGCAGATGATCCGCTTCGGGATGGGCATGTTCGCGATGTTCGTTATTGCGATGGTGCCGATCTGGTTCTGGCGCAATGTCTCTGCTGTGGCCTATGGGATCTCGATTGTACTGCTGCTGGTGGTCGAACTTTTTGGCACGGTCGGCATGGGGGCGCAGCGTTGGATCGATATCGGATTCATGCGGCTGCAGCCTTCCGAGTTGACCAAGATCACAGTGGTTATGCTGTTGGCGGCCTATTACGACTGGCTGCCCGTGACCAAGACGTCGCGGCCCCTGTGGGTCTTTATCCCCGTCATGCTGATCATGATTCCGGTCGCATTGGTTCTAAAGCAGCCAGACCTTGGGACGGCCCTGCTGCTGATGATCGGCGGCGGCGCGGTAATGTTTATGGCGGGTGTCCATTGGGCCTATTTCGGCGTGGTGATGGCGTCTGGGGCGGGGCTGATTGCCGCTGTTTTCAACAGCCGTGGCACCCCGTGGCAGCTGATCAAGGACTACCAGTTCCGCCGCATCGACACCTTCCTAGACCCCTCCAGCGACCCCTTGGGCGCGGGATATCACATCACCCAGTCTAAGATCGCGCTCGGGTCCGGTGGATGGACCGGCAAAGGATTTATGCAAGGCACTCAGACCCGACTGAACTTCCTGCCCGAAAAGCATACGGACTTTATCTTTACCACGCTGGCCGAAGAATTCGGGTTCATTGGCGGGGTGTCATTGCTGACGATCTACGGTTTGATCATCGTGTTCTGCATTGCAACTGCGCTGAGCAACCGGGACCGCTATGCATCGCTGCTGACGCTAGGGATCGCGATGACATTCTTCCTGTTTTTTGCAGTAAATATGTCGATGGTCATGGGCTTGGCGCCCGTTGTAGGAGTGCCTTTGCCGCTGGTTAGCTATGGCGGCTCGGCGATGCTGGTCTTGCTCGTGGCCTTCGGCCTTGTTCAGAGCGCTCATGTCCACAAACAGAGGTAACCTATGATCAACGTCCAACTCGCCGCGCCCGCTGCCTACTGGGCCGAATACGAGGCCCCACTGACCAGAGCGTTGAAAGCGGCAGGGATGGATGCGGATCTTTCTATGGATCATGCGCCCGAGGATGTGGATTACATCGTTTACGCCCCCCATCCCGAGATGCAGGATTTCACGCCTTTTAAGCGCTGCAAGGCGGTTTTAAGCCTGTGGGCCGGTGTGGAAAAGATTGTGGGGAATCAAACACTCACGATGCCTTTGACCCGCATGGTGGACCCCGGATTGAAAAAGGGCATGGTCGAGTTTGTGACCGGCCACGTGCTACGCTACCATCTGGGGATGGACCAGCACATTTTGGTGCAAGACGGCGTCTGGCGCCACAAGGCGCCTCCCTTGGCACAGGATCGCAAGGTGACCATTCTGGGACTTGGCGAACTGGGCAGCAGCTGCGCTGAGATGCTGGTCCAGCTCGGATTTCAGGTGCGCGGATGGGCGCGTAGCCCGCGCGAGCTTGCAGGTGTCGCATGTTTCAGTGGCGCCGATGGAATGAAGGCCGCACTAGATGGGGCAGAGATCATCGTTTTGCTACTGCCAGACACGCCCGAAACCGAGAATGTCTTGGATGCAGAGGCTATGTCATGGCTGGCCCATGGGGCATCGATCCTAAACCCCGGCCGAGGGCCCTTGATCGATGACGACGCGCTTTTGGCTGCGTTGGACAATGGGCGGGTGGCGCATGCAACGCTCGACGTTTTCCGCGTAGAGCCTTTGCCTGCCGAGCATCCCTACTGGGCGCATCCGAATGTGACGGTGACACCTCACATCGCGTCGGAAACCCGAGCGGACACTGCGTCCGAAGTGATTGCCGAGAATATCCGGCGTTCCGAGGCAGGGGAGCCCTTGCTTTATGTGGTTGATCGAGCGGCTGGGTACTAAAGGGGGCGCTGCCCCCTCTTGGCCGTTGGCCAATTCACCCTCGGGGTATTTTTACCAAGATGAAGCTTAGGGCGCGATGTAGCCAAGATCCGCGAAATCGCGGGCGTAGAAGGCGCAGAGTTGGTCGAGCAGCGGACCGGTGATGTGCGCCTCCCAGTTGAGGTGCTCGCTGCGATTGGCGTGGGGAATATTTTCGTAGGTCAGGCCAACCTTTTTGGCCAGTCGCGCGATGTCATTGTCGAAATCTTCGAACCGGTACAGGTCGTCCGCTGCGTTCAGGCAGTAGAACCTGTGGGTCTGCTGGATCGTGTGATGGCGGATGATTTCGGGTTTGGTCCGACGCGTGCCTGTGTGGTCAATCGTAACGTTCATCGCGATGGCGGCGAAGTCTTCGATTGAGCCTTTGAACCCGCGATGCTGGTTGAAATAGGAATAGGCCGAGACGAAGCGGTCGAGCGGATGTCGGACAAACGCGAACTTGTAGAGGTTGCGCCATTCGGGGCGCATTTCGCCGAAGGCGCGGCCAGAGAAGCGACCGTCCCACAAGTGCCGGCGGATCGTTGTGCCGCCGGTCTTGTGGATGTGGATGATGACACAATCCGGATTATGGAGCCGGAAATTGGCCATGCTTCGGGTCAGCCCTTGGTCAGGTCGTCATAGGCCTTGAGTCGTTTTAGCAGAGCCGTCATTTCCGCCAGCGGGACCATATTTGGGCCGTCCGAGGGGGCGTTGTCCGGGTCCTGATGGGTTTCGATGAAGACTGCGGCGGTGCCCACCGCCAGCGCCGCGCGGGCCAGAGGTTCGACGAATTCACGCTGACCACCGGTCGAGGTCCCCTTGGAGCCCGGCATCTGGACCGAGTGGGTGGCGTCGAACACGGTTGGGTAGCCCGTTTCGGCCATGATCGGCAGGGCGCGCATGTCGGACACCAGCTGGCCGTAGCCAAAGGTCGTGCCGCGCTCGCAGAGCATGATGTTCTCGTTGCCGGTGCTCTCGATCTTTTTGACCGCGTTGCCCATGTCCCAAGGGGCAAGGAACTGGCCCTTTTTCACGTTCAAGGCTTTGCCGGTTTCACCAGCGGCGAGCAGCAGGTCGGTCTGGCGGCACAGGAACGCGGGGATTTGCAGGATGTCGCAGACCTCGGCGGCTTTGGCGCAGTGCCACGGCTCGTGGACGTCGGTGATGGTGGGAACGCCGAATTCTTCGCTGATGGTGTTCAGAACCTCTAGACCCTTTTCCATGCCAAGGCCGCGTTCGCCGGACAGGGAGCTGCGATTTGCCTTGTCATAGCTGGCCTTGAAGACCCACTGGATGCCCGAGGCCGCGCAGGCTTCGGCGATGCCGGTGGCCATCATGCGCGCGTGGTCTAGGCTTTCCAACTGACAGGGGCCGGCGATCAGTACGAAGGGCAGGTTTTGGGCGATGCTGATGTCGCGGACGGTGACGGTTTTCATGCGGTGCCTTCCTTTTTCAGCACGGATTCGATGCGTTCCACATCGACGGGGTTGTTCAGTTCCCAGAATACGCGGCCACGGCCTTCGACCTGCACGCAGGCGACAGACTGGCCGTTCTCGAGGAAGCGCAATTGCTCCAGACCTTCGAGCTTTTCCAGCGTGCCTTCGGGCCATGACATATAGGCTTTCAGGGCAGCGGGGCGGTAAGCATAAACGCCGACGTGGTGGAACACAGGGGTGTTGTCGTGGGTCGCGGGATCTTCGCCGGTGTAGGGCACGACCTCTTTGGAGAAGTAGAGCGCGTGACCGTAGGTGTTGAACACGGCGGTGGTGCCGCCCACGCGGCGGGCGCGGCGATCCTCTCGGAAGTTGTTCAGCGTCTCGGCGTCGCAGCGCAGGACGGGGGTGGCGACGGGCAGATCGGGGTCGGCCTTCATCGCGTCGATCAGGGCGGTCAGGAACCAGACGGGGGTCAGGGGCGCGTCGCCCTGTAGGTTGACCACCAGATCGGTATCCTCGGGCAATTGAGCGACGGCTTCAGCGCAGCGCTCGGTGCCGTTCTTGGCGAATTCCGAAGTCATCAGGACATCTGCGCCGAACGCTTTGGCCGCGTTGGCGATCCGATCGTCATCGGTGCAGACATAGACCGCATCGACGCCGGGGGTCGCCTTGGCCACTTCCCACGAGCGCTGGATCAAGGACTTCGCGATGCCGGTCGCGCCATGCAATTGAACCAGCGGTTTGCCCGGATAGCGGGTCGAGGCGTAACGGGCGGGGATCAGGATAACAGTGCTCATGCAACACCTGCGCGCAGACAGTCGTGGATATGGATAATGCCCCGCAGCACACCCTCTTCGGTGGTGACGCAAAGCGTTGTAATTTTGTTGTCGTTCATGATCCCCAGCGCCTCGGACGCGAGGGCAGTCTCGCGGATCGTGCGGGGACCACGAGTGGCGACCTGACCGGCGGTTTTCTCCATCAGACCATCAAGGTTCCGGCGCAAGTCGCCGTCGGTGATGATGCCGTTCAGTTTGCCGTTCTCGGTCAGGGCGACAATGCCGAGTCCCTTGGCCGACATTTGCACCAGCGCATCGCCCATAGTGGTCTCTTCGTCCACGAGCGGCAGCTCGTCGCCTTTGTGCATCAGGGCCGCGACAGGCAGAAGCTGCGCGCCAAGGCTGCCACCGGGGTGGAAGGCTAGGAAGTTCTCTTTTTCAAAGCCACGAATACGCATCAGGGCGACCGCGACCGCATCCCCCAGCGCCATGGTCAGCGTGGTCGAGGTGGTCGGCGCCATGCCAATCGCGCAGGCTTCGGGAGCATTCGGGAGTTGCAGCAGATAGTCCGACTGCTGCGCCAAAGTGCTGTCCGCGTTCTTGGTAATTGCCACCATCTTGATCCCGAAACGGCGGGTGTGGGCGATGATGTCGGCCAGTTCCTTGGTCTCGCCCGAGTTCGAGATCAGGATCACCACGTCGTTCTTTGTGATCATCCCCAGATCGCCGTGGCTGGCTTCGCCTGGGTGCACAAACTGCGCGGGGGTACCAGTACTGGCAAAGGTTGCTGCCATTTTCGCGCCCACATGGCCAGATTTGCCCATGCCAGACACGATCACCCGGCCCGTGCTTGCTTGAATCAGTCGCACCACTGCCGGAATTTGCGCCGGTGGTGCGTCAGCCATCAGGGACAAAGCTGCAAGCTCTGTTTTCAGGACATCCTGCGCGAATTGCGAGATTTCGTTCTCTGTCATGCTGCTTGTCTATCCGGGTCGTCGTTAGAGCCCATGCACTATCAGGTATTCTTGGGCAGCAAAATGCTTTTCCCAAAGCAAAACTTCGCACACCACCACGTAACAACGGTTGGACGAATGCGTGATCAGCCGCTAATGTCGGGTGCGCACAGTCCCTTGCAATCGGGCTTGCAGAAAGAAACCTGGACTTCATGGACGATCGACGTGGTTAAAGTACTGGCGCGCAGTTCTTCGCGCATCCGGCAGCCTCTGGCGCGCGCAGTTTGCGCGCTTTGCTGCGTCTTCGGCACGTTGCCGGCTTGGTCGGCAGATGGATCATCTGAAACAAACTATACGATCTGGGGCACCCCCGGCCTGATTACCTTGCCTGACGCCAAACTGGCACCGAATGGCGAGGCCGCGTCGACCTTTGGTTATATGCCGGGCACGACGACCGTTGGCCTGACATTCCAGTTTTCCGACAGAATTACTGCGACCTTCCGCTATGCTGGCGTCGATGGTGCGATCAACCCGTTTCAGGGCCAAGACACCTATTACGACCGCAGCTTTGACTTCCGATATCAAGTGCTAGATGAGGGCCGATATTTACCCGCCGTCGCCGTTGGCCTGCAGGACTTTGCGGGCACGGGCCTTTATTCCGGCGAATACGTGGTTGCGACCAAAACCGTCGCACCCGGATTTTCGCTGACCGGCGGGATCGGCTTTGGTCGTTTGGGTAGTTACAATCCACTCACCACAATCGGCGAGCGCCCGTCCCGTTTGATTGATGAGATCGGCACAGGTTCCTTCGTTTTTGAGGGGCGCGGCGGTACGTTCAACTTTAACCAGTGGTTCCGCGGTGATGTCGCTCCCTTTGCCGGTCTGAGCTGGGACGTAAATGACAAATGGCGGTTCGTGGCGGAATACTCCAGCGATGCCTTTGACGCCGAAGAGGCTGCGGGTTTCTACAAGAACCGGACGCCGCTTAATTTCTCTTTGACCTATGACTTGGGTGCCGACAGCCGCGTTTCTCTGTATTCACTCAACGGCGACAAGTTCGGGGTACAGGCGACCTTCTCGATCAACCCGCGCGAACCTGCCATGAACACCGGTATCGAAGAGGCCCCTCTGCCGATCCGCAAGCGCGCGCCCGGCGAAAGCGAATTGTTGGGGTGGACAGAGCTCGGCGATGCGGTGCTGCCCACGATCCGCGAGAACCTGAAGCGCCAGCTTGATCGCGACCAATTGCGGATCGCTGGCCTTGAGGTATCGGGGCGCGAGGCAACACTTCTGCTCGAAAACCCGCGATACGGGTCCGAGCCCCAAGCCATCGGTCGCGCAGCCCGTGCAATGGCAAGCCAGCTGCCCTATTCGATCGAGACAATTCACATTATCCCGGTCTCAAATGGTATGGGTCTGTCACGGATCACGTTCCAACGCTCTGACCTCGAGAATCTGCAGTTCAGTACTGTAGAGGCCATCAAGGAACGTATGGTGATCGAAGACACGCGAGGGCACATGATCGCCTTTGATGACGATAAGTATCCTTCGTTCGACTATGGCTTTTCTCCCTACATCCAGCCCGGGTATTTCGACGTTTTCCAGCCTCTGCGTGCCGACTTTGGTATCCGCTTTCGCAACACCCTTCGCTTGAGCAAGAATTTCAAAATTGGCTCTTCCTTCACATACCGATTGGCTGGGGACTTGGCGGGATCAGAACCGGATTTCGACGGCGTCGTGCCACCTGTCCGCACTTTGGGGCCGCTCTATTTCGAGGATCCGTTCGGTGTAGAGTCCCTTGCGCTCTACTACACAGCGCACCCGTTCAAGGACATCTACGTGAGCGGCCGCGTCGGCTATCTGGAAAACATGTATGGCGGTGTGTCCGGCGAGGTCCTCTGGAAGCCAGTCGACAGCCCTTTGTCGCTCGGGATTGAAGTATCCCGTGTCAGGCAGCGTGGGTTCGACCGCCTGTTCGACTTCCGCGATTACGAGGTCACGACGGGCCACGTTTCCGCCTACTATGACTTCGACAACGGCTACTTTGCCAAACTCGATGTTGGCCAATATCTGGCAGGCGACAAGGGCGCCACGCTGCTGGTCCAACGGACTTTCGACAACGGCTGGGCTTTTGGCGCCTTTGCCACGCTCACAGACATTTCGGCCGAAGACTACGGCGAAGGCAGCTTTGACAAAGGCATCATGTTCACCATGCCGCTCAGCTTCACCCTTCAGGAACCGAAGCGAACATCATACACCGAGGTTGTCCGACCGCTACAACGGAACGGTGGTGCAAAACTCAGTGTGAACGACCGTTTATACGGTGGGCTCGCGGATTATCATCGCCCCTCTCTCGATCAGGAATACGGAAGGTTCTGGCGATGACGTCGCTTGTGCGTTTGATCACTGTAATTATGGCCGTTGGGCTTGTGGCATCCTGTGGCTCGGACCGCCAAGAATCGAGGCTTGAGCTGTTCAGCCGTATCGGAGCCAATTGGCGCACAAGCCTGAGCGATACTGAGCAGCAGAGCAACGCGGCCCAACTGCGCGCCGCCGTCCCAGCTCTGTTGGAGCAGGTGCCAGCGCCCATGATTTTAATGACCCAACGCACGATTAACGGCGCAGGCATCTTTGTCCTAAATACCGAGATTGGGAATTATCGGGTCTTCAGTTCCAGCGACGACATGACCGTCACGCTCGAAGGCGGCGTCTTGGCCGAAACTCGCAGGCTCGGCGACGATTTGATGTCCTCGGAAAACGGGCCATTACCAAGTTTGCTCGCGACGCGTTCGGAGGGCGACTATCAACGGGTGCTGCGCACGCTGGACGGCGAAGGGCACGAAATCTCGGTGATGTATGACTGCCGGCTGAGCCAAACCGCTCCTGATCGTATGATCGAAAACTGTACGACGCCGGGTCGCGCATTTAAGAATGTGTACGAGTACATCCCGGGGGCGCCGCTGCTGGCTCGGTCAGAGCAGTGGCTCAGTAATGACCACGGACACCTGAGCATTGAGCACCTACGCCACTGATCACGTTTGACTCCTCAGGGCATTTGCAAAGCAATCAAGATACAAAAAACGCGGCCCATAGGCCGCGCTTAGAATTCCACCTATCAGCACCAATTAGTTGGTGGTGGTGGTGGTGGTGGTCGAAGAATCGTCGCTCGAATCGCTGTCTTGCGCGGCAAGGTACGATGCCAGAGCGGCGCCAGTCAGAACAACACCGCCAACGATAACCAATGCACTTGCGCCTGCAATGCCAGCCAGACCACCGGCCGCACCGCCGACACCCAGACCAACACCAGCGCCGCCACCTGCGCCACCGCCTGCACCACCGGCCTGAGCCGCTGCAGCGTCTGCCTGTGCCAGAACTGCGGTCGAGGTCGAGGCTGCAAGAGCAAATGCAGCAGTAAGAGTAATAATCTTCGTCATCTTGCTATCTCCAAAGCGTGATTCCCCGTTCGCCCCAGACGCAAACAGGTCTAGCCTTATCCATCGCACAGGATTGTAAATTTGGCCAGCAACATTTGCTCTCAGGTTCAAGCTAAAAAAGGAAGTGTTGCAATTTCGATGAGGAATCGTGCAACAACATCTTGACCTCTCAGTTTCGGTCATCTTCTGCGACTACGACAGCTTCTAAGTGAATTTCCGATGCCGTTCTCAAAACGCCTGTTTGATTTGGTTTTTTCTTTGTTTTTGCTGCCATTTCTCACTCCTCCTATCCTGCTGATATATTTAGCGATTATTGTAAGCGACGGTTTCCCAGGCTTTTATCGCTCCGAGCGCATGAAGGACGCGCGCACGGGTTTCACTCTATTGAAGTTCAGGTCGATGAAAGTAGTGAGCCAAGACACCGGCGTATCAGGCGGAGATAAAACCGCTCGCATCTTTCCGGTGGGCAAGTTCCTGCGCAAGTATCGGCTAGATGAACTTCCGCAAATTTTTAACGTTATTCGCGGCGACATTAGTTTCGTGGGTCCAAGGCCACCGTTACGACAATACGTAGAAAAATTCCCTGACATTTATACTCAGGTGTTGAGATCACGGCCAGGAATCACCGGAATGGCCACAATTTTCTACCACAAACACGAAGAGTCACTCTTAGAATCTTGCGCCTCGGCCGAGGAGACCGACGCTATTTACTCTGGTAGATGCGTCCCCCGCAAAGCGCAGCTCGATTTAATTTACCAAAGAAATAGAAACCTTTGCATGGACCTTTGGTTGATCAAAAAAACGGCTTTGCGCAAATAGTCGCCTGCGAATCCACGAAACTCTGCCACAACTTTAGCTGTAAGGTGGCTTCGAGCGCGAGACTCGCGTATATCAACAATAGAAGTGTTTTTACCTCGTAATTGTTTACCTGGTCTGTCGTCCCGGCATTCGGAAAATTTAAATGCTCATTTACAATCTGCTGATGCGGATGACCCGCGCACACAAGACACTCCTCATCCTCGCATTGGATGTGATCTTAGCGCCAATCTCTCTATACTGCGCATTCGAGCTAGTCGGTTTGTCATCAGTTGTTGTGGACCTGAATGCTATCGCAACGGCATTCCTCTTTGGCAGCGTTGCGCTGTTCGCAATGGGTGCTGCTCTTCTTCTTGGCCTGCATCGTGTCCGTTTGAACAGCTATGATATGGCGTGCGCGGGCCTCAGTTCGTTGGCAGCGGTGACAGTTGCTGTGCTTGGCGCCGTCACTGTTCACCTAGCTGGAATTGACATACCGATTCGTGCCTGGATTGCCGCGGCAGCCTGCAACAGTCTACTAAGCATCGGGGCGCGTGCGCTCGTGCGACAGATGCTTCTAGCGGTTTATCGCAAGGGGGATAACCGTCTGCGAATTGTAATCTACGGTGCGGGGCAAACTGGCCAACAGCTGGCGGCTGCACTGAAGACGGACCGCTCGGTTGAGATTATCGGCTTTGTTGATGACAACCCCACCTTACAAAGCCAAACTATTTCCGGCCTTAAAGTTCACTCGCCAATCAAGGTCAAAGCGCTCTGCGACAAGCGCCAAGTGGATCGCGTGATCCTTGCGATGCCCTCGGTCAGCCTACCGAGGCAGCGTCAAATTTCCCGCCGCTTGAATGAGATGGGCTGTGAAACACGTCTGTTGCCTTCTTTCGCGGAAATGATGAACCGTACGGCCAATAGCGAAGAGCAGCGTTTCGACGCAAACGCGGTGTTGAACCGTGCCCGGTTGGAGGATCAGATTCCCGAAACCGGCGAAAGCTACGAAGGCAAGGTCGTGATGATCACCGGTGCGGGTGGTTCGATTGGTTCTGAGCTTTGCCGCCAGATCTTTTCCTGCAAGCCGAAGAAGATCGTGCTGGTCGATCATAGCGAATTTGCACTCTATGCGATTTCGAAGGAACTGCATGCACTGAATCGCAGAATCAAGATCGCCTCAGTCCTGATGTCAGTGACGGACCGGAAGGGCATTGAGCGAGTTATGCGGAGCAAAGGGGTTCAAGTCGTCCTTCATGCAGCCGCCTATAAACATGTGCCGATTGTCGAAAACAACGAACTCGCCGGTTTGTGGAACAATGTCTTTGGGACGAAGATCACAGCCGAAGCTGCGCGATCTGTAGGCGTAGAACGCTTTATCCTTGTTTCGACAGACAAGGCTGTGCGCCCATCAAACGTGATGGGCGCCTCCAAGCGATTGGCAGAGCTCGTGATACAAGATCTCGCGACGCGCAGCTCTGGGACGCGCTTTTCGATGGTCCGTTTCGGTAACGTACTCGGATCTTCGGGCTCAATCATTCCGCTGTTTGAAGAGCAAATTGCATCCGGCGGTCCGGTGACTGTTACGCACCCCGAGGTCACCCGCTTCTTTATGACCATCCCAGAGGCATCGCGACTCGTGCTGCTGGCAGGATCGTTCACGCGCGGTGGGGACGTTTTCGTTCTGGACATGGGGCAGCCCGTACGGATCGCGCAGGTGGCCCGTCAGATGATCGAAGCAGCGGGATATTCCGTACGCGATCATGACAACAAGGATGGCGATATCGAGATTCGCTATATTGGGATGCGCCCAGGAGAGAAGTTGCACGAGGAATTACTCATCGGGCAGGACATGCTTACCACGCCCCACCCGAAAATCTTGCGCGCCAGAGAAGGTCGCTTGTCCGAAATCCAAGTCGCCTCCGCTTTGAATGATATCCGCCTCGCCATAGAAAGCGGAGATTCCGAAGCTGCGCGCGCTGCCGCTTTCAAGTGGTCAATGCCAACAGACGACTACAAAGACGCGTCGACAGCACAGCTGATTTCGTAAACGACCACTCGCGACGCTGAGCCTAAATCCAGCGCCCAATCGCAGTGCAGTGCAGTGTCAAGCTGCCTGTCACGGAGTAAGCGCTCAGGACCTGAAGCTCTGCTTGGTGGCTGGCGGGTTCAGTCCCGCCCAAAGTCCCCCAAACGCCGCTTGCGCCGGACACGCTGACCGAAATGGAGGGCGGCTCTGCGAATTGCGCCGGGAACGTCCAAGTGGCAGCAGCCGAGCTATAGAGCGCGCCCATCGCGGAGGTTGCATCCGTCACATCAATAGTCCCCAAGCAAATTTGTGTGCCGTCCACAAATTTGACGACGGAACCGGCGCCAGAATGAGAAGACTCAATAATCGCGCCAGAGGGGATACCGTTGCTCATACCAACAGCACCGAGAACGTTGCCAGGACAATAGCCGTAGTCAGAGCGCATCAATCGCCCCTCGGTCGTATCCTCTGCCGAAGTCTGGACCGCAGCCCCTGTGAGGTGTCCAGTTTGTGGGTCTACCACGATCGCATCCAGCCAAGTCCCTCCATCAGCGGACACCTTTACGTGGACTGCATCATCGCCACAGAGGCCAATCTCTGCGCGGCCAGACCAATTCGACTGCAGGACAAGGCTGGCTGTGTCGCCAGCACCCGCTTTGTTGACCTTGAGTTGATGGTTGTTGCCTTCGTGGGTCAGCAAAGTAGCCTGCGCGCTCACGATCAATCGGTTTGTCATATCGGCTGTCGCATTAACACCGACCGCAGGCAAATTCTTGAGATCCAGCGGCACGGGCATCCAAGCGTCATTTTGATAGACGATATGCCTCTCGTTGGCAGCGTCCCAAGCAAACCAACCTTCTGAAGGCTGCAGGTAAACCCAACCGCTTTGGGTATAGGTCGCGACCATTCTAGGGTTGTTCACCCAATCGCCTGTTGCGCTGTCAGACGTGAAATAGCTATGGCCCACGACAGGCTCAGACGGCGGTGCTGCCTGAAAAATACTCTGAAGCACCATCTGCACAGCCCCATCCAGCCGCAGAAGAGCCTCGTTATGGGTGACGTGTTTCTGGGCTTGGGCGGGCAGGATCATCGGCAGGTCAAGCCGAGGGGACGCGCTGGTCATGGACACTCTCCGTTTTTTCGATGCACGGAGAAAACCGACCTTAGGTTAACATGTCTGAAGGAACCTTGGCGCTGCATTCATCCCATTTTAACGGACACGGGCGCCCAAAGACGCCCGCTTCATGCTGCCAACCAGAAATGAGTTAGTTCGCTAGATTCTGCGCCTGTACAAAGGTCGCCCCGCTTGCGCGGAACACATCAAGGAAGTTGTTGATCAAGACCAGTGGCGATTCCGAGGCGTAGACAATGTCGCCAGGGAAAACTTCGAACTTCTGTGCTGCGAACAATCCATCGGCGTTGGTCATATCCAACGCAAAGATCACCAAGTCTTTGTCCGGCCCGTGTGTATCGAGTCGCACTGCATTGTGCTCATACTGGCGCAAAACGAGCAAACCCTTGGGGTTTGCGCGCGTGTCTGTCAGACCGCCAGCATTTGTGACGGCCTGAAGCGCAGTCATCGGCGGATACTTCAGAGGGACTTGCATCTCGCGTCCTGTCGCCCCCATGACTGTCACATTTTGGGGCAGATCGGTGACCAGTACCTTGTCGCCACCACGCAAAGCGGTATCCAGCGCACTGTTCTCGGTCAGTTCGGATGCAAAGATTTCGTAGGTCCCACCCCCACGCATCAGTCGAACCACAGGGTTCTGGATACTATCGGCTACACCACCCGCATCTGCGATCAAGTTTAGGACGCTGTAGCTCCGATCCGTTAGGGGATAAGCGCCTGGACGCGACACGCCATCGACGGCACGCGCAATATTGTTCTGACCCGGCTGAGCAGAGACGAGCACTTGCACCGAAGGCGCTATGCTCTCCATCTGCCGCGCAATCGTGTTTCGAGCACTTTCGATCGTTTTGCCAGCAACTTGCACATTGCCGATATAGGGCAAGTAAACACTGCCTCCGGATGAGACTCTGATATTCTGAACGCGCGCTTCTTTTTGTCCAGTGCCCGTCAACAGGGAGTCTTCTTGGCTATCCCAAATGCTCAGCGACAGGATATCGCCCGAGCGAATGATATAGTCGGACGCACCTCGGCTTCCGCCGATCCACCCATGCTTTAGACCGCCACCAGTCCGCGGCCACTTCTCGACCATGGCTAGGGAGGTGGGGTTTAGATCGACGACATCAAAGCTCGCGTCTTGGCTGTTAGAGCCCCTGAGAACTTCTGATTTTGTCACCGCACCTCGCGGAACGATACAGCCTGAGATGGCTGTAACCAGAACAAGGCTTAGAAAAAGGCGCAGCATCGGGAAACCTTAAAGCATTTATCAATTGGCTGAGTTGATGCCATTTTTTGCGCTTCGCTCCAAGACAAGCTTTGCGATCAAGGCTAGAAAGATGCTCAAGCAACACGGGATGTTTGCCAATATCGGCGCAAATCATCCGATAGAGGGATATCATCAGGGATGCTCGAAACTCCGGTTCTGGTAACGGGTGCAAACGGTCAGGTCGGACGCCGCGTGCTAAAGGCGTGGAAGCGCGAGCGACCGTCCTTTCACGTTGCAGCGGTCGCACGCGAGAGCGGACAAATGTGGCAAGCGTGGACGCCAGACATGCCGCCCGTCGTTTCACAGGCTCGCGCTGTCGTTGGCCTCTGGGGTGTCTGTTTCGGAACGCTAGAAGAAACCCGCGTGAACCTTGATCTGGCACGCGCGGCGCAGTCACTGGCAACTCAAACCGGCGCGGATCGTGTGATCCATTTGTCGACGCAATCGGTCTATGGCCGCTCTTGCTTGTTGGCCAGAGAGGCACAAGTGCTGACACCGGCAAGCCCTTATGGCCAAGCCAAGGCCGAAATGGAGGATATGCTACGCGGCACCGACGGGCCTCGGCCGATTATCCTGCGGGTTGCGAATGTGATCGGCGCAGATGCGATCTCTAGATCCTTGGCAGGTACAGCGCCCATCGTCCTAGATCGTTTTTCCGATGGTTCTGGGCCCGTCCGCAGTTTCGTCGGAATTGCGGATTTGGCACGGATCATCGCAGCGTTGTGCACCTGCCCTCTCGAAGACTGCCCAGACATCCTGAATGTGGCCGCGCCTGTAGACCTGCCTATGAATGCGATTCTTGATGCTGCGGAACGCGATTTCCACTGGAAAGAAGCACCAGAGGGCGCATTGCCCGTCGCGACAGTTTCAACCCAAAAGCTGCAACAAAGCTGGTTGCCCCGGCCGCAGGCCTGTACGGCTGAGGCGCTTTACCACGATTGGCAGATGTTCCGCGACTGACTGTTACAGCGCGAAATTCTCGATGAAGGTTCGGGCATCGGCGTCAGAAAGACTCCGCAGATGCGATTTGAGCTTCAACACAGCCTCGGCAGTTGCCTCGGCCTCTGGAATGGGTCTCTCGCGGAGCATGTTCTGCAAGTTCGCGAAAAAGGGTGTTTGCCCCGTCATATCGCAGAGGAACTCATGAACATCCTCAAAACGGTCAAACATTTCAGCTCGAAGCACAGAGCCATACATCTCGATGTCCGATGACTTCGGCAAATCGAGTTCAGGCGTTATGACTTCCAAGAAAGTTCGCAAATTTTGCGCAACTTCGGGCATCAGCTGTGCATTACCACGCCGCACAATCTCTTGCACCGCGCGGTGCATAGTGGGGTTCTGGGGCGCTGGCGTTGTCAGATTCCGAGGAAAGTTCAGACAAGACTGCTCTTTGAAGTCAGCGATGGTGCCTTCGGATCGCACCGCTGAGAAGTCCCGTAACACGAAGTCCGCTTCGGGCATCGCCTGTGCCCAAGGTTCCAGAATCTGACTGTAGTCGAAATGCGTGGTGTCGTAATAGGACTGCAATCCGCCACGCCCCAAGGGATGCAATCGCTCGCCAGCCTTCAGGCGCTCTCCATGCCAGCTTGCCAGATAATTATCAACGCGACGCAAGTTTGCGATAATCCGAAAATCAGCATCGGGGAATTCATCAATAAGGGTCTGAATCAAGCGGGGACTGATCACTCCAAATGTCGAGAACACTTCGGACGCGAGGATCACAGCCTCTGGCTGCACAAATTCGATCTGCTTTTTGATGGCACGGAACATCTGACGTGTGCGTGGCAGTCCAGTGTGCTTAGGCGGCACAAATCGGTTCTCGTCGACCTCGGAAATCATCTTGTAGGCAAAGGCATTGTGCGCCTCGCGGGCGTTTACCGGCAACGGAATATCGTCGATATCGCCAATGATCGCCTTGGAGACCATGAAAGATAGGCCCTCAGCCTCGATCATGGGATACAGAATGCCGGATTGGATCAGCCGCACGTAGTTCCGGTACAAAAAATCCTGAAGCTGACTGGAGCCCACTTTGTGCGGACCGATGAAAATCACAAATTGCATCTGCGCGAGTCTCCGCGGCTATCGGTCATCCGGATCGCACGCGTCGAAATGCAGTGGCGTGCCCCCTGTCTCTAGCGGCCTCGCTTGAAAAAGACCAGCATTGGGCGGGACGTAGCGCCTAAAGGATCAGAAAAGCTCGGAGTTGCTAATGATGGTGTCCAGATCAGTTACACCTTGGATCAGTAGCATGTCGCCCGAGTCGAACGTGAGCACGGCGTTGCCATCCACGACGCTGAGATGATCGCCAAGATCAAAGCTCTCGTCATCGCCATCGGTCCACAGGTTCGTTTTGAGCTTGAGCATATCGCCATCGCTTGCAGTGAAGTCCGTGATGGTGTCGCTGCCATGATTGGCCGAGAAGACAAACGTATCCGCGCCACTTCCGCCAGTGAGGCTGTCATCCCCCAAACCTCCGATCAGAGTGTCGTCGCCGTCGCCACCGCCCAAGGTATCGTTGCCGAGATTGCCTAGCAGTCTGTCGTTACCTTTGTTTCCGTAGACTCGGTCATCCCCGCTGCCACCAAGCACCTTGTCACGACCACCGCCGCCAAGCAGCAGGTCGTCGTCGCCTTGGCCAAAGAGCTTGTCACGCTTGCCATTGCCGGAAATGGAGTCTTCACCGTCACCGCCAAACAGTTTGTCTTTGCCGCTGCCACCCTGCAACGTATCCGCCCCCTCGCCCCCATACAATCGGTCGTTCTGGCCATTGCCGACAAGCGAGTCATCTCCGATTCCACCGTAGAGCTGGTCTCGGCCACCGCCACCAAAGAGACGGTCGTTACCGTCTTCCCCCTGCAACGTATCGTGACCCGCATAACCATAGATGCGGTCGCTGCCCTGGCCTGCGTTCATCAAGTTGTCAGCACCGTTTCCTGACAGGGTGTCATTCCCCCCGCCAGAATAAACATTTTCGATGATGGTACCGCGAGCGATCGCGACGATGCCGTCATACCCACCCACATTCGAGAAGCTCTCTTGGGCCAAGTCGATGTAATCAGCGGTCGATAGCGTGCTGAAATCGATCGTATCCACACCGGACTCGTCATAGAACGTGATCGCAACAGCATCACCGCCGTATTTTGCCGAGGTCTGCCCCGTGATGGCGTCCTCCAACAACTCGCCAAAGATATTGTTCAGATTTGTCCCGACCCCGTAGACGGTATCGCCAGCTGTCGCAGAAGAGGACCCTGCCGCGCCATAGATCGTCTGGATCGCAAGGATGTCAGCCATCATCGCCGTCACAGGGTCAGCATAATCTCCGTCGATGGTCGGGTTTTCTGTCTGACTGAAGTAGGACATCACAGACATCTGGTAGCTGTCGTTCGCAAACACAGCGTCATCAGTGTACGAGGCATAACCGTTATAGTCGCCCATGTGCCCCAGCCCCAAGGCATGGCCTATCTCGTGGACATAAGTGCTGAACGCGTAGCTGTCGATTGTGGTGCCGTAGGAGTCGAGCCAGCTCTCTGACACGTTCACAAAGGCGCTGGTAATCGTCTCTCCAGTGTAGCTGGTGTTGCAGTAGGCGCCCGAATAATCGTCCGAGAAAGTAATATCCGCAGTGCTCGTCGTCTCGATGAATTGGATGTCGGCAACCATTTCCCACATCTCAAAGGCCCATCTGGCCAACTGCTGGCCTTCGGACGTGAGGTCCGTAAGATCCACAGTAATGACCGTAGTCGAATTCCCGTCCGCAAAGGACCGCTGCGGGGCCCCACTCCCAGCCCAATACCCTTCGATCAGATAATCGGCCAGATCGTCCAACGTCCCGTCTGTAAGCTCTGCACTAGAGCCAGACGAACCGCTCGAAAAACTTACGCTATCCGTGCCAGTCGTGGCGTCTTCGACCGTCAAATCAGAGGGGGGAAAATCGCAATCCCCTGTCTGAGGTCTGAGTTCTTGGCAGATGGTGCACATGGTGTCCCCGGTCCGAATAATGGGCTGTGAAAAGCACTGAGAATTTAACTTCCCAACCTTGATCAAAGCTTACGGTTTATTTGGGACGGACCAATGGCATTACCCTTGTTTTAAAGGCTATTTTGGGGTTTCATTCGGACAGGACCTCCCCATTTGCATAGCATTTCTGGCCAATTAAGGCAGCATTTGAGGGGCATCTCTCACCATTACAGACGAGCCAATACAGCGTTGGGATAAGTGCAGCCACATTCGGGATGGGCTTATAAACTTAGGGGGAATTAATACGACCCGACGAATGTATCCGACTACGTAGTTCGCGCAAAAGTGTTAATTCAGGATTACGTATTTCGCCAAAATTTTGAGCAAAATGCGGCAGATGAAGGTTTCAAGAGCCTCAAACGAAAAGCGGCCCCCAAAACGGGAGCCGCCAAATTTTAACTACTTTTCGAGCGATCTGATCAGATACCCAGCGCAGTGATTCCCGCCTGAGCGACCTCCATATCCTGCGCGGGCGTACCCGAACTGACACCGATTCCCCCGACGCACGCGCCATCGACCATGACCGGAAGGCCGCCACCAACAACCATCAAGCGACCGCCAATGGCGCTGTTAATCCCGTGGGTTGGACCCTCGGGCTGGCTAATCGCGCCGTATTCGTGAGTCGCCTTCTTGGCGCCCGACGCGGTAAAGCTCTTGTCGATCGCGATAGTGGTGCTGGTGACTTTGCCACCGTCCATGCGTTCGAACGCGATCAGGTTGCCGCCGTCATCGGTGATCGCGATGCACATGGGCACGCCGATCTCCTCGGCTTTGGCGCGGGCGCCAGCGAGCATCTTGGTAGCGTCTGCCAAATCCAAGCGTTGTACTGTCATCATGTTCGTCTCTCCTTAGCTTGCTTTGGCCACGCGGCGCGCTGCGTGCAGAAGCGGTTCGGTATAGCCCGAAGGTTGCTCGGCCCCCTTAAACACCAAATCGCAGGCGGCTTTGAACGCGGGACCGTCGTAGGCTGGGGCCATGGCGGTATAAGCAGGGTCGTTCGCGTTCTGAGCGTCCACCTTCAGCGCCATGCGTTTGAGCGAGTCCAGAACCTCTTGCTCCGAGCAGATGCCGTGCATCAGCCAGTTCGCCAAATACTGAGAGCTGATACGGAGGGTTGCGCGGTCTTCCATCAGGCCAACGTCGTTGATGTCCGGCACCTTGGAGCAGCCGATACCCATGTCGACCCAGCGCACAACGTAGCCAAGGATCGACTGGCACGAGTTGTCCAGTTCCCGAGTGACTTCGGCATCGGACAGGTTGCGGCCAATCATCAGCGGCGGGGTGAGCAGCGCATCGCGGCTAGCCTTCTCGCGACCTTTCAACTCTTCCTGCAACGAGGCCACATTCACCTGATGGTAATGGGTCGCGTGCAAAGTCGCAGCCGTGGGGCTGGGAACCCATGCGGTGTTTGCACCGGCTTTGGGGTGGCCGATTTTGACCTCCAGCATTTCGGCCATCGCGTCGGGCTTGGCCCACATGCCTTTGCCGATTTGGCCCTTGCCGTCCATGCCAGCGATTAGGCCCGCGTCCACGTTCCCGGCCTCATAAGCGGTCAGCCAAGCGGCATCCTTCATTTCACCCTTCGGGATCACAGGACCCGCATACATTGAGGTGTGGATTTCGTCGCCAGTCCGGTCAAGGAAGCCAGTGTTGATGAACACGCAGCGCTCTTTGACTTCTTTGATACAGGCCAAAAGGTTCGCCGAGGTGCGCCGCTCTTCGTCCATCACGCCAAGTTTCACGGTGTTGCGCGCCAGGCCAAGGATATCTTCGACGCGCCCGTACATCTCGTTGGCAAAAGCCACCTCTTCAGGGCCGTGCATTTTGGGCTTAACGACGTAAACTGAACCTGCGCGCGAGTTGTTATTCGCCGATTTCGCCAGATCGTGCATCGCGGCGGCCACAGTCACTGCGGCGTCCAGCATGCCCTCGGGGGTTTCTTGTCCATCCAGCAGCACTGCGTCGGTAGTCATCAGGTGGCCCACGTTCCGGACCAACAGCAGAGCACGGCCGGGGTGGATGGCAGGCTTGCCCTCGGGCGTCAGGTAGGTGACATCAGGGTTCAGCGTGCGGGTCAGTTGTTTCCCGCCCTTTTCAAAGCTCTCTGCCAAGTCGCCTTTCATGAGCCCCAGCCAGTTGGCATAGGCAACGCACTTGTCCTCGGCATCCACGGCCGCAACCGAATCTTCGCAGTCTTGAATCGCGGTCAGAGCACTTTCCAGACGGATATCAGAGATACCTGCAGGATCGTCCTTGCCGATGGTCGAGTTAGGGTCGATCACGATCTCGATCAGCAGACCATTCTGGCGCAGGAACACGTTGCCGCGCTCGTTGTAACCAGCCAGCTGTGCGGGATCAGCCAGA
The DNA here is from genome assembly GCF_900115865.1 of Donghicola eburneus. Classification (GTDB taxonomy): domain Bacteria; phylum Pseudomonadota; class Alphaproteobacteria; order Rhodobacterales; family Rhodobacteraceae; genus Donghicola; species Donghicola eburneus. The sequence goes on along the minus strand of NZ_FOXY01000004.1, from coordinate 264,830 downwards.
GCGGCTTCAGCACCGCCGACTGTGGCCACCAGCGCACCATCGCGCACCTCAAGTGCCTGAACGTCAGCCCAAGAGCCATTTGCCAGCGGGGTCGCTTTGTCTAGATGTGCACGCGCCCATGCGATGACCTGAGCACCGCGCGCCGCATCATAGCCTTTGCCCTCGGGCTGGCCTTCGATAGCGTCGGTGCCATACAGCGCATCATAGAGCGAGCCCCAGCGTGCGTTGGCCGCGTTCAGGGCAAAGCGTGCATTCATCACAGGAACCACCAGCTGCGGTCCGGCGATGGTTGCGATTTCAGGGTCAACGTTCTGGGTATCCACGATGAACGGCGCGGGCTCATCCACGAGATAGCCAATCTCTTTCAGGAACGACTGATATTCAGCTGCATCGATCGTCTGGCCCTGACGCTCTTTGTGCCAAGCATCAATCTGCTGCTGCAGATCATCGCGCTTGGCCAAAAGTGCGGCGTTCTTGGGCATCAGGTCACGCAGCATCTGCGCATAGCCCGACCAGAACACGTCGTGGGTCACGTTCAACAGCACTTGCTCTTCGATCAGTGCGGCCAGCGGTGCGGCCACCTGCAGACCTTGGCGCTCAACATAATTGGTCATGGCGTCCTCCATTTCTGAGAGGACAGATAGCGCGCTGTCTCGAAATGCGTGACAAATGGAAAAAGGTTTTTCACAATGTGGAAAACACGAGGTCGAAAATGAAAAGCCCCAAAGATGGTGTCCAGTCAGTTAGCCGCGCTCTAATCTTGCTGCAGGAATTAGCGCGCTCGGATGATGGGTTGCGGGTTTCTGATCTGGCGCGGACCACGGGCTTGGCTGTATCGACCGCCCACAGATTGCTGACCACGCTCGAACAACATGGTTTTGCGCAATTCGAGCCCGAGACAACACTGTGGCATGTGGGCAGAGAGGCATATGCCGTTGGTTCCGCCTTTGGTCGGCGGCGTAACTTTGTGGCGCCCGCGCTGCCGTTTCTCAAGCGACTCCGAGATGTTACACGTGAAACGGCCAATTTGGGCATCCTCGATGGCAACCAGCTAGTCACTATCAGTCAAGTCGAGAGCCGAGAGATCATGCGCGCCATCTCGAACCCCGGCGGTCAAGTGCCCGTGTTCTGCAGTGGCATGGGCAAAGCGATCGTCGCGACATGGACGGATGAAGACATCAAGGCGCTTGCAGAACGCGCTGGCTTGCCGCCGATGACCTCGAAAAGTTTGCGATCCATGGACGAGGTTTTCGTCGACATCCACAGAACCCGAGAACGTGGATATGCTCTGGATGACGAAGAACACGTGACCGGCCTACGTTGCGTCGCGGCCGAGGTGTGGTCCCCCCAAGGCGAGGCGGTGTGCGCAATCAGTGTCAGCGGATTGGCCGCCCGGCTCACCGATGCGCGACTTGATTCGATTGGACAACAGATCCGCAAGGCCGCGAACGAACTCACCCAACAGCTGGGGGGCACGCCACAGAATCACTCAAGGTAAACGTCGGAGAGCAGCGGATAGTGATCCGATGGATACTCGCCTAGGAACTTCTGCCGCACGACAACGGGCGTGGTCGCCAAGCGGATGTTTTCGGAAAAGCCCATGTGATCGATTGCGGCAAACAAATGCAAACCGCGATTGAAGTGAAAGGTAGATCCAGCGATCTGCGGAATATTCAAACCACGACGTGCCAAGACGCGCAGGGGCCGCATCCCGTCCCACGAATTGAAGTCGCCCATCAGAACCACGTGATCCCCATCCGCCATCCAAGGGTCGATGTGCTGGCTGATCAATTCAGCCGATTTACGGCGGTTTTTCTGGTTACAGTAGTCGAGGTGCATGTTCACGACACGCAGCGTTTGGCCTGTCGCCTTCACCCGCAGCTTCACCCAAGATGCGAAGTAGGGATAGCCGCCGATCTCGCAGGTGTGGCGCATCCGCTTATATGTCTCGGGAAAGGCAAAGGACCCCTCGTCAAGCAATTCAAACCGGCTTGTGCGGTAAAAAATAGGCTGGGTCATTGGGCAATAGGTCCAGTCCCCGCGCGCGGCATAGCTATACTCGGGGTTACGTTCGAGCAGATAGTCACGTGCGAGATTGACCTCATCACCATTCTCAGAGGCGAAGCTTTCCATCTCTTGAAAAGTGATGATATCCGGCCCGATCGCGCGAAATGCCGTGTTCAAGGGCTCTTTGCGGCGATGCCAATCCTCAATCGACCACTGACCGGTTTCTTCCTGCAGCTTGATGTAATGCACGTTATATGTGGCCAGCCGGATCGAATTTTCCGGCTGCGGAGGAATCGGGTGCTTCTCTGAGTGGAGCCAGTGCGATGCCGAAACCAGTACCAAGAGCAGCACAATCGCCCCAAGAATCACCCCTATCGCTAAAATCATATCCCTCGCCACCGCTGTTGTAAGTCGTTCGGTGGCTTAACTACCCAACACGCATAGCGTTCCATTCAAACGCGCATCAATCTTTGCCATGTCTCGGGTACACGACTTCGATGGGGCACAACGCGACTTCTGCGCGAGATACATCTTTTGATGTATTTTCAGCAAAACGTCTGACTACATCCTTCGGTCTACATTTAGCCATCTGAGCAAGTCGTAAGTCTCGCCATAGGTATATATACGTCCGGACGGACACCGAGGCTCCCCTTCGCGCCATTCCCCTTAGTCGAAAACGCAGAGGCTCTCACCAATGGCGGTCGGGCAATCCCTGTGGAAACCCATCAATATAAGGCTACTCCGGCAGCCAAGACATTGACCGGAGCGGGTTGGGCCCGCTGGGACCGACCCTCCTTGAAGCCAATTGAAGGGGACTGTCATGTTCGGGACCGCCACGAAGATCACCATAAAAGCTGCCATGATGTTAGCTGTAGTTTCTGGTTTGGCAACTCCGGCATTTGCGGCGAAACCACCCTCGGCGCGCCAGCTTGCGCAACTCTGCGGTCAGGCGCCAATCGTGAGGGTTGTCGAAAACATTCGCCAGCCCGTCGTGACCACCCGAAAACCAGCAAGCTACAGCAAAAAAATCAAAGCAGGCTGGCGGATCCAAGGTCTGGCAGAGCTAAAGCGATCCTTCAAAGCGAACTTCCAGTGGGAAATGCTGAATACCGCTGCGGGGTCATGCCTACGGATCAAATCGGTCCAAGTGCAAACCGGCGTGATACAGCCCCAGATCTGGATCAACCCCCGCATCCGCCGCAACAGCTGCGAGTATAAAGTCACGTTGAACCATGAACTGCAGCATGTGCAGAACCACAACGCCTATATTCGCCAATTCAGCAACGATGTGCGTCGCAATCTGGCCTCTCGTCTGCGGAATAAGAGTGGTATGGTGATCAATGCAGGCACCGACACCCGCGCCGCCAAAGACATCCTGATGCAGCGCACAATGGACATCCTCTACGCGTCGAACCGTAGTTTTGACGCCATCGCAGACTCCAAAGATCGTGCGATGGACACCGAAACGAACTATCGCCGCGAATACAACATCTGCCGCTGAGGCACGAGATTACCCAAGGCTTCGACGTTCCCTCGTACCATTACGAAGCCCAAACTAAAGCCCCGTCGCACTCTCGTGGACGGGGCTCTTTTTTGCATATCACTTGGCGAAGGACTTATTCCGGAAGGACGCGTACCGCGCCCTTGTCGGCGGACGATGCAAAGGCGGCGTAAACCTTCAGCGCTTGGCTCACCTTGCGCTTGCGTGTCTCTTCAGGTTTCCAGCCCGCTGCATCCTGAGCCGTACGGCGCGCAGCCAGTTCGACCTCGTCCACTGCCAGATTGATAGTGCGGTTCGGGATGTCGATTTCGATGATGTCGCCGTCACGCACCAAGCCGATGGTGCCGCCAGCAGCCGCTTCGGGCGACGCATGACCGATCGACAGCCCAGACGTGCCACCCGAGAAGCGACCGTCAGTGATCAGCGCGCAGTCTTTGCCCAGACCTTTGGATTTAAGATAGCTGGTCGGGTACAGCATTTCCTGCATGCCCGGACCACCTTTGGGGCCCTCGTACCGGATCACAACAACTTCGCCAGCCTTTACCTGATTGTTCAGGATGCCATAGACAGCGCTGTCTTGGCTTTCAAAGACCTTGGCGGGACCGGTGAACTCCAGGATCGACTCGTCAACGCCCGCAGTTTTCACGATGCAGCCATCAAGTGCGATATTTCCCTTCAGTACGGCCAAGCCGCCATCCTCGGAGAAGGGCGCTTCGACCGAGCGGATCACACCGCCGGTTCGGTCGGTGTCCAGATCAGGCCAACTGCTGCTTTGGCTAAACGCGGTCTGCGTTGGGACACCGCCGGGTGCGGCGAGGAACAGCTCGCGCGCTGCATTGTTTTGCGACACAGCGATATCCCATTGGTCAATCGCGTCGCCCAATGTCGGCGCATGAACAGTCGAACAGCTGGTGTCGATCAGTCCGCCGCGGGCCAGTTCGCCAAGAATACCGATGATGCCACCAGCACGGTGGACGTCTTCCATATGGACGTCAGCCTTGTTCGGCGCGACCTTGCACAGGCACGGCACCCGGCGCGACAAAGCGTCGATATCGTCCATAGTGAAGTCCACACCACCTTCGATCGCGGCAGCAAGGATGTGCAGAACGGTGTTGGTCGAACCGCCCATTGCGATATCCAGCGCCATCGCGTTTTCAAACGCAGACTTGGTGGCGATGTTACGAGGCAGAACACTCGCGTCATCTTCATCATAGTAACGCTTGGTGATCTCAACGATGCGGCGGCCAGCTTCGAGGAACAGGTTTTTCCGAGCCGAGTGGGTGGCCAATGTTGAACCGTTGCCAGGCAACGACAGCCCCAAGGCTTCGGTCAGACAGTTCATCGAGTTCGCGGTGAACATACCAGAGCACGAACCGCAGGTCGGGCATGCCGCTTCTTCGATCGCCATAAGGTCAGAGTCAGAGACTTTGTCATCCGCTGCTGCAACCATTGCGTCTACGAGGTCCAGTGATACTTCGCGCCCGTCGCCCAAAGTCACTTTGCCCGCTTCCATCGGGCCGCCCGAAACAAAGATCGCGGGGATATTCAGGCGCATAGCAGCCATCAACATGCCGGGCGTGATCTTGTCACAGTTCGAGATACAAACCATGGCGTCGGCGCAGTGCGCGTTCACCATGTATTCAGTGCTATCTGCGATCAGTTCGCGAGAGGGCAGCGAATAAAGCATGCCATCGTGGCCCATCGCGATGCCGTCATCAACTGCGATCGTGTTGAACTCTTTCGCAATGCCGCCAGCTGCCTCAACTTCGCGGGCAACCAACTGCCCAAGATCCTTGAGGTGAACGTGACCGGGCACAAACTGGGTAAAGCTGTTGACGATGGCAATGATCGGCTTGCCAAAATCAGTGTTCTTCACACCGGTTGCACGCCAGAGGCCACGGGCCCCTGCCATGTTACGGCCGTGGGTGGTTGTACGTGAACGATATGCGGGCATGTCTTTCGCTTTCAGTCTAGCTATCGCACAGACACCTGCACCCCAGAGACGGAAAAATCAACCACAGGCAGCCCGAGTCCAACGCAAATTGATGCGATTTTCTGACCAACAGGTTCCCAAAAATTGCGCTGCACTGCGGAAATGCGACGCATTATTTCAGATTTGCGCTGCGCCCCCTCGTTCCTAGCGACCGGAAACACAAAGGAAATCCACATCTCTGCAAATTCAATTTAACTATTTTGTCGCTCATTGGAACTTTCAGATCGTTAGTTGCGTCTATAAACCATAGGTAGTTATCGGTTTCCTGTCATAGAGAGAACAAAAACAACCAAGGGAAATTGGCTATGCACACGCCAAAGAGCAAGTTCCCTAACGATTATACCTTTTGCATGACGCAGCGCGACACGCGCGACCTTGATTTCGGCACTGTTCTACGAACGACGTTTTTCATGTTGGCGTTGCTCCTGTCGTCCGCTCCCACCTTTGCGTGGTCAGCACAGAAACTCAGTCCTTCGCTTAGTGCGCAATGCGCACGCGCGCCGCAGGTCATCATACGCGCCCAATCTACCCAAGCCAAAATCGTTCGAAATCAACCAACTGGAGCACGCTCTGCACTGAGAGCGGGTTGGAGGATACAAGGCTTGACGAAATTCGACCGCGATACCCATGTGACGTTCCAATGGGAAAAAATTCGCGATCGGTCAGGCTCCTGCATCAGAGTAAAGGAAATACAGGTGATGATAGGGGAGCACCAACCTAATATTTGGCTCGCGCCTTCGATCACCCATAACGCATGCCTCAGGGAAGTCGTCCTTGCGCATGAGCTAGAGCATGTCGCCCACCACAAAACTTACTCTGATCAGCTCAAACGCGCGCTCAACCGTAAATTGCGATTTCTGATCCGCGGCAGAATGCACTTGCCGCTTGCAAGTTCAACTTCCGAGAGTGCTGCGAAAAAGGAATTGGAGCGGCGTGCGAAGCTCGCAGTTCTAAAATTGCAAAAGCCTTTGGAGCATGCTGCACGCCAGAAAGACAGACGCATAGATACCCCCCAACATTACGCACAAGAACTTGCGAAGTGTGGGCTCTAGAAACAAAGGGCGGTGACTGTGCACCGCCCTTTCTGATTTAGAAGTCCAGATTTTCAACGCTAAGTGCGTTCTGTTGGATGAACTCGCGCCGCGGTTCGACCACATCCCCCATCAGCTTGGTAAACAGATCGTCGGCTTCGGCCACGTCGTCAATTTTCACCTGCAAGAGGGTCCGCGCATTTGGGTCCAGAGTTGTTTCCCACAGCTGCTCGGGGTTCATCTCACCCAGACCTTTATAGCGCTGTAGCGACAGGCCTTTCTCGCCTTCACTCAGGATCGCGTGCAACAGGTCAAGCGGACCGTAGATCATCTGCGACCGCTCTTTGCGCCATAACTTCGCGGGCTTGCCGTACACGTCCTGCATCGACTCAGTCATGGAGCCGACGCGGCGCGCTTCGCCCGACCGCAAAACGGGGCCATCGAGGGTCCGCGCCTCTTCGACGCCGCGCAGAATACGGCTCAGGCGCATGCCACGGTCCTGCGTCGGGCGCCCCTGCCATCCACGCTCATATTCCAGCGCAATCATGTCCAGACGCGCAGCCACGGTGTCACACATGCCCTGCAGGTCCGCATCAATCGCACCCGGGACAAAAGCCCCAGCGATCGCCGCTTGTTCCAGAATGTGGCGAGGATAATGGGTCGGGAAGGCATCGAGGATGCGTTTGACCGAACGGGCTTCTTCGACGACGCGGACCAAATCCTGCCCCACGATCTCTTCGCCGTTGCCCATGCGCAGGCTCGCGCCATCGACGCCCTGCTGGATCAAGTAATCCTCCAGCGCGGGATGATCCTTGAGGTAAACCTCTGATTTACCACGCGCCACTTTGTAGAGCGGTGGCTGCGCGACATACAAGAAGCCGCCCTCAATCAATTCTGGCATCTGGCGGTAGAAGAACGTCAGCAACAGCGTCCGAATGTGCGCACCGTCAACGTCAGCGTCGGTCATGATGACGATCTTGTGGTACCGCAGTTTGTCGATGTTGAACTCGTCACGGCCAATGCCAGTGCCAAGCGCCATCACAAGGTTACCAATTTCCTGACTGCCAAGCATACGATCGAAACGGGCACGTTCGACGTTCAGAATTTTACCGCGCAAAGGCAGGATCGCCTGCGTGCCGCGGTCACGACCTGTCTGTGCAGAACCGCCCGCCGAGTCACCCTCCACCAAGAAGAGTTCAGTTTTGGCCGGATCTTTTTCCGAACAATCCTTAAGCTTGCCTGCAAGGAAGTTCACATCCATCGCGGTCTTGCGGCGTGTCAGTTCGCGCGCCTTGCGCGCTGCTTCACGGGCCAAAGCCGCCTCAATAATTTTGCCCACAACTTGCTTGGCGATGTTCGGGTTTTCCTCGAACCATTCGGCCAGCTTTTCGTTCATCAGGCTCTCAACCGCGGGACGCACTTCGGAGCTGACCAGCTTGTCTTTGGTCTGAGAGCTGAACTTCGGGTCCGGCACTTTGACCGACAAAACAGCCGTCAAACCTTCGCGCGCATCATCACCAGAGAAGGTGACTTTCTCTTTTTTGGCGATGCCAGAGGTCTGCGCATAGCTGTTGATGGTCCGCGTCAGGGCACCACGGAAGCCAGCCATGTGGGTGCCGCCATCGCGCTGAGGGATATTGTTGGTAAACGGCAGCACCATCTCGTTGTAGCTGTCGTTCCACCACATCGCGACTTCGACGCCAATGCCATCCTTTTCACCGGTCATAAAGATCGGCTCTTCGATCATCGCGGTCTTACTGCGGTCGAGATATTTCACGAACTCGCGCACACCGCCTTCGTAGAACAACTCGGTCCGCAGGGGCTCCGCAGGACGCTCGTCCTCTAGGATAATCCGCACACCGGAGTTCAAGAATGCCAGCTCGCGCAGACGGGTTTCCAGCGTTTTGAAGATGTAATCAAGGTTCGAGAAAGTATCGGTCGAAGCAAGGAAACGCACCTCTGTGCCCTTCTGCCCCTCGGCGTCGCCGACAACGCGCAAGTGCTCGGCAGTCTCGCCGCGTACGAACTTGGCATAATGCTCTTTACCATTGCGCCAAATGCGTAGCTCTAACCAATCGGACAGAGCGTTCACGACCGAAACACCCACGCCGTGCAAACCCCCAGAGACCTTGTAAGAGTTGCTATCAAACTTACCGCCAGCGTGCAGTTGGGTCATGATAACTTCGGCCGCGCTCACGCCTTCTTCGGCATGCATATCGACGGGAATTCCACGCCCGTTGTCACGGACAGAAACAGAATTATCGGCATGGATTTTCACGTTAACGGCGGTCGCGTGACCGGCTAACGCTTCGTCAATGCCATTGTCCACGACCTCGTACACCATGTGGTGCAGACCGCTGCCGTCATCGGTGTCCCCGATATACATGCCAGGGCGCTTGCGAACAGCATCCAAGCCCTTGAGAACTTTGATAGAATCGGCGCCGTATTCTTCCGGTCGCTGAGTGGTATCGGACATGCAGGGTTCCCCTTGTTCTTTGTCCTAGGTTTTACAAGTTCTTGCGAGCAATGTCACGCAAATGACCAACATATTGCGCTACAGAACGGGAATGACACAGCCGACCAGAACGAGCAGCACACCGGCAATCTGGTTGGTGCGTTTCAGCGCCTCGGGGCTCTGAAGGAGGCGGCGTGCCCGCCCGACGAAGCCCGCCAAGATGAGATTCCCAATGAGCGGCACGCCCGCCGAAATCAAGCAGACTGCCGCGATGTCCAGACCCGTCACATTCGAGAGATCAAAGAAGCCTGGCAGCATTCCCATGTAAAACAGAATGGCTTTTGGATTACCCATGATCGCCGCCAAACCAGCCACGAAGCCCGCCCAAGCACCGGGGCGTGTCAATCGGCTGTCCGCACTAAGCAAGGTATCCGCCTTGCGGATCAAGCCGACGCCCATAAGGATGAACACAACCGCCGCCACGTAGCGCAGCGCGATCAGCAGACCGTCATAAGTCTGCACCACCCACGCGACCCCCAGAATGGCAAGCAAGGGCCATAGGACGTCCCCGATCACAACCCCCAAAGCCAAGGGCCACGCTGCCCCGAATCCGCCTGACAGAGCGCGGGCAACCATAGCAACCCACACCGGTCCTGGGGTCAAAAACAGAACGAACAAAGCACCTGCGTACAAAAGCAGATCAACACCAGTTAAACTCATGCAAGCTTACCTTCGTCATCCAAAACCCAAAAAGGGTTCATCGCGTATTCCCAGACGTGGCCATCTGGATCAGCCACGGTGCCAGAATACCCGCCCCAAAAGACTTTAACCGGCGGCTTGCAAGCTGTTCCCCCAGCGGCCAGAGCGGCGTCGTAGGCTGCATCAACCTCTGCTTCTGTCGCAAAGTTCTGGGCCAAGCTCATTGCCCCTGTCCCCAACGACTCAATCGGTCTTCCTAAATCCTCAGCCAAACCTGCCTTGTCATAAAGCCCGAACTTCATTCCACCCATGTCAAAGAAACAAACGCCTGCCTGCGCCTCTTCCGCAATCCAACCCAATGCCTCGTAATAGCTGCGCGCTCGCGCAAGATCAGAAACAGCAAGGGTGACCAGCGTAATCCGGTTCGCTTTCATGGGAAAAACCTTTCATCAATATGGCTAACGCCAGCCTCTTCGCTGACCTCGAAATACTGCGCGCGGTCACCAAATTCCGTAAACAATTCAGGCCCTGTTCCAGTCATCCAAGCCTGAGCCCCCAAGGCGCAAACTTCGTCGTACAAAGCCGCACGCCTGTTCGCATCCAAGTGCGCTGACACTTCGTCGAGCAAGAGGATAGGCGGCGCCCCGAAATCCTGCGCCAAGGCCCGTCCGTTCGCCAAAATCAATGAAATGAGCAGCGCCTTCTGCTCTCCGGTTGAACAGTCCTTGGCTGGCACAGACTTGGCGGCATAGGTGCCTTCTAAATCCGTTCGATGCGGTCCCACAAGCGTTCGCCCCGCCATCAAGTCACGTCCACGGCTTTCCGCAAAAGCCAATGCCAGATCCTGCGGCCAAACATCTTCAGCCTCGACCAAATCCAGATCAGCCACGGGAAACGCCGTCTCGGCCTCGCGTTGCGCCGCAGAAACACGGGCAAGTGCGAGTCGCCTATTTTCCATCACCTGTGCGCCCGCCTCCGCCATTTGCGCCTCAAGCGCGCCATACCAATACGCGTCGCGCTTCTGATCCTTGAGCAAACGGTTCCGCTCGCGCATAGCCTTCTCGTACACCAGAGACGCTTCGGCATGCGCGGGAAAGAAGCTCATCACCATTCGGTCTAGGAACCGGCGCCGTCCCTCAGCCCCTTCGATCCAAAGACGATCCATAGACGGGACGAGCCACAACACCCGCCCGATCTGCCCCAAAGACAACTGCGCCGCACTCTTGTCATTCAACTTCAGTTGCCGCGCGGCGCCTTTGTCCGACCAGATCTCGATGTCATGATGATCTGCCCCATGCTCGAGCGCGCCCGTCAACTTCCAGCCAAGTGCTTCGGGCCGCCGCGACATCTCCTCTGCACTTGCGCGGCGCATCCCACGCCCCGGCGAGAACAGCGAAACTGCCTCCAGCACATTTGTTTTCCCTGCCCCGTTCGATCCAAACAGTGCCACCGGTCGCCCATCACAAACCACCTCCGCTCGCCTATGCGAACGGAAATGCGACAACCGCAAATGACTGAGGAATAAGCCCTTCATCCTGGCCCTAAATACCCCCGCCGGAGGCACCGCCGGGCCTTGAGGCCCGGGAAATACAGTGCGAGGCCCCGCAGGGCCTCGCTCATTCAAATCATACGCGCATCGGCATCACGACATAGATCGCCGAGGTGTCGTTGCCCTCGCGCATCAATGTGGGATCGCCCGATGAGTTGAACATGAAGACTGCATTCTCGCGGTCTACCTGACTTGCAATCTCAAGTAGGTATTTAGCGTTAAAACCAATCTCCAATCGCTCGTCCGCATAGGCGACGACCAGCTCTTCCTCCGCCGCACCGCTGTCAGGCGCATTCACAGACAGAACCAGTTTGTCTTCTTCCAAAGCCAGCTTCACAGCTCGCGAACGTTCGCTGCTGACTGTCGCCACACGGTCGACAGCTTTAGCAAAATCACCAGCATCTACCTCCATACGGCGGGTATTCCCCATCGGAATCACGCGCGTGTAGTCAGGGAAGGTGCCATCGATGACTTTTGACGTCAGCGTAATGGTCGGCGTAGCAAAGCGCACCTTGGTTTCGGAAACCGAAACAGTGATTTCGGCCTCGTCATCGTCCAGCAGCTTCCGCAATTCTCCCACGGTTTTTCGCGGGACAATCACTCCGGGCATCGCCTCGGCATCTGCTGGTAGAGGCGCATCGATTCGTGCCAGACGATGACCATCTGTGGCGACGCAACGCAGAACGCGGCCTTCTTCGCCTTCGGACACGTGCATATACACACCGTTCAGATAGTACCGGGTCTCTTCGGTCGAGATTGCGAATTTCGACTTATCAAACAGGCGCCGCAGTACGGGCGCGGGCGCAGCAAAGGTCGTCTGGTATTCGGACGATGCCATGACCGGAAAGTCTTCTTTGGGCAGCGTCGCAAGCGAGAACATGGAGCGCCCTGCTTCGACCGTCAGGCGCCCTTTGCCTGCATCGTCGATCAGCGTGACCAACGCACCGTCAGGCAGCTTGCGTACAATTTCGTGCAAAGTCACAGCCGACACAGTGGTCGAGCCAGCTTGTTCTACTTGTGCGGGCGCTTTGTCCACGACCTCGATATCTAGGTCGGTCGCGCGAAAAGAGACGGTGCTCTCAGACGCTTCGATCAGGACGTTTGCGAGGATCGGGATGGTGTTGCGGCGTTCGACAACCGACTGAGCCTGCGCCACTGCTTTGACCAGGACACCACGTTCGATGCTGAATTTCATTCCCTCGCTCCTGTCATTGTCGGGAGCGGTAAGGTACCGTAAATGGCAAGCCGCTCAACCCTTTTTTAGATTTCTCCAAGGGTTTGAGCGGCCCGTCAAGGGTTCCTCGCAATTACGCTTCCAATGCGCGGCGCAAAAGCTCCAGATCTTCGGCCATTTGATGGTCTTTGATCTTCAGCTCTTCGATCTTGCGAACACCGTGCATGACGGTTGTGTGGTCACGACCACCAAAGCGGCGCCCGATTTCGGGTAGCGAACGGGTGGTCATCTGTTTGCACAAGTACATCGCCACCTGACGGGGACGGGCAAAACTGCGCACGCGCTTCGGACCGATCATATCGCTGAGACGGATGTTAAAGTGCTCTGCCACTTTACGCTGAATCTCTTCGACGGTGATCTTGCGATCACTCGCCCGCAGCACATCGGCCAAGCAGTCTTGTGTCAGCTCGAGCGTGATTTCTCGGCCCACCAGCGACGCAAAGGCGAACAGACGGGTCAGCGCCCCTTCTAGAACGCGAACGTTGGTTGAAATGCGGTGCGCAAGGAATTCCAGAACGCCGGGCGCAATCTGAAGCTCGGGGTACTGCAGTTTGTAGGCATCAACCTTGGACTGCAGAATGCCAAGACGCAGTTCATAGTCAGTTGGGTGCAGGTCAACAACCAGGCCGCATTGCAGACGGCTCTTGATCCGGTCTTCCAGATCCTTGATCTCCCCCGGAGCGCGGTCCGCAGAGATGATGATCTGTTTGTTCTGATCCACAAGCGCATTGAACGTGTGGAAAAACTCTTCTTGAGTCGAGTCTTTTCCCGCAATGAACTGGACGTCGTCCACCATCAGTACGTCTACCGAGCGGAACAGCTCTTTGAAGTCCATCATCTTGCGGTCACGCAGCGCCTGAACAAAGCGGTACATGAACTGCTCTGCGGACAGATACACCACGTTTAGATGCGGGGATTTCAAGTGCAACTCCCATGCAATCGCGTGCATAAGGTGCGTTTTACCAAGACCAACACCACCGTACAGGAACAGCGGGTTAAAGCTGACGGGGCCACCTTCGGCAACGCGGCGCGCTGCTGCATGGGCCAACTCGTTCGGCTTACCGACAACAAAGCGGTCAAAGCTGAAACGCGCATCCAGAGGCGCACCGGGCAGATCCATGTCACCGGGGCGGTCGGCCGACACAGGCGTTTCGACCTTATTCGCAGCCGCTGCAGGCGCCGTACCAGCTGCAGCCTGCGCTTTGGCCTGCTGACGCGACGCAACAACGAACTGGATGCGGCGCACTGCAACGCCTGCAGAGTTCATCGAGGACAAAATCGTGTCCGCGTAATTTTGCGTTAAGTAATTGCCCATAAAGTTTGTGGGCACATTAAACGTCGCAATGCCATCATGCAGGCTCTGGAACTGAAGCGGCTCGATCCAGGCAGTAAAATTGTTCTGTCCCAAAACCTGCCGAAGATCCTGACGGATCTGGCCCCATTGTTCTTGCGTCATTCTTCCCGCTCCAAGTCTTGCCGTCTAACTCGACGATCTCATTTGACACGCACACCACTTGCCTGCGCCTACAGGCAAATCGTTAACAAAACGTCACACCTCTTAACCTGCTACCAACAGACAAAAGGGGACTGTCCCGAGACACACACGTTTCTCGGGCACACTCTTTACAACAGTCGTCATGCTCAGAAGAACAGGGCAAAAGGAAACCGTCAGCACCGACAAAATCGGTGCGGTTTCAACTTTCGCATCTTGTTAGAAGATGCCTACCTCTGTTCCCCCAGGGCGATGTGACTCGCATGGATAACTTACCAACTGGCCTGACAGGGCGGCAACTGATCTTCGCTCTTGACGCTGAGATTCACAAAAAGAATCCCTAGAATCGGTCATAGCGTTGATTTTAAACGAAAAAGGGCATCACCGAAGTGATGCCCTTTTGTCAGTCAGACTTTCTGACTAATTATGCGATCGCTTTGACCCGAGCCGACAGACGCGACATTTTGCGTGCTGCGGTATTCTTGTGCACGAGGCCTTTGGTGACACCGCGCATCAGTTCGGGTTGTGCAGCGCGCAGCGCAGTCAGAGCTGCTTGCTGGTCGCCCGATGCGATGGCCTCTTCGACCTTGCGCAGGTAGGTCCGGATCCGCGAGCGGCGGGCCTTGTTAACGGCAAAGCGCCGTTCGTTCTGGCGGGCGCGCTTTTTGGATTGAGGCGTGTTTGCCATGTTGTCTCGGTCCTGTGCTTAGGATGAATTCGTGTAGGAGCGCTCTATAAGGGGCGACTCGCTTGTGAGTCAACGGGGCATCTGTGGAAAAGTGCCCCGAAGCCCGTTTTTCTTAGCGGTCGCGGAACTGCGGCTCGCGCTTTTCGAGAAAAGCGGACATGCCTTCCTTCTGATCTTCGGTCGCGAAAAGTCCGTTGAACAGGCGGCGCTCAAACTGAATCCCCTCGGCCAACGTTGTTTCGAAGCTGCGGTTAACCGCCTCTTTGGCCGCCAGAACGCTGATCATCGACTTCTCGGCGATCTTGTCGGCGGCGCTCATGGCCTCTTCCTTCAGCTTCTTGGCAGGCACCACACGGCTTACCAGCCCTGAACGCTCCGCCTCTTCGGCGTCCATAAAGCGGCCAGTCATGTGCATATCCATCGACTTCGCTTTGCCAACCGCGCGCGTCAGGCGCTGAGTCCCGCCAATTCCTGCGATGACGCCAAGGTTAATCTCGGGCTGGCCGAACTTGGCATTATCTCCGGCAATAATGAAATCGCACATCATAGCCAGCTCACACCCGCCACCCAGCGCGTAGCCGGACACTGCGGCGATCACAGGTTTGCGCGTCTTGGTGATTTTATCGCCCTCGGCGCCAAAGAAATCAGACATGTACATATCGACGAAGGACATCTCGGACATTTCCTTGATGTCGGCGCCGGCTGCGAATGCCTTTTCCGAACCGGTGATGACGATGCAGCGCACCTTGTCGTTCTGATCCGCTTCGGCCAGTGCCGTGGCGAGCTCCCCGAGAAGCTGGCTGTTCAGCGCATTCAGCGCTTCGGGCCGGTTCAGGGTGATCAGTGCCACATGATCGTCGATATCGACGATGATCGTTTCAAAGGCCATTAACCTCGTCCCGTGTTACTTCGATCAGACCGATTCCTTAACAGTGTGAGCCGCTCGATCAAGTTATCTTTGACATGCCGGGCAGTAGAAGCTGGACCGCCCCGACTGCACGATTCGACGGATTTCAGCTTGGCACTCTTGGGTTTTGCAGGTCATCCCCTCTCTGCCATAGACGTCAAAATTGTGTTGAAAATAACCCAGTTCGCCGTCTGCTTGCCTGAAATCCCGCAGTGAAGAGCCCCCAGCAGCGATTGCTTCTTCCAGGACTTGGCGGATGATCGGAACCATCGATCTGACGCGACGTTCCGAAATCGCGCCAGCCTGACGCGCAGGATGAATCCCAGCACGATATAACGTTTCGCATACGTATATGTTACCCAGACCCGCCACGATCTTTTGGTCGAGCAGGGCAGATTTAATCGGCATTTTCCGTCCCTTGAGACGCGCCACTAAATGATCTTCAGAGAAGGCATTGCCCAAAGGCTCCGGCCCCAGACCCGCCAGCCATTTGTGGGAATCGACCTCTGACGTTTGGGCCAAATCCATCGCCCCGAACCGGCGGGCATCGTTGAACGTGATCCGCGCGCCGCCCACCATATTGAGGACAACGTGATCATGCTTTTCCGGTGCGGGGTGTGGATGCGCAAAGGCCCCCACCTGCGCGCCGGAAATCAGCATGCGCCCCGACATGCCCAGATGAATCAGCAGGGTCTCGCCGCCCTCGAGATCACAGAGGATATATTTCGACCGCCGTCGCAGCCCCACAACGCGCTGGCCGGTCAGCCGTTCCGACATATTTACGGGCAGAGGCCAACGTAGATCAGGGCGGTTCACCTGCGCAGATTCGATGACAGTGTCGGTCATCACAGGCTCCAACCCGCGACGGACTGTCTCGACTTCGGGTAATTCGGGCATTGAGTCGCTCCTTCTTGGCAGGGGCTGCATTGTATCGCCCCCGCAGCGCCCTATAAGAAGGGGCAGTAACAAGGACGATCAAGACCCATGAGTACTGAAGACACCCAAGGCACCACCCATTTCGGCTTCCAGACCGTGAACGAAAGCGAAAAGGCAGGACGTGTGCAGGGCGTCTTTAACTCGGTCGCCTCCAAGTACGATATCATGAACGACGTCATGAGTATGGGGATCCACCGCGTCTGGAAGGATGCGATGATGGATTGGCTGGCTCCGCGCCCGAATACGCGCCTGCTGGACGTGGCTGGCGGCACCGGCGACATCTCGTTTCGCTACCTGAAGCGGGCGGGCAACGCCCATGCCACCGTTCTGGACCTAACCGAACCCATGCTGGTCGAGGGCCGCAAACGCGCGGACGCCGAGGCTATGTCGGATTCGCTGGACTGGGTCGTCGGCGATGCGATGAAGCTACCGTTCGAAGCGAATACTTTTGACGTCTACACGATCAGCTTTGGCATCCGGAACGTCACCCGCCCCCAAGAGGCGCTGAACGAAGCTTATCGTGTGCTGAAACCTGGTGGACGTCTGATGGTGCTGGAATTCAGCCAGATCCCAAATAATGCGATGCAGTGGGTGTACGACCGCTATTCATTCAACGTCATTCCGCGCATGGGTCAGATGATCGCGAATGACTTTGACAGTTATCAATATCTTGTAGAGTCGATCCGCAAATTCCCAGACCAAGACACATTCCTTGGTATGGTGCGCAAGGCAGGCTTTGGCAACGCAAAGTACCGGAACCTGTCGATGGGCATCGCAGCCCTCCACTCAGGCTGGAAGATCTGATCAATGCGCGGTCCTCATAATATCCTTCGCCTGATCCGAACCGGTGCCACGCTCGAGCGCACTGGTGCGATGGGGCTGATTCTGGACGAGATGAAAGCACCGAACGCGCTGCGTGTAGTGCTTCGGACGCTTGCTTGGCCCTTCCGCTGGCTCGGCGAAGAGGGTGACCCTAATATGCCCCCTGCGCCGCGAGCGTTGAACGCGCTGGGACCCGCCTACATAAAATTTGGTCAGATTTTATCGACTCGCCCAGATGTCGTGGGTGCGGAAGTCGCAATGCAGCTCCGTGTCTTGCAGGACAAGCTGCCCCCCTTCCCCGTCGAAATTGCCAAAAAAATGGTGAAAGAGGAACTGGGTCGACCTGTCGAAGAGGTCTATTCGGAATTTAGTGAACCACTGGCCGCCGCCTCGATTGCGCAGGTTCACAAAGCGCGTCTGTCCGAAACCGGCGAAGACGTTGCTGTTAAAGTCTTGCGACCCAACGTTGAAAAGGCGTTCCGCCGTGACATTGACGCGTTCTACTTCGCGGCAAAGGTCATCGAATTTTTGTCGCCATCCTCGCGCCGTTTGCGCCCGACCGACGTGGTTGCGCACTTTGAAGGTGTGGTCATGGGCGAGCTGGACTTGCGCCTCGAGGCGAGCGCCGCTTCGGAATTTGCCGATAACACCAAGGATGATGCTGGCTTTACACTGCCGGAGGTCAAATGGGGCTATTCCGGCCGCCGCGTGATGACGATGGGATGGGCCGAAGGTATCTCTCTGGCTGACACCGAAGCGCTCGATCTGGCCGGTCATGATCGCACCGAGCTTGGTGCGCGCGTGCTGCAACTTTTCCTTAGCCATGCCCTCCGAGACGGCTATTTCCATGCGGATATGCACCACGGGAACCTCAAGGTCGCAGCAAATGGCGATATCATCGCCTACGACTTCGGAATCATGGGCAACATCGACGAATACACGCGCCGTGTGTACGCCGAAATTTTGTATGGCTTCATCCGCAAGGACTATCGCCGCGTCGCAGAAGTCCACTTCGAAGCGGGCTATGTCCCCGCGGACCGAGAAGTCGAAGAGTTCGCCCGGGCCCTGCGGGCCGTCGGCGAGCCGATCTTCGGCATGGACGCGACCCGAATCTCTATGGCCAAGTTGCTGGCTTATCTGTTCGAGGTCACCGAACGTTTTGGAATGGAAACCCGCACCGAACTGATTCTATTGCAGCGCACCATGGTTGTTGTCGAAGGGGTTGCGCGTTCTCTCGACCCCCATATCAACATCTGGGAAGTCGCCCGCCCCGTTGTGGAAGACTACATAAAGACAAATCTTGGCCCCAAAGCTGCTCTCAGGGATTTTGCCAAAACGGCCAAGGTTCTGGGTCGTTTCGGCCCTCGATTGCCTGGTCTGGTCGAGGCTGCATTGGTCGCTCAAGCGAACCCGAAGCCAATTCCCCAACCCAAGCGACGACTAAAGGATATCGCAATTGGCGGGGCTGTCGGCGCGGCTGCGGTAGCTGCGGCATGGACCGCGACGAACATCCACTAACGAATCGCAGTCACTTCTGATTCGTAGACGGTCTCCCCGTTCTCGAGGATGAGCGCACTATCGGTCCCGTCGGATTGCACTTGCCGGATCACTCCCCACGTGCGAGCTGAAGTCGTGGAGACCAGTTCGCCAGTGGCGTACCCCTCGATTGCGAATGTATACGTGCCTGCGCCTAGTTGCTGTCCGTCATCGGTCGCGCCGCTCCAATTGATGACTTCTGGAGCGCCATCTAGCGCCCTTCGCCCTACTTCCACGCCGCTATCGTCCCGAATCACAAGCACGTGCGTGTCTGCGTCAACCGAATAGTCGGGCGTCAGTTCAATCGTCCCGCCAGTATACTCAGACGCTGCCGCACTTTGTACAAAACGACCTATCAACTGTGCTTGGCTTGCCAGTCCAGCTTTGCCAAATGCCAACGACAACTCATTCAGATAGTCGTTTGTCTGAACCTGCTGTTCGACTTGAGAGAACGTCGCCAGCTGGACCGCGAAATCTGTCGATTCAACCGGATTTAGTGGGTCCTGATTCTGCATCTGGACCGTCATCATTTTCAGGAATGTCTCAAAATCCGAGGACAGTGCACTGGCGCCTTTGGATGTTTGAGCCGTCGTTGTTTGTACTGAGGCAGTGCTAGAAACATCGGTCACAGACATGGATCAGACCCTTATATCAAGATTTCCCGAGACGATCTCGGAATTCATTAGGCGATTCGCGTGAGTAGCAGCGTCCGACATGTCGTTGCCAAAAGCTTTGGACCGTGATTTCCGCACTGGTTGTTGCGGATTTTGCCCTTCGCGCGCGCTCTGGCCAAAAGATCCACCCTCGAAACGGAAGCGCGGAACAATATCTCCCTGCGGTTTCAGGTCCGAAGACAAGTGTTCGAGATGCCGCTTGATTTGCTCGACCGTCTCGGGCTTCTCAGCCTCCACGATGACGGTCATTCCCTGCTGGTCTTGCTTGAAAGTCAGCTTCATCCGGCCAAGATCAAGCGGCTGAAGCTCGACCTCAATTTTCCCATCCATACCTGTCTGCACAGCTAACCGAACCATTTCTTCGACTTGCGGCAGTGTCAGAACAATTCTGGTTGCTGATACGCTCTGTGTTGCCACAAAACTTCTTGAGACGGTCAGCGGCGTCTCAAATCCGGATAGCGGCTGTATCCGATTCTCTTCCGCCAGCTGTGTTTCCGGAGCCTCAGCAATAAATCTGTCATCCGCACGCTTGGGTGCGGACTTGTTCAACGCAACGATATCCTCTTTTGGCGCGCGCTCTGGCTCTATTTCAGAAGTCGGCAGGCTAAAATCTGATGCACTCTTCTGCGCAAACTCATCGTTCGTACCCACCTGAAACTTAGCCTTTTCCACTTGGCTATTTGCGATGGGCTGGTTGAAAAGGACATTCTTCGCTGTTGTTTCAGACACGGCGTTCCGAGCCATGTTCAAGCCAACATGCCGTAGTGGGCTTTCTCCTATGGCCTCTGCCAAAATTGGAGCCTCTTTACCGACTTGTCTGGTCAGAGCGGCTTCTGCTGCA
Organism: Donghicola eburneus; assembly: GCF_900115865.1. GTDB lineage: Bacteria > Pseudomonadota > Alphaproteobacteria > Rhodobacterales > Rhodobacteraceae > Donghicola > Donghicola eburneus. Next base: position 244,465 of record NZ_FOXY01000004.1, on the reverse strand, counting down.
GAAATGTCACTGAGAGCCGAGCTCGGAGATTTTGACTCAATCGCTCGTGCCAAAGGAAGCTCATTTACAGGCACGGTCCAAGCCTCAGGTGCCTCTTGAACCTCGGTTCCACGTGAAACCAAGCTGCGTGAATGCCGCTCAACCGAACTTTCTGAAATCAGTGGGTTCGTGTCTTCGGGAGTGTCAGCTTGGTGATGCCTATTTGAATCGAAATCATCAACGGGCTGCTCACAGACCTCTCCCTTTTTGTCTTCTGCCTGATCACTCTTTTCAACGGTATCGACATCCGAAAGTCCGATCACATCGACGCTGTTGGCAGGAAATCCGGATTCAGCTCTTATTACCACTGATTTACTCAGCTCATCTGCCCCGAGCACTACCAATTCGCTTGAACCAAAAGCTTCGGTTTCATCGGCAATGTCCTCGAAACCTTGAGCATCTAACGCCATCTTGGACTCGTTCGAGCTAATCGTATCAGACGCTAGTTCGGCCGTGGCAGGGACTATGGCAAGGTTTTCATCACGGCGAAGGATGTCTTCAAAAGAAATCTCGCCACTACTTTTCTCGGCGGCGCCCGCAGAGGTGAACAGCGAATCAAGCAAAGCAATCTGAACCAGAGGTGGAATCATTTCGGCCTCCTAAACCAGGCTCATTGCTTAAAGAGCCAAGGTTACGACTTCTTTACCGACACTTCGCATTCTCTCTGAAAATATGAGGGAAACATGATCCAGATAACTTCAAACACGACCCTGCCCGCTGCACGCCTCAACGAATTGAGAGAGACCGCGCAACAACTAGAGACCACTTTTACGACGGAGATGCTCAAAGCCACGGGCCTCGGGAAACCTGTAGGCGGCCTAAATGGCGGTATCGGTGAAGAGCAATTTTCGAGCTTCCGCCTCGAACAGCAAGCCGCTGCGCTGGTTCAAGCAGGAGGTTTTGGTCTGACCGAGGCACTGTTTCAGTCGCTGGTGCGATCGGAGGGCCAGACATGAGTTCTGCCGAAGCAATTTTGCTCGATATGAAAAACGCTCTCATCTCTGGCAATCTTAATGAACTGAGCGAGATGCAAAGTGATCTCGACTCGCTCGTTGGACTGCTTTCCGACACAGATCCCTCTGAACTGCCGCGCATTCAGGCTTTGGCGCAGCAGACAGCGAAGCTTTTGCAATCTGCGCAGCTGGGGATTCGAGAGGCGCGAAGCCTATACGAAGACATTCAACATCCGGGCTCTCGCATCGTCGTATACCGCGCGGACGGGCAGAGATGCGACCTGTTGATCGGTGGACGCACTACAATTCGTGCCTGATTTTAATAAAGCTCTAGGCACATCAATGTTGGCTTTCATCGCTTGTTAGGAGTTGCCAGCCAGTACTGTAGAGGCATCGCAAGATGGCGCGGCGTAACTGCCGCAACTGTCAGAAAGACATGGAAAATGCCCGATTTGGGCGCATCGTCAAAGGCGTCAAAACGCCATTAGTTTTTAGGGAAAAACATGTCCAGCATCCTGACCAATACCAGTGCAACCGTTGCCCTCCAGACCCTCAAGTCGATCAACAGCGACCTCAACAAAGTTCAGAGCGAAATCTCGACCGGTATGTCGGTTTCCTCGGCAAAAGATAACGCATCGGTCTTTGCCATTTCGAAAGTAATGGAAGCAGATGTCGCCGGCTTCGAAGCTGTCTCTGAGTCGCTTTCGCTTGGCCAGTCCACCGTCGCGGTCGCTGCAAGTGCCGCAGAAGAAGTTGGTGAACTGCTGAACGAGGTAAAAACCAAGATCGTCTCGGCAAACGAAGACAACGTTGACCGCAACAAGCTGAATACCGAGGTTCAGTCGCTGGTAGAGCAAATCACCGGCATCGTCGACTCGGCACAGTTCAACGGCCTGAACATTCTTGATGGCAGCAAAGACGGCAACAGCGGCTTTAGCGTTCTGTCCTCTCTGAACCGTAGCGCAGATGGATCGGTGAAAACCGGTAGCATCAGCTTCGATCCATCTCTGACCAACCTGTCGACCAAAAGCGGTACCGATCTGACCGCAGGCACCAACCCCGCGACCAACCTGACCACCCCGGTATCCTACGCGACCGCCGATATTGGTCCGGATCAGACCACCATTGCAACAATCGCAGGTGCGAACGGGTTTGGTCTGTCGCAGGCTTCGGGGGCTTCTGCCCAGTTTGTGATCGGTGACTTCGAACTGCTGACCTCGGCAGGGGCCGTTGGCGGTGGCGTCGCTCTTGCCGCCAGCGACGTTGACCTGAGCGCAGCAACCGCAGATGACGGTCTAGTAGCTGGCGACAAAGTCTCGCTCACTCTTGGCAACACGGCAGCAACCTACACCATTGGCGTCGGTGACCGGACCGAGGATATCGCGTCCGGCCTGCGTTCTGCTCTGATTGAAGCTGGCCTCGACCAGTCCGAGTTCACGCTGGACACCAACGACAGCACTGGCTCGCTGACCATCGACAACAATACCGAGCAGACTGTGAACGGCTACTTCCAGATCAGCCGTGCATCGGGTGGCCTCGCAGGCCTAGATACGCTTGATGTATCGACTGCCACAGGTGCTTCGTCTGCACTGTCGCGGATCGAGAGCTACATCCAGACTGCTGTCGACTCGCAGGCACAGCTGGGGACCACCGAGAAGCGCCTCGAAATCCAGAGTAACTTCATGTCGAAGCTCGTCGATAGCTTTAACAACGGCATCGGCTCGCTCGTGGATGCGGACATGGAAGAAGCCTCTGCGCGCCTGAAAGCTCTGCAGACCCAGCAGCAGCTTGGCGTTCAGGCCCTGTCGATCGCTAACCAAGCGCCGTCGACCCTGATGACGCTGTTCCGCTAATAGCACTTCGACACGGGGGCAATTCCCCCGTGTCACTTCTTCTCCCACAAAATCGAGGATCATGCTGTGCTGGCTGAAAGAGCGCGCCAAGGATATGGCGCGATGGATCGTGGCGTCCATTCCCCCCGCGAAATTGAATACAAAGCATTTGCCAAGGTGACCCGAGCGCTGAAGCTCTCGGCCGATGATACGGCATCAAACATTGGCAAACGCGCCAAAGCATTACACGACAATCGACAGCTCTGGACCATTCTGGCAACTGATCTCGCCGGCGTCGGAAACAAACTGAGTGAAACTTTGCGGGCCGATCTGCTGTCGCTGGCGGCCTACTCGATCAGTCAAAGCAGCCGCGCCATCAAAGATCCCGCGCTTTTGCCTGGCCTCATTGAAATCAACACCAACATGATGCGTGGATTAGGAACAAAACAATGAGCGGCCTGATCCTGAAATTACAACCCCGCGAGCGTGTGCTCATCAACGGCACGATCATCGAAAATGGCGACCGCAGAGCGCGCTTCAACATTTTGACCGCAGATGCCAAAGTGCTGCGCATGAAGGATGCTTTGCATCCCAACGAGGTAAATTCACCCGTGCGCCGCGTTGCTTACATCGCCCAACTTGCAATCATCGGGGACGCTGATCCCAAAGACGCCAAGCGGCAACTCCTGAATGGCATTGAAAGCTTGAGCCAAATTCTGACCGACCACGACAGCCGCGTTCATTTGAACAAAGCGACTGAAGCTGTCATCGGGGACCACTTCTACAACTGCATGAAGGCCCTGCGCCAGCTTCTGCCCCGAGAGGACCGCCTTCTGGCGTATGATGGCTCATGACCATCTCGGCACTCGTGCCTATGGATGGTTTGGCAGGATACAGGTTCTTGCAGCGTACCAGAGAGCAGCAAGAATACATGATCGCCCAAAGTCCCGTATCTCAGAGGTTGGAGGAGACTTTTCGAGATAGGATCGGCAGCATTACAACCGCAGCCCAGCTGGTCAACGATCGCGAACTCCTCGAAGTATCGCTGGCAGCCTTTGGCCTATCCTCGGACATCGATTCCAAATATTTCATCCAGAAAGTGTTGGAAGAGGGCACGACCGATCAATCGGCTTTGGCCAACAAGCTCTCGGATCAGCGTTATCTGGACTTTTCAAAAGCATTCGGTTTCGGCGATCGTGTCACCCCACGGACACAACTATCTACGTTTACAGATGAAATTCTAACAGAGTTCAAAAGCAGCAGCTTTGAGACATCAGTCGGCGACCAGGACGAAACCCTGCGTATCGCCCTGAACGCTGACCGGCTCTTGGCCGAAGTCGCCGCCGAGGAGTCTACTGACCGCGCAAAATGGCTCGGCGTGCTCGGGAATGAACCTCTTTTACAGCTCGTCCAAGGCGCCTTGGGGCTGCCAGATAGTGTCTCGCAACTTGCGCTTGATCGCCAAATCGAGATTTACGACGAGAAACTGCAACGTCAGATGGGGTTCGAAATCAGTGACCTGACAAATGACGAGAACAGAGATTCGTTAATCGAGCGATACTTGTTGCGGAGCTCTATCAACACAACTGACAGTTCTTCGCCGGGTGCCATGGCGCTCACGTTGCTTAGCAGTTAACGGGCCCCAGACAATATATCCGCAAGCAGGCGAAATGCCCCCTCGGGACCCAGCGCATTCCGCTCGGAGATAAAGCCATCCAGCCGCGGCCAAAGATGGATTGCGCGATCGAGCGAAGGATCGGCGCCCGGGCTGTGGAGACCGGCGCGGATCATCGGCTCTGCGCGCTCATACAAACCGATCGTCGCGCGCATCTCCGAAATCATGTGGTTTTCTATGAGGCTCGCGGCGGACGGCAAGCTACGAGAGACCGATTTCAGCACGTCTACGGCCGGATATCGCCCCCTTTCAGCGATCTTGCGTTCCAATATTATGTGACCATCCAATGTTCCTCGTACAAGATCCGCGATAGGCTCTTCCATATCGCTTCCTGCGACCAATACCGTCATCAGCGCAGTAATATCGCCAGATTCTCCAGAACCAGGTCCAGCCCGTTCGGCCAAACGCATCAAGGCAGGTGTCATACTTGCGGGATATCCCCTCAGCGAAGGAGACTCGCCACCCGCGACGGCTATCTCCCGATAAGCCTCGGCGAAACGCGTGACCGAGTCGGCCAACAACAAAACTTGCTTTCCTTGATCACGAAAGAACTCGGAAACACACAGCGCAGCCGGTAAACATCCCAAACGCAGGAGCGGCGATTGATCCGATGTGGCGGCAATAACAACGCTGTGCCGCAGAACCTCTTCGCCCAGAATATCGTTCACAAAGGCACCAAGCTCTCGCCCCCGCTCGCCAATCAGAGCGATAACGCGGACGTCTGCATCAACCCCAGTCGCCATTTGCCCAAGAAGATGAGACTTCCCGACGCCAGACCCAGCAAAGATCCCCATTCTTTGTCCACGTACCAACGGCAGCACAGTATCAAAGACATTTAAACCAGTTGCCATACGTTGGCCCAAACCGCGTCGACGTGCCGCCGGAGGGGGCGACTGATCCAAGCTCATTGGATTGGGGCCGCTTACCAATGGGCGTCCGTCCAATGGCCGTCCCCACGGATCGATAATCCGGCCCAGCCAGCTATGGTCCGGCGCTATTCGACGCCCTCCTCGAAATTCCACCGAATCGCCGATCGCGCAGCCGGCAGGGGATCTTTCGGGCAAAGCTATGAGTGTATTTTCCTCTAACCCTATGACCTCTGCCTCAAACCGATGATCATTTGTCTCCAGTCCCAAAACGTCCCCCAAACAGGCACGGTGGGTTAAACCTGAGACTTCCAAAACGCCTGCTTTTATTGATGTTATGCGACCGGATTCCTTGAGCGCGCGCAATGCGCTGATCTGGTGTCCAAGACTTGCTAGGTTTGTCATCGAAAATCCCCGAACAGGTTTATGCAAACCGTTTCTAAAGGAATCGCAGTTAACCCTTGATTGAAGCTAATCGAGGGAGAAGCCCCGATGTTCGAAAATATCGGCATTTTCAAAGTGGCTACGGGCATGATGTCCCATGCCTCTGCGAGACAGAACGTGACAGCAACCAATATCTCGAACGCAGAGACGCCGGGATATACCGCGCAGAAAGTACGCGATTTTGATCTGGAAACGCCGCGCGCCCCCATGGCGATGCACGCGTCCAGAGGCGGCCACTTAGACGCCTTTGCCACTGCAAACGCCAACGGGTTTGATCGGTTCGACACAGATCAGCCCGTCGACCTTGAAAACGAACTCCTCTCAGCCGCCAAGACACAGAGCGATCACCAAAGAGCGGTCAGCGTCTATCGCTCGACCCTTGGCATTCTGCGCACCAGCCTAGGGAAAATGTGATGACCGATCTTTCACAATCTCTAACCATCTCCTCTGATGGCCTGCGTCTGCAGAGTCAGCGTTTACGGCATGTATCCGAAAACGTCGCGAATGCGGATACGCCAGGCTATCAGCGCAAATTACTATCTGTGAAAACGACGGCCTTCTCCCTGTCCGACACCCAAGGACCGCAGGCGGGTCGCGTCATTCTGGACCAGACACCGGTTCAAGAAATTTACGATCCCGCACATCCCTTGGCCGATGCCTCGGGACATTACCGAGGGTCGAATGTGGATCTCGTGATTGAAATCGCAGATGCCCGCGCGGCGCAGCGCGCCTACGAGGCCAACCTAAAAATGTTCCAACAAGCCAGAGAGATGTCGGGCAGTCTGCTCGAGCTTCTGCGCAAGTAATCCAGAAGGATCAAAAAGATGGATATCTCCAGCGTTTTTGCCACCCAGAAATTCTCTGCGGCCAAGGAAATCCTAACCCCTGTCGCCGAGCCTGACGTGCCCAAAGAGGCACTCAGCAAGGTTCAGAGTTTCGCAGACGCCCTGAAAGCCACCGAAGAAACTGCAGTCAGCGCGATGGCCGGCCAGACCGACACGGCAGCATTAGTGCAGGCCATTGCGCAAACCGAGCTTGCGGTCGAAACCGTCGTCACTGTGCGGGACAAGGTCGTTCAGGCCTACCAAGAAATCCTACGCATGCCGATCTGATGTCAGAAACGGTCATCTTTGATCTGATGCGCGTCGGGCTTTGGACAGCGGTTCAAGTCTCGCTGCCTATTTTGGCGGTCGCGCTGATCACAGGTCTGGTCATCGGCCTTCTGCAGGCGTTGACCTCAATCCAAGAGATGACCCTCACCTTTGTGCCGAAACTCTTGGCCATCGTGATCACGTTCTGGATGAGCATGGATTTCATGACCGGCAGTCTCGTCGGTTTCTTCCAGAACGAAATCATACCGATTGTTGCGAGGTACCATTAATGGATCCGTCATCCCTTGCCCCATTGTCGCGGCAGCGCGGTTTGCTGCACGAAATGTCCGTGATCGCACAGAATATCGCGAATGCCCAAACCACAGGTTACCGCGAGCAAGGCGTTCTGTTCTCGGAATACCTAGCCCCAGAGGCAGCTCAGGACGGCGTTTCGATGACCCAAGCCCATGGGCGACTCGTCTCGACTGTTCAGGGCGCTCTACACGAAACAGGCGGACAATTCGATCTCGCGATCGATGGCCAAGGCTATTTTCAAGTCGACGACGGCGGCACAGCGCGCCTCACAAGGGCGGGACATTTCGTGCCAGACGCGGTTGGTACCCTGCGTACACCAGATGGCTATGCGTTGATGGATCTGGGTGGTACGCCTGTCCAAGTCCCCCCTGACGCGCAAGAGATCGCGATTGCCCCGGATGGGACAGTCTCTGCAGACGGACAACCCCTGGCACAGATCGGTATTGTGAGCCCCGAAAATCCAAGCAATCTGACCCGCAGCGCGGGAGCAGTTTTTGCCGCACCCGATGGACTGATCCCCACAGCCGACGGCATGCTGCGCCAAGGATATTTGGAGTCCTCAAACGTCGATCCGATCAAACAGATGGCCCGCATGGTCGAGGTGCAGCGCGCCTATGAGATGGGCCAAAGCTTTTTGCAGTCCGAGGATGAACGCCTCCGGAACGCCATCGATACCCTCACCCGATAACGGAGCCCCAATATGCGAGCCTTAACCATCGCCGCCACAGGCATGAGCGCCCAACAGACCCGAGTCGAGGTGATTTCTAACAACCTCGCGAACATGAGTACCACTGGGTACAACGCCCGCCGTGCCGAGTTTTCTGACCTCCATTACCAGCAGGTGACACGGGCGGGCAGCATCAGTGCCAGCGACGGCAGCGTGGTGCCCACCGGCATCCAGCTTGGCCTCGGCGTGCGCCCCTCTGCGGTTTCGGTAAGCTTGTCCCAAGGCGCCCTGACCGCAACGGGCGGTGATCTCGACCTAGCGATCGAGGGGGCGGGCTACTTCGAAGTCTCCCTGCCTTCAGGAGAGTCAGCCTACACTCGTGATGGCGCGCTGAAGCGTTCCGCAGATGGTCTTTTGGTCACGTCAGACGGCCACGCGTTGAACCCCGATATCATGATCCCTGTCGACGCCCAAAGCGTCCACATCAATGCAGATGGGGAGGTGTACGGCTATTTTGCGGACAGCGCCGAAGGGCAGATTTTGGGGCAGATCGCTTTGTCGAACTTCTCGAACCCCCGCGGGCTAGAAGCGCTGGGGTCTAACCTGTTCCGCGAGACCGAAGCTTCTGGCGCACCCTATAACGCGGACCCCGGCGAAGAGGGGCTTGGCACCCTGCGCCAAGGGTACCTAGAGGACAGTTCCGTCGATCCGGTTCGCGAGATCACAGCACTAATTGAGGCGCAGCGGGGCTATGAGCTGAATTCCAAGGTGATCTCGGCCGCCGACCAGATGCTTGGCGCGACCACGCAGGTTCGGTGATGCGAGCCTTAATTTTCGTGCTTTGTCTCTGCGCAGGATCCCAGGCGCAAGCAGAAACGCTGGTGGCCAGTCGCACCTTGCCCGCACGGACGATCATCACGGAAACGGATATTACTATCGCAGCTGGAGACACAGCCGGCGCAGCAACCGCGATCACAGATGTTCTGGGCAAGGAAACACGGGCCACAATATATAGCGGTCGGCCCCTGTTTCTCTCGGCTCTGTCCGAGCCAGCTTTGATCGAACGCAACCAATTCGCGACGCTCGTGTACGAATTGGGCGCCCTGACAATTTCTGCCGAAGGGCGCGCGATGGAACGTGGCGCAGCTGGCGCATTAGTCCGCGTGATGAACCTGTCGTCGCGCACGATCGTCCAAGGCACAGTGCAGCCGGACGCCACAATATCAGTATCTGGTAGTAGATAATGAAAACGTATCCCGTATTTAGTTTTGCTTTAGCCGTCACACTCACACTCGCTGGCTGCAACAGGCTGGATCACGTGGGACGCGCGCCGACGTTTTCCCCTGTTGAAACCGAGAACGCCGAGCATTCAGCGATGCTAAGCCCTGGTATCCCGCTTTATACGGCAGCGCCGGGGATGGTGGGCGACCAAGCCTCTTTGTGGGATGCAGGGCAAAAGTCACTGCTTGGGGACCGACGTGCTGAAAAACGCGGGGATATCATGACCGTCGTGATCGAAATCGACGACAAGGCAGAGATTTCGAATACGACGCAACGGTCCAGAGACGGGTCCGAAAGCCTGTCCGTGCCGTCGCTGTTTGGCCTACCCCAACGCATCCAGTCGAGCCTACCCGAGGGCGCGAGCCTCGCTGATGCGGTCTCGCTCAATTCCTCTGGCGAGAGTGCGGGCAAAGGATCGGTCCGTCGGAACGAAAAACTTACCCTGCGGATTGCTGCTACAGTCACCAACGTAATGCCAAACGGTGTTCTGGTCATAGAAGGGCAGCAAGAAGTCCGGGTGAATTTCGAACTCCGCGAGCTTCTTGTCGAAGGTTTTGTCCGCCCCGAAGACATTTCGCGGGGGAACGAAATCACCTACGACAAGATCGCTTCTGCACGCATCTCTTACGGCGGGCGCGGCCAAATTACCGACGTACAGCAGCCCCGCTACGGCCAGCAAATCACAGACATTATCCTGCCGTTCTGAGGTCACATATGAAAATCCTTGTCCCTGCCATCATGATGATTGTCGGCCTTGGCGCTGGTGCCGGAGCGGGCTTCTTTGTCCCATTAGATCCGGAAACGCTGCCCTTCTTGCACCAGAAGGAAGCCTCTTCGATCGAAATGCTTGAAAGCCATGACGTGCCTACGCAAATCGTCAAGCTGAACAACCAGTTCATCGTGCCTGTGATCGAAGACGACGGAGAAAGCTCTCTTGTCATCATGAGTCTGAGCCTTGAGGTGACCGACGAAAAAAGCGACAGCGTCTTCGACCTTGAGCCGCGTCTGCGAGACGAGATCATGAAAGTGCTGTTCGAACATTCTAGTCACGGCGGCTTTTCCGGGCGCTACTACACCGAAGACAAGATGGCCGTTCTGCGCAAATACCTGCTCGAGAGTGCGCAGGATGTCATCGGCGAAGATGTGCACCGCATCCTGATCACCGACTTGGTCCGGCAAACTGCTTAACCGGCTTCGTTGAAAATGTCCTCTAGCGCGATGCGGCGTCCCAGCGCCCGTCGCGCTTTTTGCTTGGCTGTTTCCTCGAGCAAAGTAGATTTGGCGAGTTCTAGGTTGAGCGCAGAGATTTCTCGCCGACGCCACTCGCCCCATGCATTCCCCATCACCTGAAGCCGCGGAGCTCCCTCGTCGGGACGCAACATTTCCACCGCTTTGAGCTGCTCAATCTTGGCACCGATTGCGTGGGTTTGCGCCTTGCGCTCTGCCACTTTGGCGATTTCACGATCAGCGACCATTTGCGCGATCTCGATAAGGCTTTTTTGTTCTGGCGTCATGACGTGCCTCCGAACGGACTTTTGCGGGCTTGCTCTCTGACCCCGTCAGCAAACCGGATCGCGATCGCCACGGCAGCGTAAAGGTCAGGAGGGATTTCTTCGCCGACGTCGCATACAGAATGGATGGCGCGCGCAGTGGGAATGTCCTGGTGTACCGGCACAGCATTTTCGATCGCGATTGCTTTCAGATTCTGTGCGACCAGATCTTGTCCCTTGGCGATGCACATCGGCGCGGTGCCCTTCTCGCGCGTCCATTTCAGTGCAACAGCGATATGCACAGGATTCACGATCAGAACATCGGCTTCTGCAACATCCTGCATCATCCTTGAAGAACTGATCTCGTAGGCGCGCTGGCGGCGCTTTTGCTTAACCTCGGGTGTGCCTTCGTTGTCCTTGTGCTCGTCCTTGACCTCTTGGTCGGTCATCTTGTTTTCGGTAAGGAACGCGTTCCGTTTGATCAGGAAATCAATTCCACCGAAGAGAACAAAGATCAGCGCACAAATCAGGATCAGGCGCTTGAGGCCTTGCGCCGCGAGCCAAATGTGCCCCTCTAGCCCCCGCGAAATCTGCAGATCGTCTATAAAGAGCAGCGTAATGACTGCCCCAAGGCATGAAACCGCGAACATTTTACCAAAAGACACGGCGAACGTGATCAGGCCCTTGGTCCCATATTTCTGCGTGGCGTTCTTGAGGGGATTTATCCTGTCCCATTTCAAGGACAGGTTTTCAGACCGCGGGTTCCACCCCTTCAGCAAGAAGCCAACGAGCAGCACTCCAACCACAGCCACTAAAAACAGCAGCGACATCACCCAGAAAGTTGCTGTCATCACGCCACCAATTTCCAGCGGCGCACCAGTATAGGCGAGGAAAACACCAAAAACCCGTAGGATCGATTGCCCCAAGCTGCCGCTTGCACCGAAGAAACCCAGCGCCAGAATGATCAGAGAAATAGACGCAATCAGGTCGGGCGACTCAGGCACTTTGCCATCTTTGCGTAGACGATCCAGCTTCTGCGCACTTGCGGCATGCTTCTTCTGATCCTGATCTGCCACCAGCTCCTAGCCCCCATAAATCGAGGATACTTGGGTCAGCCACGTTGCGATGATTTGATCGGAGAAGCGCATCATAAATAGCAAAGCAAAACCGATGACCAATGGCGCAAACACGAGCATCACCATCAGCTGAGGCATCGCGCGGTTCACAAAGCCTGACAGCAGGTTAAACATGACAGAAAACACCAGGAACGGCGCAAAAACCTGCAAAGCGACTTGAGTTAGAAGATCGAGCAGAGACACGAACACAGCGACATCAAGCGCCAGCGGAATCGTCAAACCCTCGGCTGCGACCCAAACCGCACCGAATGAGAGCATGGTTAGCGACACGCCCCATTTATAAAGCTCTGCCACCACGCCCGCGCTCGTTTCATGACTGGTGTTCAGATATTGCGACAGGGTGAACGATTGGCCGAAGGCCGAGGTCGCCAGATGAAGCAGAAGAAATGGCAGCCGGCAATACAGTCCCAAGCAGCAGCCCATCGCTGTCTGTATCAGAGTTCCAAACAGAGATGGCTGCGCGCTACCTGAGAAATTCGGCCAGATAGCTAGCATTAACCCCAGAGACAGCACCAATTTCGTCGTAATCGAGACACGAAAATCGTTAACGATGGGGGCGAATGCAACAAATCCACTGGACTTCAGGAACGCCCCCAAGAATGCAAAGAGAATTGCGTTATCCATCAAAGGGCACCACGCCCTCAAACTGGATATTGCCGCCCGATCCCAACTCCTCGAACGATAGAACAGGCATCCTGACCTGCGAGGCATCCAGCACTGACCGCAAGAAGCGGCGCCTCTTGGCGCTGACAACCAGAGCAATATTCGAGCCCGCTTGCGCTGCTTGGGCCGCACTTTCGGCAAGCCGCGTCGACAGCTTCTTCAGGTCACTCGGTTGGATCGCGATCTCTGATCCCTGTTGCGGCCGTTCTGATTGGGCAAAAACTTCTTCCCATCGTTGATCAAGGGTGATCGCACGATGATGTGCTTCTCCTTCGAATGCAGCATCGACCACTTGGCGATTGATGCGTTGCCGGACGAATTCGATCGCGCCGTCTCCGCGGAAACCGTTGTTCTTAGCCTCGATCGTCGCATCTAGAATAGCACTGAACCCTCGGATCGAGATCCGTTCGGCCAAGAGACCTTTGAGAACATCAAGCAGATACTCGTTGGAAATCTTATCTGGAATTGCCTCGGACAGGCATTGTTTGATGCCTTCGGATTTGACCGCATCGGACTGCGCGATCAGGGCATTCAACGTGTATTTCAGGGTCTTGGCTGTCATTAATGTATCTAGATTTGCAACCACCACATCCATGAGATGCGTTAGCATGACTTCGTCGCCAGAGAGCGCGGTGTATCCGCCAAGGATCAGTTCGTCCCGCTCAATCGCGGGCACCCACTTGGCCGGTGCTCCGTAGACCGGATCTTTGACCCCAGAATGGCCCTCTTCGTGATCGAGGAGCACCAAGAGATCGTCGCCTTGCAACTCACCCTCCGCGATGTTCGCGCCGTGCAGCAGAATTCGGTACTTCCCGCCCTCTAAACCAGGCCATTCTGACACGCGCACCTGCGGGATCAATAGGCCGTATTTCTCAGCAATATGCATGCGAAGCGGCCTGATCCGGTTCTCTAAGCCGCTTTCGGACCGCAAGAAGTTTCGCGCAATCGAAGACGACACCTTCAGCAAGATATCGTCCGCTTCAATCAGGTCTTCGATTTTTTGCTCTTCGGCTACGGGAAGGATAGGCGCTTCTTCCGACACATCCTGCTGTTCCGCCAAGAGACGCAGGCGATACCAAAGGGCGCCTGAAACGGTCGAGACAGCCAGAAACGGAATCGTCGGCAAACTTGGGATAAAGGCCAAAGCAGTTGAAACCACGCACACCGCCAAGAGAACTTCCTTTTGCTCAAAGACCTGTCTCGAAATCGCGTTCGAGGTTCTAGTGCGGTCCGACCCTTTGGCCAAAAGTAGACCGGTCGCAAAAGAGATAATAAGCGCAGGGATTTGCGAGACGAAGCCATCCCCGATCGTCAGGAAAGAGTATAGCTTCAGGGACTCGCTCAAGGGCATATCGTAGCTCAGAACACCGAACGCGACCCCGATCAGCAGGTTGATCGCGGTCAGCAGTAAACCGAGCACCGCGTCACCTTTGACGAATTTCGCGACACCATCCAGCGATCCAAAGAACGAGCTTTCATTCGACAGCTTCTCTCGCCGCTGAGAGGCCTCTTCGTGCGAGATCGCGCCAGACGACAGGTCGGCATCAATCGCCATCTGTTTCCCCGGCATCGCATCGAGTGAGAACCGCGCGGACACCTCGGCCATGCGCGATGCGCCCTTGGACAGAACGAGGAAGTTCAGGAGCGTGAAAATAATGAAAACGACGATCCCGATATGGAGCCCCTCGCCCATCACGAACGTAGCGAAGCCATAGAGCGTTTGACCCGCCACCTTGTCCCCATATGCCCCAGCAGTGAGGATCAGCTTGGTGGACGCGATGTTGATGTAGACCCTGAAAAACAGTGAAATCAGGATAAACTGGGGAAAGGCCACAAAGTCCGCAGCAGAGGACGTAAGCAGGACCAGCGACAAAATCAGGATGGCAATCGAGAATGAAACAGCCATCCCGAAGTCGAGCAGCATCGATGGCATCGGCATCAGCAGTGACACGAAAGCCAGCGCAGCAAAGACCGCTAAAATGATGCTGGAATCGAGAGCTTTCATTCCAACTCCGCCTTGTAGGTTTCTAGGAAACTGAGGGCCCGTGCATGGACATCGCTGTCGGCGTTTGCCGATGTAACGGCAAGGGCTGGCACCTCCGGCTCTGGCTCAGCAGCAGTTTCGATCGGTTCAGGATCTTGGGCTGGCTCGGCCTTTGTTGTCCAATCTATCGCCGGCTCGCGGGTTTTAACCCACGCCAGTGTTTCCTGTTTTGACTCGCAGGCAGGGTGGTCGTCAGCCTCAGCCTGTCCCCTTTTAATGAACGGTTCGGAAGAAACTCCTGCAGACATCTCATCAATCAAAAGCGCCGCTTCATCCCACCAGCCTTTGTCCAAATACCCGCGTAGACGTTCTGCTTGCGGTGCGGCAGATCCCTGCAGCGCAGTTAGATTAACGAGCGTTTCTGACGCAAACTGGCAATAGTCATCGTTGTCGATTTCAGGCTCGATCGACAACAAATCTTCGCACCACGCCCCCACGGAGCAAGACGCGAGGATCGAAGTTTTTGGGATTTTCCACTCTTGGAAGGCCCTGTCAGGATGAGGCGCCGCAGACTGTGCAACCGGTTCCTTTCCTTCCGCGATATCAATGACGTAGTAGCCCCGATAATCAAACGTCTCCGCCGTGCAGTCGCAATTCAGATCTACACGAACGCCGGATGCATCGACCTCGATCCCTTGCACCCGCGCGCGGCCCAGTTTTTGCAGTGCAGACGTCAGATCCGATGTACCGACAGCAGCGGCACCTATGACACGAATTGAGTCCTCCGCCGTCTCTAGATGCGGCTCTGTCTGGCCGATTTTGCGAATGGCAATTCGTGTGAAATCGGCGTGCTCACCGGCGAGTATGCTTTGTGCCTGCGCAGTCCCAGCGCCACCTGCCAAACTGGCCATTGCGATAAAACAGCGGAGCGGAAGGTTACGCAGCATTCAGACCCTCTTCTACTTCGTTGAAGCTGGGGCGGTAGGACGACGGCACACTTTGGCGTCCGACCTCAATGCACAAGTTAGGCGAATGGCCAAAGAGATCGGCGACAAGTACATCCCGCACCACCGAATAGAATTTTTCTTCTGTCTCCGTTGTAGCTGTTACTTTCGCAGAGAACGGACCAACGATTCCGTAGGCCAGAAAAACCCCAAGGAATGTTCCGACCAGCGCGCCCCCAATCAGCCCCCCCAGAACTTCGGGGGGTTGATCGATCGACGCCATGGTTTTGATGACACCCAAAACCGCGGCAACGATCCCCAGCGCCGGCAAAGCATCCGCAACGTTCTGCAGAGCATGCCCGGAATGCGATTGGTTTTGCGCGTGTTCCTCAATGCGTTTGCCAAGCATCTCTTCGACCTGATGAGGGTCATCATAATTCAGACTACCTGCGCGGAAAGTATCGCAGATCAAAGAGGTCGCTTCTTTGTCCTGAAGAATTTTGGGATAAAGCTCGAACACAGACGAATTTTCGGGATCTTCGATGTGGCTTTCCAGATCCACGGGGCTTTTGCGGCTAATTTTGATTAGCGCATAGAGCAGGCACAACAGGTCGCGGTAATCCTGCTTGGACCACTTCGCTCCTTTGAAGACTTTGGTGATATCACTCAGCGTATGCTTGACCGTCGACATATCGTTGCTGAGCAAGAACGCCCCGGCCGCTGACCCCCCGATCATCATAAACTCGAAGGGCAACGACTTCATGATGATCGACATCTTGCCGCCAGCCAGCAAATAGCCGCCAAACACCATGACAAAGGTGACACCAATCCCAACAATTCCGATCATTTGCTGTCTCCTGCGACTAGAGACGGTGCGGTGGCCCCATGGGTTTCCGCCCAAGAGGCGTTTCGCCCCGCCAGAATAGCACTAATCGAGTAAGCCTTGGCTGAAGGCAGGTTCCCCATGATCGCGGCTGCCGATTGCGCTTTCATGCGGCCCAGAAAACCCGCTGCGAAGTCCATATCCATCTCTACGAACAGTCCTGCCGCATCCTTGGGTTTCATCGCCTCATAGACCTTGGTCAGCTTATCGAGATCGTCCTCGGCAGCCGTTTCCCCCATCCCCATCGTTCGGCGCAGGCGCTCATTTTCGACCTGAAGCTCTTCGATGAGGGTGATGGCCTCGGCCTTCTTGGCCTCAAGCGTTTTGAGCTTGGCTTCGATCTGCGCCTCGCGCTCTTCTAGTTCTTTGGTCCGTCGGTCATTATAGGCCTCGCGCTTGGCGAGCGCCGCGAACAGTTCCTTCAACTCTTCTTCGCGGTAATCAACAAAGGGCTCTTCTTCGGAGCGCGGCATCTTTAGGTCCGGCACTAAAGCAATCGCCTCGGTCGCCGTCATCCCGATTTTCAACGCTCCGCCCACTGCGAACAGGGCGGCGATGGCAAGCAGGCTTCCTGATTTCTTTTTGCGGGCCATTACGCCCCCCGCTTCATCATGCGATGAGAGAAAATCGGCTCGGTCGTCGATGCCTTGGACTGCTCCATGTCATGCATCGACGCCACCATCAGCTCCAGTTTCTTGGCGACCGTCTCGGCGCGGTCAGTCAAAGATTCGAGCGATTTACTCGAGGCATCCGCCGTACCTTTGGCCGTGTCGAGCGTCTTGGTCAGATCATCGACCTGAGCAGACAGGATCGCGACCGCGCCGCCTACGCCCTTTTCCAGATTATTGAACTGGCGCAACCGGCGGGACAGCACCCAACAGTAGAAAGAGGCACCAAGCGCCCCAGCGCCAAGAATAGCATCGGTGATAAATTCCATCTGTCTTCCTCAGTTTGGGACAAGTTCCAGAATGAGCAGGTCGATCAGGGGCTCTTCGCCGATCACATCCACGACTCGGTGGCGCATGTGATCGCGGAACTGGTCAATCGCATCGGGATAATCGAAGTACTCGGCCTTGACCGAACGCAGGAAGGTTTGCAGCACGTCAACCACGCGCGGCATGAGCACAGCGACTTTGTCAGCGTCCTCTGGACGAACCTCGAGCACGCCGCGAAACCGCAAGTGACGCCCCGCCAAAAACGGTCCGTTCATCACGATGATCTGCGGAATGTCCAAAAAGACTCCAGCTGCCGGCGCCACATACTTTGGCTCTTCGACAGGGGTCTCTTCTTCGGGCCGAAGGTGCAGCAAATCGAGCCCGACCACTGCGTATCCACCAATGGCTGCCACGAGTCCGAGAATGATCCCCGGCACCACGCCAGAGCCGCCTTTTTTCGCTTCACTTTCTGCTGCTTGATCGCTCATCGCCATCTCCTGCTACGGAAATCAGTTATGAGCAGCAGAAGCTAACCGATTGTTAAGCGTGATCCCCCAAAACGGAAATTGTCAGGCAGAAGTCGACGCTCCGGAGGTTCACGTGCAGCAGTTCATTACGTTATGGAAGAGCTTTGACAGGCGGAAACAGATCATGGTCGTCGGGGCCACTCTGGGAACGTTCGTCGCTATTCTATCCCTTGTTTTCTTTGCGAGTCGGCCCAGCATGGTGCTGCTCTATGGGGGGCTCGATCCGGCCAGCGCAGGCGAAATCACGCAAAGCCTAGAAGGGCAGAATATCCCCTACCGCATTCAAGGTACGAGCATCTTCGTCGACGAATCCCAACGTGATTCTCTGCGGCTCTCTTTGGCCAGTCAGGGTCTGCCGGATTCGGGTATAGCTGGCTACGAGCTTCTGGATGATCTGAACGGTTTTGGCACAACCACGCAGATGTTTAACGCCACATACCTGCGCGCCAAAGAAGGCGAGTTGGCACGCACCATTCAAGCCAATCCGCAGATTCGCGCCGCCCGCGTGCATATTTCGCAAGAGGACAAATCTCCGTTTCGCCGGAATGCCACGGCCAGCGCTTCGGTCTCATTGAAGCTGCAGGGCGGGTCGACAATCAGCCCTGCCCACGCCAAGGCGCTGCAATTTTTAGTGTCGTCCGCAGTCACGGGACTAGAGCCAACAGACGTCGCGATTATTGATGAACGGGGCACTCTGATTTCGGCAGATGCCGAAGATGCGATGATCACCGAAGATGGCTCTGCTGCCGAACGAATGGCGGCGCGAGTCGAACGAATGCTTGAAGCCCGCGTCGGCGCAGGAAACGCCGTTGTAGAGGTCAGCATAGAGCGCGTGACAGAGCGCGAATCGATCGTGGAGCGCTTGGTGGACCCCGACAGCCGAGTCGCCATCAGCAGCGAGACACAGGAAAACTCGGCCACGGCCCGCAGCGCCGAAGCTGGCATGACGGTCGCTTCTGATCTGCCCGAAAATGCGGGCGCGAACGGTGGGGACTCGTCGGAAAACTCAAACGAAACCGTCGAGCGCGTGAATTACGAGGTATCCGAAACCCGCCGCGAAGTGTTGCGCACCCCTGGCGCGATCAAGCGTCTCACCGTCGCCGTCTTGGTAAATGGCGTCCCCGACGACACCGGTGCGATTATCCCCCGAGAGCAGACAGAAATCACAGCGCTCACCGCCTTGGTCGAGGACATTGTTGGCTTTAACGAGGCTAGAGGCGATGAAATCACCTTGCAGTCGATGGCGTTTGTCGGGACGGATCCGGTGTACGCAACGCCTGCGCCCGGATGGCTGGCCTCGACAGCACCTTCTGCGAATACATTGATCCGGCTGGGTGTATTGGCGTTGGTCGCATTGGTCCTTGGGCTTTTCGTTCTCCGGCCGATGCTGCGCAAATCAGACCCCGTCGAACTGCCCGCTCTGGCCGAATTACCCGCAGGTGATTTCAGCATGGCGCCCTTAGAAGGTGAGATTGAGGACATTGGCGAGTTTCAACCCCTATCGACCGATGTCGCAGGCCCCTCGCTAGATCTGCCCGAAGACCCGGTCACCCGAATGCGGGCTCTGATCGACGCTCGAAAAGAAGAAACCATGACGATCCTGCGCAACTGGCTTGAAGACGAGCAGGAGCAAGAGACATGAGTATCGAATTCTTGTTGATGGATTTCGGTACACCGACCGGAGCCGTCAACGACACCACGCCCGAGGCCACGATGAACCTCGATTCCTTCGAAGAGGGCTATAACGCAGGATGGGCTGATGCGGTCAAAGCCAACAAAGACGAGCAATCAGAACAGCAAGCGCAACTGGCAGAAAGCGTGAAAGACTTTGCTTTCTCGCGCACAGAAGTGCAGCAACACACGCTCCGAGAACTCCGCCCTCTGATCGAGGGCGTTTTAACGGCCATCCTGCCGGCGGCGCTCCGGCCTGCCCTTGCCCCCATGATTGTCGAAGCTCTCGAGGAGATCGCAGCCGATAGCCTAAGCGATGAGATCGTCCTTGCAGTGCCCGAAGGTCTTTCGGGCGCTGTTTCGGGACTGCTCGATCTGACGGACTGGCCCGATTTGACCGTGTCCGAAGATGATCGCTTGGGGGATGGCCGCGCAGAAATACGCTGCGGTGATACGACCAAAGCTGTCGATCTCGGGGCCGTGCAAACCCAGATCACCCAACTTGTTTCCGAATTCTTTAATGATCCGCAGCTCACTGCGGCCACCGGCACAGAGGGATAATTCATGAGCAACCGTTTTTCCGCACTTCCAATTGAGGTTCACGTCTGTGTCGGGCGCGCCCGCCCTTCGCTCGGGGAGCTTCTTGACCTCGCGCCAAACGCGGTACTGACGTTGGAGCAGCAAATCGATGACCCTGTAGACATCATGATTGGTGAACGAGTCATCGCCCAAGGTGTTTTAGAAGAGATCGAGGATGGTTCGCGCCGCGCACTATCCGTTCGGCTCACCTCGGTGAAGAGCTTTGAAAATGACGCTTAACGTCCGCGCAGTCAGTCTTGGAATTTTGATTACGGTGACTGCATCCGTGGCCAACGCCCAAGGTCTACAGATTGGTGACATGACGCTGGATGACGATCTGAGCCAGCGCGTGTTGCAAATAATAGCGACCGTCACTGCAATATCACTGGTGCCCGCGACTCTCATGATGGTCACGTGCTTTCCTTACATGCTGACAGTGCTTGTGGTCGTCAGATCCGGGCTGGGGCTGCAACAGTCCCCACCGAATATGCTCCTCATCACGATCGCTCTGTTTTTGACCTATTTCGTGATGGAACCGGTGCTCATGGAAGTCTGGGAGGGCGCAATCAAGCCACTCAATTCAGGAGTCATCTCGATAGAGCAAGCTTACGAGCGGTCCCAAGGACCGTTCCGGGGCTTCATGGAGCCTCGTATCGAGATAGACTCACTCTATCGGCTGGCAGAGATCCGAAACATGGACACAGCGGGGCTAACGGTGCAGACCGCACCCTTTTCACTGCTGGTACCGACGTTCATCCTGACGGAGCTGACACTGGCGTTTCAGGTCGGCTTTGTGGTTTATCTGCCCTTTCTGATCATCGACCTGATCGTCTCTGCGATCCTGATGTCGATGGGTATGATGATGGTCCCCCCGTCGGTCGTCTCTCTTCCCTTCAAGCTTGGGTTCTTTGTCGTCAGCGACGGCTGGTCTCTTTTGGCTGGTGGACTTGTAACGGGGTACATGGGCTGACGCCCATGCCCCTACTTCACCACCAGTTCTGCATACAGAGCACCGGCCGCTTTGATGCTTTTCAGGATATCGATCATATCACGCGGTGAGACCCCCAGCGCGTTCAATCCGCCGATTACCTGAGACAGAGACGTGCCGCCCCTTACCTCAGCCAAACCAACTCCCTGCTCTTCCTCGATCGACGCTGTCGTACGCGGCAGTGTAATCGTCTCTCCGTCGGTAAAAGGATTCGGCTGAGACACAATCGGCTCTTCGCTGACACGCAGGGTCAGATTGCCCTGAGCGACGGCGACACGAGCGATCCTCACGTCATCCCCCATCACAATCGTACCAGAACGCTGGTCAATCACGACACGGGCACGGCGCTCGGGCTCAATGAGCAGATTCTCGATCACACCAATCGCATGAGCCGGTGACGAGGCCCGCGTGGCAGACACATCCAGTTCGACCGTACCGGAATCGGTCATTCGCGCGACAGCTCGACCGAATTTTCCATTTACAGCCCGTTCAATCCGCGCAGCCGTCGTGAAGTCCGGCTCGCGCAGAGCCAGTCTCAACCGGTCCAACGAAGCCAACTCAAACGCAACTTCGCGCTCGACTCGAGCGCCAGACGGGATCGTGCCTGCAGTGGGAACGCCTTGGACGACTTCGGCCGCCTGCCCCGCAGCGACGGCGCCCGCCGCAATAATCGTCCCTTGGGCGACGGCATAGATATCGCCATCTGCTGCATTCAATGGCGTCATAACAAGCGTCCCCCCAAGAAGGCTTTCGGCATCGCCAATCGCAGAGACGGTCACGTCAATCTGCGTCCCAGCTCTGGCAAAGGGTGGCAAGGTCGCGGTCACGAATACACCCGCAACGTTTTGCGGGCGCAGTTGTTCACCAGTAACGTTCACACCAAGCCGCTCTAGCATCGTGCCGAGCATCTCTTCGGTAAACGGGGCATTGCGAAAGCCGTCACCCGTGCCGTTTAGACCGACGACCAGACCGTAGCCCACCAAGTCGTTTCCGCGGACGCCATCAAACTCCACCAGATCCTTGAGCCGGATCGGAGAGGCTGATGCGCTTAGGGTCGAAAATACCAATAAAACAGTCACAAAGAGACGCAGCATCACATGAACTCCGCGAAATTCATGGCCGAAACGCGGGAGGTCACCAAATAGAGCCGTTCCAGAGCCATCTCATAATTTTCCAGCTCAGTTGCGGCCTCATACATATCTGGCGTGGTTAGTTCGGCCAATCGCAGCTCCATAGCGGTCGCTGTCGCGCCGTTGCGCGTTTGAACAGTCTCAATCCTCTCTTGCACGATGCCAAGCGTGCCGCGTGTGTCCGCGATCGCTTGCGCGCCACTCAACAAGTCAGCCCCTGCAGTCACGGCTTGGTCAGCATTACTCACCAATGCGCCAGTTGCCATTGCCGCCAAAGATTGCCGCAAATCAGGCGACAGCGCCGTCACGTCTGAACGAACTGTCTGCCCCGGAGCTATGGTGAACGCGATACGGTCATCAGAGGCACCAGTGTAAGCTGCCGCGTACCCACCCGCATCATCTGTGAAAAAGGCATGAATATGAGAAGCCGCATCAGCATGCGACATGCCCGCAATTTCGACTTCAAGCGTGGCGAGCATGTCCTCGCCCGCGGGCAAAGGCGCATCTGTCACGTTAGCGCCCGAAAACAGGTATCGCCCGCCCGCGGCATAGTTCAGGGTGGACACTGCCTGAGTAAAAGCAGACCGAGCTCCCTCGGAGATCGTATCTAGGGTGCCTGTAGCCTCTGCCTCATGCGCTGCCACGAGATCTTGTGCGAGCCCCGTGGAGAGATCACTGATCATGTCAAGCGCGCTCTGTTGCTGATCCACAAAGAACGCAGCCTGCGTAGACACGCCCGAGTAAGCCGCTAGCCGACTGAGCGTGTTCTGAATAGCATTCAGGGGTTTAAAGTCTGCCTGCAGCGACGCTCTCAGGTTCTGGATTTTGCCTTCTGCAACTGTGGCCGCTGCGGCTTCGAATTTAGCGCTGGTTTGACCGTTGGCAGACCGCAACGCCATGTATTGCGCCAGATCGCTTGCTCCTGTGATCATCAGGTCATCCTCATCAAGGTATCCATCATTTCATCCACGACCGAAATCACCCGGGCGTTCGCGGTGTACAGCTTCTCGATCATGAGCAGCGATTGCAGCTCTGCGTCGCTATCGACGCCTTCGCTGGCAGCGGCCTCTTGGAGTGCGGTGTAGCGCGCATTGGCCGAGGTTTCGCTCATCTCGGCACGAAAGAGCTGCGCGGACTGTTTGCTTACGTAGTTACCAAGACTGTCAGAGATGCTTTCCGTGCCTGCCGCAAGTGTATCCAAGAAGCCCGCATTCGCTACGTACCCCGGCGAGGTTGGAGTAAAGCCATCTCGCAAGCGCCATGGGTCCGCCGAAAGTTGCTCTCTGACGGACAGCACCCCATCACCCTCGGTAAACAGGCCCGCTCCGTCAAACGCCGTCGCGTCCAGCATGCTTTGTCGTTCAGCAGCCAGCTCGTTCGACGCTTGCGGCATCAAACTATCCCTGACCTGAAGCGTTGCAGCGATCTGGCCGCCAATCAGGCGATTGCTGATGTCGTCACCATCCCCGCCGACGATCAAAATCCCAGAGAGCGCCCCGCTGTCCAAGGTCATTGCCTCGTCCATCCCTTGTACTGGCGTAAATTCCAGCGTGACAGCTTTGCCATCCAACAAAACCTGTCCGCCTCTGCTGACCAATGCGACGCTGCCATTGTCCCTCTCAAGGGTCCGCACAGGGATCAATTCTGACAGGGTGGCGATGGCCTGATCCCTCTGATCCGACAGGGTCGCTGCGCCGCGCCCGTTTTCCTTGGTTGAGATGATCTGTTTGTTCAGTTTCTCGATCTGGCTCAAGACTTCGTTGACTGTCTCGACATCCCGCGCAACAGCGTGGTCAGCGGACAAGCGCTCTGCTTGGATGGCGTCCCCTATTGCATTGAATCGCGCCGCCAAATCCTCTGCCGCGTATAGAACTTGGTTCAGCCGCACGTCGCTTTCGGGTTGGGCAGCCGCGCTGATCAGCGTAGACTGCATGTCGTCCAAGGCAGTGGTCAAACTGCCACTGTCCCCAACTGTTCCGACCGCAGCATCGACAGCAGCCAAAGCGTGCGTACGCACTTCGGCCGCCGCAGCTTGCGCGGATTGTGCGTTGAGCGACGCTTGCACCGCAGCGTCGCGGTGGCGCTGTATGCCAGTGACTTGAACGCCACCGTTCAGGTTCGAAACGAGGGAAACCTCGCGTTTGGCATAGGCGGCATTGGACGCGTTCGACAGGTTGGAAGAGACAATCTCTGCCCCCAGAGACGTGGCCCCCAACCCCGACAGCGCATTGGAAATTGCACTCGTCAGAGACATTCAGGCCCCCTTATCGTTTGATGTTGGTGGTTTCTTGAAGCATCTCATCCACAGTTTGGATGATTTTTGCGTTCGACGAATAGGCCCGCTGTGTCTGGATCAGGTCAGTCAACTCGCCTGCTACGTCAACGTTCGACTCCTCTAGCGCATAACTGATGATATCGCCCGTCGGGCCGTCTCCTGCGTCCC
Organism: Donghicola eburneus; assembly: GCF_900115865.1. Lineage (GTDB taxonomy): Bacteria > Pseudomonadota > Alphaproteobacteria > Rhodobacterales > Rhodobacteraceae > Donghicola > Donghicola eburneus. The sequence continues at coordinate 219,929 of NZ_FOXY01000004.1, read as the reverse complement.
ACAAGAAGAAGCTGCCGCTATCCGGCGACGGTGCATAGGTCTGGCTGTCCATCGCGATCAAGCCATCAGGATTCGGCAAATCGACCAGTGGCACTTTGTAAATCGCGCGGGTGATCCCTGTGTCATAGAGCGCCTGAACGATCCCGTTTTCATCCACTTCCACCGAAGTCACGTTGCCGATCTCGTATCCGTCTTTGCTGATCGCCAAGGGCGCGAAACCATCAGAGAGCTGCGTCATGCCGGACGCACTTCCCAAAGCGCCGATGTCAAATTCAATTGGACCGCCAGCAACATTCACAGTTAGTTTGCCCGTGGCGCTATCATATGCCCCCCCAGATGTCGCCGTGACAGAAGCGAGCGTGCCGCCGGACGCACGAGAATCGTCGAACGTCAGCACATATTCACCCACACTCGTCCCGCTCGACGCTCCATCACGGATCGTCATAGTCCACTGGTTGCTCGAGCCACTGGCCGGAATGGTTGGGGCGAACTCAATATCCAGGTTCTGAGAGGTCCCCAGATTATCGAAGTACTCAATCGACAGTTCTTGCGTTGAACCATCTGCATCAGAGTCCGTCTCACTCGCCGGTAAATTTACGCCGAGGCTGACCTGTGTGGTCGGCTCTCCAGAGAGTTGGTTTACATTGATCTGAACCGGCTCAAGCGCGTCAGCCGTGTCGCGCGCATAGGTTGGGAACGTCCCATCAGGCAGGGCCGGCCATCCCAGCAGCACCAAGCCCGACCCTGTGGTGAGATATCCCTCTGAGTCCGTACGGAAGGATCCCGTGGAGCTCAGCAGCATTTCTTCGTTTCCATTCACGATGGAGGACTGCTGCGTCACGGGCAAGAAGCCCCTGCCCCGAACAGCCAAATCTGTCGAGTTAGCTGTTGTGACCAACGATCCGGACTCGCCGATCCGCCGTTCAGTCGTGAATCTCACACCGCCAGCAGAATATTGGCCGCCATTTCCTCCGACGACCATAGAATGGAAGTCGGCCTCGGCCTTTTTGTATCCATAGGTCGAGGCATTTGCGATGTTGTCAGAGATGGTTGCCAGACGGCCTGCATTTGCGGCCAGCCCGGCGACGCCAGCATTGAGCGACGAAGAAATTGTCATGGGGCACCCTTGTGTTGTGCGGTCATGCCCCATGCTTAGGAACGGTGCCTTAATGCCTGACTAACGGAACAGGAAGTGGATTGCGCAGAATGATGATTTCGATCCTGTTGTTACCAATGGCCATTGGCGTTTCAGGGTACTTTAACTTCTGATCACCAAAGCCAGTGACGCGCTTTAGGCGATTACGTGGCAAACCACTATTTTCGAGTAATTCCCGTACCTTATCCGCTCTTTCCAAGGACAAACGCCACGTCGGATTATCCTCGAGAACGAGGGGTTTTGCGCCCATATGGCCTGCTACGACAAAGGCATTTCCCGTCCCTTTTGCGGTCGCCGCCACCGTACGTAAAAATGACCGCAAAGTTGATGTTGGGGTTGCAGTCCCCTCTTCAAAGAGCCTCGAATCGGTACGCTCTTCCAATTCCAGAGCGGGGCCCTCGTCGGTCATGCGGAACTCGTAATGTCGACGCATATCCGCGTCTTCGGCCATTTCCAGCGCTTCTTCGAGGCGGAGTTCTAACTCCAGAGCCGCCCCACGAGCAGCCTCTTCTTTTGTTGGGTACAAAGAGGACGCTCCACGCCCTTCAAGCGCAAGGCTCTCTTCGGATGCCAGGCTTTCGCCGCCAAAATTGCCCTGCCCGCCTCCTGAGACCCGCGCCACGGGAATGTCTGGCGTGAAGTAATCCGCCAACCCTTTGCGTTGCTGTTCTGTTGTCGCATTCAACAGCCACATCAAAAGAAAGAATGCCATCATAGCGGTCACGAAGTCAGCATACGCGACCTTCCAAGCGCCACCATGGTGCCCACCACCCGCGACGACTTTCTTTCTTTTGATGATGACTGGCGCGTTTGTCATCGCACCCATAGTCCACCACCTTTCCCACACTCTTGGAATAGGAACTGCGGGTTACCGAAGACTTAAAGCCGACAGAAACTTGAATGGATGGTTAACAGGCAGAAACCACCAAGGTGCTGCAAGTGGTAGAAGATGCAGTGAAGAAGTGGTGCCGGTAAAGGGACTCGAACCCCCGACCCCATCATTACGAATGACGTGCTCTACCAGCTGAGCTATACCGGCACTTCTTCGGTGGACCCTATTGGTCCGCGTGGAGTGCGATTTAGCACCGGCGCACTCCACGGAAAAGACCTATTTTGAGGTCTCTTTTTGCTCTTCTTCGGCCTCAATGACCTCTGCTTCCTCGATTTTATCGGCTTCTGCAGTCGGCTCGCTCGCGGGAACAATGGCGTTCTCTGCAGGAGCTTCGGGCGTCCCAACGATCAAGGGCAGCATTTCGGCGTTCAGGCCAGTGGTCGACAGCATCTGAGCAGGGGGCTGGCGCCATGCGAGTGTGTCAAAGCCTTTGCAGTGCTCGCAGATCGGAACCCATTCGTTGTGGATATGATTACAGTTGTCACAAATCCACGATTCACCACGGGGCGCAGTGACCGCACGAGCCAACCATCCGCGGACAACGGCGTCTTCGGCACCTTCGCCACGTTCGATAGCCGCCATCAGTGTCAGCGTGCGCGTGTTAGGCATCTCTTGGGCCAGGTCACCCAAGGCACGGCGCGCAGCGGGGAAATCTTCGGCAGCGATGTTGAGCTCTGCCAAAAGTTGCTTGGATTCGACATCATCTGCGTTTTTACCCAGCAGGGTGCCGAAACGCTTGAGGCGCTGTTGCGGCGTTTCGTCGGGCTCAATCTCAGCGAAAACGGATGCGAGATCGGGATGCGGCTGCACTTCCCACGCCTTTTTCAGAACACGCACAGCATTCCGCTTCTTGCCCTTTTCGATGTACCCACGCGCAGCCATGCATGCGGCGGGGATCAAGTCAGGCGAAAGACGGTTTGCTTCGATCGCTTCCTCGCGGGCCTCGATCGAGGTCTCTTCTGCGATCAGATCCTTGGCCTCGGACAGCGCCAGTACGGCGTCACGACGCTTGTGAACGTCGCGAGGCAGGGCGCCAGTCTTCAGTTTGGTGGCCAAAGTCTTGCGCGCGCCTTTCCAGTCATGGTTTTCCGACTGTAGGCGCAGCAGAACATCCTGAGTTTCTTCGTGTTTGGGCTTCAGGGCGAACGCAGTCTCGGCCAGTTTCAACGCGACCTCGTTGTTCCCTTCGGACAGACGCTGTTTCATCAGACCGCGCACACCGACGAAACGGGTGCGATTGTCCTTGAGCAGTTCTTTGTAGACCTTTTCAGCGGTTTTCTTGTCACCCATCATCTCGGCCGCTTGGGCCGTGATCAGATTGGTAAGTTCAGGACGGTTCAGGTATTTGTCCGCCTGATGCGCCTTATTCATAGCTTCGCGACCCTCGCCGGAAGCAAGCGCCAGCATGCCGTCAGACAGCGCCTTAAAACCTTTGCGCTCTCGATTCCGGCTGAAATAACGGGTCACCGCGGTTTCATCGCCATTGATAAAGCGCACAATCGCGACCAGCAGGCCCAGCAGTTTCAGCAGAATCCAAACCGCAATGATCAGCAGGATCCCTGCGATCACGGATTGCAGCGCACCGAGAGTGAATTCCATGCCACCAAAGGCAATCTGAATGCCGCCGTTGGCTTCCATGAGGTAACCAGCGGACAGGGTCAGCGCGGCGACAATGAGTACGAACAGGATAATTTTAGCAAGCGACCAGAGCATCGGGCGGGCCTCAGTTATTCAGGGTTTGTGCAAGCGACTCGGCCGCTGCGAGAGCATCCTGACGCGTGCGCGCCATTTCGATCCACGGAGCCATCGCGGGCTGCGCAACTTCGGGCAGGCCGTCGAGTTCCGCGAGCGCATCTGTCAAACGCGCCTCTTTCAGCGCAGCCTCGGCACGGCTGAGGATCGCATCGGTTCCATCACCTTCTTTGGGCTCCAGAGAGCGGGCGCCAAGCTGATTCATCAAGAATGCACTCACGCGATCCGCTGCACCCCCATCAGCCGTCTCGGCGCGGGTGTCCGCCAGCGCCTCTCGGGCGTGGGCGGGGTAGGCGTCGATCAATTGTGTCAGGCTCGGAATCCCGTCCGCGGCAGGACCAGCGAGCGATGCGGCAATATCTGCACCAGTGTTCGCGCGCAAATCGGCCAGAGCCGTTTCATAGGGCGCGCCAGCATCAAGGGCTGACTGCACCCGTGTCAGCGCAGCGCGTGCCATCGCCTGACGAGAGGTTTCCTCGGCTGCAGCTTCGGCTTCAACCGCCTCTTTGGCCATGTTTTCGATTTCTTCTTTCTGCGCAGCCACTTCCTGACGCAGGGTGTTCACCTCGTCCTCAAAGGCCGAAACAGCCGCATCGCTCGCCGCTTCGACGGGGCGCTGCTCCATGTCGGTCATGCGCTGTTCGAGCGCGGCCAACGCTTCGGTGAGGCGTGTATCAAGCGATTGAAAGTTTCCCTCGACCGCTGCAATGCGCTCTTCGATTGCGCTGGTGTCAGGCGTTGCAGGCACTGCGTTCGCGAGCTCGTCGATCCGAGCCGACAAGGCTTCCTGAGCTGAAGTTCGCTCAGCTTCACTTTCTTCGAACTGAGCAGCAAAGTCCCCAGTTGCACCAGAAGCTGCAAACGGACCGGTCTGGTAATAGTAAGAGGTTGCACCAAACCCAATGGCCGCCGCTGCGACGCCGCCAAGGAGCATGGGGAAAAATCCGCCCTTCCGCTCGACCACAGTTTCTTTGATGACTTCTTTCGGAGCCTCGGTGGGCGCCACTTCGGTCATGTCGATTTGCTCTTCATGCATCTCGACAGCTTCGGCTTCGGCTTCGGCTTCGGCTTCGGCTTCGGCTTCGGCTTCGGCTTCGGCTTCGGCTTCGGCTTCGGCTTCGGCTTCGGCTTCGGCTTCGGCTTCGGCTTCGGCTTCGGCTTCGGAAGAAGCATCCTCTACAGCGTCTGTGCTGTCATCCTCTTTGTTGGCAACATCTGCGGTGTCATCCGCAGGCGTTTCAGGGGCCACAGTTTCGGACTCTTCGGACTTTACCTCAGCACCGGTTTCCTGAATTTCGGACGACGCGTCTTGCGTCTCTTCCGGCTTGGCTGGTTTTTGGTCCATGGTCGTCTCAACCCCCCTAAAATCAAATAGCCTTGCGAATATCTTCGCCGCAACTTAGCCCCTTATCTAGGGGCTCACAATAAATCCGTCCTCGTCAAATAGGCCAGCAATGCCCTTTGCCATAGCAGGACTATCCGCCCTTGACGCAATAATAATGGTTTTTGCCCATCCTTGCGGCAATTCTGATGCAACTGCCCAACTCATCGCGACAACATAACGCGGGGCAATCCCGGTCACTTGTTGCGCTAACAGCTTGGCACTCCGCGGAGAAAACAACGGCAAGACCACCGGAAAAGTTCCATTAAGCAGAATTTTCGCATCTTCGGTAAGGGAAATGGGCGTCTGAGCATAGACCACTTTTTCGCGCGTTAAGATGCCGTGAGTCGACAATCGCTGCGCAACATCGCCCCGCGAAACCTCGCCGCGCAAGTGCAGGAGCGGTGCTTTGGGGCCCAGCCTAAGAAGCCCCTCGACCAGCTCATCCGCATCATCGCCCATTTGACGTGCGGCAAACCCCGCAGCAGCGGCAGCGGCTGTTGTGCGCTGCCCGACCGCATAGACCGGCAGATCCCGACGATCTGTCTTGGCGATCAACGCATCGACACCATTTTTCGATGTGACGATCAAACCTTTGACGTGCTCTAGCGGCAACAGATCGGGCAGGGGGGCGATGTCCAAAACAGGTGAGATTACAATCGGCATCGCGCATGGCATCACTTGCGCCAGTTCCATCGCAAACCGCTCGGCCCCTTCGCGCGGGCGCGTGATCAGGATCTTGGCAGCGGGACGGTCCATCAGGTCTCGGCATTGTAAGGTCTTTGTCCCAGTGCTACCTCGGGACAAACCGCCCTGCAATGAAAGAGACAGATGTCCGACCTGACGATTCTTGGTATCGAGAGCAGCTGTGACGACACCGGCGCCGCCATTGTGCGCGGGACTGCGGGCAACGCCCGTGTGATGTCGAACATCGTGATGGGGCAGGCCGAATTGCACGCAGCCTTCGGCGGAGTTGTCCCCGAGATCGCTGCCCGTGCCCACGCTGAAAAGGTCGATCTGGCGGTCAAACAGGCCCTTTCCGAAGCGATGGTGTCCTTGTCCGAGGTTGATGCGATCGCCGTCACTGCGGGCCCCGGCTTGATCGGCGGTGTGCTATCCGGCGTCATGTGCGCCAAAGGGATCGCGGCCGCCTTGGGCAAACCCTTGATAGGCGTAAACCATTTGGCGGGCCATGCGCTGACTCCGCGCCTGACTGACGGTCTGACCTACCCCTATCTAATGCTCTTGGTTTCTGGCGGGCATTGCCAGTTCCTGATCGTGCGAGGACCGGACGAATTCACCCGTGTCGGAGGCACCATCGACGACGCCCCGGGCGAGGCGTTTGACAAAGTTGCGCGACTGCTCGCGCTGCCCCAACCCGGTGGCCCCTCGGTCGAGGCACGAGCGCGCGATGGCGATCCGAAACGGTTCCGCTTTCCGCGCCCTCTGTTGGATCGCGAGGGCTGCGACATGTCCTATTCCGGTCTGAAAACCGCTGTCTTGCGCGCGCGGGACGAGGTGATGACCGACAACACCCTGACCGCTCAAGACCAAGCCGACCTTTGCGCTGGCTTCCAAGAGGCCGTCACTGCCGTTCTGGCCGAGAAAACGCGCCGCGCCCTGCGGGTTTATATGGATTTGAACCCCGGCCAGCCCATGATCGCCGTCGCAGGTGGTGTCGCCGCGAACCAAGCGATCCGCGCCGCATTAACCACCGTCGCCGAAGAGGCTGGCGCAGGCTTCACCGCGCCGCCCCTGAAGCTGTGCACCGACAACGGAGCGATGATCGCCTATGCAGGGCTGGAACGGTTCGCCTTGGGCGAGACCGACGACATGACCCTACAAGCCCGCCCTCGATGGCCTTTGGACAAGAAATCAGCGCCCATGATCGGCAGCGGCAAAAAGGGAGCCAAAGCATGAGCGTTTCCGTTCTGGGGGCAGGGGCGTTCGGCACCGCCTTGGCGATCACTTTGGCAGAGCGTGGCGTGACCCTGTGGGCCCGCGATCCGGATGCCGCCACTGCCATGCAAAAGACCCGTGAAAACGCCACACGGCTCAAGGGCATCCACCTGCCCGAAGGCTTGACCGTCACCAGCGATCTGACCACCGCCTGTGCCGCCGACACGATTCTGATGGCTGTCCCGATGCAGTCCACTGCTGCCTTCGTCACGGAAAACGCGGACCTTCTGCGCGGGAAAAAACTGGTGGCCTGCTCCAAGGGCGTCGATCTGACCAGCCTACGCGGCCCGACCGCTATTCTGGCCGAAGTCACGCGCGCCCCTGCGATCATCACAGGTCCCAGCTTTGCTATCGATATCGCCCGAGGACTACCGACCGCGCTGACGCTTGCCTGTAAAAACCCGATCCTTGGCGAAGAGCTGCAAGAAACCCTTAGCTCCGCGACCATCCGCTTGTATCGCAGTACGGACCCTGTGGGCGCGGAGCTTGGCGGCGCGCTGAAAAACGTCATCGCCATTGCAGCGGGGGCTGTGATGGGTGCAGGCCTTGGGGAGTCTGCCCGAGCAGCTCTGATCACCCGCGGATTTGCCGAGATGATGCGGATCGCAGGACCCCTTGGCGCGATCCCCGAAACGCTAATGGGATTGTCCGGATTTGGCGATCTGACGCTGACCTGCACGTCGCCGACCAGTCGCAACTATGCGTACGGCTTCGCGTTAGGGCAGGGTGCAGACTATGACCCAACCATAACAGTCGAAGGCGCCGCGACCGCCCGCGCCGTTGCCCGTCTAGCCCGTGACAAAGACATCGAAATGCCGATCACCTCGGTGGTTGCCGCGCTGGTCGAAGGCCGTCTAGATGTATCGCAGGGCATGCAAACATTGCTGTCCCGCCCATTGAAAGAGGAAATCTAATGCTGTTTGCCCTGACCGCCCGTGACAAAGCTGGCGCCCTTGAGGTCCGCAAAGCCAACCGTGACGCGCACCTTGCCTATATCAAAGACACAGGCGTTGTCGCCCAAGCTGGCCCGCTTCTGGATGCAGCAGGCGAGATGTGCGGATCGCTGGTCATTCTGGACGTCGAAGACATGGACGCAGCGCAGGCTTGGGCTGCCGGCGACCCCTACAAAGCAGCAGATCTGTTCGAATCCGTCGAAATCATCGCTTGGAAAAAGGTCATCGGCTGATGCGCTATTGGCTGTTCAAATCCGAGCCCGACACCTGGTCTTGGGACGATCAAGTCGCCAAAGGCGATGCGGGCGAAGAATGGGACGGCGTGCGAAACTATCAGGCCCGCAACTTCATGCGCGAAATGAAGGTCGGCGACCGCGGTTTCTTTTACCACTCGCAGAAGGCCAAGGCCATCGTCGGTGTTGTCGAAGTCATCGCCGAAAGCCACCCCGATAGCTCGACCGATGATGATCGCTGGGATTGCGTCGACATCAAAGCGATTGGCCCGTTCAAAACCCCTGTGACCTTGGATCTGGTCAAATCGGATGAACGTCTGGCCGATATGGCTTTGGTGAAGCAATGCCGCCTGTCGGTCCAACCGGTGACTGCAGAGGAATGGCAAATCCTCTGCGCATTGGGCGGCTATTCTAAATAAGGCGTCGGGGTCCGGCCAACGCGTGGCCGAACCCCTTTCCCCACATGCTCCCACACACGCGATGGATTGGTTCGGCCATTCTGGCCTGTTGATTTATGAATAGACCGTGCGGTGCCCTGATCGCAAACAAATAGAACAGGGCATTTTATTCGATTGCGCAGTCAATTGGCTTCGAGGCGCCAACTCATAAAAGGTGTTAGCCGTACACGGACTCTTTGCCGAAGTGCTTGACCAGCAGATAGTAGATGACAGCGCGGTACTTGTTGCGCTCTGAACGGCCATAGGTCTCGATCACGGAATTGATCGCCTCCATCAGTTCTGGACCATCAGTCAACCCAAGTTTCTTGATCAAGAAACTCTTGCGCACAGTTTCCAGCTCACTCGGCTGGCTTCCTGCAACGGTCGCAGCATCAGCATTGTAGATCGACGGGCCGCACCCGATCGTCACTTTGGTCAGCAAATCCATATCGGGGTCCGTGCCGCATTTATCGCGCAGATCCTCGGCATACTTGGCAATCAGATCATCTCGTTTTCCCATAGTCACTCTCCCTATTCGGGCTGCCGCCCTTACTCGCTAAAGTTGTGAAAAGCGTAAGAGCGGGATTGCCTTGCAGACAAGGGAATTTTGCATCCGCCGCGTTTTCGGCAAAGAAAAGGGCGCGCCGCACTGGCGCGCCCCACTTAAACCGATACGCTCGGAGTTACGAGTTGTCGGGCATATCCGGCATGGTCTCGGCGGTCATAGCATCCGCGATCACCATATCGTCGGGCAGGCTCTCAATCGCACTCTCGTCAATCTGCGGCATCTGCTTCAGGGCCTCAGCATCTTGCGACAGGATCAGAGTCTCGTCTTCGGCAACTGTGAAATCGTTCAGCGGCAGGGCAACTGTGTATTCGCCTAGGCCAAGGAAACCGCCCACGCCAACAACGGCTTCGACACCGGTTTCGCTTGCGATCACGTAGTCAATCTCGCCCACATCATCGCCGTTAATGGCCTCTACCTCCATCCCGATGACCTCACCTACAGTTTTCTGAGCCAGTGCCATCTCGGTGTCGGCTGGTTCGGTCGACATCATTGGATCGGCGCTCATGTCAGCTTGGGTGCCCATATCAGTTGTGGTTCCGATCTCGGTGTCGCCATCCATCGGTTGTTCCATCATGATCTGGCCATCGACTTCGCTCTGCGCATTCATGCCGGTGTCGTTCATTTCGGCATACGCGGTACCAGTCATCAGGGCGGTGGTGGCAGCGGCGGTCATCAGTTTGGTCATAAAGGTCATCGTGTTTCTCCTTCTCCAGTTGCGATGTGTTGGGGAAACAGAAAAGCCCCGGCGAATGTTTCCGCCGGAGCTTGGAACCGCCAAATTTGGCGGTAAGTTGCTGTGACTGCGGGGAAGCTCTGTGCAGGTTCCCGCCGACAGCCTGTTAGTAACGGTAATGTTCCGGCTTAAAGGGACCTTCGGGGGTCACGCCGATGTAATCCGCTTGTTCTTTGTCCAAAGTGGTCAGCTTCACACCAATCCGGTCGAGGTGCAGGCGCGCCACCTTTTCATCCAGATGCTTTGGCAGGATGTAGACCTTGTTGTCGTACTCGTCGCCTTTGGTCCACAGCTCGATCTGGGCCAGAACCTGGTTGGTGAATGAGGCAGACATCACGAACGATGGGTGACCGGTTGCGTTACCGAGGTTCAGCAGACGGCCTTCAGAGAGCAGGATGATCTTGGCGCCGCTCGGCATCTCGATCATGTCCACTTGGTCTTTGATGTTGGTCCACTTGTGGTTCTTCAGGTTGGCGACCTGAATTTCGTTATCGAAGTGACCGATGTTGCCGACGATCGCCATATTCTTCATCTCGCGCATGTGCTCGATGCGGATGACGTCTTTGTTGCCGGTGGTGGTGATGAAGATGTCAGCGGAGTCCACGACGTCTTCCAGCAGGACAACTTCGAAGCCGTCCATGGCTGCCTGCAGTGCACAGATCGGGTCGACCTCAGTGACTTTCACACGTGCGCCTGCCCCGCGCAGCGATGCGGCCGAGCCTTTGCCCACGTCGCCGTAACCGCAGACGACAGCCACTTTGCCGGCCATCATCACGTCGGTCGCGCGGCGGATGCCGTCAACCAGCGACTCTTTACAACCGTACTTGTTGTCGAACTTCGACTTGGTGACCGAGTCGTTCACGTTGATCGCGGGGAAGGGCAGCTGGCCGTCGCGCACCAGTTGGTACAGACGGTTCACGCCAGTGGTGGTTTCCTCGGACACACCTTTGATCTGGTCGCGCACTTTGGTGAACCAGCCGGGGCTCTGTTCCATGCGCTTCTTGATCTGCGCTTTGATGACTTCCTCTTCCTCGGACGAGGGGACAGGAATGATGTCTTCGCCTGCTTCTGCGCGGGCACCAAGCAGAACATACAGGGTCGCGTCACCGCCATCGTCGAGGATCATGTTCGGGCCGTCTTCAAACATGAAAGACTTGTCGAGATAGTCCCAATGCTCTTCGAGGGTCTGACCTTTGATGGCGAACACGGGGATGCCCGCTTCGGCGATCGCCGCAGCCGCGTGGTCTTGGGTCGAGAAAATGTTGCAGGATGCCCAACGCACGTCCGCACCCAGCGCCGCCAGCGTTTCGATCAGAACCGCGGTCTGGATGGTCATGTGCAGCGAACCAACGATGCGCGCGCCCTTCAGCGGCTGGCTATCACCATACTCTTCGCGCAACGCCATCAGGCCCGGCATTTCGGTTTCGGCGATGTCCAGTTCCTTGCGACCAAAGGCGGCCAGCGAAATATCCTTGACGATGTAGTCGTTAGCCATGGGAGGCTCTCCTTCGATCTAGCGTCTTTTGCCGGTCGAAATAGCACTCGGCCGCTATATCGACAATGCGTATGAAAAAATGCATTTTTACTGTTTCCATAATGGAAACATTATCCTAAAGTGTAGGTGCGAAGCGGAGCTACAAGGTCTGCGTCGTGTTTTACCAAAGTACAATTATTGAACACATTAACCCTCAGTGGGAGCAACATTTTCAAACGGAGCGCACCACAGTATAATATCGTTTTGCGAAACAATAGCACCCCCATGCACTGTTTATTCCTGCAACCTGTGCGAAATGGCTGATTGATCACGACAATCTGTCATTTTTGCTGACGGTCCCCAACATACCCCAGCACACAGTTTTGCTGGAATCGCAGGTGTCGGCCCATTCAGACCGGCATTGGCGGGCAAGGTGATACGAGGGGCCGGATTGGCCTTGGCCAATCCGGCACTGTAGTAACGAGTAACCTGGTACTGGATGGCGCGGAGGGCAGCACCGCGCCATTTTCTTTTGACTTCTGGCATTCTATTCATGGCACACCACCACAGGAGTGCCCCATGCCCCCACCTCCCAGAGCTTGGCAACGCATGCTATCCGGTCGTCGTCTGGATTTGCTGGACCCAACCCCCATGGATATCGAAGTTGAGGATATCGCTCACGGGCTGGCTTTTGTCGCGCGGTGGAACGGGCAGACAGTCGGGGATTATGCCTACTCGGTCGCCGAACATTCCTTGCTGGTCGAAAAGATTTACGCCCTTCAAAATCCCAAAGCTCCGCCAAAATGGCGGCTGGCAGCGCTGCTGCACGATGCACCGGAATACGTGATCGGGGATATGATCTCGCCGGTCAAAGCGGCAGTTGGCCCGTCCTATTCAGAACTGGATGAAAAGTTGGCTGCAGCAATTCACATCCGGTTCGGCCTGCCAGGCGCGCTGCCAAAGACGGTAAAGGCCGCGATCAAGCGCGCCGACAAGGTCAGCGCATGGCTTGAGGCAGTGAAAATCGCCGGGTTCGATGAGACAGAGGCCAACAAGTTCTTTGGCCGTCCATCAGAAGAAATCCTGAACAGTATCTCTATCGATCTACGTCCGCCGGTCAAAGTCCGCGAAGACTACACCAAGCGGCATGCAGAACTGCTCGCCCTTATTTAGGCGAGCGTTTAGCCAGAATGCGCTGAAGAGTCCGGCGATGCATATTCAAACGGCGCGCCGTCTCGGACACGTTCCGATCACACAGCTCATACACGCGCTGAATATGCTCCCAACGAACGCGGTCTGCGCTCATTGGGTTTTCGGGCGGCGGGGGCAGCTCGTCATCGGTGGCCAGTAAGGCGTTGGTAATGTCGGTCGCATCTGCGGGCTTCGACAGATAATCCGTCGCTCCGATTTTCACGGCAGCCACCGCGGTCGCGATCGCGCCATAGCCGGTCAGCACAACGATCCGAGAGTCAGGTCGTTTTTCTCGCAGAGTTTCGACGATGTCCAAACCGTTCCCATCTTCGAGCCGCAGATCAACAACGGCAAAGGCCGGAGGCCGCGCCGTGGCGACAGCTTTGCCACCCGCAACCGAGTCCGCAGTCTCCACATCGAACCCACGCTTTTCCATAGCCTTGGCGAGGCGCCGCAGAAACGGTTCATCGTCATCGACCAGTAACAGTGTCTTGTCGACGCCGATATCAAGCTGTGCTTCTGCCATCGTAAAACCTCCCCACCGATCCACCGGCCATCACCTATATCTATGTCCAAGGTGTGACTGCGTCAAACCTTCACATTCACGACTTAGCATCCAGAAAACATTGAATGCCGTCAGCCATCTGCTCTGGGCTCAGTTCGCGGCGATAGAAATCGAGAAAGCCATCCTCGGGCGTGACGAGGTAACTAAATGTTGAGTGGTCGACCAAATACCATTCGGGATCCTCGGACTCGTTCTTCTTGTAGTAAGTCCGGTAGGCTTGGCTTGCCGCTTTGACCTGCTCGGCGCTTCCGGTCAGCCCAATCATGTCAGGATGAATATTCTGTGCGAACTCTCCGACGACTTCGGGCGTGTCCCGCTCTGGGTCGATCGAGATAAAGACGGGCTGAATATCGTAGCCTCGTTCCGTCAAGATATCCACGGCATCTGCATTGCGCACAGTGTCAAAGGGGCAAACATCGGGGCAGAAGGTATAGCCAAAGTACAGCAGGGAAGGTTTGGTAATGACATCGGTGTCAGTTACGACCTCTGCGCGACTATTCAGCAACTCGAACGGACCACCGATCGCACCTGCACCGCCAGCCACTGCGCTGGTCCGACATTCGGCAAACTGATCTTCGGGCCCTTGGGTCAGCACGAAAGCCGCCGTCCCGCCAACCACTGCCACGACCGCAGCGGTTGCTCCGATTGCTAGTGCTTTCCGCATCGCCTTCTCCTTTGTTTGTTCGGGACGTTGATCCCAAAACCGGTGGCCCGTAACAATGGTTTACCTTGTCGCAACCTATGTAGGCATCGCTATGGCAGATACCAGCCTCTTTTCGACCGGTTTCGGCGGTCCAAACCACTTCGTGCGCCTACGGACCATGATCCTGCTGCGTTGGCTGGCCATCGGGGGTCAGTTGATGGCGATTGTGGTGGGGCAGTGGCTCTATGGTCTGCAACTGGAGATTGGCCTTTGCTTTATGGCTGTTGGCGTTTCTGTGATCGGCAACCTGATATCGCTGTTTGTCTTTCCTCAGAACAAGCGCCTATCAGAGACCGAAAACTTCCTCATGGTCCTGTTCGACATCCTGCAATTGGGTTTCCTGCTCTACCTGACGGGCGGTCTGCACAATCCCTTTGCCCTGCTGATCCTCGGACCCGTGACTGTATCCTCCGCGGTAATGAGCCTGCGGTCCTACCTGATCCTTGGCATGACGGCAGTGGTGATCGTTTCCCTGCTCGCCAAGTATCACCTCTTACTTACAACGCAGGCGGGCGAGGTCCTGCGGGTTCCGGATCTCTTTGTCTTTGGCACGTGGTTGGCGATTGTGATCGGGGTGATGTTTCTAGGCCTCTACGCGCGGCGCGTGACGTCCGAGATGCACACCATGTCGAACGCCCTACAAGCCACGCAAATGGCCCTCGCCCGCGAGCAGAAGTTGACCGACCTCGGCGGCGTGGTGGCAGCGGCAGCTCACGAGTTGGGGACTCCACTGGCAACGATCAAGCTAACCAGCGCCGAACTAGCCGAGGAATTGGACGATCGCCCCGAACTCCAAGAAGACGCCCTGCTCATACGGCAGCAGGCGGATCGTTGCCGTGACATCCTGCGGACGATGGGTCGCGCTGGCAAAGATGACCTGCACATGCGTCACGCCCCATTAACGACAGTTCTGGAAGAGGCCGCAGACCCCCATCTCATGCGTGGCTCTCAGGTGATCTTCGACTGGCCAGAGAACTTAGATGCAGAAATCCCGACGATCCTACGCCGGCCAGAGCTGATCCATGGTGTTCGCAATTTGGTCCAGAATGCGGTCGATTTTTCCCGCAGCAAAGTCTGGATCGAAGCTCGTTGGACCGAAAATACGATCACAATCCGTATCATTGATGATGGCAAAGGCTACCCTGTCAGCATCATTGGCCGCATTGGCGATCCCTTTGTTCGCCGACGCCGCGCAGAACGCGACCTGCACCAAAGACCGGAATACGAGGGCATGGGTCTGGGGCTCTTCATAGCGAAAACGTTACTAGAACGTATAGGCGCCGAATTGACATTCGCAAACGGATCTAACCCATTGGACCCCGAATCACTGGGCACAGAACAGTGCGGTGCGATCGTCGAAGTGGTGATCCCGAGGGCAAAAGTAGAAGCCTCTAGTGACCAAATTGCACAAATTGGCGCTGAAAACCCGTATTTCGAATAATTTTCGCAACATGATAGTTGCGCTAATGCTTTATCTCTCTACCGTGAGGTTATCTCTTAGGGAGAGTTACATGCCACCGTTGCCACCGCATCTTGTACTAGTTCTTGTGGCCTCTTCGCTCCTGGCGGGCGCATTAGCCGCTTTGGCAATTTTGATTGCCACGCACAACAAAGAAATACCGGAGAAGCCCGGTCAGAAAAGCACGTCCGGTGATCATCCAACGGATGATTTGTCCGGCACTGCGATTGCACAAAACCCCGAGGCTCTTGGGGGTGCCCTGCTACAAACATTGACCAAGACGATTGCCCATCTTTCAGTCGGTATCGCCATTTTCGACAAGGACGGTCGAATGGTGTTGTTCAACCCAGCCCTGATGGAACTGTCGAGCTTGCCGCTTGATCTGCTGACCAAGCGTCCACGCCTGTTCGACTTCTTTGACCAGCTGCGTACTCAAGGGATATTGCCGGAGCCGAAGGACTACGCAAAGTGGCGCAATCAATACATGCAGCTCGGGAATAATGCGCCAGACCTGCTCGAAGAATTGTGGAGCCTACCGTCCGGCCTGACCTACCGCGTGACAGCGCAATCCCTGCGCAACGGGAACATGTCCCTTATGATCGAGGATATCTCGAACGAGTTAAGCGCAACGCGCGGCATCCGTGCCCGCGTCCGACAGAACGAATGCATCCTCAACAGCATCGACGAGCCGCTATGCGTCTTTTCCGGCACCGGTCATCTGTCATTCTCTAACCGCGCATTCAAGGAACGTTGGGGCACCCCTGAGGCACGATCTGTCGGCAAGATGAACGACGCAATCAGCCGTTGGAAGGCACAAACCACTCTGAACGCAAACTGGGGCAAGCTCGCCGCGTTCTCTGAACAGCTGGATCACCGCAATGAATGGAGCTTTGATGCGGCCTTCCTTGATGGCGAGAGCTACTCGGTGCGTGTGAACCCTGTGACTGGCGGTGGAACTATGCTGCGGTTCTTGCGACAGGACGCGATGGATTCTCTGTTCGAAACTGCGCAGAGCAGGTTGCAGGTGGACGGCGCTCGGTCCATCTTCGCAACCGATGGAAAAGCTATTTGAACTTCGCAGTCCCGAGGACACCCAGGACCTGGCAGAGCGCCTTGCCCCGCAGCTGAGCGCGGGCGATATCATCCTGCTCGAAGGCCCGATCGGCGCTGGCAAAACACACTTCGCGCGGTCCCTGATTCAGGCCCTGCTGCCCGAGCCAGAAGATATCCCGTCGCCGACCTTTACGATCGTGCAGGTCTATGATGGGCCGGATTGTGAAATTTGGCACAGCGATCTCTATCGCCTGAGCCATCCTGACGAAGCGATTGAACTCGGACTAGAAGAGGCGTTCGAGACCGCAATCTGCCTGATCGAGTGGCCAGATCGGTTGGGTGACGAAACTCCAGAGGCGGCCTTAAAAATCACGCTAGATGTCTCTGACGACCTACGAGCGCGCACCGCGGTGCTCAGCTGGACCGATCCACGGTGGGGTCAGAAAATCGAGGCGGTGTCATGAGCGTCACCGAATTCCTCACCCTCGCAGGCTGGCAAAATGCGCAAATCAGTCCGATGACGGGCGATGCCTCTGCACGCCAGTACTCCCGCCTACAGCGCAAACAAGAGACTGCCATTCTGATGCAGGCCCCCCAAGACGGCAGCACGTCTACCTTTGCGCGGGTCGCTCGTTATTTGCGCCAGAGCAGCTTGGCGGCACCTCAGATTTTCGCCGCCCAGCCGGATCAAGGCCTGCTACTAACCGAAGACTTCGGTGCCTATCGGTTCGCTGACATCGCGGACCAAGAACCGGACCGAGCCACATCTCTGTATGCTTTAGCGACCGACGTCCTGATCCACCTGTCTCGGATCCCCGCGATGGATGGGTTGCAGCCCTATGACGGCAAGACGATGGCCGCGCAGGCAGAACTGATTTTTGAGTGGGCGCTCCCGGCCAAGCCTTTGCCCGACCTCACATTGACTAAGTCACTGAAAACCGCACTGAGACAGGCGGCGCGCCCCTTTGACCGGATGCCCCGCGTGACGATGCTGCGCGATTACCACGCCGAAAACCTGATGCTCAGGGACGCTGCGGGCATCCAAGCCGCTGGCCTGCTCGACTTCCAAGATGCAATGGCCGCGCATCCGGCCTATGATCTGGTCTCGCTCTTGCAGGATGCTCGGCGCGATGTTGATCCAGCGATCGAGCAAGAGATGACCTTCCGTTACATGGCCGAGACGGACTGCGACAGCACCGACTTCTACGCGGCATATGCGTTATATGGTACGGGCCGCGCGCTGCGCATTCTGGGGATATTTGCGCGTTTGGCCGCCCGGGATGGCAAGACGCGCTACCTCGATTTCGTGCCGCGGGTGCGCGCGAACCTCGAACGGAACCTCTCTCATCCCCATCTGTCAGAGGTTTCCAGGTGCCTCACCCCTTGGCTGGAGGCTACAGCATGACCCTGCGCTTCCCCGTCATGCTCTTTGCCGCCGGGTTCGGCACACGCATGGGCGCACTGACCCAGTCCCGCCCCAAGCCGCTGGTCGAGGTCGCGGGCAAAGCACTGCTCGATCATGCTCTTACTCTGGTTGCTGAAGCAGGCGGTGGCCGAACCGTCGTGAACACCCATTACCTAGGCGGTCAAATTGCCGACCATCTGACGGGTCGCGACGTCGCAATCAGCCACGAGGCACCCGATATTCTGGATACGGGCGGAGGATTGCGAAACGCTCTGCCGCTTCTTGGCCAAGAGACCGTCATGACCCTGAACACCGATGCCGTGTGGGCGGGGCCGAACCCCCTGACACAACTTGATGCTGCTTGGGACCCTGATCGCATGGATGCGCTGCTGCTTTGCCTGCCAAAGGAAAACGCTCTGGGTCACAAGGGCGAGGGCGACTTCATTGCCACCGCAGATGGTCCCGCCCAGCGCGGCCCGGGACTGGTCTATAGCGGTGTGCAGATTATCAAAACCGGCGGCCTATGGGACATCGCCGAAGATGCCTTTTCGCTAAGTGTGCTCTGGTCAGACATGATCGCCCGCGAACGTTTATACATCCTGCCCTACGCTGGCCATTGGTGCGACGTGGGCCACCCTGCTGGTATCACCCTAGCCGAAGAAATGTTGGAGACTCATGGCTCTGTTTGACCCGACCGACGGCCCTCGCATTTTCGGCCTGCCCATGGGGGCGGACTTCACGCGAGAATTCACACTTGGGCTGATGGATCGGCTGGATGGCCTGCCACCCCACGAACAGGCCCGCGCCGAGGTGTACGTGAACACCGCGCGGATGAAGCGCCGGATGCAAGAGGTCTTTGATGAGCGTGGCGCTCGCCTGCTGCCGCGCATCCGCCTGATCGGCGAGCTTGCGGACTTGCCGGGCCCAGACCCCATGCCGCCTGCTGTGCCCGCTCTGCGCAAGCGGCTGGAACTGGTGACGCTGATCCGCCAACTCCTAATCAGCGCGCCGGAGATCGCCCCACAAACGGCACTCTTTTCTCTTGCGGACTCGCTCGCTGCACTCATGGATGAGATGCAGTCCGAAGGAGTCGATCCCCAGCGCCTACAGGAGCTAGATGTCTCGGACCAATCGGGACACTGGCAACGCGCACTAGCCTTTGTCCAGATCGTCGAGCAATTCTTGGAAAACAGCGCAACACAGCCGGACAGGCTTGGCCGTCAGCGCATGATTGTCGAAGCGCTAGATACCTACTGGCAAGAGAACGTCCCCCAACACCCTGTCATCATCGCGGGCTCTACTGGCTCGCGGGGGGCGACGGCCGAGTTCATGAGGCTTGTAGCAGGTCTGCCTCAAGGCGCGATCGTCCTTCCCGGCTTTGACTACGACCTGCCTGCCAAGGTCTGGGGCGAGATGAACGATGCCCTAACAGCCGAGGACCACCCGCAGTTCCGCTTCCGCAACCTGATGCGGATGCTGGGTTTAACACACTCAGATGTGCCAATCTGGACCCAGATTGCACGCCAAAATCAGACACGAAACAAGCTTGTGTCGCTTGCTTTGCGGCCTGCACCTGTGACGGATGCTTGGCTCGAAGAAGGTCCACGCTTGCCAGACCTACACGCTGCAGCTGATGGTCTGACCCTGCTGGAGGCACCTGACCCTCGTACCGAAGCGAACGCGATCGCACTGGTCATGCGAGACGCTCTAGAGCATGGGCGCACTGCCGCTCTAATCAGCTCTGATCCCGTGCTCAACCGGATGGTCAAAGCGGCCCTCGACCGCTGGGAGTTGATCCCAGACGATTCCAAGGGCGATCTGGTACCGCTGTCTCCACCGGGCCGGATTCTGCGCCAAGTGGCCGAATTATATGGCACGCGGGTCAGTGCTGACGACCTGCTACGCATTTTGAAACATCCGCTAACCCACTCTGGTCACCTGCAAGAAGAAGATCCACGCGGCAACCACCTACGCCGTACCCGTGACATGGAATTGCAAATCCGCCGCAAGGGCGTCGCCTATCCAGACCCTGCGTGGCTGCGCGACTGGACCGCCAAGAAGTACAAGGGCGAAGAGGGCACCGAGGTCTGGGCCGAATGGATCATAACCAACCTCCTGACCCTGCCCGATTTCGGCGAGGCTCCTCTGCAATCCTATGTCGAGGATCATATCGAGCGCACAATCCGCATCGTCGCTGGTCCCGAGGGCGAAAGCTCGACCCTCTGGCGAAATGCGGCAGGTCGGGTGACGAAACCCCTGATCGACGAATTCCGGCGCGAGGCGCATGTGGGCGGCGACATCACCGCCTTTGATTACGTGGGGCTGCTTTACGGTGTGCTGACCGGTGCCGAAATCCGAGACCGCGATACGGGCCATCCCATGCTCAGTATCTGGGGCACCCGTGACGTGCGGGTCGAGCGGGCTGATGTGATGATCCTTGCTGGTTTGAACGAAGGCTCGTGGCCCAGCGCACCGCGCCCAGATCCGTGGCTGAATCGCGCGATGCGCGCGCGGGTTGGGCTGAACCTTCCAGAGCGGGACATTGGCTTGGCCGCACATGACTTCCAACAGGCGATCACCGCGCCAGAGGTGGTGCTGACCCGCGCAGTTCGCTCGGACGATGCGCAAACCGTGCCGTCGCGCTGGCTGAACCGCCTTACGAACCTGATGTCAGGCCTGCCGATGATCAACGGCGCAGAAGCCTTGGGCGCCATGCGCAAGCGCGGGCGCCATTGGGTCGAGCTTGCCGAAGCTATGGAAATTCCGGGCGACATCCCACGGGCACAACGTCCGAGCCCGTGCCCCCCGATCGAGGCGCGCCCACGCCAGATGTCAGTGACGGAAATCCAGACCCTGATCCGAGATCCCTACGCCATCTACGCCAAGCATGTACTGCGCCTGCGCAAGCTGGACCCTTTGGGCCGTGACCCGGACGCCCGCTTGCGCGGGACTGTGTTGCACCGTGTGTTAGAGTTATTCACCAAGGCGGGGCCCGTTACAGGCACTGCCGAAGACCGCGAACGCCTGCTGAAGATTGCTGATGGTGTGCTGCTGGAAGAGGTTCCGTGGACCGTGACACGCACCTTCTACCGTGGCCGGATCGAGAAGTTCGCCGATTGGTTCATCAAGGCCGAAGCCGAACGCCAGACACGGCTGCAAACACTGGGCCGAGAGGTTGCCGGCAAACTGTCGATCAACGTCGGGGACTTCACCCTGACGGCCAAAGCCGACCGTATTGATCAGGACGACAAAGGCCGCTTGCATCTGTTCGACTATAAAACCGGTGGCGCCCCCAAGGACAAAGAGCAGACCTATTTCGACAAACAGCTGCTCTTGATGGCGATGATGGCCGAAGAGGGCGCGTTCCATGGCATCGACCCAGCTGACGTCGCCAGCGCGATCTATATCTCTCTCCGTGACATGGACGAAACCGCTGCCCCGCTGGACAAGGACCCGACAGACAAAGTGAAAGGTGAGTTCTTTAGCCTGCTGTCCTCCTATCGCGACCTGGACAAGGGTTATACCTCGCGCCGCGCTGTGAAGAACGAGAATTTCGAAGGCGATTTCGACCATCTGGCCCGCTACGGCGAATGGGAGCCGACGGACGATGCCAATCCCAAGGTGCTGGAATGAACGTGATGAACGACGCAACCGCCCGTCAGGTGCAGGCAGCGAACCCGCACTATTCGACATGGCTGGCCGCAAATGCAGGGTCCGGCAAAACGCGTGTTCTGACTGACCGCGTGGCGCGACTGCTGCTTACTGGGGTCGAACCCCAGCACATCCTCTGCCTCACCTACACCAAGGCTGCCGCATCCGAGATGCAGAACCGTCTGTTCAAACGGCTTGGCGAGTGGGCGATGCTGGACGCTGCGTCCTTGCAGCAACAGCTCGAGGAATTGGGCGAAGCGGGAGAGATCAACGCCGAACGCTTGGGCCATGCACGCACCCTGTTTGCCCGCGCGATCGAGACTCCGGGCGGCCTGAAAATCCAGACGATCCACTCATTCTGCGGGGGGCTTTTGCGGCGTTTCCCCCTAGAGGCCGGCGTCAGCCCTGGCTTCGCCGAGATGGAAGAACGCGCCTCGGAGATTCTGCGCATCGACGTGCTGGAACAGATGTCTGAACAGGTGCCGGACCTCTTGGCCCGAGTGGCCGACCATCTGGACGAGAGCATGCTCGGGGGCTTTACCGCGAGCGTTGTTAGTAATCTGGACCGCCTGCGCGACCATCCAGGGCAGGACGCAATATGGCAGACCTTTGATCTACCCTCGGGATATACCGAGTCTGATCTGCGCGCCGACGCCTTCATAGGCGGCGAGACAGAATTGATCGGAGAATTAGTCCCGTTGCTGCTGGGATCGGGGGCGAATGACAGCAAGGCAGGCGCCAAGCTGCGAGGGTTCCACGTGGACAACGCCGATGCCTTTGACGTTCTGGAAAATGTGCTGCTGACGGGTGCGGGGGCCAAAGAGCCCTTTACAGCCAAGATTGACGCCTTTCCCACCAAAGGCCTGCGCACTAACGGGGCCGCACACCTCATGGATCGCCTGAACGCACTTATGCTGCGGATTGAGGATACCCGCGCTCGCCGCCTGTCCCTGTTGGCCGCCCGCAAGAGCCTGATCCTGCACGACTTCGCCGCCGACTTCCTGCGCCGCTACGAAAGCGCCAAGCAGCTGCGCGGCGCGCTCGATTTCGACGATCTGATCCGCAAGGCGCGCATGCTCCTGACCGATCCCGCGGTGGCGCAGTGGGTTTTGTACCGTCTGGACGGCGGTATCGACCACATTCTGGTGGACGAAGCTCAGGATACGAGCCCGCAGCAATGGGCGGTGATCGAAGCCCTCGCCCAAGAGTTCACCAGCGGCGAAGGCGCGCGGTCCGACGTGGAGCGCACCATTTTCGTCGTGGGCGACAAGAAGCAGTCGATCTACAGCTTTCAAGGCGCGGACCCCGAAGCCTTTGACCGGATGCAGGATGAATTCAGGGGTAAACTAGAGACTGTCGGCGCGCTGTTTCAGTCACTAGAGCTTGAATACAGCTTCCGATCCTCGGTCGCGGTTCTGGGATCAGTGGACAAAGTTTTCAAAGGCCCATTGTCCAAGCAGGTCGGTCAGGATGCCACCCACCGCGCGTTCAAATCGGCGCTCCCAGGGCGGGTCGATCTGTGGCCCTTCTACGAGGCGGACAAAGACAAGGAAGAAGATACGCCTTGGTACGATCCGGTGGACCGGACCAGCGCATCGTCGCCCGAAATCCTTCTGGCCCGCGACGTCGCCCGCGAAATACGCCGCATGGTGGATGACAAGGTGCTGCTGCCTGATGAGGCCAAGAGCACCACTGGCCTACGCCCCGTGCGGCCCGGTGATTTTCTGATCCTTGTTCAGAAACGGGCAGGGGCGCTGTTTTCTGAACTCATCCGCGCGTGCAAAGCCGAGGGGCTGCCCATCGCAGGGGCCGACCGCCTGAAGGTCGGCGCGGAACTGGCGGTGCGTGATCTGGGGGCCTTGCTGGCGTTTCTGGCGCTGCCAGAGGATGATCTGGCGCTGGCGACGGCGCTGCGCTCGCCGCTGTTCGGGTGGACGGAACAGGAACTTTATACGCTGGCGCATCACCGTGAACCGGGGCGGTTCCTGTACCAAGACCTGCGCGAGCGTTCCTTGGACGATCCGACCGCCGCAGTCCTGAAGGACTTGCGAGACAAATCGGACTTCTTGCGTCCGTTCGACCTGATCGAACGCATCCTCACCTACCACAACGGCCGCCATAACCTGCTGTCCCGCCTTGGGGCAGAGGCCGAGGATGGGATCAACGCGCTACTTTCTCAAGCCTTGAAGTACGAGCAGCAGAACGTCCCCGACCTGACCGGTTTCCTGACGTGGATGCAGACCGAAGACTTGGTGATCAAGCGTCAGATCGACGACGCAAACGACGAAATCCGTGTAATGACGGTGCATGGGTCCAAGGGCCTAGAGGCGCCCATCGTGATCCTGCCCGACACCGGCAAACGCAAGGCGCCCGACGCGCCAAAGCTACTCGATATGGGCACAGCCTATGCATGGGGCGGCAACGCGCAGACCCGCACCCAAGAGATGGCAGAGCGTAGCAAAGCCTCGGTCGAGCGGACTTCGGACGAAAATTTCCGCTTGCTTTACGTGGCGATGACGCGGGCCGAGAAGTGGCTCATCGTTGCGGGTGCCAAAGACAAGGGTAAATGGCCCGACAGCTGGTACAGCATTGTCGAACACGCGATGCAGGACATGGAGGCCAAGACCCACAGCTTCGATCTGGGGCCGGGTCCCGGCCAGCGGCTGGAGCATGGGGATTGGACGAGCTTGCCGCAGATCGACGTGCCCTTGCCCGAGCAGGCGATCGTCGATGTTCCGCCCTATGCCCGCATGGTGCCTGATGCGCCCGTGATGCCGCCACGCCCGTTGATCGGCTCTGATCTGGGTGGGGCTAAAGCCCTGCGCGGAGAGGGGCAGGACGAAGAAACCGCCAAAACATATGGCAGCATGGTACACCAGCTGCTGGAAGTGCTGCCTGACCATCCCCGCGACCGGTGGGAAGAGATCAGCGCGCGGCTGATGACCGGCAAGGACGGAGCGCTGGCTGCATTGGCCGAAGGAGAGGCCATTTCGGTGCTCGAGCACCCCGCATTGCAGTACGTCTTTGCACCGGACACTTTGGCAGAGGTTGCCTTGACTGCCCAAATCAATGGCCAAACCTTGCACGGGATCGTGGATCGCCTTATCGTGACGGATCATTTCATCGAGGTCATCGACTTCAAAACCCACCGCACCTTACCCCAGTCAGCAGACCAGACCCCCGAAGCGATTTTGCGCCAAATGGCCGCTTATTCCGAAGGGTTACGGCAGGTTTACCCAGGCCGAGACATCCGTGTTTCGGTGCTGTGGACGGCAAGTGCTGTGCTTATGCCAATCCCGGACACAACACTTCGTGAGGCGTTGAATCGGGTCGGGGTTGCTTGACGCCCCGAGCCCGCGCACTTACGTTCCGCTCAACCGCATTCCGTAGGAGTTACAGACATGGCCACCGTAGCCGTCACCGACGAAACCTTTGACACCGAAGTCAAGCAGTCCGACATCCCCGTGGTCGTGGATTTCTGGGCAGAATGGTGTGGCCCCTGCAAGATGATCGGCCCCGTTCTGGAAGAGCTGTCGACCGAGATGGAAGGCAAAATCAAAGTCGTCAAAGTCGACGTTGACTCGAACTCGGGCATGGCAGCCCAGCTGGGTGTTCGCGGCATCCCCGCGCTGTTCATTTTCAAAGACGGCGAAGTCGTTTCGAACCGCGCTGGCGCAGCCCCCAAGGCGGCTCTGCAAGCTTGGATCAACGAGTCGATCTGATCTAACGATCACTCGGAATACATAGGGGCGTCCGCCATAGGGCGCCCTTTTTCTTATGCGACACGAGGTAGATTTCATGGCAGAGAGCGAATTTCCCGGCTGGCACGGCACCACCATCATTGGCGTGCGCCGCGGCGGAGAGGTCTGCATCGCGGGCGACGGTCAGGTCAGCCTCGGCAACACAGTGATCAAAGGTACGGCCCGCAAAGTGCGCCGCATTTCCCCCGGCGGGTATGACGTGATCGTCGGCTTTGCCGGATCGACCGCAGATGCCTTTACCCTGTTGGAGCGTCTAGAGAAAAAACTGGAGGCCACACCCGGCCAGTTGGCCCGCGCGAGCGTCGAGCTTGCCAAGGATTGGCGCACTGACAAATACCTGCAGAAGCTGGAGGCGATGCTGATCGTCAGCGACGGCAAAGAGCTGTTGGTGATCACAGGTGCAGGCGACGTACTGGAGCCCGAGCATGACATTGCGGCCATCGGATCAGGCGGGATGTTCGCCCTGTCTGCGGCGCGCGGTCTGGCCCACAACGAAGAGCTGTCCGCCCGAGAAGTGGCCGAGCGCGCCATGGATATTGCGTCAGACATCTGTGTCTTTACCAACGGCAACCTCACCATCGAAACCCTGAAGGGTTAAGGGGTCCGCCCCTTTTCCCGACGTGGGCCAGCGCCTATGTCTGGCCCAAGAATGACATCCAGGAGACCCCTATGACCGACCTAACCCCGCGCGAGATTGTCAGCGAGCTTGACCGGTTCATCATCGGACAAGCCGAAGCCAAGCGGGCCGTCGCGGTCGCCCTGCGGTCCCGTTGGCGGCGCCAGCACCTGCCATCTGCCCTGCAGGACGAGGTGTACCCCAAGAATATTCTGATGATCGGGCCCACCGGCGTTGGTAAAACCGAGATCAGCCGCCGTCTGGCGAAACTGGCCCGTGCTCCCTTTATCAAGGTCGAAGCGACCAAGTTCACTGAGGTCGGCTATGTGGGCCGAGACGTGGAACAGATCATCCGCGATTTGATGGATGCCGCGATCGTCACCGTCCGCGAGTATATGCGCGAAGACGTGAAATCTCGTGCTATCCAAGCTGCCGAAGAACGCGTTTTGGCCGCGATTGCAGGTGAGGACGCCCGCGAGAGCACCAAAGAGATGTTCCGCAAGAAGCTGCGCGCAGGCGAGCTGGATGACAAGGAAATCACCGTCGAGATTGAAGACACTGCAAGCCCCTTTGGCGGGATGATGGACATTCCCGGCCAGCCCGGCAGCCAGATGGGCATGATGAACCTAGGCGAGATGTTCGGCAAAGCGTTCCAGCGCAAAGTGCGCAAGACCGTCACCGTGGCAGACAGCTACGAGCTGCTGATGGGCGAAGAGGCCGACAAACTGCTGGACGATGAACAGATCAAGCGCGCTGCGCTGGAGTCGGTCGAGCAAAACGGCATCGTCTTCCTAGACGAGATCGACAAGGTTTGCGCCCGCTCTGATGCCCGTGGTGGCGATGTCAGTCGCGAGGGCGTGCAGCGCGACCTGCTGCCCTTGATCGAAGGCACCACTGTCAGCACCAAATACGGCGCTGTACGCACGGACCACATCCTGTTCATCGCATCGGGTGCGTTCCACATTGCGAAACCGTCCGACATGCTGCCTGAATTGCAGGGCCGTCTGCCCATCCGCGTGGAACTGAACGCTCTGACAGAGGCAGATTTCGTTCGCATCCTGACCGAAACCGACAATGCGCTGACCCGCCAGTACGCCGCCTTGATGAAGACAGAAGGCGTCACTATCGAGTTCAGCGAAGACGGCATTGCTGAGATCGCGCGCATCGCCGCAGAGGTGAACCGCAGCGTCGAAAATATCGGGGCCCGCCGGCTGTATACGGTGATGGAGCGTGTTTTTGAGGAATTGTCGTTCGTCGCGCCCGATCTTGGGGAACAGCTGATCACGATCAATGCGGATTACGTCCGGAAATATGTGGGCGAATTGGCCGAGTCCGCCGACCTGAGCCGCTACGTCCTGTAATCAGCGGGTCCGTCGCAGATACACGTAATACGCACCTCCGCCCCCGTGGCGGAGGTGCGCTTGTCTCACCTGCAAGACCAGATGGGATAGGGGGCTCATTTGCAGCCACATAGGCACCTGATGGCGCAGCGCGCCGATACGTTCAGGAATGGGGCTGTCGGTCTCTTTGACCTTACCTTTGCCCGTGATCACCAAAACCAGCCGATGCCCCGCCGCGTGATTTCGCATGACAAAGCCGACGAGGGCAGGGTGCGCCTGTGCCAAGGTCATCCCATGCAAGTCGATCCGTGCGTCTGGCATCAGCTTGCCGCGCTTCATCTGCGTATGGGTTTTCTTGTGCATGTTCAGCGGAGCCCCTGCGACCTCGTCCTCGATCGCCGGACTCAGGTGCTGGCCGAGTTTGTGTTTGCCCTTTTTCGCTTTCATTCCGATGGTGAAATGCTCGAGCGGAGGAGGCGTCGGCACATCCTCTAGAGGCTTTTTCGGCGCCTTGCGGACAGGATGGGGCAGCCATTCCGCCTGATCTTCTGGTTCAGCTTTGCGCGTGGGGTGCAGAGGGTCCGCAGTGCGACGCACCTGATCCCATAATTCCCGCTCTTCATCGCTGAGTTTCCGGCGGCGGCTCATAACTCCTCCGCAAGGCTCGCGTAGGCGCGTTGGATCGGCATCAGAACGACCATGCGGCCGTTGTCTTTCATGGTTCCGGCGATTTCACCCGCCTTGTCTCCCGTCCCGACAAAGATATCAGCACGCTGCGCACCCTTGATCGCAGACCCTGTGTCCTGAGCGATCATGAGGCGGCGCAAAGACATGTGGCCATCCTTCTCGACCCAGACAGGCGAGCCAAGGGTCACATAGGCCGGATCGACCGCAATGCTGCGCCCTGCGGTGATCGACCGGTTCATCGCCCCGAGGGGCCCCATATGCGCGGGTACTTGGCTGACTTCGCGGAAAAAGACGAAAGAGGGGTTGTGCCATAGCAGTTCACGGCCCTCGGCCGGATTGCGGCGCACCCACTCGCGGATCACCTGCGCAGACACCTGATGTTGGTTAAAGACGCCGCGCGCCACCAGTTCTTGCCCAATTGAACGATACTCGTGACCATTATGGCCGGCGTAGCCCACGCGCATGGCCCCGCCACCGCGCAGTTTCACGCGGCCAGACCCTTGGACCTGTAGGAAGAATGCCTCGACCGGATCGTCGACGTAGACAAGTTCTAGACCGCGACCGCGCATGAAATCACCCTCTTCGATCTGGCGGCGTGTGGCCCAAGGAGAAATCTGCTTGGCCTCGGACGGCATGCGGTAGAGGGGATAGCGATAGCGGCCAGTCGGCACACGAGAACCATCCAGTTCCGGCTCGAAATAACCGGTGAATAGCGGGTCGTTTCCGTCCTCGATCATCACGGGGCGGAAGAAGAGTTCAAAGAATGTACGTGGGGCGTCTTGGTGCGCGCGCGCCAAGGAGCACAGGCTCGTCCAGTCGGATCCGTTGATATCGCCGCAGGTGTTCAGAAAAGCATCAAGGGCCGCGGCATGATCATCCTCGGCCCATCCATCCAGTTCTGAAAATTCAAGCAGTCGGTTCACAGGTTCCTCGCTGTGTGCTGGCGCGACCCACCAAGGGAGCAGCGCCAACATGACGGCCAGCGCCCTGCGGATCATTCGCCAGTTGCCACCAGCTGCCAGTTCGGATCGTCCGCGCCCATCTTGCGGGCAAAGGTCCATACGTCCTTCTGACGCTTGATCTGCTTTTCGTCGCCTTCGATCACGACGCCGTCCGCATCGCGCACCTGCCATGTCAGATCGGCAACATAACGTACGGTGACTTCACCTTCTTGGGTCGCTTCGTCAAATGTGGCTTCGACCAACTGCAGCTCACGGATACCCACGAACGTCGCGTCGATCGTCAGACCTTGGTCCGCACGATGATCGATCACGCTGGCAAAACTTTCGGCCACGTCCTCGGACAAGAAGGGGCTGATTTCGTTCAGATCGCCGCGCTCGAAACCCATCAGGATCATTTCATAAGCCGCACGCGCGCCGGACAAGAACTCGTGCACCGAGAAAGACGGCTCTGCACGTTTCATCGCGGTCAGCGCTTCGGCACTCGGGCTGTCCTCGGGCACATGGTCGGTGATGTCGCGGTCAGGTCCCCCTTCGATCACTTCGAAGGAATGGCGCGATTTCGCAGCGGGTTCAGGCTGTTCTGTTCGCGGAAGAGGGGGTTTTTCAAACCCTTCACGCGTGCCGAGCACGCTTCTGAGCCTCAGGATCAGAAACACGGCAATAGCGGCAAGGACCAAAAGCTGCACGATCGGAGATTCCATCTATTCCTCGTTCTTAAACGGGGACCGTAGCATGATCCCGTGTCAGCACCTATGTATGTCACTGACAGGGTCAAGTCCACTGACCCCCAGAAACTCTATTACCGGAAAGGTTCTAACAATGTGGTTATTCCTGGCGTTTGTGCTGGTCCCTCTGATCGAGATCGGCCTGTTCATTCAGGTCGGAGGTCTGATCGGGCTGTGGCCAACGCTGGCAATCGTGCTGCTTACAGCGGTCGTCGGCACCTATATGGTCAAGACCGAGGGACGCGGCGTGCTGCGTGATTTGCAGAACTCTGTCAATAATATGCAGGATCCCTCTGAACATCTGGCCAGCGGGGCCATGATCCTGTTCGCAGGCGCGTTGCTCCTGACACCCGGCTTTTTCACGGACATCACCGGCATTCTGTTCCTGATCCCAGGCGTGCGCAGCGTCATCTTCCAGCAGATCAAACACAAAATGCAGGAACAGCGCTCACGCGGACAGTCCGGGGGTGGATTTCGATCGGAAACGATCGTTGTCGACTACGAAGTGGTGGACGAAAATGCGCCGAAATCCGGACCAAGTGGCCCAGAAAACCAAGGGCCCTCTGGCTGGACGCGCCATTGAGCATCAATACAGCGGATGATAAGCCCGTTACCGAGATAAAATTCCCAGGGAGACCTTCAAAATGACTGATACACCCGAGGCAGGCGCACAGAACGCCGCCCCCCAAATGAAAATGCAAATTCTGGCGCAGTACGTTCGCGACCTTTCCTTTGAGAACATTCTCGCGCAAAAGGGCGCGTCGGGCGACACCACCCCCGAGGTTAGCGTTAACGTCGGTCTGGACGTGAAAAAGCGTCAGGCAGAGCACCAGTACGAAGTCATCATGAAGACCAAGGTCAACGCCAAGACCAAAGAAGGCGGTCAGCCCCTGTTCCACGTTGAACTGGAATATGCTGGTGTCTTCCACATCGAAGGTGTGCCCGAAGACCAGATGCACCCCTTCTTGCTGATCGAGTGCCCGCGTCAGCTATTCCCGTTTGCACGCCGCGTTATCAGCGACGTGACCCGCGACGGCAGCTTCCCTCCGCTGAACCTCGAAAACATCGATTTCGTTGCTCTGTACCGCCAGCAGCTGGCACAGATGCAGGCGCAGGCCGCACAGAAGGCCGACGCCTAATTTCTGCCTAGCTGCCCAGCTTTTTCCAAAGCGCGTCGTCGCCCAATTTGTCGATAAAGGCAGAATGGGCGGCGGCTTCCTGCTCCGAAATCCGCGACGGCAGCGGATTTGGACGCGGGCGGGGCCGCCATTCCTCGGCCCCTGAACCGCCGCGATCCCCGCGATAGGTTTCCGCCAGTCCGAAATCAGGCTGACGTCCGCCCAGAAGTTCCAGATAAACCTCGGCCAGAATTTCAGAGTCAAGCAAAGCGCCGTGTAGAGTCCGGTTCGAGTTATCGATGCCAAAACGGCGACAAAGGGCATCCAACGTCGCCGGCGAGCCAGGGAATTTCTTGCGCGCCATCGCCAGTGTATCGAACGACCGCTCCATCGGGATCTGGGGCAGGCCCATCCAGCGCAATTCAGCGTTCAGGAACTTCATATCGAAGCTGGCATTGTGGATCACGAGGATCGAGTCCTGACCGATGAAGTCCCAGAAAGACCGGCCAACTGCCTTGAACACCGGCTTGTCCTTGAGAGTGACCTCACCATCCTTGGGCGGGCGTGGGCTGTCTAGGAGGTCGGGGCCGATCCCATGCACGCCAAATGCCTCGTCCGGCATCCCGCGTTCGGGGTTGATGTACTGGTGATAGGTGTTGCCGGTGGGCATATGGTTCAAGAGTTCCACCGCACCGATTTCGACGATGCGATCCCCTTTCTCGGGATCAAAACCTGTGGTTTCGGTATCGAGCACGATCTCACGCACGCAATAACTCTCCTCTGATCTTGGTCACGATGGCCTCGACCTGCTGGCGCGCATGGTCGAGCGTATCCGTTTCAATGATATAGTCAGCGCGTGCGCATTTGTCGGCATCAGACATCTGACGGGATTTGATTTGTTCGAACTGCTCTTCCGTCATGGTGCCGCGCGCCAGAACGCGGGCGCGCTGGGTTTTGGCATCAACAGTGGTGACGCAGACAGCGTCCAACTCTACCTCGGTCCCATTTTCGAAGAGCAGAGGAATGTCATAGATTGCGATATCAGCATCGCAGGTATCTTTGAACACCGCGCGGTCCGCTGCCACCAGAGGATGTACAATCTCGTTTAACAGATTGAAATCATTCGTATTCTGAGACAGATGTTCACGCAAAGCTGTACGCGAAACCGCGCCATCAACGATGACGTCAGGAAAAACCACCCAAAGCGGGGCCACCGCAGTGCCACCCACATCGTAAATCCGATGAACTGCAGCATCTGCGTCCCAAACCGCACATCCTAGATCCGAAAACATCTGTGCAGTCGTGCTTTTGCCTGTGCCGATCGAACCGGTCAGGCCAAGGTGATAAGTCATCCCAAAACCACGTTACGCAGTTCGTCGTCCACTTCGGGGCGCTGACCAAACCAGCGTTGGAAACCTGGTACCGCTTGGTGCAGCAACATCCCAAGGCCATCGACAGTCTGGTAGCCATAGTCCTGCGCCAACGCGAGCAGGGGGGTGATCAACGGCGTATAGACGATGTCTGTAACCAGCGCCTTGGGATCCAATTCATCAAGGTTGATCTTGAGCGGTGGCTGCCCCTCCATCCCCATAGAGGTGGTGTTGACCAGAGTAGTCGCACCATTGAGCATACCGTTCATGTGGGCCCAGTCGTACACGACGATACGACCCCCGAATTCAGACTTCAGTTGATCAGCCCTCAGGCGCGTGCGATTCGTTAGCCGGATTTCAGGCACCCCCGCATCCAGCAGGGCGACGACAACAGCGCGCGCTGCGCCGCCTGCACCGATGACAGCGGCAGGGCCGCTGCGCGGGTCCCAGTCAGTCGCATTCTGGCGCAGGTTCTCGATAAAGCCATAGCCGTCTGTGTTGTCGGCAAAGATCGTGCCGTCCGGCCGGAAGGTCAGAGTGTTCGCCGCCCCAATCAGGGTGGCGCGGTCTGTGACTTGATCCGCCAGACGAAGCACCGTCTCTTTATGCGGGATCGTGACATTTGCCCCGACAAAGCCCATGCGGCCCATCGCGCCCAACGCTTCGACCAGATCATCGGGATGCACTTCGAGCGGCACATAATGACCTGTGATACCGTATCGCTGCAGCCAGTGGCCATGCAGACGGGGGGACAAGCTGTGCGCGACGGGGTTTCCGATGACACCGGCCAAAGGTATCGAATGCTTACTCATGATGCGATGCTCCCTGTCACTCCGAGATACGCCAGAAGCTCGACCAGCGGCAAACCCAAAATGGTAAAGTAGTCGCCCTGAACACTGGAAAAGAGGCGTACACCTTCCTCTTCGAGTTTATATCCCCCCACAGAGTGGCGAATGCTTTCCCAGTTCCGCGACAAATAGTCGTCAAGATAGGCGTCAGAGAAATTGTGCATCCGCAGACGCGCAACGCCCACATGGCGCCACTTTGGCTCTGCGTCTTTGTACAGCACCGCTGCAGAGAGCAGCTGGTGCGGCTGGTTTCGCAGCGCGGTTAGTTGCACGCGAGCGTCTTCTGGTGTGGCGGGCTTGGCGTAGATTTGAGTGCCCATCGCGAGAACCTGATCGCAGCCAATGACGATCGCGTCCGGATGCTTGGCGCTAATCTTACGCGCTTTGGCCTCGGCCAAGGCGTCGGCGACGTCGCGAGGTTTTGCCTCTTCCATCTCTAGCGCGGCGCGGATGGCCTCTTCGTCGACGCGGGCGGGGATGACCTCGACCTCGAGCCCTGCATTGCGAAGAAGCTGCGCGCGGATGTCCGATCCTGACGCAAGAATGATGCGATCCTGCATGTGGATAACCTTGTGAGAGTCTGCCGTAAAATCCCTGTAGGGGTTCGGGGACGGATAAAGCCCCTGAGCGGCCCTGTCGATAGTTTCGAGTTTATGAGTCTGGCTCATATTCTTTTTACCCCCACGGATAAGGATAAATCAGACTCTGTGGATAACCAACTTTCCCACGAGTTATCCACAGATTCCCGCAGGACTCAAATTTCCAGATTCAAGCAAGGAATCCTGAGATTTTATTAGGAAAAATCGATTCCCCCACACCCCCTGTGGGACTCTTATTCACTGTGCAAAACCATGGGGGAAAGGAAACAATCCACAGAGTCTGCTGACTCTTCAAATACATCTTCCTTTTAATTCTTATATTTTATTTAAGGGTGTTAATCAGAGAGGAACCCGCCCATGCTCGATCTGCTCGCTAGTGTTTATCCTTGGACGAAATCACTTCACGTGGTCTCGGTCATGTCCTGGATGGCGGGGTTGTTCTATCTGCCAAGACTGTTCGTCTATCACGCGGAACGCGTGGGGCAGGACGGCGAGACTCACAAGCTGTTCACCACGATGGAGCTCAAGCTGTTCCGCTACATCATGAACCCAGCCATGATCGCCACGTGGATCTTTGGACTAGCTTTGGTGTTCACGCCGGGGATCGTGGACTGGACCAGCGTCTGGCCTTGGACCAAGGCTGCGAGTGTGTTGGGAATGACTTGGTTCCATCATTGGCTGGGATACCGCCGTAAGGATTTCGTCGCAGCCAAGAACTCACGCGACGGCCGAACTTACCGCCTGATGAACGAGGTTCCGACGCTTCTGATGCTGGTCATCGTCTTCTCGGTGATTGTGAAGTTCTAAGCGATTCATTGACTCAAGGGGGAATCCCCCCTATGTCGCGTTCAACGGCCAGTCCTGGTCGGGGTTTTCCTGTGTAAGAAAATAACTTTGACCTTGGCTCGATCGCGGGCGGCAAAGGGTATACCTATGACCGATGAACGTCTGAATCTCTCTGAACTCAAAGCCAAGAGCCCCAAGTCCTTGTTGGCGATGGCCGAAGAGTGGGAAATCGAAAACGCGTCGAACATGCGCAAAGGCGAGATGATGTTCTCGCTTCTCAAAGAGCACGCAGAAGACGGCTGGGTAATCGGTGGTGAAGGCGTTCTTGAGGTTCTGCAGGATGGCTTCGGCTTCCTCCGTTCGCCCGAAGCGAACTACCTGTCTGGTCCCGACGATATTTACGTTTCGCCTGAAATGATCCGCCAGCATTCGCTGCGCACCGGTGACACCGTCGAAGGTGTGATCAAGGCGCCGGCGGACAACGAGCGCTATTTTGCTTTGACTGCGGTCGAGCAGGTGAACTTCCAGGATCCCGAGAGCGCGCGTCACAAGGTCAGCTTTGACAACCTGACGCCCCTATATCCTGACGAACGTCTGAAGATGGAGATCGAAGATCCCACCATCAAGGACCGTTCTGCCCGTATCATCGATCTGGTTGCACCCATCGGCAAAGGCCAGCGTTCGCTGATCGTGGCGCCGCCGCGTACAGGTAAGACCGTTCTGCTGCAGAACATCGCCACCAGCATCGAGAAGAACCACCCAGAGTGCTATCTGATCGTTCTGCTGATCGACGAACGCCCCGAAGAAGTTACCGACATGCAGCGGAGCGTTAAGGGCGAAGTCATTTCTTCGACTTTCGACGAACCTGCCACCCGTCACGTGGCCGTTTCCGAGATGGTGATCGAAAAAGCCAAGCGTCTGGTCGAGCATAAGCGTGACGTTGTCATCCTTCTGGACTCGATTACGCGTCTTGGCCGTGCATACAACACTGTGGTTCCGTCGTCGGGCAAGGTTCTGACCGGTGGTGTGGACGCAAACGCGCTTCAACGCCCCAAGCGTTTCTTTGGTGCTGCGCGAAACGTCGAAGAAGGTGGCTCGCTAACCATCATCGCGACCGCTCTGATCGACACCGGTAGCCGTATGGACGAAGTGATCTTCGAAGAATTCAAAGGCACCGGTAACAGCGAAATCGTTCTGGACCGCAAAGTGGCCGACAAGCGTGTCTTCCCCGCGATGGACATCCTCAAGTCGGGCACTCGCAAAGAGGACCTGCTTGTCGACAAAGTCGATCTGGCCAAGACCTTCGTTCTGCGCCGCATCCTTAATCCGATGGGCACCACAGACGGTATCGAATTCTTGATTTCCAAACTCAAGCAAACCAAGACAAACTCCGAGTTCTTCGACTCGATGAACACCTAAGAGGGCGTAATGCACACGATCTTTGCCCTGGCGACTGCTCAAGGCAAAGCCGGGGTCGCAGTGATCCGGATTTCGGGGCCGCTGGCATTTGCCGCGGCCTCTGTTCTTGCGGGTTCGATGCCTGAGCCGCGTAAAACGGGTATTCGCAGGCTGAGTGATAGGGCAGGGGCCTTGATCGACGAAGCTATGGTAATCTGCTTCGCCGGTCCTGCCAGCTTTACTGGCGAGGATGTTGTCGAACTTCACCTTCATGGCAGTCCCGCCATCGTGCGAAGCGTGATGAATGAGCTTTCCGTCATTGATGGATTGCGCTTGGCCGAGCCTGGAGAGTTCACGCGGCGTGCTTTGGAGAACGAGCGCCTCGACTTGGCTCAGGTCGAAGGCCTGTCCGATCTGATTGAGGCCGAGACGGAAGCACAGCGTCAGCAAGCGATGAAGGTGTTCTCCGGAGGACTGAGCGAGCAAGCAGAACTATGGCGCTCTCAGATCATTCGCGCTGCGGCTTTGCTCGAGGCGACGATCGACTTTGCAGACGAAGAAGTTCCAGAGGATGTTACCCCAGAAGTTCAAACGCTTCTCAGAAGCGTTAAAGAGGACCTTCAACAAGAAATTGTAGGCTCAGAGGTCGCAGAGAGACTACATCTGGGGTTCGAGGTCGCGATTGTTGGCGCGCCGAACGCGGGTAAGTCGACACTGCTGAACTATATCGCGAAACGAGATGCAGCAATCACCTCTGACATCGCTGGTACGACCCGCGATGTGATTGAAGTACGGATGGACTTAAAAGGCTTGCCAGTCACATTTCTGGACACGGCCGGACTGCGCGAGACCGACGATCAGATCGAAGGGATCGGAATTGAGCGTGCGATGCAGAGGGCGAAAGCTGCTGATCTTCGAATCTTTCTCAATCAATCCGGAGAGCCATTGCTACTGACGCCAGGGAGTGGCGATCTACAGTACTCTGCAAAAGGCGATACACGATATGATGCGCCCAACCCTATATCTGGTGTAACTGGCCTCGGTGTTATTGATATGCTGGATTCGGTTCATGCGATTCTTTCTGACCGACTGCAACAAGCAAACCTTGCCAGCAAAGAGCGGCACCGCGTTACCCTTCTGATAGCTAAAGACGCCATTGCTTTTGCTGAAGAACAGGTCCAACACGGCGCAGAACGTTATGAACTCGTCGCGGAAGAAATCCGTACTGCGGCGAGAGCCTTGGACTCGTTGTTGGGTCGAATCGATGTGGAAGTTATCCTTGATGAAATCTTTTCGAGCTTCTGCTTGGGTAAATAGGAGTGTTTCACGTGAAACAATCTGATTTCGATGTCCTCGTTATTGGTGGAGGCCACGCCGGCTCCGATGCGGCTCATGCGGCGGCACGCATGGGGGCGAAAACAGCCTTGGTCACCTTGCGAAAGGATACGATCGGAGTGATGTCGTGCAATCCGGCGATTGGTGGCTTGGGAAAAGGTCATCTGGTTCGCGAGATTGATGCGATGGACGGCCTTATGGCTCGCGTTGCAGATCGTGCCGGCATTCAGTTCCGTCTTCTTAATCGTCGCAAAGGACCTGCTGTACAAGGGCCACGAGCACAAGCTGATCGGAAGATCTATCGTGAGACCATGCTGGCCGAGTTGGTGACCGCCCGAAATCTCTCGATCATTGAAGGGGAGGTCGCGGACCTGATCGAGCTTGATGGTCGGATTTCTGGTATCGTACTTGCAGACGGCAGCATGATCAAATCCCATGCAGTCGTTTTGACGACAGGCACCTTCCTAAACGGGATTATCCACATTGGTGATGTTTCAAAGCCGGGCGGACGGATGGGAGATACCCCGTCGGTCAAACTGGCGGAGCGCCTTCACAGCTATGGCCTGCCACTTGGCCGCCTGAAAACTGGTACACCGGCAAGGTTGGACGGGAGAACGATCAAATGGGAGCTCCTTGAGGAACAGCCCGGTGATGAAGAGCCTACAATGTTCTCGTTCGCCTCAAAAGAGCCATATGTGCGCCAAATCTCTTGTGGGATAACACACACTAATGAGCGGACCCATGAAATTATTCGCGATAATCTCTCTCGTTCTGCAATGTATGGGGGACACATAGAGGGTGTTGGTCCGAGATATTGTCCTTCGATCGAAGATAAAATCGTACGTTTCGCTGATAAGACCTCCCATCAGGTTTTTCTTGAACCCGAGGGCCTGGACGATCCTACGGTTTATCCGAACGGAATTTCGACATCCCTGCCAGTTGACATACAAGAAGCCTATATCCGTTCGATGTATGGTTTGGAGGATGTAAAGATCTTTCAGCCAGGGTATGCGATTGAGTATGACTACGTTGATCCAAGATCATTGAATGAGACATTGGAGCTGCGAGACCATCCTGGTCTTTATCTGGCTGGCCAGATCAACGGCACCACTGGCTATGAAGAGGCGGCAGCCCAAGGAATGGTTGCCGGATTGAATGCAGCTCAATCAGCCTTTCGAAAAGATGCGATAACTTTCAGTCGGACGAATAGCTACATTGGCGTAATGATCGATGATCTAACGACGCGTGGTGTGAGTGAGCCTTATCGCATGTTTACATCTCGAGCAGAGTTTCGTCTATCGCTCCGTGCTGACAATGCTGATCAGCGTTTGACGCCGATGGGCGTTGCGCTTGGTTGTATATCCGAGGACAGAAAAGCGGCATTTGAGGATAAAATGGAGCGCTTGACCAACGGTAAAGCACGGTTGGAGAGCATGAGTTACACTCCTCGCGAGCTCAAAGAGAAGGGTTTGAAAGTAAACCAAGACGGTGCGCGACGCACCGCGTTCGATCTTCTGGCATTCCCTGATTTCAATTTTGATACACTTCTCACGGTATCGCCCGAACTGTCCGACGTCGATCCCGAAACCAGGCGACAGCTGGAATGTGATGGACTCTACGCGAAGTATATCGCGCGCCAAGAGAAAGATGCAGAGGCGCTGCGGCGGGACGAGGGACATGTCATCCCAGAGGATTTCGATTTTGCCGCTCTGCAAGGTCTCTCGAATGAGCTAAAAGCCAAATTGATTGCCGCTAGGCCCTCAACTTTGGGACAAGCTGGTCGCGTCGAGGGGATGACGCCGGCTGCACTAACTCTAATTCTATCCAAGATGCGTCAAAATAAAAGATTGGCCGCCGGCTCATGAATCTCGAAAGTTATCCACTGAGTGTTTCACGTGAAACACTGGACCGGTTAGCGCACTACGAAGCGCTCCTAAAAAAGTGGAACAAAGCGATCAATCTCGTTTCGCCGGCCACATTAAAAGATGCTCGATCTAGGCACTTTATAGATTCTGCCCAGATATATGCTCTGGCAAAAGAAGATTGGCAAATCTGGTGTGATATGGGCAGCGGTGGTGGTTTCCCTGGTTTGGT
Organism: Donghicola eburneus; assembly: GCF_900115865.1. Classification (GTDB taxonomy): domain Bacteria; phylum Pseudomonadota; class Alphaproteobacteria; order Rhodobacterales; family Rhodobacteraceae; genus Donghicola; species Donghicola eburneus. Next base: position 180,725 of record NZ_FOXY01000004.1, on the reverse strand, counting down.
TATCGCAATCTTAGCCGCAGAGCTCAAGCCTGCGTCTGAGGTCGTTTTACTTGAGAGCGACCAGCGGAAGGCAACGTTTCTCCGTACCGTGGCGAGAGAGACTGGCATCAAGGCAACTGTAATTTCTGATCGAATCGAGACGGCTGAGCCGATTGGGGCGGACGTTTTGTCTGCTCGTGCACTTGCATCGCTCACCAACCTGCTCGAATTTTCTGAGCGACATTTGAAGCCAGAAGGGCAGGCATTGTTTCCAAAAGGAGCAACTTGGCAACAAGAGCTTCAAGAAGCAAAGCGAACGTGGTCTTTCTCTCATGAAGTTACTAAAAGCATCGTAGAGTCTAACTCGGTTATTCTGAGCATCGGAGGCATTGCACGTGGCTGATATTTTGACGTCCAGCGGTACCAAGATCATCGCTGTCACCAATCAGAAAGGTGGTGTGGGCAAGACGACTACAGCCATCAATCTGAGCGCGGCACTAGCCGATATGGGGAAGCGTGTTCTGGTGGTGGATATTGATCCTCAGGGTAACGCTTCAACCGGCTTGGGAATTCACGCCGACGAGCGTGATTACACAGCGTATGAACTGTTACTTGAAGAGGTTTTGCCAACCGAAGTGATCCGGCAGACCCAGTTTGAGAACATCTTTGTTGTGCCTGCGACCACAGATCTGGCGTCCGCTGATATCGAACTTATTTCGAATGAGAAGCGAAGCTATTTGCTCCGAAATGCATTGCGAACAGCTTTGATGGCCGAGATCGATTTTGACTACATCTTAATCGACTGTCCGCCGTCACTGAACCTTCTGACGGTCAATGCGATGGTCGCCTCGGACTCCGTGCTTGTCCCTTTGCAAAGCGAATTTTTTGCTCTGGAGGGTTTGAGCCAGCTCATGCTCACTATTCGGGACGTGCGCAAAGCGGCGAACCCCGATCTGCGGATTGAGGGGATTGTGCTGACGATGTTCGATGGGCGGAATAATCTGTCTCAGCAAGTGGAGGCAGACGCCCGCGAAAACTTGGGTGATCTCGTTTTTCAAACCAAGATCCCTAGGAATGTCCGCGTTAGCGAAGCACCTTCGTTTGCGCTTCCTGTTTTGCACTACGATCCCAATTCCCGTGGCGCAGTTGCCTATCGCGCACTCGCGAAAGAACTGGTAGAGAAGAGCGCTCAGGTAGCTGCATAAAAACATAAGAGGGCAGGCATGGATCGAAAGCCAACGAAACGAGGATTGGGCCGGGGTTTGTCGGCGCTGATGGCTGACGTTCAACCCGAAACTACGAGCGACGCGGCGACAACCGCGCCGCGCCGTCCAGATATGATGGTCCCGATCGAGAAGATCGAACCTAATCCCGACCAGCCGCGGCGCAGGTTCGAGACCGAAGATCTGGAGGATCTGTCGCGGTCGATCAAAGAAAAGGGCGTTATCCAACCCCTGATCGTTCGCGTAAGCCCGCGCGATAGTCTGAAGTACGAGATCGTTGCCGGCGAACGCCGCTGGCGTGCCTCGCAGATGGCACAGCTCCACGAGCTTCCTGTACTGATCCGTGACTTCGATGACACCGAAGTTCTGGAAGTTGCGATTATCGAAAACATCCAGCGCGCCGATCTGAACCCGGTAGACGAAGCTGCTGGCTACAAACAGTTGATGGAGAAGTTCGGTCACACGCAAGAGCGCCTTGCCGAAGCTCTTGGCAAGAGCCGGAGTTACATCGCGAACTCAATGCGTCTGCTACAGCTGCCAGAAGATGTCATAGAGCATCTGGCGGATGGCCGCCTGACGACTGGTCACGCGCGTGCGCTGATCACGAGTGACCATGCTTCGGAGTTGGCAAAGCAGATCGTCTCTCGTGGTATGTCGGTGCGCGACACCGAGCGGTTAGTCAAAAAGGCTGCGCAGGGCGAGACTGCGCCTAAACCGCGTGCCGCGTCAAAATCCGCGGGTGAAAAGGACGCCGATACCAAAGCACTCGAAGGGGATTTGTCTGCTGCAGTCGGGATGAAAGTTTCGGTCGAGCACAAGGACGGAACTGAGCAGGGCAAGATCGTTATCAGCTATAACAGCCTAGATCAGCTCGACGAAATCTGCCGCCGCTTGAGCGCAGTGGAATAAACGTTAATAGCTGGGGCGGGTCCATATAAAGATGAGAACCGCCCCAAGCGTCACGGCCTGAATAGCCAAGATCATTGGTCGTAATCCCATAAAAACAGAGATCGAAAAGACGACCGCGATCGAGGCGGTGGCAGCGCGTTTGCCCGTAAGGCTGATCGCGCCGCTACGATTCCAGTCTTCGATAGCGGGACCAAAGACTCGGTGGTTCACCAGCCATCCATGCATCCGTTCGGACGATCGGGCAAAGCAAAACGCTGCCAGCAGCATAAAGGGCACCGTCGGCAGCAGGGGAAGAACAACCCCGATGAGGCCGAGCGCCACGCATATGATGCCAAAGGTGAACCAGACAGGCCGCATGCTGTTAATCCAGTAGGAGTTCCGCGATTACCGCGTTCAGGACCAGTCGACCCGCACGCGTAGCTTTAAGATAGGGCTTTTCATTTTTAATCATCCCCATATCTTCTAGTTCTTGCAATGTGCACGGATTGAGAGGTTTGCCTCCAATTTGATTAAAACGCTGTAGATCGATGCCATCTGTCAGGCGCAGCCCCATCATCAGGTACTCGTTAGCTTGTTCCGTCGCAGAGACAGCCTCGACTAAATTCTCACCGGTCCCTGCCGCGACGGCATCAAGCCATTTCTGAGGTTGCTTCCACGTGTCAGTGGCGTGGCGCTGGCCGTTCATAGTTAATCGACCGTGTGCGCCAGGTCCGACACCGACATAGTCGCCATAATTCCAGTAGATCTGGTTATGCCGGCTCTCGGCGCCTGGTTTCGCGTAGTTCGAAACTTCGTAGTCGTACATTCCGAATTCAGCGCAGATCTCTTGGGTGACTTCGTACATCTCGGCTGCGTCATCATCTTCGGGCAGGCCACGCAGCTTGCCGCGTTCATATCGGTCGCCGAAGGCTGTTCCGGCCTCAATGGTCAGCTGGTAGAGCGATAGATGATCGGCCGCCAAAGAGAGTGCTTCGCGCAGTTCGGCTTTCCACGCAGAAACGGTTTGATCTTGGCGCGCATAGATCAAGTCAAAGCTGACACGCCCGAAACAGTCCTTGGCGATCTCGAATGCGCGCTGACCCTCGGCGACTGTGTGCATCCGGCCGAGACGACGTAAGTCATCATCTCGCAAGCTCTGAAGGCCCATCGAGACACGGTTTACGCCAGCGTCGGCATAGGCACGGAAGCGTCCAGCTTCGACTGATGTCGGGTTTGCTTCGAGAGTGATTTCCTGATCGTTGGCGGGCGTCCAAAGTTGGCCGACCCTTTCAAGGATCGCAGCGACAACGTCTGGGTCCATCAAGCTGGGGGTGCCGCCACCAAAGAAAACTGATTTCAGCACTCGGTCAGGGGTGCGGGCTGCATTGCGATCGAGCTCTTTCAGGTAGGCGTCCAGCCATGCCTTCTGGTCGATGGACCGAGAGACGTGGCTGTTGAAATCGCAGTAGGGGCATTTGGCCATACAGAATGGCCAGTGGATGTAGAGGCCAAACCCCCCGTTACGCCAGTCCTCAGCCAAAGCAGGCGTCCACGAACTTTTTGAAGGCGTCAGCTCGGTGGCTGATGCGGTTTTTCTCGGCGGGGTCCATCTCGCCGAGGGTGATGTCGTAGCCGTTGGGCATAAAGATCGGGTCGTAGCCGTGACCTTCGGCACCGCGCATGGGCCAAACAAACTGCCCTTCGATCGTGCCTTCGAAGACGTCATCGGCGCCATCGGGCCACGCCAGAACCAGCGTGCAGCAGAAGCGGCATGTGCGCGGCTCTGGCGCGTTCTTTTCTTCAAGTAGGTTGTAGGTCTTGGTCATCGCCATGACGAAGTCGCGCCCATTCGGAGTCTCGGACCAGTCGGCGGTATAGACACCGGGGGCACCGTCCAGCGCATCCACCGCGATGCCGCTGTCGTCGGACAGAGCAGGTAGGCCGGTCGCCTTGGCGGCGGCGTGGGCCTTGATGCGAGCATTCTCGACAAAGGTTGTGCCGGTCTCTTCTGGTTCGGGCAGACCCTTTTCCTTGGCGCCGACGACAGTGATGTTGAAGGGAGCGAGCAGGGCCCGCATCTCCTCCAGCTTACCGGCGTTGTGGGTTGCGAATAGGATCGTATCGCCTTCGAATTTCCGGGTCATGCGCAGGCGGCCTCTTGGGCTGCGACCAGTTCGGCGATGCCTTTGTCCGCTAGGTCCAGCAGCTGGTTCATCTGCGCCCGAGAGTAGGTCGCGCCCTCGGCCGACATCTGGGTCTCGATCATCTGGCCGTTGCCAAGCATGACGAAGTTGCCGTCAACGCCCGCAGCCGAGTCCTCGGGGTAGTCGAGGTCGAGCACAGCCTGACCCGCATAGATGCCACAGCTGACTGCCGCGACCGGAGAGATCAGCGGATCGGTTTTGATGTCGCCCGCCTTGATCAGCTTGTTGACCGCGAGACGCAGGGCAACCCAACCACCGGTGATCGAGGCACAGCGGGTGCCACCGTCCGCTTGGATCACGTCACAGTCGATGGTGATCTGACGCTCGCCCATGGCAACGCGGTCCACACCGGCGCGCAGGCTGCGGCCAATCAGGCGCTGGATTTCGACGGTGCGGCCGCCTTGCTTGCCAGTGGTCGCTTCGCGGCGCATCCGCGAGGTGGTCGATCGGGGCAGCATGCCGTATTCGGCAGTGACCCAACCCAGACCCGAACCCTTGATGAACGGGGGCACGCGGGGTTCGAGCGTGGCGGTGCACATCACATGAGTGTCCCCAACCTTGATCAAGCAGGAGCCTTCGGCATGCTTGGTCACGTTGGTTTCAATTGAAATTTCGCGCATCTCGTTTAGATCACGTCCAGAAGGTCGCATAATAATTCCCCTGTAATTGTTGCGTCGGGCATACGCCCGCGTCGGATAGGGTGGCAACCCCGATTGACGATTTCCTTCAGGCGAATTTTAGTGCGTCCTAAGGAGATGCAAATGCACGAAGGCAGAAAACTTCTCGAAGAGATGAACGACCGCTCGCGCGAGGTCTTTCGCCGTGTGGTCGAAGGTTACTTGGAAAGCGGCGATCCGGTGGGTAGCCGGACCCTAACGCGTACTATGAACGAAAAGGTCAGCGCTGCGACGATCCGGAATGTGATGCAAGATCTGGAGTACATGGGGCTGATCGGTAGTCCCCATGCCAGCGCGGGCCGCGTGCCGACCCAGATGGGGCTGCGTATGTTCGTTGATGGTTTACTCGAGGTGACGGCACCCTCTGATCAGGACCGCGAAAAGATCAGCGCGACCCTAGGCGGAAACAGTGATGATGTGGGCATGATGCTGGACCGGATTGGGTCGGCGTTGTCTGGGGTCACCAAAGGCGCCAGTCTGGTTCTGGCTCCCAAGCACGAAGCGCCGATCAAGCATATTGAGTTCGTGTCTCTGACACCAGAGCGGGCGCTCGTGGTGTTGGTGTTCGCAGACGGGCATGTTGAGAACCGCGTGTTCACTCCGCCTGTAGGCCAGACCCCGAGCAGCATGCGCGAGGCCGCGAATTTCATGAACGCGCTGGCAGAGGGCAAAACCCTGTCCGAGCTGCGGCGCGATGTCCGCGACCAGATCAGCACCCGCCGCCAAGAGATCGACGCACTGGCCCATGCCATGGTCGAATCCGGGCTCGCAGTCTGGAGCGAAGAGGGCGATGGCCCCGAACGCCTGATCGTCCGTGGCCGCGCGAATCTGCTCGAAGAGACGGGCCAAGACGATCTGGAACTGATCCGCGTACTGTTCGACGATCTGGAGCGCAAACGTGATTTGGCCGATTTCCTTCAACTGACCGAAGAAGGCGAAGGCGTGCGCATTTTTATTGGCTCGGAGAACAGACTTTTTTCACTTTCGGGTTCCTCTCTGGTCGTCTCTCCTTATATGAACGCTGACCGAAAGATTATTGGTGCGGTCGGGGTCATCGGACCCACGCGCTTGAACTATGGTCGGATCGTGCCCCTTGTGGACTACACAGCTCAGCTGGTAGGGCGCATGATCTCTGACCGGACTGAGAGGTAAGCAATGGCTGAGCCGAAGAACGAAGACTTCCTTGATGATGTCGAGGCTCTCGAAGAAGAGCTGTATGGCGAAGACGAAAATGACAGCGAAGAGCTGATCGATATCGACGAAGAAGCTGCCAAGGGCGAAGCATACGATGCCCTGAAAGCGGAACGCGACGATTTCAAAGATCGCTATGTCCGCGCACTGGCCGAGGCTGAGAACGCCCGCAAGCGTGCTGACAAGGATCGCCGTGATGCCGAGAAGTATGGCAGCACCCGTCTGGCCCGCGATCTGCTGGGGGTTTACGACAACCTGCAGCGCGCGCTGAAGGCCGCCGAGGAAACCTCGAAAGAGGACAACGCGATCCTGATCGAAGGCGTTGAGCTGACACTGCGCGAATTGAACAACACCTTCTCGAAGCATGGTCTTGTTGTGATCGAGCCTGCGGTGGGTGAGCAGTTTGATGCGAACGTCCACGAAGCGATGTTCGAGGCTCCTGTGCCGAACACCAAAAAGGGCGAGATCATTCAGGTCAGCGCCGTTGGCTTCATGCTGCACGACCGTCTGCTGCGTGCCGCTCAGGTTGGCGTATCGTCGAACCCCGCCTGATTTTCAGCGCATCTCTGGAATGCCAAAGGCCCGCCGTTACTGGCGGGCCTTTTCTTTGAGATCGTAGAGGAGTTGCAGTGCCTCGCGTGGGGTCAACTCGTCGGGATGGATTTTCTCCAGCATCTCGAGAGCAGGCGACGGAGCCGGTTTGGCAGCCGGTGGCGGTGCAGGTGGGATCGCAGCGAACAAGGGAAGGTCGTCGATCAGCGCCTTTTGCTTTGATCCGCCGCCCTGACGTTCGCCTTCCTCCAGCGCCTCTAGCACGACACGGGCCCGTTCCACGACGCTCGTGGGCAGGCCCGCCAGACGGGCCACCTGAACACCATAGGACCGGTCGGCTGCGCCGCGTTTGACCTCGTGCAGGAAGATAACTTCGCCTTCCCATTCCTTGACGCTGACAGTCGCGTTCTCCACGCCGTTCAGTTTTTCGGTCAGGGCGGTCATTTCGTGATAGTGGGTTGCGAACAGAGCACGGCAGCGGTTCACGTCATGTAGGTGCTCCATCGTGGCCCAAGCAATCGACAGACCGTCGTAGGTCGCCGTACCGCGCCCGATCTCGTCGAGGATCACCAGCGCTCGGTCATCGGCCTGATTCAGGATCGCAGCCGTTTCGACCATCTCGACCATAAACGTCGAGCGACCACGAGCCAGATCGTCCGACGCACCCACGCGGCTAAAGATCTGGCTCACCAGACCAATATGCGCGGACTGCGCGGGGACGAACCCGCCCATCTGCGCCAGCAAAGCAATCAGCGCATTCTGGCGCAAGAATGTCGACTTACCCGCCATGTTCGGACCGGTCAGCAGCCAGATCGCAGCACCGTCCCGTGGGGACGGGGACAGTTCGCAGTCATTCGCGACAAAGGGATCACCGTCCGACTTCAAAGCGGCCTCGACCACAGGATGCCGACCTGCATCAATGCGGAAGGTCCGGCTGTCGTCGATCACAGGACGGCACCAATCTTCGCTGCGGGCCAAATCGGCCAGAGCAGTCGTCAGATCCAACTCGGCTAAGGCACGGGCCATCGACCCCAGCGGGGCGGCTTGCTCCAGAATGGCCTGGCGCAGGTCCTCGAACAGGCGCTTCTCGATCTCTAGCGCGCGGCCACCCGCGTTCAGGATGCGTGTCTCCAGATCGGACAGCTCGACAGTGGTAAAGCGCAGGGCGTTCGCGGTGGTCTGGCGGTGAATGAACCGTTCGCCCATCCCTAGCATCTTTTCACCGTGGGTCGCGGTGCATTCGATGAAGTAGCCAAGGACGTTGTTGTGTTTGACCTTCAGGCTCGAGATGCCTGTCTCTTCGGCATACTGGGCTTGCAGGCCGGCGACGACCCCGCGGCCTTCGTCGCGCAGGGTGCGAGCTTCGTCCAGTTCGGCATGAAATCCGGCTGCGATGAAACCACCGTCCCGTGCCAGCAGAGGCGGCTCCGCGATCAGTGCCTGATCTAGCAGATCCAGCAGCTCCTCTTGCTGGGCCATGTCTACCGTCAATTGGGACAGCAGCGGGGGCAGGTCCAACTGCGACAAGGTCTCGGCCAGATCCAGAGATTGGGTGATGGTGTTCCGAACAGCGGTCAGGTCGCGGGGACCCGCGCGATCCAGCGACAAACGGGACAGCGCGCGGTCCAGATCGGGCACGCGGCGCAGGCTCTCGCGCCATTGATTTGCCGTGATCGTATGATCGACGGCATAGGCAACGGCTTCTTGGCGGCGTTGCACTTCATCCAATACGCGCGACGGGGCCGACAGGCGACGCTCTAGCAAGCGGCCGCCACCGGCGGTCACCGTGCGGTCCACGACAGACAGCAGCGATCCCTGACGCCCACCCGACAGACTGCGGGTCAGTTCCAGATTGCGGCGGGTCGAGGCATCGATCTGCACCACACGGTCCTGAGCCTCGCGCACGGGCGCGCGCAACAGGGGCAGGGTACCTTTCTGCGTGATGTCCAGATACTCGACGATCGCACCTAACGCGGACAATTCGGCACGAGTAAAGCTGCCAAAGGCATCGAGCGTGTCGACCTTGTAGAGCTTGCACAGGCGCCCCTCGGCGGCAGTGCTGTCAAACGCGGCGCGGCTCAAGGGCGTCAGCGCGGCGCCGTTGTCCTCAATTAGCTCGGCCCAATCTTCTTCTTTGTTGTCGCTCAGCAGAACCTCGCGCGGCATCAGGCGCGCCAATTCCGGCCCGATCCGGACCTCGGGCAGGGACACCACCCGCAACTCGCCGGTCGAAATGTCGGAGTAGGCCAAAGCGACTTCGCCGCGGACCTCGGTCAGCGCGGCCAGATAGTTATGGCGGCGCGCTTCTAGAAGCGAGTCCTCAGTCAGTGTGCCAGGCGTCACCAGACGCACGACGCCGCGTTTCACGACAGACTTCGATCCGCGCTTCTTGGCTTCGGCGGGGTCTTCCATCTGCTCGCAGACGGCGACGCGGAAGCCCTTGCGGATTAAGGTCAGCAAATACCCTTCGGCCGCGTGCACAGGAACGCCGCACATGGGGATGTCGTCGCCCTCGTGCTTGCCGCGTTTGGTTAGCGCGATATCCAGCGCCTCTGCCGCAGCGACGGCGTCGTCAAAGAATAGCTCGTAGAAATCGCCCATGCGATAGAACAGCAGAGACCCCGGATGAGCCTCTTTGATTTCCAAATACTGCGCCATCATCGGCGTAACGCCGGTTGCTGCCATGCTGCCTCTGGTCGTGTTAACTCTGGTCCCGTTTCCAGAGGGGATACCCTGTCAGGGCCAGCGCCAAAAGGCAAAACATTGGATACACCCACAGAGTAACTTAATTACAAAAATAGATCATTTTTGATAATTATGTGTTGAACATCTCGAAATAAACTGCGAAATCGCAAATCGAATGAAGGGAATACGCGTTTGTTAGCGCAACCATTGTGGCCGACTGTTGAGACAGCCGAAACAAGGGGTTAGGGACCTACGCGCTCCACTGAGGGAAATGAGAATGTCGAAGAATAAAGTCACCCGCGAAGAGGCTCTGGCCTTTCACCTGAACCCCACCCCCGGCAAGTTCGAGGTGACTGCGACCGTTCCCATGACCACACAGCGCGACCTGTCGCTGGCTTATTCGCCCGGCGTGGCTGTTCCCTGCGAGGAAATCGCAGCGAACCCCGAGGTCGCATATGACTACACCACAAAGGGCAACCTTGTGGCGGTGATCTCGAACGGGACGGCTGTTCTGGGTCTAGGCAACCTTGGCGCGCTGGCGTCCAAGCCCGTGATGGAAGGCAAGTCGGTTCTGTTCAAACGCTTTGCCGACGTGAACTCGATCGACATCGAACTGGATACCGAAGATCCCGATGCGATCATCAACGCCGTGAAACTGATGGGCCCGACCTTTGGCGGCATCAACCTCGAGGATATCAAGGCGCCCGAATGCTTCATCATCGAGCAGCGCCTGAAAGAAGAGATGGACATCCCCGTCTTCCACGACGACCAGCACGGCACCGCCGTGATCTGTGCCGCCGGCCTGATCAACGCCCTGCACATCAGCGGCAAGAAGATCGAGGATGTGAAGATCGTTCTGAACGGCGCGGGTGCTGCGGGCATCGCCTGTATCGAACTGCTGAAATCCATGGGTGCACGTCACGAGAACTGCATCGTCTGTGATACCAAGGGCGTGATCTATCAGGGCCGCACCGAAGGCATGAACCAGTGGAAATCGGCCCACGCGGTGAAAACTGACCTGCGCACGCTGGAAGAGGCGATGAACGGCGCGGACGTGTTCCTTGGCGTATCGGTCAAGGGCGCTGTGACCCCCGACATGGTGGCGTCCATGGCAGACAATCCCGTGATCTTTGCGATGGCGAACCCCGATCCCGAGATCACTCCGGAAGAGGCGCACGAAGTTCGCGTCGATGCAATCGTCGCGACTGGACGCAGTGACTACCCGAACCAGGTGAACAACGTACTGGGCTTCCCCTACCTGTTCCGCGGTGCGCTGGACATCAACGCTCGTGCCATCAACGACGAGATGAAGATCGCCTGCGCCGAAGCTCTGGCTGAACTGGCCCGCGAGGACGTTCCGGACGAAGTGGCGTTGGCCTATGGCCGCAACTTGTCGTTTGGTCGTGACTACATCATCCCGACCCCGTTCGACCCGCGTCTGATCTACCGCATTCCGCCCGCAGTGGCGAAGGCCGGTATGGACACCGGCGCGGCGCGCCGTCCGATTATCGACATGGACGCCTACGAGGTTTCGCTCAAGGGCCGCATGGACCCGACCGCCAGCATCCTGCGCGGCATCCATGCCCGCGCAAAAGCTGCACAGGCGCGCATGATCTTTGCCGAGGGTGACGACGTTCGCGTTCTGCGCGCGGCTGTGCAGTACCAGCGTTCGGGTCTGGGCAAAGCCTTGGTCGTTGGCCGCGAAGCAGACGTGAAGGAAAAGCTCGAAGCCGCAGGCATGGGCGATGCCGTTCGCGAACTGGAAATCGTGAACGCGGCGAACACCCGTCACCTCGAGACCTACAAAGAGTTCCTGTACGAGCGCCTGAAGCGCAAAGGCTACGACCGTCACGACATCCACCGTCTCGCGGCGCGTGATCGTCACGTGTTCTCGGCCCTGATGCTGGCGCACGGTCACGGCGACGGTCTGGTCACCGGTGCGACCCGCAAATCGGCCCACGTGCTTGAGTTGATCAACCACGTGTTCGATGCAGATGCGAAACATGGTGCGGCTGGTATCACTGCGCTGCTGCGCAATGGTAAAATCGTATTGATCGGTGACACGCTGGTCCACGAATGGCCCGAAGCCAGCGATCTGGCTGACATTGCAGAGCGCGGTGCAGGCGTGGCCCGTCATCTGGGCCTTGAGCCCCGCGTGGCGTTCGTCAGCTTCTCGACCTTTGGCTATCCCCGCTCGGAGCGCGCAGAAAAGATGGCGTTGGCGCCCAAAGTGCTCGAAGATCGCGGCGTGGACTTCGAATTCGAAGGCGAGATGACTGTGGATGTGGCACTGAACCCGAAATCAGCAGAGGCCTATCCCTTTAGCCGTCTGTCGGGGCCAGCGAACATTCTGGTCGTGCCTGCCCGTCACTCGGCTAGCATCTCGGTCAAGTTGATGCAGGAAATGGGTGGCGCGACTGTGATCGGACCGATCCTGACCGGCGTGGACCAGTCGATCCAGATCTGCTCGACCAACATGACAGAGACTGACATTCTGAACATGGCGCTTCTGGCGGCCTGCAAAGTCGGCTAAGTTAGAAACATAGCGCAAACCATTGTAAAACGCCCCTCGCGGGCGTTTTATGCGTTTCAGATCATTGCTTCAGGGGGCGCAGATGACCGTTTTCAATCTTGGATCGATCAACGCGGACTACACCTATCAAGTCCCGCACCTGCCCCAACCGGGCGAAACGCTGGCGGCCAGTTCTGTAACACGCGGTCTAGGGGGCAAGGGCGCAAACATGTCAGTGGCCTGCGCCCGCGCGGCTGGGCGCGTGTTTCACATCGGCGCTATCGGCGAGGATGGCACGTGGGCGACGGACCGTTTGCTGGAATACGGGGTCGACACGCGCCACGTCTCGACACTGGACGTGCCAACGGGGCACGCAATCATCTCTGTCGATCCTGAGGGTGAAAACAGTATCCTGATCCTGCCCGGCGCGAATATTGAAATCACGGAAAAGATGATTGCTGCCGCGATCTGCGAAGGCGGGCCGCAAGACTGGCTGTTGATGCAGAACGAAACCAACGGCTTGCAAGAGGCGACCGATATGGCAAAGCAGGTGGGCATGAAGGTCGCCTATGCCGCGGCGCCCTTCGTTGCCAAAGATGCTGCGCAAATCGCGCCGCGTGCTGATCTGCTGTTCCTGAACGAGATTGAAGCGCAGCAGTTGCAGGACGAGATGAACACCACGCTTTCGAGCCTGCCGATCGCCGATATCATCGTCACCAAGGGCGGCAAAGGCTGCGCATGGCATCATGGCGACGAGGTCACTGAATTCCCGAGCTATCCGGCCGACGTTGTGGATACCACGGGCGCGGGTGACACCTTTACCGGCTATGTTCTGGCCAGTCTGGACCGAGGGATGACCATTCCTCAGGCAATCGATTTGGCGCAGCGCGCTGCTTCGCTCATGGTGCAGCGTTTGGGGACAGCGGATGTTATTCCTGATCTCAAAGAGGTTCAGGACGCCTCTTTCGGGTCCAGCCAAAGCTGATCAGATCGTTTCGGTCTGACCTCTGTTCGATTCATCATGTACAGCCACTTGCCTTCGTCAGGAGGCAAGATCAGTCTGCGGCCAAACCGATATGGAAAAGGCGCGCAGAATGACCGACACAGACCAAGTCTCGACCCACCAATCGCAGGACGACCCCCGCAACGAAGAGATCCTGATCTACGTGAACGGTGCCTTAAAGCCCAAGGCCGAGGCGCTGGTGAGTGTCTACGACAGCGGCTTCATGCTTGGGGACGGCATTTGGGAAGGTCTGCGCCTGTACAATGGCAAGTGGGCCTTCGTGGATGATCATTTGGACCGCCTGTTCGAGGCGTCGCTCGCCATTGATCTCGATATCGGCATGACGCGGGCCGAGGTTTTCGCAGCTCTGGAAGAAACGCGCGCCGTAAACAACATGCACACCGATGCCCATGCGCGCTTGATGGTGACACGGGGGATCAAGACGCGCCCGTTTCAGCACCCATCGCTGTCCCAGCAGGGACCCACTGTGGTGATCATCATGGAGCATTCGCAGCCCAAAATTCCGCGTCCCATCCGTCTGGCGACAGTCCCGCATCAGCGCGGGCTGCCTATGACCCAAGACCCGAAACTCAACAGCCATTCCAAGCTGAATTGCATTCTCGCCTGTATCGCGGCGGAAAAGGCAGGCGCGGACGAGGCGCTGATGCTGGACGTCCATGGATTCGTCAACACCACGAACGCCTGCAACTTTTTCATCGTCCGCAAGGGAGAGGTTTGGACCAGCACGGGTGACTACTGCATGAACGGCATCACCCGCGCCAAGGTTATTCAAGTCTGTCGAGAGGCGGGTATCCCTGTGTTCGAACGCAACTATAGCCTCGTTGACACCTACGGCGCGGACGAAGCTTTCTTGACGGGCACATTCGGGGCGCAGACGCCTGTTGGGTCGATTGACGGGCGCCAAATCGGCTCGGGCGAGATGGGGCCGATGACCCAGCGCATCCGAGACCTCTACAAAGCTTTGGTCGCCAAGGAGGCGGGCGAATGAGGCTCGCTGTCTGGTCAGGCCCCCGTAATCTGTCGACTGCGATGATGTACGCTTTTGGCCACAGAGAGGATTTTACCGCTGTGGATGAACCGTTTTATGCCGCGTATCTGGCGAAAACGGGTTTGATCCATCCGATGGGGGACCAGATCATTGCCAGCCAGCCCACCGATCCCGATCAGGTCATTGCTGGCCTACTGGCCCCGACGGCAAAGCCGCACGTCTACCACAAGCATATGTCGCAGCACATGATAGACGGCATTCCGAGGGAATTCATCGAAGAGTGCACCAACGTGTTTCTGATCCGCCATCCTGCGCGGGTCGTTGCGAGCTTTTCCGCGAAGTATGACAACGTGACGCTAGACAGCATCGGGTTCGTTCAGCAGTACGAACTGTGCAACCAGCTGATGGCCAAAGGTATCGCACCTGTGGTTATCGACAGTGCTGACATCCGCCGTGCGCCAGAGGCGGGGCTGCGGGCCATGTGTGATGCGGTTGGGTTGGAATTTGACCCATCTATGTTGCATTGGCCCGCTGGTCCGCATCCCGACGACGGCGTTTGGGCTGCGCACTGGTACGGCGCTGTGCATCAATCGACAGGTTTTGCCGGTGTCGAGGGGCCGCTGCCTGATGTCCCCGAAGCTTTGCAGCCTCTCGTAGATGGGGCCATGCCGCACTACGAACAGATGCAGAAGATGGCGCTCTCTTTTACGTGATCTGTCGTGAACACTCTCGATGCGTCCAAATGATCGTTCCCGAGCGTAACCCTATCAGAAAGAGGGCAAAGAGTGCTCTCTCTGAACCGGGAGGATTTTTCCTTGAAGACTTTTTTGATTGCAGCCGCCGCAGCTTCGATTACCGCGACAACCGCATTTGCAGCGGGCCACGGCATGGCTCCCATGGTTGACGCCGCAGACCAGTCCGTTTCGAACGGTGTTGTCTCGGCCTCCAAAGTCATGGCGCCTGCGAACGGCTGGATGGTTGTTCACCGCACTGACTCGGAAATGAAGCCCGGCCCCGTCGTCGGCTACGCCCCCCTGCGCGAAGGTGAGAACACCGACGTTGCAGCGATCCTGCAGGAAGATGTCGCAACTGGCGATATGCTGATGCTGATGGTCCACGGCGAAGACGGTGGCATGTCGACCGGTGTGTTTGAATACACCCTTGGCGCCAAAGAAGATGGTCCGATCAAAGTCGACGATGCACTGGTTATGAAGGTTATCACCGCACAATAACCACCACTCGATTAGGCGAACTGGGCCCGCTTTGGCGGGCCCTTTTTCATTTCAGGAACTTGGCCAGTTCCATTGCGGCGGACGGATTGCCGCTGACTTTCATTTTACCCATCATGACACCAGTCATCGGGTTCAGTTGGCCCTTGAGCAGCTTTTTCAGGTTTTCGAGCGAGATTTTGATGGTGCATTCCGCGGGGCGGTCCTCCATCGCGACCTCTTGGCGGTCCAGCACCATAATGCCGTCTGCACCGCAGTCGATCTTCAGGCTTTTCTCATTGGTACTGGTGGCCAGAACGGGCGCGACGCGGTCCGCAATGTCTTGGAGCGTTGTGCTCATTAGGAAACCTCTAAACTGATGAGTTCAGAAAAAGAAATGGCCCGCCGAAGCGAGCCAAATCAAGACTGACGGTGCGTCCTGCACTTACGATTTGTTGCGGCGCTTGCGGGCGGCCAGCAGTTTCAGACGCAGTGCATTCAACTGGATGAAGCCTGCCGCGTCCTTCTGATCGTAGGCGCCTGCATCCTCTTCAAAGGTCACGTGCGCTTCGGAGTAGAGGCTGTTGTCCGACCAGCGGCCAACAGTGCGAACAGAGCCTTTGTATAGCTTCAGACGTACGGTGCCGTCGACATGCTCTTGGCTCTTATCGATGGCAGCCTGCAGCATTTCACGCTCGGGCGAGTACCAGAAGCCGTTGTAGATCAGCTCTGCATAACGGGGCATCAACTCGTCCTTCAGGTGGGCTGCGCCGCGATCCAGAGTGATCTGTTCGATACCGCGGTGTGCCTCGAGCAGGACGGTGCCGCCGGGCGTTTCGTAGATGCCGCGCGACTTCATGCCAACAAAGCGACCCTCGACCAGGTCCAAACGGCCGATGCCATGCTTGCCACCCAGTTCGTTCAGCTTGGTCAGGATGGTTGCGGGGCTCATCGCCTCGCCGTTGATGCTGACTGCGTCGCCCTTTTCGAAACCAACTTCGATGAACTCGGGTTCATTGGGGGCGTCCTCGGGGTGGACGGTCCGCTGATAGACGTAATCGGGTGCTTCGACTGCGGGGTCTTCCAGAACCTTGCCCTCGGACGAGGTGTGCAAGAGGTTCGCGTCGACCGAGAAGGGCGCTTCGCCGCGCTTGTCCTTGGCGATCGGGATCTGGTGCTTTTCAGCGAACTCGATCAGCTTGGTCCGGCTGGACAGGTCCCACTCACGCCAGGGCGCAATTACTTTGATGTCGGGGTTCAGCGCGTAGGCGGCCAGTTCGAAACGAACTTGGTCGTTGCCCTTGCCGGTTGCGCCGTGTGCCACAGCGTCAGCTCCGGTCTCGGCTGCGATCTCGACCAGACGCTTCGAAATCAGCGGACGCGCGATCGAGGTGCCCAGAAGGTACAGGCCTTCGTAGACCGCATTTGCGCGGAACATGGGGAAGACAAAGTCACGAACAAACTCTTCGCGGACATCTTCGATGTAGATGTTTTCAGGCTTGATCCCCAGAAGCTCGGCTTTCTTGCGAGCAGGTTCCAGCTCTTCGCCCTGACCGAGGTCAGCGGTAAAGGTCACGACTTCGCAGCCGTATTCGGTCTGGAGCCATTTCAGGATGATCGAGGTATCAAGGCCACCGGAATAGGCCAGGACGACTTTTTTGGGCGCGGACATGAAGAATTCCCCTTTAATCGGACAATGGGCCGATAGCGGGTTTTCTGCGCGGGGGCAAGTTGAGCCGCTAGAATCCTGTGTTTTCCGGTCTACTGCGCGCGGAAATCGTGCGTGAAGTTGTTGACCGGCCAGATGATCCACGCGATTCAAGGCACAGACTTCTAGTTAAGGGTGAGCATATGACGGCTTGGATGTTGTTTCGACACGCGGTGCTGATAGTGGCGCGCAACTGGCGCGAGGCGCTGAAAATTTCTGGCGTGCTTTACCTGATCATCGCAGTGTTCGATTTCTCGATCTCGAGCCAGATGCCCCAAGGCGGCATGGGCAACGGGATGGCTCATGGTGAATTTGGGATGTCTCCGACAAACATGCTGCTGTCGATCGTGCTGATTGCGGCCTACATCATTATCAGCATGTGGATCGCCGTCGCGTGGCACCGCTATGTCCTGCTCGAAGAGATGCCGAGCGGTTGGTTGCCCACGTGGAACGCCCCAGCTGTGGGCCGATACTTTGGCAAATCTCTGCTGATCATGGCGATTGTGATTGCAGCGGCTTTGTGTGTTGGCCTGTCCGTCACCATCACTGCAGTTTTTGCCCCCCCGATTGCCGTGTTTTTTGGTTTAGCGGGCATGCTGTTTGTCGGCGCACTGTTCTATCGTCTTTGCCCTGTCCTGCCTGCGGTAGCTGTGGGCGAGTCGCTGTCCATTCGCGACGCATGGCACCAGACGCGCGGGCTGTTTAGCTCGATCATCCTGCTTGTTCTGCTGCAGTTCATGCTGATGCTGGCGATCCAAATTCCAGTGGTTCTGATCGGATCGCTGATCCCGTTCCTTGGACTGTTGGCACAAATTGCGGCCAGCTGGTTCCTGACGCTGGTGACAGTCAGCCTGTTGACCACGTTCTACGGTCACTTTGTCCAAGAGCGCCCTCTGGCAGATTGACGCCTTGCGCGGGATCGGCGGTTGAGCCACAGATATCGGCATGACCGATTTTCGCACTCTGGCCCAAGCCGCCGAAGCCGCCATGCGCGAGGTGTTCCCCGCAACACCCTTGCTCCGTAACGATTACCTCTCCAAGCGCTACGACGCCGATATCTGGCTCAAGCGCGAGGATCTGAGCCCTGTCCGCAGTTACAAGATCCGCGGCGCGCTAAATTCTATGCGCAAGGTCTTGGCGAACAATCCCGACAGCAACGTGTTTGTCTGCGCCAGCGCGGGCAACCACGCGCAGGGCGTGGCCTACATGTGCCGTCATTTCGGGGTCAAAGGCGTGATCTATATGCCTGTGACCACCCCGCAGCAGAAAATCATGAAAACGCGGACTTTTGGCGGGGATGCGGTCGAGATCCGGCTGATCGGGGATTATTTCGACGACACTCTGGCCGCAGCGCAGGCTTATTGCACCGAGGCAGGTGCGCATTTCCTGTCACCCTTTGACGATCCCGACGTGATAGAGGGACAGGCCAGTGTGGCAGTTGAAATCGAGAAAGCCTTGGGGCGCGCGCCGGATCAAATCGTGCTGCCTGTGGGCGGAGGCGGTTTGTCTTCGGGTGTGTACAACTATTTTGGGGAAAGCACGGATTACAGCTTGGTCGAGCCATTGGGCGGTATGAGCTTGAGCGAAGCGCTCAAAGCGGGCCGCCCGATGAAGCTGAAACGTGTGGACAGTTTTGTGGACGGCGCGGCGGTAGCCCAGATCGGGGCCAAGCCCTTTGAGATTCTGAAGAATCTGCCGGTGAACAAAGTCTTTGCTGCGCCAGAGGATCGGATCTGCGTCACCATCCTCGATATGTTGAATGTCGAAGGGGTCGTACTGGAGCCCGCCGGCGCCTTGGCAATCGACGTTCTAGCGGACATCCGCGATCAGGTTCGCGGGAAAACTGTGGTCTGTGTCGCCTCGGGCGGAAACTTTGATTTCGAGCGTCTGCCAGAGGTCAAAGAGCGGGCGCAGCGCTATTCGGGCGTGAAGAAGTACTTCATCCTGCGACTCCCCCAGCGTCCGGGTGCCTTGAAAGAGTTCTTGAACCTCTTGGGCCCCAAGGACGATATCGCGCGTTTCGAGTACCTGAAGAAGTCAGCGCGCAATTTTGGTTCCGTCCTGATCGGGATCGAGACAGATGATGCAAGCAACTTTGCTGGGTTCTTCGCCAAGTTGGATGCCGCAGGATTTGTCTATACAGACATCACGAACGACGATCTGCTCGCGCAGTTCCTGATTTGATCAGGCAGCGCCCTTGACGAGGGCGCTGTTCAAAAACTGTTCTTTAGAAGCATCGTAGGTCGAAACGACCTGGCCAATGTCCACAGTTTCGGGGTTGCCAGCTCGCGCGGCAATTTCGCCTTCTTGGCACAGACGGGACAATTCCGCGAAGCCAAGGTTCAGGGCGCTGCCTTTGAGGAAGTGCAAATCTTCGCCCAATGTGCCCATGTTCGGCGAGGTCCGCAGGGTGTCGATGGATGCATCAACCTCTGACACGAACATTTCTGCCACTTCGGCAAAATCTTCGGCTCCGATCTCGTCGCGCAATTCTTTGATGCGATCCCAATCAATCATTTATTAGTTGCCCCTATACACCTGTTCCAAAGCTGGCACGACGTCTCTTACTTTCAAGTAAATAATCGACCCAAACCCGCAGAATTTTACGTTTTACCTCTGATTAAGACGGCTCTGCGAGTGCTGAGTCCCGTGGGTAATGGGACAACCGATATGATTTCAGATGATCGCCCCTTGGGCACATCGCAGGGTAGCATGGGCCGTCCGTTCAAAATCCTTGTGGTGGATGACAGCGCGTTGCAGCGGCGCATCCTGCGGGTGATGCTGACAAAACGCGGATACGAGGTGTCAGAGGCAGAGTGTGGTGCGACCGCGCTACGGATGTGCGCCGCAGACTCGCCGGATATTATTTTGAGTGACTGGATGATGCCTGGCATGGACGGTATCGAGTTTTGCCGCGCGTTTCGGCAGATGTCAGCAGACCGCTACGGATATTTTATTCTGCTGACATCGCGCAGCGAAAAGGGCGCAGTGGCCGAGGGACTGAACTGTGGTGCCGATGACTTTTTGACCAAGCCCGTCAATATAGAGGAGCTGGAGTCGCGTCTTTTGGCCGGAGAGCGCATCTTGCAGATGCAAGAGCAACTGCGGGAGAACAATTCTCGTCTGTGCTCTGCGCTAAGTGAGCTTAAGGGGCTCTATGAAGCGCAAGAGCAGGAACTCACTGAGGCGCGCCAGTTGCAGCAGTCACTGGTCCCAGAGAGGTTCAAGGATTTTGGGGTTGGACAAATTGCCTTGATGCTGCGGCCTTCGGGGCATGTTGGCGGTGATCTGGTTGGTTTTGTGCCGTCCGGTCCCGAGCAAGTCCTGATGTATGCGATTGATGTTTCGGGGCATGGGATCAGCAGTGCGCTGATGACAGCGCGGCTTGCAGCGTACCTCTCGCCCGGGCATCTGGGGTCAAATGTGGCCTTCGAAAAGACCTCAGAGGGATATCGTCCATGTGCCCCGCACATCGCCGTTGCGCGCCTGAATGAGCGTCTGCTCAAGGAAATATGCACGGATCATTACGCTACAATGGTTCTGGCGCATATGGATCTGCGGACCGGTGCCTTGTCGCTCTGTCAGGCTGGACACCCTCATCCCATCGTATTGCGCGCCAACGGACAAACAGAGTTTTTGGGCGAGGGTGGCATGCCCGTTGGGCTCATTTCAGGCGCAGAATACGAGACTGTGGACACGACCTTGGCGCCCGGCGACCGATTGTGGATTTTGTCTGACGGCATTTCCGAGAGCGAGGATACCACAGGGGTTATGCTCGGAGAGCAAGAGACAAGCACCATTCTGGGTGACCTAGCGGATCATGGGCCACGGGCGGCGCTTGATGCGCTTATGTGGCATCTCGCCGACCGCACGGGTACCGAAGATTTCGAGGACGATATCTCTGCAATCCTCTGGCATGTCTCGGGATCACAAAGTGGCCAGAACCCGATCGAGGAAGAACCGATCCCCGCTGTTGGCCAGTAGCGCTGGAGCCTCGGCCAAGGGCAGCCAAAACGCGAAATGCCCTTCTTCGATCGGCGGACTGACGCGTTGGGTTGGGCGTGCAACGTAGATCGAGCAGATTTTTTCGGCGTGGATGTCGTAGTCGGGCATGTAGCAGAACCGCTTGTACGTCCCGATTTTCTGAGGGGTCGAGATTTTCCAACCGGTTTCTTCGTAAACTTCGCGGTGAAGGGCAGGGATCGCGGTCTCGCCCGGATCAATCCCGCCGCCGGGCAGCTGGAACTCCGGCTCTGGGCTTTGTTGAAATGTCAGCAGAATTTGCCCGTCGCGGATCAGGATCGCATAAGCTCCGGGGCGTCTGGTGTAGGAAACAGTCAGGTCGCGGGGCTCGCCAAATCTACGCATTTCAGATCCATGTGTTTTTGCAAATTGGGGATGCATCAGGCCCATCCCTCTTGGACAGACGCTTGTAGCCCTTATATGGGCGCGGTATGCCATCCCCCAAGCGCGTAAGGATACCCCGAAATGATTGCAAACAAAATCGCATGGGACGACACGGTATTGCCGTTCCAGTTGGACAACGCTGATGTGCGTGGTCGTGTCGCCCGTTTGGACGGCGTTCTCGATGGCATTCTGAAACAGCACAACTACCCACCTGTGGTCGAAGCCTTGGTCGCGGAGATGGCGTGTCTGACCGCTTTGATCGGCCAGACCATCAAGCTGCGCTGGAAGCTATCTCTGCAGGTGCAGTCCAAGGGCCCCGTGCGGATGATCGCGACGGATTATTATGGTCCGACAGAAGAGGGCGAGCCTGCCCGCATTCGTGCCTATGCCAGCTATGACGAAGATCGGATCGATAACGCCTTGGCGCCGATTGATCACATCGGGCAGGGCTACTTTGCGGTTCTGATTGACCAAGGCCCCGACATGCAGCCTTACCAAGGCATTGCGCCCTTGAACACGACCTCGCTGTCTGCGGCGGCCGAAGGGTACTTTGCCCAGTCTGAACAGCTGCCGACCCGCTTTTCGATTAACTTTGGCCGTTCGGTCGAACCAGGCGGTCGTGGTGAGTATTGGCGTGCTGGCGGCGTGATGCTGCAGCACATGCCTAAAGCGTCGCCCTTTGCTAGTGGCGAAGGCGGCTCGGGCGAAGGCGGCACCCTGACAGCCAACGATCTGGTCCACGGGGACGACGAAGAGAATTGGAACCGCGCGAACATCCTTCTCGACAGTGTCGAAGAAATGGAACTGATTGGCCCGACTGTTTCGCCCACCGATCTTCTGATCCGACTGTTCCACGAAGAGCAGCCGCGCGTGTTCGACTCTCAGGTCGTGAAGTTTGGGTGCACCTGCTCTGAGGAACGCGTGCGTCAAACCCTGTCGATCTATTCAGCCAAGGACTTGACCCACATGCTGACAGACGATGGCCGGATCACAGCGGACTGCCAGTTCTGCGGCGCGCATTACGATCTGGACCCCGCGACAGTCGGCAAGGATGCGGTGCAGCCCGAAGGCGGCTCTGATGAGCAGCAGGACTGATCTGATCACAACATTGACGGCGGCGCTGGCCAAAGAGGCCGCGCCGTCCTCGGATTTCGACCTCAACCCAGAGGTCGTCTTGCCCGAAGGTCGCAAACTGCGCCCCGCCGCTGTTTTGCTTGCGTTCGAGGCGTCTCCTTCGGGTGCACGGCTTTGGCTGACCAAGCGGTCCTCGGCCCTAAAACACCACCCCGGTCAGATCGCAGCTCCTGGTGGTAAGCAGGATGAAACAGATGCCGATCTGGTCGCCACTGCTCTGCGTGAGGCGCACGAAGAAATCGGATTACCTCGGAACTCGGTTGAGGTTTTGGGCGCGCTGCCCCCGCACGAGACCGTGACAGGGTTTACCATGACGCCAATCATCGGAGTGCTAAGAAGCGGGTTCACTCCGGTGCCCGAACTGGGCGAAGTGGCAGAGGTTTTCCACGTGCCGATGCAGCACGTGACCAATTCCGAGAATTTCATGGTGCACGGTCGACGTTGGCGCGGGTCTCGCCGCTATTACTTTGCCGTACCCTACGGGCCCTATTATATCTGGGGCGCGACAGCGCGCGTTCTGCGCGGCTTGGCGGAGCGTTTCACATGAAACTTTCCGGCCCGTGGCTAGAGCGTCCCGCGACCCAAGCGGTGTGCGTGATGTTGGTTGAGGCCGGCTATCAGGCATGGTTCGTCGGAGGCTGTGTCCGCAACGCTCTGATCAATGCGCCTGTGGATGACATCGACATTTGCACCGATGCGCGACCCGAAACCGTCATGGAACTGGCACAGAAGGCAGGGCTCAAGCCTGTCCCCACCGGTATTGAACACGGCACCATCACAGTTGTTTCCGGTGGGATCGGTCACGAGGTCACGACTTTTCGCCGCGATGTCGAGACCTTTGGCCGTCATGCGGTTGTGGCCTTTGCCGATACGATGGACGACGACGCTGCGCGGCGGGATTTTACCATGAATGCGCTTTATGCAGATCGGAGTGGCGTGATCGCGGACCCCTTGGGTGGTTTGCCAGATCTAAAAGCAGGGCACGTTCGGTTCATTGGTGACCCGTATCAGCGCATCCAAGAGGACTACCTGCGTATCTTGCGGTTCTTCCGCTTTACGGCCTGGTACGGAAATCCAGATCTGGGGATCGACCCAGACGGCTTGGCGGCCTGTGCCGAATTGTCTGATGGAATCTTGAAACTGGCGGCAGAGCGGCTTGGCGCTGAGATGCGCAAATTATTGACGGCAGCGGAGCCGACACGCGCAGTCGCGGCAATGGCGCAATCTGGTGTGCTGATGCAAGTTTTGCCAGGCGCGGATGCGACCGCGTTAGGGCCGCTCGTCCATCTGGAGGCCGAGGCAGGGTTGGCCCCCGATCCGATGCTCCGTCTCGCATCGCTGGGAAATTGCGAGGCGGCCACCCGCTTGCGCTTGTCCAAGGCCGAGGCGCGAGCCCTCGCTGAATTGCGGGACTCCGCGACAGAGGGCGCACCAGCTCATGAAATCGGGTATCGCTTGGGTGCAGAGCGGGGCCTGCAAGCGATGATTTTGCGGGCGGCGCTCATGGGGGTGCCGATGACGGATGGCCCTGCGGTGGCCAAAAGTGCCGCGGCCAAATTCCCAGTCAAAGCGGTTGATCTGATGCCAGCCTATCAGGGTGCACAACTGGGTCTGCGTCTGAAGCAACTTGAAAAACGCTGGATAGAGGCGCAATTTTCGCTCACGCGCGAAGAGCTCTTGAACAGCCCCGAATAATCGACATGTGACCATCAACTTTGGGCGCTACATCCTCGCATAACAGCAAGGCGGTGACCCGATGATGCGGTTTTTTGAAAAACTCGTTGATCCCTATGCTCCGTATACGGAGCCTGATCAGCCCCCCCGGAGGGTGCGGGATTACTTATGGTGGCTGTCTGGGCCGTTTCGGGCGGTGTTCGCGTGGGCCGCGCTGACGGCGATCATTGTGGCGGGGGTCGAGGTCTGGCTGATCTATTATATGGGGCATCTCGTAGATGCGCTGTCCGGTGATCCCGCCACGTTTTGGCAGACCCAAGGGCTGCAAGTCTTGGCGGTCGCGGCCTTTATTCTGATCCTTCGGCCCCTGCTTCAGTTTCTGGACGTCGCGCTGCTGAACAATGCGATCCTGCCGAATTTCGGGACTGCCTTTCGGTGGCGGGCGCACAAGCATGTTTTGCGCCAGTCGGTCGGCTGGTTCGAGAATGATTTCGCGGGCCGGATTGCGGGCCGGATCATGCAGGCACCCCCCGCGGCGGGCGAGGCTGTTTTCCAGATCTTTGATGCGATCGCGTTTGCATTGGCATATGTTGTCGGTGCAGCGATCCTGCTGGCTGACAGTGATGGCCGTTTGGTGTTGCCACTTCTGGCGTGGGTCGGGCTGTTTCTGCTACTGGTCCGCTGGGTGATGCGTCGGGTTGCGCCTGCGTCGAAATACTCTGCCGACATGCGCACGCGAATTTCGGGCCGCGTGGTCGACACCTACACGAACATCCAGTCGGTCAAGCTGTTCGCCCATCAGGATCAAGAACTCGACTACGCCAAAGAGGTGATCGAAGAAGGGCGGCAGGCGTTTTTCAAAGAAATGCGGCTCTACACGATTATGGATCTGATGCTGATGACCTTGAATGGCCTGCTAATTGTCGGCGTGGTCGGATGGGCGCTATATCTGTGGACCGTGGGGTCGGCTTCGGTCGGGATCGTGGCAGCGGCGACGGCGTTAACCCTGCGGCTCAACGCGATGACGGGTTGGATCATGTGGGCGATCAGTAGCTTCTTCCAGCAGCTCGGCGTCGTGGACGAAGGGCTGGAGACGATCGCGCAGCCACTAGCTTTGCGTGATGCGAAGGGCGCGCAAAATCTGCACATGAACAGTGGCCGGATTGAGGTTCAGTCCCTGAGCCACCATTATGGTAAAGGGCAGGGTGGCCTTGATCACGTGTCCCTGCAGATTGAAGCGGGGGACAAGGTCGGGATCGTCGGCCGTTCGGGTGCGGGCAAATCGACCCTGATCAAGTTGCTCTTGCGGTTCTACGATATCGAAGGGGGGCGCATTCTGATCGACGGTCAGGATATCGCGCAGGTCACCCAAGACAGTCTGCGCCGACAAATCGGGATGGTCACGCAGGACAGCAGCCTGATGCACCGCTCGGTCCGCGACAACATTCTGTACGGGCGCCCCGATGCGACTGAAGAGCAGATGATTACGGCCGCGGAACGGGCCGAGGCGCATGAGTTTATCCTTGCCCTTCAGGATGCCGAAGGCCGCACCGGTTACGACGCCCACGTGGGCGAGCGTGGTGTAAAACTGTCAGGCGGTCAGCGCCAACGCATTGCTCTGGCTCGCGTCATCTTGAAGGATGCGCCGATCCTCGTGCTGGACGAAGCGACAAGCGCCCTAGATAGTGAGGTCGAAGCCGCCATCCAGAGCACGCTGTATCAGCTGATGGATGGCAAGACCGTGATCGCGATCGCACATCGGCTTTCGACAATTGCGCAAATGGACCGGATTATTGTTCTGGATCAGGGGCGTATCCATGAACAAGGCTCGCACGACGCGCTTCTGGCGCAAGGCGGGCTCTATGCCAGCCTCTGGGCGCGCCAATCGGGCGGGTTCCTAGCCAGCGATCCGACGACAAAGGACAGTGAATGCTGAAATTATCTCAGTGGATCGATTCATTTAAACCCGCGGGTGGGCCGCCTCCCCGAACCTTGGGCGCGTTCATGAAGTGGGCGCTGGCCGGAGCGTGGCCTGCTGTATTCGGTGCGTTTGCGCTGTCCGCTTTGGCGGGCGCAACCGAGGCTGGGTCTGCTCTGGTTCTGGGGATGCTGGTCGACACGGCTGCAGCCTCTGGTGACATCTTCCAGCCGGTTAATTTAGCGGTTATCGCTGGTGCGCTGCTGTTCTTCTTGGCGTTGCGGCCGATCACGTTTGGTCTGTCGGCTGCGGCGAACAGTATTGTCATTCAGCCTAATGTCATGCCCTTGGTGCTCTCGCGCCTGAACCGCTGGGTGCTGGGGCAAGAGGTGTCATTCTTTGATGACGACTTCGCAGGGCGGCTGGCGCAAAAGCAGATGCAGACCGCCCGTGCCACGACCGAAGTTGTGTCAGAGTTCGTCAACGTAGTGGCGTTTGCGCTGGCATCCCTGTTCGGGTCGGTGGCCTTGTTAGGAGCGATAGACTGGCGCGTTGCCAGCCTGCTGACGGTCTGGCTGATCGGGTACTTTGCCCTGATCCGCTATTTCATCCCGCGCGTGCGGGCCATGTCCAAGGACCGTGCCAATGCCCGCGCGATGGTCACGGGGCAGGTGGTCGATACGATCACCAACGTAAAAACGGTGAAGCTCTTCGCCCACGACCATCACGAAGATCGAGCGGCCCTGTCGGCGATGGAAGTGTTTCGCGGCAAGGCGCTGGATATGGGGTACTTGTCTGCGAAATTCCGGTTGGTCCTGATGTCGTGGGCCGGTGTGCTCCCCGTCCTGCTGATAGGTGCGTCGCTGCTGCTGATGCGGTCGGGGCAGGCTTCTGCGGGGGATATCGCTGCGGCTGGGGCGATTTCACTGCGGATTGCGCAGATGACGGGCTGGGTCAGCTTCACGCTAATGGGCATGTACGGCAACATCGGCGAGGTTGAGGACGGCATTCGCACGCTGACCCCACACCGCCGGATTGAGGATGCGCCTGACGCGCAAGACCTGTCTGTGACGGGCGGAGAAATCCGCATTGATGGCCTGAAATACGCCTACGGCCGTGAACGAGGCGGGGTGCAGGGGATCGATCTGACCATCAAAGCGGGCGAGAAGATTGGTGTTGTCGGGGCCTCTGGCGCGGGGAAGTCGACGCTAGTGTCGTTGCTTTTGCGGCTTTACCAGCCCGAAGGCGGGCGCATTATGATCGACGGTCAGGACATCTCGCACGTCACGCAGCAGAGCCTGCGCAGTCAGATCGGGATGGTCACGCAGGACACGGCGATGTTCAATCGTTCTGCCCGCGAGAACATCAAGTACGGTCGACCCGACGCCAGCGATGCCGAGATGAAACGCGCCGCCGAGGCGGCCGAGGCAGACGGTTTTATACAACACCTACAAGATTTCGCGGGGCGCAAAGCCTATGACGCCTATCTGGGGGAGCGCGGCGTGAAGCTGTCAGGGGGCCAACGCCAACGGATCGCACTGGCCCGTGCCATTCTGAAGGACGCGCCGATCTTGATCTTGGACGAGGCGACCAGTGCGCTGGATAGCGAGGTTGAGGCCTCGATCCAGAGCGCTCTAGATCATGCGATGGAGGGCAAGACCGTGCTCGCAATCGCGCACCGCTTGTCGACCATCGCACGGATGGACCGGATCATTGTCATGGATGATGGCAAGGTGACCGAGGCAGGCACCCATACTGAACTTCTGGCTCGCAACGGGGCCTATGCGCGGCTGTGGGCGCGGCAGTCGGGCGGGTTCTTGGGGCTCGACGCGGCAGAATGAAAAACGCTGGCCTCTGGGCAGGGGCCAGCGTTTCGATGTTTTAGGCGGGTTTGAACAGGCCGTCTGCTTTGACCTGCGCCATGCCCTCGTCCAGCGATTGCCAAGCGCGCGCGATCAGCAGATCCACATCCTCTTTGCTGATGACCAGCGGCGGAGAGATGATCATCCGGTCGCCCACATGGCGCATGATCAGGTTGTTCGCAAAACAGCGCTCGCGGACCATGTAGCCGACGGTGCCCGTCTCGGAGGCAAAGGCGGCGCGGCTTTCCTTGTGCGGAGTTAGCGCGATAGAGCCCATCATGCCCACAATCTTGGCTTCGCCGACCATGGGATGTTCGGTCAGTCCCTCGAACTTTTCCTTCAGGTAGGGCGCGATCTCCTCGCGGGCGCGGGTCACGATGCCCTCTTCGTCCAGAATGCGCAGGTTTTCTAGCGCTACGGCACAGCTGACTGGATGACCCGCATAGGTGTAGCCGTGGTTGAACTCATCGCCGCCGACGACTTCGGCCACTTCGTCACATACGATCGAGCCGCCGATGGGCGCGTAACCAGAGGAGAGACCTTTGGCGATCGTCATGATGTGGGGCTGGATGCCGACGGTTTCACTGCCGAACCAGTTGCCTGTGCGGCCAAAGCCGCAGATGACCTCGTCCGCGATCAGCAGGATGTCGTATTGGTCGCAGATGCGCTTCAACTCGGGCCAGTAGCTGTCCGGCGGGACGATCACGCCACCAGCGCCTTGGATTGGTTCAGCGATAAAGGCCGCGACGCGGTCTTCACCGAGTTCCAGAATAGCTTTTTCTAGCTGCTGCGCACGTTCGATGCCGAAATCCTCGGGGGACATGTCGCCGCCCTCGGACCACCAGTTGGGTTGGTCGATGTGGTGGACGTTCTGCACAACGCCGCCTTGGGTGTGCATCCCGCTCATGCCACCAAGCGACATCGCCCCTAGGGTCGAGCCGTGATAGGCGTTCTTGCGGCTGATGATGATGTTCTTTTCCGGCTTGCCCTTCTGGGCCCAGTAAAAGCGCGCCATGCGGATGTTTGTGTCGTTCGCCTCGGAGCCTGAGCCCGCATAGAACACGTGGTTCAGATCGCCGGGGGCCAGTTCCGCCAGGCGCTGGGACAGGGCGATGACCGGCACGTGGGTCGTCTGGAAGAACGTGTTGTAGTAGGGCAGTTCCTTCATCTGGCGGTAGGCCGCTTCGGCCAGCTCATCGCGGCCGTAACCGATGTTGACGCACCACAGACCCGCCATCGCATCCAGAATTTCAGCCCCTTCGGAGTCCCAAAGCCGCGTACCCTTGGCACGGGTGATGACCCGCGCGCCCTTTTTCGAGAAGCCCGACTGGGTTGAAAAGGGATGCATGTGGTGCGCTGCGTCCAGAGCCTGCAATTCGGCAGTGGGCATGTGGTTGGAAATCTCGACCATAACGATCCTCGTCCTAACAAAGGGGGAGACGGGCGCCGCGGCGCCGCTGCTAAATTAAGAATATGATCAAATTATTTACTGTCAAATCGAATCAGAGGCCCCGAGGCTCTCGGCCAGCTGATTCATGCCTTGTTCAATGTCGTCGCGCATCGCTTGGGCGGCGCCCTTGACGTCGCCTGCTTCCATAGCAGTCAGCAAAATCTTGTGATTGTCCGGAAGGTTGACGGTGCCGTACCGGCCGCACACGACACGCAAGGAAGGTCCGAACCGTAACCACATACTATCTGCCATGGACGACAGGATGGGCGCTTTTGCCAGATCGTAGAGTCGGTGGTGAAACTGGTAGTTGCCCCGCAGATAGCCCGAAATGTCCCCGTGCTGCATGGCTGAATCCAGCTGCTTGTCGATCGTGGCCAGACTGCTGCGGGCAGCATCGTCGGCCTTTTCGCAGGCCAACTCTGCTAGCCGCGGTTCGAGAGCAAGACGTGCAAAAACCAGCTCTTCAACGGAGTCACGGGTCAATCTGGGCACGCAAACGCGGCGGTTTCCCTGCAGGTCCAGCGCCCCTTCGGCGATCAGGCGGCGGATCGCCTCGCGAACCGGAGTCATGCCTGCCCCAAGCTGTTCTGTCAGACCGAGAATCGTCACGGGCTGCCCTGGGGCGAGCTCTCCGAACAGGACCTTTTCGCGTAAAGACCGGTAGGCGATCTCGTGAGCGGGGAGTGGGGCGCTTTTGACGTTCGGGAGGTCAGGGCTGCTCAATTCTTAATCACCTTCCAAATTGTGTTGTGCCGCTTGCGTCGTATCCAGCCTTATGAGTTTACTGGAGATGTGGGAATAATGAAACGTTGCCACATGGGGTAAAACTTGATCAAATTCTCTACAAGGCGCGAAAAGCGTCAGATGCCCAACAGGAGAGTACCATGACATTCAAACTTGCGACCACCACCGCAGTGCTTGCGATCACCGCAGCATCGGCCATGGCCGAAGAGGTCCGCGTCTACAACTGGTCCGACTATATCGACGAAGAGCTGCTGACCAAGTTCGAAGAAGAGACCGGCCTCGAGCTGGTGTATGACGTGTTCGACAGCAACGAAGTTCTGGAAACCAAGATGCTGGCCGGTGGTTCGGGCTATGACGTCGTGGTTCCGACCGGCAGCTTCCTGCAGCGCCAGATCATGGCGGGTGCATTCCAGAAGCTGGACATGTCGCAGCTGCCTAACGCAGATAACCTGTGGGGCGTGATCAAAGACCGTACCGCACAATATGACCCCGGCAACGAGTACTCGATCAACTACATGTGGGGCACCACAGGCATCGGGACGAACACTGGCAAAGTCGCCGAAGTTCTGGGCGATGACGCACCCATCGATAGCCTGTCGCTGATCTTTGATCCCGCGAACATGGAAAAGCTGGCTGAGTGTGGTGTCTATTTCCTGGACGCTCCGACCGAAGTGATCCCCGCCGCGCTGGCCTACTTGGGCGAAAACCCT
The DNA here is from genome assembly GCF_900115865.1 of Donghicola eburneus. Lineage (GTDB taxonomy): Bacteria > Pseudomonadota > Alphaproteobacteria > Rhodobacterales > Rhodobacteraceae > Donghicola > Donghicola eburneus. The sequence goes on along the minus strand of NZ_FOXY01000004.1, from coordinate 149,987 downwards.
GACAGCAAGGATGCGGACGTTATCGCCAAGGCCGAAGAGGTCCTGATGGGCGTGCGTCCCTACATTCAGAAGTTCCACTCTTCGGAATACATCAACGCGCTGGCCAACGGTGAAATCTGTGTCGCCTTTGGCTGGTCGGGTGATATTCTTCAGGCCCGCGACCGCGCCGCCGAAGCTGATAACGGCGTTGAGGTGGCCTATCACGCTCCCAAAGAGGGTGCTTTGATGTGGTTCGACCAGATGGCGATCCCTGCCGATGCGCCGAACCCCGAGGGCGCGCACACCTTCCTGAACTTCATTATGGACGCGCAGAACATGGCTGCGGCTTCGAACTATGTGTACTACGCAAACGGCAACAAAGCCTCGCAAGAGTACCTGATCGACGACGTGATCGGCGACACCGCGATCTATCCTGACGAGGCGACGCTGGAAAACCTCTACACATTCTCGCCCTATGATCCCAAGCTGCAGCGGACTGTGACCCGCATGTGGACCAAGATCAAATCGGGCAACTAAGACCGATGTTTTGGGCGCCCAGGGTTCCTTGCGCGCCCCTCTTTGTTTTTCGACCATTCGCCGAGGTTATTCATGCCCGCCAACGGTGCTCCGATTTTCGCCCCATGGGATGATCCCGCTGCCAAGCCGCTGATCCGGTTTGAAAATGTCACCAAACGGTTCGGGGACTTCACCGCAATCGATAATCTGACGCTGGATATCTACGAGCGGGAATTCTTTGCGCTGTTGGGCCCTTCGGGCTGTGGCAAGACCACGATGATGCGGATGCTGGCGGGGTTCGAGACCCCCACAGAAGGCAAGATTTATGTCGGCGGACAGGACATGGGGCCGATCGCCCCGAACCAGCGCCCCGTGAACATGATGTTCCAGAGCTATGCGCTGTTCCCGCACCTGTCAGTCTATGAAAACATCGCATTCGGCCTGCGCCGCGACGGAAAACCCAAGGACGAAATCCACCACCGCGTCGAAGAAATGCTGCGGATGGTTCGCCTGCAGAAATTCGCGAAACGCAAACCGCACCAGATTTCCGGCGGCCAGCGCCAGCGTGTGGCTTTGGCCCGTTCCTTGGCCAAAGAGCCGAAGCTGCTGCTGCTGGACGAACCGCTTGGCGCGCTCGACGCCAAACTGCGCGAAGACACGCAGTTCGAGCTGATGGATATTCAGGAAAACACCGGCACCACTTTCGTCATCGTGACCCACGATCAGGAAGAAGCCATGACCGTCGCCAGCCGGATCGCCGTCATGGACGAAGGCAAGGTGATGCAGGTCTCGACCCCAGACCGCATCTACGAATTCCCTGACAACGCGTATGTGGCGGACTTTATCGGGGACGTGAACTTGATCGAAGGTCGCTCTAGCGCCGCAATCGACGAAACCGTGCAGATTGAATGGGCCGAAGGCCAGCAGGCCATCACTGCGCAGACCTCTCGGGCGATCACGGCAGGGCAGAAAGTGTTCTACGCTATCCGCCCCGAGAAGGTGACGATCAGTCCCGACCGCCCTGCAGATGCCGTGAATGCCGCACAGGGCAAGATCCTTGATATCGCATACTTAGGGAACCTCTCGACCTATCACGTGCAACTGCCGACAGGCCAAGTGATCAAGTCGCAGATGGCCAACACCCGTCGCATCAGCCGCCGTCCCTATACTTGGGAGGATGAGGTCTGGGTCAGCTGGACCAAGACTGGCGGCTCGGTGCTGGAGGGTTAAGTGATGCGCCGCTACCTTGTCATAGCGCTGCCGTATCTTTGGCTCTTGGGGTTGTTCTTGGTCCCATTCTTGATTGTGCTAAAGATTTCGTTGTCGGACCTGAACCTGTCGATCCCGCCCTATCTTCCGCAGCTGGATCCGAGTGCCGGATGGGCCGGGCTAAAAGATTTCTTTAGCCAGCTGGATTTCGAAAACTTCGTCTTCCTGACCGAAGACGACCTCTACTGGAAAGCCTACCTGAGCAGCCTGAAGATCGCGGTTGTCGCGACCTTCTTTACGCTGTGTGTGGGCTACCCGATGGCCTACGGCATGGCCCGTGCCCCATCCGAATGGCGCCCGACCCTGATGATGCTGGTTATCCTGCCGTTCTGGACCAGTTTTCTGATCCGCGTCTATTCGTGGATGGGCATCCTGTCGAACGAAGGGTTCCTGAACCAGTTTCTGCTCTGGACCGGCATCATCTCCGAGCCGCTGGTCATCATGAACACCACGACTGCCGTCTACATCGGGATCGTTTACACCTATCTGCCGTTCATGATCCTGCCGATCTATTCCGCGCTGGAAAAGATGGACGACAGCCTGCTCGAAGCGGCCGAGGACCTTGGCTGTTCGCGCCTGCAGGCTTTCTGGCTGGTGACATTTCCCCTGTCGAAATCCGGCATTATTGCGGGCTGTTTTCTGGTCTTCATCCCGTCGATCGGTGAATTCGTGATCCCGTCGCTCTTGGGCGGCTCCGACACCCTGATGATCGGCAAGGTCCTGTGGGAAGAATTCTTTAACAACCGCGACTGGCCCGTGGCCTCGGCAGTGGCGGTGATCCTGCTGGCGATCCTCGTGATCCCGATCATCCTGTTTCAACGCAACGAGCAAAAGCAGCGGGAGGCCGACGGATGAGACGCTTCAGCTGGTTCAACCTGACCTCCCTGACGCTGGGGTTCGCGTTCCTGTATCTGCCGATGTTGATCCTCGTTATCTATTCGTTCAATGAATCCAAACTCGTGACGGTTTGGGCGGGCTTCTCGACCAAGTGGTACGGCGAGCTGATGCAGAACGAGGCGTTTCTGGACGCCGCATGGGTGACCTTGCAAGTTGGCGTGATCAGTTCGACCATCGCGACCGTTCTGGGGACGATGGCGGCGCATATCATGGTGCGCGGCGGTCGGTTCTTTGGCCGAACGCTGTTTTCCGGCATGATCTACGCCCCACTTGTGATGCCCGAAGTCATCACCGGTTTGTCGTTGTTGCTGCTCTTCATCGGTATCGGCTTGGACCGCGGAGTTCTAACGATTGTGCTGGCGCACACGACGTTCAGCATGTGCTATGTCAGTGTCGTTGTCAGCTCGCGACTTGTTAGCTTTGACAAATCGCTGGAAGAGGCCGCACTGGATTTGGGCTGTACTCCGTTCCAAGCATTTCGACTCGTGACCCTGCCGATCATCATGCCTGCGGTGATTTCTGGCTGGCTGCTGGCATTTACACTGTCGCTCGATGATCTGGTGATCGCCAGCTTTACCGCAGGCCCCTCTGCTACAACACTGCCGATCAAGATTTTCAGCTCGGTACGCTTGGGCGTCAGCCCAGAGATTAATGCGCTATCGACGATCATGATTGGGATCGTGACCGTTGGGGTCATTGGGTTCTCAGTGATCAGCAAACGCAACATTGCTCGCGCCGAAGCCGACGCCCGTGCAGCCGAGCGTACTTGATGCGTCGCGTTTTCGAGGACTACGCTTACACCGACGCGGTGCGAAACGGCTGCTATTGGGATAGCACCGTAGCGCAGCGGTCTTGGCCGGTGTTGCGTGGCACACACCAAGCGGATGTTGTTATTATTGGCGCAGGATTCGTCGGTCTGAACGCGGCAATCGAGTTGGCACAGGGCGGCGCCTCTGTCATCGTTGTTGATGCGGAATCTCCGGGCTGGGGGGCCTCTGGCCGAAACGGGGGCTTCTGCTGCATGGGCGGTGCCAAGGCCGAAGATGCTACGATTGCGCGCCACTACGGACTGGAGGCGCTAGAGGCGTGGGATGCAGCGCAGGTCACTGCGATCGACCTAGTCGACCAGCGTATCAGCGACTTGGCTCTAGACGTCGAGCGGCATTCCGACGGCGAGATCGTGTTGGCCCATTCCGCCAGAGCGATGAAGCGGTTGGCGGCAGAGAATCAGACTGTTTTCAATGTCGAGGACCTTCGGGCGATGGGGATTGCGGGTCACGGGTTCCATGGCGGGATGCGTACGCCTGTCGGCTTTGGCCTGAATCCGCGCCGCTACATGGATGGCTTGGCCCGACATGCGGACTCGCTTGGCGTCAGCATCTACGGTCAGACTCCCGTTACAAAGTTGACCAAGGGGGCCAACCGCTGGCATGCCCACACCCCCGAAGGTTGGGTCGAGGCGGATACTGTCCTGATCGCATCCAATGGCTACAGCAGCGACGATTTGCCGGACTGGCTGACCGCACGCTATTTGCCGGCCCAGTCCTCTGTCATGGTCACTCGACCGCTGTCCGAAGCGGAACAGCACGCGCAAGGGTGGACCAGTGACCTGATGGCCTATGACACGCGCACGCTGCTGCATTACTTCCGGCTGATGCCAAATGGACGGTTTCTGTTCGGGATGCGCGGCGGCTTGTCTTCCTCTCCGCGCGCCGAAACGGCGACACGCTGCCTGATGCGCCAACACTTTGACCGCATGTTTCCCGCATGGACATCGGTCGAGGCGACGCACATGTGGTCAGGGCTTGTTTGCCTGATGCCGTCGCTCGTTCCCTTTGTGGGCGAGGTGCCTGATATGACCGGCGTATTCGCGGCGATGGGGTGGCATGGTAACGGTGTTGCTATGGGCAGTTATGCTGGGGTGCAGATTGCCGCGCGCATGGCAGGTCGTCCGTCGAACGGGCTACCGAAATTCGTCAGCTACCCGCCAAAGCGGTTCCCGCTGAACAAAAATCGGCGCGCTTTGTTGCGGTTGGCCTATTTAGGCTACGCTGTTAAGGACGTGATCTAATATTTCCATTTTCAGGACAGTCGGCGCTGGCGTCTCGGCTTCAGGTTGCTAAATATATCGCAAGTTTATTGCAATTTGATTGGCTCGACTTCTCGTGGATCTTCCATTTTTCAGAGACAAAGGCACTGGCAGGCCAATAATCTTCCTTCATGGGTGGACCATGGATGGATCGGTGTTCTCTGGGCAGATGGAACGGTTGTCACCACAATTTCGGTGCATTGCTCCTGACTTACCTGGTCACGGTCAAAGCCGAAACCTGCCTCCAAATATTCCCCGTAGCGCTGAAGCGCTGAATAAACTCATCTTAGACCTCAAACTTGAAGATGTGATTCTGGTTGGCTGGTCGATGGGGGCACTGATTGCATGGCGCTACCTGTCGCGTTTCGGGCAGGACAAGGCAAGCGGGCTGGTGACGGTCGATATGTCACCGAAGATTTCTAACGGGCCAGAGTGGTCCTACGGTTTGTTGCGGGAAACACGCCGCGAGGCTGCTGATCCGACCTACAAGACCGACTGGGAGAAGCGCGCAAGTGCGATTGCGCGTGGCATGTTCAGCGGTGCGGCATCGGATAATGATAAGTCCGTGGATGCCGCATTAGAACTGGTTCTAAGTCAGAACCCTGGAATGATGCAGGCAATGTGGGCGTCGATGATGAAGACTGACGAGCGCGCGACCATTCCTCAACTGCGGATCCCTTGGTTAATTTGCTACGGTATGCACAGCCAGATTTATCCCCGTCAGGTTCGCAAATGGATGCTTGAACGGGCGCCGCAGGCGCGTGCGCTTGGTTTCTCTGCAAGTGGCCATAGCCCGCATCTAGAGGAACCAGCGACGTTTGCCCAAGCGCTCGTGCGCTTTGCGGATGGTTTGCCTACTGCGACATCTTCCTCGCAAGCTCTAGGTCGAGCGATGTAAGACCCCCCGCGTCGTGAGTCGTTAGCCGCACATCGACGCGATTGTAGACGTTCGACCATTCAGGATGGTGGTTCATCTTTTCAGCGATGACACCCATGTGGACCATCCACCCCAGAGCCTCGGGGAATGTTTTGAACTTGAATTGCCGCGTCATTGCATTGCCGGACTCTTCGACGGTCCACCCAGCCTCTGACAATTCTTCCAATGCTTCGGTGCGGTCTGTGCCTTCGAGTAGTTTGCTCATTCTTGTTCCTCCACTTGGGTTTTGCGAAACGGACCGTAATCCGTGAGGATCTCGATCTCTTCATCGACGGCGGCGGCCTCGGCGGCCAGAAACTGAGCCACAGCCTTGCGCAAGCCAGGATCTGTCAGCCAGTGCAAAGAGTGCGTCACCGTAGGCATGTAGCCGCGCGCCAGCTTGTGATCCCCTTGGGCGCCGGCCTCTACGCGGGACAGTCCATGCTCAATGGCCCAGTCGATTGCACGGTAATAGCACAGTTCGAAATGGAGGCAGGGGTGATCCTCAATGCAGCCCCAATAGCGACCGTAGATCACGTCGCGGCCCAGAAAGTTCAACGCACCGGCGACGTAATGCCCATCGCGCTCGGCCAGCATCAGAACAATGTCATCTCGCAAGGTCTCGTGGGCGATGTCAAAGAACGCGCGGGTCAAATAAGGCGTACCCCACTTCCGCGCGCCCGTGTCCTGATAGAACTGCCAAAAGCTGTCCCAGTGCTCAGCTTCGATCTGATCGCCTGTCAGCACGTGGATCTCACCGCCAAAGGCATTCGCCTTTTCCCGTTCTTTGCGGATGTTTTTACGTTTGCGCGACGATAGGACCTGAAGAAAGCCGTCAAAGCTGTCGTAGCTTTCGTTGAACCAGTGATATTGCTGGCTCTTGCGCCCCATAAGGCCAAGCAGCTTGCCCGCAGCGACCTCGTCTTCGGTGCAGAAGGTTGCGTGAACACCAGACAGTTTGTTCTGTTCTGCAATTTGCATCGCGCCCTGCATTAGGGCGGATCGTGCACTATCGGTAAAATCGGGATGGGTCAAAAATCTGCGGCCGGTTGCAGGTGTGAACGGCACAGCGATTTGCAGCTTGGGATAATAGTGACCACCCGCACGTTCGTAGGCATGGGCCCAGTTGTGGTCAAAGATATACTCGCCCTGACTGTGCGCCTTGGCATAGAGGGGCGCGACCCCGATCAGAATGTCGCCAACAGTCGCCGCTAGATAGTGCGGCTCCCAGCCGGTGCCGGGCCCGACGGAGCCGCTTTGCTCAAGCGCATTCAAGAACCGCCACGTGGTGAACGGATCGAGCGGGCGGCCGCCATCTTGCGCCTCGGGACATGCGCAGGCATCCCATTCGGCCTCGGACAGTTCCGCGACCGACGACAACATGCGGATTTCTATCGTTTCTTCCATGTCGGCACCCCCGACGCCAAAGGTGGTCTCTTACCTGTCAGGATCAAGCGGGGTTGTAGTTTTCAAAGGTCACATTTTCCGCAATGCGGCGGGCTTCGACCTCTTGTAGAGCGCTCTTGATGGTCCAGCACAGGATATGGACGCCCTTGTCCTTCAGCGCGGCCACCTGCGGATTGTCCAGATCGGCGCGGTTATGGCTGATAAAGGCGCAGTTCAAAGCCTCTACTTCTGACAAGTCGCGCAACTCGGCCAAGCGCGCTTCCTTGATCAGCGGAAAGTCATCCTTGGTGTAGGCGCAGGTTGTGAGGCCGTGCGGAATGTCTGGGCACAGCTCAGCCATTCGGGCCACGGCGTAGGGGTTAAACGACATCAGGGCCACGGGTCCCGTGTATCTTGCCAGCGCCTTCGCGGTGGCTTGCTCAAGCGGCCCGATGTTGCGGCCAAGACCGCCATCCTGATCCTTTATCTCGATCAGCAGGGGGACGCGGCCCGAAACCTGTTCCAGCACCTGCGGCAGAGTGGGAATGCCAGTCTCGCCACCGGTTAATTGGATCGCTTGCAGTGTGTCTGATGTCTGCTGACGCACCGGACCAGAGGCCGCTGTCAGACGTCGTAGGTCATAGTCGTGAAAGACCATGGCCTGACCGTCCGCGCTGAGTTGCAGGTCGATCTCAATCCCGAACCCAGCTTGGCATGCTGCCTCGATCGCCTCGCGGCTGTTTTCCGGACGCCCCGGACCGTGCAGGGCACGGTGTGCAATGGGACGCCCTAGAAATCGCGGGTCTAGCGCGGTCATTGGATTTGAAAGATCGCTTCGATTTCTACAGCGACGCCAAGGGGCAGGCTGGCTGCGGATACGGCAGAGCGCGCATGACGGCCCGCGTCACCCAGAACCTCGACCATGAGGTCAGAGGCACCGTTAACCACTTTGGGCTGTTCGGTGAAGTCTGCGGTCGAGTTCACAAAACCGACCAGTTTGACCAGACGCACAACGCGATCCAGATCTCCGCCACAGGCCGCCTTGGCTTGGGCCAGCAGGCTCAGCGCGCAGCGGCTGGCGGCAGCGGCACCTGCTGCGGTGTCCAGATCGGCACCTAGTTTGCCTGTGATCAGGCCATTTTCATCACTGCTGATCTGTCCTGAAATGTGGACTAGATCACCGACCTGCACAAACGGGACGTAGTTGGCCGCCGGCGCGGGGGCATCGGGCAAAGTGATGCCAAGTTCCGTGAGACGGGCTTCGATTTTTCCGGTCATGGTGCGCTCCTTGCTAGTGCTTTTGAGCGGACGCTAGCGGGGAACGCACCATCGCGATAGTCCAGATCAGCTCTCTCGGAACGCTTTTGCGAAATAATCCGTCAAAGGTTTCGTGAGGTAGACCAGGGGGGTCCGGTCTGCTGTTCGGATAAAGGTTTCGACGGGCATGCCCGGGATCAAAGACGTCCCCTCGGGCAGCCGCGCGAGCTCTCCGTCGTTCAGCAGAATTTCCGTCCGGTAGTAGCTGGCACGGGTTTGCTCGTCTTCGAAGGCGTCAGCCGAGATTTTGACAACGTGGCCAAAGAGTTCAGGCGTCGTCCTTTGATCCAATGCGGCAAAGCGCAGGGTCACATCCTGACCAAGCAAAAGCTTGTCGATGTGGATGGTTGGTACCTGCGCCGTGATGACCAAGGGACGGTCCTGCGGGATCAGATAGAGCAGGGGATCTGCTGGCCGAATGACCGAGCGTTCTGCAAAGACTGACATGCCATACACGACGCCAGAAACAGGCGCACGGATATCGAGGCGGCTGAGCTGTTCGAGGATCGACCGGCGCTGCTCTCGCAGACTCAACTCATTCGCACCAATGTCACGAAGCTGACTGATCGCCTCTTCGCGCTGACGGCTGCTGAGCTTCAGGATCTCGATCTCGATCTCGGTGATGCGGCCTTCGGACTGGGCTTGTAGCGCCAGAAGTTCGCCCCGATCACCGGTGAGGCTCGCCGCTTCGCGTTGCAAAGACATCACCCGGGCGGTTTGGGCCAGACCTTGATCCAACAATCTCTGCTGACCCGATAACTCCGAAGCAAGCAGCTCTTCTTGGGTGTCGATCGCCGCGATCTGCGCCGCGATGCCGATCAGTTGCTCTTCGGTCTGGATGCGACGCTTTTGCAACTGCTCGACTTCGTTCGCGACAGACTCACGCCGTGCCAAAAACAGGTTCTTCTGTCCGTCTACCAGCTCTTGTACCTCTGGGCGCAGGGCGGCTTGTTCCAGTAGCAGCGGATCAAAGTCGATTTCGTCCGCTTGGTGCTGCTCTGCTTCGAGACGACCGCGACGGGCCATCACTTCGAAAAGCTGCCCCTCGATGATCGCCAGTTCCGACTGCAAAAGCGTCGGGTCCAAGCGGATGAGAAGCGCGTCCTTTTCGACCATCTGGCCTTCGTCGACTGCGATTTCGGCAACTACGCCACCGTCAAGGTGCTGAACGACCTGCCGGTTTTGATCCACTTCGATCCGGCCGCTGGCGACAACCGCGCCAGAGAGTTCGGCCAGAGTGGCCCAACTGCCAAAACCGAAAACGAGAATAGCGAGCGCGACAGCGCCGATTGTCATCGGCGTGCGTGCGGAAAATGATTTGCTCATGTGACACCTCCGGGGCGTGCAGAAGTGACGTCTTGGTGATTTTGCAAAATGCTACGCAGGACTTCGTCTTTGGGACCAAAGGCGCGGCGTCCTCCGCCTTCGAGCATGAGGATCAGGTCACATTCCTGAATGGCTGCGGGCCGGTGCGCCATAATCAGCGCGGCTTTGCCTTCGGCTTTCATGCGGCGGATGGCGGCGTTCACAGCCTCTGACCCCTCGTTGTCGAGGTTTGAGTTCGGCTCGTCGAGCACCAGAAGGACGGGATCGCCATAAAGCGCGCGTGCCAGACCGATGCGCTGAATTTGACCACCGGACAGCCGTCCCCCCAACTGGCTGACACGGGTGTCGTAGCCGTCGGGCAGCTTCAGGATCATGTCGTGCGCGGCAGCGCGTTGCGCGGCTTCGACGACTTGCTTGGGGTCTGGGTTCTCTGACAGGCGCGCGATGTTTTCAGTGATCGTCCCATCAAAGAGTTGGACGCGCTGCGGCAAATAGCCGATCAGCTGACCCAACACGTCCGGATCAAACTGATCCAGAGCAGCGCCATCCAGACGGATTTTACCGCCAGCGGGACGCCAGATGCCGGTCAACGCACGAGCAAGTGTCGATTTGCCTGCGCCCGAAGGGCCCACCACGCCAACCGCTTGGCCCGGTTGCAAGTCAAAGCTGACCATGCGCAGGGCGGCTTGCTTTTCTCCGGGGGGAATAACGGTGACCTGATTTACGGACAGAACAGCCTTGGGGCGCGGCAGCGGGGTACGCTCGGCCTCGGGTGGGACAGAGGACAACAGTTCGGACAGGTTCGACCAGCCCTTCATCCCGCGCTGCACCACGGGCCATTGGCCAATCGCCATCTCGATCGGGGCTAGCGCGCGACCCATCAAGATTGAACCTGCAATCATGGCGCCAGCGGTCAGCTGGTTCTGCAGCACGAGATATGCGCCCAACCCCAGCATGGCTGATTGGAGTAACAGGCGGAATGTTTTGGTAATCGACGAGAAGCTGCCCGAGATGTCGTTTGCACCGACTTGCTGCGCCAGAGCTTCATCCCGAGTGGCCTTCCACCGTTTGAAGCTGGCACCGCGCATCCCGAGGGCTTGCAGCATCTCGGCTTCATTCCGCAGATGGTCCCCTAGAATTTCAGCCTTCTGGCTGGTTTCGATGCTTTTGAGCATCGGGCGGCGCGACATCCGTTGGTTAATCAGGGCCAATGCGACCAGAATTGCTCCACCGCCCAAGGCCAGCAGGCCCAGTGAGTAGTGGAAGATTAGGATGCCTGCCAGAAAAATAGGCGTCCATGGAAGGTCGAACATCGCCATCAAACCGGGCGAAGCAAGCATGCGTTGTACCGCTTCTAGATCGCGAAGACCGGTTTGCGCATTACTGGAGTTGGGGTCGAGCGCGGCGCGGCGAAGACTCGCCTCGTACACGCGGCGCTCGAGCCGGTTCTGGAAGCGTGCGCCAATACGGGCCATAATACGCCCGCGGCTGACGTCTAGCGCGCCCATAATAATAAAGAGAAAGACGATCAAAAGGGTCAGAGCGAGGAGCGTAGCCTCGGATCTGCTGCCGAGAACACGATCGTACACGAGAAGCATGTAGAGTGGACCGGTGAGCATAAGGAGGTTAGCGAACACGCTAAACAACCCCACTGCCCAGAAGAGGGGCCGAAATTCCTGTCGCGCTTTGATCAATTCATCGCGACCAGGGGCGGGTCTTGGCTGTGCCATGGATGGAAAACCGCTAGTTATTAATTTGAGAAACTATGCCATTGAGACTTTGTAATAGTAATCGTTAAAACACAATTTCGAAAGAAACGCCAAGGCTACACTAGGCAATCCTGAATTAATGCGTAGTTGATGCCGAGACTTTATTGACAGGAAGACCCGTGCCAGCTCCCAAGTTCCTTCGTTCTGTTGTTGCGCGTTTCGCGCCTTTGTTTGCTGTTGGTGCGCTCGGATTTCTGGGCGCATGTGCTTCGCCTGAGCCGGGCCAATTAGTTGCGGACCCCTACGAAAAGGTGAACCGCAATCTGCACGAGCTGAACAAGGGTACGGACACCGCGTTCGTGCGCCCTGCTGCGATGACCTATGGCACAATTGTGCCGAACCCTGTGCGCCAAGGCGTCTCCAATGTTGCCGACAACCTGACCCTCCCGTCAGAGGTCCTGAACGGCCTGCTACAGGCTGACGGCAAGTTGGCGCTGAACAACGGGTTCCGCTTTGTCATCAACTCCACCTTTGGTTTGGCAGGGCTACTAGACCCCGCAACCAAGATGGGTTTGCCCGATATGGACACAGATTTCGGTGAAACCTTGCATGTCTGGGGGTTCAAAGAGGGTGCGTACCTGTCTGTCCCCTTGCTTGGCCCATCAACAGAGCGTGATTTCGCGGGCACTGTGGTTGATGCCGCCATCAACCCTGTCACCCTGTTCACGCCCTTGTACTACACAGCCGCCCGTCGCGGTCTGAACGCGGCAGAGCTTTTGGATGATCGTTACCGTTATGATGAAACGATCAGTTCAACTCTTTATGACAGCGCCGACAGTTACGCTCAGAGCCGACTGCTCTATATTCAGAACAGACGTTTCGAGCTGGGCCAGAGTGCCAGCGGCTCGGATTCGCAAGACGATTTCTACTTTGATCCTTACGAGGACCCTTATGCTGAATAATTCTATGACCCGCCGCGGCGTCCTTTTTGGCGCGTCGGCTCTTTCGCTTGCCTCGGCGCTGCCAGCTTTCGCGCTGACCGAGGCGAATGCCACAAAACTGATCAATAGCGTTGTTGGACAAATCAACAGCGTTATTGCCTCGGGGCAGTCTCAATCTGCGATGATTAGCCAGTTTGAGAACATCTTTGTTCGATACTCGGATGTGCCGACCATCGCGCGCTACACCCTTGGGGTTGCGGCTCGCTCGGCAAGCGGCGCGCAATTGAATGCCTTTACTGACGCATTCACGGGCTACATCTCGCGCAAGTACGGCAAGCGGTTCCAAGAATTCGCGGGTGGTCGCCTCGAAGTGCAGCAGACCAAAGCTGTCAAAAGCTTTTACGAAGTCAAAACGCTGGCCTACTTGCCGAACTCTGCACCCTTTGACGTGACCTTCTTGGTTTCCGACAAATCCGGCAAAGACCTTTTCTTCAACATGTTCATCGAAGGCGTGAACCTTCTGCTGACAGAGCGCGAAGAGATTGGCGCTATGCTGGACCGTCGCGGTGGCGACCTCAACGCCCTGATCGCGGATCTGAAAAAGGCGGGCTGATGCACAATGCTTTTCCTGCGGCCGCCGTCATTCTGATGGCAGCGACCGCAGTTTCAGCTGAATTCGATGGAATCTACCGGCAAGCGGCAGACTCGGACTGCTCGCTTGTTGGTGTTGATGGTGGCGCGCTCAAGATCGAAAAAGATGTCTTCTACGGTGTCGATTCCACCTGCAACATGACAGACCCAGTGCCGGTCAATGACATGGATGCGGTGCTCTATACGATGCGCTGCTCTAGCGAAGATGGGGCATGGACGGCACGTGCTATGATGGTACATGGCGCTGATAGCGGATTGATCATGGTTTGGGACGGGTATGCGTTCAAATATGACAGCTGTCCTGATCCGGATGCTTCAAATCCAGTGACAGACTCTATTCCTGTCGAAGCACAAGCTGCGCCCGAAGCCGAGAGCGACATTGTGGAGCCTGCAAAAGCCGTCGTTCCCGATGAAGAAAGCGTCCCGCGCGAAAGCGAGACGCCAGACGTTTTGACCGAAGAGCCGGAAAAAACCGAATCCGACGCAGGTTAATTGCCGGCGCCGAAGATCGAATTCAGGACGTCCCGCAGCACAGTATCTACCGGATTTTCTGACGTCTGCCGATTGCTTGGGGCAGGCAGTTCGCGGTTTTGCGGAGCAGGCGCCGGAGCAGGACGCAGCATGGGCAGCGGTTTGGCAGGCATTCCGTCGTGCACACGGGTCATGGTTTCGCGCCAAATCTCGGCGGGCAAGCCGCCACCTGTCACGCCTTTGAGCGGTGTGTTGTCGTCGTAGCCCATCCAGACCCCGGCCACGTAATCCGCAGTGAAGCCTACGAACCACGCATCGCGCGCTGCAGATGTGGTGCCAGTCTTGCCAGCGGCTTCGCGGCCATCAGGCAGCTTTGCACGTCCGCCCGTGCCTTCGCTCACGACCTTCGACATCATATAAATCAATTCGCGCGCAGCCTCTTCGCGGATCACACGCTCTCCAATGCCGCCCTCGGTGCCCATGACAGGCTCGTTATCCTCGAGCAGGCGAAGTTCAGTCAGACCGTAAGGTTCTACCGACGAGCCGCCGTTCAGAATGCCCGCGTAGGCGCCAGTGACTTCGATCAGAGTAGATTCAGAAGCTCCGAGCGCCAGTGCCGGACCTTCGGCCAGATCGCTGTCGATCCCGAAATCAGAAGCAATTCGGCGAACATTCTCGCGTCCGACAGCCTCTGAAACTTTAACCGCAGGAATGTTAAGAGAGTTGGCTAGCGCATATTCCAGCGTCACGCGGCCATAGTGTTTGCGCGTGTAATTCTCGGGTGACCAAGGACCACTACCAGGAATGTCGATGGTATAAGGTTCGTCTACCACGGTTGAGTTCCAGTGGTGACCGAGCTCCAGCGCCGTCGCGTAGACAAAGGGTTTGAACGCCGAGCCAGTTTGCCGCTTGGCCGAGGTGGCGCGGTTAAAGACGCCGCTGACCTGGGTCTTGCGTCCGCCGACCATCGCGCGCACGGCGCCATCCGCGCTCATGACGACAATGGCTGCCTGCGCTTTAGACCCCTCGCTGACCTTCTCTTCAAAGATCTGCTTCATCGCATCTTCGCCAGCTTTCTGAATGCGCTGGTCAAGGGTGGTCTTGATGATCACATCCTCTGTCGTCTCGCGGGTAAAGAATTCGGGACCGTCAGACATCACCCAGTCAGCAAAGTAGCCTCCGGCCTTGGCCTCGGCCGCTTCGGACAGTTGCGCAGGATTGGTGCGCGCGGTGCTCGCCTGAGAGGTGGTTAGGTAGCCCTGATCCTCCATCAGACCGACGATGATGCCAGCACGCTGTTGGGACCGTTCCAAATTGTTCGTGGGAGCGTAGCGCGTGGGGGCCTTGAGCAGCCCCGCCAGCATCGCCGATTCGGCAGGCGTGACCGCCGAGGCCGATTTGCCGAAATACCGCTGAGAAGCCGCTTCGAACCCACGTGCTCCAGCTCCGAGGAAGGCGCGGTTCATATAGATCGTCAGGATTTCGTCTTTGGAGTACTTGGCCTCCATGGCCAAAGCAAAGACAGCCTCCTTGATCTTGCGCCATAGTGTTGTCTGGCGGCAGTCATTCTCGTACTCGGCTTCGGTCATGCCGCCGTTCGGATCGAATGGCACGCCAAGGCAAAGCAGTTTGGCCGTTTGCTGAGTGATGGTCGAACCGCCGTGACCGGACAGGGGACCGCGCCCTTCGCTTAAGTTAATTTTGACTGCGCTGGCGATACCGATCGGATCCACGCCGATGTGGTAGTAGAAGCGTTTGTCCTCTGTCGCGACGATGGCGTCCCGCAAATAGGGGGATACGGTGTCTGCCGTGATCATCCCGCCGAACTGATCGCCGCGCCAGGCAAAGACAGCCCCGTTGCGGTCCATCAGCGTGACAGAGCCCCGCGCGCGGCCATCTACGAGTTCCGACACCGGAGGCAGTGTCGTATATATATAAAGAACGCCAGCGCCGATAAGCAGGGACACCACCATGCCGATCCGCCAGCCGAATCCCCACAGAACGCGCCAGATCAGCCCTAAAAAGCCAAAGAACATGCCCGAAATCAGACCACGCTTGGGCGCGTTCCGCGCTTTGCGGGCACTTTTCGGCTTTGTTTTCTTCGGGGCGGCTTTCTTTCTGTCTGAAGTCGTCCGAGATTGGGAAGTGCGTTTCTCAGCGACAAGCCTGCCGCTACCGCGAGGGCGATTTACCATGATGAGCTGCTCGTTGGTTCATTTTGCGGTCAATTTATCGCCAAAAGGGTGCCTTGTAGAGACTATCACCTAGGTTTGATCGTTTTTAAATCGCCCAATTAGTATGCATTGAAAATAAAATGCACAAAAAATAGTCACTAAGACCCCAAAAGGACTGACCAAACCTGCCGTCCGACTTGTTGCAATGGCGGATTCCCGCCTTTCTGCCGGAGCAACCCGCAGCAACGTCTGCCAATCAAAGGGGACCAAGGTGAAATTCATCATTGCAACAATTAAACCGTTCAAGCTCGAAGAGGTCCGTGAAGCACTGACTTCGATCGGCGTGCGCGGCATGATGGTAACCGAGATCAAAGGCTTCGGCTCCCAGTCGGGCCATACCGAGATCTACCGTGGTGCAGAATATGCCGTCAATTTCGTGCCGAAGATCAAGCTCGAGATCGCATGTGCAGCTTCGATGGCAGACCAAGTTGTCGAAACCATCCAGAAGACCGCCAAGACCGACAAGATCGGTGACGGCAAAATTTTCGTTCTCGACCTGCAGGCCGCCCTCCGTGTCCGCACCGGCGAAACCAACGAAGACGCTCTGTAAGCGCGTAACTAGGGACCAATAGTCAAATGAAACTGAACAAAATCCTTCCGTTGGCTGCAGCTGCTGCTGTTCTGCCGACTCTGGGTCTGGCTCAGGACGCCACCCCCGGCGTTGATGCCAGCACAGACACCATCTTCATCCTGAACTCGCTGCTGTTCCTCGTTGGCGGTTTCCTCGTATTCTTCATGGCTGCTGGCTTTGCGATGCTCGAAGCAGGCCTCGTTCGCTCCAAGAACGTTGCCATGCAGTGTACCAAGAACGTTGCGCTCTTCTCGCTCTCCGCGATCTTCTACTACCTGATCGGCTACAACCTGATGTACCCGCTGGGCACCTGGGCTGTTGACGGCGTTCTGTCCGGCGTCTGGGGCGTTGCGATCCTCGAAGCAGTTGGCATCACCCGCGATGCAGCTGACGACTACGGCTACGCATCGACCGGTTCGGACTTCTTCTTCCAGCTGATGTTCTGCGCCGCGACCGCGTCGATCGTTTCGGGCACCCTGGCCGAGCGTATCAAACTGTGGCCCTTCCTGATCTTCACCATCATCCTGACCGGCATCATCTACCCGCTGCAGGCATCGTGGAAATGGGGCGGTGGCTTCCTGGACGCAAACGGCTTCCTCGACTTCGCTGGCTCGACTGTTGTGCACTCGGTGGGTGGCTGGGCCGCTCTGACCGGCGCGCTGATCCTCGGCCCCCGTATCGGAAAATTCTCCAAAGATGGCCGCGTTGTTCCCATGCCCGGTTCGAACCTGACCCTCGCAACTCTGGGTACGTTCATCCTGTGGCTCGGTTGGTTCGGCTTCAACGGCGGTTCGCAGCTGGCAATGGGTACTGTTGGTGACGTAACCGACGTATCGCGCATCTTCTCGAACACCAACGCAGCAGCAGCCGGCGGCGCAATCGCAGCCCTGATCCTGACCCAAGTTCTGTACAAAAAGGTCGACCTGACCATGGTACTGAACGGCGCACTGGCAGGTCTGGTTTCGATCACTGCAGAGCCCCTGACCCCCACTCTGGGTCTGGCGACCATCATCGGCATGATCGGCGGCGTAATCGTAGTGTTCGCAGTTCCCATGCTGGACAAGCTGAAGATCGACGACGTTGTTGGCGCGATCCCTGTTCACCTGATCTGCGGCATCTGGGGCACCATCGCTGTTGTCCTGTCGAACGGTGACGCGACCATCGGCGCACAGCTCTACGGTATCGTAGTTGTCGGTATCTTCACCGTTGTTGCTTCGGGCGTTGTCTGGTTCATCCTGAACATGGTCATGGGCCTGCGCGTCACCGAAGAAGAAGAGATCAACGGTCTCGACAAAGCGGAACTGGGCATGGAAGCCTACCCCGAATTCTCGAAGCTCTAATCAGATCTTCGATCATCGGAAAACAGATCGGGCGCCCAAGTGGCGCCCGATTTCTTTTTTTCTGTTAGCCTTTCCGCTGAGGCGCGCCGCTGGCCATGTCTGTCCCCATGTAAGGCTTCTCGGCGGTCTTCCACGCACCAAAGCCGCCGCCCATGTGTGCAACTGGGGTCATGCCAGCGTCCAGCGCGGCGCGCGCCACCTTTTCGCTCCGCATACCAGATCCGCAATGGAATACGATCCGCTTGCCGTCCTGAGTCGGCAGCTTCTTGGCGTCAAAGAAGGCCATCGGCATCAACAATGCGCCTTCGACGTGTTCGAACATGTATTCCTGCGGGGTGCGTACATCGATCAGAACAATTTCGTTCTTGTCGAATGCGGCTTGGACCTCGTCTACGGTCCACGTTTCGAGCACGCCGTTTTCAGTATTTTCGGTTTGCATGGTCAGTCCTTGCTTAGAAGTAGTTCGCTGGAATTTTAAAGTACTGGCGCCCGTCATCTTCGGGCGGCAATAAGCGGCCGCCGCGCAGGTTGACCTGCAGAGCGTACATCATCTGGGTCGGCAAGCTGAGCGTTGCGTCCCGCTCGTCGCGCACCTTCCGGTATTCAGTTTCTGTCACGCCTCCGCTCAGGTGTTTGTTGTTGGCTTTGTGCTCAGCAACCGTCGCTTGCCATGCGGGGTCTTCGCGATCGCCCACGGGCGGGTAGTCATGGCCTATATAGAGACGCGTTTCGTCAGGCAGCGACAGAATGGCCTGGAGCGAGTCCCACAGGTCTTTGGACGATCCACCGGGGAAGTCTGCACGGCTTGTCCCGCTGTCAGGGTACATGAACGTGTCATGCACAAAGGCCGCATCGCCCACGATATACGTGATCGACCCCAGCGTATGGCCGGGAGACAGCATGACGCGGACATCTAGATTACCGATCTTGAAGGTGTCGCCATCTGCAAACAGATGGTCAAAGTCCCGCTCGGGATCAAAGGCATCGGGTAGGTTGTAATACTCGGCCCAGAGCTTTGCGATATCGCGGGTTTTCTCGCCAATCGCGGTCTGCACGCCTGTCTGCTCTTTGAGCCAAGCAGAGGCCATTAGGTGGTCGGCGTGTGGGTGTGTATCTAGGATCCACTCCAGCGTCAGACCGTTCGCTTCGATATAGTCCAACGCGGTCTGTGCGCTGCTGGTCGATGTGCGGGCGTGGGCGGGGTCGAAATCCAGAACCGTGTCAATCACGGCACATTTCTTGGTCGCTTCGTCGATACAGATGTATTGAACCGAGCCCGTGACCTTTTCGTAAAAGCCGACAACCTTGGGGCTGTTCGGGCCGTTCGACGGACTCTCGCGCGTAAACATGGGAACCTCCTGACATGTGTTTCATGCATTCAGATAATGGAATGCATTTAACAACCAAGAGGTTCCCAATAATTTTTTAGCCGCCGGCTTTGATGATCGCGTCAGCGAGCAGAGGCACGGTGGTCTGGTTCAGGCCCGCGATGTTGATACGCGAGTCGCCAACCATGTAGATGCCGAAGTCTGCTTTGATCTTCTCGACGATCTCGGGCGACAGGCCCAGACGCGAGAACATGCCGCGGTGATGGGCCACGAAGTCAAAACGATCCGAGTTCGACAAACGCTTTAGCTCGCTGGCCAGCTGTTCACGCAGACCCAGCATCGACAGACGGACTTCTTCCAGCTCTGTCTGCCATTCGGTGCGCAGGGCGTCATCGGTCAAAACCATGGTCACCAGACGCGCGCCGTGATCGGGCGGGAAGCTGAAGTTCTGGCGGTTCAGGAAAGCCAGAGTGCCTTGGGTCACAGGAGTCTGCGCTGCAGTTTCCGAGATCGCCATCAAGCAGCCGGTCCGCTCGCGGTACACACCGAAGTTCTTGGAGCACGAGGCCGCGATGATGGTCTCGGGGCAGCTTTTGGCAACCAGACGTGTCGCGGCTGCGTCCTCTTCCAAACCGTCACCAAAGCCCTGATAGGCGATGTCGATCATGGGAACGGCGCCAACTTCGTTCAGTTTGTCCACGACGGTCTGGAACTGATCCAGAGTCAGGTTCGCACCGGTCGGGTTGTGGCAGCAGCCGTGCAGCAGGACGACGTCGCCCTTTTGCAGCTGGTTCAGGTCTTCCATCATGCCGTCAAAGTTCACGCCGCCCGACTGTTCGTCGAAGTAGCGGTAGGTGGCGGTGGGCATGTTGATGAACTTCAGGATGCTCAGGTGGTTCGGCCAAGTGGGGTCCGACACGAATACGCGCGCATCTGGGTTCGCCAGACGGATCGCTTCGAAGCCTTGACGGACCGCGCCGGTGCCACCGGGGGTCGCAACAGCCGCGATACGGTCACGGGCCACAGCGCCATCCAAAACCAGATTGATCATCGCGTCCGAGAATGCGGGATCACCAGCAAGACCGGTATAGGCTTTGGTTGTCTCAACCTCCCACAGCTGTTTCTCGGCGGTCTTGATTGCGCGCATCACGGGGGTGACGCCTTCGGCATTCTTATAAACGCCGACGCCAAGGTCGATCTTCTGGTCGCGAGGATCCTCGCGGTACGCCTGCATCAGCGCCAGAATTTTATCTGCGGGTTGGGGTTTGAGGTTGGAAAACATTATGCCTCTCCGGTGGCAATAGGAAGGGTGGGGAATGCGCCCCATTCGGCCCAGGAGCCGTCGTACAAGGCATGATCGGTCTTGCCCATGTGCTCCATCGCGAGGTTCAGGACGGCTGCGGTCACACCCGAACCGCAGCTGGTGATGACAGGCTTGCTCAGGTCGACGCCTGCTTGTTCGAAGACGGATTTCAGCGCGTCGGGCGACTTCATGGTGCCGTCAGCGTTCTGCACGTCCTTGAAAAAGACGTTCCGCGAATTCGGGATGTGGCCGGCGCGCAGGCCGGGGCGGGGTTCTTCGACCTCGCCGCGGAAGCGGTCGGGGGCGCGGGCGTCAACGATCACCCAATCGCCAAGTTTCGCAGCCGAGGACACCTCGGTCACGTCTTTGACCATCTGGTTCTGGCGTGTCACGGTCATGTGGCGGTCGCGCAGGATGGGGGGAAGGTCTTCGGTTTCGCGGCCTTCGGCGACCCACTTGGGCAGACCGCCATCCAGAACGGCAACGTCCATTTTGCCCATCAGGCGGAACAGCCACCATACGCGCGCAGCCGAGAACAGGCCCATGCCATCATAAACCACGACCTGATGGCCGTCGCCGACGCCCATTGCCCTCAGGCGGGACATGAACTTTTCCACGGGGGGCGCCATGTGCGGCAGGTCTGAGCGCTGGTCGCTAATTTCGTCGATGTCGAAGAAACGGGCATTCGGGATGTGGCACGCTTCGTACTCTGCCTTGGGGTCGCGGCCCATGTTGGGCAGGTACCAAGAAGCATCGATAATGCGCAAATCAGGGTCACGCAGGTGCGCAGCCAGCCACTCGGTCGAGACAATCACTTTGGGGTTGTCCATACCTCACCCTCCCTCAGAAGACAGCGATCCTAGAAAATACGGTGTTCTGTAACGCGTGGCAGGGGTCTGCTGCAAGCACGGAAGGAGGCAGACCGGACCGAAAAGGCCCCGTTTTTCCACAGTTTCGCGTGATGGCAGGTATCAACCGTTCTGTTTCAGCAAACGGCTCTTCTGGCGATTCCAGTCTCGTTTCGCCTCTGTGGCGCGTTTGTCGACGTTCTTCTTACCCTGGGCGATCCCGATCTTGAGCTTCGCGATGCCGCGGTGGTTGAAGTACATCACCAGCGGAACAAGGGTCATGCCTTTGCGCTGTGTCAGATTCCACAGATCGGCCATTTCCTTGCGCGAGACCAGCAATCTGCGGCGGCGACGCTCTTCGTGCCCCCAAGTCTTTGCCTGCTCGTAGGGGGCGACATAGCTGTTAATCAACCACAACTCGCCATCTTCGACGCTGGCATAGCTTTCGGCGATGTTGGAGCCGCCTTGGCGCAGGGATTTCACCTCGGACCCATACAGTTGGATGCCGCACTCTATGTCATTCTCGATGGCATAGTCGTAGCGGGCACGCCGGTTTTCGGCGATGACTTTGTAGTTCGGGTCAGATTTGGTTTGTTTATTGGCCATGGTCGCGTTGTGTTACAGGGGTCTTGAGGGGCTGTCCACTCTTGGGAATGGGCATATGGGACCTAACGCGCGAAATCCAAGAAGCGTTGCATGGCCGCGTTCCCCGCTGTAGGCCAAATTCCATGACGCGCTTGATCCTGTTCAACAAACCCTATGACGTTCTGACCCAATTCACCGACCGCGGAAATGCGGATGGCCCAAGGGCAACGCTGTCCGACTACATTCGCGTGCCGGGGGTGTATCCCGCGGGCCGTCTAGATCGAGATAGCGAAGGCCTGCTCTTGCTGACCAACAACGGCAAGCTGCAGGCGCGGATCAGCAACCCCAAGAACAAGATGCCCAAGACCTACTGGGCGCAGGTCGAAGGCATCCCTGATGCAGCCGCCATCGCCGCCCTGCGCAAAGGGGTCGAGCTGAAGGACGGTCTGACCCGCCCCGCGCAATGCGAACTGATGGAAGAACCTGATGGCCTGTGGGAGCGCAACCCGCCGATTCGCGTGCGCAAGTCCGTGCCCGATAGCTGGATCGCACTGACGATCACCGAGGGCAAAAATCGGCAGGTCAGGCGCATGACAGCCGCAGTGGGGCATCCCACACTGCGGCTGATCAGGGCAAAAGTCGGTGAATGGTCTCTGGAAGGGCTCGCGCCGGGTGAGTGGCGCGAGGCAGTGGCCCAAAAACGTTAGATCAGTTCGGCGTGTGCCATCGCCATGTCG
The DNA here is from genome assembly GCF_900115865.1 of Donghicola eburneus. Taxonomy (GTDB): domain Bacteria; phylum Pseudomonadota; class Alphaproteobacteria; order Rhodobacterales; family Rhodobacteraceae; genus Donghicola; species Donghicola eburneus. The sequence continues at coordinate 127,574 of NZ_FOXY01000004.1, read as the reverse complement.
ATCTTGGCGCGGGTTTCTCCGCTGATCGGTAGCAGGGGCAGGCGGACTTCTTCGTCGCACAGGCCCAGACGCGACATCGCGTATTTCGCGCCCGAAACGCCCGGCTCGATAAAGATCGCCTCGTGCAGGGGCATTAGCTTGTCCTGATACTCCAGCGCTTTGGCGTAATCACCCGCCAGTGTCGCCTCTTGGAACTCCGAGCACAGCTTTGGCGCGACGTTTGCGGTGACCGAGATCGCGCCGACGCCGCCATGTGCGTTAAAGCCAAGCGCAGTCGCATCTTCGCCGGACAGCTGGCAGAAGTCCGCACCGCAAGACGCGCGCTGCTTGCTGACGCGGCTGATGTCGCCGGTTGCATCTTTGACGCCGATGATGCGCGGCAACTTGGCCAGTTCACCCATGGTTGCGGGGCTCATATCGATGACCGAGCGGCCGGGAATATTGTAGATCACGATCGGCAGCGCGCAGGCTTCGTGCAGGGCGGTGAAGTGTGCGATCATGCCCGCTTGGGTAGGCTTGTTGTAGTAGGGTGTCACAACCAGAACCGCATCCGCACCAACCGATTCTGCGTGCTGGACCAGACGAATGCCTTCGCGGGTGTTGTTGCTGCCTGCGCCTGCGATCACGGGGATGCGGCCAGCGGCGGCTTTGACCACCTCTTCGATGACAGTTTCGTGCTCTTCGTGGCTCAGGGTCGGGCTCTCGCCGGTGGTTCCGACGGGCACCAAACCGTGGCTGCCCTGATCAACGTGCCAGTCGACAAGTTTCTTCAAGGTCTCCAGATCCAGCTCGCCGTTCTTGAACGGCGTGACTAGGGCAGGAATAGAACCTTTGAACATGACACGCTCCTTTAGAATAATCGTGCGGACCCACTGCGGGCTGCATCTGTGCAGCGCCCCATACCAAGGCGGCGTGGCCTTGCCAAGTTTGTGAATTGCGAACCAGCCGATCACTGATAGGATTATATGAAAAATTGGCTGAGCAGCATGACCCAAACCTTGAAACGCTGGTGGACCGGTGCCGTTTTTTGCGCGGCTCTGATCCCGACTGTTGCGCTCGCGGACCTGCGTCCGCCGCACACCATGGACCTTGCTTTGGATGCGGTCCGCGCCAAAGATTGGTCCAGCGCACTGACGCTTGCCCAAAAGGACGGACAGGTCGGGACGGACATTGTCCTATGGCACTACCTTCGGTCTGGCGAAGGCAATGCAGATCTGGTGCTGGACTTTTTGGGGCGTCGATCTGATTGGCCGGGCATTCCCCTGCTGAAAAAGCGCACTGAAGCAATCATCGCAGATCAGGCTGACGCTGCTCAAACCCTGCAGTTTTTTCAATCACATACCCCTGAGACAGGCGTCGGTGCACTGGCCTATGCGGCGGCTTTGACAGCCTCGGGGGATCGCGCATCGGCGGACGCTGTACTGGTGCGCGCTTGGCTCACGCTAGATATGGATGCAGAGGCGCATGACGCGTTTCTCGAGCGGTACGCGGACCTATTAGGTCAGTATCACACGGCACGGATGAACATGCTGCTTTGGGAAGGTGCCTACCCCGAAGCAGGCCGGATGATGGCGCTGGTGTCCGAGGATTGGCGCGCTCTCGCGGCGGCGCGGATCGCGCTTCAGACGGACAAAGGGGACGTGGATGCCCTGATCGTCGCAGTGCCCAACCGGTTAGGTGGAGATGCCGGTCTGAGCCATGATCGTTTCAAATGGCGATTCGATAAGAATTACACCGACAGCGCCCGTGACCTGTTGCTTGAGCGGTCAGAGCGAGTCGAATTGCTAGGTCAGCCTGAAAACTGGGCCTATCTGCGCCGTGTTCTTGTGCGCCGCGAATTGCGCGAGGGGACGCCTTCGGTCGCATATCGCCTGGCGTCCAGCCACCATCTGACCGGTGGGTCGAATTGGGCGGATCTGGAGTGGCTCGCGGGGTATATTGCCCTGCGCTACCTGCAGGATCCCGCCAAGGCACTCGAGCACTTCAAAGCGCTAGCTATGAACGTCGATAGCCCGATTTCCAAGGGACGGGCAGGTTACTGGATTGGCCGCGCCTACGAGGCGCTGGGGGATATGACTGCGGCGCAGCTCGCTTTCGAAACGGCGGGTACTCAACAAACGAGTTTCTACGGATTGTTGGCGGCGGAGCGCGTGGGCCTGCCGTTTGACGAGACTTTGGCCGGTGGTCCGATTGATCCTAGCTGGACCAGCTCTGCCTTTGTTGGATCGTCTCTCTTCGAGGCAGCGAGTGTATTGATCGCGGCGAACGAGCGGTCTTTGGCTGAACGGTTCGTGATTCAGATGGCCGAGACACTGTCCGAGCAGGAGCTGGTCGCTCTTGGGGATGCGATGCTCGCAATGAACGAGCCCCATCTGGCTGTGATGGCGGGCAAAGAGGCAGCGTCGCGCGGGATCGTGCTGCCGCGGGCCTATTATGCGCTGCACCCGATAGCGAAGCGATCGCTGGATATCTCACCCGAGTGGGCGTTGGCGATTGCACGGCGCGAGAGCGAGTTTGATCCTTGGGTGGTCAGCCCTGTGGGCGCGCGCGGTTTGATGCAGTTGATGCCGCGCACTGCACAGGCCATGGCAGAGGTCAAAGGCGTGCCCTTCCGCGAGCGCGCACTGCTGTCCGAGCCTAATTATAACGCGACGCTGGGGGCTGCTTATTTGGCAAAGCTGTCACGGGAATTCGGCAATAATCCGATGTTCATGGCGGCGGGCTACAATGCGGGCCCAAGCCGTCCAACGCGCTGGATCGAGCAATTCGGGGACCCCCGTACCGGTGCTATCGATGTGGTGGACTGGGTAGAGATGATCCCCTTCAACGAGACGCGGAACTACGTGATGCGTGTGACCGAAAGCTTGCCGATCTATCGCGCGCGATTGGGCATAGATCCTTTGCCGGTGCCCTTCAGTCAGGAACTGGCGCAGTAGTTGGAAAAAGGAGAGCGGCCTGAGGGCCGCTCACGTGATTTTCTGGTATGAGTATTTAGAGCAAAAAGAAGCGTTCTTAGCTTTCTTGCGCTTTTTGTTGCGCCCGCCAGAGCGTGAAGAGCCCTGCGCAGAGGATGATTGCAACGCCGATAGCGACGTTCAGGCGGATGGTTTCGCCGAACACCAGAATGCCGAGGGTCGAGGCAAAGACGAGTTGCAGGTAGGCAAAGGGCTGGACCGAGCTTGCTTCGGCGACCTCGTAGACTTTGATCAGAGTATAGTGGCCTGCTGCCCCTGTTAGGCAAAGCGTGATCATCCAGCCCCAATCTGGCGCCGTCATCGGCTCCCAGAACCAGATGCCGATCGCGGTCATTGCAACCGCGCCAGTCGTGCCAGTCCAGAAGAAGCTGGTCGCAGAACTGTCTTTGCGCGCGACATAGCGGGTCAGCAGACCATACAGCGCGAACATCAAGGCAGCGGCCAGAGGGATGAGAGCGTAAGGAGAGAAAACGCCGAAGCCGGGCTCTAGAATGATGAGAACGCCGACAAAGCCGATGGCGATGGCCAACCAGCGGCGCCATCCGACGGATTCTCCTAATACGGGGCCAGAGAGGGCCGCGACCAGAAGGGGATAGGTTGCAAAGACCGCGTGGCTTTCGACAAGGCCGAGGTAGACGAAGCCCGTGACCATGACGCAAATCTCGAAAGCGAGGAGGAGGCCGCGGAAGCCTTGGACCAGAGGCTGGCTCGTTGCGGCAGCGGCCCGCAGGCCGCCCGCTTTGCGGGTCGCGATGGTTATCACGAAGGCGGCAAAGAACCAGTATCGGATCATGACGACCATGAAGACGCTGTAGTTTTCCGCCAAGTGACGCGACAGGCCGTCCTGTACCGCAAAGATAAAGGTGGTCAGGACCATTAGTGCGATGCCGAGGCGGGTGTTTTGCTGTGTCATTTGGCCTCTGGGATGTGGGCGACGGTCATGTGCCGTTTGCGGCCATAGCCGGGGATACGTTCGACGGTAAAGCCTGCTTCGGTCAGATTGCGGCGGACAAAGCCTGCGGCAGTGTAAGTGGCTGCGGTTCCGCCAGCCTTCGTGTGCTGCGCGACTGCGGTCATCAGTGATGCTTCCCAGAGTTGGGGATTTTTTGCGGGCGAGAACCCGTCAAGGAACCACGCATCTGCGGCACCCTGCCAATTTTGCAGGGTTTCGCGGGCATCGCCTAGGACCATCGTAAACGACAGATCGGCGGTCTCGAACCGAGGCGTGCCTAAGTGATCCGACAGTTCTTCGGCCAAGGGCATGATATCGGGGAACGCAGCCAGCGCCCGCATCATATCGGGCTGGGCCATTGGAAAGGCTTCGAAGGTGGTGAAATGCAGGCGGCCCGTTTGTCCCGACCGCCGCCAGAGGGACAAAGTCATCAGCAGATTCAAACCCGTGCCAAACCCCAGTTCTGCGATATGGAAGTCAGGCCGAAAGCGGTCAGGCAGGCCGTTGCCTTGCAAGAACACATATGCTGTCTCGGCCATGCCGTTCTCGATCGAAAAATAGGGATCGTCGAACTGGCGGGACACTGGGATTGTGCCATCGCGCCAATCCAGCTCGGCAGCATTCTGGCTCTGCATGGAAAAATCCTTTAGCGAAGGGGGCAATAGCCGAGAATTGGCGGGAAGTCGGAGTTTTGGCAATGGCCGAAATCACAGTGTACGGGGCGGGGGCCTTTGGTCTGGCGATCGCATGGGAATGCGTGCGGCGCGGGGCCAAGGTGCGTGTCATTGATCCTTTTGGGCCGGGGGCTGGAAGTTCAGGCGGAATTGTAGGGGCGCTCGCGCCGCATACGCCAGAGAACTGGAATGCAAAAAAGGACTTTCAGTTTCGGTCACTGCTTGCTGCGGGAGCGTTTTGGGCAGAGGTCCAAGAGGCAGGTGGCTTGTCTGCTGGCCATGCGCGGGACGGGCGGTTGCAGCCGATTGCGGATGACCGTGCCTTGGCATTGGCCAAAGCGCGCGAGGTGTCTGCCGCCGAGTTATGGGAAGGACAAGCCGTCTGGCGCGTGATTCCAAGGGCCGAAGCGGGGGACTGGGCGCCAGTGTCTGCGATGGGTTACTTGATCCACGACACATTAAGTGGGCGGATGCATCCGCGGCAGGCCTGCGATGCCCTTGTCGCTGCGATTCAGGCCAAGGGCGGAGAGATCGTGACCGAGGGACCAGAAGAGGGCGCTGTGATCCATGCGACGGGTTGGTGGGGTCTGAAAGCTCTGTCCGAGAAGTACGGCAAGACTGTCGGGAATGGGGTCAAAGGGCAGGCGGCCTTGTTCGATCTGGACCGTAGCGGTCTGCCGCAACTCTATGCGGATAGTTTGCATATCGTGCCGCACGCGGATGGGACCGTGGCGGTCGGATCAACCAGCGAGCGGGAGTTTGACGCGCCGGACACGGTGGATGATCAGCTGGAGGCGGTGATTGAGCGCGCGCGGGCAGCATTGCCCGAGTTGGCGGAAGCCCATGTTCTGGCGCGGTGGGCTGGTGTCCGTCCGCGGGCCAAGAGCCGTGCGCCGATGCTGGGGGCGTTGCCCGATGCGGATGGTCAGTTCATCGCGAATGGCGGGTTCAAGATCGGGTTCGGCATGGCACCGGGTGTGGCGCGGGTTATGGCAGATCTGGTGCTGGAGGGACGTGATGGCATCCCGCAGGGCTTCCGTGTCGAGGATAACCTCTGAGATGACTGCCGCGCGATTGAGTATTTTTTGCAAAAAGAAGCCGCACGGCGCGCGGACGAACTGAACGGGTTGCGAAAATCTGTGTGGGGCGGTGTTTGAGGGCTTGTCAGGATGCGGAAATCTGGCAATCTCCAGCGCAACGCGGGGCGATGGCGTCGCCCACCAGAACGCGTTTGTTCGTCCTGTACGCCGGGACCTTCTTTTGAGGAAAAGGAGGTCTGAATTGGACCGTCCCGAAAATTACCGCTTTCACAACGGCACCGAAGCCGTTTTGCCTTTTGCTGCCGAAGAGTACGAGGCCCGTTTGACTGGCTTGCGCCGGATCATGGCTGATCTGGGGGTTGATGTGGCTGTGTTCACGTCCATGCACTCGATCGCATATTACTCTGGATTTTTGTACTGTGCCTTTGGCCGGCCCTACGGGTTGGTCGTCACGCCCGAAACGAGCGTGACTGTCAGTGCAGGGATTGATGCGGGTCAACCGTGGCGCCGCTGCTATGGCGACAACATCACTTACACCGACTGGCAGCGCGATAACTTCTGGCGCACGATCGCGCAGCTGTCTGGCTCGGGCAAGGTAATCGGCTATGAAGAAGATCACCTGACACTGCAGGGCATGGAGAAACTGAAGGGCTTCTTGTCGCCCGCGTCAGTCGTCCCGATTGCTGCCGCCGTGATGAAGCAGCGGTTCCACAAGTCGCCGGCAGAGATCGCTTTGATCCGGCATGGGGCTCAGGTGGCAGATGTGGGCGGTTACGCCATCCGTGATGCGATCAAGGCCGGTGTGCGCGAGATCGACGTTGCTATGGCAGGCCGCGATGCCATGGAGCTGGAGATCGCGAAGCGCTTTCCCGATGCCGAGTATCGCGATACTTGGGTCTGGTTCCAGTCTGGCCTCAACACTGATGGTGCGCACAACCCTGTAACGGGCCGCGTGCTGGAGCGCGGGGACATCCTGTCGCTGAACACGTTCCCTATGATTTCTGGTTACTACACCGCGCTGGAACGGACCTTGTTCGTCCAGGAGGTCGATCCCGCCAGCCTGAAGATCTGGGAGGCCAACGTCGCGGCCCACGAATACGGGATGTCTTTGCTGAAGCCGGGCGTCAGCTGCGCTGAGGTCACGCACAAGATTAACGCTTTCTTTGCCGAGCGGGACCTGCTGCAGTACCGGACTTTCGGGTACGGGCACTCATTTGGTGTTCTGTCGCACTACTATGGGCGCGAGGCAGGGCTTGAATTGCGCGAAGATATCGACACCGTTCTGGAGCCTGGCATGGTGATCAGCATGGAGCCGATGCTGACGATCCCGAACGACCAGTCGGGCGCGGGTGGATATCGCGAGCATGATATCTTGGTCATCAACGAGGATGGCGCGGAAAACATCACCGGCTATCCCTATGGTCCCGAGACCAACGTGGTGGGCTAACCCCACTGGACTTTGGCGCCCCTGACCGTCAGTGTGGCGCCAAAGACATTTCCGGAGGCTCTGACATTGGCCTACATTCGTTGGACGATTACCATTTTATTCTGGGTGCTTGTGGCTGGGTTCCTGCACTACACACTGCCACAGACGGACATTGTCCGGATCACCGACACCTATGAAAAGCGGCAGGACTTCACCAACGTGAACCAGTACTTCTGGGCCTCGCCAGAGACCGAGCAGCAGGCGCTGTCGGCCTCGCGCGATGTGTTCTTTATTCAGGCCTTCCGCGAGGATGGCGAGCCGATGATCTATCGCAACGAGGATACTGGCTGGGGCTGGCCGCCTTACTTCAAGTTCGACACTGCGAACCTGCAGGCGCGGGCGAGCGACCTGATTTCCAAGAGCAACGAGGCGAACCCCACTTGGGTGGCCATTCGCCACTACGGGTGGCGCAACGAGTTCATCTCGATCTACCCGAACGCCACCAGCCTCAAGGTCGTCACGGGGCCTGATGTCCGCATCATTCCGTGGACCTCGATCATTATTCTGATCGTTTTGGCTGTGCTGTTCCTAGCGATCTTTGCCCGTTGGCGCAGGTTCAAGGCGCGCCGTCTGGACCCCGTCTTCGACAGCGAAGAGGATCAGATGCAGCCTGTAGACACTTATTCCAACGGCATCGGTGCACGTCTGCGCCGTTGGTGGCGCGGCAAGGGTGATTAAACCGGCAGGGCGGTGGTTTTGAACACCGTCCGCAGGGCAAAAGAGCTTTGCATCTGTGCGACGCCCGGGAGGCGGGTCAGGTACTGGCGGTGGATACGCGCGAAATCCTCGGTGTTTTCGGCCACCACTTTCAGGATGTAGTCCGCTTTGCCTGCCATCAGATGGCATTCCAATACTTCGGGCACGCGGCTGACGGCGGTCTCAAAGGCCTCTAGCACGTCGTCGGCCTGTGTCTGCAGGGTGATCTCAACGAACACGGTCGCTGGGACTCCCATTTTCCGCGCGTCCAGAAGGGCGACGTAATCCTTGATGTAGCCGTCTTCTTCCAGCCTCTGCACGCGGCGGTGACAGGCCGAGGCCGACAGGTGGATCGCATCGGCGAGTTCGGCATTCGAAATGCGCCCGCGGCGTTGCAGGGTATGAAGGATGCGGCGATCTGTCGGGTCGAGGGTCATCTGATCCAGATTCTTGCGTCAAAGTTCAAATCTAACGAAGAAACTGCATCAAAACGGCGTTGCGGTACAGTGAATTCGAACCGATCCGCGCGGGCTCTTTGGTAGAATGCCGACGTTGGCAAGGTGGGTTCCGGTTGCAGACCCGTAGAAGCCTTGCCGCAGCAAGATGTTCACCGAACTCTGGATGGTCCTCCCGATCGCTCCAAAAGACTAGGGCCGGTTCAATCAACCGGCCCCTTTTCTTCATTTCTTCAGCAGATCGCGAATTTCTGTCAGCAGCTCGATATCCGGCGGTGTGACGGGTTTTTTCTCGGGGACGGGCGCTTCTTCTTCTTTTTGGACGGCGGCCTCTTTGATCCGGTTCACGCCTTTGACCATCATGAACACGGCGAATGCGATAATCAGAAAGTTGATCACAGCCATGACGAAGCGGCCAATCGCAAAGACAGGTGCGCCTGCTTCTTTGGCTGCGTCGATCGAGGCGTAGTCGTTGCCATCAAGTGCATAGAACCAACCCGAGAAGTCGATGCCGCCAGTGAAAATGGCGATGATCGGGTTCATCAGATCAGCAACAATCGATTGAACAATGCCAGTAAATGCCGCGCCAACGATGATACCGACTGCCATGTCCATCACGTTGCCGCGGGCAATAAAGTCGCGGAATTCTTTAAACATCTCACACGTTCCTTCTTGGGGCTATGCTAGCCCGTGTGACTGGGTAACGACTCTATTGTGCCAGATGTTTCAACAAAAATCACTTTGACGTTCGATCAGGCGTGAAATTGATGATGTGATCCGGTGCCGCTAGGTCAGGCAAGTTGCGTGGATCCGCGATCGGAGCGCCTACCACTTGGGTCATCGGTATAATACCGGCCCAGATCGGCAGGCCATAATCGGCGTCATCGTCGATCGGCGGACCCGAGCGGGCCTTGGCACTGGCTTCTGTGATTTCCAGACCCAGAATTGTCGTCGCCTTGATTTCTTGCGGTTGCATGGGGCGCAGAACCTCGGTCCGGCCGGGCCACAGGTGTTCAACAAAGGCATCAAGACGCGCGGCTTTCTCCTCTTCGGGCACTTTGAACGCGCGGCCAAACAGGGTCGCAGACCGATAGTTGGCCGAGTGGTGGAACGCGGAGCGCGCCATAACGTAACCGTCAATAATCTGAACGCTCAGGCACACTTCGGCATCAGTCGCCTTGCGGAGCATGCGGCTGGCTGAGCTGCCGTGCCAGTATACATGGTTACCCTCGCGCCAGTGAAAGGTGGGCGTGACGTAGGGTTTGCCATCAATAGTGTACCCAACGCTGCATTGGGTCGTTGCGTCTAAAATGTCGTAGATGGACTGCGGGTCGTAGCTGCCGCGCTGGTGCTCACGGCGCAGGCGGGTGCGCTCTGTCGGGGTCATAGGGCTATTCCTGTCTTGTTGCTCGACGAGTAGCGCGATATTGGACCTATCGAAATGACCAATAAATCCGCGCATAGCATATCCAATTTTCAGGCCGCCCTGTTTGCGTTGTCTCTGGACCGCGAGGCCGCAACGCCTTTGCACGTCCAGTTGGCCGAGGCGCTGCGCGACATGATCCAGCAAGGTAAGGCTGCCCCGGGTGCGCGCCTGCCAGCGAGCCGGATGTTGGCGGCAGAACTGTCGATCTCGCGGATCACGGTGCTGACGGCGGTCGATCAGTTGATTGCAGAGGGGTATCTGGAAACGCGGCGCGGTGCGGGAACGTATGTGGTAGATGATCTGCCTGACATGCCCGCGTTGCCGCCGGAGCAGTTGAAGACGCCGCCTGCGCCGCCTCCGCCACCGCTGCGCCCGTTCCAACCTGCGCTACCGGATCTTGAAAGCTTCCCCCACGTCGAGTGGGCACGGCACCTAGAGCGGACATGGCGCTATCCCCACCCCGCGCTGACGGGAGTGCCGGACCCAATGGGCTGGATGCCCTTGCGCGCACAGATCGCGGCGCATCTGTCCGCTTGGCGTGGTATTCAGGCGCGGCCCGAGCAGGTCGTCATCACCTCTGGCGCAACCGAGGGATTTGAATTGATCACGCGCGCTTTCTTGGCGGCAGGTGATCCTGTGGTGATCGAAGACCCGTGCTTTGCCCCTATGCGCGCCGCTCTGATCCGTGCTGGAATGAAGGTTCGAGCCTGCCCTGTTGATGGCGAGGGGCTGGATATCGCAAATGCCCCGACCGAGGGCGCGAAGCTGGCCGTTTTGACACCATCTCGGCAGTACCCGACTGGTGCGACCCTGCCACTGGCGCGGCGCGCGGCGGCGCTAGAGTGGGCCAGCCAGTCGAACGCATGGATTATTGAGGACGACTATGACGGCGAATTCCGGTATCGCGGGCAGCCCTTACCGGCTCTGGCAAGTCTAGATCGGGCAGGGCGCGTGTTCTACCTGGGCAGTTTTTCGAAACTGCTGAGCCCTGCTTTGCGCTTGGGGTATCTGGTGGCGCCGGAACACACTTTGCCGGGTCTGTTCCGCGCGATGGCAGAGACGGGAGCGCGGGCCTCTGTCGTGCCGCAGCCTGCTTTGGCGGGGTTCATGGAGAGCGGAGGGTTCTCGACGCACCTGCGCCGTATGCGCCGGACCTATGCCAAACGCCAAGAGGTTCTGCGGAACGCTTTGGCCGGACATGAAGACTGGATCATTGCCCATGCCGAGGATGCGGGGATGCACCTGTGCTGCACTTTGGGGCCTCGGATGAGGGGCGTGCATGATACGGTGATCGCTGCGGCGGGGGCCAAAGTGGGCCTGACCTTGCGGGCTTTGTCAGCCTACAGCACTCAGCCAGAGCCGCGGCAGGGGCTCGTTTTGGGCTACACCGCCTTTGCGCCAGAGGTTCTGGAAGAGGGGGCAAAGACCCTGATCGCGATGCTTCAGGAACTGGGGCGCTGAAACGAAAACGGCGCCCGAAGGCGCCGCATCATCAAGTGAAAGTATTGTCGCGGGGGAAGCCGCGCGGTGCCATGCGCCCTGCGGTCGCCCGTTTGCCGATCCATTCAGCTAGGTCGTTTTCTGTGCGCGTGCGACCAGCGGGGTCCTTCCACGACAGTCCGTTTGCCAGCGTAAAGGTGGTCGCGTCCGACAGCCCGCCATCCTTGTACTTTTGCAGACGGACGCCTTTGCCGCGGGACATTTCGGGCAGTTCTTCGATCGCGAAAACCAGAACTTTGCGGTTTTCGCCCACGACCGCCACGTGGTCGCCATCGACCGCTTTGCAAATCTTGGCGCGAACGTCGCCTTTGACGTTCAGCACCTGTTTGCCGCTGCGGGTTTGCGCGACCAGATCGTCCTCGGGGGCGATGAAACCGTCACCTGCGCTAGAGGCCAGCAGCAGTTTACGACCGGGCTTGTGGATGAACAGGTCCACAATTTCTACGTCGTTGGGGAGGTCCACCATCAGGCGCAGGGGTTCGCCCATACCGCGCCCGCCAGGCAAGTTGGCTGCGGACACGGTGTAGAAACGACCATTCGTTCCCAGAACCAGCAGGCGATCTGTGGTTTCCGCATGGAATACGAAACGCCCTTCATCGCCATCCTTGAACTTGAGCGCGCTATCCAAGGCGATGTGCCCTTTCATGGCGCGAATCCAGCCCATCTTGGAGCAGACGACAGTGATCGGCTCGCGGTCGATCATCATTTCCAGCGGGACGTCTTCGATTTCGGTCGCTTCGGCGAACTGGGTGCGACGCGCGCCAAGCGCGGTCTTTTTGCCGAACTCCTTTCGCACGTCACGCAGTTGTTCGGCAATACGGGCCCACTGAAGTTCATCACTGCCAAGCAGTTCGACCAGACCTTCGCGTTCGAGACGCAGATCATCACGCTCTTTGCGAAGCTCCATTTCTTCGAGCTTGCGCAAGCTGCGCAGGCGCATGTTAAGGATTGCTTCGACCTGATTTTCGTTCAGGAAGACGCCGCCACCCCAATCTTCGGCCAGCATGACGGCCTTGGGGTCATCCTCGGTCCGGATGATCTGGATCACGCGATCAAGGTTAAGGAAGGCGATGATGTAGCCTTCCAAAACTTCCAAACGCTTGTCGATCTGGGCCAAACGGTGACGCGAGCGGCGTTGCAGCACGTCGCGGCGGTGGTCGAGAAACGCGCGCAGAACTTCTTTGAGCGAGCAGACCTTGGGCGTCACGCCGTCGATCAGCACGTTCATGTTCAGGCTGAACCGGATTTCCAGATCGCTGTTGCGATACATCATGCCCATGAGCATCTCGGGATCGACGTTCTTGGAACGCGGTTCGAGGATCAGGCGCACATCGTCCGCAGATTCATCACGCACATCAGCCAAGAGCGGAACCTTCTTGGTCTGGATCACTTCAGCGATCTTTTCGATGAGCTTCGATTTGGCGACTTGATAAGGAATTTCGGTAACAACGATCTGCCAAGTGCCGCGCCCCAGATCCTCAACTTCCCATTTGCACCGCAGGCGGAAGGATCCACGGCCAGTCTCGTAAGCCTTGAGGATGTTCTCTTTGGGCTCGACGATGATGCCACCAGTCGGGAAGTCCGGTCCGGGCACGTAGTTCAGCAGAGTCTCGTCCCGTGCATCCGGCGTCTTGATCAGGTGCAAGGATGCAGCGACCAGCTCGTCGATGTTGTGGGGCGGAATGTTGGTCGCCATGCCCACCGCGATACCGCTGGCGCCATTGGCCAGCAGGTTCGGGAAGGCCGCAGGCAGCACCACAGGTTCCTGCAGCGTGCCATCATAGTTGTCGCGATAATCGACGGCATCCTCATTCAGCCCCTCGAGCAGGGCTTCGGCGGCAGCGGTCAGGCGCGCTTCGGTATATCGACTGGCCGCTGGGTTGTCCCCGTCGATGTTGCCAAAGTTGCCCTGGCCGTCGACCAGCGGGTAGCGGACGTTGAAATCCTGCGCCAGTCGGGCCATCGCGTCATAAATCGCGCCATCCCCGTGGGGGTGGTAGTTGCCCATCACGTCGCCCGAAATCTTGGATGATTTGCGGAAGCGTCCGTTCGGGCTGAGCCGCAGTTCCCGCATCGCATACAGGATACGGCGGTGCACAGGCTTCAGGCCATCACGCGCGTCGGGCAGGGCTCGGTGCATGATAGTGGACAGCGCATATTGCAGGTACCGCGACCCCAGCGCCCGGCGCAAAGGCTCGGTCGAGGAACGGGGCTGTTCTGGTGTTGTGTCGTCGTCGATGTCGCTCATGGCAGTTGTAGTACAGCGCCGCCGAGGGACGGTAAAGCGCGTAGAATTCGGTAGAGGTCAGGAATACGCGAAGTGAAATTGTAAAAATTATCTGCGAGTAAAACGGAACCATTTCCGGTATTCTGTGTTTAATTTTCGTAATTCATTTAAATCTAGGTAATATGACAATGTGGCGCTTAATCGTCGTGACTTTTGCATTTTTGGCATTTGCTCTTTACGAGTTAAGTGGAGGAAGCAATTTCCAGCCACAGGTGGCCGAAGCCGAAGTGCAGCACCTGACCCCAATGAAAACGGCTAGAGCCGAAACTGTCATTCCGGACCTTCCGGCGATGGGAATTCGTAAGGCTGAGCCTCAGAAACAAGTCGATATCACGCTCGCGAGTATGGAGATTCCGGCGCAAACCCCTGCGATGTTGCAGGAAGTGACCGCCGTTGACGCGACCGTGATGCCCGCTGTGGCTGTCGATACCGCTACCACAGAAATGCAGGCCCCCATCGCCGATATTCGTAAGGTGACCGGACGTCGCGTGAATATGCGCCAAGGGCCCGGGACACAGTTCAGTGTTGTCTCAAGCTTGGGTGCCGGTGAAGAGGTCGAGGTTTTGCAGACGCCTGGAAATGGCTGGCTCAAATTGCAGGTTGTATCTACAGGTCGCATCGGCTGGATGGCTGATTGGCTTGTTAGCGAAGCTGCGCAGTAATTCCGCACATTGATTCCCTCGGTTCGTGCCGTCATGTTGCCGCAAGCTTGCGGAGGTTACATGGCGGCACGTTCTATTTTAATCACAGGCAGTTCCAGTGGCATCGGTTACGCCGCCGCGCATGATTTAAAGGCGCGAGGATGGCGGGTGTTCGCGTCCTGCCGCAAGGCTGAAGATTGCGAACGCCTGGAGGCCGCGGGCTTCGCCTCTCCCCAACTGGACTACGCTGATCCGACATCAATCCGCAGCGCGCTGGCAGAAGTGCTTGAGGCGACAGGCGGCACCTTGGACGCGCTCTATAATAATGGTGCCTTCGCGCTGCCCGGCGCAGTCGAGGATTTGCCACGCGGCGGGCTGGAAGAGTTGTTCCAGACCAATCTCTTTGGACCCCATGACCTGACGCAACTAGTGCTGCCCATCATGCGTAAGCAAGGGCACGGGCGGATCGTGAACTGTTCTTCGGTGCTGGGTCTGGTCGCAATGCCGTGGCGCGGGGCCTATGTCAGCAGCAAATTCGCGATGGAGGGTCTGACGGATGTGCTGCGTCTGGAGATGCGTGGCACAGGCATTCATGTGATCCTGATAGAGCCCGGTCCGATCACCTCTCGGATCCGGCAGAACGCGATTCCGAAATTCGAGAAGTGGATCGACTGGGAAAACTCACCCCGTGTCGAGCAATATCGCAGCCAGTTGCGCAAGCGCTTGTACCAGGACCGAGGCCCCGACAAGTTCGAACTGCCCGCCAGCGCGGTCACTAAGAAGCTGATCCATGCCCTGGAGGCGGAAAACCCGCACCCGCGCTATTTCGTGACCACTCCGACCTATATCGGAAACATCCTTCGGCGTATCTTGCCCACGCGACTTTTGGACAGGGTGACCGCAGGAGGCTGAGGCAAAATGCGTGTTCGCTTTTTGACGCGAACCGCCTATCTGCGTGGAAACATCAAAGGAACCTAATATGGCCAATGATCCACTGTTTTACGTCGTCGCGATCGCGTGCTTGATCGTTCTGGGCATCCTGATGTTCGGCATCGGAAGCTTCGCCAAGGGCGGCGACTTTAACCGCAAGCACGCCAACCGCATCATGCGCTATCGCGTAGCAGCGCAGTTCGTAGCGGTGATTCTGATCGTCGGCTTCGTTTACATCCGTCAGAAATTCGGAGGGCAGTGATGGTTGTTCTGAACAAAATCTACACAAAGACCGGGGACGCGGGCGAAACCGCGCTCGGCAATGGCAGCCGCGTAGCCAAGCATTCGCTGCGTGTGACGGCGTATGGCACCTCGGATGAGCTGAACGCCGTGATCGGTGTCGCGCGTTTGAATGCCGAGGGGATCATGGACGAGCGCCTCATGCGCATCCAGAATGACCTGTTCGATTTGGGCGCAGATCTGTGCCGCCCTGATATGGCCAAAGACGCAGAGTCTGAATACCCGCCGCTGCGGATGGTCGATGCCCAAGTCGCGCGTCTGGAGGCGGAAATCGACGAGATGAACGCTGGTCTGGCGCCTTTGCGCAGCTTTGTCCTGCCGGGTGGCAGTGCTCTGGCGGCGCACCTGCACGTATGCCGCACCGTTGCGCGGCGTGCAGAGCGCTTGGCCGTCGAACTGTCCGGCGTCGAAGAGGTGAACCCCGCTGCGGTCAAATATCTGAATCGCCTGAGCGACTGGTTTTTTGTGGCCTCGCGGGCGGCGAACCAGAACGGCGCGGGTGATGTCCTGTGGGTGCCGGGCGCTAATCGGTGAATGTCGCGGCTGCGGTTTGTCCAGCTCTGATGGGCGTTTCGACAAATCAAAAAGCGAAAAACTGTGCAGAATCGTCGCATGGGACCATGGGACGACTCGCCATGTTCATTGCGCCGCAGCATAAATCATTCAAAACGCGGCGTCCGATGGCGCTAACGTGACGTTTTTGCTCTGTTTCGGCCTGATCTGAATCGTTATCAAGGCCGAGACGAACGGGATAAGGGCACGGTTGAGTGTCCGTGAACTCAATGGGAGAGACACGCAAATGAAGGTTTTGGTGCCTGTCAAACGCGTGATCGACTACAACGTGAAGGTTCGCGTAAAAGCGGACGGTTCGGGTGTCGATCTCGCCAACGTAAAGATGTCGATGAACCCCTTCGACGAGATTGCCGTCGAAGAGGCCATCCGTCTGAAGGAAGCCGGCAAAGCTGACGAGATCGTTGTTGTCTCGATCGGTGTGAAGCAGAGCCAGGAAACCCTGCGCACGGCTCTGGCAATGGGCGCGGATCGCGCGATCCTCGTGACCGCAGCAGACGATGTCCACACCGACATAGAGCCTCTGGCCGTTGCAAAAACCCTCGCGAAAATCGTCGAGGAAGAAGCCCCCGGTCTGGTGATCTGTGGCAAGCAGGCCATCGACAACGACATGAACGCAACCGGCCAGATGCTGTCGGCTCTGCTGGGGTGGGGTCAGGCGACCTTTGCCTCGGAGCTCGAGATCGACGGCGATGCGGCCAAAGTTACCCGCGAAGTGGACGGCGGTCTGCAGACCATCAGCGTCAAGCTGCCCGCAGTCATCACCGCGGACCTGCGTCTGAACGAGCCTCGCTATGCGTCGCTGCCCAACATCATGAAGGCAAAGAAGAAGCCTTTGGATGAGAAGACAGCCGCAGATTACGGCGTCGACACCGCCCCCCGCCTCACCATCGTGAAAACCGGTGAGCCTGCGGCGCGTGAAGCTGGCATCAAAGTGGGTTCGGTTGACGAGCTGGTGGCGAAACTCAAAGAAGCAGGAGCTGTATAATGGCTGTTCTTCTGATCGCAGAAGTTGCTGGCGGCGCACTGGCCGTTGATGCAACCGCAAAAGCCCTGACCGCCGCCAAGGCGATGGGCGATGTGACCATTCTGGTGGCTGGCGAAGGTGTTGCCGATGCGGGCGCCGCAGCGGCCACTCTGGACGGCGCGGCCAAGGTTCTGGTGGCTGACGACGCGGCCTATGGCCACGATCTGGCAGAAAACCTGGCGGATCTGGTGCTGTCGATGGCTGGTGACTACAGCCACATCGTTGCGCCTTCGACCGCGACCGCAAAGAACGCAATGCCCCGCATTGCGGCGCTGCTGGACGTCATGATCCTGAGCGACGTAAGCGGTGTTGTGGACGCGGACACGTTCGAGCGTCCGATCTACGCTGGCAACGCGATCCAGACCGTGAAATCTGGCGACGCGACCAAAGTCATCACCATCCGGACCTCGACCTTTGACGCAGCGGGTCAGGGCGGTTCGGCAGCGGTCGAGTCCATCTCGGGCGCAGGCGACAAGGGCCTGTCCTCTTGGGTCGAAGACAAGCTGGCCGAGAGCGATCGTCCCGAGCTGACCTCGGCTGGCATCGTTGTGTCGGGTGGCCGCGGCGTCGGTTCCGAAGAGAACTTTGCCATGATCGAGAAGCTGGCAGACAAGCTGAACGCCGCTGTTGGCGCCTCGCGCGCAGCTGTGGACTCGGGCTTTGCGCCGAACGACTGGCAGGTTGGCCAGACCGGCAAGGTCGTCGCGCCCGAGCTCTACGTCGCCGTCGGCATCTCGGGTGCGATCCAGCACCTTGCGGGTATGAAAGACTCCAAGGTCATCGTCGCGATCAACAAAGACGAAGAAGCGCCGATTTTCCAGGTTGCTGATTTCGGTCTGGTCGCTGACCTCTTCGAAGCCGTCCCAGAGCTGACTGAAAAGCTCTGATTGCTTCGGCTTTGAGAAACAGATCAAAGGCTCGCCATTTGGCGGGCCTTTTTCCTTGTCTCAAAGCTTTGCCCCGCGTGGCCGCGCAAGAAAAAATCGTGATCGGCATAGTTGCGGTAATGAAAAAATCTATGTGTCGGGAGGGGAGCGAACCGCCCTTGCATGGGCGTCGGGGGCGGTCCATCCTCTGGCGGAAACCACAGGAGACTCTTCTATGGAAGTGAAAAAAATCGGTATTGTCGGTGCAGGCCAAATGGGGAACGGCATCGCCCACGTATGCGCGCTTGCGGGCTACGAGGTGCTGGTGAACGACATTTCCCAGGAAGCGTTGGACCGTGGCATTGCGACCGTGCGCAAGAATCTGGACCGTCAGGTCAGCCGTGAGAAGATCAGCGAAGCTGAGCGCGACGAAGCGATGGGCCGAATTGCGACAACTCTTCAGCTGAAGGACTTGGGGCAAACCGATCTGGTGATCGAAGCGGCGACCGAGCGTGAAACTGTGAAGGTTGCAATTTTCGAGGATTTGGTGCCGCATTTGCAGCCGCACACGATCCTGACGTCGAACACCTCTTCGATCTCTATCACTCGATTGGCGAGTCGAACTGACCGCCCTGAGAAGTTCATGGGTTTCCACTTTATGAACCCCGTGCCGATCATGCAGCTGGTCGAATTGATCCGCGGCATCGCGACGGACGAAGAGACCTATAAATCCTGTCTGCAGGTCGTGGAGAATCTGGGTAAGACTGCGGCGAGCGCCGAAGATTTCCCAGCGTTCATCGTGAACCGCATCCTGATGCCGATGATCAACGAGGCCGTTTACACCCTTTACGAAGGGGTCGGGAATGTGCGGTCGATTGACGAGTCGATGAAGTTGGGGGCCAACCACCCGATGGGGCCGCTGGAGCTGGCGGACTTTATCGGTTTGGACACATGTCTG
Source organism: Donghicola eburneus (assembly GCF_900115865.1). Lineage (GTDB taxonomy): Bacteria > Pseudomonadota > Alphaproteobacteria > Rhodobacterales > Rhodobacteraceae > Donghicola > Donghicola eburneus. Next base: position 108,791 of record NZ_FOXY01000004.1, on the reverse strand, counting down.
GCGATCATGAACGTGCTGCACGATGGACTCGCGGACACCAAGTACCGTCCTTGTCCGCTGCTGACCAAGTATGTCGAGGCCGGATGGCTGGGGCGCAAGAGCCAGCGGGGTTTCTATGATTATCGAGGCGAGACGCCCGTCCCGACGCGATAATTTAAGGGGCCTGAATGGCCCCTTTTTGCGTCCGGCGGGGGTATTTTGCCAAGGAGAAGATCAGGCGAGCAGACCTTTGGCCGGTTGGATGACCGCAGCGTCGATCCCGCGCCAGTTTTTCTGGATTTTGTTCAAGCGGACTTGGGCGAGTGGATGGTTCGGGTCCAGAACGCCTAGTCGCGCCAAGAGCGCAGCGATTGCGCATTCAGAGCCGCGCGTGCCGCCGTCCATGACTTTGAGCGCGATGCCGAGGCCTTGGTTTGGGAGCATTGCGACAAAGACGGCTTCTGCGCCAGTTTTGATGGCGACGGGCGCGGTCACCGCAGACATGAGTTCTGTGCAGGCGCGGCCCGTTCCGGCGACGAGTTCGGGATGTTTGAACATGGCGTCGCGTAGACGGGCTTGGGCCTTGCTACGGGTATCGCTGCGCTGGTGGGCGGTTGCGAAACTGGCCATCGCGCGCGCCAGACCGTGGACCGAGGTTGCGAAGTTGGGCGCAGAGCATCCGTCGATCCCGTAACCCGGACTTTCCATCTGCGTAACCTCTTCGAACGCATCTTTGCAGGCAGCTTGAACGGGGTGGTCCGGGTCGATGTATTCACTGTGTCCCCCCAAGTGCTGGTTTAGGGTCAGAAAGCCCGTGTGCTTGCCCGAGCAGTTGTTGTGAAGCTGGCAGGCAGTCTTGCCAGAGCCGCGCAGGCGATGTCGCGTTTCGGTATCAGAGGGCGGCTGCACACCGCAGCGCAGGTCAGGTTCGCCGAGCCCGATTGTATCGAGCCACGCTGCGACTTGGTCTGTGTGCTGCGATTGCCCTTGGTGAGAGGCGCAGGCCAGCGCGAGTTGTTCGGTGCCGAGACCAACCGCGTCGGCTGCCCCTGATTCCATAAGGGGCAGCGCTTGTATCATCTTGGCTGAACTGCGGGGGTAGATGATCGTTTCGGGGTCGCCCCAGGCCTCGGTGATTTGGCCAGTTCCGTCGCAAATGACCGCATGGCCGTAGTGCACACTTTCCAGAATTCCGTTGCGCCAGAGTTCTGCCAAAGGGGCGGGATTGTTCATATTCACGACTCCGTTTGGTGATGGCGGAAAGCCGCCATGGGGGCTTTATCCTTTAGGATGTTTTAAGCTACAGTCCGGTCGTCGAGATGCAAACGGTTCGCGCGCAAAAGCATCCGCTTCTTGCGCAACATAGACCGAAAAGAAGAGGCAAGTCAGCTTGGAGGCTGGACGTATGAAATCATTATTCGCGCGTGGTGTTGTCGGGGCGCTTTTTGCTGTCTGCGCTGCGGGTGCGACGGCTCAGCAGGTTTCGAATAATCAGGTGGCCGCCAAAGAAGACTGGTACGTCTATACCGGAGAAAATCCCACCGAATGTTGGGCTGTGTCGATTCCCAAGTCGATTGTAAACACGCGCGATGGCCGCGAAGTGAATGCGACCCGTGGTGAAATCCAGCTGATGGTGTTCTTCCGACCCGCGCAGAGTGTGAGTCAGCAAGTTGCGTTCTCTGGCGGCTATCCCTTCCGCGACGGCTCGACCGTGACCGTCGATATCGGCGGAACCAAGTTCGAGATGTTCACGCAGGGCGAATGGGCTTGGCTGCCCAACCAGTCCGAAGACGACAAGATCGTCAACGCTATGAAGCGCGGTGCGACCGCCACTGTGGTCGGCGTTTCATCCCGCGGGACGACTACGACAGATACCTTCTCGCTGACCGGCTTTACTGCTGCAGTCGAGGATGCGGCGACGCGCTGTAACCAGTAAACGCGCCGCGCATAACTGCCATGACAAGGGCCGGACACCAACGTGTTCGGTTCCTTTTGTGTTTTTGTAACGAATCCGCTAAAAGGCGCGCTCAGCCCAAAGGATTAGCGCAATGACGGCTTCTGCACCGATCACTCAAGACGTAATGACCATTCCCCGCAAGCTGCCCGAGGGCGGCAAAGTCAACATCGTGGGGCAGACACGGGATCAGCTGCGCGAGTCGCTGCTGTCGATTGGCACGCCTGAGAAGCAGGCCAAGATGCGTGTGAACCAGATTTGGCAATGGGTCTATCAGTGGGGCGTGCGTGACTTTGGGGCGATGACCAATCTGGCCAAAGCCTATCGCCAGCAGCTTGAGGATAATTTCGTCATCGAAATCCCAGAGATGGTCAGCAAGCAGGTGTCCTTGGATGGCACCCGCAAGTATCTGGTTCGGATCGCGGGCGGTCACGAGGTTGAGGTGGTCTACATCCCCGAAACCGATCGCGGCACGCTGTGCGTCAGCTCTCAGGTCGGGTGCACTCTGACCTGCTCGTTCTGTCACACTGGCACGCAAAAGTTGGTTCGGAACCTGACGGCGGGCGAAATCGTGGGTCAGATCATGATGGCGCGCGACGATCTGGATGAGTGGCCCCAACCCGGTGTGGGCACTGGCGATGCTGGTCCGCGACTGCTGTCGAACATCGTTCTGATGGGCATGGGCGAGCCGCTGTATAACTTTGACAACGTGCGTGACGCGATGAAGATCGCGATGGACGGCGAGGGCATCAGCCTGTCGCGCCGCCGCATTACATTGTCGACCAGTGGCGTTGTTCCAGAGATCGCAAAATGCGCCGAAGAGATCGGCTGCATGATGGCTGTCAGCTTCCACGCGACCGAGGACGAGACCCGCAACAAGCTGGTTCCGATCAACAAGCGTTGGAACATCACCGAACTGCTGGACGCCCTGCGCGCCTATCCCAAGCTGTCGAACTCGGAGCGGATCACCTTTGAATACGTGATGCTCAAGGACGTGAATGACACCGACGCGGATGCGCGTCGTCTGGTCAAACTGATCAAGGGCATCCCTGCCAAGATTAACCTGATCCCGTTTAATGAATGGCCCGGTTCGCCTTATCAGCGCTCTGATTGGGAGCGGATCGAGGCGTTCGCCGACATCATTTACAAAGCCGGCTATGCCAGCCCGATCCGTACGCCGCGCGGCGAGGATATCATGGCAGCATGTGGTCAGCTGAAGTCCGCGACAGAGCGTCAGCGCAAGTCGCGCGCGCAGATCGAAGCAGAAACCCAAAACGGTTAACGCTGCGACAGACTGTCATGGAACAAATTCCGTCCCTCGCATGTTGGTTTGGTCAATAAGCGAGGGCGAAATATGACATTACACTTTCAAGAGCTGCCTGCGCCTGTAACGGTAGATGGTGCGGAACGACACATCGGCGTTGAAGTCGAGTTTGCGGACCTGAACGAAGAGCAGGCCGCATACATTCTCTCAGAGACTCTTGGAGGCACCGCTGAGCGCGTCAAAGACAACGATTGGAAGGTCACCGGCTCTAGCCTTGGCGACATCCAAGTGTATCTCGATACCGTTTACCGCACTGCTGACAAATCGGTTCTGCGTGACCTTGGCCTGAAATTGGGACGAGAAGTCATTCCTGTTGAACTTGTCACTGACCCGCTGTCCTTGGGGCAGCTGGGTGAACTGAACCGTGCGCTTGGGGCTTTGAAAGAAGCAGGGGCAAAAGGGAGCGGTGATGGTTGGTACTATGGGTTCGGTGTTCACCTAAACGTTGAGATCGTCGAAGAGACGCCAGCTTCTGTGCTCAAGCCGCTGCTCGCCTATGCCTTGATCGAGGATTGGATGCGCGAGGCGCGCCCTATCGAAGCGACGCGCACCGTGCTGCCTTGGACCGACGCATACCCCACCGCACTTGTTGAAGAGTTGATCCTGCTCGGGACCGAGCCATCAGACCGAGCGTTGGTTGAAACTTACACCCGCCATTGCCCTGACCGGAACCGTGGGCTGGATATGCTGCCGATCTTTAAGGCGCTCTGGCCTGACATTCTGGTCGACTCGATCGGCGCGGACAAAGTTGATGGCATTTCTGGTCGCCCGACCTATCACTTCCGCCTGCCCGACAGTCGGATCGACGAAGATGCATGGTCGCTGGAAACCGAATGGAACCGCTGGCTGCTGGTCGAGCAGGTCGCTGCCAAGGACGATCTTCTGACCGAGCTGTCGGATGCATGGCTTGAGAAGCACGGAGCGATCACGCTGTCGCGCCAGCCTTGGGCCGAACGGTCCGGCGACATTCTCTCCAAGCATGGACTGGCGTGAGGTGACGTATGACACGCCCTATTATCGCTGTAACAACGTCCAATCGTTCGGGCTGGAGGATCTTTCCTTTGGTCGCTCTGAACGTCTGGTTTGCCGGAGGTAAAGCTGTGCGCTGGGGCGCTGGCCGTCCCGCCGATCTAGACAAAGTAGATGGTGTCATCATTGGTGGCGGGGACGATATCTCTCCCGACATCTATGGCGGCCAACTTGTGACGTCTGCCCGCCTAGACCACGACCGGGACGCACTGGAACGCCAGATCGTCGAAGATACAAATGCGCGCGGCATGCCTGTATTGGGGATCTGCCGTGGCAGCCAAATGATCAACGTGGCCCGTGGGGGTACGCTGCATCAGGACGCGTATGGCGTTTACACCAGCAGCAAGAAGCGCTGGACGATTTTGCCGCGCAAGGAAATCTGGGTCGATGACAACACGCGTCTGTCACGGATCGCGGGTCTGCAGCCCATGACCGTAAACTCACTGCACTCCCAAGCTGTCGACAAGGTTGGCGACGGCCTGCGCGTGGCTGCGCGAGACACGGGCGGTATGATCCAAGCCATTGAAAGCATTAAAGAGCCTTTTGCCCTAGGCGTCCAATGGCACCCCGAGCATCTGATATATGCGCGGCGCCAGCGCCGGATTTTTCGGTCGCTTGTCATGGCCGCGCGGGCTTATCGAAAAGACCTCAAGCAGCTTCAGGCGGTCGATACCCACGTGCGTTTGGACCCCGCATAAAGCGCGGGGCCTCTTGGCCTGAGGCGGCGAAGCGGGTAGGTGCCTGCAAACAGCCAGCCACACGACAGGAGCGCGCCCGTGACCGAGATTGTCATTGAACGTTTGGGACTTCATGGCGACGGCATTGCCGCCGGCCCGATCTACGCGCCCCTAACCCTGCCGGGTGAGCGTGTCGAAGGCGAGATCACCGGCGAGCGCATGGAAACCCCGCGTATCGTTGAGCCCAGTTCTGACCGCGTCAAAGCCCCATGCCCGCGGTTTAAGCGCTGTGGCGGGTGCAGTCTTCAGCATGCCAGCGATGACTTCGTGGCCAAGTGGAAGATCGGAGTGGTCGAAATTGCCCTGCGCGCTCAGGGGCTGGACGCGCCGATTCGCGGGATAGAGACGTCGCCCGCCGCTTCGCGCCGCCGCGCTGTGTTTTCGGCACGACGCACAAAGTCGGGCGCGCAGGTTGGCTTCCACGTGCGCGGCTCTGACCAGATTGTCGAGATTGATGGCTGTACGCTGCTGCACCCTGAACTGCTGGCCGCCCGCCCGATTGTGGCCGAGCTGGCCAAAGTGGGCGGCAGTCGTAAAGGAGAGCTGAGCGTCACGATCACTCTGACCCAGAACAAGCTGGATGTGCTGGTCACAGGTGGCAAACCTTTGGACGACAAGCTGCGCATGGAACTGGGCCCCTTGGCTGAAAAGTTGGGCCTGTCGCGTTTGGCCTGGGATGACGAAACCGTAGCTTTGCGCCACCCGCCAGCGCAGGATTTCGACGGCATTCTGGTGACACCGCCTGCTGGCTCTTTTCTCCAAGCAACGCGACACGGAGAGGATGTACTGCGTGCGGCCGTGCTAGAAGCCGTTGGGGACTCAGGTTATGTCGCCGATTTCTTTGCGGGGTGCGGGACCTTCAGCCTGCCTCTGGCCCGCAAGGCCGAGGTATGGGCTCTGGAAGGCGTGCGCGAGATGATTCAGGCGCTCGATCTGGGCTGGCGCAACGCCAAGGGCCTGAAGAAGATGAAGGCCCAAGTGCAGGATCTATTCCGCAATCCTGTGATCGCTGCTGATATGCAAAAGCTGGACGCTGTGGTCCTTGACCCACCTCGTGCGGGCGCGCAGGCACAGGTGGCTGAAATCGCGCAGGCCAAGATTCCCGTGATTGCCTATGTCAGCTGTAACCCCGTTACATTTGCGCGCGACGCAGCCGTTCTTGTGAAGGCAGGTTATCGCTTGAATTGGGTGCAGGTCGTTGATCAGTTCCGTTGGTCTTCCCATGTGGAACTGGCGGCACGGTTCGATCGCGCCTAAAGGCAACTAAAACGGGACAGGCCTATGAGAGACACGTTGGCAAACTGGCTGGCGCACCCTGCAGTGCGCAACGGAATTATCGGGGTGATCCTGATCAATGCCGTGGTGCTGGGACTGGAAACCTCTGAAACCGTCATGTCGAATATCGGGTGGCTGGTGCGATTGGTTGACTGGATTTGCCTAACGATCTTTGTGTTGGAACTTGCGGTAAAGTTCTATGCCCACGGCACCCGCTTTTTCCGGAATGGCTGGAATATTTTTGATGCGGTCATCGTGGGCAGCGCCCTCATCCCTGGCGGGCACTCGGTGTCGGCCTTGCGGGCGCTACGTATTCTGCGGGTTCTGCGTGTGATCTCCGCTGCCCCCCGTCTTCGCCGTGTGGTTGAGGGGTTGGTTTCTGCTTTGCCGAGCATGGGCAGCGTGTTTCTGTTGATGGCGATCATCTTCTATATTGGCGCTGTTATCTCGACGACACTGTTCGGAGAGTCGTTTCCCGATTGGTTCGGAACGCTCGCTCTCAGCGCATATTCCTTGTTTCAGATCATGACCTTGGAAAGCTGGTCCATGGGCATCGTCCGCCCCGTGATGGAGGTCTATCCCTACGCGTGGGTGTTCTTTGTCCCCTTCATCCTGCTGACGACCTTTGCCGTAGTGAACCTGTTGGTCGGTCTGATCGTGAACTCGATGCAGGACGCCCACTCCGAGGACAAAACTCGTGCCACTGATGATCACCGCGAAGCGGTTTTGGCGCGGCTCGAGGCGATCGAAAAGAAACTCGACAAGCTGAGTTCACAATAAGCCCGAGTCAGGTCTGGCCTACTACTGAAGCTGGCATGAATCGTGTATGCCCGAATGCAGAAACAAGCATAAGGGCAGTGAGACATGCGTTTTTTGAAGCTGGCGCTTTGCGCGCTGCTTTTGTTAGGTGCGGCCGCCTGCAGCAGTAAGTTCAAGACCTACAACGGGCCAGAGGTCACTCGTGTCGTCGTCTACAAAGAGGCGCGCAGAATGTACCTGTTGCATCATACGCAGGTCCTCAAGACCTACGAGATTCACTTGGGCAAAACGCCAAGGGGGCACAAGCAGTTCGAAGGGGACGGCAAGACGCCAGAGGGCCACTACCTCATTGATCGCCGCAATCCGAACAGCAAGTTTCACCTATCGCTCGGGATCGATTACCCGAACGAGGCGGACAGGGCATATGCGAAGTCTCAGGGGAAGAGGCCGGGTGGAGACATCTTTATCCACGGGCGTCCTAAACTTTATCGCAGCTGGGGCGATGACTGGACCGCTGGGTGTATCGCGGTCACAGACAAAGAGATCGAGGACATCTACGCCATGGTGCGCGACGGCACCCCGATCTCGATTTATCCTTAAAAAGCTTGGCGTCGCTTATTGCAGGGCCATAATCGGCGCCGAAGCACCAAGCTCCATGGTCCACCAGATCTTGCCGTTGTTCTCTTGGAACCACGCAAAACCCAATTGGTCGGCGTCGTCAGACATCAGAACCTTGCGCGTGATGGGGTCTTCTGCCCACGCAGCGAGGGTTTCAGTCTCGGTCTCGTAGGTTTCAGAAATCAGCTCACCCACAAAGTGGCCAGTGTAGCCAACGCGGCGCACGCGGTCGATCGGCGAGGAGCCGTCAGAGCCAAAGTGCCAAGGACGGTTTTGGACTGCCATGTCACGGGCATGAGTCGCGGCAGCGGCGTTCAAGCGCGGCTCGAGCGCGAGTGATCGTTTGCCTGCCGCATTCCGCAGAGCGTTCACCGAATCAAGAATGCCGTACTGAATGCGCGCTTCGTCAGCAGAACTGATCCGGTAAAGGCGTGGCAGCGGTTTGCCGTCCGGACCCATACGGGGCGGGGTGGGCGCCGGAGAACAGGCGGACAAAGCGACAAGAAAACTAAGAAGTATTGGAAGTAGGCGGAACATGCGGGCCCCTCGGTTGTTTGGCCAAGCCTTACCCGTTGGGGTATGCGGTTTCAAACCCACAGTAGGCCAATCTCTGCGAGTTTACCGTGGTTTGATTTGCGACTGCGGCTTTTCCACCATAGAAAAGTAGCAAATTACCAAGAAATCTGATCATCCGGAGGTAGAGCATGGCTGATCGTAAGGGAACAGGACTGTCTCGGCGCGCCTTTCTGTCGAGCGGGATCGCTGGCGGGCTGACTACAATGGCAGCACCCGCACTGGCGCAAAGCACTGGCGGCTTCAATGGCGCGGCCACGGTCGAGTTGGAAGGTGCCATCGAACAAGGCGTGCGCCGCAACATCTCGAGCTTCCGCACACTTGAATGGCAGCCTTACTTCAGCAGCCTTCGGAACGGCGCAATTTTGGTCGATGTGGACAGCCGCGCGCTGCACTACTGGTCCGAGGACGAGAGCACCTACAGGTTGTTCCCCACCAGCGTCCCTCTGACCGAAGATTTGACCCGTCGCGGACGTACTGAAATCACCCGAAAAGTCGAAGGCCCCAGCTGGGCTCCGACCCCCGCGATGAAGGAGCGGAACCCGGAATGGCCTGATTTTGTTGGCCCCGGCCCCGAAAACCCCCTAGGAACCCATGCCCTGTACCTGAGCTGGACTTACTACCGGATCCATGGAACCCATGACACCCGCAAGATCGGGCGCAGATCATCGAACGGATGCATCGGTTTGTACAACGAGCATATCGCGCAACTGTTCGAACTGACCAAGGTCGGTACCCAAGTGTTGCTAATTTGACGACATCAGGGCGAACTCATTGAATCCTCCCACAAGTTAAGTTTGCATTTGGCCAAGATAGCTGGTTAGAAAATTCATACGAGGTAAGTCTTGGGTGCTTGTCGCTGTCCTCAATGAAACGCGGCGGCAAGCTTATACTGGAGGATACTATGAAGAAACTCGTTCTGGCAGCCGCTCTGGCAACCACCGCTTCGACTGCATTTGCTGGCTCGATGGCTGAGCCCGTAATCGAAGCACCCGTAGTCGTGGAAGAAGCAACCACCTCGTCGTCGTCGGCAGGTCTGGTTGTTCCGCTGATCCTGGTTGCTGTCCTGGTTGCAGCTGCTTCGAAGTAATTTCGAACAGATCACTGAAAAAGAGAAAGGCGGTGGGTTTTCCTACCGCCTTTTTCATTTGGTGGTTTGTATAGAGGGGCGTTGCCCCTCTATTGGGGCGAAGCCCCAATTCACTCCCCAGAGTATTTTGGCAAAGATGAAAGGGGCTTAGAGCCAGCCCCCGAGGTTTTCGCGGATGACGGTGGTCAGCGCTTTGATATGCGCAGGATCATCGTTGAGGCAGGGGATGTAAGTGAACTCCTCACCACCTGCGTGTTCAAAGGACTCGCGAATCTCTTCGTTGATCTCTTCGAGTGTTTCAATGCAGTCAGCCGAGAAGGCGGGGGCGCAGACTGCGATGTTCTTTTTGCCTGCTTCGGCAAGGCGCGCGACCTCTTCGACGGTGTAAGGCTGAAGCCATTCTTCGGGACCAAAACGTGACTGGAAGGTCGTGGTAATTTCGGTATCCGCCCAACCAAGACGCTCTTTGAGCAGGCGCGTGGTTTTGGTGCACTGGCAGTGATAGGGATCACCCTCTTTGACCAAGTAACGCTTGGGTAGGCCGTGATAGGAGCAGACCAGAACGTCGGGTTTTTTGTCGAGCTTGGCGTAGGCCGTCTCGATCGATTGGGCGAGCGCTTCGATGTATTCGGGGTGCTCGAAATAGGGATCCACGACGCGGGCGGTCGGTTGCCATTTTTCCTTCATCAGGGCGCGGAAGAACTGGTCGTTTGCCGTGGCCGAGGTTGCGCCCGCGTATTGCGGGTAGAGCGGGAAGAACAGGATTTTGTGACACCCAGCTTCGACCATCTTGCGGACCACTGACTGGGTCGAGGGGTTGCCGTAGCGCATGCAGAAATCGACCATGATGTTGTCGCCGTATTCAGCCTCTAGGTCGGCCTTGATCGCGGCGGTCTGGTCTTTGGTGATGGTCATCAGGGGCGACTCGTTCGCCTCGTTGTTCCAGATCGAAGCATATGCGGCGCCGGATTTTGACGGGCGGGTCGACAGGATGACCAGTTGGAGCAGCGGCTGCCAAAGAAACGGCGAGTAGTCAATGACGCGGCGGTCGGACAGGAATTCGTTCAGGTAGCGGCGCATCGACCAGTAGTCGGTGCCATCCGGTGTCCCAAGATTGGCCAGCAGGATGCCGACTTTGGGCTTCTGGACCTTGGGGTGGTCTGCGGGGGCATGCGCGGGGCACTTGGCGGTCGCTTGGGCGTCCAACATGGCGTCGTTCCAATCGTTGTTATTGCTTTGCGGTTGGAGATAAGGGGCCAACCCCTTGGGTCAATCGTTCAGCTTCGTTTCTGTCGTGTTCAGGGCGTCGGCAAGTCTGGCGGCCGCACTGCCGGGACGCAGGGGCTGTGGCTGGCTGCTGTCGGGCGCCCATCCTGTTAGAATGCAGAATTCAAAGGTCGCGGGGATGCGACCATCTGCATCGGCAAAGTTCTCGGCGTAGATGCGGGCGGCCTCGAACAGGACAGTGCGGCGGGTCGGGTGGCGCAGGCGCTCGGTCAGAGCGTTTCCTTCGCCCATCATACGCAGCTCGCGCATCAGGGCGATCGCATTGTTGTAGCGGACCTTGATCCGGAAGGTGTCGCTGACAGGCAGAGCAAAGCCTGCACGCTGCAGCAGGCCCCCGAGGTCGCGGATATCACCCATGGGAAGCACACGAGGGGACAGACCGCCTGTGACCCGCGATTCGGCTTCGCTGAGAGCCATGCGCAGTTCATTTAGCGTCTGACCACCAAAGAGCGACGCGATGAGCATCCCGTCGGGGCGCAGCGCACGGCGTAGCTGGATCAGTTGTCCCACCGGATCTTCGGCCCAGTGCAGGTTCAGAGCGTGGATCGCCAGATCGACACTACCTTCTGCGACATCCAATGTCTCAGTGGGCTTGATCACGCGCGCGTCCGGCAGGCGATCTGCCCACAACTGGGGCCAATCACTGACAATCACAGTGTCCTGAAACGACCTGTTAACGATCATCAGGCGATCTTGCATGTCGTCAGCGGCGGTTTCTTGCAAGAAGAGCAGCGGGTTTTGGGCGGCGCGGGCAAGTTGGCGCTTGCGCGCTGGCCCGTCGATAAGGGATCTGGGGTTCGACATATGCAAGGTTCTAGTCTGCTGCAGGGGACAATTCAAACGGCGCTTCGAGTTGTGTATCCGCCGCGCTGTCTGGGATGTAGTGATCCGGTCGGTCAGGACTTTGCGCTCTGTGGTACATGCCGGAGAGAGATACATGTGATCGGCGGGCTGGTCTGCGAGACATGCGGGGTTCCCTTGTTCGGAGAGGAGGGTTTTGGCGCCTATTGCGACAACTGCCTAACGTCCCAGCCGCCGTGGACCGCAGGGCGGGCTGCCATTCTTTACGAAGGGATTGGCCGATCCATTGTGCTCCGGCTGAAACATGCAGACAGGACGGATATGGCGCGAGGCGTGGCAGGCCTTCTGGCGCAGGCCGCGCGCGAGCTTTTGCACCCCGATACGGTGGTTGTGCCCGTGCCCCTGCATTGGCGGCGCCTGGCCATGCGCCAGTACAATCAGGCCGCTCTTCTGGCACAGGAGCTGTCCCGCAAAACCGGTCTCACGTGTATTCCAGACGCCTTGACGCGCAGCGGTCGGCACGAATCCCTTGATGGTTTGGGGCGGGCGGACCGCTTTGCCGCGCTACAGGGTGCCATCCGCGTGAACCCTAGTCGCGCCGCACAGGTAGCGGATCGTCCAGTGCTGTTGGTTGATGATGTCATGACCTCTGGTGCGACGTGCGCTGCCTGTACGCAGGCGCTATATTCCTCACAGGTCCGAGAAGTTTCGGTCGTGACCCTCGCACGCGTTGCGCATTCACCCTAAATGGGTTTCAAATTCTGGAAAAGGAACGCGTCATGAAGCCCATCGAAATTTACACCTCGCCTCTCTGCGGCTTCTGCCACGCCGCCAAGCGCCTTCTGGACAAGAAGGGCGCGTCCTATAGTGAAATCAATCTGTTCGAAGAACCGGATCGCCGGTCAGAGATGATGGATCGCGCGCATGGTCGCCATACCGTGCCTCAGATTTTCGTGGGCGAGACCCATGTTGGAGGCTGCGATGAGCTATATGAGCTTGAACGCGCAGGCAAACTTGATCCTCTCTTGGCCAGCGAATGAAGGCGGCGCTGCTCCAGATCACATCTTCGGATGATCCGGCGGCCAATGCAAAGATGCTCCAGCGCCAGATCGCCGAGGCTGCCTCGAACGGAGCAGATTTTGTTCTGACACCCGAGGTAAGCAATTGTGTGTCGACCTCGCGCGATCACCAAATAGCCGTTCTGCGGCACCAAGAGGATGATCCCACGCTGGCGCGTTTGCGCGCCGCAGCGGCAGAGCACGGCATATGGCTACTGATCGGATCGCTCGCGCTTAAAACCCACGATGCGGACGGCCGCTTTGCAAACCGGTCGTTTCTCGTCAATCCGCAGGGTGACATCGCTGCACAGTACGACAAAATCCACATGTTTGATGTTCAGGTGTCCGAAACCGAGAGCTACCGCGAATCTGCAGGCTACCGCCCTGGCGATCGCGCCGTTCTGGCAGAAACACCCTTTGGCACTGTGGGTCTCACCATCTGCTATGACGTACGCTTTCCTCATCTGTACCGCGATCTGGCCAAGGCAGGAGCGGACATCATTTGCGTCCCCGCCGCGTTTTCTCCGGTCACGGGCGCAGCGCACTGGGAAATACTTTTACGCGCCAGAGCCATAGAATGCGGCGCATATGTGCTTGCGCCGGCCCAATGTGGCACCCACCCTTCGAGTGGCGCCAAACCCCGTTCGACCTACGGGCATAGCCTTGCGGTGGACCCTTGGGGCAAAATTGTCGCATCGGCGGGGGATTTACCGACCATCACCTATGTTGAACTCTGCCTAAAGGAAGTGGCAGAAAGCCGAGCACGCATCTCTGCGCTCGACCATGACCGCCCGTATAGCGGTCCCTTAGACTAAACGCGAAAGACCGGATGGCGATTGAAAAGAACAACGCGCTCGCAGTGACCCTGTTCAGCGAGATACTGACCGTGGACCAGTTGGCCCGCAACCGGCTGTCGCGTGTTCTGCCAAAGGGCATGGAAATCTCGCACTTCTCAGTCCTGAATCATTTAGCCTTCTCGGGCGAAGAGCGTACTCCGGCGCAACTGGCAAAGTCGTTTCACGTCACGCGCGGTGCCATGACCAATACGCTGAACCGGCTGGAATGGGCGGGCTACGTGCACATTCGTCCCGACTGGGACGACGCGCGCCGCAAGATGGTTGCAATTAGCCCTGCTGGCAAACGCGCTCGAGATCTGGCGCTTGAGGCGATCACGCCCATGATCCAAGAAGTGGTCAGCGCCCTCGGTGACGAAAAAGTCCGCGCGGCCCTACCGACTTTGCGCGAACTCCGTCTTAGGTTAGAAGAAAACCAGTAGGCTTCTTTTTGCCCTAAATACTCAAAATCCAGTACGCGCCACCCTCACGCGGGCTTGGTGCTCGCGGTGACATAGTTCACGCTCAGATCCCGCGAAGACAGGCTCCAGCCCCACGTGATCGGGTTGAACACAAAGCCCGTGCGATCCACTGGGTTCAGGCCAGCCTTCGAAATCAGCGCACACAGCTCGTCCGGGGTGATGAACTTGTTCCACTCGTGGGTGCCCTTGGGCAGCCAGCGCATCACATACTCCGCACCGACAATCGCCATGGCAAAGCTCTTGGCGTTTCGGTTGATCGTCGAGCAAATCATCAGCCCGCCGGGCTTCAGCAACTGCTGGCAGGCGTCCAAGTAGGCTTGGGGATCGGCCACGTGCTCGACCACTTCCATGTTCAAAACGACATCAAACTGTTCGCCCGCAGCAGCCATCGCCTCGGCTGTGGTAAAGCGGTAGTCGATGTCCAAACCGGATTGTTCGGCGTGAATGCGCGCCACGGGCAAGTTTCGCTCGGCGGCATCCGCGCCGACCACAGTTGCACCAAGGCGCGCCATAGGTTCGGACAATAGGCCGCCGCCACAGCCGATATCCAGCAAACGCAGTCCTTCGAACGGCTTTGCGGCCGACCGATCCCGCCCAAACTCACCGGCGATCTGGCTGGTAATATATTCCAGACGGCAGGGGTTGAGCATGTGCAGGGGCTTAAATTTACCGTTCGGGTCCCACCATTCTGCGGCCATTGCTTCGAATTTTGCAACTTCGCTGGCGTCTACGGTGGTCTGCTGCGCTTGCATTCTGATCTCCCTGTTGGTCTTCTGGGCCTCTACGCCTCATATAGACCTTTCAACAGAAAATTCTCGGCCCAAATGCGCGCAGCTCAATTCCTATATCCAAGCCTGGCTCCCTTTGACCAGCGCATGCTCGACGTCGGTGACGGCCATACGGTCTATGTCGAACAATGCGGCAACCCAGACGGCATTCCTGTACTGGTGCTTCATGGCGGCCCCGGTGGTGGCTGTAGCCCAACGATGCGACGCTACTTTGATCCCGAAGTCTATCGCGTTGTCTTGTTCGACCAGCGGGGGTGCGGTCGTTCTAGGCCTGCCGCGTCGGTCGAGGCGAACACCACATGGCATCTGGTGGCCGACATTGAGCTGATCCGCGAGACGTTGGGGATCGAGAAGTGGGTTGTCTTTGGCGGTAGCTGGGGCGCCACGTTGTCCCTGATCTATGCGGAAACCCACCCCGAACGGGCGATGCATCTGGTGTTGCGCGGCGTGTTCCTGATGACCCAGAGCGAACTCGACTGGTTCTATGGCGGCGGGGCAGGGCGCTTCTGGCCGGATGTATGGAACCGCTTTGTTGCACTAGTGCCAGAGGATGAACGCGGCGACCTCATCGGTGCCTACCATAAACGCCTGTTCGGCGAGGATACGCCAGAGCAAATCAAGTTTGCTCGCGAGTGGACCGCTTGGGAAAATGCGCTCGCATCTGTCGCGTCGAATGGCCCGAGCTTTTATGACACGCCTGCCGACTACGCGCGGGTCTTTGCGCGGCTCGAGAACCACTATTTCGTCAATGCGGGCTTTCTGAAGATGGACGGTCAGATCCTGACAGACTTGCCCAAGCTCAAGGGTATCGGCGCGACAATCGTTCAGGGACGCTTTGATATGATCTGTCCCCCCGAAGGCGCGTGGAAGCTCAAAGAGGCGTGGCCAGATGATCTGTGCGACTTGCGTATGATCCCAACGGCGGGTCACGCGCTCTCAGAACCGGGCATTTCGTCTGAATTAGTGCGCGTAATGGACATGCTGCACAGTGTTCGCCTGCGATCGTTGCTGGGTTGATTGACTTGGCGGCCTCAATGGCGCACGGAAGGAAACAGTTTGTTCAGGAGGGCCATATGAAAAAGGCGCTGGTCACAGGTTCCGCAGGGTTTATCGGGTTTCATCTTAGTCAAAAACTCTTGCAAGAGGGCTTCGAGGTTATCGGCTTTGACAGCCACAACGACTACTACGACGTCGCACTGAAAGAGGGCCGCGAGCAGATCCTCAAGCAGTCGCCCTCGTTCAAGCCGATCCGCGAAAAGCTGGAAACGCCGAACGCGCTGCGCACGCTGATTGGGGACGAGAAGCCGGACGTGATTGTCCACCTCGCGGGGCAGGCAGGTGTGCGCTACTCGATCGATAACCCCCAGAGCTATGTCGAGGCCAACCTGATCGGCGTCTTCAACCTGCTCGAAGCGGTCCGCGCGACCCCCTGTCAGCACCTTCTGATGGCGTCCACCAGTTCGGCCTATGGCGCGAACTCCAAGATGCCGTACGTTGAGACTGTTAAAGCCGACCACCAGATGTCCTTCTACGCCGCGACCAAGAAGGCGAACGAGGCGATGGCGCATTCCTATGCCCACCTCTACGATATGCCGATCACCATGTTCCGGTTCTTTACCGTGTATGGTCCGTGGGGCCGCCCTGACATGGCACTGTTCAAATTCACCAAGGCGATGCTGAACGGCGATCCGATCGACATCTATAACCACGGCAAGATGATGCGGGACTTCTCGTATATCGACGATCTGGTGAAGGGGATTCGCTTGCTGATCGACGCGGTTCCGCAGCGTCCTGCCTCTGAAGCCGACATCGCCGAGCACGACAGCCTGAGCCCTGTGGCCCCGTGGCGCGTGGTGAATATCGGGAACGCCTCGCCGGTGCAGCTGATGGACTTCATCACCGCGCTGGAGGATGCCTTGGGCGTTGAAGCGAAAAAGAATTTCATGCCGATGCAAGCCGGTGACGTGCCGGCGACTTGGGCCGATACCACCCTCCTTAGCAGCCTGACGGGCTATGCCCCCAGCACGCCGGTGAAAGAAGGGGTTAAGCGTTTCGTCGACTGGTACCGCGAGTTCTACACCTAAGAATCAAGGCCCCTCTTGCTTTTCTGCGCAGAGGGGCCTATATCGCGCTCAACAGCGGCGCGTTGGGAACAACGTTCCACCGGGAAAGATCAACGGGCCGCGAGCCCGTTTTTTTTGTGCCCGGAGGCACGCTGATATGACCAACGATCTGATCGCAAAGACTGCCATTGACCGGCGTCTCGCTGAAATCGTCGGCCCCGTTATCGAAGATATGGGGTTCGAACTGGTGCGCATCCGTCTGCAAGGCGGGAACACCCCGCTGCTGCAAATCATGGCTGACAAGCCCGATGGCGGCATCGAAGTGGACGATTGTGCTGATATTTCGACCGCCGTGTCCGCTGTGATGGATGTTGAGGACCCGATCGTCGAAGCTTACACTTTGGAAGTGTCGAGCCCCGGCATCGACCGTCCTTTGACCCGTCTCAAGGACTTCGAGAATTTCGAGGGCTACGAGGCCAAGGTCGAGACCAGTGAACTCATCGATGGCCGCCGCCGCTTCAAAGGCACTTTGGCGGGTGTCGAAGAGAATGAAGTGCTGATTACCATTTCCGAGGGTACCATCGGTCTGAAATTCGACTGGCTGAGCGATGCGAAGCTGGTCCTGACCGACGACCTGATCCGCGATATGCTGCGTGCCCGCAAGGCCGCAGGTGTCGTTGACGAAAACGAATTTGACCTGATCGAAGAAGAGACAGCCGAGTCCGGCTCTGAGGAGAACTGAGATGGCAATCACGTCCGCAAACCAGCTGGAACTGCTGCAAACCGCCGAGGCTGTGGCCCGCGAAAAGATGATCGACCCCGGTCTGGTCGTCGAAGCGATGGAAGAGTCGCTCGCGCGTGCGGCAAAGTCCCGTTACGGCGCCGAGATGGACATCCGTGTGAGCATCGACCGCAAGACCGGTCGTGCTACCTTTACCCGTATTCGTACCGTGGTCGAGGATGAAGAGCTCGAGAACTATCAGGCAGAGCTGACTGTTGCGCAGGCCAAGCAGTACATGGCCGATCCCCAAGTGGGCGACGAGATTGTCGACGAAATCCCCCCTGTGGAACTAGGCCGTATCGCTGCGCAGTCGGCCAAGCAGGTCATCCTGCAGAAGGTGCGCGAAGCTGAGCGTGATCGTCAGTACGACGAATTCATCGACCGCAAGGGCACCATCATCAATGGCGTCGTGAAGCGTGAAGAATACGGCAACGTCATCGTCGATATCGGCCGTGGCGAGGGCGTCCTGCGCCGCAACGAAAAGATCGGCCGCGAGAGCTATCGCCCGAACGACCGCGTGCGCTGCTTTATCAAGGACGTGCGTCGCGAAGCGCGTGGTCCGCAGATCTTCCTTTCGCGTACCGCACCCGAGTTCATGGCAGAGCTTTTCAAGATGGAAGTGCCCGAAATCTACGACGGCATCATCGAGATCAAAGCTGTGGCTCGTGACCCTGGTTCGCGTGCGAAAATTGCGGTTGTCAGCAATGATGGCTCGATTGACCCCGTCGGTGCCTGCGTTGGTATGCGCGGTAGCCGCGTGCAGGCCGTTGTAAACGAATTGCAGGGCGAAAAGATCGACATCATCCCATGGAACGAGGATATGCCGACCTTCCTCGTGAACGCACTGCAGCCTGCCGAAGTGTCGAAAGTGGTTCTGGACGAAGATGCAGAGCGCATCGAAGTTGTGGTCCCTGACGAGCAGCTGTCGCTGGCGATCGGTCGCCGCGGTCAGAACGTGCGTCTGGCCAGCCAGCTGACCGCTTTGGACATCGACATCATGACCGAGAGCGACGATTCGGCGCGCCGCCAGAAAGAGTTCGAAGAGCGCACACAGCTGTTCATGGACACTCTGGATTTGGACGAGTTCTTTGCTCAGCTGTTGGTTTCCGAAGGCTTCACCAATCTCGAAGAGGTTGCGTATGTCGAAGTGGACGAACTGTTGGTGATCGATGGCGTGGACGAATCTACCGCCGAAGAACTGCAGGCCCGTGCCCGCGACTATCTGGAAGCTCAGAACGCCAAGGCTCTGGACGCCGCTCGCGCACTGGGTGTCGACGAGGGACTGGTTGAATTTGATGGCCTGAGCCCCCAAATGGTGGAAGCGCTCGCGAATGATGGCGTTCTGACGCTTGAGGATTTCGCAACTTGTGCCGACTGGGAACTGGCGGGTGGTTGGACCACCGTCGACGGCCAGCGCGTCAAGGATGATGGCATCCTCGAGAAGTTCGACGTCTCGCTCGCCGAAGCTCAGGATTTGGTGATGACCGCCCGCGTTATGCTGGGTTGGGTTGATCCAGAAGAGCTGGTGGGTGACTCTGCCGAAGAAACTGAAACTGAAGAGAGCGAAGCAGAGGAATAATCCTCTGCCGCTGGAGTAGACCTGAATGAGCCGTGGTGGTGCAGACAAAGACCGAGAGAACGGTCCAGAACGCAAGTGCATTGCGACCGGAGAGGTTGGGTCTACTGAAACGATGATCCGCTTCGTGGTCGGACCGGACAACCAGATTGTCCCCGATGTTCTGGGAAAGCTTCCCGGTCGGGGAATCTGGGTCAGTTCGACCCGAGAAGCGCTGGACAAGGCCGCAACCAAGGGTCTGTTCAGCCGCGCTGCAAAAACTAAGGTCACGGTCCCCGAGGGCCTGACCGAAACGGTCGAGCAGCAGATTTCGCGGCGGGTGGTCGATCTGATCTCGTTGGCCCGCAAAGGCGGGCTGGCAGTCGCTGGCTATGAAAAGGTCAAGGATCTCTTGATCAAAGAGGACGCCTACGTCCTGCTTCAGGCCTGCGACGGATCTACACGAGGGAAGTCCAAACTCTCGACCCCGCATAGGGGAAAATACATTGGATGGCTGACCGCAGACGAGTTGGGGGCAGCCTTTGGTAGGGAAACTGTGATTCATAGCGCGCTTGGGTATGGCGGACTCAGCAACCGTGTTGTAGAGGAAGCCACAAGATTGAAAGGCCTGCGCGCGCAAGACGGCGGAATGGGCCGCCGGGAAGGGTAAAACAGCTAGATGAGCGACAACAATAACGACGGCAAGAAGACTCTGGGTGTTCGCGGTGGCGGAGCGGGTGGACGCTCTGGCAATGTGAAGCAGAGCTTTAGCCACGGTCGCACCAAGAATGTGGTGGTGGAAACCAAGCGGAAACGCGTGGTCACCCCCAAACCCGGTGCTGGAAAGTCCGGTGGCGCAAACCCGAAACTTGGCGATCCGTCCAAGCGTCCCGCCGGTATCTCCGACGCGGAAATGGAGCGTCGCCTGAAGGCATTGCAGGCTGCGAAGGCCCGCGAAGCCGAAGATCAGAAGGCTCGTGAAGACGAGGAGAAGCGTCGCGCCGAAGAGCGTGAGCGTCGCCGCGCCGAGATCGAAGCCAAAGAACGCGAAGAGCGTGAGCGCGAAGAAGCGGCCAAACGTAAGGCCGAAGAAGAAGAGCGCGAGCGCAAAGAAGCGGAAGAGGCCAAGAAAGCTGCTGAGAAAGCCGCTGCCGACGCCAAGAAAGCCGCTGCCGCGAAGCGTAACGAGCCCGCTCCTGCCACGCCTGCCGATGCTCAGGCAGCTGGTCAGAACGCCGACAACCGCCGTGGTGGTGCGCCGAAGCCGGCTGCAACCCCCTCGCGCAAGAAAGAGGGCGGTCGCGAAGACGACAACCGTCGCAACAAAGGTGGTCGCAACGACGGACGCCGTTCTGGCAAGCTGACCCTGAACCAGGCGCTGTCTGGTGGCGAAGGTGGCCGTCAGAAGTCCTTGGCTTCGATGAAGCGCAAGCAAGAGCGCATGCGTCAGAAGGCCATGGGCAACCAAGAGCGCGAAAAGATCGTCCGTGACGTTCAGCTGCCCGAAGCCATTGTGGTTTCGGAACTGGCGAACCGTATGGCCGAGCGTGTGGCCGATGTTGTCAAAGAGCTCATGAAAATGGGCATGATGGTGACACAGAACCAGACCATCGACGCAGATACCGCTGAATTGATCATCGAAGAATTCGGCCACAAAGTGGTGCGCGTCTCCGATGCTGACGTCGAAGACGTGATCACCTCGTTCGAAGACAAAGAAGAAGATCTGCAGTCGCGTCCCCCGGTCATTACGATTATGGGCCACGTTGACCATGGTAAAACTTCGCTTCTGGACGCGATCCGTAATGCGAACGTGACCTCTGGCGAAGCCGGCGGCATCACCCAGCACATCGGTGCATATCAGGTGACCACCGATAACGGTGCGGTTCTGTCGTTCCTCGATACACCCGGTCACGCGGCCTTTACCTCGATGCGCTCGCGTGGTGCTCAGGTGACGGACATCGTGGTTCTGGTGGTTGCCGCGGATGACTCGGTCATGCCGCAGACCATCGAAGCGATTAACCACGCCAAAGCGGCGGGCGTTCCGATGATCGTCGCGATCAACAAGTGCGATAAGCCAGAAGCCGATGCCATGAAGGTGCGGACCGAGCTCTTGCAGCACGAAGTTGTCGTTGAGGCGATGTCTGGTGAAGTCCAAGATGTTGAAGTCTCAGCGAAAACCGGTCTGGGTCTGGATCAACTGCTGGACGCAATCGCGCTGCAGGCTGAAATTCTGGAACTCAAAGCGAACCCCGATCGCGCCGCCGAAGGTGCAGTGATCGAGGCGAAGCTCGACGTTGGCCGCGGCCCGGTTGCAACCGTTCTGGTGCAAAAGGGTACTCTGAAGCGTGGCGACATCTTCGTTGTGGGTGAGCAGTGGGGTAAAGTCCGCGCGCTGATCAACGACAAAGGCGACCGTGTTGATGAGGCAGGCCCCTCGGTTCCGGTCGAGGTTTTGGGTCTGAACGGCACGCCCGAAGCGGGCGACGTTCTGAACGTTGTGGAAACTGAAGCTCAGGCGCGCGAAATTGCGGAATATCGCGAGAACGCAGCGAAAGAGAAGCGCGCCGCCGCTGGCGCCGCGACCACTCTCGAGCAGCTGATGGCCAAGGCAAAGGCTGATGAGAACGTCAGCGAACTGCCGATCTTGGTCAAAGCAGACGTGCAGGGCTCGGCCGAAGCTATCGTTCAGGCGATGGAAAAGATCGGCAACGACGAAGTACGTGTTCGTGTTCTGCACTCTGGCGTGGGCGCGATCACCGAGACCGACATCGGCCTGGCAGAAGCCAGCGGCGCGCCGGTCTTTGGCTTCAACGTGCGTGCGAATGCGTCGGCTCGGAATAGCGCCAACCAAAAGGGTGTTGAGATTCGCTACTACAGCGTGATCTACGATCTCGTGGACGACGTGAAAGCAGCTGCGAGTGGCCTTCTGTCGGCCGAGATCCGCGAAAACTTCATCGGCTACGCCGAGATCAAAGAAGTCTTCAAGGTTACCGGCGTGGGCAAGGTTGCTGGCTGTCTGGTCACCGAAGGTGTGGCACGTCGTTCGGCGGGTGTGCGCTTGCTGCGTGACAACGTGGTTATCCACGAAGGGACGCTCAAGACGCTCAAGCGCTTCAAGGACGAAGTCAAAGAAGTGCTGTCCGGTCAGGAATGCGGTATGGCGTTCGAAAACTACGACGACATTCGCCCGCAGGACGTCATCGAAATCTTCGAGCGCGAAGAAGTCGAACGTACGCTCTGATCGTACGACAGTTAGGAAATTCGAGCGGCCCTTCGGGGCCGCTTTTCTTTTGTCTTGTAGGAATTTGGCACAAAAAAAGAGGTCCCCAGGGACCTCTTTGTAGTGTGAGTGGTGGGTAAGTCTTCTTATTTGATAGTCGCGGGACGACCGGCAATCTCACGGTTGTCCACGCGGACGAGAATGCGGCCGTCTGCCAGATCTCGTACGTAAAGTCCTTGCACGGAAACCGAGGTCCCGAAAGTGATAGTGCGCATCATGTCATCATCCTCCGCCAGACATTGCGTACCTATAATATACGCGAGCACGCCTGAAAAAGCATCATAAAAACGTCATGTTTGGGACTAAGGCCCTATCGAATTAGGATAACGCTTGACTAGCCTTTTTGCCGCATACTGATATATCGGCCTCGGAATTACACAGCCAGTTTGAGAGGCAAATGGTTAATAAATAGTTTACAGCCAGTCTCTCAGAACGGGTATCAGCGGAATATCAGCCGGAGGCATGGGGTAATTGCGCAAATCCCGTGCATGTGCCCATGCAAGTTGCTGGCCTTCGCGGGGTACGGGGACGCCCTCCCATTTCCGACATGCGAACAATGGCATTAACAAATGAAAACTGTCGTAAGCATGTGACGCAAATGTGAGGGGAGCGAGGCAGCTGTTCCACGTCTCGATCCCCAGTTCTTCGTGCAACTCGCGCACGAGAGCATCCTCGGGTGATTCGCCTTCTTCGACCTTGCCGCCGGGGAATTCCCACAGACCAGCCATTGATTTGCCCTCGGGGCGCTGTGCGAGCAAAACGCGCCCATCGGGATCGATGAGCGCGACGGCAGAAACCAGAACAATCTTGTTGGTCACGAGCGATAGTCCGCGTTGATTTCGATGTAGGTATGGGTGAGGTCGCAAGTCCAGACGGTTGAGGACCCATCAGCGAGTCCAAGATCGACGTTGATCGTGATCTCTTGCTCTTTCATGACGGCTGCGCCTTGCTCTTCTTTGTAGTCTGGGCTGACCCAACCTTTTTCCGCCACGAGGATATCGCCAAAGCGGATAGTCAACAGATCACGGTCTGCTTCGGCGCCGGACTTGCCGATGGCCATGACGACGCGACCCCAGTTTGGATCCTCGCCTGCGATGGCGGTTTTCACCAGAGGTGAGTTTGCTATGGCCATCGCGTGCACTTTGGCCTGCGCATTGTTGCGTGCGCCCGTGACGTTAATGGTCACGAATTTCTGTGCGCCTTCGCCGTCGCGCACCACTTGGTGCGACAGGTCCAGCATCACGTCATGCAGAGCATCGCGGAACGCTTTGGTGTCGTGGCTCACAGTCGCGCCAGAGGCACCTGTCGCGGCCATCAGAAGCGTGTCAGAGGTCGAGGTGTCGCTGTCTACTGTAATGCAGTTAAAGGTGCTGTCTGTGAACGCGCTGACGAGCGACTGCAAATCGGCTTGTTCAATTTTGGCATCGGTAAAGATGTAGACGAGCATCGTCGCCATGTCAGGGGCAATCATGCCCGAGCCTTTGGCGATGCCCGCGATGTTCACCGTTTTGCCGTCGACCTCGAAGGTCGCGCAGGCGCCTTTGGGGTAGGTGTCGGTGGTCATGATCGCGTGGGCGGCGTCTTCGATCCCGTTCTCGTCAAGCTTGCCTTTGAGCGTGTCTAATGCTGCGATGATCCGCTCGTGCTTCATTGGCTCGCCAATTACACCAGTCGAGGACGTGAAAACGCGGGGAATCGGGGTCTCCATGATCTCTGAGACAGAGGTGGTGATTGCACGGACGGACTCAACGCCTGCCTTGCCGGTAAAGGCGTTGGAGTTGCCTGCGTTCACCAGAATGACGGCGCCCTCTTCGGGGGCACCGCCGATTTTGTCCTGGCAGTCCAAGACCGGAGCTGATCGTGTGGATGATTTCGTAAAGACGCCAGCAATGCTGCTACCTGCGTCCAATGCAACCATCATCACGTCGGTTCGGCCTTGGTACTTTACGCCCGCTGCGTGGCTCGCGAAGCGCGCACCCTTGATGACGGGCAGTTCGGGAAAGGCCTCGGGGGCCAGAGGCGAACGGGCGTATTTGGCCATTTATTGCTCCAAAAGATCCATTTGGTTGATGACCGCAGGATCAAAGTCCTCTGCGGTGTTGCGCTCAACATCCGCTTTATCGGTGAGCGCTGCAACCTGCTCTTCAACTGCGGCGGCCTGAATTTCGGCAGTCAGCTCTTCACGGACTTCGTCCAGCGACGGTGCTTCTTTCTCGCGGGTCTCGTTCAGCTTGATGACATGCCAGCCAAACTGGGTTTGCACAGGCTCTGCCGAGATGGCGCCAGCCTCTAGGTCCATGACCGCATTTTCGAATTCCGGCACCATCATGCCCGCGCCAAACCAGCCGAGAGAGCCGCCGTTGGGGCCCGAAGGACCTGTCGACTTTTCTTTGGCAACTTCTTCAAAGTCCGCGCCGCCGTTGATCTCTTCGATGATGGCTTTGGCTTCGTCTTCGCTCTCGACCAGAATGTGGTTCGCGTTGAATTCAGTTTCGCCGCCTGCATTCGTATACTTGGCGTCATACGCCTCTTGCAGCTTGGCGTCGGTGACCGCCTCCATAGCGATGTTCTCGATGACCTCAGCCGCAGTCAGAGCGCGGGCTTCGTTCTCGAGTGCCAGTTCAAGGCCGCGAGGCTTCTCAGTCAGGGTGTCCGACAGAACCTGCTGTTGGATCAGCTGATCCATCAGGCCGTTAAACAGCACTTCGGGGGGCAATTGTTGATACTGCTGGGGCAGCGTTGTGCGCGCGACCAGCAGGTGACCCAGCGTAATCTCTTTGCCGTTGACGGTTGCGAGTACGGTATCAGCGGTCGGAGCGTCCTGCGCTGAGGCGGACAGGCCGATGCCCATCGCAAAGACAGCGGCAGACAGAGTTTTGAGTGAACGCATGAAAATAGGGTCCTTCGGGTTAACTGCGCTGGTGCGCAACGTTGACACTGTGGGTACAGCCACTTACATCGCCTTGGGGCCTGTAGCGGCTGCCGCGTCATCTTTTTAGGGATTAGGTCCCAGCGCAGCAAGCGGATGCCTCGCACGAAAACGTTAGGAAGCGGGGAAAGTATGCTCGGTATCGGAACTCTGGCCAAAAAAGTCTTTGGCACCCCGAACGACCGAAAGATCAAGGCAACGCGTCCGGTTATAAACCAGATCAACGCCCTGGCCGACGAATATCAGGCCCTCAGCGATGCACAGCTGATCGAGAAAACCGCGAGCCTGAAGGAACGCGTCGCAGGTGGTGAAAGCCTCGATGATGTCCTACCCGAAGCATTTGCCAACTGCCGCGAGGCCGCGCGCCGCGCACTGGGTCTGTGGGCCCATGATGTGCAGCTGATGGGCGGGATGTTCCTGCACCAAGGTAACATTGCAGAGATGAAAACGGGTGAAGGTAAGACGCTTGTCGCGACCTTCCCTGCCTATCTGAACGCGCTGGTCGGGCGCGGTGTTCACGTTGTGACGGTCAACGATTATTTGGCCCGCCGCGACGCTGCGTGGATGAGCAAGGTGTTCGCAGCCTTGGGCATGACTACTGGTGTCGTCTACCCGCAGCAGCCCGAGCCCGAAAAGCGCGAGGCTTATGCCTGCGACGTCACATACGCGACGAACAACGAGCTTGGTTTCGACTATCTGCGCGACAACATGAAGTCCGAGTTGAACCAGATCGCGCAGCGTGACCACTACTTTGCGATTGTGGACGAAGTTGACTCGATCCTAATCGACGAAGCGCGGACGCCTCTGATCATCTCTGGTCCTGCGCAGGACCGCAGCGATATGTACCTGTCGCTGGACAAGGTGATCCCCGAGCTGACCGAAGAGCACTATTCGCTCGACGAAAAGACCCGCAACGTCACCTATACCGACGAGGGCAACGAATTCCTCGAACAGCGCCTGCTTCAGATGGGTCTCTTGCCCGAGGGCCAGTCGCTGTACGATCCGGAAAGCACCACCATCGTCCACCACGTGAACCAAGGCCTGCGCGCTCACAAGCTGTTCACCAAGGACAAGGACTACATCGTCCGCAACGGCGAAGTTGTTCTGATCGACGAATTCACGGGTCGTATGATGGCGGGTCGCCGTCTCTCTGACGGTCTGCATCAGGCGATCGAGGCGAAGGAAGGCTGCAAGATCCAGCCCGAGAACGTCACTTTGGCCAGCGTGACCTTCCAGAACTACTTCCGTCTCTATGACAAGCTCGGCGGCATGACCGGTACCGCGCTGACCGAGGCGGACGAATTCATGGAGATCTATAACTTGGGTGTGGTCGAAGTTCCGACCAACCGCCCCATCGCCCGTATCGACGAAGACGATGCAGTCTACCGCACGGCCCAAGAAAAATACGCCGCGATTGTCGAAGAGATCCAGAAAGCCCACGCAAGCGGTCAGCCCGTTCTGGTCGGCACCACCTCGATCGAGAAGTCGGAAATGCTGTCGGCTCTGCTGCAGCAGGCTGGTGTTCCCCACAACGTTCTGAACGCGCGTCAGCACGAACAGGAAGCGCAGATCGTTGCGGATGCCGGTAAGCTTGGCGCTGTCACCATTGCGACCAACATGGCGGGCCGCGGCACCGACATCAAATTGGGCGGTAACGTCGAGATCAAGATCATGGAGGCCATTGAGGCCAACCCAGATGCAGACCCCGATGCCCTTCGTGCCCAGATCGAGGAAAGCCATAAAGCTGACGAAGAGGCTGTCAAAGCCGCAGGCGGTCTGTTCGTCCTGGCTACTGAGCGTCACGAAAGCCGCCGCATCGACAACCAGCTGCGCGGTCGCTCGGGCCGTCAGGGTGACCCGGGCCGCTCGTCCTTCTTCCTGTCGCTCGAAGATGACCTGATGCGCATCTTCGGTTCTGAGCGTCTAGACAAGGTTCTGTCGACCCTCGGCATGAAAGAGGGCGAGGCGATCGTGCACCCATGGGTGAACAAGTCGTTGGAGCGTGCTCAGGCCAAGGTTGAAGGTCGCAACTTCGACATCCGCAAACAGCTGCTGAAATTCGACGACGTGATGAACGACCAGCGGAAGGTGATCTTCTCGCAGCGCCGCGAAATCATGGAAGCGCAGGACCTGTCCGAAATCGTTCAGGACATGCGCTATCAAGTCATCGAAGATTTGGTCGAAGAGTTCATGCCGCCCCGCAGCTACGCGGACCAGTGGAACACTGAGGGTTTGCAGGCTGCGATCATCGAGACCCTGAATCAGGACATGCCCATCGTGGCGTGGGCCGATGAAGAGGGCGTCGACAACGACGATATCGAAGAGCGCATCCAGAACACCAGCGACGAGTACATGGCAGAGAAGGGCGCCTCTTTCGGTCCTGAAGCCATGCGCCAGATCGAAAAGCAGGTTCTGCTGCAGACCATCGACACCAAATGGCGCGAGCACCTGCTGACGCTAGAGCACCTGCGCTCGGTCGTTGGCTTCCGTGGCTATGCACAGCGCGACCCGCTGAACGAGTACAAGACCGAAGCGTTCCAACTCTTCGAAGGTCTGCTGGACTCGCTCCGGACCGAGGTGACGAAAACCCTCGCTCGTATCCAGCCGCTGTCCAAAGAACAGCAAGAAATGCTACTCAAGCAGATGCAGGCACAACGCGAGGCGCTGGACGCCCCGGTACAGCAAGCGCAGGAAGAAGCCGAATCGCCTGCAGCCACGCCGTTGGTCGCAGGGTTCGACGAAAACGATCCGTCGACTTGGGGCGATCCCGGTCGGAACGATCCATGTCCCTGCGGTTCGGGCGAGAAGTTCAAGCACTGCCACGGCCGCTTCTGAATTTATCCAAGCCAGTGAACAATTTGGCCGGTGCACCTAAAGTGGTGCGCCGGTTTTTTTTATGTTAACATTCAGGATATCAAACTTGTATTTACACAAACGGGCCGAAGAGACTCCGCTATTCAGCCACATCTCTGCCCTGTTTTGCAGGCATCATGATTGCAGAACGCAGTAAGGACATCGGGGAAACGACATGACGGGTTCGACATCACGTTACATGTTTGCAGCAGCTCTAGGCGCCGTGGCGCTGGGGATCGGCGGCGTCATGCAGTATGGCCCTATCAAGATGCTATCGACATCGGCTGATGCTGAAATGCCCAACTTGCCGATTGACCCCGAGTATGTGCAGCTGGCGGCGATCCCGCTCGAAGTTCTCCATGACGTGACAGAACTGTCCTCTCAGCCTGAGCCGACCGTCGTGCCTCAGGCGATGGCGCAGCCCGTCAATGAGTGTGAGATTTCCATGACAGCAGATCCAGCCGCTGCGGCGATGGTCTCTGTCTCGATTAAGGCGCCGTGTCACGCGGACACCCCGGTCACGCTGCACCACAATGGCTTGATGTTCACGGAATCGACCGACGATCGTGGCAACCTGCGTCTGGACGTCCCCGCGCTGGCAGAGAACGCTCTGTTCATGGCGGATTTTGGCGGCACGGACGTGGCCGTCGCCGCAACTGACGTCAGCAGCTTTATTTTTTACGACCGCGCTGTGGTGCAGTGGCAGGGACAGTCCGGTCTGGAACTGCATGCCCGCGAATTTTCAGAAGAGTATAGCGGTCCGAGCCACGTCTGGCGCGAAGCCGCGCGCAACACAAACGTCGCTGCGACGGGCAAGGGCGGTATGCTGATCCGTCTTGGCAACGCGAACCTGCCCCATGCGCGCTTGGCCGAGATCTACACCTATCCCTCGCTGACCTCTGACAATGCGGGCGATGTCCTGCTGAGCGTTGAGGCGCAGGTGACTACTGGCAATTGCGCCCAAGACGTGAATGCCCAGATTTTGCAAACCAACGGCTCTGATCGTGTACGCGTTCAGGACGTTCTGATCTCTGTCCCGGAATGCGACGCCGTGGGCGAGCTTCTGGTGTTGCAAAATGTGTTAGATGATCTGAAAATTGCCGCAAGGTAACAGTCAGGCGGTCTTCAGAAATGTTGGTTTTTAGACGTGCGGCGATTTTCGCCGCGCATCTGTTTTTACTCGGTTCATCTGTAACTGCTCAGGACATTTCGTTGGTGTCTCACGACAAAGCGATTCGTCTTGATGGCACGTTCTTGGGCTATGATGGCGAATTTTACCGCATCGATACGGCATACGGAGAGCTGACGGTCGATAGCTCTGGGGTCCTGTGCGAGGGGCCAGCTTGTCCGAATCTGTCAGATTATGTCGCCGACCTGCGTATCGCTGGGGCAGCCGATGCTCTGGGATCGCTGTGGCCGTCCTTGCTGCAGGGCTTCGCGGCGCAAAACGACATGGCTATGGAATTGGGCGAAGCTGGCGCAACGTTATCCGACGCAACGGGCCGAATACTTGTTCGTTTCGACATGACACCAGAGACGAGCGGAGAGGGTCTAACCCGCATGTTGGATGGTGGGGCAGACATGGTACTCGCTACACGCGCGATGACCCGCCAAGAAATTGCTCTGGCACAGACTGCGGGCTTTGGGGATTTGACGAACGGGCGCTATGGGCAGGTGATTGCCTTGGATGCGATCTTGCCGATCACCTCCATCGGATCGCCGGTGCGGAGCCTCTCGATGCCCCAAATCAAAGGCATCCTGTCGGGCAAAATC
Source organism: Donghicola eburneus (assembly GCF_900115865.1). Taxonomy (GTDB): domain Bacteria; phylum Pseudomonadota; class Alphaproteobacteria; order Rhodobacterales; family Rhodobacteraceae; genus Donghicola; species Donghicola eburneus. The sequence goes on along the minus strand of NZ_FOXY01000004.1, from coordinate 78,970 downwards.
ACAGACTGGTCTCAAGTTGGCGGGCCAGAGGCGCGGATTTCTTTGCACTTGCCATCACCGAAAACGGGCTTTGGGCAAGCGATCGCAGCACTGATGCCCAAAGGGCCTGCGGCGGCAGCCTTTCACCCGTCGGTAGAAGCCCTGCGGCAGGCGGTCAAAACCGACCCCTTTGCGCTGGGCTTTGCGGCTTTGTCCGACGACCATCGGGCGCAGCCCCTTGCTATTCGAGGTGGGTGTGGCGTGTCCCTGAAAGCGGACCGCCAGAACGTCAAGGCAGAGGACTATCCGCTAACGGCACCTGTGTTCCTATATCGTCCCGCACGGCGGCTGCCCAAAATCGGACGTGAGTTGGTGGCCTATTTGGCGAGCCAAGACGCACAGCGAGTCGTGCGCAACGCAGGCTATATCGACCAAGAGCCAGAGACAGTTAGCCTCGCGACCCAAGGGGAACGCTTGGTGAATGCCATCCTACATGCGGACGACGGCGTTGCGCTTCAGGACCTCAAAGAAATGGTCTCGACGTTGGACGCACGGGATCGTCTGACTGTATCGTTCCGTTTCGAAGCTGGATCTTCCAGGCTGGATGCGCAGTCTCGGTCTAATGTTGCCCTTCTCGCGCAGGCAATCGCGGGAGGCGACTTTGATGGTCAGAGCCTGATGTTTGTCGGCTTTAGTGATGGACAGGGTCCGGCCGAGGCGAACAGAGCGCTATCTGAGAAACGCGCGCGGGTTGTTATGGATGCGGTGCTTGCGGCCACAGAGGACGGAGGGGAGCACGCGCACCTGACCTCGCTCGGCTATGGTGAGGCGATGCCCTTGGCTTGTGACAGTAGCGAATGGGGACGGTTCGTGAATCGCCGTGTCGAAGTGTGGGTGCGTCCCGACGTTGATGACGTCACAGATACCCCTCGGATCGGAAACTAAGCTCGCAGCTTTTGCCGATGATAATGTGATCGTGGAGCGTGAGTCCAAGTGTCTGCGCGCTGCGATCAATTTGCTCTGTCATTCGTAGATCAGATTCACTCGGTGAGGGGTCGCCGGACGGATGGTTATGTACCAAGATTAGCGCACTGGCGTTCAGCTGGAGCGCGCGCTTCATCACCTCTCGGGGATACACGGGGACATGGTCAACGGTACCCTTGGCTTGTTCTTCATCCGCGATGAGAACGTTCTTTCGATCCAAATAAAGCACGCGAAACTGCTCGGTTTCCCTATGCGCCATGGCGGTGTGGCAATAGTCGATCAGCGCCTGCCAACTGCTCAGGATGGGTCGCTGGATCACGCGCGACTTGGCGAGGCGGTGGGCTGCTGCTTCGACGATTTTCAGCTCAAGCACCACTGCGTCGCCGACGCCCTTAGTCTCCTTTAGATGCTCTGCGGGGGCCGAGATCACATGATTGAAGTCTCCGAAGCGATCAAGAAGTTTGCGCGCGAGTGGTTTCACATCCTGCCGCGGGATTGCCCGAAACAGCACCAGCTCCAACATCTCGTAGTCGGGCAATGCATCGGCGCCGCCTGCCAAAAACCGGTCCCGAAGGCGCCGCCGGTGATCCCGCAGATATGACGGTTGCGTGGTCCCCTTGGGGGGGCTGACCGCCTCGTCGGGATCAAATAGAGCCATCGATTCTTGAAATGCATTGTGCTGAACCATTGCGCCAGTCTGGCGAGAGGCAGGTTAACACAGCCATAACGTTGAAATAAAAACGCCCGCCGAGATGGGCGGGCGTCGCTGGATCAGCCTTTCATGCTGTCCCAGAAGTCTTTCACAGAACCGAAGAAGCTCTTCGATTCCGGGTTGTTATCCTCGGATAGCTTCTCGAATTCCCGCAGCAGGTCTTTCTGCTTCGAGGTAAGATTGACCGGCGTTTCGACGGCCAATTCGATGAACATATCGCCGTGACCCGAACCACGCAGGGGCGGCATGCCCTTGCCTCGCAAGCGCATTTGACGGCCTGATTGGCTGCCCGCAGGGATTTTGACTCGGCTGCGGCCACCGTCAATGGTCGGGACTTCGATATCGCCGCCAAGAGCAGCAGAGGTCATAGACACAGGCACGCGGCAGTGCAGGTTCACAGACTCGCGCTGGAAAATCGGGTGCTCTTGCACATCAATAAAGATGTACAGATCCCCCGCAGGTCCACCGCGCATGCCAGCTTCGCCTTCGCCTGCAAGACGGATGCGTGTTCCGGTTTCCACGCCTGACGGAATATTCACCGACAAAGACCGCTCGCGTTCGGTTCGTCCAGACCCACCGCACTTCTTGCAGGGGTTTTTGATGATCTGGCCTAGGCCGCCACAGGTCGGACAAGTGCGTTCGACAGTGAAGAAGCCTTGTTGCGCGCGGACCTTGCCCATGCCCGAACAGGTCGGACACGTGGTCGGCTCTGCGCCGCCTTCGGCGCCCGATCCGTCACAACCGTCGCACTGCACTGAAGAGGGTACGTTGATGGTTTTCGCCATCCCCGCATAAGCCTCTTCCAGTGTGATGCGCAGGTTGTAGCGCAAGTCGGCACCACGAGCTGCCCGAGACCGGCCACCGCCGCCCCCGCGTCCGCCCATGAAGTCGCCGAATAGGTCGTCAAACACATCCGAGAAGGCCGAGGCAAAATCGCCCTGACCCTGATAGCCTGCGCCGCCCCCACGAGGGCCGCCCATGCCACCATCAAAGGCGGCGTGGCCATAACGGTCATAGGCTGCCTTCTTCTCGGGGTCTTTGAGGCAGTCATAAGCCTCGTTGACCTCTTTGAATTGGGACTCGGCGTTAGGATTGTCAGAGTTCCGGTCCGGGTGCAGCTCTTTGGCTTTGGTCCGGTAGGCTTTCTTTAGCTCGTCGGCCGAAGCGCCTTTCGAGACACCGAGGACTTCGTAGTAATCTCGTTTCGCCATGGGATATTCCCCTTTCTGGAACGTGCAAGGCCGGCCCGTCGACGGACCGGCCCCAGAGGTTCCGTAACTTCAGACCTTACGAACGCTTGTCGTTGCCAAGGTCCTCGAAGTCGGCGTCAACGATGCCATCGTCATCCGAGTTGTTCGAGTTGGACTCGCCGCCGTCAAAGTCAGCAGACTCACCTTCACCGCCTTCTTGGCTAGCTTTGTAGATGGCCTCACCCAGACGCATGGACGCTTCGGTCACGTTTTGGATGCCCGACTTGATCTTGCCAGCGTCTTCCTTCTCCAGCTCGTCCTTCAGAGCTGCGATCGCCAGTTCGATGGCTTCGACAGTCGAAGGATCAACCTTGTCGCCATGCTCTTCGACGGCTTTCTCGGTCGAGTGGATCAGGCTCTCAGCCTGGTTTTTGGCGTCGACCAGTTCACGGCGCTGCTTGTCGGCCTCGGCATTCTCCTCAGCTTCCTTGACCATACGCTCGATCTCAGAGTCGTCCAGACCGCCCGAAGCTTGGATGGTGATCTTCTGCTCTTTGCCGGTGCCTTTGTCCGATGCGCCGACCGACACGATGCCGTTGGCGTCGATGTCGAAGGTCACTTCGATCTGAGGCAGACCGCGGGGTGCGGGCGGGATCTCTTCGAGGTTGAATTGACCCAGCATCTTGTTGTCCGCAGCCATTTCACGCTCACCTTGGAAGACGCGGATGGTCACGGCCGACTGGTTGTCCTCTGCAGTCGAGAAGATCTGCGACTTCTTGGTCGGGATGGTGGTGTTGCGGTCGATCAGGCGCGTGAATACGCCACCCAGAGTCTCGATACCCAGCGACAGCGGGGTCACGTCCAGCAGAACCACGTCTTTGACGTCGCCTTGCAGAACGCCAGCCTGAATAGCCGCACCCATGGCTACAACTTCGTCAGGGTTCACACCCTTGTGGGGCTCTTTGCCGAAGAACTTGGTTACTTCTTCAAAGACCTTGGGCATACGGGTCTGACCACCAACCAGAACAACTTCGTCGATGTCGTTCACGGTCAGGCCAGCGTCTTTCAGAGCGGCCGCACAGGGCTTCAGCGAACCTTTGACCAGATCGCCAACCAGCGATTCCAGCTTCGCACGGGTCAGCTTCATGACCATGTGCAGGGGCTGACCGTTCGAACCCATCGAGATGAACGGCTGGTTGATTTCGGTTTGGGTCGAGCTCGACAGTTCGATCTTGGCTTTTTCCGCAGCTTCTTTCAGACGCTGCAGGGCCATCTTGTCCGAGGTCAGGTCAACGCCGTGCTCTTTTTTGAACTCGTCGGCCAGATAGGACACGATGCGCATGTCGAAGTCTTCACCACCGAGGAAGGTGTCGCCGTTGGTCGACTTCACTTCGAACAGGCCATCGTCGATTTCCAGAATGGTGACGTCGAAGGTACCGCCGCCAAGGTCATAGACCGCGATGGTTTTGCTGTCTTTTTTGTCCAGACCGTAGGCCAGAGCAGCGGCGGTCGGCTCGTTGATAATGCGCAGAACCTCAAGGCCAGCGATCTTGCCGGCGTCTTTTGTGGCCTGACGCTGAGCGTCGTTGAAGTACGCAGGCACGGTGATCACGGCCTTGGTCACTTCATCACCCAGATAACCTTCGGCGGTTTCCTTCATCTTCTTCAGGATCAGAGCCGAAATTTGCGCGGGGCTGAACTTCTCACCGCGGGCTTCGACCCATGCGTCGCCGTTGCCGCCGTTCACAACGTTGTACGGCAGGTTTTTCTTGTCCTTTGCGATGTCCGCGTCGTCGAACCGACGACCGATGAGACGCTTAACGGCAAAGATGGTGTTGTCAGGGTTGGTGACGGCCTGACGCTTGGCAGGCTGGCCGACCAGACGCTCGTCTTCTGCAAATGCGACGATCGACGGCGTGGTGCGTGCACCTTCGGAGTTTTCGATAACGCGGGGCTGCTGGCCGTCCATGATTGCGACGCAGCTGTTGGTGGTCCCGAGGTCGATCCCGATGACTTTCGACATGTTTGTATCCCTCATAACTTAGGCGATGTTCCAGGCTCAGGCCCTTTGTGGCACCCTTGCCCGATGTCAGGAGCAGGCTCGCCCGCTCCGGTTCTCGGCGTATATAAGTAGCGCATTCGAACGCTGCAAGCATTGCGCAAGCGCTTTGTGTGACAAATTTGCCTCAAGCAAGAAAGGCTGCCCAAAGAATGGGAATTTTGCAGGAACTCGACCTGAACGGCGTGCGCATCATCCAAGAGGCATTGAGACCAGAGGCGCAAGTCGCCTTGTTGGAAGAGGTCCGAGGGATTTTGCGCGCGGCGCCCTTGGTTCAGCCTGTTACGCCATCTGGCCGACCGCTGTCTGTCCGGATGAGTGCTGCGGGCGACTATGGATGGATCACGGACCGTGGGGGGTATAGATACGAGGCGCGGCATCCAAATGGTGCCCCGTGGCCCCCGATCCCCGACTGTCTGCTTGAGCTTTGGGAGCTCTACGCGGAAGCGAACCGACTGCCAGAAAGTTGCCTAGTAAATTGGTATGCACCAGACGCCAGAATGGGCCTGCACCAAGACAATGACGAGGCTGATTTTTCCCAGCCAGTTCTGTCCGTCTCTCTCGGGGATGAAGCGCGATTTCGCGTGGGTGGCATAAACCGCAGTGACCCTACGCGGTCAGTCTGGCTCAAGTCCGGAGACATCGCAATTCTTCATGGAAAGGCACGACTGGCTTTCCACGGCATCGATAAACTAAGGCCCAATTCCAGCCGTTTAATGCCAAGCGGGGGGCGTATTAATCTGACGCTGCGTGTGGTGACTTAACGGCGCGCACTCCAGCTGGCAGATGCGTGTTTGCGAGTGAAAAATTCGCCCATAAGGCCGATGATCAACAGAACCAGCGCGACGACGATCGGGTAGGTAATCGAGCTATTGTGTGGATTGTAGTTGATAAAAACGAAACCACGCGCCTGGTCGATACAGTGGAACAGGGGGTTCCAGTCGAACATACTGAGCATGAACGGAGGTAGGGAGTTGGCAACAAACATCTTGCCCGACGCGATCATATTGGCGCGCTGATAGATTTGGGTCAAAATGCTTGCGAACTGGGGCGCCCATGGCTTCAACGCCACAAAACACATGCCGACCGCCGCGCCGCTAAAAAAGGCAATGCCCATCATCGCCATGGCTCCGACCGGATCCTGCACCTCGATCGGATTCATCAGCACGTGGTACAAGAATAATATTGTCAGAAGCGATATTAGTTGGATGTAGAAAGCCCCCAGCAATGACGCGAGTATCGAGATAATCGTCGTCATCGGTGCATGCTTCATCATTGGAGAGGCGGGTCCTTCGGATCCAGTCACCGCGCTCACCGCCTTGATGTGACACATAAAGAGAAAAATACCTGACATCATATACAGCAGGAAGTCGCCACGGATCGCGGCCTGCCTTATGCCGAGAATGACAAAGAACAGATAGAAAGATGCCACCATCACCACAAGCTGTAGCATGTTGATCAAAATAGCGAATAACGCATTGCTATGGGACTTACGCACATCGCGCACGGCGGTGTGGTAAATGACGTCTGCCATGGACAGGGCTTTGCGCCAGGAGCTTTGTTGTCGTTGCGTTTGCCCGATCATGTCGCGGTCTTTCAAATGATGCGCGAAGGAATAGCAGGGAAATCTTGATGCTCCCTTTCCATGCAGGATAAGAGAATGCCAGTGATTGAACAACTCTGCCATGTGGTTAAAGGAAATATCTCTATGGATTACGCACAATTGACTTCTGTAATGCGGAAACTGGCGCTCGAAGCCGGTGACAAGATCATGGAGATTTATAATTCCGACGATTTCGAGGTGAAGTCCAAGAGTGACGAAAGCCCCGTAACTGCAGCTGACGAAGCGGCGGACGAGCTGATCTCGGCGGGCTTGCGGGCGGCATTTCCTGAGGTAGCTCTGGTCACCGAAGAACAGTCGGATAGCCACAATCTTGACGTCGACACATTCTTGATCGTTGATCCTTTGGACGGCACCAAAGAATTTATCAACCGCCGTGGCGACTTCACAGTCAACATCGCACTGGTTGAAAATGGTGTGCCCACCCGAGGCGTGGTCTACGCTCCGGCGCGAGACCGCATGTTCTTTACCCTGGCAGATGGCGCAACCGTCGAAGAGATGGGCCCGTTCGACAAAGATACCGTGGGTGAAACCAAGTCGCTGTCAGTCGCTGACTCGGACAATTCAGCGTTGATGGTCGTCGCTTCGAAATCGCACCGCGATCAGGCGACCGACGACTACATCAATAAATACAGCGTCAAAGACTCCAAGAGCGCCGGCAGTTCGCTGAAATTCTGCCTCGTCGCAACAGGCGAAGCCGACTTGTACCCGCGCCTCGGGCGTACCATGGAATGGGATACTGCCGCTGGTCAGGCTGTTCTACATGGCGCGGGCGGCAAGGTTGTGGTCTTTGATACCCACGAACCTCTGCAGTATGGCAAGGCGGGCTTCGGCAACCCCTTCTTCATCGCCTACGCTCCGGCGGTCGAACTGAAAGCCTAAGGTCGTGCAGCCTTCGGCCAGCGTTGTTGTTGTCAGTCAGGGTCGAGAGGCCCTGCTGGCCCGCTGTCTCAAGGCGCTATCTCAGCAGCAGAAAGTTGCAATGGAGGTCGTTGTCGTCACAAGCGACAGTGCCATCCAGCATCTGACCGAACTGGGGTGGGCGGAACGGGTCAAGCTCGTCCGAATGAACGAAGAGAATATCGCGGTGGCACGAAACCGCGGTATTTGTGCTGCCGCGGGCGAGATCGTCGCTTTTATTGATGATGACGCGGTGCCAGAGCCCGCTTGGCTCTACTTGCTTCTTCAGGCGTTCGAGCAACCTGAAATCGCCGCAGCGACTGGCTTCACGCTTGGGCGCAACGGCATCTCCTATCAATGGAAAGCAGAGACGATTGATGCTTCGGGGATAAGCCACGCATTAAGTGTGCCCGATGATCAGATCAGCGTGTTCCAGTCGAGCGCAAGCCGCGCAATCAAGCTGATCGGCACTAACATGGCATTTCGCCGGTCGGTACTGGTCGAAATGAACGGCTTTGACCCGCGTTATCGATTTTACCTCGACGATAGCGATCTCAGTATGCGGCTTGCTTTTGCCGGGCGTCGGGTCGCGATCGTGCCGATGGCGCGCGTTCATCACGCCTATGCAGCGAGCGGTCGGCGGTCTGGCACACGTGTTCCTAAAACGCTCTATGAAATCGGCGCGAGCCAAGCGGTGTTTGCGGGGCTCTATTGCCACCCCACAGACATTCTCAATTCGGAACAGATTTTCAGAAAGACGCAACGGACCAGACTGCTGCGCCACATGCAATCTGGCGCAATCGGGCCCGAGGAAGTGGGCTTTCTGAATGTTACGATGAATGACGGATTGTCGGATGGAAAGTCCCGTCGCGCGACCACCCGAACCATTCCTGAAAAGCCGGAAAGTGCCTTTCGAGCCCTGACCGAATCACTGATTTGCGAAGTTTTTCACCTAGGTTGCCGCTTTTTTGAGCGGAAACTGGTCGCGCAACAAGCGATTGATGCTGCAAGTGCGAATAAAATCGCGATTGTCATAGAGCTTTCACCAACGGCGCTCTACCATCGGTTCCGCTATGATGATGCAGGATATTGGATACAGAGCGGGGGTATATGGGGTCGAAGCCTTAGGTCACAGCCCCTCTTCACAGTTTGCTCTTTTTCAGCAAGAGTTCGCGCGGAAATTCGCCGGATATCGGATGAATTCTGGCTTGATGCCACCGATGCGGGAACCTAGGCTCGTTTTATTATGTTAGATATTTGAGCCGCGGCGCGGCACTGCTATAGTTTTTAAAAGTCGATCCTCCTCGACAAACAGAAGGCCTATTTACATGAGCAACAAAGTTACCAAAGCTGTATTTCCTGTCGCCGGTCTGGGTACGCGGTTTCTGCCCGCAACCAAATCCGTGCCGAAAGAGATCATGACTCTGGTTGACCGCCCCCTGATCCAGTACGCGATCGACGAGGCGCGCGCCGCGGGCATCGAGGAGTTTATCTTCGTAACGTCGCGCGGCAAAAGCGCTCTCGAAGACTATTTCGATCGCGCGCCCGAGCTGGAAGCAAACCTGAAGGCAAAAAACAAAACCGACCTGATGAAGGTGCTGGACAGCACCAACATGGATAGCGGTGCGATTGCCTACGTGCGTCAGAATCAAGCTCTCGGCCTCGGTCATGCTGTCTGGTGTGCTCGCCGCCTGCTAGGGAACGAGCCCTTTGCGGTCCTGCTGCCCGACGATGTGATCCAAGCGGATAAGCCTTGCCTTCAGCAGATGGTTGAAGCCTATCAGGAAACTGGCGGCAACATGGTTGCGGCAATGGAGGTTCCTCAGGATCGCGTTTCTTCCTACGGCGTTCTGGATCTGAAGGAAGATATGGGCAACATCGTGTCGGTCAAAGGGATGGTCGAAAAGCCCAAGCTTGAAGATGCGCCGTCGAACCTTGCTGTGATCGGTCGTTATATCCTCAGCCCCAAGGTGCTGCAGAACATCGATAACATGGAAACAGGTGCTGGCGGCGAATTGCAGCTGACCGATGCGATCGCAAAAGAGATCACCGACAGCGACAACGTCTATGGGTACCGCTTCAAGGGTGAACGCTACGACTGCGGCTCGAAGTCGGGATTCCTGCAAGCGACCGTTGCCTTTGGTCTGGCGCGCCCCGACCTGCGTGACGATCTGGAGCACTACCTCGAAGACGTGATGGCCGCGCGCAAAGCTGCTCAGTAATCGGAAATCAAAACGTGACGAATGTTCTTGTGACCGGGGGTGCGGGCTATATCGGCTCGCATGCCTGCAAAGTTTTGAAGCAGGCCGGTTTTACGCCGGTCACATTCGACAATATCTCGACCGGTTGGGAAGACGCTGTAAAGTTCGGTCCTCTAGAAAAAGGGGACCTGCTGGACCGCGCCCGAGTCGACGAAGTTTTCGAGAAATATAAGCCTGTTGCTGTCATGCACTTCGCCGCCTTTAGTCAGGTTGGCGAGAGCATGAAAGACCCGGGCATGTACTGGCGTAATAACGTTCAGGGTTCACTTACCCTGATCGAAGCAGCCGCGGCTGCGGGTTGCCTCAACTTCGTCTTCAGTTCGACTTGTGCCACCTATGGTGAGCAAGACGGTGTCATGCTTGACGAGGATTGCGCGCAGTATCCGATCAACTCGTACGGGGCGTCGAAGCGCGCGATCGAAGATATTCTGGCGAATTTCGACGATGCATATGGCATGAAGAGCGTGATTTTCCGCTACTTTAACGTTGGTGGTGCAGACCCAGAGGCCGAAGTTGGTGAATTCCACCAGCCCGAAACGCACCTGATCCCAGTCATGCTGGACGCGATCGCGGGCAAGCGCCCTGCACTGACGATCCATGGCACCGACTACGATACGCCTGACGGAACATGCGTGCGCGACTATGTGCACGTCATCGATCTGGTCGAAGCGCATGTTTTGGGTGTGAAGTGGCTCTTGGATGGCAAGGGGAGCCGCGTGTTCAACCTTGGCACCGGATCTGGTTTCTCGGTCCGTGAGGTGATTGATCATTCGCGCGCTGTCACCAACCAAGAAGTACCCTACGAAGAAGGTCCGCGCCGCCCCGGAGATTGCGTAAAGCTTGTATCCGGTTCCAAACGGGCGTTGGATGAACTTGGGTGGGAGCCCAAGCTTTCTACGCTGGAGCAGATGATTGGCGACGCATGGCGCTGGCACCAAACGGGCCACTACGACAAATAAGGCTGCACGCCTTCTGGACCTGTCGCGGCTCACCAGCCGCGCGGGTCGCACACTAACCGGCGTGGACCGTGTGGAGCGTGCGTATCTCTGTGCATTTCTAGATAGCGATGTTCCCTGTTACGGGCTGGTGCGAACTCAGCTCGGCTATATCCTCTTGGGACGGCAGGGGATGGAAGCATTGCGAGCGGCGTCTGTCGATGGCCGGATGGTGGCAGGTATTCTGCCAATTTTGCGCAAGCGGGCCGTGGGGCGCCAACCCAAGGCGCTGCTGTCGAAAATGCTCCGCAAGTATTTGCCATCGGGTACGACTTACGTGAACACGGGGCACAGCAATCTGTCCAAGCGCGTTGTGAAGGCGCTTGGAAAACTGCCCGAGGCGCGGATTGCAGTGCTGATCCACGATACGATACCGCTCGATTTTCCGGAGTATCAGGCAGACGGCGCAACTGAACGGTTCGCCAAGTTCCTGCAACGTGCCTGCGACTCTGCCGACCTCCTGATTTATAATTCTCAGCAGACTGAGCAACACGTCCACCGCCATGCCTCAGGCGTGCTACCCAGAGGCATTGTTGCCCATTTAGGGATAGATTTCGCAACAGCTGAGCCCAGAGAATTGCCCGAAGGTCTGCCGCCCAAGCAGCCATTTTTCCTGACGGTCGGGACCATTGAGCCACGCAAGGCTCATGGCGTCCTCTTGGATGTGTGGGAGGTGCTGGAAGAAGAGCTCGGGAATGAAACGCCGACGTTGTTGATTTGCGGGTCACGGGGATGGAAAAACGAATCTGTATTCCGGCGCCTTGATGCGCTGGACCGCAGCAGTCATGTCCAAGAGGTCGCTGGCCTGTCCGATGGAGCAGTTGCCTGTCTGATGGACGAAGCGACTGCGCTATTGTTTCCTAGCTATGCAGAGGGCTTTGGACTCCCTGCGGCAGAAGCAGCACATCACAATACGCCTATTGTATGTAATGACTTACCGATTTATCGAGAATTTCTAGGCAATATACCCGTTTACGCGTCCTCGGGTGATGCTAAGCTCTGGTATCAGTGTGTTATGAATGCTTACAGGACCGCCCTTGAGAAAGAGGGGGGCGTAGAGACTGAAGCAAGACGGTGGTCGCCTCCGACGTGGGAGGCTCATTTCGAGAGGGTCCTACCCCTGATCTAAGGTCGGGCCAGCCCTCTTGTACAAGGGGGAAGATTGGGAGCGATCCAATCATACGGACTGCGGCTGGAACGCAAACGCTGGCGCTATCGCGCCATGCGCAAGAGCCGTGAACTCTCTCCTTTAGTCAATCGAACCGCCTATATTCGTGAAGCGGACCTCTTGGTGTTTTGTACTCTGCGGAACGAGGCAAAACGTTTGCCATACTTCCTAGAGTACTACCGAAACCTCGGCATCAACCATTTCCTTTTCGTGGACAATGACAGCACCGATGGCTCGGCCGATTACTTGGCCGAACAGCCGGATTCTTCCGTGTGGCGTACCAATGCCAGCTATAAGCGGTCGCGCTTTGGCATGGACTGGATCAACTGGCTGCTGATGAAATACGGGAACGGGCACTGGTGCCTGACCGTCGATCCTGATGAATTTCTGATCTATCCGTTTTGCGATACGCGGCCGCTGCGGGCGCTGACCGACTGGCTGGACGCGTCGTCGATCAAATCCTTCGGGGCGATGCTGTTAGATATGTACCCCAAGGGTCCGATCGGCACACAGCCCTACCGGGCGGGACAAGACCCGCTGGAAATCGCGATGTGGTTCGACAGCGGCAACTACACGATCGAACGAAACCACAAATACGGTAACCTCTGGATTCAGGGCGGCCCGCGTGCGCGCGTCTTCTTCCCTGATGAGCCCTATCATGCGCCTGCGTTGAACAAAGTGCCGCTGGTGAAATGGGACGATCGCTATGCCTATATTAGCTCGACCCATTCGCTGCTGCCGCGTGGTTTGAATCTGATCTACGATGAATGGGGCGGCGAAAAATCCTCGGGCGTTCTGCTGCACACCAAGTTCCTTGATACCTTTACACACAAGGCAGAAGAGGAACTGCAACGCGGCGAACATTATGCGGGCAGCAGAGAGTACAAAATGTACGCCGAGCGCGGGCAAGTAAGCCCAGATCTGTGGTGTACGTGGTCGGAAAAGTACATCAACTGGCGCCAACTCGAAATTTTGGGGCTCATGTCCAAGGGGAACTGGGCATGAGTTTGGGTGTCATCCTCTTGATCCACAACGCTCTGGACCGTGTCGAGCAAGTGGCGCGGCATTGGGCGACGCACGGCGTTCCGGTCGTCATCCACGCGGATTCGCGTATGCCGAACTCACGCTATCAAATGCTGATCAAGGGGCTTTCTGATCTAGAGAATATTCGCTTCAGTGCGCGTCATAAATGTGAATGGGGGACGTGGGGACTCGTCGCTGCGTCGCAATCCGCAGCAGAAGTGATGCTGCAGGACTTTCCAGCTGTGCGGCACGTGTATCTGGCGTCCGGCTCTTGTCTGCCCCTGCGTCCCGTCGAAGAATTGGTGCAATATCTGGCAGAGCGTCCGAACACCGACTTCATAGAATCTGCAACGCTTGCAGACGTGCCTTGGACTATTGGTGGACTCGACCACGAACGTTTTACGTTGCGCTTCCCGTTTTCATGGAAGCGAAACCGCAGGCTCTTTGATCTGTGTGTCGATTTCCAGCGGCGTTTCCGGATGCACCGTCAGATGCCCGACGGCTTGATTCCCCACATGGGCAGCCAGTGGTGGTGTCTGACACGTCAAACCCTGACGGCGATTTTGCAAGACCCACGACGGGGAATTTACGAGCGGTTCTTCCGCCAAGTCTGGATTCCGGATGAGTCCTATTTTCAGACACTGGTGCGCTTGTATTCCCGCGACATCCAGAGCCGGTCTCTCACCCTGTCGAAGTTCGACTTCCAAGGGAAGCCACACATCTTTTACGATGATCACCTGCAGCTTTTGCGGCGTTCTGACTGTTTTGTTGCGCGGAAAATATGGCCCTATGCGGATCGTTTATACAACGCATTTCTGACGCCACAGCCTGATGCCTTGAACCGGACAGAGCCGAACCCCGGCAAGATTGACCGCATTTTCGCCAAAGCGGTAGAGCGACGGACCCAAGGCCGGACGGGCCTCTATATGCAGAGCCGTTTCCCGAACCCCGATTGGGAAAACGGCTTCACAGCATCTGAATATTCGATGTTCGAAGGGTTTTCCGAACTTTTCGAAGATTTTGAAAGCTGGCTCGGGCGTCTGACGGGTGCCCGCGTGCATGGGCATCTCTTTGCGCCCGAACGCGTCCACTACGAGGGCGCGGTCAAAGTGATCAATGGCGCGCTCTCAGACTCAGCCGCGCTTAGGGATCGCAATCCTCGGGCGTTTTTGACGAACATGATCTGGAACACGCGCGGTGAGCGGCAGTGTTTCCAAGTTGGCCCTGCCGACCACATCCAAGAGGTCGAATGGGATATCGCCAAAGACCCGAATGCGCAGATTTGCGTGATTACGGGGGCTTGGGCGGTTCCGCTGTTCAGATCAAACTTGGATTTTTCGGAAATTCGCCGCACCGCCGCCGAACTCCAGCGCCGCGAAAGCCGGCATTTGGATGTGCTGCGTTCGCCCTACGCCAAGGCGCGCATCCATATCTGGAGCCTTGCCGAATTCGTTGAGGCACCGATGGAGCCGCTTCAGGCCATTATTGGTGAAATCGGGCAAACCGATAAACGACGCCTGACAGAGGCACCGAAGATGGTGAACCTGACGGGCTTTGCACAATTCCTACAGAATTTGAAAAATCAGGGCATGCACCCCTATCTAACCGGCGATTTTCCGAACACACTCGAAGAGCGGGAAAAGCCGCGCAAACCGCGTAAACCCTATTTAGTAAAGTAAATTTCTATGCCGTCAAAATTCGATTTGTTTGTTGTTCTGGCTGAAATGCGAACAGGCAGCAACTTTCTCGAGGCGAACCTGAACGCTCTGGACGGCGTCAGCTGTCACGGAGAGGCATTCAATCCGTTCTTTATCGGCTACCCGAATGCCGATGATGTTCTGGGCATCACGCAGGACAAGCGCGAGGCCAATCCCGATCACTTGCTAGATACGGTGCGGAGTGCTGAGGGCCTAAACGGCTTTCGCTATTTTCACGATCACGACCCGCGCGTGATTGATGGTCTTCTGGCCGACCTGCGATGCGCTAAAATTATCCTCACCCGCAATCCGGTCGAAAGCTATGTGTCTTGGAAGATAGCGCAGGCGACCGGGCAGTGGAAACTGACGGATGCCAAGAACCGCCGTGAGGGGCAGGCGGAATTCAAAGGCGACGAGTTCATTAGCCATATCGAGACGCTGCAAGCCTTTCAAAAGAAGGTGCTGCGGGCGCTGCAAACCACTGGGCAGACGGCGTTCTATGTCGCCTACGAGGATTTACAGGACGTCGATGTAATGAACGGGATGGCCGCGTTTCTGGGTGTCGATGCACGCCTGCCAGCGCTGGATAAGAAGCTGAAGAAGCAGAACCCAGCGCCTCTCTCTTCAAAAGTGGCGAACTTCGAGGAGATGGAGAGCGCGCTATCGCGACTTGATCGTTTTGATCTGACGCGCACCCCTAATTTCGAGCCACGCCGGAATGCGATGGTTCCGACCTATGTAGCTGCAGCCGAGGCGCCCCTGATGTACCTGCCCCTCCGTTCAGGGACAGAACATGCGGTTTGCGAATGGATGGCCGCCTTAGATGGCGCTGACGTAGATGCACTGCAGCGCGATTTCACTCAGAAGCCGTTGCGTAAGTGGAAGCGCGTGAACCGCGGACATCGTACTTTTACCGTGGTCACGCATCCGCTGACCCGCGCGCATCGTGTTTTTTGCGAGCGTATTCTGGGGACTGGCCCCGGCGCATTTGGCGAGATTCGCGAAGTTCTACGCAAGCGCTACAAGCTGCCGATCCCCAAGAAAGGCGCGGGAGAGGCGTACGATGCTGCCGCGCACCGGCTGGCGTTTCTGGGATTTTTGCAGTGGCTCAAAGGCAATTTGGCAGGGCAGACCAGTCTTCGGGTCGATCCTGGGTGGGCATCGCAGTCGCAAATGATCCAAGGCTTTGCCGAATTCAATTTGCCTGACCTGATTGTCAGGGAAGAACAGATTGAACTGGGCCTGTCGCAGGTATGCCAGCAGATCGGCCGGGATATGCCCGCGTTTTCGGGCGTTTCAGAGCCGGACTGCCCAGTGCCGCTAGCAGAGATCTACGACGAAGAAATAGAAAGCGCGTGCAAGGATGCTTACACGCGCGACTATATGATGTTGGGTTATGGCCCGTGGGATAAAAGGGGTCAGGCCGCCTGATTGGCCTGATCTTCGGTCAACACGGCGTGCAGCGTGACCGCTTCGTTATTGGCGCGCAACTTGGTGCGCATGGCCTGATCTTTTAGCGTCCGTGACACGACTGCCAAGGCTTTGAGGTGTTCGACCCCTGCATCTTCAGGCGCGAACAGCGCAAAGACCAGATCTACGGGCTTGCGATCCACCGAACCGAAATCAACGGGCTTCTCCAGACGCAGGAAGACGCCTTGGACGCGGTCAATCTCGGCGAGACGGGCATGAGGTAGGGCAACGCCATGGCCCACACCAGTCGGGCCAAGGCTTTCGCGTTCCACCAGCGCCTCGACGGCGCGGGCGCTGGGGATGCCCAAAGCTGCCTCAGTCAGGTCTCCGATATCCTGAAACAGACGTTTTTTACTAGAACAACCAATAAGGGTCTTCACCGCCTGCGGCGACAGAATATCTGAGATTTGCATGAGTTAGCTTTTGCCTAGGGCTTTCGCGGCGTTATTGCCCGGTACTACGGGGATCGATCCAACCGATATTCCCGTCATCCCGGCGATGTACAACGTTTACGCCACCATGTTTCTCGTTTCGGAAGACCAGCATCTGAGAGCCAGCCAGTTCCATCTGCATTACCGCCTCGCCAACTGACAGCGAGGGAACTTTCGTCTCCATTTCGGCGACGATAATCGGCTGCAGGCTTTCGGGCTCGATCGCCTCGTCGTCCTGCGCATCTGCGGCGAGGATATACGAGGAAGCACCGATAGTTTCAACAGGGCTTGTGCGATCCTTGTGGTGGTCCTTCAGGCGGCGTTTATAGCGGCGCAGCTGCTTGTCCATTTTCTCTGCGCAGTCTTCGAAGGTTGCATAGATTTCGGTGCCATGGGCCCGTGCTGCCGCGTTCAAACCGGTCGACAGATGCACGGTGCATTCGCAGACAAATTCGTGCCCCGACTTCGAGAAAGTGACCTGCGCATCGGTTGGGCGTTGCGAGTACTTTTCCAGTACCTCACCCAGTCGATCTTTAACGTGGGTGGTCAGTGCTTCGCCAACGTCGATCTGTTTTCCGGTGATTTGATACCGCATGGTCTTTTCCTTCTTATGTGCAAGGACGGACCGCCCGCGCGGGGTACTTGGTCCGTACAGTTGCGTGGGGATATTGAGCGACCTGTCCCTGACCCGAGTGCTCGGGAAGGCTATGCAGGATTGACCTCATATGGCGACAGGTCTGGCTCATATGACCATTTGGTGACAGTCCGAGGGGAACTGTCAATCGTTTCTCGCAAAAGAATTTTGTGAATGGCGTGGACTAGCTGATACGGAAATCGCGGCCCAGATAGACGCGGCGCACGTTTTCGTCTTTGACCACCTGCTCGGGGGTACCGGACATCAGAACGCGCCCATCATGAAGAATGTAAGCGCGATCAACGATTTCCAAGGTTTCGCGTACATTGTGGTCCGTGATCAGAACGCCGATTCCCCGCTTTTTGAGGTCGGCAACCAGATGACGGATGTCCCCGACCGAGATCGGGTCCACACCAGCAAATGGTTCGTCTAGTAACAAATACTTGGGATTCGCTGCGAGGCAGCGCGCGATCTCGACCCGGCGACGTTCACCACCTGATAGGGCCAGCGCGGGGGCGCGGCGCAGGTGCTCGATCGAGAAATCGCTCAGCAATTCTTCGAGCCGTTCGCGGCGGGTGTGGGGGTCGGTTTCGGCAATTTCCAGAATCGCGGCGATGTTGTCCTCGACACTTAGGCCGCGGAAAATCGACATCTCTTGGGGCAGATAGCCGATACCCAGCTTTGCACGGCGGTACATTGGAAAGCGCGTGACTTCGGCGCCATCAATGGTCACACGCCCGCCTTCGGGCGCGACCAGACCGGCAATAGCGTAGAAGCTGGTCGTCTTGCCCGAACCGTTGGGCCCCAACAGGGCCACGACTTCTCCGCGATGCAAAGACATGCTGACATCACGGATGACCACACGCTTGCGGTAACTCTTGCGGAGGTTCTGGATCTGAAGGCCTGCGGAGCCTTCGGACACGGTCAGTTCGGGCGAAGAGCTCATTGGCTTGAGCCTGGATTGATGATCGTGCGCACGCGGCCTGTCATCTGGGCTGTGTTGTCCGACAGATTGATTCGGGCCTCATTGCCACTCAGGACGTTGCGGCCTTGGGTTAGCAGAACGCTGCCGGACAGAATTACGTAGTCGCTCTCGACGTTGTACTCGGCGGTTTCGCCCTCGGCGGCGTCTTCGCCAGACGTCATGGTCACGCCGCCTGTGGCCAAGACCTTGGCAATGCCATCTTCGACCTCGGGGGTTGCGGCGTCATCTTCGCGATATGTGACTTCGACGCGGGGCGCGGTCATGCGCATCTTGTCTTGCACAATCTCGACATTCCCAACAAAGACGGCGGTATTCGCAGTGTCATTCACCTCTAGCGAATCTGCGACAACCTCAATCGGGGCGTCGGTATTTTGGTCGGATGCGCCAAATGCGGTTTGCATCCCTTGGGCCAAAACCGGCAGAGGCAGCATCACACACAGGGCCATTACCTTGCGAAACATTATTGTTGCTCCTCTGATCCTTTGGAATTGCCCGTGTATATCAGGCGAACCCCGTCTTCGAAAACAGCTAGAATGCCGTCCTGATTTTCCGGCACCGTAAGGTGCATGCGTCCCGCTTGCAAATCACCGAACGGACCGGTGCCCGTGATCGGGCCGGGACTGGTGATGTCTGTGCGGTTCATCGCCGAGATCATTTCATCAGACCGTAGGGTGTATCCGTCAGACGTATCAATCGCCACATTTCCAGACAGCGTCAGGGTCTTGGTCCCTTCGATCCGCCCCGAATCAGAGGTCATGTCGATAGTCGTACCGTCGATCCGCTTGAGCCGCGCGACGATGTTTTCGGCAGTGCCGCCGTCTCCGTCCAGAACAGGCGCGGCCGACTCGGCGACAATGGTCAGAGCAGAGCCGTCCTCGGTTGTGGTGGCGTAGTTGGGTTTGCTGAGGCGCTGTTCGCGCAGACGCTCTTCCAGATCAATATCGGCAAAGGGGATCGCAGCCTCTGGGTCGATCTGACGGGAAAACAGGAACACGGTCGACAATAGACCAAGGGCCACCATCGGGAGGATGATCTTGGCCCAAGAGACGATGACCGAATAGGTATTGCGCTGTGAGCCTGCCATCACCCGAACCGCGAAAATAAGGACTTAGTGCGAGAAGATGTCGACGTCCGACCAGCCCGCGAGGTCTAATTGGGCGCGCGTGGGTAGAAAATCAAAGCATTTTTGCGCGATCTCTGCGCGACCTTCGCGTTCCAACATGCGGTCGAGCTCTTTCTTTAGCTTGTGCAGGTGTAGAACGTCGGACGCGGCATAATCTTTTTGCGCTTTGGTCAATTCGGGCGCGCCCCAGTCGCTGGATTGCTGCGCCTTGGAGATGTCGGTGCTGAGCAGTTCTTGCAGCAGGTTCCGTAGGCCGTGGCGGTCCGTATAGGTGCGGACCAGTTTGCTGGCGATTTTCGTGCAATAGACAGGGGCGGCGAGAGCCCCAAAAGTGTTGTACATCGCGGCAATGTCGAAGCGACCGTAATGGAACAGCTTCAGCACGTCGGGATTTTCCAAGAGACGACACAGGTTGGGCGCTTCGGTCTGGCCTTTTTCGATTTGAACCAGATGGGCGTTCCCGTCACCAGAGGACATTTGCACAACACATAAGCGATCGCGATGCGGCACTAACCCCATGGTTTCGCAGTCAATTGCGACTGCCGGACCAAGGTCGAGGGCATCTGGTAGATCTTGTTTGTACAGAAAGTTTGCCACGTGTTCCTCCAGTCGTTAAACTAGGAGGAAATGGTGCCCAGGAGAGGACTCGAACCTCCACGTCCATACGGACACTAGCACCTGAAGCTAGCGCGTCTACCAATTCCGCCACCTGGGCAGGTGTCGTGGGGCGGCTTCTACGCCTAGTGCCTAGGGGCGTCAACAGCTTTTTTCGGGGAAAATGCAAATTGTTTGAATGCGCTTGTTTGACCCCCTGCGCGGCGCTACTAAAGACCCCAACGAATATTGGCCGGAGGCTATGACAATGGCGCAGCTCGTCACCATTTTTGGCGGATCAGGTTTTGTGGGGCGCTATATCGCCCGTCGTATGGCTCAGCAGGGGTACCGCGTCCGCGTGGCGGTACGTCGCCCGAACGAGGCCGGCTTTGTACGCACTTATGGTGTTGTCGGTCAGGTCGAGCCCATTCTGTGCAACATCCGTGATGATGCCAGTGTTGCGGCGGCGGTTGCGGGTGCAGATGCAGTCGTGAACTGCGTTGGTATTCTGGCGGAAAGCGGCAAGAACCAGTTCGACACAGTTCAGACCGAAGGTGCCGCGCGTGTGGCGCGTCTGGCAGCAGAAGCTGGCATCAACCGTATGGTCCAGATCTCTGCGATCGGCGCGGATGAAAACAGCCCCAGCGAATACGCTCGCACCAAAGCGGCAGGCGAAGCGGCGGTTCAAGAACACATGCCAAGCGCTGTGATCCTGCGTCCCTCGATCATCTTTGGCAACGAAGACGAGTTCTTTAACCGCTTTGCTGGTATGATCGGTCCGGTCATTCCCGTCGTGGGCGGCAGCACCAAGTTCCAGCCGGTCTATGTGGACGACGTGGCCGCGGCCGCCGTCAAAGCGATCAACGGCGATGTGCCCGCTGGTGTCTATGAGCTGGGTGGGCCGGACGTCCGTACGTTCCGCGAGTTGATGCAGGACATGCTGGGTGTGATTCACCGCCGCAAGATGATCATTGGCGTTCCGTTCTTTGCGGCGTCGATCATGGGCAGCGTTCTGGATTTCGTGCAGACCATTACCTTGGGCCTGTTCACCAACGGCATCCTGACCAAAGATCAGGTTCAGAACCTGAAGTCGGACAATGTAGTGTCCGAAGATGCCAAGGGCTTTGAGGCGTTCGGCATCGTGCCGACCAACTATCACGCTGTTCTGCCGGACTATCTGTGGAAGTTCCGTCCTTCGGGCCAGTACGACGCGATCAAGGCATCGGCCAAGAACATGCGCGGCTAACCTGAGCTGCACCAGATAAGACAAAGGGGCCCGCGCGGCCCCTTTTTTTGTTGGCTTGTTTCGGGGTTAGCCCGTGTAAGCCCAGATCAGCAGACCGATTCCAAAGACGAAGCGGTAGATGACATAGGGTGTGAAGCTGACGCTGCGCAGAAGGCGCATCATGAGGGTCAGTGCGAGCAGAGCCGAGACAAAGGCAAAGACGGCAGCGATGGCCCCGTCCTTGGCGGCAGAGGCGTCTGCGGTTGCAACAACCTCGATTCCCAAGAGCGCAGCCGAGGCGAGAATCGTGGGAATCGACATCAGCATCGATATTTTTGCCGCGTCATGGCGATTATAGCCCATAAAACGGGCACCTGTGATTGTGATGCCGGACCGTGATGTGCCTGGAATCAGGGCGACGGCCTGCCAAAACCCCAGCATGAGCGCGTCGCGCGTGCCCCATTCGCGGGCTTCTTTGGTCTCTGGTCCCTTTTGGTCGGCCCAATAGAGGACAATGCCGAACAAAAGCATCGTCCAGCCAATGACTTTGACCGACCGCATCGCATCATCAAGGCCGGTGACTTTGAGTGCGAGGCCCAATAAAATAACGGGAATCGTCGCGATAATCAGGCTGAAGGCCAGTCGGTCGCCGTCGCTGTTGATCCGTCCGCGCAGGGCGTTCGGCAGGCCGATCAGGCCCGCTTTGACATCGGACCAGAAGAAGAGAACGACGGCAAAAAGGGTGCCGAAATGCACCGCGACGTCGATGACTTGGCCCTGATCCGCCATGCCGGAGAGGGCGGGTAATAGAATGAGGTGGCCGGAGGAGGAAATGGGCAGAAATTCCGTGATCCCTTGGATCACGGCGACTAGAAATAGATGAAAGAGGGTCATGCTGCGTCCGCAATGGAAATAAATACTGCCGCTGCAGCATAGGGGGTGCTGATATCTTTGGCGAATATTTCCTTTAGGTCCGGATCGGACTTAAAAAAGGCGCCCAAATCGAAAATTTCTGCGCTGCAAAGCCGTAAATCAGAATTTAGGTCAGTACTTATGACTTTTCATCTGATCGATACTGTTTTAATAGGCGCTCAACAGAGAAACCTTTAGGGAGCTGACCACCATGGCGAAGCAACCCATGCTCAAGTTCGTTAAAGTCGAACGCGACATGCCGACGAAGCGGACTGCAGAAGACCGCAAACAGGACTTCAACGAGATTTATGCCGAGTTCGCAGCCGCCAAGGCGAACGAACAGGCCAGCCGTTGCAGCCAGTGCGGCGTCCCTTACTGCCAGAACCACTGCCCGCTGCATAACAACATTCCCGACTGGCTGAACATGACAGCAACCGGTCGTCTGGAAGAAGCGTATGCGATCAGCCAGTCCACCAACACCTTCCCCGAGATCTGCGGCCGTATCTGCCCGCAGGACCGTCTGTGCGAAGGCAACTGTGTGATCGAACAGTCCGGACACGGCACTGTCACCATCGGCGCAGTCGAAAAGTACATCACCGACACCGCGTGGGATAACGGCTGGGTCAAGCCCATCGTTCCCGACGCAGAGCGCACCGAAAGCGTTGGCATCATCGGCGCAGGCCCCGGCGGTCTGGCTGCTGCGGACATGCTGCGCCGCGCTGGCATTCAGGTCACCATCTACGACCGTTACGACCGCGCAGGCGGCCTGCTGACCTACGGCATCCCCGGCTTCAAGCTGGAGAAGGACGTTGTGATGCGCCGCAACAAGCTGCTCGAAGATGGCGGCGTGCGTTTCGTGCTGAACTGCAACATCGGCGAGGACCTGTCGTTCGACGAGATCCGCGAACAGCATGATGCTGTGATTATCGCGACCGGCGTGTACAAAACCCGCGATTTGCAAGGCCCTGGCGCTGGTGCCAAGGGTATCGTTCGCGCGATCGATTACCTGACCGCCAGCAACAAGGCGTCTTTCGGTGACGAAGTGGCTGAGCTGGTCGACGGCACGCTGAACGCCGAAGGCAAGTCGGTTGTGGTCATCGGTGGTGGTGACACCGCGATGGACTGTGTGCGGACCGCGATCCGTCAGGGTGCGACCTCGGTCAAGTGTCTGTACCGCCGTGACCGCGCCAACATGCCCGGCTCGCAGCGCGAAGTGCAGAACGCCGAGGAAGAAGGCGCAGAATTTGTCTGGCTGGCCGCGCCCAAGGCGTTTGCCGGTGACCCCGTCACCAGCGTGAAGGTTCAGCAGATGCGTCTGGGCGCCCCCGATGCGTCGGGCCGTCAGAGCCCCGAAGTGATCGAAGGCGCGGATTTCGACGAATCTGCCGATCTGGTCATCAAGGCGCTGGGCTTCGAGCCCGAGGACCTGCCCAAGCTTTGGGGCACCGATGGTCTGGAAGTGACCCGTTGGGGCACCGTAAAGGCGAACTTTGGCACCGGTGAGACCAGCCTCGATGGCGTCTATGCAGTGGGCGATATCGTCCGCGGCGCGTCGCTGGTGGTCTGGGCGATCCGTGATGGCCGCGATACCGCGCAAGCCATCCTGGAAAAGTTTAACGCCAAGGCAGCCATCGCCGCCGAATAAGGGTCTGGCCCACGTATGGTTCGGGTATGGCACACGTCATGACGTTGTGCCTGCCGCGCCAAGCCAGTGAGATTTGATTAGGGCAACAG
The DNA here is from genome assembly GCF_900115865.1 of Donghicola eburneus. GTDB lineage: Bacteria > Pseudomonadota > Alphaproteobacteria > Rhodobacterales > Rhodobacteraceae > Donghicola > Donghicola eburneus. The sequence continues at coordinate 55,273 of NZ_FOXY01000004.1, read as the reverse complement.
CCCTGACCCACCAGCGAAGGAAGGGTTAAAGCAATGCAAAAGTTTGATGAGAACTGGGTCCGCGCCGAGGAAGAAAAGCGCAAGTGGATGGACGAGAACAGCCTCTACCGTGAAGAGGCAGAGCATTCGTCCTGTGGCGTTGGTCTGGTCGTCAGCATCGACGGTAAATCCAGCCGCAAGGTTGTTGAAGCCGGTATCGACGCGCTGAAGGCGATCTGGCACCGCGGTGCCGTGGACGCAGACGGCAAAACCGGTGACGGCGCGGGTATCCACGTTCAGATCCCTGTACCGTTCTTCTACGAGCAGATCCGCCGCACGGGCCACGAGCCCAAGAAAGATCAACTGCTGGCCGTTGGTCAGGTGTTCCTGCCCCGCACCGATTTCGGCGCACAGGAAACCTGCCGGACCATCGTGGAAACCGAAGTCCTGCGCATGGGCTACGGCATCTACGGCTGGCGCCACGTGCCCGTCGATGTGACTTGCTTGGGTGACAAGGCGAACGCGACCCGCCCCGAGATCGAGCAGATCCTGATCTCGAACTCCAAGGGTGCGGACGAAGAGACCTTTGAGCGCGAACTGTATGTCATTCGCCGCCGCATCGAGAAGGCCGCGTCGGCTGCACAGATCAACGGTCTGTACATCGCGTCGCTGTCCTGCCGCTCGATCATCTACAAAGGCATGATGCTGGCCGAGCAGGTTGCGGTGTTCTACCCCGACCTGATGGACGAGCGTTTTGAATCGTCCTTTGCGATCTACCACCAGCGTTACTCGACCAACACCTTCCCGCAGTGGTGGCTGGCGCAGCCGTTCCGCATGCTGGCGCACAACGGCGAGATCAACACCATCAAGGGCAACACCAACTGGATGAAGAGCCACGAGATCCGTATGGCCTCTTCGACCTTTGGTGACATGGCCGAGGACATCAAGCCGATCATCGCGAACGGTGCGTCGGACTCGGCGGCGTTGGACGCTGTGTTCGAAGTTCTGGTCCGTGCGGGTCGCAACGCGCCTATGGCGAAAACCATGCTGGTCCCCGAATCGTGGTCCAAGCAGGCGGTTGAGCTGCCCGAATCGTGGCGCGACATGTACGCCTACTGCAACGCCGTGATGGAGCCGTGGGACGGCCCCGCCGCGCTGGCCATGACCGACGGTCGTTGGGTCTGCGGTGGTCTGGACCGGAACGGTCTGCGCCCCATGCGCTATGTTGTGACAGGCGATGGCCTGCTGATCGCAGGGTCCGAGGCGGGCATGGTGCCCACCGACGAAGCCACTGTTGTGGAAAAGGGTGCCTTGGGCCCCGGTCAGCTGATCGGCGTCGATATGAAAGAGGGCAAGCTCTACCACGACACCGAGATCAAGGACGCTCTGGCAGGCAGCCAGCCGTTCGGTGAGTGGGTCGGCAAGATCAACGATCTGGACGAAGCGCTGGGTCAGGTGACCGAGAAGCCGATGTTCGACGGTGCCGAACTGCGCAAGCGTCAGATCGCGGCTGGTTTCAGCCTCGAAGAGCTGGAGCAGATTCTGGCCCCGATGGCCGAAGACGGCAAAGAAGCACTGGCGTCCATGGGCGACGATACTCCTTCGGCTGTTCTGTCGGCCAAGTATCGCCCCCTGAGCCACTACTTCCGCCAGAACTTCAGCCAGGTGACCAACCCGCCGATCGACTCGCTGCGCGAATTCCGCGTGATGTCGCTGAAGACCCGTTTCGGCAATCTGAAGAATGTTCTGGACGAGTCCTCGTCGCAGACCGAGATTCTGGTGCTGGACAGCCCCTTTGTCGGCAACGCGCAGTGGACTGAACTGCAGAACCACTTCAACGCGACGCTGGTCGAGATCGACTGTACCTTTGCTCCCGGCGCAGACCTGCGCGGCGAGCTGGAGCGTATTCGCGCCGAAGCCGAGGACGCGGTACGTTCGGGTGCAGGCCACATCATCCTGACCGACCACAAGCTGAGCGCAGATAAAGTCGGCATGCCGATGATTCTGGCGACCAGCGCGGTGCACAGCCACCTGACGCGCAAGGGTCTGCGGACCTTCTGCAGCCTGAACGTGCGTTCGGCCGAGTGTGTGGACCCCCACTACTTTGCCGTGCTGGTGGGCTGTGGTGCGACCACTGTGAACCCCTATCTGGCCGAAGATTCGCTGGCCGACCGTATCGAGCGTGGCCTGCTGGAAGGCAGCCTGACCGAGAACGTCAGCCGTTACCGCGACGCCATCGATCAGGGTCTGCTCAAGATCATGGCAAAGATGGGTATCTCGGTGATTTCGTCCTACCGTGGTGGTCTGAACTTCGAAGCTGTGGGTCTGTCGCGCGCCATGTGTGCCGAATACTTCCCCGGCCTGATCAGCCGCATTTCGGGTATCGGTGTTTCTGGCATCCAGAAAAAGGCCGAAGACGTGCACGCGGCGGGCTTCAAGTCGAACCGTGACGTGCTGCCGATCGGTGGTTTCTACAAGTCGCGTCGTCAGGGCGAGACCCACGCTTGGGGTGCAAACAACATGCACCTGCTGCAGTCGGCCTGTGACCGTGGATCGTTCGAGCTGTGGAAGCAGTACTCGGCGCTGATGAAAGCGAACCCGCCGATCCACCTGCGCGACCTGTTGGACATCAAGCCCTTGGGCAAAGCGATCCCGCTGGAAGAAGTTGAATCGATCACCTCGATCCGCAAGCGTTTCGTGACCCCCGGTATGTCGCTGGGCGCTCTGTCGCCCGAAGCGCACAAGACCCTGAACGTTGCGATGAACCGTATCGGCGCGAAGTCGGATTCGGGTGAGGGCGGCGAAGATCCCGCACACTTCCACCCCGAGCCCAACGGCGACAACCCGTCGGCCAAGATCAAACAGGTGGCCTCTGGTCGTTTCGGTGTGACCGCCGAATACCTGAACCAGTGTGAAGAACTGGAGATCAAGGTCGCACAGGGCGCGAAGCCCGGTGAAGGTGGTCAGCTGCCCGGCATGAAGGTCACCGACCTGATCGCCCGTCTGCGCCACTCGACCAAGGGTGTGACCCTGATTTCGCCGCCGCCGCACCACGATATCTACTCGATCGAGGACCTCGCGCAGCTGATCTACGACCTGAAGCAGATCAACCCGCGTTGTAAGGTCACCGTGAAGCTGGTGGCGTCGTCGGGCGTTGGCACCATCGCCGCTGGTGTTGCCAAGGCGAAGGCGGACGTGATCCTGATTTCGGGCCACAACGGTGGTACCGGTGCATCGCCTGCGACCTCGATCAAATACTGCGGCCTGCCGTGGGAAATGGGTCTGACCGAAGCGCATCAGGTTCTGGCAATGAACCACCTGCGTGGTCGCGTGACCCTGCGGACCGACGGTGGCCTGCGCACCGGTCGTGACATCGTCATGGCTGCGATGATGGGTGCCGAAGAGTACGGCATCGGCACCGCGGCTCTGATCGCGATGGGCTGTATCATGGTGCGTCAGTGTCAGTCGAACACCTGCCCCGTTGGTGTCTGTACTCAGGACGAAGACCTGCGTGCGAAATTCACCGGCAACGCGGACAAGGTTGTGAACCTGATCACCTTCTACGCTCAGGAAGTTCGCGAGATTCTGGCATCGATCGGTGCCCGTTCGCTGGACGACGTGATCGGCCGCGCGGACCTGCTGAGCCAGGTCAGCCGTGGTTCGGCGCACCTGGATGATCTGGACCTGAACCCGCTGCTCATCACTGTCGATGGCTCGGAGCAGATCGAGTACGACCGCAACCGTCCGCGCAACGCTGTGCCGGATACTCTGGACGCGGAAATCGTCAAGGACGCGGCACGCTTCCTTGAAGATGGCGAGAAGATGCAGCTGAGCTATGCGGTGCAGAACACGCACCGTACCGTCGGCACCCGCACCTCGAGCCACATCGTGCGTCGGTTCGGCATGCGCAATAGCCTGCAGGCGGACCACCTGACCGTGAAACTGCGCGGTTCGGCGGGTCAGGCCTTGGGTGCGTTCGCAGCGCCCGGTCTGAAGATCGAAGTGTCTGGCGATGCCAACGACTATGTTGGCAAGGGTCTGTCGGGCGGTACCGTTGTGGTTCGTCCCCCGATGGAAAGCCCGCTGGTCGCCGCTGACAACACCATCATCGGCAACACCGTTCTGTACGGTGCGACCGACGGCTACCTGTTTGCGGCTGGCCGCGCAGGCGAGCGTTTCGCCGTCCGTAACTCGGGTGCGAAAGTGGTGATCGAGGGCTGCGGCAGCAACGGTTGTGAATACATGACCGGCGGTGTGGCTGTGATCCTTGGGTCGATCGGTGCGAACTTTGGCGCGGGTATGACCGGCGGTATGGCCTATCTGTGGGATCCTGAAGGTGTCGCTGAAAAGCACATGAACATGGAGACCTTGGTCACCTGCACTCCGGCGAACCCGCACTGGATTGCTCAGCTGAAAGACCTGGTCGAGCGTCACTACGCCGAGACCAGCAGCCGCAAGGCAGGCGAGATCCTGCAGAACTGGGAAGAGAACCTGCCCAAGTTCCTGCAGATCTGCCCCAAGGAGATGCTGAACAAGATGGCGCATCCGCTGACCGCAGATGGCCAAGAGGCAATCCCCGCCGAGTAAGGCACTGCACACTTGAGATAATGAACCCCGCCGCGATACCGTTGGCGGGGTTTTTTCATTTTTGAACAAGGGGATTAGGATGACGGTCGGATTGCTGACGCCCGAAGTGGCCGCAGAGATTGATAGCGCGGTGCTGTGCTGGATGGCGACATCGGACGACGCAGGGCGGCCCAGTGTGTCGCCCAAGGAGATGTTTCTGGTGTATGACGCCGAACGCCTGCTGATCGCCGAGATCGCCTCGCCGCGCAGTATGCGGAACGTCCGGCAGAACGCGCAGGTTTGCGTCAGCGTCTTGGACATCTTTTTGCAGCGGGGGCACAAGATGGAGGGGACCTGCCGGATCGTGAGCCCCGAGGATGCGGATTTCGAAGAGCTGTCCGCGCCGCTCCAAGAGATGGCGGGCAGTTTCGAAGTGCGCCATGTGTTCGAACTGACCGTGACCCGCCTGACGCCCATTCTGGCCCCAAGCTATGTGAAGCATCCCGAGCGGACCGAGGCCTATTTCCGCGAGAATGCCTATCAGGCGTACGGGGTGCGGCCTGTGGACGGGCAATGAGTTCGGCGCAGGCGTTTGGTCCGGCGCGTGCTATCACTTTGATGCGGGTGGGCGTAGGGCCTTGACCGTTCTGGCGGGGCGGGCTTACTGACCTTATGGCAAAGAGCACCAAGAAAAAACCCGCAAAGAGGAAGACAACGCGCAAGACCAAGGTCAGCCTTGGGCAACGGGTGCGGCGGTGGCTGCGCTATGGCGTGTTTGCCGTGATCGGGTTGGTGGCTCTGGCTGTGATCCTGCCGTCGTTTTTGCCCGTGCCGCAGGGGTTCTATATGCGGTCCGAGGCGCGGCGGTTGGGGGACATTCAGCGGGTCTGGACCCCGATGGACGAGATTGCCCCCGTGATGGCGCGCTCTGTCGTGGCTGCCGAGGATGCGAATTTCTGCAACCACTGGGGCTTTGACATGTCGGCCATCCGCGATGCGATTGAGGATGGCGGCAATCGCGGAGCCTCGACCCTGAGCCAGCAGGTGGTCAAGAATGTCTACCTGTGGCAGGGGCGTAACTGGACGCGCAAGGCCCTAGAGGCGCTGATGACCCCGCTGGTCGAGGCGGCGTGGAGCAAACGCCGGATTGTCGAGGTCTACCTGAACGTGGCCGAGTTCGACGAAGGTATCTTTGGCGTTGAGGCAGCCGCCCGCACATATTTCGGCACCACGCCAGAGGATTTGACCGCGCGCGAGGCCGCTTTGCTGGCTGCGCTCTTGCCGAATCCCAAAGAGCGGGACGCCGCCAATCCCAGCCAGTTTGTTGCCCGCCGGGCTTCACAAATTGCGGATGGAGCGGCGACTATCGCAAGAGACGGCCGTGCCGCCTGTTTCGAGGATTGAAAACGGTCCACGAGACAGGCATTGAAGGTGAACTCCCAACAAGATCGAAGGACGCTATGAATCGCCTCTATCATGTTCCGCTCTCGCCGTTCTGCCGCAAGGTCCGTCTGGTGCTGGCCGAAAAGCGGATTGAGGTCGAGCTGGTCGAAGAGCGCTATTGGGAAATGGACACCGATTTCCTGCGCCGCAATCCGGCGGGCAAGGTGCCTGTGCTGCGCTTGAACGGCAAAATCCTGTCCGAGAGCATGGCCATCTGCGAGTATATCGAAGAGGTCTACCCTGACCCCGCCTTGATGCCCTATTCGCCCGAAGAGCGCTACGAAGTGCGCCGGTTGGTCAGCTGGTTCGACGACAAGTTCCATTCCGAGGTCACGCAGAACCTGCTGTACGAGCGGGTGAACAAGAAGCTGATGAAATCGGGCTATCCGGACAGCAAAGCGGTCAAGATGGGCGCGCAGAAGATCAAGTACCACTTGGACTATATGGCGTGGCTCTTGGATCATCGCCGTTGGCTGGCCGGGGACCGCATGACCTTGGCCGATTTCGCGGCGGCGGCGCATCTGAGCGCTTTGGACTATATCAGTGATGTGGACTGGAACCGCAGCGAGGTCGTCAAGGACTGGTACGCGAAGATCAAATCGCGCCCTGCGTTCCGGAGCATTCTGGCCGACCAGATCCCCGGCTTTCCGCAGCCGCCCCATTATTCCGACCTGGATTTCTGATCTGTGGCGACGCGGGGGCCAGCCCCCGCACCCCCGGGGTATTTGGGCAAGAAAGAGATGACTGACGCGTTGAAAGCCCGATTGGTGGCGCAGGCGCGGGCCGAGGGATTTTCCGAGGTTCGCGTGTGTCGCCCTTGGGACGTGCCGGAGGTTCCGGCGCGATTGGAGGCGTTTGTCGCGCAGGGCTTTCATGGCCAGATGGGCTGGATGGAAGAGCGGATGTCTTGGCGGGGCGATCCTGCTGCGCTGTGGCCCGAGGCGCGGTCGGTGATTGTGTTGGGCGAGAGTTATACCCCTGAGGACAATCCGATGGACGTGGTGGGACTGCCTGATCGCGGGGCGATTTCCGTGTATGCGCGGGGCAAGGATTACCACGATCTGGTCAAGAAGCGGCTGAAGCGTTTGGCGCGCTGGCTGATTGCCGAAGGCGGCGGCGAGGTGAAGGTGTTCGTGGACACTGCTCCTGTGCCGGAGAAGCCTTTGGGGCAGGCGGCGGGTTTGGGTTGGCAGGGCAAGCACACCAATCTGGTCAGTCGGCAGATGGGGAACTGGTTCTTTATCGGGTCGGTGTTTACGACACTGGATTTGCCCGTGGACGAGCCCGAGGTGGACCATTGTGGGCGCTGTGACCGGTGTTTGCGGGCCTGTCCGACCGACGCTTTTGTTGCGCCCTATCAGATGGATGCGCGGCGGTGCATTTCGTACCTGACGATCGAGCATAAGGGGCCGGTGGACGAGGCGCTGCGCGGGCGCTTGGGGAACCGGATTTACGGGTGTGATGACTGTCTGGCGGCGTGCCCGTGGAACAAGTTCGCCGTGGCGGCCAGTGACATGCGCTATGCGGCCCGAGAGGGGACTGTGGCGCCGGAATTGCGGGAGTTGGCCGCGCTGGACGATGCGGCGTTTCGCGAGCGGTTCAGTGGTAGTCCGATCAAACGGATCGGGCGCGATCGCTTCGTGCGAAACGTTCTGTATGCCATCGGGAATTCAGGGGATGCGTCGCTGAAAGAGGTGGCCACCGCGCTGTTTACCGACCCCGATGAGGGCGTGGCCGATGCAGCGCGGTGGGCTGCCTTACAACTAGGGTGACTCTATCCTTGTTTCGCGGCGGATACCAGAGCTCTCACTGCGTCGTCATGATAATGTTATAGGGGTTTGCCGAAGGCCTGTGGCGCCCCACATTAGGGACATCCAAGCAAAGAGGAGTGGTCTGTTGGCCAAGTATACCCGTGACCCCGATGTGATCGCTGCGCTGGAGCCTGATGCCTATTACGTGACCCAAGAGAGCGGCACGGAACGGCCCGGCACAGGGCGCTATCTGGGGAACAAGCAAAAGGGCCTCTATGTGGATATCGTCAGCGGGGAGCCGCTGTTCGTGTCCGCGGCCAAATATGAATCGGGCTGTGGGTGGCCGAGCTTTACCCGCCCCGTGAGCGAAGAGTTCATTCAGGAATTGCGTGACACCACCCATGGCATGGTGCGGACCGAAGTGCGGTCGACCTATGGCGACAGCCATTTGGGGCATGTGTTCGATGATGGTCCGCGCGATCAGGGTGGGCTACGGTATTGCATCAACTCGGCGGCGCTACGGTTTGTCCCGCTCGAGGATATGGAGGCCGAAGGGTACGGCGACTTCGTGCCCTTGGTCGAGAAGGAGTAAGAGATATGGCACAAGAGCGCGCAGTTCTGGCGGGCGGCTGTTTCTGGGGGATGCAGGATCTGATCCGCAAACTGCCCGGGGTAGAGTCCACCCGCGTCGGCTATACAGGTGGGGACGTGCCGAACGCGACCTACCGCAACCATGGCACCCATGCCGAGGGGATCGAGATCCTGTTCGATCCGGCGGTGATCAGCTATCGGCAGTTGCTGGAGTTTTTCTTCCAGATCCACGATCCGACCACGCTGAACCGGCAGGGCAACGATCTGGGGATGAGCTATCGCAGCGCGATTTACTATGTGGATGATGCGCAGAAGGCCGTGGCCGAGGATACCATCGCAGACGTCAATGCCAGCGGCATCTGGCCCGGTACTGTTGTGACCGAGGTGGAACCCGTCGGCGATTTCTGGGAGGCGGAGCCAGAGCATCAGGATTATCTGGAGCGGTTTCCGAATGGCTATACCTGCCATTTCCCGCGGCCCGACTGGGTGCTGCCCAAGCGCGACGCAGCGGAATGAACGAAAGCCGGCCTTCGGGCCGGTTTTTCTATGTCCGAGGACCCAAACGAAAGCCCCCCGCGGTGAAGCGGGGGGCCTACTCGTACTTGGGTTACTGGGGATGTGGGTTACTTACCCGTTTCACTCGTTAAAAGCGGTAGGACATCCGAACCTGAGCGGTGGTCGCATCAGCGTCTGTGTTGGTGTCGTCCATATCGATAAAGCGGTGACGCAGGACTTCGCCGCCGACGGTCACATTGTCGGTGACCTTGTGCTCGTAGCCGAGACCGACAAAGCCGCCTTCGTTATAGCCAGCCTCTTCGAAGTTGGCGCCCGCTGCACCGGCGGTGATGTAGGGCAGGCCTTGGCCCATGTCATAGCCAGCCTTCAGTTTCAGGCGGGTGACGTCTTGCAGAGTTTCGTCGCCGTCATCCAGTTCGATGTTGCCTGCGTCGAATTCAATGCCTGCACCCAGAACGTATTTTCCGAAGTCGTAATCATAGCCCAGGTGCACACCGCCGAGACCGCCGTTGCCGTCCATGTCGATTGCGCCTTCGTCGGTTTCGACTTTGCCGCCGCCCGCTTGGATACCGCCGTAGAAGCCGGTCCAGTTGCCATCAACGCTGACAGGTTCGGGTGCCACGATGGGCGCGGGTTCGGTGGGCGGGGGGGTCAGCGAGCCAGCCAGAACAGGTGCTGCCGACAGGGCAATAATCGAAGTGAGGGCTGCGGTTTTGATAGCCATGATCTCAACCTTTCTTTCTTTTAAACAAAACAAATCCGCCGGTGTTCGGCGTTGGTGGATATCTGTGGTGGGATAAGGCATTGTTCAATCACAGGAAAATCACTTGTAAGGCGCGAAGTCGTGACCGGATCGGCGGGAACATGTGCATGAGGTCGGCGAAAAATGCCGATGGCGGGCATGGAGCGCGGGGATTTGGAATAGCGTGTTTGCCGTGGCCGCATGGCTAAAAGCTTGACCGATGGGTCAAAGAGGCGCACTGCCAAGGCATGCCCTACGAAACTTACCAGCCTTTTAAGGCCATTACGCTCAAACTTGTCTCGGTTGTCGCCTTTACCTCTATGGCGGCGATGGTGAAAGCAACAGCGGATGTGGTGCCGACGGGCGAAGCGGTGTTTTTCCGCTCGGCGTTTGCGATGCCGGTTTTGTTCACGTGGCTGTGGATCAGCGGCAGTCTGCGCAGCGGCATCAAAGTGAAAAGCCCGGTTGGCCACGTTCTGCGCGGATTGATCGGATCTAGCGCGATGGGCATGAACTTTCTGGCGCTGGGCTTGCTGCCCTTGCCCGAAGTGACGGCGATCGGGTTCGCGGCACCGCTGCTGACTGTGGTCTTTGCCGCACTGCTGCTCAAAGAGCGTGTGGGGCCGTTCCGACTGTCCATGGTGCTGTTGGGTCTTGTCGGGGTGATGATTGTCCTGTCGCCGCGCATGACGCTGGATACGGCTGCGGATGGTGCGGCCTTGGGCGCTGTGTTGGTGCTGTGCTCGGCCGTGGCGCGGGCGCTTGCGCAAATCCAGATCCGCCGTCTGGTCGAGATCGACAACACGACAGCCATTGTGTTCTGGTTCACAGTCACAACCACGGGGCTGTCCCTGCTGACCGCGCCCTTTGGTTGGGTGATGCCAGACCCGATTTCGCTGGGGCTGCTGATCGGGGCGGGGCTGCTAGGAGGGCTGGGGCAAATCCTGATGACCTCGGCCTACCGGTTTGCCGGAGCGGCGTTGGTCGCGCCGTTTGACTACAGCGCGATCATCATGGCGCTGGGGATGGGGTATTTCCTGTTTGACGAGATCCCGACCGTTCAAATGCTGATCGGATCTTGCGTGGTGATCGCGGCTGGGGGCCTGATCATCTGGCGCGAGCACCGTCTGGGTTTGCGGCGCGGCAAAGCCCGTTCTGGCATGACGCCGCAAGGATAATACTTAGGTATTATCCGCAATACGTAAGTTTTAATCCGTAATTACAAGACATCCGAATCTACTCCGAACGATATTTGCAAAATGAGACCCATTTTTGTTTGCGTATGCGCAAAACAAAGTTTGTGGATGTTAGCGGAAAACCTGACCGGTCGGGTAGATCTATCCGGATAAGAAAATTCCTAAATTCAAATATACTTGATTTTCAGGGCGTTACTACGACCCGAAGGACGTCTAATTCCGGATGCTTTTGTATCCGCAGTGGATAATTCGGCGGTCGCGGTGGGGTATGGTGGGGCGACCCGACTGGGTGAAATACGTTCCTAAGGGCAACTTATTATGTCATAGTGGGCCTATCGGTTGAGAGTAGATGGTTCCTGGTTTTTCGAAACTCTGACCCGCGCAATGATAACGGTTTTTGCCCTTTTACGGGACGCGCAGGTCGGCAATGAAAAGGAACAAACAATGCGTATTCTTATTGCAGACGACCACGAACTGCTTCGGGATACCCTAGAGCTTTACCTCAAGCAGGAAGGCAACATCGAGACCCGCACCGCCGAGGATCTGGATGGCGCGGTTCAGTTGATCGAAGACGAAGGCGATTTCGATCTGGTCCTGCTGGACTTCAACATGCCCGGGATGAATGGGCTGGAAGGTCTGAAAAAGGTCAAAGCCATGAATGGTGGCCAGCGCGTTGCCCTGATCTCTGGTGTGGCCAGCCGCGATGTGGCCGAGCAGGCACTGGCGGAAAATGCGGCAGGCTTCCTGCCCAAGACCCTGTCGGCCCGTAGTGTCGTAAATGCCGTGCGCTTCATGGCGATGGGCGAGCAGTACGCACCGCTGGATTTCATGTCCCAAGAGGACGAAAGCTCTGCACAGAACCATCCGCTGGCGTCGCAACTGTCGCGTCGTGAGATGCAGGTTCTCGAAGGTCTGAGCGGCGGCCTGTCGAACAAAGAGATTGCTCGCAATCTGGACGTTCGTGAGCCCACTGTTAAGCTGCACGTCAAAACCCTGTACCGCAAAATCGGCGTCCATAACCGGACCCAAGCGGCCTTGATCGCGAAAGAGTCCGGCCTGTTCTAAACAGTTGGGCGCTCACGAGATCAGGGAGGAAAGTAATGACCGCACAGACAGTTACGGCATGGATGCAATGATGCGCCGCGCCGGATCGGGCGAGACCCGGCGGGCTGTTGTTGGATGTGCAGGTGTTGACTGATCGACGCAAAGTCTGTGGCCCGAAGAGGGGCAAGGCAATCTAGCGGGAAACCGCTGTTACAACGAAGTGCTGGTGCAAAGCTCTTTTCGTTGGCCTAATCTGCCCCAGAGCACTAGGTGTGGGCCGATGGATAGACTTTTTCGTTCAGTATTTTCGAGCGCGGTTTTGACAGCGCTTTTCACGACTGCAGCTTGGCCTGCGATTGATATCGATCTCTCCGTATCGGGCGGGGATGACGCATTAGAAGACCGTCTGCGGACTGCGTCGCGCCTCTATGCGGCAAACGAGACCGAAGATGTGACGGCGCAAGATTACGCCGCTGCGGCCTTGGCGGAGTACAACACCATCGTGGGTGTTCTGTACGAAGAGGGCTATTATGGACCGAACGTCAGTGTGCGGCTGGATGGCAACGAGGCCAGCCAGCTGAACCCGTTCCGGTTGCCAGCAGAATTTCAGTCAGCCCAGATCACTGTCGAGACCGGACCACGCTTTGTGTTCCGAGAGGCAGAGGTGGGGCCGTTGCCCGACGGCACCGAACCGCCCGCAGAGTTCGCGCGCGGCCAAGATGCGCGTCTGGATGTAATCCGCAGCACCGGTCAGGACGCCGTGGATGCATGGCGCGAGGTGGGCTACGCGAAAGCAGACCTGACCGGACAGCGCATTGTGGCAGATCACCCTGCCGAAGCGCTTGATGTGTCACTGGGGATTACAACGGGGCCGCAGCTGCGGTTTGGCCGTTTGGCCGTCGAAAATAACCGTAATGTGCGCGAAGAGCGTATCCGCGCAATCGCGGGGCTGCCGCGCGGCGAGATTTATGATCCCGCTTTGGTCGCAGATGCGTCGACACGCTTGCGCAATACCGGTGCGTTCAGCGCTGTTGCCATGCGCGAGGCGGACGAGATCCGCGATGGCGATACGCTCGACTTTACGGTGAATGTGGTCGAAGCCAAGCCACGACGCTTTGGGTTCGGGGCGGAGCTGATCTCGGACGAGGGGGTGACGCTGTCCAGCTTCTGGATGCACCGCAACATCCTTGGTGGCGCGGAAAAGCTGCGGTTTGACGTCGAGGTCGCAGGGATCGGCGGAACCACTGGGGGCGAGGACGTAAACCTGACCACCCGTTTCGAACGTCCGGCGACCTTTGACCCGCGCAATATCTTGTTCGTGCAGACCGCGTTGGAGCGCATGAACGAGCCAGAGTATAACAGCGACCAGTTCCGGACCGATGTCGGTATCCTGCGCCGTGCGAGCGATGATCTGACCGTGCAATACGGTGTCGCGTTCCGCCGCGCCACGATTGAGGACAGCGATGGCGAGACCAGCTACAGCCAACTGCTGTTCCCAGTCTCGGCCACTTATGACAAGCGCGAAGGCGGCAGCAACGCCGTGGGCGGCTATTATCTAAGCGGTGAGGTCATGCCTTTTTACGGGCTGAATGACTCGCCAGAGGGCATCCGATCGACTTTTGATGCGCGAACGTATTTCAGCGCGACCGAAACAACGGTGTTTGCCCTGCGCGGTCAGCTTGGCTTTATCGAGGGCGCCAAGGCCGAGGATGTTCCCGCGGACTTCCAGTTCTATTCGGGGGGCGGGGGCACCGTCCGCGGCCAGAACTACCAATCGCTGGGCTATAATGACGGCGGCGGGGCGAGCTTCCTTGGGGCGTCCCTAGAGCTGCGTCAGGGCATCACGGACGCGATCAGCGCGGTTGGCTTTGTCGATTATGGCTTTGTCGGTGGCGAGCTGGGGCTGGACACCGAGGGCGAGGACCACGCGGGTGCAGGGATCGGCGTGCGGTACAACACACCTATCGGCCCCTTGCGACTGGACGTCGCGACGCCAATGAGCGGTGATGACATTGGCCGTGAATACGAAATCTATATCGGGATCGGACAGGCGTTTTGAGACGGATATTTGCAGCATTTTTGGTGCTGCTGCTGCCCGTTGGGGCAGTGGCGCAGGATGACGACGGCCAAGGCTACCTAGAGCGGCTGTTGCAGGACACTTTGTCCGGAGCTGGACGCGAGGTTCGGATCGAAGGGTTCGAGGGCGCGCTTAGCTCCCGCGCGACCATCGACCGTTTGACCATCGCGGACGATCAGGGCGTGTGGCTGGATGCGACAGGACTGGCGCTGGATTGGAGCCGCGCGGCCCTGCTGCGGGGCCGGATCGAGGTGAACGAGCTGTCCGCCGAGAGCATCTCGATGCCGCGCAAACCGATCTCGAACGAGGTTGATGTTCCCGCACCCGAGGCGACGGCGTTTTCTCTGCCGGATCTGCCTGTGTCGGTGAATGTCGACACATTGCAGGTGGATCGTGCGGCTTTGGGCGCCGATGTGATTGGTCAGGACGCGGTTATGACCCTGAGTGGGTCGGCACAACTGGCCAATGGAGCGGGCACTGTTTCCCTAAACGCGGAACGTACGGACGGCCCGAACGGTCAGTTCGAAGTCGATCTGGCCTATGATCCTGGCGAAAATACGGCCTCTATTTTGGTGGCCGCGTCAGAGGATGCGGGCGGGATCGTAGCGACCTTGGCGGGTATTCCGCAAAACCCAAGCATTGATCTGCGGATCGAAGGCGAGGGGCCTGCAGACGATCTGACGGTGGATATTGCGCTGCGGACCGACAGTTCGCTGCGTTTGGGCGGGCAGGTGACCCTGCGCGGACAGGCATTGGACGTCGATCTGGGGGGCGATCTGCGCCCCTTGGTCGAGCCGCTTTACCACGATTTGCTGGGGAATGATGCGCGGGTTGTCGCTTCGGCGGCCAAGGCGGATGATGGCACTCTCACGCTCGATAATCTGTTGATCGAGGCGCGCGCCGCCAATGTACAGGGCGCGGCTGTGATCGGGCCCTCGGGTCTGCCCCAGAGCATTGAACTCGAAGGTTCCTTGCGGGCACCGGATGGATCGCCCCTGACCTTGGCCGAGGATGTCACTGTTAAAAGTGTGACGCTCGATGTGAACCACGATGCCGCGTCGAGCGCGGATTGGCAGGGCGAGGTGGTGCTGAACGGCCTCAACCAAGCGGCTGTGACCCTGCCCAAAGCAGTTCTGACAGGTCGAGGACAGATCACACCGGCGGACGAGAATACGCCCCAGACGGTGACTGCCCGCTTTGATTTCGAGACGACGGACCTGCAAATGACCGACGCGGCGCTTCAGGCGCTATTGGGGCCACAGGTGACGGGTGGTGTCAGCTTGACTGCGGTCGAGGGACAGCCCTTGGATCTGAGCGATTTGGCGATCAACGCGCTAGCCTTTGTGGCCACGGGGTCTGCGACGATTGATGGTCTGGAGAGCGGATATGACACCAAGCTCGACCTGAACGTGACTGCGGATGATCTGTCCAAAGCGCGAGAGATAGCGGGCTTCGATCTGGATGGCGCAGCCGAGTTTGCGGTGTCGGGGACGGTGGTGCCCTTGTCCGGTGCCTTTGACCTGCGGGCGACGGGGGACGCGCGGGCGCTGGAGATCGGCCAAGAGATGCTGGACGGTCTGGTGGGCGGCGATGGCAGTCTGTCTGTCGTGGCACGCCGCGATGAAACGGGCCTGACGATTGACGAACTGCTGGCGAACACGGACGGCGCGCGGGTGCAGGCGAATGGCACTATCGGCAGCGCGGAGACGAATTTCGAGTTTAACACCTTTGTCAAAGATTTCAGCCGGTTGGGTCGGGGCGGTTCTGGCCGGGCAGCTTTGGACGGTGACATTGTTCTGTCGGGCGCGATCCTGAAATCCCTGTCAGTGGACGGAGTTCTGAGCGGACCGAGCGGATTGGTGATCCCCTTGGGCGAGGACCAATTGGCAATGTCGGGAGGCAAAATCGACCTGAGCGCCGGAGATGGACGCTGGAACATCGACACAGACCTGAGCGGCGTGAACCATCCGCTGGGGGCGGTGGCCGAGGCGCTGATCAAGGGATCTGGAAGCTACGCGCAAGGCGAGAACGGCATTGTAGAAGCCGTGCGTGGGTCGATCGATGCGGCGCTGACGGGTCTGAGACTTCAAGATGCTGCGCTGGCGCAGGCTTTGGGGCAGGAGGTCAGTTTCCAAACTTCGTTTGATTACGCTGATGGCAATCCCTTGGTGCTGGACCCGCTGCGCTTGCAGGGGGCGGATTACGGGGCCTCGGGCGATGTGTCAGTGGATATGGAAACACAGATTGCCACAGTCGATCTGACGGCGAATGTGCGGGATGCCTCGCGGTTCTCTGGCTTGGCGGGTCGTCAGTTGCGCGGGGCTGCGCAACTCGATGTGGATGGCACAGTGTCTGCGACCACGGCGGATGTGACGGTGACCGGATCGGGGAGCGGCCTTGATCTGGGGGACCCGCATATCAACGGCGTGCTGGCGGGGCGGTTCGATCTGGACACCCATGTGATCCGTGACGGGAGCAACATCACCATCGAGCGTCTGTCGCTGGACGCTGGTAACCTTAACCTGACAGCGAGCGGGTCCCTGACCGAAGAGGGCAAATCCCTGACCGCGGATGCACGTGTCCCTGATGTGGGGCGGATCAACGGTGACTTCTCTGGCCCTGTCACGGTGAATGCTCAAGTGGGTGGCGACGCTGATACCACGACGATTGATGCCACGCTGACCGGCCCTGCGGGGATGACGGCGAATGTGGACGGCGCGATCCTGAGCAACGGAAATCTGGACCTGACGGCAACCGGCGGTGTGCCCTTGGGACTGGCCAATCCGATGATCGCACCGCGACGCGTGTCGGGAGACGCGCGGTTCGATCTGGCGCTACGGGGGCCTGCGGGTCTGGATGCGCTGAGCGGGACCGTGACCCTGTCGGACGGGCTGTTTTCCGAGCCGTCGTCGGGCATTACGCTGAATAATATCGGCGGCACCGCGACACTTGGTGGCAATCAGGTGCGCCTGGACCTGAACGCAAGCAACAGTCAGGGGGGCAGCATTGGGGTGAGCGGCACCGTAGGGCTGACCGGCAATTACAACGTTGATGCCAATGTCTCGATCGTGGATCTGACCTTGGTCGATCCGGGTCTGTACGAGGCAACTTTGGGCGGCGATTTGCGGTTTCGGGGTCCTGCTCTGGATGGTGGACGCCTGTCTGGGGACATTACTCTGAGCGAAGCTGAACTGCGTATTCCCGAAACGGGCGCGGGCGCGGCAGGCAGTATTCCGGATATTGAGCATCTAGGGACGCCGGCTGACGTGCGTCGGACCTTGGACAAAGCAGGGCTGTCGACGACAGCGACCCCAGAAGCCGCAGACGAAGGCCCCGGCATCGCCATTCCGCTGGATGTCACGATCAGCGCGCCATCGCGTATTTTTGTCCGTGGTCGTGGGCTAGATGCCGAGCTTGGGGGGCAAATCCGTCTGACCGGCACGACAGCGAATATCATCCCGATTGGTCGTTTCGATTTGGTGCGCGGGCGCTTGCTGTTGCTGGGGCAACGCTTTGACTTTGACGAAGGGTATATCAGCCTTGAAGGGGCCTTGGTTCCTGTAATCCGACTGGTGGTCGAGACCGAGCAAGGCGATGTGATGACCTATATCATCGTAGACGGTGAAGCATCGTCGCCCGAGGTGTCCTTTAGCTCTTCTCCGGAATTGCCCGAGGACGAGGTTTTGGCACAGCTGCTGTTCGGTCGTGACATGAGCCGCCTGTCTGCCTTCCAGGCGCTGCAACTCGCAAATGCGGTGGCGGTTCTAGCTGGACGCGGCGGCGAGGGGATCGTCTCTAGATTGCGTCAGGGCTTTGATCTGGATGATCTGGATGTGACCACGGATGAACAGGGCAATGCGGCGCTGCGGGCGGGCAAGTACATCTCTGACAACGTCTACACCGATGTCACCGTGGGGGCGACGGGGCAGACCGAGTTGAACCTGAATATCGATATCAGTCCGTCAGTTACGGCGCGCGGTGGTGTGGATAACGATGGCCAGAGTAGCGTCGGGATTTTCTTTGAGCGGGATTATTAATCTTTTGATAACGCCGGTCAGTAAATTTGACGTTTAGAGTGATACGAATAGTTTCCGTTTAGATTGAAGGCAGGCGGGTACCCTGCTAACCAAACTGCTAACTGCAACTAATTGAGGGTCCAGCCCCGGTGTCACTCTTTCTGATCGCTGCTCTACCCTTCATTGGCGCTTTGCTGCCCGGCCTGATGATCCAGGCGGGGCGGAATACCTGTTCGACCTGGACGGGTATTATCTCTCTGTCCGCATTGATTGGCCTGTTGGTCCATGCCCCCGCCGTGCTGCGGGGCGAAGTGATCACGGCCTCGGTCGAATGGATGCCTGCGCTTGGTCTTAACGCTAGTTTCTACCTTGATGGTTTGGGGCTGCTTTTCGGGACGCTGATCCTGGGTATCGGGTGTTTGATCATCCTGTACGCTCGGTTCTATCTGTCCACGAAAGACCCGATGGGGAACTTCTACACCTACCTCCTGCTGTTCCAAGGCGCGATGGTGGGGATTGTCCTGTCGGATAACATCTTGCTTTTGCTGGTTTTCTGGGAGCTGACCTCGCTGTCGTCCTTCCTGCTGATCGGTTATTGGAAGCACCTGCCCGAAGGGCGCCAAGGCGCACGGATGGCTCTGACTGTGACCGGCATGGGCGGTTTGGCCCTAATCGGCGGCATGCTGATGCTCGGGAATATCGCGGGCACCTACGAGCTGACCGAGCTTTTGGAAAAGCGCGATCTGATCCAAGCGGACCCGCTGTACGTTCCGGCGCTGTTGCTGATCCTTTTGGGTGCGTTCACCAAGTCTGCGCAATTCCCCTTCCACTTCTGGCTGCCGCGCGCGATGGCTGCGCCGACGCCTGTGTCGGCCTATCTGCACTCGGCTACCATGGTGAAGGCGGGCCTGTTCTTGATGGCGCGCCTGTATCCCGTGATGTCTGGCACCGCGGAATGGTTCTGGATCGTCACGCTGGCGGGTCTGATCACAATGGTCTTGGGCGCGCTGATCGGCATCTTCCAGAATGACCTGAAGGGGCTGTTGGCCTACTCGACCGTCAGCCATCTGGGCCTGATCACCATGCTGCTGGGCTTTAGCACCGAAGCGGCTGTAATCGGCGCTGTGTTCCACATCATCAACCACGCGACCTTCAAGGCTTCGCTCTTTATGACCGCTGGCATTGTCGATCACGAGGCGCATACGCGCGACATCACCCGATTGGGCGGCTTGCGGCACTTGATGCCGATCACCTTTATCATTTCGGCTGTGGCGTCTCTGTCGATGGCGGGCATTCCGCCGTTCAACGGCTTCCTGTCCAAAGAAATGATGCTCGAGGCGGCTGCGCACACCTATCTGGGGGACAATCACTGGCTGGTGCCTGCGCTGGCGACCTTGGGCGCGCTGTTCTCGGTTGCGTATTCGTTCCGCCTGCTGATCCACACTTGGTTCGGCCCTGTGCGTGATGACTATCCGCACAAGCCCCACGATCCGCCGTTCGGCATGTGGCTGTCGCCTGCGTTCCTTGCCATTCTGGTGGTGATGATCGGTCTCTTTAGCCAAGCGCTGGTGGGTCCGCTGGTCGATACGACCGCTGCGTCTGTGATGGGCAATGGTGCGCATCCCCATGCGCATCTGAAGTTGTGGCATGGCGTGACACCTGCACTCTACATGTCGGGAATCGCTGTTCTGGGTGGTCTGGTGCTGTTGGCGCTGTACCGGCCGGCCAACGGACTGTGGCATGCGGTGCCCCGTCCCGATGCCAAGGTTATCTTTGATGCTATCGTGGGCGCTGTATCGTCCGCTGCGGCTTGGATCACCGGAACCCTGCACGATGGCAAGCTGACCCGCTATGCGGCGATCTTCTTTGTCTTTGCGGTTCTGGCCTCGTGGCATGCCTTTACCGGTGGCCAAGGTGTAAGCCTGCCGCGCGAGCCGATGCAGGCTGACATCATTCCGATCATTGCGTGGTTTGCGCTGATCGTTGGTACAGGCGTCACTGTCTTCTATCACCGTCATCGCCTGTTGGCGCTGGTCGTGCTGGGGATCATCGGCGTCGTGATTTCGCTGTCGTTTAACTACCTGTCCGCGCCTGACCTTGCCTTGACCCAGTTGTCGGTCGAGGTTGTGACCATCGTCTTGCTGCTGCTGGCGCTGAACTTCCTGCCGGAATTCACGCCGCGTGAGAGCAGCACAGCGCGTAAGGCACGCGACCTGATCATCGCGGGCGGTGTTGGGGTGGCAGTCGCCGCGCTAGCTTATACCGTGATGCTGACCGACTTTGCGATGCCCTCGATCGCGGAATACCATCTGGCCAACAGCCACGATCTGGGTGGCGGGGATAACGTGGTGAACGTTATCCTCGTGGACTTCCGTGGCTTTGATACCTTTGGCGAGATCACCGTTCTGGGGATCGCCGCTCTGATCATCTATGGCGTGACCGAAGGGCTCTTGGGGTCCAAAGTGCGCCTGAGCTTGCTGGAGCGTACGCCGAACCATCCCGTCGCGGGCGACGAGCACCCGCTGATGATGGTGGTCGCGACCCGTCTGCTGCTGCCCATCGCGATCATGGTGGGCGTCTACATCTTCTTGCGGGGTCACAATGATCCAGGGGGCGGCTTCGTCGCCGGTCTGGTCGTGGCTATTGCGCTGCTGATGCAGTACATGGCGTCGGGCTATGACTGGGCTGACCAGCGTCAGCGCTATCCCTACCACGCCACGATCGCGAGCGGTGTGATCATCGCAGCGATCACGGGCATCGGGGCGTTCTTTAACAACATGCCGTTCCTGACCAGTGATTACGGGTACTTCCAGTTCCCGCCGCTGGAGAAGTTCGAGCTGGCGACGGCCATGGGCTTTGACCTTGGGGTGTTCCTCGCGGTTGTTGGCGCTGTCATGCTGACACTGGAAAGCCTGTCGCGTCTGGCTTACCGCCGCGGTGATGTGCCTGATGAATACCCGATGGACATCAACCCATCGCGCCTGCCCAAGAGCGAGGATCACTAACTATGACCATCGAGTTTCTTGTCGCGAGCGCCATCGGTGTGCTGACCGCAGCAGGGATCTATCTGATCCTGCGCTTCCGGACGTTCCCGGTCATTCTGGGAACCTCTTTCCTATCCTATGCTGTGAACATCTACCTGTTCTCGACCGGTCGCTTGATTGTGGGCGCGCCGCCCGTGCTGCAAGGATACGGAGACTATACCTACACGGACCCGCTGCCGCAGGCGCTGGTTCTGACTGCCATCGTGATCGGTTTCGGCATGACTGCCGTCGTTCTGATGATCGCCCTCGCGGCGTATTTGTCGGGCGGCCATGACAAGATCGACATGCAAGACGACGACGCATCGGAGGACCGGGCATGAGCCACTGGATCATTACGCCGATCCTGCTGCCGACCCTTCTCGGCGCATTCATTGTTCTGTCCGTTCGCCATCAAGTGGCGCTGCAGCGGGTCTTCTCGCTGGTCGGACTGTCCTTGCTGCTAATCAACGCGCTCGGCCTGTTTGTCTATGCCCAAAGCGGGGATATCTGGGTTTACGAGCTGGGGGCATGGCCTGCGCCCTTTGGCATTGTCATCATGCTGGACCGGTTGTCCGCGTTGATGGTGCTGCTGACTGCGGTGTTGGCAATGTGCGTCATGCTGTATGCCATTGGGTCCGACTGGGACAAACGCGGCAAGCATTTCCATGCGCTTTTCCAGTTCCAGCTGATGGGCGTGATCGGCGCCTTTATGACGGGCGACGCGTTCAACCTGTTCGTTTTCTTCGAGATCTTGCTGATCGCCAGCTATGGTCTGATGACCTTTGGCGGGGGGACGCGCCGTCTACAGGCAGGTACGCAATACGTGATTTACAACCTGCTGGGATCGACCCTGTTCCTGTTTGCTTTGGGGACGCTGTATAACGTCACTGGCACGCTGAACATGGCAGACATGGCAGCCCGCATTGCTGTGCTAGAGCCGGAGCACACAGCGCTCTTGCGCGTCGGTGTGGTCATGGCGCTGATGGTCTTCGCGGTCAAAGCTGCGATCCTGCCACTGCACTTCTGGCTGCCCGAAAGCTATGCTGCGGGTCCCGCGCCTGTGGCTGCCTTGTTCGCGATCATGACCAAGGTTGGCGCCTACGCGATTTTGCGCATGTTCACGCTGGCCTTCCCGCAGGACTCGCCCGCAATTGCAGGCAGCTATGATGTCTGGCTCTTGCCTGTGATCGTTATTTCGCTTGCTGTTGGCATGATCGGTATTCTGGGGGCCAAATCGCTGTCCAAGATGGTGGCTTACGCTGCCATCGGTTCGGTCGGTACCCTGCTGATCGCGATCGCGCTGTTCACTCCCGAAGCAACTGCCGCCGCGATTTACTACGTGGTGCATTCGACGCTGGCGACTGCAGCGCTGTTCCTGATCGTCGATTTGATCGTCTCCCGCCGGCCACAGTGGCAGGACACCATCCGCGAAGATCGCCCGATGCCGCAGAATGGTTTGGTTGCTGCATTTTATTTCGCCGCCGCGATTGCGATGGCGGGGATGCCGCCGCTGTCCGGCTTCTTGGGTAAGCTGCTGATCCTCGATGCTGCTGTGGGCAACTGGTGGCTTTGGGGCGCGATTCTCATCACCTCGTTGATCGCGATCATGGGCTTTGGTCGCGCCGGTTCGCTGGTGTTCTGGAAGGGCTACGGCCTGCCCGAAACCGACGCGCCTGCTTATGAACATCCCCGTCAGCCCTTGGCCTTTGTCGCCATTGGGGCTCTGATGGCTGGGATTGTTGCGATGACTGTTCTGGCGGGGCCGATGCACCGCTTTGCCATCGCCACCGCAGAGCAACTCTATGACACGGATGCCTATATCTCTGCCGTCATCAACAACACGATGGAAGAGAGCATGGCGCACGAAAAGGATGGCAGCGGTCACGCGCCGGTGGACGAGCATTTGCTTCAGACCGAGGGCGGCGAACATGGCACCGATCATCCGCAAGAGGCCACTGACGGCCATGCAGGGGAGTCCCACTGATGCTGAAACGTATCTTTCCACACCCCTATCTGACGGCTCTGCTCACACTGGTCTGGATGCTGCTCGATAACACTGCCGGTCCGGGCGTGTTCATTGTGGGCCTGATCTTGGGTATCTTTATCCCGATCATCACAGCAGCATACTGGCCGGATCGTCCCGTTCTGAAGCATCCGATCAAGATTGCGGCCTACGTGCTGATCGTCCTGTATGATATCGTCAAATCGAACATCGACGTGGCTCTGATCGTCCTGTTCAAATCCAACGCAGCGCGCAAGCCCGCTTGGGTTACGGTTCCGCTGGATTTGAAAACGCCCGAAGCGATCACGGTTCTTGCGGGTACCATCACCATGACGCCCGGCACAGTGACCGCTGATGTGTCTGCTCAGGGCAGCGCGCTGCTCGTTCATTGTCTGGACGCGCCCGATCCGGATGCCGTTCGTGACGACATCAAATCCCGCTACGAGGCTCGCTTGAAGGAGATTTTCGAATGATCATTTCTTACGCTCTCGATTTCGCCTTCATTTGCTTTGGCCTCGGCCTGCTGCTGACGCTCTATCGCGTGATCTTTGCCCCCGGGGTTGGGGATCGCGTTCTGGCGCTGGATACGATGGTGATCAACGCCATCGCCATTCTGGTTCTGCAGGGCATCCAGCAAGGCACCGAAATCTTCTTCGAAGCGGCAATGGTCGTGGCGATGCTGGGTTTTGTGGGCACCGTGGCCTACGCGCGCTTTATGCTGCGCGGCAACATCATCGAATAAGGGGCATTGGATATGGTTGTAGAAATCATCATCGCGGCCTGTTTGGTCATTGCTGGATTCTTTGGCCTTGTAGGCAGCTTTGGCCTGATCAAGCTGGATCACCCCATGGCGCGTCTGCACGCCCCAACCAAAGCGACCACGCTTGGGGTTGGCGGCGTTCTGATCGCGTCGGTGATCTATTCCTTTGCCTTCGAAGAGCATGGCTCGTTGCACGAACTGCTGATCACGCTTTTCTTGTTTATCACCGCGCCGATTACCGCCAATTTCATTTCCAAGGCCTATTTGCACCGTCACGAGCTTGAGGAAGAACTGCCCGAGCCGAATGGTGACACGAACTGGGCCACCTTGGAGCGTCCCGAGTGGAGCCCCGAGCCGGAGAAAACCCAAGAGGGCTGATCCTTGCTGACATCGCTGCCTGACACCCGCGATCTGGTTTTTGTTGGCGGGGGGCATGCCCATGCCTTGGTGCTGCGGATGTGGGGGATGAACCCGCTTCCGGGCGTTCGGCTGACAGTGATCGACCCGCAGGCGGCAGCACCTTATACCGGTATGCTGCCCGGGCATATTGCGGGCCATTACTCACGCGAAGAGCTGGATATTGATCTGGTGCGCTTGGCGCGGTTCGCGGGCGCGCGCCTGATCCAAGGGCGGGCGGTGGCAATGGACCTCTCTGAACAGGTCGTCACGGTCGAAGGCTATGGTGCGGTGCCGTATGATGTCGCCTCTGTCGATGTGGGGATCACCTCTGACATGCCTGCGATTCCGGGGTTTTCCGAACACGGCGTCGCAGCGAAGCCATTGGGACGCTACTCGGCCGAGTGGGCGGATTTCTTGGAACGAGGCGGTGGCGATGTGGCGGTCATTGGGGGCGGATTGGCCGGTGTCGAGCTGTCCATGGCGATGTCCCATGCCTTGGGCTCCCGAGGGCGAGTATCCTTGATCGAGCGTGGGGCGGTTCTTGCTGAGCAATCTGATCGTCATCAACGCATTCTACGCAAAGAGCTAGAGCGTTGGGGCGTTGCATTGCACGAACAGGCGAACATCGCTCAGGTGCAATCCGACTGTGTTCTGCTAGACGACGACACGCGCGTTCCTGCGGACATGACCGTAGGCGCGGCTGGCGCGCGCCCGCATGACTGGCTGGCACAGACTGGATTGGCATTGGAGCGGGGCTTTATTCGTGTGGATGCGCATCTGCGAACGAGCAATCCAAATGTCTACGCTTGCGGGGATTGCTGCCATCAGGATCCCAGTCCGCGGCCCAAAGCAGGGGTCTACGCGGTCCGCGCCGCGCCCATACTTCTAAATAACCTGAAGGCGGCCTTGGGGGCCGGTCAGGTAAAAGCGTTTCGCCCGCAGAAGACATTTCTGAAGTTGATTTCGCTGGGAGATAAGCGGGCTTTGGCGGACAAGGGCGGGTTTGGGCCGCAAGGTGCCTTGATGTGGAAATGGAAGGACCACATCGACCAGAAATTCATGAACATGTTCCGCGATTTGAAGCGGATGGCAGGCCCTGCTGTACCTGCGCAGGTCGCTGATGGCGTGCGAGAGGAATTGGGTGGCGGCAAACCCCTGTGCGGTGGCTGCGGAGCCAAGGTCGCCGCGGGCCCCCTGCGCGCGGCCTTGGCAAATGTGACGCCGACCAGCCATCCCGATTTGGTCACGGGGCCAGGGGATGATGCGGCAATTGTCCAGATGGGCGAGGTCACCCAAGTGATCACCACTGACCATCTGCGCGCGTTTTGGGAGGACCCAAAGGTCTTTGCCCGCATCACGACCATCCACGCTTTGGGCGATATCTTTGCCATGGGCGCGCGGCCCCAAACGGCCTTGGTCAACTTGACGCTTCCGCGTATGTCCCCGCGCCTGCAAGAGCGGCGGCTGGCCGAAGTGATGGAAGGCATCACCGGCGCTCTGGCGGAATGCGGTGCGGCGTTGGCGGGCGGGCATACGACACTGGGGGCGGAACTGTCTCTAGGTTTGACGTTGACCGGCATTCTCGATGGTCCTGCGCGGACCAAGGCAGGGGCACAAGTTGGCGATGCACTCATCCTGACGCGGCCGTTGGGGTCGGGGGTGATCATGGCGGCCGAGATGCAGCTGGCGGCTGATGGGCGCGATGTGGCCGCGCTGCTCAGGGCGCAGGTCGAACCCCGTACGGCAGAGGCAAACGCGCTGCATGGTGTGCATGCTTTGACCGACGTGACCGGTTTTGGTTTGGGGGGGCATTTGGGCGAGATGCTAGAGGCGAGCAGGTGCGGCGCGGTGATCGACCTGTCTGCAGTGCCCGCCTATTCTGGCGCGCGGGAGTTGCTGGCGCGGGGGCAGAAATCGAGCCTGCATGATCTGAATAGGACTGCGGCGCCGATTGATGGACTGATCCCCCCAGAGGCCGAGATCCTGTACGACCCCCAGACGGCGGGCGGGTTCCTAGCTGCGGTACCACAGAGCGATGTGCCAGCCTTGATCGCGGTATTGAAGGCCACCGGCGCACAGCCCGCAGTGATTGGGGAATGCGTCGCGGGACCTGCGCGGATTACTCTGCGCTAAGGCTCAGGCATTGCTCAGCGGCGCGGTCCAGCGCGGCGGTGTCAATCGCATCGCCAAGGTGAATCCGGCCCAGCAGAGTGTGCGGATAGCGGTTTGCGGATTTTTCGTAGCGGCTGTCGTAGTGCTGCTCCATCAACTCAGCCGCGAGCGTGCTAAAGGCGCCAACCTTGGCCAGCTCCATCCAGTGGTCGACCAGCTCGCGGCTTTGGAAGCTCCGAAGGGGCTCCATCCGTGCCATCAGGGCCTCTGGGTCGTCGATTAGATCGGCATAGGCACGGGTCAGATATTCAGCGCGGGCGGGAATGCTGGCGTCAATACGAATCCGCGGGGCTGCGCACATGGCGGTCCAGACCGACGGGGGCACGAGGCGGTCGCCAATGCGGCTGGACTCGGCCTCGACATACACGGGCTTTGAGGGATCAAGGTGCGCGAGCTGCATAGCCAGTTCGCCCTCTGCCTTCTTTTGGCTGGGTTGGGGGTGGCCAACGGCACCAAGCAGCGATCCACGGTGAGCGTAGATGCCTTCGAGGTCGATGACCTGCGCGCCAGCGGATTTCAGATGCGCCAAAAGATCCGTTTTTGCCGTGCCCGTGGGGCCATCGATCAAGATGAATTTGTGAGGGATCGGCTCGTCGTGCATGCTTTTGACGATCAAACGGCGGTAGCTTTTGTAGCCCCCATCAATCAGACCGACGCGCCAGCCGACCTGCGACAGGATTGTCGCGAACGAGCCAGAGCGCTGACCGCCACGCCAGCAATAGACCAGCGGACGCCAGCCGCCTTGGTAATCGTGAAGCTTTTCCTCAAGATGGCGGGCGACGTTTTTGGCGACCAATGCGCCCCCGATCTTGCGTGCGTCAAAAGGGCTGACCTGCTTGTAGATTGTGCCCACGCGGGCCCGCTCCTCGTCATCAAGGACAGGTAGGTTGATTGCGCCGGGTAGGTGATCCTCGGCGAATTCGGCAGGGGCGCGGGCGTCGATGATGGTGTCATACGGCAGGTCGCGCAGGTCGGTGAGGGCGTTCAGGGTCAGCTTCATGGCGGTGCAATCTAGTGGTTTTGCGGGCGGGGGCTAGCCCAGAAACGAAAAGCGCCCGCCGCGCTCTGCCGCAAGGGCAGGCTTGGCGGGCGCTGTCATGGCCGTGGGGCCATGACGGATCAGCTACGCACCAGAGCTTCGTACTCTTCGGCGATGTTGCGCGTGATGTCGCCAACGGTGAAGGTGTAGTCACCGATCTGGCCCACGGGGGTCACTTCGGCAGCCGTGCCGGTCAGCCAGCACTGTTCGAAATCGGCTAGCTCTTCGGGCATGATGCGGCGTTCGTGCACGGTGATGCCCTTGGCTTTGAGCATGTCGATGACGGTCTGACGGGTGATGCCGTTCAGGATCGCGTCCGGGATCGGTGTGTGCACTTCGCCGTCCTTGACGAAGAAGATGTTCGCGCCGGTCGCTTCGGCCACGTAGCCACGGTAGTCCATGAACAGCGCATCCGAGCAACCTTTAGCCTCGGCGGCGTGCTTGGACATGGTGCAGATCATGTAAAGACCGGCCGCCTTGGCAGCGGTGGGGATGGTTTCAGGCGAGGGGCGCTTCCACTTGGCGATGTCGAGTTTCGCGCCCTGCATTTTGGCGTCGCCGTAGTAGGCACCCCATTCCCAAGCGGCAACTGCCATGCGCACAGGGTTTTTCGAGGATGCGACACCCATGTCTTCGCCCGCGCCGCGCCATGCAACAACGCGCACATAAGCGTCGGTCAGGCCGTTCGCTTCGAGAACCGCTTTCTTGGCTTCTTCGATCTGCTCAACGGTGTAGGGGATCGGCATGTCGAGCAAGCCGCCGGACGCAAGCAAACGCTCCGAGTGCTCGATCGATTTGAAGATTTTGCCGTTGTAGCAGCGCTCGCCCTCGAACACCGAGGACGCATAGTGCAGGGCGTGGCTCAGAATGTGGACGTTCGCATCACGCCATTCCACAAGCTGGCCGTCCAGCCAGATTTTCCCGTCACGATCATCATATGCGCCAGCCATCGTCGGCATCCTTCTCTCAGCACGAAATTTGCGAAAATTGCGCTAGTCTGGTCCGATGCGGACATAAAGTTGCGCAAATTCGAGGATTCGCTAACAGTCTGCTCTTGGAATGTCAACAAGGCTGACTTAAAAACGGGGGACACCGAAGGAAGCGAGGGCACTCCGATGGAAGAGCGAGGACATCCCGGTTTACACAGTGGCGAAAGCCTTCTGTTTCTGACCGATGAGCAACTGCGCAAGGGCATCGAGGCAATGTTCTTTGCTTATCGCGGGTTTACGGCAGATCCGGACCGAATCCTGAGTGGGATGGAGTACGGGCGGGCCCATCACCGCGCCATCCACTTTATTAACCGCAGCCCTGGGACCACTGTTAACAATCTGTTGAACACCCTCGGCGTGACCAAGCAATCGCTGAACCGCGTGTTGCGCACGTTGATTGCGGACGGGCTGGTTGAGTCGCGTGTGGGCGAGAAAGACAAGCGCGAGCGTCACCTGTATCTGACGCCCGAAGGCGAGGGGTTGGAGCAAAGGCTGTCCGATGCGCAGCGTGCGCGTATGCGCGCAGCCTACCGTGCGGCGGGTCCCGAAGCTGTGGCTGGCTTTCGTACTGTTCTCGAGGCTATGATGGACCCCGACATGCGACGCCAATACCTGTCGCTGCGGGAGGAGAATTCATGAGCGAACCAGCGCCCCACATCCTGATTGTCGATGATGACGAGCGTATTCGGGGTTTGCTCCAGAAGTTTCTGGCACGAAATGGCTTTCTCGTGACGACCGCCCGCGATGCTGCTCATGCGCGCCGCATCCTTGGTGGGCTTGATTTCGACTTGATCGTGATGGACGTGATGATGCCCGGCGAGGATGGCGTCAGCATGACGAAATCCCTGCGCGAGGACCGGATGACGCCGATCCTGCTGCTGACGGCCAAGGGCGAGACCGAGGACCGGATCGCGGGGCTCGAGGCGGGCGCGGATGACTACCTGCCCAAACCCTTTGAGCCCAAAGAGTTGCTGTTGCGCATGAATGCCATTCTGCGCCGGATGCCGGAGCCGGTGGAGACCGATGCGGCACCCAAGCTGCTGCAACTGGGTCCCGTGCGCTATGACATCGACCGCGGCGAGATGTGGCAGGGTGACACGCCCGTGCGTCTGACCGCGACCGAGGCGCAGCTGATGCGGATCTTTGCCGCCCAACCCGGAGAGGCGCTGACCCGCACCAAACTGGTCGAAGAATTGGGTCGCGATAAAGGTCAGGCGCAGGAACGCGCTGTGGACGTCCAGATCACCCGCCTGCGCCGCAAGCTGGAAGAAGACCCCAAGCAGCCTCGGTATCTGCAAACTGTGCGCGGGGCTGGGTACATGCTCGCGCCGGATTAACTCTGCTCTGGTTTGGACTGGACAGGGCGCGGGACTCGACCCATCTCAGGGAATGTGATTTTACAAAGGCAGCCGCCGCGTGCGGCTGAACCGGAAATTTATAGGGGCCTTCCGATGACCACCGATACACCTGTCAACGAACTCAGCTTCGAAGCCGCCATGAACGAACTGGAAAAGGTCGTCGGTCAGCTGGAAAACGGTCAGGTCCCGCTGGAAGAATCGATCACCCTGTATCAGCGCGGCGCAGAGCTGAAGAAGCATTGCGAGGCCAAGCTGAAGGCCGCAGAGGAAAAGGTCGCGCAGATCACGTTGGACGGCGACGGCAATCCCACAGGTCTGAAGGCCGCCGAAGGTCTCTGATCCCCGATGCAGCAGTTTTTGGATGGGCAGGCGCGGGCGAAATCCGCGATCCAGTCCGAGTTTGACCGTATTTTTGCGGGCCTGCCGAGCGAGCCTGTGCATCATGCGATGGCCCACGCGGTTTTGAACGGGGGCAAGCGCCTGCGCGGCTTCTTGGTGCTCGAAGGCGCGCGGCTGCACGGCGTCGATCCCGCCCGTGCAATCCTGCCGGCCTGTGCGATCGAAGCTTTGCACGCCTATTCCTTGGTGCATGATGATCTGCCCTGCATGGATGACGACGACCTGCGTCGCGGCCAGCCCACCGTTCACGTAAAATGGGACGAGGCGACTGCGGTTCTGGCCGGCGATGCGCTGCAAACACTGGCGTTTGAACTTTGCGCTGATCCCGCGGCCGGTCCTGCCGAGGTCCGTGCCGACCTGTGTCTGACCCTTGCCCGCGCCTCTGGTGCGCAAGGAATGGTATACGGGCAGGCGCTGGATATCGCGGCCGAAACCGCAGACACACCGCTGACGCTGGAGCAGATCACCAAGCTACAAGACGGTAAAACCGGTGCCCTGATCCAATGGTCGGCAGAAGCAGGCGCCCGTCTGGCGCAGGCCGATGTGATGCCGCTCTCGACCTACGCCAAGGCGCTGGGTCTTGCCTTCCAGATTGCTGACGACATCCTTGATGAAACCGGGGACGAGGCCAAGGCTGGCAAGCGTCTGCAAAAGGATGCCGAGGCGGGCAAGGCGACCTTTGTTTCTTTGCTGGGTCTTGATGGCGCGCGTCAGCGCGCGGCCGATCTGGTGACGCAGGCCTGCGACGCTCTATCTCCATATGGGAAACAGGCCGAGAGCTTGCGGGAAGCGGCTCGTTTCGTTATCTCCCGCGAAAGCTGAAACGCCCCCAAGGAGGCGCGCCCTTATGTCGAACCGTCCCGAGACGCCATTGCTGGACCAGATCACGACCCCTTCGGACATGAAGGGACTGTCGGATGCACAGCTGAAACAGCTGGCGCGCGAAGTGCGGGCCGAGACGATCAGTGCTGTCTCTGAAACCGGCGGGCATCTTGGTGCGGGGCTTGGCGTGGTCGAGTTGACGGTCGCGTTGCATGCGATCTGGGATACGCCCAAGGACAAAATCATCTGGGACGTGAGCCACCAGAGCTATCCTCACAAGATTCTGACCGGCCGCCGCGATCGCATCCGCACGCTGCGCCAAAAGGACGGACTGTCCGGTT
Organism: Donghicola eburneus; assembly: GCF_900115865.1. Lineage (GTDB taxonomy): Bacteria > Pseudomonadota > Alphaproteobacteria > Rhodobacterales > Rhodobacteraceae > Donghicola > Donghicola eburneus. The sequence continues at coordinate 24,048 of NZ_FOXY01000004.1, read as the reverse complement.
TTACCAAGCGTTCAGAAAGCCCCTATGACCCGTTCGGCGCGGCGCATTCCAGCACCTCGATCAGCGCGGCCTTGGGCTTTAGCGTGGCGCGAGATCTGGGGGGCAACTGCCCCGAAGGCTTGGGCGACGGGATCGCCGTGATCGGGGATGGTTCGATCAGCGCGGGCATGGCCTACGAGGCGATGAACAACGCCGGCCACCTGAAAAAGCGCCTGATCGTTATTCTGAATGACAACGAGATGTCGATTGCGCCTCCCGTTGGCGCGATGTCGTCTTATTTGTCGAAACTCTATGCCGAGCGTCCCTTCCATGACCTGAAAGAGGTTGCCAAGGGCGCGGTCGGCTTCCTGCCCGAACCCTTCCGCGAGAGCGCCAAGCGCGCCAAAGACATGCTGAAGGGCATGGCGACGGGCGGCACTTTGTTCGAGGCCTTGGGCTTTAGTTATGTCGGTCCCATCGACGGCCACGATATGGACCAGCTGCTGCCTGTTCTGCGCACCGTCCATGACCGCGCAACCGGCCCGATCCTGATCCACGTCCTGACCCAAAAGGGCAAAGGCTATGCCCCCGCCGAGGCTGCCGCTGATAAAGGTCATGGTGTTTCCAAGTTCGACGTAGTCACGGGCAAGCAGAAGAAAACCCCCTCGAACGCGCCGAGCTATACCGGCGTGTTTTCCAAGGCACTGCTGGACGAGGCCGCGCGCGACACCAAGGTTTGTGCCGTCACTGCCGCGATGCCTGATGGCACTGGCCTGAAGCAGTTTCAGGACCGCTATCCCAGCCGCTGCTTTGACGTGGGTATCGCTGAACAGCACGCTGTAACCTTTGCCGCTGGTCTGGCGGCGGGTGGTTTGCGCCCGTTCTGCGCTCTCTATTCGACGTTCCTGCAGCGTGGCTATGATCAAGTGGTTCACGACGTGGCGATTCAGCGTTTGCCTGTCCGTTTCGCGATTGACCGCGCAGGTCTGGTGGGTGCCGATGGCGCGACCCATGCTGGCGCGTTCGACACCGCGTTCCTAGCCAACCTGCCCGATTTCGTCGTCATGGCGGCGGCAGACGAAGCCGAACTCGTCCACATGGTCGCCACCGCAGCAGCCTATGATCAGGGCCCGATCAGCTTCCGCTATCCTCGTGGCGAGGGCACCGGCGTGGAGATGCCCGAGCGTGGCGAGATCCTAGAAATTGGCAAGGGCCGCATGATCCGCGAGGGTAAAGGCGTCGCGATCCTCTCCTTTGGCACCCGCCTGCAAGAGGTCATGCAAGCCTGCGAGGCATTGGACGCGCGCGGCATTACTCCGACCGTGGCCGATGCGCGCTTTGCCAAGCCGCTGGACCGCGACCTGATCCTGAAGCTCGTGGAGACCCACGATGCTCTGATCACCGTCGAAGAGGGCGCGATTGGCGGCTTTGCCAGCCATGTTTCGCATCTGTTGGCCGAAGAGGGCGTGTTCGATCGCGGCTTCAAATTCCGCAGCATGGTTCTGCCGGACATCTTTATTGACCAAGCCAACCCCCGTGACATGTACGCGGTCGCTGGCCTGAACGCCGAAGACATCGAGGCCAAAGTGCTGGACGTCATGGGCGTCGAGACGCTGGGGAAACGGGCCTAAGTCTCGTTCGGATCAAACGAGTGGTGGACGTGAAACGCCCGCCACGAACCTTTTTGCATCTTCAGACAGAAGGTACTGCGGACCCCCGGTTTCGGGGCGGACGCATAGCGTAGGGTCGCTGATAGCGTGGCCGTATCGCCGTGGAACCAGACCTGCGGGCTATCGATCTCCAGCTGTTCAATCGTTCCGTCGTCGAAGAATGTCTGAACGGCGGTCAGATGCGCGGGCAGGTCGTCGCTGTCATTGCCAACATGATTGTCCCAGAATCGCACCCGATCCTCGGTATAGCAGTCCCTCAACGCGTTGATGTCGCGGGCATAGAAAGCGTTGTTGTAGCGCTCCAGAAAACTCAGAACAGAACTGCGCGGATCCTCGACCGATAGCGATTTCTGCAAGCCAGCGCGGTAGTCGGGATAGGCGAGTTCGACGCCGAGCTCTTCTTTGATGCGGGTGTTATCGACGCGCTTGCTCTCGGCGTAGAAACTGCGGGCCATGGGGGTCATGTCCGCATCTTCGAAGTTCACGGCAGGGGGCAGGGGCATCCCGAGCAGTTCGGCCGCATAGGCGATGACGTCCTGCGGCGGGGCAGGGTCATTGTCACAGACGTTATAGGCGCGGCCGGGGTTGGGCTGCGCGATGCTGGCCGCCAAGACCTGCGCGATGTCGTCCACGTGGATGCGGCTGAAGACCTGTCCCTTTTTGATGATCCGGCGGGCTTTGCCTGTGCGGACCTTTTCAAATGGACCGCGGCCGGGGCCATAAATGCCAGCAAGGCGGAAGATATGCAGAGGCAGTCCGTCGATGCTGCCCCACGCTTGTTCGGCGTTCTTGCGGGACATGCCACGCGGGGTGGCGGGGATCAGCGGTGCGTCCTCTGTCACCCAGCCGCCATCATGATGGCCGTAGACGCCTGTAGTGGACAGATAGCCCACCCATTCCAGTTCACTGGCCCGCCGCGCGATGGTGTCACGATAGAGTGCAAGCACCGGATCGCCCGCATCTTTGGGGCCAGCCGAGATCAGGATGTGGCTGCATTCCTCTAGGGCCGCGCGCACCTCGTCGCTGCCCCAGAGCAGGGGTATCACGCCGCGCGCCTCTAGCTCGGCAAAGTTCTCGGTCGAGCGGGTGGTGCCATAGACGCGCCAACCCTGAGGGATCAGGAGGCGGTCGAGTGCTTGGGCCGAGTAACCGTGGCCAAAGGAAAGCAAAGTCTTTGTCATGCCTCATGTTTGGGCGTGGCCGTGCCGCTTTTCAAGACAAGTGTCGTAAGTCTGTGATCTGAAAATGTGCATTCTGCCCGTATTCTGAGCAACGCCCACTTGCGGCGCTAACAAATTTGGTCACACTCGGTACATGACACAAGCTGCTTTTAAATCATGGCCGGATGTTGCGGCCAATCTGGTGGCCGTCGCCGCGGGGCGTGCGCCGGCTGATCTGGTTTTGAAAAATGGGCGGTGGGTGAATGTCCACACCCGCGAAGTAATTGAAAATACAGACATCGCGATCAAGGATGGGCGGTTCGCCTATTGCGGGCCGGACGCCAGCCACTGCATTGGCGAGGGGACGCAGGTCGTCGATGTGGCAGGGCGCTATATGATGCCTGGTTTGTGCGACGCGCACATGCACATTGAATCGGGGATGCTGACGCCGGCGGAATTTGCCCGCGCGGTGATCCCTCATGGCACGACGACCATGTTCACCGATCCGCACGAGATCGCGAATGTTTTGGGCTTGGACGGCGTGAAGATGATGCATGACGAGGCGCTGATGCAGCCCGTGAACATCTTTACCCAGATGCCAAGCTGTGCGCCCTCGGCGCCGGGGCTAGAGACGACGGGGCAGGAAATCACCCCCGAGGATGTGGCCGAGGCGATGGCGTGGCCGGGGATCATCGGGTTGGGAGAGATGATGAACTTTCCCGGTGTGATCAATGCCGACCCCAAGATGCTCGCCGAGATTGCTGCCACTCAGCGCGCGGGTAAGACGGTGGGCGGGCACTATGCCAGCCCCGACCGTGGGCCCGCGTTTCACGCCTATGCGGCAGGCGGTCCGGCGGATGACCACGAGGGCACCTGCGAAGAGGATGCCATTTCCCGTACCCGTCAGGGGATGCGGCACATGATGCGGCTCGGCTCGGCTTGGTATGATGTGGAGACGCAGATCACCGCCATCACAGAAAAGGGGCTAGACCCGCGCAACTTCATCTTGTGCACGGATGACTGCAACGCTGGCACCTTGGTGAACGATGGCCACATGAACCGCGTGGTGCGACATGCCATCGAGTGTGGTTGCGACCCGCTGATTGCGATCCAGATGGCGACGATCAACACCGCAACTCATTTCGGGTTGGAGCGCGAGCTAGGCTCGATTGCCCCCGGTCGCCGTGCGGATGTGATTCTGACCTCTGACCTGAAGACTCTGCCGATTGAACAGGTCTATGCTCGTGGTCAACTGATCGCCGAGGGTGGGGAATGTCTGGTGGATTGCCCGCATTTCGATTGGCCCGACTCAGCTCGGAACACCGTGCATCTGGATCAGGACCGCGTCGCGGCGGATTTCGAGATCACTGCCCCCGAAGGTAAGAACTCTGTCACGGCCAAAGTGATCGGTGTCGTCGAAAACCAGGCCCCGACCAAGGCGCTGACCGCAGAACTGGCTGTCACCGATGGCTTGGTGCAGGGCGATTCCGCGCAGGACATCTGCCAGATTGCCTTGGTGGAACGGCACCGCGCGACGGGCGGCGTGACCAACGGGTTCGTCAGCGGCTTCGGCTATGACAAGCCGATGGCGATGGCCTCGACCGTGGCGCATGACAGCCACCACATGATCGTGGTCGGTACCGATCGCGAGATGATGGCGCTGGCCGCCAACCGCTTGGCCGAGGTTGGCGGCGGCGTGACCCTGTTCGCTGATGGCGAGGAGAAGGCGCTGGTTGAACTGCCCATCGCTGGCCTTATGTCCGACGACAACGCCGCAACCGTGGCGGCCAAGGCAACCGCCTTGGGACACGCCATGCAGGCCTGCGGCTGCACCCTGAACAATGCGTTCATGCAGCACTCGCTGCTGGCGCTGGTCGTCATCCCCGCCCTGCGTATCAGCGATCTGGGGCTTGTAGATGTCACCAAATTCGAAATTACGGACCTGTTTGAAGAAAGCTAATCCATAAATGAACAAGCCCGAACTACCGATTGAAACCCCCGAAATTCGGGGCCACGAATACTTTACCGACGCCAAGGCCGCCGTGGCGCGCTTGCGTGAACTCTATGACGAGTCGACAGGCTACCTGCATGACCGCTTTCAAGAGTTGATCGAAGGAGCTGAGCATCGGTCTCGTTATCGCGCCTACTACCCCGAGATCCGCTTTGTCACGTCGACCTTTGCCAAGCTGGACAGCCGTCTGAGTTTTGGTCACGTGGTCGAGCCAGGCACCTATGCCACGACCATCACGCGGCCCGATCTATTTTCGAACTACCTTGAGCAGCAGATTGGCCTTCTGATCGAGCATCATGACCAGCCGGTCGCTATTGGTCCCTCGCAAACGCCCATGCCGATTCACTTTGCCGTTCTTGGCGACGAAGAGATCGTGATCCCTCAGGATGGCGCGGCAACCTTCCCCCTGCGAGATGTGTTCGACGTGCCTGACCTGAATATTACCCATGATGCCATCGTGAATGGTGAAGGGTTCACCTATCCCGATGGCGCGCGTCCCTTGGCCCCGTTCACCGCACAGCGCGTGGACTATTCGCTGGCACGTCTGGCCCACTATACAGCCACTGATCCAGCGCATTTCCAGAACCACGTTCTGTTTACAAACTATCAGTTTTACGTCGAAGAATTCGAGGCTTACGCTCGCCAGATGTTGGCGAACAAGGCCAGCGGCTACACGTCCTTTGTCTCGACCGGAAATGTAGAAATCACCGAGGCGGACCAAGAGCTGGAAACGCCCAAAAAGATGCCTCAGATGCCAACCTACCATCTGAAGAAGGAGGACGGCAGCGGTATCACTTTGGTAAATATTGGTGTCGGCCCGTCCAACGCTAAAACGGCCACCGATCATATTGCCGTCCTGCGCCCGCACGCTTGGGTGATGGTGGGTCACTGCGCTGGGTTGCGGAACACGCAGGCCTTGGGTGACTTCGTTCTGGCGCATGCCTATTTGCGCGAAGATCATGTTCTGGATGCAGATTTGCCGGTCTGGGTCCCGATCCCTGCACTGGCTGAAATCCAGATTGCGTTAGAAGATGCGGTAGAAGAGGTTTCGGAACTCGAAGGCTACGAGTTGAAGCGCATCATGCGCACGGGAACAGTTGCGACCATTGACAATCGTAACTGGGAGCTTCGCGATCAGTCGGGGCCGGTTCAACGACTGTCCCAGTCGCGTGCCATCGCGCTCGACATGGAAAGTGCGACCATCGCTGCCAATGGCTTCCGCTTCCGCGTGCCCTACGGAACGCTGCTCTGTGTGTCGGACAAACCGCTCCACGGAGAGCTGAAATTGCCTGGTATGGCGAGTGACTTCTATAAAACTCAGGTTGCACGTCACCTATTGATTGGCATTCGGGCAATGGAAAGGCTGAGTGAGATGCCGCTAGAGCGTATCCATTCCCGTAAACTACGGTCATTTGAGGAAACAGCCTTTCTCTGAACTGTGATAAATCCGCAAAAATCTGCAATGTGGCCTTGAAAAAAAGGCCATTCAGATTGTCTTGTCCTGATATTTCGCGTTAGATGCCCCAACACGTACCCAGCGACGACTGGGAATAAAAATATACGGAGACCAGAAATGGCAAAGCCTATGACGAAAACCCAACTGGTTGCGGCTCTGGCCGAGGAGATGGGGGCAGAAAAGAAAGCAGCTGCGCAGGCACTGGACGCAGTGACCGCGATCATCACTCGCGAAGTTGCAGAGGGTGGTTCGGTAACCCTGCCTGGCGTTGGCAAATTCTACTGCCGCGAGCGCCCCGAGCGTATGGTACGTAACCCCGCCACCGGCGAGCAGATCAAAAAAGAGGCCGACAAGGTCGTCAAAGTGACTGTTGCCAAGGCACTGAAAGACAGCGTCAACGGCTGATCTTTTTGCGGGTTCCGCAAGGTTTCAGAGGGTCTCTGCCACTGCAGGGGCCCTTTTCTTTTTGCCGGGCTTTCTTGCGTCCGCTGCATGGCTGACATGACGCAGCTTTCGCTGGCGCCGCACCAATGTCTCTGGCAGGGTTCGCCGACGACCAACCCGGAGGGACCCCATGGATATTCGCGCGATGCTGGCCGGACTGGCTTTTGGACTGATGTGGTCCTCGGCCTTTACCTCTGCGCGGATGATTGTCGCCGAAGCGCCCCCACTGACGGCCCTCTCCCTGCGATTTCTGGTATCGGGTGTCATCGGCATGGCCATTGCCTATGCGCTTGGGCAGCGCGCGCGCCTATCTGCGGCCCAATGGCGGGCGACAGTGATCTTTGGTCTTTGTCAGAACGCCTTGTATTTGGGCCTGAATTTCATCGCTATGCAGACGGTCGAAGCCTCACTTGCGTCAATTGTCGCCTCGACCATGCCGCTCTGGGTCGCACTTGTGGGCGTGTCGTTCTTTGGCCAGACTGTCCGCCCAATTGGCTGGATCGGCCTGATCGCAGGCATCGCAGGGGCTGCCCTGATCATGGGAACGCGGGTGCAGGCAGGCGCTGATCCTTTCGGTCTGCTGCTCTGCGCGATTGGCGTGGCGTCCCTCTCTGCCGCGACATTGTCGGTGCGTGTCGCCTCGGCCGGAGGGAACCGCCTGATGGTTGTCGGTCTGCAAATGATGGTCGGCTCCATCGCGCTTCTGCCGTTCGCGATGATCTACGAATTCCCGACGCTGGACGTCACGCTTACCCCGCGCCTCACCCTCGCCTTCCTGTACACCACTCTCATTCCGGGACTTCTGGCCACCCTCGTGTGGTTCTGGCTGGTCGAGCGGATCGGAGCCGTGCGCGCCGCGACCTTCCACTTCCTGAACCCCTTCTTCGGGGTCGCAATCGCCGCGCTTCTGCTTGGCGAAACCATTGGTACCCTCGATATCGTCGGTGTGGCGATCATTGCGGCGGGCATCCTCGCCGTCCAACTCTCCAAAGAGGCCCCGCAAACAGAAAAGCGCACCGCGTAACAGCTGGGGCGCCCTTATTTCATCTTTGCCAAAATACTCCGGGGTCCGGGGTAGAGCCCCGGCGTTCAGCCGATTTTACCTTGGTTTTCGCCAACGTGACCACGGTGCAGCAGCAGGTGGTCAAGGATGACACACGCCATCATCGCCTCACCCACGGGCACCGCACGGATGCCAACGCAGGGGTCATGACGGCCCTTGGTGATGATCTCGGCCGGCTCGCCCGATTTGGTGATGGTCTTGCGCGTTGTCAGGATCGAGGAGGTCGGCTTCACCGCAAAGCGCACGACCACATCCTGACCAGTCGAAATCCCGCCCAAGATACCGCCCGCGTGGTTCGAGCTATACTCTGGTCCGTTCGGCCCCATGTAAATCTCGTCCGCATTCGCGCTGCCAGTCAGAGCCGCAGCCGCCATGCCTTCGCCAATCTCCACAGCTTTCACCGCGTTGATGCTCATCATCGCCGCCGCCAGATCGGTGTCGAGCTTGCCATAAATCGGAGCACCCAGTCCCGCAGGAACGCCCCGCGCGACCACTTCGATCACAGCGCCAACGCTTTCGCCCGACTTGCGAAGACCGTCCAGATAGTCGGCCCACTCAGCCGCCGCCACAGCGTCCGGCGTCCAGAAGGGGTTTTGCTCAACCTGGTCCCAATCGAACCGCGCACGATCAATCCCGTGGGGGCCCATCTGGGTCATGTAGCCTTTGATCTCGATACCGGGCACCAGCTTGTCCAGCGCCGCACGGGCCAACCCACCTGCTGCCACGCGGGCCGCCGTTTCACGGGCGGATGAGCGCCCGCCGCCGCGATAATCGCGGATACCGTATTTCTGCCAATAGGTGATGTCAGCGTGACCGGGACGGAACTTCTCGACGATATCGCCATAGTCCTTGGACCGCTGGTCGGTGTTGCGGATCATCAGCTGGACCGGCGTGCCGGTGGTCTTGCCCTCGAAAACACCGGACAGGATTTCGACCTCGTCAGGCTCGCGGCGCTGGGTGGTGAACTTGTTCTGACCGGGCTTACGCTTGTCCAGCCAGACCTGCAGCATCTCGGGCGTGATCTCGACGTTCGGCGGGACCCCGTCCACCGTTGCGCCCAAGGCAGGTCCGTGGCTCTCACCCCAAGTGGTGACGCGGAAGATGTGACCAAAGGTATTCAAGCTCATTGGGCTGGCTCCTGTTGCTTGGGGACGTTCGATAAAGGACGCCTGCGCCAGTGGCAAGCGCGGCCCTTGCATCATGCCCCGCGCCGCTCTAGGTGTTGGGACACCTCGGGGTGGCCGGAAACGGCCTGAGATGCGTCATCGCGAACCCGTTGAACCTGAACCGGTTAGGACCGGCGGAGGGAAGGTTGGTTTTCTGGTTCACAGGTCCAAACCGTCTCCGCCCGTAACAGTAGGAGACGCCCCATGAACAAGGCGCTTGTATTTGCAACGGGTCTGATCGCAGCCACTTCGGCAGCCGCCGAAGACAAACCTGTGCTGACGATCTATGCCCCCGACTATTTCACCAGCGAATGGGGCCCCGGTCCCAGCATCGAACAGGGTTTCGAGGCGATTTGCGCCTGTGACGTCCAGTATCAGGCCGGCGACGTGCTCCCCCGCCTGTTGTTGGAAGGCGAGCGCAACCGCGCGGACGTGGTGATCGGCCTGAACACCGACGTCAGCAAACAGGCCCGCGAGAGCGGCCTTTTCGCGCCTCATGGTCAGGATCTGTCCGGTCTGACCTTGCCGATCGAGTGGAACGACGACACGTTCTTCCCCTTCAACTGGGGCTACACCGCGTTCGTTTACAACAACGAGAAAATGGCGAACCCGCCTGCGTCGTTCGAAGAACTGCTGAACGCGCCCGATGATGCATTCAAAGTGGTGCTTCAGGACCCGCGCAGCTCGGTTTCGGGTCTGGCGACCCTGCTGTGGGTCAAAGCGATCTATGGCGACAAGGCGCCCGAGGCATGGGCCAAGCTGGCGCCCAAAGTGCTGACCGTGACCAAAGGCTGGTCCGAAAGCTACGGTCTGTTCACCGATGGCGAAGCGGACATGGTGATGAGCTACACGACCTCGCCCGCCTATCACATCATCGCCGAGGGCGACACGACCAAGCAGGCCGCGATCTTCCCCGAAGGTCACTACTTCATGGCCGAGCTGGTGGCGAAAACTGCGACGACCCAGCAGCCCGAGCTGGCGGATCAGTTCTTGGCCTATGTCCTGAGCGAAGAGTTCCAGAAGATGATCCCGACCGCCAACTGGTCCTACCCGTCGGCGCTGCCGCGGGATCAGTGGCCCGATGGCTTCCGTGAACTGCCCATGCCGGATCAGGCGATCTTCTACTCCGAAGACGAAGCCGCTGCCTTGCGCGACGCCGCGCTCGAGGAATGGCTGACCGCCTTCGGGGGCTGATCCCCCTCATTGCCGCCGCGCTCGTGGGTGCGGCGGTGCTCTTGCCTTTGGCTGCCGTTATCTGGCGGGCCGGAGGTCTGTCCCCTTTGGATAGCCGGTCGTGGGATGCGGTCTGGTTCACCCTGTGGCAGGCCGCCCTGTCGGCAGTGCTGTCTGTCGGGCTGGCGGTGCCTGTGGCCCGGGCATTGGCGCGGCGCCGGTTTCGCGGTCGCTCGGCGCTGGTGGCTTTGCTTGGTGCGCCGTTCATTCTGCCGGTGATCGTGGCGATACTGGGGTTGCTAGCGGTGTTTGGGCAAAAGGGATGGCTGTCTGACGTGCTGGGGCTGTTTGGTCTGCCTGCGGTCAGGATTTACGGGCTGCACGGCGTGCTCTTGGCCCATGTGTTTTTCAACCTGCCCTTGGCGACGCGCTTGTTGTTGCAAGGATGGCAGGACATTCCGGCCGAGCGGTTCCGTCTGGCTGCCACGTTGAACTTCCGCCCTTGGACGATGTTCCGGCTGATCGAATGGCCGATGCTGCGCCGGATTGCACCGGGGGCGGCAATGGTGATTTTCGTAATCTGCCTGTCATCTTTTGCGGTTGCGCTGACCTTGGGTGGTGGGCCCAAGGCGACGACGGTCGAGTTGGCGATCTATCAGGCCTTCCGCTTTGATTTCGACATTGGCAAGGCCGCGCAATTGGCCGTGGTGCAGCTGGTGTTGGCCGGTGGGGCGGCTTTGATTGCCATGAAACTGACGCTGCCTGAGGCTGGCTTCGGCGGATTGGACCGTGTGGTTCCGCGGTGGGATGGGAGCCGCATTGTGGACGGGTTCTGGATTGCGCTGGTCGCGCTCTTTCTGCTGTTGCCGTTGGCCGCGATTGGCCTGCGCGGCGCGGGGGCTTTGTTCAGTTTGCCAGCTTCGGTTTGGCAGGCTGCAGTTTACTCTGTCTCTGTGTCGATCGGGGCGGTCGTTGTGACCTTGGCTTTGGCGCTGCCGCTGGCGCTGTCCCGCCGGAAGTGGGTGGAGCTGGTTGCGCTCCTTGGGATCGCCAGTTCCCCACTCGTCTTGGGCACAGGCTTGTACTTGATGATAAATCCGTTCATTGCGCCGTGGGATGTGGCGCTGCCAGTCACTGCGGGCGTTAATGCTGTGATGGCGCTGCCCTTTGCTCTGCGCATTCTGCGCCCTGCAGCGGCGCAGATCGAGGCAGAGCATGGACGGCTTGCTGATAGCCTTGATCTACGCGGGTGGGCGCGTCTGAGATGGCTGATGTTGCCACGCCTGGGGCGCCCCTTGGGGTTTGCGGCAGGCTTAACAGGTGCCCTCGCTATGGGGGATTTGGGGGTCATCACACTATTTGCGGACCCCGATACTGCGACCTTGCCATTGCAAATGTACCGCCTGATGGGCGCTTACCGGATGGAACAGGCGGCGGGCGCGGCGTTATTGCTGCTCATCCTGAGCTTCGGGCTGTTCTGGATTTTTGACCGTGGAGGACGCGCCAATGCTGATGCTTGAGCAACTGAACATTGTGCAAGGTGACTTTGGCTTGCGCGCGGACTGGAGTGTGCCTGCAGGCACCCGAGTGGCTATTATCGGTCCCTCAGGCGGGGGAAAGTCGACCCTGTTGGGGGCCATTTCTGGATTTGTCGAGGCGTCTGGTCGAGTGCTGTGGGCGAATGCGCGACTGGATGGCTTGGCGCCTGGCAAGCGGCCAATTGCGATGTTGTTTCAGGACCAAAACCTCTTTCCACACCTAACTGCCGCGCAGAACGTCGGATTGGCGCTGAGCCAGAAGCGGTTGGCAGAGGCAGAGCGCTCGCGCGTCGAGAACGCTCTCGTGCGCGTGGGGCTGGAGGGGCTCAACAATCGTAAACCCGCGCAGCTGTCGGGCGGACAACAAAGCCGCGTCGCGCTGGCGCGGCTGTTGTTGCAAGACAGGCCACTCTGGCTGCTCGACGAACCCTTCGCGGCGCTCGGTCCCGGTTTGCGGTCGGAAATGCTGGCCTTGGTGCACCAGATCGCCGGAGAAGTTGGCGCCACCGTATTGATGGTGACCCACGACCCCGAAGATGCGCGCCGCTTTGCCCAAGCAATTGTTATGGTTGACCAGGGCATCGCGCAGGCGCCCCGTCCCACGGGACAGGTCTTTGCCAATCCAGATGCGGCACTGCGCGACTATCTGGGCCTATAAGCGGTTTGGAAATCCCCAATGCGGCACGACGGCCATTTGCCAAGAAGCCCCATTCCGCCTAATGGAGAACCAGAGCGTCAGGCATGCCTTGCCTGCGCCCCCTAATTTCGAGCGAGAGATCTGCCCATGACCGCCAAGAAACGTATCGTCCTGTCCAGCGACCACGCCGCGATCGAGCTGCGTCAGGCCATTGCCAAGCACATCGAAGAGAAAGGGTACGAGGCCGTAGACATCGGTCCGACCACGCCGGACAGCGTGCACTACCCCTCGATGGGTGAGGCCGCGGCGCAGAAGATTACGTCTGGTGATTGCGAGCTTGGAATTATCCTATGCGGCACCGGTCAGGGCATCATGATGGCTGCGAACAAAGTTAAGGGCATCCGCTGCGGTGTCTGCAACGAGACCTTTTCGGCCAAGATGATCCGCGCGCACAATGACGCGCAAATCCTGTCGATGGGCGCGCGCGTGGTTGGCCAAGGGCTGGCGCTAGAGATTGTCGACGCGTTCTTGTCTACCGAGTTCGAGGGCGGCCGTCATGGGCTGCGTGTAGACATGATCAAGGCGATGGAAGACTGATCCTTCCCTGTTGATTGTTTGAAGAGGCCGGTGCGAAAGCGCCGGCCTTTTTCCTTGGCGCGCCACACCCAAAGAAAAAGCCCCGCCAGATTGCTCTGACGGGGCTTTTTAATTCGTGCATCAGACGATTAGTCGTCTTTGCGGCCGTACTTGATGGGGGCCCAGATGCGCTTGTTGGTCAGGTACAGCAGAACTGCAAGAACCGCGAGGAAGATCACACCGGTCAGACCTGCGGTCTTGCGCTGCATCATCTTGGGTTCTGCGGTCCACATCAGGAACGCAGCAACGTCCTGAACTTCGTGGTGCAGTTCGTTCGAGTGACCATCGTCAAACTCAACATCTTCGCCCATCAGCGGGGGCGCCATGCCGATCCAGCTGCCGGGGACGGTGTGGTTGCCGTCTTCGTCTTTACACTCTTCGGGGAAGCCACCGGCGGTGAAGACGGTGTTGTAGTAGCCGGTGAAGTCCTCGGGGGCACACTCGGGTGCCTCGTGGTAACCAGCCAGCAACGACGCGATGTACTCGGGGCCGCCCATGCCTTTGACGATCTGGTTGATGCCCAGACCGATGGGGCCGTGGAAGCCCGCACGGCCTTTGGCCATCAGCGACAGGTCAGGTGCGTCTACAGCGTCGTTCGCAGGGAACTTGTCTGCAGGAGTCGCGGGACGGAAGTCGTCGATCGATGCGTCAAAGACTTCGATTTCCGACGCGTAGGCACGGACTTGGTCTTCTGGCAGGCCGGGGCCGGTTTCATCACCCAGAGTGCGCAGCGGTACGTAACGCAGACCGTGGCACGCCGAGCAAACCTCGGTGTAGATCTTCAGGCCGCGCTGCAGCTGGTTCTGATCGTAGGAGCCGAAGGGACCTTCGAAAGAGAAGTCGAAGTCTTCGACGTGGGCTTCGCCGCCTGCTGCCAGCGCACCCCCGGCCGACAGGCCGAGAGCAGCGATCGCAGTAAGGGTCAGTTTCCTAATCATTTGGGTCACCTTTCTTACTCGGCAGGGGTGGCGTCAGCCGACTTGCCGTAATGCGCTTTGAAGTCGTCTTCGATGGTCGCGACCGGGGTCTCGGGCTTCTCGAAGATGCCAAGCAGCGGCAGAACTACCAGGAAGTATGCGAACCAGTAGGTTGCACCCAGCAGCGAGATGTAGGGGTAGATACCTTCGGCGGGCATTGCACCGGCCCACATCAGAACCATGAAGTCGACGCAGAGCAGGCGGAACCACCATTTGAAGGCAGGGCGATAGCGGCCCGAACGAACGCTAGAGGTGTCCAGCCAAGGCGCCAGCGCCATGACAGCGATCGCACCGAACATCGCCAGAACACCAAAGAACTTTGCGTCGATGATGCCGAACGAGATCCAGCTTGCGAACTGAACAACCCAGACTTCCGAGTCAAACGCACGCAGGATCGCGTAGAAGGGCAGGAAGTACCATTCGGGAACGATGTGCGACGGAGTCGCCAGCGGGTTTGCTTCGATGTAGTTGTCAGGGTGGCCAAGGTAGTTGGGCATGAAGCCAACAACTGCAAAGAACACGGCCAGAACAACTGCCAGAGCGAACAGGTCCTTGATCACGAAGTAGGGCCAGAAGGGCAGAGTGTCTTTCTCTGCTTCGGCTTTCGAGGTGCGGCGCACGTCAACACCCGAGGGGTTGTTGTTGCCGGTGTGGTGGAACGCCCAAATGTGGACGACAACCAGACCTGCGATCAGGAAGGGCAGCAGGTAGTGCAGCGAGAAGAAGCGGTTCAGCGCGGGCTGACCGACAGCCGAAGCACCCAGCAGCCAGGTCTGGATCGATTCACCGATGAAGGGGATCGCGCCGAACAGGCCGGTGATAACTGCGGTACCGTGGAACGACATCTGGCCCCAGGGCAGAACGTAGCCCATGAACGCGGTGCCCATCATCAGCAGGTAGATCAGCATACCGATGATCCAGGTGATCTCACGGGGCGCTTTGTACGAGCCGTAGAACAGGCCACGGAAGATGTGCAGGTACACAGCAGTAAAGAACAGCGATGCGCCGTTCATGTGTAGGTAGCGGATAAAGTGACCGCCGTTCACGTCACGCATGATGTGTTCGATCGAAGCGAACGCCATGTCGACGTGGGGGGTGTAGTGCATAACCAGAACAACGCCGGTAATGATCTGCAGAGCCAGACAGAAGGTCAGAATGATGCCCCAGATCCACATCCAGTTCAGGTTCTTGGGGGTGGGGATCATCAGAGTGTCATACAGCAGGCCGATGATCGGCAGACGGCTGTTGACCGCTTTGGTGAAGCCGGACTTCGGCTCATAATGGTCGTGTGGGATACCCGACATAGTTAAATCTCCTCTCCCTTAACCCAGTTTGATCGTGGCATCGTCCACGAACTCGGCAACGGGGATGTGCAGGTTCTGCGGCGCGGGTCCTTTGCGGATGCGGCCAGCGGTGTCGTAGTGCGAACCGTGGCAGGGGCAGAACCAGCCACCGAAGTCACCTGCGCCGTCACCCAGAGGCACACAGCCTAGGTGGGTGCAGACACCCATCTGAACCAGCCATTCGCCGTTTTCGTCCATTGCGCGGTTCTCGTCAGTCGCCAGAGCGTCTGCGGGATCGTTTTCGTTCCGCGCGTTGGTGTCGATCAGGTCGCCCATTTCGACGGCACGAGCGGCTTCGATCTCGGCTTCGGTGCGACGACGGATGAAAACAGGCTTACCCTGCCACAGCACGGTCATCTGCGATCCGACTTCCAGTGCGCTCACGTCCACACGGATCGACGACAGCGCTTTCACGTCTGCCGAGGGGTTCATCTGATTGACGAGGGGCCAAATAGCGGCACCTGCAGTCACCGCACCTGCGCCAGCTGTGGCGTAGTAGAGGAAATCTCTGCGGGTGCCTTCGTGATCTTCTGCGTGGGACACGAGGTTTCTCCATTCTCTTGTCGGCCGAACCCCAAAGAATGTCAGAGCAAAGCCGAACCGATACAGATTTGGGCCACGGATTGCCGCAGCCCTTGTCATCACGCGCTATTTAACGAGAGGGTTTGCATCCGTCCAGCGGACATTCGAGCGCATCTGCAGCATGACGGTCGGGAAAATGGTCCGAGTCGCCGCAAATCAACAGTTATGCGTCAGAACACCACATCTAATCAGCGGAAGGGTGCATTCAATAGCACCCGTCGGAGAATCAGTTTTGCCTGTGGTTTGGGCGATCCTGCGATGTCGCGACGCCCAAGTGATTCTGGCGGAAATCCTGAGACTTCCGCGTAGCTTATGCCAGAAGTTGCCCGCCAGAAATGCCCCGAATGGTGGCTCGGACGATCTGGCTTTCGGGCTGATCGGTGTCGAACAGAACTTCGGTGAATTGCTCGGTCCGGCCCATGCGGTTGTTTTCCAGCAAAATCGAATGGTCCCGACCGACTTGCGACGAAAGGTGCATCTGTACGCGGCGCTCGCCGGCATCACGCAGGCGCGCGGCCCGTTCCTTGATGGCTTTGCCGTTCACTTGGGGCATCCGTGCGGCAGGAGTGCCGGGGCGGGGCGAATACGGGAAGACATGTAGCCAGGTCAGGTGACACTCGTCCACCAGCTTTAGCGAATTTTCGAAGTGCGCGTCGGTTTCCGTAGGGAAGCCCGCAATGATGTCCGCGCCAAAGGTCATGTCGGGACGCAGCTTGATCGCCTCTTCGGCAAAGCGAATGGCGTCGTCGCGCAGGTGGCGGCGTTTCATACGCTTTAGGATCAGGTCGTCGCCGTGCTGCAGAGACAGATGCAGGTGAGGCATCAGGCGCGGCTCGGTCGCGATGGCCTGCATCAGGGCTTCGTCGACCTCGATGGAATCAATCGAAGAGATTCGCAGGCGGGGCAGATCGGGCACCAGTTTCAGGATGCGCAGCACCAGATCCCCTAGCTTGGGGGAGGCGGGCAGATCCGCGCCCCAACTGGTCAGGTCCACGCCGGTCAGAACCACTTCGTTATAGCCGCGCTGTACCAGACGCTTGATCTGATCCACAACGACGCCCGCAGGCACAGACCGTGAGTTGCCGCGGCCGTAGGGAATAATGCAGAAGGTGCAGCGGTGATCGCAGCCGTTCTGGACCTGCACATAAGCGCGGCTGCGGGTGCCGAAGCCGTCGATCAGGTGGCCAGCGGTTTCGGTGACAGACATGATGTCGTCGACCTGCACGCGTTCGGTCTCGCCGATAAAGTTCGGGCCCTTGGCCAGCCCTTGCCACGTCTCGGCCTGCATCTTTTCGGTATTGCCGATGATGTGGTCGACCTCTTCCATCTCGGCAAAGGTCTCTGGCTCGGTCTGCGCGGCGCAGCCGGTCACGATGATCTTGGCGTCTGGGTTCTCGCGGCGGATACGGCGGATTTCCTGACGGGCCTTGCGCACAGCCTCAGAGGTGACGGCACAGGTGTTCACCACATGCGCGTTAAACAGGCCGGCTTGCTGGCTCAGCTCTTCCATCGCGTGGGTTTCATAGGCATTTAGGCGACAGCCCAGAGTGGTGAACTTGGGCACATCAACCATTGTGAGCCTCTAGGAATGCCGGGGTAAAGGTGCCGCTGAACACATGGGCAGTCGGCCCCTCCATCCAGACACCATCGTCGCGCCAGTCGATGACCAGATCACCAATCTCGAGGCTGATGCGGACCTTGCGGCCAGTGATGCCACGGCGGGCAGCAGCGACGGCGGTCGCACAGCTGGACGAACCGGACGCCATGGTGATGCCGGTGCCACGCTCCCATACCCGCATCCGCAGGTGGTCGGGGCCGATCAGGTGCGCGACCTGAACGTTGGTGCGCTCTGGGAACATCGGATGATGTTCGTGGGCAGGGCCAAAGGTCGTCAGGTCCACAGACTCGGCATCGTCGACAAAGAATGTGCAGTGCGGGTTGCCCATGCCGGTCGCGACGGGGTCGCCATCAATCGGCAAATGCAGGGTGTCGATGTCCTGCGCAATGGGCACTTCGTTCCACGCCAGCAGCGGCGCGCCCATATTCACGCGGGTCAGGCCGTTGCCTGCATCCTCGCAGCGCAAGAGGCCGCGCTCGGTCTCTAGCACCAGACGGTCTACGCGGCGGGTGTCCATCAAATGGCGGGCGATGCAGCGGGTGGCGTTCCCGCAAGTCGCCGACAAGGAGCCATCGGCATTATAAAAGACCAAACGCGCGTCGGCGCGAACCGATTCCTCAATCACGGCCAACTGGTCGAAACCGACGCCCGTATTGCGGTGGGCAATCGCGGAAACCAGCGAATCCGACAGTCCACCGGCGACGTCGGTTCCATTGATCACTACGAAGTCGTTGCCTAGCCCGTGCATTTTCATGAAGGGCAGGCCGGAAGAAGCGGTCTGTGTCTGCATGGCGGGGCATATACGCCTGCCGTCCAGATGAATCCAGCGGGTGACACAAAAAGTTTGCAATTCTCTATTGACCGATGTCCCGCAAACCCATAGAGGAGGCCCCCTAAGTGGGCCGTTAGCTCAGTTGGTAGAGCAACTGACTTTTAATCAGTGGGTCGCAGGTTCGAATCCTGCACGGCTCACCACTTATCCAAAACATCGCTGTTTTCCCGTTTCTTTCAACGGGGTTACTGCGTCTTGGCGTTGGTGTCAGGCGCGCAGGAAAAAGAGTCAGCTTTTTCGGATTCTTCTATTGACCGCCTTGCCGCGACCCCTTAGAGGAACGCCTCAAGTGGGCCGTTAGCTCAGTTGGTAGAGCAACTGACTTTTAATCAGTGGGTCGCAGGTTCGAATCCTGCACGGCTCACCACTTACCAGAAAATATGAATATTTGGTCGCGTCTTGGCGCGTTCTGATTCTGAGTGCTTCGTCGGCATGACAGAATGAACAGGGCGCCCGTAGGCGCCCTCTAAGTCATCAGATGTCGAACTTGACGCCCTGCGCCAGTGGTAGTTCGCGCGAGTAGTTGATCGTGTTCGTGGCACGGCGCATGTACCCCTTCCACGCGTCCGATCCGGATTCGCGGCCCCCGCCGGTCTCCTTCTCGCCCCCAAAGGCTCCGCCGATCTCGGCGCCAGATGTGCCGATGTTCACGTTGGCAATCCCGCAATCGCTGCCAGCCGCCGAGAGGAACAGTTCTGATTCTCGCAGGTCGGTGGTGAAGATGCTAGAGGACAGACCTGCCGCGACGGCATTGTGCGCTTCTATCGCCTCCTCAAAGTCGGCGTATTTCACGATGTAGAGGATCGGCGCGAAGGTTTCCTCCAGCATTGGTCCGCATTGCGAGGGCATTTCGACGATGGCCGGGCGAGCGTAGTAGGCATTTTCTGCGCCCGTATCCACGCGGCCCCCGCCGTGTACAGTGCCGCCCGCAGCCTTGGCGTCGGCCAGAGCCTTTTCCATATTGTCGAAGGCCGCTTTGTCGATCAGCGGACCAACCAGAGAGTCGGTTTCCAGCGGATTGCCGACACTGACGGATGCGTAGGCTTTGATCAATCCGGGGACGAGATCATCATAGACGTCTGCGTGGACGAAGAGACGGCGCTGGGTGGTGCAGCGCTGGCCTGCGGTGCCCATTGCGCCGAATGCGACGGCCCGCAGTGTCATGTCCAGATCAGCCGAGGGGCAGACGATCCCGCCGTTGTTCCCGCCAAGCTCTAGGATGCAGCGACCGAAGCGTGCGGCGACTTTTGGTGCGACGATGCGGCCCATGCGGGTCGAGCCGGTGGCAGAAAGCAAGGCGACGTCGGGGCTTTCGACCAGAGCGTTCCCCACATCAGCGCCGCCGATCAGAACCTGGGCCAAGCCTTCGGGTGCGTCACCAAAGCGAGCGATGGCACGCTTCAGAATGGCATCGCATGCCAGCGCCGTCAGAGGCGATTTTTCTGACGGTTTCCAGACGACCGAGTTGCCGCAGACCAGTGCCAGCGCGGTATTCCAAGACCAGACCGCCACGGGGAAGTTAAAGGCTGAAATGACACCGACTACACCCAAGGGGTGCCACTGCTCCATCATCCGGTGGCCAGGGCGTTCTGTAGCTATGGTCAGGCCGTAGAGCTGGCGCGACAGGCCGACCGCAAAATCGCAGATGTCGATCATCTCTTGCACTTCACCAAGGCCCTCGGACGGGATCTTGCCTGCCTCGATGGAAACCAGACGACCAAGGTCCTCTTTGGCGGCGCGCAGTTCCTCGCCAAACAGGCGGACCAGTTCGCCGCGTTGCGGGCCGGGGGTGACGCGCCACGCCTTGAAGGCCTGTTTGGCAGTCGCGATCGCGGCGTTGGCGCTGTCGATGGTTGCTTCGGGCAGAGCGCCTGTCTGCTCGCCAGTGACTGGGCTGTAGCTGGCGAGCGTGCCGCCGGTATAGGCGGCCTCGCCTACGCCGAGTTTCGACAGAATCTCTGCAGCAGCGTTGGAAAGGGTCATTCTTACTCTCTTCTGTTGTGCCCTTCGGTCGGGCGAAGGAGGCGCGTCACTCTGCGGCGGCGGCGCCTGTGGTCAGGATGGAAATGCAGCGAATGCGCGATTGGTCTTCGATCCGCTGATAGTGATCAAATTCGTTAAGCACGGGCTGGCCCAAATCGGCTTCGAAGTGCTGTTGATTGGGGCTTGCGGCGAATTCCTGTGCAGACTCGTCGCCGAGATTTGACTGGAAGATGCCAGCGGCGCTGACGGGTAGGAAATCTTCGTAGATGATTGGGTCGATGCGCAGGTAGCCAGCCGCCAGTAGGCTGTCTGCGTCTGTCTCGGTTAGTTGTCCGGCGGCGGCCGCACCTTTGTCGGTGAGGGACCATTCAAAATACCCCAAACCTGCCGCGCGGATCTCGGTCAGATCGTCCGGAAAGTCCGAAAACGTCGCGCTTAGGGTCGACATATACTCTGCCGCGTTAGAGCCATCTGCTGCGGGCAGACACTTGGCGCGCGTCGCTGTAAGCAGTTGATCGTACAGGGCGCGGCCCTTGGGGGTCAGTGCCTGACCGCGCGCCTCTATTTCGCCAAAGCGGGCGGTGTGGGACCCTTCGACTCCGTCGAAACTGACCGCCTCTGACAGTGCCTTGAAACTAGTCTGGCGCAAGAGAATCGGGCAGTCGCGGCGCGGTGGGCCTTCGACGACGGCTTTGGGGGCGATACCGTGATCGGGCATCAACTGTTGGACGCGGTCGATATCCAGTGTGCGCGGGGTTAGATGATTGATGTGCGGCCCGCGAAAGGACACCACGTCCGCGATTAGTCGGTGGGCGTCGTGAAGCCGTTTGTAGAGGTCCGCGTTGACGTTGGCTTCGGGGTGCCAGCGAAAGGTTTCGAGCGCTTCGGCGACAAAGGCATTCGCCTCTGCATCGGTCAGCCCACCTTGCTTTTCCGCCCGTTCAATGAGCTCTAGGCACCGTGGGGTGTAAATCTGCCGCGCGTCCAGCACCATGCGAGCAGTATCACGGAGAGCTTCGTCCGCTATCAAGTCGAGTCGCAAGAGTGAGGTAAAGACTCGAAACGGATTGCGGCGCAGAGCTGCCTCG
This sequence comes from Donghicola eburneus, assembly GCF_900115865.1. Classification (GTDB taxonomy): domain Bacteria; phylum Pseudomonadota; class Alphaproteobacteria; order Rhodobacterales; family Rhodobacteraceae; genus Donghicola; species Donghicola eburneus. The sequence continues at coordinate 2,692 of NZ_FOXY01000004.1, read as the reverse complement.
CCTACGGGGCGGAACGCGGTAGAGTGCACGGGGACGCCTGCTTCGGTCAGGTCGTAGTACCCGACAGGGTGCATGCCCATGATAGCGAAAAGCCGCCGGATCGTTTCCAGTTCCTCGGCTGTGCCGAGCCGGATCGCTCCGTGCCGTTCTTCGGAAATACGAGACAGCTGATCTGTTTCCTCAAGATCTGCGCGCAATGTAGTGTTGCCGTCCAGCACGTCGGCATTCACGTCTGCAACGATCTGCATGAGGGTGCCGTAAGCTGGGACTTCGGTCCGATACATCTCTGACATTGCTGCGGAAAAGCGGCTACGGATGTCGTCGGGATGGGTGAATTCTGGTTCTGACATCAGGATGACCTCAATGTGGCAAGCGAATTGCAATGACCTTACATGATGTGACGGGGAAATGTTGTGACGCCTTGGCTCGACGTTATTCCCAAGTGGAATGATCAAGCCTTTGCGCGACAAAGTCACGGTCTGTTTTGAAGAGAAAAAAGGGAGGTCCGAAAAGAAAATGACCCGACGCGATGCGCCAGGCCATTCCCAATTTCACTGAAGCCGCTCTGCTTCTTTAAACGAGCACTCGATACCAAAAAACTTGGAACTCATACTCGACAGCACAACACGCTGTCGTTGGGATGGTTGTATACAATCAACTACCCTAAGTCTATAATACCTTAGACACAAAACACGTAAGCTTACGTTACGTTACCTTACGTTAACGGCAACTAGAGGGCTACCTAGTATCGCTTCAATGTATCTCCGAAGGCGATGCGCGGTGTCAGCTCCACGATTCTCTCGGGATCTGGGGAATCTGCGTCGTTTCTTGCTGCGATGATTTCAGCAGCTTTTTGGCCGATCTCTTTGCGGCAGGCATCCATTGTCGCCAGCTGGCGCGGCAGACCGTCCAACAGCTCGACCCCGTTAAAGCCAGCGAGGCCGATCTGACCCGGGATGTCGATCCCTTGCTCCAGTAGCCACAGCATGCCGCCTGCGCCGATCATGTCGTTCGAGTAATAGATGAAGTCCAGATCTGGCGTGCGTTCGAGCAACTCTTGGGTCAGCTCGCGCCCTTTGAGCAATGCAGACCCGCCAGAGTAGAACTCCTGATCTGCGATCTCGATACCTGCTTTGGCGAGCGCCTCTGTAAACCCTTCGAAGCGTTTGCGGGCACGGTGATCCATCGGCATCTTGGTGCCAAGGAAGCCGATGCGCTTGTAGCCTTGCTTGATGATCGCCTGTGCCATCTCGCGGCCGGCACGGCGATGAGAAATACCGACCATGCTGTCGACGCATTTGCCATCCACGTCCATGATCTCAACAATAGGAATGCCCGCAGCGACCATCATCGCACGTGCGGCATCCGAATGTTCAAGACCTGCGATGATGACGCCCGACGGCCGCCAAGAAAGCATCTCGTACAAAACGCGCTCTTCGGTCTCTGGATTGTAATCGGTTACGCCCACAACGGGCTGCAAATCAGTCTTGCTCAGGACCTCGTTGATGCCAGTCATCACGTTTGGAAAGACCATGTTCGACAGGCTCGGAATAACGACGCCCACCAGATTAACGCGCTGGCTAGCCAACGCTCCGGCAATCTTGTTCGGGACATAGCCCAGTTCACGCGCCGCCTTGAGGACCCGTTCGCGGGTTGCCTCTGACACGTCGCCGCGGTTCCTGAGAACGCGGCTGACTGTCATTTCGGAGACGCCCGAGGCTTCGGAAACATCACGCAGGGTAAGCGGGCGCGTCGGGGTATTGGTCATGGCCGTTCCGTCTATTGCTTATTTCCATCTTTGTCCCAACCGGCCCGAGTGTCCAGTACGAACCATTAGGGTTGCGCTGGACATTTGTTTTAGCCACAAGAGGCCCGCGTGGCCCCGTGGCTCAACTGGATAGAGCAGCCCCCTCCTAAGGGGCAGGTTACAGGTTCGAATCCTGTCGGGGTCACCAAGGTCAAACAAAGAAATGGCTACTGGGCATGCTCGCTTTGTTTGAAAGACTTACTCAAACATCAGACGCGTCGCAGATACCATCTTCGCGAAACGCCTTGGGTTCTTTACTAACATTTTTGCCATAATTTCTGTAGTCGCGGAGAAAGCTTCTATGGTTTCTCTATTGAAATAATCCCCAACTTCCATGGACTGGCTTTCTCTGGTTGCCTTCGTGCCACAACTTTCCAGCGCCGTGCTCATAGCATTGCCACCAAAGAACGTCTCATCAAGTGCATTTGCATCTTTCGAGTATCTTGTTTTCACCCGCTCAACAAATACGTCTGGAAGACGCAGTTTGGCGCCATTTTCTCCGAGCTTACGGGCATTGATATGTTCGCTTATGCTGCGGCCGAAAGAGCTTCTCGCTTCAAAAAATGAAGGATTTTTCTTTGGCTCTGTAGAGGGGCGATGACCATCGAGAACTAGATGCGCGAGGCGAAGCAACGAAAGCTGTGGCAGCGTTAGTGAAGTATTTGAAGATGCAGTGCCTGATATTGTGAAGTTCTCGTGTCCCAGTGAAAATTTGAAAAAATCTTCAACTACATCGTTCTTGTAGAACTCTGATCGAACAAAAGGTTTGGCTACAAATCTCTCACCAAAGGTAAGCATTCGGCGTAGGCCACGGCGCGGTCAATGCGCGTGGTCTTGATCCATTTCGATGCGCTCTTTCAGGTTTTCGATCCCGAACGGAGAAAA